>NZ_CP101426.1:0-3480000 GCF_051123975.1 Rhizobium sp. YTUHZ044
GTGGAATTGAAAGGCGGCATTATGCAGATAAATACGATGACGGCGGGCGGGCTCGACAACGGGGATGCGGCACCGCAGGCGTTCGGCTCCATTCGCCAGGAAGTGGGGGAAGCAAAGGCGGAAATGAAGCAGAGCATTTTGTTTGAGCGTGTCAGCGCGCGCTTGAAGGCCCAGGTCGGTCCTGACGTCTATGCCAGCTGGTTCGCCAGGCTGAAGCTGCATTCGGTATCAAAGAGCGTTGTTCGCCTTTCGGTTCCCACGACCTTCCTGAAGTCGTGGATCAACAATCGTTATCTCGATCTCATTACCGGTCTGTTTCAGGCCGAAGACCCGGAAATCCTGAAGATCGAAATCCTGGTGCGCACGGCAACCCGCAGCGGCATGAAGGCCGTCGACGAGGTGGTCCAGCCCGAGCCGGCTGCTCCCGCGCAGATGCGCCGTCCGCCAAGCGCCCAGCCGGCCGGTCAGGCCGTCCAGCAGGCGGTTTCGGCCGTTGCCGCCGCAAGGCCCGCAAGCCTCGGTACGCCGCTGTTCGGTTCGCCGCTCGACAGCCGTTTCACCTTCGATACCTTCGTGGAAGGCAGCTCGAACCGCGTCGCGCTTGCGGCTGCCAAGACGATCGCGGAAGTTGGCTCCGGCGCCGTACGTTTCAATCCGCTCTTCGTCCATTCGACGGTCGGGCTCGGCAAGACCCATCTGCTGCAGGCGATCGCCAATGCGGCGGTGCAGAACCCGCGAGCCCTGCGCGTCGTCTATCTGACGGCCGAATATTTCATGTGGCGCTTCGCCACGGCGATCCGCGACAACGACGCGCTGACGCTGAAGGATTCATTGCGCAACATCGATCTCCTGATCATCGACGACATGCAGTTCCTGCAGGGCAAGATGATCCAGCATGAATTCTGCCACCTCCTGAATATGCTGCTCGACAGCGCCAAGCAGGTCGTCGTCGCCGCCGACCGCGCGCCATGGGAGCTGGAGTCTCTCGATCCGCGCGTCCGCTCACGCCTGCAGGGCGGCGTTGCCATCGAACTCGACGCGCCGGATTACGAAATGCGCCTCGAAATCCTCAAGCGGCGTCTGGCCGCGGCCCGTCTCGAGGATCCGTCGCTCGAAATTCCGGCAGATCTGCTTCAGCACGTCGCCCGCAACATCACGGCCAGCGGCCGCGAACTCGAAGGCGCCTTCAACCAACTGATCTTCCGCCGCTCCTTCGAACCGAACCTGTCGATCGAGCGCGTCGACGAATTGCTCGCCCATCTCGTCGGTTCGGGCGAACCGCGCCGCGTGCGGATCGAGGATATTCAGCGCATCGTCGCCAGGCACTACAACGTCTCGCGCCAGGAACTGGTCTCCAATCGCCGCACCCGCGTCATCGTCAAGCCGCGCCAGATTGCCATGTATCTGTCGAAGACGCTGACGCCGCGCTCCTTTCCGGAAATCGGCCGCCGCTTCGGCGGGCGCGATCACACGACCGTGCTGCACGCCGTGCGCAAGATCGAGGAGCTGATATCCGGTGACACCAAGCTTTCGCACGAAATCGAGCTGCTGAAGCGGCTGATCAACGAATAACCGGCGGACCTGTCGGGAAATTTGACGGCTGGAAGCGATTCCAGCCGTTTTCCTTTATAGGGTTTTTATTCTATACCTCCCGCATTCGAGAACGAGCGCCGAAAGGGCGCATGGGAGGGAATGAATGAGTTTCGAAAAGATCGCCGTTCTCGGCCTGGGCAAGGTCGGGCGGCTGGCGGCAACGCTTTTGCATGAAGGCGGCTTCGAGGTTATCGGTGTCGATGCGCAGCTGCCCCCGGGCGAGGTGCCCTTCAGATGCCGCGCAGGCGACGTATCCGATCCGCAGCTGATCGGCGAACTGCTCTCGAATGTCGAGGCGGTGCTGTCCTGCCTGCCCTATCATCTGAACATTGAGCTGGCCCGTGCCGCCCATTTTGCCGGCGTCCATTACTTCGATCTGACCGAAGATGTCCCGACCACCAATTTCATCATCGAGCTGTCGAAGACCGCCCGCGGACTGATGGCGCCGCAATGCGGCCTGGCGCCCGGTTTCGTCGGCGTCGTCGGGGCAAGCCTCGCCGATGGCTTCGATCGCTGCCGATCGATCCGCATGCGCGTCGGCGCCCTGCCGCAGCATCCGACGGGTCTCCTCGGCTATGCCTTCAACTGGTCGCCGGAAGGCGTCGTCAACGAATATCTGAACGACTGTGAGGTCATCGAAGGCGGCGTGCGCAAGCTCGTCTCGCCGATGGAGTGGCACGAGACCATCTATGTCGGCGGCGTCAAGCTCGAAGCCTTCACGACATCGGGCGGCCTCGGCACCATGTGCGACACCATGCTCGATAAGGTCGACAATCTCGACTACAAGACCATGCGTTATCCCGGGCACATGGAGCTGATGAACTTCTTCTTCCATGAGCTCTTGATGCGCGACAAGCGCAGGCTCGCCGGCGAAATCCTGACCAATGCCAAGCCGCCTGTTGAAGACGATGTCGTCTATGTCCATGTCGCCGCGGAAGGCACGGAGAACGGCAACCTGCGCCGCAAGGAATTCGTGCGCGCCTATTACCCGATCGAAATTGCCGGCGCCCGCCGCACGGCGATTGCCTGGACGACGTCGGCCTCCGTCGTCGCCGTCATAGAAATGGTCCGCGACGGCCTGCTGCCGGCGACCGGCTTCCTGCACCAGGAACACATTCCGCTCGAGATGTTCCTGAAGACGCCGACCGGCAGCCTGTTCAAGGCGGGCGCGACCAGCCACGGCTGAGACTTGTTTTCCGGCGCGGACGGCGATGTCGCTGCCGCGCCCGGATCAACCTCGTTGGATGTCAGCAGGCGAGATCAGCGACGACGGAATCGAGGATCAGCATGCCCGATGGAGTGCAGCGCAGGCGCGAATTGCCGATCCGCTCGACGAATTTATGTTCGAGCAGGAATTCCTCTCGTTTCGGGTCGAGCTCACGGCCCGAAAGCTGCTGCCAGCGGGCGAGATCGACGCCTTCCCGGAGCCGCAGTCCCATCAGCAGCAACTCGTCCGACTGTTCCTCGAAACCGAGCCGTTCCTGGTCGAGAATGCCGTGGCCGTCGCGCTCGACCATCTCGAGCCAGGCTTCCGGCTTGCGCTCGGTCGCCGTCGCAAGCTTCTCATGCCCACGCGTCAGCCGGCCGTGTGCGCCCGGACCGATGCCGGCATAGTCGCCGTAACGCCAGTAGGTCAGGTTATGGCGGCTTTCGGCGCCCGGCCGGGCATGATTGGAGACCTCGTAGGCGGGCATGCCTTCACGCGCCGTGATCTCCTGCGTCGCCTCGTAGAGCAGGGCCGATTGCTCGCCGTCCGGCACGATCAGCTTGCCCGATTTGTGCAGGCCAAAGAAGGGTGTGCCTTCCTCGATGGTCAGCTGATAGAGCGACAGATGGTCGACTGCATAGGAGATCGCTTCCTTCAGTTCCTTCTCCCATTCCTCGACCGTCTGCTCCGGCCGGGCATAGATGAGGTCGAAGGACATGCGCGGGAAGATCTCGCGCGCCAGCTGGATCGCCTTCAGCGCGTCGGCGACGTCATGCAGCCGGCCGAGGAATTTCAGATCCCGGTCGTTCAACGCCTGCACGCCGAGCGAGACGCGGTTGACGCCGGCAGCCCGGTAGCCGCGAAACCGCTCGGCCTCGACGCTCGACGGATTGGCCTCCATGGTGATTTCGATGCCGGCGGGCACATGCCAGTGCCGTGCGATGCCGTCAAGAATGGCATTGACCGTCTCCGGCTTCATCAGCGACGGTGTGCCGCCGCCGAGAAAGATGCTCGTCACCGTCTTCGGACCGCTCATTGCCCGGACCGCCGCCATCTCCTTCAAAAAGGCTGATGCAAAGCGCTCCTGGTCCACCGGCTGATGGCGTACATGGCTGTTGAAGTCGCAATAGGGACACTTCGCCGCGCAGAAGGGCCAATGCACATAGACGCCGAAGCCGGGCTCGCCGGTATCGGGCAGCAGCGCGGCGTCGCGCGAGAGGCTTGGCGTATCGAAATTGCCCACGAACAGACCTTATGCCTCCAGGCAGGTTTCGACGAAAAGTTTGAAGGCACGGGCCCGGTGCGACAGCGCCTGTGGCTTGCCGACGTTCCAGCCGTGTTTCTCCTCGCCGCTCATTTCGCCGAAGGTAACGTCGTAACCCTCGGGCTGGAAAACCGGATCATAGCCGAAGCCCTGGGTGCCCCGCGGCGGCCAGACGACGTTGCCTTCGACCTCGCCGCGGAAAAGCTCCGTGTGCCCGTCCGGCCAAGCCAGGCAAAGTACGCTGACGAAACGCGCCCCGCGCTGTTCCGGCGTCGTGGCGCCCGCATCCTGCAGCGCCTTTTCCACCTTGGCCATCGCCATGTCGAAGTCGCGCGTGCCGTCTGCCGTCTCCGCCCAGTTGGCGGTGTAGACGCCGGGATCGCCGCCGAGCGCGTCGACCACCAGGCCGGAATCATCCGAAAGCGCCGGCATGCCCGCGGCATTGGCTGAAGCGACCGCCTTGATCGTCGCATTCTCCTCGAAGCTCGTGCCGGTCTCGTCAGGTTCGACGAAATTCAGTTCGGCCGCAGACTTGGCGGTGAAGCCGAGCGGTCCGATCAGTTCCTGGATCTCGCGGATCTTGCCGGCATTGTGGCTGGCGACGACGATGGTTTTGGTTTCGAGCTTGCGCATTCAGATATCCTGTTCGATGCCCCAGATTTTTGCCTCCGCGCATTCCAGGCTGTTGCCGGCAGGGTCGCGGAAATAGATCGAGCGGCCGCCGTTTGGCCAGTGCACCTCGGATTCGATCGCGACGTCAGCCGCCATCAGCTGTTCGGCCATCGCATCGATATTGCGACCGGACACCCGGAAACAGGCATGGCCTTGCCCGGTCATGCCGTGCGGCGGCACCTGCAGTGCGTCGGGTGCCGGTGGCTTTATCGTTTCCTCGGGGTTGAAGATCAGGAGAACGCCAGGCCCACAGCGGAAGAAGACATGCCGATTGCCGGCGCGGGTGATCTTTTCAAGCCCGAGAACGTCTTCGTAGAACGTCTCGGCCTGATCGAGATCGCGCGCATAGAGCGCCGTTTCCAACATGCCTTCCAGCATGGGGTTCATCCCGCAATCGCCTCTTTCTGCAGGGCGACGAGTTCGCCGATGCCGTTCTTGGCAAGCCGCATCAGCGAACTGAATTCCTCTTCGCTGAACGGCGTGCCTTCGGCCGTGCCCTGGATTTCGACGATGCCGCCGGCGCCGGTCATGACGAAATTTGCGTCGGTCTCGGCCGAGGAATCCTCGAGATAATCGAGGTCGATGACCGGTTGGCTGGCGAAAACGCCGCAGGAGATGGCGGCGACGTGGTCCTTCAGGACCCGGTCGACCTTGATCATGTTGCGGCTTTCCATCCATTTCAGGCAGTCGTAGAGCGCGATCCAGCCGCCGGTGATCGAGGCCGTCCGTGTGCCGCCGTCGGCCTGGATGACGTCGCAATCGAGCGTGATCTGCTTTTCGCCGAGCGCCTGCAGATCGACGACGGCGCGCAGCGACCGGCCGATCAGCCGTTGGATTTCCTGCGTGCGGCCGCCCTGCTTGCCGGCGGCGGCCTCGCGCTTCATGCGCTCGCCGGTTGCCCGCGGCAGCATGCCGTATTCGGCCGTGACCCAGCCCTTGCCGGTGTTGCGCAGCCATGGCGGCGTCTTTTCCTCGAGGCTCGCGGTGCAAAGCACGTGCGTATCGCCGAATTTCACCAGGCACGAGCCTTCCGCATGCTTGGAAAAATTGCGCTCGAACGAGACCTTGCGCATCTGGTCGGTTTTTCTGCCTGAAGGCCGCATTCTCATCTCCTGGAGTTGTTGACCGCTTCTACGATTGGCGGCGCCCATTTGCAAATTCCCTTTTGCCACGGGTGCGAGTTTGACTATATTTTCGGGAGCATCATCAGCGTGGGTTTGAAAAGGTTCATGGGCATCAGGTCGACGTCGGTTTCGGATGCCGTTGCTGCACTGGACGAACGCTCCAGGGAAATTTTCCGCCGCATCGTCGAAGGGTATCTTGAAAGCGGCGAGCCGCTCGGCTCGCGCAATCTGTCGCGCCTGCTGCCGATGTCGCTGTCGCCGGCCTCGGTGCGCAACGTCATGAGCGATCTCGAAGAGCTCGGTCTCATCTATTCCCCGCATGTCAGCGCCGGCCGGCTGCCGACCCAGATCGGGCTGCGCTTCTTCGTCGATGCCTTCATGCAGATCGGCGATCTCTCCGCCGAGGAGCGTGCCAGCATCGATCGCCAGGTGCGGGCCGAAAGCGGCGGCAATCCGGTAGAATCGATGATGAACGAGGCGAGTCGCATGCTTTCCGGCATCTCGCGCGGGGCCGGCCTCGTCATCACCTCGAAAAGCGATCCGGTGTTGAAACATGTCGAGTTCATCCGGCTTGAGCCGACAAAGGCGCTCGCCGTACTCGTCGGCGATCACGATCAGGTGGAAAACCGCATCATCGAACTGCCGGCAGGCATCACCTCGTCGCAATTGACGGAGGCGGCGAATTTCCTCAACGCCCACATGTCCGGCCAGACGCTGCCGGAGCTGCGCAAACAATTAAGCCGTCTGAAGGATGATGTCCGTCACGAACTCGATGCGCTCTCGCGCGATCTTGTCGAGCGCGGCATCGCCGTCTGGGCCGGCAGCCCGGACGAGGGAAAGCCCGCCCAGCTGATCATCCGTGGCCGCGCCAATCTGCTCGAAGGCCTCGCCGGCGCCGAAGATCTCGACCGGCTGCGCATGCTGTTCGATGATCTCGAAAAGAAGGATAGCCTGATCGAGCTTCTTAACCTGGCCGAAAGTGGTTCGGGCGTTCGGATCTTCATCGGTTCGGAAAACAAGCTCTTCTCGCTGTCCGGCTCGTCGCTCATCGTCGCGCCCTATCGCGACGAGGACGACCGGATTGTCGGCGCCGTCGGTGTCATCGGCCCGACGCGGCTCAATTATTCCCGTATCGTGCCGATGGTGGATTATACCGCCCAGCTCGTCTCCCGCCTGTCGCGCAATCCGCTTTGATGTCATCACTGGCGAAGCCGCGGAATTTTCGCTTCTTCGTCACGCAGACTTGATTTTTTCCGGTCAAACCTCGATATCGGGCGCATCTGAAAATACCAACCGGAGACCGTCATGACCGATGAAACGACGAAAAACGGACCTGACGCAACTGCGGCCAACGCCGCAGCCGACGCTGCCGTCAACGTCGAAACAGCCACTGCCGGGCAGGAGGAGGCAAACCAGCCGGATCCGATCGACCTCCTGAAGGCCGAGAATGCCGAGCTGCGTGACCGCTATCTGCGCCTTGCCGCCGAGATGGATAATCTGCGCCGCCGCACCGAGCGCGAGGTCAAGGATGCAAAATCCTATTCCGTCGCCGGTTTCGCCCGGGACATGCTCGCCGTCTCGGACAATTTGCGCCGGGCACTGGACGCCATCTCTCCGGAGACCAAGGCCACGGCCGATGCCGGCCTCACCACGCTGATCGAAGGTGTGGAGATGACCGAGCGCGCGATGCTCGCGGCGCTGGAGCGCCACGGCGTTCGCAAGCTGGAGCCGGTTGGCCAGAAATTCGATCCGAATTTCCATCAGGCGATGTTCGAAGTGCCGAACTCCGAAGTGCCGAACAATACCGTCGTCCAGGTCGTGCAGGCCGGCTTCACCATCGGCGAACGCGTCCTGCGCCCGGCCATGGTCGGCGTCGCCAAGGGTGGCCCGAAGCCGGTCGAGGCCGAGATCAATTCCGTCTTCGACGAGAAGGACGCCTGAGCTCGGTTTCCCTCTCCGGCTCGGAGAAGGAGATAAAAATCAGATGCGGGCGAAGCGTTCGATCAGCAGATCGAAGAAGCCGTCCGCATCGACATGGCGCATGACCTTGGCATTGCGCTTGCGGTCGGTCACATGCCACCAGTCGACGACGGTCATCCCGACGGTGAGTTCGGACTGGACCTCGATTTCGACATTGCAGTCCCGGCCCTGGAAAAGCTCTGGTTTCAGCAGATAGGCGACAACCGTCGGGTCGTGCAGCGGCCCGCCGTCGGAACCGTATTTCTCGATATCGAAGCGTTCGAAGAATTCCAGCATTTCGACCATGGCCTTTGCCGGCGCCGTGCCGATCTCGGCCATGCGCTTGACCCGGTCCTTGCGGGTCAGCAGCTGGTGCGTCACGTCGAGCGGCATCATCACGATCGGGACGCCGGAGCGGAAAACGATGTCGGCGGCTTCGGGGTCGACATAAATGTTGAATTCGGCGGCCGGTGTAATGTTGCCGCCCTCGAAAAAGCCACCGCCCATCATCACCAGCTCGCGAACGCGGGCAACGATGTCGGGCGCCCTCTGGAAGGCCATGCCGATATTGGTGAGCGGCCCGAGCGTGCAGAGCGTCACTGTGCCCTCCGGCTCGCGGCGCAGCGTCTCGATGATGAAATCGACGGAGTGGCCGGGCTGCAGCGCCATCGTCGGTTCGGGCAGATCAGGGCCGTCGAGCCCGGTCTTGCCATGCACATGCTCTGCCGTCACCAGCTTGCGGGCGATCGGCCTATCGGCTCCGGCGAAAATCTTTACATCCGTGCGGCTGCAGAGCTCGCAGACGATGCGCGCGTTGCGGCTGGTGAATGACAGCGGCACGTTGCCAGCGACCGTCGTGATCCCCAGCACCTCGAGCTCATCGCGGCTGCCGAAAGCCAGCATGATGGCGGCCGCGTCATCCTGGCCGGGATCCGTGTCGATGATGATCTTTCTCGCGCTTGCCATTCCACTCGTCCCGTTTCCGCCATGCCGGTTGTCCCGGCAGACACCATCTCTTCATTTCCCGTCACAAATCGGCACATTACGCGCGGGCATGTTTTGATGCGAGGCAGCAGGTCCTTTGTCAAGCAAGGAGGCGGCCGCGGCCATTCGAAAATTGACAGATGTTTAAATTGGGGAGGGTCGTGCGCGCCTTGCAGCGCCGTAATCATGCCCCCATATTAGCGGCATCCGGATGCTGCGCTTGAGGTCCGGGATGGTCGCTTGCATCAAGGACTTGAAAAGAGATGAGCCGCATTACGCCTTTCGCCAGCCCTTTGCTTCTGGGCTTCGACGCCATGGAAAAGACGCTGGAGCGCATTTCCAAGGCGAGCGACGGATACCCGCCTTACAATATCGAACGCATCGCCGCCGACAGCGGCGCCCCCGAACGTCTGCGCATCACCCTTGCGGTTGCCGGTTTCAGCGAGGAGGAGCTTGATGTCTCCACCGAGGAGAACCAGCTTGTGATCCGCGGCCGCCAGCTGGAGCAGGGCGAGCGGGACTATCTCTATCGCGGCATCGCCGCCCGCCAGTTTCAGCGCACCTTCGTGCTGGCCGACGGCATGCAGGTGCTTGGCGCCGGCCTCAAGAACGGTCTGCTCTCCGTCGATCTAATTCGTCCCGAACCCGCCCGCATGGTCAAGAAAATTAACATTTCGGTTTCACAGTAGCACAACGGTTTGTCGAACCGTTGGTCCCTTCTCCCGGAGGAACAGGAATGTTGATGAAAGAAGCCACGTCTCGCTTGACCAAATCCGAGCTTGCCCACATCGGCAACGGCGAGGTCGCCTATATCAGAAAGATGCGCACTGAAGAGGTCGCCAAGTGCTTCCCAGAGGCGCCGGATATCGATCCGAACGTCGATCTCTGGGCACTCTTCGGCGCCGACGGCACGCCCATCCTTCTGACGGACAACCGCTCCAGCACCTTCTTCAAGGCGGCCGAAGACGAATTGAAGACGGTCAGTCTGCACTGACCGTCAAACGCCATCAGTGCCTCTGAAAAACCAAATGCCATCATGCATTTGAAAGCCATACTGCTTCGGAACTAATCGTCGTTGGTGCCGCACGGCACTACATGGCCTTCAATTGCTTCCAGCGCAGTGTTCGCTGAAGTCAGATCTTCCTGAATGTCAGATAGGCCGAGGAACGGCCCTCGCGGCGCGCTTTCGTCTCGTAGCGCGTGCTCGGCCAGCCCTCATAGGGGGTCAGCCAATCCGCCGCGTTTTCCGCCATCCAGTCGAAGCCGCCATGGTCGCGGCATTTGATCAGCGTCCAGTTCACATAGGTGTCGATGTCGGAGGCGAAGCAGAAAAGGCCGCCGGGCTTCAGCACGCGATGAAAGCGGTCGAGATTGGTCTTCGAGACGAAGCGGCGCTTCCAGTGCTTCCGCTTCGGCCATGGGTCGGGATAGAGCAGATCAATCTTGTCGAGCGTGCCATCCGGCAGCCAGTCGAGCAGTTGCGTTGCATCGTCATTATAGACGCGGATATTGGAGGCACCGGTTTCGCCGATGCGCGACAAAAGCTTCTGCATCGAATTGACGAAGGGTTCGACGCCGATGAAACCGGTCGAAGGTCTTTCGAGCGCCCGATGAATCAGATGTTCGCCGCCGCCGAAACCGATTTCCAGCCGCAATGTCGTGACCGGGATCGGGAAGAGGGATGTCAGCGGCTCCGGGGGAGCCGCCGAGAGATCGATGAGGAATGCCGGGAGCAGGCTGTTCAGCGTTTCCGCCTGCTGTTCGCGCAGGGCCTTTCCCTTGCGGCGACCGAAAAAGGCTTCGGTCGCCCGTCCCCGGCGCTCCATATCCGTCATGCAGCAGCCTTGGTCTTGACGGCTTCCTTGAGCGCCTTGACGAGGTCGGTGCGCTCCCAGGAGAACGAGCCGTCACGGCCGGCCTTGCGGCCGAAATGGCCGTAGGCCGAGGTCTTGGCGTAGATTGGCTTGTTGAGGTCGAGGTGACGGCGGATGCCCGATGGCGAGAGGTCCATATTCTGACGGATCGCCGCTTCGACCTGGTCTTCCGACACACCCTTGCCGGTGCCGTGCAGGTCGACATAGATCGACAGCGGCTGCGCGACGCCGATGGCGTAGGAGAGTTGGATCGTGCAGCGGTCGGCAAGGCCGGCGGCGACGACGTTCTTGGCGAGGTAGCGGGCGGCATAGGCAGCCGAACGGTCGACCTTGGTCGTGTCCTTGCCGGAGAATGCGCCGCCGCCATGCGGAGCCGCACCGCCATAGGTGTCAACGATGATCTTGCGGCCGGTGAGGCCTGCATCGCCGTCCGGTCCGCCGATGACGAACTTGCCGGTCGGGTTGATGTACCACTTGCAATCCTCGGCGATCTTCAGTTCGCCGAGTGCTTCGCGGATATAGGGTTCGACGACCGCGCGAACCTTCTTGGAATCCCAGCTCTCGTCGAGATGCTGGGTCGAAAGCACGATCGAGGTCACTTCCGACGGCTTGCCGTCGACGTAACGCACGGTCACCTGGCTCTTGGCGTCGGGGCCGAGCTTGGCGACTTCGCCGTCACCCTTCTTGCGGGCGGCTGCAAGCAGCCGCAGAATCCTGTGGGAATAATAGATCGGGGCCGGCATCAGGTCCGGCGTTTCCTTGCAGGCGTAACCGAACATGATGCCCTGGTCGCCGGCGCCCTCGTCGCCCTGCTGGTCGGCGGCGCTGTCGACGCCCTGGGCGATGTCGGCCGACTGAGAGTGCAGCAGCACGTCGATCTTTGCCTTCTTCCAGTGGAAGCCGTCCTGCTCGTAGCCGATATCCTTGATGGCGCGGCGGGCGGCGGCCTTGAACTTCGAGGGATTGATGACGTCCTTGCCGTCCTTGTCCTTCTTCATCAGGCTCGGTGGCAGGCGGACCTCGCCGGCAATAACGACGCGATTGGTTGTTGCCAGCGTTTCGCAGGCAATGCGCACGCCCCACGGATTGACGCCGGTCTTGGCCGCTTCGCGGTAGACCAGGTCGACGATCTCGTCGGAGATGCGGTCACACACTTTGTCCGGATGACCTTCGGCAACAGATTCGCTGGTAAAGAGATAATTCGCGCGCATTCCGGGATTCCCCTCAAAGAATAAAAGCCAGCTAGTAGGTACTCAGTTCGAGCGCCGATGACAAGCGCACAAGGACATAAATATATCTTTATATCCGCGGCGAAGTGACAAATTTTGCCCCAAAAACATAAAAAAAGCGGCCTTTCGACCGCCTTTCCATTTTGCAATGAGAGCTGGATCAGTCAGCGTCAGCTTCGGCAGCGAGCGCCTTGACCAGTTCCACGACCTTCCGGCGAACCTTGGGATCGGAAATCTTGACGAAGGCGCGGTTGAGCTGCAGGCCCTCCGAGGAGGAGAGGAAGTCTACGACGTAATTCGAGCTGGAGGCTTCGGCCATGCCGCCAACGGCGCCGGCATGTTCGCCGGGCGCATCTTCGAAGAAGAAGGAGACCGGAACATTGAGGATGCTCGAGATGTTCTGCAGACGGCTTGCGCCGACACGGTTGGTGCCCTTTTCATATTTCTGGATCTGCTGGAAGGTGATGCCGAGGCTTTCGCCAAGCTTTTCCTGGCTCATGCCCAACATCGTTCGGCGAAGGCGAATGCGGCTGCCAACATGGATGTCGATCGGATTCGGCTTCTTCTTATTTTCAATCATGGTCGTGCCCTAGCTACGAATTTCTGTTTCCAACCGGCATGCCCCTGATCCATCCCAAAACGCCACGTTGTAAGCGGCGGGAACCCGCCGACAAACATACGTTAAGAACGCCGATTGACACCACTATGCAATTTTAGGGGTTTTTGGTCAATTCAACCTCAAAATAAAACTTCCGCGTGAAATTAGCGCAATCAACATCAACAGTGCTTCGGTCAACCAGAAGTATGTCTCACGGGGGTATGTGGTTCCGAACCCATTGCCGAGCCCATCAACAGTTGCATCAATGAAGCCAGTCTCACCAAGATCGAGGCCCGCGATGATTTCCCCATGCGCGTTCACGATTGCCGAAATGCCGTTGTTGGCGTCGCGAATCAGCGGCAGGCCTGTCTCGATTGCTCGAACACGCGCCTGCTGGAAATGCTGGTAGGGCCCGGGCGTGATGCCGAACCAGGCATCGTTGGTGAGGTTGAGGAGCGCGTTGGCATCCACGATGTCGCCGGTCATTTCGCCCGGAAAGATGATCTCGTAGCAGATCAGCGGGTAGAGATTGAGACCGCCGGGCAACGCCAGCAGGTGCCGGCTTGCGGCGGCCGAAAAGCCGCCCGGTATCTCGACGACGTTCTGGATGCCGAGTTCGGTGAGGATGTCCTCGAAGGGCAGATATTCGCCGAAAGGCACGAGATGCACCTTGTCGGAGGCGGCGATGATCTGGCCGCGGCCGTCGATCACATAGATGGAATTGTAGTAGCGCACCGGTGTGCCAGGCCCCATCTCCTCGGCGCGCACCGCGCCGGCGATCAGAACCTGGTCGTCGTCGAGCGTATCGGCGATCCGCGTCAGCGCATCCTGGTTGTCGGTGAGGATGAAGGGGATCGAGGTTTCCGGCCAGACGATAATGTTGGGTTTGCGGCCGCCATTCCTGGGCGCTTCGGCGGAAAGCTTCAGATGGGTCTCGAAGATCGCATTGCGGTCGGCGTCGTTGTCCATCTTCGCCGCCTGGTCGATGGCCGGCTGCACCAGCCGCACCACCGGACGCTTGTCCTCGGGCAAGGGCTGCGGCCGCGGCGCCAGATGGACGGCATAGGCGCCGTAACCGAGGTGGGCGGCAAACAGCAGGGCGGCGAGCGCAATTCCCGACTTCGCGCCCTGTCGCGTTCCGATCAGCGCCGGGGCGGAAAAGACGAAGACGGCAAGTGCAGTCACCCCCATCGCACCGATCACATGCGCCGACTGCATCATCAGCGGAACGGGCATCAGGCCGTAGCCGATGGCATTCCAGGGAAAGCCGGTGAGGATCATGCTTCGAAGCCATTCCATCAGGCCGAAGCCGGCCGCCAGCGCGGCGATCCGTCCCATGCCGTCGGACCAGACGATCCGGGCAAGTGCAGTCGCCAGCCCGTAGAAGACCGCAAGGCCGGCCGGCAGTCCGAGGACTGCCAGGGGCAGTGCCCAGGCAAATTCCGCCGAATCGACCAGCAAGGCATGGCCGATCCACCAAAGGCCGGCGACGAAATAGCCGAAGCCGAACAGCCAGCCGACGGCAAAGGCCGGCCATAGCCTGCCGATCAGGCCGCTTTCAGGAGAAGCCGCCGCCCCGTCGAGCAGCCAGACGAGCAGCGTGAAGGAGAGAAACATCGCCGCGAAAAAACCGAAAGGCGGCAGCGCCAGAGCGGCGAATGCTCCAGCGGCGACGGCCAGCAACGACCGTTTTAACCCCCAGACGAGGATAACCCTGTCCGCAAGCCGCTCCATGCGCACTCCCATCAAACCGCGAATCAACCCATTCGCAGTCTTTCAAAAAAGCGGCTCTTTGTCCTGTTTCCGCGTCGGCCCGAAAGGCGATTCCGACTTTCGTACCGATGCCTAGTTGGTGGTCGATTCGGCCGGCCGGTCGTCGCCGGTCTCGGATCCCGGCGTGATGTCGCCAGCCTCCTTGGCGCGGCGGCGGATCGCGTGGCGCTTGCGGGTGATGCGCAGCCGCTTGATGCGGCGCGGATCGGCGTCGAGAATATGGAATTCGAAGTTCGGCAGAGCCTGGACCACTTCGCCGCGAACGGGGATGCGGCCGAGCGCGGAGAAGATCAGCCCGCCCAGCGTGTCGACTTCGTCGACCTGTTCGCTGATGTCGAAATCCGGTCCGATCGCTTCGGCGATCTCTTCCAGTTCGACACGGGCGTCGGCGACGAAAACGTCTTCGGCAACGCGCTTAAACATCACCTCTTCGTCGTCATGTTCGTCGTCGATGTCGCCGACCACCATTTCGACGATGTCCTCATGGGAGGCGAGCCCGTCGGTGCCGCCATACTCGTCGATGACGAGCGCCATTTGCGTACGGTTCACCTGCATCCGGCGCAGCAGGTCGGAGGCCAGCATCGACGGCGGCACGAACAGGATCTTGCGGATGATGCCGGCCTCGGCCAGCGTCTTCTGCAGGTCGACCCGGGCAAGATCGAAATTCGGCTTGGTCGAGCGCGGCGGCTTCTGGATGTTCTCCGGCGCGACGTCGATCGCCGGCGCTGCAGCTGCCGGCTTTGCCGGGCCGCGGCGCTTGTTGCGCGCCTGCTTGGCGACATAGGAGAGCAGGTCGCGGATATGCACCATGCCGCGCGGGTCGTCGAGCGTATCGGCATAAACAGGCATGCGCGAGCGGCCGGATTCCTCGAAAAGGATCATCAGTTCGCCGATGGTGATATTTTGGTCCACCGCCTCGATATCGGCGCGCGGCACCATCACGTCGGCGACGCGCACCTCGCGAAAGCGCAGGATATTGTGCAGCATCGCCCGTTCGTCGGGCGAAAAAGCGTCGTCGCCGGCCGCATCGGTCATCAGCGCGTCGGCAAGATCCTCGCGCAGTCGCGAGCCCTGCTGCGGGCGGAGAATGCGGGCGGCGCGCGACCAGAAGGATTGGGATCGGCCGGATGGCCGACTACTACTGCCTACCTCATCCGAAGAAGATGATGATTCGGAGTCCTTGGCGTCTGTCGCCGGCTTCGTCGTAAAGTCGCTCATGGTTCCATTTTAAGGTCTTGACCCTCGTAGGGATCAGATAGGCCGAGCTGCGCCAAAATGCGAGTCTCCAGCCCCTCCATAATTTCGGCTTCGGCATTATTCATATGGTCGTAGCCGAGAAGATGCAAGAAACCGTGCACCAGAAGATGGGTCAGGTGGTCGTCGAAGCTCTTGTCGAGTTCCTGGGCTTCCCGCTCCACCGTCTCCCGGGCGATGATGATGTCGCCGAGCATCGGCCCGGGCATCTTGCCGCGCTCAACCGGAAAGGCCGGGAAGGAGAGGACATTGGTCGGCTTGTCCTTGCCGCGCCATTCGGCATTGATGTCCTGGATCGAGGCATCGTCGGTAAAGACCAGCGAAACTTCCGGCGGCATCTTCGGAAAGGGCTGCTTCTCATTGTCGCTGAGATAGACCGCGGCGGCCCCGAGCACGCGCTCGCAAAAAACCAGCAGCGTTTCCTCGCCGGGCCAGCCGATGTCCTCGATGCTGATCTGGATATCGAGTTCGGCCATCAGTCCTGCCGACCGACGTCTTCGGCTTCGACAAGATAGGTGGCGTCATAGGCTCTGACGATGCGGCCGACCAGCGGATGGCGCACGACGTCGGTGTCCTTGAAGCGCACGATCGAGATGCCCTCGACGCCGTTCAGCAGCTCCAGGGCCTCGACGAGGCCGGATTTGACGCCCCGCGGCAGGTCGATCTGGCTCGGGTCGCCGGTGACGATCATGCGGGCATTTTCGCCGAGACGCGTCAGGAACATCTTCATCTGCATCGATGTCGTATTCTGCGCTTCGTCGAGGATGATGGCGGCGTTGGCGAGCGTGCGGCCGCGCATGAAGGCGAGCGGGGCGATTTCAATGACGCCGGCGGTGATCGCCCGATCGACCTTGTCGGCCGGGATCATGTCGTAGAGCGCATCATAGAGCGGGCGAAGATAGGGATCGACCTTTTCCTTCATGTCGCCTGGCAGGAAGCCGAGGCGCTCCCCGGCCTCGACGGCCGGGCGCGACAGGATGATCTTTTCGACCGCGCCGCGCTCGAGCATCTGGGCGGCATGGGCAACGGCGAGATATGTCTTGCCGGTGCCGGCCGGGCCGACGCCGAAGACGAGTTCGGCGCGCTCCAGCGCCCTGATATAGGCGTCCTGCGTCGGCGTGCGGGCGATGATCGTCTTCTTGCGCGTCGAAATCTGCGCCATTGTCAGCTTGGCCTTGCGCTCCATGGTGGGAAGGCTGAGCTGATCGTCGGCGGCGACCGCCATGCGGATTGCGCCCTCGACGTCGGATCGTTCCACGCTGCCGCCTTTCTGAAGCTTTTCATAGAGATAATCGAGCGTGCGCCGTGCCTGATTGGTGGTCACGACATCGCCCGATATGACGACGGAATTGCCGCGCGCCCGCGCATCGATGTTCAGCCGCTCCTCGAGCAGCTTGAGGTTCTGGTCGAACTGGCCGAAGAGTTCGCTGGCGAACCGATTGTTCTCGAACGTCAGGACGAAGTGATTGGTGTCGCTCGGCGTGCGGGGGTGGCGCGGTGAAGAAGAAACCAATTCTTGTCCGTTCAAGCGGTCGGGCTCCTTGGGTTAGACCGCAGCCTCTGCGCGTTCGGCAAACAGGCTGTTCGTTCCGGTTCCGGTGATTCGCACTTTGATAATGTCACCGATTTGCGATGCTTTTGCATCAACATTCACGGATTGAAGCCAGGGAGAACGTCCGATCAGCTGGCCCGGCATGCGGCCGGGTTTTTCGAGCAGCAGATCGATCTCCTTGCCGATGCAGGATTCGGCAAACTCCTGCTGCTGCTTCAAAAGAAGCGCTTGCAGGCGTTCCAGCCGTTCTGCCTTGATCTCTTCCGGCACCTGGTCCTTCAGTTCCGCGCCGGGTGTGCCCGGCCGAGTCGAGTATTTGAACGAGAAGGCCTGCGCATAGCGCACCTCCTCCACAAGTCTGAGTGTATCCGCAAAATCCTTGTCTGTCTCCCCCGGAAAACCGGTGATGAAATCGCCCGACAGCGCGATGTCCGGGCGCACGGCGCGGATGCGCTCGATCAGACTGAGATATTCTGCCGCCGTATGACGCCGGTTCATCGCCTTCAGGATCCGGTCGGAGCCCGATTGCACCGGCAGGTGCAGGTAGGGCATCAGCGCCCTGAGGTCGCGATGCGCCTCGATCAGCCGGTCGTCCATGTCGCGCGGATGGCTTGTGGTGTAACGCAGCCGCGCCAGGGCGGGGATCTCGGCAAGGCGGTAGAGGAGGTCGCCGAGGCTCCACGCCTCGCCGCGCGGTCCGGCGCCATGCCAGGCGTTGACGTTCTGGCCGAGCAGGGTGATTTCGCGCACTCCGGCTTCGACGAGCTTTTCGGCCTCCTCGACGATCTGCGAAACCGGCCGCGACACTTCCGAGCCGCGCGTATAGGGCACGACGCAGAAGGTGCAGAACTTGTCGCAGCCCTCCTGCACCGTCAGGAAGGCGGTGACGCCGCGGGCGCGGATCTTGCGGCTCTCGGCGAGAGGCAGGTGCTCGAACTTGTCCTCGATCGCATATTCCGTATCGACGACGCGCTGGCCCTCTTTGGCCCGGCGCAGCGCCTCCGGCAGGCGGTGATAGGTCTGCGGCCCGATGACGACATCGACGGCGGGGGCGCGGCGCAGAATCTCTTCGCCTTCGGCCTGGGCGACGCAGCCGGCAACGCCGATCATCATCTCCCGGCCGTCGGCGGCCTTTTTCTTTTTCATCTCGCGCAGCCGCCCGAGCGCCGAATAGACCTTCTCCGCCGCCTTCTCTCTTATATGACAGGTGTTGAGCAGAACGAGATCCGCCTGTTCCATGTCTTCGGTCGGTTCGTAGCCGTCGCGGGCAAGCGCATCGCTCATGCGCGTGGAATCATAGACGTTCATCTGGCAGCCATAGGTCTTGATGAAGACCTTGCGGCTGTTGCTGCCGTCGCGGAGAGAAACCTCCGGGGCCTGAAGAAGGGCGTTATCCTGTGTCATGGCGCGCTATTTAGTGGTTTTTGCCGCCCGAGAAAAGAGACCTCTCGGCTTAGCCGATATCGCGACCGCGCAGGCTTGTGTTGAGAAGGCTGCGGATGCGCGAGGCGATCGTCGCGCTTACCTCCTTGCGATTGCTGTCGGCGCGGTATTCCACCGCCTCGCCGAAGGAAACTTCCGCGTCGATGGCGCCGCATCTGAGAATGTCGATCAGATGCGGCAGGAGCTCGATATCCCCCGGCCAGGCGGCAAGCGGCCGGTGGTAGCGTCCCATCGGAACGCCGTGCACTCTGGTATAAGCAACGGCCACCGGCTGCACCACGACGGTTCCCGTCGGCGAATAAGGCACCGCCATCGCGGCAGCGCCGAACAGCGACGACTTGACCTCCAGCAACCGGTTGCCGTCCGAGGTCGTCCCCTCGGGGAAGAGCACGACAATCTCGCCGTCGGCCATGCGCCCGGCGATTTCATTTGCCTGATGGCCGGTCTTGCGCCTTTCCTCGCGCACGACGAACACGCTCTTCTGCAGCTTGGCGAGGGTGCCGAAGATCGGCCAATCGGCGACTTCGATCTTGGCGATGAAGGCGACGTCGGCGACGGCCGACATCACCATGATGTCGAGCCAGGACGAATGATTGGAGCAGAGCATCAGCGGTCGGCGGTCTTCCAGCCTGCCTGTCACCCGGACGCGGAGGCCGAGACAATAACAGATGATACGGTGCCAGACGCGCGGAAGACTACGGCGCAGCCGCCAGTCGAAACGCAGGGCCAAGACCTGCAGCGGCATGAGCACGATGCTGACGGCAAGGATGACGACCGCAGCGAAGGCAATGCGCAGCCAGGCAATCAAATGCGGCACTCCCGGGCTGCCATCGCTTCAGAGATCTTCCTTCTTCAACGGAATGCCGTAGAGCTCCAGGCGGTGGTCGACCAGCTGGAAGCCGTGCTCGCGGGCGATGCGCTCCTGCAGCGCCTCGATCTCAGGCGAACGGAATTCGATGACCGTGCCGGTCTTCAGGTCGATCAGGTGGTCATGATGCTCTTCCGGCACCGTTTCGTAGCGCGAGCGCCCGTCGCGGAAGTCGTGGCGGGCGATGATGCCGGCATCCTCGAACAATTTGACGGTGCGATAGACCGTGGAGATCGAGATCTTCGCATCGACCTTCACGGAACGGCGGTAAAGCTCTTCGACGTCAGGATGGTCTTCCGACTCTTCGAGGATGCGCGCGATCACGCGGCGCTGCTCGGTCATGCGCATGCCACGTTCGGCGCAAAGCTCCTCGAGGGTCTTGGCTACGTCGGTCATGGCCCGCCTTCAAAAATAATCGCGTTTCCACAATGCCTGCACGGCGTTTGCGCCGGTCCGCATGTCATGCTCTGCAGGGAACTATCGAAGAACGCGCTTCATGACAAGCGCCGTGGAACGGGCGCCGTTTTCCTGCTTGTAGTAGCCCTGGCGCTCGCCGACCTTTTCAAAGCCGAGCTTGCGGTATAGGCCGAGCGCCGCCGTATTGCCGCTGTCGACCTCGAGAAACATGCTCTCGCCGCCACGCGCCCGCGCCTCGCGCATCGCCGCCTGCATCAGCCGCCAGCCCAGCCCGGCACGGGCGACCTTCGCCTGCACGGCAATCGTCAGGATCTCGGCCTCGCCGGCGACTTGGCGGGCAAGGATAAAGCCGGGAAGCGGCTTTTTCAGGATGGCATTGGTCTGGCGCGCGACGAAGCCGAAAACAGTCTCCTGCGACAGCAGGCTGTGGAATTCGCCGTCGCCCCAGGGCCGGGCGAAACGCTCGCCATGCAGGACGGCGACGTCGCGGCAATCCTCGCGCTCCATGGCGATGATTTCAAATTCCGGCTTCAGCGTCAGATAGGCTTCCAGCATGGTCACACTCGTCGCGCAATCGCATATCCGGCCTGCGGCTTGGCATCCGGTCCGCGCAGATAAAGGGGCTTGGGCTTTCCGGCATCGGCAGGGGCGGCAGCCCCCAGACGCGCGACAATCGAAATCGGAAAGACGTTGGGGTGATCGCCACCGGCGCTGGCCTTCAGGAGCGGCGTTGCCGAACCGGTGATTTCACCGTCGAAGCCGGCCGCTAAAGCCTGGGCCTCGGCGACGCTTGCCGCCCGCGGCTGATCGAGCGGGGAACCATCGGCTGCGAAGGACTGGAGATAGATTTCGTCCCGCTTGGCGTCCATCGCCGCCAGCACGGCGCGGCCGGGCGTCTTCTCACGCTGGGCGGCGGCCATCACCTCGAGCGTGGTGACGCCGACGACGGGCACATTGAGGGAAAGCGCAAAACCGCGGGCTGCGGCAACGCCGACGCGGATACCGGTAAAGGAGCCGGGGCCGATCGTGACGGCAACGCGGTTGATCTGAGAAAGTGTCACTCCCGCCTGATCCAGCACGCGATCGACGATACCGATCAGATGTTCAGCATGCCCCTTGCCGATCATGTCCGATGCCTCCCCCAGCACCGTATTCCTGCCGCTGTCATAAATGGCGGCAGCGCAATCCACACCTGCCGTGTCGAGCGCCAGAACGATCATGCCATCAATTTCCGAATAAACTGTTTGTCGCCTAACCATAAACCGTCCGGCCGAACCTGAGATGAACGGCCGGAGCGAATTCGAAATTCTTAAGCGGCAATCACTTCCTGCACTTCGGGAACGAAATGGCGCAGCAGGTTCTGGACGCCGTGCTTCAGCGTCGCCGTCGAAGACGGGCAGCCGGAGCAGGAGCCTTTCATGTTCAGATAGACCTTGCCGTCCTTGAAGCCGCGGAAGGTGATGTCGCCGCCGTCCTGGGCGACGGCCGGGCGCACGCGGGTCTCCAGAAGCTCCTTGATGGTCAGCACGATCGATTCATCGGCTTCATCAAAGAACTCGTCGCCGGCATCGGCATCCTCGGAAAGGATGGAAGCATCCCCCATGACCGGCTTGCCGGACATGAAATGCTCCATGATCGAGCCAAGGATAGCCGGCTTAAGATGCTGCCATTCGGCGTTGTCCTTGGAGACGGAAATGAAATCATAGCCGAAATAGACACCGGTCACACCGGGAATATCGAACAGTCGGGCGGCGAGCGGCGAGGCTTCAGCCTCTTCGGCGCTGCGGAATTCGGCGGTGCCGTTTTCCATGACGACCTTGCCTGGCAGGAACTTCTGTGTGGCGGGGTTCGGCGTGGCTTCGGTCTGAATGAACATCTGGCTCTCCATGTGACAGGCTCGAGACCTCGGCCGTCTTTAGAATTCTTCAAAAGAAGATAAGCCCATTGCCTGATCTAATCAAGAGACTTGCACTCAAGAAATAGGCTCAGCAGAGGGCGTCGATTTCCTCGTTGGTCAGCGTATCCGGCAGGACGGTAACGGGGATCGGAAACGCCGCCGCGCGTCCGGCGACCGACGAAACAAGCGGTCCCGGACCTTCTTTTGCCGAGCCGGCGGCAAGAACGAGGATCGCCACATCGCGGTCTTCCTCGATCACGGCGTTGATCTGCTCGGCGGCACTGCCTTCACGGATGACGACCTCAGGCTCGATGCCGATCGTCTCGCGCACGATCTGGGCGATCTTGGCAACGGTTGCCTCGGCTTCCTCGCGCGCCTCGGCCCGCATGATCTCCTCGACGCCGAGCCATTGCTGGAAATCGCCGTTGGGGATCACATAGAGCAGCACCAGGCCGCCATTGGAATTCTTCGCGCGCCGGCCGGCATAATGAACGGCGCGCTGGCATTCGGGTGTTCCGTCGATCACCGCCATGAATTTGCGGCGGTGGCCTTCGAGCCGTGAGAGTCGCTTCGATACCATGGGGCGGACTCTGACACCCGAAGCGGAAAAATTGCAAGCGCAGTTTTCTGGCGCCTCTCGCTCTGACGGAGATCCTCTTCTCCCCCAAGAAGGCAGAAGAAGAGATCTGCCTCAGTAGAGGAAGCCGATGACGTCGCGTACTTGGCTCATCGTTACTTCGGCGCGGGCTCTCGCCCGTTCGCCGCCCTTGCGCAGGATCGCGTCGATATGGCTGGTATCGTCCATCAGCCGGCGCATCTCGCCGGTGATCGGCGCCAGCACATGGATGGCGAGATCGACCAGTGCCGGCTTGAAGACGGAGAACTGCTGGCCGCCAAAGTCGGCCAGTACCTCCGCCTTCGATTTGTCGGCGAGCGCGGCATAGATCGCCACCAGATTGTCGGCTTCCGGACGGCCCTGCAACCCGTCAACCTCGCTCGGCAAACCGTCCGGATCGGTCTTGGCCTTGCGGATCTTCTTCGAGATCGCGTCCTCGTCGTCCATCAGATTGATGCGCGAAAGGTCGGAGGGATCGGATTTCGACATTTTTTTGGTGCCGTCGCGCAGCGACATGACGCGCGGCGCCGGTCCGCCGATCAGCGGTTCGACCATCGGGAAATAGGCATGCACCGGCTCGTCGCCGACGGTGATGTCGATGCCGTAGCCGCTCTTGCGAATATGCTCGACATAATCGAGGTTGAACTTCATCGCGATGTCGCGGGCAAGCTCCAGATGCTGCTTCTGGTCCTCGCCAACCGGCACATGAGTGGCGCGATAGACGAGAATGTCGGCGGCCATCAAGCTCGGATAGGCGTAAAGGCCGAGCGAGGCCTGCTCGCGGTCCTTGCCAGCCTTGTCCTTGAACTGCGTCATGCGGTTCATCCAGCCGATGCGGGCGACACAGTTGAAGATCCAGGCGAGTTCCGCGTGCTGCGGCACAGCCGACTGGTTGAAAACGATATGTTTTTCCGGATCGATGCCGGCGGCGATGAAGGCGGCGGCGATCGAGCGCGTCTGGCTCGGCATGTCCTCGTGCACCAGCTGGGCGGTGAGCGCATGCATGTCGACGACGCAGTAGATGCAGTCGTTGCCTTCCTGCAGCGCCACGAACCGGCGGATCGCACCGAGATAATTGCCGAGATGCAGATTGCCGGTCGGCTGTACGCCGGAGAATACGAGTTTCTTGAATTCGCTCATGTCGTCCTCAATAGGCTGGTGGAGGGCCCCAAGGCTTCTCGCCTATGTTGCTAACGCCGCGGCTTATGCACGGGCGGCCGATCGCAATCAAGAGGTTCGGGCTGCGGCATGCTGGATCAGGTCGAAGGTGTTGCCGTAAGGATCCGCAAAGACCGCGACCGTACCGTAAACCTCATGTCTGGGCTGCTCGAGAAAACGCACGCCGGCGCCGAGCATGGCGGCATGATCGCGAGCGAAATCGTCGGTCTTCAGGAAGAAGCCGACGCGGCCACCCGTCTGGTTGCCGATCGCCGCGCGCTGCGCCTCGTTGGCCGCCTGCGCCAGCAGAAAGGCGGCGCCATCCCCGCCTTTCGGCTTCACCACCACCCAGCGTTTGCCCCCCGGCTGGGGCTCGTCCTGAAGGCAATCGAAACCGAGGGTGCCGCAATAAAAGCCCTTGGCGCGGTCGTAATCGTCGACGACGAGCGTGACGAGAAAAAGAGACTGAAGCGTCATGTGATCTCCCATGTTTGGATGTTTATTCCACCTAGGACGCGAATGAAGCTCACTTTTAAGCCGAATTGATCAGCGCCATTAGTTAAAATTGAGTATAAAATTTCACAGAAAAGCTTTTATTGAACTGAGAATCCTCGGCCGCGCTGGCCAGTCCAACGATCGCCAGCTAACCGCCCGGAGGGACCATGCAGAACGTCAGTTTGCTCGCCATGGCAGGCCTTTTCGCCCTACAATCCGCAACCGGCGCCGTCGGTCAAGACAGCAAGAGACCGGCCATTCATCTTCCCACGCATGAGGCGCGTCTCGCCTATGCGGTCCAGACCGTCAGCGTGCGCGCCGGCTGTTTTCCAGAGCGTCTGCGAGCGATCCTCTCGCATATCGCCGCAAAGACCGGACGCCGCCCGATCGTCACCTCCGGCCTCCGGCCGCATCCCCGCCGTCATGGCTCCCTGCATGGAAAATGCCTGGCGGCCGATATCCGGGTGCCCGGCCTCTCGGAACGAACAATCATTGCTGCCGCCAGGACAGCTCCAGGCATCGGCGGCATCGGCAGCTATTGCAACGGCATCATTCATGTCGATGTCGGCCCGCAACGACGATGGGTCGATTGTTAAAGCAATTTGAGAAACGTGCGGCTCGGCCTTGTGCAAGAGCTGTCCGGTTCGGACCCGCCCAAAGCCGTCGGTGGCGGCAGCCGGGTGAGGGGCAGGTTTCGCCAATTTCCCTCGTTTCACACGTCCTTCGCCGGCACCGGCTTGCGGTTGAGGTTGCGCCTTATCATGCCAAGATCCGCCCCGCCGATCAGGAAGGCGGCGGCGAAATAGATGAGCATGGCGATTGCGATCAGCAGCCCCAGCGTACCGACCTTGCTCAGAAGCGGCGCGCCGGAGGCGAGCCATGGCGCCCAATAGTGCTTGAGGAAGACGATTGCCGCGCCCATGACGGCCGAGGCGACGATCAGCAGGGCGGCGCGTTTTGCCAACGCCCATTCCCATGTCAGATGGCCGCGGCGCAGAAGCGTGGTGAACAGCAGCAGCGTGCTGATCCAGCCGGCTGTGGCTTCGGCGACGGCGATGCCGGGCGCGCCCATAAAGGGAAAAAGGGTCAGCGCCGTCGCGCAGTTGGTTCCCACCGCGATGGCCGAGAAGCGCATCGGCGTCTTGGTGTCCTCGCGGGCATAAAAGCCCGGCTGCAGCGCCTTGATCAGCACGAAGGCGGGCAGGCCGATGCCGTAGATCGCCAGGATCGAGCCGACCACCGCGGTGTTCTCCTGATGGAAGGCGCCGCGCTCGTAGAGCACGCGGATGATCTCGTCGGAGAGGATCCAGAGCGCGAAAGCGGCGGGGATGGTCAGGAACAGCACGAATTCGATCGAGCGGTTCTGCAGGTTTGCCGCTTCGCGTAGCGCCCCGCCCTTCAGTGCCCGGGCGAGCTCCGGCAGCAGCACGACGCCGACAGCGACGCCGACGACGCCGAGCGGCAGCTGATAGATGCGGTCGGCATATTGCAAGGCGGCAATCGCGCCGTCGCGGGAGGAGGCGATCGCCTGGCCGATCAGCTGGTTGATCTGGGTAATGCCGCCGGTGACGGCGGCCGGCACGGCGAGGATCAGCAGCCGCTTGACATTCGCAGTCATTTTCGGGAAGCGCAGGCTGATGCTCATGCCGGCCGCCAGCACGCCGACATAGACGACGGCGAGCTGCAGCACCCCGGCGGCAAGAACGCCCCAGGAGAGATACCAGGCCGTCGCGAGCGGATCGGCGCCGGTATAGAGCGAATAAAACAGCGCTCCGATCATCACCACGTTGAGGAAGACGGGGGCGATGGCGGCGGCGAAGAAATGATGCAGCGAATTCAGCATGCCGCTCATCATCGCCGTCAGCGACATGCACATCAGATAGGGAAACATCACCGCCGCCATGCGGATCGTGATCGAGAATTTCTCGGCATCGTCGGCAAAACCCGGCGCGATGATGAAGCGCACCAAGAGCGGCATGGCAAGCTCCATCACAATGGTGATGAGGAGCAGCACCGAAAACAAGACGCCGAAGACTTCTTCCGAAAAGCGCTTGGCGCCGTCCGTGCCGTTCGCCTCGATTTCCTTGGCAAAGAGCGGCACGAAGGCGGCATTGAAGGCGCCTTCGGCAAACAACCGCCGGAAGAGGTTCGGAAAACGGAAAGCAGCGTAGAAGACGTCGGCCATCGGTCCGGTGCCGAGCGCCGCCGCCATCAGCGTTTCACGGGCGAACCCGAAGATCCGGCTGCCGAGAGTGGCGCCGCCGACGGTCGCGAATTTCTTGACGAGGCTCATGCTTTGGGGCTCATGCGGGGGAATCGGCTTTCTTTTCGGCGGCGGGCGATGTTCGGGTGGCGGCGGGCGCGATGATGCCGGAGGGCATGCGCTCGCGCAGCTCGTCCTGCTCCTCTGCCATCACGGCCTTCATGCGGGCGGTGATATTGGCGCGCTTGCTGTCGCCCGATATTTTCTGACCCACGAGATCGGTGACGTAGAAGGTGTCGATCACCTTCTCGCCGAAGGTGGTGATGCGCGCCGACTGGATGTCGAGCGACAGATCGGAGAGCACGGCGGTGATCTCCGACAGCAGGCCCGGCCGGTCGAGGCATTCGACCTCGATGACCGTGAACTTGTTCGACAGGCTGTTGGTGATGTTGACCGAGGGCGGAATGTCGAAAGCCTTGCTTTTCTTGCGGTTGCGCGTGCGCGTGGCGATGACCTCGGGCAGGCGCTTGCGGCCGGCCAGTACATCCTCGATCATCCGCCCGATCGTACCGGCGCGGCGAAGCTCGTCGGCGTCGTCGGAAAATTCACGGCTGACATGGATCGTATCGAGCGCCCGTCCATCCGAGGTCGTGAAGATCTGTGCGTCGACGATGTTGGCGCCGGCCGCAGCACAGGCGCCGGCAATGACGGCGAGCAGTCTGGGATGGTCGGGCGACAGCACTGTGATTTCAGTGATGGCGTGGAAACTGTCGGTGCGCACCATGGTGGCGAGCGCCTGGCCCGCCTTGTCAGCCTGGCGGATGAAGTCGGCGTGGCGGAGCTGGTCTTCCAACGGCACGGACAGCAGGTAGGGCTGGTAATGCAGCTTCGTATAGGTGTTGCGGTCCTTCTGGCTCCAGGCGGAAAGGGCGCCGCGCAGCGCCTCGGCGGCGGCATTGGCCCGCTCCTTGCGGGAGACCTCCGAAAAGCCGCCGGCCAGCAGCAACTCGGTTTCGTAATAGAGCGTGCGCAGCAACTGGCCCTTCCAGCCGTTCCAGACGCCGGGCCCGACGGCGCGAATATCGCAGATCGTCAGGATCAGAAGCATCTTCAGCCGGTCGAGTGACTGTACGCGGTCGGCAAAGTCGATAATGGTCTTGCGATCGGTGAGGTCGCGGGTCTGCGCCACCATCGACATCGTCAGATGTTCCTCGATCAGCCAGACGACGAGTTCCGTCTGCTTCTGCGACAGTCCGAAGCGGGCGCAGAGCTTGCGGGCGACGCGGGCGCCGGCGATCGAGTGATCCTCCTGGCGGCCCTTGGCGATGTCGTGGAGCAGAACGGCGACGTAGAGCGCCTCGCGATCCTCGATGTTCGAGATCAGCTTGTTGGCAAGCGGATGCAGATCCTCGGCGCGTCCCTTGTCGATCTCGGAGAGAACGTCGACGGTGCGGATCAGATGCTCGTCGACGGTGTAGTGGTGATACATGTTGAACTGCATCATCGCGACGATCTTGCCGAAATCGGGGATGAAGCGGCCGAGCACGCCGGCCTCGTTCATCCGGCGCAAAATCAGCGCCGGGTCGCGCTTCGACGTCAGGATCGACATGAAGAGGCGGTTCGCTTCGTCGTTTTCCCGTAAGCTGTTGTCGATCAGCGCGAGCGAACGGGTGACGCGTTTCAGCGCATCCGGATGGAATTCCAGCCCGTTGATGTCGGCGACGTGAAAGAGCCGGAGGATGCTGACCGGATCGCGCTTGAAGACATCGGCGTCGGCGAGAGCGATGCGGCCGCGGTCTTCGACGAATTCGACGCTGCCGGCGATTTTGCGGGTGCGATGGGTAAAGCGGCTGATGACGCCGGTGAGGCCCGGGATCGACTTCGCCTGCTGGTCTTCGAGCGCGGCGCACAGGATGCGTGTGAGATCGCCGACGTCCTTGGCCACGAGGAAATAGTGCTTCATGAAACGCTCGACCGCCGAAAGGCCCGGGCGGGTGTGATACCCGAAGGCTTCGGCGATCTCGCGCTGGATGTCGAAGGACAGGCGCTCCTCGGCCTTGCCTGTCAGGAAGTGCATATGGCAGCGCACCGCCCAGAGAAAATCGTCGGCTTTCTCAAGCAGGCGATATTCGTGTTTTGACAAGACGCCGAGCTTGATCAGCTCCGCCTGGTCGCGCACGTGGTAGTAATATTTCGAGATCCAGAACAGCGTGTGCAGGTCTCGAAGCCCGCCCTTGCCTTCCTTGACGTTCGGCTCGACGAGGTAGCGCGTGTCGCCCGCCTTGCGGTGGCGCTCGTCGCGCTCGGCCAGTTTGGCGGCGATGAATTCGGGGCCGGTTCCGGTGACGATCTCCTTGTCGAAACGGGCCTCGAGCTCGGTTTCCAGCCGCTGCAGGCCGCAGATATAGCGCATCTCGAGGATCGCGGTACGGATCGTCATGTCGGATTTGGAAAGCGCGATGCATTCTTCCACCGTGCGGGTGGCGTGGCCGACTTTGAAGCCCATGTCCCAGAGCACGTAGAGCATGAATTCGACCGCCTTGTGCGTCTCCTCCGAAGGCCGCGGCGGGAAGAGGAAGAGCAGGTCGATATCGGAGCCCGGTGCCAGCGTGTCGCGGCCGTAGCCGCCGACGGCGGTGACGGCGAACTTGTCCTTCTGCAGCGGAAAAATACGGGCAGTGGCGAAATTGTAGAGGACGGTGATGATCTGGTCCTGCAGCCAGGATATCCGAAAGGCGCAATTAAGACCGCTGCCGTCGGCGGCAAGGGCTGCGCGCGCCTTCTGCCGGCCGTCCGCGCTCGCCTTTTTCAGCGCCGCGAGAAGATCGGCGCGCATGATGTCGGGCCGGTTCCGATTGGCTTCGGCAACGGCGTCGCACTGCGTCTGCAAGAGCTCGGTGTCGAGGATCTCCGAGAAATCGAGGTTGCGCGTCGCGCTCACAGGGGTGGTTTCCTGTCCATGCCGGGCTGCCTGATCGGGGCTCGCCTCACGTTTCGTCTGCATGCGCTATAACCTCTTTGCCCGGCGATTGACACGGGCCTTCATATTGCAAGAACCTTTAAATTTGGCGAAATGGTGTTGCCATGCTGCGATGCGGGACGCTTTGCCGCAAGCGGCGGCCTTTCCCTAAAGCCTAGTCTGCGATCTGCGCATGCAGCGAATACAGCACCTGCCGGGTCTCGCGCTGGATCTCCTCGAGCGTCGCCCTGTCGCACTCGCGGTAGCCCGCCTTAGCGATCGACGTTCCAAGTTCAGAGATCATAGCGCAGGAGCGGGTGATTTTCAGCAGGCCGATCGGCGATGTCCAGCCGCGCGCGTTGCGGTCTTTGTCGGCGCGCCGCATCGTGTCGAGCATGGAGCAGATGAGCGAGAGGCGCTCGGTTTCGCGGACCAGCTTCGCCATGAACATCGGCTGCGCTCCTATTTCAGCTTTTTCTTGAGATCGTAAAGCGCATCAAGCGCCTCGCGCGGCGTCATGTCGTCGAGGCTCATCGCCTTCAGCGTCTCCTCGACCTTGGAGGGGCCGCGGGCAGTGTCCTCGCGGCGCACCGCCACCTGGAAGAGCGGCAGGTCGTCGATCAGCTGGCTCGCCGGGTTCTTGCGGTCGGCATCTTCGAGGCGGGTGAGCACGTCGCGGGCCCGCGACACGACCGAGGCCGGTAGTCCGGCAAGCCTAGCGACCTGGATGCCGTAGGAGCGGTCGGCGGCACCCGGCCCGACCTCGTGCAGGAAGATCACGTCGCCGTCCCATTCCTTGACACGCATCGTCGCGTTCGATAGCCGGCCAAGCTTTTCCGACAGCACGGTCAACTCATGGAAATGCGTGGCGAAGAGGCCGCGGCAGCGATTGGCCTCATGCAGGTGCTCGACGGCGGCCCAGGCGATCGACAGCCCGTCGAAAGTGGCGGTGCCACGGCCGATCTCGTCGAGGATCACGAGCGAGCGGTCGCTCGCCTGGTTGAGGATAGCAGCCGTTTCCACCATCTCGACCATGAAGGTCGAGCGCCCGCGCGCCAGATCGTCGGAGGCGCCGACGCGGGAGAACAGCCGGTCGACGATGCCGATATGGGCCGATGTCGCCGGCACGAAGGAACCCATCTGCGCCAGGATCGCAATCAACGCGTTCTGACGCAGGAACGTCGATTTACCGCCCATATTCGGGCCGGTGAGCAGCCAGATCGCCCCGTCCTTGTCGCCCGTTTTCGGCGACAGATCGCAATTGTTGGCGACGAAGGGGCCGCCCGCCTGGCGGCGCAGCGCCTGTTCGACGACCGGATGGCGCCCGCCCTCGATCGCAAACATCTTCGAGCCGTCGACCTGCGGCCGGCAATAGGCCTGCTCTTCGGTGAGCAGCGCCAGGCCTGCGGCGACGTCGATCACCGCAAGCGCCCGCGCGCCCGCCTTGATCGCTTCGGCCTGCGCCACGACGGCTGCCGTCATCCTGTCGAAGGCTTCGAGTTCGATCGCGAGCGCCCGGTCGGCTGCGTTGGCGATGCGGCTTTCGAGATCGGCAAGTTCGGTCGTGGTGAATCGCATGGCGCTTGCCATCGTCTGGCGATGGATGAAGCGGGCCTTCGCTTCGGCCGTGTCCGTCATCGGAGCGGCGTTGCCGGCGGTCACCTCGATGAAATAGCCGAGGATATTGTTGTGCTTGATCTTCAGCGACCGGATGCCGGTTTCTTCGGCATATTGCAATTGCAGCCCGGCGATGACGCGGCGCGACTGATCGCGCAGCGCCCGGACCTCGTCAAGCTCGGCGCTGGCGCCGTCGCGCAGGAAACCGCCATCGCGTTTCAACAGCGGCAATTCATCGGCGAGCGTCTCGGCAAGCAGGGTTTCGAGGCCCGCCGGAAGGGCTTGCAGCCCGGAGAGCGCTTGATCAAGCTCTTCCGGCAGCATCGCGCTTGCAAGCAGATCGGCAAGTCCGCCGGCCGCTTGCAGGCCCTGGCGAATTGCCCACAGATCGCGCGGTCCGCCGCGGTCGAGCGCCAGGCGGGAGAGCGCGCGCGGCATGTCGGGCACATGTTTCAGCGTGTCGCGGAGCTTGCCGCAGAGCGCGGGCTCTTCGATCAGGAAGCCGATCGAATCGAGCCGCGCATTGATGCGGGCGGGGTCGGTGAGCGGCGACATCAGCCGTTCGGCGAGAAGTCGCGCGCCGCCACCGGTGACGGTGCGGTCGATCGCCTTCAGCAGCGAACCATTGCGATCTCCGGAGAGCGTTCGGGCAAGCTCCAGGTTGGCGCGGGTGGCCGGGTCGATGAAGAGCGTCGACGCGGCACTTTCCCGCTCCGGCCTGCCAAGCGGCGGCCGTTCGGCAATCTGCGTCTTCTCGACATAGGCGACGGCGGCTGCGGCCGCCGCCAGCTCGGCGCGCGAGAAGCTGCCGAAGCCGTCGAGGGTCGAGACGCCGAAATAGCGCGCGATCCGGCCTTCGGCGCTGGCGCTGTCGAAGAGCACGGAAGGCTGTGGAACCGCCGTGCGGCCAAGCACGTCGAAGACCGGCTTGAGCTCGGCATCGTGGAAGATCGTGTCGGGCAGGATCAATTCGCGCGGATCGATGCGCAGGATGTCGGCCAGCAGCCGCGCGCTTTCCGTCTCGGCAAGCCGGAAGACGCCTGTGGAAATATCGATCCAGGCGAGCGCCAGCTGCGGTTCGCCGCCGCCGCGGATGCGGGCAAGCGCCATCAGATAGTTCGATTCCGAAGGCGAGAGCAGCTTCTCCTCGGTGATCGTGCCGGGCGTGACGAGACGGATCACGTCGCGTTTGACGACCGATTTGGCGCCGCGTTTCTTGGCCTCGGCCGGATCCTCGATCTGTTCGCAGACGGCGACGCGGAAGCCGAGCGAAATCAGCTTCTGCAGATAGTCGTCGGCCGCATGCACCGGCACGCCGCACATCGGGATATCCTGACCCATGTGCTGGCCGCGCTTCGTCAGCGTGATGCCGAGCGCGCGGGAGGCTTCCAGCGCATCCTCGAAGAACAGTTCGTAGAAATCGCCCATGCGATAGAACAGCAGCGAACCCGGATTGTTCGCCTTGATCTCGATATATTGCTCCATCATCGGCGTCGCCGAGGCGCGGCTTTCCGCCGTGGCGAGCTCGGCAGCCGAAAAGGCTTCATTCCCAATGTCTATACGTGCGTTCACGGAGGTGCAGTTTTTCCCAAAAAAACAGGTGCCAACCCTATCCGCGCGCCGCTATAGATGACAACTGCATTTGAGGAAGAGCGAAGCGTCGCCCACAGGACGTTGGAGGATTTATGCCCGATATCGACAAGAAGGACCGACCGGTGACCTCGGTGACCGATCAGGAGGCGCTTGATTTTCACGCCATGGGCCGCCCCGGCAAGCTGGAGATCAACCCGACCAAGCCGATGGCAACGCAACGCGATCTCTCGCTCGCCTATTCCCCGGGCGTCGCCGTCCCGGTCAAGGCGATCGCCGCCGATCCGCAGACCGCCTATGACTATACCGCACGCGGCAATATGGTCGCCGTCATATCGAACGGGACGGCGATCCTCGGCCTCGGCAACCTCGGCGCGCTTGCCTCCAAGCCGGTCATGGAAGGCAAGTCGGTGCTGTTCAAACGCTTCGCCGATGTCGATTCCATCGACCTCGAGATCGATACGGAAAATGTCGACGAGTTCATCAACTGCGTGCGCTTCCTCGGCCCCTCCTTCGGCGGCATCAATCTCGAGGATATCAAGGCGCCGGATTGCTTCGTCATCGAGAGCCGGCTGCGCGAGCTGATGGACATTCCCGTCTTCCACGACGACCAGCATGGCACCGCGATCATCGCCGCCGCCGGCCTGATCAACGCGCTCGAACTGACCGGCCGCGACCTGAAGACGACGAAGCTCGTCTGCAACGGCGCCGGCGCTGCGGCGATCGCCTGCGTCGAGCTCATCAAGGCGATGGGTTTTGCACCCGAAAACGTCATCCTTTGCGATACCAAGGGCGTCATCTATCAGGGCCGCACCGAGGGCATGAACCAGTGGAAATCGGCGCATGCGGCAACGACTGACGCGCGCACGCTGAAAGAGGCGATGAACGGCGCCGACGTCATTTTCGGTCTGTCGCAGAAAGGCGCCTTCTCGGCCGAGATGATCCGCTCGATGGCCGATCGGCCGATCATCTTCGCCATGGCCAATCCCGATCCCGAGATCACCCCGGAGGAGGTCGCCCGCATCCGCGACGACGCCATCATGGCGACGGGGCGTTCCGATTATCCGAACCAGGTCAACAACGTCCTCGGTTTTCCCTATATCTTCCGCGGCGCCCTCGATGTGCGCGCCTCCACCATCAACGACGCGATGAAGATCGCCGCCGTCAAGGCGCTGGCAAACCTTGCCCGTGAGGACGTGCCCGATGATGTCGTCGCCGCCTACCAGGGCAACCGCCCACGTTTCGGGCCGCAATACATCATTCCCGTTCCCTTCGATCCGCGCCTGATCTCGGCAATCCCGGTGGCGGTCGCTGAGGCCGCGATCGAAAGCGGCGTCGCCCGCAAGGTGATCACCGACATGGCCGGCTACGCCCGCGAGCTCTCGGCGCGCCGCGATCCGATCGCCTCGACGCTTGCCAGCCTCTACGAACGTGTCCGCCGCCGCCCGAAGCGGATCGTCTTTGCCGAGGCCGAAGAAGAACAGGTCCTGCGCGCCGCCATGTCCTACGCCAACCAGCAGCTCGGCACCGCCATCCTGCTCGGCCGCGAGGACCTGATCCGGGCGACGGCGGAGCGCGCCGGCATCGATCTCAACCGGCCGGGCCTTGAGATCGTCAACGCCCGTATCTCGACCCGCGTCGAGGCCTATATCGATTATCTCTATGCCCGGCTGCAGCGGCGCGGTTATCTCCATCGCGATGCTCAGCGCCTGATCCACAATGACCGCAACCACTTCGCCGCCACCATGGTGGCGCTCGGCGACGCCGACGGCATGGTGACGGGCATCACCCGCAACTATTCCACCGCGCTCGAGGATATACGCCGCTGCATCGACGAGAAGCCCGGCCACCGTGTCATCGGCGTGTCGCTGGCGCTCTGCCGCGGCCGCACCGTCTTCGTCGCCGATACGGCCGTGCATGATATGCCGACGTCCGAAGAGCTTGCCGATATCGCCGAAGAGGCCGCCGGTCTCGCACGGCGCATGGGTTATCAGCCGCGCGTCGCCTTGCTTGCCTATTCCACCTTCGGCCATCCCTCCGGCGAACGGTCCGAGCGGGTGCGCGAAGCGGTGAAGATCCTTGACCGGCGGCGCGTCGATTTCGAATATGACGGCGAGATGGCGGCCGATGTGGCGCTGAACCGCAAGGTGATGGAGCAATATCCGTTCTGCCGGCTCTCCGGCCCCGCCAATGTCCTCGTCATGCCGGCCTTCCACTCGGCCTCGATCTCGACGAAGATGCTGCAGGAACTCGGTGGCTCCACCGTGATCGGCCCGATCCTCGTCGGCCTCGACAAGCCGGTGCAGATCACCTCGATGGGCGCCAAGGACAGCGACATCGTCAACATGGCGGCGATTGCCGCCTATGGCGGATCATAAGGCCATCTGCTCGCACAGCGAGCTATTCAGTGACCGGGGAGTTCGGCGAATCAGCCCCTCATCCGCCTGCCGGCACCGTGCCGCGACCTCTCAGTTCCTCGCAGGTCTATCATAGGGTACGTCCACTCTCCCCGTCATTACGGGGAGAGGGTTACAGTGGAGGCAGCCGTTGAGCCTACCAGACGGCAGTGCCACGAAGCGATCAGCTTGCGAAGCGGCCGGCGTCGGCGCCGTAGTAGTTCAGGTAACGGTCGGAAATGCTGGAGATCGGCAGCACGATCAGTACGTCGGTCGTGTTGAAGGCATGATCGATGACTGCGCTGGAGCCGACCATCGCGCCGAGACGCAGATAGCCCTTGATCAGCGGCGGCAGGGCCATCAGCGCCCGTTTCGGGTTGACGGCCTCGGCCGGCATCAGGTCCATGGTGCGGGCGAGATGCGGCAGTGCGCCGATGGCCCACTCGTCCTTCGCCAGCACATTGTGGTAGAGGAAGGACAGCGCCAGCGCGTGGCTTTCGAGATAGACGCCGGGAAACGAGGCGCAGCCGAACATCGCGCTCATGCCGTGCTTCAGCGCATAAGCCCAGTTGCCCTGCCAGAGAAGCTCGACCGTGCGTTTGGTTCGGTATTCCGGCAGCACACAGGAGCGTCCGAGTTCCATGAAACGCTTGTCCGGATGCTTGACGAGGAGGCTCTCGATTTCGAATTCGGAAGCCGAATAAAAACCGCCATTGGCGATGGCGACGTCCTGGCGCAGCAGCCGATAGGTGCCGACGATCTGGTCTTCCGGATCACCCTCGAGCGAGCGGTCGAGAACGAGAAGATGGTCGCAGAAAGCGTCATAGGCATCGAAATCGCGTTCGCGACGCATGGCTTCCGGCGGCAGCTGCGCCTTCATCTCGTCGACGAAGACGCGGTAGCGCACGGCCTGGGCCGCATCGATCTCACGTGCCGTGCGGGCAAGGCGGGTTTCGAGATTGCCGATCCGGCCGAGGATGTCGCCGTCTTTCTGCGCAGCCGCCGACGGCCGTGCAGCCTCCGCGGTAACGTCGTGATTCAGGATGTCGATGGAGGACATGGCGATTCTCCCGTTGCCGGCTTATCGACGCCATAAAACACTTCTGTACGACAGGAAAGTGACATATTGAATTTCCCGGCGCAAGCAGCGCGCGCAGTCAATCCAGTGACCTATCGCGCCTCTGCCCGGCGGGCGGAAAGAGCGGCGACCGCCTGAACTTCCGTCAGCAGCCGCACCGGGTCGACCGGCTTTACCATGACGCGGTTGGCGCCATTGAGCAAGACCTGGCGGCGCGACTCGTCGCTCTTGTCGGCGGTGAGCACGATCACCGGCACCGGGTCGAGATCGAGTCGCCTTTCGTGGCCGCGCAGGCGTCCCAGCATGTCGATGCCGTTGCCGCCGGGCATCGATAGATCGCTGATGATGATGTCGGGCCGAGCGTTCGCCTCGCCGAGGGCGCAATCGAGAAGCGTCTCGAAATCCTCGACATGGTGCACCTTGTGTCCGCCCTTTTCGAGCATGACGCGCACCAGCATAGCATTGATCGGATCGTCCTCTCCGAGCAGGATGCGCAGCCCGTGTGCGGCAACCACGGTCTCGGCCATCGGCAGGCCGAAACCCGGCTGGTTGTCGTTCAGCGCGTCGCGCTTCTCCATGCCGCGCATGCGCCCGCGCAGCACATCGATCAGCGACTGTTCGCGCAGCGGCCGGATGAGCCAGGCGTCGAACAGGTCGAGCGGATGGGCGCTGCGCTCTTCCGGATTGACGAGCAGGACTTTGCGCAGGCCGAGGGCAGCGATCTCGGCGCGATCGGCGAGATGCGCTGAAAATTCCGCCGACATACGATGATCGACGATGATATCGGTCGGCCGGCGGCCGCCGCTCGCCATTCCGAGCAGCCTCGCGCGCGCAGCCTCGCCGGTGTCGACCAGATGGCAGATCCCGCCGAGCGCGGTGATCGTTTCGGCAATGGCGGAGCGGGCGGCCCCCGCCGGCGCCAGCAGCACGACGCTGTTGCCGGCAAGCAGCGTGTTTCGCCGCTCGGATCGCTCGCTGTCGAGTTCGATGGGGAAGCGGATGGTGAACGTGCTGCCTTTGCCCTTTTCGCTGGTGACCGTCAGGGCGCCGTCGAATTCGCGCATGATGCGGGCTGAGATGGCAAGGCCGAGCCCAGTGCCGCCGCTCTTGTCGGCAACGTTTCCACCCTGTTCGAACTCGCCGAAGACGCGCGCCTGCTCCTCCGCCGTCATGCCCGGACCGGTGTCGGTGACGGTGATCAGGAGGTTGCTGGCATCGAGCGATACGCGGATGAAAACGCCCCCAGCCTGAGTGAATTTGACGGCATTGCCGATGACGTTGAACAGAACCTGGCGCAGCCGCGCCGCATCGAAGTTCATTTTCTCCGGAACGTCTGATGACACGGTAGCGCCGATCTCGATCCCCTTTTCATGCGCCCGGTGAGCGAGCATTTCGACGACGCTTTCCAGAAGCTTCCGCAGCGATTCCGAGCGCGGGTGAAGCTCGAATCGGCCGACCTCGATGGTGGAAAAATCGAGCAGATCCTCGACGAGCTGCGTCAAGGCGTGGCCTGACTGGCGGATGTTGGCCAGATAATTCTGCTGTTCCTGCGTCAGCCGCGTTTCCGCGAGCAGATGCGTCATGCCGAGAATGCCGGAAAGCGGCGTGCGCACTTCGTGGCTGACGGTTGCAAGCAGCCGCGATTTCGCGGCGCTGTTATACTCGGCTTTCTGGCGGGCCGACTCGCGGCTCTGCGCGATGAGCCGCTCCTCCGTGACATCACGGGCGACGCTCTGCAGCAGTAGGCGCCCGCTGCCCGGATCGCGGGTGACAACGTCGCGCCAGAGGAAAATGCGCTGGCCTTCCGGCGTCGATATCTCGACGTCGTAGCAGTGCGGGATCGGGCCGGGGCGGAAGGCAAGCCCGATCTCTTCGCAGGTCCGCCCTTCCGGACGCAGCCGGCCGGTCAGACGGCGAAACGTGTCGTTGGCCGAGATGATGCGCCGGTCCATGGCGCGGGTGAGGGTGATGTCGCCGAGCACGTCATGCACCTCGGCGAAGAGCTTCGCGCCATCATCGCCGTTCGGAGTGGATCGACCGGCCGGCTGCCGGCTTCTCTGCCGGCGAACCATCAGCACGGCATAACAGGCGATGACGGCAAGGCCGAGAGCAACAAGACCGCCCGAAAGGAGCAGCGGCTCGCCGGCATGAGCAAGCAGCGTCAGGATCATGGCGGCCAGAAAGCCGACGCCGCTCAGCCAGTAGAACAGCATGCGCCGCGTCGCTGCAGGCCCTGATAGGGAAGCGGCACCCGGGTGCGCTGTCGATACGCCGGGACGCGGAGAGGGTTCCTCCGTCCGCTCCTGAGGCGGCTTGACGGCGGTTCCGCCGAAGGCGGCGGACAATCTTTCCTGCAACTGTCCCAAACTCTGCATGGTATCTGGATAACATGAGGCTTGTTCCGAATGCCTTCAGGAATTCGATACAATTTTAGCGGCCGGCCTTTTTCGGCAGCAGCAGTTCCTCGAGAATGACGCAGCCGGCGCCGATGGTGATGAAACTGTCGGCGAGATTGAACACCGCAAACGACCAGCTTTCGGTGTAGAAGAGGATATAGTCGATCACATGCCCGTAGGCGAAACGGTCGACAAGGTTGCCGATCGCCCCGGCAATGATCAGCGCATAGCCGAGATGGGCGAGCCAGCGGTCTTTTGCCGTGCGGTACCACAGCCAGATGACGAAGGCGACGATGACGAGCCGCATGCCGACGATGAACCAGCCGTCCATGCCCTCCAGCATCGAAAAGGCGACGCCGAGATTATAGGTGCGATAGAGCGCCAGCATCGGAATGACGGGCACGGCTTCCTGCAGCGGCAGGTAATGATCGACGGCGACCTTCACGACCTGGTCGATCAAAACGGCGAAGAGGATGAAGAAGAGGATCGGCGCCGGGCGCGAAAACAGGGCGGGGCGTGCATGCGTCGGTTCGGTCATTTGCCCTCGGCAAGTGAGAGGAGATGGCGGCGCGCCTCGAAAAGCATGATGGCGGTGGCGACGGCGAGGTTGAGGGAGTCGGCGCGGCCCTGCTGCGGGATGCGGGCGAGCGCATCGGCTTCCCCAGCGAGCTGGTCTGGCAGCCCGGATTGTTCGTTGCCCATCAACAGCACGACGGGCTTCTTCCGATAGTCGATCGTGCGATAGTCGACGGCGCCGGCCAGATGGGTGGCGATGATGGAAACGCCGGCCGACTTCCGCCAGGTGAGAAATTCTTCCGGCGTCGCCCGTGCGACCGGAACGGCGAAGACCGAGCCCATGGTTGCCCGCACGGTCTCCAGCGAGAAGGGATCGGTGGTCTCGCCGATCAGAATGATGCCGGACGCACCGGCCGCATCGGCCGTCCGGATGATGGTGCCGAGGTTGCCCGGATCGCGCACCCGGTCGAGCGCCACCCACGTCTCACCCTCCTGCGGCCGGATGCCCTTGAGCGGCGCCCAGCGCTGCTCGAAGATGCCGACGACCATTTGCGGGTTGTCGCGCCGGGTGATCGCGGCAATGACTTTTTCGCTGACTTCGAGCACCAGCCCGCCGGAGGCGACGGTCCTTGCCGCCATCTGCTCGACCAGCGGCTTGCCTTTGGCCGCCTTGGCATAGACCAGCGTGCGGATCGTCCAGCCGAGCTCTATCGCATCGATGACGAGCTTCAGCCCTTCGGCGAGGAAAGTCCCGCTTTCCTCCCGCGACTTCTTGTTGGTCAGCGCCTTGATGTCCTTGATGATCGGATTGGCGAGCGAGGTGACTTCCTTCACCTGCCCGACCCTGCGCGGCCCCTGATCGTGGAAGTCCTTGCTCATTGCGGCACCCAGCGGGAAAAGAGGGAGGTGGAAAGCGCGCGGCCCGGCGTTTTGCCGTCGAGGCCTGCCTCGCGAATCACCAGCTCGCCGGATTCGACCGCGCCGCCGGCGCCGCGCATCGTTTCACGCATCAGCTCGTGGATCGAATAGAAGCTGGCGCGGATCGAATAAGCCGTCAGCACCAGGCCGACCGCCTTCGGCGACAGGATCTCGCGGCAGATATCGAGCATCAGGGGCAGATGCTCGAAGAGATGCCAGACTTCGCCATTGGGGCCGCGGCCGAATTTCGGCGGATCGGTGAGGATGATGTCGTACTGGCTGCCGCGGCGTTCCTCGCGCAGGATGAATTTCATCGCATCCTCGCAGATCCAGCGGATCGGCAGCTTCTCCATGCGGCCGAGCGCCTGGTTCTCGCGCGCCCAGCCGATCGCCTTCTTCGACGCGTCGACATGGGTGACCTCGGCGCCGGCGGCGGCGGCGACCAGCGAGGCGACGCCGGTATAACCGAAGAGGTTCAGCACCTTCAGCGGCCGGCCGGCCTTTTCGACCGCCTCCTTCATCCAGCTCCAGTGGACGATCTGCTCGGGAAAGACGCCGACGTGACGGAAGGAGGTGAAGCGGCCGAGGAAATCGACGCCGAGCAGGTTGAGCGGCCAAGCCTCGCCGAGCGCCTCCTCGGGGAAACGCCAGCGGCCGGTGCCTTCCTCGTCAGTGTCGCCGGTGAACACGGCATCGACCTTCTCCCAGATCTGCGGTGCTAGCGAAGGCCGCCACAGCGCCTGGGCTTCCGGGCGGATGATGCGGTAGGGGCCATATTGCTCCAGCTTTTGGCCGTCGCCGCTGTCGATCAGGTGGAAATCGCCGGCGCCGAGCGATTCGAGAATGACAGGCACGCGCTCCGCCGGCCGATCGCCGCTGCGCGCCATGAGCGGGCGCGAAACCGCGGCCGGCGCAGTCTCGCGAACCGTGTCGCGTGTGGCCGCAGGCCGTGCCGCGGACTTCGGTGCTCGGCCGGCCCGATCGTCTCTGCGGCTTTCACCGGCGGGACCCGATGTCTTCTTCTGGCCCGGCCGGCGTTCTCTTTGTTTCAACGTGCTCTTCCGCGTCTCTGTCGGGGTGGCGTGATAGCGCTGCGTCCTCGGCAGCACCTTGTATTATGCAGTAGCCCAGAAAACCGTACCGGATCAACTGCGCATGGGTGCGGGCGTCATTCCACGCGCGGGATCGCAAGCCAGCCAGATAACATTCCCCTCCGCCGTAGCAAAGCGCTTTACCGCTGGGATAAGATGGGCGAATCGCAGATGGGGCTATCGAATGGATTTCACCGGCGAAGAACGCATCGCCGCGCCGCGGGACATGGTCTGGGAAGCGCTCAACGATCCGGAGATCATGCGTGGCTGCATTCCCGGCTGCCAGGGCATTGAGCGACTGTCGCCAAGCGCTTTCGAGGCGACGATCAAGGTCAAGTTCAGCCTGTTCTCCGCCAGCTTTCATGGGGTGCTGACGCTTTCCAATATCGATGCGCCGGAAAGCTATACGCTATCGGCCGAAGGCAAGGGCGGCCTTGCCGGCTTCGCCAGGGGCAGCGCCGATGTCGTACTCAAGGCGAGGGGCGAGGAGACGATCCTGCACTACCGGGCCAAGGCCGAGCTCGGCGGCAAGCTTGCCCAGCTCGGCGCCCGTCTGCTCGACTCGACTTCGCAGAAGCTCGCTGAAGGCTTCTTCTCGGATTTCAATGCTGCGGTCGTTGCAAAAATGGCTGCGGATTGAGCGCCAAAGGCTTTCGCTGCGGCTTGGCGCGGACCTGCGCCTGAGCTATTCCGGCAGGATGACATGGACCATCAGGCCGCCGCGGGCGGAAGACCGGGAAATGCTCGCGGACATCTATCTTGCCGTGCGTCGCCAGACATTCGTCTGGGTCGATCCCGGCAAGTTTCACCGCGAGGATTTTTCGGCTCATACCAACGGTGAAACCATCCTCGTCTGCGAACATACCGATGGTAGCCTTGCCGGTTTCCTGTCGCTCTGGCCGGAGGATGATTTCATTCATATGCTTTATGTAAGGCCGGAATTCCAGGGGCTCGGCGCCGGCACGGCGCTGCTCAGGGCGCTGCCGGAATGGCCGCGACATAAGTACCGGCTGAAATGCCTGGTGAACAACCGGCGGGCGAAGGCCTTCTATCTTTCCCACGGTTTTGCCGTGACCGGCAATGGCGCGTCGCCGGAAGGCGATTATGAGGAGCTGAGTTTTTCTCCGATTTGACGCGGGCGGTAAAGCCGATCTTACCGCGACGGCAGCTGGCCGGCGATATCTTCTGCGCGGCTCCTGTGACGATCGGCCTCGCCCTGCCAGCGAATGGCTTCCTTGGCCTCGGTGCGGGCACGCTTGCGGTGTTTGCCCTGGCTGAACCAGGTGGCGGCCGAACCGATCAGCATGCCTGCTATCAGCGCGATGAACAGGAAGACGAAGAAGGGCGCGGAAACTGCAAGCACCTGGTCTTCGGGCCTGAAGGGATTGAAGGCGAGCGTGACGCTCTGCCGGTTGGCGACGCAGAAGACGATGAGGATGACGCCGAGCGGCAGCAAAATCAACAGGTTGACGATCTTCTTGGCCATTTGAGCTCTCCATGCGCCTGATATGCACCGGCCCGAAAATCGATTCCGACTTTCAGGCCGATGCGCTAGCAGAATAGGAAAACGGTGTTCAAGTTCAAGTGCGGTTTCGCCGCAGGCGGCTCGCGCCGCTCAATCCTCTTCGTCGGCCTGGCCGGGATTGAGCCGCTCGCGCAGTTCCTTGCCTGTTTTGAAGAAGGGAACCCACTTCTCTTCGACGAAGACGGTATCGCCGGTGCGCGGGTTGCGGCCGGATCGGGACGGGCGGTTCTTGACCGAAAACGCGCCGAAGCCGCGCAATTCGACGCGGTTGCCCGCAGCCAGTGCATCGGTGATCTCGTCGAGAACCGCGTTGACGATATTTTCGACGTCGCGATGATAGAGATGCGGGTTGCGTGCCGCAACAATCTGCACCAATTCGGACTTGATCACAGTCGCCCCCTTAAATTATTGATTTCTTATCAATCGCGGCCAACCTGCCAAACTGAAAGCAGCCCGTCAAGAAGCAACTTTGGGGGCAGGATTCCGTTGATATCCTGGCCTTTGACCAGATCATCATAACCCAGGATAGTAATGAGCCGCGAAACAGCTCCAGCGAGCAGAAAAGGCGTGTTGCTCTTCTTGTCCCAATCGACCATCGGCAGATCGGTGTCGATGCCGCGCGACTTGAGATAGGCGCGGATTTCCGCCTCGCCGCCGATCGTATCGACGAGCTTTGCCTTCAGCGCCTGCCGGCCGGTATAGATTGTGCCGTCGGCGAGTTTCAGCACCTCCTCGCGCGGCAGCTTGCGCCGGTCGGCGACCAGGTCGACGAACCAGTTGTAGCTGTCGACCACCATGTTGCGGATCATTGCCTTGGCCTCCTCGCTCGCCTCGTGGAAGGGCGAGGGCTCGGCCTTCAGCGGCGAGGACTTGATCTCCTGCAGCGATACGCCGATCTTGTCGAGTAGCGGCTGGATCTGCGGGTACTGGAAGATAACGCCGATCGAGCCGGTGATCGAGCTGTCGCCGGCAATGATCGTGTCGCCGGCGGTGGCGACCATATAGCCGGCGGAGGCGGCCAGCGTGCGCACGTCGGAGACGACGGGCTTCTTGGCTGATATGGCCCGGATCGCCTTGAAGATTTTTTCCCCGCCATAGGTCGTGCCGCCGGGCGAGGAGATCGAAATCACCGCGGCCTTCACCTGATCGCTGGTCTCGACCTTCTTTAGCCGCTCCAGCAGCTCGTCGTCATCGACGATCAGCCCCGATATCGTCACATGGGCGATATGCGGACTTGCCGTGCCGGCCTCGCCGACGGCGAAACGGTAGAAAGCGAAACCGAGCGCCACGACGAGGGCGACCGCGACGATGCGCCAGAAGCCGAGCTTGCGGCGCAGCCGCCGGCGATCCGCGATGATCGAACTGTCCATAGAAACCTCCAGCGCTGGCCCAGGGTCGGCATGGCGCCGATAGGCCCGGTGAAATTGGTGGAAGCGGCGCGTATGAATGCCACTTTTGTATGTTTTTCCGTTTTGTTGCTTGTTGCAGAAAAAATTCCGTATTGGCAAGCCAATGTAATAATGCGAAACGAACTGTGATTGCCGGCCGGCTTTGTTACGCAGGCGAGGCAATCACCGCACATGGAACGAGACCTATGCTCGATACCCTGAAGAACAACGGACATGCCGCTTATGCGGGCTCCGGCAGGAGCCCCTATGGCGATGCGTTGTTCCATTCCGCCCGCGTGCGGCGGCTGAAGATTTTGCTGCCGTTGGCTGCCCTTGTCGTCGCCGGCGCCCTCACGACGGTGGCCTTGGTGAGCCTGTACCTGCCTGAAAACGTCAAGTTTGAAGGCGCCAAGATCGAGAACGGCAAGGTCGTGATGGAAAAGCCGGCAATTGCCGGACGCAACTCCGACGGCGTCAATTATTCCATGCTTGCCGAAAGGGCGCTGCAGGATATCCGCAATCCCGATCTCATCACCCTCGAGACCATCAAGGCCGCTGTTCCGATGAATGACGGGCTGGTTGCCCGCGTCATCGCTTCGACTGCCGATTATAACCGCGCCACCGACAATCTGCATATGACGACTCCCTTCACCCTGGTGCTGAGCAGCGGCCTCAACGCACAATTCCAGTCCGCCCGGCTCGACATCAAGGGCGGCAACATGCGCAGCGACGATCCCGTCACCATCACCAAGGACAATGCTTCCATTGTTGCGAAGACGCTGGAGATAACCGATAAGGGGCGCGTGATCACATTCGAGGGGAATGTTCGCATGAATGTCGATCCATCCACCATTCATAAACAGGGCACTTAACCAGCCGGGTCACCCATGACAAAAGATTGTCGCATTTCAGCTTGCAAGACGGGCATCGCATTCGTTGCCGGCGCATTTGCCCTTATTCTGACGGTCTCGGGCGCGGGGGCGCAGTCGACGACCATGTCGGGCATGAAGCTTTCCAACGACCAGCCGATCCAGATCGAAAGCGACAAGCTGGAGATTCGCGACCAGGAGCACACGGCGCTCTTCACCGGCAACGTCAAGGTCGTCCAGGGCACGACGACGATGCAATCCGGCAAGATGACTGTCTATTACAAGGACAAGGCGGCAAAGTCGGGCGCCGGCGCGCCGGCCCAGCCCGAGGCGAAACCCGAGCAGTCGGCCTCCCTGGCGTCGGGAAGTGCGGATATCGACAAAATCTTGGTGACGGACAAGGTCTACCTGGTCTCGGGCACGCAGACGGCGACTGCCGACGATGGCAATTTCGACATGGCCTCGCAGACATTCATCCTGACCGCGGATCAGGGAAACAAGGTCATCCTGTCGGACGGTCCGAACGTCTTCACCGGTTGCAAGCTGACCGTTCACATGCAAACCGGCCAGGCGGAGCTTGAAAGCTGCGGCGGTCGTGTCCAGATTCAGCTCGATCCGAAATCGCAGCCGAACGCGCAGAAGCAGAACTGAACCGGCCTCCCACGTGAAATTATCATCGCTATCCACCATGTTCGGCAGGCCTGAGCCGCAAGCTGCGGGTGCCGCCGACAAGAGCCGCTATCAGGGGACGCTGATCGCCCGTGGTCTGACCAAGACCTATGCGACGCGCCGTGTCGTCAACGGCGTCTCCCTGGTCGTGCGTCGCGGCGAAGCCGTCGGCCTGCTCGGCCCGAACGGCGCCGGCAAGACGACCTGCTTCTACATGATCACCGGCCTGGTACCGGTGGATGAAGGCACGATCGAGATCGATGGAAACGATGTCACGACCATGCCGATGTACCGCCGCTCGCGGCTCGGCGTCGGTTACCTGCCGCAGGAAGCCTCGATCTTTCGCGGACTGACGGTTGAAGAAAATATCCGCGCCGTCCTCGAAGTGCATGTGAAGGACAAGGCCGAGCGCGAGCAGAAGCTGAACGAGCTGCTGGAGGAATTTCATATCCAGAAGCTGCGCAAGAGTGCCGCCGTCGCCCTTTCCGGCGGCGAACGCCGCCGTCTCGAAATCGCGCGAGCGCTTGCAACCGACCCGACCTTCATGCTGCTCGACGAGCCCTTCGCCGGTGTCGACCCGATTTCGGTCGCCGATATCCAGAACCTCGTCCACCACCTGACGGCGCGCGGCATCGGCGTTCTCATTACCGACCACAATGTGCGTGAGACGCTTGGCCTCATCGACCGCGCCTATATCATCCATGCCGGCGAGGTGCTGACCCACGGCCGGGCGAACGACATCGTCAACAATCCGGAAGTGCGCCGACTCTATCTCGGCGACAAGTTCAGCCTCTGACCCCGCGCTGATTCACCTTCCCGCGTAGTTCCGCTTGACCAAATGAGATAAAAAAGCAATTTTTGGGCCAACTCGGATTTCCGTGGCCTGAAGCGTGGATCGGGCGCGGTTTCCTGGAGTCGAGGGAGTTTCGCGTCCGTCATGGCACTGTCCGCCAATCTATTTCTGCGCCAGAGCCAGTCCCTGGTCATGACGCCGCAACTGATGCAATCCATCCAGTTGCTGCAGATGACCCATTTTGAGCTCAACCAGTTCATCGCTCAGGAAGTGGAGAAGAACCCGCTGCTCGAATTTCCGTCGAATGACGGCGAGGCGGGCGACGAACGGGCGGCAGGCGAGGACGAGCAATTCGGTCATACGCCGGAGGATGCCGGCTCGGACGACAGCGCCGACAATCGCGCCGAGGCGCTGTCGAGCGACTGGTACGATAATGGCGGCAGCGAAAGCAGCAGCCGGCTGAACGACGAGCTCGACGCCAATTACACCAATGTTTTTCCCGATGACGGTGGTCCGCAGCGCCTCGATGCACCGGAACTCGTCGGTCAGTGGAAGTCCATGCCGGGCAGCGCCGACGGCGCCGATTACGATCTCGATGATTTTGTCGCCGGTCAGGTGTCGCTGCGCGATCATCTCGCCCAGCAGATCCCCTTCGTCCTGCCCGATATGAGCGATCGGCTGATCGCCCAGAATTTTATCGATCAGCTTGACGATGCCGGTTACATCCAGCTCGATCTCGTCGAGACCGGCGAGCGGCTCGGCACGGGTCTCACGCAGGTCGAACACGTGCTCGCCGCACTCCAGACACTCGATCCGCCGGGTGTTTTCGCCCGCAGCCTCGCCGAATGCCTGGCGATCCAGCTCCGGCAGAAGGACCGTTACGACCCTGCCATGCAGGCGCTGGTCGAAAACCTCGAACTCCTGGCGCGGCGTGACTTCGTCACGCTGAAGCGGCTCTGTGGCGTTGACGAGGAAGATCTTCTCGACATGCTCGGCGAGATCCGCCAGCTCAATCCGAAGCCCGGCAGCGGATTCGAGACGGGTGTTTCCGAAGCGATCATGCCGGATGTCGTTGTCAGGCCCTCCGCGGAGGGTGGCTGGCTGGTCGAGCTCAATCCGGATACGCTGCCGCGCGTGCTTGTTAATCAGTCCTATTTTTCCCGCGTGACCCGGAACGGTGAGGATCATGCCTTCCTTTCCGAGTGCCTGCAGAGCGCCAACTGGCTGACCCGCAGCCTCGACCAGCGGGCAAAGACCATCATGAAGGTGGCAAGCGAGATCGTCCGCCAGCAGGACGCCTTCCTGCTGCACGGTGTCGACCACTTGCGGCCGCTGAACCTGAAGACGGTGGCCGAGGCGATCAAGATGCATGAATCCACCGTCAGCCGCGTCACCTCGAACAAATATATGCTGACGCCGCGCGGCCTCTTCGAGCTCAAATATTTCTTCACCGTGTCGATCGGCGCCGTCGAGGGCGGCGACAGCCATTCGGCCGAGGCAGTGCGTCACAAGATCCGCGCGCTGATCATGCAGGAGAGCCCGGACGCGGTGCTCTCCGATGATGACATCGTCGACATGCTGAAGAAGGGCGGCGTCGATCTCGCCCGCCGCACGGTCGCGAAATACCGGGAAGCGATGAACATCGCTTCCTCGGTCCAGCGCCGCCGCGAGAAACGGGCGCTCGCCAAGGTCGCGGGCTTCTGACGCAGCAGGACGCTTCGATCTTGATCGAAGCATCCACTTCGCAATTGGCCTATTTCTCCCGTGTCTTGAACGAATATCGACGTGTCTATGACGCCGCAAAAGCCGAAGCTTGCCAGAGAACTTGTCCTGCTTTTGGTGCTGGCGACCCTCTGGGGTTCTTCCTACACCTTCATCAAGATCGGGGTCGAAACGATCCCGCCGGTGACCTTGATCGCCGTGCGCACACTGATTGCCGGCGCCATTCTGCTGGCCGTGCTTTGCCATCGGCATGTCCGCCTGCCGCGCGATGGCGCGACATGGCGCCTGTTCGTCGTCCAGGCCTGCCTGAACAGCGTCATTCCTTTCACGCTGATCGCCTGGGCGGAGCAGTCCGTCGATGCCGGACTGGCGGTGATCTTGAATTCGGCGACGCCGATCTTCACCTTCCTGCTGACCGTGTCGATAACCCGCCATGAGCAGGCGACGGCGCGAAAGCTCTTCGGCGTCGTCTCCGGGCTTGCCGGCATCTGCCTTGTCATCGGCGTCGAAGCGCTCGGCGGTCTTGGCGAAAGCCTGATGGCGCAAATCGCGATCATCCTGGCGACCATCTGTTATGCCGGGGCCGCGATTTTCAGCAAGAACTTCAGAGGCCTTGATCCTGCCGTGCCGGCGGCCGGCTCGCTGATCTCGGGCGCGGTCATTCTGATGCCTGTGAGCCTGCTCGTCGACCGGCCGTGGGGGCTCGATCCCTCGGCCGCATCGGTGCTGGCGCTGCTTGCCCTTTCCGCCTTCTCGACGGCGCTTGCCTTTACGATCTATTTCCGTCTCGTTCAGACGCTGGGTTCGGTCGGAACCACATCGCAAGCCTATCTCCGCGTGCCGATCGGTGTCGCGATCGGCACCATCTTCCTCGGCGAAAGTCTAAGCCCGACGGCCTTGATCGGGCTCACCTGCGTCATTCTCGGTGTCATCGCCATGACGATGCCGCACACAACGCAGGCGCGAAGCGCGTGAGATCATGAAAGGAAAGTCGCTGGAAGGCTCCTTCCGCAAGAGATTTGCCACACCTTCTGCGAGCGCGCCCGGGCCTGATTCGACGTCCTATTGACTTTCCGGTAACCTGTGGCTAGAAGCCCGCCGCAATCGGCGCCGTGAACGGCGTTTTGAAGTTATCCCCATCATCCCAAGGGAACCGAGGGCCCACAGGCCTACGCCGATCTTGCTTGAGATTGCGCGAAGTGCTTGGATGAACCCGAGGCTTGGCGTAAACTGATACCCGCAAACGACCATAAGAAGGGAAACTCCATGAGTGTGCGTGTATCCGGGAAACATATGGAAATTGGTGAATCCTTCCGTCAAAAGATCGAGGACCAAATTGCTACGGCCATCACGAAATACTTCGATGGGGGGTATTCCGGTCAGGTGACCGTCGAAAAGGCGAGTTCTCGTTTCTCGGCAGACTGCAAGCTTCATCTCGACAGCGGGGTGGTGCTTCATGCCGCCGGCGAAGCCACGGATCCGCAGCTTGCTTTCGACGCCGCTTCCGAGCGCATCGAGAAACGCCTGCGTCGCTACAAGCGCAAGCTGAAGGACCACCATGCCGGAAACCACCTGAATGGCTTTGCAGAAGTCTCCTACACGGTCATGGACTCCGTTCCTGATCACGAGGATGAGATCCCCGACGATTTCGCCCCGGCGATCGTCGCTGAAAGCACGAAGCAGTTGAAGACCATGTCCGTCGCCACCGCCGTGATGGCGCTCGACATGACCGATGAGCCGCTTCTCCTGTTCCGCAGTCCCGGCAAGGAACATCTGAACATCGTTTATCGTCGGCACGACGGAAATATTGGCTGGATCGATTCGGCCAATATCAAAGCCTGAGATCAGGGCGGTGAGCGGCGGTATCGCCGCCGCTCCTCGCATCAACTGATCCCGGCGACAGAAGGAAAAAGAAATGGCATTGGCAGATTTGCTCCATCAGGATGCGATCATTCCCGCCCTCAGAGTAAATTCCAAGAAACAGTTGCTTCAGGAATTGGCGGCAAGAGCCGCGAGGATCACCGGGCTCTCCGAACGGGAGATCTTCGACGTCATCCTGCAGCGCGAACGCCTGGGTTCGACCGGCGTCGGCAACGGTATCGCCATTCCCCACGGCAAGCTGGTGAACATTCATTCCATCGTCGGCATCTTCGCCCGGCTGGAGCAGCCTGTTGATTTCGAAGCGCTGGACGACCAGCCCGTCGACCTCGTCTTCCTGCTGCTTGCGCCGGAGGGCGCCGGCGCCGATCATCTCAAAGCCCTGTCGCGCATCGCCCGCGTCCTGCGCGATCAAGACCTGGTTGCAAAGCTGCGCGCCACCGATTCCGCCTCGGCGATCTATGCCTTCCTCAACGAGGAGCAGACGTCGAACGCTGCCTGAGCTGCATGGATACCCAAACGAAAAAGGCGCCTGATTTCGCAGGCGCCTTTTTGTTTATGGAGGGCTGAACGGTCAGAACTCTTCCCAGTTATCCCCAGCCAGGGCAGCCGAGCCATGCGATTGAGGTGTGGTGCGGCGGGTCGCCGGGGCGTGGCGAACGGCGGGAGCGGCCGCGAAATGCGAGGGGGCTGCAGCCGGCGCACGCATCTGCCTTGCCACGGAGGCGAGTGCAGTCGCATTGGCGGAGCCGGAGACGCTGAAGCGCGTAGCGAGCGCCTTCAGTGTCTGCGCTTCGTCGTTGAGCGCCACGCTGGCGGCAGTCGCTTCCTCCACCATCGCCGCATTCTGCTGCGTTACCTGATCCATCTGGTTCATGGCCTGGTTGATTTCCTTCAGCCCGACCGCCTGTTCGCTGGCCGATGCCGAAATCTCCCGGATCAGGCTGTTGATCCCCATCACTTGCTCGGCGATTTTGTGCAGCGCACCGCCGGCGCGCCCGACGAGATCGACGCCTTCCTTGACCTGGACGGCCGAGGTGTTGATCAGCGTCTTGATCTCCTTGGCGGCATTGGCCGAACGCTGCGCGAGTTCACGCACTTCCTGGGCGACGACAGCAAAACCCTTGCCGGCTTCGCCGGCGCGCGCCGCTTCGACGCCGGCGTTCAGTGCCAGCAGGTTGGTCTGGAAGGCGATTTCGTCGATGACGCCGATGATCCGCGAAACCTCCGTCGAAGACTGCTCGATCCCTTGCATGGAGGCGATGGCTTTCTGCACCACTTCGCCGGATTTTTCGGCATCCTGGCAGGCGAGGTTGACGTTGTCGGCAGCCGTGCGTGCATTCTCGGCACTCGAATCGACCTGGGCGGTGAGCTCATTCAGCGCTGCCGCCGTCTCTTCCAGGCTTGCCGCCTGTTGCTCGGTGCGTTTGGCGAGGTCGGAAGCGCTGTTGCTGATCTCCCCGGTGCCGGCGCCGATATTGACGACACTGAGGTTCATTGTAACGATGGTCTCTTCGAGGCTTGCTAGCGCGGCATTGAAATCCTGTTTCAGCTTGCCGTATTCGCCGGGAAATTCGTCGGTGATGCGGTGACCGAGATTGCCCCGCGACAGCTCCGAAAGACCGGCGCCGACGATCGAGACGATCTGGCGCTGCAGCGATAGCGATTCCTGGCGTTCCGATTCAGAACGGCCGCGCTCGGCCTCCGCGGCCCCCCGCTCTCTGGCGGCTTCGTCTTCGAGTCGCCTGGAGTCGGCGAGCTTGAAGCGGAAGCCTTCAAGCGCCTTGGCGACCGAACCGACTTCGTCGGTACGATCCTGCCCCGTGACCGGCACGGCATATTCGCCGTCGCTGAGGGTTTTGACGCTGGCGACAAGGCTGCCGAGCGGCCGCTGCACGAGTGAGCGGACGGCGAAATAGAGCGCGAGCATCACCGCGCCGAGCACGATCAGGCCGGTGGCGATCATCATGTAAGTCTGGTCTTGTACCGGCGCGTTGATCGCGGCGTGCGGGACGTCGACAAGCACGAGCCAGGTGGCATTGACGCCGGGGACCTCGAACGGATAGACGACGCGGTCGAAGGGATCGAAGCCGTCATAGGTGAGGTTGCGGACGAGGCCGGGCTGCTTGTTCGACAGCGCCGCCTTGACGACGTCGGCGCCTTCGCCGTCATATTGCTTCGTCATCAGGTCGGGGATCGGTGCGACGATCCAGTTGCCGGCCTGGGACAGCAGCGTCACCCGGCCCGAGCCGAAGGGATGCAGCGCCTGCAGCTTGTCGGTCAGCGACTTCAGCGAGATGTCGACACCGCCGACACCGATCATCTTGCCGCCCGATATGACGGGATAGGCAATGGACGTCAGCAGCGTCGGCACATCTGTTCCCTGGGCGAGGTAGGGGGTCGTGATCGCGCCCTTGCCACTGTCGGCAGCAAGCTTCCACCATTCGGCGGTATAATCATTGTCGAAGGTGGAGTACTGGATTCCACCGTCCTTGGTCTTCGACCAATAGGGCGTGAAGGCGCCGTTCTTGTTCGTGCCTTCGTCATTATTGTTGGCGATCTCGGTGGTCTTGCCGTCGAGCGCGCCGAGCTGCTCGCAGAACCAGCTGCCGAAGGCAAAGGCGTTCTGTTCGAGATTAGCTTTCAGCACGTTGATCATGCCCCTGCGGTCGAGCGACTTGCCTTCGTGGGCTCGACCGATCACGCCTGTCATGCTGCGTGCGGCACTGGCGAGTTCGCCGACATTGGCGGCGATTTCGTTGGCGATCGCTTTCGCCTCGAGATTGGCTTGGTCCATCGTCAGCGTCTGGACGCGGTCCCGGGTCTGGCCGATGAGGAAGAGATTCGAAACGATGAGAACAAGCGCGATAGCGACGCCGGTGATGACGATGAGCTTCGCCGCAAGCGATTTCATGCGAAAAATGAACATGGGGTCCTCGGGCAAGGATACGCCGAACGTGCATTCTCCGGCGCAGGAGCGAAGGCATGGCTCCGTCATGGAGCAGCCGCATCAGCCGCGGATCCGCAAGCGCGAAGACCCGGCGATCACTGGGAAGATCGCCGGAGACCTCTTAAATTTGAGTGAAACTTTAGCGGTTTGTATGATGAAAGCCGCAGAAATCTCCCTTAAAATTGAAGGAGATCTGGCGAGTTTCGCAGGCAGGCTAGCCTATATTCTGTCTGCGACTTCCTCACTCACAGGAATCGACGGTTGCGCTCCTGATTTGAGACATGCGAGTGAACCGGCGACTGCCGCCCGGTGCAGCGCCGTCCGAAAGTCGAGGCCCTCGTCGAGACTGGCGGCGAGATAGCCGCAGAAGGTGTCGCCTGCCCCGACCGTATCGACAGGATCGATCGCCAGCCCTTGCGCCCGTGAAATGACCCCATCCCGGATGGCGATGACGCCATCGCCGCCGAGCGTCACGATCAGGGTCTGGCCGGTTTCCTGATGCAGGCGGACAAGCGCTGCCTCGCGCGCTTGTGCGTCCATGCCGTCCTGTCCGGCAAGCCGCTCGAACTCGGTCTCATTGGCAATGACGATATCGGCCAGGCGACCGAGGCGCGGTGCATCGGGGATCAAGGGGGCGAGGTTGAGGATGCTGGTGATGCCCTTGGCGCGCGCGGCCGAGAGCGCGCGTTCGACGGCCGCGACAGGCACCTCGAGCTGCAACATCAGCATGTCGCCTTCGTTCATGCGGCCGACCGCGATTTCCGCATCAGCTGGCGTGACCAGGCCGTTGGCGCCCGGAACCACGGCGATCATGTTCTCGCCGTCGGCGCCGACCAGGATCAGCGCCGTGCCCGTGGGGCCGTCAACATGCTTCACGAGGGAGAGATCGGTTCCCGCCGCATCGAGCAGGGCAAGCGCATCGGCGGCAAAAGCATCCTTGCCGACGGCGCCGACCATGTGCACATAGCGGCCGGCGCGGCGGGCTGCCAGCGCCTGGTTGGCGCCCTTGCCGCCGGCAGCCGTGGCAAAACCGTTGCCGGCCACCGTCTCGCCGGGCTTCGGCAGTCGCTCGGTCGTGGCGATGAGATCCATGTTGATGGATCCGAAAACTGTGATCATCAGGCTGTCCCGTCTTTTAGAGCATGCGAATGACATCATGCCCCTGCTATTCCATGGGGCGAGACACTGCCCGAAGCGGTCACTCCTCGTCAACCACCCGAAGCTTGAGAAGGCCGGTACGGCTTTCCACCGATTTGGCCGGAGCCTCGCCATCGCGGGCGGGCTTGGCGTCACCGCCTGCCTCGAATTCCAGCGCCTCGATCTTGGCGCCGCGCCTGGTGAGCTTGTCGGCTGACGTGACCACCATGTCGATATCTTTCTGCGCCATGGCGAAGTGGCCCTGCAGCTTGCGCACCCGCTCGTCGAGGCGGCCGAGATCGTCCATCAGCAGTGCCACCTCGCCCTGGATCAGATGCGCCTGCGCCCGCATGCGCTGGTCTTTCAGCACCGCCTGGATGACCTGGATCGACAGCATCAGAAGTGATGGCGAGACGATGACGATGCGCGCTCGGTGTGCCTTCTGCACCAGCGGCTCGAAGTTCTCGTGGATCTCCGCGAAGATCGATTCCGACGGCACGAAGAGAAAGGCCGTCTCCTGGGTTTCCCCCTGAATCAGATATTTCTCCGAAATATCCCGGATATGGATCTCCATATCGCGGCGGAACTGCTGGCCGGCGATCTTGGCGGCCTCGGGGCTGCCGGCGTCACGGATGGCGTTCCAGGCTTCGAGCGGGAACTTCGCATCGATGACAAGCGGCGGCGCGCCGTTCGGCATGCGGATCGTGCAGTCCGGCCGCGAGCCGTTGGAGAGCGTCTGCTGGAAGGCATAGGCGCCCATCGGCAGGCCGTCGGCGACGATCGTCTCCATCCGCGACTGGCCAAAGGCGCCGCGCGTCTGCTTGTTCGAGAGAATCGCCTGCAGTCCGACGACGTCCTTGGCGAGCGTCTGGATATTGTTCTGCGCCGCATCGATGACCGCCAGCCGCTCCTGCAGCCGCTGCAGATTCTCATGCGTCGATTTCGTCTGCTCGGTGATCGTCGAGCTGACGCGCTGCGACATGCCGTCGAGACGTTGGCTGATTGCCTGATTGAGCTCGCTCTGACGCGCGCCGAAAACCTCGGCCATGGCCGTGATGCGGCCCTGCATCTCCGCCTGGATCTTCAAAAGCTCGGCCATGCGCGCCTCGCTTTCGCCAGCCCGCAGGCTCGCCTCCTCCGCCTGCTCGCGGCGGAGGCTGATGCCGCGCAAGAGAAGGATGATCACCAGAAGCACAAAGGCGATGAGAACGCCGCCGGCAAGCGCCAGCATGGCCGGACTGAGCGAGGCGACGGAGAGGGCGAGCGATTCGGGATGAACGGTCATGCCGCAACCATAACAGAAGATGGGGCAATATATAGATCAAAACGTGAACAAAATCGGCAATTCCCAATATCCTCTCTGTCGCTTTCCTCGCCGACGCGGAAAATCGCTGCCAGTTTAATCATTGCTCAACCATATTGGCCAAAATCTGTGCCAATGAATTCCCTCCCGCGCCGTTGCGCCAAGTACAGAGATTTCCATGACATCCCAGCAGACCGACAGTGCCCTCAGACAGCGTCTCGATTTCATCGAACTGGACGAGGCGGCGCGCCGGTCGATGCGGGATATCAGCCCCGTCATATCAGAGCTGATCGGCGCTGCCCTCGATAAGTTTTATGCCAAGATCGCCAGGACCCCCGCCGTATCGGCTTTTTTCGCCGATAAGAACCATGTCGCCCACGCCAAGAAGCACCAGCAGGATCATTGGAGCAAGCTTGCCGGCGGCGCCTTCGACGAGAGCTATGTGGACGGCGTGACCGCGGTCGGCCGAACGCATGCCCGCATCGGGCTGGAGCCGCGCTGGTATGTCGGCGGCTACGCCCTTGTCATGTCCGAACTCGTCAAGGGCATCATGGAGAAGCAGTGGCCGTCGGTCTTCGCGCGCCAGCAGGGCAAACTGCTCGCCGAGAAGCTGTCGGCGGTCATCAAGGCGGGCATGCTCGACATGGATTATTCCATCTCGGTCTATCTCGAGACGCTTGAAGCCAAACGCCAGGCTCTTGAAGAGCAGCGCGCCCAAGCCCAATCCGACCAGGCGCTTGCGCTCGAGCAGCTGCGCCGCGGCCTGGAGGCGCTGTCGAACGGCGATCTCGAGGCTACCCTGCCGTCCGACCTGCCAGGTGATTTCCGGCAAATGGCCGAGGATTACAATCGTGCCGTCAAGGCGCTTCGCCAGTCCTTTGCATCGGTGCGGGACACGTCCGGCCATATCATGAACGGCGCCGACGTCATTTCCAATGCGACCAACGACCTGGCGTTGCGCACTGCCCAGCAGGCGGCGGGCGTCGAGGAGAGCTCGGCCGCCCTGCAGCAGCTTTCCGTCAGCGTCGGCCAGACGGCCGCCAATGCCGAGAAGGCTTCGGACGCCGTACGCGAGACGCAGCAGAAGGCGAAGAATTCGGGTGAGCTCGTCACCAGCGCCGTTTCGGCGATGGCCGGCATCGAGAAATCCTCGACGGAGATTTCCAAGATCATCGGCGTCATCGACGAAATCGCCTTCCAGACCAATCTTCTGGCGCTGAACGCCGGCGTCGAGGCAGCGCGCGCCGGCGATGCCGGCAAGGGTTTTGCCGTTGTCGCCCAGGAAGTGCGCCAACTTGCCCAGCGCACGGCCGAGGCTGCCAAGGAGATCAAGAACCTGATCTCGCAGAGCTCGACCCAGGTCAACGAGGGTGTCGGCATCGTCTCCAGCACTGGCGAAGCGCTGAACGACATGATCGGCCGCATCGACATCATCAACCGCTTCGTCGCCGATATCGCCGCCGCCGCTCGCGATCAGGCGACCGGCGTCAACGAGGTCAGCGTGGCAATCCGCAGCATGGGCGAGATCACCCAGCAGAATTCCGGCATGGTTGAGCGCACGTCGGCGGAAACCGGTCGCCTCAAGGACGAGGTGGACCAATTGATCGAATTGCTGCGCCGCTTCCGCGCCCGCTCGGAAGGCCCTGCCGTCGTCGCGGCTCGCCGGGTGGCGTGAGGCGAATATGGCGAAATTCCGGGCGGGGATGCAAAAAAGCGCCTTCCCCGCGCGCCGGATAATTCCATAGCGGGAAAAGATGGGTTATGGGAACGCCCATGACCATCAAGCCACTCATCATTCTTCCCGACCCCGTTCTTCGTCAGCTCTCCAAGCCGATCGAGCGTGTGGATGCCGACCTGCAGCGCCTTGCCGACGACATGCTGGAAACCATGTACGACGCGCCGGGCATCGGCCTTGCCGCAATCCAGATCGGCGTGCCGCGCCGCATGCTGGTCATCGACGTCTCCCGCGAGGGCGAGGAAAAGCAGCCGCAGGTCTTCATCAATCCGGAGATCGTCAAATCGTCCGACGAGCGCTCAGTCTATGAGGAAGGCTGCCTGTCGATTCCTGATTATTATGCCGAGGTCGAGCGGCCGGCTGCCGTCTCGGTCAAGTATCTCGACCGCAACGGCAAGGAACAGACAGTGGAAGCCGACGGGCTGCTCGCCACCTGCCTGCAGCACGAGATCGACCACTTGAACGGCGTGCTTTTCATCGACCATATCTCGCGGCTGAAGCGGGAGATGGTGATCAAGAAGTTCACCAAGGCTGCGAAATCCAAGGCGCTCTGATAACGCAATGAGAATTGGTCGGGAACGGCGCACTGCTCGCCACCCGCAGGACCAGAGATTTCGAGGGGCTTGATCTCAAGCTCGTAAACCCGTTTGAAGACGGCTGATCCTCAACTGGCGAGATAAAATGTCTCTTCGCATCATCTTCATGGGAACCCCGGAGTTCTCGGTTCCGACCCTGCGCCTGCTCGTCGATGCCGGCCATAGCATCGTCGCCGTCTATACGCAGCCGCCGCGGCCGGGGGGCCGGCGCGGGCTCGATCTGCAGAAATCGCCGGTGCATCAGGCGGCCGAACTGCTCGGTCTGCCGGTCTTCACGCCGGTCAATTTCAAGGATCCAGAGGAGCACGAGAAGTTTGCCGCGTTCAAGGCCGATGTCGCCGTTGTCGTCGCCTACGGGCTGCTGCTGCCGGAGGCGGTTTTGAACGGCACCCGCGAGGGCTGCTATAACGGCCATGCCTCGCTGCTGCCGCGCTGGCGGGGTGCCGCACCGATCCAGCGGGCGATCATGGCCGGCGATGCAAAGACCGGAATGATGGTGATGAAGATGGACAAGGGGCTCGACACCGGCGCTGTCGCGCTGACCCGCGAGGTCGAGATTGGCCCGAACATGACGGCAGGCGAACTGCACGACCGACTGATGCAGGTCGGCGCCAAGGCGATGGCGGAAGCCATGGTGAAGCTTGAAATGAACGACCTGCCACTGACGCCTCAGCCGGAAGACGGCGTGCTTTATGCCGCCAAGATCGACAAGGCCGAGACGCGCATCGACTTCGCCAGGCAGGCGCGGGATGTGCACAACCATATCCGCGGTTTGGCGCCGTTTCCGGGCGCCTGGTTCGAGCTTGAGATCGGCGGCAGGCCTGAACGGGTGAAGGTCCTGGGCTCAGAGCTGGCTGAGGGGCAGGGGACGGCCGGACAGTTGCTGACCGACGATCTGGTCGTCGCCTGCGCCTCTGGCGCAGTGCGGCTGACACGGCTGCAAAAAGCAGGCGGCAAGCCGCTCGCCGCGGCCGATTTCCTCAGGGGCACGCCGCTTGCGGCGGGCACGAGGCTTTCCTGATGCCGCGTTTCCGCATGACCGTCGAATATGACGGCGGCTCCTATGTCGGCTGGCAGCGGCAGGAGAATGGGCCCTCGGTGCAGGGGGCGATTGAGGCGGCAGTACTGTCGCTGACCGGCGAGACCGTGTCGATCCGCGGCGCCGGCCGCACCGATTCCGGCGTCCATGCCATGGGACAGGTGATCCATGCCGATCTTTCCAAGGCCTGGTCGCCTTACAAGCTGCAGAACGCGTTGAATGCGCATCTGAGGCTTGCCGGCGAGCGTGTCTCCATTCTCGACGTCGAGGCGGTTCCCGATTTTTTCGATGCCCGCTTTTCGGCGCTGCGGCGCCATTACCTCTATCGCATCGTCAGCCGCCGGGCGCCGCTGGCGCTCGAAGCCGGCAAGGCCTGGTGGGTGCCGAAGGCGCTCGATCACGAAGTCATGCACGCCGCCGCCCAGAAGCTGGTCGGCCGGCATGACTTCTCCACCTTCCGCTCCGCCCATTGTCAGGCGAACAGCCCGGTGCGCACGCTCGACCGGCTTGATGTGACGCGCAGCGGCGAACTGATTGAAATCCGCGCCACCGCGCAGAGCTTCCTCCACAACCAGATCCGTTCCTTCGCCGGCACGCTGAAGCTCGCCGGCGAAGGCAAATGGACGCCCGAAGATGTGCAGGCAGCGCTGGAGGCGCGCGACCGCAAGGCCTGCGGCCCGGTGGCGCCGCCCGAAGGGCTCTATTTCATGCAGGTGGATTATCCCGAGGTGATCACCGACCGGCGCAGGCCCGCCGATGAAAACGACGATGATCTGTCGTAAAGCCTCCGCCGAGGCTGGTCAGGCCGGATAAATGCCGAGGAAGTGCTGCAGATATTCCGAAAGGATCATCGACGGCACCAGCAGCACCAGCGTCAGCGCCCCGACCATCAGCGCGTGATCGTGGCAGATCATTCTGAGAATGCGCGCCAAAGCGAAGACTTGCGCCAGCATGAAGGCGAGCAGCAGCAGCGAGACGAGGCCGACGGTGCCGGGCAGGAAGAACACCAGAGCCAGCAGCAGACCGTTGATATAGGAGAGCGGTACGCCGAGCCAGTTGACGCTGACGACGACGGGGGCGAAGCGCTCGCCCATGCGGAAGGCAAGCAGCAGCAGTCCGGCAAAGACCAGCGGCACGAACCAGTTGGCGACCTCGACGAGGCCGAGCCTGATGTAGAAGGCAAAGTCGACATCGGCCTCCGGCGGCATCGACCGCAGGAAGGCCTGTCGCCACCAGAGCCAGGAAATGCCCATCGGCGGCAGGCACCAGGCCATTGCCCAAAACGATCGGTTGACGCCGCGCTCCGACAGATCGAGGAAGCGGAAGCCGCGCGGATCCATCCGGATCAGCAGCCAGAGGCCGGCCAGGTAATACTGGACTTCCCTAAGACCCGGCATGGGCGAACCAGCGGTCGATGAAAGTCTCGTAGATCGCCGTCAGCGTCTCCAGATCGGCAACTGTGACGCGTTCGTCGACCATGTGCATCGTCTGGCCGACCAGGCCGAACTCGACGACCGGGCAATAGTCCTTGATGAAGCGCGCATCCGACGTGCCGCCGGTGGTCGAAAGCGCCGGGGACCGGCCGGCCACACTTTCGACGGCAGACGACAGCGAAGCGATCAGGGCGTTGTTGCGGGTCAGGAAGACATGGCTTGGCCGGTCGGCCCAGACGATATCGTATCTGACCGGCTCGCGGCCCGGACGCAACTGGCCATGGCCGGCGGCGGCTTCGAGTCGGCGCAGGATTTCGGCGCGCAGCGTTTCGACGGTCCAGCTGTCGTTGAAGCGGATGTTGAAGCTTGCCGATGCCTTGGCCGGAATGACGTTCGTCGCAGGATTGCCGACATCGACCGTCGTCACTTCGAGGTTCGACGGCTGGAAATCGTCGGTGCCGCCGTCGAAAGGCGGATCCATCAGCGCCTGCGTCAGCTGCAGCATGCCGCGCACCGGATTGTCGGCAAGGTGCGGGTAGGCGGCATGGCCCTGAACGCCGTGTACGATGATCCTGCCCGACAGCGAGCCGCGCCGGCCGATCTTGATCATGTCGCCGAGCCGGTCCGGATTGGTCGGTTCTCCCACAAGGCAGGCGTCCCAGCGTTCGCCGCGCTCCGCCGCCCATTGCAGCAGTTTGATCGTGCCGTTGATCGCCGGGCCTTCTTCGTCGCCGGTGATCAGGAAAGAGACCGAGCCGGCCGGCGGCCCGTGTTTTTCGATATGGCGGGCGACGGCGGCGACGAAACAGGCGATGCCGCCCTTCATGTCGACGGCGCCGCGTCCGAAGAGCTCGCCCTTTGATATCTCCGCGGCAAAAGGCGGGTGCGTCCAGGCAGCTTCATCGCCAACCGGCACGACATCGGTATGGCCGGCAAACATCAGATGCGGTCCGTCGCCGCCGAGGCGGGCATAGAGGTTCTCGATGTCGGGTGTTCCCTCTTCGCTCGCCTTCACTTTGTCGACGTTGAAGCCGAGCGGTGCGAGCATCGCTTCCAACGCCGTCAGCGCGCCGCCTTCGGCTGGTGTGACGGAGGGGCAGCGAATCAGCGTCTGCAGATTGGCGACGGGATCGGTAGCGGTCATGGCGGTCGAACTATCCGGCGGGAATGGCAAAGACATGGCAAGGCGAGGCCGCCTCGCCCAAAAAGACGTCGCCTGTTTACCGGATCAATGCCCCGGTGTCATCAATCTCTGAGCAGCTCGTTGATACCGGTCTTTGAGCGGGTCTGTTCGTCGACGCGCTTGACGATGACGGCGCAGTAGAGGTGTGGCGCCGGCTGGCCGTTTGCCATCGTCGCATTGGCCGAGGCCATCGAGCCGGCGACGACGACCGAATAGGGCGGCACCTCGCCGTACATCACCTCGCCGGTGGCGCGATCGACGATCTTGGTCGACTTGCCGATATAGACGCCCATGCCGAGCACCGAGCCTTCGCGGATGATGCAGCCTTCGACCACTTCGGAACGGGCGCCGATGAAGCAATTGTCCTCGATGATGGTCGGGCCGGCCTGCATCGGCTCCAGCACGCCGCCGATGCCGACGCCGCCGGAGAGATGCACGTGTTTGCCGATCTGCGCGCAGGAGCCGACCGTCGCCCAGGTGTCGACCATCGTGCCTTCGCCGACATAGGCGCCGAGATTGACGAAGGAGGGCATCAGGATCGCATTCGGGGCGATATAGGCCGAGCGGCGCACGACGCAATTCGGCACGGCGCGGAAGCCCGCGGCGCGGAACTGGTTTTCGCCCCAATTCTCGAACTTCGAGGGAACCTTGTCCCACCAGGTGGAGTTGCCGGAGCCGCCCTTGACCACCTCCATGTCGTTGAGGCGGAAGGACAAGAGCACCGCCTTTTTCAGCCACTGATTGACCGTCCAGGCACCGTCGGCGCCGCGGGTCGCGACGCGAGCCTTGCCGGAATCGAGCAGATCGAGGGCCGCTTCGACCGCATCACGAACCTCGCCCTTCGTCGACACGTTCACATTGTCGCGATTGTCGAAGGCCGCTTCGATGGTCTTTTCCAGGGATGCGAGGTCGGTGGCGCTCATGAGAATTCCTTAAACTTCGATCTTTATCGTGGAGACGGCGGAGTCTCCGGAGATGCGATCGGCGTGGGTTTGTCCTGCTCTACAGCATGCACCCGTAGAACGGAATGATTTTTCGAACAAGATCATACCTGGATTCAAGGCGTTATAGCGACATATCCGGTTTCACGGCCGGCAATACTGAAAGGCATTTCGACATGGCAAAGGGACGAAACGGCGGTTCGCGGCGCAAGGACGGCGTATGGGACCCGTTGAAGAGCAGCTCGACCGACAGGCAGCGCGCCGAAGCCGTGCCGAAGACGCCGCAGACGTTGTCGCCGGCCTATCGCCTCGCCTATGTCGACGAGGATTTCCTCTGCCGCGAGGAGTTGCGGCCGATCCGGCTGCAGCTGGAACTCTTGAAGACCGAGATGATGCTGACCGAACGCGGCATCCGCTCGACCGTCGTCATGTTCGGCGGTGCCCGCATTCCCGCTCCCGGCCAGAGCGCCTGGGCGGCGCGCAACGAGATCCAGCGCGCCAATCTGGAGGCGGCCTCCGTCTATTATGACGAAGCGCGCAAATTCGCCCGGCTCTGCTCGAAATATTCGGCGGGCTTCGATTTCCAGGAATATGTCATCGTCACCGGCGGCGGCCCCGGCGTCATGGAGGCGGGCAATCGCGGTGCGGCCGACGAGGGCGCACCCTCCATCGGTCTCAACATCGTGCTGCCGCACGAACAGGCTCCGAACGTCTATGTCACGCCGGAACTCAGCTTCAACTTCCACTATTTCGCCATTCGCAAGATGCATTTCATGGTGCGCGCCAAGGCAATCGCGGTCTTTCCCGGCGGCTTCGGAACGCTCGACGAATTCTTCGAATGCCTGACGCTGATCCAGACCGGCCGCATGGAACGTCTGCCGCTGATCCTTTTCGGCGAGGCCTTCTGGCGCCGCATCATCAATTTCGAGGCCTTGGCCGAATTCGGCACGATCGCACCCGACGATGTCAAGCTGATCAGCTTCGTCGACACCGCCGACGCCGCATGGAAGATCGTCCAGGATTTCTACGAACACTCGTAAGACACGTCTCTTTCCCCGTCGCAACGGGGAAAGAGCAAGGGCAATGGTTCGTCCGCCCTTACAGCAGCGGCCGATCCGGCATGTCGTCGATCGAGATGACGCCGTCCTTGTCGCGGTCCATCCGCGTAAACAGCTTGTCGAAGGCGGCGACCGCCTCCCGTTTGGAAATCTGGCCGTTTTCGTCGGTGTCGATCCGATGCATCATCATCGAGGCGTGCATGATGTTGCCGCCGTGGCGCATCCAGCGATGACCATCATGGCCGTCGCGCGGCGGCCGCCCGGATTCGCTGTCCGGCATGTCGGGCGCGGCGTTCGCGTCCTTCTCGTCGCCGGCGTCCTGCTTGTGCTGATCTCTCATCGCCTGCAGCTGCGTCTGGCGGTACTGGCGGATTTCGCCGGGCGTCAGCGACCCGTCATTGTTGGTGTCGATCGCAGCGAAGATCTTGTCGAGGCCGCTGCTCGCCTCCTCCTTGGAGACCTTTCCGTCCTTGTTCGCGTCGAACTCCTTGAGCATGCGGACATAGGTGATTTCAAGGAAGGCGTCGCGGCCCGGTCGGTCCATGCCGGCATGATGCGGGCGCGGTCCGTCGCCCGGTGCGGCAAAGCTTGCCCCGGCTGCGACGCCGAAGATAAGGACGGAGGAGAGCGCTGCCAGTATCGGCTTGTTGCGGTACATCGTATTTCCCTTTCGTAAGGTGTCCCCTCACGAAAGACGCTACGGCAGCGGGCCTCAAAGACCCAGTTAAACATCGGTAAGTTGGGTGAAACTTTCGTAACCTGGCGGTCAGCCGCCGGATCTGGTCACCTTGCCGAGAAATGCAACGAGGTCGTCGGTGACGAAATCGATGTGATCCTCGTCGCCGCTGGTCTTTTCCCACCATTCGACGACGGTCTCTTCCAGATTGCGCGGCACCAGCAGCACGGTCTGCATGCCAAGCGCCTTCGGCACGGTCAGATTGCGCGGCAGATCCTCGAACATCGCCGCCTTGTTCGTTTCGACGCGCTTTAGCGCCGCAAACTTGTCGTAGGTCGCCTGCGCCGGCTTCGGCACGTAATCGGCGGCGACGATGTCGAAGATATCGTCGAAATGCTCGAGAATGCCGAGCGCTCCGGCGGTCATTTCGGCATGTTTGACGCTGCCATTGGTGAAGATGAATTTGCGCCCCGGCAGCGCCTTGATCGCTTCGCCGAGTTCGGGCTGTGGCATCAGCGCCGAATAGTCGATCTCATGGGCCTTTTCGAGGAAGTCGTTCGGGTCGATGCCGTGATGGATCATCAGGCCCTGCAACGTCGTGCCGTGGTCGAGATAATACTGCTTCTGCAGCTTGCGCGCTTCTTCCCGTTCCATCTGTAACAGCGCCGCGACATAGGCGGTCATGTTCTTGTCGATCTGCGCGAAAAGATTGATGTGATGGGGATAGAGGGTGTTGTCGAGGTCGAACACCCAGTCTGTCACGTGTTCGAAATCGGCTTTTTCAGGCGTACGGTCGATCTTGGTCATGGCCGCCCTTATCGCACGGCTGCTCGCCCAAGGAAATCGACAAGAAAAAATAGACGCCCGATTTTCGGCGGACGCGGCCGGCGTTGGATGTTAGAAAGCGCACATGCTTTTCCAACGCCCCGACGACGATACGCTCTATGATGCCCTGATTGCGCGCAGCGCCGATTATGAGGGCCAAGCCTATGTCTGCGTGAAGACGACGGGCATCTTCTGCCGCCTGACCTGCCCGGCGCGCAAGCCGAAGCGGGAAAACACGCTCTTCCTCGAGACGATTGCCGCCTGCATGCATTCCGGCTTCCGCCCCTGCCGGCGCTGCAGGCCGCTGGAGCAGCCCGACAGGGAACCGGTCGTCGATCTGCTGCTTGCCGCGCTCGACGACGAGCCGGAGGTTCGCTGGAGTGAGGATGAGCTCGTGCGCCGGGGCCATGATCCCTCGACCGTGCGGCGCGCCTTCAAGCGGGCGCTCGGCATGACCTTCCATGACATCGTCCGCTATATCAGGCTCGGAGAAGCGGCCCGGCAGCTGGCGGATGGGGCGCGTGTCATCGATGCCCAGATCGACGCCGGGTACGAATCTTCGAGCGGTTTCCGGTCGGCGTTCCAGCGGCTCGTCGGCAAGGCGCCGGCGCTCTCGCAGAATCGCGAACTGCTCTTTGCCGATTGGTTCGATACGCCGCTCGGACCGATAATCGCGGTCGCCGACAAAACACACTTGCATCTTCTCGAATTTCACGATCGCAAGGCGCTGCCGAGCGAACTGGTAGTGCTGCAGAAGCGCGTCCGCTCCTCCGTCGCGATCGGCCGCACCCCGGTGATCGATCAGATCGAGGCGGATATCCGCGATTATTTCGAAGGTCGGCTGACCGTCTTCAGGACGCCTCTGGCGCTTGGCGGCACGCCCTTCGAAAAGCATGTCTGGGCAAGGCTGATGGAGATCCCCCTCGGGCAGACGCGCGCCTATGGCGATCTCGCCAGGGAGATGGAGAGGCCGGAGGTCGTGCGTGCAGTCGGCCGCGCCAATGGCGCCAACCAGCTTGCCATCATCGTGCCCTGTCACCGTATCCTCGGCGCCGATGGTTTCTTGACCGGTTACGGCGGCGGGCTCTGGCGCAAGCAATGGCTGCTGCGGCATGAAGAGAAGATCAGTACGCAAGCAAGGATGGAGGAGACAGCATGAACCAGACTGAAAAGGCCAAGGCATTCGCCGCGCTTCACCGGAAGGGCGATCCGATCGTGCTCTACAATATCTGGGACGCCGGCACGGCAAAGGCCATTGCCGATGCCGGCGCCAAGGCGCTTGCGACGGGAAGCTGGTCGGTCGCCGCCGCCCACGGCTTTGCCGACGGCGAGAAACTGCCGATGTCGGTGCTTGTGGAGACGGCCAAATCCATCACCGATGCCGTCGACCTGCCGCTTTCGGTCGATTTCGAAGGCGCTTATTCCGCAGATCCTGACAGGGCGGCCGCCAATGTCGCCGAGCTGATGGAGGTCGGCGCCATCGGCATCAATTTCGAGGACCGTGTGGTCTCGGGCGACGGACTTTATCCTGTCGAGAGCCAGGCGGCCCGCATCCGCGCCATTCGCGCCATGGCCGACGGCAGAGACATCGCCTTCTTCATCAACGCCCGCACCGACCTTTTTCTGGCCGAGAGCGATCTCTCCAAACATGCCGGCCTGGTGGACGAGGCGATCGAGCGGGGCAGGGCCTATGCGGCAGCGGGCGGCAACGGCTTCTTCGTGCCCGGCCTGATCGAGCCCGCCTTGATCGAAAAGATCTGCGCGGCATCGTCGCTGCCGGTCAACATCATGATGCGGGCAGGCGCCCCCGAAGTGAAAACCCTGGCAAAGCTCGGCGTCGGCCGCATCAGCTATGGGCCGGGACCCTACCGGTCGATGATGGAAAAGCTGAAGCAGGCGGCGGCGGCGATTTATAGCCAGCTCTGAAGCCAATACGCTCGAGGGCCGCATCCGCACGAAAGGTTGCGGCCCGCAGCGACATCGCGTTTGCGCTCAGGAGCGGAAGCGCAGATTGCGCCGCGTCAGCTGGTCGACCGAGGTGCAGCCCATCAGCTTCATGTCGCGCTCGATCTCGGTGCGCATCGTCTCCAGCGCGCGTTCGACGCCGGGCTGTCCGGCAGCGGCGAGGGGGAATAGATAGTAGCGGCCGAGGCCGACGGCCTTCGCGCCGAGCGACAGGGCCTTCAGAACATGCGTTCCCCGCTGCACGCCGCCATCCATCATCACGTCGATGCGGTCGCCGACGGCATCGACGATCTCGGCGAGCTGGTCGAAGGCGCTGCGCGAGCCGTCGAGCTGGCGTCCGCCATGATTGGAAAGCACGATGCCGGTGCAGCCGATCTCGACCGCGCGCTTGGCGTCCTCAACCGACATGATGCCCTTCAGGCAGAATTGCCCGCCCCAGGCCTGCACCATGTCAGCCACGTCGTTCCATGACATGGAGGGGTCGAGCATTTCGGTGAAGTAGCGGCTGATCGACAGCGCGCCGCCGTCCATCTTGACGTGGTTTTCGAGCTGCGGCAGCCGGAACGCCTCATGCGTCATCCAGTCGATCGCCCAGGACGGCTTGATGGCAAACTGCATCATGCCGGCGAGATTGAGCTTGAAGGGAATGGCAAAACCGGTGCGCTTGTCGCGCTCGCGGTTCCCGCCGGTGATGCTGTCGACCGTCAGCATCATCGCCTGCACACCGGCATTTTTCGCCCGCGCCATCATTTCGTGGTTCAGCCCGCGGTCCTTGTGGAAATAGAACTGATAGACCTGTGGCCCGTCGCTGATCTGCCTGGCCTCCTCCAGGCTGATCGTGCCGAGTGAGGAGACGCCGAACATCGTGCCGTGTTTTGCCGCTGCCGCCGCGACCGCCCGTTCCCCCTGGTGATGGAAAAGCCGCTGCAGCGCCGTCGGCGAGCAATAGACCGGCATGGCGAGCTTCTGCCCCATGACCGTCACCGACATGTCGACCTCGGCCACGCCGCGCAAGACGTCGGGCACCAGATCGCAAGCCTCGAAGGCCGCGCTATTGCGCCGATAGGTCACCTCGTCATCGGCGGCACCATCGATATAGTCGAAGATCGGCCCGGGAAGACGCTGTTTGGCCATGCGCCGGAAATCGTGGAAATTATAGCAGTCTGTAAGGCGCATCTTTTGCTCGACCCGTTTATATTTCGGGCCGCAACCTAAAGCACGATTCGAAATCTTGCCAAGGCTTCATTATACGATTTGCGACCTCTCGAACGGGATATCGTCATTTAGGGGCGATGGATCCGCGCGAAGATCGACAACCACGGCATCTTCCAACACCTCTATTCCGGCGCCGCATACATCTCATAGCCGCGGCATCGGGCAATCTCTTCATGGACGCGGCACCCACCAACCTCCCTCTGCTGAGGTGCGCAGGCCGAAGGCCGGAGCCTCGAAGGACACGCGCCAACGCCGCTCCTTGCATTCATCAATCGTCCGAGCACCCGCCTCGCCCTTCGAGGCCCCTTCGGGGGCCGGGGTGAGGCTCTCTTGGGCTTTGGCGCTTCATCTCCGACGCAGCCGATGCAGAAGCTACGCTACCTTGCTCCGGCAAATCCTATGCCGTCGGGTCACCGGATAAACGAGCGCGGGGAGGAGGGACGAGCTGGGCAGCCGCTGCGCCCGTGCGCGACGTGAGGAAGATGCGCCCTTCGTTCCGGTGAAGGGCGCAGCCTTGATCAGGGAACGATCAGCGTTCCGATGCCGTGCTCGGTGAAAATCTCGAGCAGAACGGAATGGGCGGTCTTGCCGTTCAGGATGACGACGCCCTGGACGCCGGCCCTGATCGCATCGATGCAGGTCTCGACCTTCGGGATCATGCCGCCTGAGATCGTGCCGTCGGCGATCAGCGCATGCGCTTCGGCGACGGAAAGCTCCTTGATCAGCTGACCTTTCTTGTCGAGCACGCCGGGCACGTCGGTCAGGAACAGCAGACGGGTGGCGTTGAGCGCGCCGGCTATGGCGCCGGCGAAAGTGTCGGCGTTGATATTGTAGGTGGCTCCGTCGCGCCCCGGCGCCACGGGCGCGATGACCGGGATCATCTCGGAGCGGGCGAGCAGATCGAGCAGCGTGCGGTCAACCTCGACCACTTCGCCGACGAAGCCGAGATCAAGCACCCGCTCGATGTTGGAATCCGGATCTTTAATGGTCTTGCGCGCCTTTTCGGCGAAGACCATGTTGCCGTCCTTGCCGCAAAGGCCGATCGCCCATTCGCCGGTCTGGTTGATCAGCGCGACGATCTCCTTGTTGATCGAGCCAGCGAGCACCATCTCGACGATCTCGACCGTCTTCTGGTCGGTAACGCGAAGCCCGCCTTCGAATTTCGATTCGATGCCCATCTTGGTCAGCATGGCGCCGATCTGCGGGCCGCCGCCGTGAACGACGATCGGGTTGACGCCCGACTGCTTCAAAAGCGCGATATCGCTGGCAAAGGCCTTGCCGAGCTCGGGATTGCCCATCGCATGGCCGCCGTACTTCACCACGATCGTCTTGTTTTCATAACGCTGCATGAAAGGCAGCGCCTGGGCGAGAAGACGTGCCTGGATTTCGCTTTCGGACTCGTTCATGGGGACCCCGCAGGAGTTGATCGCGGGCCTTTTATCGCAAGTTTCTGACAGAGGGAATAATCCAGAGGGCAATAGTTTTTCGTATCTGGCGCGGAGCCGGTGGCCCTGACCGTCCGGCATACGTGAGCATGATATGAGGAACTGCATGCAAGGCGATGAGATTGCAGACCTGATCGGCCGCGTCGCGCTTGGCGACCGCACGGCCTTTACGGCTCTCTACAACCAGACCGGACCGAAACTTTTTGCGATCTGCCTGCGCATCTTGAAGGATCGCATGGAAGCCGAGGAGGCCCTGCAGGAAGTCTATATCAGCATCTGGCAGCGGGCCCGAGGCTTCCAGGCAGCCGCGGGTTCGTCCTCGGCATGGCTCTCGGCGATTGCCCGCAACCGGTCGATCGATGCGCTGCGGGCGCGCAAGCCCGTCGCCGACGAAATCGACAGCGCCTACGATCTTGCCGATGCCGCACCCGACCCGGAAAGGCAGACGGTGACGAGGGATGAAGGAAGGCGGATTGACACCTGCATGGAAGAGTTGGAAGCTGATCGTGCGGTCGCGGTGAAACGGGCTTATGTCGAAGGGCTGAGCTATCAGGAACTGGCGGATCAGTTCGGCGTTCCGCTGAACACGATGCGGACCTGGCTCAGGCGCAGCCTCTTGAAACTGAGAGAGTGCATGGAACGATGACATCGCCCGACAAAAGCAAGGGAGACCGCTCCCGCGACGAGGTTCTCGCCGGCGAATATGTGCTTGGCGTCCTATCGCTGCAGGATCGCCGGGTGGTGGAAGAACGCATGCGCCACGATCGGCCCTTTGCCGCCATCGTCAGCCGCTGGGAAACCAACCTTTCCGCCTTCAACGACGAATATGACGGCGTCGCGCCGAGCCGGGAAACCTTCAAGCAGATCGAGTCTCGGTTGTTCGGCGATGCCGGAAAGCCCGGATCCTTTTCGCAGGGACTGTGGAATTCGGCGGTCTTCTGGCGCTCACTGGCCTTCGCCTGCATCGTCGTTGCCGTCAGCGCCGTCATCTTCGCCTCCGGCCTCGTACCCCAGCCGCAGGGGCCGGCACCGCTGGTCGCCGAACTTTCGGGCCAAAACAACGCCATCAATCTCCGCGCCTCCTACGAGATCCAGAGCGGTCGGCTGAAGATCGTGCCGGTCGCAGCCGGCAAGCCGGAGGAGAAGTCGCTGGAACTCTGGCTGGTGCCGGGCAGTGGCGTGCCGAAATCGCTCGGCGTCTTCCAGCCGGGCGAAAGCGGCGAGCTCGTCATTCCCGCCGAACTGCGCAAGAATCTTGCCGACGGCGCAAACCTTGCCGTCAGCCTCGAACCTTTCGGCGGTTCGCCGACGGGGCAGGCGACCGGTCCGGTCATCGCGAGCGGCACGGTGCACCGGCCATAACGCTGGCTAGAACGAAAATCATCTCTCCTGCCTGAAACTCTTCGGCGCTGCCTTTCGTAGTTCGAAATGTCGGGACGACGCTCAGGCATAAAGCCGGCGGACAGTGCCCGGCCAGAGGAGAAAATCATGACCAAGAATTTGTTGCGCGGCCTCACCTTCGCGGCTGCCATTTCAGCCGTGGCCTTCGCCGCTTATGCGAAGAACCCCAAGGTCGGCGGCGCTGCGATGTTCGAAACCAAAAACATCGTCGAAAATGCCGTAAACTCCAAGGATCACACGACGCTGGTCGCCGCCGTCAAGGCTGCCGGTCTCGTCGGCACACTCGAGAGCAAAGGGCCCTTCACCGTTTTTGCGCCGACCAACGAGGCTTTCGCCGCCTTGCCCAAGGGCACCGTCGATACTTTGCTTAAGCCGGAGAACAAGGCGACGCTCACAAAGGTTCTGACCTGCCACGTGGTGGCGGCCGACGCGATGGCGAGGACCGTCGCCAAGATGATCAAGGATGACGGCGGCGAACACGACATCAGGACGGTCGGCGGCTGCGTGATCAAAGCCAGGGAGGATATGGGCAAGATCACGTTGACCGACGAAAACGGCACTGTCGCCCATGTGACCATCGCCGATGTCAAGCAGTCGAACGGCGTCATCCACGTCGTCGACAAGGTTCTGCTGCCGAAGATGTAAGTGTGTGTATCGGCGGAGGGCGCGCTCTTCGGGCGCGCTCCAAACCACCTGCGAATGGTGCCCAGCGTCTAGCGGTTCCGCTAGCTAATGGAGCGGCGGCGCCGCTGATATAGCTATTGGGCCGCTTCGACTCTTGGGAACGCGAGCGAGACACTCATTCCCCTGCCGGGGGAAGAGCTGACTTCGACCTGGGCGCGGGCGTTCTGTTTCAGGGACTGGATGATCATGGCGCTCAGTTTTCCGGGGTTCGGCCAAGGCACATTCTCAGGAAGGCCGACCCCGTTATCGGCGACAGTGATCCTGCATCCGGTGTCGCTGACGACACAACGCAGCATGATCTCTCCGCCATCCCGCCCTACGAAGGCATGCTTGAATGTGTTGGTCAGGAGCTCGTTAACGACGAGTCCGGCAGGCATTGCCACGTTCACGGAAACCGGCCAGGTGTCCACCTTCATGTCGATTCGGATCCCTTCCACAGCGTGGGCGGCCATGACCGACGCGGCGATCTGGCTCACATAGCTGCCGAGATCGATCATCGCGCCTTTGTCTTCGTCCGACAGTGCGCGGTAAAGCAGAGCCAAGGCTTCGATCCGACCCGCAAGACGTGCAAACCGCTCGCTCTCCTCGTTCTTTTGAGCATTACGCGCTTCCATTCGGATCAGCGCCGTTATCATCTGCAGATTGTTCTTCACACGATGCTGAAGTTCTCGCAGAAGGACATCCTTCTCGGCCAGCAGCTCGCTGAAGCTCTGGCCACCCGTCACCTCGTTGCGGGCAGCGAAGGCGACCAGACGGAAAAGCGGGACGTCATCATCGTTGACGATCGTGTTCGACCACACGTCGATAGTCACATCGCTTTCCGGTTCTGCCACGAGCGAGAAGGCGCCAATATATTCCTCCGCCGTGGTCACAGCGGCTGCAAGCGTTGTCTCCCCGGAGACTGCACTGCAATTCACCTCGATGTCCGTCCAGCGTTTCCCCTCCACCTGTCTGGCGGTCAGCGCTGTCAGCCGTTCGAATTCGAGGTTTACGTAAATTAGCTTTTCACAGGTGCCGAGCTCGGAGACCGCCACTGCAAATGGGACATGATCGAGAAAGTGTCGAAACCGATCGTCATCGAGGGCTTCGGCAAGATGGGGAAGGTTGCCGACGCCTTCTGGCGGAAGGGCTTCGTCTTTGCTGTCAGTCATGGATGGTTTCTCGCGGACGCCGCTGCGCTTCAACAGCATGAGATCAAGCGTTGCTTCAAAAACTGCGATGGCGCAAGCACAATCGATGTCGCACGTCTAAACAGCCGGTGTTCAAATGCTGCAACTGTCAGGGATCTCGATGCTCTGCAGCTGCCGTGAACGCGACGGTCGACGTTACTGGTCGGCAGGCCTCTGTTGGCCCCAAGATCATGCGTCAGCGTCGGTCGCGAGGTTACGCCCGGTCAAAAGTGAACGAGGTCAGTAGCGTGGTGACAAAATTGCTGGCCCTTTCTTTGACCAGAACTTCCGTCCACTCGTCCGTCCCGCGCAGCCGCAAATCCGTATAAATACTGTCCACGGCTGCCTCCTCTATGCGCTTGATATGCGACTTGAACGACGCCTCGCCGCCGCCATGATACATGTCTCGGATCACCATGCGCAAAATCTCCTGGATGGCGATCTGCCATGCTGTATTGATCGACTGGAGTTCCTTCGTATCCTCTGCCATTGCGGTGTCCTTTGATATGAGTGAACTGTCAGCACGGTCTGCCCGTCCTGTTGCCGCTTTTTGAACCCGCTGAGGCGATGCGGTGCGGTTCGTGCGCGAGAACCGGCGCAGATCGGCATGTCTGCGGGTAGCCGCATAGGGCTCGCAGCGACCTTTTTCCGGTGATCAGAAGGCTTTGGCGCGTTTCGCAAGGAGAGCAGACATGGCCGAGGCGCGATCGTCGCGTTGCTTCGCCAGCCGTGCTTCCCGCAATCGCATCGTCTTTGCCTGTTGCGACTGGGCGTGGGATTCCAGCTCTTCCATCGCCTTGTTCTTCGCGAAAAACTGGGACTGGATGTTGCCGAAGGCGATCTCCGCCCGTTGACGCGATTTGCTGTATGTTTCTGTCATTTCTTCTCCGATATTGAAGGGCTCGACTGCGAGCGAAAACAAAAAGGCCAGGCAGATTGCCCGGCCTTAAATGAATCGGTGCTTCCGGCAGTGCCAGTACATCCGTGGTCAAAGGGAAGCAGATACCGATTTAAGCCTTCTGGAGATTGCAAGCGGACATTTTGCCCGACTTGTGGTCTCGCTCGAGATCGAAGCCGATCTTCTGGCCTTCGACGAGTTCGCGCATTCCGGCACGCTCGACGGCGGAGATATGAACGAAGGCGTCAGCACCGCCATTGTCGGGCTGAATGAAGCCGAAGCCCTTGGTGGAGTTGAACCATTTAACTGTGCCAGTGGTCATGATGAACCCTTTCATAGCAATATTGAGAAACCGCAAGGCGTCAACGCGATGCGGATGGCGGTAACGATTTTTGAAAGGAAGTTCGTTCAGGCCGCGGTGCTAATCGCGCGATAACCAAGCCAGCAAGCAAAATTCGATAAGCACTATATAGGTCGCCTATTCCGGCGCGTCAACCTTTGGTATTTTTGTTTGACGGGAAAATAAACTTTTAGCTGCCTCAGTGAGTATAATGGAGGTCGGATCGTTATTTCCAATTCGCGATCCCGACAGTTTCGGCGATCGCCTGGCGCAGATCATCGAGTCCGTCGCCCTTTTCGGACGAGGTGGACAGCACGTAGGGATAGGCGGCCGGGCGTTTGCGGATCTTGTCCGCCGTCTCGGCAAGCAGCTTGGGAACGGCCGGCGCCTTGATCTTGTCGGTCTTGGTCAACACCACCTGGTAGGAGACGGCCGCTTTGTCGAGCAGATCAAGCACGTCATCATCGTTCTTCTTGATGCCGTGGCGGCTGTCGATCAGCACGTAGACGCGCTTCAGCGTCGCGCGCCCGCGCAGATATTCGAAGACGAGTTTGGTCCACTTGTCGACCTGCTCCTTCGGCGCCTGCGCGTAACCATAGCCCGGCATGTCGACGATCGCCGTCGGCGGCAGGTCGCCGGCCTCGCCGGAATAACCGTCCGGAACGAAATAGTTGAGCTCCTGCGTGCGCCCCGGCGTGTTCGATGTGCGCGCCAGGCCCTTCTGGCCGACCAGCGCATTGATCAACGACGACTTGCCGACATTCGAGCGTCCGGCGAAGGCGACTTCAGGCGGTCCTTCCGGCGGCAGGAAGTTGAGCGACGGGACGCCGCGGATAAAGATCCATGGGTGGCCGAAGAGCGGCTTTTCGGTTTCGGGCATGCGGGCTCGGCAATCTCGGGGTTCGGTCTTCTGTCGGCTTCGTGGTTTTACGGGCGGATGTCAAGCTTTCAGGCGGGCAGCGTCTTGCGTACGAGGCGGCCGGAAATGAAAAGCCCCGCCGGAGCGGGGCTTGTGGGCATCATTTCGACGGCGCCGTCTTTCGTCGGAACAGACCCTTCAGATTGTCGAAGAGTTCGATCTTCACGCCGTGGCGCTTCATGATCACCGACTGCTGGATCACCGAGAGCGTGTTGTTCCAGGCCCAGTAGATGACGAGACCGGCCGGGAAGCTTGCCAACATGAACATGAACACCAGCGGCATCCAGTTGAAGATCATTGCCTGCGTCGGATCGGGTGGCGTCGGGTTCATGCGCATCTGCAGGAACATGGTGACGCCCATGATCAGCGGCCAGACACCGAGATGCAGGAAGGTCGGCGCCTCGAAGGGCAGCAGGCCGAACAGATTGACGATCGTCGTCGGATCGGGCGCCGAAAGGTCCTTGATCCAGCCGAAGAAAGGCGCGTGCCGCATCTCGATGGTGATGTAGATCACCTTGTAGAGCGAGAAGAAGATCGGGATCTGCAGCGCCACCGGCCAGCAGCCGGCGATGGGGTTGATCTTCTCGTCCTTGTAGAGCTGCATCGTCGCCTGCTGCAGCGCCATGCGGTCGTCGCCGAATTTCGCCTTCAGCTCCTCCATCTTCGGCTGCATGCGCTTCATGTTCGCCATCGAAGCGTACTGCTTGCTGGCGAGCGGGAAAAACAGCGCCTTGACGACGATCGTGGTGCACAGGATCGCCACGCCGAAATTGCCGAAGAAGCGATAGAAGAAGTCCATCAGCTTGAACATCGGCTTGGTGATGAAATAGAACCAGCCCCAGTCGATCAGCCGGTCAAACTTGGGGATCGAATAGGAGGCCTCGTAGCCGTCGATAACAGGCACTTCCTTGGCGCCGGCGAAAACGAGGTTCTTGAGCTCGATCGACTGACCTGGCGCAACTGTGAAGGCGTCATCTTTGTAGTCGGCCTGATAACGCGGCTGACCGTCAGAAAAATAAGAGAATTTCGCCTCATATGCAGCGCTCTGCGGCGGAACGATCGTCGCCGCCCAGTATTTGTCGGTAATGCCAAGCCAGCCGCCGGTGGATTTCGCCGGCGACACGGCTTCTTTCTCGACGGCGCTATACTTGCTTTCGATCAGGCCGTCATCGCCGATGACGCCGATAAAGCCCTCATGCAGGACGTAGACGGACGGCGTCGTCGGCTTGTTGTAGCGCATCACGCGGCCGTAGGAGGAGAGCGAGGCGGGCGCCTGGCCGGTATTTTCGATCTTGTCGACGACGGTGAACATGTAGCGCTCGTCGACGGAAATCGTGCGGGTGAAGGTCAGGCCCTTGTCATTGGTATAGGAGAGCGTCACCGGTGTCTTCTCGGTGAGTTTGGCGCCCTCCGGAGCCGTCCACAGCGTCGACGGACCAGGGACGGTGCCCGTGGCGTCGCTGCCGATATAGCCGAGCTCCGTGAAGTAACCATCCTTGGTTTCGGCCGGGCTGAACAGCGTGATGGTCGGGCTCGAGTCGTCGACGGTCTCGTGATAGCCCTTGAGCTTCAGATCGTCGAGCCGGGCGCCGGCAAGGTTGATCGAGCCGGAAAGCGCAGCAGTATCGATGGCGATGCGCGGCGTCTTTTCGAGCGCCTGCTCGCGCGTCGCCGTCGCGGCCGCCTGGCCGGACGGGGCCGCGCCGGTCGTCTGGGCAGGTGCCTGGCCGCCGCCTGCCGCAGGCTGCTGCGTCTGCTCGGTCTGCTGTTGCGCCTTCTGGGCTTCCTGCGTCTTGCGCTGGGCTTCGATGCGCGGATTCATATAGAGAAACTGCCAGCCGAGGACGATCAGCACCGAGAGAGCGATCGCAATGAAATAATTGCGGTTGTTTTCCATCATACGTTCCTGGGGCGTCCGTCTCCGGAGCGCCGGTGTTTCGGCCTGGTTTCCACGCGAAGCTTCAGCTCCGCGGCCAATTCCTGGAAGGACGCATCAAGTACGTCCCTGCGCGCGACAACCACATAGTCGTGTCCGGGCTGCATTGCAAATCCCGCATGAAGCCGCACCGCCTCTTTCAGGCGGCGGCGCATACGGTTCCGTTCGACCGCGTTGCCATGTTTTTTGGTGACTGTAAAACCGACGCGCGCCTGGCTGTCGGGTTCCTTCCGGTCGAGCACTTCGAGCAGGAAGAGGCCGCCGCGGCGTTTTTCGCCTTCGCGCGCGGCAAGAAACTGCGGGCGGCTTTTCAGCCGCCCGACAGTGTGTTTCTTCTCACTGGTCGTCAATTCGCCCGCCATCTCTTCTCGGGCAACCCGGCCTTAAGCCGAGAGACGCTTGCGGCCCTGCGCGCGGCGGGCAGCGATGACCTTGCGGCCACCCTTCGTGGACATGCGCGCACGGAAGCCGTGGCGACGCTTGCGAACAAGCTTGGATGGTTGGTAGGTACGCTTCATTTATTTAAACACCGCGGAGTGCGGCCCTTCTTGAATTTGCATGATGCAAGGAGCGTTGTTTTTCGAACGGGCGGGCCATGAAGGCCTTGGGTGACCGGACGTGCGGCGGCTTATACGGATGAAGGCCGCCAAAGTCAATTATATCAGATCATTTCACTGGTAATGCTGATCGGCGCTTGGTTTTCGCACGCAAGTGTTAACAAGTTTGCTTTGCTCTGACAGGTTGTACTTTGTCGCAGCCGCGATAGAAAATCATGATTTTCAGCGACTTGCGTTCGGGGCGGGCGCCGGCATCGCTCATTCTCAGTGACATAATCGTAAATATTAGAAATCCAACTTTAAGGAATTTCGCCGATAGTCGGCTCATCGGCTGGGAATTTGCTTTCCAGGCAGTTTGGGGTAGCTAGGAGGCACTGCATTGAAGATCCGCGGGAAAATTAATTTGCTGGTTTGCGTGATGGGCGCGGTGGCGCTTCTGATCGGCGCAACGGCATTGTCGGCCATGCACGAATACAGCCGCAACCTCACGGCCTACGAGCAGGCCGCCGCCCGCGCCTATGCCGGCGAGCGCCTCAACCGTTTCGTTACCGCGGTCGTCATGGAATCGCGCGGCATCTATGCGGCCAAGACGATCAAGGATACGCCGAATTTCGCCAAGGGCATCACGGCCGCTCTCGACGAGATCGATAAGGTCATCGCCGGCTGGGCGCCGCTCGTTCCGGAAAGCGAGAAGGCCGATTTCGCCAAGCTCGTCTCCCGCGCCGCCGAATTCCGCACCTTCCGCACGGAAACGGCCCGCCTCGGCACGGAAGTCGGGCCCGAGGCCGCCAGCCAGCAGGGCAACAATGAGGCCAATCGCGCCAACCGCAAGGCCTTCCAGGCTGAAATCGACGCGGTCGTCGCGACCGACAAGGCAGCGCTCGAAGCCGTCAACGCCGAGATCGAAAGTTTCCGCTCCTGGGTCCTGATGCTCGTGCTCAGCATTACCGGCATCGGCATCGCGGTCGGCATCGGCATGGGCTTTTATATCGGCACCAGCCATCTGAGCCGCCCGATCAAGCGTGTCACCCACGCGATCAAGGAGGTCGCCAACGGCAATTTCGACGCCGAGGTTCCCTTTGCCGGCCGCAAGGACGAAATCGGCGAGATGGCCGCCGCGGTGGCGGTCTTCAAGGAGAACGGCCTTGCCGTCAAGCGCCTGAACGCCCAGGAGGCGGCGATGCGCGCCAAGAGCGATGACCTGCAGTCGAGCATGTCCGTCGTCGTGGCCGCGGCTGCGGCCGGCGATTTCAGCCATCGCATCGACAAGGATTATCAGGACGAGAACCTCAATCAGTTCGCCGGCAATATCAACACGCTGCTGTCGAGCGTCGATGCCGGCATCGGCGAGACCCGCCGCGTCATCGCAAGCCTTGCCGAAGGCGACCTCACCCAGACGATGAACGGCAATTTCCAGGGCGCCTTCGCCGAGCTGCAGCAGAACGTCAACAACAGCTTCGTAACGCTGCAGGCGACGATGCGCGAAGTGCGCGAGACGACCGAAGCGATGAACGGCAACACCGCCGAGTTGCGCAATGCCAGCGACGACCTCTCGAAGCGCACCGAGCAGCAGGCGGCAGCGCTCGAACAGACCTCTGCGGCACTCGACGAGATTACCGCCGTCGTCCAGAACTCGACCGAGCGGGCGCATGAAGCAACCGTCATGGTGTCCGAAGCCAAGGAAAATGCCGGCCGCTCCGGCGTCGTCGTCCGCAACGCCGTCGAGGCCATGGGCCGCATCGAGCAGGCCTCGCGCGAAATCAGCCAGATCATCAACGTCATTGATGAGATCGCCTTCCAGACCAACCTCCTGGCACTGAACGCCGGCGTCGAAGCCGCCCGCGCCGGCGAGGCCGGCAAGGGCTTCGCGGTGGTCGCGCAGGAAGTGCGCGAACTCGCCCAGCGTTCGGCGACGGCCGCCAAGGACATCAAGGCGCTGATCACCAAGTCCGGCGACGAGGTGCAGGTCGGCGTCAAGCTCGTCCAGGCGACCGGTGAGGCTCTGTCCGAAATCGGCACCCGCGTCATCGCCATCAACGACCATATCCATTCGATCGCCACGGCCGCGGTCGAACAGTCGACCGGCCTCAAGGAGGTCAACACCGCCGTCAACCAGATGGATCAGGTGACCCAGCAGAATGCCGCGATGGTGGAGGAAACCTCTGCCGCCACGCACCGGCTTTCGGCCGAAGCCAATGGGCTGGTACATCTCATCGCCCGCTTCAAGCTGTCGGATGCGGCGGCGCCCGTGGCGCTTGTGCGCAACGAGCCGCACAGGCAGCCGGTTGCCTCGCCCGCCCGCCGGGCGATCGCCAAGGTCGCCCGCGCCTTCGGCGGCAGTTCCGCCCCGGCCGAACAGAGCTGGGAAGAGTTCTGATTTTCCATAATAGAAGACTTTTCCAATGCCTGGCTTTTGCCCCTCACCCTCACCCTCGCCCTCTCCCCGTAAAATGGGGCGAGGGGACGTGCCCCACGAGAGGTTGGCGACGGACGGAGAGATCACGGCATATTCCCTTCGCCCCGCGAGTGGGGAGAAGGTGCCGGCAGGCGGATGAGGGGCTGCCCCTTGCGCCAACCAAAGAGCTACTGCACCAACATAACGAAAGCACGACGCCGCCCCCGGGCGGCGTTTTGTTGTGACGAGGTGACGCTGCTCGCAAAGATTTGAAAGCGGAGCGTCTTGGTCTAATATAAGAACCCTACGGTGAGGGCGGCGAGCGCTGCCGATCGGGCGAGATGACCATGCCGGTTCGAGACCAGGGCGAAGATCCTTCGGCTGACATCCCGGCGGCCGGCGAGGCTGCCAAGGGGCGGTGTCCGTCCGGCTTGTTCGGCGGGCTGTCTGGCAAGCTGCTCTGGCTCACCGTCGTCTTCATCATGCTCGCCGAGATCCTGATTTTCTTTCCCTCGGTCGCCAGCATGCGGATGCGCTGGCTGCAGGACAGGCTGAACACGGCCGCCGCCGCCGCCATCGTCATCGACGGGCTGCAGCCGATCGAGCTGCCGCGCGCCCTGCAGAAGGAAACGCTGGAGGCGACCGGCACCAAGGCGATCGTGCTGCGCAAGGAGGGCACTTCGCGGCTGCTGGCGACGACCGACATGCCGACCTCCGTCGACGAATCCTACGATCTCACCGACGTGCCGCCGCTGACGGCGATCCGCGACGCGCTCGATACCCTGATCTTCGGCGGCAGCAGGATGATCCGCGTTTACGGCCCCGTCGGCGAAAACAAGGTCGGCGTCGAGGTTGTCATGAAGGACCGGCCACTGCGCACGGCGATGTTTGCTTATTCCCGCAACGTGCTGCTGCTTTCGGTGCTGATTTCGCTCTTCACGGCGACGCTGATCTTCTTTGCGATCAACCGCATTCTCATCGGCCCGATTCGCCGGCTAACCGGCAGCATGCAGCAATTCTCCTCCGATCCCGAGAACCCGGCCCACATCTATATCGGAGACGGCGGCCGTGACGAGCTGGCGGTGGCCGGCCGCAATCTCACCTCGATGCAGATGGAGCTGCAGAAGACGCTGAAGCAGCAGAAGAACCTTGCCGCTCTTGGCCTCGCCGTTTCCAAGATCAATCACGATATGCGCAATATCCTTGCTTCCGCGCAGCTGATGTCGGACCGGCTCGTCGATGTCGATGATCCGATGGTCAAGAGCTTCGCGCCGAAGCTGCTGCGCACCATCGACCGCGCCGTCGGCTATACGACGGAGGTGCTGTCCTACGGCAAGGCGAGCGAATCGGCGCCCCGGCGCCGCCACGTCCGGCTGCTGGGACTGACTCAGGACGTCAAGGACATGCTGGCGATCGATCCGCAAAGCGGCATCGAGTTTGTCGAACAGTTCGCTGCCGATCTCGAGATCGATGCCGACGGCGAGCAGCTTTTCCGGGTCATTCACAATCTCTGCCGCAACGCCCTGCAGGCGCTGACATCACCGGGCGAGGGCGGCCCCGGCGCCATCAGGCGCATCACCGTCTCCGCCCAGCGTGTCGGCAGCGTCGTCAGCATCACCGTGGACGATACCGGCCCCGGCATGCCGCTGAAGGCGCGCCAGAACCTCTTTGCCGCCTTCCGCGGCTCGGCCCGTTCCGGCGGCACCGGCCTCGGCCTGACCATCGCCCGCGAACTGGTGCTCGCCCATGGCGGCACGATCGCATTGGTGGAAAAGCCGACGGTCGGCACCCAATTCCGCATCGAGATCCCCGATCGCCCGGTTTCGCTGGACGATTACCGCAACCGGACGCATGGCGAGAAGTGACGGGATTCAGCCAGCGCGGCCGCAAGCAGGCAAAGACGCGATTTTTTTCGAAATGCTCTTGCATTGTCCGAAAGGACCCTTTAGAGGATCGCCCACGCAAGCGGTACCGCCGCTTCTGCCACGCACCCGTAGCTCAGCTGGATAGAGCACCAGACTACGAATCTGGGGGTCAGGAGTTCGAATCTCTTCGGGTGCGCCATTCTTCCCAAATGCATCAGCAAAGTTCCAGGCGCCCGAAATCGGTGCCGCTCCAATCAGCGCTTCGCTCCTCGCTTCGCCTCCTTGGAGGCTTGAACAATAGCTGGGGCGGCCGCCTCATTCCTTGATGGGAATCCCGGCTTCGATTGCAGCTTCGATGAACGCCTGCCGCGCCTCTTCCCGGCTTCGTTTCCCAGATATGACATCGGCGCAAACCGCACACGCTCTGTCGAGCGCAGGCCCCTCTTCGGTCGGCCAGTCTTCGATCAGCGCCCATGTTGCGGCCTGGGTCGTCTGGATGACCACCCATTGATCCGGGCCTTCAAGGGCAAGCGTCACCGGCTTCTTCCATAGGGTTTGCATAATGCAGGATCTCCGCTGCGTCTTCTCGGCCACCTGCTCGCCTAAGGCAATTGTTCCGGCGTGTCGAGATGCCGTCTGAACGAGACGTTTTCCGGAGCAGTGAGCTGCTTACTGAAACACCGGCATATTATTTCCGGCCGCCGCTTCTCGTCGGCCGCTGCCGTTGCCGCAAGGCAGCAAGGCAAAAGCTATTGAGCGTTCGGATGCTCTCTCTCATAGGCTTCCCTTTCTTCCTTCCCGAACACGGCGGAGTAAAAGCCGCTGCAAACCAGATATGAGCACGCATCCGGGTTGCCCGTTTGCCATCCGGGCTGGCAGAGGACGACGCGATGGAATTTGGCATTGCAAAGCCCGTGGTTTGCCAGAAGCCGCGGATCGTTTCCGAAATACGCGCTTATGGCTTGCTCGCGAGTCCATGCAGGAACGACCTTCCAATCAGCGGCGCCGCCCTCAGCGCTCACATTGCCGGTCGCGCAGAACGACCAATTCGATATCGTGATCGGTTGATCGCAGGGAAACGCCTGGACGGCGCTTCCCAGCAAGAGCGAAATCAATGCCAGCAATCGGCTGCTGTAACCCACCATGAACTTTTCCCCCATGCAGATCATTCGCATCCTGCCCTCCAAACGGTGATCGGGTCTAATCCGAATCCTAAGATTATTTTCCTAGTTCTTGAAACGTTCTTACGCTAGATTGCACGCTGTTGCAACCATGGAATGTTGAATGTCAAAGAATTTTGTAGCGATTGGCGCAGTGGGCGCTTGGGCGGGTCTTTCCCTCTGCATGCGGGAAAAAACCAGTTCTTCTGCTGCTTGCCGGAAGGACGTGCTCGCAGCCGGGGCGAGGGGCTGATGGCGGAATTCAACTCTCGTGACAAGAGCCGCACCAGTTCCGGCAAGACGCGATCGCTGGTGCGCAAACACACCGCGCCGCCGAGCGCCAGCGATGACGGCAGCCTGCGATGGCAATGGTTGACGATCCAGCTACTGGAATCGGCGGCCTTTACCACCTTGAGTGCGAATGCCTGCCGCGCCTTCTTCCGCATCGTCATCGAGCACCTCTCGCATGCCGCGTTGCAGAATGGCAGGCTTGTCGTGACGCATCACCAGTTCGTCTCCTACGGCGTCTCCGGAGAATATGTGGCCGATGCGCTCGACGAGCTTGAATAAAAGGGGCTCGTAAAGGTTCGCCGCGGCCGGGCCGGAAGCGGGGTCGCCCATCCCAACCTGTTCACGCTCACCTTCGTCGGCGACCTTGAAGGCGCGCCGCCGACCGACGAGTGGAAGCGGTGCACGGCGGAAAGGTGCCGGAAATGGTCCGAGGCCGACCGCAAAATCGCCGCCGACAAACGCGGCCGCCTCGGCCGGAAGAAAAAAACCTCGCTTCGGGATCCCGAAATCCGTCCGCTTCGGGATTCCGAAATTCGCCGCGCTTCGTAAGCTTTTCGGCTGAGCGGAAACGCAATGATTTCAACGCCGCGGCCTATTTCGGGATTCCGAGGTGCTATATAGATTTTGGTGGGGGTTCCCGCGGTGGAGCGTGACGACCGTCCTCGGTCGGCAGCGGCATTGGTTTTCCCGCATGCTTAGCTTCGCGCAACCTTCCTGATGTATTCGCAGGCCTGATGATCTCGGAGGAATGCATGACGGTGGGAATTTTTCGGGTCCTGGCGATCCTCGCGACGATAGCCGCCCTTGCCGGCTGCATCGACCATGCCAACGAGCCGGTGCTGCTGGCAGTCGGCTTACCGGTCAATCCGCCGTCCGTTGCGCACAGCCTTTGCATGACCGACGGCAATGCCATGTATGGCGAGGCGAAGCGCCAGTATGAGCTGCGCGCCCAGTTGACCGGATATGCGCAGGCCGATGCGTTCGAAGCGGAAACCGTGGCGCGCGCCGCCGCCCATCGCCAGTATGTCGCCTGTCTCTCGGCCCAAGGTTACCGGGCATTATACGCGAATTGAAAACAGAGAATTCGCATTCTTGACCAGCGCCGGATCGCGCCATTCTGCTGTTACAGCTTTCACGTTTTCTCGCGAAAAACTCACGCCGGATCGCCTGCAATCACGAGTTTTGGAAGTTTCGCACGCGCTGGGAAGCGCGCCCTTCGTGTCGGCATTTTCTCAGGTTAAATCCACGAAGGAGGGTTTAACATGAAGATCTTCAATTTGTCCGTTCCGCCATTGCGTTCAGTGTACTTCTCGCCCTTGCGCCGATCGGCCAAGCTGAAGCCGCTCCCGTTCAAACGGTTCGACCGCCCGATATTTCCGAAGCAAAAACCGTGCAATATAAGCCGCATGCCGGTCTCTGGCAGGGCTATCGAGGTTTCCGAACGGAGCGCCCCGGCACCCGCCGTCACTCCGATGGCTACTGGTACCCGCTTGCCGCCTTCGGCGATGAGGCCGGCGCCACCGACTCCATCGTCCGCCAACCCGTCGACAGGCCGGTGGCTCCGACGATGTGCAACCCTACGTTTTCGGGGTCGATCGATCCAGCATGCCCTGTGATAACGGCTATTGAGCCGGCAAATGAAAAAGGCGGCGCGTGCCGCCTTTTTCCTGTTCGGGCGCCGCTCACATGTTCGTGACCTCTATTGCGTCGCGGTAGATTGTGACAAATCCGCTTCCTACCTCCTCGGCGTAAATCACCCGATCCTCCCAAGGAGATGACAATATGACGACGTTCAAGAGCGGCCTGGCCGCCGCGGTCCTCGGTGCGATGCTTGGCCTTGCCACCTTCGCGGCGCAAGCGGCTCCCCTCCAGTCGAGCGCGACGCAGCAGGGTTCGGTCAAGCAGCAGGTTGTCGAGCATGAGACCCGCCTGCAGCACGACAGGAGCACGACCGGTTCGATCGGTGAAGGCAACCCGAAGGGCATGGCCTCGCCCTACATGATGAACCCGAAGAAGCCCCTGAACATGGATTGCAAGCTCGGCTTCAATCCGACCAGCAGTTCCGGCTGCAACTATTAACGCGGCGCTTTGCGGCGGCGACCAGGCCATCGCGGTGAGGGGCGGCTTCCCGGCCGCCCTTTTTGCCGCAGACGCGGGCGCTCGCTATGTCATAGCTGCCATAGATGCAAAAATGCCGGACGCCAGTGGGAAAAGAGGTGGGAAATGCCGGCTCACAAGGGCGATTGACGTCTCTGCCTTGGAATTGCCATGCTAGCCGCGATGGTCGCATTCATAATCAATTGAATTTCAGACAGGTGGGACAGTCATGACCGCAAAGGCTGCATGCTCGGATTTCCTGCATTTTTTCCGCTCCTGGATTAGCAATCCGCTTCGGGTGGCCGCCATCGCGCCGTCGGGTGATTCACTTGCCAGGATCATGACCAGCGAAATTGCGGCGCTCGACGGGCCGATCATCGAGCTCGGCCCCGGCACGGGCGTCTTCACCCGGGCGCTGCTTGCCCGCGGCATCAGCGAGACGGATCTGACGCTGATCGAATACGGCCCGGAATTCATCGATGCGCTGCAGGCGCGGTTCCCGGCGGCGCGCATATTACAGATGGACGCGGCCCACCTTGCCCAGGCCGATATTTTCGAAGGCGAACCGGTCGGCGCCGTCATCAGCGGGCTGCCGCTTCTGTCGATGTCGCCGCGCAAGATCGCCTCGATCCTTGCCGGCGTCTTCACCTATATGCGCCCGGGCGGAGCCGTCTACCAATTCACCTATGGTCCGCGCTGCCCGGTGCCGCGGCCGATCCTCGATCGCCTCGGCCTGAAGGCGGTGCGCATCGGCGGTACGGTTCGCAACCTCCCGCCAGCCTCCGTCTACCGGATCTCGCGCCGCAAGCCGCTGGAACTCTCGCGCGAGCGCCTGAGATACCGCGAGGCGGACATCGAAGTCGCCGCCTTTTCCGGCGAATCGGCCGGCTGAACGCGGCAACGGCTGAGCGGAAGCGACAGGCTTCGTCGCAGCCCGGCCGATATTCCGGCGCACCGCAGCGGCGCCGGTCGAAGGACGATGTTTTCGGCCCCTCCCTGTTATCCCGTCGGGGTCGTCCTATATGTGCAAGCGTCGCCACGGCCGCATGTCCGATATCGCCGCGGCGGCCGGGTCATCACCATGCCGGGCATCACCAGACCCGGCAGACATTCAGAACTGGATCCATCCTCGCCAGCCCGGCATCCCGGCCCTGGCGAAGCGGGCGGCTTCGGCCATTTCATCGACATTGAATGATTTTAGTGACGAAGGGAGGAAAGATCATGTCCAGTCACAACGCAGCCAAGTCAGGAACCTTCAGGATCGGCGGCGAGATCGAGGTCAATCGTCTCGGCTTCGGCGCCATGCGCGTTACCGGCAAGGGGATCTGGGGCGAGCCCGATGACCATGCCGAGTCCATGCGGACGCTGAAGCGCCTGCCGGAGCTTGGCGTCAATTTCATCGATACGGCCGATTCCTACGGCCCCGATGTCTCCGAATGGCTGATCAAGGAGGCGCTGCATCCCTATGACGCGGGATCCGTCATCGCCACCAAGGGCGGCCTCACCCGCCACGGTCCCGACATCTGGCTGCCCGTCGGCCGTCCGGAATATCTGATCCAGCAGGCGCATAAGAGCCTGCGCAATCTCGGCGTCGAGCAGATCGATCTGTGGCAGCTTCACCGCATCGATCCGAAGGTGCCTGCCAAGGAGCAGTTCGACGCGATCAGATCGCTGCTCGATGCCGGCCTCATCCGCCATGCGGGCTTGAGCGAAGTCTCCGTCGCCGAGATCGAGGCGGCCTCGAAGCACTTCAAGGTCGCCACCGTCCAGAACCGCTACAACCTCGTCGATCGCACCAGCGAAGACGTGCTCGATTATTGCGCCAAGCACAATATCGGCTTCATCCCCTGGTATCCGCTCGCCGCCGGCGATCTTGCCAAATCAGGCTCGCTGCTCGATACGATCGCCAGGAAGCACAATGCCGCTCCCAGCCAGGTCGCGCTCGCCTGGGTGCTGAAGCGCAGCCCGGTGATGCTGCCGATCCCCGGCACCTCGAAGGTCAGGCACCTGGAAGAAAACGTCGCGGCGGTGGACATCACGCTGTCCGATGAGGAGTTTACCGCGCTGGACGCCGAGGGCAGGAAGGTCTTCAAGGCCGCTTGAGGAGTGATGCAAGCGGCGGCCCCCTCACCCTAACCCTCTCTCCGCTCGCGGGGCGAGGGGACGTGCCCTGGGAAAGGTTGGCGAGGGACGGAGAGGTTGCCGCATATCCCCTTCGCCCCGTTTACGGGGCCGAGGACGGGACGAGACCCGCGGCTCGACCCAGGCAGAGGTGCCGGCAGGCGGATGAGGGGCTGCCGCCACTGCCACATCTTTCAGCAAATTTTGACCACCCGGTCAAAGATGCCGCAAATTGAGGCGCGGACTGCCGTTTGAAGTGGCGAGCATTGCGCTCACTGCATTGCTGCATTGCGGTAATTTCGCTATTCCCGATCAAATGAATGGGGTATCACTATCTTCGTAAGCAGCGCACTCCTCCTCCCAAGCGCTCTTACATCGGACCGGCAACACTCCTCCTCCCAGTTGTCGGTCAGGATCAAGAGCCTGGCGCACCTCCTCCCGCGCCAGGCTCTTTTCTTTTCCCCTCATGCCATTTCGCCGGCGCTGCTTTGCCGTGCACAATTTGACTCGACAGCCTTCGCCGGACTATTTGAACCTGTGCCGTCTGTCCGGCGCGTGAACCGGTTGGAGTTAGTCATGATCGGCAGATGGCGCGGCTCGCATGCGGCTCTGACAGGGCTTCTGGTTGCAACGATGGTGCTCGCCGGCTGCGGCGGCCGACCGGTCGGGGTGATGCAGGCGGCCGGCACCGTGCCTCCGGGCACGTCGAAGGTCGATCTCCTGGTGGCGACGACGCGCGCTGCCGATGACAACCCGGCCGTGCTTTTCTCCGGCGAACGCGGCACGGGGCTTGCCGTTAACGCCGTCGATGTCTCGATTCCGCCGGAAGCCAACCGCACGGTCGGCCAGGTGCAATGGCCGAAGCGCCTGCCGGCCGATCCGCTCCGTGACTTCGTCACCGTTTCCGTCGATCCGCTCGAGGGCGAGCGGGCAGGCGAGAGCTGGCTGAAAACCCATATGCCCAAGAGCCGCCGCGTGCTCGTCTTCGTGCACGGCTTCAACAACCGTTATGAAGACGCGGTCTATCGTTTCGCGCAGATCGTCCACGATTCGCATGCCGACGTTGCCCCCGTCGTCTTCACCTGGCCGTCGCGCGCCAGCATCTTCGATTACAATTACGACAAGGAAAGCACCAACTATTCCCGCGATGCGCTGGAAGAGCTGCTGACCCGCACCGCCGCCAATCCCGCCGTCAGCGACGTCACCGTCATGGCCCATTCGATGGGCACCTGGCTGACTGTCGAAGCACTCCGGCAGATGGCGATCCGCAACGGTCACGTCGCTTCGAAGATTAACAATGTCATCCTTGCCTCGCCGGATCTCGATGTCGATGTCTTCGGCCGGCAGTTCATGAGCCTCGGCAAGGACCGGCCGCATTTCACCATCTTCGTCTCCAGGGATGATCGGGCGCTGGCGCTGTCGCGGCGCATCTCCGGCAATATCGACCGGCTCGGCCAGATCGATCCTTCCGCCGAGCCTTACCGCAGCAAGCTGGAAGCGGCCGGCATCACCGTGCTCGATCTCACCAAGCTCAAGGGCGGCGACCGGCTGAACCACGGCAAATTCGCCGAAAGCCCCGAAGTGGTGAAGCTGATCGGCGACCGGCTGATTGCCGGCCAGACGATCACCGATTCCAATGTCGGCCTCGGCGAGGCCGTCGGCGCGGTGGCGATGGGGGCGGCTCAGACGGCCGGAAGTGCGGTCAGCGTCGCCGTCAGCACGCCGATCGCAATCTTCGATCCGCGCACCCGGCGCAACTACGATGCGCAGCTGAAGCGGCTCGGCCAATCGATGGACAACACCGTCGGTTCGGTCGGTGACAGTGTCGGCGCCGGCCTGCCCGAAAGCCAGTAAGAATTCCGCGGAGCAATTCCAGCAAAAGTGCACGGCGGTTTTGCGTTTCGGAATTGCGTAAATCCAAAAGGTTAGAGCGGTTCCGCGTTTCCGTGAAAAGCTGAACCGCTCTAGGCAGCATCGCTGATCTGATATATCAGGTTTGCGAACGGCGATACTGTATGCCGTGCGGGTGGGTTGATCGCATGACGGATGAGACGAAGAAGAAGGTGGCTGTCGTCGGCGCGGGCGTGATCGGGGCCTCGATCGCTTTCGATTTGCAGCGGCGCGGATTTCAGGTCACGCTGATCGACAAGGGTGAGCCCGGACGCGGCACCTCTTTCGGCAATATGGCGAGCATCGCGCTCGATTTCGCCGCCGGCTCCGGCCCTTCGACCTGGAAGAAGATCCCCGGCTGGCTGCTCGACCCCGAAGGCCCGGTCTGGCTGCGGCCGTCCTATGCCGCCAAGATGCTGCCCTGGTTCCTGCGCTTCCTCGCCGCCGGCCGGCCTTCGCGCTTGAGGGAGATCGAGGATGCCGGCATGAGCCTGTCGCTGCGGGCGCTCGCCGATTTCCGCGAAATGCTGAAGGCGATCGGCGCATCCGATCTGCTGACCGAGGAAGGTTGCCTGGCGATCTACGAGACGGAGGCTGAGTTTACCGCCGATCGCGGCCACCTCGCCATGATGCAGCGCTACGGCCTCGAATTCGAGGTGTTGAGCAACGGCGCCATCCAATATTATGAGCCCGCCCTGTCGTCTGTCATCGCCAAAGCGGTGCTGCTCCCCGACAATAAGTCGGTCCGCGATCCCTACAAGCTGGTGGTCAAACTGACCGACGCCGCCCTGGCGGCCGGCGCAACCTTCGTCTCCGGCACCGTGAGGAATATCGAGCGCAAGGGCGATGGCAGCGTCGTCGTCCTCCTCGACAATGGCAGCCGTGTCGAGGCGGCTTCCGTTGTGCTTGCCGCCGGCGTCCACACCCGTTTCCTGGCGGCCAAGCTCGGCGAACCGATCCCGCTGGAGACCGAGCGCGGTTATCACACGCAGATCATGAAGCCCGGCATTTCCATGCGTTACTCGCTGATCTGGCCGCATCGCGCCTTCATGGTGACGCCGACTGCCGGCGGCATCCGCGTCGGCGGCAATGTCGAGCTGGCCGGGCTTGACGCCGCTCCCGATTTCCGCCGTCCGCGGGTGCTGGTGCGCCACGCCCAGCGCGCGCTTCCCGGGCTGAAGGCCGAGGAGACGACGGAATGGATGGGTCACCGCCCGGCCTTGCCCGATACGATCCCGATCATTTCGCCGTCCTCGAAGATGCCGGGGGTTTTTTATGCCACCGGCCATGGCCATCTCGGCCTGACATATGCCGCGACGACAGCGCGGTTGATCGGCGATATGGTGAGCGGAGCAAAACCGTCGGTCGACATGACCCCGTTCCGGATAGACCGATACTGAGCAATTCCAGGAAAAGTGTGAAGCGGTTTTCCGTTCGGAATTGCGTTAAAACAAAAGTTAGAACCACGTCGGCGGCATCAGCCGTCACGTCCGAACTGGAGTTTCGAGATGAGATGGAAGCGCACGATCCAGCTGCTGGACGTTCATGCCGAGGGCGAGATCGGTCGCGTCGCGATCGGCGGCGTTCCGAAGATCCCCGGCGATACCATCGCCGCCCAGCTGCATTGGCTGAACACCGATCCGAAAGGTGACGAGCTTCGCCGCTTTCTCTGCCTGGAGCCGCGCGGTGCTCCGATCGGCTCGGTCAACCTGCTGCTGCCGGCGAGGCACCCCGACGCCGACGCTGCTTTCATCATCCTGCAGCCCGACCAGGCACATGCGAGCTCCGGCTCGAACTCGATCTGCGTGACGACGGCCTTGCTCGAATCCGGCATCGTCGAAATGAAGGAGCCGGAGACGATCGTGACGCTGGAGACCGCGGCCGGTCTCGTCAAGGCGGTGGCGACCTGCCGCGACGGGCGCTGCGAGAAGGTGAAGCTCACCATGGTGCCCTCCTTCGTCCATGAGCTCGACATCGGGATCGACACGCCCCATTGGGGAAAGATCAAAGCCGATCTCTGCTATGGCGGTATCTTCTATGCCCTCGTCGATGTCGGCCAGATCAATCTCACGATCGAGAAGGCCAATGCGGCCGGCCTCGTCCAGGCCGGCATGATCCTGAAAGAGCTGATCAACCGCGACATTAAGGTCGTCCATCCCGAAATCCCGGCGATTTCAGGCGTCGCCTATGTGATGTTCCGCGATATCGAGCCGGACGGCACGGTGCGCACCTGCACCACCATGTGGCCAGGCCGGGCCGACCGCTCCCCCTGCGGCACCGGCAATTCCGCCAATCTCGCCACCCTTTATGCCCGCGGCAAGGCCAAGGTCGGTGACGTCTTCACCTCGAAGTCGATCATTGGCTCGGAATTCGAGGTCGGCCTGCAGTCAGTGACCGAAGTCGCCGGCCGCCCGGCGGTCATCCCCACCATCACCGGCCGCGGCTTCACCTTCGGCCTCACCCAGGTCGCGCTCGATCCCTTCGACCCGCACCCCGGCGGCTTTGCTTTGACGGATGTCTGGGGGCCGCAAGCTGGGGAGATTTGAGCGGCGTCGAACCGAGGAGATTGGGCAAGCCGGCCCCTCATCCGGCTGCCGCCACCTTCTCCCTGTAAACGGGGCGAAGGGACCATGCCGCGACCTCTCCGTTCCCCACCAACCTCTCGCAGGGCATGTCCCCTCGCCCCGTTTACGGGGGTCCGCAGGACGGGTCGAGACCAGTGGCTCGACCCAGGTAAGGGTTAGGGTGAGTGGCAGCCATTATGCGCAACCGGACCGCAATGACCTTGGACCGAGGCTCCCAGCTTGATTTAAGTCCGGCCGCTTGGACGGCCCTGGAAATGCTCGACCGTTTCCGCAAGCTGCACCCATCCATGTTTCGATTGCTCGAATACCGATAGTTCAGGCGGCGCAAAGGCCGGGTCGGCAAGTGACCCGATCGCCACCCCGATCCAAAGTGGCGCGGCATCGACCTTCCAATAGACGGTCGACCCACACGTTGGACAGAAATGCATGCGGACCTGACGACCGCTGTCGGCGGTCCGAATGAATTCCGTAGACGTTCCAGATATTTCGACACAGTCAATCGAGTAGAACGCATTGGCGCTGAATGGTGCACCGGTTCGCCGCTGGCAGGCATAACAGTGACACAGCGCGGTCAATCGTGGTGGTTCGCTAAACTTCAATTGGAGAGCGCCACAGGCGCATTGGGCATCGGCCATGGAAACTCCTTCCGCTTGCGCGGTGAGATACGTTGACATTGTGGGCTGAGGAGCAGGCCGGAACCGAGACTCACTGCGGTCGGCGTTGCGCAAGGGCCGAGACCTGATGCAGTTTCAGGCTCGCGAATACCAGCGTAAATCGGCAAACTGCCGAAGTCTAGAGCATGTCGCGCAAATGCGTGCAGCGGTCTTGCGCTGAAGACAGGCGAAAACAGAAGATGTGCAGCATGACACGCGAGCCCACCTGACCATTTGTTTAATACTGGCCGCTCGTCTTTCGAAACAGTGCGACAAGACTTCCAAGCCAGCCTCGACCCGTCGGCGCATCAGCGACGTTGCGCTATCCTGGCGCTGACCTGATCTGCGGCAAGGCTCTCGGCCGGCGCCGGCCTGCCAAGCAGGTAACCTTGGCCGATATCGCAGCCGAGATCCTGAAGCCGTTGAAGTTGGCTTTCCTCTTCGATGCCTTCGGCCGTTATCGTCACGCCGAGGCCCGCGCCGAGAGCGATAATGGCCTTGATCACCTTGTCCTGCTTGTCGTTGGTTTGGAACGAAGCGACGAAACTCCGGTCGATCTTGATCTTGTCGAACCGGTAGTTCGAGAGCTGCGAGAGGCTGGAATAGCCCGTGCCGAAGTCGTCGAGAGCAATCCGGACGCCGGCGTTCACCAGATCGTCGAGGACGATTCGTGCGGTGACGGCATCCTGGATGATGGCGCTCTCCGTCACCTCCAGCTCGATCCTGTGCGCGGGCAGGCCGACATCGCCCAATATTTTCAGAATCCTGAGGCCCAGCAACCGGTCGCTCAGCTGGATCGGAGACAGGTTGAACGACAGAACCAGATGATTTGGCCAGGAAAGCGCATCGCCACAGGCGCGGCGCAGCAGTTGGTCCGTCAGGTCGACGATCAGACCGGCCTCTTCCGCCACGGGAATGAACTCGTTCGGCGGGATGAATTCGCCGGATGCCGTCTTCCAGCGCGCCAGCGCTTCGAAGCCGATAATTTCCTTCGTCTTCAGGTCGACGAGAGGTTGGTAATAAGGAACGATCTCAGCGTTCTTGATGGCGGCTCGCAGATTCGCTTCCACCCGGATCCGCTTCGCCAACTCCTCCTGCATCGAAGGGACGAAGGGCTTCACCAGATTGCGCCCCTGCTTTTTCGCCACATACATCGCACAGTCCGAATGGCGAATGACCTGGCTTAGATCGTCGCCGTTTTCAGGATGGAGCGCGAGTCCGACACTGGCGCCGAGATCGACGGCGACGCCATTGAATGTGAAGGGCTTGCTGATCGCGTTCACGATGCGGTTCCCCAAAGCGACGAGATCGGCATTTCCGGTGCGCCGCGCCAGAACGACGAACTCGTCGCCACCGAGGCGGAAAACGCGCTCACGCGGAAAGAGGGAAGAAAGCCGCTGAGCGACGGCCTTCAGCACCGCATCGCCGTGATCGTGCCCGAGGAGGTCGTTGATCTTCTTGAAGCCGTCGAGATCGATGCTGAACACGGCATAGCTTTCGGGCGCCCGTTGATCGATCATCGATTGCGCGCAGACGGACTCCAGAAATCTGCGGTTAGGCAATTCGGTCAGCGTGTCGTGACAGGCAATCCAGTCCACGTTCTTTTCGGCCTGCAGCCTGCGGTTAACCTCTATCGAGAGATCCCGGATCCTCAGCGCCGAGTAGATCAGCCCGAGAAAGCCGGACATGTTGAGGGCAAGCAGCGCGTGGTCCAGCGGAAAGTCATCATGCTTCTCGATGAACTCATCCAGCCCCTCATGCCATTGGAAGCGCCAGGACAGGCAGAAGAGAAGCAGGAAGATCAGGAGCCAGGCCAATATCTCCATCTGCGGTCTGGTGGGTCGGATGCGAGGCATATGAACAGGCTCCTGGTGTGTGAAGAGCCATCATGGCCAGCCAGCAGACCGCATCGTCCGCGACAGTTTTCCATCGGCAACCCCGTCGCCGTAGGACGGCATCGACGGGATAGAAGGCCGCCACAACTCATTTGGGCGGAGTGAAAGCGTCGGCAATTCGATATCGGTTAGCTGCGCGGCATCGAAAAGTCCGGAATATCAGTGTGGTCTTCGAAGGTTAACCGCGCGTTTCCGGGTCCGAGACGTGGACGGTTCGCTGCGCGCAACGGATATCTTCGTCGCAAATTGGACGCGGCTCATTGCGCTCGACGCCGAAACCGACGTGCTACATCTTGGCCATCAAAGGCCCGTCGGGGAGAGGGGGGGTGATCCGGCTCGCCGAATTCAGGCGGCATCCCGAATGTCGAAGCGGGTCACCTTGCCGTCCCGGAACCGGAACATGTGCCCGACCGTCTTCTGTCCTTGAAGCGGTTGGCCTTGCAGGTCACGGACCGACTGCCGGACGTCGGCGATGATTGCGCCGTCCGCTGTCCGGTGAAAACCGAAGGGCTCGACGTGGGGATCAATCATCGACCACTGACGCGTCCAATATTCCCGCACCGCCTCGCGCCCATGGACGTGGCCGCCATCCATGCCGTTGGCCCAGACGACATCTTCGGCCAGCGCTGCCAGCACGGCGTCTATGTCCCGTGAGTTGAAGCGCTCGTAGATGTGTTGAAGAATTTTGACATCGCCGTCCATTGCTCTCTCCTTTCAGAGGTGCGGGGTTGCGTTTCGAGCCCGATTCGCGACGAACCATCTCCTTCATTTTGCTCCAAGCGGTCAACCGGTTCAAAGCTCCGCCTCGCGCAGCAGCCCGTTCAGGCGGACCGCCCATTCCGTGTTGCCAGCTCTGAACGGACCGAGCGCATCGCCGGCTGGTTCGGGAAGATCGCTTGCCGCGGCGGCAAAGCGGTGCGCCTGCTGGCGATCTCCCAAGGCCCGGTGGCAGCACGCCTGAATGCGCAGCAGCGCCGGCCAGTCAGGCCGCGCCTTCAGCGCCGTACGCCCGGTCTCGAGCGCGCCGTCGACGTCGCCGGAAAAGAACCGTGCGAGCATCAGCAGGCTGAACCAGACGCCGTTCTGCGGATCGTGCGGGTTGAGTTCGAGGCCGTGCGCCAAGGGCTTCAGCGCGCCGGCCGCATCGCCGCAAAACAGGCGAGCCATGCCGAGGACGAGATGCCCCAGGGCGAAGCTCGAACCGAGCTCGATCGCCCGTTCCGCCGCCAGGATCGCCTGCTCGGGTCTGCCCGTGTAAACCGACACGATCGCCAGCGCATAGTGTGAGTACGGATTTCGCGCGTCGAGATAGATGGCCCGCAGCGCCGCATCCAATCCTTCCTTGCCGTCTTCCGCAGGGTTATCAGTCCAGCCGTAGGCGATCAGGCCGGCATTCACCCGCGCCCGCCAGATCTGCGCTTCCGGAAGCATGGGGTCGAGCCCAGCCGCGTCGCGGAAGGATCGGCGTGCGAGAAGGTGGGTGGGCTGCGTGACCTTGTGAAAATTGAACGTGCCTTGCCGCACGAGATCCCAGGCCGTGATGTTGCCGGTATGGGGAGCAACCGGAAGCCCGTGGCGCAGCAGCAGCTCGGGTTCGACCGCCGCTGCAATCCGCTCGGCGATGGCGTCCTGCACGGCGAAGAGCTCGGCCAGCTGAAGATCGTAATGTTCGGACCAGATCGTGGCGCCTTTCGCGGTCTCGGCGAGGTGCACCGATATGCGGATTCGATTGCCGCTCTGGCGGATCGCCCCATCCACCAGGAAATCGACGCCGAGGTCGCGCGCGACAGACTGCGGATCCTTCGAGCCATTCCTCCTGCTGAAACTCGCCCCCCGTGAAGCGACGCGGAACCATCTGAACCGGGCAAGCGCCATGATCAGGTCGTCGGCGACACCGTCGGCGAGATATTGTCTTTCAGCATCGCCGCCCAGATTTTCGAACGGCAGGACGGCAATTCCCGGGATCGGACCGGCCTCGGCATGCCGGCCGCTATCGGCGCCGTCAGTGCGGCTCTCCACCTCACCGGAAAATCTGTAGCCGACCCGAGGGACCGTGACGATCCATTCGCCGCCGTCCGATGCGGGTCCGAGCAGCTTGCGAAGGGCGGCAATCTGAACGGAAAGATTGCTTTCCTCGACGGCCAATCCCGGCCAAACGGCGTCCATCAGGGCGGACTTCGAGACCACACCGCCCTGTGCCGAAAGCAGTGCGGCGAGCAGCGAGGCGCCGCGGGCGCCGATGGCGACAGGCCTGTTGTCGCGGAGCAGACATCCGTTCTCGGCAATGAACCTGAGGTGACCGAATGCAAGGGGCTGCGTGTTCATGGCCGCAATGATACGCCGATTTCGCAGCTTTTCGGAATTTTTCGGCTCTGCTTCAGGACTTGCGCCGGCTGAGCGCGCAGAGTGGCGCCATCGCAGCGGTCGAAGTGGTGAGAGCGATGACGAACCAGGCAACGCAATCGAAGAAATCCGAACCATTCCTTGCGAGCGTCGTGCGCGCCGACGGCAGCCATGTCGCCAGGCAGGGATCGGTCTATTGTTCCGGCGTCTCGGCTGAAAGCACCGGCTCAACCATGCTGTGGCTCGGGACGATTTCGCTGCCCGCGGGGCGGCGAACCGGCGCCCACCGCCATGAGGGACACGAGACGGCGCTTTTGATGACCGCCGGTCGGGAGATCGAGATCTGGTCGGGAGCAGCGCTGGAACGGTGTGAAACGGTTCGCCCCGGCGATTACCTGTTCATTCCGGCCGGCGTTCCGCATGTCGCCGTCAACCGCAGCAGCGAAGACGCCGAATTTCTCGGCGCTCGCAACGACCCCGCAGCCAATGAGAGCGTCGTTCTCATGCCGGAGCTCGACACGATCGTCCCCTGATGCATGTCGCCCGGAACCCTGCAACGGCTCCGGGGCGCAAAACCGCCGCAGGCTTTTGCGCGGCATGCTCCAACCACACCGGGAGGTGCATTATGGCCATCATCGAACAACGTCTGGCCGAAATGGGTCTGGAATTGCCCGAGCCTTTGAAGGTTCGCGAGGGGCTGCGTTTGCCCTTCGCCTGGGTTCGCCTGCGCGGCACGCGCGCTTACATTTCCGGTCATGTCGCGTGCAACCGCGATGGAACACTGGCAAATCCCCTTGGCAAGGTGGGCGCCGAGGTTTCGCCGGAGGAGGGCTACGCGTCGGCGCAGCTCGTTGCGCTCGCCCATCTCGCCAGCCTCAAGCGGGCCCTCGGAGACCTCGATCGGGTCACGGCATGGCTTCGCGTCTTCGCCATGGTGAACGTTGCTTCTGACTTCAACGAAACGCCGCTGGTCACCAACGGCTATTCGGATCTGATCCTGGCGCTGTACGGGCCTGATGTCGGCGCCCATGCCCGCTCGTCCATCGGCATGGCCATCCCCTTGAATGCGCCGGTGAACTGCGAAGCGGAAGTCGAAATCGACGGGTGACGGAAGCGCCCCGACGCTTTAGTAGACGAACGGATCGACCTCGCCCGGCTGGGCGCCTGCCTCCTTCGGATAGATCACCCCCTTGCGCAGGATGATGTTGGCATAGAGCCTGGGCTCGCTGGTCTGGATCAGCGCATGGGCGGCCCGCACCCGACCGTAGAAATCCTGGCCGACCAGCGGCACCACCTGGCGATGCGGCTCGTGGCGGGCGCAGCAGTCGATCATCTCCTCATGCACCGGATCGAGCTTGTCGCGCTCGGCCTTGACAGTCGAGCGGAAGATCGCTTCCGGCACGAAATCGTCGATCGGCAGCACGCTGAGCACGGCGTTGAGCACCGGGATGAGGTGGTGGCCGTCGAGCCGGATCAGCCGGCGGGCATCTTCGACGCCGGGATAATTGCCGTCGACGATGGCGATTTCGTCGCCGTGGCCCATGGCCCGAAGTGTGAAAAGCAATTCCGGGCTCAAGAGCGGATCAAGTCCCTTCAGCATGGTCTACCTCCTTGAAGAGTACGTTCTGGTCGGTGAGATAGCGCGCAAAGATCGGCAGGCTGGCGCCGCCGATGGCGCGTGCCTGCGCGCCGACCGCGCCCTCGATGATTTCGGGCATGACGACGCCCTGCAGGTCGAGCTTGGCGGCTTCGTCGATCGTCGCCTGCACGATGCGGCTGCGCACCCAATGGGGAAAGCCGCCGTCGATGACGGCGGCGCTGAAATCGACGATCGAGGCGGCGGCGACGATCGCCTGCGCGAGCGCCTTGGCGGTGTCCTGGATCCATGCCTCCATCGGCTCGCCGAAATCCACCCAGTCGTCGGCCGAATACCAGAGCGGCTCGGGATCGATGCCGCGCTCACGCAGCATGTTTTCCAGCACGAAGATCGAGGCGATTTCGAGCAATTGCTTGGTTTCGCCGTTCCTGTCGCGCACCGGCAGCGGCCCGATTGCGCCCGCCGTGCCGGTACGGCCGGAAAAGATCGCCGAATTCAGGACGATGCCGCCGCCGATGAAGGAGCCGATGAAGAAATAGACGAAGTCGGGATAGGACGGGCCGACGCCGAAGACGAGTTCGGCGCCACAGGCGCTGGTCGCATCATTCTGCAGGAAGACGGGATGGGAGACGCGCGCGGCGATATCGGCCTGCAGGTCGACATCCCGCCAGACCTCCATGGCGCCCGGCGGCGCTCCGACCTCATCGGCCCAGTTCCAGAGTTCGAAAGGCGCGGCGATGCCGAGGCCGGCAATGCGGCCGCGCTGCTTTTCGTCGAGCTGGTCTTCGATCTCGCGGATGCCCGAGGTGACGAAGGCGAGGATTTCATGCGGCAGCGGATAGGCATAGGTCCGGTGCAGCTGCATCCGGATGCGGCCGACGAAATCCATCAGCACCAGATCGGCGCTGCGCCGACCGATCTTCAGGCCGAAGGAATAGACGGCGTCGGGATTGAGATGCATCGGGATCGACGGCTGGCCGACCCGGCCGCGCACCGGCGCCCCGCGCGACAGCAGCCCTTCCTTTTCCAGGACCCGCATGATGACCGAGACGGTCTGGGCCGAAAGCCCGCTGCGGCGCGCGATATCGGCCTTCGACAGCGCGCCGTAAAGGCGCACCAGCGACAGCACGAGCCGTTCGTTATAGGCGCGCACCCTGACCTGGTTAGCACCACCGGCCGGATTTAAAATTGGCGGCGGGACCGGTGTGTGTTCCGGTCCATCCAAAGACGACATGGCCGCTCCTCCCGAGCGTTCGCCTCCTTCTCCTCATCGAAGGCGATTTAAAAACATGCAGCAACTCAAGGCGGTACAGCGTCCTTCGCGTCTGAAACGCGCTGCGCTCGCTGTGCACCCTAATTCGGTCGAGCATGCCACATCGAATTAATAATTCAATTGGATTTATTTATTGACAAGCGGATTTCTTTCGCTCTTAATTGCCATCGTCAAGGGCACGGGCGGCTTTGGAGCGACAGCGACTGAGCGAAGTGTCATATTTTGAAAATTCCGGCCCGCAGAGGCGGCGCCGGCAAACTCTGGGAGGAGTTCATGAAGAAATCAGTTCTCGCTTTTGGCGCGCTCGCGCTCGGTGTCGCTTTTTCTGCTCCGGCGATGGCGGCTGACGTTTCCGCCTGCCTCATCACCAAGACCGACACCAATCCCTTTTTCGTCAAGATGAAGGAAGGTGCGACGGCCAAGGCCAAGGAACTCGGCGTTTCGCTGAAGTCCTACGCCGGCAAGATCGACGGTGACAGCGAAAGCCAGGTCGCAGCGATCGAAAGCTGCATCGCCGACGGCGCCAAGGGTATTCTGCTGACGGCCTCCGACACCAAGGGCATCGTGCCTGCGGTCAAGAAGGCCCGCGACGCCGGCCTGCTGGTGATCGCGCTCGACACGCCGCTCGAGCCGGCCGATGCCGCCGACGCCACCTTCGCCACCGACAACCTGCTCGCCGGCAAGCTGATCGGCCAGTGGGCCAAGGAAACGCTCGGCGACAAAGCCAAGGACGCCAAGGTCGGCTTCCTCGACCTGACGCCGTCGCAGCCGACGGTCGACGTCCTGCGTGACCAGGGCTTCATGATGGGCTTCGGCATCGATCCGAAGAACCCGGACAAGATCGGCGACGAAGACGACAAGCGCATCGTCGGCCATGACGTGACGAACGGCAACGAGGAAGGCGGCCGCAAGGCCATGGAAAACCTTCTGCAGAAGGATCCGAGCATCAACGTCATCCACACGATCAACGAGCCGGCCGCTGTCGGCGCCTACCAGGCGCTGAAGGCCGTCGGCATGGAAAAGAACGTGCTGATCGTCTCGGTCGACGGCGGCTGCCCGGGCGTCAAGTCGGTCAAGGAAGGCGTCATCGGCGCCACCTCGCAGCAATATCCGCTGCTGATGGCATCGCTCGGCATCGAGGCGATCAAGAAGTTCGCCGACTCGGGTGAAAAGCCGAAGCCGACCGAAGGCAAGTCCTTCTTCGACACCGGCGTCTCGCTCGTGACCGACAAGCCGGTTTCCGGCCTCAAGTCGATCGACACCAAGGAAGGCACCGACAAGTGCTGGGGCTGAGCCCGATCTATTGAAAGAGCAGACGGCCGGGGCTTGATCCCCGGCCGTTTTGGACGGACGATGTGCCGTCGCCCACCGGCTAAGCAACGAACGGATGAACAGGGGTGACGGCCTCCGCGCGGGTTCGGCGCGCGGATGCGGAGGAGGAACCATGACCGGAGCACAGGAATTCGAACGCGTCCTCGACGGCAGCGACAAGAACGTCGCCTCCTTCGAGCACCAGGGCGTCCCGCTGATCAAGCGCGCCCAGCATTTTCTGCACTCGACACCGGCCGCCGTGCCGCTGATCGTATTGGTGCTGGCGATCATCATCTTCGGGGTAGCGCTCGGCGGACGTTTCTTCTCGTCCTATACGCTGACGCTGATCCTGCAGCAGATCGCCATCGTCGGCATTCTTGGCGCCGCCCAGACGCTGGTCATCCTGACGGCCGGCATCGACCTTTCGATCGGCGTCATCATGGTGATCTCGGCCGTCATCATGGGCAATGTCGCCATCACCTACGGCATACCGACGCCGATCGCGGTGATTGGAGGCCTGCTGGTCGGCGGCCTGTGCGGCCTGCTGAACGGCTTCCTCGTCGCCTTCATGAAGCTGCCGCCCTTCATCGTCACGCTCGGCACCTGGAATATCGTCATGGCGACGAATTTTATCTATTCCGCCAATGAGACGATCCGCGACACCGATGTCGACGAACAGGCGCCGCTGCTGCATCTTTTCGCCGCGAGCTTCAAGGTAGGCAGCGCCGTGCTCACCCTCGGCGTTATTGCCATGGTGCTGCTCGTGCTGCTGCTCTGGTATGTGCTCAACCACACCGCCTGGGGCCGGCATGTCTATGCGGTCGGCGACGATCCGGAAGCCGCCAAGCTCTCCGGTATCCAGACGAAGAGGGTGCTGCTCACCGTCTATACACTGTCGGGCGTCATCGCCGCCTTCGCTGCCTGGGTCTCGATTGGCCGCAACGGCTCGATTTCGCCGTCCTCGGCGGTGACCGATTATAACCTCCAGGCGATCACCGCCACCGTGATCGGCGGCATCTCGCTCTTCGGCGGCCGCGGTTCCATTCTCGGCACGCTGTTCGGGGCCATGATCGTCGGCGTCGTGTCGATGGGCCTCAACATGCTCGGCGCCGATCCGCAATGGAAAGTCCTTTTGACCGGCGTGCTGATCATCGCCGCCGTCGCCATCGATCAGTGGATCAGAAAGGTTTCGGTATGACCATGGCTGTCGAACCCATTCTCACCGCCCGCGGCCTCGTCAAGCGTTATGGACGCGTGACCGCGCTCGACAATGCCGATTTCGACCTCTACCCGGGTGAAATCCTTGCCGTCATCGGCGATAACGGCGCCGGCAAGTCGTCGCTCATCAAGGCCATTTCAGGTGCGGTCACCCCCGACGAGGGCGTGATTACGCTCGAAGGCCGGCAGGTGCAGTTCCGCTCGCCGATGGAGGCGCGCGAAGCCGGCATCGAAACCGTCTACCAGAACCTTGCTCTGTCGCCAGCGCTGTCGATCGCCGACAACATGTTCCTCGGCCGCGAGATCCGCAAAAAGGGTCCGCTCGGCTCGCTGTTCCGCATGCTCGACCGGCCGGCCATGGAAAAGCTGGCGCGCAACAAGCTCTCCGAACTCGGCCTGATGACCATCCAGAACATCAACCAGGCGGTGGAGACGCTGTCCGGCGGTCAGCGCCAGGGTGTCGCCGTCGCCCGCGCCGCAGCCTTCGGCTCGAAGGTCATCATCATGGACGAACCGACGGCCGCGCTCGGCGTCAAGGAAAGCCGGCGCGTGCTGGAGCTGATCCTCGACGTGCGCGCCCGCGGCCTGCCGATCGTGCTGATCTCGCACAATATGCCGCATGTCTTCGAGGTCGCCGACCGGATCCATATCCACCGTCTCGGCCGGCGCCTGACGGTGATCAATCCGAAGGAGTACACCATGTCCGACGCCGTCGCCTTCATGACCGGCGCCAAGGCGGTGCCGACGGAGCCCGTTGCGGCATGAGCGTACGCATCGACGACATCGCCGGCGAGGTGCTTTCCCGCGCCGGCGATGCCAAGCGTTTCCTGATCGCCGTCGCCGGGCCGCCGGGGGCGGGTAAATCGACCATGGCCGACAATCTGGCGGCGGCGCTGAAAGCCAAGGGCGAAAGCGCCGCAGTCCTGCCGATGGACGGCTTCCACATGGGCAATGCCATCCTGATCGAGCGCGGCCTCTTGGCGCGCAAGGGCATTCCCGAGACCTTCGATGTCAGAGGCTTCCTCGATATCATCCGCGCCGTCCGCCGGGCCGACCAGGAGGTTCTGGCGCCGGTCTTCGACCGTTCCCGGGAACTCGCCATCGCCTCGGCCCGGCCGATCGATCCCAAGGACCGTTTCATCATCGTCGAGGGCAATTATCTGCTCTTCACGCAGGGCAAATGGGCCGAGCTCGACGGCATCTTCGATTTTTCGATCATGCTGGCGCCGCCGATCGCGGTGCTCGAGGAGCGGCTCTGGGCACGCTGGCGCGGTTACAACCTCGATGAGGAGGCCGCTAGCGCCAAGGTTTACGGCAACGACCTGCCGAACGGCCGGCTGATCCTCGAAAATCGCCGCCCGGCCGATGTGACGCTGGAGATCGCGCTGGCATAATGTCGCGGCGATCGGCTTGACGACCATGCCGGCCGAACTTGTGCAGCGGTGGGATGGCGACATGCAGGAAATTGCGTTGGAGCGCCTCGCATGAATCAATTTCAATGCGACGCGCTTTAGTGCTATCAGGCCGCAGACGCATCGCTTCGGAGGCCTGCCATGCAATCGATCACCATCCGACGTCCCGACGACTGGCACCTGCATCTGCGCGACGGCGCCATGCTGGAAGGCGTGATCGCCGATACGAGCCGCACCTTCGCCCGCGCCATCATCATGCCCAATCTGGTGCCGCCGGTCGTCACCACCGCGGATGCGAAGGCCTATCGCGAGCGCATCCTCAAGGCGTTGCCGGACGGCCACCGCTTTCAGCCGCTGATGACGCTTTATCTGACCGAACACACCAGCCCCGACGATGTGGCGGAGGGTGCGAAGAGCGGCCTCATCACCGCCGTCAAGCTTTATCCCGCCGGCGCCACCACCAATTCGCATGGCGGCGTGCGTGACATGGAGAAGGCGATGCCGGTGCTGGAGCGCATGGCTGCGATCGGTCTGCCGCTCTGCGTCCATGGCGAGGTGACGACGCCCGATGTCGATATTTTCGACCGTGAGGCCGTCTTCATCGACACCGTGCTCGATCCGCTGCGCCGGCGCCTGCCCGAATTGAGGGTGACGATGGAGCATGTGACGACCGCAGACGGCATCGATTACATCAAGGCGGCCAAATCAAACCTCGCCGGCTCGATCACCACCCACCATCTGATCATCAACCGCAACACGATCCTCGTCGGCGGCATCCGCCCGCATTATTACTGTCTGCCGGTCGCCAAGCGCGAGAACCACCGGCTGGCGCTGCGCGCCGCCGCCGTCAGCGGCGACAAACGCTTCTTCCTCGGCACCGATTCCGCCCCGCATGTCGATCCGCTGAAGGAATGCGCCTGCGGCTGCGCCGGCATCTACACCTCGATCAATACGATGAGCTGCCTTGCCCATGTCTTCGAGGAGGAGGGTGCGCTCGACAGGCTCGAAGCCTTCGCCTCGCTGAACGGGCCGGCCTGGTACGGGCTTCAGCCGAACGAGGAACGGATCACGCTGTCGAAGCAGGCCGAGCCGGTCGTCTTTCCCGCCAAGATAGAAACCGGCGCCGGCCCGGTAACGGTCTTCGATCCGATGTTTCCCCTGCATTGGCAGGTAGTGACGTAGGAGGTGCTTCCGCCTTTTTCTATTTTAAATAGAATATTCATGTTAAGTGGCGCGCAGACGTTAGACGCCTAACATTTTCATTGTGCAATGCATCATTTGTTAACGGGTGCATAAGACATTTCTCTCCGCGGAACCCCACGTTGCCAATTATCTGGCGCGCCACCGCTGCGGAGACTGAAGAAGCATGATGCTTGACTACAACTCCCTTTTGCTGGCGCTCGGCGTCTCCGCGGCCTGCCTTGCCGTCACATTGATGGGAAGCTGGCTGGTGCGCCGGGCCGAAACCGTGCTGCTCACCGCCACCATCGGTCTGGTCCTCGTCGTCAGCGGCATTTTCGTCTACAGCGCCTATGTGAGCAGGCCTGATACAGGCTTCGCCATTGGCAGTTTCATGCTGTTCCATGCCGGCTTCGCCACCATCTGGGGCGCGGGCAAACAGTTCCTTACCGGCCGCCTGTCGATCGTTGCCACTGCCATCCGGGCCCTGGCGGCGATGACCTTCTCGATCGTGCCGATGGTTGCCGGATATGACGGTCTTGCCTTCATCGCCGACAATCTCGCCATCGCCCTGCTGCTCTTTGCCACCGCCCGGCAATATTGGCTCGCCCGCGCCGAAGCCCCGGCGCCGCTGCTCGGCATCGCGGCGCTCTATACGCTGACGGCAATTTCCTTCGTTCTCTGCGCCGCCGTGCTGATTGCCGATGGCAAGCTGGTGCTCGGCAAGGCGCCCAGCAACTGGGCGGAGGATCTGAGCCTTGCCGTCTGCATCGCCGGCATGACCGGCATCGGCGCGCTGTCGCTGGCGCTGCATCAATGGCGGCTCGCCGCCCGCCATCGCCTCGAGGCGATCACCGATCCGCTGACCGGCCTGCTCAACCGCCGCGCCGTCTTCGACGAGTACGGCACGCGCCCAATGGGATCGACCACCGCCATCATCGTCTTCGATATCGACCATTTCAAATCCGTCAACGACCGCTATGGCCATGCGAGCGGCGACCGCGTGATCACCGTCTTCGCCGAGGAACTCGCCGCCAATTGCCGCCCTGGCGATACCGCCGCGAGGCTCGGGGGCGAAGAATTTGCGCTGGTGCTGAAAGAGGTCATGCCAGGCCGGGCCGAACTGACGGCTGAGCGGATCCGCAGGGCCTTCGAGGCGCGAGAGATTCCGATCGACGGTGAGGTGTTGAGATGCACAGTGAGCGTCGGCGTTGCGCCCGGCCGCTCGCAGCCACTGGATTTCGACACCATGCTGAGTGCCGCCGATAAGGCGCTTTACGCCGCCAAGCGCGCCGGCCGCAACCGCGTCGAGCTTGCCGCCCACCTGCAGGCGGTGCCCCTCGAGGCATCGCGCACGGCGTCTTGATCCGGGACGACGCGTCTCATACGATCGCCCTTGGCCGGATGCGGCCAGCCGCCCGCGACGCATCAGCGTTATGGTGAATGCATCCAGAGATATCCTTCACATCCCTTGCCGTTTGGCGATCGATGGCGAACGGGTCAGCAGACGCGGGCACTGATCGTCCTGTTTGCCGCCGACGGAAGGATTCACTATGCGCGATTTTCGCGATGCCAAGCTCATGGCAAAGACATTGCGGCAAGCCCTTGCCAACCGCAATATTTCTCTCACCCACAGCGAGACGCTCGAAATCGTCGCCCGGCAATTCGGGCTCGAGCAATGGAATATCCTCTCGGCCAAGATCGATGCGGCGGGTTCAGGCCGCGCCGCCATCGGCATCGAGCCGCCGATGCCGATCTTCCGTATCTTCTCGGTCGAAAAGGCGATGGAATTCTATTGCGGTTTCCTCGGCTTCACGCTCGACTGGGAACATCGCTTCGGCGAAAACTTCCCGCTCTATTGCCAGGTGTCGCGTGAGGGTATGGCGCTGCACTTGAGCGAACATTCCGGCGACGCCAGCCCCGGCGCCAAGGCCTTCGTCCGCGTCGCCAATGTGCGCGCCTATCACGCCGAACTCATCGGCAAGGATTACCGCTATATGAAGCCCGGCGTCGAGGAAGCGCCCTGGGGGCTGGAGATGACCGTCATCGATCCCTTCAGTAATCGCATCGTCTTTTGCGAGCAGAAATAACCGAGGAGACAGTCGGTCAACTCCTCTTTCGGAATGCTCGAACTGTTTGAAGGCTGACCGTTGCAGAATGTATCTGTGGCGACGGTCACCACACGCGATGCCGTTGCCGCGAAGTCATGCCATATCCGCACCCTCCAACGTCCCTCATCCTCGAGGCTCTCGGATGAGGCCTGCGCCCCTGCTAAATCATCATCAGCGCCCGCACAAAAGCGACCGAGGCAAGCAGCGAGGCGATGGTGCGTACATGGTTCCACCACGTCCAGTCCCGGAGATAGGTCGTCCAAAGCGCCGCCGCTTCCGCGCCGCCGCCGCTGACCTTTTCCAGTGCGTCGTTCATCGGCACGTTGAAGATGATCGTCGAGAGGAAGGAGGCAAAGACATAGAGGGCTGCACCCCCCAGCATCAGCGCGGACGCCCCGCCGCGCCAGTTGATCAGCGCCAGCACAGCAATGACCAGGCAGAGGATCGCCGTCGGTACGAACAGCGCCATGAAGGGCGAGCGGACGATCGTCACGTTGATCGAATTCATCGCGGCAATGCCCTGTTCCGCCGGAATGCGCGAGAAGGCGGTCATGATGAAGGTGGAGAAGGCGAAGAAGATGCCGGCGACCAAGCCGCTGCCGATCGCCGCGGCGACGAGGGAAAGAATGAGGACCATCTGCATGTCGAAACTCCTTCCTGATGAAACAAGAGAAACTCTCTTGTTTGTAAAATCGGATAAACTCTCTTATTTTCTTTGTCAACAGGCAAAGGAGAGAACATGTCGGGGCAGCCGGCGGCAACGCGCAGACGTCACCAGGAGCATAGCGGCCAGCCGCGACGCATCCCGCGCCAGCAGCGCGGCCGCGAGCGTTTCGAAAAAATCCTCGCCGTCGCCGCCGAACTGATCGAAAGTCATGGCAGCGACGGCCTGAAGATGAGCGAGATCGTCGAAAAGGCGGGCCTTTCCTTCGGCGCCCTCTACCAGTATTTCCCCGACAAGAGCGCCATCATCCGGACATTGGCCGAACGCTTCAACGAGGAGGGCCGGCGCTGTGTCGAGGCGGAACTGGCGAAGGTCGTCGACGCCGCGGCCCTGCCAGGCGCGCTCGCCAGGATCGTCGACGAATATTACGCCTTCTTCCGCCGCGAGCCCGTGATGCGCGACATCTGGCACGCGACCCATACCGACAAGCTGCTGCAGCAGGTCGACGCCGAAGATATGGAATTCCATGCTCAGGCGTTTCTCGCCCTGCTCGTGCGCCTCTGGCCGGATCGGAACCGCAGCGAACTTCAGGCGATCGCCCGGCTGACGATGCAGCTGCTTGCCGCCGCCGTGCGTTATGCCGTTTCGCTGGATGCCGAGGAGGGGGCCCGAACGATCGCCCTGTTCAAGACGATGCAAGGGCCCGATATCGGCCGTCTCTTGCTGTAATAGCTCGCCTGCGTCTGGAAACGGTGGGCGCTTGCTGCTATTGCCGGAGACGCAAAACCGATGGAGAGCCCGATGATCCAGACCACATTTCCCGACCGCGCCCTGATGGCCGAACTGGTGGCCAAGATGCTCTGGGAGATCAAGGCGGTGCATTTCAATGCGGCCCAGCCTTACAAGCTCTCTTCCGGGATGGCGAGCCCGGTCTATATCGATTGCCGCAAGCTCTTGTCCTACCCGCGCATCCGTTCGACGGTGATGGATTTTGCCGCCAGCACGCTCTTGCGCGATGCCGGTTTTGAGCAGTTCGATTGCATCGCCGGCGGCGAGACCGCCGGCATTCCCTTCGCCGCCCTGCTCGCCGATCGCCTCGGCCTGCCGATGATCTATGTCCGCAAGCAGCCGAAGGGCCATGGCCGCAATGCCCAGATCGAAGGCAATATGCCGGACGGTTCGCGCGTGCTCGTCATCGAGGACCTGACGACGGCTGGCGGCAGCATGTTCAAGTTCATCGACGCCATTCGCGCCGCCGGCGGCATTGTCGATCACGGCATCGCGCTGTTCTTCTACGGCATTTTCGGCGACCAGCGTTTTGCCGACGGCAAAGTCAGGCTGCATCACATCGCCACCTGGCGCAGCGTCCTTGCGGTTGCCAGGGCAGAGAAGCTTTTCGACGACAAGACGCTTGCAGAGGTCGAGGCCTTCCTCGACGCGCCGCTGGCATGGTCGGCGAGGAATGGTGGAGTCAGTGAGCTTTCGCTCTAATCGGTTGACAAAAGCTCACTTAAGCGCTTGATGAAGATAGAAATGCTGTTGGGAGGAATCCGATGATTTTGTGCTGCGGCGAAGCCCTGATTGACATGCTGCCGAGGGACACGACGCTTGGCGAAAAGGGCTTTGCGCCCTATGCCGGCGGCGCGATCTTCAACACCGCCATCGCGCTCGGCCGCCTCGGCATTCCCACCGCCTTCTTCACCGGCATTGCCGACGACATGATGGGCGAAATCCTGCTGGCGACGCTGAAGGCGAGCAACGTCGATTACAGCCCATGCGCCATCACTCCGCGGCCCTCGACGATCGCCTTCGTCAAGCTCGTCAACGGCCAGGCGACCTATGCCTTCTATGACGAAGGCACGGCCGGCCGGATGATCACCGAGGCGGACCTGCCGACGCTTGACGATGATTGCGAAGCACTGCATTTCGGCGCGATCAGCCTGATCCCGAGCCCCTGCGGCGAAACGTACGAAGCCTTGCTCGACCGCGAAGCCGCCCGCCGCGTGATTTCGCTCGACCCCAACATTCGCCCGGGCTTCATCAAGGACAAGCCGGCGCATCTGGCCCGCATCCGGCGCATGGCGGCAAAGGCCGACATCGTCAAATTTTCCGACGAGGATCTCGACTGGTTCGGGCTCCAAGGTGACCACGACGCGCTCGCCGCCCATTGGCTCGCCCACGGCGCCAAGCTCGTCGTCATCACCAAGGGCGCCGAAGGCGCGTCCGGCTATACCAGGGATCGCAAGGTGACGGTGCCGAGTGAACGCGTTGCCGTCGTCGACACGGTCGGCGCCGGCGATACCTTCGACGCCGGCGTGCTGGCCTCGCTGAAGATGGACAATCTGCTGAGCAAAGAACAGGTCGCCTCGCTCGACGAACAGGCGGTGCGCAACGCCCTGACGCTCGGCGCCAAGGCGGCCGCCGTCACCGTCTCCCGCGCCGGCGCCAATCCGCCATGGGCGCATGAGATCGGGCTTTAAGGCTTAAGCGAGCATCGGCCCCTCATCCGCCGGCACCTTCCTCCCGCTTCCGGGGCGAAGGAAATGTGCCGCGACGTTCCGATTTCCTCTTCTCCCCGTGGGGAGAAGAGATATGCGGCAACGTTTCGATCCCCTCTTCTCCCGTCGGGGATCCGAAGGACCGGTCGGCACCGATCGATCAAGAAACGATCCGGGAGTCACCCCCCCGGTTGAAGCTCTGGAGCGGTCACCAGATCCCGCAGGAAGGTTTCGCACCACAGTGAGACATCGTGCGAGAGCAGGTGTTCCATCATCATGCTCCAGCGGTCGCGGCGCTCCTCGAGCGACATGGCAAGGCCGCGGGCAAGCGCATTGGCGGTGCCCTCGACATCATAGGGATTAACCAGCAGCGCGCCCCTCAACTCCCGTGCCGCACCGGCGAAGCGCGACAGCACCAGAACGCCCGGGCGATCCGGATCCTGGGCGGCGACATATTCCTTGGCGACGAGGTTCATGCCGTCGCGCAACGGCGTCACCAGCCCGATCCTCGCCAGGCGGTAGAGGCCGGCGAGCACGTTGCGGCTGATCGATCGGTTGACATAGCGGATCGGTACCCAGTCGACCGTTCCGATGCCGCCGTTCACGCGGCCGGCCTGTTCGGCGACCATCTTCTGCATATGCTCGTATTCGGGGACCTCCGATCGCGATTTCGGCGTGACCTGCAGATAGGTGACCTTGTTCTGGTAGGCGGGATTGGTGGTCAGGAAGCGTTCGAACGCTTCCAGCCGCTGAATGATGCCCTTCGAATAATCGAGGCGGTCGACGCCGATGATCATATCCCGGCCTTCGATGCTGCGCCGGGTCTTTTGCACCATGACATTGTTTGCGGCTTTCTCGGCGAATTCGGCGAATCCAGCAGTCTCGATCCCGATCGGATAGGCGCCGGCCTTGAAAATCCGCCCGTGGGAATCGAACAGCCCGTTTCCGAGGTCGTCGCCGATGCCCTCCCGTCTCAAGTAACCGGCGAAGTTCTGGAGGTCGTAATCGGTCTGGAAGCCGACGAGATCGTAATGGGAGAGGCCGCGCATGATCTCTTCATGAACGGGCATGGTGACGAGAATATCGGCCGGCGGCCAGGGAATGTGCAGGAAGAAGCCGATCCTGTTCTTCAGCCCCATTTGCCGCAGTTCGGCGGCCAGCGGAATCAGGTGGTAATCATGAACCCAGATGATGTCGTCCTTCTCGATCATCGGCGCCAGCCGGTGCGCGAAGAAACGGTTGACGCGGAAATAGCCGGCCATTTCCTTCCGGCCATATTCGGCGAGGTCGAGGCGGTAGTGACAGATCGGCCAGAGAACGCGGTTTGCAAAGCCGCGATAATATTCCTCGACATCGGTGTCGGTGAGATCGGTCAGCGCATAGGTGATGTTGCCCTTCTGCAGCAGCGAGAGCGGGCCAGGCTCCCTTTCTCCGCTCGACTCTCCCGACCATCCCATCCAGATGCCGCCGCGCGCCTGCAGGGCTGCCTGCAGCGCAACCGCGAGGCCGCCGGCCGCGGCACTGCCATCCTTGGCTGGCATGGGGACACGATTGGAAACGACGATAAGACGGCTCATGAGCTTCCTTTAGTGATGATGAAACGTGAAAACGCTCTGTGCCGGGCGCCTTGGAGAGCCTTATGGACGGGGCAGGGACGATCCGATGCTGGCGCCGCCATCGAAAGGACACGTCCGGACGCGAGTGGCCCATGTATAGGCTTCGGAAAACGGTGAAACGGGGTGTCGTCCCCGGTTTGATAGGCCATGTCGTCGGAAGTACCCTGCGCACAGATTTTGCTTGAATCTAGGGCGACGACGGTGGATTGAAAGAATTCTTTCTACAATTTTCTATTAGCGGAACGTTCAATCCGGTTTCGCACCAACAGCCCATCGACACCGATGCGCTGGCCTGGCCGATATCAGGTCATCATTTGCGGCCGCATGACGCTGTCGTCCGATCCGCCCCGGGCGCGTGAATTTCCTGGTAATGCTGAAGCCGGCCTCCGCTCCTTGCCAGCCGCCGGCACCGCCCTTCAGACCCGCTTGCGGGGCGAAGGGATATATACCGCAGCCTCGCGCCTCCCTCTTCTCACCGGCGAGGAGGATACGCCGCGACCTCTCCGTTCCCCTACTCCCTCGCCCGGTTACGAGGCTCCGCAGGACGGGTCGAGACCAGTGGCTCGACCCCGAGGGTTAGGGTGAGGGGCGAGCCCGGCTTTCGAAACTTACTTCGCAAGCTTCGCCAGCGCCGCAACCAGCCCCTGGGTGGAGGAATCGTGGCTCGCCGCACTCTCTTTGCCCTCGACGACGGGCAGCAGGCCCGTTGCCAGTTCCTTGCCGAGTTCGACGCCCCACTGGTCGAAGGAGTTGATGCGGAAGAGCACGCCTTCGACGAAGACGCGATGTTCGTAGAGCGCGATCAGACGGCCGAGCGCATAGGGGGTCAGCTTGTCGTAGACGAAGGTGATCGACGGGCGGTTGCCCTGGAAGACGCGGTGCGGCGCGATGAAATCGGCCTTCTTGTCGTCCATGCCCTTGTCGGTCAGCTGCTTCTTGGCTTCCGCGAAGGTGCGGCCCTTCATCAGTGCTTCAGACTGGGCAAGCACGTTGGAGATCAAGAGCTGGTGTTGGTGGCGCAACTCCGACTCGAAGGCATTGGCGGCGATCATGAATTCGGCCGGGATGATGCTCGTGCCCTGATGGATGAGCTGGTAGAAGGCGTGCTGGCCATTGGTGCCGGGTTCGCCCCAGACGACCGGGCCGGAATTGCCCTCGACCGGCGTGCCGTCGATGGTGACGCCCTTGCCGTTCGATTCCATGTCGAGCTGCTGCAGATAGGCCGGGAAACGCGACAGGCGCTGGTCGTAGGGCAGGATGGCGCGGGTGGGATAGTTCAGCACATTGCGGTGGTAGAAGCCGATCAGGCCGAGCAGCATCGGCAGGTTTTCGGTAATCGGCGCCTTACGGAAGTGGTTGTCGACCGCATGCGCGCCGTCGAGGAACTTGCCGAAATTCTCAGGCCCGATCGCGATCATCAGCGGCAGGCCGATCGCCGACCAGATCGAGTAGCGGCCGCCGACCCAATCCCAGAAGCCGAAGACGCGGGCGCTGTCGATGCCGAAGGCGGCGACCTTGTCGAGCGCCGTCGAGACGGCGGCGAAGTGGTGCTGCACGGCCGATTCGCCGAGCGCCTTCGCGATGAAATTGCGCGCCGTCTGCGCATTGGTCATCGTCTCGACGGTCGTGAAGGTCTTCGAGGCGACGATGAACAGCGTCGTTTCCGGCTGCACCAGCTTCAGGATGTCGGCAATATGGGCACCGTCGATATTGGAGACGAAATGGGCGCGCGGGCCGTCATGGAAGGGGGCAAGCGCCAGCGTCGCCATGACGGGGCCAAGATCGGAGCCGCCGATGCCGATATTGATGACGTCGGTGATCGTCTTGCCGGTGACGCCCTTCAGCGTGCCGGAGCGGATGTCGTCGGCAAACTTGCCCATGGCGGCAAGCACGGCGTTGACGTCAGGCATGACATCCTTGCCGTCCACCAGAACAGGCGTATTCGACCGGTTGCGTAGCGCCGTGTGCAGGACGGCGCGGTCCTCGGTGAAGTTGATCGCCTTGCCGGAGAACATCTCCTCGCGCTTCTTCTCGACGCCGCCTTCTTCGGCAAGCCTGACCAAAAGCTTGAGGATCTCGTCGTTCACCGCCGTCTTGGAAAAGTCCATCAGCAGATCGTCGAGCGAGACGGAAAAGCGCGAAAAGCGCTGCGGATCGGCGGCGAAGGCGGCGCGGAGATCGGTCGCCTTGGTGGCATCAGCGGTGCTTTTCAGCTGTTCGACGATGGGGTTCATGGGAGGCTCCTTTTGAGGCGGAAAGGTTGCGGAAACTATTCGCTTTCTCAGGCGCAAATCAAGTTCAGCCGCCGCTCCAAATATGAAAAATCATCCGCGGCGAGCGGAGGGCTTTAATTTCATCAGATCGTCAAATTTAGCCGCGCAGGTCCTTGCGCAGGATCTTGCCGACAGGCGACTTCGGCAGTTCGGCGCGGAATTCGATGAAACGCGGGCGCTTGTAGTTGGTAAGATTGGCGATGCAATGGGCCCTCACCTCCGCCTCCGTCAGGGTCGGATCCTTTCTGACGACGAAGAGCTTGACCGCCTCGCCGGAATGCCCGTCCGGCACGCCGATCGCCGCCGCCTCCAGGATGCCGGCATGCATGGCGGCGACTTCCTCGATCTCGTTCGGATAGACGTTGAAGCCGGAAACGAGGATCATGTCCTTCTTGCGGTCGACGATCTTGGTGTAACCGCGCTCGTCCATGAAGCCCATGTCGCCCGAGCGGAAATAGCCGTCTGATGTCATCACCCGCGCCGTTTCCTCCGGCTTCTGCCAATAGCCGGCCATCACCTGCGGCCCGCGGATGCAGATCTCGCCGATTTCGCCTGTTGGCAGCGAACGGCCCTCCTCGTCGCGGATATCGAGTTCGGTCGAGGGAAGCGGCAGGCCGATCGAGCCGGTGAACTCGGGCGAATCGAAGCGATTGGCGGTGGCGACAGGCGACGTCTCGGAAAGGCCGTAGCCCTCTGTCACCGCCGTGCCCGTTATCTTCAACCAGCGTTCGGCAACCGGGCGCTGGACGGCCATGCCCCCGCCAAGCGACATGATGAGAGAGGAGAAATCGAGCTTGGCGAATTCGGCGTTGTTCATCAGCGCGTTGAACAGCGTGTTAAGGCCGGGGAAGATATGAATGTTCGACCTTCCGAATTCCTTGACGAGGCCGGGAATATCGCGCGGGTTGGCGATCAGGATATTGTGGGCGCCGAGCGACATGCCCATCAGCGAATTCACCGTCAGCGCGAAGATGTGGTAGAGGGGCAGCGCGCAGAGGAAGTTCAGCACCTCCGGTTGTTTCTTGCGCTGGAAAGCCGATCGCAGCCAGAGCGACAGCTGCAGCTTGTTGGCGAGCAGGTTCTGATGCGTGAGCACCGCGCCCTTGGCAATGCCCGTTGTGCCGCCGGTATATTGCAGGAAGGCGATGTCGCCGCCCGCAAGCGTGACCGGGCGGAGACTTTTCCTTGCGCCTTCGCTGAGCACCTGACCGAAGCTCTTATGCTGAGGGATCGACCAGGAGGGAACGAGCTTCTTTACCTTGCGCACGACGAAATTGACCATCAGCCCCTTCGGCCCCAGCATTTCGCCGAGCGAGGTGACGACGACATGGCGCAGGTCAGTCTTGTTGAGGACCTGCTCGACGGTACGGGCGAAATTCTCCAGCACGAAGATCGCTTTGGCGCCGGAATCACGCAGCTGGTGTTCGAGTTCGCGCGGCGTATAGAGCGGATTGACGTTGACGACCACCAGGCCGGCCCGAAGGATCGCATAGGTGGCGACGGGGTTCTGCAGGACATTCGGCATCATCACCGCGACGCGGTCGCCTTTCTCGAGGCCGATGCTCTGCAGCCAGGCGGCGACCTTGCGCGTCTGGCTTTCGAGCTCGCGGTAGCTCATCGCCCTGCCCATGCTCGAAAAAACCGTCCGGTCGGCGTAACGGGCGCAGGATTTTTCCAAAAGCTCGGCAAGCGAGGCATATTCCAGCGGCGGCAGTTCGGCCGGAACCATATCGGGATAGGTGGCAAGCCAGGGCTTGTCCGCTTTTGCTCCGTTCGGATGGACGGAAATGCTGCTCATCGTGTCTCTCTCTCCCTTGCGGCCGCCGCGCCGGTCGAGCCCTGGTCGACCGGCTCTCATTGACCGGAAGCATCCTCCATCTTCCAGTCCGGCAGCTTATGCCATTGCCTGAACGGTTCAAGCCGAATGAAGCTATACTAACCTTGACGTAAACGTCAACAATCAGGCCCGGTGCGGTCATGGAAAGGCAGGGAACTTTGAGTCCGCGTTGGCGTTGACCTTTCATACCAACCATGAGGAAACACCAAAGGAGGTTCAAATGTTGAATCAGGACACCGACGCCAGCCGCCGTGACCCGAACGCCAAGGAAACGCATTCGCTGATCGCCAGCGACCGCGTCGAAGGCACCCGCGTCTATGGCGCCGATGGCCGGCATATCGGCTCGATCGAACGCCTGATCATCGGCAAGCGCGACGGCCGCGTCGCCTATGCCGTGCTAAGCTTCGGCGGCTTCCTGGGCATCGGTCATGACCACTATCCGTTGCCTTGGGAAAAGCTGAATTACGACACCCAGCTGGACGGCTACCGCATCGACCTGACCAAGGAGCAGATCGAAGGCGCACCCAGCTATTCGGACGATGACGACACCTGGTACAACGACAATGGCCGCCGGGTGTATGATTATTACGGCGTGCCGCCCTACTGGATGTAACTTCGTTCGATGGACCGAGCTGGAAGGGCCCCGTTGGCAGCGGGGCCTTTTGGTGTGTGGTGACCGTCGCCACGCCCCCTGTGCCAGGGTCGGCGCTCACCCTAACCCTCTCCCCGTAAAAACGGGGCGAGGGGACGGATGAGGGGCTTTCACCGACCCGCGAGTAGATCATTGGCCGATCGCAGCACCGTGCCGGTAGCAATGTCATCAGCCTCAATCACCTTCGCCGTCCTCACGTCAAACACATGGCTCTCCCCCGGCAGCAGCGTCACCAGCATCGAATCGACGACCGCATCCGGATCCAGCCGATCCGCCATCAGGCAGAGATCCTTGAGAAAATTCTCGGCCTTCACCTTGACCGCGTAACCATCCTCTATCGCAGTCACATCGACGCTCAGCCGCGGCGCCGGCAGGGCAAGGTCGATATCCTCGACGAAATAGTGAAACGCTCGCCGGTCGAGCATGTCGACGACAACGACCTCGTCCTTCGGTAAATCCGGCCTGACGACCTCCTCGGGCAGCGGAAACTCCCTGGCCTCGAAGCGGTCGCAGAGCAGCCGCCAGAATTCGAATTCCGCAAGCACGCTGCCATCGAGCCTCAGGCGTTTGCCGCTGATCTTGGCTCGCCAGAACAGCGTCCTCTCGTTGATCGCCACCGCTGCCAGTCCGCCGTCGCGCGGCTGGATCGTTAGCAGGCGCGGGTCATAGGCCGCCTTCAGCGCATACCAGAGCGGCTTGCGGCGTCCGGCCGAATCGAGGGCGGCCCAGGAGGTTACCGGCCAGCAGTCGTTGAACTGCCAGACCACCGCGCCCTTGCAGATTGCCCGGTGCGAGCGCATGTGCTCGATGCCGAAGCGGATGGCGCGCGCCTGGTTGAGCTGGGTGGCGAAGTGCCAGTCGTCCATCGTCCTTGGCGCCGGCAGATGGCCGGCCAACCCGCGGATCAGCTTGTCATTGCCCTGCGTCGCCTTCTGGTGGTGGAAGACGCCGTTCGATTGCGGCGTCAGCGGCTGATCGTGGACGCTCTCTTCGATCGTCGCCCAATTGGCCGGCGCCTGCCAGCCGAATTCGGAGCAAAAACGCGGGATGTAGTTGCGGTAGACCTCGTAGCCGACATCGTTCCAGACGTCCCAGATATGTTTGCAGCCATGTCCGTCGGCATTCGGCTCGATCTCCATCGAGCCGGAATAGGGGCTGCCGGGATAATAGGGCCGGCGGGGATCGAGTTCGTCGCAGAGCTTCGGCAGCAGGTCGAGATAATAGCCGAGCCCCCAGCTCTCGCCCGCCTTGACGATCGGCCGCCAGCCCCATTCGTCGAAACCCCAGATATTCTCGTTATTGCCGTTCCAGAGGACCAGCGAAGCATGCGGCATCAGCCGCACGACATTGTCGCGCACCTCCGCCTCGACCTCGCTTCGAAGCGGCTCCTCCTCCGGATAGGCGGCGCAGGCAAAGAGGAAATCCTGCCAGACCAGCATGCCCATGCGGTCGCAGGCTTCGTAGAATTCGTCGCGCTCGAAGATGCCGCCGCCCCAGACGCGCAGCATATGAATATTGGCGCTCCTCGCCTCTTCGATCCGGGCAGCATAACGCTCGCGCGTCACCCGCGAGGGAAAACAATCGTCGGGGATCCAGTTGGCGCCGGCGATGAACAACGGCACGTCATTGATGACGAAGGTGAAGGCCGAACCGTACGCATCTGCAGCGGTATCGAGCCTGAGCGAACGGAAACCGAGCTCGCGCTCAAAGCTGTCGAGCCGATCGCCGCTGGCCTCATCGATCAGCGTAAGCGTCAGCGGATAGAGCGGCTGGGCGCCGAGATGATGTGGCCACCAGAGCTGCGGCGAGGGCAGCGTGATCTCGAACGAAACCTCGTCTTCGCTGGCGGCGATCGTAACCGACGTCGTCACATCGCCGATCTCGGCGACCAGCCGGAACGGCCTGGAATTGCTGTGGCGCGCCAGCCTTGCATGCACCGTCACCAGCCCGTCGCCGCCGGCAAGCGTGGCCGACGCCCGTGTCTCGGCGAGCCGCGCCCCATCCCAGCTCTCCAGCCTCGCCGGCTTCCAGATGCCCGCCGTCACCAGCGTCGGCCCCCAGTCCCAGCCGAAATTGCAGGCCATCTTGCGCATCAGATTGCCCGGCCCCGGATAGTTGTTGGGCCGGTAGCCGTAATGTTTTTCCATCTCAGCGCCATAGGCGTAGGCGGAGCGGAAGGTGACGGAGAGTTCGTTGGCGCCGGTCTTCAGTAGACCTGAAACATCGAAACGGTAGGTGCGGTGCATGTTGAATGTCCGGCCGATCTCTTCGCCGTTGAGGCTGATGACCGCGATCGTATCCAGCCCGTCGAAGACGAGTTCCTGCATTCTGCCATCGTCGGGCGTTGCCTCGAAGCGGCAGCGATAGGTCCAGTCCGCCCTGCCGATCCAGTCATTGGTGATCTCGTTGACATCGATATAGGGATCGGGGATCAGCCGGCTGGCGAGAAGGTCGGTATGGACGCATCCGGGCACCGTCGCCGGCATCGCATCCGGCAGGTCGGGTCTTCCTGTATCGTTGCAGGTGAGCGTCCAGCCGGAATTGAGCGCGGTTTTCTCGATCATGGCGGGCTCCTGGTTATGCCGCTCGAAGCTGTGGGATTATGGTTGGATCGGAAGATCGCGCGCCGTCAGAGAAACCGGCCGTGGCGCTGCAGCACTTCGATCTTGTAGCCGTCGGGATCGCTGACGAAGAAGAACAGGCCGAACAACTTGCCGTCGCGGTTGAGCTCCACCAGCTCGCCCGGCTTGAGCCCCAGTTTCACCATGCGCTCGCGCTCGACGGCGACTTCTTCGACCGAGACGGCGAGATGGCCATAGCCTTTGCCGAGATCATAGGGTTCGGTGCGGCCCTTGTTGACGGTCAGCTCCAGCTCAAAGCCGGTCTCGGCATTGCTCAGATAGATCAGCGTGAAGGTGTCGAAATCGACACGGTCGGCAACCGAGAGACCGAAGGCCTTGCCGTAGAACTCGACCGAGCGCGCCTCGTCGAGAACGCGGATCATGGAGTGGATCATCTTCGCCAAGGCGGCCTCCCGTTCAATCGATCACCGCAGCCTTGGTAGCGGTCCTCTTACGCCGGGCGCAAGCCGATTCTTCGCGTGATCGCCGCTTCGACGAGGCCCATGGCGTCATAGATCAGTACCGCCATCAGCCCGACGATCAGCCCGCCCTGCAGGATGAAGGCGGTATTGTCCGATATCAGCCCGGCGATGATCACCTCGCCGAGACCCTTGGCGGCAACCGTCGAGCCGATCGTCGCCGTGCCGATATTGATCACGGTCGCGACCTTCAGCCCTTCGAGGATCAGCGGCAGCGCAAGCGGCAGCTCGACGCGCGTGAGCCGCTGCGTGCCGTTCATGCCCATGCCGTCGGCCGCGTCGAGCACCTGCGGCGACACCTGCTTCAGGCCGGCGACGGTGTTTTCGAAGATCGGCAGCAGGCCGTAGAGGAAGAGCGCGATCAGCGTTGGCATGGCGCCGAAGCCGGTGGCGGGCACGGCGAGCGCCAGAACGGCGACCGGCGGGAAGGTCTGGCCGGCATTGGCGATGGCGCGCGACAGCGGCAGGAAATCCGCGCCGCTTTCCCGAGTCACGAAGATGCCGCCGGCAACGGCGAGCACGGCGCTGCAGACGATCGATCCGATCACCAGTTGCAGATGTCCGAGCGCCAGCGAGACAAGGCTGTTCTGCGTATAGACAGCGGGCGCATTGTTGCTGGTCAGCGGCGTCAACAGGAAGGAAAGCCACTGGGTCCTGAAAAGCAGGATCAGCAGCAAGCCGAGTGCGGTCAGCCGGAAGAGATTGGCGACGACGAGTTTCATGCCTTGCGGCCCAGTTCGAGCAGCCTTGTCATCGAGATCGATCCCACCGGCGCCTTTTCGCCATCCTGCACCGCCGCCTCGTCGACCCCCTGCCAGATCATTTCGGCGAGCGCATCGCGAAGGCTGAGCGACTGCGGCAGGGCATAGGCGAGGCCGCTCTTGGCCGGCTCCATGCTCTCCTTCAGCGGCAGCAGCGACATCAGCTTCAGCGCCCGGTCGGAGGTGCCGGTCAGTTGCTGCACGAAGGGATCGGCCGGTTCGGTGAGGATCTTTTCCGGAGTCGAGCATTGCAACAGTCGCCCCTGGCTCATCACGGCGATCTGGTTGCCGAGATGGAAGGCCTCGTCCATGTCGTGGGTGACGAGGATGACGGTCGTGCCGAACTGCTTCTGGATCGCCAGGAGATCATCCTGCGCCTTTCCGCGGATGACGGGATCGAGCGCACCGAAGGGCTCGTCCATCAACAGCAGTTCCGGTTCGGCGGCGAGGGCGCGGGCGACGCCGACGCGCTGCTGCTGGCCGCCGGAAAGCTGATGCGGATATTTCTCGGCGAACTCGGCCGGATCGAGGTTGAAAAGCCCGAGCAGTTCCTCCACGCGGGCGGCTATGCGCCTGGAATCCCATTCGAGCAGCCGCGGCACTGTGGCGATATTCTGCGCCACGGTCCGGTGCGGAAACAGTCCGTGCCCCTGGATCGCATAACCGATCCGGCGGCGGAGCTCGGTCACCTCGACATCCATCACATTCTGGCCGTTGACGAAGATCTGGCCCTCGCTGATCGGCACCAGCCGGTTGATCATCCGCATCAGCGTCGATTTGCCCGAGCCCGACGTGCCGACGATGACGGTGATCTCGCCCTTTTCGACGTTCATCGAGACCTTGTCGACGACGGTGGCAGCACCATAGCGTTTGGTGACGTTCCTGATCTCGATCATGCTCATGCGGCAGGTCCCCGGATGCTGTCGATGACCGCATCGAGGATGACGGCCGATGAGAAGGCGAAGAAGACGGTCGGCACGGCGCCGAGCAGGACGAGGTCCATCGCCGTCTGGCCGAGCCCCTGGAAGATGAAGATGCCGAAACCGCCGCCGCCGATCAGCGCGGCAATCGTCACCATGCCGATTGCCTGCACCAGTACGATGCGGATTCCGGTGAGGATGACCGGAAAGGCAAGCGGCATGTCGATGCCAAAGAGGATCTGCCGGCGCGTCAGCCCCATGCCGGCGGCGGCATCGCGCACCGAGGGGTCGACGCCCTGCAGGCCGACGACGGTATTGGCGACGATCGGCAGCAGCGAATAGAGCACGAGTGCAATCAAGGCAGGCGCCGTGCCGATGCCGCGAATGCCGATGGCAGCAGCAAGCGGCACATGGGTGGCGAGATAGCCGAGCGGCAGCATCAACAGGCCGAAGAGCGCCAGGCTCGGGATCGTCTGGATCAGGCTTAGGCCCTGCAGCACGACGGCCCTGAGCTTCGGCACCCAGAAGCACAGAATGCCGAGCGGCAGCCCGAGAGTGATGGCGATAACGAGCGAGCCGAGCGCCAGCAGCAGATGTGAGAATGCCTCGGTCTCGAACTGTGCCGACCGCGTCGAGAATTCCTTCATGATCGAGAGGCTGTCCAGCAGGCCGGAGGCGAGAAAGGCGAAGAGCAGCGCCGCGTAGACGCCAAGCGCTGCCACCCGCATCCAGGGCGCCAGCCGGATCTTGACCAGCGCGTCCGATATGATGAGCCCGAGCACCGCGAACAGCACCCAGAAGCCGCCGCCGGGCGTCATGCGCGCCACCGTGCTGCCGGGCGGCGTCGCCGCGGTCGAGACCAGGCCGATCGCAGCGATCAGTGCGGCAAGGCAAAGGGTGGCAATGACGAGCCGCGCCATGGCATTTCGGAGAAACAAGGTGGCGAGGGCGGTCAGGACGAGAAGGGCGGTCAGGATGATGACGGAGGGCTGGGGAAGAAGCTGCGTCAGCAGCATCGGCTTGCCGGCGGCGATGCGGTTCGCCTTGACGTAGATGAAGGGCATCAGTGCCGTCGCCGCAATGCCGCCCGCCACCAGAACCACGCCGAGCCGATCCAGCCTGCGGACCGTTGAGCTTTCTTCCATCAATCCAACCCTGTCTGGCCGACCCTGTCGTCAGGGGAGGCTCCGCCCGCGACGGGGCGGAGCGGCAATGATTACTTCAGGAAACCTTTTTCCTTGAGATAGGCTTCGGCAACAGACTTTGCCGGCTCGCCGTCCACCTGGATCTTGGCATTGAGCTTGCGCAACTCGTCGGCGCTCAGGCTCTTGAAGATCGGCGAGAGGATTTCCTCAATCTTCGGATTGGCCTTCAGCACCTCTTCGCGGATGATCGGGGTCGGCGCATAGACCTGCTGCACGTTCTTGTCGTCTTCGAGAACGGTGAGCTCGGCCGCTTCGATCGCGCCGTCGGTGCCGTAGACCATCGCGGTGTTGACGCCGTTCGTCTGGTCGGCGGCCGCCTTGATCGTCGCCGCGGTATCGCCGCCGGAAAGAACGACCATCTGGTCGGGCTTCAGCTGGAAGCCATAGGTGGTCTGAAAGGCGGGCAGCGCGCCGGCCGAATTGACGAATTCGGCGGAAGCCGCAAGCTTGGCAGCGCCGCCGCCGGCGACCCATTTGCCGAAGTCAGTCAGGCTCTTCAGCTTGTTCGGCTGGGCGACGTCATTGCGCACGGCGAGCGCCCAGGTGTTATTAGCCGGCGACGGCGTCAGCCAGACGATCTTGTTGGCCTCGTAGTCGAGCTTCTTCGCCAGCTCGTAACCCTGGTCGATGTTCTTCCAGGCGGCGTCATCGGCCTTGTTGAAGAAGAAGCCGGCATTGCCGGTATATTCTGGGTAGATGTCGATTTCGCCTGCGGTGATCGCCTTGCGCACCACCGGTGTGGCGCCGAGTGCGATACGGTCCTGCGTCTTGATGCCGTTGGCTTCGAGCGCCAGTGCGATGACGTTGCCGAGCAGCGTGCCTTCCGTGTCGATCTTCGACGAGACGACGACGTCGGCGGCCTGAACCGCGCCCGCTGCGAAGGCGGAGAGCGAAACGGCAAGTGCGAGTTTCTTCAGCATTGAATATCCCCTTTTAAACACCGTGATGAGGCCCAAGCCGGCAAGGCTTGCGCGCAGGAAATCCGCCGGCGAAGGCGGTAAGGCCGCCATCATCCGAATTGCGTGCGTCATGGAAATAGCGTGCCCGCCCGAAAAATCGATGCAAGCCCCCTCCAGTATTTGCGGTCGCGCCGACGATTATGGCGGCGAACCTCTTTCCGCGCGCGGAAATGCATTCCCTTTTCCAAGGCCGGCGCGATTTGTTTTTGTCCCCTTGCGTGTTCCCACGATGGTCCGGTGCTCGTTTGCGGGAATTCCGCCGCCCGGCTTGTTATGAAGGTGACGATAGCCCCGCTCTCCCGGGGCAGGGATATCTTTTTTCGCGAACACGTCATATCGTCCGGTTCTTCCAGCGCTTTCCGGAGCCCGCCTTTTGCATCTCGGCGCCCTGTTCATAACGCACCACGTCCTGACCTCAGGTTCAGTCCGCGAGACCGCGCGCCGCTTCCAGCTGTCGCCGTCCACCGTGTCTGCGGCAATCCGTAATGCCGAGACCGAACTGGCGATGAAACTGACGGAACGCGCTTCCGGCGAACTGGTGATGCTGATCGCCGCCGGCGGGTTGCTCGAAGGCCTGCAGCCGATTACCGTCGCGATCGGCGAACTCGGCAAATTTGCAGGCCACGACGCCAGCGGGACGGCCGAGGCCTGGGCGTCGCGCATCCCCGTCAAGGTGGTTGCGATCGAGCGCTTTCTCGAGGTGGCCGACCAGGGCAGCATCAACCGCGCTGCCCGCCGCCTTCACTTGGGGCAACCGCAGCTTTCGCTGCAGCTCGCCAATTTGGAGCGATTTCTCGGCCGCCGCCTGTTCGAGCGGCAGGCGCAGGGCTCGGTGCTGACGGAGGAGGGCAGGCGCGCCTACCAGATCTTCATGGCGATCAGCCAGGCATGGAACGATCTGAAATCGGCCGCCGACGAGCGCTACCGCCGCACCGCGCGGTCGCTGCGCATCGGCTCGATCATCCCGACGGGATCGGAAAGCTGGGTGGCGCGCTGCCTGGGCCTGCTGGTCTCCGAATGGAATGCGCGCCGCAGCAACAACGCGATTTCGCTGGTCTCGATGACCGCCGACGACCTGCGCGAGGCGCTGAAGAGCGGCCGCATCGACGTCGCCGTCCTGGATTCGGTCTTCGGCCTGGAACATTTCCGGCATCGCGAATTGCTGCAGACCGACATGGTGGCGATCGCGCCGCCGCAAAGCACCCAAACCACAGTCGCCGAACTCGTCGCCGCGCATGCGATCTGCACGCCGAGCCCGCGCACCGGTCTCGGCCACGCCGCCATGGCCTTCAGCGAAGCGAGCGCACCCGACCGGCGCTTGCGCAGCCGGGATATCACCGCGGCGGATTCGCTGCCTGTCATCGTCGATCTCGTCGCCAATCACGGCTACGTCTCCTTCCTCGGCCGTGTCAGCGCCATGCCGATCGCCGACAAGGTGCGCATCGTCGATCTCGACGAGCATCTGCCGATGTCCTATCACGTCGCCTTCAACCATCGAAAAGCCGCTGCCGATGCCTGCGAGATGATCATCGCGGCGGCCGCCAAAATCACCTCGGAATCTGCCGCGCCCATCACAAAGCAGGTCGACGGGGCCAGGGAGACGGCAGCGTGACGATTTTACTGGAAGTCTGCGTCGACAGCGCCGCGGGCCTTGCCGCCGCAATCGAAGGCGGCGCCGGCCGCATCGAGCTGTGCTCGGCGCTGGAGCTCGGCGGTCTGACGCCGCTGCCGAGCCTGATGCGGATCGCCGCCCGGGCGCCGATTCCGGTCTATGCCATGATCCGCCCGCACGCCGGCCCCTTCATTTTCGACAGCGTCGACGAGGAGGCGATGATGCTCGATATCGACGCGGTGCGCGCAGCCGGCCTCGCCGGCGTCGTCATCGGCGCCAACCGCCCGGACGGCACGCTCGACCTGCCGCTGCTCCACCGTCTGAAGGCGCATGCCGCCGGCCTAGGCTCGACGCTGCACCGCGCTTTCGACCTGGTGCCGGATGCCGATCAGGCGCTGGAACAGGCGATCGAACTCGGCGTTGAGCGCATCCTGACCTCCGGCTGCGCGCCGAAGGCGGCCGACGGCCTCGATACGCTGAAGCGTCTTTCAGAGAAAGCGGCCGGCCGCATCTCGATCATGCCTGGCAGCGGCGTCCGCCCTGCCAATGTCGGCGAAATTCTCCGTGCGACCGGAGCCCGAGAGGTCCACGGCTCCTGCAGCTCGCCGGTCGAAAGCCGCGATCCGCGTGCGGTGGCTTTTGGTTTCGAGGCGAAAAGTGCGAACCGGACGGATGCCGCGGCGGTTAGGGAGATGAGCAGGGCGATTGCGGCGGTGTGTTAGCGGTTTCTGCACTGTTGACGACAAACGGTTGCAGTTTGGAACGCGAATGGAGCGCCTGCGGCCATGGGTCCTCGGGTCAAGCCCGAGCACGATGGAGAGTGGGGGAGCCTGTGCGGCAGGTACCGCAAACCCAGTGGCTTTTGCAGTTACCGTGTTTGCCTAGGCGAGTTCCACCCAAAACCGCTCGCATTTTGCTGGAATTCCTCCGGACGTCCCGCCTCTCGCTGCAGCCGCCTCCTCATACTCCGTCCTACTCGGGCTTGACCCGAGTATCCACGCGCAGCACTCCGCGCGCATGATACACGTCCTACCTACCCACCAACCCTGATCACCGCCTTGATCAGCCCGCTCTTCTCATGCGCCCAGCGGGCCACATCGCGCGGCGCGTCGGCGAGTGTCGTGCGGTGGGTGATCAGCTTGTCGACCGGCACCAGCCCTTTGGCGATCGAATCCGCCACGTGCTCGAAATCGGCGCGAGTGGCATTGCGGCTACCGATCAGCATCATCTCGCGCTTGTGGAACTCCGGATCGGAGAAGCGGATGTCGTCCTTGACGACGCTGACCAGCACCAGCGCGCCGCCGTGGGCGACGAAGGAGAAGGCTTTCTCCATCGACGGGCCGTAACCTGTGGCGTCGAAGACCACGTCGAAGCCGTCGCCATTGGTCTTTTCCTTGACGGCCTCGGCCGTCGCCTCGTTGGCGACGATGCCGGAGGTGAAGCCGAAGCGTTCGGCGGCCATCTGCAGCCGTTCGGCGCTGGTATCGAGCAGCGTCACGTCATGGCCGGCGATGCGCGAGAAGATCGCAGCGCCGAGCCCGATCGGCCCGGCGCCGATGACGAGCGAGCGCGCGCCGGCGCCGGCGAGCGAGCGGCGCACCGCATGGGCGCCGATCGCCAGAAATTCCGTCGTCGCCGCCGCTTCGAGGCTGAGGCCCTTGGCGGGATAGAGATTGCCTGCCGGAACGGAGATCTCCTCGCAGAAGGCGCCATCGGTATGGACGCCGAGGACCTTGATGTTGGTGCAGCAGTTCGGCTTGCCCTTGATGCAGGCGACACATTGACCGCAGGAGAGATAGGGGTTGACGATGACAGGCGTGCCGGCCGTAAGCGCCACGCCGTCGCCGGCCTCGATCACCGTCGCCGAGATCTCATGCCCCATCACCCGGGGATATTCGAGGAAAGGGTGCTTGCCCTCGTAGATGTGATAATCCGTGCCGCAGATGCCGACATGGCTGACGGCCAGCCGCACCCATCCGGGCGCCGGTGCGGAAGGTGATGGGCGTTCGACGATGTCGAGCACGCCGGGTTCGCGGCAAACAACTGCTTTCATGACGGGTCTCGCATTCTTCGTTCTTTACTCTGTGTCGTGCCAACTGCTGTTCGGTTCGGGCGGATAGCTGCCCCTCACCCTAGCCTTACCAGGGTCGAGCCACTCGTCTCGACCCGTCCTGCGGACCCCCGCTTGCGGGGCGAGGGGACGTGCCCAGCGAGACATTGGCGAGGGACCGAGAGGTTGCGGCCTGGTCCCTTCTCCCCGCGAGCGGGGAGAAGGTGGCGGCAGCCGGATGAGGGGCAGGCCGCTCTCTCTCGCTGCTCAGCTGCTCTTGCGGCGGCGCAACTGGTCGAAGAACACGATCACGATGATCAGCAGTCCGGTGATGATGCGCTGCCAGAAGGAGTTGACGTTCAGAAGGTTGGCGCCGTTGTTGATGGTGGCGAGAATGAAGGCGCCGATCAGCGGGCCGTGCACGGAGCCGACCGCGCCGAACAGGCTGGTGCCGCCGATGACCGAGGATGCGATCGCCTGCAGTTCCCAGCCGTCGGCTTGCGTCGCATTGCCGATCGCGATGCGCGAGGCGAGCAGCACGCCGACGAAGGCGGCAAAGCCGGCCGAGAGGATATAGGCGAGATAGATCATGCCCTTGACGTTGACGCCGGAAAGGCGCGCGGCTTCCGCATTCGAGCCGACCGCGAAGAGATAGCGGCCCCAGCGGCTGAGATGCAGGAAGACGAAGGAAGGCACCGCCACCAGGATGACCATCCAGAACAGACTGGGAATGCCGAGGAAATCGGCACGGGCGAAATTGCTGAAGCTCTCGTCGGTGATGCTGATCGTCGAACCGTTGGTGATCAGCAGGCCGATGCCGCGCAGCGATGTCAGCGTTGCCAGCGTGATGATGAACGGCGGCAGGCCCATATGGACGATGCCGAAGCCGTGGAAGGCGCCGATCGCCACACCGATGGCGAGCGTCAGCACGATCGCCGCCCAGAGCGGCACGCCGGCCTGCAGCAGCCAGGCGATGATGACCGTGCAGAAGCCGACGATGGCGCCGACCGACAGGTCGATGCCGGCGGTGATAATGACGAAGGTCTGGCCGAGCGCCAGAATCGCCGTCATCGCCCCCTGACGCAGCAGGTTCGAGATGTTGAGCGGCGTCCAGAAGCTGGCGGTGACGAAGCCGAGCACGACCCAGAGGAAGATCAAGAGCCCGATCAGCGTCAGGCCGAACAGGATATTCATTTTCCGACGCGGCGGCGGCGCGACGATTTCGGTGGGGGTGGCAGTCATGAATTTTCTCCCTCTTAGAGCCTTTCCGTTTTTCTCCGAACCGCGGAAATGCTCTATCTCTTTGTTGTCTCGTGCTCAGACGCCGATCGCTTCGCTGAGCACTTCTTCATGCGTCGCCGCGTGGAAATCATGGCTGGCGACGATCCTGCCGCCGCGGAAGACGTGCAGCCGGTCGGCCAGTTCGTAGACCTCTGGCAGATAGGAGGAGATCAGGATGATGCCCGCCCCCTCCTTCAGAAGCTTGGCGAACAGCCGGTAGATTTCCGCCTTGGTGCCGACGTCGACCCCGACGGTTGGTTCGTCGAAGATGAACAGCCTGGCGCCGTGGCTCAGCCACTTGCCGATGACGATCTTCTGCTGGTTACCGCCCGACATGCTGGAGGCCGGAACGCGCCGGCTCGGCGTCTTGATGCTGAGATTGCGGATCTGATTGTCGGCATTCGCCGATTCCCGCGCATGGTTGATGACCGGCCCGTGGCTGAGGCGCCCGAAGACCGGCAGGTTGATATTGAGGCCGATCGACTGATTGAGGCAGAGCCCCTGGTCGCGCCGGCTTTCCGGCGCCAGCGCAATGCCGAGCTCCATGGCCGTGCGTTCGTTCCGGATGTCGACGCGCTTGCCCATCCAGTGGATTTCGCCGGCGCTTTTCGGCTGGCGCCCATAAAGGCCCAGCGCGAATTCGCTGCGTCCGGCGCCGATCAGGCCATAGAGGCCGACGATCTGTCCTGATTTGACGCTGAGCGACACGTCCTCGAAGCCCGGACCCGAAAGCCCTTTGACCTCGACGATCGTCTCGCCGAAGGCGATCTCTTCCTTGTGGTAGATCTGCTCGATCGAGCGGTTGATCATCAAAGCGATCAGCTCGGCATCATTGGTCTCGCCGATCAGCCGCGTGCCGACATGCGTTCCGTCGCGCAGCACCGAGACCCGGTCGGCCAGTTCGAAGACCTCCTCCATGCGGTGGCTGATATAGACGATGGTCACGCCTTCGCCCTGCAGGCGGCGGATCAGCTTGAACAGCTGCGCCGATTCCTGGCGTGTCAGATAGGCGGTGGGTTCGTCGAAGATCAGGAATTGCGTGCCGCGCATCGCCGCGCGCGCCGTTGCCACCAGCTGCTGCTGGCCGATCGTCAGCGAACTTAGAAGCGCGCCGGCCGGCAGGCCGAAGCCAAGATCGTCGAGTACCGCCTGCGCCATCTTTTCCATCTGCTTCTTGCGCATCAGGCCATAGCGGTTGACCTCGTCGCCGAGGAAGAGGTTGGCGGCGACCGTCAGGTGCGGGCAGAGCACCACTTCCTGGTGGACGGCATTGATGCCGCGGGCGATCGCCTCGTTCGGCGTCGACAGCCCGACGGGATGGCCGCACCACAGCACCTCGCCGGCCGTGCGGGTGATGACGCCGGTGAGCAATTTGATCAGGGTGGATTTGCCGGCGCCGTTTTCGCCGACGATGGCGTGGATCTCTCCGGCCAGGAAGGTCAGCGTCGCCGGTTTCAGCGCCTGCACATGACCGTAATTCTTCTGCAGGCCCTTGAGTTCGAGGATAGGCGATCCGGCGGGAATGCGATTGGCTTCTTTCAGCGTGGCGCTGTCATCGTGGCGATGACTGACCTCTTCCAGTCCGATCATGGACCTCTCCTCCTCTTGTCGCGTCTGCTCCATCCCTGCTGAACCATACCATGGATGGAAAAGGCCGCGCCGGTTTTTGAGCCGGCGCGGCCCGTCTGTCGTCTTACTTGATCTTCGGGTTCAGGAGCGCGTCGATCTTCGGATCGGCCATGTTCGCCTTGGTGACGAGGTTTGCGCCGGTGTCGACATTCTCAGGAACCTTTTCGCCCTTGGAGACGGCAAGCGCGGTCTTGATGCCGTCATAGCCCATGCGATAGGGGTCCTGAACGACGAGGCCGGCAATCGCACCGTCCTTGAGGAAACCGACCGTCTTGTCGTCACTGTCGAAGCCGATGACCTTGATCTTGTCGCCGAGCTTGTTTTCGGCGATCGCCTGGCCGACGCCCTGCGCCAGGATCAGGTTCGAGGCGAAGACGCCGACGAGCTTCGGGTTGGCCGTGATCAGGTCGGTCATCATGTTGAGGCCGGTGGTTGCCTGGCCGTCACCATACTTGTCGGCGATGACCTTCAGACCCGGATGCTTGGTCTTGATCTGATCGAGGAAGCCTTCGCGGCGCTGTTCCAGTGAGCCGACGCCGGGAAGATTGGTCAGGATGACGATGTCGCCTTCTTCCTTGCCGGTCATCTCCTTGATGGCGGCGGCAAGACCGTCGGCGGCGATGCGGCCGCCCTGGACGTTGTCGGTCGTCAGGAACGAGCTGAACGCCTTGGAGTCGGCACCGGAGTCGATGCCGATGATCGGAACCGACTTGGCGGCTTCGTCGATCGGCTTGCCGAGCGCCTTGAATTCGGTCGGCGAGATGACGATGGCGGCCGGCTTGCCGGCAACGGCATTCTCCAGAATGCTGATCTGGCCGTTGATGTCGGATTCTGCCTGGGCGCCGAGTTCCGGCACGTTGACGCCGAGATCCTTGCCGGCCTTGCGGGCGCCGGCCAGAACGATCTGCCAGTAGAAGGACGTCGTGTCCTTGACGATGATCGGGATCGTCACGTCGGCGGCAAAGGACGTGACCGGCATCGCTGTGGCGATGACGGCGGCACCCGCGAGCGCGGTAAAGGCGCGGCGGGACAGCAGGGATTTCACGATGCTCATAAAAGTTCTCCTCTCAGGATGCGTTCTCCTCCAATAAACCGGACCGCTGAACGCTGGCGGAGGGTTTTTATCGATAAAAAACATTTGCAGACAGAAGCTAGCCGAGGCGCAATCAAATTGCAAGGGCGTCAATCCAGCTTTTTTGCTACGGAAAACTCCTTCCAAGCATCTGATTTTATTCCAATACTACGATAACCTAAAATAGCTATCAGGTGAAATCGACCTCGTGCGGATGCACGACGCCCTTTTTCAAAATCAGGTTGCCATACAGCCGGAATTCGGTTGTCGCCACGATATAGGCGGCCTTGCGCGCCATCGCATAAAAGGCGAAACGCTCCACCGGCACGATCGAAAACTCGCCGGCGCGCTGGGCGACGATTTCCTGAAATTCGGCGCAGACCTCGGGCACGGCCTGCGGGTCGCCGACTACCTCCATCCGCCAGGCAGTCTCGGGTACGAAAGTGTCGAGCGGCATATGTGTCAGGATCGCCTCGGCCATCGCGGTGGCGCTGACGCCGTCGGCGCGGATGACCGGTGGGCCCATCGAGCCCGCGGGGAAATTGGCGTCTGCGATGACCATGTCGTCGCCATGCCCCATCGTCTTCAGCGCATGAAGCAGATCGGGCCCGAGCAGCGGATGAATACCTCTCAGCATGTTGTCTCCCTCAGACCCGGACCGCTTCGGCGCCGAGCGGCGGCGCAGTGAGCGTATAGGGTTCGAATTCGTCGTAGATCTCGTCGGCTAGCGGCGGCTCGACTGTCTCCATGTTGCGCGTCAGGCTCGACGGTTTTGCCGTGCCGATCAGCACCGAGGCGACGATCGGGTCGCGCAGTGGAAATTGCATGGCGGCGGCCGCGAGCGGCACGCCGTGACGCTTGGCGATTGCCTCCATGGCGCCGACCTTGGCAAGAACGTCCGCATCGGCCGGCATATAGTCGAAATGTGAGCCCGGCACCGGGCCTGTAGCGAGGATGCCGGAGTTGAAGACGCCGCCGACGACGAGCGATGTGCCCTTCTGCCGGCAGAGCGGCAGAAGTTCGGCGACCGCCGAACGGTCGAGCAGCGTATAACGGCCGGCAAGCAGGATGCAGTCGAGATCGGCATGGCGCATGACGTCGAGGCAGACCGGCACCTCGTTGACGCCGAGGCCGAAGGCAGAGATGGCGCCCGATGACTTGAGCGCGTCCAGCGCCTTGATGCCGGAATCGAGAAGCTGCTTCTGGTAGACCGCGTTCTTCGCCGCGCCATGCGTATAGACGCCGATATCATGCACGTAGAGAATGTCGATGCGGTTGAGGCCGAGGCGCGCATAGCTGAACTCGACCGAGCGCATGATGCCGTCATAGGAATAGTCGTAATCGGCGTCGAAGGAGAGCGGATTGACATAGCTATAGTCGGGAACGGTACCCGTCGGCACCGGCCTCAGCAGCCGGCCGACCTTGGTGGAAAGCACATAGGCGCCATCCGGCTGATCGCGCAGGAAATCGCCAACGCGCCGTTCCGCAAGGCCGAGGCCGTACCAGGGAGCGACATCGAAATAGCGGATGCCGCTGTCCCAGGCTGCCTGCAGCGTCTCCATCGCCTGATCGCGCGGGCAGTCGCGGTAGAGACCACCCAGGGGAGCTGCACCGTAGCTGATCTCGGTCACCTCAAGCCCGGTCTTGCCGATCCGTCTCGTCTTCATCATGCCCCCCCCGGGAATTGCCTAAAAACAACAGCTTAGCATCGCAATCTAGAGCGTAGCGCCGAGATGCCAAGGCACGAATTCGTTATCGCCGTAACCGAAGATCTCGCTCTTGGTCTTCTTGCCGGAGGCCGTGTCGACGATCAGATCGAAGATCTCGCGGCCCTTGCCGCTGATCGTCGCGTCGCCGGTGGCGATCGTGCCGCAATCGATGTCCATGTCCTCTTCCATCGAGGCATAGAGCGCCGAATTGCTGGACAGCTTCAGCGACGGCGCCGGCCGGCAGCCGAAGCAGCTGCCGCGGCCGGTGGTAAAGGCGATCATATTTGCCCCGCCCGCCACCTGTCCGGTCGCTGAAACCGGATCGTAGCCGGGCGTGTCCATGAAGACGAGGCCGGGCGCGGTCACCCGCTCGGCATAGCCATAGACCGCCGTCAGCGGCGAGCGGCCGCCCTTGGCGACGGCGCCGAGCGACTTTTCCAGGATGGTGGTGAGCCCGCCGCGCTTGTTGCCGGGCGACGGATTGTTGTCGAGCGAGGCGCCGTGCAGCGCGACGTAATCTTCCCACCAGGCGATTTTCTCGTCGAGTTTTCGCGCCACCTCGTCGCTGACGGCGCGGCTGCGCAGCAGATGTTCGGCGCCATAGATTTCCGAGGTCTCCGACAGGATCGCCGTGCCGCCGGCCGCCGCCAGCAGATCGGCGGCGACACCGAGCGCCGGATTGGCGGTGATGCCGGAAAAGCCATCCGAGCCGCCGCATTGCAGGCCGATGATGATCTCGCCGATCGAAATCGGCATGCGCTTCTCCCTGCCGACATCGGCGGCGATCTCGCGCAGCACGCCCATGGCGCGCTCGACCGCGCGGCGCGAACCGCCGGCATCCTGAATGTTGAAGTGGCGCTTCGAGGCGCCCGCACCGCTCTGGCCGTAAAGCGTCAGCTGGTTGACCTCACAGCCGAGGCCGATCATCAACACGCCGCCGAAATTGACATGCCTGGTATAGCCGGCAAGTGTGCGGTGCAGCACGTTCATGCCGTCGCCGGTCGAGCTCATGCCGCAGCCCTGATCGTGCACGATCGGCACGAAACCGTCGATGCCGTCGTAATGCGGCAGGATCGTCCGGTTCGCCTCGTCGGCGATTGCCCGGCAGACGGTGGTGGAACAGTTCACGCTGGCGATGATGCCGATATAGTTGCGCGTCGCCGCCCGCCCATCGGCGCGGCGATAGCCCATGAAGGTGCGCGCCTTGTCCTCTGCGGTTGCTTCTGCCGGCGCCGAATTGGCGGTGGCGGCCAGACGGTCGTTTTCAAAATGCAGATTATGGCTGTGCACATGGTCACCGGCCTTGACCTCGGCGGTGGTGCGGCCGATCGCCTGCCCGTACTTCACCACGGCCGATCCCAGCGGAATATCCGCGATCGCCACCTTGTGGCCCGGCTCGATCTTCTGGCGGGCTGCAATGCCGGCAACCGTCGAGCCCTCGGCGATGGCGGCCGTTGCGACCGCTACATTGTCGCCGGCCGACAGGATGATCCAAGGCTGTTTGTCCAATCTCTTCTCCCTGAAGGAAACGCTCGCTGCATCGGCGAATGCGATTGATTTTGTTTTTTATCTACAATAAACATTTTCAAGTCAACGGGAATATTGAACCTGTGGACCAGGGAGGCAATGCGCCGCAGACGATCGGAAATACGCTAATGGTTTTTTCAACAAGCTCCGGTCGGGCGCCGTTTCGCTGTTGAAGCGGAACGGCAATCCCGGCACGCGGGCGGAAAGCGGGGGATCTGATGGCAAGGCAGAATACGGTCTTCAAGGAAGCCTACAACAGGTATGCCGCGGCCCTGCGCACGGATACGGCGCTGCCGTCGGAACCGGAGATCGCAGCCCAGCTCGGCGTCAGCCGTTCAACCGCGCGCGCCATCCTCACCCGCCTCAGCGATGAAGGCATCATCCGCTGGAACAAACGTCAGAAGATCGTGCTGCGCGAGCCCACCGACCGCGACCTCTTTCCTTCCGAAGAGACGGATTCGCTGCACGACATCATCGAGCGCAGCTTCATGCGGCGCATCCTGGCCGACGATGCCGCACCCGGCATGCAGATCAACGAGCTGGAGCTTGCCCGCGAGATCGGCACCGGCACAACGAGCGTGCGTGAATTCCTGATCCGCTTCTCCCGCTTCGGACTGATCGAAAAGCGGCCGAACAGCCATTGGACGCTGAAGGGCTTCACCCGCGAATTCGCGCTCGAGCTTGCCGATGTCCGCGAAATGTTCGAGCTGCACTCCGCCGCCGAATTCGGCAGGCTTTCGCGCGAAAATCAGGCCTGGATCGATCTGGCCGCCATGCGCGAGGAGCATCTTTCCATGCTTGCCGACATCAACCAGCGCTTCAAGGACTTCTCGGTCCTCGACGAGCGCTTCCACCTGTTGATCCACCGCGCCTCGAAGAACCGCTTCATTGCCGATTTCTACGATGCGATCGCCATCATCTTCCACTATCACTACCAGTGGAACAAGACGGCCGCCCGCGAGCGCAACGAACGCGCCATCCACGAACATCTGGATTATATCGCCGCACTGGAATCCGGCGACCAGGCAGCGATCGGAAAAGCCTGCCGCGTCCACCTGCGCTCCGCCCGTCAGACCCTGCTGCAATCTCTGCCGCAGAATATGAGCGAAAACGCCTGAGCCGAGGAGGGCTGCTCCGGTGCCGTGCCGCAGCCATGTCGGCAAACGTCTGGGTTGATGCGAATGCTCCGTTACAGCTATTGAAATAGCTCTTTGATGCGCATGGTCGATCTCCGCCGTCGGCGATGAGCGATGATCATGAATGGAGAGCAAGTTTCACCAATGGAAAACACCTCTGCACCCTCCACCGCTGCCGAATGGAAGCTGGCCGAATTCTTGAGCACCTATCGCTATTGGGCGGTCTTTTTGTCGTCGCTTCTTGTGGCGATGGCCGGACAAGGGTTGAGCACGGTCTTCCCCGTGATCTCGCAGATGGCGGGAAGCAGCGCGCAGACAATCGGCATTTTCTATTTCGGCTCCACCCTTGGCTGGGTGGTCGGCGCCTTCCTGGCCTTTGTCGTTGCGAGCCGCCATGGTCGGTCGGCTTTGATTTCGCCAGTTCTCGTCTGCGCGGTCGTAGCCGTCTGTTTGCTGCCGGCGCCTGCGCTCTGGGCATCGCCGGTATTTCTGTTTTTGTTCGGCCTGGTGGTCGGTGCGATGCGGGCTGTCTATCCTCTCGCGGCCGCGATATTCCTGGTGGGTGGGCGGCCGGGCAAGATCGACTTCGGCTGCGTCCTGACGCTGATGTCGACGACGATCCTGATTTCAGCCTTTGCACCGGCCGTCGCCTCGTGGTTGTACGGGTTCGATCTCGGCGCCGTGCCCGTTGTTTCAGCTTTTCTGGCCTGCCTGCTCCTCGCCGTCATAGTGCTGGTGCCGGCTGGAAACCTCGCCTTCGATGAACCGCCGCGTCCTCGGCACAAACCGCTTGCACCGCGGCGGCGATCACCCCTCTTGGTCGCCATCATCCTGGTCGCACCGCTGATCCTTATTTTCCTGACGGTGCTCGGGCTCAATCTGCTGCAGGCGGGTGATTTCGAGGTCGCCCGTTCTCCGGTCGCGCTGCTTTTGGCGCTTCTGGTCCTCGGCATCGCGCTGGCCGCCTTCGTCTACCTTGCCTATCGGGTCTATCGCATCCACGGGGAGCTTGCGGGCGCCGCACGGTCGCAGCGCCTGCTCACGCCGCTTGCGGCCATGCTGATCGCCATCCTCGTGCCGCTCGGATTGCCGGTTCTTGTCATGACCCTTGGCGACGTGCTGAGTGAGCGGGCCCGCGACAGAGGCCAGGGAAATCCGATCTCGATTGCCTGGCTCGGCATCTGGAGTTTCATCCTTCCGCCGATCGCCATCGCAATGGTCCAGAAGGCGGCGAACGACAGCTATGTCCTGGGTGCAAGCAGGACCTAACGGCGACAGTAAGGCCGTGGCCCTTCGGCGCCGCCGACGCCGTGTCCCGCACCGGCGCCATGAAACCTTCTGATTTGTACGCCGTTATGGTGCTCATGACCGACGTTACACTCAAACCGAAATCGGTCGATGGCACCGAGCAGGACGGTGCCGAAAAGACGCGCCAGGAGAAGGCATCGACTGTCGAGGTCGAGCCGCCGCAAGATGTCATCGAACCAAGTCAGAAGCTCACGCCCGAGGAGGCCGAGCAGGCGCGCAAGCGATATTTGCTGAGGCGTTTCTGGATCAGCGCCCGCCGCTACTGGGGCAGCAGTGGCGACAAGCTCGCCTGGCCGTGCTCGATCGGTCTGTTGACGATGATCTGCATGAATGTCGGCTTCCAATATGGGATCAATCGCTGGAACCGCGGGATCTTCGACGCCATAGAGCGACACGACGCCGGCACCGTCTATTATCTCAGCGCCGTCTTCGTGCCGCTTGTGCTCGGAAGCGTCGCCCTCGTCACCGCACAAGTCTATGTTCGCATGATGATCCAGCGTCGCTGGCGCTCCTGGCTGACGAAGGCGGTGATCACGCGCTGGCTGGCCAACGGTCGTTATTATCAGTTGAACCTTATCGACGGCGACCACAAGAATCCCGAGGCGCGCCTCTCGGAGGATTTGCGGATCGCGACCGAAGCACCGGTCGATTTCGTCGCCGGCGTCATTGCCGCGTTTCTGTCGGCCTCGACCTTCATCGTCGTGCTGTGGACGATCGGCGGGGCGCTCACGCTGCCGGTCGCGGGGTCGACCATCACCATCCCCGGTTTTCTCGTCGTCACCGCGGTCCTCTATGCCGTGATCACCTCGACCGTGATCGCGGTCATCGGCCGCCATTTCGTCCAGGTCTCGGAGGTCAAGAACCAGGTCGAGGCCGAACTCCGCTACACGCTGACCCGTGTGCGCGAAAACGGCGAGAGCATCGCATTGCTCGGCGGCGAGGAAGAGGAGCGTAGCGACCTCGACAAGACATTTTCCAATGTGCTCAAGCAATGGGCGCTGCTTGCGCGCCAGCACATGCGAACGACCTTCGTCTCGCACGGGTCGATGCTGATTGCTCCTGTTGTGCCGCTCCTGCTGTGCGCGCCAAAATTTCTCGCAGGCGGCATGACGCTTGGCGAGGTCATGCAGGCGGCCTCCGCCTTCGCCATCGTTCAGACGGCCTTCGGTTGGCTGGTCGATAACTACCCGCGCCTTGCCGACTGGAACGCCTGCGCCCGACGCGTCGCCTCGCTGATGATGTCGCTCGACGGCCTCGAGCGCGCCGAACAGAGCGACGTTCTGGGACGCATCAGGCACGGTGAAACCAAGGACAATGCGATCCTGAACTTGAACGATCTCGCGGTGTCTCTCGACGACGGCACCGCGGTGGTCAAGGAAGCCCAGGTCGAGATCGCACCGGGCGAGCGGGTCCTCGTGGCAGGCGAATCCGGCTCGGGCAAGAGTACGCTGGTGCGCGCCATTGCCGGTCTTTGGCCCTGGGGTCACGGCAGCGTCGATTTCCACGGCGAACGGCGCTTGTTCATGTTGCCGCAGCGGCCCTATATCCCGTCCGGGACGCTTCGCCGCGCGGTGGCCTACCCCCGCGCCGCCGACAGTTGGACGCCGGAGGAGATCAAGGCGGCCCTTGCCAAGGTGGGGCTGGATTATCTGAGCGAGAAGATCGAGGAAGACGCGCCCTGGGACCAGATCCTGTCCGGCGGCGAAAAGCAGCGGCTCGCCTTCGCACGGCTGCTGCTGCATACCCCCGATATCATCGTGCTCGACGAAGCGACCTCGGCACTCGACGAGAAGAGCCAGGACAGGATGATGGAGATGGTGATCGATGAATTGCCGGCGGCAACCATCATCAGCGTTGCGCATCGCGCCGAGCTGGAAGCCTTCCACAGCCGCAAGATCACCTTGGAACGGCGCGAGGGCGGCGCAAAGCTCGTCAGCGATATTGATCTCGTCCCACGCAAGGGAAGACGAAACCTGATCCTGCGGGTTTTGGACAACCGCCGCTAAAGCTATTTCAGGAGAAGGACGAAGCGGTTTCCGTAGTTACGTGGATACCGGCGACGTCATCCTCGGCCTTGTGCCGAGGATCTGAGCACGTCGAACAAGTACCTGACAATAAATGGTTCTCGTGAAATCGCGGTGCTCAGATGCTCGGCACAAGGCAGCACAAGGCCGAGCATGACGGAGGAAACGTTGTCAACAAACTGCCAGGCGCTCCCCGTGAGGAGCAACCGTGTCAATGCGAGGCCGCCTCGCTTGCCGCCGCCGGCTCTTCGCGTGCCTGGCGGTGGCCGACTGGGATCAGCCAGGTGGTGAAGAAGGTCAGCACCGCGACGACCACCACGCCCCAGAAGCTCCAGTGCAGGGCTGCGTCGAAAATGCTGCGGATCGCCGGATCGGCGGCGAGCGCCGAAAGTCCGGTCGGCTGGTTCAGCGCCTTATGAAGGGCGGCCGCCGTTTCGCCGCTCGCATAATGGCTGATGCCGGCATTGAGAATGGCGCCGAGTACCGTGGCTCCGAGGGTATTACCGAGGCTGCGGGCGAAGATGATCGAGGCCGTGGCGCTGCCGCGCATCGACCATTCGACGCTGTCCTGCACCAGCACGATGCTCGTCAGGCTGATCAGCCCCATGCCGAAGCCCATGAAGAAGGAGCCGGCGCCGGCCAGAACCGGCGAGCTTTCGGGCGTCAGGAACAACAGGAAGCAGGCGCCGAACGGAAACAGCAGGCTGCCGACGCGCAGTGTGCGGCGAATGCCGAAGGCCCTGTAGAAGCGGCTGGAGAGCATTACCGCCAGCGGCCAGCCGACGATGAGCATGGTGAGCGTGAAGCCGGCGACAACAGGCGAACGGCCGAGCACGCCCTGCACATAGATCGGCAGGATGGTGGAAAGCCCGATCAGCGCCATGCCGGCAAGCAGCGTGGCAGCATTGCTGGTCGCGATCAGCCGGCGGCTCCAGAGGGCGATCGAAATGATCGGCTCCGGCGCCCGCCTCTCCTGGGCGAGGAAGAAGAGCCCCGCGACGACGAAGACGGCGAAGAGCGACAGTAGGATCCAAGCGCTCGCTTCGGTTTCCGTCAGCATGACGAGCAGGGCGACGATCGAAATCGAGAACAGCACCGATCCGAGATAATCGATCCTCGCCTGCTTGTGCGCGACGTCCTCCTTCAGGAAGATCATGAAGGCGACGATCGAGACGATGCCGATCGGCAGGTTGATCCAGAAGATCCAGGCCCAGGAGAAGGTATCGACGATGATGCCGCCGGCAAGCGGCCCGACAACGGCCGACGTCGCCCAGACCGTCGCCATCGCGCCCTGCACGCGGCCGCGTTCCTCAAGCTTGAAGAGGTCGCCGATGATGGTCATCGTCACCGGCTGGATCGCGCCGGCGCCGAGCCCCTGCAAGAGCCGGAAGAGTACCAGCGACATCATCGACCAGGCAAAGCCGCAGAGCAGAGAGCCGGCGAGGAAGATGAGGATGCCGGCGATCAGCACCGGCTTGCGCCCGAAAATATCGGAAAGCTTGCCGTAGATGACCGTCGTCGTCGACTGCGCCAGCAGGAAGGCCGAAAAAACCCAGCTGTAATAGGAAAAGCCGCCGAGCTGCCCGACGATGCGCGGCATCGCCGTCGCCACGATCGTCGCCTCGATGGCAACCATGAATGTCGCCACCATGATGGTCGCGACGACAAGCACGCGGTTCGAGCGATGCGCTGCATTCGACATGATGATCCTCTTCGGGTGCTCCGCAGGGCCGGAAAAATCGGCAGGCTGGCTGGGTGCGGCGATCGCCATGTGCGGAGGGATGCTGTTCTTGTACGACCGGAATGCCGGCCGGTAAAGCAATTCTCTTAGGCAGTCGTCATTTTGCGCGACGTCAGCGGCGGCAGTTAAATGAAGGCCCGGCGCCATCATGACCGGGCTCATTCTTTCGGCAGACTGGCGCCCGCTATTCTCACTGCTGGCATGCCTCGCTGAGCGAGCCGCTGCCGTCGGTGCAGCCGGGCGTCTGCTGGAGGTCCGGATTGACTCCACCCGGATTGATCGTGCCGCGGCCGCTGTTGAGATCGACGCCGCCATTGCCGGTGGTGCTGCCTGTCGTGCCGGGATCGGTGCCGACGGACCCCGTGCCCGCCGAGCCCGTGCCGGCGGAGCCGGTACCAGCCGAACCCGCGCCTGTATTGCCCGAGCCGCCGATAATGGGCGCCACCGAAAGCCGCCCGCTGGAATTCGCCCCACCGGCTATCTGGGCCAGAGCCGAGCCGGCAAGACCGATCGAAAGGAGGGATATTGCGATGAGTTTACAGGACATGGTCTTCTCCATCCTTGTTGTCTCAAGGGGAAACCGGTTCGGCAGCGGCATGTTCCTTCCAATATTTCGCAGTCGAATGGACGCAAATGGGCAGCCTGACGCCGCCAGCCCTTCATCGACTGTCAACCCGCGCAAGTTGTGCCGAAGCCCATAAAAATTTACTCAACACTATCCGGTTGCCGTCGAAGATGCTAACCCTGCCCGCGGATACGAATGGATAGAGGTATCTCATGGACGCGATGAAGAGCGGCAGACGCATTGAATGTCTGGATGGTTTGCGTGGTTTGGCAGCGCTGTGGGTGCTGATCGGCCACGCGCACATCCTGACGGGGTTCAAGGTGCCTGTTATCGGAGATCCGGAGCTCGGGGTCGACCTGTTCATCATGCTCTCCGGCTTCCTGATGGTGTTTCACTATCAGCGGCGGAAGGGCAGGGAGCCATGGGAGAGCCCGCAGACGTGGGCGGTGTTCTGGGCGCGTCGCTTCTTCCGCATCGCACCGCTCTACTACGTCATGCTGGTGATTGCTCTCATCGCCGGGTCCGAGATCTATCAGGCAAGGATGATCATCGATGCGTTCAACGGCAATCCGCCGCAAGCCGCATCCCGCTATCTGGACGATAGCCTGACCAACTACCTGATGCATCTCTCCTTCCTGTTCGGCTTGTCCCCGGCCCATGCTTTCCGTACGGCGCTGCCCGATTGGAGCATCGGCCTGGAAATGCAATTCTATGCGGCTTTGCCCTTCATCATGATCGTCCTCGGGCGGCTGGGCTGGCTCAAAGGCATGCTCGTCACCGTCGGGTTGGCGGTCATTGGCGCCTGGGTGATCCATCACCTGGGCTTTCGCTTCCCGATGCCGTCGTTTCTGCCGATGAAAATGCACATCTTCGCCGCCGGCATGCTTCTCGCGGGTGCATTATGGATGTCGCAGGGCAGGGCTTACCTGGCTTTTGCGATTTCGACTCTGCTGGTCCTCATCCCTCTCGGCGGCGACGTGACTGTGCTGCACGAAACTGTGCGCGTGGGGATCGTGGCGCTGTTCTTTGTCCTGGTGCATGCCGATCGTTTTCCGGGTTCCGCCGGCCATTATTCGCGCGCGGTCAATGCGGTGCTCGGCAACAGCTTCTTTCGAAATCTCGGGGAACTTTCCTTCGGCGCCTATCTCATTCACCTGCTGATCATGCAGCCGGTGATCGCCTGGCTGATCGGCAATACCGACCTCAGCAATCCCGCTCGCTGGCTGGCGACGCTGATCGTCACCATCCCTGTCGTCTATGTCTCGTCCTTCATAGGCTACAAGTTCATCGAGCTGCCCGGTCAGTCGGTTGGCAGGCGCCTGACGCAACAGAGGCAGGTGGCGACCTAGAGCCGGCGACACCTTGCCTGCAACCGGGGTCGCGGGCCACAGGCGGTTTCAGCAATTTTTCGGCCTGCTGGAGAGACGCCAGAGCAGACGCCAACAACAGATCATGGATAGGCCATTTGTTGCGGTGTTTTCGCCGACTCACTTCGGCGAAGTGCGGGCTGCACAGAAACTCTGCGAGCGACAAAGCACCTTTGGAGCGGTTGCATCCATGGCAGGCCGGAATCGTGAGCCCGCCGCTTCCGTGCGCCTTCGGCACAAGATGATCACGCGTCGCCTTGGTCTCGGGAAGCGGGCGACCTGACCCGAACTTCCGTCGCATGGGGATGCCGCAATAGGCGCACCAGTGGCGACGATCGTCCTGCCACCAGTTGCCCAGTTCTTTTTGTAGTAAAGCGACCGCCTTGCTTGTTCCCCTCATGGTGCGATCTAAGCACAGAAACGTGGAATAGTCGATCCGTGAAGTGTTCATCTTCTACAGTGCCGTCATGGTAAGTAGAACTGCCTGCATGATCTTCGTCAGTGCGTGTCGTGAAGAACTCCCGCGAAGAAATTGCGCGGATTGCCGAAAGGCAGCCCCGTCGCCGACGACGGGCGGAATCGGCGCTTACGTGAGGATAGCGCGTTGCTTGGGCTTAAGATCAACTAGACGGGCTCGCCCGGCCCAACCAACCGCTACGACGAACGTCCGGTCTTGTTCGTCGTACCCGACTTTGAGGTTGAGTAACGCATGTGATCAGGCATAGTCAGGGCATGTTTGATCTCTCGTTCCCTTGGCCCATTGGCCCCATTCCGATAGCCATGACTGCCTGGGCATCTTATGGTCTTTACCGTGCAGTTGTAACCCGCGACGGGGTTACGTGGGCTTCAGTAGTTTCAGTACTGGGGCTTGTGGCATTCATGGCAGCCCTCACTGCCCAAATGGTGAGGCCCGCCATCGATCAGACACTTGTCCTGATCATAGCCCAATTTCTCGGAACGGGTGCGTGTTTCCTGCTCGGCAAGCTACTGTGGTCCGTTCAAAAAACGAAACCGGAATTGTCTCCCAGACGTCCCGATGCGAGCGTGTTTCGCGGCATGAGCATTAGCCTGATCTTCCTCATAGTTTTTGACGCGCTTTTCTTTTTGTTCCCTGATGCCGGAAAGTGTGACCATTTCAAAGAATACATGGCTGATAAGTGTGCTGGGCAGGAATTCGCTATAGGAATTCATGACCTCCCAATGGTGATTTATTTCGGAGTTCTCATGGGTGTTCCTGCACTGGCTGTATTGGTTATCGGAATTTGGTCGCTGTTTGCCGGCGAACTCAGTCCAAAAGGCAGTGTCGACGGTTGAGATCCGGTAGCTTGGCGGGGCGGAAGCCAGTGCAAGTCCGTCGTCAGTGCCAAGACAGCCATCCTGTCATTCGCCACCAATCATTTTAAACTTTCGTGCCGCCCGAGGGCAGAGCATCGTGAACTGCTCGATCAGCGGCGGCATGCCTGAGGCGCACGACACATCTGCATCCTCTGGCAATGGGAAAGTGACGCGCAGCGGTTCTCCGCCAGCAGGAAAGAAGGACAGGGTGCCCTTGCGGCAATTGGCGGTGGAACGGTAAGTGTCCTTCCCATTTTGTTTCATGTACATCGCCACGCACTGCTCTACAGTCAATTTCCCTCCATGTGCGGTCGTCTCGCCTCCCGGGTCTCGCTCGCAATATTCCTGGAGGTTGGCCTGATTGACGTTCCCTTCCATAACCGCAGTGCTCGAATCGGTCCCGGTCCTGCTGACCAGCGTTCCGTTCCATCCGCTACATGAGGCCAGAGGGAAATCCTTGGCTTGGGCGGGCGACATGGTAAGGGTGAAAAGTACGGTACTCAGAAGCGATATCCTCATAGATCCTCCTAATTGCTGGGCTGCTCGCGCTCGATCGACATCGGTCGCTCATGCGAGCGCAAGTGGCAGTCCGACCGTCTTGGGAGAAGAAGCCCACCACCTGCTGAAGCTTGCCTGGAGAGCGTCCAGGCGAAGCTGAAGGTGAACGCAGGTTATTAAAAGAGGCTTATAATGGAGACTGTTAGCATGCGGTGGAAGAAAAATGGTGCCGCTTACGTGACTCGAACACGTGACCCCATCATTACGAATGATGTGCTCTACCGACTGAGCTAAAGCGGCATTTGGCGGCCGAAGCGTGCGGCCTGCGATTTGCATGGCGCTGATACAGGCATTGTCTGAAGATTTCAAGCACCCTGTCATGCCTTTGGCAAAAAAGAGGGCGGGGTGTGGAAGATCCTCAGAGCGCCAGCCGGGCGCGGGCGGCCTTGTATTCAGCTTCCAGCCGGTCGACGAGATTTGCCACCGGCTCCACCGCCTTGACGGCGCCGATGCCCTGGCCGCTGCCCCATATGTCCTTCCAGGCCTTGGCGCCGCCGGTCGCCTGCTCGAAATCCATCTTCGAGGGGTCGGCGACGGGCAGGTTGTCGGGGTCCATGCCGGCGGCGATGATCGACGGTTTGAGATAGTTGCCGTGCACGCCGGTGAAATAGTTGGAGTAGACGATGTCGGCTGCCGCGCCGTCGACGATCGCCTGCTTGTAAGCCTCGCTAGCGCGCGCCTCTTGCGTTGCGATGAAGGGCGAGCCGATATAGGCCATGTCGGCGCCCATCGCTTCGGCGGCCAGGATCGCGCCGCCGGTCGCGATCGCGCCGGCAAGCAGCAGCGGCCCGTCGAACCACTCGCGGATTTCCTGGACAAGGGCGAAGGGCGACAGCGTGCCGGCATGGCCGCCGGCGCCTGATGCCACGGCGATCAGCCCGTCCGCACCCTTGCGGATCGCCGAATGGGCGTGGCGGTTGTTGATAATGTCGTGCAGCACGATGCCGCCATAGGAATGCACGGCGGCATTGACCTCGGGCACGGCGCCGAGCGAGGAGATCACGATCGGCACCTTGTATTTGACGCAGAGCGACAGGTCGTGCTCCAGCCGCTTGTTCGACATGTGGACGATCTGGTTGACGGCAAAGGGCGCGGCCGGCCGCTCCGGATGGGCGGCGTCGTGGCGGGCGAGTTCCTCGGTGATCTCGGCCAGCCATTCGTCGAGCTGGCTCTCCGGCCGGGCGTTCAGCGCCGGAAAGGCGCCGACGACGCCCGCCTTGCATTGCGCCAGGGTCAGCGCCGGATGCGAGATGATGAAGAGCGGCGAGCCGATCACCGGCAGTCTGAGTTTGTCCTTGAGGATGGGGGGCAGGGCCATGATTCACCGCGCATTGACGTTTACGAAAACGTCAATCTCATAACAGAGAAGAAAGGCTGATAAAAGAGCGGCCGCCACGCCTTCGTCGATTTCAGGCGGATATATCAGGCGCGCATAAAGAAGAGGGCAAGGCCCGGGAGCCGCGAAAGCTGGCGATATCGCCGCCGATCAGCGGCCGGCGGGGCTGCAAGGCTTGCGGTTTGCCGCGCTTGCCGCTACCGAATTTTGATAGAGAACGGCAGGGACGGCAGTCCGATGCCGGGTTCGAAGTGAAGGACTTGACGTGAGCGGATTAGAAACGGCCATCAGAACAGCGCTCGAAAATGCCGATCGCGACAATCCGGAGGTTCGAGCGAGGATCTACCAGTCGGCCCGCCAGGCGTTGGAAGCCGGCCTGCGCAAGCAGGATATCACCGATGCCGATGCCGTCGCCCATCATCGCCATCGCCTGGAAACCACCATCCACGCTATTGAAAGCGAGGAGCGCGACCGTCTTCACCCGCGCCAGAGACCGCCTGAAGTGCCGGTGCCACCGGTCGTCGACATGCCGGCGCCGCCGGCTCATCGAGGGGATGTGGCCGATATCGACAGCCTGATCGACAGCCCGGTGGCGGCGGGCGAGACCCGTGGCCCGGACGTGATCATGCACCGCGGCGACGAGTCGCGCCTTGACGACGTGCATGCGAGCACCGCCGATCATCTCTCCGCCGCCCCGCTCGGCGAGGAGCGGCTGCAGCGCGGCCAGCGCGCCGCCAACATGGATTTCCGTCCGGAGCGGGCGGCCGGCCGCCGCAAACCGCGCAAGTTCTTTTCGAGGCTTCTCGTCTGGTGTGTGCTGCTCGCCTTCATCGGCATCGGCGCCTGGTGGGCCTATACGTCGGGCCTGCTCCTGACGGCGGCCGAGCGCGACACCAGCGTCGCCAATCCGCCGGCCAGCACCCAGCCGGAGGATTTCACCGGCAATGACGACAGCGCCGGCAATGCCGCCAGCCACACCGATCAGCCGGTGACCATCGATCCGCAGAACAGTTTTTCGGCCGATTGGATCCCGGTGTTCAAGCCCGACGAGGCCGACAAGATCACAAGCGGCCCGCGGGCGCGCACCGAAAACATCACCGAGAATGACGGCCCGGCAGTGCGGCTGATTTCCGAAAGCGGTGCGGCTGACGGCAATATCTCGGTCAGTGTTCCCGCCTCGGCGCTGCAGCAGCTTGCCGGCAAATCCTCGACCATCGCGCTGACGCTGCAATCGACCACCGACGAGCCGACGCAGGTTACGGTCGAATGCAATTTCCAATCGCTCGGCAACTGCGCCCGCCATCGCTTCAGCGTCACCCGCGAAAAGTCGGATGCGCTGCTGCAGGTGAGATTCGACCGCTCGCTGGCGCCGAATTCGCCCGGCACGCTTGTCATCAACAGCGATCTCGACGGCAAGGCGCGCGGCATCAACCTGTTCGCAATCCGCATCCTGCCGGGGCAGTGAGGCGGCAACTGACCTATTTCAGGAAGCCGGGCCCCGAGCCGATGATCTGCTCGTCGCGCTCGCCGAGCGCCGCTTTGTCCTTGCCGTCATAGTCCATCCTGTGGAGCATGTGCCGGATAAGCTGCAGATGCGCACGCCGCTTGTCATTGGCGCGGATGACGGTCCATGGCGCGAATTCCGTATGGGTTTCCTTCAGCATGCGGTCGCGCTTTTCGCTGTAATCGCCCCATTTGGTCAGGGCCGCGATATCCATCGATGAAAGCTTCCAGACTTTCAGCGGATCGTGCCTGCGATCGTGGAAACGCTTGAGCTGCATCTCGCGGCCGATATCGAGATAGAATTTGAAGAAGAAGATGCCCTCATGGGCAATGATCTTTTCGAGCTGCGGCGCCTGGTTGAGGAAAGCTTCATATTGCTGCGGCGTGCAGAAGCCCATGACCGGTTCGACGCCGGCGCGGTTGTACCAGGAGCGGTCGAACAGCACGAATTCGCCTGCGGTCGGGAACTGCGCGACATAACGCTGGAAATACCATTGCCCCTGCTCGCGCTCGGTTGGCTTGGCGAGCGCGACGGCGCGCGCAAGGCGCGGGTTCATATGCGCCGAGGAGGCCGAAATGGCGCCGCCCTTACCGGCCGCGTCGCGCCCCTCGAACAGCGCCATCACCCGCTTGCCGGTCGCCTGCAGCCAGAACTGCACCTTGACGAGTTCCACCTGCAGCTTTGTAAGCTGCTCCAGATAGTCCTCCTCGTTGAGCTTCTTCTTATAGGGAAACCCGCCGGACTCCAGCGCGTGTTCCTCCACCCAGTCCGGCAGGACCGGATCGTCGACGTCGAAGACGCACTTCCTGCCGTGGATATCAAGCTCCACGGCCCTGCTTCCGACAGTCTCGCTCATATGCCCCTCCTGGGCTGGTGTCCTCTTGCCGTAGGCGAACATATTTGCCGTTGAAAATCAAATCTTTCGCTTTTGGCCGGTGATTTTTCCCGCGTTTGCCCGGCAGTCTTTCGCTTGAGCGGCGCCAGCCGAAAACTTCTGTCATGAATTGCCGCTATCAGGCAGAGTTCAATATAAAGAAACGAATCGACGCCCGAGGCCCAGTTGCAAGACGAAACCCCCTGGAGAAAAAGCCTGCTGGCGCGCATCCGGCGCGAACGGCCGGTGCTGCTCGCGGCCATCCTCAGCGCGCTCGCCGCCCTTGCCGCCGGGATGAACAAATGGGTCGTGCTCGTTCTCCTGCTCGTCATGATCTTGACCGCGCTGTTCAACGAGGCGCCAGTCCTCAAGGCGGAACCCATCGAGCCGATGGAGGCAGAGCCGCAAGCGCCGCCAAGCCGCCTGCCTGATGTTGCCGCCACGCTTGCCGGGCTCGATATTCCCGCCATGGTGCTGTCGCACGACGCCTCGGTGCTGTTCCAGAACCGCGCCGCCGAAAAGGCCTTCGGCGAGGTGGCGCTCGGCGCCCATATATCGGCCCGGCTGCGCTCGCCCGGCGTGCTCGACATGGTGCGCGAAACCATCGCCACCAATGCGCCGAACCAGATCGAGCATGCCGAGCGGCTGCCGTCCGAGCGCGTCTATATCGTCCGCAGCGCGCCCGTCGAGTTCCAGGCCGACGGAGAGCGGGAGCGGTTTTTCATCCTGTCCTTCCGCGATATATCGGAGGTCCGCCGCATCGACCGCATGCGATCGGATTTCGTCGCCAATGCCAGCCACGAGCTGCGCACGCCGCTTGCCTCGCTGCGCGGCTTCATCGAGACGATCCAGGGCCCGGCGAAGAACGACCAGAAGGCGCAGGCGCAGTTTCTGGGCATTATGCTCGATCAGACCACCCGCATGAGCCGACTGGTCGATGACCTGCTGTCGCTCTCCCGCCTGGAGCTGAAATCGCACCTCGCGCCGGATGAGAAGGTCGACCTGGTGCCGCTGCTCGGCCATGTCCGCGACTCGCTGGTGCCGCTCGCCAGGGATGTCGGCGTCGAGATCGACCTGCATCTGCCCGACGGCAAGGTGGAGGTGCTGGGAGACCGTGACGAGCTTGTCCAGGTCTTCGAGAACCTGATGGAGAATGCCTGCAAATATGGCCAGGAAGGCAAGATCGTCGATGTCTGGCTGAAGAACGGCGCCGGTGGCCCCGTGGAGGTCAGCATCGTCGACAAGGGGCCGGGCATCCCGGCCGAGCACGTGCCGCGTCTGACGGAACGCTTCTATCGCGTCAGCATCGAGGACAGCCGCTCGAAGAAAGGCACCGGCCTTGGCCTTGCCATCGTCAAACATATCCTCACCCGCCACCGCGCCCGGCTGATCGTCAAGTCCGAGGTTGGCAAAGGCACCGATTTTACGGTGCGCTTCTAAGGCGCAATCTCTCGTGGTCCCCTCTCCCCGCAATGACGGGAGAGGGGACGTGCCCTGTCGAGGGTGGGACGGAGACAGGATGCCTTTCCGCAACCGCCGGATCACGTGTTGTAAACTTACAATGCATGGTCGAACCGCGATCCAAACTTTGCCATCCGTCGACACGTTCAGGCGGGATCCATAAATTTTATCGTTGTAAAACAGCGATTTAACCTGTCACAAATGTTTCACGGGTTTGACATAAAAGGACGGTGCTTACAGCGTTAAGAGAGTCCCGCCGATGAAAAAAGGCACTGCGAGGGCCTCTCAGGCCGCACTCACACAAGCCCAATGCGGGAGATTTCTAATGAACACCTTCAAGCTCACCGTTGCCGCGCTCGCTGCAACTGCCGCCTTCGCTGGCGCAGCCGTCGCTCGCGACCAGATCCAGATCGCTGGTTCGTCCACCGTCCTGCCTTACGCCAAGATCGTTGCCGAATCCTTCGGCGAGACCTTCACCAACTTCAAGACGCCGGTCGTCGAATCCGGCGGCACGGGCGCTGGCCTGAAGGAATTCTGCAAGGGCGTCGGCGAAGACACCATCGACATCGCCAACGCTTCGCGTCCGATCAACAAGAACGAGGCCGAAGCCTGCAAGGCCGCCGGCGTAACCGACATCCAGGAAGTCAAGATCGGTTATGACGGCATCGTCTTCGCAACCGACTCGTCCAACCCTGATGTCGCTTACGTTCCGGCCGACATCTACAAGGCACTCGCTGCCCAGGTCGTCGTCGACGGCAAGCTCGTCGCCAACCCCTACAAGAAGTGGTCGGAAGTCAATCCGAAGCTCCCGGCCGTTGACATCGCCGCCTATATCCCGGGCGAAAAGCACGGCACGCGCGAAGTCTTCGAACAGAACGTTCTTGCCGCCGGCTGCAAGGCTTCGGGCGCTCTCGACGTCATCGCCAAGGAAATCTCCGACAAGGCCGCCCAGACCAAGGCTTGCGTCGCGGTCCGCAAGGACGGCGCTGCGGTCGACATCGACGGCGACTATCCGGAAACCCTCGCACGCATCGCGGCCAACAAGACCGGCGTCGGCGTATTCGGCCTTTCCTTCTATGAAAACAACGCCGACAAGCTGAAGGTCGCCAGCGTGAACGGTATCGTTCCGTCCACCGAAACGATCGCCAACGGCACCTACCCGGTTTCCCGCCCGCTGTTCTTCTATGTCAAGAAGGCACATCTCGGCGCCGTTCCGGGCCTGAAGGAATACGTCAGCTTCTTCGTATCCGACCAGATGATCGGCCCTGACGGCCCGCTGGCTGAATACGGCCTCGTTGCCGCTCCGGATGCCGAGCGCGACGCGATCCGCAAGGACGTCGAAGCTGGTAAGTCCATGTAATGACTTTGCCGGCGCGGTGCTTCAAAGCCCGCGCCGGCATCGTTTATGGCCCTGTGTCCCGGTCTTTCCGCGGCAGGGTCGAATTCCTTCTCCATGATTGGAAGCCGAAGGCAGGCTGATGAAGCCGCCCGCGCTTTTTGGGGGCCACGGGCCTGGGGACGTAACGAATGAGCACATCCGTCATACTTCTGTGCCTTGTGGCGATCGGCGCCGTCGCCTATCTGGTCGCGCGCGGCCGTGCCGCAGCCCTTGCCGGAGGCAGGTCCTCCGCACTGCATTCCCGGCCGGCCTATTACGGCGCCTATGCCGCGATCTGGACGGTTCTTCCCGCCCTCGTCGTCCTCTGCGTCTGGCTCTCCGTCAGCCCCGGCGTCATCCAGTCCTCGGTGCGCGGCACTTTCCCTGCCGAGGTCAAGGCGCAGGCCGCGGTCGAACAGGATCTGAGCTATTCGATGGTGGCGACGGTCGCGCGCGGCCTGACGATGCTGACATCGGACGAAGCCGCCGCGGTGGCAAACGATCCGGCCGCCCTGCAGGCCAAGCTCAGCGAAAAGGGCGTGCCGCTCGCCGGCCAGCCGCAGCCATACATGGTCGAGGCCGCCAAGACGCTCAATTCCATGAGCATGACGAGCCGCCTCGCCATGACCGCGATCGTCTTCATTCTGGCCGTTGCCGGCGCCTTTTATGCGCTGCGCGCCATCGCGCCGCGCTTCCGCGCCCGCAACCGCGTCGAGCGCGTCATGCTTTGGGGCCTGCTGCTCGCCTCCTCGATCGCCATCCTGACGACGGTCGGCATCGTGCTGTCGATGCTGTCGGAAGCGGTTCGCTTCTTTGCCGTCGTTCCCGCCGGCGATTTCTTTTTCGGCACTGTCTGGGATCCGCGCTTTGCCGGCGCCGGCAGCTCGTCCTTCGGCCAGTTCGGCCTGATCCCGCTCCTGCTCGGCACGCTTTATATCGGCCTGGTCGCCATGCTGGTAGCCGTGCCGGTCGGTCTCTTCGCCGCCATCTACATGGCCGAATACGCCTCGCCGAAGGTGCGCGGCGTCTCCAAGCCGCTGCTCGAAGTGCTCGCCGGCATCCCGACGATTGTCTACGGCTTCTTCGCCCTCGTCACCGTCGGCCCCTTCCTGCGCGATTTCTCCGCGCAGATCAGCGGCCTGCTCTCCGGCAACTATTCGAACTTCATCCAGGCACAGAGCGTTCTGACCGCCGGTATCGTCATGGGCATCATGCTGATCCCCTACGTTTCCTCGCTGTCGGACGACATCATCACCGCCGTACCGCGGGCGCTGCGCGACGGTTCGCTCGGTCTCGGCGCCACACGCTCCGAAACCATCAAGAAGGTGGTCCTGCCGGCGGCACTTCCCGGCATCGTCGGCGCGCTGCTGATGACCGCCTCGCGCGCCATCGGCGAAACCATGATCGTCGTGCTGGCCGCAGGTGTTGCCGCCCGCATTCAGATCAACCCCTTCGAGCCGATGACCACGGTGACCGTCAAGATCGTGAATCAGCTGACAGGCGACCTCGAGTTCACCTCGCCGCAGACGCTGGTCGCCTTTGCGCTTGGCATCACGCTGTTCTGCATCACGCTTAGCCTCAACATCTATGCGCTCTACATCGTGCGCAAATATCGGGAGCAGTACGAATGACGAACATTGTTTCTCCCGCCGTCGGTGTCACCGTTTCCAAGGCGCCTGCCCGCCGTGACATCGGCATCAAGCGCCGCTATGCCGCCGAGCGCCGGTTCCAGGCCTACGGCATCGCCGCCATTGCCTTCGGCCTCATCTTTCTCTTCGTCCTGCTGTGGACGGTGATCGGCAAAGGCTACACCGCCTTCCAGCAGACGACGATCACCCTGCCGATCGAATTCGCCGAAAAGACGATCGATCCGAACGGCAAGCGGGCGACCGATCCTTCGGTGCTGATCGCCGCCAACTATCCGGTTCTGCTGCGTGACGCGATCGTCAAGCAGCTGAACATCAATGCATCGAGCCGTCCGGATGTGCGCGATGCAACCGCCATGCTCTCCAAGAGCGCGCCGATCCAGCTGCGCGATCTGGTCGTCGCCGATCCCTCGATCATCGGCAAGACGGTCAATGTCACCCTGCTCGCTGATGCCAATATTGACAGTGCCAACAAGGGCCAGATCGATCTTTCCGTCGATGAGAAGAACCGCAAGGTCAACGACAAGCAGGTCAACTGGATGAACCAGATGAAGGCGGGCGGCGTTCTCCAGAAGCAATTCAACAGCGGCCTCTTCGTCAACGGCAATTCCAGCCGCCCGGAGGCCGCCGGCCTCGGCGTTGCCCTCATCGGCTCGCTTTACTTGATGCTGATCGTGCTCGTTCTGTCGCTGCCGATCGGCGTCGCCGCCTCGATCTATCTCGAGGAGTTTGCGCCGAAGAACAGGCTGACGGACCTGATCGAGGTCAACATCAACAATCTCGCCGCCGTCCCGTCGATCGTCTACGGTCTGCTCGGCCTTTCCGTCTTCATCAACTTCATCGGCCTGCCGCGCTCGGCTTCGCTGGTCGGTGGCCTGGTGCTGACGCTGATGACCCTGCCGACGATCATCATCGCCACCCGCGCGGCTCTGCGCGCCGTGCCGCCTTCGATCCGCGCCGCAGCGCTCGGCCTCGGCGCCTCGAAGATGCAGATGGTGTTCCACCATGTCCTGCCGCTTGCCATGCCCGGCATCCTCACCGGCACGATCATCGGCCTGGCGCACGCGCTTGGCGAAACCGCGCCGCTGCTCTTGATCGGCATGGTCGCCTTCGTCGCCAATGCGCCCACGACACCGCTCGAGCCCTCGACGGCCTTGCCCGTGCAGGTCTATATGTGGGCGAACGAGGCCGAACGTGCCTTCGTGGAGCGTACTTCGGGTGCCATCATCGTCCTGCTCCTGTTCCTGATCGTCATGAACATGGGCGCCATCCTCTTGCGTCGTCGCTTCGAGCGCCGCTGGTAAACGGAGTTAAACATCATGAACATGCTGACGGAAGCTGCAGTTGAAAAGGCGCTGGATCAGAAGATGAGCAACGTCCCGTATAAAATGATTGGACAGGATGTCTCCGTATATTACGGCGAGAAGCGCGCGCTTTTCGACGTGAACCTGAACATCCGCGAAAACACCGTAACCGCCCTGATCGGCCCCTCGGGCTGCGGCAAGTCGACCTTCCTGCGAAGCCTCAACCGCATGAACGACACGATCGAAGGCTGCCGCGTCACCGGCAAGATCACGCTCGACAGCGACGACATCTATGATCCGGATATCGACGTGGTCGAACTTCGCGCCCGCGTCGGCATGGTTTTCCAGAAGCCGAACCCGTTCCCGAAGTCGATCTACGAAAACGTTTCCTACGGCCCGCGCATCCACGGTCTCGCCAAGTCGAAGGCCGATCTCGACCAGATCGTCGAGAGCAGCCTGCAGCGCGCCGGCCTGTGGAACGAGGTCAAGGACCGCGTGCACGAATCCGGCACCGGCCTCTCCGGCGGTCAGCAGCAGCGCCTGTGCATTGCCCGCGCCGTCGCCGTCAGCCCGGAGGTCATCCTGATGGACGAACCCTGCTCGGCCCTTGATCCGATTGCCACCGCCAAGGTCGAGGAGCTGATCCACGAGTTGCGCGAGAACTACACGATCGTCATCGTCACCCACTCCATGCAGCAGGCCGCGCGTGTTTCGCAGCGCACCGCCATGTTCCACCTCGGCAACCTCGTCGAGGAGAACGACACCGACAAGATGTTCACCAACCCCGACGATCCACGCACCCAGGATTACATCATGGGTCGCTTCGGCTGATCCCGGCGACACGAAGCTTTCCGTTATTCGAGGACAAAGCCCCATGGCATCGACACATATTTATTCCGCCTATGATGATGATCTGAAGTTCCTCTCCAGGCGGATTTCCGAAATGGGCGGCCTGGCCGAACAGATGGTCGCGGAATCCGTCCGGGCGCTGGTCAACGGCGATACGGCGCTGGCGCAAAAGGTCATTTCCGACGATGTGATCCTCGATCACACCGAACGCGAGATTGGCGACAAGGCGATCGTCACCATCGCCCGCCGTCAGCCGATGGCCTCGGACCTGCGCGAGATCATGGGTTCGATCCGCATCGCCGCCGATCTCGAACGCGTCGGCGACCTCGGCAAGAACACCGCCAAGCGCGTCATCGCCGTGCAGAGCACAGGCGTGCCGCGCAAGCTCGCCCGCGGCCTCGAGCACCTCTCCGAGCTGGCGCTCGTCCAGCTCAAGGAAGTGCTCGACGTCTATACGACACGCGCCGCCGACAAGGCGACCGCCATCCGCGAACGCGACAACGAGATCGACGCGATGTACACCTCGCTGTTCCGCGAGCTCTTGACCTACATGATGGAAGATCCGCGCAACATCACGAGCTGCACGCATCTGCTCTTTTGCGCCAAGAACATCGAGCGCATCGGCGACCATGCCACCAACATCGCCGAGACGATTTACTACATGGCGACGGGCGCCCAGCCGGAAGGCGATCGTCCGAAGGATGACAGTGCCAACACCGTCGGCGCCGCGACGGAATAATTGTTCCGAACGAGAATAATTGTTCCGAACGAGCCGCCCGGGCCAGCCGCCCGGACCAGTCACTTGCGTGCGCGCCCGTTCGGGGCGCGCAAAGAGGTCGCAGCCAATTTCTGAATTTGCGCAGGACGCCTGCTTAAATCGTCCCGGTTTAAGGCTTGTGCGCGAGGAGACGGACACGCATGATCCCGAGAGTCGCAGTTGTTGAAGACGAGGAAGCGCTGAGCGTGCTTCTTCGCTATAATCTTGAGGCGGAAGGCTTTGAGGTCGATACCATCCTGCGCGGCGACGAGGCCGAGATCAGGCTTCAGGAGCGCACGCCCGACCTTCTCATCCTCGACTGGATGCTGCCCGGCGTCTCCGGCATCGAACTCTGCCGGCGCCTGCGCATGCGGCCGGAAACCGAGCGGCTGCCGATCATCATGCTGACGGCGCGCGGCGAGGAGAGCGAGCGTGTGCGCGGACTGTCCACCGGCGCCGACGATTACGTCGTCAAGCCCTTCTCGACCCCCGAGCTCGTCGCCCGCGTCAAGGCGATGCTGCGTCGGGCCCGTCCCGAGGTGCTGTCCTCGGTGCTGAAATGCGGCGATATCGAGCTCGACCGCGAAACCCATCGTGTCCACCGCAAGAGCCGCGAAGTCCGCCTCGGCCCGACCGAATTCCGGCTGCTGGAATTCCTGATGTCGTCGCCGGGCCGGGTCTTTTCCCGTTCGCAGCTGCTGGACGGCGTCTGGGGCCACGACATCTATGTCGACGAACGCACCGTCGACGTCCATGTCGGCCGCCTGCGCAAGGCGCTGAATTTCTCCAACATGCAGGACGTCATCCGCACCGTCCGCGGCGCCGGTTATTCGATGGAGGCCTGAAGGCTGAGGGAGTGTGGGGTTGGCGTTCCCGCCAAACGCACGGCAGTACGGCTTGTGAGGCCCGCCTTGTCGTCCATCGTCGCCGCTGCGGAGCCAGCGTCGTTGCGCCGGCGAGGCTTATGCGTCTCGGCACCACCTTTCCATCGCGCCTGCAAAGCCGACTTGTCCCGGCGCCACCTCTCCTCCGTCAAGCCCTGGCATGACGGAGTGTGGGGGTTGCTAAACGCAAAGGTCACTTCCCACTCGAATAAGAAACGGCGGCCCGTTTTTTATGTCTGGCTATACCGGTCCGCTCAGCTGACCCGCGCCGCCGCCCGGCGGCGTTCGTTGATCGGCTGATAGGCAAGCTTCTGATGATAGCTGCAATAGGGCGAATTGTCCGGGGATTCGCAGCCGCAGAAATGGAAATCTTCCTTGAGCGGATCGCCGACCGGCCACTTGCAGGTGCGTTCGGTGAGCTCCGTCAGGCCGAGGCGGCGGGAAATCGGCACCACCACGTTGCCCTTCGGCACATATTCCATTTCCTCGACTGTATCGATCTCGATCTCTTCCTTCAGCAGGGTTGCGCCCTGCTGGCGGGTCACGGTGCGGGTGGCGATCCGGGAGGCGTAGTTCGGCGCGCGCGGCGCGGATGTCTGGCGCTTCGGCGTGCGCGCCGCGGTGGCCGTGCCGCCGGCCTTGGCGCGGCCGGGAAGGCTGAGCCTGTGCACCTTGCCGATAACGGCGTTTCGGCTGACCCCGCCAAGCTGCGCAGCAATCTGGCTGGCGCTCAGTCCTTCGGCCCAAAGCTTCTTGAGTTTCTCGACCCGCTCGTCTGTCCAGTTCATGCCCTGTCTCCACCTTTTGCGTTGGTGATGGCAGAATCCCTCACCGTTGTCCCGGAAGCCTCCGAAACAAGAAACGCTTGATCAATTTTGGTGACTAGTTCCGCCGCATGCAGTCTAGTAATTGAACTTTAACCTAGTGTGAGGCTGACTCCGTGACAAGAGTCGCGGGAATCCGGATGAATCGAATTTCAAGTTTTTCCCCAACTTGCTGCCTCTGCGTGTCATTTCTGCAATAATGCCTGTTGAAGGCCGAAAGTGCCCCTGTACAAGCTTGCGGCATACGCTAAGGCCGCAGTTTTGTTGACATTGCAGCGCGAAAAGGAAATAGTACCGCTCGCCGCCGAAAGGCGGCATTTTTGATTTTTCGGACCTGGTTTTGTTAGCCGGAATCCGCGCATGACAACATTGAACGGGAGACCCGCGATGGCTGAAGCCGCGCCGCTTTACGACACCTATTCTCGTGCCCCGCTGCGGTTCGAGCGAGGCGAGGGCGTATGGCTGATCGCCGAGAGCGGCGAGCGTTATCTCGATTTCGGCGCCGGGGTCGCCGTCACCTCCGTCGGCCACGGCAACCCGCATGTGGTCGCGGCGCTGAAGGAGCAGGCCGACAAGGTCTGGCACCTCTCCAATATCTATGAAATTCCCGGCCAGGAGCGCCTGGCCAAACGCCTGACCGACGCCACCTTCGCCGACAAGGTGTTCTTCACCAATTCGGGCGCCGAGGCGCTCGAATGCGCCATCAAGACGGCGCGCCGCTATCAGTTTTCCAAGGGCCATCCCGAGAGGTTCCATATCATCACCTTCGAAGGCGCTTTCCACGGCCGCACGCTGGCGACGATCGCCGCCGGCGGCCAGGAGAAATATCTCGAAGGTTTCGGCCCCAAGGCGCCGGGTTTCGATCAGGTGCCGTTCGGCGACATCGATGCCGTGCGTGCCGCCATTACCGATGCGACGGCCGCAATCCTGATCGAGCCGGTGCAGGGCGAGGGCGGCGTGCGTGCCGCCACCAGCGAATTCATGAAGGCGCTGCGCCGGATCTGCGACGAAAATGGCCTGCTGCTGATCCTCGACGAGGTGCAGACGGGCGTCGGCCGTACCGGCAAGCTGTTTGCCCATGAATGGTCCGGCATCACGCCTGATATCATGGCCGTCGCCAAGGGCATCGGCGGCGGTTTCCCGCTCGGCGCCTGCCTTGCAACCGCCGAGGCCGCTTCCGGCATGAAGGCCGGCACGCATGGTTCGACCTATGGCGGCAATCCGCTGGCCATGGCGGTCGGCAGCGCCGTGCTCGACGTCATCCTCGCCGATGGCTTCCTTGAGCATGTGCGCGACGTCGCGCTCGTCTTCCGCCAGGGACTGGCCTCGCTCAAGGATCGTTATCCCGATGTGATCGAGGATATCCGAGGCGAAGGGCTTCTTCTCGGCGTCAAGGCTGCGGTTCCCTCGGCCGAATTGCTGCAGGCGATCCGGGCCGCGCATCTGCTCGGCGTGCCGGCCGGCGACAACGTCATCCGCCTTCTTCCGCCGCTGGTGGTCACTGCCGAGGAAGCTCGCGAAGGGCTTGTGCGCCTCGAGCGCGCCGCCGAGAGCATCCGCGCCGCCAAGATCAAGAAGACGGCTTGAAGGGATCGCCGCCTTCGGGCGCACGACAGGTAAGAACATGGCTCCTAAACATTTCCTCGATCTTTCGGCCGTCACATCGGCCGACCTCAGAACCATCATGAACGACGCGCTCGCCCGCAAGCAGGCCTTCAAGGCCGGCAAGGGCGACAAGCCGCTCGCCGGCAAGATGCTGGCGATGATCTTCGAGAAGCCGTCGACGCGCACCCGCGTCTCTTTCGACGTGGGCATGCGCCAGCTCGGCGGCGAAACGCTGTTCCTCTCCGGCACCGAAATGCAGCTCGGCCGCGCCGAGACGATCGGCGACACCGCCAAGGTGCTGTCGCGTTATGTCGATGCGATCATGATCCGCACCACCGAGCACTCGCGCCTGCTGGAGCTTGCCGAACATGCGACCGTGCCTGTCATCAACGCGCTGACGGACGATACCCATCCCTGCCAGATCATGGCCGATATCATGACCTTCGAGGAGCATCGCGGCCCGATCAAGGGCAAGACCATCGCCTGGACCGGCGACGGCAACAATGTGCTGCATTCGCTGGTCGAAGGGGCGGCGCGCTTCGGCTACCGCATGAACATGGCCGTCCCCCTTGGTTCGGAGCCCAAGGATCACTATCTGAACTGGGCCCGCAATGAGGGCGCCGAAATCATGCTCTGCCATGATGCCGACCGTGCGGTCGAAGGCGTCGATTGCGTGGTGACCGATACCTGGGTCTCCATGAATCAGGAACATCGGGCCCGGGGTCACAACGTCTTCCAGCCTTATCAGGTCAATGCGGCCTTGATGGCCAAGGCCGGCAGCGATGCATTGTTCATGCATTGCCTGCCCGCGCATCGCGGTGAGGAAGTGACGGACGAGGTGATCGACGGCCCGCAATCCGTGGTCTTCGATGAAGCGGAAAACCGTCTTCATGCGCAGAAATCGATTCTTGCTTGGTGCCTGGGCGCGATCTGAACCATAATCGGATGTTGCGAGTCATAAGCTTGCGGCCCGACTGCGCGAGCGCCGGACACTTTGGCCGCCGCTCCCGAAACTAGGAGTAAAGCCATGGCAGAAGCTGCAGCCGCCCTCGGCCAGTTCGATTTCGCCGGCGATGATCATGTCGTCCCCTTTCAGGTGGAGGGTCTGGATGTGCGCGGCCGCGCCGTCCAGCTCGGCCCCATGCTCGATGCCATCCTCGAGCGCCATCATTATCCCGCGCCTGTTGCCCGGCTGCTTGCCGAAGTCGTCGTGCTGACGGTGCTGCTCGGCACCTCGCTGAAGTTCGACGGCAAGTTCACCGTGCAGACCAAGGGCGACGGCCCGGTCGATCTGCTCGTCGCCGATTTCTCGACGCCGGAGAACGTGCGCGCCTACGCCCGTTTCGATCGGGCGCTGCTCGACCAGGCGATTGCCTCAGGCGAGACCGAGCCGGAGCAACTGCTCGGCAAGGGCGTGCTCGCCTTCACCATCGATCAGGGCAAGTTCGCCCAGCCCTATCAGGGTATTGTCGCGCTCGACGGCACCTCGCTCGAGGAGATCGCCGGCGTCTATTTCCGCCAGTCGGAGCAGATCCCGACGCGGGTGCGCCTGGCTGCGGCCGAACTCTTCGACCGTGACGATGCCGGCAAGCCGCGCCACCGCTGGCGGGCAGGCGGCCTCGTCGCCCAGTTCCTGCCGGAGGCGCCGGAGCGCATGCGCCAGCCCGATCTCCACGGCGGCGACGGCGATAACGGCGACCGTCCGCATGGCGAGGATGACGCCTGGACCGAAGCCCGCTCGCTGGTCGAGACCATCGATGCCGACGAGTTGACCGATCCGCAGGTCGGCACCGAACGCCTCTTGTTCCGCCTGTTCCACGAGCGCGGCGTGCGCGTCTTCGAGCCCCGCGCCGTCTTCGACCGCTGCAGCTGTTCGCGGGAAAAGATCGGCAACGTGCTGAAGGGTTTCACCGCCGAGGAGATCGAGGCCAGCCAGGAAAACGGCGAGATATCCGTCACCTGCGAATTCTGCTCGACCACCTACCGCTTCCAAGCAGCCGAGCTTCAGCCGGCGGAATAGGCTCAGTTAGCATTGAGAGCTGCCCCTCACCCTATCCCTCTCCCCGCTCGCGGGGAGAGGGGACGTGCCCTGCGAGAGGTCGGTGGGGATAGATCGATCGCGGCATGGTCCCTTCGCCCCGTTTACGGGAAGAAGGTGCCGGCAGGCGAATGAGGGGCGGGGTCTCGGCAATCTCTTGAGCGGGAGGAACTTGCCCTCAATTCAGCACGCGCAGCAGCCCCGGCGAGTCAAGCGAGAAGGCGGGGATGTCGACGTCGAACAGCTCGCCTTCATCCGTTTCCATTTGATAGTGGCCGAACATCAGGCCTGAGGGCGTGTCGAGCGGGCAGCCGGAGGAATATTCGTAGGTGTCGCCGGGGCTGAGCCGCGGCTGCTCGCCGACGACGCCGGGGCCGGTCACTTCGTCCACCTGTCCGTTCTGATCGGTGATGTTCCAGTAGCGGTTGATGAGGCGAACGGCGACGCCGGAATTGTTGCTGATGACAATCCGGTAACCCCAGACATAGCGGTCGTCCTCCGGATCGGATTGCTCCTCCAGATAGAACGGTTCGACCACGACTTCGATATCTCTTGTGAGGGCGCGATACATGCCTTGCACCATAGTCAAGATATGTTACCCGTATCTTATAAGAGGCCCGGTCCGTCAAGAAACGGAACGTTGATCAGCGGTCAAATAGTGATGATCATATGGTTTTCGATCATTAAGCCTAATCGTCAGCCTTAATTTTACTTCGCAACGCCGGCGCGGCTGAACTTGTTCCCGCGGATCGGCGGCCGGCTCCACATTGAAATCCGGCCGCTATTCCAGTCGATCAAGCCGATACCTTGGAAAGCGCCTGCGCGAAATCCTCGATCAGGTCGTCCGTGTCCTCGATGCCGGCCGAAAGCCGCACCGTACCCGCAGAAATGCCGAGTTCGGCGCGCGCCTCTTCCGTCAGGTTCTTGTGCGTGGTCGTTGCCGGATGGGTGATCAGGCTTTTGCTGTCGCCGAGATTGTTGGAGATCTTGATGATCTCAAGCGCATTCTGCAATGCGAAGGCCGCCTCCTTGCCGCCCTTCAGCTCGAAGCAGACGAGCGTCGAGCCGCCGGTCATCTGCTTGGCGATGATGTCGGCCTGCGGATGATCCTTGCGGCCGGGATAGATCACCTTGGCGACCTTGCCTTGCTCGGCCAGGAAATCGGCGATCTTCGCCGCATTCTCGGTCTGCTGGCGCACGCGCAGCGGCAGCGTCTCGATACCCTTCAGGAGCGTCCAGGCATTGAACGGCGACATGGCCGGGCCGGTATGGCGGAAATAGTCGTGCAGGTTCTCGTCGATCCATGCCTTGTCGGCGAGCACCACGCCGCCGAGACAGCGGCCCTGGCCGTCAATATGCTTGGTGGCGGAATAGACGACGATATGGGCGCCGAGCTCCAAGGGCTTCTGGAAGAGCGGGGTCGCAAAGACGTTGTCGACGATCAGCTTGGCGCCGACCTGGTTGGCGAGCCTGGCGACGCCTGCAATATCGACCACTTCGAGCGTCGGATTGGTCGGGCTTTCCAGGAAGAACACCTTGGTGTTCGGGCGGATCGCCTTTTCCCAGTTGGCGAGATCTCGGCCGTCGACCAGCGTGCACTCGACGCCGTATTTCGGCGCCAGCGTTTCTACGACCCAGCGGCAGGAGCCGAACAGGGCGCGGGCGGCGACGATATGGTCGCCTGCCTTGACCTGGCAGAGGACGGCGGCAGTGACGGCCGCCATGCCGGAGGCGGTGGCGCGGGCATCTTCGGCGCCTTCCAATGCGCACATGCGCTTTTCGAACATGTCGTTCGTCGGGCTGCCGTAGCGGGCGTAGATGAAGCCGTCCGTTTCGCCCTTGAAGCGGGCTTCGGCCGCTTCCGACGTGTCATAGACGAAACCCTGGGTGAGATAGATTGCTTCCGACGTTTCGCCATATTGCGAACGCAGCGTGCCGCCATGGACGAGTTGGGTTGCCGGGCGCCAGGTCTTGCTCATGCCATCACCTTCACATAACAAAAAAACCGGCCGCAAAAGCAGACCGGTTTCAACCCGGTCTTTTTAGCCACTTGTTTAACGTGGCTGCAAGCCGACCGGCCAAATCACCACGGGATAATTCTGCAATACTGCTGTTGGCGGCTTGCGTCAATTCCCCGAGTTTGGTTTTGTCGGCGGCAAAATGATGGATGGGGCATGATGGCTCGCGAAACTGGAATTCTGGCGGATCGCGCGATTGCGGCGCTGTTCGAAACGGGGCGTCTGAACTCCGAGCGGGAGCTCGACCGCGATCAGATCCAGCCGGCAAGTCTCGACCTGCGCTTGGGAAGCAAGGCGTTTCGTGTGCGTGCCTCCTTCATGCCCGGTCCCTCGCATCTGGTCTCGGACAAGCTCGATCGGCTGAGCCTGCACGTGATCGACCTGTCCCAGGGTGCGGTGCTCGAAACCGGCTGCGTCTATATCGTGCCGCTGATGGAAAGCCTGGCGCTGCCGGCCGACATGTCGGCTTCGGCCAATCCGAAGAGCTCGACCGGCAGGCTCGATATATTCACCCGCGTCATCACCGACTACGCCCAGGAATTCGACAAGATCCCGGCAGGTTATTCCGGCCCGCTCTATCTCGAAATCAGCCCGCGCACCTTCCCGATCGTCGTGCGCCGCGGCTCGCGTCTGTCGCAGATCCGCTTCCGCGTCGGCCAGTCCGTGCTCGGCGAGCCGGAACTTTTGAAGCTGCATGAAAGCGAGACGCTGGTTGCCAGCAAGCAGCCGAACGTGTCGGGCGGCGGCATCGCGCTGTCGATCGATCTCACCGGCGACAAGGACGGCCTGATCGGCTATCGCGGCAAACACCACACCGCCGTCGTCGATGTCGACGAGAAGGATCAGCACGACATCTTCGATTTCTGGGAGCCGCTCTATAGCCGCGGCCGCAACGAGCTGATCCTTGATCCCGACGAATTCTATATCCTTGTCTCGCGTGAGGCCGTGCATGTGCCGCCGGATTATGCCGCCGAAATGACTCCCTTCGATCCGCTGGTCGGCGAATTCCGTGTCCACTATGCCGGCTTCTTCGATCCGGGCTTCGGCCATGCGCCGGCAGGCGGGCGCGGCAGCCGCGCCGTACTCGAAGTGCGCAGCCACGAAGTGCCCTTCATCCTCGAAGACGGCCAGATCGTTGGCCGCCTGGTCTACGAGCACATGCAGGAAAAACCGGCCAGCCTCTACGGCTCCGGCCTCGGCTCCAACTACCAGGCCCAGGGCCTCAAGCTTTCCAAACATTTCCGCATCTGACGCCGGCCTGACGGGCGGCGACTTGACAGCGGCCCCCATCTGTTGGAAATCTCAGCGCATCGCGGGTGTAGCTCAATGGTAGAGCAGCAGCTTCCCAAGCTGAATACGAGGGTTCGATTCCCTTCACCCGCTCCACTTCCCTCAGTGGCGCTGTGAAACTTAGTCCCGGAAAAACCGGATCGGCTTGTATCGCCGGTGCGCGATGATCAGGCTTCGGTCAGGCTGGATGATGTAGGTCTCCTCCACCTGCTGGCCATACTGGTCGATGAAATCATGCGGGAAGCTCGATCCGGGCGGGGATTTGGTGAGCTTGGTGCGCGGCTGGCCGGTATAGGTGATGCTGCCCGGGATGGGCTCCAGCCCCGGGCCGGTGTATGTCGTGGTGTTGCACCCCCCAAGAGCGAGAGTGCCGATGAGGCCGATGATCGCGGATTTCATGTCTATCCCCTCCGAAGCTCCGAACGTTCCAATCTTACTCTGGATTGGCTCCAACTCATTGCGCAAACGCGCGGCGGCTGGTCGTTTTATTGCACGGCGCCTGGAAACATTCTTGTCGAGGCCGGCTGGCGGCCGGACTAGACGGCCCCGCAAAAAGTAAGGATGGCCGCTGCTTGCCTCTACCCGCCTGCCGGTCATCTCCGCGTTCTGAGCGGAGAAGGGGAGGTGCCGCACCCTCTCCGTCCCCGCTCATCGCAGGACACGTTCCCCGCGAGCGGGAGAGGGATAGGATGAGTGGCAGGCGTCAGTTCCACAGGCGTCAGTCTTGCTAGAGGTCGCGGAGCTTCTGCTTAGAATTCCGTCCAATCGCCATCCTGGCTCTTCGGCGTGCTGCCTGCGCCGAAGGCGTTGGCGAGTGTCTGGCCGAGCGCGCGTGCCGGTGAGGCGGCCGGCCGGGCGGTGCCTTCGCCAGCGATGCGGATCGATGTCTTGGCTGCCGTGCGTACCGTGGCTCGCGGTGCAGCGGAGTGAGGTGCTGCAGTCGGTGGTCGGGACGATGTCATCGGTGCTGCTGCGGCAAAGGCGCCGGTGCCGGTCAGACGGAACTGGCCGAGCAGCATGTTGAGCGCCGATGCTTCGCTGGCGAGGCTGTGGCTGGCGGCCGTCGATTGCTCGACCATTGCCGCATTCTGCTGCGTGCCCTGATCCATGGTATTGACGGCGGTATTGATCTCCTGCAGCCCGATCGACTGCTCGCGCGAGGCTTCGGCGATCGCGTGGACGTGCTGGTTGATTTCCTGCACTTCGGTGACGATCACGTCGAGCGCCTTGCCGGTCTCGCCGACCAGCGTGACGCCGGTCTGCACATGCATGCCGGAATTGGTGATCAGCGACTTGATCTCCTTGGCGGCATTGGCCGAGCGCTGGGCGAGCTCGCGCACTTCCTGAGCGACGACGGCAAAACCCTTGCCCGCCTCACCGGCGCGTGCCGCCTCGACGCCTGCATTCAGCGCCAAGAGGTTGGTCTGGAAGGCGATGTCGTCGATGACGCCGATGATGTTGGAAATTTCGCCAGAGGACTTTTCGATCTCATGCATGGCGGAGACGGCCTTGCGGACGATCTCGCCGGATCTTTCGGCGCCGAGGCGCGTGCGGGTGACGAGCTGGCTCGCCTCCTCGGCGCGCTTGGCGGCGTCGCGCACCGTCGTGGTGATCTCTTCCAGCGCCGCGGCGGTTTCTTCGACCGAGGCCGATTGCTGTTCCGTTCGCCGGGAAAGCTCGTCGGCGGAGGAACGAATCTCGTTGGCGCCGGCGCCGATCGCCCGGGCATTGGCCCCGACCGCCTGCATGGTCTCGTTGAGCTTCTCGATCGAGTGGTTGAAATCCTGGCGCAGCGCATCGAGATGGGCGACGAAGGGCTCGCCGATATCAGAGGCGAGATCGCCGGCGGCAAGGCGGCGCAGGCCATCGCCAAGAGCTGCGACGGCGCGTTCGAGTTCGGCTGCCTCGCGGGCTTTCTGGGCCTCGCGTTCGCGGCGCTCGCCGTCGCTGACGCTGCGGTCTGCCTCGGCGCGCGCCTGGATTTGACGACGCTCGATCGCGTTGTCGCGGAAGATCGAAACCGCCTTTGCCATGTGGCCGACTTCGTCGCGGCGATCGAGACCGCTGATATCGCTGTTGGTGTCGCCCTCGGCAAGCCGCGTCATGCGCAGGCTGAGATTCGTCATCGGGCCGGCAATGCCTTTTTGCGCCACGGCGACGGCGAAGCCGATCGCGGTGAGAACAGCGATGCCGATCAGGACGAAACAGAAGGTGATCCGGCCGTTGACGGACGCCGAAAGCGCGCCGCCGCCGTCGTTGAGCAATGCCATCATCGCATCGTTGTTGGCAATCATCTTCGGCGTCAGCGCATCGAGCTTGGCATTGATCAGCGCGACATTCGCGAGCGCACCGGTGCTGTCCCCGGCCCTGCTCTGTTCGATGATCTTGTTCGCCAGAGCTTCGATTTCATCGATGCCGGCCTCGATCTCGTCGATCGCTGCCTTACGGCTCGGGACCAGTGCGAGGGCCTGTTTCATCCGGTCGCGGGCCTGTGGCAGCTTGCTCGGTGTGGCAAGCGCCGTCTGGAAAGCCGGCGTATCGGGTTTCATGTCAGCCAGCAGGGTGACCTGCAGCACCGAGGCCACCACCGATGCGCTGGCGCGCGCGCTCAGCATCGATGCCTGCGCCTCATGATCGATAAAGGCGCTATAGGCGGCGTCGGCCTGGCGGAATTCGGAGATGACATAGGCCAGCCCCGCCATCGTGATAAGCCCGAGCAGCGCCACGACCGATATAATTTTGGTGCGGATTTTCAGATGCTTCAACATGGAAATGTCACCCGATCTGGCCGGGCGCGCCGCGCGTCCGGTGTTTGAAAATTGAATTTGTAAAGAGCGCTGCCTGAGTGTCGCGGCGCCGGAAAGGAAACTGACGCATGCATCATGCAATCGGCTGGCGGGGTCCGTATCGTCGCGACAAATAGAGGCGATATTCTTTAATTCCGCGCTAACGCGCAGGCGCAGGCGCACTCCTAATTTTGAGGGCAGGAGGTGCGCGCTATCGCTCAAGAGAGCCTCATCCGCTCCCCTCACTCCCATGGATATTCCCCGCCGGCCATGACTCTGTTACATCTCGGCGACCCCAACCCCGAAACTGGATCACCATGATTGAATTCCAGCAGGCATCCCCGACTCTCAGGGCTTTTCTGGCGATCGGCCTGTTTCTGGCAGCGCTGTTTTCGAGCTTTGAGGCATTCGCCCAGCAAGCTGCGCCCTCGCTGCCGTTGCTCTTCGATGCCCGCGAGCGTCTCGCCAGGCCGGATCTCTCCTCGCTGGTCCGCCTGCGCTTTCTGACGTCGGTCGATTTCCCGCCGTTTAATTTCACCGATCAGAACGGCAAGCTTTCCGGTTTCAACGTCGATCTCGCCCGCGAAATCTGCAGCGAGTTGGAGATTTCCGACAAGTGCCAGATCCAGGCAATGCCTTTTGCCGATCTCAAGGATGCGCTCGCCGCCTCGCAGGGCGATGCCGTCATTGCCGGCCTTGCGGTCACCCCGGAGCTGCGCCGGCAATTTCTCTTCTCCCGGCCATATCTGATGCTGCCGGCGCGCTTCGTGCGCAATCTTGGCGCCCCGCTCGATGGAAAGACCGCCGCCGCGCTCTCGAACCATCCGGTCGGCGTCGTCAAAGACACGGTGCACGAGGCGATGCTTGCAGCCTTTTTCCCGGCGCTGAAAGCGCAGGCTTTCGACACGAAGGACGCCCTGCTTGCGGCGCTGAAGGAGCGAAAGGTCGATGCCGCCTTCGCCGATGCGCTGCAGCTTTCCTTCTGGGTCTCTTCGGCGGCCTCCGACAAATGCTGCGCGCTGTTCGACGGCCCCTACCTCTCCGAACAATTCCTCGGCGAGGGCATGACGATCATGCTGCGGCAGAAGGACAGTGTGCTGACTTCGGCCATCGACCATGCGCTTGCGACGCTGTCGCGCAACGGCCGTCTTCAGGAAATCTATCTGCGCTATTTTCCTTACGGGCTCTATTGAAACTTGGGCTCAGCCCTTGCGGAAGCGGGCGATCGCGCTGCGCTCGATCGCCGCGCAGGTGAGCTTGTCGAGGCCGAGCCGGTCCCGCAGCAGGCTGAGCAGCCGCAGTTCCTCCGCCTTGACCGAGAGATCGGCGGAGGCCACTTCGACGGCAAGCGCATAGGCCGTGTCGTAGAGTTTTGCCGGCAGGGTGTCTCGTACGGTTTCGAGAACGACATCGAGGCCCTCGGGCCCGGCCAGCAGCGCGGCGCAGTCGCGTGCTATCGGAATGAGCTTGTCGTCATCGAAATCCTTGAAAACCGGCAGGAAGCCGATCAACTGGCCGATCCTTTCCATCTCCCTGTCGTTCATGGTGCTGTCGACGGCCGACGCCATCACCATCACGTAGATCAGCGCATCATGGGCGGAAAGCGGCTTGTTCATCTCTGATTCCTTGTTGATCAGCCCAGATTAGGAACTGGCGGCGGGCATTACAAGAGATCGGCAGCATCTCGCCCCGGCGGTCGGCTTGTCACTTGCGGCGCGGATCGCCGCCGTAAATACCTTTCTGCGCCTGCTTCGCCTTCTCGGCGACGGCTGCAAGCGACGAACCCGCCTCTGCCTCCGCCCAGCCGGTTTCGGCAAGCCATGCACCGAGATCCTGCGTGCCGAGCCGGCAGGCGGCGATCGCTGTTCCCTTCCATTCGGCCGTGTCGAGATCGCAGGTGATGCTGCGGTTGCGCAACAGCTGGCGCAGCGCCGTCTTTGCCAGCATGCCGCAGGGCCATTGCCGGCCTGCCGGCCCGCATATCCTGTCGGCCGGCGTGGGGACGATGCCGGCAAGCTGGAGCCGTCGCTCCCCGAAGGAAAGACTGCCCGCGTTCTCGACCAGCGGCCGCGGCAGCTCCAGCGCCTTTTTGCCGGCGGGACCTGCCGTTTCGCCGCCGACTGGCGCCGCTTGCTGCGCGATGGTGGCTGGTTTGGGCGCCGCGCCATCAGCCGCAGGCGGCGGAGCCGCCGGCTCCGCCGAGCGGGCGATCATTTCGGCGCGTTCGTCGGATATCGTCGCCGGTCCGGCGGTCTCGGGGGCAACATCGGGCGCTGCGACCGCCGTTTCCTCTGCGGCTGCGGTTTCTTCCCCTGCCGTGCCGCCGCGAAGCCTCGCTTCGCCTGCCATCAGCAGGCCGACCACCACCGCCATCCCCGTGATACCTGTAACGACGGCGGCAGGGCGCATGGAATATCTTCCTACTGACTGGCCCAGATGATGCGGGCGATCCAATCGACATCGGCGAGATCGAGCGTGCGGTTGGGATGTTCGGGATTGAGCGACATCAGCTCGATCGACCGCGGGCTTCGGCGCAGCAGCACCTTGGCCATCACCTCGCCCGCGCATGTGCGCACGACGACGCGGTCATTGCGGCGCACCTGCGCCCCGGGCTCGACGATCAGCACATCGCCGTCGCGATAAAGCGGCATCATGCTTTCACCCTGCACCTCAAGCGCATAGACGCCGGATCGCTGCGACGGGTTCGTCGGAAACTCCACCACGTCCCAGCCATGACCGGCCGGAAAGCCGCTATCGTCGAAGAAGCCGCCGGCGCCGGCCTGGGCGAAGCCGAGCAGAGGAATGGCGCTGCCCGGCGGGGGGGCGGCACGCTCGCCGATCCGCTCTCCGGCGGAACTGGCGGCCGGTTGCATGAAGGCGAAAAACTGCTCCATGCTCGCCCCTGTCGCGTCGAGCACCTTGGCGATCGATTCCGTCGACGGCCAGCGCAGCCGCCCATCGGCCGAAAGCCGTTTCGACTTGTTGAACGAGGTGGGGTCGAGCCCGGCGCGGCGCGCAAGACCGGATGGCGTCAGCTCGTGCCGTTCGGCAAGCCTGTCGATCGCCTCCCAGATCTGCTTGTGTGACAGCATATGCGCCCGATTCCGTGCGGCCTGTTAGAGGCCGCGCTTTAGAGCAATTCCAGGAAAAGTGCGAAGCGTTTTCCGTCCGGAATTGCGTAAATCCAAAAAGCTAGAGCGGCTCTGCCTTTCCGTGAAAAGCTGAACCGCTCCAGCGCGCGCCGGGCGTCCGTTCGGACGCACAAAGGACGCTCTGACCCTTCAAATCTACGCTTCGGCCCGAAAATCGATTCCGATTTTCGGGCCGAAGCGTAGCCGGACGGAATAGTAACCGACCGTCCGCCGCCCGTAAAGGTAAAGGAGGAATAAAATCCTGCTGTCGACGGTTTCGGTCGACCCTCAGGCTACCATCGCCATATTGATCTTGCCGAGCTGGATGACCGCCTGTGTGCGGCTGTCGACATCGAGTTTCAGCAGGATTGCCGATACATGCGCCTTGATCGTCGCTTCGGAGACGCCGAGTTCATAGGCGATCTGCTTGTTCAACAGGCCTTCGGCCAGCATGGTCAGCACCCGGCTCTGCTGCGGCGTCAGCGTGTGCAGGCGGCGGATCAGGTCGGCGACGTCAGGATCCTGCTCCTGGCCGTCGCGATAGCTTTCCGGTGTGGCGATATCGCCGGCAAGCACCGTCTGGATGCCGCGGCGAATGTCTTCGATGCCCGAGGATTTGGAAATGAAGCCGGAAGCGCCGAGTTCCAGCGCCCGGCGGATCGTCGTGGCGTCGTCGCTCGCCGAAACGATGATGATCGGCAGGCTGGCGAATTCGGCGCGCAGCGCCATTAGGCCGGAAAAGCCGCTGACGCCGGGCATGGCGAGATCGAGCAGCATCAGGTCGGCGTCTGGATGGGTGCCGGCGGCGGTGCGTGCGGCTGCGAAATCGCCGGCTTCGACGATCGACTGGCGTCCCTCCATGCCGATCACCGCCTGGCGCAGCGCATCGCGAAACAGCGGATGATCGTCCGCAATGATGATGGTCTGTTCCTGCATCGAAAACTCCCTCCCAAGAGTCCGATCATGCCGCATGCGCGCCGTCCCCTCGGCGTTGCATGCAGGCATTCTGAAATGACTATATCAGATCATGTCTTCTGCGGAAGGGGATTGGCTTTTTCGTCAGCCTGGAACTCCTTCACCATCCCCATGAAACTCTTCATCATCCGCTCCATGATGCTGATCGAGCGGTCGATTTCCGCATCGCTCGGCAAAGCCCGCTGGATGAGGCCGCTTTGTTCCAGCTTGGCCACCCGTTCTGAAAGCCGGTCGAGCTCATCCTCATAGGCCGCCCGCTCATCGGCCGCCATACGGCAGACCAGGGCGCCGTCCTTGTCCTGGCAGATCGACATGGCGCCGGTCTGGCGATCGAGCCGGACGAAATGGTCGCCGCTCTTCTCCAACTGGAACCGGCCCGCATCTGCCTCGGCCGCCGCGGCCGCGAGCGGCAGCAGAACAGCGCCAAGTGCGAGAACCAAAATCTTCATCGTCTCATCCTCCGGATTTTGCCTGGGCTGGCCCCGCTTTTTGAGTGCCGGGGCGTGGACATCGCCGCCTCTTTCCGGCAAAGCGCTCATGACCCAAGGATCAGCAATCGCGAGGCCATGATGACCGTGCCACCGACCCTTTACAAGATCGTGACGGAAACGCTTTGGCAGCAAGCCAGACAAAGCGGTGTTTTTCATGGCGCCGGCGTCGATCTCAAGGACGGCTTCATCCATTTCTCCACGGCGGACCAGGTGAAACAGACCGCGTCCCTGCATTTTGCCGGCCAGCCCGGCCTGGTGCTGGTCGCCGTCGATGGCCGCGCTTTCGGTGACAAGCTCCTCTTCGAACCCTCCCGCGGCGGCGATCTCTTCCCGCATCTCTACGCCGATCTGCCGCTGGCGGCCGTGCTCTGGGAGGCGCCGCTGCCGCTCGATGAGAACGGCGTTCATATCTTCCCGGAGCTGCAGCCATGATCGATCCCTTCAAGCGCCTCGCCCGCAAGGGTCTCTTCCTGTTCGACCCGGAAACGGCGCACGGCATGTCGATCGCCGCGCTGAAGTCCGGTCTCGTGCCCGCCTGCCGGATCGCTCCCGATCCGCGCCTGCGCCAGACCGTCGCCGGCCTCACCTTCGAAAACCCGCTCGGCATGGCGGCCGGTTACGACAAGAATGCCGAGGTGCCCGAAGCGCTCTTGAAGCTTGGCTTCGGCTTTACCGAGATCGGCACGGTGACGCCGAAGCCGCAGGGCGGCAATCCGCGTCCGCGCATCTTCCGCCTTGTCGAGGATGAAGCCGTCATCAACCGCCTCGGCTTCAACAATGAAGGCCATGATGCCGCTTTCGAACGCCTCTCGGCACTGACGGGTGGCGGCATGATCGGCGTCAATATCGGCGCCAACAAGGACAGCGATGATCGCATCGCCGATTATGTCGCCGGCATCCGCCGCTTCTATTCCGTCGCGCGTTATTTCACCGCCAATATCTCCTCGCCGAATACGCCCGGGCTGCGCGACCTGCAGGCACGCGAAAGCCTGGCGGCGCTGCTGTCGGCCGTGCTGGCGGCGCGCGACGAAATGGCGCAGAAATCCGGCCGGAAGATCCCGGTCTTCCTGAAGATCGCCCCTGACCTGACCGAGGAAGGCATGGACGATATCGCGGCGGAAGCGCTCGCGCATCCGCTGGACGGACTGATCGTCTCCAACACCACGCTGTCTCGCGACGGTCTCAAGGATCAGCGCCAGGCGAAGGAGGCGGGCGGTCTTTCCGGCGCGCCGCTGTTCGAAAAATCGACGGCGGTGCTTGCCCGAATGCGCAAGCGCGTCGGCCCTGATCTGCCGATCATCGGCGTCGGCGGCGTCTCCTCGGCCGAAACCGCGCTGGAGAAAATCAGGGCGGGCGCCGATCTTGTCCAGCTCTATTCCTGCATGGTCTATGAGGGCCCTGGTCTTCCCGGCGATATCGTCCGCGGTCTTTCGGCGCTGCTCGACCGCGAAAAGGTGGGCTCGATCCGCACATTGCGTGACAGCAGGCTGGATTACTGGGCGGCGCGGAAGGTCTGATCGGCCCGCGGCCTGACCAGCATGGCGAGGAAGAAGCCACGGAACAGCAGGAAGGCGTTCATACCAAGCCACAGGCCGTGGTTGCCGAAGAGCGGCACGAAGACGGCGAGCATGACGAGGTAGCCGGCAAAGGACATCAGCATCCGGTTGCGCATGTCGACCGACCAAGTCGCACCGATGAAGACGCCGTCCATCAGGAAGGCGAGCGCCCCCGTCAGTCCGGTAATGGCAGCCCAGGGCAGATAGGTTTCGGCCGCCTGCCGCACCTCCGGCGAGGTGGTCAGTACCGAGATCAGCCAGGGGCCGGCGAGAAAGAAGAAGCCGGAAACGAGGGCCGCCAATCCGAACGACCAGAAGGTGGTGAGCTTCAGCCCGCGCTCGAAGGCCGGCCGATAGCGCGCGCCGACGGCCCGGCCGGTGATCTGCTCGGCGGCGTTGGCAAGCCCGTCGAGATAATAGCCGGACAGCAGGAAGAAATTCATCAGCACGGCATTGGCGGCCAGCGTCACCGCCCCGAAGCCGGTGCCGATCCGCGTCATGATCGTGAAGGCGCCGATCAGCACGAAGGTGCGGATCAAGATGTCGCGGTTGAGGGCGAAAAGCTCCGCCAGCCGATGCCGGGAAAAGATCTCTGCCCAGGCCGGCCGCTCCGCCTTGGCAAAGCCGCGGAGCACGATAAAAAGCCCGGCGAGCGCGCCGGCCGTCTCACCGGCCATGGTTGCCCAGGCGACCCCGGCCACGCCCCAGCCGAGCGACAGGCCGAGATAGATGGAAAGCAGGATATTGATGCCGTTGATCAGTGCCTGCAGCACCAGCCCGACGCTGCCCTGTCCGCGCCCGAGGACGAAGCCGAGGATGGCGTAATTCGCGAGTGCGGCCGGCGCCGCCAGCATGCGGATCGAAAAATAGGTGCCGGTCGTCTCGGCGATCGCTCCTTCCGCGCCCATCAACCGCAATCCCGCCGTCTCGAGCAGCGGCGAAAGAAGGAGCAGCGCCAGCCCGCAGCCGAGGGCTGAAATAAGCGCTCGCCAGAAGACAGCCTGCTGCTCATGCCGGTCGCGCCGGCCATAGGCCTGTGCCGTCAGCCCCGTCGTCGAGGCACGCAGAAAGTTGAAACTGCCGAGGATCAGGTCGAAGAGCATCGCGCCGATCGCCAGCCCCGCCAGCGCTTCCGCGTTACCCATATGGCCAACGACGGCAGTGCTCGTCAGCCCGAGCAGCGGTGTCGTCATGAAGCCGAGTGTCATCGGAACGGCGATCGACAGCACCAGCCGATGCGTCACGTCGAAAGCGAGGGCGTTGTTGCTGCACGTATCCATGACCTGCCTCATATCGAGGCAGAATCGCCTCGGCTGGAAAGCACCATGGCCCAATAGGGGAGGTTCCTGGAAGCCGTATTATGGGCGACGGCGACGCCGAGGCCGTCATAACGACCGAGCATGTTTTCCAGGTGATGCGGCGAATTGATCCAGGCCGTCACCACGGCTTCGACGCTCTGCTGGCCGGACGCGATATTCTCGGCCGCCGGCAGCCGCACGCCGCTCGCCTTGACGCGGGCGCCGAAACTGTCGGTCATGCCCATGAGATGCGCCATCTTGCCGGCGCTCGCCATGCGCTTGGCCTGAAAAAGGGCGGCCGTCTGCGCCGCCGGATCGACCTCAAGCGGTGGCAGGCCGTTCTTGGCTCTCAGCTGGTTGACCAGCGGCAATACGCTCGCCGTCTCATCCTCGCCGTTCGAGGGCGTGTCGGCAATTTTCGGCGTCGTGGTGCAGCCGGCGACCGCGGCGAGTGCAAGTCCGGAAAGGCAGAGCAGGCTGCGCCTGGAAAGATCGATCGATGTCATGTTTACCGGCGATAGCTGAAAAGGCGAAGGATGACGAAGAGCGGGATGACGATCGTTGCCCCGAGGAGGAGATAGTCGCCGACGCGTCCGAGCGCTGCAAAGCCCCGGTGCCAGAGTTCCAGGATGAAGTCGCGGAATCCATAGATGATGTTCCACGGCGTCAGCCCGAACACAGTCATGACGAATCCGACGATCAGCGACACGACGACGAGTTTAATCAATGTGCGGCCGAGCGAATCGCCGAGGAACCTGTTCACCTGATCGGACATGCGCCATCTCCTGTTTGCCCCATGGAATAAGGTCGCGGCGCAACGCCCGCAAGCCCTTTCCGGAATTGGCCGCTTCGCCTCTGAATTAGGACTTGAGTTTTTTTGTGGCCGCCGCCAAATGCCAGCGAAACGATAGGTCCGTCATGCAGTCCCACCAGCTTTCCTCAGGCGATGTCATCGCCGACCGCCGCGCCGATTATGCCAGGATGCTCGAAGAAGGCGGCGAGGCGGAGGCAGCGGCCGAACTGATGGAACAGGCGCTCGAACTCGCGCCTGCCTGGGCCGCCGGCTGGTATCGGCTCGCCACCTATCTGGAAAAGGCGGGCAGGGGGGCAGCCGCGATCGAGGCCTATCGCCGGACGCTCGCCCTCGATCCCGAGGATATATTCGGCGCCACCCTCAAGCTTGCCCTTCTCGGCGACGCTGTGATCCCTGACCGGCCGCCGAGCCGCTATGTCGAGCGCCTGTTCGACGATTATGCCGACCGATTCGACACCGCCCTGGTCGACAAACTCGATTACAGCGTCCCGCAGAAGCTGGCGGCCCTCGTTTCTTCCACCGACAAGCGTTACGAATGCGCCGTCGATCTCGGTTGCGGCACCGGTCTGCTCGGCCAGGAGATCCGCGCTCTCGCCGGCCGCCTCGAAGGCTTCGACCTGTCGCAGAACATGCTGGCCAAGGCTTCCGACAAACGGGTCTATGATCACCTCGCCCAGGCCGATCTGTCGCTTGCGCCCGATCGCTCCTGCCTGTTCGACGATGCCGGGCGCCGGCGGGCCGACCTCGTGACCGCAGCCGACGTGCTGATGTATCTCGGCAACCTCGAGAGCGTCTTTGCGATCGCCGGCGAACTCGCCGCCGCCGGTGCGGACTTCGCCTTTTCCGTCGAGGATGCGGGCGACCGCGACGGCTTCCATCTTGCCCCGTCGCTGCGTTATGCCCATTCGGAAGCCTATGTGAGGCAGCTGCTTGCCCGCCACGGCTTCGAAATCCTCAAGATCGTCAGGACGGTCATTCGCAAAGATGGCGGAAAACCGGTTTCCGGCATTCTGTTCCTTACGCGCAGGGCAGTGTGAGCGAACATTTCTTGCTATTTTTTAATAGGTCAGCATTGCTTACCTATTTCGCTTGATGGCAATGGCAGAAGGCTGATATTGCAATGATATCCGCCAGAAGCGCGGCGATACAGGCAGGGCCTACCGGCTCATTTCACATTGGAAAAAACTCACCGCCTTCAGGAGTTCCTCCGAGGCGTTCGCGAACTCGTCTGCCATGGAGACTGGGATATGACACAGCGCATCAATGCCCTTGGCGTCTGGAACACCAGCGCGACGCGCCATACACCGATCGAAGACGTGCAGGGTATCTTCTCCGGCAGCCTGGTTGCCGCCCTCGGCCTTTATGTGCTCGCCAGCGCCGGCCTTCTCACCGGCAGCACCGCCGGTGTCGCCTTCCTCCTGCACTATGCCTTCGGCGTCAATTTTGGCCTCGCCTTCTTCCTGCTCAACCTGCCGTTCTTCTATCTCTCCTGGAAGCGCCTCGGCCTGGTCTTCACCCTCAAGACCTTTGTCGCCATCGGTCTGACCTCGGTGCTGGCTGAGGTGCAGTCGCGCTTCCTCTCGATTTCGAGCATCCACCCTGCCTGGGCCGCCCTTCTCGGCGGCCTGCTGCTCGGCTTCGGCCTGCTGGCGCTTTATCGCCACCGCGCGAGCCTCGGCGGCGTCGGCATTCTCGGCATCTACCTGCAGGAACGCTTCGGCATCCGCGCCGGTCTCGTCCAGCTCGCCATCGACATGTGCGTGCTCGCCGCCGCCTTCTTCGTCACCACGCCGCCCGTCGTCTTCTATTCGGTCCTCGGCGCCATCGTCCTCAACCTCTTCGTCGCCATCAACCACCGCGCTGATCGTTATATTGCGCTGTAAGGGTGGCTGCCTCATCCTAAGAGAAGTCCCCTCCCCAACCCCTCCCCACAAGGGGAGGGGCTTATATGCCGCTCTCGTTGCTTTCTATTTCACTCTTGCAGCCGCAGAAGCCTGACGTTTGTCTCAGTTGGTGCAACGCCTTAGCCCCTCCCCCTTGTGGTAGGGGTTGGGGAGGGGTCTCTTTCCTGGCGCCCACGGCCAAACTCAAACCTTACAAATCGGTAACCCACTCTAAACAAATCGTAACTTGCCTCAGATCAGCCCCGGCGCGACACTCCTGTCGCGCCGGATTGATGAGGTGAACCATGTCAGATCTGGAAAAACTCGTAAGACGCCGCATGCAGGAAGAATACGCCAAAGGCGCTTCCGCAGAGGAAATTACCAAGGTTGTCCGCGACATATTCAACAGCATAGACCTCTCCGGCAACGGCGCTGACGCCGTTGTCGCGCGGGCCGCTGCCGATCACCAATGATGAGATAATCGACCGACCCGAGATATTCGGGTCGGTTCCCGTGAATATCGCTTACGCGGCTTTCGTCACCTGGTCGATGGGATGCTGCGAGCGGAAGCCGACGGCAAGGCGGTTCCAGATATTGATCGCACCGATCGCCACCGTGATCTCGGTCATCTCCTTTTCGGAGAAATGCGCCTTCAATGCCTCGTAATCTGCGTCCGGCGCGCCTGTCTTGGCGACATTGGTCACCGCGTCGACCCAGCCGAGCAGCGCCCTTTCGCGCGCGTCATAGATCGGCGATTCCCGCCAGACGCACATCAGGTTGATCCATTGTTCGCTGAGCCCATCATGGCGGGCTTCCTTCACATGCATGTCGACGCAGTAGGCGCAGCCGTTGATCTGCGAGGCGCGTAGCTTGATCAGGTGGATGAAGCGGCGCTCCAGCCCGGAAGACTGGACATGTTGTTCGAGTGCGACCACTGCTTTGTAAGCATCGGGAGCGGCTTTGGCGAAGTTGAAACGCGGTTGCATGTCTTTCTCCTATGTTGTGGCTCAACGAGCCGTCTTGCGTTCATGGATTTCAAGGAAGGCGCAGCCCCGGGCTGCGATCGATCCGTCGTCGAGGGCGGCAAGTTCGATGCCGAGATCGGCAATGCTGGTCTTGGCGAGTTCGGCCCGGTAGACCCGCTCGGCCCGGAGCATCGCGGCGCTTATGTTGCAGGGCTTGGCGAAGAAGCGCTCGGAAACCGGGTTCGGTCCGCGCTGGCGGATTTCGGCACAGCGGAAGGCTGGCGCCGGCCCTTCGACCGCAAGCAATATGTCGAGCAGCGAAATGTCCGCTGGCGCCTTCGCCAGCCGATAGCCGCCCTTCGGCCCCGGCACGGTATCGAGGATGCCCGCGCCCGACAGTGCTTGCAGGTGTTTGAGCAGGTAGCTCGTCGAAACACCGTGGAATTCCGCCAGGGCAGCCGCCGAAAGCACACCGCCTTCGGAGAGGCCGGAGAGCATGGCGACGCTGTGAATGGCCTGCTCGACTCCATCGCTCATTTTCATCGATGCCATCTCCACTAATCATGGATAAAATATATCTATGATTATGTGCGCTGTCAACGGCGTCGCTGGGCACTTGTCTTTATCCCTGCGCCGGATAGAAAACGGCAAAGCCGATAGGGGAACATCATGGCCTCCAATGCCTTCACGGGCCTTCTGAATTCCAGCGCCGATCGCCATTCGCTGTTCGACGACGCGCAGGGTATCGTCGCCGGCAGCATGCTCGCCGTGCTCGGCGTCTCGCTGCTTTCCGGCGCCGGTCTGCTGGCCGGCGGCACCGCGGGGCTTGCCTTCCTGGCCCATTACGCCACCGGGATCAGTTTCGGTCTCTGCTTCTTTGCCGTAAACCTGCCCTTCTATTATCTCGCTTTCCGCCGTCTGGGCCCGGCCTTCACCATCAAGACCTTCATCGCAATCGGACTGACCTCGGTCCTGTCCGAGTTCGCGCCTGGATTCATCGGCGTGACGCATGTCCATCCGGTTGCCGGAGCGCTGTTCGGCGGCCTCGTCATTGCCGCCGGCATGCTGGCGCTCTTCCGCCACCGCGCCAGCCTCGGCGGCATCGGCATTCTCGCCCTCTATATCCAGGATCGCTTCGGCTGGCGCGCTGGCCTCGTCCAGCTCGGCTTCGACGGCATCGTGCTGGCGCTCTCCTTCTTCGTCGCCAGCCCCTTCATCATCGCCTGCTCCGTGCTTGGCGCCGTCGTGCTCAACCTGACGCTCGCCATCAATCACCGCAAGGACCGCTATATCGCGATGTAGGCGGCGGCCCTGCTCTTCTTTTTCGCCCGCTTTTCACTACCTTCAGGACGTGGACCAGATCGATTCCGACACCTTGCTGCCTGCCGCCTTTACCCGCTGGTTTGCGGAAAAGGGCTGGCGCCCGCGCGCCCATCAGCTGGAGCTGCTCGCCCGCGCCGAGGCCGGCCAGAGCACGCTGCTGATCGCGCCGACCGGCGCCGGCAAGACGCTGGCCGGTTTCCTGCCCTCGCTCACCGATCTCACCCGCCGCGGCAAAATTCCGCCCGGCTCCGCCTTCACCGGTATCCATACGCTCTACGTCTCGCCGCTGAAGGCGCTGGCGATCGATATCGAGCGCAACCTGATGAAGCCGGTCGAAGAGATGGGTCTGCCCGTCACGATAGAAAATCGCACCGGCGATACGCCGATTGCCAAGCGCCAGCGCCAGAAGCTCAATCCACCGGATATTCTGCTGACGACGCCGGAGCAGGTCGCCCTGCTTCTGGCCAACGGTGAGGCTGAGCGTTTCTTCAAGGACCTGAAATATGTCGTGCTCGACGAGCTGCACTCGCTCGTCACCTCCAAGCGCGGCCATATGCTGTCGCTCGGCCTTGCCCGCCTGCGCCGGCTTGCCCCCGACCTGAAGACGATCGGGCTTTCGGCGACGGTTGCCGAGCCGATGGACCTGCAGAAATGGCTGGTCGCCCAAAGGGAGGGCGGGGGGCAGGAGGGCAGGGAGCATCATGCCGGTCTCGTCGTCGTCGAAGGCGGCGCCAAACCCGATATCTCGATCCTGTCGACCGAGGAGCGCATTCCCTGGGCCGGTCATGCCGCCCGTTACGCCATTCCCGATGTCTACAAGCAGCTGCTCGAACACAAGACGACGCTGCTGTTCGTCAATACCCGCAGCCAGGCCGAGATGCTGTTCCAGGAACTCTGGACGATCAATGACGACAATCTGCCGATCGCCCTGCACCACGGTTCGCTCGATGTCGCGCAGCGCCGCAAGGTCGAGGCGGCGATGGCCGAAAACCGGCTGCGCGCCGTCGTCGCCACCTCAACCCTCGATCTCGGCATCGACTGGGGCGATGTCGATCTCGTCATCCATGTCGGTGCGCCGAAGGGTGCCTCGCGGCTTGCCCAGCGCATCGGCCGCGCCAATCACCGCATGGACGAACCCTCGAAAGCGATCCTCGTGCCGGCCAACCGTTTCGAGGTGATGGAGTGCCAGGCCGCCCTCGACGCCAATTATATCGGCGCCCAGGACACGCCGCCCGTCGGCCGCGGCGCGCTCGACGTGCTCGCCCAGCACGTGCTCGGCATGGCCTGCGCCGAACCTTTCGACATGCTGGAACTCTACGATGAAATCATCAGCGCCTCGCCCTATGCCGATCTCAGCTGGGAGACCTTCGAGCGCGTCGTCGATTTCGTCGCGACCGGCGGTTATGCGCTTCGGACCTACGAGCGTTACGCCCGCATCCGCAAAACCAAGGAGGGGCGCTGGCGCGTCTCCAATCCGGCCGTCGCCCAGCAGTACCGCCTCAACCTCGGCACCATCGTCGAAAGCCCGATGCTGAACATCCGCATGGTCAAGCGCGGCGAGGGCGGCCGGATCGGCCGCGGCGGCGCCACGCTGGGCAAGGTCGAGGAATATTTTCTCGAGCAATTGTCGCCGGGCGACACCTTCGTCTTCTCCGGCAAGGTGCTGCGTTTCGAAGGCATCCGGGAAAACGAATGCCTGGCCTCGCAGGCCTTTTCGCTCGATCCGAAGATCCCCGCCTATAATGGCGGCAAGTTTCCGCTGTCGACCTATCTCGCCGAGCAGGTGCGGGCGATGATCGCCGATCCCGATCGCTGGCGCCACCTGCCGGATCAGGTGCGCGACTGGCTGGCGCTGCAATCCGACAAGTCGATGCTGCCGAAACGCGACGAGTTCCTGATCGAAACCTTTCCGCGCGGCAGCCGCGGCTATATGGTCGCCTATCCCTTCGAGGGCCGTCTCGCCCATCAGACGCTCGGCATGCTGCTCACCCGCCGGCTGGAGCGGGCGGGCGCCAAGCCGCTCGGTTTCGTCGCCACCGATTATTCGCTGGCCGTCTGGGGCCTGGAGGATATGGGGCTGATGATCGGCAATGGCCGGCTCAGCCTCTCCGACCTCTTCGATGCGGATATGCTCGGCGACGATCTCGAAGCCTGGCTCGCCGAATCCTTCCTGCTGAAGCGCACCTTCCGCAATTGCGCCGTGATTGCAGGCTTGATCGAGCGCCGCCATCCGGGCAAGGAGAAGAGCGGCCGCCAGATCACCGTCTCGGCCGATCTGATCTACGACGTGCTGCGCAGCCATGAGCCGGATCACATCCTGCTGCAGGCGACGCGCCAGGATGCGGCGACGGGACTTTTGGACATAAGTCGTCTTGGCGATATGCTGATGCGAATCAGGGGCCACATCACCCACCGGCCGCTCGACCATATTTCCCCGCTCGCCGTGCCGGTGATGCTGGAGATCGGACGGGAGGCGGTGCCGGGCGAGGCCCATGATGCGCTGCTCGCCGAAGCGGCCGACGATCTGATCGCCGAAGCTCTGGCTTGACGAATTTGGAAACGACGACAGTGATGAACCGCTTGGCGCTCGCGCGCGACATATCGGGACTGGCCGCAATACCGGGCATCGAGACGTCGGTGAACGGTATTGCCGCCGTTTGCGATCCGCTCGGCGCCCTCTATCTGCCGGATGCCGGCCTGCTTGTCGTCTCCGACCTGCATCTGGAAAAGGGTGCCGCCTTCGCCCGCCGCGGCATGATGCTGCCGCCCTATGACACGCTGGCGACGCTGACCGTGCTTTCCGCCGTCATCTCGCGTTACGACCCGAAGCTCGTCGTCTCGCTCGGCGACAATTTTCACGACCGCATCGGCTCGAAGCATCTGCCGGACAATTTCCGCGCTTTGATCGTCGGCATGGCGCGTGGCCGCGAATGGATCTGGGTCAACGGCAATCACGATCCCGATGGCGTCGTCGATCTCCCGGGCGCCTGCGTCGACGAGGTGCACTATGCCGGCCTGACCTTCCGCCACGAGCCGAGAAACGGCTTACAGAGCGGCGAGATCGCCGGCCATCTGCATCCTTCGGCGACCGTGCGCCGACGCGAAAGATCGATCCGCCGCCCCTGTTTTGCCGCCGATGGCGCCCGCCTCCTGATGCCGGCCTTCGGGGTGATGAGCGGTGGTCTCGACCTCGGCCATCAGGCGATGAAGGGCCTGTTCGACAAAGCTTCGCTGATCGCGCACCTGTTGGGACGCGACAGGATCTATTCGGTCCGCTACGGGAATTTGCGGGGGTAGCGCCTGTCGATAGGGTGCCACACGGCACGCCTTTGAACTCAATCACACCCGTGCAACTGTTGCTGATACATCCCGGCCATGCGTGCGAACTTCTGCGCTGTCTGCTGCAATTGCCCGTTCGAGCGCCAGTCACCGCGCTTATATCCGGTCGGACCGGAATAATAGGCGAGATAGAGGTTATAGGCATCGTTCAGTGGAATGCCGGTGTCCACGCTGTTCTGGTAATGATACCAGCCGATGAAATCGATCGCGTCGGTAAAATTCGTCCGCCGCGCCGCCCAGTTCCCCGTCTGCGACTGATAGTGATCCCATGTCCCGTCGAGCGCTTGCGAATAGCCGTAGGCCGTCGACGGCCGGGTCCAGGGAATGAAGCCGAAGAGCTTGGTGCGCGGCGGCCGCGCATAGGGCTGGAAGCCGGATTCGGTGTACATCGTCGCCATCAGGATCGGTACGGGCACGCCGTATTTCTTCTCCGTCCGCTCGGCCGCCCTCTGCCAGCTGGAGAAAAGTCCTTCACGCTCGTCGAAGACGGCGCAGATGTTCCTCGTCTGCTTCGGCGCCGTCGCGCAGCCGGCAAGCAGCGCGAGACCCACGGCGGTCAGAACGATACGAGTACGCATAACAGAACCTCTCGTTTCCGAGAGATTACTAACTCGTAAATGTTAAAAACCGGTTTTTAGTCGAATACGAGCTTTTCCGAAGGGATGCCATTATGAAGACTCCTCCCCAATCCCTCCGCACAAGGGGAGGGGCTAAGGCGCTGCGCCAATTGGGCAGACGTCAGCCTTTCCGCAGATGCAAGGGTGATATGGAGAGCAGCGGGGGCGGCATATAAGCCCCTCCCCCTTGTGGGGAGGGTTGGGGAAGGGTCTTTTTCAGGAACTAGACAGCCAAGACCCACGGGCCGCTACGCCTCGACCGGCTCGTAGCGCAGGATCACCGCGCCACTTTGCGTGGTCGAGGATTCGATGAGCTTCAACGGCACTTGGGCCTCGTTCGCTTTGAAAAGGGGATTGCCGCCGCCGAGAATGACCGGCACCACGCAGACCCTGATCTCATCGATGAGGCCGGCCTTCAGCAGGCTGTCGGCAAGCACGGCGCTGCCGAAGATGAAGATGGTCTTGCCGTCTTCCTGCTTCAGCCTCCTCAACTCGGGGATAGGATCGCTGACGACACGCGCATTGTTCCAGCCGGGATCGGTCATCGTTCGAGAGACGGCGATCTTGGGAGTGCCGTTCATATAGGCCTTGATCTTGTCTTCGTCCTCCGCGGTCGGCCAGTAGGCGGCCATGCCTTCATAGGTCTTGCGGCCGAAGACCAGAAGATCACCTTCCTCGCCGAACTGCTCGGCATAGCGCTTGAGCTCCGGTCCCCAGGCGAGATTGTGGAAGTCGATGTCCCACGGTTTCGTTCCCTCGAAATAGCCATCGAGCGTCATCAGGTTCCACACGACAAGCTTCCGCATTTTTATCCTCCTCGAAAAACCAGTTTCAATAAGCAACTGGTTCACGATAGTACAACTGATTGCGAAAGGCAAGTGGTTCGAAAGGCTCCATCGACAAGGGTCTCGGCGCTTGACTCTTCAGGTCGATTGTCCAAATACCGTCTAGGTCAAATGACCTACGAGTCGTAGCCTATCGCGGATAGAGGGAGAATATAATGGTCGCTGCGGCCACCCGACAGCAGATAGTGGAAGCCGCCGACGGGCTTTTCTATGAAAGAGGCTTCGAAGCAACGTCCTTTGCCGACATTGCGGGAGTAGTCGGACTCTCGCGAGGCAATTTTTATTATCACTTCAAGACGAAGGACGAGCTTCTCGATGCGGTGATCACCCATCGCCTCCGCAAGACCAGGTCAATGCTCGATGGGTGGGAAGCGAAAGCCGAGACCCCTGAGGAGCGCATTCTCAGCTTCGTCAATCTCCTCATCGTCAATCAGGCGAAGATCATGGCCTATGGCTGTCCGGTCGGCACGCTTTGCGGCGAACTCGCCAAGCTCGATCACAGCGCCAAGGGCCGCGCTGCCGAACTTTTCGATCTGTTTCGCCATTGGCTCTCACGTCAATTCAGCGCATTCGGCCGCGAGGCTGAAGCCGATGCGCTTGCCATGCACATTCTGATGCGAAGCCAAGGTGTTGCGACGCTCGCGGCCGCCTATCACGACGAAATCTTTGTTCGAAACGAGGTGGAAAACATGCGCGCCTGGCTGTCTGCGCAGCGGCCCGGAACACCCGTCTTTCCCGAAACCTATTCCCGACAGCATTGCTAAAGGAGCCCTTGGATGTTTTTCATTACGCTGAAGTTTTCTGATGGCAAGGCCAAAGCGCCCGTTCTGATGGAGGCGCACAATGCCTGGCTCAAACGCGGCTTCGACGATGGGATTTTTTTTCTCGCCGGCGGCCTTCAGCCGAACGCAGGTGGAGCGGTCGTCGCTCACAACACCTCGCGCGCTGAACTCGAAACCCGGATCCGGCAGGATCCTTTTGTAGCGGAAGGCGTCGTCAGCGCCGATATTCTGGAAATTGCCCCCGCCCGCGTCGATGAGCGGCTCGCCTTCCTGAAGACATGAGACAAGGGCGCGATGATTTCGCCGTCGGCGCCGGATCATTCCTTGCGGAAGATCAGGCTGGCCCCCCAGCCGGTGACGACGGCGAGCGCCACGGCCGCAAAGCCGTAGAGGATCGGCTGATCATGGGCCGCATCGGTGATCGTCTGCTCGATGCCCGTCTTGATGACGCGCAGCGGCAGCGATTTATCGGTGATGAGATTGCCGCTCTTGAAGAGATAGGCACGCACCGTATGCACCCCGTTCGGAATATTTGCCGGCAGGCGCAGGCTCGCCTTGAAGAGGTTCGATGAAACGAACCGCACGCCGCTCGGGTTGCGGTCATAAAGCGCGCCGCCCTGCTGCAGTCGGAGGAAAGCCTGACGGAATTCGCCGAGATTGCTGCCGTCGCCGACGAAGCCGACCGGCGTCAGCGGAATGTGGTCGATGCCGATCCCCTGATCGGTGAGTTCGAGCGGCGTCGTCAGATCGTCGATCATGCGCGAGCTCGACATCGAATAGGAATGCGGCACCGCCTCGAAAGTCATCGAGCGCCTGTTCACCCAGATGCCGAAGACGCGTTCCTTCTTGCGCACCGTTGCGTCCTCGCGCGGGCCTTCCAGCACCACCACCACGTCATACTGGCCAATGGCGAGCAGCAGCTGGTCGGTGTTCGAGAGCGCCCCGAAGATCGTCAGATCCGCGCCATGGAAATCCGAAGTGATGGCGATTTCGCTGGTCGATGTGCCGATCTCGAGCCCCTCGCGCACCGCTTCCGTTGCCTGCCCCGGCAGCCACTGCGCTCCGGCAACCGCCGGCTGCAGACACAGGAGCAGGAGGATCGAGGCAAGCAGGCGCATCAGTTGCCGGTCCCCATCACCACCGAATAGACGTCCGCCGGCGTGACCACCAGCGCGATCGCCAGACGCAGGCCGACGGCCAGCACCAGCAGGCCGAGCAGGGCGCGCAGCTGTTCGCCGCGCAGCTTCTGGCCGACGCGCACGCCGTATTGCGCCCCGACGACACCCGCCACCATCAGGATGAAGGCAAGCACGATGTCGACGGAGAAGTTCGTCGCCGCCTGCACGATCGTCGTATAGGCGGTCACGAAGATGATCTGATAGAGCGAGGTGCCGACCACGACATTGGTTGGGATGCGCAGGAGGTAGATCATTGCCGGCACCATGATGAAGCCGCCGCCGACACCCATGATCGAGGTGAGGATACCGATCGCAAAGCCGAGCGCAATGATCGGAATGACGCTGAGGAAGATCTTCGATTTCTTGAAGCGCACCTTGAGCGGCAGCTTGTGCACCCAGTGCTGGTGGCCCGGCTTGCGCGGTACAGGCGGCTCATTGCGTGCCGCCCGCCGCATGGCATTGATGCTTTCGAGCAGCATCAACCCGCCGACCGTGCCGAGGAAGACGACATACATCAGCGAGATGATCAGATCGAGCTGGCCGATGGCACGCAGCAGCGAGAAGATCCAGATGCCGACGGTCGCCCCCGAAAGACCGCCGACCAGAAGCACCGTGCCGAGCTTGACGTCGAGCGTGCCGCGTCGGAAATGGGTGATCGCGCCCGAAATCGACGACGCCACGACCTGGTTGGCACCGGTGGCGACGGCGACGACGGGCGGGATGTTGTAGAAGATCAATAGCGGGGTGATGAGAAAACCGCCGCCGACGCCGAACATTCCAGACAGGAATCCGACGGCCGCCCCCATGCCGAGAATGATGAAGATGTTCACCGACAATTCTGCGATTGGCAGATAGATTGTCACAACCGACCCCGAATGATGACCGCTCCTGCCGGGCGGTTCCTGTCATGTCCCCGTTCGAATGCACACCATACTGTGAAATCGTTGCCAGAGGCTTTCGATCGGCCCTGATGGATGGAGATCGATGGCAGGAGATTCGGCGATGCGCGGATCGATATGTCCGCCATAATCGGGCTTTTTTCAGGTTTTGTGACGACCGTTGGAAAAATTCGGAAAAGCTTGCGGCAAAGCGCCGCGGGGCCGGCGAAGACCCTCCCTAACCCCCTTTGTGGCGAGGGGTTGGCGAGGGGTTTTAGGCTCGGCCTTCGTCGACGCGCCTCAGATCGCCTTGGCGACCTGCTTGTTGCGTTCGAGCAGCGCCTTGACGGTCGCGTCGCTCACCTTGCCGTCCGGCTCCTGGCCGATCGACTTCTGGAAGCTCTTGATCGCGGCGACGGTTTTCGCCCCCATTTCGCCGTCCGGCACGCCGGCGTCGAAGCCGTTATTGTTGAGGATCGCCTGGATGTTGCGGATCGCCTTCTTCATGTCGACGGTTGCCGTCTTCATGCCCGTGCCCGCCCATTCGTCGGGAATGTCGATGCCGTTGGCGCGATGGTCGAGCGGTTCCGGCTTCCAGAGATCGGCCTTGGCGCGCGCCCGTTCGAGCTGGTCGGCCTTCATGGCGTTGGCCACTTCGTCGCGCTTCTGCGCTGCATCCTTGTCGCCGGCCTTGGCGGCGATCGCGAACCACTTGTAGGATTCTTCCAGATCCGCCGGAACGCCGTTGCCCCTCGCGCAGAGGATTGCCAGGTTGAACTGGCTATCGGTGATGCCGAGATTGGCGGCCTTGGTGAACCACGACGCCGCCGTCGCATAATCCTGCTGGCCGAGTGCGCCGGAGGCGTAGAGAACGGCGAGATTGTGCATGGCGCTGGCATTGCCCTGGGTCGCCGCCTGCTCGTAGAAGCCCTTCGCCTTGGCGATGTCGCGTTCGACGCCGTTGCCCTTCTCATACATGCTGCCGAGCCGGTATTGCGCCGGTGCAAAACCCTTGTCGGCCGAAAGCTGGTACCAGCCTGCGGCCTGTTTCTGATCGACGCCCATGCCGTTGCGGCCGTCCGAATAGCGCGCACCGATCTCGAACAGCGCCAGGGCGTCGCCGCCCTGCGCCGCATCGGCAAGTGATTTCGGCTGCACGCTGTCGGGGATGGCGATCGCTGCCTGCGGCGCGGCCGCCGCTGCGGTCGGGCTGTTCGGAGTGAAGCTCGAGGTTTCCTGCGTAGCCGCGGACGAGCCGGCGGGGGCCAAGGTTGCAGCCCCTTCGCCGTCGAGCGGGGTTGCATCGGTCAGATGATCGCCGGCGGCAGCCGGGGCTTTTTCAGGCTGCGCCTGATCGATGGCCGGCGCGCGCTCCGTTGCAGGGGCGTTCATATCGGCAGAGCCGGTGTCCGGCTTGGCGGGTGTTGCCTCAGGCAGGACCGGCTGCGGGTTGTCCGTCACCCCCGTCAGTGCCGAGACCTCCGCCGGCGGCTGCGGTGCGGGTTCGCCGCTCGTCAGCGTCCGGGCCAGCGGAAAGGCCATGATGGCGAGCAGCACGGCGCCGACGGCGAGAAGAATTGGCCGGCGGTAGCGCGAAAAGGCGCTGGTTTTGCCCGCCTTGCCGGCCTTGTCGGCATTCGCGGCCTTCTTCTCGGCCTTGACTGCCGCCTGCTTCGGATTGGCGTCCACTTCCATTGCGGCTGCCTGCGCCGCCCGGCGCGCAGCGGCGATGTAATCGGCGCGATCGGTCTCGACGGCAGGTTTGCCGCGTTGGGCATTCTGGCTGGCGCGCACCCGCTCGAGAATCTTCTTGACGTCGGGCGCGCCCGAACCCGGCTCGAGCAGTTCGTTCGCGGCATCCGTTGGAACCACGTCGGCGGGATCGATCGACGGCGCCGGGTCGATCACCGGTCGCTCGTTCGCCTGCGTCTCGGCTTTCTTGGCGGGCCGCAGCCGCTTGCCAAGGCTGGCGAGCAGGCTGGTTCTTACCGGTGCCGGCGTCGGGGCCTCCGGCGGCCGCGTTGCGGCTTCGATGGCGATTGCGCTCGTCGCGCTCATCGCCGTAGCCTGGGCGACCGGTTCGGCTGCGACCTCTGCCGTGCGGATGACCGGAGAGGCCTTCGCCGCCAGGACCGCCTCCGGTGTCTGGGCGGCTTCGGTCACCAACAGCGCGTAGGGGTCGACATCGAAATCGACGTCGGCCACCGGCATCTGAGCGATCGGCCGTCCGCGCTCTTCCATGCTGTCGAGGCGCTCGGCGATATGGACCAGCGTCTCGTGCAGCGCCTTGAAGGTCTTGTGCGTGCGCTCCTCGCTGTCGCGGCTGATATCCTCGAGATGGCGCAGATCCTCGGCCAGCGCCGTCAGCGCCGACAGGTCGGCGGCGGGCACGCCGCCCTGCAGGCCGCCATTGCGCGAATAGGCCTCGACGACGGCTTCCGCCGCCTGGCGCGCCGCCTCGATGATATATTCGTCGCTTGTCGCCATATAGTCTTCGATCGCGCCCATGCGCCGGTCGAGATCGGCCGGAATTGCGGCGCCTTCGCGCGGCTCGCTCATCAGCGCCGAAAGATTGGCGATCTGGTCTTCGAGGTTCTTCAGCGCCCGCGGATCGGTTGGCGGGGCCGCTGTGGTCTCTTCCAGCCGGGCGGCGATGTCGCTCAGCCGGCCTTCGAGACGCTGGAAGGCTCTGTCATCGATCGCCGCGGCAGGTGCGGGTTGCTGATGGGCCATCTCGTCGATCCGCCGGGCGAGATAATCGAGCCGCTGAGCCAGCACGTCGTTGACGGCGCCGTTCTCGAGCGCGTCGATCTTGCGGGAGATGTCGGAAAGCGGTCCGGTGAGGTCGGGTTGCGCGGCCGCCATCTGGGTGCGCTCCAGCAGGTAGGAAAGATGTTCCAGGCGCTCGTCGAGCCGCGACGTCGCTTCCGCCTTGGTCAGCTCCTCGACACGCTCCGTCAGCGCCTCAAGCCGCATCGCCAGCTCGTCGGCCGGGTTTGCGCGGCTGGCCGCGTCATGGCTCATCAGGTCGATCTGGTCGGCGAGCGACGAGAGGCGGCTTTCCAGCCGCTGCATCAGCGTCGGATCGTTGCCGGCGGCCGCGCGTCCGCTGGCAGCGATCGCCCGGCTGATCTCATCGAGCCGCGTGTCCATGGCCGCGAACTGCTCGGACATGACCCGGTCATGCGGCTGGATCATGTTGCCGAACTGCTCCATCGCCGTGGCGATGGCGATCAGCTTGTCTTCCAGTGCCCGCACCGCCGGGCTTTCGCCCATGCCGCCGATATGGCGCTTGATATCGTCGAGCCGGTAGGCCAGCGAAACGAGCTCTTCCTGCAGCCCCTCGGTATCGAGTGCGGCAAGCCGGCTCTCGACGCCGTCCCAGCGGTTTTCCATGTGGCGCAGCGAATCCTCGCGCGCCAGTCCGTCCATCAGCGAGCGCAGCTCCTCGAACTCCTCCCGCAGGCCGGCGGCCTCGGGGCCGCTCGAGCGGCCGGTCAACTGGCTGATGCTCTGGGCAAGACGGCCCATGTCGGCGCGGATGTCGTCGGCGAAGCGGCTGTCTCCGGCAGTAGCCTTGATCTCGCGGAGTTCGGCGCGCAGCGCGCTCATCTCGCGGGACACGCCCTCGGAAATGTCGCGCTTCAGGTCTTGGCGCAGGTTGACGAGCGCCTGGGCGATCTCGGTCATCGTGTCGTCGCCGGCGCGCAAGGCAGGGGCGGCGAGTGGCGCCGCGGCGCGGGGTGCGGGGTCGCGCAGCTGAGCGGCCTGCTCGCGCCCATAGGAGCGTTCGCGGCCCGCTTCCAATGCGCGCTGGCGCTGGCGAATTTCCGCCAGCGGATCCGGCCGCGGCTCGAGCGGCGCCCTTGCCGGCCGCGGCGCATGGGGGGCCGCATAAGGATCGCGCTCGGCCGTTGGCGTGCGCGGCCGCTGATCGCGTCCGCTGCCCATCAGCCCTTCGATGCGCGCCTCCAGCCCTTCGATCGTGCGGTTCAGCGCATCGAGCGAGGTCCTGTCGGACTGTCGGGAAGGATTTGATCGCGATCCGTTCATCTTCTTGCTCGCTTCGACTGTTCGACCTCTCGTCAGAGCTCGATCCGTGGCTTTTCCGTCTATGGCCCGCGCCTGTCACGGACCGGAGCGCCTTCATCCATGAGAAGATAGTCAATTAGACTTTCCTCGCGCTGAACGATGTAGCGGCATCCTTGGGAAACGCGAGACGGGGAAAAGGAATGCGGATCACTACGGCTCAATCCGCACCTTTCACGAAACGTGGTAAACAAGCCGTTAAGATCGATGAGAATTTTTTAACGTTTGCATCCGAAAGGCCATTTTAGACGGCAATTGCCGTGAAATTCGCCGGATCGAATGGACATCATCCGATCGGAATTTCAGCGCGCCGCGTCGATCGAATAGGCGCTGATGCGCGAGAGATGGATGAAGGAAAGCCCGGTCTCCTCGGCCCAGTCGTTGAAGGCCTGCTGGATCAGTTGCTGGTCCTTCTTCGCAGTGCCGGAGGAGGAGAGCGGCACGCCGGCCGATCTCAGGCAGGCGAGCACGTCGAGCGTGGCGACGAAGCCGTCGCGGCCGATGCCGCGCAGGAAATACTGGCCGGTCATGCCGCCGAGCCGGCTGCCGCGTTTGCTCAACAGCTCGAGAAGGCCGATCTGGTCCTCCCGCGGCCAGTCGGCGAAGAAGGCGCCGGCGCTGCCATGTTCCCTCGCCAGCTCTCTGACGAAGGCGGCATTGGCGCGAACCGACATGATCTTCGCGCCATTGCGGATGATCCGCGCGTCCGATGTCAGCTCATGCCAGTAATCGTCGGGCGCGATATTCAGCGCCGCAGGATCGAAGCCGCAAAACGCCGCCTCAAAGCCTGGCCATTTCGCATCGATCACCTTCTGCACGAAGCCGCTGTAGAAGATTCGGCGGGTCATGTCGGCCAGGATGCGGTCGTCCGGCATCGCGCGCAGCCGGTCGTGATCCGGCCGGTAATTCTGCAGCAGGGCCTGGAGGCCTGCCGCTCCGCCTTTTCGTTCTTCCGCGCGCTGCCTTATCGCCTCGAAACTGATCATGCCGACCCACCTGATGCATAGTGAAAGACGCTTGCGCTTATAAGCCATTCCCCAATGGACAAGGAAGATGAGATGACGTCTCCTGCCTCCGCATCAACGGCTTGCGGATTCGCGCTCTCAATTTTTTCATGAAAAGGCGATCGAGAGGCAGGATTTGACGTTTACGCAAACGTCAATATTTTGTAAGACGATGACCAAGGCCGGCGCGATCCGGTTATTTGAATGGGAGGAATTTGAGAGATGCCAGTCTACAAGGCCCCGGTGAACGATACGCTTTTCGTTCTGAACGACGTGCTGGGCCTCGAACGCTACAACAATCTTCCCGGTTTTGCCGATGCGACGCCCGATATGATCGAGGCGATCCTCGGCGAGGCGGCCAAGGTGGCCGAGGAAGTTCTTTTTCCGGTCAATTATTCCGGCGACCAGGAAGGCTGCAGACGCCAGGACGACGCCAGTGTCTCGACGCCGAAAGGCTTCAAGGAAGCCTATAAGGCCTATCGTGAAGGCGGCTGGATCGGCCTTGCGGTGCCGGAGGAATTCGGCGGGCAGGGGCTTCCCTATACGCTGCATGCCGCCGTCGGCGAATATACCTCCGCCGCCAACATGTCGCTGATGATGTATCCCGGCCTGACCCAGGGGGCGATCGCCGCGATCCTCGTCCATGGCACGCAGGAACAGAAGGAAACATATCTGCCGAAGATGGTCGACGGTTCCTGGTCCGGCACGATGAACCTCACCGAGCCGCATTGCGGCACCGATCTCGGCATGCTGCGCACCCGTGCGGTGGCGCAGGCGGACGGAAGTTTCAAGATATCTGGCCAGAAGATCTTCATCTCCGCCGGCGAGCACGACCTCACCGACAATATCGTCCACCTGGTTCTGGCCCGCATCGAGGGCGCACCGGAGGGCACCAAGGGCATCTCGCTGTTCATCGTCCCGAAATACCTGGTCGGCAAGAACGGCGCCCTCGGCGACCGCAACCCCGTCACCTGCGGCGCGATCGAGCACAAGATGGGCATTCACGGCAATGCCACCTGCGTCATGAACTACGACGAGGCGACCGGTTTCCTGATCGGCGCCGAAAACCGCGGCCTCAACGCCATGTTCGTGATGATGAACGAGGCCCGGCTGATGGTCGGCCTGCAGGGCATCGCCATTTCGGAGATCGCCTATCAGAATGCGGCGAACTACGCCCGTGACCGCATCCAGGGCCGCTCGCTGTCCGGCGTCAAGGCGCCTGATAAGAAGGCCGACCCGATCATCGTCCATCCCGACATCCGCCGGACGTTGATGACCATTCGCGCTTTCAACGAGGCTGGCCGCGCCTTCCTGCTCTGGACCGCGCTAAAATCCGATATCGCCCACCGCGCCACCGACGAGAGGGAGCGACAGACGGCGGACGACATTCTCGGCCTCGTCACCCCGATCCTCAAGGGCGTGATGACCGACAGGGGCTTCGACCACGCCGTCATGGCCCAGCAGGTGTTCGGCGGCCACGGCTATATCGAAGAACACGGCATGAGCCAATATGTGCGCGATGCCCGCATCGCGATGATCTACGAAGGCGCCAACGGCATCCAGGCGCTCGATCTCGTCGGCCGCAAGCTCGCTCTGAACGGCGGCCGCGCCGCCATGGCGCTGTTCAAGGAGATCGGCGATTTCTGCGAGGAGAACCGCAGCGACGAGAAGCTCTCGTTCTTCACCAAGCACCTGAAGAAAGGCTTGAACGACGTCCAGGGCGCGACCATGTGGTTCATGCAGAACGCCATGGCCAAGCCCGACAATGCCGGCGCCGGCTCGACCGATTACATGCATCTCTTCGGCCTCGTCGTTCTCGGCTATATGTGGGCGAAGATGGCGAAAGCCGCTGAGGAGGGCCTTGTGTCAGGCGATGCGAGCCGCGAGGATTTCCTGAAGAACAAGCTGGTGACCGCCCGCTTCTTCATGGAACGCATCATGCCGGAAACCGCCCTGCGCAAGGCCCGCATCGAAGCCGGCGCCGATACGATGATGGAATTGGCCGCGGAAGCGTTTTGAGCCGGTTCTCCCTCCCCCTTGTGGGGAGGGTTGGGGTGAGAAGCGGTCGGCGCAGCCGACGAAACGATCCGGTGAATCGTTTCGAGCGCCGAACGCCCTGAGTTTATACGAAGGGCTATTTGGTCTTCGCAGATTTTGAAGGCGCGTCGGCGCCGCCAGGGAGACGAGACAATGACCGAGGTTTTCATTTACGATCACGTCCGCACGCCGCGCGGCCGCGGCAAGAAGGACGGCGCCCTGCATGAGGTGCCTTCCGTCCGCCTCGCGGCCAAGACGCTGGAAGCGATCCGCGACCGCAACGGGCTCGATACGACAACCGTCGACGACATCATCATGGGCTGCGTCGATCCGGTCATGGATGCCGGCGCCGTCATCCCCAAGGCTGCCGCCTTCGAAGCCGGCTATTCCACCCGCGCGCCCGGCATGCAGATCTCCCGCTTCTGCGCCTCCGGCCTCGATGCCGTCAATTTCGCCGCCGGCAAGATCGCCCAGGGCGCCGACGACATCGTCATCGCGGGCGGTGTCGAAAGCATGTCGCGCGTCGGCCTGGGCATGTCCGGCGGCGCTTGGTTCATGGACCCTTCGGTGAACTTCCCGGCCTATTTCATGCCGCAGGGCGTTTCAGCCGATCTCATCGCCACCAAATATGGCTTCAGCCGGATCGATGTCGACGCCTACGCCGTCGAGAGCCAGAAGCGCGCCGCCCATGCCTGGGAGCAGGGCTGGTTCGACAGGTCGGTCGTGCCCGTCAAGGATCAGAACGGCCTGACGATCCTGGATAAGGACGAGCATATGCGCCCCGGCACCGACATGCAGGCGCTCGCCTCCCTCAACCCGTCCTTCCAGATGCCCGGCGAGATGGGCGGCTTCGAGGCCGTCGGCATCCAGGCCCACCCCGAGATCGAAAGGATCAATTATGTCCACCATGCCGGCAATTCCTCCGGCATCGTCGACGGCGCCGCCGCCGTGCTGCTCGGCTCGAAAACCGGCGGTGAAAGCATGGGGCTGAAGCCGCGCGCCCGCATCAAGGCTTTCGCCAATATCGGCTCCGACCCGGCTTTGATGCTGACCGGGCCGGTCGACGTCACCGAGAAGCTTTTGAAACGGACCGGCATGAGCCTGTCCGACATCGACCTCTTCGAACTGAACGAGGCCTTTGCCGCCGTCGTGCTGCGCTACATGCAGGCCTTCGACATCAGTCACGACAGGATCAACGTCAATGGCGGCGCCATCGCCATGGGCCATCCGCTCGGCGCCACCGGCGCCATGATTCTCGGCACCGTGCTCGACGAGCTGGAACGCCGCGACCTCAACACCGCGCTGGTAACGCTCTGCATCGGCGCCGGCATGGGCACGGCAACCGTTATCGAACGCGTTTGATGGAATCGGAACCCTCCCCTTGAGGGGACGGGCTTTACCGCAAGAGAATTCAGGGAGAGGAATTCCCAATGAGCACCTACACCAATTTCACGCTCGAAACCGACGCCGACGGCATCGCTCTCGCCACCTGGGACATGCCCGGCAAATCGATGAACGTCTTCACCGCCGAGGTAATGGAAGAGCTCAACGCCATCATCGATGCGACCACGGCTGACGCCGCCGTCAAGGGTGTCGTCTTCACATCAGGCAAATCCTCCTTCTCCGGCGGCGCCGATCTGTCGATGATCAAGTCGATGTTCAGCTCCTATCAGGACGAGAAGGCAAAGAGCCCGGAAAAGGCGGTGCAGACGCTCTTCGGTCTCGTCGGCCGTATGTCCGGCCTGTTTCGCAAGCTCGAAACCTCGGGCAAGCCATGGGTTTCGGCGATCAACGGCACCTGCATGGGCGGCGCCTTTGAACTGTCGCTCGCCTGCCACGGCCGCATCGCCTCCAATGCCAAGAGCGTCAAGATTGCGCTGCCCGAGGTCAAGGTCGGCATCTTCCCCGGCGCCGGCGGCACCCAGCGCGTGCCGCGGCTCGCCAACGCCCAGGACGCGCTGCAGATGATGACGACGGGCCAGTCGCTGAGCGGCTCGCGCGCCAAGGCGATGAACCTCGTGCATCAGGTGGTCGACCCGGATCAGCTGATCCCCGCCGCCAAGCAAATGATCAAGGATGGCCTGAAGCCGGTCGCGCCCTGGGATGAGAAAGGCTTCAAGCTGCCGGGCGGCGGCATCTGGACGCCGGCATCAGCCCAGCTCTGGCCGGCCGCGCCGGCGATCCTGCGCCGCGAGACCTCGGGCAATTATCCGGCGGCCCTCGCCATCCTGAAATGCGTCTATGAAGGCCTGCAGGTGCCCTTCGATACCGGCCTGAAGATCGAGCAGCGTTATTTCACCGAGGTGCTGCAGACCCGTGAAGCCTTCTCGATGATCCGCTCGCTGTTCATCTCGATGCAGGAACTCGGCAAAGGCGCCCGCCGCCCGGCCGGCATCCCCAAGTCCGAACTCAAGCATGTCGGCGTCGTCGGCGCCGGCTTCATGGGCGCTTCGATCGCCTATGTCACCGCCGCTGCCGGTCTCCCGGTGACGCTGATCGACCGCGACATGGAAGCTGCCGCCAGGGGCAAGGCCGTGTGCGAGGGCCTCGTCAAGGATTCTGTCGGTAAGGGACGATTTACGCAGGACGAGGCTGCAACCCTTCTCTCCCGCATCACTCCTTCGGCCGACTATGCCGGGCTCGCTACTGCCGATCTCGTCATCGAGGCGGTGTTCGAGGATCGCGAGGTGAAGAAATCGGTCATCGAGGCGGTTGAAGCCGTGCTGCCGGAAGGCGCGATCTTCGCCTCCAATACCTCGACGCTGCCGATCACGGGACTGGCGAAGAATTCCAAGCGCCCGTCCAATTTCATCGGCATCCACTTCTTCTCGCCGGTCGAGAAGATGATGCTGACCGAGGTCATCCTCGGCAAGGAGACCGACGACAGGGCTCTGGCCGTCGCGCTCGATTATGTCGCGGCGATCAAGAAGACGCCGATTGTCGTCAACGATACCCGCGGCTTCTTCGTCAATCGCTGCGTGCTGCGCTACATGTCGGAAAGCTACGATATGCTGATCGAGGGCGTGCCGCCGGTCATGATCGAGAATGCCGCTAAGATGGCCGGCATGCCGGTCGGTCCGCTGGCGCTCAACGACGAGGTGGCGATCGACCTGTCGCTGAAGATCCTCAAGGCCACCGTTGCCGATCTCGGCGAAAAGGCGATTGACCCCAGGCATATGGAGTTGATCTCCCGCATGGTCGAAAAGGAGGGCCGCTTCGGCCGCAAGAATTCCAAGGGCTTCTACGACTATCCGCCGAAGCCGGCGAAGAAATCGCTCTGGCCGGAGCTGAAGAGCTTTTACCGCCAGAAGAACGCCGACGAGGTCGACGTCGCCGTTCTCAAGCAGCGCTTCCTCGTCACCATCGCGCTCGAAGCCGCCCGCACGGTGGAAGAAGGCATCGTCACCGATCCGCGCGAAGCCGATGTTGGCTCGATCCTCGGCTTCGGCTTCGCGCCCTATACCGGCGGGGCGCTCAGCTATATCGACGGCATGGGTGTGGAGGCTTTCGTGGAACTGGCCGAAAAGTTGGCGGGAGCTTACGGAGAGCATTTCAGACCGACGCCGCTGCTGAAGGATATGGCCGCCAAGGGCGAGATATTTTATGGGCGGTTCGATCCCTATGCTGCAGCGAAGGCAGCGGCGTAAGCCGCTTCTGCGGCCTTGATCCGAAGGCGGCCTGTTTTAAAAAGGGCTGTCTTTGTCGTCGAGCAGTGTGGCACCCCCTCTGGCCTGCCGGCCGTCTCCCCCACAAGGGTGGAGATCGGCTGGGCGCGAGGGCTTCCCCAAACAACTAAGGGGATGGTGAGTGTTGCTGCCGTTCGAGAGGGAGCGATAGCCAAGCCTCCGCCGATCTCCCTCCTTGTGGGGGAGATGCCCAGCAGGCCAGAGGGGGTACCACACGGCACACGGTTAAGAGACAACTCTCCACCGCGAGCACAACCCGGAAGCATCGCCAGCAATTCAGCCGCGAGCCTCCTCCTTGGCCTCCAATATCTCCATCACCCGCGCCATCACCGCCCGCGCTGATTCAAGCTCCGCTGCCGTAAACGCCGCGCTCACCCCGTTCGCCCATTCCGCCTGCGCCACCTCGATCGCACCAAGCCGCTCCGCTCCATCCGCCGTCAGCAGCACCAGCTTGGCGCGCTGATGCTGCGGGTTATCGGCATAGGCGATCAGCCCTTCACCCTCCAGCACATCGGCAAGCCGCTGCACGCCCTGGCGGGCGAGGCCGAGCGTGCGGGCGATCTGCGCCACCGAAAGCTCGCCGCGCCTTGCCGCTGCCAGCACCTGCCAGCGCGCGCTAGTCTGTCCCGCCGGTTTTGACAACCGGTCGCCGGCGGCCGTCAGGTGACCGGCCAGACGCAGCGCTGTGATCGCGAAAGCGGAGAAGGCATCCCCTTCCATCGTTCGCTCCGGTCGATTATGTTTGACAATATGTTGTCTATTTCGTATCTCGTTCATGGTGACAACATATTGTCATATCCAAGTGTCTGATGCAACGTCGAAGGAGGAGCGCGCCATGAAGAAGACCTACCGGGGAAGCTGCCATTGCGGCAAAGTGCGTTACGAAGTGGATATGGACCTCGAGGCCGGGACCGGCCGCTGCAATTGCTCGATCTGCGCCAAGCGGCGTTATTGGGGCGCCAACGTCAAGCCGGAGGATTTCCGGCTGATGTGCGATGAGGCGGAGACATCAGACTACCAGTTCAACACGATGAGCGGCCATCACCGCTTCTGCCGCACCTGTGGCGTGCCGGCCTATGGCGACGGTTATGTCGAGGCGATCGGCGGCGCCTATGTCTCGATCAATATTGCCTGCCTGGATAATATTACGCCCGAGGAACTGGCGGCGCTGCCGGTTCGTTACGCCGATGGCAGGCACGATGCCTGGTGGAACGAGCCTGAAGTGACGAGTTATCTCTGAAGCAATTCCAGCAAAACGCGGAATGCCAAGATTGAAATGCATCATTGTCGGATCGTCCTCCTGCCGCGCGTCCTCTGTCCATAACGGAGAAGGAAAACGGCCGTGAAAGACGAAGCAAATGTCAGGCACGAGGAAGAGGCGGTCATCGCCATGCTGATGATGCGGGCCAAGGCGCTGGGGGAAAAGAACGCCGAGGAGGCGCTTTCCTACGAGGCCGAAGATTCCGTGGAATTTTCCCTTGCGCCGCCGCTGGTCATGAACGGCAAGGACAAGGCAGGCCTGCAGGCCTGGTTCGACACCTGGGAAGGTCCGATCGGCGGCGAGGTGCGCGACGCCAAACTGACGGTCGGCGAGGGTGTCGCTTTCTGGAGTGGCCTCACGCGGATGACCGGGAAGAAGACCGATGGCACCGAAGTCGATCTCTGGTTCCGTCAGACCCTCGGCCTCGTCAAGCAGGATGGCCGCTGGCTGGTCGCCCACCAGCACGCCTCGGTGCCTTTCGCCATGGATGGCAGCGGCCGGGCACTGCTGGATCTCCAGCCGTGAACACTCCCTCCGGAATCAGGCGGCATTCTCCGCCGTCTTTCCGGCGCGAAGGGCCACGATCCCGACGCCCAGCAACAGCAGGATCGCCGTCGCATAAATGTCCGTCGTCACCTGATAGCCGGCGGATTTCGCCAGGAAGCCTGCCAGAATCGCCGGCAGGCTGAAGGCGAGGTAGCTCTGCACGTAGAAGGCCGACAGCAGTCCGGCCCGCTCGTCCGCTTTGGCGAGCGGCATGATGGTGCCGAGCGAGCCGAGGAAATTGGTGCCGAAACCGGCGCCGGTCAAAATCGTGCCGATCAGCAGCAGCGGCACGTTTGCGAGATGCACGCCGGCAACGACCGTCAGGATACCGAGGGTCTTCGCCGATACGCCGAAGCCGAGATTGGCCTGGGCCGTCTTGCCGCGCCTGAGATAGACGGCGATCGCTCCGCTCGCCGTCAGTGCGGCGACGACCGCCCCGCCCGTCAGCGGCGCGGTGCTGCCGGTCGTGCTGGCGACCAAGGATGGGACCAGCGAAAGGTAGAAGCCGCCGAGCGTCCAGTTGGCGATATTGATCGGCGTCACCAGCGAGAGCGGCCGCTTCGCCTGCGGCGGAATGGAAACCCGCGGTATCAGAGAACCGAGCGCACCCGGCCGCGCGCCGCCGGTCTCGGGGATCAGCCAGATCGCGGCGGCCTGCAGCGCAAAGGCGACGAAGAGCAGCGCATAGACGAGATGCATTGGGAAGGGGCCATACTGGATCAGGGCGCTCGTGCCGACCGCACCCACCGCCATGCCGCAAAGCGGCGCAATCGAATTGACGATCTGGCCCTTCGCCCGGTCGACATCGACGAGGGCTGCTCCGAGCGAGGCGCCGGCGATGCCGGTGGCAATGCCCTGGACGATCCGCGCCGCGATCAGCCAGCCGGGACTGCTGGCGGCGACGAAGAGAACCATGGCGACGAGTTCGAGCAGCAGGGCAGAAAAGATCACCGGCCGGCGGCCGAGATGATCGGAAATCGAGCCGGCGGTCAGCAGTGCCGCCAGGAGCGCAAAGGCGTAGACTGCGAAGATCACCGTGATCAGCACCGGCGAGATGGAAAAGTTCTCCTGATAGATCCGGTAGAGCGGCGTCGGCACCGATGAGGCGCCGAAGAAGGTGGCGAGCGTCAGCGCGTGAAAACCGATCGAGGGACGCGGCGCATTCTCTGTGGATTTGGCGGCAGCGAACATATATAAGTCCCTTAAAGCTAACCCGTTGCGTTAGCTCCATGTAGGGTGAATAAGGCGCAAAGGCAAATTATTTGCGTTTATGCTCCTGTCAAAGATTTTGAACCATCAATGTCAGGACGAGGTCGGATTGCAGGCATGGCAGTGAAAGAGAATCTCCGTCCGGGCGGACGAAGCGCTCGGGTCCAGGCGTCGGTGCACAAGGCGGCGCGCGATCTGTTGGTCGAGATCAATCGCACGGAGGTGACGATCCCGCTGATCGCCGCCAGGGCGGGCGTGACGCCGTCGACCATCTATCGCCGCTGGGGCGATCTGCAGGAGCTTCTCGCCGACGTCGCCGTCGAGCGGCTGCGGCCGGATATGCAGCCGGTCGACGCCGGCAGCGGCAGCGCCGATCTTCAGGCCTGGGCCGAGCAATATGCCGAGGAAATGTCCTCCGGGCCGGGCCGCGAGATGATCCGCGACGTGTTGGCCGCGCAGGCCGGCGCCAATGCCTGCAAGTGCTGCGAATATACGCGTCAGCAGATCGTCGTTATCGCCGACAGGGCAAAGGCGCGGGGCGAAACCTTCCCGGACGTCGATCTCGTGATGGATCAGGTTGTGGCGCCGATCATGTACCGCATCCTGTTTGGCGAGGTGCCGGATACTGCGCGTGTACGCGATCTCGTCGCTCGCGTCATCAGCCCGGCCGGCTGAGCTTGCCGGCTATTCCGCAGCCGCGCGTTTGAGGCCGGCTATCTGGGTGATATAGGCGCGCAGCGCCGCCGGCCGCACCGGCTTGTGTTGAACGGCGATGCCGTAGCGCTCGGCTTCGCTGCGCACTTCAGGCGTGCGGTCGGCGGTAACAAGCAAGGCGGGGAGGTCGATGCCGAACTGCCGGCGCAGATGCAGGATTGCGGCAAGCCCGGTGCCGTCGTCGAGATGATAATCGGCGATGGCAAGATCCGGCGGCCCCTCCCGGCCGTCCATGGCGATCACCTCGGCAAGGCAATCCACCGCCGTCACCTCGCAACCCCAGCCGCTGAGCAGCAACCGCATGCCTTCCAGGATCTTCGGCTCGTTGTCGATGCAGAGGATTTTCAGTCCCTTGAGCGGCTGCCCCGGGCGGTCGGCGGGGCTGACGGCTGCCGCAGCCTCGGCCGGACGTGAGACGTCGAGCGGCATGGAGATGCGGAATTCAGTGCCTCTGCCATGCGTCGAGAGCAGCTCGACCGGATGGTTGAGCACGCGGGCGATACGGTCGACGATCGAAAGGCCGAGCCCGAGGCCGGAAGCAGTCTTGGCGCCTTCGTCCAGCCGCGCGAATTCCTTGAACACGGTACGGAATTTCGATGGCGGAATGCCGATGCCGGAATCGATCACCTGAATGATCACCTGGTTGCCGCGCCGCCGCGCCCCGACCAGCACCTTCCCGGTGATCGTGTATTTTATGGCGTTGGAAACGAGGTTCTGCACCAGGCGGCGCAGAAGATTCGGGTCTGAGCGGACGCGCAGCGATGTCGGCATGACCACCAGCTTCAGCTGTTTCTCCCGGGCGATCGGCGCAAAATCGGTCTCGATCCGCTCCAGGAGATCGGAAAGCGCAACCGAGGCAAGCCGCGGCCGCATGGCGCCGGTATCGAGCCTGGAGATGTCGAGCACCGCGCCCAGAATGGTTTCGACCGATTCCAGTGCTGAATCGATGTTGCGCACAATCGGGCTGTTGTCGGATTGCGCCATACGCTCGACCAGCGCCGAGGAATAGAGCCTGGCGGCGTTGAGCGGCTGCAGGATGTCGTGGCCGGCGGCGGCGAAAAAGCGGGTCTTGCCGATATTCGCCTCGTCGGCAGCCGCCCGCGCTTCGGCCAGTTCGTGGTTGACGCGGGTGAGTTCCGCCGTGCGTTCGGCAACGCGTTGCTCCAGCGTCTCATTCGCCTGTTTCAGCGCCTGGTCGGCGCTGACGCGTTGGGTGATATCGGTGAAGGTGGCGACAATGCCTTTGTCCGGCATGGCGTTGGAGCGCACCTCGATGATCCGCTCACCGCCGCCGAGCACCAGCGCGAAGGGTTTGTCGAGCGTGAGGAAATGCCGCACCGTCTGCTGCAGATCGCCCGGCGCGATGTCGCCGCGCTGGCTGAGGATATTGACGATCTCGGAGAGGGGAAAGCCGACCTGGCCGGCATTCTCCGGCAGGTCGAGCAATTGCCGGAAGCGGCGGTTCCAGATTGTCAGCCGGTTGGAACTGTCGAAAACGGCAATGCCCTGATCCATCTGCGATAGCGCCGTCTGCAGCATGTCCTGGTTGTATTGCAGCGCTTCGCTTGCCTGATCGAGCAGCCAGGCGGTGTCGGACGAAGCATCCTCGATCTTCTGCAGGATCAACGACAGCACCAGCCTTGCCGAGGACGAGCCGATGGCGCTGCCGAGCAGCTGTTCGCTGAAATGGATCAGCGCCATGTCGGCCGGCTGCTCGTCCTCCAGCTTGCGGCCGGAGCTTTGCTCATAGGTCGTCAACGAGCGCTGCATGCGCTCCTCGCCAAGATAGCGCGAGATCGCCGCCTTGAGGTCGCCGACGCTGATGCGGGTTTTCCAGCCCCGCGTGGCAAATTGCGAGCGTGAATGCCGTTTGACGAAAATGCCGGCCTGGATGCGTTCCAGCGGCCTGGCATTGCGGGTGAGCGATCCGACGATGACGAAAGCGGTGTTGACGAGCAGGCTCATCACGGTCGCATTGACCAGCGGGTCGGCGTCGGGCGCGGTAAACAGCGTGGCGCCGGGGAAGATGAAGCCGAGCACTACGCTTGCCACATGCGAATAATCGGGGCCGCCGAGCGACGGCAGGAACAGCAGGTAGACCCAGATGACGAAGCCGGACGTCAGCCCGAGGATGGCGCCGCGCGCATTTGCCCGCCGCCAGATTAGTCCGACGAACAGGGCAGGGGCGATCTGCGCGATCGCGGCGAACGAGAGAAGGCCGATTGAGGCCAGCCCCGCCGTGCTGTCGGTCGAGCGGTAGTAGGCGTAACCGAACAGCAGCACGGCGAAGATCGCGCTGCGGCGGATGTTCAGCAGCGTCTTGGCGAAATCGTCGCGCTGGCCGGTGCGGCCGGCGAGTTTGCGCCTCAGGAAGATCGGCATGATGATGTCGTTCGACACCATGATCGACAGCGCCACGGAATCGACGATGACCATCGCCGTTGCGGCGGAGAAGCCGCCGATGAAGGTGATCAGCGAAACCACCGGCATCTCGCCGGCAAGCGGCAGCGACAGCATGTAGAAGTCGGCATTGCCGGCGCCGCCGAAGGTCAGCAGCCCGCCGATCGCCACCGGCAGCACGAAGAGATTGATCGCGACCAGATAGAAGGGAAACAGAAAGCCGGCGAGTTTCAGCTGTTTCGCCGTCCGGTTTTCCACGACCGTCACGTGAAATTGCCGCGGCAGCATGATGATCGCGAAGGCCGACAGTGCGATCAGGGTGATCCAGCGGCTGATCGGCGTATGATAATTCAGCGCCGACATCACCAGGCTGTTTTCGACGGTCTTCTGCCAGAGGTCGGTCGGACCGTCGAAAAGAAACCAGATGACGCAGATGCCGGCCGTCAGGAAGGCAACCAGCTTGACCACCGATTCCATCGAAACGGCGAGGATCAGGCCGTCCTGGTGCTCCGTCGCATCGGTATGCCGCGTCCCGAACATGATGGCGAAGCAGGCAAGCACCAGCGTCGCGACGAGCGGCAGATCGAGAAAATAGAGATTGCCGCTGCCGATACCGTAATCGGACGGGTTGACCATGGCGCTGACGGTGCTGGAGATCGCCTTCAGCTGCAGCGCAATATAGGGAATGGTGCCGATCAGCGAGATCAGCGCGACGATGGTGGCGACCGTCGGGTTCTTGCCGTAGCGCGCGGCGACGAAATCGGCGACCGAGGTGAGCTTCTCCGCCTTGGCGAGCTCGATGATGCGGCGAAGCAGCGGCATGCCGAACGTGAAGACCAGGATCGGGCCGATATAGATGCCGGCAAATTCCAGGCCGCGCTGCGCGGCAAGCCCGACGCTGCCGAAATAGGTCCAGGAGGTGCAGTAGATCGCCAGGCTCAGCGCATAGACGACCGGCCATCCGCCTTCCAGCGAGCCCGGGCCGCGGTTCTTGCGGTCGCCATAGCTTGCCACGGCGAATAGCAGCAGCAGATAGCCGAAGGCAGACGCGAATATGACCCAGCCTGGAAGCATTGACCCTCCGCCGGTGACAGGTGCCGGCACCTCCCGCAATGCAGGTGAGCTTAAGTCATTTCAGGAGCCTTGAAAATTCCTGCCCGTCTAAGCCTTAAGTCAAAGACTGCACGCAGTCCTTTGCGGGATTATTGCGATTTGCAATTGATTAATTGCAGTGAAGATGTAGCTAGTGAAAACAACTGCATATCTCTGAAATGGGATCGAAGGGAGACGGATCCGATGCTCAATGAGTTCAAGGCCTTTATCGCCCGCGGCAATGTCATGGATCTTGCAGTCGGCGTCATCATCGGCGGTGCCTTCGGCGGCATCGTCAAATCCCTGGTCGACGACCTTATCATGCCGATCGTCGGCGCCATTTTCGGCGGCTTCGATTTTTCCAATTATTTCCTGCCGCTCTCGTCGGCCGTCAACGCGCCGACACTGGCCGCCGCCCGCGCCCAAGGGGCGGTCTTCGCCTATGGCAGCTTCCTCACCGTCCTCATCAACTTCCTGATCCTTGCCTGGATCATCTTTCTGATGGTCAAGGGCGTGAACTATCTGCGCATGCAGGTCGAGCGCCAGGAGAAGGCGGCACCGGAAGAACTGCCCCCGCCGCCGGCGGACGTCCAGCTGCTGACGGAGATCCGCGATCTCCTCGCCAAGCGCCCGGCGGTCTGATCGGAGCTGGGGCCGGCGGCTCAGGCTGGCGTGTTGAGGCAAGTCGTGGTGGCTCCACAATGGCTCCGCCCGCCCTCAGCACGTCGGCCGCGCCGGCCATCCATCACGAAAATCGATATGCCATCACTGGATATCATGGGATTTGCGGTCGCAAATCCTCTATGAAGGCGAAAACCGGAGATCTGCATGTCGATCATGAACAGCCTCAGCCCGCGCGCCGTGGCGGCGCCCGAAAGCGGGATCGTCGAAGTCGTCAATTATGCCCGCGGCCGCGAAGGCCTGCTGCCGCTCTGGGTCGGTGAAGGCGATCTGCCGACGCCCGATTTCATCAGCCGGGCGGCGATTGAAGCGCTGGCCGCCGGCGAGACCTTCTACACCTGGCAGCGCGGCATTCCCGAGCTTCGCCGGGCGCTGTCGGATTATTATGTCAGGCATTTTTCCGTCCGGCTGCCGGTCGAGCATTTCTACGCCACCGGCTCCGGCATGCAGGCGATCCAGCTCTGCGTGCAGGCGCTGACTTCGCCTGGCGACGAATTCGTTTATCTCACCCCCGCCTGGCCGAATATTGCCGCAGCCCTCGAAATAGCAGGTGCGCGCTCCGTCGGCGTCACGCTGCAGTTCGAAGGCGGCAAATGGACGGTCGATCTCGAGCGCGTCGAAGCCGCCATCACATCCAAAACCAGAGGCATCTTCATCAACACCCCTTCGAACCCGACGGGTTGGACCGCGACGAAGAAAGATCTCGGCAATATCCTGGCGCTCGCCCGCAAACATGATCTCTGGATCATGGCGGATGAAATATACGCGCGCTATTACTTCGCCGGCGGCCGCGCGGCCTCGTTCCTCGACGTGATGGAGCCGGACGACAAGATCGTCTTCGTCAATTCCTTCTCGAAAAACTGGTCGATGACCGGCTGGCGCGTCGGCTGGATCGTCGCCCCCCCAGAGATGGGCCAGGTGCTTGAAAACCTCGTCCAATATTCGACATCCGGCGTGGCGCAGTTCATGCAGAAGGGCGCCGTCGCAGCCCTTGATCAAGGCGATGATTTCGTTGCGGCCAACATCGCCAAGGCGGCGCGGTCGCGCGATATCCTCTGCGATGCGCTGATTGCCACCAATCGCGTCGAGACGCTGAAGCCGGACGGCGCGATCTATGCGTTCCTGAAGATCGACGGCGTTGCCGACAGCCGCAGCGCCGCCATCGACATCGTCGACAAGACGGGCGTCGGCCTTGCTCCCGGGGCTGCCTTCGGCGCCGGCGGCGAGCTCTTCCTGCGCGCCTGTTTCCTGCGCGATCCCGCCCAGGTGGCGATCGCGGCCGAGCGTCTCTGCGACTATATCCTCAAGCGCTGAGAGGGCGCGGGGCACGCCCGTGCGGGACGATTTCGTGCCGGAATCGCCTGATCGATAAAACTGTAGCGAAGAGCGAAATCAGCCTCTAACCACGACTCCAAACATACCCGTTCAAGCGCCTTACAACGGCGCCGTGATAAGAAAATTGGAAAGAAAACCGGCGCCTGATGCCCCTGCTTATAAATTGAGGCGGGGTGTGGGGAATGGCGGTTTTGGTGACGGGCGGCGCCGGATACATCGGCAGTCACATGGTTTGGGCGCTCATCGATGCCGGCGAGGATGTGGTCGTGCTGGACCGTCTCTCCACCGGCTTCCGCTGGGCGGTGGCGCCGGCGGCGCGTTTTTATCTCGGCGACATCGCCGATGCCGATATTCTGAAGAAGATCTTCATCGAAAACGACATCGAGGCGATCATCCATTTCGCCGGCTCCGCCGTCGTGCCGGTGTCGGTTGCCGATCCCCTCGCCTATTACGACAACAATTCCGGCAAGACCCGGACGCTTCTTTCCGCCTCGATCAGGGCCGGCATCCGCAATTTCGTCTTCTCCTCGACGGCCGCCGTTTACGGCCAGCAGCAGACGGACCTGCCGGTGAAGGAGACGGCTCACCTCAATCCGGAAAATCCTTACGGTCAGTCGAAGCTGATGACCGAGCTTATGCTGCGTGACGCCGCCGCCGCCTATGATTTCAACTATGTCGCGCTTCGCTACTTCAACGTCGCCGGCGCCGACCCGCACCACCGCACCGGCCAGTCGACTTCGGGCGCCACGCACCTCATCAAGGTTGCCTGCGAGGCAGCGCTCGGCAAGCGTGACAGCGTCCATGTTTACGGCATCGACTATCCCACCCATGACGGCACCGGCGTGCGCGACTACATCCATGTCACCGACCTCGCCGATGCGCATCTGAAAGCGCTGCAGCACCTGCGCAGGGACAAGGGCCCGCTCGTCGCCAATTGCGGTTATGGCAGCGGCTATTCCGTGCTCGACGTCTTGAATATGGTCACCCGCCTGCACGGGCATTCCTTCAAGATTCACATGGCGCCGCGGCGCGCCGGCGATTCGGCCAGCGTCGTCGCCGATCCTTCGCTCGCCCGGCAGGTGCTCGACTGGAAGCCCCGCTACGATTCGCTTGAGACCATCGTCCAGAGTTCGCTCGATTGGGAACTCTTCCTGTCGAACAGAAACGTCGACGACCTGCACAGCATCCACCGGGCACTTGCCGCCGCATCCTTCTGAGCGGTGTCCCGCGGCGGCTGCCGTTTACACCAGCGCCCGCGGGCTTCGAATGACGTGACGTGAATAAGGAAACATCAAGCTTTCGCTGCCTGGCTCTGGCCGACGGATAAGAGAAGATGAAGAACTTTCTGGCTTCATTGCAGCTGCAAAGAGACAATCCGACGCTTCTGATGGCGCAGTTCCAGGCCCTGTCGTCGCAGATCCCCATTCTCTATATCCTGCTGATCATCAATGCGCTGGCGGTGGCGATTACCCATCTGAAATCCGCGCCGCTGTGGCTGTCGCTCTATATTCCGGTGGCGCTCAGCGTCGTCTGTATGTTCCGTCTCTGCTGGTGGGAGATCAGGGGCAAGGAAAGCATCACTGCCGAGCGGGCCTACCGGCTGATGAAGGTGACGATATCGGGCGCCGGAATCCTGACCGTCGCTTTCGGCAGCTGGTCGGTCGCGCTTTACCAATATGGCGATGCGTCGCAGCAGGGCCAGATCGCCTATTTCCTCGTCGTGACCGGCATTTCCTGCATCTTCTGCCTGATGCATCTGCCGATGGCGGCGGCGATGACCACGGTCATTACCTTCTCCGCCATGATCACCACCTTCATGTTCTCGGGCAATCCCGTTTTCGTGGCGACCGCCGTCAGCGGGCTCTTCCTCATCCTGCCCTTCCTCCGGGTGATCAACAGCTATTTCCAGAATTTCGTCGGCCTGGTGCAACTGACCGAGGAGTTGAAGAAGAAGCAGGCGGAGGCCGAGGAGTTGAACCTCGTCAACAGCCGCAACGCGCTGCATGATCAACTGACCGGCCTTGCCAACCGCCGCAGCTTCTTTCTCTCCCTGGAAGAACGGTTGCAGAAGAATCCGTTCTCGACGCCCGTTCTCGGCATTATCGATCTCGACGGCTTCAAGCCCGTCAACGACGTTTTCGGCCATGCCGCCGGTGATCTCGTGCTCAAGGAAACGGCGCGACGCTTCACCGCTTTGGTCGGCGAGGAGGGTATCGTCTCCCGTCTCGGCGGCGATGAATTCGGCATCATTTTCCCCTCATCGATGACGCGCCAGGCGGTCGCCGATCTCGGTCAGGCGCTTTGCGCCGCCGTCCGTGATCCCATCGAAATCCCCGATGGCTCGGTCCGCGTCTTCGGCTCCTGCGGCATCGTCTATCCCGATCTCGGCGAATACACCGCCGAAGACCTCTACGAGAAGGCCGATTTCGCCCTCTACCAGGTCAAGAGCAAGCGCAGCAGCGGCGTCGAATTCTTCTCCGCCGAACACGAAAAGATCCTGACGCAGCGCTACCTGATCGAACTCGAGTTGCAGGCAAACGATTTCGCCGGGGAATTGAAACTCGACTACCAGCCGATCGTCGAATTGAAGAGCGGCCGCGTCGTCGCTTATGAGGCGCTCGCCCGCTGGGACAGCGCCCGTTTCGGACGCATCAGCCCCACAGCCTTCATTCCCGCCGCCGAGCGCACGGCGGTGATCGGCCGCATGACGCGCATCCTCTTTGCCCAGGCGCTCGAAGCGCTGGCGATCATTCCGCGCCATCTGAGGCTCTCCTTCAACCTCTCGGCACGGGATATCTGCGATCATGAGACCTCGATGGCGCTGCTTGCCATGATCACCCGCTCCGGCATCGACCCGAAGCGCATCGAATTTGAAATTACCGAAACCGCATTGCTCTCCGATTTCGACACGGCCGACCGGGTGATCACGATGCTGCGCGCCGCCGGCATCTCGATCGCCCTCGATGATTTCGGCACCGGCTTTTCCAGCCTCAGCCATATTCATCGTCTGGCCTTCGACAAGCTGAAGATCGACAAGGGTTTCGTGATGAATTTCGATCGCGACGCCCGTTGCATGAACATCACTCGATCGGTCGCCAACCTCTGTCAGAATCTCGGCATCGCCTCGGTCGCCGAAGGTGTGGAAAGCGAAGCGATCGCCGAGGGATTGAAGGCGATGGGTGTCCGTCTGGCGCAGGGCTATTATTTCTCGCGGCCGCTGCCGCTGGAACTCGCCATCGAATATGCGGACCGCTGCGAAGCCGCAGCGTCAGCCCGAGACGCCCTGTCGGCCTGAGCAATCGCTTGGTCCCGGCCCGCAAATACTCTGGAGCGATGCCGCATCCTCGTCTATGCATGGTTCAACAGACGAGGTGAACCATGCAGCACGGCGAAGTGATCATCGAACGGCGGGGCACTGCCGGCATCATCCGGCTCAACCGGCCGCGGGCGCTGAACAGTCTGACGCTGCCGATGATCCGCGCGCTCGCGGAGGCCCTTCATGGCTTTGCCTCCGGATCCGATGTGGCAAGCGTTGTGATCACGGGCGAAGGCGAACGCGGCTTCTGTGCCGGCGGTGATATCCGTGCGCTGCATGAAAGCGCCCGCGCCGGCGATGGTCTCGCCGGAACCTTCTGGCGCGAGGAATTCCGCCTCAACCATATGATCGCCTCCTATCCCAAACCCTATGTCGCGCTGATGGACGGCATCACCATGGGCGGCGGCGTCGGCCTGTCCTCGCACGGCCGCCACCGCATCGTCACCGAGCGCACGCGGCTTGCCATGCCGGAGACCGGCATCGGCTATGTCCCCGATGTCGGCGCCACATGGCTGCTGCCGAAGGCGCCCGGCGAGGCCGGAACATGGCTCGGCCTGACCGGGCTCGATATTGGTGCTGCGGACGCGATCTATGCTGGTCTCGCCGATCTTCAGATCGCTTCGGCGCGGCTCGACGCGGTGATCGATGGCCTTTGCGACCTGCCGCGCACCAGCGCGTCGACCGAAGTCGATGCCCTGCTGCAGGGATTTTCCGAACCGCTGGCGGAAAGCCGGTTGCGGCAGAATGTCGATGTGATCGACCGCGCATTTTCCTTCGACGGCGTCGAGGAAATCCTCGCGGCTCTCGCCAAAGAAGAGGGCGACTTTGCAGCCGAGACGCGCCGGGTATTGCTCAGCCGGTCGCCGACCAGCCTGAAACTCGCTCTGCTGCTGCTGAGGGCGGGCCGGCGCAGTGCCTCGCTCGCCGAATGTCTTCGCCGCGAACTCGGCGCCTGCCTGCAGATGCTTGATAATCCCGATTTCTTCGAAGGCATCCGCGCCGCTGTCATCGACAAGGACCGCAATCCGAAATGGTCGCCGGCATCAGTCGAGGCGGTGACGGCGGAAACGGTCGAGCGCTTCCTGAAACCGGCTGAGCCGCCGCTTTCGCTTTGATGTCGTAACTCCTGCGTTGCTGCTAGCGAGGGCACCGCCTGCCGGGCGGGACTCTGCGTCCTTTTGCTGGTCGCTCCACGCCAAATCTGCACTGCACCACGGCGAATCCATAGGCGGGCCTGTCCTAAAGCCTAGCCTTCCCTCTCCCTTGACCTGATCGACCGCCAAACGCGCTCCGGCATAGTCTCCGCTTCGTGATCATCGACCCGACATCTTTCGATCATGCAACACAGGAGCGCATCATGTCACAAGCAGAAGCAAGACCCCGTACGGCTGGCCAGCAGGAGACAAACATCAACCTCAACAGTACCTCGCAGCCCGGCAGACCGCGGCCGGATGAGCTGGTTCCGTCGCGCTACGCGGTGCGGATCGGCGAGATTGAAGTTCTGATCATCAGCGATGGTGTGCTGCCGCTCCCAACCGCGATGCTGGGGCACAATGTCGATGCGGCTGACAGGGCAGCGTGGCTGGGGGATATGTTCCTGCCGCCGGACGCTTTCGACTGGGCGCTGAACGTGGTCCTGGTCCGCAGCGGCGGGCAGACCATCCTCATCGACGCCGGGCTGGGGCTGGACCCGGACTTGAACTTGCCGCGGGCCGGGCAGCTGATCAGGAGGCTGGAGGCTGCTGGTATCGATCTTGCGGCGGTGACCGACGTGGTGCTGACCCACCTGCACATGGATCACATCGGCGGGCTGCTGGTTGATGGGGTGAAGGACCGACTGCGTCCGGACCTCAGGATTCACGTGGCGGCTGCCGAGGCGAAGTTCTGGGAAGCGCCCGATTTCAGCCAGGTGTCCATGCCGCCAGGCTTCCCTGACGCGCTTCGGGCGACCGCAAAGCGGTTCCTCGGCGAGTACGCCAGACATCTTAGGCTATTCGACGAGCAATCCGAGGTGGCGCCGGGTGTGGTCGCCCAACGCACCGGCGGCCACACTCCCGGACACAGCGTTGTTCGCCTGGCATCGGGCAGCGACCAGTTGACATTCGCCGGCGACGCCATCTTTGCGGTCGGGTTTGAGCACCCCGACTGGTACAATGGTTTCGAACACTATCCCGAAGAAGCGGCTCGTGTGCGCCGCGATCTTTTGCGGGAGCTGGCGGCGACCGGTGAACAGCTGGTGGCCACCCACCTGCCGTTCCCGTCCGTCGGCCGGGTGGCGGTAGACGGCGAAGCCTTCCGCTGGGTGCCGGTCTTCTGGGACTATTGAGCGCCGAACCAAAGAGCGTTGCATGGAGCCGATCTATGCAACGCACTCTATCGCCACATGCCGCGCATGCGGGCGCCGACGTCGATGCGCACCTGCCGCGCTTGCGCCTGGGCGGCGGCTTCCGATTTCACCTGCGGCCAGCTGCAGGCCTCGAAGAACTGCAGCAGCGTCGCGGGAATGAAACGGCTGCGCGCGGCATAGACGTGCCGATCGCCTTGGGCGTTCTGCCCATAGGTGAAGAAGCGTTGCGGCACGACAAGGTCGAGACCGTCCCGGGCGCGCGTCATCGCCACATAGAGCAGCCGGCGTTCCTCCTCGATTTCGGCGCTGGCGCCGACGGCAAGATCGCTCGGAATACAGCCGTCGACGACGTTCAGCATGAACACCCTCGTCCACTCCTGGCCCTTGGCCGAATGGATGGTCGAGAGGACGAGATAATCCTCGTCGAGCAGCGGCACGCCGGCCTGGTCGCTGGTCGCATCCGGCGGATCGAGGGTGAGCTCGGTGAGGAAGCGCTCGCGCGAGGCATAGCCGCCGGCAATCTGCTCGAGCTGCAGGAGATCGGCCTGCCGCGTCGCCGCGTCCTCATGCAGCCGTTCCAGATGCGGCGCGTACCATTGCCGCGCCAGCCCGATTTCAGCCGGCCAGCCGGCCTTGCCGGATTTCAGCTCCTGCAGCATCGAAACGAAGGCGGTCCAGTCCTCGCCGGAGCGCGGCGGCGCCGGCATGGCGGCCAGCGCCGACAGCGGGCTTGCATCCTCGGCCATCAGATCGAGCGCCTTCTGCGCCGTCGACGGTCCGACGCCTGGCAGGATCTGCATCAGCCGGAAGCCCGCCACCCGGTCGCGCGAATTTTGCGCAAAGCGAAGGGCGGCCAGCATGTCCTTCACATGCGCGCTGTCGAGAAACTTCAAGCCGCCGAACTTGACGAAGGGAATATTGCGCCGGGTCAGCTCAACCTCCAGCGGCCCGCTGTGATGGGCGGCGCGGAAGAGCACGGCCTGCTGCTTGAGCTTCAAGCCTTCTTCGCGATTGTCGAGCACCTTTTCGGCGATATAACGCGCCTGCTCGGCCTCGTCGCGCACCGAAACGAGGCGCGGCCGTTCCGCCGATTGCCGCTCGGTCCAGAGATTCTTGGTGAAGCGCTCCGAGGCGAGATCGATGACGGCATTGGCCGCGGCCAGGATCGGCTGCGTCGAGCGGTAATTGCGATCGAGCGTGACGATATTGGCGGCCGGGCTGAAGGCGGCGGGAAAATCGAGGATATTGCGAACCGTCGCCGCACGGAAGGAATAGATCGACTGCGCGTCATCACCGACGACGGTCAGCCCCTGGCCCTCAGGCTTCAGCGCCAGAAGGATCGAGGCCTGCAGCCTGTTGGTGTCCTGATATTCGTCGACGAGCACATGGTCGAAGCGGCTGCCGATATCCTCGGCAATCACGTTCTCGCCGACCATCTGCGCCCAGTAGAGCAGGAGATCGTCGTAATCGAGCACGTTCTGAGCCTGCTTCGCCTCGACATAACAGGCAAAGAGTTCGCGCAGTTGTTGCTCCCACGCTGCGCACCAGGGAAAGGCGTCGCGCAGCACCTGATCGAGCGCCGTCTCCGAATTCACTGCCCGGGAATAGATGGCGAGGCAGGTCCCCTTGGCCGGAAAGCGGCTTTCCGTTTTGGAGAAGCCGAGATCGTGCCGGATGAGGTTCATCAGATCGGCGCTGTCTTCGCGGTCGTGAATGGTGAAATCGGCATCGAGGCCGATCTGCTGGGCATAATCGCGCAGCAGCCGCGCGCCGATGCCGTGGAATGTGCCGGACCAGTTGAGCGCATCGGCCATGATGCCGGCATTCGAACCCAGCACATCACGGCAGATGCGCTCGACGCGCCGCGCCATCTCGGCGGCTGCCCGACGCGAGAAGGTCATCAGCAGGATGCGGCGCGGATCGGCGCCCTTGACGATCAGATGGGCGACGCGATGCGCCAGCGTATTCGTCTTGCCGGAGCCGGCGCCGGCAATGACCAGCAGCGGCCCGGCAATATGGCTGCCGTCAGTGAGCGTGCCGTGCTCGACGGCCATGCGCTGCTGCGGATTGAGCTTTTCGAGATACATCCAGCCGTCCGGTCGGGCTCCCGCAGAATCACTCCGGGAAGATTAGATGTTCCTTGAATGTTCGCGATTTTAGCCGCTGTCAAGCGGTTCGAGACCTTAATCGGGGAAATCCGGGCCGATCACGCGCCGCACCAGTTTCAGGCTGCGGTCGGGCTGGAGGATATAGGTTTCCTCCACGCGCTGGCCCGTCTCGTTGTAGAATTGATGATGGACGGCGCTGCCGATCGGCGACTTGGTGAGCTTGGTTCGCGGCTGGCCGCCATAGGTGATGCTGCCGGGGATGGGTTCGAGCGCGGCCGTATCGGCCGAGGAGCAGCCGGCCAGCAATGCCCCTGCAAACAAGGCGGGCAGAAACCCTTTCATCATCGTCGTCCTTCTCAGCTGATATGGAACGCGCAGCCTCTTTCGCCAAGAGCTGCTGCCCGTCACGTTCTCGAATGTTTCGTGCGCCGGCGCAGCGATGTCGACGGGGCCGAGATCGCGGAAAGCATCGCCGGCTGAGGCTATGTTGCAGCGCCTGCTGCGGCGCTGAGGGAACCAAAGCACTCTCCAGGTGTTGAAATGCCGGACCCGAAACGCTGGAGACCATCATGCAGACGCTTCTTCGCCTCTGGGCGTCCACCTTGATCATCGGCTGCGGCGTCTTTGTCGGCTCAGCCTATGCCTCGCTCGAGACGGGCATGGATTATTCCGCCTTGCCGAAGGATCAGATCGCCCTCAACGAATATACCGGCAGTGTCGCTTGTGAGCCGGCAGAGCCGCACTACCTGCCGTCCTTCATCCGCGCCGCCGACGGCACTATCATCGGTGTGGGATATATCGAGATGGAGAATGAGGCCGGTGCGGATTGCTGAAGCCGATCCGCTCGAACGAGGCTCGCCTGCGTTTCCGGATGACGAGCCTCTGACCGTCATCATGACGGCTGGATGTTTTCTATCGAAACAGCTGGCTCAGGCGCAACGCCCTTTGCGCCAAAACCCGGCACCTGCTCGATGCAGGGTTAAGTGAAAATTAAACAATGTATCGTTCCGGCACGGTTTGCTGACCAAACCGGAAACGGCCGGACGTCTGCTGCATCAATGCAGCTTCAGCTTCGCCTCTTCGGCCGCCGCCAGGAACTCGGCTCTAGCCTCCTCCATGCTTTTGCGACCGTCCAACGCAGCCCGGCAGGTGCTGCGGGCCTTGATGTAACGAAGCCCGCGCGAACTCGGCCAGAGATCTGCCAGGCATTTCAAGGCATCGAACGGCCCGTTGACCGTTCGCGCATCGGCTCCCTCGAAACCGACCGTGACCGGGCTGTTCCATCGTTCAGTTGCCATCGATTCTCCTCCACGATTGTCGACAGAAACAGGGTGCAGCGCCTCCCATTCTCAGGACGGACGCCGCTATGATAGGCATTCTAGCGCGATTTTTGCCGTCAACAATGGTGAATCGTTCGTTGCTGATGAGGCGAAATGCCAGCTTGGGTGAGGCGGATCGCCGGGGGTGCGCACGCCAGGGGAATGTTGAGCAGTCGCAGATAAGTTTTATGGAACTTGCGCGCTGGAGCCGCTAGGCACGGGGAGAGGTCGCGGCTTGGTCTCTTCGCCCCGTTCATGGGGAGAAGGTGGCGGCGGCCGGATCAGGGGTAGCCGGGCGCGTGAGAAATGATGTCCGGGAGAAAACTGGTGCTGCCGAGTGGGATTGAACCACCGACCTCACCCTTACCAAGGGTGTGCTCTACCACTGAGCTACGGCAGCAGGACCAGATCCGCATGGAGCCGGGCGGCTCAATTGCAGGAACGGGGCGGCTATTGCCACAGCTTGACGACAAGCGCAAGCCGCAAAATCCAACTTCGCGTGGATAGAGATGCAAGGGCCTTTTGGATCGGTGCGAATTCGGCTAATTCTGTTGACATGAACGACAAGACCGAAACCGGCCAGAAGAGCCGTAAAGAGGCGATCGAGGCACAGGCGAAACTGCGCCGCGAGCGCGCCGCCGAAAAGCTCAGGGAAAATCTCTCGAGACGCAAACAGCAGGTGCGTGCCCGCCGTTCCGGCCAGGCCGACGAAACAAACGGGCTGCCCGCCGCAAAAATGGACGAATCGTAATGTTCCGTCCCGGACGAATTGAAGCCTCTGCATAAATCCCCTAAACACCTCACTCCTTCTTTCAAGGCAGAACTTTCAGGAAGTAAGCGCACATGGATCGTATCAGAATTGTCGGCGGTAATGAGCTGAATGGCATCATTCCGATTTCCGGCGCCAAGAATGCCGCACTGCCGCTCATGATCGCCTCGCTTCTGACCAGTGACACGCTGACGCTGGAAAACGTGCCGCATCTGGCAGACGTCGAGCTTCTGATGCGCATTCTCGGCAATCACGGCGTCGACGTCGCCGTCAACGGCCGCCGCGAGCGCCAGGAGGATTCCTACGCCCGCACGATCCACTTCACCTGCCGCACCATCGTCGATACCACCGCTTCTTACGAACTGGTCTCCAAGATGCGCGCCTCCTTCTGGGTCATCGGGCCACTCTTGGCGCGTGAGGGCCATTGCCGCGTGTCGTTGCCGGGCGGCTGCGCCATCGGCACGCGCCCCGTCGATCTTTTCATCGACGGCCTGACGGCGCTTGGCGCGACGATGGAGATCGATGCCGGTTATATCAACGCCAGGGCGCCGGATGGCGGCCTGATCGGCGCGCGTTACACCTTCCCGAAAGTCTCCGTCGGCGCCACCCATGTGTTGATGATGGCCGCGACCCTTGCCCGCGGCACGACTGTCATCGGCAACGCCGCCCGCGAACCTGAAGTCGCCGACCTCGCCAACTGCCTGAACGCCATGGGCGCCAAGATATCAGGCGCCGGCACCTCGACCATTACCATCGAAGGCGTCACCTCGCTCTCGGGCGCCCGTCATCGCGTCCTGCCGGACCGCATCGAGACCGGCACCTACGCCATGGCCGTCGCCATGGCCGGCGGTGACGTCGTGCTCGAAAATACCGATGTGTCGCTGCTCGAAACCGCACTGGAAACCCTGCGCCGGGCCGGCGCTGATATCTCGGCGACCAATAACGGCATGCGCGTCAGGCGCAACGGCGCCGGCATCAAGCCGGTCGATATCGTCACCGATCCTTTCCCGGGCTTCCCCACCGATCTGCAGGCACAGTTCATGGCGCTGATGACCCGCTCCTCCGGCATCTCGCATGTCACCGAGACCATCTTCGAAAACCGCTTCATGCACGTGCAGGAGCTTGCCCGACTCGGCGCCAGGATTTCGCTCTCCGGCCAGACCGCGAAGATCGAAGGTGTCCAGCGCCTGCGCGGCGCGCCCGTCATGGCGACCGATTTGCGCGCCTCCGTCTCGCTCGTCATCGCCGGCCTCGCCGCCGAGGGTGAAACCACGGTCTCCCGTGTCTACCACCTCGACCGCGGCTTCGAGCGGCTCGAAGCGAAGCTGACCCGCTGCGGCGCCGTCGTCGAGCGCATCAGCGAGTAAGAGAGACCTTCATTCCGGTTGCGTAATCGGTCGCAGCATCTTATTTCCCTTGTCTGACGCATCGCCATTCCGGCGATGCCTGTTAAATAGCAAGAGCATGATGTCGTCCGAAAATCGCTCGCACTTTCGGCATCCTGCTCTGGGGATTGAGCCTGAATGACCGACCTGAAGCTTGTTGCGCTTGATGACGAGGACCTCGCGATCATTTCTGCGCATATGCAGGATAGCGTCTTCAAGGTCGGCGACATCGACTGGTCGCCGCGCGGCGCCCAGTTCGCGCTTGCCGCCAATCGCTTCGTCTGGGAAAGTGCCGCGCGCAAGCGCAGAGGTTTCGAGCGCCGCCGTGCCGTTCTGGCCTTCAAACGCGTGCTTGCCGTCCGTTCGCTCGGCGTCGATCGCGGCAATCGTGATCAGGTATTGTCGCTGCTGGCGCTGCGTTTCGACAGGAAGGGCGAGGGGCCGGATGGCACGATCGAGCTGGCGCTGTCGGGCACTGCCTCGATTGCGCTCGACGTCGAATGCATCGAGGTCCAGATGGCCGATATCGGCGGCGCATGGCAGGCGGCTTCCAAACCCCGCCACCCCTGAATGGCTTGACGCCTGAAGTTTGAACATCGCGGTTCGAGTTGAGAAGGAATATAGGTCTTGGCAATCTGGCTGGATCAGGCACTGGAAGGTTTCGAGCAGCATTTTGCCGCCTTTCTGACGACGAAGCGCGAAGTGTCCGAGGATGTGAATGCCGTCGCCCGCTCTATCATCGATGATGTCAGGGCGCGCGGCGATGTGGCGCTGGCCGAATATTCGCTGAAATTCGACGGCATCGATTTTGCCGTGGTACCGATGCGGGTGACGGCGGAGGAGATCGACGCGGCGATCGAGGCGGTGCCCGCCGAAGTGCTGGGTGCGCTGAAGCTCGCGGCGCTGCGCATCGAAAGCCATCATCGCCGGCAGCTGCCGAAGGACGATATCTACGAGGACGATCTCGGCGTCCGTCTCGGCTCGCGCTGGACGGCAATCGAGGCGGTCGGGCTCTATGTTCCGGGCGGCACCGCGAGTTACCCGAGTTCGGTGCTGATGAATGCCGTCCCGGCCAAGGTCGCCGGCGTCGATCGCGTCGTCATCGCCGTTCCTGCCACCGGCGGCGCCGTCAATCCGGCGGTGCTCGCCGCCGCCAGGCTGGCCGGCGTGACCGAGATCTATCGCGTCGGCGGCGCCCAGGCGATCGCCGCTCTCGCCTACGGCACCGAGACGATCGCTCCTGTCGCCAAGATCACCGGTCCCGGCAACGCCTATGTCGCCGCCGCCAAGCGCCACGTCTTCGGCACCGTCGGCATCGATATGATCGCCGGCCCCTCCGAGGTGCTGGTGATTGCGGACAAAGACAACAATCCTGATTGGATCGCCGCCGATCTTTTGGCGCAGGCCGAGCACGATGTCAGCGCCCAGGCGATCCTCATCACCGACGATGCCGAATTCGGCAAGGCGGTGGAGCAGGCGGTCGAACGCCAGCTGAAGACGCTGAACCGCGCCGACACGGCAGCGGCAAGCTGGCGCGATTTCGGCGCCGTCATCCTGGTTGCCGATCTGAAGCAGGCCATCCCGCTTGCCAATCGCATCGCTGCCGAGCATCTGGAGCTTGCCGTCGCCGATCCCGACCGGCTGCTCGACGGCATCCGCAATGCCGGCGCTATCTTCATCGGCGCTCATACGCCTGAGGTTATCGGCGATTATGTCGGCGGCTCGAACCATGTGCTGCCGACGGCGCGTTCGGCGCGCTTTTCCTCCGGCCTGTCTGTGCTCGATTTCGTCAAGCGTACCTCGATCCTGCGCCTGGGGCCGGGTGAGTTGCGCACCCTCGGCCCGGCGGCGATCGCGCTTGCGGTCTCCGAAGGCCTCGATGCCCATGCGCGGTCGGTCGCGATCCGCCTCAACCTCGATTAGGTGTGAGGGGATGGCGGCGGGCGATTTCCGGCTTTGCGACGTCGTCCTCGACGATACGATCGGCCGTTCGACGCCCGATGTCGAACATGAACGTGCCGTCGCCATCTTCGATCTGATCGAGGAGAACAGGTTCGAGCCGCTCGGCCATGCCGGCGGTCCCTACCGGCTGAACATCTCGCTGATGGATTCGAAGCTGGTGTTCGCCATCAAGACCGAAGAAGGCGGCGATGTCGCCACCCATATCCTGTCGCTCACCCCCTTCCGGCGGATCGTCAAGGATTACTTCATGATCTGCGAAAGCTATTACGAAGCGATCCGATCGGCCACGCCAAGCCGCATCGAAGCGATCGACATGGGGCGGCGTGGCATCCACAACGAAGGCTCGCAGACGCTGAAAGACCGGCTGGCCGGCAAGATCGAGGTCGATTTCGACACCGCCCGGCGCCTTTTCACGCTGGTCTGTGTGCTCTACTGGCGCGGATGACGGCGATGGAGCTTGCCGCCGACGTCGAGGACGCAAAGAGGCCGGGCGCCATTCTCTTCATGTGCGGGCTGAACGCCATCCGCTCGCCGATGGCCGAAGCGATCGCCCGTAGCATTCTGCCTGCCAATACCTATATAAGGTCCGCCGGCGTTCGCGCCGGCGAGCGCGATCCTTTCGTCGATGTCGTGCTCGAGGAAATCGGGCTGTCCCTCGGGCGCCGCCAGCCGCAGACGCTTGATGAACTCGAGGACGATTATTTCGATCTGATCATCACGCTGTCGCCGCAGGCCCATCACGCCGCACTCGAGCTGACGCGGTCGAACGCGATCGACGTCGTCTACTGGCCGACCATGGATCCGACGGTCGTCAGCGGCACGAGGGAGCAGATACTGCACAGCTATCGCGAGGTCCGCGATCACCTGGCCGGCCTCATCGAAAGCCGGTTGCTCAAACGAAATGGCATCGCCGCGCAATCGGCATGAAAACAAATAAAGGAAAGCCTGATCAACAAGGTTCACAAACCTGCCTTGATTGTGTAGTTTCCGCCCAAATTTAAAGGCGCGCGTTGCGCTGCCTCTGCAACCCACAGGAAGAAAACCACTATATGCCGAAAGAAGAAGTCCTCGAATTCCCGGGAATCGTCACCGAACTTCTGCCGAATGCGACGTTCCGCGTGAAGCTTGAAAACGAACACGAGATCATCGCCCATACCGCCGGCCGCATGCGCAAGAACCGCATCCGCGTTCTCGCCGGCGACAAGGTGCTGGTGGAGATGACGCCCTACGATCTGACGAAGGGCCGCATCACCTACCGTTTCAAGTAAGTCTGCCCGCTCCCGTCCGCCGATGGTCGAGGTTTCATGGCGCTGAAATACAAGCTCATTCTGGCCTCGGGCTCGCCCCGTCGCGTCGACCTCCTCAACCAGGCCGGCATCGAGCCTTCGCGCCTGATGCCGATGGATATCGACGAGACGCCGAAGAAGTCGGAGCATCCGCGTTCGCTCGCCCGAAGGCTATCGGCCGAGAAGGCCGAGGCCGCACTTGCCGCCATCAAGGGCGATATCACCTGGAAGGGCAGCTATATCCTCTCCGCCGATACGGTGGTCGCCGTCGGCCGGCGCATTCTCGGCAAGGCTGAATTCGCCGACGAGGCGCTGAGCTCGCTACATCTCTTGTCGGGACGCAACCATCTCGTCTATACCGGCATTTGCCTGGTGACGCCCGATCGCAAGATCCGCCAGAAGATCGTCGAGACCAAGGTGCGCTTCAAGCGGTTGTCCGGTTTCGAGATCGAGAATTATCTCGCCTCCGGCCAGTGGCGCGGCAAGGCTGGCGCTTACGGCATCCAGGGCATTGCCGGCACTTTCGTGCAGAAGATGGTGGGTTCCTACACCAATGTCGTCGGCCTGCCGCTCTATGAAACCATTCTGCTTCTGACCGGCGAGGGCTTCGATGTGCATAGCCGGTGGCCTGAGGGCTGACCGACGGCCGATGCTTAAAGCGCGTCACGATCTTTCAGATCCGCGCGTCGCGCTTTAAGGCTTTTTTCTCGCATGTCGTTGTTGCAACACCGCTGACACTGTTGCGCGCCATGCTCTAGGACGGACCGATCATGCCCGAAGACAAGAAAGCCGCCGCCAAGGTCGAACCGCTGCGCAAGACGCGCCCTTGCCCGGAATGCGGCAAACCATCGAACCGCGAACATTACCCCTTCTGCTCCAACCGCTGCCGCGAGGTCGATCTCTCCCGCTGGCTGACCGGCTCCTACGCCATTCCGGTGGCCGACGACGAAACGAAGGCCGATTACCCGGATGAGGAAAACTAGGAGATTTCCTCCCCGAAGCTCTTATTTTTCCACATGAATCCGCAAAATTGGCAAGACCGTCAAAAAAGAGTCATTTGACGCTTGCCATGGCCGAACAAGATGCTATAACCCCGCTCGCTTCCGGGGCGAACCAAGGCCCCGCAGTTCTTTTCATCAAGAACACCCTCGCGAAGCAGGTTGGCCCAGGTAGCTCAGTTGGTAGAGCAGCGGATTGAAAATCCGCGTGTCGGTGGTTCGATTCCGCCCCTGGGCACCATTCAGTCTTCGGCCCATTCTAAAAAACAGCCTCCATGCGTGGTTAATTTGATCTGCCCACCCGCTTCCCGTCGCCTTTCGGTCAGCACCTGATCGTTCGCGACCTGTGTAATCTTCGCTATCCAGTGCAAGGTGGTTCCGAGATCGGTGTTGATCGCCGACAGCCGGCGCGCCTCAAAGCGTCTGCGTGGTCGAGAATTCACGAGGTCGACTGTTCACGCGACCAATCCTGCGATGCGTGGAACAAGCCACAACATCGCCGCGGTTCCGATAATGTAGGCGCCGACCTGGCGGGCTTGTGCGGGTGGGACGGTCACCAGTGCTCCTGCCAATCCGAGCAAGACCGAAGCCGCGGCCACGAAGATCAGTTGTCCCGCCTCGACGCCCAGGTTGAAGGTTAGCAGGCTCAGCGGCACGTCGGATTGTGGCAATCCCATTTCCATCAGGGCGCCGGCAAAGCCGAAGCCATGCAGCAGACCGAATACGAAGGCTACCACCCATGGAAGCCTTTCGGAAAGCCGTGTCTCACCTGGCTTCATTCTAACAAGTTCGCTCGCAACGAAAGCGATGCTGAGAGCAATTGTCGCTTCGACCGGCTTCTGCGGCAGACTGAAATAGCCGAGCGAGGCCCCAGCCAAGGTGATGCTATGGGCAATCGTGAAGGCGGTGATGGTCTTGATCAGCATCCCGCGCTCTCGAATGAGCAGCAGAAGGGCGAGAACGAAGAGCAAATGATCGAGACCGGAAAGGATGTGTTCGACTCCCAGCAAGAAATAGATTCGAGCGATGTCGAGGCTGCTCTTTGCACCTGCCACGGCGAAAGAGGGTGCAGCCGGCATGAGGCGCACGACCTCTGTGTCGCCGTTTTGATATGCGATGCGAACGAGCGCTTCCGTCATGGTCGACCTGAGTCCATCGATGGTGATCTCGCCGCCTTTCAGTCCGCCTGCACAGATGACCGTCCAGCGCTGGAGATAGGCGCTGCCGCCGATCGATCTTGCTCGGTCTGTTTTTTCGACGCATGGCTTCGGCAGTATTGCATTGAGACTGAGGCGCATGTTGCCCTGCGCCGGCACCTTCCAGATGACCGCGAACTCGTCGCGTGCCGTTTCGCGCAGGTCGAGATAGGCAGGCCTGATTTCGTGAGCAATACCTGAGGTGGCCAGGAACAGCGGGACAAGCACCGCCAGCAATGCGCCGAACCGCATCATCGGCCGGCTTCCGCACTGACAGGGAATTCGATGCTTACCATATAGTGCTTGAGCAACTCGGCAAATCGCCCGTCTTCCAAGGCCCGCCGCTTGGCGTTCGTCCATTCCCGCGCAACGGCATCCCGCACCTCGTCGAGCGCTGGCACTCGGCCGGGCATGCGCCTGGACACCCGGACCAGATGGAGCCCGAAACTGCTGGCGATGGGGCCTGTCCATTGATCCAGGAGGGCCTTGTCGAGTTTCTCGGGGAATTCGACGCCGAAGGTTTGCCCGATCGCCGTCTTGCTCGAAAGCGGTAGGTCGGAGGGAAGCAGCGTCGGGTCGCCCAATAGGTTAGGATCCGCGGCGGGATTGGCCTGCAGCGCTTCGAGGATGGAGGCTGCGTCCCGAGCGGTGCTGTCGCCGTGCCGCTGCGGGTTGAGATATACTTGCTGGAAGGCAAGCATCGGATCAATCTCGAACGTGGCTGCGTTGATCTGCAGATAGGCTTGGAGGTCTGCGTCGGTCGGCGTCAGAACGTCGGCGGCGGCGTCGACGAATTCCATTTTCTGACGCAAACGGCGGCGAACGACCGTGTCGTCTCTGTCGAGCCCGAGCGCCAGCGCCTCGCGCACCAGGACTTCTTCTTTCACATAGTCGTCGATCAGGCCCTTCAATTCCTCCGAGGTCGGCGGCCGCTGCCAGGTCTTGGTGAATAGAATGGCCATCTGCTCGATCTTCGGTGCCGTGACGACGATGCTGCCCGGCTTGTTTTGGATATCCGCGCCAATGAGCCGGTAACCGGCGAAGATCACCAATGCGAGCAGCAGGAAATGAACCAGCGGCTCCCTTAGCATGGATTTCAGCCAGATCGTTCCTGTTCGTTGGCTGGAGGGTGGAGCGGTCGGTCCGGCGGCCTGTTCAGCCGCGATCATGGCGTATACCAGATCGGCGAGGTGTAGGCGCGCTCGGTCACCGTCATCCGCGTTCCCTCGAGCGGCTTCGTTCCGTACCGTTTGGCATCATAGGCAGTCCATCGCGGCGTCGGAATTTCGATGACGCGCCCGTAGTAAAAAGCCTTCTGCTTGGGATCGAAGCTGGGATCCTTCCAGATGGCGATCAGTTCCGGAGCGCCGATCGTATTGGTCCATGTCGCGTTTTCGACGTTCACGGTGCTGCCGACCGGCGGCAGCTTGCCGTCGGCGCCTGGTTTGCGGTCCCCGCTCCAGGCGACATCGTACACCTGCTCATGCGTCTCGCCCTTGTCGTCCAGCCAGCCCTTGACGATCTGGTAGCGGTCGAGATTGGCCCCGATCGGGTCCCGCAGCGCGGCGACGAGGAACGACGGTGCCTTTCCTTCCGGCGCTGCTCTGAGATCGCCACCCATGGGAACGCCCTTGGCGTAGCCGATTTCACCGGGGTTGCGGGTCTCGGCGTCGGCTTGTTCGAAATTCCAGCCGCCGAAGAAGCGTACGGCCATGCGCGATCCCGTTGTGGCATAGGTCTCCTTGCGTTGCATGGCGTCCCATATCGACTCGCGCGTATTTTCAACCGCCCAGACAGCCGCGTATCCCGACGCGCCGACTTCCCAGTCCATCACCGTGATGCCGGTCTTGTCGTCCTTGACAAAGGTTGCCGTCAGACGCTCGGGGCTCGGCTCCTGCGGCGTGGTCTTGCCGAAGAAATTTTCCTCCTCCATCGCCGAAAGGCCCGTGTGTGCATCGGAGCTGCCGACCAATCCGAACTTGTAAGGGTTCGTACCGAGCTCGGCTTCGAGTTTGAGGCCGTTCTTCAATGCAGACCGTGCATATTCGAACTCGAGCATAGCAGGCGTCTTGCGTTCGCTGGCATCGAGATTGCCGAAATCCCAGATCTCGAAATCAGCAAACTCGTCGTTCGGCGACAGCAACGGGTGTGCCTCTCCGGTCCCCTTCGTCTGGGTCGTTTCGTAGAGGCGTTCCCACCTGGCGCGCTGCTCGACATAGGTCTTGTCGACCGGCTTGCCGGTGAAGGATTCGATCAGCGGGAACATGCGCCCATTGGAGAGATTGCCGTTGTGCGCAATCGCCAGCACGTTGCCGCCGGTCTTGTCCTCATAGGCCTGCATCCACTGCCATAGATCGCGCGGGTTGTCGCTGCCCAGTGGTTTCAGCGTGGTATAGGGTACGACCTGGGCGGCCTTGTCGGCATTGTCGCGGAAGATGACGTTGCGATGGAGGTTGTTACCTGCCGTATTGGACGTCCATTCATAGCCGATGAAAGCCGTGAACCGCCCCGGATCGTTATATTCCTCGGCAGCCTTTATCGTGTCCTGCCATGCATTCTTGTAGGGACGCGTGTCCGGCCCATAGATCATGCTCTGGGGAAGCGTTCCCTTGCCGAAGCTGAAGATGATTTGAAGCGCCGCGGTAGCGCCCTGGCCTGACTTGATCATATCGTACCAGGTCTTCGCCTGCGGATCGGCGATCACTTCAGCCTTGCCGGCGAACAGATCGGGGAACATGCCCATGTTGTCGGAGTGATCGGCCACGACCAGAAAGTCGAGCGGCCGTGACAGCTTCGCAGGCTGGCCGCTTGAGGCCATGACCTCCTCGCCACGGGCGAAGCGGTAAGCGTCACGTGGCGTCAACCTCGCGCCGAACGCGCCGGCGTCGAAGGAGGCTCCCGTATGCAAATGCGTGTCGCCAAAAAGCGGGCGGGTCGGAAAATTTCGTCCCGCATAGGGCGAGTAGAGAGGTTTACTGGTGAATACCCGTCCAGCCGCCCCGCTGTCCAGAGTGCCGATATCGGTGGCCTGCTGAGCCACGGTCGGTAAAGCAGAACCGAGGCTTATCAGCCCGGCAATCAAGAGTTTCCCAGGTGTCCGTTTCATGGCTCTCCCCCCACTGTGCGAACATTACACTATCGAAGCGGCGCGCTCCTTGATTAGCATCAATGACCGGAGCCCCTGTCCCGGCGAAATCAGCCTTGATATCCTCTGAGGCCGGCCCTGGCGTGCCGACCGCATACATGCCGGTCGGCAGGGTGATGGAGGTCCGACTGGGCTCCCCTTACGGGCGTTCAGTCCTTCGTTGAAACTTGCTGGTGCGACTCTTGCGCCTCGGCTAATATGCAATGGTGAAGCGCGGCAAGGGGGAAATAAGAAGAGCAGATTTGCTTCAACAATAAAGGTCAATCCGGATGATACCGGTGATCACTGCAACCGTTGAAAGAAGGTTCTCGAAGTACTGGAGGGGGAAGATGAAACGTAGAACTGCGCTTACCACGGCGTTCATTGGGGGGGTTCTATTCAGCGCTGGCGCCATGGCCGCTGACATCAAATCGCCGCTGACGCCGGAAGCTCATCAAGCTGAAACCGAAACGGGATGGACATTCGCATTCGCGCCCTACTTCTGGGCGGCAGGATTATCCGGCGATGTCGCGCAATTCGGACTGCCGACTGTCGATGTCGACATGAGCTTCAGCGATATTTTTGACCATCTCGACTTCGGGGCCATGGCTATTGGCGAGGCCCGCTACGACCGCTACAGCATTTTCGGCGACATCATATACACCAAAATTTCCGGCTCAGCAGGTACGCCCAGAGGGTTCATTGCCTCCGACGTAGAAGTTTCGACGGAGACATTCGCAGGCTTGCTCGGCGTCGGCTACTCGGTCATCGATGACAACACCTCGCGACTTGATGTCGTCGGAGCGGCGAGGGTCTGGTCTGTCGACACCGATATTTCGTTCAGCGGTGGCGTTCTGGATGGGGTGACGCGAAGCGATGGCGAGACATGGGTGGACGCGATGGCCGGCTTTCGCGGAAACTACTCCATCACGCCCGAGATCTATCTGACCGGATGGGGCCTGATCGGCGCCGGCCAGGCCGACCTCGATTGGGACGTCGCTGCTGCGATCGGCTACCGTTTCGGCGAGACCGTTTCAGCAGTCGTCGGCTACCGTGCCCTGGGCGTCGATTTCAGCAATGACGGCTTCGTCTTCGATGTAGTGCAACAGGGCCCGATTCTGGGATTGGTCATGCATTTTTGACCTGGTTTCAGGCAAACTTTCGAGCCAATGTCGAGGGCTAAGCCGATGCCGAGCCCCGCGCGGAAGTCCATCGTAGCCTTCAGCGGGCGGAGTGGCTGGCGCTGCGCGCAAAAACGAAAATTTGACGAACCGGCCCGGCAACTTCAGAATCGCTTCACAAACACGCATCTACCCGATGCTCGCCAAAACTTCGGATATAACGGAGAATTTCGTGGCCTGCCACCGTCTGTAGTCGAGGACGAATTTTGCGGAAATCCAGCAATCTCCGGTCATTTGGGCAGCCTCCCACCCGAGTAGTCCTTGATTTTGCGCGGCCGCCAACAATCTGCCGGCATGACTTCGGGAAATGACATATTCGGCCGCCGTCAATCGTGCGGAGACATCGCCCACCCAGGTGCGTTCACCTACGACCGGCGCGAGTGGCACACGCGACATGAGGTCATGCAATATATTGCTTCCGGATTCGGACCTCACGAACAGCGCGATGCTTTCTGGCGGACTGTACCAATCCGGATTGTTAAACAGCCGGCGGGCGATACGCGGCTGAGCGCGATAGAGAATTGTCTCATCCGTCTCCGACCGGCTACAGCGGTCTCCCGCGTCCATGCCGTCCAGGGAACGAAGGTGCCCTTCGAACCATTGTCGGATCAAGGCTTCAGCATAGGCGCTTGCCTGTAACGGGTTGGCGCGCCGATCCGTCGTCGCCACGGGCTCGAATAGTTTGTAATAGGCCATCTCCTTCAGATGGGCGACCGCGGTGTTATGGCTGGCGACGTGATTCTCGACCAGAAACTTTGCGAGGTTGGAAGCGGTCAAAGGAGGACGGGACGGGTCGAGCTTCCGCTCAAAATGCAATGCCAATGCCGCCTGGCTGAGCAGCCACTTCTGCAGATCGGCAACGTAACGCACAATTCTGGGCGCACTGCGATGGATTGCCAGCAGCTCGGAGGCGGATTCGCGCAGAGCCGCGGCAAAGGCGGCGTCCGCCATGAGATCTTCAACACTGTAGCTGCGGCATCTGGTCTGCAGTGAGGCTGAACATAAAGATATCGACATTTTGAAACCGAAGTGCATGCGATGCTGGCGCGAGATAATAAAAACCGCGGATGGTCAAAAGTCACTGCGAGAGTCAGTAACTGGCAAGCCAATTGCCGGTCGAGTGCGCGGCACCGTCGACGGAAGCTGCAGCGTCTCTGGCCCCGCTGCGTCACGATCGCCGGTTGAATGTTGCGAGCATCGCCGCGCCGACCAGACCGGACAGCAGAGATCCCAGCAGGATGCCCATCTTCACATGGTCTTGGACGGTGGGGTCGTTGAATGCCAGCAACCCGATGAAGAGGCTCATGGTAAAGCCTATGCCGCAGAGGGCGGCCACGCCGATCATTTGCCCCCAGCTCGCCTTCGCGGGAAGGTCGGCCAGGCCGAGTTTGACGAGCAGAAAGACCGTGCTGAGAACGCCGGCCAGTTTTCCAAGTAGCAGGCCCGCCGCCACGCCGAGCGTCAATGGTTCTGTCAGCGTGGCTGCCGAGGCGCCGATGAAGGAGACGCCGGCATTGGCAAAGCCGAAGATCGGAACGACGATGAATGCGACTGGCCTGTGGAGGATGTGCTCGAGGTGGTGCAACGGCGACTGGTCGTGGCTTGCCTCGGGCGTACCAGGCGTCACCTTCAGCGGAATCGTCAGAGCGAGAAGAACGCCGGCCAGCGTCGCGTGGATGCCGGATGCGAAAACGAGCACCCACAGCACGGCGCCGAGCAGCAGATACGGCCAGAGCTTCAAAATCCTGGCGCGGTTCATGCCGTAGAGCGCCGCAAGCACTGCCGCAGCCCCTGCAAGCGCCAGGAGGTTGAGATCGTTCGTGTAGAACAGCGCAATGATCACGACCGCCCCCAAGTCATCGATGATCGCCAGTGCCGCCAGGAAGATCTTCAACGAGGCAGGCACCCGTGGGCCGAACAGCGAGATGACGCCGAGCGCGAATGCGATGTCCGTCGCGGTCGGGATCGCCCAGCCGCGCAGGGCGGCCGGGTTTTCCCAGTTGAACAGGATGTAGAAGAGGGCGGGGAAGAGCATGCCTCCCATTGCCGCCGCGCCCGGCAGGATGCGGCGGCTCCAGCTGGAGAGCTGGCCATCGAGCATTTCGCGCTTGATCTCGAGCCCGACGAGGAGAAAGAAAAGCGCCATCAGCGCGTCATTGATCCAGTGCAGCAGGCTGAGCGGCCCCAGATGGATGTGAAGCGCGTGGAAGTAAGCCTCTGCGAGTGGTGAGTTCGCCGTCACGATCGCCGCCAAGGCGACTGCCATCAGCACGAGACCGCCCGACGCTTCGCTGTCGAGGAACTGACGAAGGGTGGATCGGATGAGGCCTGGAGAGATTGGCGACGACACCGGTCAGCGCTCCCTTTGTTTTGGAAGGTTGATCTTCAGTCTCCGTCGATTTCGGGAAAGCCCGCGGCGCACGCAGCACACGCCATCCCCTGCAGGATAAAGGGGCCGCATCGCCATTTCCAGCGAAATCGACCCGATCCGGAAAGATCATGGAGAGGCGCAGGGTTCGTTGGACCTGCCATTCGCTTCATTTTCACTGAAACGAGTAACCAGCCGGCACCATCTGCGTTTCTATCGTGAAGGTGACGATGTCGCCGAGTTCGGGGATTGCGAGATCCAGCCCCCAATCGCTGCGACGGATGCTGCCGGTCGCCGAGAAGCCGATCTTCGGGACGCCCATCATCGGGTGCTCCGCCATTGAGCCGTTGAAGGTCACGTCGAGCGTTGCCGGGTGCGTCACGCCGCGCAGGGTCAGGAGGCCTTCGACGGTGCCGGTCTTCTCGCCCGTCACGTGGATCGTCCTGGAAACGAAGGTGATCGGCTTGGCTGCAAGGAAGTTCTCGTCTCCGCCGATCTCCGCATCGAAGTTGACCTTCTCAGGCCAGGGATAGTCGGTGCGGACCGAAAGCGGATCGATCGTGACCGAAAGCGTGGAGGTTTCCGGCTTTTGCGGCTTCCAGTCGAGCCGCGCATCGACTCCGGTAAAGCGGGCCGTGTAGTGGGACAGGCCGGAATGGTCGAAGGACCAATTGAAACTCGAATGCGAAGGATCGGTCTTGTAGGCACCGCCCGGTGCAGGATCGGCGGCGGCGGCAGAGGTGAAGGCCGTGCTCAAGGCCAGAGCAAGGGTGCATGCGGTTGTACGAAGCATTGATAGTTCCTCGGATGTGAAATGATGTGGCTGTCGGCTCAGGCCGCCTGGTCGCGGTGGATCGTCTGGAGGCGCTCCCAGACGCGGCCGGGCTGGGGGATGTCGAGATCGAATACTGCCTGGAATGTGTCGCCGAGATGGCTCGCGCTCGTAATGCGCTCCTCGCTGAGGCTGTTCGCCGTCACACGGCGCAGACGGTCGTTCTGGAGGGCGACGTAGCCGTCCGCCGTGTGCCGCAACACCGCGAGCTTCTGGGTGAACGGCGAGCCGGGATCTTGCATCAGCCAGCCTTGTGTTGCGGCCATCGCGGCTTCGTCGCTGTGGTCGAGCCGGAAATCGAAGCTTTTCGCGATGCCGAGCACCTGATTATTGAAGCGCAGCCAGCTCCCGTCGGCCGGCATGATGGAGAAGTCAAAGCCGCGTTGGCTGATCGGCCCGGCCACAAGCGGCACCGGCTCGATGATGGCGTCGGCTACGCCGACCTCGGCGAGATAGGAACGGTCGAGGTCGACCCGCAGCGTCAGATGATTGCCGATGGCGATGTCGCCGAGCTTTTCGCGATCGACGGCGCCGCAAAGGCGGGTCACACGGAAACCCAGGGCTGCAAGCGCGGCGCCGAAGAGGCCGTTCATCTCATAACACCAGCCGCCGCGCCGCCCCTCGACCATCTTGGCGAATGCCGCAGCCGGGGTGATCTGGGAAGGCCATCCCATGAAGGCGTCCAGTGCCTCCCATGTAAAGCTCATGAGATGGGCGCGGTGCAACTGCGACAAGCTGTCGATGTCGAGGCGCGACGGCCGCTCGACTCCGATCCGGGCCAGATAGGCATCTATCTGTTGGGCTGTCAGGGGCATTGCGTTTTCATTTGAACGTGCATGTGTCATCGTTCGGTCTCCTTTCATTGGACCGTTGCTCAGGTCCGGCGGTGCGACTCCGTTGGTTCAGGCGACCTTGCGGCCGTCCTCAGGTGGGAAGGTCAGCCCGAAACTTTTGGCGACCGAGGCGACCTGCTCAGGTGTTTCGGGCTTGCAGAGTTCTACGATCGAAAAGAAACTTTCGAACCCGCCCGGTGTGACCACGACCATGAGGCGGCCCTCCGTTTTCCCCACATTGCGGAAACGGTGTGGCACACCACGCGGCAATGCGATGCAGCCGCCTTCCGCAAGTTCGACATAATCTCCGGCGCACCAGAAGCCGAAGCGCCCGGCAAGCACGCGGAAGAACTCGTCCTCGCGCTCGTGTACGTGCAGCGGCGGTCCTTCGCCGGCCGGCACGAAAGCTTCGAACATGCCGAGCGAACCGCCAGTATTGGCCGCCATTATGCGGATGACATGCTTGCCGAACGCCATTGCCGGCGTCCCACGCCCGGACGGCGAGACCGCAGCTTGGGTGAATGTCATCATGTCGGGTCTCCTTTGCTTGAGTACGCCCCACCGATTACTTTGCGCCCTCTCCTATGATAAGAGGGATTAACTGACATCATTGTTCGGATAATTGTACTCATGAAAACGCTTGATCCGCTTGACGGGATTGCCGCATTCCTAACGGTTTCCACGCATCTGAGCTTCACGAAGGCGGCCGAGGAACTGAGCATGGCGCGGGCGACGGTCGGCGCCCAGGTCAGGCAGCTCGAGGATCGCCTTGGCATCCGCCTCTTTCAAAGATCGACGCGCAAGATCGTCCTGACGGAGGCCGGGGCAGCCTACAGGGAAGCGCTTTCGGGAATTCTGCCGCAGATAAGAGAGGCCGAACGGGCCGCAATCTCGTTTCAGAAGGAAGCTGTCGGGCGATTGCGGGTGTCGGCGCCACCCGACCTCGGGCAGCTCGTGATCGTGCCGGCAGTTTCGGAGTTCCTCAAACTCAATACGGCTGTGTCTATCGAACTCGACCTGTCACATCGGCCCGTGAACTTGGTCGAGGATGGCTTCGACCTTGCAATTCGAGGCCGCCTTGAGGTCGATATCAATCTCATCACCCGACAACTGGCGACATCGTCAATCGTAATTTCCGCTTCACCGGCCTATATTGCCGAACACGGGGCACCAATGACGCCGCACGACCTCGCTCACCACGCCTGCCTCCACTTCGCCGAACTAAGATGGGGGCGGATTTGGCCGTTCAGCAGGGACGGTGAGGAGTTTCGCATCCCCATCGTACCCCGCCTGGAACTTAATCACAGTCTTGGTCTGCGCGACGCCGCCGTGCTCGGACTCGGCATTGTCCTTCTGCCCGACTTTATCGTCGGGGAAGACCTCAGGCAGGGCCGGTTGGTCCGTCTTCTCCCCGATTGGGATATCAGTACGATACAGTTGCAAGCGGTCTATCCGGCCAATCGCCATATCGCGGTAAAGGTCCGACGCTTCGTCTCGTTCCTGGCAGGCAAACTGCGACTATAGACGAGGTCCCAATCACCTATGGCATACAGCCTATCGAGACGCTGCTGAGCCCGTTCCCTGTCTCGAAGTATGCGGCTACTCCACCGGAATTTCGACCCCGATCGCGCCGATCATTCATCACCGCGGCGACGAACGAGCTTTACATCGTGAAGGGTGTTGCCGGCATTCCGCTGCGCCTGATGCTCGACTGGCATCTGAGCGATGGCAGAAGCGAGTTCACGAACCGGGAAACGCGGTTGACCGCCGGCGCACGCATGCCGGAGATCAAGGACAATCTCGAAACCCGGCTCTTGCTGTTGCGCCGCCGGCTTGAAGAAAAGCAGGCGCCCATCCGCCTCGCCCGCATCGGCAGGGGCCGCGTCAGGCTGGAGGCGGAAGGACCGCTGTTCCTGGAAGCCGTCGCAGGGGAATCCCCCTAAGCTGAGTGCCGGCGCAATCCTCCGGCGGCGCCTGCGCCAAACGAGCACCACCACTGTCCCACGAACAAAGCCGTACCATCGTGCGAAGGCCGATCACCAATTCGTGTTCGTCATGCCTGTAACAAGCGGGATCGTCGGCTCGAAAGAGGGATTACGCGGCCGATGACCGGTGCGCGGATATTTGCAAGAGGAGACCTTCCATGAACCGTTCCACTCTCACCCTCGCCCTCGCAGGCTCGCTCGCCACTGCGATTTCATCCGCTGCCTTCGCCGCGCCGCTGCCGGCGGAGAAAATGGTGGGCAACGAGAAATGCTATGGCATCGCGCTCAAGGGTCACAATGATTGTGCCGCCGGTGCCGGCACGACCTGCGCCGGGACATCGACGATGGATTATCAGGGGAACGCCTGGAAGGCCGTCCCGGCCGGCACCTGTGTCAGCATGAATGTCAACGGGCACATGGGTAAGCTCGAGCCGACCAAAGGCTGACCCGAAAGCGGAGGCCCGACACCCGGGCCTCCATCTTTTCTGGCCAAATCGGGAGAATTGCGATGACCGCTTCAACAAACCGACCTGTCCTCCTGCCTGCGCGGGCCGGCCTCGGCTTAAAACCCGAGCATTACGACACTATTCTGGCCGATCTGCCGGATGTCGGCTTCTTTGAGGTCCATGCCGAGAACTACATGGGCGCAGGTGGGCCGCCGCATTGCTATCTCCAAGCCATCACGGAACACTATCCGCTGTCGCTGCACGGTGTCGGCTTGTCGATCGGCGCGGCGCGCGGGCTCGACACGGCGCATCTGAATCGACTTCGCAGCTTGATCGACTGCTATCGGCCGCAGAGCTTTTCCGAACATCTGGCCTGGTCGACGCATGAAACGGGATTTCTCAACGATTTGTTGCCGCTACCCTACACGGAAGAAACGCTGGCACGCGTCGTCGACCATGTCGATGAAACGCAACAGGCGCTCGGGCGACAATTGCTGCTGGAAAACCCTTCCACCTATATACTATTCGCCGACAGTACGATCGATGAAGTGGATTTTCTGGAGGCGATCGCGCAGCGGACGGGCTGTGGCCTTCTGCTCGACGTCAACAATGTGATGGTCTCGGCGGTGAACCACCGGCTCGACGCCGCCACCTATATAGATCGTTTTCCGGTCGAGCTCGTCGGCGAGATTCACCTTGCCGGCTACGACGAAACCGTCGACTCCACCGGCGACCGGCTGCTGATTGACGCGCACGCGACAGCCGTGAAGAGCGATGTATTGGCGCTCTACGAACATACCCTCGCGCGCACCGGCGCACTCCCGACGCTGATTGAATGGGACAATAATGTTCCGGATTTCGCCACACTGTATTCAGAGGCGAAACGTGTGGATGCGGTGCTCGCCGCCGAAACGTTTCGCCGCGGCGGGCACCGGACCCGGGCGGCGTGACGATGGATTTCCCAACTTGCCAAACCGCCTTCGCCGATGCCTTGCTGCATGCCGAGCGGCCGGTGCCGGACTGCGTGATCAATGCACGCGGCAAGCCCGACGCGGCGCGGTTTGCCGTATACCGCAACAATGTATTCGTCGGGCTGACAAAGGCGCTGGCGCAACGCTTTCCGGTGACGGAGAGGCTCGTCGGTTCGGAATTCTTTGCGGCCATGGCGCGGGCCTACGCCCAGAATCATAAGCCGGCCTCGCCGCTGATCATGGAATATGGCGACGATTTCCCCGACTTCATCACAGCTTTCGAGCCTGCAGGCACGCTTGTCTACCTGCCTGACGTCGCCCGGCTCGAGGCCGCTTGGACGGAGGCTTACCACGCCGCAGACAGCGCGTCTCTCGATCCTGCGGCACTGAGAGCCGTGGCGCCCGAGATTCTTTCGGATTTGCGGCTCGTCCCGCACCCCTCGGCGCACCTGATCCTATCGAATTTTCCGGTTGGTTCGATCTGGAGCGCACATCAAGAGGAGATGGTTTCGCCGGTCTCCGACTGGGGCGGCCAAGCGGTCCTGGTCGTGCGACCGGAGATGTCGGTGAATGTTCATATCCTGCCGCCGCGGGACGCCGTTTTTGCAGCCGCCTTGTTCAATGCCGCCACTCTTGGCGAGGCGGCAGAGGCAGCATTTGCGGCTGCCCCCGAATTCGATTTCGGAACGGCGCTGGTCGGCCTTGCCGGTCTCGGCGCGTTCAGCACCCTTCAACAGTATAAAGGAAACTCCACATGAAAACCGAAATGGTCCCTTCGTACGGCTTTGGTGCTGCCGCTGCCTCCCTCGTCACGCGTGCGGAAGGCCTGCTCGCCTCCGTTCCCAGGTCGCTGCCGCTCTTGGCATTGCGTTTTGCGCTGGCTATTCCCTTCTTCAAGTCGGGGCTGACCAAATGGGACGGCTTCCTGACGCTTTCATCGGGCGCAAGATATCTTTTCGAGCAGGAGTTCAAGCTTCATGTCTTCGGCAGCGCAGTCGCCTACCCGTTTCCTCTGACGATGGCGACGGCCGCCGGAATCGGAGAATTGGTCCTGCCAATTCTGCTGATCCTCGGCCTGGCCACACGCTTCGCTGCTCTCGGTCTGCTTCTGATGACGGCGATCATCCAGCTCACCATCCCGGATGGCTGGGCGAATTTTCACTTGCCCTGGGCGGCAATGGCGCTGGCATTGGTCGTGTTCGGTGGGGGCAAGATCGCGGTTGATCCGTTTGTCTTTGCAGCGCCGCAAATGACGCGGCGGCCACACGCGTCATCTCCCCGAGGCGGCGCTCAGCCGGGATGAAGCCTTGCGCCGGACCGGAAAGATGCTGGCGTAGAACTGTCCGGCGTCAATGGCGTCGGCGGCTGCCACGCTCTCGACCATCTCATGGTCCTGCGATCCTGCCGCAGTGCTGGCATCCAACACGCTAGCGGCCGGTGCTGTGATCAACGTCAGCAATGGAAGAAACTCGAAGCGCAGCCGGAACCGACCAGCGTTTCGATCTCAGCCCCAGCCTGGGCCTTGCCCCGTCCACCGGATTGGCCGGGCCGAGGCGCTCCGGTTTTCGAAGCGAAGTGTCTCCGCCGCTCCCCCGAGCGCGGCGGAGACACGCAGCGCGCCAGCTATGCTGCGGACTGGTCCCGCGCTGCGAAGATAATCGCCTCTCCTGCGATATCGAGCACTGTGCGGCCCTCGATCGTTCCCGCTTTGAGATCGGCAAAGATATCGTTGATGTTGTCGAGTTGCGCCTTGGAGATTTCGGCGCGAACCTTGCCTTCGATAGCGAAAGCCAGCGCCTCATCGAGATCGCGGCGCGTGCCGACGATCGAGCCGCGTACGGTGATGCGCTTCAGCACGACATCGAAGATCGGTGTCGGGAAGTTGCCCGGCGGCAGGCCGACGAGGCTGACGGTGCCTTTGCGACGCACCATGCCGAGCGCCTGCGAGAAAGCGGGCGGCGAGACGGCGGTGACGAGAACACCATGCGCACCGCCGCTTGTTGCCTTCAGCACCTTCTCGACGGTGTCTTCAGCGCGTGCGTTGAGCGCGAGATCGGCGCCGACCTGGCGGGCAAGGTCGAGTTTGGCGGCAGCGACATCGAGAGCAACCACCTTGAGACCCATCGCTTTGGCATATTGGATCGCAACATGGCCGAGGCCGCCGACGCCCGATATCGCCACCCATTCGCCGGGCCGCGCTTCGGTTTCCTTCAGCCCCTTATAGGTCGTGACACCGGCGCAGAGGATTGGCGCGATCTCCGCGAAATCGACACCGGCAGGAAGGCGGGCGGCGAAAGCGGCCGAGGCAATGACATATTCGGCAAAGCCGCCATTGCAGCTGTAGCCGGTATTGTGCTGGTGTTCGCAGAGGGTTTCCCAACCGGTTTCGCAATATTCGCAGCGCAAGCAGGCATCGTGCAGCCAGGCGACGCCGACGGCGTCGCCTTCCTTGAATTCGGTGACGCCGGGACCGAGAGCAGCAACGACCCCGGCCGCTTCGTGACCGGGAATGAAGGGCGGCAACGGTCTGACCGGCCAATCGCCCTCGGCGGCATGCAGATCGGTATGGCATACTCCGCAGGCAGCGACCTTCACCAGGATTTCACCTGGGCCCGGAACAGGCACTGGCACGCATTCGATTGCGAGCGGCTTGCCGAACTCCTGAACCACTGCCGCCTTCATCATCTTGCTCGTCATGATCTTCGTCCCTTCACGATGATTATCCGGCTCGGATAATGCAGGCATCGCACACTCGCCACATTGACCCATCGCAAAGAGCGGCCCCGTTGACCCAGAGGGAAGGGGGGAGACTGTTCTGGCAGCCATCAATAAGAGAGGCCGGATACGAAACCGGCATGTCTGGAGGCACCACGGGAATGGGAGCGGCCATGAGATGTCTCCTGCACGAAAGTGCCGGCAGCCTGGCGCACATCACCCGGGAAGGCCTTAGCCGGCCTCGTCGAGGGACCTTGCCGCTTCAAGCAGAAGCTGCTTCATTTTCTCGCGAACCGTCTGAGCGCCAATCGCGGCGTCTGCGCTTCCAAAAAGCTGAACCGCTCTCGGTAACGCAGGCGCAGCGCCTGTAGGCAATCAAAACAGAAGGAGCGATGCCAGAGACAGAATGAGCGCGGGGAACATGACGACGGTTCCGAGTTTTAGAAACGTCCAGGCGCCGATATGCAGGCCTTCGCGGCGCAGCGCAGACAGCCACAAGATCGTTGCCAGCGACCCCGTCACCGACAGATTGGGGCCGAGATCGACGCCGATCAGCACGGCGCCGGCGATCTTGTCGGAGACGCCGGCCGCCTGAACCACGCTGCCGGCAAGCAGTCCGGCGGGAAGATTGTTCACGAGGTTGCAGATCACGCCGACGAGAAGGCCCGCCACGCCGATCGCCTGCGATTGCGAGGACGAGGCAAGCGCAGCCAGCTGATCAGCGAGAATGTTCGTCAGGCCGGTGTGATCGAGAGATTCGACGATGACGAATAGGCCGGCGACCAGCGGCAGAACGCTCCAGCTGATGCCCTTCATCGTCTCGGCCGGGCTTTGCCGCGTGAGCATCAGAACGATCGCGGTGGTGATCGTGCCTGCAACAAAGGTCGGCACGCCGAGATCGACATGCATCGCCGACGCCGCGATAAGAATAATGGCCGTCAGCAGGATTCCCCATCCCGCCAGCCGGGCGCTGTGGGAGAGGGGCGCCCGTTGCGTGTCCGCGGCAAGAGTGTCTTCTGCGAGGGCGCTGCGCTGCGTCCAGTAGAGGCAGAGGAACGTGGCGACGATCGAAATGATCGACGGCAGCATGAATGTCGACAGCCAACGGGACAGCGGCGGCATGTCACCGCCGGCAAAGATCACCAGATTGGCCGGATTGGAAATTGGCAGAACGAAGCTTGCGGCATTGGCGATGAAGGCGCAGATCAACAGATATGGCATCGGGTCCTTCACCCGCGCCGTCCGGCAGGCGGCATAGACGGCCGGTGTCAGCACCACGGCTGTCGCATCGTTGGAAAGAAAGACGGTGACAACCACCCCGACAAGATAGACCAGCACGAAGAGACGCCGGGGTGATCCTTTGGCGTAGGCGATTGCAATGGCGGCGATCCAGTCGAACAGGCCTTCGCGCCGGGCAAGTTCCGACAGCAGCATCATGCCGATCAAAAAGAGATAAACGTCGCCGCCCTTGGCGACGCCTGCCAGGGCATCATGGGGGCCGAGCAGGCGGAAGGCGAGCAGGAGCAGGGCGCCGAAGACGGCCCAGATCGCTTCCGGCCACCGAAAGGGACGGACGACGACGCCCATCGCAGTGAGGCCGGCGATTCCCCAGGTCATGGCATGTTCAATCATTTGCAATCGCGTTCGGTTGGGGCGCGGCAGAACAGCCGCCAAGGTTGATGCAAGAGCTTTTCGGGATCGAATACATGTTTGGTCGGGCAGTGACAAATCCGATTATCTTGAAAAGCCGCTAATACCAGAAGCAGCAGCTCAATCGGCCAACGGAACAATCACAGCAGGATCTGGTTTAACTCGCACCACGTATCTCCGGCGGAGGTGACGATGTGGGCAGTTCTGATTGGCGCCGCTCTCATAATTGGCGGCCTTGTTTTTCTCTTGCGGCCGACGCTTCGTCGAAAGCCGAGTGATCCGCACCTGATGCCGCAAGGCGGCGCCACGCTCGAACCGCGGCGCCAAGGGCTGAGATTTCTCAGCTTGGCGCGGAACTGGCCGGCCCTGGTTGTCATCGCGGTCGGTGCGGTTTTTCTGGTTTTCGGGAGCTACTGGTGACAGACACAGTGTTGGCCCACTCCGCAGCGCATCTCTCCCATCAAGATTCCCGGTTTGCCGCCGACGCCTTGAGAAGGCCTGCAGCCAAGGCGCCGAAGGCCTCGACAGCTTTCGGCAGCACATCCTGCGGCTCGTCACTGGCAGCGATCCAGAGGGCGGCATTGAGCGCGGCACCGTTGAGCAGCCGGGCGGCTGCTTCCGCGTCGACCGGCTTGAGGGCGTCCTGCGCGATAAGGCGATCGATTGTCTGCCTGGTTGCCTGAAGGCAGCTGCTCTGGCTCGGCCATTGTGACGGATCACCCAATACGGCAGGCCCGTCGAGCAGAACGATGCGTTGGACCTCCGGATCAAGCGCCATTTCGATATAAGCCGCGCCCTCTGCGAGCAGACCTTGCCAGTCATCACCCGCACGGGCGCCGATCTCCTGGGCGCGGGACGCCATTTCCGTGTCGATCTGATCGACGACTGCCGCAAGCAGCCCGCGCTTGTCTCCGAAGTTGTGGTACAGCGCTCCGCGCGTCAGGCCTACCTCTGCGGTCAGCTCATCCATCGACGCGGCCGCGTATCCCTTCTCGGCAAAAGCCTTTCGCCCGGCCGCGATCAGCTTCATACGATTTTCCTCCATCGTCTCGCTGCGCCGTTTGACCATCTCGTCTCCAAATTTTGGTATACGTTCCGTATATGAACTTGACATGCGGCCCGTGTGCAGGCATTTCATATACGCACCGTATATCAGATAACGCGGCGGGCTGTGAAGCTCCTTAGACGGCCTGCTGCTCATTGGTGTTCCATCAACGACAAGGATCGACAAATGACCCAACGCGAAGCAATCTTTCCCGCAGGCAGGAATGCCCTTTACGAAAAACACGGATATTCGGCCGCCATCCGAACTGGCGATCTTCTGTTCGTCTCCGGCCAGGTCGGCAGCCGTTCCGATGGTACGCCTGAACCCGACTTTGAACGCCAGGTTCGGCTGGCTTTCGAGAACCTGAAGGCAACGCTGGATGCTGCAGGCTGCGGCCTCGACGACATCGTCGATGTAACGACGTTCCATACGGACCCCGAAAACCAGTTTGAAACAATCCTGGCCATCAAGCAGGAGCTTTTCAGCAAGCCACCCTATCCGAACTGGACGGCGATCGGCGTGAACTGGCTGGCCGGCTTCGATTTCGAGATCAAGGTCATTGCCCGCATCCCGTCCACCGCCCGATTTTAGGATGATGCCAGGCATCCCGTTCGGGCTGCATGGTTGGACTGTGACAATAGACGGGTGCCGGACGATGCAATCATCGTTCGACTCGCGACCTATCGGGGGAAGAGCTCCGGGATGATCCTGCGGGCGCGATCGCGCAAAAACACCGCCTCTCGCTCGTCGACAAAGCGGTAAGGCCATCTCAGCCTGGTCGTGACCGGGCCCCAGTTGCCGATCACAGCGAGCAGTTTGTCGAGGGCGGCATTTGAATAGCCGCGGTCACGGCGAAACGGGACGATGTGATTGTCCATGAAGGCGCAGATGCGGCTTTCGATGTTGAGCGCCGCCTCGAGATTCCTGCGCATCAGCTCTGTCCAGGCCTGCGCGCCGCGGGGATGGAGACAGGCAACGTTCGAAAACGCCCCGGCGGCCACCCCCTGCTTCATGCCGGTTGCGAGATGGTGGCCTGGAATGAACAGCGAAAATTCGGAAAGGTGTGCTCGCGCCTGCGAAAACCAGGCATCGTCTCCATCGGCGACCTTCATCCCGACCACTGACGGGCAGGGGCCGCAAACCTCGCTGAGCTCGGCTGGCGACAGGACACGTTTCGCATGCGGCGGATTGTAGAGGATGAGCGGGATTCCTTGGGCGACGTCTGATGCCCGTTTCAGGAAATCGATGGCTTCGAGATTGGTGAGCGGCCACCAGTCGGGGAGGATTACCTGAAGCGCCAATGGCTTATGAACGGTTGCACGGCGCAGCCGATCGAGCATGATCATCGGATCGGGCTGGCAGGCGCCGATGACGAACGGCATTCCGGCCGCGCGGCAACGCGAGACCAGCACGTCCTGAATTCGCTCGTACTCCGCTTCGCTCTGGTTGTGGAATTCTCCCGCCGTGCCGTTCGAATAGATGCCGTCGACCCCGGCGGCGATCAGTATGTCAATTTCCTCGGCGAGCTTTTCGAAATCGATGCTGTCGTCGTCGGCGATGGGCAGCAGCAGGCTTGCCCAGTTGCCCGCGATCGGGTGGCGGCGGGTCGTGGTGGTCATCGCACGTCCTTCAATTCAGGTCATCACGGATGCAGGCCTTGAAATGACCGGGCTTCATTTCGCGCAGCTCCGGCACGGTCTCGCCACAGGCGGGCAGAGCGTTTGGACAGCGCGTGCGGAAGACGCAACCGCTCGGCGGATTGGCGGGGCTCGGAATATCGCCCTTCAGGATCTGGCGATCGCGCGGCGCATCGGGATCGGGCGAGGGGATCGCGGAGAGAAGCGCCCGCGTATAGGGATGCAGCGGCCTGGCATAAAGCGCGGCACTGGGCGCGATTTCCATGATCCGGCCGAGATAGAGCACGATCACCCGGTCGCAGATATATTCGACCACGGCGAGGTCGTGACTGATGAACAGCATGGCCAGATCAAGGCGCTGCTGCAGGTCGCGCAGAAGATTGATCACCTGCGCCTGGATCGAAACATCGAGCGCCGAGACCGGCTCGTCGGCGACGATGAATTCGGGCGCGAGCGTCAGCGCGCGCGCGATGCCGATCCGCTGCCGCTGGCCGCCCGAGAATTCGTGGGCATACCGGTTGACGGCGTCCGGCGGAAGATCGACCTGTTCGAGCGCCTCGCCGGCACGTTCTAATCTCTCTCTTGCCGTCCCCAAGCCCTGGATCCTCAGCCCCTCGGTCAGGATTTCGCCGATTGTCATACGCGGCGACAGGCTCGCGAACGGGTCTTGGAAAATATATTGCATCCGGGGCCGCAGACGCCGCATTTCGGATGAGGACAAGGCGGTGAGTTCGGTACCATCGAAGCGGACGCTGCCGGCCGACGGTTCGACCAGCCGCAGGACCGATCGGCCGATCGTGGTCTTGCCGCTGCCGGATTCGCCGACCAGCCCGACCACCTCGCCCTTGCCGATATCGAAGGATATGGCCTGCAGGACGGTCAGCCTGGTTCCGCGGGACGTATAGTGTTTGCCGAGATCGCGGACGGAGAGAAGGGGCTCGCTCATCTGATCTCCTGCCAGCGAATGCAGCGGCTGTGGTGGCGCGGATTGACCTCGGCCAGCGGTGGCACCGCCGGGCGGCAGGAGTCGATGGCAAATTTGCAGCGTGGTTGGAAAGCGCAGCCGGCCGGCATGTTCATCAGACTCGGCACGACGCCGGGAATGGCCGCCAACCTTTCGCCCGCCTGCTTCATCCGGCTCGCATCGCCGAGTTTCGGCATCGAGGCCAGGAGGCCGATCGTATAGGGATGTCTCGGATTGCGGAAAACCTCGGCCACCGGCCCGGTCTCGACGATCCGGCCGGCATACATCACCGCCACCCGATGCGCGATTTCGGCGACGACGCCGAGATTATGGGTGACGAAGAGCATGGCCATGCCGCGTTCGCGTTGCAGCGTCTGCAGAAGGGCTAGAATCTGCGCCTGGATGGTGACGTCGAGCGCCGTCGTCGGCTCGTCGGCGATCAGCAGCGTCGGGTCGCAGGCAAGGGCCATGGCGATCGTGGCGCGCTGGCGCATGCCGCCGGAGAGCTCGTGCGGATATTGACCGGCGCGGCGCCCGGCATCGGGAATGCCGACGCTGTCGAGAAGGGCGACGGCCACATCCATGGCGGCCTTCCGGGCCGCCCGGCGATGGATGCGGATTGGCTCCGAAATCTGGTCGCCGATCGTGTAGACCGGGTTGAGGCTCGACATCGGCTCCTGAAAGACCATGCCGATGTCATTGCCGCGAATGGCACGCATGTCCTCTTCGATGAGCGCGACAAGATCGCTGACCGTACCGTTCTTGCGCTTCAAATGGATGCTGCCGGCGGCGATCGCACCAATATTGCGGGTCAGAAGCCGCATGACCGAAAGGCTGGTGACCGATTTGCCTGAACCGGACTCGCCGACAAGCGCAAGCGTCTCGCCGGCAGTCACCGTCAGATCGATGCCGTTCACCGCCGTCACTTCGCCCGAGCGGATACGGAAGACGGTCCGCAGCCCTTTGACGTCGAGAATGGTGTCGGCGGTCTGTTGCATGGCATCCATCAGGAAAGCAGGCCGGTCGCGCGCAGGATTTCGTCGATCCTAGTCGTTTCAGTCTCGTTGAGAGCCGCCCTCGGACGCGGCATCAGCGCCGTGTCGATGATGCCGAGGCTCTTCATCGCCGCCTTGAAGGCGCCGATGCCGGCGGCGCCGCCGCTGACGCGGCCCGCCCCGACTGAGACGATCTCGAAGAGCCGGCAGAGGCGCTCCTGCTCCTTGCGGGCCGCGACCCAGTCGCCACGCTGGGCGGCGTTCCAGAGCCTGACGTAGCCATGCGGATCGACATTGGCGATGCCGGGCACGACGCCATGAGCGCCCATCTGCAGCGCCGTGTCGACGACGATTTCGGAGCCCGTCATCAGGAAGACCTCGTTGTTGCCGGCGAGATCGAGCAGCACGTAACGGAAGTTGCCGTCGTCGCCGCTCGAATCCTTGATGCCGACGATCGTTCCCTCCTTCGCCAGCGTCACGCTGGTCTGGCGCTGCAGTTTCACATGCACGCAGACGGGAATGTCGTAGGCGATCAGCGGCACGTCGACGGCATCGCGGATATAGCGGAAGTGATCGATGATCTCGGACTGGCTGGTGACGGTGTAGAACGGCGCCGTGACGACAACCGCGTCGGCGCCGGCCGACTTCGCGATCCTGGCATGGTTGATGACCCTGTCGGTGGTTGGGTCGATGACGCCGACGATCAGCGGTACGCGACCATTGATGACTTTGGCCGAGTGCTCGATGATTTCCTTCCGGGTCCTTTCGTCGTGGAAGATCACCTCGCTGGTCGAGCCGAGCACGAACAGGCCATGGCATCCGGCCTCGATCAGGTTTTCGAGCACCCGTGTGTAGGACGGGTAATCGACCGTGTAATCCTTGTTCAGCGGGGTTATGACGGGAGGAACGACACCCTTGAATTTGCTCATTTTCGCTTTCTTTCAATCGTCAGTTTAGTTCGGTGCGAGGGTCGAAGGCATCACGAAGACCATCGCCAATGAAGTTGATTGCAAGGACGGCAAGCACCAGGAATCCGCCGGGAAACAGCCATTGCCAGGGATATTGTTCGAGCACGGCGGTAGAGCGGGCAGCATTCAGCATGTTGCCCCAGCTTGCCGCCGGTGGCGCAATGCCGAGACCGAGGAAGGAAAGGCCGGCCTCGAGCAGGATGGCATTGGCGATCTGCAGCGTCGCGAAGACGACGAGGATGTCGATCGAGTTCGGCAGGCCGTGGCGGAAGAGGAGATGCGGCAGACCCGCCCCCATGCCTCTCGCGGCCATCACGAAGTCACGTTCGCGAAGTTCGAGCAGCCGCGAGCGCACCATGCGCGCCAGCAGAGGCCAGGAGAGAAGTGAGATGACAAAGACCGTCGGCCAGATGCCGGTGCCGGCGATCGAGGCGAGCACCAGCAGGAAGATGACCGGCGGCAGCGTCATGACGAGATCGACGAACCGCATCGTGACCGCATCTGCAAAGCGGCCGGCAAGCGCCGAGACGGCGCCGACCAGGAAACCGATGATGGCGGACATGACGGTCGAGGTGAGGGCCACCAGCAGCGAAATGCGACCGCCGTCCAGGACCCGGGCAAGGATGTCGCGGCCGACCCCGTCAGTGCCGAACCAGTGTCCCGGCCCCGGCTGCGCATTCATTGCCATGAGATCGATGTCGTTGGGTTTGAAGCTCCACCACAGCGGATAGGAAAGGATTGCGACGATCATCAGCGCGATCATGCCGAGGCCGAGCAGCGCGGTCCGGTTGAGCAGAAAGCGATGCAAGGAGCGTATGATCGGGCCCGGGCTGCGGGCAGGGCTTCGTGCCAGCATCGCTCACCCCACCTTGATCCGCGGATCGACCACCGCATAGGCTAGATCGGTCAGAAGATTGACGACGATGACGCAGGCACCGATCACCAGCGTCGAACCCATGATGACCGGATAGTCGCGGCCCTCCACCGCATCGACCATGAGCAGGCCCATGCCGGGCCAGTTGAAGACGCTTTCGATGAAGATCGCGCCACCGATCGCAAGGCCGATGGTCGAGCCGATCAGCGTAATGACGGGAAGCAGCGCGTTGCGCAGGGCGTGCTTGGTGATGACCCAGAATTCGAAGACGCCTTTGGCGCGCGCGGTACGCACATAATCCTGGCTCAGAACCTCCAGCATGGAAGCGCGCATATAGCGCATGATCAGCGCTGTCTGGGCGACGGCCAGCAATGTCGCGGGCAGGATCAGGTGATGGAGAAGGTCGGCGATGGAGAATTCCTGGCCTGGCGTCAGCATGCCGCCCGAGGGCATCCAGTTGAAATAGACCGAAAAGAGATAGAGGCCGACAAGAGCGCTGAGGAAGGGTGGACTTGAAATACCGGTGACGGCGAAGACTGACAGGGACAGGTCCGCGACGGAATTGCGGCGAACCGCGCTGATGACGCCGGTGGCGATCCCCGCAACGATCGCGATCGCAATCGCCGATCCCATCAAGAGCACTGTCGGGCCGACGCGCGAGAGCACGAGGCCGAGCACTGGCTGGTCCGGCCGCTTGATCGAATAGCCGAGATTTCCCGTCAGCGCCTGCCGCAGCCAGCCAAGATACTGCACCGGCAGCGGCTGATCGAGTCCGAGCGTGGCGCGCAGCTCGGCAAGATCCGACGACGACATCGGAATATTGGGATCGATATAGGCGTCGATCGGATCGCCGGGCGTGAGGCGCAGCATGGCGAAGATCAGCACGCTCAAGGCAAGCAGCATGCCCACTCCGATCAGCAGGCGCCGGAGACTGTATCTCAGCATGAATTCCGTTCCCGTGCGGGCGGGCCACTGCGCCTCGGAAGACGCGTGGCGCTGCAGTGACCCGGCCGCCCTTTGCTTCTCAGGATGCGTGACGCCCTATTCGGCGATCGCCCATTTCTCCGGATGCGCCTGGTAAGGGCCGCCACCGGGAGCGGGCGTCCAGATGAAGTCCTTCAGCCTGGCGGAGGCGACGCCATATCGTTTCGCCACCCACAGCGGACCCCAGGGCAGTTCCTTGTTCATCACCTTGCAGACATCCTGATAACGGGCGGAGCGCTTTGCGGCATCCGTCTCGCCAAGCGCTGCGTCTAGAGCAGCCGTCAGCACCGGCATGCGCACGCGCGCGACGTTCGGGCCGGCCGGCGGGATCTGCTTTTCGTTGAGGCCGACATTGATGCTGCCCGGATCCGGGCCGTTCTGAAGTCCGGCATAGACCATCTGGAACTGCGCGACATCAGGCGTCGGATTGAGCACGATGCTGTTATAGGTCGGCGTGTCGACGGCACGCGGCGTTACGTTGATGCCGACCTGGGCGAGCATTGCCTGGACCGCCGCCATGACATTGGCGGCAAGCGGCGTCGTGTAATAGGTCAGCAGGGTGACCGGCTTGTTGCCGTTGATCTCATCCCAGCCGGCGTCCTTCAGCAGCTGCTTGGCCTTTTCCGGATCATAGGCATAGGTCTCGATGCCTTTCGGCACCACCTGATCGGCGACATAGGCGCAGTTTGCCGGTTCGGCGGCGCCGCCGTAAAGGCTCTGGATGATGGCATCGCGATTGATCGCGTACATCACTGCCTGACGGACCCGAACATCTTTCCAGATCGGCGAGTCGTGGTTGAAGCCGAGATAGTTGACGACGAAGGAGTTGCCTTCGATGACGCGGAAATCCTTGTTGTTGTCGAAGGCCTTCAGATCGTTGGAATCGACGTAGGTGAACTGGATTTCGCCGGCACGAAGTGCGGCGATCGCCGCTGCCGGATTGGCAAAATAGCGGTTGATGATCTTTTCGAGCGCCGGTTGGCCGCCTCGGTAGTCGGTATTGGCGACAAGTTCGACATATTGATCGGTGACATATTTGCTGAACTTGAACGGCCCGGTGCCGATCGGCGCGGTGGACCACCATGTGTTCTTGGCGAGCTGATCGGCCGGGATCTGCGAAAGTGCGTGTTCCGGCAGCATCATCACCTTCGTCAGGGTGTCCATCAGGCTTGCGGACGGGGCGGAGAGCTTGATGATCAGGGTCTTGTCGTCCTTGGCCTCGACCGAGGAAACGGCGCTCAGCCGCGCTGCCAGTACGGAGCCGGTCTTGGCGTTCTTGGCGAGCTCGATGGTGAACTTGGCGTCCTTTGCCGTGAAGGGCTTGCCGTCATGCCATTTCGCGTCGGCAAGCGTGAAGGCGTAGGTCAATTGGTCGGGACTGACCTCGTAGGACGAAGCGAGCTGGCCGACGACCTTCTCGAGCTTCGCGTCATAGGTCACCAGCGGCTCGAAATAGACGCTGAGCCATGTGAAGCCGCCCGTTGCGGCAAGCGGATTGAAATTGCCCTGAAAACCACCCGGGCCGACATCGAAGCCGCCGGACAGCGTGGCTGCCTTCGCTGGGCCGATGAAGGCCGGGGCGACGGTCGTCGCCATCAAGGCACTCAATGCGATGGCCGATGATAGTCTTTGCAGTCGTTTCATTGTGCTCCTCCCACATTGGCACTTTTCTTGTTGGCTGCGATCACCCGGGAAATGCCGTCATAATGGCGGTCCAGGCGCTTCTGCGCTTCCGCGACATCCCTTGCCTCGATGGCATCGACGATCGCCGCGTGATCCCTCCAGGTGGCGACGGGGTCGACATTGTCGAGGTTGACGAAATCGGACGCCTTGTAGAAGGCGAGCCAGAACACGTCGATCAGCCGCGCAAGGGTCTCGTTGTTCTGGCAGCGGAAGAGCAGGGTGTGGAAAAGCTGGTCTTCGTCGGCGAAGGATTTACCCCGTTCCGCATGGACCCGCATGCGCTCCACCGTGGCGCGCAGCTCGGCAATATCGTCGTCGCCGATCATCTCAACCGTCTTGCCGATCAGCCCGACTTCCAGCGTTCGCCGGATCTCGATCACTTCTTCGATCTGGCGCAAGGCGCCGCCGAGGCCATAAGCGAGATTGTCGAGCAGCGGCTCGAATGAGAATGCCTTGACGAAGATGCCGACACCACGGCGCGATTCCAGCACGCCGAGCGATTCCAGCGCCTTGATGCCTTCGCGCAGGGAATTGCGGCTGACGCCGAGCTGGTTCGCCAGGTCGGATTCAGGCGGAAGCAGCGTGCCGGGCTTCAACCCGTTGTCGCTGATATAGGCCCGCAGGCTTTCCTGCACGGAGACGTGAAGTAGGGGCGCGCGGGCGAGGGGTTTCATGGATTTCAGCGACATGCGTTCTCATTCCGTCCGCAATGGAGATGTTAGAGAGATATCCACTTGTAGGATATCCGTCAACAGCATTCCTTCGCTTCGGAATGTCGGCGAGAGGTCGGACGCGCACGCTCCGAGCGCTGGCAGTAGTCATTGTGGTGATGGAGGATCGCTGCGCGTTGCGACGGATACGCAGCTCGCGTCCGCGTAAGTAGTAGCGGAAAACCATACGAACGGCCCGGCGCTCAATCGGGTTGCGGGGGAGCGGTCGTTTCCCCCTCCGAAAGCTCGCAAGCGAGCAGGATCGGGTGGTCGAGGTCTGGCGTCGGTTGCCTGTTCAGCAGGACGGCGACCGCTGCTGCGGCAATCTTTTGGATCGGCTGCTTGACGGTTGTCAGGCGCGGCGTGGTCATGCTCGAGAGCGGGATGCCGTCGAATCCGACGATCGAAAGGGCTGCGGGTATCGGTATCCCCAGATCATGTGCCGCTCTCATGCAGCCGATCGCCTGCTGATCCGAACTTGCGAAAATGGCTGTCGGCCGCTCGCTGCGGGCGCGTGCCAGCAGATAGTTTCCCGCCGATCGTCCGCTTTCGTAGTCGAAAGCCGCCTCTGCGATCAGCGGCGACCCTGTTTGTCCGCCGTCGTCGGGCTGCCCCATGGCGTCAAGGTAACCTGTAAGGCGATCGTTGGCAGGCACGGAATGTTTCGGGCCCGAGATGAAGCCGATGCGGCGATGGCCGAGCTTCAAGAGATGCTCGACGCCGAGACGCACGCCGGCCCGATGGTTTGAAGCGATCCCGGAATATCCTGGCATGAGGCGGTCGACGACGACGATCGGCAAGCCCTTCGGCAGCTTCAGCGTATGGAAATCATTGCTGGGAACCAGGATGATGCCGTCCACTTTTCGGCTTGTCAGCTGACCTATGCGGTCTGCTTCCTTGGTCGCATCGTCAAACGAAGTCATGACGATGATGTTATAGCCATGGCTTGCCGCCGCCTGCTCGGCCGACTGCACGAGTTCCGAGAAGAACGGATTGGTAAGATCGGGAATGACGATGCCGATGAGCCGGCTGACCTTGCTGCGCATGCTTCGGGCCGACGGGTCGGGCCTGTAGCCGAGCTCGTCGATGATGCGTCTGACGCGTGCCCTCAGTTCATCGGTCACGGCGGGGTGGTCATTCAGCACCCGTGAGACGGTCCCGGTGGAAACGCCGGCAAGTTTGGCAACGTCTCGAATTCCGACCTTTGGCATAATGGAAGAATATGTCCCTTCATTTTGGGTCTCGGGGACGCGGAGGCACCCGATGAGGCTTCAGCTAATGGTCTCCATCGCCTTCGTCAAAGGGCCGCAGTCAATTTGACGGCGTTTGCATAACACGAGGAACGCCGGCATTCAATGGAAACGGTTCATCAACAGGCGCCTCATTCTTCCATATACGGCCATTTTCGCTGCCTTGACAATCCTGCGGGGCGTTGTTACCCAAGTGCTGTTGGAAACGGTTCATTTCGAAGGCACTCAGGTGAGGATAGGCCCGGAACCGTTCGGAGGAGAGAAATGTCCCAATCTACGAAGCGTGATTCCGTCCTGATGCGTACGCCGCGCCGTGCGGCATTGAAGCTTGGACTTGCCGGCACGTTGGTGCTCGCACTGTCTTGCGGCGTGTCGCCCGCTTTTGCGGCCGGCAAGCCGAAGGTCGGCCTGATCATGAAGTCTCTGTCGAATGAGTTCTTCAAGCAGATGAAGGCCGGCGCCGATAAATATGCGGCTGAGAACAAGGACAAGTTCGACTTCAAGGCCGTCGGCATGAAGGACGAGCGCGATTTTGCCGCCCAGGTCGATGCCGTCGAAAACTTCGTGACGCAGAAATACGACATCATCGTCGTCGCCCCGGCCGATTCCAAGGCGATGGCGACGCCGCTTGCGAAGGCCGTGAAATCAGGTGTCAAGGTCATCAACATCGACGTGCCGCTCGATGCCGATGCCAAGAAGGCAGCCGGTATCGACCTGGCATTCTTCGGTCCGGACAACCGCGAAGGCGCAAAGCTCGCCGGCGACGCGCTGGCCAAGGATCTGGGCCCAGGCGCCAAGGTCGTCATCCTCGAGGGCAATCCCGAGGCCGACAATGCCAAGGAGCGCAAGGAAGGTTTCATGGCCTCCGTCAAGTCGGGCAAGCTCGAGCTTCTCGACAGCAAGACCGCCCATTGGGAGACCGAAGAAGCCAACACCGTCATGACGAACTTTCTGACCAAATATAAGGATATTCAGGGTGTCATGGCGGCCAACGACTCCATGGCGCTCGGTGTCGTCAAGGCTCTCGATGCAACCGGCCAGGCCGGCAAGATCAAGGTTGTCGGCTTCGACAACATCCCGCCGGTCCAGCCGCTGATCAAGGACGGCAAGATGCTTGCCACTGTCGAGCAATATGGCGCGCAGATGGCGGTCATGGGCATCGACTATGGTATGCGTGAACTGGCCGGCGAAAAATTCACCGGCTGGGTCAAGACCGACATCAAGCTCGTTACCGCCGGCGACCTCAAATAATCGATATTGCCGAGCTAGGACGAAAGGAGGCGCCGGCTGCCCGCCGGCGCTGACAGCTGCCAACCGATTGCGTCTACTCCCGATGAGGCTCGTTGCGGGCCTTTGGGAGTGTGCATGTTCGGATGGCGGCCATCTCGAATTCAAACAGATCATGCACGAGGTGGGACGTGTCAGACGCAGCAGATGACCACATCCTGAAGCTGGAGGGGATCGGCAAGCGCTTCCCGGGCGTCGTGGCGCTCAGGAATGTTTCCATGCGGATCGGCCGCGGCAAGGGCCACGTCCTGCTGGGCGAGAATGGTGCCGGCAAGTCGACCCTGATCAACCTGCTGGGCGGTGTGTTCAAGCCGGACGACGGGCAGATTACATTTGACGGCGGGCCCTATCATCCTGCCTCGCCGCTGGAGGCCTTCAAGGCCGGCATCCGCATCATCCACCAGGAGCTCCACCCCCTTTCCAATCTCAGCGTCGCCGAAAATCTGCTCTTCGAACATCTTCCGCGGCGATACGGCCTGGTGGATTACCGGCAGATGAACCGCCGGGCGGCCGAATTGCTGGCGGAAGTTGGCCTCGATGTGGCGCCGACGACGCTCGCCAGCCGTCTCAGCGTCGCGCAGTTGCAGCTGCTCGAAATCGCCAAGGCGCTCTGCTATGAAAGCAAGCTGCTCGTTCTCGACGAGCCGACGGCAACCTTGACGTCCAAGGAAGTTGACCGGCTGTTCGAAATTCTGAAGCGTCTGAAGGCGCGTGGGGTGACGACGCTTTACATATCCCACAGGCTCGAGGAGATTTTTGAAGTCGGGGACGATGTGACGGTGCTGCGCGACGGCCAGCATGTCATCACGCGACCGTTGTCCGGCTTGGCCATCCCCGACATCGTCGAGCTGATGGTCGGGCGAACGCTCTCGGATCATGGCGTCTTTCGCAGTGACAGCGCCGTGTTCGGCGAGGCGCTCGGCGTTTCCGGTCTGAAAGTGACCCGAAACAGCCCGGAATTGTCGTTCTCAGTGGCCAAGGGCGAAATCGTCGGCATTGCCGGCCTTGTGGGTAGCGGCCGGACAGAGGCGGTCCGCGCCATATTCGGCGCCGACGCCAAGGCCGGGGGCGAAATCCGCATCGACGGCGAACTGGTTGCGATCCATTCGCCGAAAGATGCGGTTGCCGCCGGCCTGTGCCTGGCGACGGAAGACCGCAAGCTGCAGGGCCTGATGCTCGACATGAGCTGCGCAGAAAACACCACGGTTACCGATCTCGCCAAGATTTCCCGCAAGGGGCTGATCAGCCGCAGGATGGAGAACGAAAACGCGCAGCGTCTCGTGCGCGAGTTGCGCATCAAAACACCATCCGTCCATCAGCGGGTCAGGACGTTTTCGGGCGGCAATCAGCAGAAGGTGGTGATCGCCAAATGGCTGTTCCGCGGCCCCAAGGTGCTGATTTTCGATGAGCCGACCCGCGGCATCGATGTCGGCGCGAAAGCCGAAATCTACGACCTTCTCTGGAAGTTTGCCGCGGAAGGAAAGGGTGTTCTGGTCGTATCCTCGGATCTGCCGGAGCTCATTGGCATCTGCCATCGCATCATCGTCCTGTCGGACGGCAAGATCGCCGGCGAAATCGCACGGGATCAATTCGAAGAGAGCAGGATCCTCTCACTCGCTTACAAGGAGTACAGTCGTGTCCGGCAACATTGAAACCAAGGTCGAAGCGAAAGAGACGGGCTTCTGGGACAAGCTGATCCGGATCTCGATGAAAGAGGCAGGCGTTGCCATCGCCCTCGTCCTGATCGTCGCCTTCTTCTCGGCGACGGCGCCGTATTTCGCGACGCCTGAGAATTTCCTGAAAATCTTCGTGCAGATTGCCATCAACACCGTGCTTGCCTCGGGCATGACCTTCGTCATCCTGGTCGGCGGCATCGACCTCTCGGTCGGCTCGCTGCTGGCGCTATGCACGGTCATCGGCGCGACGATCATGATCGACCCCAGGCTCTCGCCCTGGCAGGCGATCGTGCTCGCTTCGCTCGCCTCGATGGGCACCGGCGCGATCCTTGGCGCCATCAACGGCTGGGTCTGCGAAAAGTGGAAACTGCCGTCCTTCATCGTCACGCTCGGCATGCTGAATGTCGCCAGCGGCCTGGCCCGCGTCGTCAGCGACAACTCCACCATCACCGGCCTGCCGCAGCCTTTCGTGGATTTCGGAAACCTGATCTTCTGGGGCGTCTTCCCGTCGATCTTCCTGATTGCCATCATCGTCGTCCTCGCCGGCTGGTTCGTCCTGCGTTATACCGTGTTCGGACGTTTCGTCTTCGCGATCGGCACCAACGAAGAGGCTGTGCGGCTGTCGGGGCATGAGCCGAAACGCTACAAGATCGCGGTGTTCACCATCTCGGGCCTGACCGCCGGCATCGCAGCCATGGTTTACCTGCTTCGCCTCAATGTCGGCAGCCCGGTTGCGGGCATCGGCTATGAGTTGAACGCCATCGCCGCGGTCATTATCGGCGGAACCAGCCTCTCGGGCGGCAAGGGCTCGATTGTCGGAACGCTGGTCGGTGCCTGCATTCTGCAGGTGCTGTCGACGGGATTGCAGCTGCTGGGCGCCGACGACAACATCAAGCCGATCGTCATCGGCGCCGTCATCGTGCTTGCCGTTATCCTGGACAGCTATCGCGGCCGGTTGATGCGGATACTCGAAACGCGGTGACCGATCGCAAGGCGTGGGCCTCTGAGCGCATGGCGGCGTGCAAAGTCGAGGCAGGCCGTCAAACTCCTGCCACATGCCCTGCATTAATTCGACGCGACTGCGTATGTCTTAGATCGGAATTGATTTAAGGATAATGCTGCAGCAGCTCAAAGCCCAGCCGCACCCTTGGCGCATCTGAGACGATGCGCGGCGCTGCGGTAACCGCGTCGATGGAGATCCGATGCCCGCAGTCCTGCGAAAAAAAGTTCACGGCGCGTCCACCCGGGCTGAGGTCATCGACGGTGCAGAGGATATCGGCGTCGCCTATCAGGTGTTTTCCGACACGGTGGTCGAAGACGTCGTCGTCAAGAACTCGCCTCGTGGCTTCAAGTTTCACAACGGCAGCAACCTCGTCGTCAGACGCTGTGAAACGGAGAATGTCAGGGGCGATGGCCTTTATCTGACGAAGACGAAGAACGTTCTTCTGGAAAACAACCGTATGGGGGCGGCTCCGGGCGAGGGCGCGGACTGCTGCCAGTTCGCCTATCAGAACAGCGACGACAATATCAGTTCGGACGTGGTGATCCGCGGCAACCTCTTCCTGCAGTCGCCGACGAGCACCTCGAACAAAGGCGCCCTGGTCTGCGATAAAACCCGGAAATATCTCGTCGAGTACAACTTCATCGGCGGCAAGAATTTCTCCTTTTCATCGATCGGCGACGATGCCGTGGTGCGCAGCAACATCATGCGCGACGGCAGGATGAACGACTATTCCTTCGGTTACGGCATCGGCGACAAGGCAGACCGTACCGGCCATCACGTCTATGACAATTGGATCGAGAACAACAATCGCGGCATTAGCCTGAGCGGCTTTTCCGACCAGGAGCGGGCATTTCGCAAGGACATCGACATCCACGACAACGTCATCAGCGGCTGCGACATCGCCTTTTTCGCCAATCGTCCATGGTCCGGGAGCCTCCGGCGCAACATATTCATTCGATGCGGCCAGGACTTGGTTCTGTCGGGAAAGGGCAAGAGCACCGCCGGCGAGATCGACAGCAATTACCATAATGACGGCAGCTTCTTGAACCTTGTGGCGCCGCCGCTCCGCTTCAATACCTACGGCAAGGCCTCCGTCGCCTCGGGTGAATGGACATCCGAGCCCGATGAGATCGTCATCCAGTGGCGCGACAAGGGATTGGATATTCCTGGCGCTAACCGCCCTTCCATTGCCGTCGAGCCTGGCATGGAATTGTCCTGCGTGCTGTTGGCCCGCAAGGGCCGCAATTGGATGCTGGCGATCGCCGAGACCGCTTATGACGAGTTCACGCCGCGCGCATGGCAGGAAAAGATGCTGCCGTGGCAGAAGCGGTATCTCTCGATCTGAACCAAGTAATCCCGGTATGCCAGGCCCGGAACCAAAGGCCGGTTTTGCCGTTGACTGCCAAGTTCCATCGGTCCGGGAGGGCAGGACAGTCGTGGCACGTCAGGCGTTCTGGAAAGGTTATCTCAAGCTCTCGCTCGTCACCGCCGCCGTTTCGCTGACGCCGGCAACGACCGAAAGCAACAAGTTGCGTTTCCACGTCCTCAATCGCCAGACGAAAAACCGGGTCGAAAGCCGCTATGTCGACAGCGTTACCCATAAACCAGTGGCCGACAGGGACCAGGTCAAGGGCTATCCGCGCGGCGAGGACGATTATGTTCTTCTCGAAGACGAGGAGATCGAGGAAGTCGGGCTCGACAGCACCCGCACCATCGATATCGACAGCTTCGTACCGCGTGGCTCGATCGATTGGGTGTGGTACGACAAGCCGCATTTCCTGGCGCCGGAGGACAAAGTCGGCGTGGAAGCCTTCTGCGTCATCCGCGAGGCGATGAAGGCGAACGACGTCGTCGGCATTGCCCGCCTTGTTCTCTATCGGCGCGAGCGCGTCGTGCTCCTGGAGCCGCAAGGCAAGGGCATCGTGCTCTGGACCCTGCGCTATGGCGACGAGGTGCGCGAACCGTCGGCCGAAATCGACGACAAGGCGGAGATCGACAGCAAGCTGCTGACGCTGATGAAGCGGCTGGTGAAGGAAGAGACGAAGGATTGGAGCCCGGCCATGGTGCAGGACCCGATCCAGAAGCGCCTGAAATCGATGATCCGCGGCAAACAGAAGAGCCTGAAGAAGGCAGCGCCTGCCAAAAAAACCGCACCGGAAAAATCGACCGGCAACGTCATCAACATCATGGATGCGCTGAAGAAGAGCCTGGTTTCGCAAAGCGGGCGGAAGTCGCGTTAGAGCAATTCCAGGAAAAGTGCGAAGCGGTTTTCCCAGGCAAAGCGAAGCGCTTTGCCTGGAATTGCGCAAATCCAAAAGGTCAGAGCGGGATGATTTTACGCTCTAACGCTTCTTCTTTTCCAACGGTTTCGCTGCAGCGAAAAATCCGTCCCAGGGATCTCGCGGCAACGCGTTGAGCCGCGTCGGCGTATTGTCCACCGTGAAATAGGCCGGTCCGACGTCGGCGGTGAGTTCGCTCCACTCCAGCGGCATCGAGACCGCGGCGCCTCGCCGTGCCCGTGTCGAATAAGGCGCGACCGCCGTATTTCCGCGGCCGTTGCGGAGATAGTCGATGAAGATCTTCCCCTTGCGCTTGGCCTTCGTTGCCGTCGCCAGATAGCGGTCGGGATCGTCGGCGGCCATGCTGTCGGCGAGCCACTTGGCGAAACCCTTCACTTCGGCCCAGCTGGCCTTCGGCGTGAGCGGCGTCACCACATGCAGCCCCTTGCCGCCCGAGGTCTTGACGAAGGCGGCGAGGCCTTCGGCCTCCAGCCGCTCCTTCAGTTGGTAAGCAGCGGCGATCACATCTGCCCACGCCACCCCGTCATCGGGATCGAAGTCCATGGTGATCATATCGGGCTTTTCCCAATTGTCGGTCGTTGTGCCCCAGGGGTGGATTTCCAGCGCGGCCGATTGCACCAGCGCCACGATCCCGTCGAAATCGGTAATTCTGAGCAGCTTCTCCCCCTGCCTGTCCTTGGGATCGGTAATCTCCTGGATATGCGGGTTCATGCCCTTCCAGGCGTGCTTCTGGAAAAACCGCTGCCGGCCATTGATCCCGTCCGGCAGGCGCAGGAGCGCCAGCGGCCGGTTGACGACGTAAGGCGCCATGAAGCGCCAGACCTGGGCGTAATAATTCGCCAGCCCCTCCTTGGTAACGCCCTCGTCCGGCCAGTAGAAGCGGTCGGGATGGGTGAGTGTCACAGCCGATTTCGGCAGAGCAGGGGCCATGGTCTTTTCCGTCTCGCGCGTCACGTCCTTCGCAGGCTTGTCTTCTCGCAGACCGCGGAAGGCGGCATGGCGCAGATTGCCATCGGCCGACCAGGCGCGGAACTCGACCTCGCCAACCAGCTGCGGCTTCACATAGATCAGACCGCGCCGCTCCTCCGATGTCAGCTTGTCGTCAAATGACGTCTCGTTCTGCGTCAGGCCCGACAGTTTCTCATAAAGCATCCGCGCGGTTGCCGCCGTATATCCGGTGCCGACGCGCCCGACATGTTTGAGTTCGCCGTCCTGGTAATAGCCCATCGCCAGCGAGCCGATCGCATTCTTCATCGATGTCGACGGCACGTAGCCGCCGATGACGAATTCCTGCCGGTGCGAACATTTCGATTTGATCCAATCGCCTTTGCGTCCCGACGTGTATTTGCTATCGCGCAGTTTGGAAATCACCCCTTCGAGGCTGAGCCGGCAGGCATGGTCAAGCACCAGGCCGCCGCTTTCGTTGAAATGCGCGCTGTAGCGCAGCTTGTCGTTATTGTCGGGCAGCAGGCTTTCGAGCAGCTGCTTGCGATCGGTGAGCGCCACATTCACCAGGCTGTGGCCGTCGAGGTGGAGAAGATCGAAGGCATAGAAGACGAAGCGATCGTCGCGGCCCTCGCTCAGATCGCGTTGGAGCGCCGAGAAATCCGAGGCGCCGCTATCGCGCTCGACGACGATTTCGCCGTCGATCACCCCCGATTGCACCGGCAGGGCGGCAAAGGCCTCGAGCACCTCGCTGCCGAATTTCTCCGTCCAGTCGAGGCCGCTGCGGGTCAACATTCTGACCTTGCCGTTCTCGACCCTGACCTGCAGCCGGTAGCCGTCGAACTTGATCTCGTGGATCCAGCGATCACCAGCCGGCGGCTTCGTCTTTAACCTGGCAAGCGCCGGTTCGATGAAATCGGGCATTGCGGCCTTGCGAGCACCCTTCGGCCAGTCGCGTTCTCCTGGTGCGGCGGCTTCGGCCTTTGAAGCCGGTCTTTTAGCGGCAGCCGGCTTGCCGTCTTTCGACTTGGAGGTCCAGGTCGTATCCGGATTTCCCGCCACCTCTTCGAGCCGGCGGCCGGTCTTTGCCGATTCCGGCCGCTCCTGAAGAATGTCGCCGTCGTGGCGCGCCGCGGCATCATCTCCCTTGATCAGCAGCCAGTTCTCCCGCTTTTCCCCGGGCCGGCCATGCATGCGCACGAGGTGCCAGCGGCCCTTCAGCTTTTCGCCATCGAGCTCGAATTCCATATGGCCCTCGCGATAGTCCTTGCGCGCATCGCCGAGGGGCGTCCAAGTGCCGCGATCCCAGACGATGACAGTGCCGCTGCCATATTGACCTTTTGGAATGATGCCTTCGAAATCGCCATAGGAAAGCGGGTGATCTTCGACGTGTACGCCAAGGCGCTTGTCCTCGGGGTTGAGGCTCGGCCCTTTGGTCACGGCCCAGCTCCTCAGCACCCCATCCATCTCCAGGCGGAAGTCATAGTGCAGCCTCGTTGCATCATGCTTCTGGATGACGAAACTGTTGCCGCTGCTGCGGCCCAAGCGACCACGTGGCTCCGGAGTGAGTTTGAAATTGCGCTTCGCCTCATAGGTCTCGAGGGCCATCTCAGCCTGCCTTCTTCCTTAGGCTATCGCTGCGCGCCGGCGCCTTCTTCTTTGCCGACGCCTTCTTCGCCGTCTTGCCGCTCATCCCCGCGCTTTGGCGCAGCGCCTCCATCAGGTCGACGACCTTGCCTTCCGGCGCCGGTTCCTTCTTCGGCGCTGCCCGGCCCTCGATCTTTGCTTTCACCAGTTCGACGAGGGCCGCTTCGTAGCGATCCTCGTAGGCACTCGGATCGAAGCTGCCGCGCTTGGTTTCGATGATGTGACCGGCGAGTTCGAGCATCTCCTTGTCGAACTTGACGTCGGGAATGTCTTTGAAGACCGAGTCGGCCGAGCGCACCTCATAGTCGAAGTTCAGCGTGGTCGCGATGATGTGGCCGTCATGAGGCCGGATCAGCAGCGTTCGGATGCGCCGGAAAAGCACGGCTTCGGCGAGCGCCGCGACCTTGCCGTCGCGCATGCTGCGGACGATCAGCGACAGCGCCTCCTCATCATGTTCGTCGACAGGTGCGAGGTAATAGGGACGATCGAAATAAAGCTTGTCGATATCGTCATAGGCGATGAAAGCTTTGACGTTGAGCAGCTTGTCGCTCTCCGGCACGATCTCTGCGATCTCGTCTCCTTCGATGACGACGTAGTCGCCATTCTCCATCTGATAACCTTTGACCTGCTCGTCCCGCTCGACCGGTTTGCCGGTCTCGCTGTCGACGAATTGCCGTTCCACCCGGTGTCCCGTCCTGCGGTTGATGATGTTGAAGGAAACCCGGTCCGAGGAGAAGATGGCGGTATAGAGCCCGACGGCGCAAGCAAGGTCGCCTACCTTCAGATGACCTTTCCAGCTTGCCCGCGCGGCCATGCCATCCTCCGTTGCAAATCACAGACGACTGTTGCTCTTATCTGTTTCGAGTTCCTGAAACGCCCAGCCGCCATCGGGTGAAGGATAGGCGAGCAACGCGTCGCCATCGCCGATTTTCTGACGTGACGCAGCATCCTTGGCGTGGACAATCGCTTCCTCAGCCGTCGCATAGGTTTCCGACAACGTGTCGCCGAGCTTGTAGGCCCAGCCATTGTCATGCGGCACGACCTGATAGGTGATGTCAGCCATTTCGGATCTCCTCTTTTCAGTTCGATGGCGGCATGATGCCGGTCGAAAACCGCGCACGCTTCGGCATCACGCCTAGTTCCGATGTGGTTTGCGTCTTTCATCGAGCGCGATGATTTTCTCCAGGGAGGCGATGTCCTCGCTGGTGACGACGGGAACCGGATCGGCCGCGATAGCCTCAAGCACCTCCTGCGAGATGGCGCCGTTGCGGATGGCCCATTCCAGCGTCTCGCGCGTTTCCCGCTCGGCCTTCAGCTGTGCATAGAGCGCGACAATCAGCCGGTCGCGGGCGTCCATCCGCCGGTCCTGACGATGCATGTTGCGGGCATGCGGCATCGTTATGCACCTTTGTCACTGATTTCGTTCAGGTGTAGTCAACTGATGACGGAAGGAAAGGTTCCGTTACCAAGCATCGCGCCGTCATTGCGGGCCGAGGCGTAACTCGCTATTTCTGCGAGGCTGTTGTCAGAGGATCTTTTCATGGCCGATCTCAAGGCTCGCCCCCGTCCGACAGGTGCTATCGCCACTCTCGGCCGTACCGGCTTTCCGCATGTCACGTCCACCACCAAGGGTGAGATCGATATCGTCACCGCCCCTTCTCAGCCGGGCTTCAGCCCGCTCGATCTGCTCTATGCCTCGCTCTCGGCCTGTCTCGTGCTCAGCGCCCGCATTGCAGCCAGTCAGATGGGGGTTCTCGACAGGATCAGCGAGATCACCGCCGACGTCACCGGCGAGAAGGCGGCGGAAGGGCTCTCACGCGTTGCAAAATTCAACATCGTCTTCTCGATCAAGGGCGATGTCGACGAAGAGACCCGCCGCAAGATCGTCGATGCTGCCGAAGAGGAGATCTGCACAGTCAGCAACACCATCCGCGGCAATCCCGAATTCTCGACCACGATAGTGGGATAGAGGTCGCACTCGAAACCCAATAAAATTTATAGACAATTCGCGGTGAGGGAGATTGCGCGGGAAATGTCCGGCATTTATTCTCGGCCATCGCAAGTGAATATCCCGGCCGTCATGCATCCGAAGCCTCTCCCGAAGTCCGAACGATCCGTCGTCGCCATTATCGGCGGCGGCCTCTCCGGCGCGGGCGTCGCCTATCATCTCGCCAGGGCAAATTGCGGTGAGCGCCCCATCATCATGGTCTTCGAACCGCGCGCGGAGCTCGGCCGCGGCCTTGCCTATGACACGGACGATCCGGCGCACCGTATCAATGTTCCCGCCGCCAAGATGAGCCTGCAGCCCGACGACCTGGGCGAATTCCAGGCTTGGATCGAAGCTCGCGACGCCGTCGCGGACGATCCGGGGGCGAGGCAACCGGACGGCATGCTCTTCCCCCGGCGCCGGCTCTTCGGCGAATATGTCGCCTCCCTGCTGAAACCGCTGCTGGAAGAGGGCGTCGTGCTCCACAACCGCGCCCGCGTGACCGGTCTCGAGCGCCGGGGCGGCCGCTGGTCGATCCAGGACGACAAAGGCGGGGTGACGGAGGCCGATATAGTTGCGATCGCCACCAGCCATCCGCCGCCGGCAGCGCCGGGCCGGCTTGCCGCCAGCTTGGCCGCCCATCCCCGCTTCGTCGCCGATACCACCAAGCCGGGCGCGCTCGGCGTTATCCGTCGGCATGACCGGGTGCTGGTCATCGGCAACGGCTTGACGGCCGCCGATGTCATCGCCTCTCTTGCCGAGTGCGGTCATGATGGCCCTGTGACGGCGATCTCGCGCCGCGGCCTGCGTTCGCGCGGCCATTCGCCGGAACCGCAGCAGCTCTTTGGAGACTTCGTCTCCCAGGCCGCGCATTCCGCCCTTGCGCTGCTTGTCAGGATCCGCGCCGACATAGAGGCCGCGAAGGCGCAGGGCATAAGTTGGCACGGCGTGATTGATCAGGTGCGGGCGCAGGGATACGAACTCTGGCAGGCGCTGCCGATCGCCGAACGGCGCCGTCTCGTCCGCCATCTGCGTCCCTATTGGGATGTGCATCGCTTTCGCATCGCGCCGCAGGTGGAAGCCGTGCTCGACGCGGCGATTGCCGCCGGCCGCCTGGAAGTCCTTGCCGGGTCGGTCGCCGATGCGCGCATTGAAGGAGAGCTTGTTCTTTGCACCCTGCAGCCGCGCCATCGGCGTCAGTCCCTGGAGCGGAGCTATGACGCCGTCGTCGTCACCACGGGCCCGGCGCATGGCGGCATTCTCGAAACTCAGCCCTGGCTCGCGGCGCTTGCTGCAAGCGGCCACCTGTCGCTTGACCCGACAGGCCTCGGCCTTGCCTGCACCGAGCAGTCGGAGGCGATCGGCCCGTCGGGAAAGGCGGATCCTTCGCTACTGATCTCCGGTCCACTGGCGCGCGGCACTTTCGGCGAACTGATGGGGCTGCCGCAGGTGACCGAGCATGCCTTCTTCGTTGCAGGCGAAATCGCCGCAAAGCTGCGGCTGGCCGAGACGAACACCCGCCCGGCCTGATTTTCCGTTCCGATGTCGTTCTTCGACTGTCGCCGGCACATGACTTCTGCTACGCACGCTCCAGTCAATGGCCCGCCGCCAATGTTCGGGCAATCAAGAAAATCGAGACCATGTCGCAGACCGCTTCCACTCTCTCCGAAGCCTCGCCTTCCAACCGTCTGGCGCTGGCCGCTCTTGTTGTCGGCGGGGCGGCGATCGGCGGCTCGCCGATCTTCGTTCGGCTGTCCGAAGCCGGGCCGATGGCCACTGCCTTCTGGCGTGTGGCGCTGGCGCTGATCCCGATCTTCATCGTCTCGCTCATGAAGAAGGATAGGGGGCCGAAGCCGCAAAGCCTTTCCGATTATGGGCTGCTGGTTCTTCCGGGCCTCATGCTGGCGCTCGACCTCGCCGCCTGGCATCTTTCGCTCACCATGACCTCGGTCGCCAACGCGACGCTGCTCGCAAACCTCGCGCCTGTTTTCGTCACGCTGATCGCCGTCCTGTTTTTCAAGGCGCGAACCAGCGGTGTTTTCCTGCTGGGGCTGGTCCTGGCGCTTGCCGGCGTCGTTATCCTAAAAGGCGGACCGGCAGGGCTCGGCAATGGCGGCTTGAGCGGCGACGGCACCGCGATGATCGCCGCTTTCTTCTATGCCTGCTATATCCTGGCGATCGGCAGGCTGCGCAGCCGGTTCGATACGATCCGCATCATGCTGTGGAGCACGGCATCGGCTGCCGTCTGCATCTTCCCGATCGCCTTCTTCTTCGAAGGGCAGATGCTGCCGGCGACCCTCTACGGCTGGTCGATCCTCTTCGGCCTCGCCTTTGTCAGTCATGCCGGCGGGCAGGTGGCGATCACCTATGCGCTGGCCTATCTGCCGCCCGCCTTTTCATCGCTGACGCTGCTGTTGCAGCCGGTCGTCGCCGCAATCCTCGCCTGGGCGCTGCTCGACGAGGCGATCGGGACGATGCAGGCGCTGGGCGCCGGGGTGGTGCTCGCCGGCATCATGGTTGCCCGAACGGCTCGCTCGCCGGCCTGACCGCCTGCTGCTCCAGCGGCGCTGGATCGTCCCCCATTCTCTGAAGCAGCCACTTTTGAATGATCGGCACATCGGCGTCGCCGAGATCGTGGCCGCCGGGGATGACGTCGGAATCGACGGTGGCGCCGGAACTCTTCAGCCGTTCCTCCAGGTCGCTCGCATATTTGCCGTAGGCATCGGTCTTGCCGCTGATGACGAGCAGGTCCGTGCCCTTCAGATCGGCATGCGGATAGTCACTGAGCACAGGCATGGAGCGCAGCAGTACCGCCTTGTGAACGAGGTTCGGATGCAGGTAGAGCAGCGAGTTCAAGAGGTTGGCGCCATTGGAATAGCCGACATAGACGATCTTCTTCGGATCGAGGCCGTAGGATTTGACGGCGCCTTCTATGAAGGCCGCAAAGGCTTCGGCCTCGGTCTTGATGTCGTTCTGGTCGAAAGAGAAGGGTGTAATGCGCTTGTACCAGCGCGGAAAGCCTTCTTCCGTCGCCCGGCCCCGCACGCCCATCAGTGTTGCGCGCGGTGCCGCCTTGTTGAGGAGCGGCATCAGCGTCGTCTCATTGCCGCCCGAGCCGTGCAGAAGCACGAAGACACTGCCGTCAGGATTCGGCGGCGTGTAGAAGCGATGAACGAACGGCAGCTCGCGGTAATTGATGCGCGGCTGGCCGGGCAACGAAAATTGCGGCAGAACCACCTTGAGGTCGTCGAGATTGGTGATCGCTTCCGGCGGCGCGAAGAGCTTGGTGCCGAGGGCTGCATGCTCTTCGTCAACAGTCATGCCGGGCTTGTCGGTTGCAAGCTCCACCAGCGTGCCGCCGGGCTCGCGGGCATAGAGCGAGCGGAAATACTTGCGGTCGTGCATGTTGGTCGGCGATGCATCGGTCTTCTCCAGCGCCTTGGATACCGAAAGCAGCGCCTCCTCATCGGCGGCCCGGAAAGCGACATGATCGACCGTGCCGGTCCCCGGCGCACCGGACCAGAAGCCGCGTGCATCGCGCACATCGATGACATCGCCCGATTGCGACACCAGCCTGTCGATCGTGCCGCGGTTGGCCAGGAAGCGGTAGCCGAAATGGCGCTCGAGGAAGCTGCGGCTCTCCGCCGGCTTTTCCGTCAGCACGGTTGCGCCGCGCACCCGCTGGACGGCATGCCCGACCGGGATCGCGGCGCCGTCCCAGACAGCCGGCGATGTCAGGTCCTTTGCGCCCGCGAGCTTGAGGATGATGTTATCGGGATCCTTCAGCCTCAGAACAGGCTCGCCGAATTCATCGGCGGGTCCTTCCGAGCGCAGGCCGAAGCTCATGGCGCGCGTCAGCCAGTAGCCGATGCTCGCCGGATCGATCGCCAGCGAAATTTCGCTGATCTGGCCGTAGCCCGCCCGGCCGGGCGCGCCATCTTCCCAGACGAGGAAGCTGACGAGCGAACCCGGCGTGCCTGCCGAATCGCCGTAGAAGAGATGGAGCTGCGTCGCATCCTCGTAGCCGGCCGTCTGCTTGACGAGCCGCATGCCGAGAAAGCCGGCGTAAAAATCCACGTTCGCCTGCACCTTTCGGGTGATGGCTGTAACGTGATGTATGCCTGATACCATCGAGAGCAGTCCTGATTGAAGCGGCGTCGTCAGGAGCGCGAGTATGAGAGCTGCGAAAGTCATACCGTTGCCAATGACCACCGCTTAGTTTTGTTCCGCGCAAAGCGCAAGCGAATCGCCGCGCTGGAGCAGTTCCAGATGGTCGACATCTTCGAGCGCCTCTTCCAGTTGCTGCAGGGTCGGCGGCTTCACCATATAGGCGCGCGCGCCGAGATTTCTGGCCCGCTGCATGTCGGTCTCATCGCTTGAGGTGCTGAGAATGCAGACGGGAATCCGTTTCAGACGGGCATCGGCCGAAAGCGCGTTCAACACCTCGAAACCATCCATGATCGGCATGTTGATGTCGAGCAGCATCAGGTCGATCTGCGGGACGTCGGCTATGCCGGCGCGCTCTTCGAGCAGCCGCATCGCCTCGCGCCCATTGGTGGCGACATGCAGGTTGAAGGCCACCTTCTCCCGCCGCATCAGCTTGATCTTCAGAATCTGGATGTCGGCGGGACTGTCTTCGACCAGCAGCACCTCGGCAAGCCTGCCGGAACCCTCGCCCGGCTGATCCGCCGGCTTCAGGCTCGGCGGAACGGCTGATGCGGCGGGCGGCGCGGGCCGTGCCGCGGCGAGCGGCATCTCGACGACGAAGGTGGCGCCAGGTCCCTTCTCCGGTTCGCACCAGATCGAGCCGCCATGCAGCTGCGCGATGCGTCGGCAGATGGCAAGGCCGAGCCCGGTGCCCTCGATGCCGCGGCCGACGAGCCGTTTGAACGGCTGGAAGATCAACTCGCGGTGCTGGGGATCGATGCCCGGTCCATTGTCACGCACCGTCAGGCGGCAGCTATTCCCATGCGCTTCGCCCGAGATCTGGACCTCCGGAACCTTTTGATCGCAGTAGCGGATGGCATTCGACACCAGGTTCTGGAGAAGCTGGGTCAGCAGTGTCGCATCGCCCATCACCTCCGGCAGCGGCCCGCGGATGATGACGGCCCCGCGGCTCTCCATCTGCTGGCGCAGATTGTTCTCCACTTGGTCGAGCACATCAGACAGCGAGACCGGCGTCAACTCCGGCCCGCCATAGGCTTCGAGCTTGGTGAAGTTCGAAACCTTGACGATCAGGTCTTCCATATGGTCGGCGGCGCTCAGGACATAATCGAGCAGCTCGCGGTCTTCCGCCGGAAGCACTGCAGAACCGTGCAGGATCCGGCTGAAGGACTTGATCGTCCTCAGCGGCTCCTTCAGATCATGCGCCATGGCGCGTGTGAAGATCTCCAGCGATTGCCGCTTCTGCTCCAGCTGGCCTTCCAGCATGCCGTGCATGATGGCGTTCTGGATGCAGCGATGCAGCGTTTCGGGTGAAAGGGAATCCTTGGTGAGATAGTCGCGCGCGCCGCTCTTCATCACCTCGACGGCGACGGTTTCGCTGCCCTGGCCGGTCAGCATGATGACGTTTGCGGCGGGATCGTCCTCCAATATATCGGCAAGAACGCCGAGTCCGTCGCGCCCCGGCAGCGAATAGTCGAGTAGGATGCAGTTCGGCCGTTTCCGGCTGTTCAGCGCAAGTCCCTCTTCACCGGTCTCCGCCTCGAGGACGGTATAGGCCGTGCTGGAGACACGTCGAAGGATGCGGCGATAGACCTCGCGGTCGTCGATGTTGTCGTCGATGATGAGAATGCAGCAGTCTTCCGCCAAACTGTCAGTCCTCGAGCGGCAGGATCGCGATTTCGAACCAGTATTCCTTCAGCCGCTGGATCGCGGCGAAGAGGCCGTCGAGATCGACCGGCTTCTGCACATAGGTGTTGGCGCCGAGCGCGTAGCAGCCTTCGATGTCGCGTTCATCGTCTGACGTCGTCAGGATCACCACCGGGATCTTGCGCCAGCCGTCGTTCGACTTGATCGCCTGCAGCGTCTTGCGGCCATCGAGACCCGGCATGTTGAGATCGAGCAGGATCAGCCCTGGTTTCGGCGCCATCACGGCGAGCATGTCGAGGGCTTCCTGACCCGAGGCGGCCCATCGGATCGAGTTGCGCAGGTTGGTCCGTTTGAAGGCGCGCATCGTCGCTTCGAAATCGTCTTCACTGTCTTCGACGATCAAGATCGGTTGCGTGTCACGCTGCTGCATTCTGCCCCTCGCGCTTTCTTCCCAGGGTGAAATAGAACGTGGTGCCGACGCCGACTTCGGACTCCAGCCAGATATCGCCGTTGTGCCGCGCGATGATCTTGCGGACGAAGGTGAGGCCTGCTCCGGTCCCGTCTTCGGAATCCTGCGACTTTTCGAGCCGTTTGAAAATGCGGAAAATGTCCTCATGGAATTCCTGGGGTATTCCCTTGCCGTTATCCCTAACGAAAAACACGTTGCGGGCAACCGTGCCGTCCTTGCCGACGAACCGTTCGAGATAGCCGATCGAGACTAACGGCGCCGGCTTGTCGTTGTATTTGATCGCATTGGTGATGAGATTGCGGAACACTTCGGTCAGCCGCGGCGCGTCGCAGACCACGTCAGGCAGCCGGCCGTCGGTGACGACCCTGGCATGCCGCTCTTCCAGCAACAGCTCCATCGTCGCGACCACATCCTTGACGATCAGGCCGATATCGGTGCGTTTGACTGCCAGCTGCTGCCGACCGAGCCGGGAGAAGTAGAGCAGGTCGTTGACGAGCTTCTCCATCCGCTGGCTGAGACGCACGAGCCGGTTCAGCCGGCGCACGCCGTCCACGTCGAGCTTGTCCTCATAATCCTCGAGGAGGAAACGCGAGTGGTTGTGCAGGCCACGCAGCGGCTCCTTCAGATCATGCGAGGCAATATAGGCGAATTCGTCCAGGTCGTGGTTGCTGCGCTCGAGCTCCGCCGTATAGGCCTCGAGCTGGGCAAGCGTCGTTTTCATCCGTTCTTCCTGCCGCACGCGCTCGCTGATATCGCGTACGATGCCGACGAAGGTCTTGGTCTCGCCGCTGACGACAACGCTGATGGACACTTCGATCGGGAAGACGATGCCGTTCTTGCGCCGACCGGAGACCATCCGCGTCGTTCCGATGATACGTTCCTCGCCGGTCTGCCGGTAATGGGAGAGATAGCCGTCATGCTCGGAATGATAAGGCTCGGGCATCAGCATCTTGATGTTCCGGCCGATCGTTTCCTGCGGCGAATAGCCGAACATGATCTCGGCTGCCGGATTGAAACTCTTGATCGTTCCACGTCCGTCGATGACGAGGACGGCATCCGGCGTGCTGCGCGCCAGCGCGCCGAAGCGAACGCGTTCGGCTTCCAGGTTGTTGTTGTTGCGCAGGAAATAAAAGATAAGGATGGCGATCAGCCAGAGGGTGGCAGCGGTGATGGTGCGGTTGGCGATCTCCTGCCAGAATGCCGCCTCGTCATGCCTGACGGCGAAGAAGCCGAGCATGAGGAGCACGGTGCAGGCAAAGGCGAAGAAGAGCGGCGCATTCCTGTTGCCGAACCAGAGGGCCGTCAGCACCAGCGGCACATAAAGAATGCCGTTGGCAAGGCCGAGCGGCGTATAGAGATCGACGACAAGGCCGGTGAAGCAGACCGCCGCCGGAATCCAGAGCGGAATCTGCGCCCGGTTTGTCGGCTGCATCCACCAGGAGCGGGCAAGCAGGCCCGCGCCGAAAAGCACCATTCCGATCGCCGTGTGCAAAGCCATCGCCGCATAGGGGCCCCAGCGGTAGCCCTGTTCGGCGTCGGTGAGATAGCCGGCGAGCGCGATCATGCCGAGCGTGACGACGACATAGGCGGTCAGCTCCTGCACCACCTGATTTCCAGACTTTTCCACATGAAGCGAGAGCAGCAGCGAAAGATTGGCGATCAGAAAGATCAGCGCTGTATTGGGTCCCATGCCGCCGCCGATCTCTGCGATGAAATCGGGCGGAATCACCCAGCCAGTGATCAACTGGTCGACATAGTGGACGGTCCGGCCGGCGGTGACGATTTCCACGAGCCGGGCTGCCGCGATCGCCGCTGCAAACCCAGTCATGACAGTTGCCATTGTAAGAAAGCGACGGGCGGAAAACGTCGATGCGGCAAGCCCTAGGCCGGACAGTATGAAGCAGAGCCCGGTGTTGAAGGCCATCGACGGAAAGCCGGGGAAGAGCGAAATGATGAGCTTGATCTGCAACAGCCAGCCGGCAAGGGCGCTCACCCCGAGAAGGAACAGCAGGCAACCGACCGCAATCGCGAAGGCACGGTAGCGCCATCGCCTCCGCTGGTCCTGCAGGTCCACGTTGCCCTTATCCTGCACCCGTGTATCCTCTCTCGGTTCGCGCGGCCATTTTTTCCGAAATCGAGGAATACTCAATAGGCAGTGGACGCCGCCATCGCGCTTTTTCCGAAATGATTTTTCGATCGGGCAGATCGAATTTTCGTGAAATCGCGATATCGTGACGTCGGAAGACAACGAGGTTCATTCGAACAATACCCAGATCACGGTGCCGCATGCCTACGATAGTTTACGTCGACGACAGCAGGGACGATCTCTTCTATCTCGACTATATCCGCAAGAAGCAGCAGATAGACGTCGATCTATTTTGTTTCTCGACGGGCGAGACGGCGCTGGAGGCGCTGAAGCAGCGCGTGGCGGAAGGCTGGGCCCCGCCGGAGCTGCTGGTCGCCGATCTCTACATGCCCCTCGACAGCGGCATTGGCCTGGTAAGCAGCCTGCGCGGGGATGATCGTTTCAGAACGATGCGTCTCGCCATCTGCAGCGGATCGGATGCCGATGAGGATCGCGCGCGCGCGTTCGAAGCCGGTGCCGATCTTTACCTTGAGAAGCCGCTTGACCTCGCCGCGATCCTTCTCAATCTGGAAGTGTAGGAAACAGCGAAACCGAATGGTGCGTTTCCTGGCGTTCGTCCGGGCGAAGTGACAAACCGCAATTGACAAGGCGGAGTGTGCATTTCAAGATGCAACCGAAGCGAAAAGGACGGAACAAAAAGTAAGCGCTGAGAGAACCGATTGACCCGTGTTCGCCGCCACGAACTTCCAGCCAACCCCTTAGCTGAATGGGCCTATCGGCTCTCTCGCGCTTACGTCTGGCACTGCCTTCTCGCATTCATGGATGTTGAACGCGCGAAGATTTACGATACCCAGGTAAGAATTACTGCCCCTCAGTATATCTGCCCGTGCATCACCTGTAGTTGAGGCATTTGATGATATCCGCCTTGTATACCGAAAGTCCCCGTTTCGATATCTCTCATCAACCGTCTCGCAATTTTTGTAGCTGTTCGCGTTTAAGACGTATATCCCAAGATTTGGGGATCGGGGGCATGGCGGGAGGAGAGGAAGAGTGGGAATGAACAATGCCGCGGCAACTCCTTTTCATGCCGGACCGGAGCTGAGCCGGGCGATTAACCGCACCGATTTTTTCCGTCTGCTGAAAGCGGCGGCGCAGCATTACCACTTCGACAATTTCGCGCTTGCCCGCATTTCCGAGGCTTCGACTCCTTTCGGCGAGCGCGATATCGTTATCACCAATGTCGCCGAGCGACGGGTCGGCCTTTTCATTGCGACGTTGAGGGAGGCGCTCGGGACCGTCCGGGCAAAGAGCGCCCAGTTTTTGGCGACGCCCGTCCATGGCAGGAGCGCGCAGCCGGACACCTTTCCCTCCGATCTGCTTTTCAACGAGTTCCGCAGCGGCGTCTTCCTCTTCATTCCGCTGTTCACGCCCGAAGGGCGGCGATATTGCCTCGTGCTGAGCGGCGAGCGTGAAGAGCCGGATCAGGGTGAGATCGCCGACATGCTTCTGGATGCCATGCGCATTTTCGACAAGCTCTACGAGGAAATCCTGACGCCTGAGATGTCCGGACGGTTGACCCAGCGCGAATCGGAAATCGTCAAATGGACCAGCGAAGGCAAGACCTCGGCCGAAATCGCCATCATTCTCGGTCTGTCCGAACATACGGTCAATTCGCATATCACTGCGGCCGCGCGTAAGCTCGACGCCGTGAACCGCGTCCACATGGTGGCGATCGCCCTGAGGAATGGGTTGGTTTCGTGAAAATTGGCTTCGGGACTGGGAAAATGAAATGATCACCAGAACGGTCCGACAGAATGCCGTAAAGGTTCTCTTTGTCGATGACGAGTTCATCGAATTCCGCGCGCTCAAAAAGAAGATCGCAGATCTCTCCGAGCCGGCGGTCGAAGTCGAATATTCGCCGTCGATCGGAGACGCATTGGAAAAGGTCCGCGCGGCGCGCTTCGATCTCATCCTGCTCGACAATCGCCTTCTGCCCAATGCCGATTTCCGCGAGACGGTGCCGGAGTTGCGCGGCATCGGCTATACCGGCCCGATCGGCGTCGTCTCGACCGACATATCGGGTGGCTATTTCCAGGAATTCCCGGATTACGGCGTCGACTTCCGCATCGGCAAGGACGAAATCGACGTTCAGACGCTGCAGCACATCATCCGCGAATATGTGAACTATGATGTCCCGGATTTCTGGAAGGACGATTACAGCATTTGAGCGTGGCGCGCAAAATAGCGCGAACGTTTTGCGGTAGCGGCATGCGCAGAAAAGGACTGGAAGCACGTCCAGCGAATCTGAGATCGCAATGCGCTTCAAGCACGGCAAACGAAGCTGAGCGATTGCAATAGGTTGCTTAGCCGGCGGGAAGGCGAATGGTGAAGCGGCTGCCGGTTTCGTCGGAATGCTCGAGACTGATATCGCCGCCAAGCGCCTTCAGAAGTTCCTGCGCCGTCGTCAGGCCAAGGCCGGCGCCGGGGGCTGCCCCCGCCTTCGGCAATTTCCAGAACGGCTCGAAGATCCGTTCTCGATAAGCAGGATCGATGCCTATCCCGTTATCGGAAATCCGGACGAACCAGTTCGCCCCCTCTTGTTCCGCCGTCATCGCCACATGCGGCGGCGATGAGTTCCGATAGGTGAGTGCGTTGGACATGAGCTGCCTCAGCACCAGTCCGAACAGCGCGGGGTCGGTGCGGATGGAGGGGAGTCCCTTACTGGCGAACGTCGCGTCGCGAGCCCCCGTCTCATCGATGAGGTCGCCCCAGATTTTCTCGGCCAAGGCCTTCAGGTCGACCTTTTCGGGCGTTACCTGTGGTGTTCCACCGGCAAGGCTCATCAGTGCCTTGGTGAGGCGTTGTGCGGCTTGCGCCTTTTCCAGGATCATCTTGAGGCTCTGAAGCTGTTCGCCGTCGAGTGTCTCCTCGAGATCGTCGAGCAGCAGCTCGGCATACATGGCGATATGGCGCAGCGGCGATTGCAGGTCGTGCGAGGCGGTTGCGAGAAAGCGCTTGATGCGCTCCTCGTTATCGCCGGCAATATTGGTCTCAGGCGGTTTCGCCGGGTTGGGTGACATCTGGCGGTTTCCCGATCTCTGCTGCGGCGTCGCGCGCCTTTTTCAGCCGCGCGACGGACGCTGTAATATCTTGAATTGCTGCACAATTTTATCCTGGCAATAGGCAACAATAAAAAGAGGGCGCCGGCTCTGCAACCGGCGCCCTCTTCAAGGATACGTTAACAACCCGTTTTTCAGCTCACCGACTTGCGCGAGCGGCCCTCTTCCGGCGGGATGATTTCGGCTGCCGTATCGGTTGCCAGTGCCGCCTTGGCGTGGCGGCGGCGCCAGTCGCCGAGGAACAGCAGGATCGGTGCGGCGATGAAGATCGACGAGGCGCCGGCCACCAGAATGCCGAAGACCATCGGGATCGCAAAGCTCGAAACGGCGCTGCCGCCCCAGATCGCCATCGGCACCAGGGCGAGGAAGGCCGTCGCGTTGGTGTAAAGGCTTCGCGCCAGGGTCTCGTTGATCGACTTGTCGATGATCTCGCGCAGCGGCATCGACTTGTAGAGCCGCATGTTTTCGCGCATGCGGTCGTAGACGACGACCTTGTCGTTCACCGAATAGCCGACGAGCGTCAGGATGGCGGCAATGGCCGTGAGGTTGAAGTCGAGGCCGGTGATTGCGAAGAAGCCGATCGCCTTGGTGACGTCGAGCACCAGCGTAACGATGGCGCCGACGGCAAACGGCCATTCGAACCGCGCCCAGATATAGATGAGCATCGCGAAGCTGGCGATCACGACCGACAGGATACCGGCCGAGGCAAGCTCGCCGCTGACCTTCGGGCCGATAACGTCGGTACCTTCGACGGTAGCGCTCGGATCGATCTTGGCGACTTCGGCCTTCAGTTTGGTCACCGCAGCCGTCTGCGCCTCCTCGCCGCCTTCCTGCCGCTGCGCCCGAACGAGAATGCTGTTGTTGTCGCCAAAGGTCTGTAGCGTGATTTCGCCGAGGCCGAGACTATCAAGTCCCTCGCGGAACTTCGCAAGATCGGCCGCCTCTTTCGTCTTGACCGACATCTGGATGCCGCCGCGGAAATCGACGCCGTAGTTGAGTCCGGGATGGATGAAGAGCACGACGGAGGCAATCGAAAGCAGCGCCGAAACGGTGACGCCGAAGAAGCGCGCCTTCATGAACTGGATGTGTTTGTCATAAGGGCTGAAGGGGATCAACGGCCGGATGTTCAGTACCTTGAACCTGCGGCGGCGGGTAATCTCGATCATCGCGACGCGAACGAAGGCAACCGAGGTGAACATCGAGATGATCAGGCCGAGCGCCATGGTCACGGCAAAGCCGCGAACCGGTCCGGAACCGAACCAGAACAGGATGGCCGCAGCGATCAGGGCCGTCATATTGCCGTCGATAATGGTCGAATAGGCACGATTGAAGCCCGTGTCGATGGCGGCAAAGGCGCCCTTGCCCTTGCGGGTCTCTTCTCGAATGCGCTCGTTGATGAGGACGTTCGCGTCGACCGCAAGGCCGATGCCGAGAACGACACCGGCAATGCCGGGCAGCGTCAGCGTCGCGCCGACCAGAGTCAGGGCCGAGAAGGTCAGGATCGTGTGGATCAGCAGCGCCACATTGGCGAGGATGCCCCAGGTGCCGTAGAGAACGAAGATGAAGGCGGCAACAAGGGCGAAGCCGACGATGCCGGAATAGATGCCCATCTTGATGGCGTCAGCGCCGAGATCGGCGCCGACCGTGCGCTCTTCGATAACAGTCAGTTTGGCGGGCAGGGCGCCGGCGCGCAGCATGGCGGCAAGAGTCGTGGCGCTGTCGGCCGAGAAGTTGCCGGAGATCTGGCCGGAACCGCCGGTGATCGGCTCGCGGATGACGGGAGCGCTCAGCACCTTGTTGTCAAGGACGATGGCAAAGGGACTACCGACATTCTGGCGGGTGATCTCGGCAAAGCGGGTGGCGCCGGCACTGTCGAAGCGGAAACTGACGATGGGTTCGCGCGTGTTGGGATCGAAGCTGACGCGGGCATCCGAAAGGCGGTCGCCGGAGATTTCGACACGATCGAGCACCGGATAGGATCTGCCTTCGTCGTCCTGCAGCATGGTGACGCCGGGGCCGGGCTGGTTGTTCGGCGCCAGCATGTGGAACGACATCTTTGCCGTGGAGCCCAGAAGTTCACGCAGGCGCGACGGATCCTGCGCGCCCGGAAGCTGGACGAGCACGCGGTTGCCGCCGATGCGCTGGATGGTCGGCTCGGACACGCCGACCTGGTCGACGCGCTGGCGGATGACTTCAAGACTCTGCTGGACGGCATTGTCGACATTGGCGGAGATGCCGGCCGGCGAGAAGCCGACAGTGATGGTCGCTCCGTTTGCGGTGACATTGAGATCTGCCTGGCCGGCGCTGAGGCCGGTGCTGATCGGGTTGGCAAGCGTCTTCAGATCGGTGACAGCCGCATCGCTCTGCGCGGCATCGGCGAGCGTCACGACGATCTGGTTCTGGCTGCGCACGACGGCCTTTGGCTGGATGCCCTTTTCGCGCAGGACGCGGCGGGCGTCCTGAAGCAGCGATTGCAGCCGCTCCTTGGTCAGGTCCGCTTCGTCGACTTCCAGGACGAGGTGCGAACCGCCGCGAAGGTCGAGGCCGAGTGACACCTGCTCATGCGGCAGCCATGCCGGAATGCGCTGGAGGGTGGACTGCGGCAGGACGTTCGGCAGGGCGATGAATAAGCCGATCACGATGATCACCGTATAGGTGAACACCAGCCATGGTGAAGTACGCATGTTGTATTCCTTAGATAATCGAGGGCCGGCGCCCGGGCGCTGGCGGCATGTCGTCAATGGTCGGAAGCGCCGCTCGGCGCAGGCCTCAGGCGACGATCGGCGGTGCGCGCGCCTGATGGGTCCTGGAAACTGCCTGATGAAGCGCAGGCTCGAATGCCGCAAGAGGAGCGGCAATGTCCCAGCCGGTAAAGTCGACAGCAGGGGCGGCGGCAAGGGCCGGCGGTCCGGCGTCGTAGCCGGTCTGTTTCGGCGCAAGCTTGCGCTCGGCGACAAGCACCCCGCGCACGGCTTCGCGCGCGCTCAGTTGCTGCGGCTGGGGATCGCGGCCGGAAGAGGAAAGCGTGTTGACGGCGGTCGCCGGCTCAATGAGATTGCCGCCGAAAAGCAGGCCGATATAGGCAAGAATGGCGAAGAGGAGGGAAGCGGCGATACGGCTCGTCAGACGGTGCTGGTCCAGCTCCATCTCCTCCGTCCCGGCGATGTCACTACCGTATCGGCTCAAAAGCGCGCCAATCTCTCATTCTCTTTCCGGCGGAGCAGTGCCCGTCGGGATGATTGTATCAGGCTCCTGCCTGTCTTCATAGGAAACACTCTCATGATGCACTTGAGCGAGCCGGTCAACCATGCCAAGCGCGATTTCGCGTTCGCCCATGATGACGGTGTCGGCGCCGTATTGCTTCAGCTCGTCGACCTCGGCGTCGGAATGGGCGCGGGCGACGATGAGGATCGAGGGATTGACGCTGCGCGCCTGCTCGGCGATGCGACAGGCCTCAAAGGCGTTCGGGATGGCGATGGCGAGGCTGCGCGCAGTCGAAAGATTGGCGAGATCGAGCGTCTCCCGCGCCACCGCATTGCCCATGAAGGCTTCGATCCCTTGTGCTTTCAACTCGCCGATGCGCTTGTCGGAATCCTCGATGACGAGGAAGGGCGTGCCGGACGATTTGAGATTCTGCCCGACGATCCTGCCGACCCGGCCATAGCCGACGAGGATCGCGTGGCCGGTTAGCGTGGTCGGATGCGCGTCGTCGTTGTCAGACGCCGCCTGCTCTTGAGCGGGATCCGCAACCGCGGCGGAAGCGGGGTCGGCCACGGTTTCCTCGCGCTTTGCACCTTCGAGAAGAGGCCGCATGCGGTCGCAGAGGAAGAACAGCAGCGGATTGAGGACGATCGAGATGATGGCGCCGGCAAGAATCAGGTCGCGGCCCTCCTCCGGCAACAGCCCGAGTTCGGTGCCGAGAGCGGCGAGAATGAAGGAGAACTCGCCGATCTGACCGAGGCTTGCCGAAATCGTCAGCGCCGTGCCGGGCGGCTTCCTGAAGGCGAGCACGATCAGAAAGGCGGCGACGGACTTGCCGATGACGATGATGAAGACGGTGGCAAGGATCGGCAGCGGCCTGTCGAGCAGGATGTTCGGATCGAACAGCATGCCGACCGAGACGAAGAAGAGCACGGCAAAGGCGTCGCGCAGCGGCAGGCTTTCCTGGGCCGCGCGGTGGCTGAGCTCGCTTTCGGCCAGCACCATGCCGGCAAAGAAGGCGCCGAGCGCCAAGGACACGCCGAAGAGCTTCGCCGCGCCGAAGGCAACGCCAAGAGCGATGGCGAGCACACCGAGCCGGAAGAGCTCGCGCGAGCCGGCATGGGCGATGCGGTGCATCGTCCAGGGAATGAGCTTGCGGCCGAAGACCAGCATCAGCGCCACGAACAGCGCCACCTTGACCAGCGTCATGGCGATCATCCCGCCGATGCCGAGATCGAGGCCGAGCAGGCTGTTCAGAGCCGCCGACAGCGGCTCGACCGGACCATGGCCGCCGCCGATGCTGGCTGCCGCCGGGATCAGCACCAGCGCCAGCACCATGGCGAGGTCTTCGACGATCAGCCAGCCGACGGCGATCCGGCCGCGCTCCGTCTCCACCAGCCGGCGCTCCTGCAGCGCCTTCAAGAGCACGACGGTAGAGGCGACCGACAGCGCCAGGCCGAAGACCAGGCTGCCGCCGGTCGGCCAGCCCATCAAGGCGCCGAGCCCCCAGCCGAGCAAAGTCGCAAAACTGATCTGCACGATGGCACCCGGCAGCGCGATGCCGCGTACCGACAGCAGGTCTTTGAGCGAGAAATGCAGCCCGACGCCGAACATCAGCAGGATGACGCCGATTTCGGCAAGCTCCGGCGCAAGGCTCTGATCCGCCACGTAGCCCGGCGTGTGCGGTCCCACCAGCACGCCGGCGATCAGGTAGCCAACGAGCGGCGGCATGCGCAGCCGATGAGCAAGGACGCCGAAGATGAAAGCCAGCACGAGGCCGCCAACGATTGTCGAAATCAAGGGCGTATCGTGCGGCATTGCTGTCTCCCGATCTGGAAATCCCGTGCGTAATATGACATATATGGTCTATCTCAACCAATATGGGCAACATCACACCATGGGTCAAGGCGCAAGGGAAACAATTCTCACCCCGGCTCTCTGCCGCGCGGCGCGCGGCCTGCTAGATTGGACCCAGGCCGATCTGGCCGAAAGAGCCGCCGTCTCGCGCAGCACCATCCGCGATTACGAGGGACGCCACCACGACATCCACCGCGCGACGGAGGCGCAGTTGCGCCTTGCTTTCGAAAGGGGTGGTGTCAGGTTCGTCGAGATCGAAGGGGCAGGCACCGGCCTCTGCCTGCCCAATTGAACAGGCTGAAGCCGGCTCAGGGCGCCAGGCAGCCGGCGGAGACTTTGTAGATGGAAAGCGCCTTGCCCTTGTAATAGCCCGCGGTCGGCTGCCATTTCTTCAGTACCTCCGGCGTTTCTGTGGCACAGCTAAGGGGGACGTCCGTCAGGAAAAGCACCTTGCCGGTGACGTCGGCGGGCAGCGCGAACTCCTGCTCGTAGTAGCTCTCCGGAAGTCCTGCAGGCGCCCGGGCGTAGATCCTGTAGGATGCGTCGCGCAGTGTATAAAAGAGGTCGGCGACCATATCGCGGTTGTCGGTGACGATAATGTCGGTGCCGGCCTGAGCTGCAAGGGCTCCCGCCTCGCGGCTGACCTCGGCGCGACCAAGATAGCGCTTCATCAATTCGTCGCCGTTCGGCAGCAGCAATTGCTGCGGAAAGATCGTCGCCAGCGGAAAGAGCAGGCTTGCGATGCCGTTGATGGTGAGCGACAGCCTCAACCCCTTAGGCCACATCCGGTAAAGCAGCCAGACGGCAAGAATGGTCCCCGCGACATAGGCGGTCACGGCCCAGTTGGCATAGGCTTTCGCGACCGTCGCCTGCAAGGTGATCAGCACCACCACCGGCATCGACAGCCAGATCAGCATCTTTTCGCGGTCGTCGCTCCGGCCCTTGATCATGCGATAGACCGCCCAGAGCATTGCGAAAAAGATGATCGGTCCGACGACGCCGAATTGGGCGGAGAAGAATTCGAGCCCGCGCCGCAGATTGATGCCGATGTCGCTCCAATGGGCGATATCCTGCGTATGGCGCACCGTCGTATTGTCGTGTTGCAGGTTCCACCAGAGGTTTGGCAGGGCGACGACAGCCGCAACCGCGACCGCGATGATGAAGTCCCGGACGGCGATGCGCGCCGACGGAATGAGCAGGAGGGCGATCGCGCCGCCCGGTACGACGAACAGCACGGCATATTTCGTCAGGAAGGCGAGGCCGACGCCGAGGCCCATGATGAGCGCCAGTCCGACCGAGCGCCGCTGCGTCAGGCCAAAATAGGCGTGCAGAGCGATCGCGATGAAGAACAGCAGGATGACGTCGGTCGAGAAGAACACTGAAGAAAGCGCCACCCCCGGCAGCGTAATATAGGTGGCGCCCGTCCAGCCTTCGATCTCCGGCCCGACGAAACGCTTTGCCACCTTCATCAGCACCAGTGCCGCCGCCATGTGGATCAGCGGCCCGAGCAGCCTGATGAAATAGATGGCGTTGGAGCCGGAAAGCTCCGTCATTGCCCGGATCACCCAGGCGATCATCGGTGGTTTCGAATAGTAGCCGAGATCGAGATTCTGCGACCAGAACCAGTACTGCGCCTCGTCGACAAACAGGTCAGTAGCATCGAAACGCAGCGTGACGACACGCCAGAACGTGAAGCCGAGAACGATGAGGAGACCAGATCTGGGGGACATGAACCGAGTGTTCCGCTGACATGAAAGGCGCGAGTGCGATTACACCAAAGGCGCCGGACTGCCAACGGGGGATGGATCGGCTTGGAGCGGGAGAGCTTTCAGAACACCCGAAGCATGCGGATGTCGCGGTTTGCGGCAAGGAAATCGAGGCTGGCGATGGCGGCAAGTACGCCCATTGCGATCAAGCAGGAACCCAATCCGAGAACAATCATTGCTCTGTCCTTGTCGACGTCATGTCTTGGTTGTCGACCGGCCTATAACACGGAGCTTGCGTGTGCCTTGTAGCAGCCGTGCAACTCCGTGGAAGTATTTCCTGCGAACTGCCTTGAATTGCTCCAAAAGCCTGCGCCTGGAACGGCGTATTAACCTTCGGGCAAGGAATTAACCATAAACATTGGGTTACACGTCGGAATGGGAAGATGTGCTCGTTCCCAGCAGGCATGACGCCGTACCGCCGTACCGGGTCGATCCGGTATCCATCTCTTCAGACAGCTTCGAAACATAGCTGATCAGGGGCTTTTACCTGCCGGTCGTCGCCGGTGGTGAAGACCGGCTCCGCGCTTGCGTTCATCGAATGCTGCAAAAGTTTTTGCCGGGCATTCGCCTGGAAAGTGGGTCGGGGACAGGCGTTGAGGCAGGACATGCCATCAGATCAGGCTCGTGGAGCGCAGGCAGGCAGCTTGCGCGACCGCCTGCGTTTTGCCGGTCTCGATGCCGATCAGTGCGAACTGGTGCGCCGTAACCGACCGGCCCTCGAAGCGCATCTGAAAGCGGGCCTGCGCGATCTCTTCCACAGGTTCCAGTCCTATCCCGACGCCGCTCGCAATTTCGAGAGCGACCGACAGGTCGATCGTCTGCATGATCTGCAGTCCTCGCATTGGGACCTGCTGACGGATGCGCGCTTCGACAGCCTCTATGCCGAGCGTGTCAAGGTCCTCGCCGACACCGAAAGCAAGATGGGCCTCGAGCCGCGCTGGCACGTGGCCGGCCATGGCGTCATGCTGGAACACGTCCTTTCCGGCCTCGCCGAAGAGATCGCCGGCCGGCCCCTGCTGCCCTCGGCCAGGCGCCGCACCCGCGAAATTTCCGATCTGATGACGGCGATCATCCGCATCGTCATGGTCGATGTGGAAATTGCCGTTTCGCTTCGCTTCAATGCGCTGCGAGCCGCCCAGAGCCGCGCGCTCGCCGATCAGCGCGCCGGAAGTGAAGCGGAGATTGGGCGGATCTTCGGTGAGGTTATCGAGGGCCTCGCCGCCCGCGACCTGACGCGGCGCGCGCCTGTCGAGGCCGACGGCGCCTATGCCGGCATCGCCGCCGCCCTGAACGGCGCCTTGGATGGCCTGCAGGCAGAATTCGCCGCCATGACCGAACGCGCTGATAAGGCCGAGACGGCGACCGCTTCGCTTGCCGCTCAGTCGCGGCAGTTCGCCGGCACTGCGTCCGGCCAGGCAGGCCGGCTGCAGCTTTCCGCCGCTGCCCTTGCCGGCATTGCCGGAAGCGTGCGCGACGGCGCCGCCGACAGCCGCGCCGCCGAACAGGCGGCCGCCTCGACGCGCGCTGCGGTCGAACAAAGCGGCGAGGTCGTCGGCCGCGCCATCAGCGCCATGGCCGACATCGAGCAGTCGGCCGAGAAGATCGGCCAGATCATCGGCGCGATCGACGAGATCGCTTTTCAGACCAATCTGCTGGCGCTGAACGCCGGCATCGAGGCGGCCCGCGCTGGCGATTCCGGCCGCGGCTTTGCCGTCGTTGCCCAGGAAGTCCGCGCGCTTGCCCAGCGCTCGGCCGACGCCGCCCGCGAGATCAAGACCCTGGTAACGACGACCAAGGCGCAGGTCGACGCCGGCGTGCAGATGGTCGGACGTACCCAGGATTCGATCGGCAGCATCGTGCGGCAGGTCACCGACATCAACGCCGCCATATCCGGCATCGCCACCAGGACCGGCGAGCATGCCGCAAGCCTCGACGGCGTGGCGGCCGACGTCAAGGGTCTCGGCGCAGAGGTGGCGGACAATGCCGGTTTGGCCGAATGCTCCGCCGAAGGCGCCGACCACCTCCATACCGTCATTCTCGAGCTCGGCCAGACGATTCGCGAATTCCGCATCGCCCGGGAAAATGCGCACACCGGGCGTGCAGCATCGGTCCGCGCGGCGCCGTCGCGCGCGATCGAAGCGGCTGCCCGTCCTGCGGTCGAAGACGAATACGAAAATGATGATTTTGGCCTTCCGCAATCGCTCGTAAGCGTCGGAGGTGGGCGGAATGTTTACTAACCTATCGGATGATCGCCGCAGCTCATCTTTTCGGGCCGGGGACAAAGGGACAAGGACAAGCTGATGGTAGCAAAGAAGAGTGGCAAGACGCTGAATTTGACAGCGGTGCTCGATCTCAACGAGGCTTCCGCCTTGCGTGACAAGCTCCTTTCTCTCAGGGGCAGCGGTCTTTCAATTGACGCATCGGGCGTCGAGCGGATCGGGGCTCTTTGCGCTCAGGTCCTGATGTCCGCCGAGAAGACCTGGGAGCAGGACAAGCAGCCATTCACCTTCTCCAAGGTGTCCGACGCATTTCACAAAACCATGCAGCTGGTTGGCGTCAATATTGACCACCTGCTTGCCAAGGAGATTCGGCAATGAAGAAAAAAGTGCTTACCGTGGATGATTCCCGCACCATCCGAAACATGCTGCTCGTGACGCTGAACAATGCCGGTTTCGAGACGATCCAGGCGGAAGACGGCGTCGAGGGCCTTGAGGTGCTCGAAGAATCCAATCCTGACGTGATCGTGACCGACATCAATATGCCGCGCCTCGATGGCTTCGGCTTCATCGAAGGTGTGCGCCGCAACGAAAAATATCGGGCGATCCCGATCCTGGTCCTGACCACCGAGAGCGATGCGGAAAAGAAGAACCGCGCCCGCCAGGCCGGCGCCACCGGATGGATCGTCAAGCCTTTCGACCCGGCCAAGCTGATCGATGCAATTGAGCGCGTAACCGCTTAAACCCAGGATTTGCTCCTATGGATATGAACGAAATCAAAGAGATCTTTTTCCAGGAGTGCGAGGAACAGCTCGCCGAGCTGGAATCCGGTCTGCTGAAAATGAACGATGGCGATCGCGATCCGGAAACCGTCAATGCGGTGTTCCGTGCCGTGCATTCGATCAAGGGGGGTGCCGGCGCCTTCGGCCTTGATGATCTGGTTGCCTTCGCCCATGTTTTCGAGACCACTCTCGATTGCGTTCGTTCCAACAAGCTCGAGCCGACCCAGGACGTCCTGAAGGTGATGCTGAAGTCGGCCGATGTGCTCGCCGACCTGACCAATGCTGCACGCGACGGCGGCAGTGTCGATGAAAGCCGCAGCCGCGGCCTCGTCAAGGAGCTCGAGGCGCTGGCCAACGGCGAGCTGCCGTCTCCTTCGGCCGAAGCGCCTGCGCCCAAGGCCGCCGCAAAGGCGTCTCCGGCCGCTCCGGCGCCGGCCCCCAAGCCGACCGACGACAGCGGCTTCCAGCCCGTCCCCTTTTCCTTCGACGATTTCGCCGACGAGGACGGCGCAGAGACCGGCCTGCCGGCCTACGAGATCACCTTCAAGCCGCGCCACGAACTCTATTCGAAGGGTAACGACGCCACCCTGCTGCTGCGCGACCTTTCGCGCCTCGGCGAAATGACGATCTACTGCAATACGGATGAGCTGCCGGGTCTCGAAGAGCTCGATCCGGAGGCTGCCTATTTCTTCTGGAACGTCACGCTCAAGACCGACAAGGGCGAGGATGCAATCCGCGCCGTCTTCGAATTCGCCGAGTGGGATTGCGAGCTGACGGTGAAGCCGGTTGAGGAGACCAGTGGCGCCGCTTCGAGCAACGAGGAACTGCCGATGGTGCCGGTTCCCTTCGACCTCTCGATCCTGGACGAGACCGACGCAACGGAGAGCGTTTCCGCTGCACGGTCCGAAGACACGGCCGCTGCCGTTGCCGCCGCCGAAACCGCTTCCAACGTCACGCAGATGGCGGCAGCCGCCGCTCGCGTCGAGAAGAAGGAATCGGCCGCCGCGGCCGCCGCGGCCAATGCCGCCGCCCAGAACAATGCCGCTGGCGCCGGCCAGACAATCCGCGTCGATCTCGACCGCGTCGACCGTCTCATCAACCTCGTCGGCGAACTGGTCATCAACCAGGCGATGCTGTCGCAGAGCGTCATCGAGAACGACACAACAGGCACGTCCTCGATCAACATGGGTCTCGAGGAGCTGCAGCAGCTCACCCGCGAGATCCAGGACTCGGTCATGGCGATCCGCGCGCAGCCGGTCAAGCCGGTCTTCCAGCGCATGTCGCGTATCGTCCGCGAAATCGCCGATATGACCGGCAAGTCGATTCGCCTCATTACCGAAGGTGAAAATACCGAAGTCGACAAGACGGTTATCGACAAGCTGGCCGAGCCGCTGACCCACATGATCCGTAATGCCGTCGACCACGGCATCGAAACCCCGGAAAAACGCGCAGCCGCCGGCAAGAACACCGAAGGCACGGTTCGCCTCACCGCCAAGCACCGCTCAGGCCGCATCCTGATCGAGCTTGCCGACGACGGCGCCGGCATCAACCGCGAGAAGGTCCGCCAGAAAGCGATCGACAACGATCTCATCCCCGCCGACGCCAACCTGTCGGATGAGGAAATCGATAACCTGATCTTCCTGCCGGGCTTCTCGACGGCCGACAAGATCTCCGACATATCGGGCCGCGGCGTCGGCATGGACGTCGTCAAGCGCTCGATCCAGGCGCTCGGCGGCCGCATCAACATCACCTCCAAGCCGGGCCACGGCTCGGTTTTCACCATGAGCCTGCCGCTGACGCTTGCCGTTCTCGACGGCATGGTAGTCACCGTCGCCGGCCAGACGCTGGTCGTGCCGCTGACCGCGATCGTCGAAACCCTGCAACCGGAAGCGTCCGCAATCCACTCCTTCGGCGCGAACCACCGGCTGATCTCGATCCGCAACTCGTTCTGCCCATTGGTCGATGTCGGTCGCATCCTGAACTTCCGCGCGACCCAGGCCAACCCCGTCGAGGGCGTGGCGCTGCTGGTGGAATCGGAAGGCGGCGGCCAGCGCGCCCTGATGGTCGATGCCATCCAGGGTCAGCGCCAGGTGGTTATCAAGAGCCTGGAGGCCAACTACACCCATGTGCCCGGCATCGCCGCCGCCACCATCCTTGGCGACGGCCGCGTGGCGCTCATCCTCGATGTCGACGCGGTTGTCGGCGCCTCGCGCGGCCAGTCGCTCAAAGCGGAAATGTCGTTAGCAGCGGTAGGGTAAGGAATGTCGTACGCTGTAAAAAGTCTGAACCAGGGGGATCGCGAGCTGATCGCGTTCCGCATCGGAGATCAGGAATTTTGCGTGAATATCATGTCGGTTCGCGAAATCCGGGGCTGGACCCCCGCGACCGCGATGCCGCACTCGCCTGCCTATATGCTGGGGGTCATCAACCTGCGCGGCGCGGTGCTGCCGATCATCGATCTTGCCGCCCGGCTCGGCATGAAGCCGGCCGATCCCACAGCCCGTCATGTCATCATCGTCGCCCAGGTCCGTCGCAAGGTCGTCGGCCTCCTGGTCGACGCCGTCTCCGACATTCTGACCGTCACCGACGAGATCATTCAGCCGACGCCCGAAATCTCCTCCGACCTCGAGCGCCAATTTGCCCGGGGCATTCTCGCCATCGACAAGCGCATGATCTGCCTGATCGAACTTGAAGCCCTCTTTTCCGAGACCGAAAGCGAAGCCGCATGAGTGCAATGGGTGCAAAAGATCAGAGGCAGGGAGCCGATGAGGTGCTGGCGAGCGGAGAATATCCGCTGACGCGCCGCGACCTTACGGAAATCGCCGCCATGATCTACTCGGATGCCGGCATCTTCCTCAACGAGACGAAGGCCTCGCTCGTTTATTCGCGTCTGTCGAAACATATCCGCAATCTTGGTCTGTCCGGCTTCCGGGAATATTGCGAACTCGTCGCTTCGCCGGCGGGGGCTGCGGCGCGCCGCGAAATGCTCTCGCATCTGACGACCAATTTCACTCGCTTCTTCCGCGAAAACCATCATTTCGAGCATCTGCGCGATCATGTTCTGCCGGAGCTTCTGCAGCGGGCGAGATCGGGCGGCAGGGTGCGCATCTGGTCGGCTGCTTCCTCCGACGGGCAGGAGCCCTATTCGATCGCGCTGACCGTGCTGTCGCTGATGCCGAACGTCGCCGATTACGACTTCAAGATCCTGGCCACTGACATCGATCCGAAAATCCTCGCCATCGCCCGGGCCGGCGCCTACGACGAGAGCGCGCTCGAAACCGTTTCACCCGCCATGCGCAAGCAATGGTTCAGCGAAGTCGAGGTGCAGGGCCGGCGCAAGTTCCAGGTCGACGACCGCGTCAAGCGGCTGATCACCTACAATGAGCTGAACCTGATGGCGCAATGGCCGTTCAAGGGCAAGTTCGACGTCATCTTCTGCCGCAACGTCGTCATCTATTTCGACGAGCCGACGCAGATAAAGATCTGGCAGCGTTTTGCCGGCCTGCTGCCGGAAGGCGGCCATCTCTATATCGGCCATTCCGAGCGCGTCTCCGGTGAGGCGAAGCACGTCTTCGACAATATCGGCATCACGACCTATCGCTACACGACCAAGGGTCTCGGGAGGAAGGCATGAGCGCTCCGGCCAGAGTTCTCGTTGTTGATGACTCGCCGACCATGCGGGGTTTGATTACCGCGGTGCTGAGCTCCGACCCGGAAGTGAGCGTCATCGGCCAGGCCGGCGACGCGCTGGAAGCGCGGGAGGCAATCAAGCGGCTGAATCCCGACGTCGTGACGCTCGACATCGAGATGCCGAACATGAACGGCCTCGATTTCCTTGAAAAGATCATGACCCTGCGGCCGATGCCGGTGATCATGGTCTCGACGATGACGCATCGCGGTGCCGAAGCGACGCTTGCGGCGCTTGAGATCGGTGCCTTCGATTGCGTCGGCAAGCCAGGTCCCGGCGAACCCAGGCCCTTCGGCGATCTCGCCGAGAAGGTCAAGGCGGCCGCGCGCACGCAGCGTCAGTTCTCCCAACCGACCGCCGCCGTCGCGCCCCCGCCCTCCGTCGCCGATTTTCGCGTCGGCCGCAAGATCGTCGCGATCGGCTCGTCGACCGGCGGCGTCGAGGCGCTGATCGCCGTGCTGCAGAAATTCCCGGCAAACTGCCCACCGACCGTCATCACTCAGCATATGCCGCCGACTTTCACCAAGAGCTTCGCCGAGCGGCTGAACCGTCTCTGCGCGCCGGTGGTGCAGGAAGCGACCGACGGCGCCCGTCTCGAGATCGGCAAGATCTATCTGGCGCCGGGCGGCGAACGTCATCTTCAGGTCAGCGGCGGCTCCGCGCCGTGCTGCCGTCTCGTCGACCGGGCGCCCGTCAACGGTCACCGCCCGTCCGTGGACGTGCTCTTTGATTCGGTCGCGGAACTCGCAGGCCGCAATGCCGTCGGCGTGATTCTGACCGGAATGGGCCGCGATGGCGCCGCCGGATTGTTGAAAATGCGCCACGCGGGCGCCAGAACGCTCGGCCAGAACGAAAAAACCTGCGTCGTTTACGGAATGCCAAGGGTTGCTCACGAACTTGGCGCCGTCGAGCAGCAGCTGCCACTGACTGCCATCGGTGAAGAAATATTGAAATTGACAGCCGCCCGAAAGGAAGGGACCGAATAAATGTCGATCGCGGAGAAAATCAAAGTTCTGATCGTCGATGATCAGGTAACGAGCCGGTTGCTGCTCAGCGACGCGCTGACCCAGCTCGGCTTCAAGCAGATCACATCCGCAGGCGACGGCGAGCAGGGCATGAAGATCATGACCGAGCAGCCGCACCACCTGGTGATCTCTGATTTCAACATGCCGAAGATGGATGGCATCGGCTTCCTTCAGGCCGTGCGCACCAACCCGAACACCAAGAAGGCGGCCTTCATCATCCTCACCGCCCAGGGCGATCGCGCGCTGGTGCAGAAAGCGGCCCAGCTCGGTGCCAACAACGTGCTCGCCAAGCCATTCACGATCGAGAAGATGAAAGCTGCTATCGAAGCCGTGTTTGGAGCTCTGAAATGATCATTGAGGGGGCAGCCCGCCGCGTGCACATCATTCAAGGCGAGTACAAGGTTCTGAGCGATCCGAATGCGGTTCTCTCGACCATTCTCGGCTCGTGCGTGGCTGCGTGCCTCAGAGATCCGGTCGCCGGTGTCGGCGGCATGAACCACTTTCTGTTGCCCGGCTCGGCGACGTCGCCGACATCAGGCGGCGATGCCACACGCTACGGCGTGCATCTGATGGAATTGCTGATCAACGGTCTCCTGAAGCAGGGCGCCCGGCGCGACCGGCTGGAGGCAAAGATCTTCGGCGGCGCCAAGACGATCTCGACTTTCTCCAACGTCGGTGAGCAGAATGCGGCCTTCGCCATGCAGTTCCTGAGGGATGAAGGCATTCCGGTGGTCGGCTCCTCCACAGGCGGAGAGCATGGGCGCAAGCTCGAATATTGGCCGGTCTCCGGTCGGGCCCGGCAATACCCTTTGACCGGCGCCGAAACGCAGAGAACCGTCGCTCTCGAGCAGCGTCCCGCCGCTCCGCAGAAGCCCGCCGAAACCAGCATCGAATTTTTTTGATGGCGAGGATTTTGATATGACATTTACTCCGGTGATGGAGCCGCCCGCGCCTGTCGAAGCGCTGAGCGACATCCTGATGCGCATCGTTTCGGAACTGCACGATGTGGCTTACCTGATCGAGCGCATCGAGCCGCAGCTTCTCGACCTCGGTGGCGCTGAAATTCTGAACTCGCCTGACGCCATGAAGGTCATGCAGGGCATCGACCTGGCCGTGCAGAAGTCACGCGGCCTTGCCGAATTCATCGACACCATCACCGGCGAAATCCCGCTCGGCTGGACGGTCGACGTCGCCACCGCGCTCAGCCTCGTCAAGCTGGCGGAGATGCAGAAGGCGCTGGGCGGCTCCACGCGCCACGGTCATTCGCAGCCGCTGAGCAAGGCCGCCGGCGACTTCGACTTCTTCTGAAGCGAACGGTTTTTCAACTCCGCTTCTCGCGCCTCGGGTCCTTTTCAAGCATGTCGTTCTCGCAAACTCGCCGCGCGACATGCTTCAACCTTTCGCTCTCGCGCGCTCCTCACGAAACGCTCGCACAAGTTTCGCCTATTATTCGTCGGATGAGGCAATAAGCCTGCTTTGTCTTTGACGGATCGTGCGAGAACAGAATGAATCTGTTAAATCAATTAGTTCAGATTTTTAAGAACTTTGGCGCCCTGGGCCGGACACGCCTGATGATTCTGGGAGGCGTCGGCGCCGTTTCCATCGCAATCATCCTTGCGGCCGCCCTTTTCGTCAACAAACCGGCACAAGAAACGCTCTATGTCGGTCTCGACGCTCCCGATCTCAACCAGATCAGCATGGCGCTTGCCGAAGCCAACATCAATTTCCAGGTCGGCACGGACGGCTCCAGCATCACCGTTCCGGCTGGTATGACGGGCAAGGCCCGCCTGATGCTTGCCGAGCGCGGCCTGCCAAACAGCGCCAATGCCGGCTATGAACTCTTCGACAATGTCGGCTCGCTTGGGCTGACCTCCTTCATGCAGGAGGTGACGCGGGTTCGAGCGCTGGAAGGCGAAATCGCACGCACCATCCAATCGATCTCGGGCATAACGGCCGCGCGCGTCCATATCGTCATGCCCGAGGTTGGAAACTTCCGGAAGGCGGAGCAGAAACCGACCGCCTCCGTGATGATTCGCGCCAGCGCCGCCACCGGGCGCGGCGCGGCGACCTCGATCCGTCACCTCGTCGCCTCGGCCGTGCCGGGGCTTGATGTCGATGACGTCACGATTCTTGATTCTGCCGGCCAGCTTCTCGCGTCCGGCGACGAGGCGAGCAACAGCTCGCTGAACCGCTCGCTCAACATCGTCCAGAACGTTCAGCAGGAAGTCGAATCCAACATCGACAAGGCGCTGGCGCCCTTCCTCGGCATGGACAACTTCCGCTCCAGCGTCACCGCCGACCTCAACACCGATGCTCAGCAGATTCAGGAAACGGTCTACGATCCCGAATCCAAGGTCGAACGCTCCGTTCGCTCGACGAAGGAAGCCCAGCAGTCGCAGCAGAGGCAGTCCGACAACGCAACGACTGTCGAACAGAACATTCCCCAGGCGGCCCCCGATGCCGGCGGCGCAAGCGGTCCGGAATCACAGGACAAGTCGGACAAGCGCGAAGAGCAGACCAACTACGAAATCAACAGCAAGACGACGGCGACGACCCGCAACAGCTATCAGGTCGAGAAGCTTTCGATCGCCGTCGTTGTCAACAAGGGCCGCATCGCCAAGATGGTCGGCGAGCCCGTCGATCAGGCCAAGATCGACGCCTATCTCGCCGAAATGCAGAAGATTGTCGCTTCGGCAGCCGGCATCGACGCCAAGCGTGGCGATGTCGTCACCGTCACGGCGATGGACTTCCTCGAGAACCAGCTGCTGGAAGACGCCACCGGCGGTGTCCGCGTCATGGATATGCTGAGCCGCAACCTTGCCGGCATCATCAACTCGCTCGCCTTCGTGGCGGTCGCCTTCGTGGTGGTCTGGATGGGTCTGCGGCCGCTGGTACGCAGCGTCAGCGGTAACGGCGCGAGCTCGGTGCTTGGCGACGCCACGCCAGAAGCGGCCGGTCTCGAACTTCCGGACTTCGCGCCGGCGGCCGGCGCTCCTGGAGGCGCTCTCATGGACGGCTTCGGCTCCGATTTCGGCTTCGACAGCACCGAGGATCTGCTCAGCCTCGGCGACGACGACGGCAACTTCAACCGCCGCGTCAAGGAGGGCCCGGAACGCAAGCTTGCCCGCATGGTGGAGATCAACGAGGAGCGCGCCGCCAAAATTCTCAGGAAGTGGGCGATCGACGACGCAGCATAAGAAAGAGGCCGGGCAACCGGCCCTTTTCATGTCTGTATCAGGCTTTTCACTGCCGGAGCAGGATTGTTATCGGTCCTCCGCGGGGGAGCCGACAGCTCCCCGGTTTGTATTCGGCTCCAGCTGTCGAACGGGAATAGAAACGGCCGCGTGAAGGATTTGAATAATACTGTTGAAGATCACTCGCGTAAAACGCGAATGAAGTTGCGGTACAGCCAGAATCATCTTAGCCTTCCCAGTATTCTGAGGGGCGCAAGTCGTCCTCGAATCACGGCATGAGCGACAGCGAAAGTAAATCCCTAGAAGTCGGAGATGGTGATTTACACCGGCTGGCTTACCCTTAGGTGATTCGAAATGGGATTCGAGCGGGGCTTGAATTGAATCCTTCACAAAAAAATCGCTGTTGCACCGAGTTTGATCGTTCCTCAGCCGCAGGAAATTGCCAATGGATATGACGATATTTCAGGCGAGCAAAGGCGAGAGGCAAATGGCGAATTTCGCGAGCGTGGTGGCGCCGGCTCTCTTGCCGCGCGACGAGCTGATTCGGCGCCTGCACGGTGTCGCCGACACTGGGAGGTTGCAGTCCGGTCTGCGCGCGCTGACGGACTATGTGGGTGCGTCGCACTATCTTCTGGCGCGCTGTGATCTCATCCAGGAAAGCGGTCTCGATTTCATCGTTTCGTCGGACTGGCCGTTCGATCTGGTTAAGGATATCGCCAACGATCTGGTCAGCACCTATGCCCGTTCGACCGAGCTGGAAAAATGCATGCAGGTTTTCCAGCCGAACTTCGCTCTTCTGCCCGATGACGCCGATGTGCCTGATGGCGCCAGCCGCCAATATTGCTCATTGACCTTCAATGTCGGCCGCTCGCGGCTCGCCTTGATGTTCCTGTTCGGCGAAGGCTTCATCCTGTCGCCGGAGCGCCTGCGGGATGTGGGACTGCTTGCCGGCTACGTCGCGAGCTTCCTTCGCTGCGGGGGCGCAAAGGTCGACCGCGATTTCGAACTGACCGACCGCGAGCTGGAATGCCTGTTCTGGATCGCCGAGGGCAAGACCAGCGATGAGATCGCGATGATTCTCGGAATATCCCGCAATACCATCAACAATTACATCACCAGCGTGATGCGCAAGACGGCGACCAAGACCCGGTCGGAGGCCATTGCCTTCGCGGTCCGCAACAATCTCGTATAGGGGAATCCATGGCACATCCATCAAGCAGGGCGATGAACGGCGCCGATCCGCTGCGCGTGGTGCGGGTGAACAGGATTTCCAGCCGTTCGGATCTTTTTCCGCGGCTGGTCGCGATGCAGAAGCTCGCCGACGCTCAAGGCTTCGCGATCTACCGTGTCAGCGGCTCGGGATTGCCGGCAAAGCAGCGCCTAGTCTGTGAGCTCGAGAACTGGGGGCCTTCGAATACCGGTTTTGCCAAGGCCTTCACGGATGCTTATGGCGATATTCTTCTTGACCATATCGAAAAGTCGCTGCTGCCGCTTTCATGGGCCGGCGCTCACGACCGAGCGGCCCCCGGTCCGGCGGATTTCGCGCCCTTCATGACACGCCTGAAGGATGGAATTCTGCCTTTCTCCGGCCTTGCCTTCCCGGTGCGGCTCGGCGCCCTCGGCAACGGCTTCATCCTTTTCACCGGCGATGATATCGATCCTCCAAGCGACACGATCGTCGAGCTGCACGGCCGCTGCTGCCACGTGATGATGGATCTGCTCTCTCTCGACGAACGCCGCTCGGCCGCCGCCGAAGCGCTGAGCGAACGCGAAATCGCCTGTCTCCAGCTCGCCGGCGATGGCCGTATCAGCGAAGAGATCGCCGAAAAACTCGGCCTGTCCGTGCACACGGTCAATGCCTATCTCGGCTCGGCGACCATCAAGCTCGATTCCGTCAACCGCATCCAGGCGATCGCCAAGGCGATCCGGCTCGGCTACATCAGCTGAACCGGTTCCTGCCGCCTTCATGAAAGGCGGCGCGAAAGCGAGGCTGGATTGTCCTGGGGGCAAATCAGCTGGCGAGCGCGCGCGGCGGTTTCACGCTGTAGCGAGACTGCTGAAGGCTCTTTTCCAGAAAGGTAGTGTTCTCGTCGGGGTCGGAGGAGGGGTCCTCGAAGGCGATGTGGTTGATTTCGATGCCGGCATGATTGTCGGCAAGGGTGAGCTGGGCGTAGACGGTGACGCCCCGCGGCTTGATTTCCAAGTCAAGAACGACTTCGGGCTTGCCGCCCCATTCCAGCGTATAGTTTCCACCGAGGCCGAAATTGACCGTGCCCGGATGAAAGAAAAGCTCCGCCGCCGAAGCGACGAGATCGGCCAGATTGCCGTAATACTCGAAGCGCAGCAGTGAAATGAGGTCAGAGGCATCCAGAAGGCGCAGTTCGGTGGCGACGGGGCTGATCGCGTCTGCGAGGATCTTTTCACGCTGGGCAGAGTGAGGGCATTTTTTCATTCGGCTTATCTTACCCGTTTGTTCTTGGCGTCTGCGGCGTAGACCCTGTGTATGAGCTCCGCAACGGCCTTATAGAAGACTGACGGTATGACACTATCGATCGAGACTTGCGCAAACATGGAGCGCGCGAGCGGCGGATCCTCGAACACCGGGATGCCGTTCTGCTCGGCGATCTCTCTGATTTTGAGTGCAATCAGGTCCTGGCCCTTTGCCAGAACCACAGGCGCGTCGTTCTCTTCACGCGCATAGCGCAGCGCTACGGCATAGTGCGTCGGGTTAGCGATGACAAGCGTGGCGCGGTGCACGTTGGCGATCATGCGGCGGCGCGCGCGGTCGCGCATCAGCGAGCGCTGCCGGCTTTTGACAAAGGGGTCGCCCTGCGCCTGCTTGTTTTCTTCCTTCACCTCGTGGCGCGTCATCTTGAGCTCGGTGAACCAGTGATGGCGCGTCCAGAAAAGATCGGCGATCGCCACGATCGCGGTGGCGATCAGCATGACGATGATGATCTTGCGCATCGCCGTCATCATCCGCACGAGGATTGTCTGCGGATCGGAGAACATGGCGTCGATTGAGCTGAAATATTCGCTCCTGAGCACAAAAAACAGGACGACCCCGACGACGACGACCTTGAACAGCGACTTTCCGAACTCGACGAGGCCGGGCAGGCTGAAGAGCCGTGACCAGCCCTTGACCGGAGAGATGCGTGAGGCCTGAGGCCTGATGCGTTCGAGCACAGGCGTCGGCAGGTTCTGGAAGATCGAGGAGGCGATGCCGAAGACCATGAACAGGATGAGGGCGGGTGCCAGCAGCGCCGCGCTCGCCCAGCCGAGCCGGACGAAGAGCGCCAGAATGTCCGGTCCCGTCTCGATTTTCCATTGGTCGGGCTGCTCGAAAATGTCGCGCAGCGTTTCGCCCATGCGGCCGACGCTATCGGGAAGGAAGAACACCAGATAAATGAAAGTGGCGAGGATGGTCGCGAAGATCGACAGCTCGCGCGAAAACGGCACATTGCCTTTCTCCGCGGCGTCGGCTTGCTTTTTCGCGGTCGGGGCTTCTGTTTTGCTGTCCTTGTCATCATCGGCCAAGTCGCGGCCCTCCGTCAAAGAAACAGGCCGCAGCGAATGCATGCCACCCCGAACAGGGCAGCGATTCTGGGATGACGAGATGCGTCAAAACAAAAACCCAAGGCGCGTCGCAGGAGCCATGTGCTCTGCGACACGCCATAGAGTGCGGCCGATCGATGAAAGGTAGTCGCCCGCGGCGCGGCGATCAACAGCGGCCTGCTTGCCGGCCGGATTTGTCAACAGTCTCAGAGGGTCAGGCAGCGGCCGAGGCCTCGCCTTCCTTCTCCTTGAGCTCGATCTGGCCTGAGTTGGCCAGGCGAATCGCTTCCTGTGCCACGGCGCGGCGCGCAATGGCGATCTCACGCGGATTGACGCCGCCCATGCCGCTCTGCAGATCCGATTCGATCATGCGGCGCTGGCGCGGACTGATGGCGGACAGAACCGATTCGCGGATCTCGGCCGGCGAGCCGCGCAAGGAGACGGTGAGCACGTCGGTCGAAATATCGTTGAGCAGCAGGACGCGGCTGCGCTGCGGCATGTACATGAGGTCCTCGAAGAGGAAGATCTTCGGCCGAACCTTGTTGACCGCCTCGCGGCTGATCGATTCGAGCGAGGTGAGCAGCGTGTCGACCTGCGGCTTGTCGAGCTCGTTCATGAGATCGGCGACCTTCGTCGAGCCGGCAGCGTTGCGCTCTGCCTCGATTTCGGCAAGCAGCGTCATCACCTGGTTCTCGATGATCTGCGCCGCCTTCGGGCTGACGGCCTTCATATTGACCGTCCGGTTCATGATGTCGGCGCGGCGGTTGTCGGGAAGCTGCAGCAGCACCTTGGCGCCGAAGGAGGAGGGCATCATCGAAAGGATGTAGGCGACGGTTTGCGGATGTTCACGCAGCAGGAACTGTGCGACGAATGCCGGCTCGGCTTCGCTGAGGCGATCCCAGATCGAGGTCTCGTAGGCCTGGAATGCCGTGCGGCGGCCGAGCAGGCTGTCCACCTCGTCGGGGGTCAGGCCTTCTTCTAGAATGGCCTCGATCGCTTTGGCATTGTCCATCAGTCCAGCGCCCTCGGTGAAGAGGTCCTCGAACTCGGAGACGAGCGACAGGAGCTCGTCCGGCGGAATGGCGCGCAGTGACTGGGCCGATGCGATAATGGTCTGCAGCTCGGCCTGAGTGAAATATTTCAACAGCCGGCCGGCGACACCCTTTCCCATGGCGAGAAGGACCGCCGCCGCCTTTTCAGCCTGGGTCAACGGTTTCCCGGCTAGCGCGCCGCCGAAATCGTCAAAGTCCATCATGGTCTAACCTCTCCGTCCCCACAGGGATCAGGCTTTTTTCGTACTCAAAACTTCTATCAGCTTCACGCCGAACCGGGTGTCGTCGTTATCAAGAACCGTAATCTCGCCGCGTGCAATCCTGCGGCCGTTCACCATGATCTCAACGGGTTCGCCGATTTTCTTGTCGAGGGCGATCGTCGCTCCTTCATTAAGATTCATCAGACTGGAGACCTGCATCCGGCTGGTGCCGAGCATGATCTGGACATCGATCGGAATGTCCATGATCAGCTCGAAATTCGAGGTCAGCGCGCTGCCGAGCGGCGCCGATGACGCCTCGAACGAAGAGCTGCCGCCGAAATCCATGCCTGCAGCCGGGCTGGCATTGCCGGCGCCGAAATCGCCGCCGAAATCATCGCCGCCGAAAGGGGAATCCGAAATCTCGCCGCCGAAGGCGGTCAGATCCGTTCCTGCCGCGAAGCCATCATTCTCCAGTTCGGCGCCAAACTGCGACAGGTCGCTATCGGCATCCTTCTTCAGCACGCCGCGCAGATCGTCGATCGCTTGGTCGAGATCGGCCTCGCTGCCCGGCATATCCAGGGAGAGGTCACTGTTCTGCTGTGTTTTCTTCGTTGCCATGAAATCACTATTCCAGTTGAAACTTGCCTCAAACTGCCTTTGCAGCCCGGAAGCCAGAGAACCGATCAATTCATTAAATGACGGATGAGTTCGTCATCCGAGTTCATCGTATCCTTGACGCGGACCATGTAGTTTTCGCCAGAACGCCCGAACTCGCATATATACAATTCCTTGCTATTGGCGCTGACCTCGACGCGGACGTCGCGGCCGTCGCGGAACGGGATGACGTCGCCGACCATCAGCTTCGATATGGTGCGCAGCGTCAGGTCCTGTAGCCGGATCCTGGCCTCGAGCGTGACATGCGAGCGGCGGACCTGATCGCCAAGCTGTTCGGCCCATTCCGGCGAATTGCCGCCGGTCTGGCGCTTCGGCTTCGGCGGCGTCACCTTGGTCTTGAGCAGCGCCGTCTGCGGAATGATCAGTGCGAATTCCGAAACAATGCCGGCGAGCGTGATCGACATGTTAATGGCGGCGGCAAATTCGTCCGGCTTGTCCTCCGCCGGCCGGGGGCTGGCGTCATGGGCGTGCGGGGCCGAAAGACTGGGCTCGAAACCGCCAGGTGCATTGACCGCCGAGCGCAGCACCTTGGCGATCTTGTCGAAGACCATGACCGCCAGATCGAGTTCGATGACCGAGAGCAGCCGCTCGGCCGGCTCCTCGATCGTATCGGCGGTGGCGCCGAGCAGGTGTTCCATCAGCGTGATGACGAAACCGTTGCCGCAGGCAAGCGTGACATTCTGAGACCAGTTGCGCAGCGTCGCGTCGACGAGCGTGACGTTGTGGCTGAGGTCGTCAACCAGGTGGTTCTTGTAGCCGATCTCGCAGCCGAGATAGCTGACGGTCACGTCGAGGCCGGTCTCGCTTTTGATGACGTCGGGAAAGAACTCGCTGTAGACCTCCCCGAAGGCGCTGCAGATCTTGGCGACCCTGCCTCTGTCTCCGAGCCCGCCGGTCAGCTTGGCGAGAAGGGCGGGATCCATTGCCGGTTTGTCACGCGAAGCATCGCTCATGGTCATTTAAGCCGCCTTGTTTTCGCCGCCTGGGTTCATCATTTCCTGTTCGACCGCATCGATGGAAGGACGTTCGTAGGCCGAGATCGTCTTGCGGCCGTATTCGAGAGCGACCTGCGGCACCGAACCGTTCATATAGGCAAGCAGCGTCTGCTTGACGATGACATAGAGGCGATGCTGCTTGTTGCGGACGACCTTGATCTGGGAAACCAGCGGCGAGCAGACGCAATAGGATAGGAGAATGCCGAGGAAGGTGCCGACGAGCGCCGAACCGATCAGATGGCCAAGCACCTCGGGCGAATCGTTGATGTGGGCCATCGCCTTGATGACGCCGAGAACGGCCGCAACGATACCGATCGCCGGGAAGGAATCGCCCATGATCTGGATCGCGTGATAGGGCTTCATCTTGTCGTGCATGATGGTGTTGAGCTCTTCGTCCATCAGCGCCTCGATTTCGTGGCTACGGGCGTTGCCGATAATGATCAGGCGCACGTAATCGCAGATGAAGGCCGTCAGTTCCTTGTTCTTCAGAACCGTCGGAGCCTGCTGGAAGATCGTCGATTCGGCAGGATTGTCGATATGGGCTTCGATTTCGTTTCGCGACTTGGTGCGCAGGTCCCGCATCAGCGAGTAGAGCACGCCGAGCGTATCGAGATAATTGCGCTCCTTCGGTACGGCGTGCTTGAAGGCCTCTGCAAGCGCCTTACCGGAATCCTTCACCACCTTCATCGGGTTCGCCATGATGAAGCTGCCGAGACCGGCGCCGCCGATGATGAGAAATTCGAAGGGCTGGAACAGCGCATCCACTTCGCCGCCCATCGCCATGAAGCTGCCGACGATGCAGCCGCAGACAACAATAAATCCGATAATGATGTTCATCGTCAGCCCAATCTGAACGTTGCTTTTCTTCGAGACGGATAGGGTTTCTGCCTTGCGTGAGGCTGATGAAAGGGTCGGTCCCAGGCATTTCCACGTGCCAGCTTCGCGCAAGCATCTGCCGCCAATCTAAAGGAGACGAATGGGCGCTCGCGCCCGTTTCTGAGATGCCGCCTCAGCGAAATCCCGGCCGAACCAGATCAGACGACGCCCGGCTTTTCGTCCCGTTCATCGCCAATGCTTGGAGCTTACAGACATGCAATCCGGTCTTTACGTTTCTCTGTCGTCGCAGATGGCGCTTGAAAAGCGCTTGAACACCATCGCCGACAACATGGCGAACGTGAACACCACCGGTTTTCGCGCCACCGAGGTGAAGTTCGACGAGATGGTGGCGGCCACCAAGAACAAGCTGAACACCAAGGTCGCCTTCGTTTCCCAGGGCAACGACTACCTGAACGAGCAGAACGGCGAGTTGCAGCACACCGGCAACATGCTTGATTTCGCCGTCAAGGGCGATGCCTGGTTTGCCCTCGACACACCGGCCGGCCGCGTCCTCACGAGGGACGGCCGCTTTACGCTCAGGGATACCGGCGAACTCGTTTCGATCCGCGGATATCCGGTTCTCGATGCCGGCGGCGCACCGATCCAGCTCGACACGAAGGGCGGCGAGCCTGCTGTCGGCACCGACGGCATCATCTATCAAGGCGACCGCCAGGTCGGTTCGCTGGGCCTGTTCGAGGCCGATATCGGCAAGGGTTACCTGCGCTACGAAAACAGCGGCATCCTGACCACCGACCAGCCGCGCGCCGTCGTCGACCGCTTCAATGTCGGTGTCGAGCAGGGTTATCTGGAAAATTCCAACGTCAACGCCATGCGCGAGATCACTCAGCTGATCGAAGTCAACCGTGCCTTCGAAAGCATTTCCTCGCTGATGCGCGACAGCGAGGATTCGTTCAAGCAGGCCGTCCAGACGCTTGGGGGCAGCCGCTAAGCAATGAGCACGACGCTACTGTCCGAAGACGGCCTTTCTCCGAAGCTCGCGCATCTGGCGGGTCTCGTCGACCGATACGCATCGCCGGAATTCGCCGTCGCTCATGGCGGTCGCGTCCAGACCATCGCTGCCGGCCACTATACGGTTCGCGGTCTCTCCCGTCATGTTCGTCTCGGTGAATTCGTAGCGCATAAATCGGCGACTGGCATCCATCTCGGCGAGGTCGTTCGTGTCGAGCCGGACCTGATCTATGTCTGCCCGATCGAACCGGGCGAGCCGATCGGCATCCATGACACGGTCATTCGCAAAGGCGCCTTCCGAATTTCGCCATCCGACAGCTGGTGCGGGCGCACGATCAATTCGCTGTGTGAGCCGATCGACGGGCTGGGTCCGATCGGCCAAGGGCTCGATCGCCGCTCGATTTCCAACGCTGCGCCACCCTCGATGACGCGCCAGCGCGTGGCGACCGGCTTCAAGACCGGCGTGCGCGCGATCGACATCTTTTCGCCGCTCTGCCTCGGCCAGCGTCTCGGCATCTTTGCCGGCTCCGGCGTCGGCAAGTCGACGCTTCTGTCCATGCTTGCCCGCGCCGATGCCTTCGACAAGGTGGTCATCGCGCTCGTCGGCGAACGCGGCCGCGAGGTGCGCGAATTCATCGAGGATACGCTCGGCAGCAATATGAAGAAGGCGATTGCCGTCGTCGCGACCAGCGACGAAAGCCCGATGCTGCGCAAGATGGCGCCGCTGACGGCGGTCACCATCGCCGAGCATTTCCGCGACAAGGGCGAAAACGTGCTCTTCATCGTCGACAGCGTCACGCGTTTTGCCCATGCGATCCGCGAGGTGGCGACCGCCTCCGGCGAACCGCCGATCGCCCGCGGTTATCCTGCCTCTGTCTTCACCGAATTGCCGCGCCTGCTCGAACGCGCCGGTCCTGGCCCCGAAGGCGCCGGCACGATCACCGCCATTATCTCGATCCTCGTTGATGGCGACAACCACAACGACCCGATCGCCGATTCGACGCGCGGCATTCTCGACGGCCATATCGTCTTGCAGCGCAGTCTCGCCGAAGAAGGGCGCTATCCTCCGATCGATCCGCTCGCCTCGATCTCGCGTCTTGCCCGCAAGGCCTGGACTCCGGATCAGGAAAAGCTGGTGTCGCGCTTGAAGGTATTGATCCACCGCTTTGAGGAAACGAGGGACCTGCGCCTGATTGGCGGTTATCGCCAGGGGGCCGATCCTGATCTCGACATGGCGGTCAAGCAGGTCCCTATCATTTACGACGTCCTGAAACAGTCTCCGGGCGATCGCGACTCGGTTGACGCTTTTGCCGATCTCGCCGGCGCGCTCAAGGCTGCTGCCGGCATGGGCAATCAGGGCGCACCCATGCAGAGGAGATAAAAGTGGCTGATTTTGACGATGAACGCATCGCTTCCCTGAAGCAGCGCAAAAAGACCGCCACTCTGGATCGGTTTCTCACCTTCGCCGGCCTGGCGCTTGCCGGCGCCTCCGCCTTTTTCCCCTGGTATGTCTTCTTCAATGCGGACAAGTTCGGCATCAACGTCGCCACCAGCAGCAATTCGCGCGAACTGCCGGATTGGCCCGCCCGCAACGTCTTCAGCGTCTCACCGCTGGCCATGGTCAACAAGAACGAGGCAGCCAAGAAGGCTCCGCCGATCGATCCGCTGACGACGGCGACGGTCTCCGATCTCGGCAAGCAGCGTGACGGCGGCGTGATGCTGGAAGACCAGCCTTTCCCGGGCAAGTCTTCCTTCCGCCTTCTCCACGTGTCCAACGGCCGGGCGCTGATCGAGGATCCCTCGGGCATGTATGTGGTGCGCATCGGCTCGGTCCTGCCCGACGAAAGCCGCCTGGCGATGATCGAGCAGCGCGAGGGCAAGTGGGTGATCATCACCTCCAAGGGCGATATCTACAAGAACGACTGAATCCCTTCGCAACGGCTGAAGACAAGAGGGGCTCCGCCGCGAACCGGCAGGGGCCCTTTTCTATTGCGGTTTTCGGCGAGGCCTCGAAGGCCGAATTCCCGTAAGTCCCACGCAAGATTACCGCTCTAGGTTCCGGATAGTAAAAACGGAGAGTTCTCATGCAACCGATCCAACTTTTCGACTTGGCTTCGCGACAGGCGGAATGGCTGACGATCCGTCAGCAGGTTGTTGCCGGCAACATCGCGAATGCCAATACTCCGAAATTCCGCGCCAAGGACGTCACGCCCTTCGATGCCGTGCTGGACAGATCCGACATCACCATGGCGCGCACCAATCCGGCGCACTTCAGCGGCAACGATTTCAGCGACAGCGGCGATATCGACGTCAAGGAAGCAGCCCTCGACCAGGAGATCGGCATTCAGGAATCCGGCAACACCGTCGGTTTGGCCGAAGAGCTTTCCAAGTCGGGTGACATCAAGCGCCAGTACGATCTGAACACCTCGCTGGTCAGCTCCTTCAACCGCATGATGTTGATGACGGTCAGGAAGTAATTGTCATGGATCCGCTTTCCGCAGCTATGAAAATCGCCGGTTCGGGGCTCGAGGCGCAATCGACGCGCCTGCGCATCGTCTCGGAAAACATTGCCAACGCCCGCTCGACCGGTGACACGCCGGGCGCCGACCCCTATCGCCGCAAGACGATCACCTTCGGCCAGCAGATGGACCGCACCAGCGGCGTCGAGACAGTCAACGTCAAGAAGGTCGGCGTCGACGAAGGCGATTTCAGCACCGAGTTCGACCCCAGCAATCCGGCGGCGGACGCCAAGGGCGTCGTCAAATTGCCGAACGTCAACATCCTCGTCGAGATGGCTGACATGCGTGAAGCCAATCGCTCCTATGACGCCAATCTGCAGACCATCAAGCAGACCCGCGACCTCATCTCGTCCACGATCGATCTTCTGAAGAGCCAATAATCAATGATCAGCAGCGTCCAGAATGTCAGCAATCTTTCGATGACCCGCGCGCTCGGCGCCGTCGACACCGAAAATTCCGCCTCGTCCTCCGCAACGACCATGCCGGGCACTGCGGGTGCGGCCAACGGCCTGAGCTTCGCCTCGGTCCTGGGCGGCATGGCGACCGACGCGGTCAGCAGCCTGAAGGGTGCCGAAAACATGTCCTTCGCCGGCATCAAGGGCACGGCGACGACCCGTGAAGTCGTTGATTCCATGCTCCAGGCCGAGCAGACGCTGCAGACCGCGATTGCCATCCGCGACAAGGTCGTTTCGGCCTTTCTCGAAGTCACCAAGATGCAGATGTAACTGATTTGAGGACGAATACATGAGAGCGCTCGCCATCGCAGCAACGGGCATGGATGCCCAGCAGACCAATCTGGAAGTCATCGCCAACAACATTGCGAACATCAACACGACGGGCTTTAAGCGGGCCCGCGCCGAGTTCACCGACCTTCTCTACCAGACCGAACGCGCCAAGGGCGTCGCCAACCGGGCCAATCAGGCCGTCGTTCCTGAAGGCGCAAATATCGGCCTCGGCGTCCAGACCTCCGCGGTCCGCAATCTGCATCTCCAGGGCGAACTGACACAGACTGGCAACGACCTCGACGTGGCGCTGATCGGCAAGGGCTTCTTTCAGATTCAGTCGACCGATGGCACGACGCTCTATACCCGCGCTGGCGCTTTCAACAAGAATGACCAGGGCCAGCTCGTCACCATCGACGGCTATGAAGTCCTGCCTGGGATCACCATCCCTCAGGGTTCGACCGAACTGACCATCAGCCGCTCCGGCGAGGTCTCGGCGAAGCTGCCGGGTCAGACCGATCCGACTGTTCTTGGACAGCTGACGCTTGCCGACTTCGTCAACGAAGCGGGTCTTCAGCCGATCGGCGACAATCTCTTCCAGGAAACGCCGGCCTCGGGCGATGCGGTCGTCGGCAACCCCGACGAGGAAGGCTTTGCCTATATGAAGCAGGGTTATCTGGAATCCTCGAACGTCGACCCGGTGAAGGAAATCACCGAGCTGATATCGGCTCAGCGTGCGTACGAAATGAATTCCAAGGTGATCACGACCGCTGATGAAATGGCCTCCATCGTCAGCAAGAACCTGAAGTAAAGGGAAGGGCCGAAACATGATGTTTTGCCGGGCAGGACGCATCTCAGGATGGGTGGCGGCAGCCACGATCGCACTCGCGGGCGTGGTCTTGCCTGCGGACGCGGATGCCGGCATGGGTTATGCCGTCGTCCCGACGACGATCATCTACCCCGGCGACACATTGTCGGGCAGCCAGCTTCAGGAGGTTGAGGTCACCAACCCCAACCTCGCCGGCGATTATGCCAAATCGATTTCGCAGGTCGAAGGTCTGGTTTCCAAACGCACGCTGCTACCGGGGCGCACAATCTCGGTTTCAGCCCTGCGCGAGCCCTATACGGTGACGCGCGGCTCTTCGATCCGCCTGGTCTTCTCTCTCGGCGCAATGACGATCTCCGCTGCCGGCACGCCGCTCGAAGACGGCGCGACGGGGCAGGTGGTCCGTGCACGTAATATGGATTCCGGCGTCATCGTCAGCGGCACGGTGCTTGCGGACGGCACGATCCATGTGAGGGCGAAATGAAATTGTTCTTCCGTATCGTCGCCTTTGCTGCGGTTGTCGCCATGAGTTTGGCCGACGTGGCGCCCGCCTGGGCGCTGACGTCACGCATCAAGGATATCGCCTCGCTTCAGGCCGGCCGCGATAACCAGCTGATCGGCTACGGTCTGATCGTCGGCCTGCAGGGAACCGGCGACGGCTTCCGTTCCTCGCCCTTCACCGAGCAGTCGATGCGGGCAATGCTCCAGAATCTCGGCATCTCGACACAGGGCGGCCAGTCCAACGCGAAGAACACCGCGGCCGTGATGGTCACCGCCAACCTGCCGCCCTTCGCGAGCCCCGGCAGCCGTCTCGATGTTACGGTGAGCTCGCTCGGCGATGCGACCTCGCTGCGCGGCGGCACGCTCGTCATGACCTCGCTTTCCGGTGCCGACGGCCAGATCTATGCTGTCGCCCAGGGCTCTGTTATCGTCTCCGGCTTTCAGGCGCAGGGCCAGGCGGCGACGGTGACCGAAGGCGTCACCACCGCCGGCCGCGTACCCGGCGGCGCGATCATCGAACGCGAACTGCCGTCGCATTTCAAGGATTCAGTCAATCTCGTCCTACAGCTGCGCAATCCCGATTTCTCGACGGCGATCCGCATTGCCGACATTGTCAATGGCTATGCCTCCGCGCGCTTCGGCGGCCCGGTCGCCGAAGCCAAGGATTCGCAGGAAGTGGTGATCCAGAAACCGCGCACGGCCGATCTCACCCGGCTGATGGCCGACGTCGAAAACCTCATCGTCGAAACCGATACGCCGGCCAAGGTGGTTATCAACGAGCGCACTGGAACGATCGTCATCGGCTCCGATGTCCGCGTCTCGCCGGTCGCCGTCAGCTACGGCACACTCACGGTTCAGGTCACCGAGACGCCGCAGATCATCCAGCCCGAACCCTTCTCGCGCGGGCGGACTGCCGTTCAGCCGCAGACCGATATCGCGGCTGAGCAGACCGGCGGGCGCGTTGCCATAATCGACGGTCCCGACCTCAGGACCCTTGTTGCCGGTCTCAACAATATCGGCGTGAAACCGGATGGGATCATCGCCATTCTCCAGGGCATCAAATCGGCGGGCGCCCTGCAGGCGGAGCTTGTATTGCAATGATGACGATCCTGAATCCTGACATGACCGTGCTGCAGCTGCTGCGCCGCCTGGCGCTGCCGGCAGCCGGCCTCGTCCTGCTGTCGATCCCGGGTGCCTTCGCACAGGAGCACCCGGAGGGAGACATCACGTCTCAGGACGAGATCAAGCAATTCTGCACCAACATCGCCGATCCAGCCCGCGACCAGCGCTACCTGCTGCAGAAACAGGAGCTGGAAAGGCTCCGCGCCGACATCGACGCCCGGATGGAGGAGATGGACAAGCGCAAGGCCGAATACCAGGACTGGCTGAAGCGGCGCGACGACTTCCTGCAGCAGGCGGAAGCCGGCCTCACCGAAATCTATAAGAAGATGAAGCCGGATGCGGCGGCGCTCCAGCTGCAGGACATGAAGGTCGAAGTGGCCTCGGCCGTCATCATGCGGCTCGGTCCGCGTCAGTCGAGCCTCATCCTCAACGAGATGGACCCGCAGAAAGCCGCCATCATCGCCGGCATCATCGCCAGTGCGTCCGATCCCAATACGTCGAAGGATCCTTCATGAACATGCGTTTTCCGGCCGCGATCGCCGCCCTCGCACTCCTTGCGGGCTGCCAGTCCCCGACGGCAGTCAGCGAGATCGGCCGTGCGCCCGCCATGAGCCCGATCGGCAGTGGACTTGCCTATGGCCAGACCCCGCAGATGGCGCTTTATCCGAAGCAGCCGCGTGCCGTGGCGCAGGGCTATTCGCTCTGGAGCGATTCGCAGGCCGCGCTCTTCAAGGATGCACGCGCGCTGAACGTCGGCGACATCCTGACCGTCGACATCCAGATCAACGACAAAGCCTCCTTCGACAACGAGACCAACCGCAGCCGCAAGAATTCGAGCGGCATGAACTGGGACGTCAATGCCCAGATCTTCGGCTGGACCCCGGAATCGAAGACCGATCTGACCTACGGTTCGGATACCAGCACCGACGGCAAGGGCAAGATCGAGCGCACCGACAAGCTGACCCTTCTCGTTGCGGCCGTCGTCACCGGTATTCTTGAAAACGGCAACCTCGTCATCTCTGGCTCGCAAGAAGTCCGTCTGAACCAGGAGCTGCGCATCCTGAACGTCGCCGGTATCGTGCGTCCGCAGGACGTCAACGCCGACAACCAGATCTCCTACGACAAGATCGCCGAAGCCCGCATCTCCTATGGCGGCCGCGGTCGCCTGATGGAAGTGCAGCAGCCTCCGCGCGGGCAGCAGGCCGTCGATCTTTTCTCGCCGCTTTGAGGCCCAACGACGATGGCAGACGAAGACGTAAGCGCAGGTCAATCGAAGAAGAAATCCGTCCTGATGACGATCATCGGCATTGCCGTCCTGACGCTCCTCGGCGCCGGCGGCGGCTGGGCGGTCGGCACGATCGTCGCGCCCCAGATCAAGGGCGCCAAAGAGGCAGAGCAGGCCAAGGAAGCCGAGGCCAAGAAGAAGGCCGAGGAGGGGCTGGCGCGCATCTCGACCGAGGCCAACAACGTCGTCCAGCTCGAGCCGATTACATCCAACCTTGCTTACCCGTCGGAAAACTGGGTCCGACTAGAAGTCGCGCTGTTGTTCAACGGGCCGCCCGACGTCAAGGTCGCCGAGGACATTCATCAGGATATCCTCGCCTATGTCAGGACCGTTTCCCTTCAGCAGATCGAGGGGCCGCGGGGCTTTCAATATCTCAAGGATGACATCCAGGAACGTGTTGACCTTCGCTCGCAAGGGCGGGTATCGAAGGTCATGTTCAGGACCTTTGTCATCGAATGATTCGTTTCATAGTTTTCCTTGCCGCCATGATGGCGGTGCCGGAACTGGCGGTGGCACAGCAGCTGCCGACCGACTTGTTGAACGTGCCGGTCGATGGCTCCGTCGCCGCCTGGATCATCCGCACCTTCGGCCTGCTGACCGTACTTTCGGTCGCGCCCGGCATCCTGATCATGGTGACGAGCTTCCCGCGCTTCGTCATCGCCTTCTCGATCCTGCGCTCGGGGATGGGCCTCTCCTCGACGCCTTCCAACATGATCCTCCTGTCGCTGTCGCTCTTCATGACCTTCTACGTCATGTCGCCGACCTTCGATCAGGCCTGGCAGAACGGCGTTCAGCCACTGCTTGCCAACCAGATCAACGAGACGGAGGCGGTGCAGCGTATCGCCGAGCCCTTCCGCACCTTCATGGCGGCCAATACCCGCGACAAGGATTTGGCGCTCTTCGTCGATCTGGCGCGTGAGCGCGGGCAGAACATCCAGACGACCGATCCGATCGACTATCGCGTGCTGATCCCTGCCTTCATGATTTCGGAGATTCGCCGCGGTTTCGAGATCGGCTTTCTCGTCGTGCTGCCGTTCCTCGTCATCGACCTCATCGTCGCAACCATCACCATGGCGATGGGCATGATGATGCTGCCGCCGACTTCGATCTCGCTGCCTTTCAAGATTCTCTTCTTCGTCCTGATCGACGGCTGGAATCTGCTCGTCGGCAGCCTGGTCCGCTCGTTCAGCTGACCGGCTGGGGCGATGAGGAACTTCGGTTCCTCGATCGAGCGGTTTATGCTATGCGCGGCTCGCGAAATCCATCAGCAATGCCAGACCTTCCGGCCAGTCACCCAGATCGCTTTGGCCATTGATGTGGCCGGCCGCGCCGATGATTTTCAACTCGCTACCCCATTGCTTTGCTCGCGTTTCGGCGTAGGGGAGCGAACCATAGGGATCGGTGGTGCTAGCGACGATCAGCGATCGAAAGCCGAACTGCACCTGCGGCACATCTGCAAAGCCTGCGGCGTCCGCAGGAAAGCTCGGAGAAAGAGGGTCTGGCACGGCGGCGAGGAACGCTCCCTTGATCGGCGAAGAGGTCCGCTGATGCCAATGTGCTACAAGCAGGCAGGAGAGGCTATGCGCCACGAGAACAGGTGGTGTTTTCGCTCTGCGCACCGCTTGCTCCAAGGCTTGGATCCAGTCGGAAAGATCCGGCTGATCCCAACTCGTCGGTGCAAAACGGCGTATGGCCGGATTGGCATTCTCCCAACGGCTCTGCCAGTGAGCGTTTCCGGAATTGCCGATGCCCGGCAAATGAATGAATTCGGTCATATCTCGCCTCTTCTTCGCTTCAGCGGGAGTATGGCGGTTTACACCTGCGAACCAAATTGGCATCTATCGGAAAAGCACCGGATAATCCGATAGATTGAAGGTTGATGGCAAAGCGCACCGATATCAGTCCAGATCTTGATCCAACCGACATCGCCATCATCGAAGTCTTGCAGGATGATGGACGCATCAGCGTCTCCGAGCTCGGAAGGAAGGTCGGTCTTTCCCAGCCGGCCACGTCGGAGCGTCTCAAACGGCTTGAAGAACGCGGTATCATTGAGGCGTACAGAGCCGTCATCGACCCCGCCGCAGTTGGGCTTGGCATGATGGCCGTCATTCGCCTGCGCACCACGCACGAGCATATCAAGACATGCTTGAAGCAATTTTCCGATATGCCTGAGATCATCGAGGTTCTAAGGCTGACAGGAGAGGATTGTTTTCACCTGAAAGTCATTGTTCCTACGCCGGGCGGCCTTGAAAGCATCGTCGATGCCATTGCGCGCTATGGCTCGGTCACGACGGCCGTCGTTCTGCGCAGAGAGCCGCCTAAACGCATCGGGCGTGAACTGATCGCAAAGAAGTAAAGACCCGCTGAAGCGAACAGGACCGCTTCGGCGGGTATTCCGTCTCGGAAAACATCACTCGGCTGCGAACGGTGTCGTGCGCGGCGGCAGCGCCGGAATATCCATGTGATCGGGTGCGAGGCCCTGCTTGGCGCGCTCTGCCATGATTTCATAGGCCTGCTCGAGATGATGGCAGAAGCGTTCGGCGTCGAAGAGCGGCGCGATATAGCGCCTCTCCTTGAGGTGTGCCTTGTATTCGGCGATCCGTCCCGGGTTCTGCGCCAGTTCGACGGCAAGGTCCTCATAAGCCTGCAGGTCGCTTGCGACGAGCTCGGGCAGATCGATCGCCCTGAGCAGGCTTTCGCTGACGCGTGAGGCGAAGTTGGTGCCCTTGACGGTCAAAACCGGCAGGCCGCCCCAGAGCTGCTCCGAGGTGGTCGTATGGCCGTTGACCGGGAAGGTGTCGATCCCGAGGTCGGCTGCCTGCTGGCGGCTGATGTGATCTTCGTAGGGCGCGCGCGGGCAGAAGATGATGCGCTTGGGCGCAATGCCTGATGTCTGGAACTGCTTCAGCAGGTTTGCCTGGTTGCGCGGCGAATTGGCCATCAGCCAGAGCACACTGTTCGGCGCCCGCTTGAGGATCCGGCACCAGCTGTTGACCACATCAGGCGTAATCTTGCGGTTGCCGTTGAAGGAGGCGAAGATGAAGGCCTCTTCCGGCAGGCCGAGCTGCTCGCGGGTGACCGGACGCGGCTTCGGGCGATGCATCGGATCATTCGGCTGGTAGCTCTCCGGAAGCCGGCAGAATTTCTCATGGAAGAATGGCTTGGCCAAGTCGGGCAGCACCGAATGGTCGCCGATGACGTAGTCGAGATCGATGTTGACGGTGCTGCCGGGAAAACCGAGCCATCCGACATGAACAGGTGCGAGCGGCAGGTTGAAGGCTGACGCGCGGCTGCCCGACGTATGACCCTTGAGATCGACCATGATGTCGATATTGTGCTCGCGTACGATTTCCAGCACCGCCTGGTCGGAGAAGCCGTGAATGTCGACGATCCTGCCCCAGCGGCTGCGGTCGGTGACGTTATGCTTCAGGTATTCGGGACCTGTATGGCAGAAGAGCGTCACCTCGAACCTGTCCCTGTCGTGCAATTCGAGAATGCGCTGCAGCAGCTTCATCGTCGCGTGGCGATCCCAGAAGTCCGATGACATGTAGCCGATGCGGATCTTGTTCGACCATGTGTGCGGCTGGTTGCGGCGGAAAGCGATGCGTTCCTGGTTAAGCGGGGCCGTGCCGATCGTCGCATACCGGTTGAAATCTTCGTTGCCGCACCAGTGCAGATGATAGAACGGGTTGTCCTTGCGCAGGATCTCGACATTGCCCTTTGCCAGCGCGTCGTCGATCACTGCCTGATGCTTGGCCGCCTCGTCGAAATCGTTGAATTCCCGGGCAAAAACGAGGTGAAGAAAGCGGAAGGCGTGATTGCCCGGGAAACGTTTGAAGATGTTGCGGGCAAGCGTCTGGTTGGTTGCGTCGTTGAGATCGTCGCTGAGCAGCAGGGCCGCCAGGCGCATGTGATCGGGGTTCATGCTTTCCGACAGAACCGTCTTGAACGGGCGGATGATATCCCGCTGCTGGCGCTTCAGATAGATCGCGGTGATGATGAAGGCGAGTTCGGGATCTTCCTGCGCTCTGGTGAGGTTGCGCATGGCGATCAGCAGCGCTTCGTCCTCGTTGCCGGTTTCGTAGTGCAGCTTGGCAGCCTGCTTCTGATATTCGTAGGCGTTCGGTCCTTCGCAATTGCCGGCCAGACCATAGGCTTTCGCGGCATCGGCCTTGAAGCCGAGCTGCACGAGGTTCTTGGCCAGCAGCGCATAGGTCTTGGCGTCCTGCTGAGTATCGATGAGCTGGTTGAGCGTCGCCAAGGACTTTGTGTAGCGGCCTGCCTGGTAATCTTTGGATGCCGCAGAGAACGAAACTTTGCTGTTCAAAACCCAACTCCGTGAAGGAAATTTTCTCGCATGGCTGTCGATTGCCGAGCGCCCACGATCCGTCCTCCCGGACAACGGGTGGATTGATCCGATGATGCTATCCCGGCACCTGCCATGTTGCCATTCGAAGCTTGCTTGAAACAGGTGCGCCTCATGAAGACATTGTCTTGTCCGAGGGAAAACGGCTTCTTTCCCGATATGTTAGCATGCGAAGGGATAGATTCAGCCGGTATTAACTATGGGATGTAAGGAGCCGGAACGGAGCCTCTATTTTTAAGAAGTTGGCAAGCATTGGCTGCGAGATTGCCCTGGACATGACGGGTTTGGGCCAAACAAGCAGGCGCCGAGTAGCATGAAGCTGGTCCGTCATCGCCGGTATTACAGTCCGGTATGTCCTCCTTTTTGTATCTAGTTTCCAGGGGACAGATTTATGACAAGCATTAACACGAATTCTTCCGCACAGGCCGCTCTCCAGACGCTGCGCAGCGTCAACCAGGGCCTCAACAAAACGCAGAACCACGTTTCGTCGGGTTATCGCGTTGAAAAGGCTTCCGACAACGCTGCTTACTGGTCGATCGCAACGACCATGCGTTCGGACAACAAGGCACTGTCGGCCGTTTCCGACGCCCTCGGCGTTGGTGCTGCGAAGGTCGATACCGCTTACACCGCCATGGACAGCGCCATCGACGTCGTCGGCGAAATCAAGGCCAAGCTGGTTGCCGCAACTGAAAACGGCGTTGACAAGGCCAAGGTGCAGGAAGAAATCGGTCAGCTGCAGCAGCAGCTCCTGAGCATCGCTCAGTCGGCTTCCTTCAACGGCGAGAACTGGGTTGCCGGCGCTAACGGCACCAAGAGCGTCGTTTCGTCGTTCGTCCGTGACGGCTCCAACGCCGTATCGATCACCACGACCGACTACGTCCTCGACAGCGGCTCCGCCGGCAACGTTCTGTTCGGCATGAGCGCTGGCGCGGTTGAAACCTCCACGGGTATTCTCGGTACCTCGACGGGCGCGACCGGTTCGATCTACTCGATGGACATCACCAGCTTCACGGCCGGCCAGATCCAGTCGGCTCTGACGAACGTCGAATCGGCTCTGAAGTCGATGACCAGCGCCGGTGCTGCTCTCGGCTCGCTCTCCAGCCGCATCGACAGCCAGGAAGACTTCGTCTCGGCTCTCAGCGACTCGATCGACTCCGGTATCGGCCGTCTCGTCGACGCCGACATGGAGGAAGAATCCTCGAGGCTCAGCGCTCTGCAGACCCAGCAGCAGCTGGCGATCCAGTCGCTGTCGATCGCGAACTCCTCTTCGCAGAACATCCTGTCGCTCTTCCGTTAAAACGGTCGGCACAAGGCTTTCAAGTTTCGCGGCCGGCTCATCCCCGGCCGCGAAATGTTTTAACATAAGGTTAATGTAAATCTCTGTAAGTATCAGATATTTTTACGCAATTTCAATTTTGAATTTAGCTTTCCTTAACCATCTTACTGTTTTCTAGGCCCATCGAAACGGCGAGTTAACCCTAACGAGAATGGTTAACAGGCATGATGCTGATCGCTGTGGGCCGGCCGAAAATCCGGAATGTCCCTTCTTAAAATCTGCCAACAAGGGGCAAACAAACTATGACGAGCATCAATACCAATAATGCTGCAATGGCAGCCCTCCAGACTCTGCGTGGCGTCAACCAGGGTCTCCAGACGACCCAGGCTCACGTTTCGTCCGGCTACCGCGTCGGCAAAGCTGCCGACAACGCTGCTTACTGGTCGATCGCAACGACCATGCGTTCGGATAACAAGGCTCTTTCGGCTGTTTCCGACGCTCTCGGCCTCGGCGCCGCCAAGGTCGACACCGCTTACTCCGCCATGGACAGCGCCATCGATGTCGTCGGCGATATCAAGGCCAAGCTCGTTGCCGCGACTGAAAACGGCGTCGACAAGGCCAAGGTCCAGGAAGAAATCAGCCAGCTGCAGCAGCAGCTCCTGAGCGTCGCTCAGTCGGCCTCCTTCTCCGGTGAAAACTGGGTTGCCGGCGCTAACGGCACCAAGAACGTCGTTGCCTCCTTCGTCCGCGACGGCTCCAACGCCGTTTCGGTCGTGATGACCGACTACGTTCTCGACAACAGCTCCACTGGCAACGTTCTGTTCGGCATGAGCGGCGGCGCGGTCGAAACCTCCACAGGTATCCTCGGTTCTTCGAACGGCGCGACCGGTTCGGTCTACGCGATGGACATCACCAACTTCACCCTCGGCGAGATCCAGTCCGCTCTGACCAACGTCGAATCGGCTCTGAAGTCCATGACCAGCGCCGGTGCTGCTCTCGGCTCGATCTCCAAGCGTATCGAACTTCAGGAAAACTTCGTGTCGGCTCTGAGCGACTCGATCGACTCCGGTATCGGCCGCCTCGTCGACGCTGACATGGAAGAAGAGTCCTCCAAGCTCAGCGCCCTCCAGACCCAGCAGCAGCTGGCTGTCCAGTCGCTGTCGATCGCGAACTCCTCTTCGCAGACCATCCTGTCGCTCTTCCGCGGCTAATAAGCGCCGGAAAATATGGCCCGCCGGTCTCCGGCGGGCACCTCGTGCCGAGCCGCGCTTCGACGAAGCGCGGCTTTCTTATTTCCGTTAACGATTGATTAACCATAATGTTGTCTTCTCAGCTCAACGAGACGGCGGGTTAACCGAAATTAACAACCGGTTAACAGGCATGAGGCTGATCCCCGTTCCCGGTAACATTCCGGAATGTCCCTTTTTCCCAGATGCCAACAAGGGGCAATCATTTCATGACCAGCATTTTGACGAACGTCGCGGCAATGGCCGCTCTTCAGACACTCCGCGGAATCAACGACAGCCTCGAAGACACGCAGAACCACGTCTCGTCGGGTTATCGTGTTGAAAAGGCTGCCGACAATGCCGCCTACTGGTCGATCGCAACAACCATGCGTTCGGACAACAAGGCGCTTTCGGCCGTGTCCGACGCTCTCGGTCTAGGCGCCGCCAAGGTCGACACCGCTTACTCCGCCATGGACAGCGCCATTGACGTCATCAGCGAGATCAAGGCGAAGATCGTTGCCGCAACCGAAAAGGGCGTCGACAAGACCAAGGTCCAGGAAGAAATCGGTCAGCTGCAGCAGCAGCTGCTCAGCATCGCACAGTCGGCTTCCTTCTCCGGTGAAAACTGGGTCGCCGGTGCCGACGGCACCAAGAGCGTCGTGTCGACCTTCGTCCGCGACGGAAACGGCAACGTCTCGGTCAAGACGACGGACTACGTCCTGGACACGAGCTCTACGGGCAACGTTCTCTTCGGCATGACCTCGACCGGTACGATCGAGACGAGTTCCGGCATTATCGGCACGTCCTACGGCACGATCGGTTCGATCTACTCTATGGACATCAGCACCTTCGGTTCGGCTGAGATTTCCATGGCCCTGACCTCGATTGAGGCCGGCCTCGAAGCGATGACCAAGGCTGCATCGCAACTCGGTTCGATTTCGACGCGTATCGAATTGCAGGAAAACTTCGTCGGAGCGCTCACCGATTCGATCGATTCGGGCGTCGGCCGCCTCGTCGATGCTGACATGGAAGAGGAATCGAGCAAGCTGACGGCGTTGCAGACCCAGCAGCAGCTGGCGATCCAGTCGCTGTCGATCGCCAACTCCAGCGCTCAGAACATCCTCACGCTGTTCCGCAGCTAAATCAGCCGCTGAAGCTGGACCGAATCTTGCGCCGCCGTTCGGCCGCAAGCAGAAAACCTTCCGGACCGCGCCCGAAACGGCGCGGTTCTTTCTTTCACATCAATGGTTTGACTTGCGAGGCAATTCGAATGTCGCGCTCGCGGCGCCGCTCTTGCCCAACAAGTTGATATCGAGTTAACTTCGCCTTGAGTTGATTTGCTTTTGCGACGCGCCGGTGAAATTTCGCCGGAGGCATGAGGCCACTTCAGTCGCCGCCGGCAATCCGGCCTGCCCTTTCATCTTATTCCGAGACCCTGTCGATGACCGTTAAGATTACCAGCGCGGCCGCGGTGAATGCACTTGCGGTGCTGCGCAGCATCAACAAAGAAGCCAGTCAGACCCAGCAGCAAGTTTCTTCGGGCTATCGGATCGAGACGGCCGCAGACGATGCCTCCTACTGGTCGGTCGCCACTGTCATGCGCTCGGATAGCACCAATCTAGGCACGATCGGCGATGCGCTGGGTCTCGGCGCTGCCAAGGTGGATGCGACCTACACGGCAATGAATTCGGCGCTCGATCTCGTCAGCCAGATCCGCGCCAAGCTGGTTGCTGCAAGAGAGCCCGGCACCGACAAGGACAAGATCAATGCCGAGATCAGCGAATATAAGGAGCAGCTGAAGACCGTTGTCGAATCAACGTCGTTTGCAGGCGAGAACTGGTTGCTGAACAGTGACAAGACCGCGCCGCCGGCATGGTCGGTCATTTCAGGCTTCGTGCGCGCCTCGACGGGCGAATACCAGGCCCAGACCATCGACTTCCCTTCGTCGCAGACCATCCTCATCGACAAGAACAATGCGAGCGGTGGCCTGTTCACCAAGGCGATTGACGCCCAGGCGATCAACAACAGCGGCACCGGACCGCGGAATTATTACCTGCTGGACGCCGGTTCGACCACGCCGGCGACGGGCAGCGAAATCGCGATCGGCAAGAACACCACCGACGCCCAGCTCGTCGACATGCTCGATGTGACCGACTCCCTGTTCTCCTCACTGACGACGACGGCAGCCTCCATCGGTGTGATGAAGACGCGTATCGACGATCAGATCGATTACGCCGCTGATCTGTCGGATTCGATCGACAAAAGCGTCGGCGCGCTCGTCGATACCGATATGGATGAGGCTTCGATCCGCCAGAAGGCGATTGAAACCCAGAAGCAGATGGCCGTCGAAGCGATCTCGATCCTCAACACGGCTGCGAGCAAGATCCTCATTCTGCTGGAATAGAGCTGGGCGTGATCACTGATGGCGGCGGCGCCATTCATCTTCGCGCAAGTTTGACTTCCTAGTTTCCGGCATGAAGGCATCGTCCGAAAATCGTGCCGGTGCAAGGTCAAGCCCTTGTTCGCTGCGAAGGACATGTCGCGCACAAGGTCATTTTGAACGGGGGCGGGCATGCCGCACGTCTCCCGGACGCTGGATGGTTTCTATGAGCATTTCGCTTTCTCGGTATTTGAAGGACTTCGGCGAACCGAAGCCGTCAGGGCCGATCATCGATATCGACGATTTGGCCGGAGATGTTTTTCCGGAGCCGCCGAGCGAACCGCCGGTCGACCTCGAGGCGGAGCGGCGTGACGCCTATGCGCAAGGCCATGCCGCGGCGACCGCTGATTTGGCCGAGAAATACGAAAGCGAGGCGCGCGCTCTGGCCGAGGCCCATGCGCGCGCGCTCGAGGAACTGAAGATTCGCTATGAAGTGGAGGCGGCGGCGGTCATTGCATCCCGCGTCCGCGATATCGCCGAAGAAGTCGCTCAGCTGGTCAGCGCTGGCGCAGCCAAGGCCATTGCGCCCGTCGTGACGGACGCGCTTGCGGCGAAGGCTGCCGAAAGTCTCGCGGCTTTGCTGCGTGAAGCGATTCTCGAAGGCGCGGCCGGACCGATCGTCGTCAGGGGTCCGACCAGCCTCTTCGACATATTGAAGGCCGAGCTCGGCGAACATGCTGCCGCGGTTCGGCACATCGAGGCAGACGATGTCGATCTAGCCGTCGAAATCGGTGAATCCGTCATCGTCACCCGAATGTCCGCCTGGGCGGCCAGCTTGAAGAAAGTTCTCGAATGAGCGACGGCGAAAACCATCACCACGGCAGAAATGAGATCATTATCGTCAAGCGGCATGGCGGCGGTGATCACGATGGTGCCCACGGCGGTGCGTGGAAAATTGCATATGCCGACTTCATGACGGCGATGATGGCATTCTTCCTGGTCATGTGGCTGGTCAACGCCGCCAACGAGGAGACCAAGGCCGCGGTCGCGACCTATTTCAATCCGATCAAGCTTGCCGACGAAAAGCCGACCGAGAAAGGCCTGAAGAAGCCTGTCGACCATGCCGAGGGCGAGGAGAAGAAGGAAAAGTCGAAACAGAAGGAAGATAATCCGACCGAGGGCAAGTCCGCCGCCGATGGTGACGACCAGACATCGACCTCAGGCGACCAGACCAATTATTCCGAGGCCGATTTCTTCGAGAATCCTTATTCGGTACTCGCCGAGATCGCCCAGGAGGTCGGCCAGCAGGCCAATGTCAGCGCCAAGGGCGATGGCGGCGCGGCCGATTCCGGCCCTGCCACCGGCGCCGATGGCGGTCAAGCCTATCGCGATCCCTTCGATCCGGATTTCTGGACGAAGCAGGTGGAGGTGACAACGGCCGGAAAACCCCTGCCGCCCGGCAAGAGCGAGGAGCAGGCGGCCGAGAGCGAGACGACGGAGATCGCCAAGGCAGAGGATATGAAGCCGGTGCCTTTGGCGAGCGATCAGAAGCCCGCTAAGGAAGCGCCCGCCAAGGAAGCCAAGCAGACCAAGGAAACGACCGGCCCCGCCGAGACCAGGGACGGCAAGGCGACGGATGGCAGGGCGCCTGAGGAGAAGAAGGCGGAAGCTCGGAAGGACGTCGAGCATCAGAAGGAAGCCGACAAGAGCGCGGCTGGGACCGAGCAGCAGAAGAAGGAAGCCGAACAGCTTCAGGCGGAGATCGCGCAACAGATCGGCGGTGTTGCCGGCAAGCTCGCCGAAGGCCTGACAGTGACGGCAGCCGAAGGCGGCCTGCTGGTCAGCATCTCCGACCAGAACGACGATTCGATGTTCAATATCGGTTCGGCCGTTCCGCGCCAGGAGATGGTGCTCGCCATGGAAAAGATCGGGACGATCCTGAAGGAGAGGGGGGGCGCAGTCGCCGTCCGCGGCCACACGGACGGGCGCCAATACAAGAGCGGGCAGAACGAGAACTGGCGGCTTTCGATGGATCGCGCCCAGAGCGCCTATTACATGCTCGTGCGCGGCGGGCTGGACGAGACGCGCGTCTCCCAGGTCTCCGGTTTCGCCGACCGTCGGCTGAAGCTTCCCGCCGACCCGTTCAATGCGGCCAACCGTCGGATCGAGATCCTGGTGCAGGCGGAATAGGGATAGTCGGATGGCGCGTCGGCAGCATCGCTACGTCGGATTTATGGCCCTCGGCCTGGCGATGCTTTCGCCTGCCGCAGGCAAAGCGCAGGATCCGGACGATCTTGCGCCGTACAAGATGCTGCGGTCGCTGCAGTTCGTACAGGATTCCGTCGTCGCCGGCGATCATTCGGCCGGCGAAATGCAGCGCTTCATGTTGGGAACCATCGACGAACGGCTGCGAACGGCCGATACAAAGATTTTCGATGACGACCGCAATGTCGATGCGGCGCTGATCTATACGATGAGCGGCGGCAATCCCCAGACGCTCGAATATCTGATCGCCCATGACGTCAACGGCTATTTCGACAACCGCGTCACCGATGTGCTGCGCAAATATCTGACGGGCAAGGGGCTGCTCGTCGCCAAGACGCTGGAGGAAACCGCTAAGGAATATCGCGACAAGAAGATCGGTCCATACCTGGCGCTGATCGGCGGCAACGTGATGATCGCCAGCAAACCGACAGATGCGCTTGGCCTCTACGACCAGGCACGTCTGGCCGCGCCGGGCACGATTGTCGAGGAGGCGGCCTTGCGCCGTTCCCTCGCCATCTGCGTCGACAAGGGAATGCTCGACAAGGGGCTCGCCTATTCGCAGCGTTATGCCAGACGCTTCCTGCATTCGCCCTATGCTAGCCAGTTCGCCGATCTTTTCGTCAAGCTCGTCGTCGCCCATGATCACGATGTGAAACCGCATGATGTCGTCGATATCCTCTCCTTCATGGATGCCCCGCGCCAGCGCGAGGTCTATCTGCGCATCGCCCGCGCTGCAGCGATAGCGGGCAAGCCTGAGCTGGCGCGCATGGCGGTCGAACATGTGCAGCTGCTTGGCGCGGGTACCGACAATGCCTTCGGCCCGCTGGCAGATTTTTATGGCGGTATGGCCGGCCTTCCGACGGACGATATCGACCAGGCGGCGAAGAACGTCAGCGACATCGATGGTGAAACGCTTTCGCCGCGGGATCAGGCGCTGCAGGCGGCGGCGCGGTCCGTTGCCGAGCAGATCCTGCGTGCGCCGGATCCGGCAAGCTTGACGCAAGCATCCAATCCTAACACTTCTCATCAAGAAATCACTTCTGAAAAGGCTGCTGCGATAGCCACGCAACCGGGGACGCCAAGCGCGCCTCCCGAGCCTGTTCCGGGAGGTGTGGCATCGACTGGCCAGAGCCAGGATACCGACTCCTCATTCAACGCATTTGTGACGACCAGCCGGTCCAAGCTCGACGAGATCGATGGTCTGCTGGCGCAGGAAGGCAACGAACAATGATGGATTTGAGCGTCTCGGGCGGAGCCTCTGGTGCGGAGGCGGCTGCGGCCGCGAAATCCGCCAAGGCTGGAAAGGGCGATGCCACCGGTCAGCAGGGCGGCTTCTCCGATGTGCTTGCCAAGACAGGCGGCAGCGCCTTCGACGACGCGCCCGACGATGCGCAGCCGGATCAAAGTGTCGCCGATGGCGATCCAGGGAAAGTGACACGAACGATCCGCAGCCGCAGCGGCGCCAAACCGCTGATCGATCTCGGCGGCGCCGCGCTCAAGGCACAGGCCGAGGTGCAGCCGGAGACGATCGCCAATGTCGAAAAGGCCGCGGCAAGACCTGCAAAGGATGGGCTCAAACCGCCGGCCGGCGTCGGCAAGCTCGATGCCGAGGATCAATCCGCCGACGAGGCCGCGCAGGCGGCCAAGGGCGTCAAGCGCGTCAAGGCGGAGATCCCGAAAACAGATGCGGATACGGACAGTGAGGCCGATGACGGCGGCATTTCCGATGTGCTCGGGCTGCTGAAGCAGGAGGCCGCCAATGGCACGGCTTCGCCAGCCGTGGCAGCCGTCCATCAAGCCCTCACCAAGACCGGCGAGGCCGGATCTGCCGAGAAGACGACCGTTGGTGTCGACGCCAAAACGAGCGGGCACGCATCCGACGCCCTGGCGGTCGTCAGCGGCAATGTCGAAAGCGTCAAGGCTGATGATATCAGGGTTCCCGGCGCCGAGAACACCGAAGCCGCCGACGGCCGGACGTTCCGGATCAGTCGCGCCGATGGCCGCGGCGTGTCGATGGACGTTCACCGCGGCGCGGAACAGGCCGGGCCGAAGGACGGTGCGAAGAAGACCGATGTCGAAAACGTCTCGGTCCTCGAATCGCGCCGCTATATCGGCTTGGCGCAGAACACCAATTCCGCCGCGGTCACCGCGGCTCTCGCTGGTGACTCCGAATGGGCGCGCGCCATGCAGCCGAGTTCGGCGCTCTCCAACGCGGCGGAATGGACGAGCACCGGCAAGGTGGTCAATACGCTGAAGATCCAGATGAACCCGATCGATCTTGGCCTGGTGACGGCGACCATGCGCCTGGCTGGCGACGCCCTGAACGTCGACCTCAAGGTCGAAACCGGCACAGCCTACCGGCAGCTGAAGGAAGATCACGGCAAGATTCTCGAATCTCTGCGCAGCCAGGGCTATGCGGTCGAAAACGTTACCATCAGCCTGGCCCCCGTCGAGCGGGCCGACGTTGGCAACCAGGCCGACGGCCAGGGGCAGGCCTCCCAGCAGCAGTCGCTGCCGCAGCAAGGGCAGGGCAGCGAGGCGCGCGAGCGCCACAATCAGGTGGCGCAGCGGACGGATGGAGGCTTCAATGGCGCAGGCGAGACCGGTATCGAAGACGTCTTTGCTGGCGGTGCTCGCAGCAGCAGCGCTGGCGGCGTTTACCTCTGAGGCAGCCGCTTCCACCGGTGCCTGCGAACGCGAAATCCAGTCGGCTGCGGTCAAATATGGCATCCCGGAAGGCATCCTCTATTCGGTTGGGCTGACGGAGACCGGTCGCAAGGGCTCACTTTATCCCTATGCCATGAACGTCGAGGGCAGGGCGATTTTTCCGCCTTCGGAAGAGGATGCGATGAGGCAGTTCGATGTCGCCCGAAGAAGCGGGGCGAAGCTAATCGACATCGGATGCATGCAGATCAATCACTATTATCATGGCGAGAATTTCGCCTCCGCCGAAGATATGTTCGATCCGCATCGCAACGTCGAATATGCGGCGAAGTTTCTCCGCAACCTGCATGACCGTCATGAGACGTGGACAATGGCGGTAGCCAGATACCATGCAGGGCCAAATAACAACCCGGCGCAGAAGCAATATGTCTGTCGCGTCATCGCCAATTTGGTGGCCACGGGCTATGGCAAATGGACTCCCAATGCGAGTAACTTCTGCCAAAATTAATTCAACCAAAAATAGAAGTGCCAAATTGTGACGGAACTGTGGCATAATGTGGCGGGAATCCGGCGTCAAATCGACGTGCAAGTCACATTTAACTGCTCGTTAACTTTTCCACGAAACTTTTGTGTGGATATCCGAGCCAGGCCACTAGATGTAGATCAAATCGCAACGCGGGTCTTAATCAATTATTAATTTCCGCCATTCACTTTAACGAGTTGTCGCCGATTCGTGCGATTCGTACCCATAGATCATCGAAGTGCCACACTGATTCGGAGGCGGACGAATGATCGTAGTGGTTGATGAGCGTGAGCTCGTGAAAGACGGATACACATCCCTGTTTGGCCGGGAGGGCATTCCCTCCACCGGCTTTGATCCATCGGAATTCGGCGAGTGGGTACAGACCGCTGCCGATTCGGATATTGCGGCGGTCGAGGCCTTTTTGATCGGTCAGGGCCAACGCAGCTTCGAGCTGCCCCGGGCGATCCGGGACCGCTCGATGGCGCCGGTGATCGCGGTCAGCGACCAGCCCTCGCTCGAAAACACCCTTGCGCTTTTCGATTGCGGCGTCGACGACGTGGTACGCAAGCCCGTCCATCCCCGCGAAATCCTCGCCAGGGCGGCCGCGATCCGGCGCCGGCTGAAGGCGATCGCCAACTACACCGATATCGGCGGCATCCGTGTCTTCTCGGATGGTCGTGACCCCGAGATCAACGGCGAAGTCTTCGCGCTTCCCCGGCGCGAGCGCCGCATCCTCGAATATTTGATCGCCAATCGCGGTCGCCGGGTCACCAAGACCCAGATCTTCAACGCCATCTACGGCATCTTCGATGAGGAGGTCGAGGAGAACGTCGTCGAAAGCCACATCTCGAAGCTGCGCAAGAAGCTGCGCAAGAAGCTCGGTGTCGATCCGGTCGATTCCAAGCGCTTCCTTGGCTACTGCATCGACTGGGCCTGATTTTTCCGGCCGGACAGCGGCGTCCGGCTGAACCTCGAGATTAGCCTCGCTGCTCGCCATCACAGACAGCTTCACGCAAGGCCCGACAAATACTCTCGAGTTTAACAGGTAAAACGAGGTTTTCAGATGAGCATTTTCGGCAGCATGAAGACGGCAGTGTCGGGCATGAACGCGCAGGCAAACCGCCTCAGCACCGTCTCCGACAACATTGCCAACGTGAACACCACCGGTTACAAGGCCGTGTCGACGAGCTTCTCCTCGCTGGTTCTCCCCTCCTCGGGCGGCAATTACAACTCCGGCGGCGTTCAGACCTCCGTGCGCCAGGCGGTCTCCGACCAAGGCGATATTTCTTACACGACCTCCTCCACCGATCTTGCGATTTCGGGCGACGGCTTCTTCATTGTCCAAGGGCCTGACGGCACACCGGTTCTGACCCGCGCCGGCGACTTCCAGAAGGACGACGAAGGCAATCTCGTCAATGCCGCCGGCTTCCAGTTGATGGGCTATTCCTACGACTCCGGCGCTCCTGCCGTCGTCGTCAACGGCTTCGACGGCCTCGTCCCCGTCAACGTCAATCAGGATGGTCTGACCGCAATCGCGTCGACATCAGGTGTCTTCAAGGGGAACCTTGATTCCAACGCCAACGTCGCGCCGGTTGCCCCGGCGACCCTTCCAAGCGCAAACCTCGCGACCACCACCGCCGACACCAAAAAGGTCTCGATGGTCGCCTATGACCGTCTCGGCAACAAGGTGATGTACGACTTCTACTTCACGAAGACCTCGGTGGTTACGCCGCCGCCGGCAACCGGTACCGCTGCAACCTGGGAGGTTGCAGTCTTTCGCAACGCCAACGCGGCGACGGGTGGCACAACTTCATTCCCGTACAGCGCCGGTGGCGCTGTCGGATCGGGATCGCTAACCTTTGACCGTGACGGCAAGATGCTCACTGGCGGCACCCTCAGCATCAACGATACGACCACCGGCCAGACGATAGCAATGGATCTCTCCGGCTTTACTCAACTCGGCGCCGCCTTTTCCGGCACCGGTACGCCGAACGGTCAGGCGGCGACCCCGGTCAAGGACGTCACCATCGACGGCGACGGCATCGTCTACGCCAAGTATGAAGACGGCAGCACCAAGCCACTTTACCGCATTCCGCTCGCCAACGTTGCAAGCCCCGACAAGCTGACGCTGATGAGCGGCAACGTCTACAGCGCCAACGGACAATCGGGCGTCACCGTCACCGGCTTCCCGCAGACCAACGGGCTCGGCACGATCAAATCAGGTGCTCTCGAGGGTTCGAACGTCGATCTCGCCGGCGAACTGACCGAGATGATCGAAGCGCAGCGCAGCTACACCGCCAATTCGAAAGTGTTTCAGACGGGGTCCGACATCATGGACGTCCTCGTCAACCTCAAGAGATAAGTAAGGTAACGGCTAAGCCATGTCGCTCACGTCCGCACTGAATACCGCGCAGAACATATTCAACAATACCGGCACGCAGAGCAGTGTCGTATCGAACAATATCTCGAATGCGGGCAACAAGGATTACGTGCGCCGACAGGCGATGCTCACCACGTCACTCAACGGCGCGCAGGTGGTCAAGATCAACCGGGCACAGGAAGATGCCCTACTGCGTCAGTATCTGAAGACCTCCTCTCAGGATAGTGCCCAGCAGACCCTGCTGGGCGGTCTCGAAGACCTCAAATCGATCATGGGAGGCAACGACTACGAAACGTCGCCGTCCACTTATCTCGGTGTTTTCCAGCAGAAGCTCCAGGCGTTCCGCACCACGCCCGGCAGTACAGTCGCCGCGCAGGGCGCCGTCACCGCCGCCCAGGACGTCGCCAACTCGCTGAACAATGCCTCGCAGTCCGTTCAGGACGTTCGCGCCAACGCCGACAAGGAAATCACCACCGCCGTCGATACGCTGAATACGCTCCTCAGCCAGTTCGAGAAGGCTAACAATGCGGTCAAGACCGCCACCGCCTCCGGTACGGATGCATCCGGCGCTCTCGATGAACGCGAGAAAGTTCTGAAGCAGATTTCGCAAATCGTCGGCGTCAGCGCGACGACGCGCGACAACAACGACATGGTGTTGAGCACGCCGGACGGAACGATCCTCTTCGAGACGATCCCGCGCAAGGTGACGTTCAAGTCCCAGGATATCTATACCGCCACCACGGTCGGCAATTCTGTCTATATCGACGGCGTGGCGCTGCCGCTCGGCAAGGGTTCGACGACGACGGGGCAGGGAAGCCTCCAGTCGCTCCTGCAGATTCGCGACGAGATCGCCCCCAACTTCCAGAAGCAGCTCGACGAAATCGCCCGTGGCCTCGTCTCGCTCTTCAAGGAGCAGAACACGGCAGGCCCCCCGGCCTATGTGCCTGGCCTCTTCACCTGGAGCGGCGGCACGGTAGATACTGGCGCCACCGCGGTCGCCGGCATGGCGTCGACCATCACGGTCAGCACCCGCGTAATCACCTCACAGGGCGGCGATCCGATGCGTCTGCGCGATGGTGGCGTCAACGCCGCCGGCGTCGTCCTGAATACGTCAGGCGTCAGCGGTTATACGGCTGAGCTCGACCGCCTTTATACGGCGATGACATCCGACATGGATTTCGACCCGGCAGCTGGAGCGCCGGTCGGCTTCGACGCCACGACGGGCATCGATTCCAACGTGAGCATCATGGAATATGCCACGAATTCACTCGGCTGGCTCGAGCAGTACCGCAGCAACGCAACGACGGCGGCCGAAAACACTTCGGCGGCACTGTCGCGCTCCGACGAAGCCTATTCCAATGAGACCGGCGTCAACCTCGACGAGGAGCTGACGCTGCTCCTCGACATCGAGCAGTCCTACAAAGCGGCGACCAAGATTCTGAACGCCGTAGACGAAATGTTGAAGTCATTGCTGGATATCGCGAGTTAAGCCATGAAGAGCTCATTTATTTCAAGTTCGGCCATTCAGAATGCGATGCGGTTGACGATCCGTCAGGCGCAGAACCAGATGACGAAGGCGACGATGGAAGCAACGACGGGAGTCTATGCAGACATCGGCATCTCGCTCGGCGGTAATGCGGCCAGGAGCGTGGATTTCACCCGCGAGACCGACAGAATAGACTCGATCAAAGCAAGCAATTCGCTCGTCAGCGCACGCATGGAATCCTCGCAGCTCGGTCTTTCCAAGATGAAGGACGTTGGCGATGGCCTCGTTTCGAAGCTGACGGCGCTGCAGGGCAGCCACGATCCGGGCAGCATAACCGTCGCCATTCAGTCGGCCACCAGCGCACTTTCGACCATGATGGATACGGCCAACACCATGGTGAACGGGGAATATCTGTTCTCCGGCATCAACACCGACGTGCAGCCGCTGACCGACAAGACGACCGCAACCAGTACGGCAATCGTTACCGCTTTGAACACTTATGCAGCCGGCCTTATCCCGCCGAAAGCGGTCAGCGACCTCACCGGCGCTGAAATGGAGACCTTCATCACGTCGACGGTCGAACCGATGTTCAGCGAAGCGAACTGGACGGCTGCGGGGACCGGCTGGTCGCAGGCGTCGAGCCAGAACATGACGAGCCGCATCAGCAACTCGGAAGTGATCGAATCTTCGACCAATGCCAATTCCGAAGGCATGCGCTATTTGGCGCTTGCTTCGGTCATGACCACCGCGCTGCTCGGCCAGAACCTCAGCACCGATGCAATGACGACGGTGTCCAAGCAGGCCATCAGCTACACGGCCAAGGCCACGAGCGGTCTCGTGACGCAGGCAAGCCAGCTCGGCCTCTCCCAGGAGCGCGTCAAGAAGTCCAACGACGCTCTCGACGCTCAGTCGAACATTATCAAGAACAAGCTGGTCGATCTTCAGGGCGTCGATCCGTACGAAGCCTCCACTCTCGTCAAGACTTTGGAAACGCAGCTTGAAACCGCTTACACGATCGTCTCGAAGATCCAGCAGTTGAGTCTCGTGAACTACCTTTGATGAGCAAAGGCGCGCAATAAAGAAGGATGCATGAATGTATCAGTTCTCATATGCCGAAGTCATGCAGGACTCGGTGGCCGACGCGAAAGAGCGGGAATGGCAGGTTCTTGACCGGTCCATAGAGCTGCTGTCGTTGGCGCGCGACAAGGAAAAATACGGCCGGGAAGCCATCGAAGCCCTGTTTTATACGCGCCGGGTGTGGATCAGCTTTATCGAGGATCTGAAACATCCGGAAAACCAGCTGGATGTCCAGCTCAGGGCCAACCTCATCTCGATTGCGATCTGGATATTGAAGGAATGCGACAGGATCAGAAAACGTCTGTCTAACAACTACCAGGGCATCATCGACGTTACCACCATCATCAGGGATGGACTTAAATGAAAAGTACACTACGCATTTCTCTGAAAGCCGGGGAAAGAATCTTCATCAACGGCGCCGTCCTGCGTGTCGACCGCAAGGTCGCGCTGGAATTCCTGAATGATGTGACGTTCCTTCTCGAAAATCACGTCCTCCAGCCGGAAGGTGCGACGACGCCCCTGCGCCAGCTCTACTTCATCGCGCAGATGATCCTCATCAACCCCGAGGGCAAGGAGCACTCGACGGCGATGTTCCGCAAGTCGATCACCATGCTGCTCACCTGCTTCAAGAATGAAGAAATCCTCGCCGAACTGAAGCGCATCGACGCACTTGTGTCGACCGGCCGCGCCTTCGACGCGCTGAAGGCGATCCGCGGTCTCTACGCCATCGAAGACAATATTCTCAACAACCACGAACTGCCGCCGACGATGGTCGAGCAGATCCGCAGGGAGATCGCACCATGGCGGTAGATGCAACGTCAAAAGTGACGAGCTCGACCTCGACCGGCACGTCAAGCTCGACCCAGAAGGCGACGCTGAACTACGACAACTTCCTTCAGCTGCTCATCGCGCAGATGAAGAACCAGGATCCGACCGATCCGATGGATGCAAGTGAGCAGGTCGCTCAGCTTGCGACCTTCTCGCAGGTCGAGCAGACGATCCAGACCAACACCAAGCTGGATACGCTTCTGGCAAGCTCGAGCCTGACGCAGGCCAGCAGCTATGTCGGCAAATATATGGAAAGCGCCGACGGCACCGTCAAAGGCGTCATTGATTCCGTCAAAGTTTATTCCGACGGCATCATTGCGACGACCGCGGATGGCGATAAGATACTCGTGCAGGCGGGAATCACTGTTGCCGACGAGGCGCCGAGCAGCGGCTCCTGACGCAAGGGGCGCCAGGAGCGCGCTAATGCCGATCAATCGCAGCCCTGTTATAGCGGGGCTGCTTCGAGGCGATATGAGGTTGCCTTCAGATGAATGAAGCTGATGCATTGGACCTGTTCCAGGCCGCAATCTGGACGGTCCTGATTGCCTCCGGTCCGGCGGTTCTCGCCGCGATGGTGGTGGGTCTCGTCATTGCCTTGATTCAGGCGCTGACCCAGGTGCAGGAAGCGACACTGACCTTCGTGCCGAAGATTGTCGCCGTGCTGGTCGTGGTCGGAATCACCGCCCCTTTCGTCGGCTCGCAAATCTCCATTTTCACCAATCTCGTCTTTTCGCGCATCCAGACCGGCTTCTAAGCAATTCCCGCAAAACTGCGCAGCGGTTCGACGCCTCATGAATAGCTGAACCGCTTTGAGCCACCTTCGCGCAAGCTTCGCCATTTAATTCTCGATCCGAATTGGGCGGACCCATGTCCGCCTCCTCTCATGAAGAGACGGAATCGTCATGGCGCAACCACCTGCACTCCCCCTTCCCAAAGTCGCCCCGAGCCTGCGCGATATCGGTTTTGCCCTCGGCATCATCGGCATCATCTGCATTCTCTTCCTGCCGATCCCGCCGTTCCTGATCGATATGGGCCTGGCTTTCTCGATCGCTTTCTCGGTGCTGATCCTGATGGTCGCGCTGTGGATCCAGAAGCCGCTCGATTTCTCGTCTTTTCCGACCATTCTGCTGATCGCGACGATGACACGGTTGGCGCTCAACATCGCGACGACCCGCGTCATCCTGTCCCACGGCAATGAAGGCCACGATGCGGCCGGCGGCGTCATTGCCGGTTTCGCCAGTCTCGTCATGTCCGGCGACTTCGTCATCGGTCTGATCGTCTTCCTGATCCTCATCACCATCAACTTCATCGTCATCACCAAGGGTGCCACGCGTATCGCCGAAGTCGGCGCGCGTTTCACCCTCGACGCCATCCCGGGCAAGCAGATGTCGATCGATGCCGATCTCTCGGCCGGCATTATCGACGAAAAGGAAGCCCAGCGCCGGCGCAAGGAGCTCGAGGAGGAGAGCTCCTTCTTCGGGGCGATGGACGGCGCGTCGAAATTCGTGCGCGGCGATGCCGTCGCCGGCCTCATCATCACCGCGATTAACGTCTTCGGCGGCATCATCATCGGCTATTTCCGCCACGCCATGCCGATCGGCGAAGCGGCCGACGTCTTCGTCAAGCTCTCCGTCGGCGACGGCCTCGTCTCGCAGATGCCGGCCCTCATCGTTTCGCTCGCGGCCGGCCTTCTCGTGTCGCGCGGCGGCACGACCGGCTCCACCGACCAGGCGGTGGTCAACCAGCTGAGCGGCTATCCCCGCGCGCTCTCCGTCTCGGCCGTGCTGATGTTCGTTCTCGGCCTGATGCCGGGCCTGCCGACCATTCCCTTCACCGTCCTCGGCGGTCTTCTCGCCTTCGGCGCCTGGTTCATTCCGCGGCAGGTCGAGGCTGAAAATAAGCTTCGCCGCGAACAGGAGGAAAAGAAGGTCGTCCAGAGCAAGGAGCTGGAGAAGGATTCGGTCAAGTCGGTGCTACGCACCTCGGAGATCGAACTCGCACTCGGCAAGATGGTGTCGACCCGCCTGCTCGGCGCTCACCAGGAGCTGGCGTTCCGCGTCGGCAAGATGCGCAAGAAGTTCGCCACTCAATACGGTTTCGTGGTGCCGGAAATCAAGGTCACGGACGACATCGCCATCGCCGAGAAGTCTTATCAGATCCGCATCCACGGCACGACGGTCGCCTCCAATCTGCTGCGCGTCGGCGAAGTCCTCGTCGTCACCGGCGCCGGTCGCAAGCCCAGTATTCCCGGCGACGAAATCCGCGAACCCGCTTTCGGCATGCCGGCCGTCTCGATCCTCGAAAACTTCGCCGACGATCTGAAACGCGAAGGCTTCCAGCCGATCGACAACGTCTCCGTCGTGCTCACGCACATGAGCGAGGTCATCCGCAACAACCTGCCGCAGCTTCTGTCCTACAAGGACGTCAAGGTGCTGATCGATCGACTCGACCCGGAATACAAGAAGCTCGCCGATGAGATCTGCTCGTCGCACATGTCCTATTCCGGCCTGCAGGCGGTGCTCAAGCTCCTGCTTGCCGAGCGGGTGTCGATCCGCAACCTGCATCTCATTCTCGAAGCGGTGGCCGAGCTTGCCCCGCATGTCAGGAAGACCGAGCAGATCGTCGAGCATGTCCGCATCCGCATGGCCCAACAGCTCTGCGGCGATCTCGCCGATAATGGCGTATTGCGTGTGTTGCGCCTCGGCAGCAAATGGGATCTCGCCTTCCACCAGGCGCTGAAGCGCGATGCCAAGGGCGAGGTGATCGAATTCGACATCGATCCGCGCAGCCTGGAGGAATTCAGCGAGCAGGCCAGCAAAGTTATCCGTGAGTTCATGGATCGCGGCCTGCCGTTCGCCCTTGTCACGTCGCCGGAAACACGCTCCTATGTGCGCATGATAATCGAAAGGCTGTTCGCCACGCTCCCTGTCCTGTCGCATGTCGAATTGGCCAAGGGCATCGAAATAAAAATTTTGGGCTCGATTTCATGATAACAGACCCGCAAGGGACGGTTCTCGCGCTGTTTCTGGTTTTCTGCCGGATCGGCGGTTGTGTGCTGGTCCTTCCGGGTTTTTCCTCGGCGCGCGTGCCCGAGCAGCTGCGCGTCTTCATTGCCCTCGCGCTGTCGATCGCCGTCATGCCGCTGCTTTGGGACACCGTCTATCCCGCCGTCCACACGGGGTCCGCGACCTATATCGGCCTAATCTTCAGCGAATCACTGATCGGCGTGATGTACGGCATGCTGGCCAGACTCTATACGCTCGGCATGCAATTCGCCGCGACGATCCTCGCCATGATGGTCGGCTATACCCAGCCGGGTTCGGCCGATGTCATCGAAGATACGCCCGAGACCAGCCTTTCCGCCTTCATCACCTTTGCCGGCATCATGATTCTCTTCATCATGGATTTCCATCACATCGTCTTCCGCGCCCTGATCGATTCCTACACGACCATGCCTTTCGGCGGCCTGATGCAGATGCGCGCGACGCTGATCTCCTTCACCGACACGCTCGAGCAGACGACCTACATCATGCTGCGGCTGTCGAGCCCCTTTCTGATCTACGGCATGATCTTCAACGTCTCGATCGGCTTCATCAACAAGCTGGCGCCGCAGATCCCGGTCTATTTCATTTCCACGCCCTATCTCCTGATGGGCGGGCTCTTCCTGCTTTACATCTCGATTGCGGCGCTGATCAGCCAGTTCGGCCAAGCCTTCGGTTCGATCTATATCGGGCGATGAGGCTGTCATGATCGAGAAGAGCCGTTCCCAGAAGCTCAAGCGTCTCCTGTCGGTGCAACGGCATATCGAAAGGATGGCGGAAAACGATCTGGCGGAAACCAGCCGTCAACGCATCGAGGTCAATGCGGCGATGGACGACGTCATCGTCGCGCTCGGCTCGATGGATCCCGTCCACCACGCTTTTTCACAGAATTATGCCGATCGATTCGGCAGACTCACCATCAAGGATCAGCAGCTGACCGGCATGCAGCAGATCCACGAGATGCGGCTGTCGCGGGAGCGCGCCAAGGCCGATCGGCTGGAAGAGGGCTTGAAAGAGGCCTTGGACGCCGAGCGTCGGGAGGCCGACGACAATGCCGTTTACGATGTGATCGACCAGCAATTCGCAACGCCAGCCTCCAGCAAGCTTCAAAAACCATAATCGTTGCGATCTTAATTCAGAGGATTGTAACGTGGCTATTTCGCCCCCCAGTGATCTGGTCCTGGACGTGGTCAAAGCTGCCGACCCCATGGAGGTTCAGGCAGCCCAGGAAAAATTGAAGGCAAATCGCGCGGCCTTTGCCGCGACGAGCCTCGCCGAGAACGGCAAGGGCTTCTCCAATGCGGTCGACGTTCTCGATCATGTCGGCCAGAAGAGCGGCCTCTCCAATATTCAGAACCGCACCAAGACTGAGGAGGTTCCGGAAAGCTACCGGAAGTTCGAGGCCATGGTGCTGCAGAACTTCGTCAAGTCGATGCTGCCGAGCGAGAGCGAAGACGTCTACGGCAAGGGCGCGACCGGCGATATCTGGAAGGGCATGATGGCCGAGCAGCTCGGCAACACCATGGCGAAGGGCGACGGTATCGGCATCGCCAAGCAGATGTACAGCGAGCAGCTGCGCCGTCAGGAGGGCAAGATCGTCAATGCCGCGACCGATGATCGCGACCGCAACACCGCGCTCAGCATGATCGATGACTTCCAGCGCAGGACCTTCGGCACGCCAACCGCCGACTCCAAGACAGCAAGCGACGCATAATCGAGGATACAATGGAAATAGTTTCGAACGAATACAGGATCAAATCCGTTCTCGGACGCCTCGAGATGATCATCGACAATGAGAACACCCGGATCGGCAACGATCCGCAGTTCGACCTCAAGGTCTCCAACGCCCACAAGAGCCGTTGCCTCTACGAGCTGTCGATGCTTTTCCGCGACACCGATCCGGCCGAGCTTGCCGCTGCCCATCTCGATCAGCTGCACGGCCTGAAAAAGAAGCTGGTTCTTAACGCCCGGCGTGTCGAGGCGCATCTCGAAGCAGTTCGTGCAGTGGCCGACCTCCTGAAGAATGCGGTTCAGGACGCCGACGCCGACGGCACCTATTCCCAGGAACAATTCGCCACGCGTGGAAACTGATGGTCAAGCTCGTCCTCACCGGTATCTGGGTCTGCGCCATCACCTTGGCCTCGGTCTATTTTTCGGTGTACCTGGCGACGGCGCCGGCACCCGCGGCAACGGATTCCAAGCAGAGCGCGCTCGAACTGGTGAAGGGTGAAACGATCACTGTGCCGGTCATCGGTGACGGCGCGATCACCGGTTATTTTCTCGGCCGCATTTCCTTCATGATGAACAAGGACATGCTGAAGGGCGTGACCTTGCCGCTGACCGAGATGACGACCGACGAGCTTTTCAGCCTGCTCGTCGGCAACAAGATGGTCGATCTTGCCCACATCAAATCCTTCGACCCGAAAGCCTTTCGCGAGGAGATCAGGAAGGGCATGAACGAGCGCCTCGGCGGCGAGTATGTCGCCGACGTGATGCTGGAGCAGCTTGATTATCTCTCCAAGGAAGAGGTCAAGGAAAATTCGGCCGGTCAGCCGAAGAAGCTCGGCGCACCGGTGAAGATCATCGAGGGCGCGCCAGCTGAGGAAGCATCGGCCCCGCTCGCCCATTGAACAACCGACCATCAATGCACAAACGGCGCCTTCGGGCGCCGTTTGTCGTTGGGCCGTCTTTGGTTAATAAACTACTTATACGAGCATCAAAATCCAAGGAATTTTCCTAAGGGTTGTTTGAAACCGTCCTGTTATATCAGGTGGCACAGCTTGGCATGCGCCGTTTCCGCTATCGGGGCGACGCCTTTCCATGCGTGACGCGACCGGTCCTTTCGAGACCTCCGGGGTGCGGAATATGGGCTTGTTTTCCGGGATGTCGGGCGCATGAAGCACCCTCGGCAGGAGGTAGGAATGAATTTGATTGCAAACTTCGCGGTGCTTGCGTCGCGGCGGACGATCTTCGATCTGCCGGTCTGCGATCTCGACTGGGACGATGCCCTCGTTTTCATCAACGAGCTCGCCTCCATCCCCGTCGGTCAGACCGTGGTTTGCTTCGTCAACGCCCATAACATGCTGACGGCCCTGCGGGACGATGAATATTACCGGATCATGTCGCACAATCTGGTGCTGCCTGATGGTATCGGCCTCAACATCGCTTCGCAGATCGCCCATGGCGCGCCATTTCCCGCCAATTTGAACGGCACTGATTTCGTCCCGGCCTTCCTCACCTTCATGGAGGCCCCGCGCCGCATCGGTCTTATCGGCGGCAAGCGCTCGGTCGTCGAGGCGGCGGCAGAAAATTTCCACAAGCACACGCCCTGGCATGAATTTGTCGTTATTTCCGACGGTTTTTTCGACAAGGTCGACTCCACGGATGTCATCGAGGAGATCGAGCGCCAGAAACTCGATATTCTGATCGTCGGCATGGGGACACCGCTGCAGGAGAAATGGGTTCACGACAATATCCGCGCCGACCATGCGCGCCTGGTGCTGACGGTGGGCGCTCTCTTCGACTTCGTCTCCGGCGCCGTGCCGCGGGCGCCGAAGACGGTGCGGATGATGCGTCTTGAATGGGCCTATCGCCTGATACAGGAGCCCGCGCGCCTCTGGCGGCGCTATATCGTCGGCATTCCGGTCTTCCTCTTTCATGTGCTGCGCTACCGCTTCCGCCGGCGCGAAAGAATTCTCGGCCATCCCGAAGAGCCCCGCAGCATCGTGCAGCCGGCGGCCGATCGCAAGAAGGCGAGCTGAGCCTGAATTGCCCGCGCGTTTGACGCGCAGGCAGCGCTATCGAGAACCGGACCGCAATTCTTGCCGGTCGCGGTTAACCATTTCTTTGCCATGAATATTTAGAGTGGCTTAATCATCTGCATCGCGTGCGGATGAGTAAACTTGGCCATCATGTGCATGAGATGTGGTGCAAATGTACGATAGCAGGGCCAGAAGCAGTTTTCTCGATCGCGCAGCCGCAAGGCCGCGCGCCCATGACGATCACTACCGGCAGTCCCGATCGAACGGAGCGAATATCGCCCCGCCCGAAGCCGACCTGCTGCGCGCCATCGGCCGTGTGCTGGAAGAGCAGCGCGTGAAGGCGGCGCCCGAGGCGCCGCTCGTCGACCGCATCGAAACCATTCTCGGCAACCGTCTCCGGGCTGCCAATGATGTCGGCCATCGTCTTCCGACGGAACCAGCACGATATGGGGAGCCGGCGGTTCCCGCCGGCGAGACGGCAATTTCGGTCGAACTGCCGGCCGCAAGTCATCAGGAACCGGTCGAGCCCCGCCCGGCGGCACCGCAACCCCGCGCGGGCAGGACCGGCTTTGCGGTAATGGTCGCTGCCGCAACAATCCTGGGCGCCGGTCTGCCGATGCTGATGCCGGCTGCGCCTGTCCACTACCGCGCCGAAACGACGCTTGCTGTGAAAACGGATGCCGCAAGCCGCGCCGCTTTCACGCAGGCTGCGGCAAAGGGGCTAGTGTCCGCGCGCACGGTGGCCTCGACGGTCGCTGCGTTGAAACTTGATCGCGATCCTGAATTTGCCGGTTCCAGCACCAATGCGCTCGGCATTGCATTCGATCTCCTCTCGGGAACCGGTGCCGCCGCCGATCCGGCCTCGCGCGCCGAAGCCACGCTGAAACAAGCGATTGAGATCGTGCCCGATGCGGCCGCCGGCACGATTCTCGTCAGGGTGACGACCGGCGACAGTGGCAAATCCATGCGCATCGCCGCGCGGCTTGCCGAAACCGGTTCCACAGGCAGCGGCCAAGGTCGGAGCGCTGAGACCGACGCCACCCTGCGTAAGGCCTATGACGAGGCTCAGGCCGAGCTTTCCGCCTTCACGGCAAAGAGCGGCGATGGCAATGTCAAGGTAGCGATCGACCTTCGTCGTCAGATCGACCGGCTTGATGCCGATCTGAAAGAGGCAGACCAGAACATTCTCGCGGCCAAGGCGCAGGCCGACCGGCTGAAGGCGGCGAAGCTTGCCGACGTGCTGGATGGTTCGTTGCCCTCCGGCATGCTCTCGCCGGCGATGCAGGACTGGCGCGACAAATATGCGGTCGCAAGGACGACGTTTGCGCAGCTTTCGGCTGAGCTTGGCCCACGCCATCCCCGCCTGTTGCAGCAGCAGGCCGAAACGGATGGGCTTAAGGAGAACATGGGCAAGGAGCTTGCCCGGCTCGCTCAGGTCGCCAATGCCGCTGCCAAGGCTGCGGTCGATGCGCGCAAGGGACTGAACGAGCGCCGCAACATGCTGATCGCCCAGAGCCGGGATACCGGCGTCGATCTCTCGCGGCTGACCGAACTGCGCGAAAAGGCGAATGCCGCCCGCTCGCGCCTGGATGATGCGGCATCCGTATCGGCGGCGGCAGGCGACGGCCATATCACCGTTTTGAAGCCGCCGCTGGCATCGGCGACATCGGCAAAGAGTGGTCTGACCGGCCGCGCTCTGGCCGGCGCCGCCACAGGCCTGGCAGTCGCTGTCGCACTGGCTTTCCTGCTGTCCTTGCGCAAATCCGTCGCGGCTCCGGCAACGGATGTGCCGGCGTCCGCGTCCGTCCCTTCTCCGCCGCCATCGCCCGTGCCGGCCTCTGCTGCGGTCGACGAGGTCGAACTGCTGCGCTCCCAAATCTCAGGCCTGCGGGACCGGCTTCGTGTTCATGTGATGGAAACGCGGCAACAGCGGCGCTGAACCACCCATTTCCTTGCAAATTTGATATTGCCTTGCCGCTTTCCGACAGGATAGGGCGTTAGCGGGCATTTGACGCTCGTCAACTATCCATAGATTGACGCTAAACAGGGCGGAGAGACGCGTGACGACAGTAATCGACGGCAAGAACGTAGCTGCATCGGTAATTCAGACGGTCAAGAGTGCGACGGCAGCGCTGGAAAAAAGCAGCGGCATCACCACCGGCCTTGCGGTCATCATCGTCGGCGACGATCCGGCGAGCCACGCCTATGTCGGCTCCAAGGGCCGCATGGCCAAGGAATGCGGCTTCAAGTCGGTCCAGCACACGCTGCCGGCCGAGACCAAGCAGGAGGATCTGGCTGCCCTCGTCGCCACCCTCAACGGCGATCCGTCGATCCATGGCATCCTTGTGCAATTGCCCTTGCCGAAGCCGCTCGACAGCGAGCCGATCATCCAGTCGATCCTGCCCGAAAAGGATGTCGACGGCCTGAGCGTCGTCAACGCCGGCAAGCTTGCCACCGGCGACCTGAAGACCGGTCTGGTCTCCTGCACGCCGGCCGGCGCCATGGTCTTCGTCCGCCGCACCCATGGCGAGGATCTCTCCGGCCTCAACGCCGTCGTCATCGGCCGTTCCAACCTGTTCGGCAAGCCGATGGCGCAACTGCTGCTCAATGCCAATGCGACGGTGACGATCGCGCATTCGAGAACCAAGAATCTCGCCGAGGTCTGCCGCAACGCCGATATTCTGGTCGCCGCCGTCGGCCGGCCGGAAATGGTCAAGGCCGATTGGGTCAAGCCCGGCGCGACCGTGATCGACGTCGGCATCAATCGCGTGCCGGCTCCTGAGAAGGGCGAGGGCAAGACCCGGCTCGTCGGCGACGTCGCCTTCCGCGAGGTCTCCGAGGTCGCCGGCACCATCACGCCGGTTCCGGGCGGCGTCGGCCCGATGACCATCGCCATGCTGATGGCCAATACGGTCATCGCCGCCCATCGCACCGCCGGGCAGACGCCGCCGCAGTTCTGATTATGGTTGCTGCGGGGCTGGGCCCGTCGAGGCCCTGACGATCAACTCGGTTTTCCAGAGCTCCTGTTCGGGGAAGGGGCCGGCCTCTTTCACCGTGCCGATCAGCCGCTGGGCGATGCGAACGCCTGCGGCCCGCAGCGAGGAGCGTGTCGTCGTCAGCGGCACCGAGAAGTTTTCCGGCTTCAAGAGCGGCAGCACGTCGTCATGGGCGATCAGCGAAATGTCCTCGCCGAGCCGCAATCCGGCCTGGTTCACCGCGCGGATCGCCCCGAGCGCCATCACCGTGCTGGAGCAGAGGATCGCCGTCGGCCGTTCCGGCAGTTGCAGGAACCGTTCCATCGCCAGCAGGCCCAGTTCGTCCGTCATCAGTGCGTGGCTCATGCAATCCTCCTCCAGCGTGAGGCCGCGTTCGGCAAGGGCTGAGATGACGCCGTTCCTTCTGCGGATCGCGAAATCGAGATGTATCGGCCCATTCATCAAGGCAAAACGCGTGTGGCCGAGCTGCAGCAAGAGCCGCGTCGCGTCGTAGAAGGCCCCTTCATTGTCGATGTCGAGATAGGGATAATCCTGCTCCGCGCCGAAGGAGCGACCGTGGACGACATAGGGCATGGAGAGCGATTTCAGCATGGCGAGCCGCGGGTCGTGAGCGCGCATATAGGCGATGAACAGCGCGTCGACATTACCGCTGATCGCAAGCCGCCGGAGCGCCGCCACCTCGTCGTCCGGATCGGACGGCATGATGACGAAATGGAAATCGTGGCGCACGGCCTCCTCGCCGAGTCCAGCCAGGAATTCGCCGAAATGCACGTCGGACTGGTGGCCGGGCGCCGTCGGCATGACGAGGCCGATCGAACCTGCCTTGCCGGTCGCAAGCCGCTGCGCAGCCTTGTTCGGCCGGTACCCGGTTTCCTTCACGGCTTGGAGCACGCGCTCTCGGGTCGCCTCGTTGACCTCGGGATAACCGTTGAGCGCTCGGCTCACTGTCGTCTGCGAAAGCCCCAGCAATTCCGATAGCTGTTTGAGATTCACCTGCTATGCTTCCTCCCGGCCCGCTTGGCGCCTCGACGGGCAAGCCGCCTCCCAGCGACAGCCAAAGCGCTTTCAATTATGTATTCATTTGGCGCGCTTGACTCAAGAAAAATCGCTCCATATTGCCCAATAGACACTAGTGAGACGGCGCTATTCCGCATGTCTGCCGCGACTTTTAGCGAAATGACTTGACTTCGCTCCACCGAAAGTGGAATGAGTTGGGGTGCCAAAGCGCTTTGAAAATTTCCGATGAAGAAGTTTGGCGCGGTTTTGTGATGGGAGGTTGATCACATGAAAAAGTCATTTTTGATGGGCGTTGCCGTGGCGGCGCTTTTTGCCGGTGCTGCGTCCGCGGCCGACCTGAAATTTGCCCCGGGACAGGATGCCAAGTTCAACTGGAAGAGCTATGACGAATTCAAGGCCGCTCATGCCGATCTGAAGGGGCAGCCGCTGACGATCTTCGGCCCGTGGCGCGGTGAGGACGAGGCGTTCTTCCGCAGCGTTCTCGCCTATTTTACCGAAGCGACCGGAATCGACGTCAAATATTCCTCTTCCGAAAACTACGAACAGCAGATCGTCATCGACACGCAGGCCGGCTCGCCGCCGAATATCGCCGTTCTGCCGCAGCCGGGCCTTCTGGCCGACCTCGCCGGCAAGGGCTTCCTGACGCCGCTCGGCGACGACAATTCCAAGTGGATCAAGGACAATTACGGCGCCGGCGACAGCTGGGTCGGTTACGGCACCTACAAGGGCAAGGACGGCAAGGAAGCCTTCTACGCCTTCCCCTATAAGGCCGACGTCAAGTCGCTGGTGTGGTACGTTCCGGAGAATTTCGAGGAAGCCGGCTACAAGATCCCGACGACCATGGAAGAGCTCCATGCTCTGACCGACCAGATCGTCAAGGATGGCGGCGTTCCCTGGTGCATCGGTCTCGGTTCCGGTGGCGCCACCGGCTGGCCGGCGACCGACTGGGTCGAGGACATCATGCTGCGCATGCAGTCGCCGGAAGCCTATGACAAATGGACGACGAACGAGCTGAAGTTCACCGATCCGGCCGTCGTTGCCGCGATCGAAGAATTCGGCAAGTTCGCCAAGAACGAGAAATATGTAAACGGTGGCGTCGCGGCCGTGGCATCGACCGATTTCCGCGACAGCCCGAAGGGCCTCTTCACCGTTCCGCCGAAGTGCTACCTGCACCATCAGGCCTCGTTCATACCGTCCTTCTTCCCTGAAGGCACGAAGCTCGGACAGGATGCCGACTTCTTCTATATGCCGACCTATGCTTCGCATCCCGAACTCGGCAAGCCGGTGCTCGGCGCCGGCACGCTCGTCTCGATCACCAAGGACTCGAAGACGGCCCGCGCCTTCATCGACTTCCTGAAGACCCCGATCGCGCATGAAGTCTGGATGGCGCAGTCGAGCTTCCTGACGCCCTATAAGGGCGTCAGCACCGATGCCTATGCCAATCCGCAAATGAAGAAGGAAGGCGAGATCCTGACGTCCGCCACCACCTTCCGCTTTGACGGTTCCGACCTGATGCCGGGGAAGATCGGCGCCGGCGCCTTCTGGACGGGCATGGTTGATTTCGTCGGCGGCAAGTCCGCCGAGGAGGCCGCCGGCGAAATCCAGAGCGCCTGGGACGGCATCAAATAATCTTTCAAAACGATGCCGCCGGTTTGCCGGCGGCATACGCTCCATGACTGGCCGGGTTCGCAAAGAGCCGGGCCAATGGGATATATTGTGATTGGGCAATGCAAACATATTGACGGTGGCCGGCCTTGACCCGTCAGAATGAAAGCCGGTCGGAATAAGATCAGGGGAAGCAGGGGAGGGACGTAATGCTGTTGCAGATAGTGTCCGCTTTGGGCGTCGTGGTCGCCGCCGTTGTCGCGTGCTCGGCCTATTTCTATTTTTCGAATAAGATCCTCGATTTCGCTCTGCCGGTGAAGGACGGCGACATCCGCGCCGCCTCGCGCAACCTCAACCGCCGTGCGCTCATCCGGCCATGGCTGTTTCTCGGCCCGGCGCTCTTCCTGCTTTTCGTCTATCTCGTCTACCCGGTCGTCGCGACCTTCATTCTCTCCTTCTATGACCGCACCGGCCAGCAATTCGTCGGCGTGGCCAATTACAAATGGGCGATCGGTGACCGCGAATTCCGCCAGTCGATCTTCAACAACATCCTCTGGCTCGCCGTCGTGCCGGCCGCCTGCACCTTCTTCGGCCTGGTGATCGCGGTGATGACCGACCGCATCTGGTGGGGCAATATCGCCAAGAGCATCGTCTTCATGCCGATGGCGATCTCCTTCGTCGGCGCCTCGGTCATCTGGAAATTCATCTATGAATATCGCGGCGGCAACGACGTCCAGATCGGCCTCTTGAACGCCATCGTCCAGCTGTTCGGCGGCACGCCCGAAGTCTGGATCTCGGTTCCCTTCTGGAACAATTTCTTCCTGATGGTCATCCTCATCTGGATCCAGACTGGTTTCGCCATGGTCATCCTCTCGGCAGCGCTGCGCGGCATTCCCGAGGAGACGATCGAAGCCGCCGTCATCGACGGCGCCAATGGCTGGCAGATCTTCTGGCGCATCATGGTGCCGCAGGTCTGGGGCACCATCGCCGTCGTCTGGACGACGATCACCATCCTCGTCCTCAAGGTTTTCGACATCGTGCTGACCATGACCAACGGCCAGTGGCAGACCATGGTGCTGGCGAACCTGATGTTCGACTGGATGTTCCGCGGCGGCGGCGATTCCGGCCGAAGTGCGGTCATCGCCATCATCATCATGCTTGCCGTCACGCCGATCATGGTCTGGAACGTGCGCCGCGCCAACCGCGAACTGAAGGGCCATTGAGATGACCGCTGTCGGAAGCTACTTCAAGATCGGCCCCGCCCGTCTCTTCGTTCACCTTGCCGTTCTGCTGATCGTCATCATCTGGCTGATCCCGACGCTCGGCATCTTCGTCAGCGCCTTGCGCGACAAGGACCAGATCGTCGTCTCCGGCTGGTGGACGTCCTTTGTCGGCTCGACGCAGACCGTCGCCGTCCGCCTGGGCACGCCCGATCAGCAAAAGCAGGACGGCGCCACTTACGTCATCTCAGGCAATGTGCTGGAAGGGCAGACCGGCCGCTCGGTAAAAGCCTTCGGCAACCGCGTGCAGCAACCGGCCGCTTTTGAAGCCGGCGAGACCGCCGATCTCGGCGATGGCGAGAGCCTGCAGATCAACAGCGACGGCAGCTATCGCTACATGAAGAACACGGCCTTTTCGCCCGACGAGCGGCCGCGGCGCATCTACGTGTCCGTCTCCGCGCCGCCGGAGTTCACGCTGCAGAACTACAAGACGGTTCTGACCGGCGAAGGCATCGGTCAGTCCTTCATCAATTCGCTGACGGTGACGATCCCGGCAACGATCATCCCGATCCTGATTGCCGCTTTTGCCGCCTATGCATTGAGCTGGATGGAGTTTCCCGGGCGCGCGCTGCTGATTGCGCTTGTGGTCGGCCTCATCGTCGTGCCGCTGCAGATGTCGCTGATTCCGCTGCTGCGTCTCTACAACGAGATCGGCAATATGCTTGGCCAGCCGTCGAAGACCTATCCTGGCATCTGGTTCGCGCACACCGCCTTCGGCATGCCGCTCGCCATCTTTCTCCTGCGGGCCTATATCGCCGGCCTGCCGAAGGAGATCATCGAATCCGCCCGCGTCGACGGCGCAAGCGACTTCGAGATCTTCGTTCGTATCGTTTTGCCCCTGTCCTTCCCGGCACTCGCCTCCTTCGCCATCTTCCAGTTCCTGTGGGTATGGAATGACCTGCTCGTCGCCATGGTCTTCCTCGGCACTGACCAGGATCACCTCGTGCTGACGGGCAGGCTGAACGCGCTGCTCGGCTCGCGCGGGGGCAATTGGGAGATTTTGACGGCGTCGGCCTTCGTCACTATCGTCGTGCCGCTGCTGGTCTTCTTCGGACTGCAGCGTTATCTGGTGCGTGGTCTGCTGGCGGGTTCGGTCAAGGGCGGCTGACCATTTCCAAACTGACTTCAGACAGGATATTCCATGAACGTGGCTCCTCAATCGATCTTGACTCCCGACAAGGACTGGTGGCGCGGCGCGGTGATCTATCAGATCTATCCGCGCTCCTACCAGGACTCGAACGGCGACGGCATCGGCGACCTGAAGGGCATCACCGCCCGCCTGCCGCATGTGGCAAGCCTCGGCGTCGATGCGATCTGGATCTCGCCCTTCTTCACCTCACCGATGCGCGATTTCGGTTACGACGTTTCCGATTACGAGAACGTCGATTCGATTTTCGGCACGCTGGTGGATTTCGACACGATGATCGCTGAGGCCCATCGTCTCGGCATCCGTGTGATGATCGACCTCGTCATCTCCCACAGCTCGGACCAGCACCCCTGGTTCGTGCAGAGCCGTTCCAGCAAGACCAATGCCAAGGCTGACTGGTATGTCTGGGCCGATGCCAAACCCGATGGTTCGCCGCCGAACAACTGGCTGTCGATCTTCGGCGGCTCCGCATGGGCGTGGGATCCGACGCGCATGCAGTATTACCTGCACAATTTCCTGACCTCGCAGCCGGATATGAACCTGCATAATCCGGAAGTGCAGGACCGCCTGCTCGATGTCGTGCGCTTCTGGCTCAATCGCGGCGTCGACGGCTTCCGCCTCGACACCATCAATTTCTATTTCCACGATCCGCTCCTGCGCGACAATCCGGCGCTTGCCCCTGAGCGGCGCAACGCCTCGACGGCGCCGGCGGTCAATCCCTACAATTTCCAGGAGCATATCTACGACAAGAACCGGCCGGAGAACCTTGCCTTCCTGAAGCGCTTCCGCGCCGTCCTCGAGGAGTTTCCGGCAATCGCCGCCGTCGGCGAGGTGGGCGACAGCCAGCGCGGCCTCGAAATCGTCGGCGAATATACCTCCGGCAATGACAAGATGCATATGTGTTATGCCTTCGAATTCCTTGCCCCCGATCCGCTGACGCCGGAGCGCGTCGAGGAGGTGATGGAGGATTTCGAAGCTGCCGCGCCCGATGGCTGGGCCTGCTGGGCCTTCTCCAATCACGACGTCATGCGTCACGTCAGCCGCTGGGGCGGGCTGGTCGCCGATCACGACGCCTTTGCCAAGCTCTATGCTTCGCTGCTCTTGACGTTGCGCGGCTCCGTCTGCCTCTACCAGGGCGAGGAACTGGCCCTGACCGAGGCCGATCTCGCCTATCAGGATCTGCAGGATCCCTATGGCATCCAGTTCTGGCCGGAATTCAAGGGCCGCGACGGCTGCCGTACGCCGATGGTCTGGGACAGCCACGTCGCCCAGGGCGGTTTTTCAACCGTCAAGCCCTGGCTTCCGGTTCCGGTCGAGCACATTCTGCGCGCCGTCAACGTCCAGCAGGGCGACGAGACTTCGGTGCTGGAGCACTATCGCCGCTTCATTGCCTTCCGCAAGCTGCACCCGGCCTTTGCCAAGGGTGAGATCGAATTCGAGGAGGCGCAGGGCGATAGCCTGGTCTTCACCCGCGAACACGCCGATGAGAAGCTGCTCTGCATCTTCAACATGAGCCCGGCCGAGACCGGCGTCACTCTGCCTGCGGGAGAATGGCAGGCATTGACGGGCCATGGCTTTACCAGCAACAACTATGGCGACAAGATCGATATTCCGGCCTGGGGGGCGTATTTCGCCCGTCTCGCCTAAGGATCAGGAGGGGAGTGAGAAATGACTGGACTGACACTGAAGGACATCCGCAAATCCTACGGTTCCGTGGATGTTCTCCATGGTATCGACCTCGATATCAAGCAGGGCGAATTCATCGTCTTCGTCGGTCCGTCCGGCTGCGGCAAGTCCACGCTTCTGCGCATGATCGCCGGTCTCGAGGCGATTACCGGCGGCGAGATGTATATCGACGGCCAGCTCGTCAATGACGTGCCGCCCTCGAAGCGCGGCATCGCCATGGTCTTCCAGTCATACGCGCTCTACCCCCACATGACCGTCTACGACAACATGGCCTTCGGCATGAAGATCGCCGGCGAAAACAAGCAGGAGATCGACCGCCGCGTCCGCGCGGCGGCCGAGAGTCTGCAGCTGACCAAATATCTCGACCGGCTGCCGAAGGCGCTCTCCGGCGGCCAGCGCCAGCGCGTGGCGATCGGTCGCGCCATCTGCCGCGATCCCAAGGTCTTCCTGTTCGACGAGCCGCTGTCCAACCTCGATGCCGCGCTGCGCGTCGCCACGCGTATCGAAATTGCCCGTCTCAATGAGCAGATGGCCGATACGACGATGATCTACGTCACCCACGACCAGGTCGAGGCGATGACGCTCGCCGACCGCATCGTCGTCCTGTCGGCCGGCAATATCGAGCAGGTCGGTGCGCCGCTGGAGCTCTACGAGCGCCCCGCCAACCTCTTCGTCGCGAAATTCATCGGCTCGCCCGCCATGAACATCATTCCGGCGACGATCGCGGGGACCGGCAGCCAGACGACCGTGACGCTGACCGGCGGCATGTCGGTGACATTGGACGTGGCGACCGATGCCTCCGAGAGGGGCAAGCAGGCGAGCTTCGGCGTCCGTCCCGAAGATCTGAGGATCGCCGACGGCGCCGACTATCTTTTCGAGGGCGAAGTGTCGATCGTCGAAGCGCTCGGCGAAGTGACGCTGCTCTATATTGAGGGCCTCGTGCCCGGCGAACCGATCGTCGTCAAGCTGCCGGGCATTTACGATGTCCATAAGGGCCAGAAGATGCGCTTTGCCGCCGATCGGCAGAGGCTGCATCTCTTTGACGCGAGCGGCCATACATACCGGAAATGAGGCGGCCATTTTTGGGGTGGTAATCCCGGGAATTATGTGGAGGCAGCCGAATTCTCACTTTCTGTTAAAGATCGGCTGCTACCTTTTCCTCATCACTTTATGAGGGGGATAAGCAGGTGGCCGCTTCCAATCCGTCACAGCCAAGATCTCATTTCCTGAGCAAGGAAGAGTCCTTCATGTATGACCGCGAGGCGCGGTTCAAAATGGAGGATACGATGAACGCCGCGCGCATCGAATATACGGAAAAGGGCGTCATGCACGCGGCTTCGCGCCGCTGCGACATTGTCCGCATCTCGATGAGCAGCGCAACATTGGCCATCCTGACCCAGTTCAACCTGCCGAAGCAGTTCTATCTGGATATTCCGGATGCCCGCATCACCAAGGTCGGATGCCTGCTGATGAAGGTCAACGCCAACAATACGATCGAGGTTCGCTTCCTGCGGCTGCTGACGCAGAAGGAGCTGAACAAGATCTTCGTCTACAGCACGCACCCCGCGCACAAGGACTACGTCCTCGATATCCGCGCCTGACGGATAGTCTCGGACCGCTCATAGAAAAACCCGCGGGACGCTTCAGGCGCCCCGCGGGTTTTTCTTGTTTAAACTGATTGCGCTCAGTGGAAGAGCACGCTGGCGCCCTGATCGGATGCGCCGACGGCGCGGCGGAAGGGGGCGAAGAGTTCACGGCCCATGCCGAATTCATTGTCGGAGAGATCGATGCTCACCGGCTCGCGCTCGGCCATGTCGGCTGCATCGACCAGCACTTCGAGCGTGCCCTTGATCGCGTCGAGGCGAATGATGTCGCCGTCCCGGATGCGGGCGATTGGGCCGCCATCGACCGCTTCCGGCGTGACGTGGATTGCTGCCGGCACCTTGCCGGATGCGCCCGACATGCGCCCGTCGGTGAGCAGCGCCACGCGGAAGCCGCGGTCCTGCAGCACGCCGAGCGGCGGCGTCAGCTTGTGCAGTTCCGGCATACCGTTCGCCTTCGGCCCCTGGAAGCGTACGACCGCGATGAAATCGCGGTTGAGCTTGCCTTCCTTGAAAGCGTCCTGCAGTTCCTGCTGGCTGTGGAAGACAATCGCCGGCGCCTCGATGACGTGGCGCTCCGGCTTGACGGCGGAGATCTTGATGACCGCCTTGCCGAGATTGCCACGCAGCATCTTCAGCCCGCCATTGGCCTGGAACGGCGTCTCGATGCTGGAAAGCACCTTCGGATCGTGGCTCTTCTCCGGCGACGGTTCGCGCAACACGGTGCGGTTCTCGCCGAGCCGGGCATCGACCGTATAGGCCTCGAGGCCTTGGCCGAAGACGGTGCGCACGTCGTCATGCACCAGCCCGTGCTTGAGGAGTTCCTTGATGAGGAAACCCATGCCGCCGGCCGCCTGGAAATGGTTCACGTCGGCAAGCCCGTTCGGATAGACGCGGGCAAGCAGCGGCACGATCTCCGAAAGCTCGGCAATGTCCTGCCAGGTGAGCTGGATGCCGGCTGCCCGCGCCATGGCGACGAGGTGCAGCGTGTGGTTGGTCGAGCCGCCGGTCGCATGCAGGCCGACGACGCCGTTGACGATCGAGCGCTCATCGATCATCTCGCCGGCTGGCGTGAATTCGTTGCCGAGTGCGGTGATCGCCAGCGCCCGCTTGGCGGCTTCGCGCGTCAGCGCTTCCCGCAGCGGCGTGCCGGGGTTGACGAAGGAGGAGCCCGGCATGTGGAATCCCATGATCTCCATCAGCATCTGGTTGGAGTTGGCGGTGCCGTAGAAGGTGCAGGTGCCGGGACCATGATAGGATTTCGATTCCGCCTCCAGAAGCTCGGCGCGCCCGACCTTGCCCTCGGCAAAGAGCTGCCGCACGCGCGACTTCTCGTCGTTCGGCAGGCCTGTGGTCATCGGACCGGCGGGAACGAAGATCGACGGCAAGTGGCCGAAGGATAGTGCGGCGATGACGAGGCCCGGCACGATCTTGTCGCAGACGCCGAGGAAGAGGGCGGCATCGAACATATTGTGCGACAGGCCGACGCCCGCGGCCATGGCGATCAGGTCACGCGAGAAGAGCGAGAGCTCCATGCCCGGCTGTCCCTGGGTGACGCCGTCGCACATGGCGGGCACGCCGCCGGCCACCTGAGCGACACCGCCTGCCTCGGCGGCCGCCTCACGGATGATCGCCGGATAGGTCTCGAACGGCTGGTGGGCCGAGAGCATGTCGTTATAGGCGGTGATGATGCCGAGATTGGGTATGCGGTCGCCGGCGAGCGCATCTTTTTCGGCGGGGGAACAGACCGCGAAGCCGTGCGCGAGGTTGGCGCAGCCGAGCACCGAGCGCTGCACACCCTTTGAAGCGGCGGCGCGCAGGCGTTCCAGGTAGCGCTCGCGGGTCGGCTTCGAGCGTTCGACAATGCGATCGGTGATCGCAGAAATGCGTGCATGAGCGGACATGGAAAATCCCTGCCTTGTTCGTTGTCTCTATCTCTTTCGGCGGCTCCGGCCTGAAATCCGGATCCGGTCTGGGGCCGATCAGGGAGCCCAGTAGATCTCGACCGGGGAAGTGGCCCGGCGCAGAACGGCGCGGATCGGCATTTCTGCCTCGTCACCGCTGCCTTCCGCCTTTGCGAGAACGTCTTTTTTGCCTTCGCCCTCAATATGGAGCACCAGGAGTGCGGCATCCTGAAGACTGGAGAAGGTGAAGGTCAGGCGCGGCTCGCCGGCTCCTTCCGCTTCCATGGTGATGACGCCGCGCGGCGTCGACGCGTCGAGCGCCCGGGCAAGATTGCTGCCGCCGGGGAAGAACGAAGCCGTGTGGCCGTCGCCGCCCATGCCGAGGATGACGACGTCGAAGGGTATTCCGATTTCGTCGCTTTTTTCCGTCGCAAGCCGTGCGGCCTCCTCGACGGAGGATGCCGGCTGGTAAAGCGGCACGAAACGCGCCGCTTTTGCCTTGTTCTGAAGAAGGTTGGCATCGACCAGCAGGTGGTTCGAGCGGGCATTGTCGGCCGGCACGAAACGTTCGTCCACCAGCGTGATCGTCACTTTGTCCCAGGCGATGTCGCGTGTCGAAAGCGCCTGGAAGAAGGCCTTCGGCGTCGAACCGCCGGAAACGGCGATGGACGCCGCACCGCGGGCGGCGATTGCCGCCGAAAGCCTGTCGGCGACCGTGTCGGCGAGGCTGTCGGCGAGGTCGGCAGCAGTGGCGAAGGAATGCAGGTTCGATGCCATCGGTGTCGTCCTAGATGTCGTCATGCCAGGTGCGGCCGTCGCGCTCGATCAGCGCGATGGCCTGGCTCGGGCCCCAGGTGCCGGCCGTATAGCCCTGCACCTGCTGGCCGGTCGTTTCCCAACCCTTGAGGATCGGATCCACCCACCTCCATGCGGCCTCGACTTCGTCGCGGCGCATGAACAATGTCTGGTTGGAGCGGATCACGTCCATCAGCAGGCGCTCGTAGGCGTCGGGATTGCGGACATTGAAGGCCTGGGCGAAGCTCATGTCGAGCGATACGCTGCGCAGGCGCATGCCGCCCGGACCCGGATCTTTGATCATCAGCGACTGCTTGACCCCCTCATCCGGCTGCAGGCGAATGATCAGCTGGTTGGCGACAATGCGCCCGGCCGCCTGGTCGAAGATCGCATGCGGGATCGGCTTGAAGGTGATGACGATTTCCGACATGCGCCCGGTAAGGCGCTTGCCGGTTCTGATGTAGAAGGGCACACCCGCCCAGCGCCAGTTGTTGATCTCCGCCTTGATGGCGACGAAGGTCTCGGTGTTGGAGACGCCGCCTTCGAGCTCTTCGAGATAACCCTTGACCGGGCCGCTGCTCGATGCACCGGCCCGGTACTGGCCGCGAACCGTCGCCTGCTCGACATTGGAAGCGTCGAGCGGCTTCAGGGCGCGCAGCACCTTCAGCTTCTCGTCGCGAACGGCTTCCGAATCCATCGACGAGGGCACTTCCATCGCGGTCAGGCAGAGCAGCTGCAGGATGTGGTTCTGCACCATGTCGCGCAGCGCACCGGCGGTATCGTAATAGCCGGCGCGGCCTTCGAGGCCGACCGATTCCGCCACGGTGATCTGCACATGATCGATGTAGTTGGCGTTCCACAGCGGCTCATAGAGCGCGTTGGCAAAACGCAGCGCCATCAGGTTCTGCACCGTCTCCTTGCCGAGATAGTGGTCGATGCGGAAGATCTGCTCTTCCTTGAAGACGCGGCCGATCGTGTCGTTGAGCTGCAGCGCCGAGGCGAGGTCGCGGCCGATCGGTTTTTCGACGACGATGCGGGTCGACTTGGTGATCAGCTTGTGATCATGGATCTTTTGCGAAATGTCGCCGAAGATGCCAGGTGCAACCGCCAGATAGAAGCCGCGCACCCGATCCTTGCTTTCGTCGAGCAGCTTTTTCAGCTCATCCCAGCCGGTGTCCGTGCGGGCGTCGACTGAAACATAATAGAGGCGGGCACAGAACTTCTCGACCTCGTCTTCGTCGTATTCACCTTTCTTCAGGTGTTCCTTCAGCGCGTCCCTGGCGAACTTGCGATATTCCTCATGCGAAAGCGGGCTGCGCGAGGCGCCGATGATACGCGTCGGCTCCTTGAACTGGCCCTCGATCTGGCGATGGTAGAGCGCGGGCAAAAGCTTCCGCTCGGCAAGGTCGCCGCTGCCGCCGAAGACGACGCAATCAAAGGGCTCAACGGGAATGATCTGGCTGCTCATGAGCTTGTCTCTCAATCAGGCTGGTTGCGGCCCTTTTAATCTAATCGATTTAAAAAAGCTAGTGTGCAGTGCAATGAATCTGTCGGGCTCCGGTTTTAGAGCGAATTGCCGGAAGAGGAAATCCGCAATCGGACTAAAACTTGTCGCGAAGCGCAAACCACGACAAGGCGAGGAAAAGCAGCGGCGCCCGCATCCGGGCTCCGCCGGGAAAGGCAGGAATATCGAGCGATCTGAACAGGTCGAGATCGCCGGATTTGCCAAGCACCGTTTCCGCATAGAGCCTGCCACAGTAGTTTGACAGCATGACGCCATGGCCGGAGTAACCACCGATCGAGGTGACGCCGGGCATCACATCGCGCACGAAAAGCTGGCGCGGCATGGTGATTCCGACGCTGCCGCCCCAGGCATGGGTGATCTGGATATCCTTCAAGCCAGGATAGACCTCGCCGATCTGCCGTCGGATGTGCCGCGATATGTCCCGGGGATTGTCCGCCGTATAGGCCTCGCGGCCACCGAACAGCAGGCGGCCTTCGACTTTGCGGAAATAGCGAACGACGAAGCGCGAATCGGCGACAGCTTCGCCTCCCGGCAGCACATCGGGATAGGCCTCAAGCGGAACGGTGGCGCCGATAAAGGAGCGGATTGGCATGACATGACTTGCCGTCACCGGCTCCAGATTGCCGATATGACCGTTGCAGGCGACTAGCGCCCGGTCGGCGGTGATCGTTCCCCTTTCGGTTTCGATCATCACCTTGCCGCCGGTTTGGCGGATCGCCTTTGCAGGGGTCATCTCGAAGATATCAGCGCCGGCATTGGAGGCCACCCGCGCCAGCCCGATGAGCAGCTTCAGCGGATGAATATGGCCGGTGCCGACATCACGCACGCCGCAGTGGAAACGGTTTGAGCCGAGCCGCTCCTGCGTTTCCTTCCGGTCCATGAAGCGCAAATGCGGATAGCCGTAACGCTCAGCGGCGATTTCCGCATTTTCACGATAGTCGCGTTCGTAGCTTGCCTTGTGCGCGACGTTGAGCTGGCCAGGCACGTAATCGATCTCGATCTGATGTTCCCTGGCGAAATCGAGAAGATGGCGCTTGGCCGCCTCGGCGACATCGAACAGCGCCTTCGAGCGTTCGTAGCCGATCTTTTCCTCAAGCTCTTCCGGCCACCACCGCTGGCCGGTGCCGAGCTGGCCGCCATTGCGCCCGGAGGCTCCGTCGCCGAAGCGCCATGCCTCGATCAGCACCACCGAAACGCCCGACTTGGCGAGGTTGTAGGCGGCCTGCAGGCCGGTATAGCCGCCGCCGACAATGGCGACGTCGCATGTCCTCGAGCCGTCGAGAGCGGCGTAGGTCGGCCGCCCCCCGACGTTTGCTTGGTACCAGGATAGCCCGGGCGCAATCGGGCTTTGCCACATCTCCTGCGACGCCATGATATCCTCACACGTTGAGCAGAAGAAACTCCCGCTCCCAGGGACTGATCACCTGCATGAAGGTCTCGAACTCGCCGCGCTTGACGCCGGCGTAAAGGCCGATGAACTGCTTGCCGAACACCTCTTCGAAGGCGAGCTCGTCCTCCATCAGCGCCACGGCTTCCAGCAGACCGCGCGGCAGGTCGATCGAGCCTTCATTGGCCGAATCCTCGGTCGGCGCCGTCGGCTCGATCTGCCTCATGATGCCGAGCAGGCCGGCGGCGAGCGAGGCTGCGAGCGCCAGATAGGGATTGGCGTCCGAACTCGGCAGCCGGTTTTCCACCCGCCGCGCCTGCGGATCGGAAACCGGGACGCGGAAGGCGGTCGTCCGGTTGTCGTAGCCCCAGGCATTGTTGACCGGGCAGGACATGTCGGGCTGCAGGCGGCGGTAGGAATTCACATAGGGGGCCAGCATCGCCATCGCGCTCGGCACGAATTTCTGCATGCCGCCGATGAAATGGAAAAATTCCTTCGAGGCCGATCCGTCCAGATTAGAGAAGACGTTCCTACCCGTCTCGATATTGACCACCGATTGGTGGATATGCATCGCCGAGCCCGGCTGCCCCTGCATCGGCTTGGCCATGAAGGTCGCGTAGATGTCGTGCTTCAGCGCCGCCTCGCGGATCGTGCGCTTGAACAGGAACACCTGGTCGGCAAGCTCGATCGGATTGCCATGGCGCAGGTTGATCTCGAGCTGCGCCGGTCCCTCCTCGTGGATCAGCGTATCGATCTCCAGCCCCTGCTTTTCGGAGAAGTGGTAGATATCGTCGATCAGTTCGTCGAACTCGTTGATGCCGGCGATCGAATAGCCCTGGCCGCCGAGGATCGAGCGGCCGGAGCGGCCTTTCGGCGGATGCAGCGGATAGTCGGGGTCGTCATTCTTGGCGACCAGATAGAACTCGATCTCCGGCGCCACGATCGGCTTCCAGCCGCGGTCGTGATAGAGGCTCATGATCCGCTTCAAGACGTTGCGCGGCGTATAGGGCACTTCCCCGCCGTCCGAATCGACGATGTCGCAGATCACCTGGGCCGTCGGGTCGGTCTCCCAGGGCACGACCGAAAGCGTCGAAAGGTCGGGCATCAGCTTCAGGTCGCTGTCGCGCGGCTCGTATCGGAAGCTCTCCGTCTCCTCCGGATACTCGCCGGAAATCGTATGCCGGTAGATCGCCGAAGGCAGCGCCAGCGAGGTGTTGGAGGTAAATTTGGAACTCGGCATCATCTTGCCGCGCGGCACGCCGGCAAGGTCCGGCGTGATGCATTCGATGTCTTCGATGCCCCTGGCCCTCAGCCACTGCGCCGCTTCCTTCCAGTTCGCAACGCCGCGCAGGGATCCGGGGTCCGGAGGTGTTTTCGTCGAGGCGGGTACGTTTCTGGCAGGCTTCAGCGTCGTCTTTTTTGGGGACATGACACACCGGTTTGGTTGATCGTGGCGCCATCATAGCCGGAGTTTGCCAATTGGCGAGGGGTTGAGAACGTTGACTTTCGCCCTTTGATGGAAAAGAAGACGCCGGTTGGATTGGGGAAAAGGGTTTGCAGCACAAAAGCGACGTCATCATCATCGGCGCCGGAGCCGCCGGCATGATGGCGGCCATTCGCGCGGGTAAACGCGGCCGCTCGGTCGTCGTCATCGACCATGCGAAGGTGCCTGGCGAGAAGATCCGCATATCGGGCGGCGGTCGCTGCAATTTCACCAATATCCATGCCGAGCCGAAGAATTTCCTGTCCGCCAATCCGCATTTCTGCAAGTCGGCGCTTGCCCGTTTCACGCCCGCCGATTTCATCGCCATGGTCGACCGACACGGCATTGCCTGGCACGAAAAGACGCTCGGCCAATTGTTCTGCGACGACAGCGCCAAGGACATCATCCGCATGCTGCTGGACGAGATGCGCGCGGCCGGCGCGGGCCTGCATCTCGGCACCGAAATATCAGGTGTCGAGAGAAGTGAGGCTGGCTTCCGCGTCTCCACGGGCGAAAGCGTCTTCGAGGCATCCTCTCTCATCGTTGCGACCGGCGGCAAATCGATCCCGAAGATGGGCGCCACCGGCTTTGCCTATCGCCTTGCCGAGCAGTTCGGGCTGGCCGTGCTCGAAACCCGCCCGGGTCTCGTGCCGCTGACGCTCGATCCCGGCCTGCTTGCAAGCTTAGCGCCGCTTGCCGGCATTTCCGCACCTGCCGAAATCCGCCATGGCCGCACCGCTTTTCGCGAAGCGCTGCTGTTTACCCATCGGGGCTTAAGCGGTCCCGCCATCCTGCAGATCTCGTCCTACTGGCGGGAGGGCGATGAAATCGTTGTCGCGGTCGAGCCGGATGTCGACATATCAGCGCAGCTGAAGACGGCAAAGCAGTTGAAAGGCCGCCAGTCGGCCCAGACAGCTCTCGGCGATATCCTGCCGAAGCGGCTGGCCCAGTTTCTCGTCGAGCGGGAAAAGATCGCCGGCAATATGGCCGATCTGCCCGACAAGGCGCTGCAGCGGCTGGCCGCCAGCGCCCAGAACTGGATCATCAAACCGTCCGGCTCTGAAGGCTACCGCACCGCCGAAGTGACGCTCGGCGGCATCGACACGGCGGCGCTCGATTCCCGCAGCATGGAAGCAAAGACCGTTCCAGGCCTTTATTTCGTCGGGGAATGTGTCGACGTCACCGGCTGGCTCGGCGGCTATAATTTCCAATGGGCCTGGGCTTCCGGCTTTGCCGCCGGCGAATGCGCATAGAAATATCCGGTGTAACGATTCAAGACTTCTTAAGAGAGGTGCGCCATCCTGTCTCAATTGCCGGCTCTGAAAGCTTTTCCCAAATTAAGCTTTACCGGCAGGCCTTTTTGTTGGACTGTTGTGTCACAAAAGTGAGGTTTCGAGCATGAACAGAAACGCACGACGCGCCCGCGCCATCGCAATCGCCCAGGCAAAACCCGACGCCCGCATCGCCACCCTGCGATACCTGATGCTCGCAGCCGGCGCGACCGCCGCCAGCTTGGCGCTGCTGCTCGCTCACCTCATCTGATCCTGCCGAGCGTCGACAAGCAAACTTGCGGCCCCCGTTCGCAACACTGCGGCTGCGTGGCGCATAATCTGCAATTATTTCACCGCCTTGGCTTAAGTCACCATGACCGCTTATCTGAAAATTAATATCTAATCTGACACTATTGCCCGCGATTATTTGGGCGTTTCCAACTCTGCTTGGACATGAACCGGCAATGACTGCCGCCTGGCCTCCAGGTTCCCCGATGGAAAGAGAATAGTTCGATGTGCACTCGGCTGGCGCGCCTTATGGCTGCCCGCGGGAGGAGTAGTGTATGAAAGGCTCGGAACGCCATGTTGATTGACAAGATTCTTTCCCGCTTCAGGATCAAGACCAAGGTTCTGATCTTCGTTCTGCCCTTTGTCGTCACCATTTCGGCGGTGGGCTTGACCGGCCTTTACGCATCCGGGCTTCTCCAGGGCCGCATGGAAATATCCAACAGCGTGCTGCAGTCGCTGAGCGGATTCAAGGATCTCTACGGTTCGATGGACGATTTCCTGCGCGTCACCAGCCCCGAGGCGCGCGACAAGCTGCTGTCGGATCTGAAGACCCAGCAGGGCGTGCTCGACCAGACGCTGGATCAGGTCGGAGAAGAGGCCGCCGGCCGCGACAGCCTTGCCGAGGCATCGCGCCGCACCAAGGATATTTCCGGCGTCGTCGACAAGCTCTGGGGCCTGCACGAGCAGGAGCAGAAGCTGCACGAGCAGATCGACGCGGCGCAGAAGAGCCTGATCAGCACCCGCTTCACGGTCTCCTATCAGGCCGATGAACTGCAGACCGCGCTTCAGCGCGACGAGGGCGCCGCCACGATCACGCTGCGCACGGCCGACCGCCTGCTGAAGGGCGGCGATTTCCTTGGCAGCGTCGCCAGCGGTTACAGCAAGCCGCAGACGCCTGAGGAAAAGATCGCCTACATCAAGGAACAGCTGCCGGAGATCATGAAGTCCCAGCGGCTGATCGCAATCTCGGTCCCCACCAACCAGAAGAATGTCATCGATTCGCTGGCTGCGACCATCGACAGCATCAAGCAGATCGCCGAGATGCCCAGCCCGACGGAGGAAAACATCACCGAGCTCGGTCGTCTCGTGTCCCGCTTCCGCCAGACCTCGACCTATACGCAGCTCACCGCGACGCAGAAGATGCGTGAGGCGACACAGCGTTTCGCCGAACTGGAAGGCCGCATCGCCCAGACCAATTCCGTCCTTCAGGATACGCGGCGTCTCGAAAACTCCGTCTACGCGCTGCAGATCGTCCTTTCCGATTTCCTCGCCAATTCAAGCAAGGAAAATCTCGTCCGTCTGCAACAGCAGACCGGCACGCTCGGCAAGGACATGGAAGTGCTAACAACAAGCGCCAAGGGCATGGGTTTTGCCGAAGGCATATCGGAGGCGATCAAGCCGGCGCTCGACGCCATTTCCGGCGGCGGCTCGAAGATCGTCGATACGATCGGCGAGCGCGTCACGGCCTATGCAGCGGCCCGCCAGGAACTCGACGGCATCTGGAAGAAGCTCACCGATTTCGCCGAACTGCAGAAGCAGACGGCCGGCACCGAGCGCACCCAGGCAAACAGCATCTCCGTCATGACCACCGGCCTCGGCATCCTCCTGTCGATCCTCGGCGGCATCGCTCTGGTGCTGACGCTGCAGCGTCCGATCAGCCAGATCACCGGCGCCATGCGCCGCATCGCCGAAGGCGCGCTGGATACCAGCATATCGGGCGAGCAGCGCCACGACGAAATCGGCGACATGGCCCGGGCACTCGGCATCTTCAAAGAAAACGCCATCTCGAAGATCCGCATAGAAGAACAGAGCGACGAGGAGCGCGCTGCCGCCGAACACGAGCGCCAGCGCAACGATGCCGAAAAGCGCGAGATGGATCGCCAGATCGAATTCGCGGTCAACGCACTCGCCGCCGGCCTCGAGCGCATGTCGCAGGGCGATATCTCGACGACGATCGAGACACCCTTCATCGGCCGTCTCGAACAGCTGCGCCAGGATTTCAACGGCTCGATGCTGCGCCTGCAGGCGACGATGAGCCAGATCCGTGACAACGTCGAATTGATCCAGGGCAACGGCAACCAGATGGCCCGTTCGGCCGAGGATCTCTCCAAGCGCACGGAACAGCAGGCCGCCTCGCTCGAAGAGACCGCCGCCGCCGTCGATCAGATCACCGTCACGGTCCGCTCGTCGGCCGAACGCGCCAAGGATGCCGACCAGATCGTCCGCCAGGCCAAGCGCAGCGCCGACGATTCCGCCGTCGTCGTCAGCAATGCGATCGACGCCATGGGCCGCATCGAGGAAGCCTCGCGTCAGATCGAGCAGATCATCGGCGTCATCGACGAGATTGCCTTCCAGACCAATTTGCTGGCGCTCAACGCCGGCATCGAGGCAGCGCGCGCCGGGGAGGCCGGCAAGGGCTTTGCAGTCGTCGCCATGGAAGTCCGCGAACTCGCTCAGCGCTCCGCCGCTGCCGCGCAGGAGATCAAGGGGCTGATCAACAAGTCGACCAGCGAGGTCAGCTCCGGCTCGCAATTCGTCCAGGAAACCGGCACCGTGCTTGCGAAGATCAGCGCACAGATCGTCACGATCAGCCAGCATGTCGAGATGATCGCCCGTGCCAGCCACGATCAGTCCAACGCGCTGCAGAGCGTCAACTCGACGGTCAACCAGATGGATCAGATGACGCAGAAGAACGCCGCCATGGTCGAGGAGACGACCGCTGCCAGCCGCGAACTCGCCGACGAGGCCGATGCGCTGCGCCGCCTCATCCAGCAGTTCAAGATCCACGGCGAGGCGGCCGAGGCCCAGGTCTACCGCGCCGCCTGATCGCTGATCCTTTTCTCATCCAAACGGCCCCGGCTCTTCCCGGGGCCGTTTTCTTTTGTTCCAGAATCGCGCTCACTGCCGCCCTGATTTACGGAAAATTTTCCTTAACGCTTTTCCTCTAATTTAGCCCTTGTTGCCGGCCGGGGGTTTTTCATGCTGCGCCTTTTCTCTACATCTATTGTCAGCCAGATCGTGGCGATCACGCTGTTTCTGCTGGCGATCAGCACGGCCGCTATCGTCGGCGCGACCTATTACAATCTGAGCCGCCATGTGATGGACGGGGCTGTCTCGGATGCCCGGAACGCCGCCCGCGCCATGGCTGTCCTTTACGGCGCGGCTGATCCGGCCGCGAAGATCGAGGTGATGAATAATCAGCTTGCCGCCGTCACCGAGGACGCGGTTCCGGCCCTTGCCGATCATTCGCTTGTCGACCGCACCGCGCAGTCGATCGCCGGTGTCGCGACGATCTTCCAAAAGCAGGGCAGCGACTACGTTCGCATCTCCACCAACGTCAAGAAGGAAAACGGCGACCGCGCCCTCGGCACCAAACTTGCAGCCGAGCACCCGGCCCAGGCGGTTCTCGCCCGGGGCGAGGCCTATTACGGACCCGCCGAGCTATTCGGCCGCAAATTCATGACAGGCTATTTCCCGATCAAGAACGCGTCGAACGTCAATGTCGGCATAATCTTCATCGGCATCCCGATGGAGTTCTATTATCAACGCATGAATGAGCTGCTGATCCTGGTTCTCGGCATCGGCGCCGTCGTCATGCTGCTCGTCGGCGTTCTCGCCTTCTATGCGATCCGCCTGTCGGTGCGGCCCCTGCAGGCGCTGACGGCGAGCGTCCACTCGATCTCCTCGGGCGATCTTGACGGCGCGATCCCCTGTCTCGAGAAGAAGAATGAGTTCGGCGAAATCGGCCGGGCTCTTGCGCTCTTCCGTGACAGCGCCCGTGCCAGGCGCAATCTGGAAACGCAGGCAGTCGAACAGCGCGCCTTGGGTGATGCCGAACGCGCCCGCAACGATGCTGACAAGCGCTCGCTCGACAGCCAGATCGATTTTGCCGTCAGCCAGCTGGCGGCTGGCCTCGGGCGCCTGTCCCAGGGTGATGTCTCGCAAACGATCGGCACGCCCTTTATCGGCCGGCTGGAACAACTGCGCGTCGATTTCAACGCATCGCTGCTCCGGCTCCAGGATACGCTCTCCGGCATCCGCGACAGCGCCTCGACGATCCAGCGCAACAGCAGCGCCGTTTCGGCCTCCGCCGGCGAGCTTTCGAAGCGCACCGAGGCGCAGGCGGCGAGCCTGGAGGAGACCGCCGCCGCGGTGGAGGAGATTACGGTCACGGTTCGCTCCTCCGCCGAGCGTGCCCGCGAAGCCAACAGCGTCGTCGCCGCGACCAAGAAGACGGCCGACAATTCCGGCACCGTGGTCGGCGATGCCGTCGCCGCCATGGAGCGTATCGAAGGAGCCTCGCAGCGTATCGAGCAGATCATCGAGGTGATCGACGACATCGCCTTCCAGACCAACCTTCTGGCGCTGAATGCCGGCATCGAGGCGGCGCGCGCCGGCGAGGCGGGCAAGGGTTTTGCCGTCGTCGCCCAGGAGGTCCGCGAACTCGCCCAGCGCTCGGCCGATGCGGCGCGCGAGATCAAGTCGCTGATCGAGACATCAAGCCGCGAAGTCACGGCCGGCTCGGAGCTCGTCCAGAAGACTGGCAGCGTCCTTGCTTCGATCAGCCAGGAGATCATCGCAATCAGCGGCCATGTCGAGACCATCGCCACCGCCAACCGCGACCAGGCGGCCGCGCTGCAGGAGGTCAACAGTTCGGTCAACGCCATGGACCAGATGACCCAGAAGAACGCCTCGATGGTTGCCGAGACGACGCAGGCAAGCCGCCTGCTTGCCGGCGAGGCCGATACGCTGATGGCGCTGATCGAGCGTTTCCGCATCGGCGTAGAGCCCGCGGCCGCTCACCGCGGCGCAAGGAAGGTCGCCTGAGGAGCGCGGCCGCTGCCGCAGGATTGCGCCGCAACTTTGCGGCGTCTTTCCGTTGGGGCGACACGCTTGAGCATGAGGTCGAGCGAGGTCAGCCAAGCTGCAAAGCGAATGATGCCGCTGTCTCCGAACTCGGCATAGAACCGATCCTCGTCGGCCTTGCTGTTGCTCGGACCGCAATGATGCCGAAATCCGTGGACGCCTGCGATGGTGATCATATCGAACATGGGATGTCCTTTCCTACTCGAGTACATCCCTGGATTTAAGCATCGAATTTCTCTTCATAAACAGGCAAATCCACGCTATGTTTTTCACTGATGAAAAACGCGAATTGGGATTCCTATCAGCTTTTCCTGCAGGTCGCCCGGCTTGGCGGCCTGACGGGAGCCAGTGCCGCAAGCGGGCTCAGCCCGGCGACCGTCGGCCGGCGCATGCTCGATCTCGAACAGGAGGTCGGCCGCACCTTGTTTTCCCGCAGCCAGACCGGTTATCGGCTGACTGGCGACGGCCAGGCACTGCTCGATCACCTTCAAGAGATGGAGGCGGCCGCCCGCAAGGTCGAAGCCTGGCGGCAGTCCGGGGAGGGTGGCACGACCGTCCGGATCGCCGCCGGCACCTGGGTCGCCTGGCTGTTGACGGAGAATTTCGCCGCAATCCGCATGCCGGGCGATGCCTTCGCCGTTGCTCTCACAATCGGCGAGGCGCGGGCAAGCCTTGCCTATCGCGAGAGCGATATCGGCATTCGCGCCTTCGAGCCGGAGGAGGGCAATCTTGCCGCCCGCCAGCTCGGCGAGGTGGCCTATGCGGTCTATAGCAGGCGCAACGCCGCCGAACCGGACGAGCGCTGGATAGCCGTCGGCGAGGAGGACGCGATCTCGTCCTATCTGCGCTGGCCGCATGCCCATGCCGCCGCCGAGATCGTCGCCACGGTTAACCGGCCGCGTTCGCTGCCGGATCTGGTGCGCGCCGGCGCCGGCAAAACAGTGCTTCCCTGTTTCGTCGGCGATCTCCATCCCGATTTGCAGCGCCAGGGCAGCGAACTGCCGGAATTGCGCCACCGCCAATGGATCGTCATGAATGCCGAGGATCGCCATCGCCCGGAGATCCGCACGGTCGCCGACCGCATGACCAGGCTGATCCGAAGCTATGCCGATCTCTTCGCCGGCAAGCGTCCAAGCCGCGGCTGATGCCGAGGCTGGAAAGACTGAAAGACGATAAGGCGTCCGCGCCTTCTTTCGAGGCGCGGACGCTGTGATCGAGGGCAGATCGAGCGATGTGCCCGAGCTGCCGGCTGTTTCGTCAGTGCCGGTTGGTGACGACAACCGGGATCAACAGGTCGCCCCAGTTGCCGTCGCCGCCGTGATGACGAGCCGAGCGCACCAGTTCGACCGAAACGCCGGCCTCGACGGCCTTCATGACGGATTGGTTCAGCCGATGCAGGTCGTTGGCGAGCATGCGGATCGTCGTCTGTTGATCCTCGCTCATGCTCGATGCCTGCTGCTCGGCCCGCTCCCGGACGCGTGCGATGGATGCCATGATCTTATCCTCCTCTTGCGCTCATTCCGCAGCCGGTTTGAACTGCGCATGTTCGGTTGAATCGTGCATTGCCGTAGTCGAAGACCGGCCGCCGGTGATGGCGAGCGACACGGCGTCGAAATAGCCGGTGCCGACCTCGCGTTGATGCTTGGTGGCGGTATAGCCGTTCGCCTCTGCGGCGAATTCGGCCTGCTGCAGTTCGGAATAGGCCGACATCTGCCGCTGCTTGTAGCCGCGCGCCAGCTCGTACATGCCATAGTTCAGCTGGTGGAAGCCCGCGAGCGTGATGAACTGGAACTTGTAGCCCATCGCGCCGAGTTCGCGCTGGAACTTTGCGATCGTCGCCTCGTCAAGATTTTTCTTCCAGTTGAAGGAAGGCGAGCAATTATAGGCGAGCAGCTTGCCCGGATGGACCTTGTGCACACCCTCGGCAAAACGGCGCGCCTGCTCCAGATCCGGCTTAGAGGTCTCGCACCAGATCAGGTCGCAATGCGGCGCATAGGCGACGGCACGGGCGATGCAGGGCTCGATGCCGTTTCTGACCTGGTAGAATCCCTCGACCGTGCGCCCGGCATCATAGTCGACGAAGGGCTGGTCGCGCTCATCGATATCAGACGTCAGCAGTTTTGCTGCCTCCGCATCGGTGCGGGCGATGACCAGCGTCGCCACGCCCAAGACGTCGGCGGCAAGCCGGGCGGCGTCGAGATTGCGGATATGGGCGGCTGTCGGGATCAGCACCTTGCCGCCGAGATGGCCGCATTTCTTCTCCGAAGCGAGCTGATCCTCGAAATGGACGCCCGCCGCACCCGCCTCGATATAGGCCTTCATGATCTCGAAGGCGTTGAGCGGTCCTCCGAAACCGGCCTCCGCATCGGCAACGATCGGCGCAAACCAGGTCTCGACGGTAAGGCCGTTGCCCTCAGCTGTCTCGATCTGATCGGCCCGCTGCAGCGTGCGGTTGATGCGCTTGGCGAGTTCCGGCCCGGCATTGGCGGGATAAAGCGACTGGTCGGGATACATCGCCGATGCCGTATTGGCGTCAGCCGCCACCTGCCAGCCGGAGAGATAGATCGCCTTCAGCCCGGCGCGCACCATCTGCATAGCCTGGTTGCCGGAGAGCGCGCCAAGCGCATTGACGAAGTCTTCCTGATGAATGAGCTGCCACAAGCGACCCGCCCCCATTTCGGCGAGCGTATGGCTGAGCGCCACCGAGCCTCTCAGCCGCTGTACGTCAGCGGCCGAATAGGGCCGTTCGATACCGTCGAAGCGGCCTGCTGGTGCATTTCGGACAAGCTTGTAAAAATCGGTCATGCGGCTCTCCTCACTGAAAATCGTCTTCGGATGGATGAATGACAAGATTGACAATTTGCGCTGGTCTGGCCAGGAAAACCTTTGATTTCTGCACTGGAAAGAGGTTAAGATGACGAGGATTGACAGAGGGGCGCTGTGAATTTGTAAAATTTTGTAAATTAAACGCTCCTGTTCTTTGTCAAAGGTGTGACATGGCGGAACGGAAGATCTTCGCAGGCCCTAAACTGCGGCGCATCCGCAATGCGCTGGCGCTGACGCAGACCGCCATGGCCGAGGCGCTGGAGATTTCGCCTTCGTACCTGAACCTCATTGAGCGCAACCAGCGGCCGTTGACGGTGCAGCTGCTCCTGAAGCTTGCGGCCGTCTACCGGGTCGATCTGGAGGAGTTGCGGGGGCAGACCGGCGGCAGCCTCGGGCAGCTGAAGGAGGTCTTCGCCGACCCGCTGCTATCAGGCGAACTGCCTGGCGACCAGGAATTGGTGGAGGTGGCCGAGGCGGCGCCGAATGCCGCAAGCGGCATGATCAAGCTTTATCGCGCCTACCGCGAACAGGCCGCGCGGCTGTCCGATCTGACGGCGCTGATGGCGGCCGAAGGGCATGCGCCCGTTGCCGCCGGCCGGCTGCCGCTGGACGAGCTGCACGAGACGCTGGAGCGCCGATCGGGCTATTTCGGACGGATCGAGACCGCGGCGGAGGCCTTTGCTGCGACGGTGCCCGGCGGCCTCGATCTTGCGGCGGGGCTGAAGGACTGGCTGCGCGCCGAACGCGGCATTGCTGTGCGCGTCTTGCCCGTGCACGTCATGCCGGATCTGCGCCGCCGTTTCGATCGGCATTCGATGCGGCTTTTCATTTCGGAACGGCTGTCGCCGGCCGATCGTGCGCACGAAATCTCAGTCGAGGTCGCAAACCTTGCCTTGCTGCCGGCCATCGATGCCGAGCTCGACGATCTCTCGCTTTCTTCCGCCGAGGCGCGCCGCATCGCCCGCTTCGAGCTTGCCCGCATTGCGGCCCTGGCGCTGGCAATGCCCTACGAGGCCTTCCTGTCGGCGGCTAAGGCGACGCGTTACGACATCGATATTCTTCGCGCGCGTTTCGGCGTCTCCTTCGGCCATGCGGCAACGCGTCTGACGATGCTGCAGCGACCTGGGGCGGCAGCCATCCCCTTCTTCCTGGTCGAGATCGATGCGGCCGGCCATCGGCTGCGGCGCGCCGGCGCCCAGGGCTTTCCGCAGGCCCGTTTCGGCGGCGGCTGTCCAAAGCTCAATATCCATGCCGCCTTCCTGCAGCCGGGCCAGATTCTCGCCGAGACCGTCGTCATGCCGGATGGCGCCTCCTTCCTGACGGTCGCGCGCACCCTGGAGGGGCCGAGCGTCGAATTCGGCGAAAGGATCAGACGCACCGCGATTCTGATCGGCTGCGATGCCGCCCTCGCGGATGGCGTGGTCTACGGGCAGGCGGCGGCGCTCGATCCGGTTGCGATCGGCTCAGCCTGTCGTCTTTGCGAGCGGCGCGGCTGCCTTTCCCGCGCTGAGCCGCCGGTAACGCGGCCGCTCGGGCTCGACGAGATGGTGGCGGGCCTCAGCGCCTTCGACTTCCAGTGAGGTGAAATGATTGAAAGCGCAGTTTTTGCGCTTGTGGGGTTAGAAATTCCTTCTTAGTCTGCGGGGCAAAACCAGAGGGAAAAGAGGTTCGCGGATGCGGGCTCTTCGAACAAACAGGAGAAGTCATGAGGTCAACCATCGCAACCGTGACGGCCGCAGCCATCGCCGCGCTCCTTGCCGCCGCGCCGGCCGTTGCGCAGGAGCGCGTCGTCAACGTTTACAACTGGTCGGATTATATCGACGACAGCATCCTTGCCGACTTCACCAAGGAAACCGGCATCAAGGTCGTTTACGACACCTTTGATTCGAACGAGACGGTGGAAACCAAGCTGCTTGCCGGCGGCACCGGTTATGACGTCGTCGTTCCCACCGCCGACTTCCTGCAGCGCCAGATCCAGGCAGGCGTCTTCCAGAAGCTCGACAAGTCGAAGCTGCCGAACCTTTCCAACATGTGGGACGTGATCCAGCAGCGCACCGCTTCCTATGACCCGGGCAACGAATACGCCGTCGATTACATGTGGGGGACCGACGGTATCGGCTATAACGTCAAGAAGGTCGCTGAAATCCTCGGGCCTGACGCCAAGCCCGGTCTCGAAGTGATTTTCGATCCGAAGGTCGCCGAAAAGTTCAAGGACTGCGGCATCTACGTGCTCGACACGCCGAAGGACGTGATGACCACGGCGCTGCGTTATCTCGGCCTCGATCCGAACTCCACCAAGGCCGAGGATTTCAAGAAGGTCGAGGCATTGCTGACGGCGGTGCGCCCCTATATCCGCAAGTTCCACTCGTCCGAATATATCAACGCCCTTGCCAATGGCGACATCTGCATTGCCTTCGGTTATTCCGGCGACATGCTGCAGGCCCGCGACCGCGCGGCCGAAGCCAAGAACGGCGTCGAGGTCAATTATTCGATCCCCGTGCAGGGCGCTCAGATGTGGTTCGACATGATGGCAATCCCCGCCGATGCCAAGCACGTGGCCGAAGCGCATGAATTCCTGAACTACCTGATGAAGCCCGAGGTCATCGCCAAGGCGAGCGACCACACCTTCTATGCCAACGGCAACAAGGCCTCGCAGCAGTTCGTCAGCAAGGAAGTGCTGGAAGATCCGGCGGTCTATCCGACCGACGAGGTGATGAAGAACCTTTTCACCGTCAAGCCGTGGGATCCGAAGACGCAGCGCACGGCAACGCGAATCTGGACGAAGGTCGTGACCGGCCAGTAAGTCGATGCCAGGCCCGGACGGAAACGTCCGGGCCTTTCATTACCGGCCCGGGGTGGAGGCCGGCTGAAAACTTATATTCGGGGAATATTATGAAATCTTTGGGCAATATCCGCCGCGCCTTCGCACCCTGGACCGACCCTTCTGCAAAACCTTTCATAGCCTTCAAGAATGTCACCAAGCGCTTCGGCAATTTCACCGCCGTCGATGATCTGTCGCTGAACATTTATCACCGCGAGTTCTTCGCGCTGCTCGGTGCGTCCGGCTGCGGCAAGTCGACGCTTCTGCGCATGCTCGCCGGCTTCGAGCAGCCGACCTCGGGCGAAATCATCCTCGATGGCACCGACCTCGCCGGCACGCCGCCCTACAAGCGGCCGGTCAACATGATGTTCCAGTCTTACGCGCTTTTTCCGCATATGACCGTCGAGAAGAATATCGCCTTCGGCCTCAAGCAGGACGGCATGCCGAAGGACGAAATGACTGAGCGCGTGACGCAGATGCTGAAGCTCGTAAAGCTCGAGCAGTTTGCCTCACGCAAACCGAACCAGCTCTCCGGCGGTCAGCGCCAGCGCGTTGCGCTCGCCCGCTCGCTCGCCAAACGCCCGAAAGTGCTGCTGCTCGACGAACCGCTTGGCGCGCTCGACAAGAAGCTGCGCGAGGAAACTCAGTTCGAACTGATGGACCTGCAACAGACGCTCGGTCTCACCTTCGTTGTGGTCACCCACGATCAGGAAGAGGCGATGACCATGGCCGACCGCATCGCGGTCATGAGCCACGGCAAGGTCGTGCAGGTGGCAACGCCGGCCGAAATATACGAGGCGCCGAATTCCCGCTTCGTCGCGGACTTCATCGGCGACGTGAATATCTTCGACGGCAAGGTGACGACGTCGGAAAACGGCGCGGTCGAGATTTCGGTCGAAACCGGCCTGACGATCCGGACGGCCGCCACCGAGACGCCGGCCGTCGGCAAAACGGTCGGTTTTGCCATCCGCCCGGAAAAGATCCGCGTGGCGCGCACGGCCCCCGCGAATGCCTCGGTCAATGCCGCCAAAGGCGAGATCTGGGATATCGGCTATCTCGGCGACATGACCGTCTTCCATATCAAGCTGCCGAGCGGCAAATTCGTCAGAGCTTCTTCCCTCAACGCGCAGCGTTCCGTCGAAGACCCGTTCACCTATGATCAGGACGTCTGGGTTTCGTTCGACGAGAATGGCGGCGTGCTGCTGAAGGATTGAGGTTATGGAAACCTTCGCATCGCGCCTTTACAACCGCCTCGTCATCATCATCCCCTACGCTTGGCTGCTGCTCTTCTTTCTGGCGCCGTTCTTCATCGTCTTCCGCATTTCCCTGTCGACGACGGCGATCGCCATCCCGCCCTATGAGCCGGTCTTCTCCTTTGCCGATGGCTGGAGTGCCTTCTGGAGCAAGGTCTCGACCTTCTCCTTGGATAATTACGGCTATCTCACCGACGATCCGCTCTACTTCAACGCTTATCTCTCGAGCGTCATCATCGCGGCGGTCTCGACCTTCCTGATGCTGCTGATCGCCTATCCGATCGCCTATGGCATGGCGCAGGCCCCGCGGCGCATCCGCCCGACACTTTTGATGCTCGTCATCCTGCCGTTCTGGACGAGCTTCCTGATCCGCGTCTATGCCTGGATAGCCATCCTGAAGCCCGAAGGGCTGCTGAACCAGCTCCTCCTGTCGCTGCATGTAATCGACATCCCACTGATCATCCTCAACACCACCACCGCCGTCTATATCGGCATCGTCTATTCCTATCTGCCCTTCATGGTGCTGCCTCTCTATTCGGCGCTCGAAAAAATGGACGGCACGCTGATCGAGGCAGCGCAGGATCTCGGCTGCACGCCGACCCAGGCCTTCTGGCGCGTCACCTTCCCGCTGTCGATCCCCGGCGTGGTTGCCGGCTGCATGCTGGTCTTCATCCCTGCCGTTGGCGAGTTCGTCATTCCCGATCTTCTCGGCGGTTCGCAGACGTTGATGATCGGCAAGACGCTCTGGAACGAATTCAACGCGAACAGAGACTGGCCAGTCTCCTCGGCGGTCGCAACCATCCTGCTCATGATCCTGGTGATTCCGATCGTCTTCTTCCAGAATGCGCAGGCCAAGGCCGAAGAGCGGGGGAAATAAGCCATGCTGAGATGGACCCGTTTCAACATCATCTCCGTCGTGCTCGGCTTTGCCTTCCTCTATCTGCCGATCGTGCTGCTGGTGGTCTTTTCCTTCAACGAATCGAAACTCGTCACCGTCTGGGGCGGCTTCTCCACCAAATGGTATGCGTCGCTGCTCTCGAACCAGGCCCTGCTCGATGCCGCCTGGGTAACGATCCGTGTCGGTCTGCTGTCGGCCACCTTTGCGACCATCCTCGGCACGATGGCGGCGCTAACGCTGGTGCGCTATACCCGCTTCCGCGGCCGCATGCTCTTTTCAGGCATGGTCTATGCGCCGCTCGTCATGCCCGAAGTCATCACCGGTCTGTCGCTGCTGCTGCTCTTCGTGGCGATCGGCCTCGACCGTGGCTTCTGGACCATTACGCTGGCGCATACGACGCTGACCATGTGCTTCGTCGCCGTCGTCGTGCAATCACGGCTCTTGAGCTTCGACCAGTCGATCGAGGAAGCCGCGCAGGATCTGGGCGCGCCGCCGGTGCGGACCTTCTTCGAGATCACGCTGCCGATCATCTCGCCGGCGGTGTTTTCGGGCTGGATCCTGGCTTTCACGCTGTCGCTCGACGACCTCGTCATTGCAAGCTTCACCTCCGGCCCCGGCGCAACCACGCTGCCGATGAAGATCTATAGCCAGGTGCGCCTTGGGGTAACGCCTGAGATCAATGCGATCTGCACGATCCTGATCGCCATCGTCGCGGTCGGCGTTATCTGCGCATCCGTGATCACCAAGCGGCGGGAAGTGCAGCGCGAGCGCGACGAGCGGGCGGCGGCAGCCGGCGCCTGAGCGGCATGTCCCCTTGGACGCAGGGCTCTTTATTGCGCGTGGGGCGTGCCGCCAAAAAGCGGAACCGGCGAGATCACCGGATTCGGCCATGAGCCGCCCACGAAGAACGGCAGAAGCGGCAGCTCTGCCGCCTTGGCCGGATCGGTCGCCTCCAGAGAACCGGAAAGCGCCAGCCCGTTGGACTGATAGGTGACCACGCCGGAAAGCGCCAGCGTCTGCGTCGGCCCGACAACATGGGCGTCATGGATTTCGGCGGAGCCGTTGGCGAAATCGGCCCGAAGTTCCAACTGGTTGAACGCGAAAGCGCTGCCGGCTGCGGCACTCAGTGGAAAGAACGGCTTTTGGGCCGCCTGTGTCCTGAGCGCGCCGGAGTCGACGCCGGGAATCGTGCCTTCCCTCGTCCAGAAATGCAGCTTGCCGGTGACGTCGGCAAGACCGGCCGTCCAGATCGCCTTCGACGACTGCAGGTCGAGATCGAGCGATCCCGTCGCAAGCGGCAGCGGTCCTTTGAGCTGCAGACGCTCGGCAAGGCCGGCGAAGTCGGCATCGCGGATCGACAGCTGCAGCTTGCCGCCGCCGTCGAAGTCGCGCCGCGTCGCCTCCAGATGCGCCGTCATTTCGCCGCCTTCGAAGCCGCTGTCGCCGATATCGAACTTGGCCTCGCCGCCGGTGACGATCATGCTGGCGCCGACATCGGAAAGCTCGAAGCGGCCCATCTCAGCGCGCCGCGCCGAAAGCCTGACGTCGACGTCGAGCAGTTGCAGCGGTGCGCTGATGCCGGTGGAGATTTCCTCCGCCTCACCCGCCGCCAATCGCAGCGCGAAAGCGTCGAGGAACGGCTTCAGGTTCATCTGGTCGAAGGCGAGCGTGCCGCCGATCTTCGGCCGTCTGCCGGCCCTAGTCGTAAGGTCCATCACGCCGGTGGCGCTCGCCTCGTTCAGCGACAGGCTGAGATCGTTGAAACGCAGCCCGCTGCCCGATGACATGATGTCGGATTCCAGCGAGGCGCTCTTCAGCGTGCCGACGCCGGGGAGCGATCTGCCCGACCATGTCAGAAACGCCGGCACATCGGGAATGCTGACGGCGATATTGCCGGAAAGCGCCGAAAGGCTGGCGATGCTGGCGATCCCTTGAAAACGGGCCGTCAGCAGGTCTGACGTCAGCGATGTCCGCGTCTCGGCGCTCTTGCCGGCAAAGGCGAGCAGCGGCTGGCGCGAGGCGAAATCCACCTTCAGGTCCACGCCGTTGATACGGGCGATCACGACAGCCGAGATCGCGCCCGAGAGCCGTGGCCAGCCGATGTCGGCCGTGACGCTGTCAAAATTGTAAGTCTTGGCGCTCTTGACGTCGGTGACGGCAAGCGTGCCGTCCTCGACGGTCACCGCACCGATCTCGGCATCGAGAGCGGGATCGAGCATCTCAGCCCCGTTTTCGTAGCGCACGCCGCTGATCGCGCGGGCAAGCAGGCCGGCGTAACTCCAGTCGATCAGGCCGTTCTCGTCACGCGTCAGCGCCAGGTTGGGCCGCAGCAGATGGAATTCGTGGAAACTCGTCCGGCCTCTCAGCGCATCGATGAGGCTGAAATCCGCCGACAGGCTTTCAATACTGCCGAGCAGCTTGTCGCCGCTTTCGCGTGGCTGGCGGATGGTGACCTGGTTCAGCGTGATGCGCGGCGTCGGCCAGAATTCGAGAACCGGATTACCCTTGATCTCGGCATGGTAGCCCGTCCATTTCGACAGCGCATCCTCGATGCCGGAGCGCACGAAACCCGTCGTGATGAGATAGGGCGCTGCGACCCTGAGGGCCACGAACAGTGCAAGCGCAACCAGCAGAAACAGCGTCGACATGCGGGCGAAGGCCGGAAGCCAGCGCGAAACGGGCCCGATTTTCCTGCGCCACCTGCGATGTCTAGACGTGCTCATGATCTCTGCCGGTTACCGGTTATGCGCTGATTTCGCCCGATATATGAAATATCAGGCCTATGCAAATCCAATGCATGTCGCCTGGAAGCGTGCAACGGTTCCAAGACTACGACATCATAAAACGAAGAGCCGAACCGCGTCGCATGAATCCGGTTTATGCGACGCGTTTAGGCTTGGGATCGGGCGGTCGCACTTTATAATGCAATGCAGCATGATATAAGGACGGGATTGGGGAGGAAGAATGAATGCAGGATAACAAGCCACTTTGGGTGCCCTCGGCCGAGACCGTTGCAACAAGCCCGATCCATGCCTTCATCGAGCGTTGCAATAGAGAATTCGGCCTCTCGCTTGCAGGCTTTGAGGATGTGCACGCATGGTCGGTGGCCGAGCGGGAGAAGTTCTGGTCGAGCGTCTGGAATTTCTGCGGCGTAAAGGGAGAACGCGGCGCACGGGTGCTCGTCGACGGCGACCGCATGCTGGAGGCCCGCTTCTTTCCCGATGCGACGCTGAATTTCGCCGAAAATCTGCTGCCCGGCCGCGGCGAGGCCGACGCCATCATTTTCCGCGGCGAGGACAAGGCCGAAGACCGTTGGTCGTGGGATCGGCTGCGCGCGCAGGTCTCCAAGCTGCAGCAGGCCTTCGCGGCACTCGGCATCGGCAAGGGCGACCGCATCGCCGCCATGATGCCCAACATGCCGGAGACCATCGCCTGCATGTTGGCCGCCGCCTCGATCGGCGCCATCTGGTCATCCTGCTCTCCCGATTTCGGCGAGCAGGGCGTGCTCGATCGCTTCGGCCAGATCGGCCCCCGGCTCTTCATCGCCTGCGACGCCTATTGGTATTCCGGCAAGCTGCAGGACGTTGGCCCCAAGGTTGCCGCGGTGGCGAAAAGCCTCGGTGTCCCCACGGTCGTCGTCCACTATGCCGGAGATGCCGAGGCAGTGGCGGGCAAGACATCAGGGGCTTCGACGCTGGAAGCCTTCATTGCGCCCTACGAGGCCAAGGAGATCGCCTTCGCGCCGCTTGCCTTCGCCCACCCGCTCTACATCCTCTTTTCCTCAGGCACGACCGGTGTGCCCAAATGCATCGTGCATTCGGCCGGCGGCACGCTGCTGCAGCATCTCAAGGAGCACCGGCTGCATTGCGGCCTGCAGGCGGGCGAGAAGCTCTTCTACTTCACCACCTGCGGCTGGATGATGTGGAACTGGCTGGTCAGCGGGCTCGCCAGCGGCGCCGCGCTCTGCCTGTTCGACGGTTCGCCCTTTGCACCGGACGGCAATGTGTTGTTCGACTATGCCGAGGCGGAAAAATTCGCAATTTTCGGCACCTCGGCAAAATATATCGATGCGGTGCGCAAGGGCGGGCTGACGCCGCGCAAAAGCCACGATCTTTCCAGCCTCCGGCTGATGACCTCCACCGGTTCTCCGCTGTCGCCCGAGGGTTTCACCTTCGTCTATGAGGGCATCAAGGCGGACGTGCAGCTTGCTTCGATCTCAGGCGGCACCGATATCGTTTCCTGTTTCGTGCTGGGCAATCCGCTGCAGCCGGTCTGGCGCGGCGAGATCCAGGGTCCTGGTCTCGGTCTTGCGGTCGACGTCTGGGACGATGGCGGCAAGCCGGTTCGCGGTGAGAAGGGCGAACTCGTCTGCACCAAGGCCTTCCCCTCCATGCCTGTGATGTTCTGGAACGATCCTGATGGCGCCAAATATCGCGCCGCTTATTTCGAGCGGTTCGACAATGTCTGGTGCCACGGCGATTTTGCCGAATGGACAGAGCATGGCGGCCTCGTCATCCATGGCCGCTCGGATGCGACGCTCAACCCCGGCGGTGTGCGCATCGGCACGGCCGAGATCTACAACCAGGTGGAACAGATGGACGAGGTGGCCGAGGCACTGTGTATCGGCCAGGAATGGGATGACGACGTGCGTGTCATCCTCTTCGTCCGCCTTGCCTCAGGTGTGACGCTGACCGAGGATCTCGTCAAGGCGATAAAGGCGCGTATTCGCGCCGGCGCCTCGCCGCGGCACGTGCCGGCAAAGATCATCGCGGTTGCCGATATTCCCCGCACCAAATCCGGCAAGATCGTCGAGCTTGCAGTGCGTGAGGTCGTTCATGGCCGGCCGGTGAAAAACCAGGAGGCGCTCGCCAATCCGGAAGCGCTGCGGCTCTTCGCTGATTTGAGTGAACTGAGGGACTGATAAGGAGCCGTAAACCACAAGCTTTCACCATTCAGCAATCCCCTGTCATGGAAACCTTTCGTTAAGAAACCTTTGTCAAAGGTGAAACAACTTGGGGGCCGCACATGAACGAGGCGGCCTGAAGCCTCCGGGCTTACGAAACATGACGTTGATCGACTGAGCTCTTGTTGAACAGCACCCATTCAAGGCAGCCTCCGGCTGCCTTTTTTTTGCCTGCCGTGCAGCGTTCCGGCGGCTCTGCCCCGTCGATAGGGATCAGCCAGCCAGCACACGTTGCGACGGGAAGGTGATCTCGACAAGCGTGCCTTCGTTCGGCGCCGAATTGATCGAGAATGTCGCCCGATTGGCATCCACCATCGCCTTGGTCAGCGGCAGGCCGAGCCCGGTGCCGTCGCCGCGATGGCGTGACTGGGTCGAAGAGACCTGGCGGAACGGCTTCATCGCATGGTCGAGTTCGGCGCGCGTCATGCCGATGCCGGTATCGCGAACCCTCAACACCACGCTGCCATTCGCCTCGTAGGAGGTGGAAACGACGATCTGTCCGCCAGACGGCGTAAAGCGGATGGCGTTCGACAGGATGTTGAGCGCGATCTGCTTGATCGAGCGCAGATCGGCTACGACCTCGGGCACCGAATGGGACAGCGCCGTGCGGATGATGACGCGCTGGCCGTTTGCCTGCGGCTGGACGAGGGCGACGGCCTCTGAGACCGCCTCGTTGAGGCCGACGGCGGCGAAGTCAAGATCCATCTCGCCCGCCTCGATCTTCGAAATATCGAGGAGATCGTTAACGATATCGAGGACGTGCCGGCCGGAGCGGCCGATATCGTTGGCATATTCGATATATCGGGGATGGCCGATCGGACCGAAGCGCTCGCCGGCCATCATGTCGGAAAAGCCGATGATGGCGTTGAGCGGCGTGCGGATTTCATGGCTGACGCGCGCGAGGAAATCGGTCTTGTGGGCGTTGGCGGTTTCGGCCGCGCCCTTGGCATTGCGCAGCTCATCCTCGGTGCGTTTCCACTGGGTGATATCGCGGATGACGGCGCAATAACCGTTCGAGGAGGTAAGCCGGCCCATCGTCATGAACAGCGGCACGAAGCCGCCGCCGGCCTCGCGGCCGATCACTTCGCGCCCGTCGTTCAGCACGCTTGCCACGCCGTGGCCGGCAAGGCCGTTCAGATAGTCGAGGACGGCTTTCTGGCTCTCATGGGCAAACAGCATGACGAAGGGTTTGCCGCGCGTCTCCTGCTCGTCGTAATTGAACAGCGCGCTCGCCGACCGGTTCATCGAACGGATATCACCCTCGGTGCCGATGACGACGACGCCGTCGGTCGCCGTTTCCAGGATCGAGCGCAATTCCTCGACCTCGACCTGAAGCTTGGCGACCTTCTCGACCATCCGCTCCGGACGCGCTTCGGACCGGTTGCTGTCGCCGCGGCCATCCTCCTTGCCTTCCACCGGCATCAGCGCCAGCATCAGAGCATTGGCATCTTCCCAGCGCACCGATTGCAGCCGCGCGGTCACCGGTGTCAGCGTGTCGTCGGCCTTGACCAGCATCATGGTGCCGGAACCGGCTGCCTTTTCCTCAAGTTCGCGCCGCTGCAGCAGGGCTTCGATACCGCCAACCTCACGCAGCGCGTCGAGCGACTGGTAGCCCGTCAGCCGCATGAATTCGGGATTGGCATGGATCAGCGCATCGCCGACATGGATAAGCACCGCGACGGGCAATTGGTCGACCGTTCCGGCCGAAAGCCCGTCAATCATCTTCACGCGCGGCGGGATGAAGCTTGTGAGAACCTCGATCTGGCTGACCGTCTCCTCGAGCCCTTCCGTCGCCTCGTCCTCGGTGATGGCGGCGGGTTCTTCCGCGGCGCCGTCTTCGCGCAACGACTCGGCCGCCTTCTCGAAGATCGCTTCCTGCGGCGCAATCTCCTCGGCCGAAGCTGTGTCGGCCGTATCGGCGCCGGGCGTTTCGCCGGTGAAGGCTTCGGGCGCCGCGCTTTCTTCGAAAGCCGCCGGTTCCGTGGCGGTGGCGCCCGTCGGCGCCGGGGTGTCGGGCTCCTCCCTGCGGGCGCCGAAGGCTTCCAGGCGCTTGGCGATTTCGCGGAAGTTCGCCTGTTCGGCGGCCGTCAATGCGGCGCCTGTGCTGTGAAGCTGCACCACCTTGTCGGTGGAACGGCGATTGGGCGTTTCCACGATGCGAAGCGCCGGGGGGTCGTCTGCGGCATCGGCCGCCAGCCCTTCACCGGCGCTCTCCTGCACCTCTTCGGCGGCGCTCTCCCGGGTGGGCGGCTCGAAGCCGGCCTCCCCTCCGGCCGCTTCGAAAGGCGTCTCTTCGATCTGAGGGTGGTCCTCGATCACGTCCGCCGCGATCGTTTCTGCCGGGGCCGCTTCGGGCGCGGCGTCAATCTCGTGTGCCGGTTCGCTGATAGCGTCGGCCGCCGGGCCGGGGCCTGCCGCATCATGGCCGACACCGTCCGGGCCAAGCGTCAGGCCGAGCGCCAGCGGATCCTCCTGCGTATCGGAAAGCCTGACGACGCCGAAGCCGCGGAAGCCGTCGAAGTCGCGGCTGCGGGTATAGGTCGGCAGTGCGGCGAGATCGACCGGAACGACGAGGCTGGTGCCTTCGACCGGCCAGAGGATCGTCTTCCCCGACCATGTGTCGCGGCGCGCAAGGGCCTCGGAAATCTTGCCGTCGGGGTCGAGATTGAAGAGAGCGGCGATGTCGCTGAAGGCAGAGCCGATGATAGCGGATGCATGCGGACCGACGGCCTCGGCAAATTCGTGACTGACTTCGTTGAACCGGCCTTCCGCATCGATCTTCCAGACGAAGCGGGTGGCGCGGCTGTTCGGCCTGAAGACGAAACCAGGCTCGGGCGCAAGCGACGCGGGAGGGGGCGCGTCGGCTGCGATGGCCGGCTCTTCGCGCGCGGCGTCCGGCGCCTCATCGCGCGGCATTTGGCTGGTCTCGGCGGGTGTCCCCGCCATCGCGGTCGCTTCCGCCGTCTCGTCGGCGGAATGGCTCGCGGCCTCATCGACGGGCGCCGCGGGCTGGTCGGCCTCATCCATGCGGCTCTCGGTCGCGTCGTCGTTCTCCGCCGCTTCCTTTGCGGTCGGATTCTCGTCCGCAACCGCCGCCTCTGCGGTGGTGGCAGCCGCCTCGGCCGGCTGTTCCCGGTCGTCGGCGATCTCCTCCAGTGTCTCCTCGACCTCTTCGATTCCCGAGACGGCATTGACGATCTCGCCGAAGCCGGTCGCCGCAGCCGCCTCTTGCGGAGGAAGTTCGGATGACGACGTGCCTTCTTCCCTCGCCGGCGCGTCAGCCGCCTGCGGGGGTGCATCGACTGCGTCGAGCACGGGCGCATCGGTCGGATCCAGATGACCGATCGCGGTTTCCACGGCAAAGAGCAGATTGAGCGCCGGCTCGTCGCTGAGCCTGCCGACTGCTGCCGGAAGATAACCCCTGCCGGTGGCGACCGGGCGCTTCACCAGGCGATCGGGATGCGCGCCGGCAAGATTGATCAAGGCCTTTGCGGTCTCACCTGATATGGCGAGCGAGGCGAAGCCGGGCGAGGCCGCGATGACCTCGCCATTGGCGCCGATGACGGCCATATGCGTGTCGGGATCATCGAGACCTTGCAGCATCTGGGCCGCCGCAGCGCCCGCCGTTAGCGGCCTTGCCGACACCGGCACGGAAAACAGAATAGCCTTCTCGCCTGATGAAAGCCGGATCAGTTCGGCCGCCGCCTGCACCTGCACGCGCTGGAAGCCCTTGGCGACCCGGATCATCAGGCTTCTGTTGTCGCCGATATCGGCGAGCTGACGCGCCGCCGTTTCCAGCTGGCGAAAGGTGATGTCGGTGCGATCGGCTCCCTGGTCGAGCAGGTCGTAGACCGCCGAATGGCCGAAAAGCTCCGCGCCTGCGCCGTTTGCCCAGAGCAGGCGGGCAAGATCGGCCGAAAATAGCACCATGGCCTCGCCGCGCGAAAAGCGTTCCCGCACCCGCGCATGCACGGCGATATCGATGAACGGATATTGGACTGCGGGCATGATCAAACCTTGTCGCTGTCGGCCTTCTAAATTAACGGCTTATTAATAACTGCAGGTCGCACGCCGGTCCAGAACAGCGGGGTGCTTTCAGCCGAAAGGGTTAACGACTTGTGCGTCGCACAATTTATGTTGCAATGCACAATGAAATATTCTATATAGACGTCATTCGATGATCGCAGGCAGCAACTGCCTTAGCCCAAAGGAATGCGACCCATGGCTACCATAAAGACCGATGATGTTTTTTCAATCGCTTCTTTCGACCCGTCCAAGCTGGCTGAATCCTTCCGCGAATTCGCTGAAAAGGGCGCCCAGCAGTCGAAAGACGCCTATGCCAAGCTGAAGACCGCTGGCGAGGAAGCCGGCAAGACGCTCGAAGCCACCGTCCAGACGGCACAGGCCGGCACCGTCGAGATCGGCCTGAAGGCGATCGACGTCCTGCGCGTCAACGCCGAAACCTCGCTCTCGCACATGGAAGCACTGCTCGGCGTCAAGTCCCCGGCTGAATTCTTCGAACTGCAGACCTCCTTCCTGCGCAAGCAGGCCGAACTCGCCGTCGAACAGGCGAAGTCGATCCAGGAAACCACCAAGCAGGTTGCCGAAAAGCTCGCAAAGCCCTCCAAGGAAGCCGCCGAAAAGGCCATGGCATCCTTCAAGGTTGCCTGATCGGTTTTACCATTGCGTGACAAAAGGCTGGACCCCGCGTCCAGCCTTTTTGTATATTGATGAGGAATGGGACTTGAATTCATCGCCAAGTCCTCGTATGTGACCCCCGTCGCGTCAAACGCGATTTATGCGGTTGTAGCTCAGTTGGTTAGAGCGCAGGTTTGTGGCACCTGAGGTCGGAGGTTCGAGACCCCCCAACCGTACCATTTCTCTCTAGGTCAGCTCCCTATCAGACAAATCGTTCTGGCTGACGTCATTTCGACCGAAAAACGTACAGACGTTTGACTGTATCTGTAGTGATGCCGCACCGAGGCTGGCTTGCCTTGCCAAAAAGCACGGGCTTTCACGTATGGGATGGTAGGCGAGGCGCCTCTCCTGACCAGATGGCAACATCCCGAAGGCAAAGTGAGCAGCGCTTAAAAAGAGCCTACGCTTCCGGAGAATTTGCTGCCTATTTGCCACATCAGCTCGAACATTCAGGAAGCACAACCCACTCGTATGGTGCCATACCTCTGGGTGAGCTACATATGCGGCACGCAGCAGCGAGCTCCGCAATTGCAACAATCCGCCACTTGATCCGGAACGATGCCCCACGCAAGCAAAATTGCCAAGGATGCGAACCGCGAAGCCGATCCGCGGCAAGAGAGGCGTAGACAACATTCAGGGGCGCTTAAACAATTCGGACCTCGTTTTCCCGATAAGCGTGGAGACTTACTAAATTTTAGCAGATGACCGTAACTTCAATTTAAGTGCCGTCATGCGAGCAATTGCGCAGGTTCGGACGGGCAGGGCGCAGGATCCTGGAATATGTCTTCTAGCCTTTGTTAGAGGTTGCGGTGGAAGCGCCTCATAAGCGCTAGTCGCCAAGATCAAAAACCTTCTCGAACATAAATAAAGCTTTTGGTTGAATTTCCTCTTCAAATGGAGCAGAGGAAATTGGCATTAGGCGCGGCCGAAATGGAATAGGCAACGGGGATTTTATGACGAACCTCATTACTTTTATTAAGTACGTCGACACGACTGGGGATCAAAAAATTGACGGGCTTATCAGCGGCGTTGCCTGGGACGGCACGATAACCTATGCGTTTCCCACCCTTTCGACATCGTATTCCTATGAGGGCGAGAAAGATTTCGACTTCTCGTCGATTTCTTCGCAACAGCAGTCTGCAGCCTTGTTTCTTATGGAGCAATCCTACGGAAACGCGGCAAATGACGGCTTTTCGGTTGAGGGATTTACGAACGCGAACTTTGAGGCGGGAGGCGCCGATACCGCATCCGTGCGCTTCGCTCAGTCGTCCCTGCCTCCGACGGCATGGACCTATTATCCGGGTAATCGCAGCTACAGCGGCGATGTCTGGTTCGGAACCGAATATGCCGGCACAGAAGATGACCTTCGCTTTCCGGGGTTCGGCAACTATGCGGGCCACACCGTGGCGCATGAGTTGGGTCACGCTCTCGGTTTGAAGCATGCTCATGAACCGGATGACGCCAATACGACAGTTGTTCCGAGTGCGTATGACTCGGTCGAATACACGATCATGACCTACCGCACCTATGTCGGAGACAATTTGAGTGGGTACAAGTATGAGCATGATGGCGCGCCGCAAACCTTCATGATGCTCGACATCGCCGCCCTGCAGGAAATGTATGGTGCGGACTACACCACGAACAGTGGCGATACCGTCTACAAGTGGAATCCCGACGAAGGCATCACCTATGTCAACGGAGTGGCGGCCATCACGCCCGATGCCAACCGGATCTTCGCAACAATCTGGGACGGTGGCGGTATCGATACCTATGATTTGAGCGCTTATACCACCGCCCTCAAGATCGACCTGCGAGCAGGCGGATACTCGGTTTTTTCCCAGGACCAGTTGGCCGATCTGTGGGGTGGTCCGAACAATGGCTACGCCCGCGGCAACATTTTCAACGCGCTTCTGTTTCACGGCAACGTTGCGTCCTTGATCGAGAACGTTCAGGCCGGCTCCGGCAACGACAACATCACAGGCAACGAAGCGAACAATACGCTTTGGGGCAATGCCGGGAATGATTCGCTTTATGGCGGCGCCGGCGCTGACACATTGATCGGCGGAGTTGGTTCCGATTGGATGGTGGGCGGGGCGGGCAACGATCTCTATGCCGTCGACGATAACTTCGATTTTGTGATCGAGAGTGCGAACCAGGGGACGGACACCGTTCAGACGGCGCTTTCAACCTATACGCTCCGCGACAATGTCGAGATCTTGACCTACACAGGGTCCGCCAGCTTCACCGGCACCGGCAATGCGCTCGCCAACACGATCACCGGCGGCGCCTTCAACGACACGCTGAATGGCGGGGCTGGTGCGGACACCTTGATCGGTAGTGCGGGCGACGACACCTACATCGTCGACAATGTTGGCGACAGCGTCACCGAAGCCGCCAATGAGGGGATCGACACTGTTCGCGCGACATCGGCAAGCTATACGCTTGCCGCCAATCTCGAGAACCTCACCTATATCGGCACGGCAGCCTTTACCGGGACGGGCAATGACCTTGCCAATACGATCAGGGGCGGGGCAGGTGCCGACACCTTGGACGGGAAGGGCGGTGCGGACAGCTTGATCGGCGGTGCGGGCAACGACACCTATATTGTCGATACCCTTGCCGACGTGATCACCGAAGGGCTGAATGAAGGAGGCGATCTGATCAAGACGACGCTTTCTTCCTATGCCTTGACCATCAATGCCAATGTCGAAAACCTGACCTTCATCGGCACCGGCGATTTTACCGGGACTGGAACCAGCATCGCCAATACGATCACCGGCGGCGCTGGCAACGATGTTCTGGACGGCGGCGCCGGCAATGACACGCTGAATGGCGGCGGCGGCAACGACATCTATATGGTCGACAGTGCGGGCGACGTGATCAACGAGGCGGTCAGCGCCGGCACCGACGAAATCCGCACGGCGCTTGCAGCCTACTCGATCGCCGCCTTGGTCAATGTCGAGAACCTCACCTACACTGGATCCGCCAGCTTCACCGGCACCGGCAATGCGCTCGCCAACACGATCACCGGCGACGCCGGCAACGATACGCTGAATGGCGGAGCCGGTACGGACAGCTTGATCGGCGGTGCGGGCGACGACACCTACATCGTCGACAATGTCGGCGACAGCGTCACCGAAGCCGCCAATGAGGGAACCGACACGGTTCGCACGACATTGGCAAGCTATACGCTTGGCAGCGATGTCGAGAACCTGACCTATATCGGTACGGTAGCCTTTGCCGGAACGGGCAATGATCTCGACAACACCATTCTGGGCGGGGCAGGTGCCGATACCCTGGATGGGAAGGCCGGTGCGGACAGCTTGATCGGCGGTGCGGGCAACGACACCTATCTTGTCGATGACGTTGGCGACGTGGTCACCGAAGGGCTGAATGCAGGAACCGATCTGATCAAGACGGCGCTTTCAAGCTATACGCTCGGCAACAATGTCGAGAACCTGCTCTACACGGGATCCGGCAGCTTCACCGGCACCGGCAATGCGCTCGTCAACACGATCATCGGCGGCGCCGGCAACGACACGCTTGACGGCGGCATCGGCAATGACACGCTGAACGGCGGCGCCGGCACCGACACATTGATCGGCGGCGTCGGTTCCGACACGATGTCGGGCGGGACGGGCGACGACATCTATGTGGTCGATATTGCGACCGACGTGGTGATCGAGAATGTCAATGAAGGGACGGACACGATCCGGACGGCGCTTGCCGGCTATACGCTCGGCAACAATGTCGAGAACCTGCTCTTTACGGGCTCCGCCAGCTTCACCGGCACCGGCAATGCGCTCGCCAACACGATCACCGGCGGCGCCTTCAATGACACGCTGAATGGTGGGGCAGGTGCGGACACCTTGATCGGCGGTGCGGGCGATGACACCTATATCGTCGACCATGCCGGTGACATCGTCACCGAAGCTGCCGACGAGGGAACCGACACGGTTCGCACGACATTGGCAAGCTATACGCTTGGCAGCGATGTCGAGAACCTGACCTATATCGGTACGGTAGCCTTTGCCGGAACGGGCAATGATCTCGACAACGTGATCACGGGTGGCGCTGCCGCCGATACGCTTTCGGGCGGCGTCGGCAACGATACGCTGAATGGCGGGGGCGGGGCCGATCGTTTGATCGGTGGTGTTGGCGACGACACCTATATCGTCGACAATGCCGGCGACCTCGTCACCGAGAACGCCAATGAGGGGATCGACACGGTTCGCACGACCCTGAGTGCCCACACATTGGCGGCCAATGTCGAGAACCTCACCTATATCGGAACGGCAGCCTTTACCGGGGCAGGGAATCTGCTCGACAACGTCATCACAGGTGGTGTCGCCGCCGACAAGCTTATAGGCGCTGCGGGCAATGACACATTGATCGGCGGGGCTGGCTCCGACACGATGCTGGGTGGGATTGGCGACGACATCTATGTGGTCGATATCGCAACCGACGTGGTGATCGAGAATGTCAATGAAGGGACGGACACGGTCCGGACGGCGCTTGCCGGCTATACGCTCGGCAACAATGTCGAGAACCTGACCTATACCGGCTCCGCCAGCTTCACCGGCACCGGCAACGCGCTTGATAATACGATCATCGGCGGCGCCTTCAATGACACGCTGAATGGCGCAGCAGGTGCGGACACCTTGATCGGTGGTGCGGGCAACGACACCTACATCGTCGACAATGCCGGCGACATCGTCACCGAAGCCGCCGACGCCGGGACCGATACGGTTCGCACGACACTGGCGAGCTATACGCTTGCTGCCAATGTCGAGAACCTCACCTTTATCGGATCTGGGACGTTTATCGTCGGAACAGGGAATGCATTGGACAACATTATCGTCGGCGGCAGTGGTTCGAATACGCTAACGGGGGGTGCCGGCAATGATACCCTCACTGGCGGAGCGGCAACCGACGTCTTCATTTACTCGCCGAACTGGGGCCATGATACGATCACAAACTTCGTCGCAACCGGCTCAGCAAGTGACGTGATCTCGATCGATGACAGCATTTTCGCCAACTGGGAATCGCTTTTTGCGGCAACTGAGCAGTCCGGGAATGATACAATTATCAGAGCCGATGCCGATAACACCATAACGCTAACAAATGTTGCTCTTTCAAGCCTGCATTCGTGGGACTTCTTCTTTGCGTGATCCTTGCTCGGACCTCGCGGCGCATTTTTTTCGGGAAGGGGCTGAACCCGTAACGGCGTGAATCAAGTCCGGCGGATATTGACGGACGTCGGTGCGGGCGTAGCTCTTTCGATCAACGGTAGGCACGGCAGCGGGGTTAGAGAGCATGTCGCGCAAAAGTGCAGCGTGCAATCTGCAGGTGCAGGCTCGAAACCAGGATCCTGTCGATTAAATGGAACCCATGCCATCCCTCACCGTTCTCCAAGCTGACGGGAGAATACGCATGTCGAAAACGCTGCTCTACGGCGCGACCAAGATCGACGAGACGAACGGCGCCTATTCGCCGATCGAAAGCCTGGCCGCATTCCAGTGGAAGAATCGCGTCTTCATTCTTTTCGCCGACAGGGACAATGCCCGCGCGGCGCGCCAGGAAAACCAGCTGCTGGCCGACCGCAGCGCGGTCGATGAGCGCGATATGGTGGTGCTGAAGGTCTCGGGCGGCAAGGTGCGGGCGCTTTTCGGCGCCGCCGATGGCCTCGACGGCGAAGTGATCCGCCGCGATCTCGATGCGCCGGAGACCGGTGAATTCGCCGCCTTCCTTGTCGGCAAGGACGGCACCGTCAAGCTCAAGGTCAGCGAGCCGATCACCAATGGCGAGCTCTTCGCCATCATCGACAGCATGCCGATGCGCGCTGCCGAGACGCTGAAGTCGGACAAATAGTCCCGACGAACATCGCAAACATAAAGGGAGGCGGTCATGTCCGTGCCCAACGAACCCATTCCCGATCAGCCGCCGATGCCGGCGCCCGGCTGGAAGCCGGTGCCGCCGATCACCGAACCGGAGCCGGACCGACTCCCTGACGAAGCTCCTGTTCCCAACCCCGATGAGAACGACGAGCCGGCCAAGCACGTTTCGGGAATTTAAAGGAAGATGTGGCGCTCGGCACGGACGAGTTCCTGTAGGAAGTCGACGACACTGCGGACGCGGACGAGGTCGCGCGCGGTTTCGTGATAGGTCGTCCAATAAGCCCGTCGGATCGAAATGTCAGGCAGGATGCGCTGCAGTTCCGGATATTGTCGGGCGATATAATCGTGCAGGATGCCGATACCCGCGCCTGATCGCACCGCCTCCGTCTGGCCAATCGCCGTCGAGATTTCAAAGCCGGCGTCCCAGCTGCGCATTACCTCGCCGGAGAAATTCAGCGAGGCGGTGAAGATCAGATCCTCGACATAGCCGATGCGCGGATGCGCCTTCAGCGCTTCGACATCGCCGGGTCTGCCGTTCGAGGCGATGTAGTCGCGCGAGGCATAGAGGCCGAGTGTATAGTCCGTCAGCTTGGAGGAGACGAGCCGGCCCTGTTCGGGACGTTCCAGCGTGATGGCGATATCGGCCTCACGCTGCGACAGCGAGAAGGAGCGCGGCACCGGCACGAGCTGGATCTTCAGCTCCGGATGGCGCTCGATCAGCCTGCCCATGCGGGGTGCCAGGAAGGAGACGCCGAAACCATCGGGTGCGCCGACGCGCACCGTCCCGGCAATCGCCGTGTCGGTGTGGCCGAGATTGGCCTGCGCCGCGAGCATTTCGGTTTCCATCCGCTCGGCGGCATTAAGGAAGATGCCGCCTTCAGCCGTCAGCTCGCAGCCATTCGTCCGGCGCACGAAGAGCCGCGTCTTCAGCGCCTCTTCGAGTGAGGTCAGCCGACGTGAAAGCGTGGCGTGGTTAAGCCCCAATCGCTTTGACGCGGCGAGGATCTGGCCGGTTCGGGCGATGGCGAGGAAGATGCGAACGTCGTCCCAGTTCATCACTTGGCCCGCATTGCAATCGGATCGACATCGATCAGCGTCAGCGACGTCACCATGCCGGCCGTCTCGCTCTTATATTTGAGGAAATGCGGTGTCCGCAGATGCGCCTCATAGGCCTCCTGGTCGGCGTAGACTTCGAGAATACGAACGCGGTTTGGAGCCTCTCGGATGGAAACAGCGCTGAGTGAAAGGACACCCTCTTCCAGCGTGACCGAAGCCTCGATCTCCTCCGTCAGCAATGCCCGATAGGCGTCGAGCCTGTCGGCGGCGATCGCCACATCCGCCATTCGCACGACCGGATTTTGGCTCATCGATTGACCCTCCCTGAGTTTGACTTGTCCGCATGCCGCTCCAAGTTTGGGAGCAGCAGCGCCTGCATCAGAACTATAAATTGTGCACAACGGTTGCTTATATCATCGTGTTGATTTGTGCAAATTGAAGTGCGAATGTAGGCCATCCAAACAGGAGGAACATTCATGCGTGAGATCGGACATTTCATCGGCGGCAAGCAGGTCGCCGGCACCAGCGGCCGGGTCAGCAACGTCTACAATCCGGCGACCGGCGAAGTGCAGGCGACCGTCGCCCTCGCCAGCGTCGAGGAGCTTCGCGCCGCCGTCGAGAACGCCAAGGCCGCGCAGCCGAAATGGGCTGCCACCAACCCGCAGCGCCGCGCTCGCGTCTTCTTCAAGTTCGTCGAGCTCCTGAATAAGCATATGGACGAACTTGCCGAATTGATTTCGAAGGAACACGGCAAAACGATCGAAGACGCCAAGGGCGACGTCATTCGCGGCCTCGAAGTCTGCGAATTCGTCTGCGGCATCCCGCATCTCGCCAAGGGTGAGTTCACCGAGGGCGCGGGTCCGGCGATCGACATGTATTCGATCCGCCAGCCGGTCGGCATCGGCGCCGGCATCACTCCTTTCAATTTCCCCGGCATGATCCCGATGTGGATGTTCGCGCCGGCGATCGCCTGCGGCAATGCCTTCATCCTGAAGCCTTCCGAGCGTGATCCCTCCCTGCCGATCCGTCTTGCCGAACTGATGATCGAGGCCGGTCTTCCGGCGGGCATCCTCAATGTCGTCAACGGCGACAAGGGCGCCGTCGACGCCATCCTCACCGATCCGGATATCGGCGCCGTTTCCTTCGTCGGCTCCACGCCAATCGCCCGCTACGTCTACGGCACGGCGGCGATGAACGGCAAACGCGCCCAGTGCTTCGGCGGCGCCAAGAACCACATGATCATCATGCCGGATGCCGATATGGACCAGGCCGTCAACGCGCTGATGGGCGCGGGCTACGGTTCGGCCGGTGAGCGCTGCATGGCGATCTCGGTTGCCGTTCCGGTCGGCGAAGAGACCGCCAACCGCCTCGTCGAGAAGCTGACGCCGAAGATCGAGTCGCTGCGCATCGGCCCCTATACCGACGACAAGGCCGACATGGGCCCGCTCGTCACCAAGGAAGCCTATAACCGCGTTCGCGGCCTCATCGACCGTGGCGTCGAGGAAGGCGCCAAGCTCGTGGTCGATGGCCGCGACTTCAAGCTCCAGGGTTATGAAGACGGCTATTTCGTCGGCGGCTGCCTGTTCGATCACGTCACGCCTGAGATGGACATCTACAAGACCGAGATCTTCGGACCCGTCCTCTCCGTCGTTCGCGCCCAGAACTACGAGGAAGCGCTGTCGCTGCCGATGAAGCACGAATACGGCAACGGCGTCGCGATCTATACCCGCGACGGCGACGCCGCCCGCGATTTCGCCTCGCGCATCAATATCGGCATGATCGGCATCAACGTTCCGATCCCGGTTCCGCTCGCCTATCACTCCTTCGGCGGCTGGAAGGCATCGAGCTTCGGCGACCTCAACCAGCACGGCACGGATTCGATCAAGTTCTGGACGAAGACCAAGACCGTCACCGCCCGCTGGCCGTCCGGCATCAAGAGCGGCGCCGAATTCGTCATGCCGACGATGAAGTGACCGGACACATCGATCTGCAATTCGGGGGCCTTTCGGCCCCCGTTTTCGATTTAAGGTTGTTGATTTCTGCGCCTCTTTGCTTTTCAGATAATGCGTCCACCGCGATTCCCATCAAGGGTGGTTGGGCAAGTGTGCTGGGGGAAGCAAAGATCATGGATAACAGAGTGTCCGCGGGCTCCGCGGCAAATGCGTTCGAGCGTGCCCGGTTCACCGGCACGGCGTCCGAATATTTCGGCATCTGGATTGTCAATGTCCTGCTGACGATCGTAACGCTCGGGATTTATTCCGCCTGGGCGAAAGTGCGGCGAAACCGTTACTTCTACGGCAACACCGTCCTGCTCGGCCGCGCTTTCGAATATCACGCCACCGGCAAGCAGATCCTCATTGGCCGCCTCATCGTCTTCGCTTTCATTGTTGTGGCCAACATTCTCGCGACGATCCATCCGCTGTTCTCACTTGTAACCACGATCCTGGTGCTCATCGCTCTGCCCTGGCTGATCGCCAGAGGCCTTCGTTTCAACGCCCGCGTGACGAGTTACCGCAACGTACGGTTTGATTTCACCGGCACCGCCGGCGGTGCCTTCGTCTCTGTGTTGCTCGGAGGATTCGTCGCTTTCCTGTCGCTAGGCCTGCTTGCGCCCGTCGCCAGCCGTTGGCTCAACCGCTATATCCTGAACAATCTGCGCTACGGAAACCGGCCGTTCCAAACCGATCCTAGGGTCGGAGCGCTTTATGGTGCGCTCGTTGTCCCGGCGCTGATAGTCGTGGTGGGAGCGGTCCTTGTCTCTACGCTTGGTTCGACGATGATTGGATGGCTTCAGGCCTATAACGCAGATGGAGTCAGGAGCGAACTCGGTGATGCCTTAACGGCGGTCGGACTATACGCAATCTTCTTCACTGTCTTCATCGTGTATGGTCTTGCGAGCATCATCTATCGGGCTGACGTCCATAACATGGTGTGGTCGTCGACGTGGATTGATGGCCGGCACAAATTGCGAAGCGATCTTTCTCCAGTGCGCTATGCCTGGATAGCCATATCAAATGTCTTTGTCACAGTGCTCACCCTCGGCTTGATGCGTCCCTGGGCGGCGGTCCGCCTGGCGCGTTATGTTGCCGAGCACACGGCAATCCGCATCGACGGCGAAATCGGGGAAGTTTTCACGCAGATTCAAACGACAGGTGCGGCCATCGGTGCGGAATATATGAGCATGGAAGGGATCGATTTTGGTTTCTGACACAGAGACCATTGCCAAGGGGGAATGGTTTCCGCCGCATTCGAGCGGCGCCGTTCCCGCGCGCCTGCGGTCGCGCGGCGGCCGCCTGGTCGCCGTGACCGAAGAAGACGCAATTCTTTCTGACGGCGATGCTGGGCAAGTCTCCTTCACGCCGCGTGTCGGGTCGATCCCGCGGCGCGCCGTCTTTGCCAATGGCTCGGTTTTCGAAAGCGCGGACAACGATGCCATCGATGCTTTCCTTCGCGGCGCGGGCAGAAGCGGCTGGGTGCATCGGCTGGAAGAATTTCATCCGCGCATCTTCGTCTTCGTGATCGCCGTCCTTCTGCTTGCCGTTGGAATCTACCGTTATGCACTGCCGGCCCTGGTCGAAGTCGCCATCTTCGTGACGCCACCTGTCGTCTCCGGGGCGATATCGTACGGCGCTCTCAACACGCTGGATAATACCGCGATGAAGCCGAGTCGCCTGACGGACCTCCGGCAGGCGGAAATTGCCGGTCTCTTTCGGCAGGTGGCCGCCAATGCCGAGGGCGGCGCCGAGCGTTACGTGCTGAATTTCCGCGATGGCGGCCTGATCGGTGCCAATGCTTTCGCGCTTCCGGACGGCAATATCATCATCACCGATCAACTGGTGGACCTGGCGGGTGGCGACGATGAGATGATATCAGGCGTTCTCGCTCATGAGATCGGCCATGTCGAATATAAACATAGCCTCAGGCAGCTCTATCGCGCGGCGGGCGTCGCCGGTCTCGTCATGCTGATTGCCGGCGATATCGGTTCCGGGGTCGAGGATATCCTGACCCAGGGCGGTGGCCTGCTCGCATTATCCTATTCCCGCAACGCCGAAGCCGAAGCCGACCGGCGCTCCGTCGAACTGATGGGCGAGGCCGGCATGAACCCGGCCTCGATCGCCCGGTTTTTCGACCTGCTGGAGGAAGAACTCGGCGATCGCTCCGGCACCAGCATGCTGTCCAGCCACCCCGGCACGCCCGAGCGCAAGCAGGCAATCCTGGATTATGCCGGCGCTCTGAAGCAGGATTGATCTCGCGGCAAATGGCCTCATAAGCTGAATGCGAATTTCATATTTTGGAATTGTTCAAAACTACCAAACCGCCTATATACGTCTGAACAGGCACGAGTCAGGAGATCGGCATGCGGTTGACGAAGCAGACCAACTATGCGGTTCGCATGTTGATGTATTGTGCTGCCAACGAAGGGCAGCTGAGCCGGATTCCGGAAATTGCCAAGGCCTACGGGGTTTCCGAACTCTTTCTTTTCAAGATCCTGCAGCCGCTGAACAAGGCCGGTCTGGTCGAAACCGTGCGCGGCCGCAACGGCGGTGTGCGCCTGGGCAAGCCGGCACCCGAGATCACGCTCTTCGACGTCGTCCGGGTCACGGAAGACAGTTTCGCCATGGCCGAATGCTTCGAGGATGACGGCATGGTCGAATGCCCGCTGGTCGACAGCTGTGGCCTGAACTCTGCGCTGCGCAAGGCGTTGAACGCCTTCTTCGGCGTGCTCTCGGAATATTCGATCGATGACCTCGTCAAAGCCCGACCCCAGATCAATTTCCTCCTCGGAATTACCGGCGAGCACCACTACCGCAAGCCGGCGGCCGTTGCCCCCGCCGCCTGATTTCAAGAAACAGGTCTGACTTATGAAACCGCGGTTGCCTCGGCGATCGCGGTTTTTGTTTGCGCCATCCGGTTGCACCCAGGGGTGCTGAAATGTCCAACATGCGCTGCTGAGAGGCGCAATTGTCCAGAATGCGACGAAATCCCGGACATTTTTGTCCGAATATTTCCGAATGAGGCCGATTTTTGACCAAAAATTTCTAAAATTGTCCAGCTGGAAAAATTTTCTCCGTAGGCCGTTGCTTTCAGTAGATAAATGTCGTTCCATCGACCGTCGATCGGGATGCCTACGGGTCTCCAGACATCAAAAAAGAACAACCGGGAAACAATACTATGAAAAAGATCTCTGTCATGCTGGCAGCGACGGCCTTGATTTCGGTCATGGCGACGTCCGCCTGGTCCAAGACCCTTGTTTATTGCTCCGAGGGTTCGCCGGAAGGCTTCGACCCGAGCCTCTATACGGCAGGCACGACCTTCGACGCGTCCTCGCGCACCGTCTACAGCCGCCTCGTCGAATTCAAGCATGGCGGCACCGAGATCGAACCCGGCTTGGCCGACAGCTGGAGCGTTTCGGACGACGGCAAGGAATACACTTTCAAACTTCATCCCGGCGTCAAGTTCCAGACCACCGACTTCTTCACGCCGACGCGCGATTTCAACGCCGACGACGTCGTCTTCTCCTTCGAGCGCCAGCTGAAGTCCGACAATCCTTGGAACAAGTATGTCGAGGGCGGTTCTTACGAATACGCCGCCGGCATGGGCTTCCCGGAACTGATCAAGTCGGTTGAGAAGGTCGATGACCTCACCGTCAAGTTCACGCTTAACCATCCCGAAGCGCCGTTCCTGGCCGACCTCGCCATGGACTTCGCTTCCATCATGTCCAAGGAATATGCCGACAAGCTTGCAGCCGACGGCAAGATGGCACAGCTGAACCAGCAGCCGCTCGGTACCGGCCCCTACACCTTCGTCGCCTACCAGCCGGATGCCGTCATCCGCTACAAGGCCAACGAAAGCTATTTCAAGGGCAAGGAAAAGATCGACGATCTGGTTTTTGCCATTACCTCTGACGCCGCCGTCCGCGCTCAGAAGCTGAAAGCCGGCGAATGCCACCTGATTCCCTATCCGAATGCCGCCGACGTTCCTGAACTGAAGAAGGACGGAAATCTGACGGTTCTGGAGCAGCCCGGCCTCAACGTCAGCTACCTCGCCTACAACACGCAGATGGCGCCCTTCGACAAGCCGGAAGTTCGCCGCGCGCTCAACATGGCAATCAACAAGCAGGCGATCGTCGATGCCGTCTTCCAGGGCGCGGCAACCGTTGCCAAGAATCCGATCCCGCCGACCATGTGGTCCTATAACGATGCCGTTCAGGACGAGAAGTATGATCCGGACGCCGCCAAGAAGGCTCTGGCAGATGCCGGCGTCAAGGATCTCAGCATGAAGGTCTGGGCGATGCCGGTGTCGCGCCCCTACATGCTGAACGCACGCCGCGCTGCCGAACTGATCCAGGCCGACTTCGCCAAGATTGGCGTCAAGGTCGAGATCGTCACGCATGAGTGGGCCGAGTACCTGAAGCTCTCCTCCGATGTGAAGCGTGACGGCGCCGTCATTCTCGGCTGGACCGGTGACAATGGCGATCCCGACAACTTCATGGATACGTTGCTCGGCTGCGATGCCGTCGGCGGCAACAACCGCGCCCAGTGGTGCAACAAGGAGTACGACGACCTGATGACCAAGGCCAAGCTGACGGCCGATGTCGGCGAGCGCACCAAGGCCTATGAGCAGGCGCAGCTGATCTTCAAGAAGGAAGCCCCCTGGGCGACCCTCGACCATTCGCTTGTCTTCGTTCCGATGAGCAAGAAGGTGTCGGGCTTCAAGATGGACCCGCTCGGCATTCACCGTTTCGACGGCGTCGACGTATCCGAATAACAAGAATAATGTAAAAATGCCCGGCAGTGCTGGGCACAGCCGGCGGTCAGGACCCTCCTGACCGCCGGAAACTATTGGACATCTGCCATGTTGCGCTTTTTCATCGGCCGCCTTGCGGTGCTGATTCCGACATTCCTCGGCGTTTCCCTGATTGCCTTTTCTTTCATCCGCCTGCTGCCCGGAGATCCCGTGATGCTGCTCTCGGGTGAACGCGTCATGGCGCCGGAGCGGCACGCCCAGATCATGCACGATCTCGGTTTCGACCGGCCCATGTATATGCAGTATTTCGATTATCTCGGAAAAGTGCTGCAGGGCGATCTCGGCACCTCGATCGTCACCAAGCGGCCCGTTCTCGGCGAATTCCTGACATTGTTTCCGGCAACGCTGGAACTGTCCTTCTGCGCCATCATCCTTGCGGTCTGTCTTGGCGTGCCCGCCGGCGTCTTTGCGGCCGTCAAGCGAGGCACGTGGTTCGATCAGAGCGTGATGGGTGTCGCCCTCGTCGGTTATTCCATGCCGATTTTCTGGTGGGGTCTGCTGCTCATCATCTTCTTCTCCGGCTATCTCGGCTGGACGCCGGTATCCGGCCGCATCTCGCTGATGTATTTCTTCAAGCCGGTGACCGGCTTCATGCTGATCGACAGCCTGCTGTCAGGTCAGAAAGGGGCCTTTGCTTCGGCCGTCAGCTATCTCATTCTGCCGACCATCGTACTGGCGACCATCCCGCTCGCCGTCATCGCCCGCCAGACGCGCTCGGCCATGCTCGAGGTTCTCGGCGAGGACTATGTCCGCACCGCACGCTCGAAAGGTTTGAAGCCGCTGCGCGTCGTGGGCGTGCATGCACTGCGCAATGCAATGATTCCCGTCATCACCACGATCGGCCTGCAGATCGGTGTCCTTCTGGCAGGCGCCATCCTCACCGAGACGATCTTCTCCTGGCCGGGCATCGGCAAATGGATGGTCGATTCGGTGTTCAAACGCGATTACGCGGTGGTGCAGGGCGGCCTTCTGCTGATCGCCGGCGTCATCATGCTGGTCAATCTGATTGTTGACGTCCTCTACGGCTTCATCAATCCGCGCATTCGTCACTAGGAGCGGTCCATGAGCACGGTCACCGTTAAAACTGGCCAGCCATCCGCTCTTGCGGAATTCTGGCACTATTTCTCCCGCAACAAGGGCGCCGTCATCGGCCTCGTTGTTTTCGTCATCATCCTCGTCGTTGCGATCTTTGCACCGGTCTTTGCGCCACATGCGCCGAACGAGCAGAACCGGGAGGTGCTGCTCGCCGTGCCTTCCTGGATGGAGGGAGGCCACGCCTCCTTTCCGCTCGGAACGGATGCCGTCGGCCGCGATATCCTCTCGCGGCTGATCTACGGCGCGCGGTTCTCGCTCTTCATCGGCGTCGTTGTCGTCACACTGTCGGTCATATGTGGTGTCCTGATCGGCCTCGTCGCCGGCTACTTCCGCGGCCGGATCGATACCGCCATCATGCGCTTGATGGACATCATCTTGGCCTTCCCGTCGCTGCTGCTTGCGCTCGTTCTGGTGGCGGTCCTCGGCCCTGGTCTCACCAACGCGATGATCGCGATTTCGCTGGTCAACCAGCCGCATTTCGTGCGGTTGACCCGCGCCTCGGTCATTTCAGAACGTGAGAAGGAATATGTGATCGCCTCGCGTGTTGCCGGCGCGGGCACGCTGCGCTTGATGTTCAAGACGATCCTGCCGAACTGTCTGGGGCCGCTGATCGTTCAGGCGACGCTTGCCTTCTCGGCGGCGATCCTCGATGCCGCCGCCCTCGGCTTTCTCGGCATGGGCGCTCAGCCGCCGACACCCGAATGGGGCACCATGCTCGCCGAGTCCCGCGAATTCATCTCGCGCGCCTGGTGGGTCGTGACATTTCCGGGCCTCGCCATCCTTATCACCGTTCTTGCCATCAACCTGATGGGCGACGGCCTGCGCGATGCGCTTGATCCCAAACTGAAGAGGTCGTGATGCCGCTCCTCGAAATCGAAAATCTGACTGTCGAATTCCAGACATCATCCGGTCTTTTCCGCGCCGTCGACGGCGTGTCGCTGACTTGCGACAAGGGCGAGATCCTGTCGGTCGTCGGCGAATCCGGCTCGGGCAAATCCGTTGCCATGCTGGCCCTGATGGGGCTGCTGCCCTGGACCGCCAGGATCACCGCCGACCGCATGCAGTTCGATGGTCAGGATCTGCGCGGCATCTCCGCCCGTCAGCGCCGCCGGATCGTCGGCAAGGACATGGCGATGATCTTCCAGGAGCCGATGTCGAGCCTGAACCCGTGCTTCACGGTCGGTTTCCAGCTCGGCGAGACCCTGCGCGTCCATATGGGCCTCAACCGGAAAGAGCGCCGCGAACGTTCGATCGAACTCTTGAGCCTCGTCGGCATTCCGGCGCCGGAAGACCGCCTGTCGAACTTCCCGCACCAGATGTCGGGCGGCATGAGCCAGCGCGTCATGATCGCCATGGCGCTCGCCTGCAATCCGAAGCTTCTGATCGCCGACGAGCCGACGACGGCGCTCGACGTGACGATCCAGGCGCAGATCCTCGATCTGCTTGTGCGCCTGCAGAAGGAGCAGGGCATGGCGCTGGTGCTGATCACTCATGACATGGGTGTCGTCGCCGAAACCGCGGAACGCGTGCAAGTGCAATATGCCGGCCAGAAGGTCGAGGAACAGCCGGTGAAGGCGCTCTTCCGTGATCCGCATCATCCGTATACGGCAGCCCTGCTTGCGGCTCTGCCGGAACGCGCCCAGGTCGGCCATCGTCTCCCCTCGATCGCCGGCGTCGTTCCCGGCCAGCACGGTCGCCCGACAGGCTGTCTTTTCGCGCCGCGCTGCGGCTATGCCACGGTCGAATGCGATCGCGGCGTCGTGCGCCAGGGACCGGAACTCGGGCGGGCGCTGTGTAACTATCCATTGAAGGACGGTAAGCCACTCGGGCATCCCGGTGTCATGCGCGTTGAAACTGCAGGAGACCTGGTATGACGGGTGCTGTTCTCGAGGGCAGGGATCTCGCCCGTTTCTACACCGTCAACCGCGGTCTCTTCAAAGCCGACGCCACGGTCAGGGCGCTGAACGGCGTCAGCTTCAGCCTCCATTCCGGCAAGACGCTCGCCGTCGTCGGTGAATCCGGCTGCGGCAAGTCGACACTCGCCCGTCTGGTCACGATGATCGAGGATCCGACAGCCGGCGAGTTGCTGATCGACGGCAAGCCGGCGCGGGTCGGCGACCGCAGCCTGCGCAGCCAGGTGCAGATCGTCTTCCAGAATCCCTATGGCTCGCTCAACCCGCGCCAGAAGGTTGGTGCAATTCTGGAAGAGCCGCTGAAAATCAATACCGATCTCGACGCGAGCGCCCGCCGCCGCAAGGTGGAGGAGATGATGGCCCGCGTCGGGCTGCGCCCGGAACATCACGGCCGCTACCCCCATATGTTCTCCGGCGGCCAGCGCCAGCGCATCGCAATTGCCCGCGCGCTGATGCTGCGGCCGAAGGTGCTGGTGCTCGACGAACCGGTTTCGGCCCTTGACCTCTCGATCCAGGCGCAGGTGCTGAACTTGCTTATGGACCTGCAGAAGGAGATGGGCCTTGCCTATCTCTTCATCTCGCACGGCCTCTCGGTCGTCCATCACATCGCCGACGAGGTGATGGTGATGTATCTCGGCCGCCCGATCGAAACCGGTCCTGCCGCCGAAGTCTTCGCCCGTCCGCGCCATCCCTATACGGCCGCCTTGCTGTCGGCGACCCCGATCGCCGATCCCGAGCGGGAGAAGAACCGCATCCGCCTGCAGGGCGAACTGCCGTCGCCGCTGAAGCCGCCGTCCGGCTGCCACTTCAATCCGCGCTGCTGGAAGGCGCAGGACTATTGTCGCCAGGTTTCTCCCGAATTAAGTGGGGAAGGCGCACAACAATATGCCTGTCATTTCCCGCTCGACTGAGCGGGAGCCGCCGTTTGAGAGGAAACATGCAGGACGATCGGATCAACAGAGCCCATGCGATCATCGTCATGGGGGTCAGCGGTTGCGGCAAGTCCTCGGTCGGCGAGAAACTCGCTGAGGCCTTGCATCTGGCCTTCCTCGAAGGTGATGCGCTTCATCCGGCCGCCAATGTCGAGAAGATGTCGAAGGGCATTCCGCTGACCGATGAGGATCGGATGCCCTGGCTCGACCTGATCGGCAAACGGATGCAGGCCTCGCTGGAAAAGGGCGAGGGCATCATTGTCTCCTGTTCGGCGCTGAAACGCATCTATCGCGACAGGCTGAGGGCTGCCGCCGGCAGCAATCTGTTCTTCGTTTACCTCGAAGGGTCGAAGGCGTTGCTGACGAAGCGCATGGGCGAGCGCAAGGGGCATTTCATGCCGGTCTCGCTACTCGAAAGTCAGTTGGCGACACTCGAGGTGCCGACGGGCGAACCCGGAGTCGTCACCGTCGACATCGACGATACGATCGACGGCATCACGGCAACGGCCCTCCGGGGTCTCTCCACCCTCGGTGTTATGGCTTGAAGCGCTGCGGCGAATAGGCCGAGATATCGATGAATGGCGTCTCGCCGCTGATGAGTTCCGCCAGCACGCGGCCGGTAACGGGCCCGAGCGTCAGTCCATGATGGGCGTGGCCGAAGGCGAACCACAGGCCCTGATGGCGCGGCGCCTTGCCGATGACAGGCATCATGTCCGGCGTGCAGGGGCGCGCGCCCATCCATGGTTCGGGATCGAGCCTTCCTCCGAGAGGGAAGATCGTACGCGCCACGGCTTCGGCCCGGTCGAGCTGCACCGGCGTCTTCGGCGCGTCGAGCATTGCGAACTCCGCCCCTGTCGTCAGGCGGATGCCGCGGTTCATCGGCGCCAGCAAATAACCGCGCTCGGCATCGAGGATCCAGTTGTTGAGCATGGCATTGCCCTTGGCGGCATAATGCATGTGATAGCCGCGCTTGACGCCGAGGGGAAAGGAATAACCGAGCCGGCGCGTCGCGACGGCTGCCCAGGGACCGAGCGCAAGGACCGCATCCTCCGCTTCCATTGCACCTTCGCTGCTCATGATCTTCCAGCCGGCGCCGAACTGGCCGAGCGAGGCGGCGTCGCCTGTGACGAAGCGGCCGCCGAGGCTTTCGAAATAGCGGCGATAGGCCGATGTCAGCGCATGCGGATCGAGCACCGACCAGGGATCGCGCCAGCGGATGCCGCCGGCGAAACGGACGCTCATATCGGGTTCCATGCGTGCGATATCGGCCGACGTCAGGCTGTCATAGTCCACTCCGAATTCATTCTGCCAAAGCGCGGCCTCCGCTAGGGCCTCGTCGCGCTTGGCCTCCGTCCGGAAGATCTTCACCCAGCCGTTCTTGCGGATCAGCGCCTGCGCCTGCGCCGCCTCGATCAGGTCCTTGTGCTCGGCGATCGAATTTTCGATCAGTGGCGCATAGGCCCGGGTGATGACCGCGTGTCGCCGGGCATTCGAATTCCACCAGTAACGGGCGAGAAAGGCGAGCTGTCTCGGCAGCGTACTGAGATGATAATGCGCATCGATGCGGTTGTTGAGCGCATAACGCAGGAGAAGGCCGAGCTGCTGGGGAAAGCCGTAAGGTGCCACCCCCTCGCGCTGGATCAGGCCGGCATTGCCGAAGGAGGTTTCGCTGCCTGGATCCTTGCGGTCGATCAGCGTCACCTGCCGACCGCGCCGCTGAAGATGGATTGCCGTGGACACCCCCACGATACCAGCGCCGAGCACGATTGCGTTCTTCGTCATTCCCCTGCATTCCGCATTGTTCCAGATTGAAAATGCCCCTGCCGATCCCGCCGCGCAAACGAAAATCGCATTCATTTCAAAATCATTGCGCTTTTCAGCGCGGCATTTTCGGCCTTTATGCGCACATGCAGGATTGCGGCATTGAAAAACGAAAAGACGATCGCATAGACCGGCAGGCCGAAAGCAAGGGGAAGGACGGCGATCTCGCAAACGAGGATCGTGTAGTTCGGATGCCGGAGAAAGCGATAGGGTCCCGATTTCACGAGCGGCGCGCCGGGCAGGATGATGATGCGCGTCGTCCAGCGATCTTTCAGGGTCGTAAGCACCCAGAGGCGCAGCGCCTGGAGCCCCAGGAACACCAAAAACCAGAAGGGTTGAACCGACCTGCCCGGCGCCAGCAGCCAAAGCCCCATGATCCAGGCGGCATGCAGCGCCACCATGACGCGATAATGCTCCGGGGCGACCTCCCGGCCGCCTCTGGCGAGCAGGGCGGCAGTGTTGCGCCGGGCAAGCACGAGTTCGCCCAACCGCTGCAGCGTCACGAATGTCAGGAGCGCGATCGACGGCCACATTCATGCCGCCCTCCGCAGCGTCACGCAGCTCGCCGAAAACCCTGGTCCCATGGCGATCATCGCTGCCCGCTCCGGCAGCCCGGCGCGGATTACCCGTTCCAGCACGAACAACACGGTCGGCGAAGACATGTTGCCATATTCGGCAAGCACGGCGCGTTCGTGATCGAGCGTGCCGGGTGTCAGTGAAAGCGCGCTCTCCATTGCGGCCAGCACCTTCATGCCGCCGGGATGGCAGATGAAGCGGTCGATATCTGCCGGCCTCAGGCCGTTTCGCGCCAGTATGGCGGTGACCGCCGGGGCGAGCTCTCGTTCGGCGAATGGCGGCAAGGATTGCGCCAGCACGATGCCGAAGCCGCCATCGTCGATCTTCCATCCCATGATATCGAGCGTGTCCGGGAAGAGGTGCTCGCCAGTCGATTCGACTTCCGCCAGGCCGCCGCCGCTCGTGCAGAGCACGCAGGCAGCGGCGCCATCGCCGAAAAGCGCCGTCGCGATGATATTCGGCCGCGTCAGCTCGTCCAGCCGGAAGGCCAGCGTGCAAAGTTCGATTGAGACGAAAAGCACAACGACGCCCGGCCGGTTGCGTGCGAGCCGCGACGCGATCGCAAAGCCGGAGACGCCGGCGGCGCAGCCGAGCCCGAAGACCGGAACACGCTCGATATCGGCCCTGAAGCCCATCCTGCGGCTAAGCTGCGCATCGAGGCTTGGGGTCGTAAAGCCGGTGGAAGAAACGGTAACGACACAGTCGACATCGCCAGCCTCAAGCCCGGCCCGACGAAGCGCCAAGCTGGCTGCCTCGACGAAAAGTTCGCCCGCCACTTCTGCATAGGCCTGCATGCGGTCCTGCCAGCCGTGCGGCTCGTCGAACCAGGCAAGCGGCCGCGCCGCATGGCGCTTGTTGATACCGGCGGTATCGAAGACGCGGGCAAGATGACGGAAATCCTCGAAACGGCCGGCAAACAGCCGAGCTGAAGATTCGGCCGCCTGCTTTTGGAAAATGATATGTTGGGGCGTGGCAGTGGCGAGGCTGGCGAGTTTCACGGTATCGGTCACAGAATTCTCCTTGTCTTCCCGGCGCAACGCTGAGAACACCCGGTTGGGACGGTTTATTCGGCCTCAGGGGCTTCACGAAGCCGTGATGGAGAAAATGGAGCGGCCGGCGAATAAACCACGGGGCAGCGGTGTTTTCTCCCCGCAACGTCACTTTCCAGGAGTTTTCCCATGACGATCATGACAGCCCGTATTGCTGCCGTCCTTCTTGGCGGCTGCCTTGCCGCTTCGCTCTTCTCCGGCCCGGTCTTTGCTGTCGGCAATGACAACAGCACGATGCCGACCTGCAAGAAGGGCGAGATCTACGACCAGAAGACCAAGAAATGCGTCAAGCAGCAGAGCGCTAATGTCTCGGACGAGAACCGTACCGACTATGCCTATTCGCTGGCCAAGGCCGGCCGTTATGAAGAGGCGCTTGCCATGCTCGATACGGTCAGGGACCAGAACAGCGCGGAGGTGCTGAACTATCGCGGTTACGCCACCCGCAAGCTCGGCCGCACCGACGAAGGCATCTCCTATTACCTGCAGTCGGTGAAGATGGATCCGCAGTACGCCAAGGTCCGTGAATATCTCGGCGAAGCCTATGTCATCAAGGGCCGGCTCGATCTCGCAAAGGAGCAATTGAACACGATCAAGACGATCTGCGGCATGGCTTGCGAGGAATATCAGGATCTGAACGCTGTCATCCTCGACCCGTCGAAGATCTGAGATTAGGCCACTGGCGGGAAATGGAGCCGGAAAAGGATATCCGAATGTCGGTCGCGGACGCTCCATTTCCTGCCTATAGTCGCGAGAATGGAATCGCCGGTTTATCAGGCGGTTCCAAGGATGCAGGATCGGCGGAGGCGGCCATCGCGAGCGAAGCGGATATCAGGAGCGGTCTGACGGAAAACCTGGCCAGGCTCTGGCGTTATGGTCTCGTTCTCTCGCATCAGCGCGATGTCGCCGACGACCTAGTGCAGGCGACCTGCCTTCGCGCGCTCGAGCGCGCCGGCCAGTTCGTTCCCGGCACCCGGCTCGACCGCTGGCTGTTTTCGATCCTGCATTCAATCTGGCTGAACGAGATCCGCTCGCGCCGGGTGCGCCAGGGCCAGGGTTTCGTCGATGCCGGCGAAGCGCTGACGTTCGACGGCGCGCACGATACTGAAACGCATGTGATGGCGGGGCAGGTTTTGAAACAGGTAAATGCGTTGCCCGAGGCGCAGCGGACGGCGGTTTTCCTCGCCTATGTGGAAGGACTGTCCTATCGCGAAGTTGCAGGCATATTGGATATTCCGATCGGGACCGTGATGAGCCGGCTGGCGGCCGCCCGCGCCAGGCTCTCCGGCGCCGGACCGGCAGGGGGACGGCCATGAGCATGAAACACACCATTCCCACCGACGAGGACTTGACCGCCTTCATCGACGGCGAGCTGACGGCGGAAGAGGCAGCTCGCATCGAGGCCATCGTCAAGGAAGATGAGAGCGTCGCCGAACGGCTGGAATTCCTGGCGCGCGCCAGTCTGCCGTTCGAGCAGGCTTTCGCTCCGCTCCTCTCGGAAGCCCCGCGGGAAAAACTGGAGGCGATGCTCGCCGCCATTCCTGCGCATGAGAACGCAAAACCCGCCTCCGCGCCTGCGGTCGTCCGCCGTCGCTTCCTCGGCGCGCTCGCCGCCTCGCTTGTGGCCGGCATCGCCATCGACCGCACCGTCATCGGCATCGGCAGGGGCTTTTCCGCAAAGGACGAAAACAGCGAATGGCGCGCCGTGGTCGCCGATTATATCTCGCTCTATACCGCCGAAACGCTCGCCGGCCCCGTTCCTGGCAGGCAGGACCAGGCCGCCCAGCTCGCCAGTCTTGACGAGAAGCTCGGCCTGTCGCTCTCCCCGGAAGCAGTTTCGCTCCCGGGGATCGATTTCAAAAGCGCCCTGCTGCTGCAATATGACGGTAAGGCGCTCGCCCAGATCGCCTATCTCGATCCCGAAACCGGCCCGATGGCGCTCTGCATCGTGAAATCTGATGCGGGGCCGAAGGCGCCGGATCTGGAAAACCGCAAAGGGATGAATGTCGTCTACTGGTCGAACGAGACGCACGCCTTTATGCTGATCGGCTATGCGGCGGCGGACAGGATGACGGCAATTGCGGATGGGGTGCGGCGGAGGGTGGCGGTGTGACCCGCCACGCCGGCGGCTTTAAGCTGATCAGTCCTGCGATCGATTGCGCATCAGGAACTGGCCTAGCCGGTTCACGATCTTGAAGGCCCAGAACATTGATGTTGAGACCTTGAGGCCGTGGTCGGCAAGGGCGCGCAGCACCTCATTGTTCTGACGCGATATATTTTGAACGTTCTTGTTCGTGGCGCCCCCTAAGCGCATTCTGACCAAGACTCGCGGAATATAGATCGTTCTGATCCGCGCGACTTCCAAAAATCGCATCATCAGCTCGACGTCGGCTGCAAGCCGATAACGCAGGTCAAACCGCCCGAACCGTTCATAGATGTTGCGCCGAACATAGAATGTTGGGTGCGGCGGGCACCAGCCGCGCGCGAAGAAACCGGGTTTGAATGCGCGGGATTTCCAGTAACGGATCTTGCGATCGATGTGCCGGTTGGAAACATAGACGAGATCGCCATAGCAGCCGTCATAGGCTTTATCGTCCAGCGCTGCCGCCACGGTTTCCAGGGAGTCGCTGCTCTCGAAAGTGTCGTCGGCATTCAGGAATCCGATGATGTCGCCGCTCGCAAGGCCAATCCCCTTGTTCATGGCCTCATAGATACCTCCGTCCACCTCAGAAAGCACACGGCGGTTATCCGCCGGCGCCGAAGCGATGATGGCGAGGGTGGAATCGGTTGAGCCACCATCGACGATGATATGCTCGAAATCGCGGTAGGTTTGCGTGTCGATGGAGCGCAGCGTATCGGTAATGGTCTGTTCGGCGTTCCAGCAAACAGTGATGAGGCTTATCCGAGGAGGGCGTGGATCGGCGGTGTCTACAGCCATTTTGACGAGTATCTTGCTCACATTCTAGGGGCGAAATCTAGCCGACCCGTAGCAGACGGAGAGGCGGCGTCGCAATCCAGTCCTGCAGATTATCCTCGATCAATGTCCGATTGACCGGCGATTGGTCGACTTCCCGTCTTGGTAAGTGCATTGCATGCAGATCAATCTATCTGTAGTGAGCAGTGTCGAACAGCGATGGTCACCACGCCAGGCTCGTGAATGCACGCGGCTTTACCAGGTTTTACAGGAGGTCTCTTGTCTTCGAATAAAAAACTGCGCAAGGGCATCTTGCTCGCCGGTGGCTCGGGCACCCGACTTCATCCCGCGACTCTCGCCATTTCGAAGCAGCTTCTTCCGGTTTTCGACAAGCCGATGATTTACTATCCCCTGTCAACGCTGATGCTTGCAGGCATCCGGGATATCCTGATTATCTCCACGCCGCAGGACACCCCGCGTTTTGAACAGTTGCTGGGTGACGGCGCCCAATGGGGATTAAATCTCCAATATGCCGTGCAGGCTGCACCGGACGGAATTCCCCAGGCATTCTCGATTGGCAGGGAATTCATCGCGCGGGATGCAACCGCCCTCGTGCTGGGAGACAATATCTTCTACGGCAACCTCCTGACTCATGATTTATCCGCGGCTTCCGCGAGGTCGGACGAAGCGACGATCTTCGCGTACAAAGTCCACGATCCCGACCGGTATGGGGTAGTGGAATTTGATGGTCAGGGCAAAGTCCTCAGCCTGGAGGAAAAGCCATCCAGGCCCCGCTCTTCTTATGCAGTAACCGGTTTATATTTCTACGACAATGACGTGGTTGATATTGCTGCCGCCTTGAAACCATCGCCACGCGGTGAAACCGAAATTACCGATATCAATCGCCATTATTTGGCGGCCGGCAGGCTGAATGTTGCCGTCTTGGGCAGAGGACATGCCTGGCTTGATACGGGCACGCACGATTCACTCCTTGAAGCCAGTCAATTCATTGCCACCATCGAGCGGCGCCAGGGGCTGAAGATTGCCTGCCCCGAAGAAATCGCCTTTCATTTGGAATACATAGATGCCGAGCAGTTGCTGAGGCTGGCAGCTCCACTTGAAAAGAGCTCTTACGGTCGATACCTCATCAGCCTGGTGAGGGAACCAACTCCGCATTTCCCGCCCGGCTGACCTGCAAAACTGGAAATCAATCTTGTCTGCTTTTACCCTGCTTAAGTTAAAGACAATGTCCGACTCACGAGGCGCGTTGACCGTCATGGACGGAATACTGCCATTTCCGGTGGTCCGGAGCTTCTGGATCTATGGTGCTGACGGATACACACGCGGCGGTCATCGTCATCACAAGACGCGGCAGGCCTTGGTGGCGATTTCGGGGAGCGTGATGGTTTTGATGGACGATGGAAAAGCCAGGGAAGAGGTCACCTTGTCGTCACCGGACCAGTGCCTGCTGGTAGAGCCAAGGGACTGGCATGAAATGACCTTCGGTCCTGGTTCTATCCTGCTGGTTTTTGCCTCTCACGGATATGATAAGGACGACTACATCGACACCCCCTATGAACGGCTCTGAGATGATTGAGTATGAAAGTCTAGCGCAGGCCAACCGCCCGCTGATGGAAGAGTTGGAGGCGGTTGCATCCCGCGTCATTCGGTCCGGATGGTACATACTTGGCAATGAGGTCTCCTCATTCGAAGCTGAATTCGCTGCCTTTGCGGAAAGCAAACATTGCATCAGCGTGGCCAATGGTCTGGATGCATTGATCCTGTCGATCGAAGCGCTCGACCTGCCGAAAGGCAGCGAGATCATGGTTGCCTCCAACACCTATATAGCCACTGTTCTGGCGATTCTTCGCGCGGGCCACAAACCCGTTCTGGTGGAGCCCGAGCGCGAAACCTTCAATATCGATCCGGAGCGCCTTCCAGCGGCGCTCACACACAAGACGCAGGCAATCTGCGTGACGCATCTTTTCGGCAAATCCTGCCGGATGACCGAGATCGCGGCGTTTGCAAGCGAGCATGGTCTCAAGGTGATCGAGGATTGCGCGCAGTCTCACGGCGCGCGCTTTGACGGCAAGCTGACCGGCACCTTCGGAATTGCCGGTTGCTTCAGCTTCTATCCGACCAAGAATCTTGGAGCTCTCGGAGATGCGGGCGCCATCGTCACGAACGATGACGAATTTGCCGATCGCCTGAGACATATGCGCAACTACGGCTCGAAGAAAAAATATGAGAACGTCTATATTGGTGTAAATTCGAGGCTTGACGAGATGCAGGCGGCATTCCTGCGGGTTAAACTCCGTCACCTCGACCAGGTGACTGAACATAAGCGGGCACTGGCCGATGTTTATTTTGCCAATTTGCCCAAATGGCTCGCGCAGCCGCTTCGTCGACCTGCCGAGTATGACGTGTTTCATATCTTCGCGATACGTCATCCGGCCCGCGACGAATTGCGTCGGTGGCTGCTCGATAACGGCGTCAAGACCGAGATACATTATCCGATCGCCCCGCATCGGCAGAAGGCAATGCAAGGCATTCTTTCCGGCGACTATCCCATTGCCGATGAGCTGCATGCCACCGAGCTGAGCCTGCCTATTTCGGCTGGGCATCGAAAGGATGAGATCGAGCGCGTCTGCAGCCTTCTTACTGCGCTCCCGGAAAAGCTGAAGTTGGCGGCATGACAGAACAGCTGAAGGGATCGGCCTCCACCCGCGAGGAAGATTGGGATATCGTTATCAAGCCTTCGAAGGGCAGCGCGCCGGATCTCGGACTCGTCTGGCGATATCGCGATCTCGTCTGGATGTTCTTTATGCGGGATTTCACGACATTTTATAAACAGACGGTTCTGGGGCCGGTCTGGTACATTATTCAACCGTCGCTGACGGCAATGACGTATTATATCGTGTTCGGAAAAATCGCCAATCTTTCCACGGATGGCCTGCCACCTTTCCTGTTTTATATGTCGGGAACGATCATCTGGAGTTATTTTTCCGTCTGTCTGGCCAATAACTCCGACGTCTTCTCGAAAAATGCCAACCTGTTCGGAAAGGTTTATTTCCCCAAGCTCGTGGTGCCGCTATCCGTTGCCATGAGCGGGCTTGTCGCATTTGCCATCCAGTTCCTGCTCCTGTTGACGGTTGCGGTTGGGATGAAGATCGCCGCCCCCGATCTGGCATTGAGCTACAGGTTCCTATTTATGACGCCGCTCCTGCTGCTCTATATTGCGGTGCTTGGTATAGGTGCGGGGCTTGTGGTTTCGGCGCTAACAGTCCGTTTTCGTGACTTGGTTTATGCCGTCGGATTCATGACGCAGCTCTGGATGTATGCCACGCCGATTGTCTATCCCTTTAGTCAGATTCCTGAACGGTATCACTGGTTCTTTTATATCAATCCGATGACGACCCCGGTACAGACCTTCCGTTGGGCGCTGCTTGATTCTCCCGCTTTGCCGGTCAGTCTGTGTCTCGCCAATCTGGCTGTGACTGTCGCGATCGCGACGTGCGGCTTGATGCTTTTCGCTCGTGCGGAGGCAACTGCGATGGATACGGTCTGATGAACGATATCGTTATTCGAGCCGAGCACGTCAGCAAGCTATACCGCCTTGGCGTGATCAACCATGGCACGCTTTATCGCGACCTTCAAAGCTGGTGGGCAAAGTGGCGCAACCTTCCCGATCCGAATGTTTCTGTATCCGATTATGCTTCCAACAAGAGTCAGCAGTCGCGAGTGAAGGGCGACATCTTTAAAGCGCTGGATGATGTCTCCTTCGAGGTGGGGAACGGCGAGATCGTCGGGATTATCGGCAGGAATGGCGCCGGCAAATCCACCCTGTTGAAGGTCATGTCACGTATCACCATGCCCAATTCGGGTTTCATAGGTATACGGGGCAGGATTGCCAGCCTGCTTGAGGTCGGCACCGGATTTCATCCGGAGCTCACCGGTCGCGAGAACGTCTATCTCAACGGAGCCATCCTTGGCATGAGCCGCGCCGAGGTCAGGTCCAAATTCGATGAGATCGTCGAGTTTGCTGAAATCGGCGAGTTCATTGACACCCCGGTGAAGCGGTATTCATCTGGAATGTATGTGCGTCTGGCTTTCTCGGTCGCGGCGCATCTCGAGCCGGAGATTCTGCTGGTTGATGAAGTTCTGGCCGTCGGCGACGTCAACTTCCAGAACAAATGCATGGGACGCATGCAGGAAGTCACGAAGGCAGGTCGAACGATCATCTTCGTCAGTCACAACATGACCGCGATCAGCAGCATCTGCCCGAAATCGATTCTGATGGCCGATGGCAAGGTTGCTGCGATGGGCGAGACCGCAGATGTGATCAAGGCCTATCTCAATCGCCCGGAATTCGGCGGTACCGCAAGTTACTCGGTCAATCCCGAGGACATCGACGGAAAGGCGGTGATATGCCGCGTCGCGGTATTGAACGAGAAGGACGAGGTTTCTGAAACCGTGGAACTGTCGAACGGCTTCTCGGTCGAGGTCGAATACGAATTGAGGGAGCCTCTTTCCGGCCTCTCGGTCGGGATGCAGATCAAGATGGAGGACGGCTACACCACGCTCGTCAGCCTTTCCGATCCCGAACTCGACGTCGGGCGCCTGGATACCCGGCCAGCCGGCTATTACAAAGCGCGCGTCAGATTTCCCGGATATCTCCTCAACACCGGCACCTTCTACTTGCGGCTCGGCATATCGAGCCGGTTCTCGATCTATTCCGTCGCCGAGGGTATTCGGTTTGACGTGGAGGACAATGTCGGAATTATCCAGATGCTGGGTCAGCAACGCAAGCCGTCGATTTCGGCGATCCAGTTGCCTTGGGAGGTGGAGAAGCTCTTCCAGCGCGATTCTGAGGGTGTTTTGAGATGAAGAAAGTGCTTGTCACTGGGGCGGATGGATTTATCGGCTCTCACCTTGTCGAGACGCTGGTCAGGTCGGGCGTCGAAGTTCGCGCCCTATGCCAGTACAACTCGTTTTCCAGCTGGGGCTGGCTTGACCAATCCGAACACCGCGGCCAGTTCGAAGTGATCCTCGGAGACGTCCGCGATCCCTCGCAAATGCGCACCGTCGCAAAAGGCGTGGATACGGTTTTCCATCTCGCCGCTCTGATTGCGATTCCCTATTCCTATCAAGCACCCTCAAGCTACATCGATACGAATGTGCATGGGACGCTGAACGTCCTTCAAGGAGCCCTCGACGCTGGGGTGGGAAGGGTGATCCAGACCTCGACCAGCGAAGTCTACGGCACCGCGCGTTTTGTGCCGATCAGCGAAAGCCATCCGCTGCAGGCGCAGTCGCCCTATTCGGCTTCCAAGATCGGTGCGGATGCGATCGCCTACAGCTATTATTCGAGCTTTGATCTGCCGGTGACGATTGCCCGGCCTTTCAACACCTTTGGCCCGAGACAATCTGCAAGGGCGGTTATTCCGACCGTGATTTCACAGCTTCTGAGCGGACGGACGACCCTGAAGCTTGGTGCGCTCTCACCAACGCGGGACTTCAATTTCGTCCAGGATACCTGCGATGGCTTTCTGGCGCTCGCGGCCTGCGACCAAGCGATCGGCCAGACCGTCAATATCGGTTCCGGCAGCGAGATATCGATTGGCGATACCGTTCAGCTCATCGCCGATATCATCGGCGTCAGCGTCGAGATTGAATGCGACGAACAGCGTTTGCGTCCCGCAAACAGTGAAGTGGAACGCTTGTGCTGCGACAACAGCCTGATCAAGTCTCTGACGGGATTTTCGCCGCGTTACAGCGTGGAGGATGGTCTGAAGGCAACGATCGAATGGCTGCGTCAGCCGCAGAATCTGGCGCGGTATAAGGCGGATATTTTCAATGTCTAGACGCGCAGTCATTCTGGCGGGGGGAATGGGCACGAGGTTGCGGCCCTATACCGTCGTCCTTCCAAAGCCTTTGATGCCGATCGGCGATTATCCTATTCTTGAGGTCATCATCCGGCAGCTGATAGCAGGCGGATTTCAGCACATCACGCTTGCCGTCAATCATCAGGCCGAATTGATCAAGGCGTTTTTCCAGGATGGCGACAAGTGGGGCGTACGCATCGACTATTCGCTCGAGGACGAGCCGCTTGGCACGATGGGGCCGCTGCGGTTGATCAAGGATCTTCCTGAGAATTTTCTAGTGATGAACGGCGACATCCTGACGGACCTCAATTATGCCGATTTTCATGATGTCCATGTCCGGGACGGCAATATATTCACGATCTCGTCCAAGACGCGCCAGCATCGCATAGACTACGGCGTTCTTGATACCAACGCCGCAGGACGACTAACGGGCTTCCGGGAGAAGCCCACGGCCGAGTATAAAGTCAGCATGGGCGTCTACATGGTGTCTTCGGCGGCCGTCGAGCACATACCGCAACGCGGCGCTTACGGCTTTGACCAGTTGATGCTCGATCTACTGGCGGCAGGCAAGCCGGCCACGGTTCGCGATTTTCCGGGCTATTGGCTCGATATCGGACGCCCCGACGATTATGCATTGGCGATCGAAGAGTTCGAAACCATGCAATCCAGGTTCTTGAATGGTTGACGCCATCGTCACCGGTGCAGGCGGCTTCCTCGGGAAGCGTCTGGTGGAGCGGCTTGAACAAGCTGGCATCGATGTGCTTGCGCTTGAGCGAACGCATGGGGACATTAGCGAAGAGCGCCTTTGGAAGGAGCTTCCGGCAGCGCGCACGCTGTTTCATCTTGCCGGCAGGACATTCGTTCCGGATAGCTGGACACAAGGCCCGAGTTTCACCGCCGCCAATGTTCTCGGTACACAGCATGCCTTGAACTGGTGCAAGCGGCACAAGGCCAAACTCGTCTTCGCAAGCGCCTATGTTTATGGGGTGCCGGAACGGCTGCCGATCCATGAAAGCGATCCGGTCAAGCCGAACAACCCTTACGCACTTTCCAAATATCTTGCCGAACAGCTCTGTGAGTTCGCTGCTACATACGAGCAAATACCGGTGGTGGTATTGCGCCTTTTCAATATATATGGGGTTGGGCAGCGGCCGGAATTTCTGGTACCGACGCTACTGAATCAGGTAAGAACGAAACAGGAAATACAGGTCATGGACCTCGGTCCGCGGCGGGATTATGTCTTCGTCGACGATGTCCTGAGCGCCTTTGCCAAATCAATGGACGTGTCGGAAGGTTACCACTGCATCAATATCGGCTCCGGAATGTCGTATTCGGTGCAGGAAATCATCGACATCTTGCAAGAAGCTGCCGGCACTAATCTACCAGTAGTGTCGTCTTGCGCTGTTCGGCGGAATGAAATACCTGACGTGCGGGCCGATATTACGCGGGCTCGCGCCGTTCTCGGATGGCAGCCGGAGTGGGATCTGCCCGCCGGCATCCGCGTGATGATGAAGGAGTCGTAAAATTGAACGAGCGTTACGTTCCGATCAACAAAGGCAACTACTCGATGGACACGGACGAGCGCGAAGCCGCGTTCGACAGATTCCGTGGCGAGGGATGGGAAGCCGAATACGCGGATTACCGTCGCAAATGGTCGGAATATGCCCTGAACCAGCAGGTTTCGGATTACCCGCTGCTCGTCGATCTCGAGCTGGCGTCGATCTGCAACCTGCGCTGCCCCATGTGCTATACGATCAGCGACGAGTTCAAGAAAAACGTCAATACGACGCGGATGGACTGGGACCTCTATTGCCGGATTATCGATGAGATCGGCGGCAAGGTTCCGGCGATCCGCCTCTCGCTGCGCGGCGAGGCGACGTTGCACAAGCGTTTCGCCGACTGTGTGCGCTACGCTAAGGACCATGGGATCAAAGAGGTTTCGACCCTCACGCATGGCTTCAAGCTCAACAGAGACTATTTCGCCCAGCTTGTCGATGCCGGCATCGACTGGATCACCGTTTCGATCGACGGCACCGGTGAGACCTACGAGAAGATCCGCAAGCCGATCAAGTTCGAAGCCCTGCTCGACAAGATCAAGGACATAAAGAAGTACAAGGAAGAGCGCGGTCTCCACCGTCCTGTGATCAAGGTGCAGGGTATCTGGCCGGCAATCCGGGAGAATCCCGATCTCTACTACGAGACCTTTGCACCTCATGTGGATCTGGTCGCTTTCAATCCGTTGATCGATTACCTCGGCAACGATTCCGAGATCGCCTATCTCGATAACTTCACATGCCCGCAGCAGTACCAACGCCTTGTGATTGGTGCCGACGGATTGGTCATGAAGTGCTCGAACGACGAGGAGAACCGCGAGGTTATCGGCAATGCGAACACCGAAACCGTGCACCAGATCTGGCATGGGGAAAAAATGAACGCGGTGCGCGCTCTGCACAAGGAACCGCAAGGCTTCCTGAAGAGCGAGGTCTGCCGCAGATGTTATCTGCCGAGACAGACCAATGATGAGACGGCTGAGATTTGCGGCCGACAGGTCATTGTGCGGAATTACGTCGACCGAAACCAGGAAATCGGGCAGTAATCGGCCGAATTCCACGCGCTACGACCAGACCTCGCCAAGCCTATAGTTTAGGGGCTGCGATCGCCGCGAGAGCGAGGCGGCTTTGCCGGTCGTGAATTACAGGGAGTAACAGGATGTTCCGGAATTACCGGCCTGATCGGTGCTATATCATCGCTGAGATCGGCGGAAACTTCACGACGTTTGATCAGGCAAAGCGCTTGATTGACGAGGCAAAGGCGGCGGGGGTGGATGCCGTCAAGCTCCAGACCTATCGCGCAGAGACTTTGTCGAGCCGCAACGCCATGTTCGACATGGAGAACACCGGCGTTACCTCGCAGTTCGAACTCTTCCGCAAATATGAAATCGGCCACGAGCTTCACGAAGCGGTGTTTCGCTATGCCGAAGAGCACGGGCTGGACTGGTTCTCCTCGCCTTCGCATGAAACGGATGTCGATCTACTGGAGAAGTGTGGAGTCGGCGCCCACAAGGTGGGTTCGGACGACGCGGTCAACATTCCCTTTCTCCGTTATCTGGCAAAAACCGGCAAGCCGATCATCCTGTCGACGGGGATGTCGACGCTCGACGAAGTTCAGGAGTCCGTCGCCGCCATCAAGGAAGCCGGCAACGACAAGCTTATTCTGCTGCATGCCATCACGAGTTATCCGACGCATCCGGAAAATGTGAACCTGCGTGCAATGCAGACGATGATGAAAGCGTTTCCGGATCTCGACATCGGTTATTCCGACCATACGCTGACGCCGGTCGCAAGCCTCTGTGCGGTCGCGATGGGCGCCCGGGTGATCGAGCGTCATTTCACCTACGACAAGTCCGCCGACGGCCCGGACCACTTGCTTTCGGCCGATCCGACGGAAATGAAATGGCTCGTCGACGCGATACGAGCGTTCGAGATCATGAAAGGCAGTGGCCGCAAGGAGCCGGCTGCGAGTGAAGCAACGACGAGATTGAACAATCGCAAGAGCGTTGTCGTCAATCGACCGCTCAAGGCCGGCCATGTCATCTCCGCCGGCGACATTTCCGTTAAGCGACCTGGAACAGGAATTGAACCGAAGCATTTCGAAGCTCTCGCAGGACGGCGGGTCGCAAACGACCTCGATGCGGACGCGGTCCTTCAATGGAGCGATCTGGCGTGACGCTTGGAGTTATTATTCAGGCGCGGATGGGATCGACGCGGCTGCCGGGAAAAGTGCTTCGCGACATTTGCGGAAAGCCCCTTCTCGGACATGTTCTTGGTCGGCTTCAGATGCTGAAGCGCCCGGGAAAGGTTGTCGTTGCGACATCGTCCGCCAGCGAGAACGATATTATCGAAGCCTGGTGCCTTGAGCACGGCGTTAGCTGCTTTCGCGGCGACGAAACCGACGTTCTCGATCGTTATTTTCAGTGTGCGAGATCGCTCGGGATGTCAGATATCGTGCGGTTGACCGCAGATAATCCTTTTACCGACGTCGAGGAGCTTGAGAGGCTGATCGATCTGCACCAAAAGCAGGGATTCGATTACACCCATGCCTTTGGCCAGTTGCCTATTGGCGTCGGCGCCGAGATATTTACCTTCGAAGCTCTATCGCGCAGCCACTGCGAGGGGAAGCTGCCGCACCATCGCGAACACGTGAATGAATACTTCACCGATCGCCCCGAATTGTTCAAGATTGGTCGGCTCGAGGTGCCCCCAGCCAAAATCTCTCCGGAGCTGCGCCTGACGGTGGATACTGAGGAGGACTGGAGACGCGCCTGTGCGCTCGCAGCGCAGGCGGGCGGAACCTGGCTCGGGACGGAAGAGGCGATCAGGCTATGTTCGTCTTCTGCGTAGAAAGTTCGCATGCACGCGGCATGGGGCATCTTTTTCGGTCGCTGACGCTCGCCGCCGAGCTGCGCACCCGCGGTCATTCGGTCCGATTTTTGGCAAACGATCATCCGAATTCCTTGAGAATCATCCGCGAGCGCGGGTTTGCCGTGGCGCTCTATGATCTGGCAGCCGTGACGGGATGGGAGAAGGCTTTCCTCGAAGCCGCTGCTCCGTCTCCGATCTGGATCAACGACCGCCTTAATACGCAGCGATCCCACAGCGAGACGATCAAACGCTTGGACGCCAAGCTTGTTACCTTCGATGATCGTGGTGATGGCGCGGAACTTGCCGACCTGAATATCTGCGCTCTGCTGTTCGAAAACACGAAGGGTCTGAAGGGCAGAGATGTTCGGCTGGGCATAGAGTACATGATACTCAATCCTGAAATCGCCAGGTATCGCCGAGTTCGGGAAAAGCTTGCATCGATACTTGTCACCCTCGGCGGCGCCGACACTTATGGAGTGACGGTCCGCGTCGCTAAATGGCTGAGCAGCAAGCCTTTCCCTGTCACCATCGTGACAGGCCCGAGCTTCCAGCACATGGCGGAGCTTGAAGAGGTCGTCGCGGCGGCTCCGCCGGATCGGTTCAGATTGCTGAACCAGGTGCCGTCGCTTGCGGCGGAGATGTACGGGCACGATCTGGCGATTACCGGGGGCGGTCTTACGCCCTTCGAAGCGTGTGCGGCCGGCCTGCCCTGTGTCGTGGTCGCAAACGAACCGTTTGAAATCCCGGTCGGGCGTGCGCTCGAGGAACTTGGAGGAGCGCTCTTCGCCGGTCATCACTCCGCTTTCGATCTCGGCATCCTGGAAAAGGCAATTCCCATCAGGAGCATGAGCGAGACCGCCATGACCAAGGTCGACCTTGGCGGGGTTGGCCGAGTCGCCGATTTACTGGAAAGATTGACTGCATGACCCTGACAGCGGTGATCCATCAGCCGGACTTTGCGTCCTATCTCGGCTTTTTTCAGCGATTTCTGAACGCCGACCTCTACGTCGTTCTGGACCACGTCCAGTTTGTCCACGGAACGAGCAAAAGCTGGACGCACCGTGACAAGATAAAGACGGCACAAGGCGACCGCTGGCTCACCGTCGGAATCAGAAAGCCAAGCTTCGGCACACCGATCAACGCGGTGGAGCTGGCACCGGGCACCGGATGGATAGACCAGAACCTTTCACTGCTTCGTGAAAACTATCGCAAGTCCGCCGGCTGGAGCGAAGTCTTTCCCCGCATCGAAGTCCTCTACGGCAAGCGGTTCGACCTCTTGGCCGATTTCAACATGCATTTCCTGGACGGTATTCTGGATATGCTTGAAATCACCATGCCGACGGTGCGATCGAGCACTCTAAGCCCCGTGGGTCATAGGAACGAGTTGCTTGTCGAATTGCTGGGCAAAGTCGGAGCGACGCGTTATCTCTCGGGTCTCGGCGCTCGCGACTATATGCGGCCGGAACTGTTCGAGGCAGCCGGAATCGAAATCGAGTGGCAGCATTTCGTCCATCCGGTTTATCCACAGCCCTTCGGCGATTTCATTCCCTATCTCAGTATTCTCGACACACTGCTGAATTGTGGTATTGCAGGCACGCGTGACCTGCTCTGGAGTTGCAAATGAACATTCTCGCGATCGGTGCCCATTTTGACGACGTTGAGCTCGGCTGCGGTGGTGCACTGGCGCGCCATACAGCAAACGGCGACACCGTTTACGTCTATGTCGCGACCGTATCCGGCTTTTCCAACCAATATGACCAGTCCGTGCGCAGCAGCCAGGTCGCCAGAGCGGAAGCGGATGCCGCGATGGAAATCCTCGGCGTTCAAAAGATGTTTTGCGGCGAGTTCAAAACGCTCCAGATCGAATTCGTCGACCCGCTGAATATCGAGATCCTCAAGCTGGTGCAGGATCTGAAGATCGATATGGTCTATACCCACTGGGTCGGCGATATCCATCATGACCACCTGGCACTGTCGCGCGCATCGCTGCACAGCTGCCGGCACGTGCCCCGCCTGCTGATGTATCGCAGCAACTGGTATCATTCGACCGTCGATTTCAGGGGGAATTTCTACGTCGACATTACCGCCCATTGGGACCAGAAGGAAAAAGCGATCCTTGCCCATGAATCCGAGATGGAGCGCACCGGGCGGAAATGGGTGAGCTTCTTCCGCAATGAAGCCGAGAACGCCGGCCAGCGCATCGGTGTAAAATACGCCGAAGTCTTTGAGGTGGTGAAGTGGCTGCAGCCTTGAGGAAGATTTTGACCTTTGGCTCCATGCTGCTTCCCTATGGTGTGCATGAGCTGAAGCGCAGGCTTAAAAATCGTCACAAGTTATCTGCTGATGTCGCGAGATCGCTGGCAGAAAACAGGCAGCTTGCCGGGCTGCGTGCGGGCCAACGCTGTTTCATTTTAGGAAATGGACCGAGCGTCAAGGGCTTGGATCTGTCGCGGCTTCAAGGCGAAAATGTGATAACCGTTTCCAACGGCTATCTGCATTCCGATTTCGACAAGTTCCAGTCTCGTTATCATTGTGTTCCGCAAATCACCTACGGATTGATGACACCCGAGGACGTGGTCCGCTGGTTCGAGGAGATGCATTCGCACCTCGGCGGCGCGGAACTCTTCCTCAGCTCCACGGAAGCGGAGCTGGTTCGAAAACACGATCTGTTTTCAGGACGAACAGTCCGCTATCTCATGCTCGGCGAAAGCTTCGACGAAAGACCATCGGTAGAAATCGTCGATATCTCCAAACCGGTGCCACGTGTCGATTCAGTCCCGGTGATGGCCTTGATGATAGCGATGTATCTTGGTTTCAAGGAAATCATCCTGCTCGGCGTCGACCATGATCGCTTCCTGTCAGCAACCTATGAATACGCGTTCGACCTCAAGGTGCAAAAGGGAAAAGATTTCACCGTAAATGCGGACGGCACCCCGACAACGAACCGTCACGACGACTTTCAGCAGGCGGCGCGGCTGTGGCGACAATATCGAGCCATCGCGAATATCGCGCGAGCAAATGATATCCGCATCTTCAATTCCACACCCGGTGGGGCACTGGACGAATTTGAGCGCCGGCCGTTCCAAGCCTGGTTTGAAGAATGAGACGGCTTAAATTTGCGCTTCCGGGAATCCACTGTTTGCTTGAGGTGACGCGAGAATCGCCCCAAGCGCGCGAACAGGAGATCTGGGCCGAATTCCGACGGCACAACATCATTTTCGACGGACCTTACGATGATTGGCGTTCGGCAATGGCTGATTCAACCGGCTATGATGCGCCGGCCATTCTTGCAAAAGCCGTCGAAGCGACACGCGCAGTTGTTCAGGGCCGTGCCTCATATGAGCGGGACACTGTAATCTTCAGAGAGAGAATCTACTCGCATCCGCTGCTTGCCTGGCTGCTCTATGTTGCATCCAGATCCGATGGTCGTTTGAGAGTGGTCGACTTTGGAGGCGCGCTCGGAAGTTCCTATTTTCAACACCGGTCAAAACTCGCTCATCTCGCGGAATTGAAATGGTGCGTCGTGGAGCAGCCTCATTTTGCAGAAGCAGGGCGAGCAGAATTTGAAGACGGGCTTCTGAGCTTTTCTCGTAGCCTCGAAGAAGCAATCGAATTTGTGAACCCTCACATCGTTCTGCTCTCGGGCGTGCTCCAGTACCTCGAATATCCCCACGAGCATCTTGAGAGCCTTCTTTCGAAAGGCGTCAAGTTCATCCTTGTTGACAGAACAAGCGCGCAGGTCGATATCCCCGAAGCCCCTTTTGTACAGCATGTGCCGGAACGCATCTATCGCGCGAGCTACCCCGTGTGGTTCTTGAACGCGCATGAATTGCAGAATCGCTTCGCGAGGCATGGCTACGAGGTGCTGGACAGGTTCCAGCCAGCTGGGACATTTGGAATAGCAACACCGCCGCCCTTGCAGGAATTGACGCGTTGGGGCGTTGGCCTTACGCCAGCTCGGGGACAATACGAATGGTCGTATACTGGCTGGTTTCTTGAGAAGCCGGAAATCTAGCGATGCGCGTTAACGTCATTATCCCTGTCTTCAATCGTCTGGAGCACACCCGGAAGGTGCTGGAGGCTCTCAGGAGACAAACTCTCGCCGACGCGCTGACGATCGTCGTTGTCAACGACGGTTCGACCGATGGCACGGCAGAATACCTGCAGTCGCAGGGCGATGTTGTCGAAATCCGAGGCGACGGCAATCTTTGGTGGGGGGGTGCCATCGAGAAGGGGCTGAAATACGTCCTTCCGTCTTGCAAGGCGGAAGATTATATCCTGTTTCTGAATAATGACACCTGGTTCGACGAAGATTATGTTGAAACCCTGGTGCAAACATCCAAGGCGAATGGCGAAGCCGCCGTCGGAAGCGTTATCCATGAAGAGGGGAAAGACCCACCTCTTGTGAGTATAGGACCTCGGATCAACATCAACAGGTTCGCGATCTGGGATGTCCTTTCGGAATTGAGCGAAGCGCAACAACGGTCGCCTGAGAGCCAATACCGCGTGGATGCATTGAGCGGTCGAGGTACTCTATATCCAGCCCTCTTGTTTCGGAGATATGGCGGTATGCGGCCACGCCTGCTGCCGCACTACATGGCCGATTATGAAATCGCGATGCGCTTTTCGCGCGCCGGAGTGCCTCTGATCGTCAGCACAAAAGCAATCGTCTATTCCCCGCCAGTATATGGAAACGACATCTCCAGGCATTCATGGAAAAAACGATTGTTTGGCAGGCGCTCTCCTCACAATGTGTTTCAACGCCTGATCTTCTATTCGCTTGTCGGTTCACCGGTGCAGAGATCGACCGCACCTTTCCGCATGGCCTATTTCTTTTACGCACGTGTCCTTTTGGGAAAGATCACGACCAGCCTTAAGAAATTCGCCTTTTCCCGTATGCGTGCAAGGCAGCTTGGCGAACTGAAACGTCACGGGGTAAGCGTTGGCCGCGATGTTGTGCTCTATGGCGCCCCTTTGTTGCAACGACATCCTGACAGTGAGATTCACCTCGGTGATCGCGTCGTCCTGTGTTCTGATTCCCGATTTACAGCGCTCGCTCTCAATCATCCGGTGAAGATAGCGACCATTCGCGCCGGATCGAAGATCAGCATTGGCGCAGACAGCGGCATCAGTGGTGCAACCATCGTCTCGGCTGTAGGGATTTCAATCGGCGCGGAAGTGCTGATGGGAGCCAACGTCACGATTTTCGACACGGACTTTCATCCGATACGTCCGGAAGGGCGCCGTCATTCGGATGTCGAGGCGGACATCAAGACTGCGCCGGTGCACATTGGCGATAATGTGTTCATTGGCACCAATGCCCTGATCTTGCGTGGCACAGAAATAGGACGTGATAGCATTGTCGCTGCGGGTGCGGTCGTCCGCGGAAATTTCCCCGAAGGGGCAATAATTGCCGGGAACCCGGCAAAGCTTGTCGGTAGCGTCTATAGAACGTCACAGGAACGTCCCGGCAGTCAACCAGACGGTGAACATGAAAATAGCAATATTTGACACCTATTACGCGCGGTTTCTGAAGCAATTCTATGCGCGGCGGCCACAGCTCCGAAAATCGACCTCGCTAGAACAGACGAAAGCTCTTTTGGCCGCCGCATTCGGCACGTCCGATTTCTACTCGCGCCACCTGAAGGACCAGGGTTGCGACGTCATTGACATCATCGGCAATTGTGTCCCGCTTCAATCGGCCTGGGCGCAAGAAAACAACGAGCCGTTCAGCGCTTGGGCGATGAAACTGCCGCATCGGTTTTTCAGGCTGCCTTATGTTGGCGCACGCCTGGCGGCGCTCCCTGGCTTGCTGGAGGTCGCAATGGCCCGGGTTCGAACATTCAAGCCGGATGTACTCTACTGTCAGGATCTCAGCTTCTTTCCGCCGCATGCCCTGACGGAGTTGAAGAAGACGGTGCCGTTGATTGTCGGCCAGATCGCTTGTCCGCTGCCGCCGGGTGAGTTTCTGCGACCCTATGACCTTATTCTGACGTCATTCCCCCATTTCGTACCCCGTTTTCATGAGATGGGGATAAAATCCGAATATTTCAGGATTGGCTTCGACACTCGGGTGCTCGATCTCCTTGGCGACATCAGGCGCGATGTGCCGGTGAGCTTCGTCGGCGGAATAAGCCGTCATCATGGCAAGGCCGTACCCTTGCTCGAACATCTTGCCGATACCACGCCGATACAGTTTTTCGGTTACGGCGCGAAGACGCTCCCGCGCTCTTCTCCGATTCGCAAACGTCACAATGGCGAAGTCTGGGGTCCGGATATGTATCGGGCGCTGGCGCGCAGCCGGATCACCGTCAACCGCCATATCAATGTTGCCGAAAACAACGCCAATAACATGCGGCTCTACGAGGCGACCGGTGTCGGATCGCTGCTGATAACCGACAAGAAGGATAATCTCGGGGAGATTTTCGAGGTTGGAAAGGAAGTGGTTGCCTATTCCAGTGCGGAAGAAGCGACAGAACTCGTCCGCTACTATATAGACCACCCGGACGAGGCCGACGCCATCGCGAAGGCCGGTCAGGCAAGGACGCTGAAGGACCACACCTACAAGTCGAGAATGGAAGAATTGGTGCCGATCCTCGAACGATATCTGGAGAAACAGGGCTGATGTCGTTTCTGCGCACAAGTCTCAATCGCTTTCCGGGGATGAAGAGCCAGTTGAAGCGATTGCATGATCGGCTGTTGCCGACGACGTCGGTATCGTCCCGCTATGTCGAGATAGAGGCGGCTCGTCGAGACAGCGAAAGTTCGCGCCTTGCTGCATCCTGGAAAGCAAGTGATCTGCCCGCCCGCCAGAGAGCCCTCGTCGAGCGCCAGCTGAAGGAATACCGCAATGGCGCTTCCATTGATGTATTCGATGTCTTTACCGCCGCTTTGCGCAGCATCGACGATCTTCCGGCTAATGCTTCGCTGCTCGAAATCGGTTGTTCCAGCGGCTATTATTCCGAAGTGCTTGATGTGAGTGGCTTGCCGCTGCGTTATCGCGGCTGCGATTACTCCGATGCTTTCATCGATATGGCGCGCAGCATTTATCCCGGGCTGTCGTTCGACGTGGAGGATGCGACGCGGCTCAACTATCAGGATGACGCTTTCGATGTCGTCGTCTCAGGATGTTGTCTGCTGCATATCCCCGATTATGACGCGGCGATCGCAGAGAGCGCCCGTGTTGCCAAGGAATACGTGATTTTTCACCGTACGCCTGTTGTCTATGGCGAGCCGACCAAGTATTTCCGCAAACAGGCCTATGGCGTCGAGACCATAGAGATCCATTTTTCCGAGCCGCAGCTATTGGACATCTTTCGAGTTCACGGCCTGCACGTCCTGGCGACGTTCACGCTAACTGAGAACGTGGATCCGCACGACAGTCGTAAGGGCAATGCAATGCGCACCTATTTGTGCAGGAAACAAACCCAATCATGACGAACTATTTCTGTACCCTTTTCGACAACGGCTATCTCATCAAGGGAATGGCCATGATGGAGAGCCTCGTCCAGTGGTGCCCCGATGCGCATGTTTTTGTGCTTTGCATGGACCAGCAGACGCAGGAGATATTGACCGCTCTCAACAGGTCCTACATCACCTGCATTCCACTCGCTGATCTCGAGACGCCGGAACTTCTGGAAGTCAAGAAATCGCGCGGCGTCGCCGAATATTGCTGGACCCTGTCTCCGTGTCTGCCGAGTTTCCTGCTGGAGCAGCATCCCGACATTGATTTCCTCACCTACCTCGATTCCGATCTGCTGTTTTATTCACCGCTCGGTCCGATTTTCGACGAAATCGGCAATAGTTCCATCGCCATTATCGAACACCGTTTTGCTCCGCGGCTGCAGAATCGCGAAATTAACGGCCGTTTCTGCGTCGAATGGGTGAGTTTCCGGCGCGACGAAGAGGGAATGCGCTGCCTCACTCGCTGGCGCGAGCAGTGCATCGAATGGTGCTACTATCGCCTGGAAGACGGCAAGATGGGTGATCAGAAGTATTTGGATGAATGGCCGGATCTCTACCCGAATTGCCATATCATCGAGCATCCCGGAGCCGGAATCGCGCCCTGGAACTACGAAAAGCTGCATTTTTCGCAGGATGCATCAGGCAGGATCGAGGTCGATGGTTCGCCGCTGATCTTTTATCACTTCCACCAGTTTCAGTTGCTGACCAATGGCATGTTCGATCGGCTGTCGGCTTTCTACACCGCCGTCTGCGAGGAGCCCGACGCTGCTTACAGGGTCTATGAACGCGCTCTGAGGCAAGCCCTGAAAGCGATCAGGACGGTTTCTCCCGGCTTTTCCGGCGGCATTCGTCCCTTTTTCCGGGTTAAGGCGCGCCGATGGGTGCAAAGCAATGTACCCCGGCCGGTCATAAGCTTCCTGCACAATTTCATCAGGTACTGATGTCACGATTGCGGGGAGGAGCCTCGCTTCTCCTCGCCTCGTTATTGGTACTGCCGATCGATCCACTGTCGATAGCTGCCGCTTGTCACATTCTCTACCCAAGCATCGTTGGCGAGATACCATTCGACGGTCTTGCGAATGCCCGTCTCGAAGGTCTCACTAGGGCGCCAGTCCAGCTCCCTTTCTATCTTTGCCGCATCGATGGCGTAACGACGATCATGACCTGGCCGATCACGCACAAAGGAAATCTGGGCCTTGTAGCTTGCGCCGTTTGGCAGGGGCGTCAATTCATCGAGAATTTCGCAGAGCGTATTGACGACTGACAGGTTCGTCAGTTCATTCCTGCCGCCGACATTGTAGGTTTCCCCGACTTTTCCTCTCTCCAGAACACGCCGGATCGCGCTGCAATGATCTTTGACGAACAGCCAGTCGCGCACCTGCATCCCGTCTCCGTAGATCGGAATCTGTTTCCCCGACAGAGCATTGTGGATGACGAGGGGAATAAGCTTTTCCGGAAAATGATAGGGACCGTAATTGTTCGAACAGTTCGTCGTCAGAACGGGTAGGCCATAGGTGTGATGGTAGGCGCGAACCAGATGGTCACTCGCTGCCTTGCTCGCGGAATAAGGACTATTGGGTTCGTATTTGCGATGTTCGCTGAAAGCGGCCTCGTCGGGAGCAAGCGAACCATAGACCTCGTCCGTCGATACGTGGAGGACGCGGAAGCTCTCCCGGAAGTCTTCACTCTGTGAGGCAAGAAATCCCCGGATTGCCTCCAGCAGACGAAACGTGCCGACAATGTTGGTCTGGATAAATTCTTCTGGCCCATGGATCGATCGATCGACATGACTTTCGGCAGCGAAGTTCAGGATTGCGCGAGGCTGATGGGAACGGAGCAGTGCGTCGACAAGGTCGTAGTCCGCAATGCTGCCTTTGACGAAGACATGACGCGGGTCACTCCAGATGGAGTTAAGGCTCTCAAGATTGCCGGCATAGGTGAGGGCATCGAGGTTGACGACCGGCTCATCGTGAAGCGCAAGCCAGTCGAGCACGAAATTCGCACCGATAAAGCCGGCACCTCCCGTCACCAAGATCATGTCTTTCCCTTTGGACATCTGATAAATGGAACGCTCTAGTCTCATTGCGCCAATCCGCCGTCAACCGAAGAGATCGACAATGCTGAATTTCGTTTGTCCCCGGTGTCGGTCACATTGGGGTTGCGCTGGTTCGGTCGTTTCCATAAACACCTCCCGAAGATTGCAGCGAAAGACGACGTGAAAAATGACGAAAACCGCGCTTATTACTGGGGTGACTGGTCAGGATGGTGCCTATCTGGCCGAATTGCTTCTGAGCAAAGGCTACACGGTGCACGGTATCAAGCGGCGGTCATCATCTTTTAACACCGGCCGCATCGAACATATCTATCAGGATCCGCATGAGGCCCACCCACGCTTCGTCCTTCACTATGGCGATATGATCGACTCGACCAACCTGCTGCGGATCGTCCAGCAGACTCAGCCTGACGAAATCTACAACCTGGCCGCACAAAGCCATGTCGGCGTCAGTTTCGAAACGCCGGAATATACGGCCGATGCCGATGGTATCGGGACGTTGAGGCTGCTCGAAGCGATCCGCATCCTGGGTCTTGAGAAAAAAAGCCGGTTCTACCAGGCGTCGACGTCGGAACTCTACGGTCTCGTGCAGCAAGTGCCGCAGAACGAGAAGACGCCGTTCTATCCGCGCTCCCCCTATGCCGCAGCCAAGCTCTATGCCTACTGGATCGTCGTGAATTATCGCGAGGCCTACGGCATGCACGCGTCGAACGGCATTCTGTTCAATCATGAAAGCCCGCTTCGCGGCGAGACCTTCGTCACGCGCAAGATCACGATGGCGGTTGCTGCCATCAGCCTCGGCCTTCAGGACAAGCTTTTCCTGGGGAACCTTGACGCCCAGCGTGACTGGGGCCATGCGCGCGAATATGTCGAGGGCATGTGGCTGATGCTGCAGCAGGACAAGCCGGATGACTACGTCTTGGCGACGGGTAAGACGACGCGTGTGCGCCAGTTTGTCGAGTGGGCCTTTGCCGATGTCGGCATCACCTTGGAATGGAAGGGATCCGGTGTCGACGAAAAGGGCTATGATGCCGCCTCCGGCGCTTGCCTTGTGGAAATCGATCCCCGGTATTTCCGCCCGACGGAAGTCGATCTTCTGCTTGGCGACCCGACCAAGGCACGTCAGAATCTGGGCTGGCACCATAAGACCCCGGTTCGTGAACTCGCCGCTGAGATGGTGCGCGAGGATATCAAGCACTGGAAGGCTTAAGGCAGCCGGAAAGAGGTCTGAGTGTACGACTTATCGAACAAGAAGATCTGGGTTGCCGGTCATCGCGGTATGGTCGGCAGTGCTCTTGTGCGCAGGCTTCAATCCGAAAATTGCAGGATCATCACGGCCACGCGCGCCGAGGTCGACTTGAAGCGCCAGGACCAGGTCGGGAAGTTTGTTGAAGCAACCCGGCCGGACGCGATCATAATCGCCGCAGCCAAGGTTGGCGGAATCCTCGCCAATGACAGCTATCCTGCCGAATTCATCTCCGACAATCTGATCATTCAAACCAACATCTTTGAAGCCGCTCACCGGGCGGAGGTGGACCGGCTTCTCTTCCTGGGTTCAAGCTGCATTTATCCCAAGCTCGCTCCCCAGCCGATTCCTGAAGAGGCTCTGTTGACCGGTCCGCTTGAGCCGACCAACGAATGGTACGCCATTGCCAAGATCGCCGGTATCAAGCTCGCGGAAGCCTATCGCAAGCAATATGGCCGTGACTACATTTCGGCGATGCCGACCAACCTGTACGGCCCTGGCGATAATTTCGACCTGAACTCCAGTCATGTCCTGCCCGCGCTGATCCGCAAGGCGCATGCGGCGAAATTGCGCAGAGACCCGCAAATGGTTGTCTGGGGCACCGGAACCCCGCGCCGCGAGTTTCTTCACGTCGACGACTGCGCCGACGCGCTGGTGTTTCTGCTGAAAACCTATTCGGGCGCACAGCATGTCAATGTCGGCTCGGGCACGGATCTTGAAATCATCGAGTTGACGCGTCTGGTTTGCCGCGTCGTCGGTTACGAGGGTGAGATCGTCCATGACCTTTCCAAGCCCGACGGCACGCCGCGAAAGCTGATGAGCAACAAGAAGCTGCAGGACATGGGCTGGAAACCGAGCATTTCGCTTGAGGACGGCATTAGAGCCACTTACGCTTGGTTTCTCGAATTCGAAAACGGATCTGATCCAGCGGCCTGATGCCCGAGTTCCTGCGGGCCGGCACTTTCTCTGTCCCACATTGATTCGCGACACAGCGCTGTCGCCGTGCCTCCGATTGCCTCGTGGTCCTATGGCCGGCGGGTCCGGAACGCATTGGTGTCTAAGCTTCACCACGCGTCGGTATAAACGCCAAAGCCGGTCCGAATTACAGTCCGCCGGCGAGGAAGAGCAATTCGAACAATATCGGCGACCGGCAGCAAGCCCGATCATTGCGGCGGGGAACCCGATAGGGTTAGCGCGGTGGGTATTGTAGGAGGGGCGAATATACGCATAATTTCCGCTGCTGGCGCTGCCAGGCAAGATCGGTCGAATTTCTTGGGAGGGTTCCATGGAAACGAGCATCGAGCACGCCCATGCCGGCGCAGTGTCGCCCGAACTTGTGGTCGATGCGCTGTTTGCGTGCCGAAAGACGGCAGCGATCAGGGCGGCCATCGAACTTGATCTCTTTACACATATTGGCGAGGGCAAGACGCCGGCAGTCCTGGCGTCGGCAACAGCCGCCTCGGAGCGTGGCGTGCGCATCCTCTGCGATTACCTTGTGGTCCATGGCTTCCTGACCAAGGAGGGCGAACAGTACAAAATGACGCCCTCGACCAGTACGTTCCTCGATCGCAATTCGCCGGCCTATATGGGCTCTGCCGTCGAGTTCGCCGCCGCACCCGAAGTACTCGATAATTTTCTGCGCGATCCGACGTCCGTCGTGCGAAACGGCGGTTCGATGGGCCTTGCGAACATGTCGCCCGACAACCCCGTCTGGCTGAAGTTTGCGCGTGGCATGGGCTCTTTCACCGGGCTCAGCGCCAAACTGCTGGCTGGGGAAATCTCCAGCTGGGCGATGTCTCCCAAGAAGGTCCTGGACATCGCTGCAGGCCCAGGCGTCTTCGGCATCGAAATTGCCAGGGCCTTTCCATCCGCGGAGATCGTCGCCGTCGACTGGGGCGCCGTCTTGGAGCTGTCGAGGCAGAATGCGGAAAAATCAGGCGTCGCGGACCGGTACCGGACGGTCGCCGGCAGTGCCTTCGAGATCGACTGGGGCGCTGGTTATGACCTCGTCCTGCTTCCGAATTTTCTGCACCATTTCGATTTGCCGACATGTGCCGCGTTGTTGCGAAAGATCATCGCGAGCCTTGCAGCGGATGGTCGGATCGTCGCGGTCGATTTCGTGCCGAATGAAGATGGCGTGTCGCCGCCTTTTCCAGCGGCCTTCTCCTGGGAGATGCTCGTCAGCACACCGGCCGGCCAGGCTTACAAGCAAAGCGAACTGGCCGAGATGGCAAAACTGGCCGGCCTCACCGGCGTCACGGTCAAATCGATGCCGCCAACCCCTGCGAGCCTCATTGTCTTTGAATAGCCGCAGCTCAAGGCTGTCTGTTCTATGTTATCGGCGGAACCGAGCTCATCGGAGATTTGAGGGAAATTGGCTGGGGGTTCGCGCCTGGGCTCAATGGCTTATCGAAGGCGCCTTGAGATCCTTCAGTGTCCCGCCGCCAGCGACCGTGGATGCCCCCTTGTGCCTCGGCGACGGCGAGGGTCACGATGATGGAGACACTTGCGGATCCCGGATATGATGAGCGAAGTCGGCCTTCGCTGCCCTGTAACAGGGTCGATGATCCGCGATGTCGAGTTCGACCCGCGACGCATGAGCGAGAATACCGGCTGCGGAAAGTCTGATGCCGAGCGGCGCCCCAGCCGCTGCGGTCTCATGAGGCCAGCCGCGCCGCCGCGTATGCTACCGTAAGATACGTTTGTCCGGCACCACGCTGCGCCTATGCTGCATGTGCTAAGAGCGTGCATGGCCCACAGCGCGGCCATCATTCACAGAGCGGACGCAGATCAAGAATATGATCATCCAAGTATAAGTCTCTGGCCAGAAGCGGTGAACAGGAGATTTGGCATGCGGCATTCTTCCTATCTTCCCACAGCCGGTTTCGCCACGCAGTTCGGTCCGGCCGGTTACGCCCTCGACTATGTTTTGGATGCCGCCCAGCGCAGCGTGCTGTTCTGGGACGTCATGCGCAAGCGCGGCAACCAGTATCGCGCCCATGCGGAAGCAACCGCGCCGCATGTCCTGAGCTTCACGCCCGAGGTCGTGCTTGACGGACGTTCGCTCGAGAAGCCCGTCAACTACGCGCTGGTTCGGATCGTCCCGCCTGAGGGGGTAGAGATTGATGAAAAGCGCCGGCCTTTCGTCGTGGTCGATCCGAGAGCTGGACACGGGCCGGGCATCGGTGGCTTCAAGGCTGACAGCGAGATCGGCGTTGCACTGAGAGCCGGGCACCCGTGCTATTTTATTGGCTTTCTTCCGCAGCCGATGCCGGGACAGACGATCGAAGACATTGCACTGGCTGAAGCCATCTTTTTGGAGAAGGTGATATCGCTGCATCCGCAGGCCGACGCCAAGCCATGCGTGATCGGCAACTGCCAGGCGGGCTGGGCCGTCATGATGCTGGCCGCCATGCGCTCAGAACTGTTCGGCTCGATCATCATTGCCGGCGCGCCACTTTCCTACTGGGCGGGTGAACGCGGCAAATATCCGATGCGATATACCGGCGGACTGCTTGGCGGTACTTGGATGACCGCACTCACCAGCGACCTCGGACACGGGCAGTTCGACGGCGCATGGCTGGTGCAGAATTTCGAGAACCAGAATCCGGCCAACACGCTATGGACCAAGCAATATAACCTCTATTCGAAGATTGACACCGAGGCACCACGCTATCTCGGTTTCGAGCAGTGGTGGGGTGGTCACGTCAATCTGAACGCGGAGGAAATCCAGTTCATCGTCGACGAACTCTTCGTCGGCAACAATCTTGCCGCGGGCCGCATCAAGACGTCAAAGGGCGAGGCGATCGATCTTCGCAACATCCGCACGCCGATCGTCGTCTTCTGCTCGAAGGGAGACAACGTCACGCCGCCCGCGCAGGCGCTCGGCTGGATTCTGGATCTCTATGACGATGTGAACGAGATACGCTCACACGGCCAGACGATCGTTTACACGGTGCACGAAACGATCGGTCACCTCGGAATTTTCGTGTCCGCGAGCGTTGCCCGCAAGGAGCATGGAGAATTCTCCAGCAATATCGATCTGATCGATGCGCTGCCACCCGGGCTCTACGAGGCGATTTTCGAGGCAAAGACCGCTGAGACAGTAGGCGGGGACCTCGTCGAGGGTGATTGGATCATGCGCTGCGAGGCAAGGACGCTGGACGATATCCGCGCGCTCGGCTGCAATAACGCCGCGGATGACCGGCGTTTTGCGACCGTTGCGAAGGTCTCGGAGATCAACCTGTCCCTCTATCGGACTTTCCTTCAGCCTTTCGTCCGCGCAATGGCGCCGGATTGGGCGGCCAAGCATCTGCGTGAGATGCATCCGCTCCGGCTGCAATACGAGGTGTTTAGCGACGTCAATCCTTGGATGGCGCCGATTGCAGATCTCGCCCTCGATGTGGCGGAAGAGCGCCGTCCCGTTCGTGCCGACAATCCCTTCCTGGCGTTGGAGCAAGCCTTCTCACGCCAGGTCGTTGCGGGGCTGGATGCATGGCGTCAAGGGATCGAGGCGCTGAGCGAGGCGACCTTCCTCTCCGTCTACGGGTCTCCGCTCCTGCAGGCGGCAGTCGGCATCGATCCGTCTGACACTAGGCCGCAGCGCAGAGCAAGCAAGACCGCGCTGCATGCGCAGGTTCTCAAGGAGAGGATCGAGGAACTCAAGGCGCAAATGGAGGACGGCGGACTTCGGGAAGGTCTGGCGCGCAGCCTGCTCTACGTCGCCATGGCCAATGGTGCAGCCGATGAGCGTGGCTTTGCCGCCATTCGCCGGATGCGGCGCACCGAGGACGGCATGCCGGCGATGACGCTCGCGGAATTCAAGGCCTTGATCCGCGACCAGTTCCTCATGCTGCTGATCGACGAAGAGGCTGCCGTGAGCGCTATCCCACGGCTATTGCCGGAGGAGGAGAGTGTTCGCCGCGAGGCCTTGTCTTCCCTGCGTGAGGTCTTGAACGTGCGCGGCGCGCTTTCCGGCGAAGCCGAACAGCGCTGGAAGAGGATTGTCGGGATATTCGGCCTTTCCGGAGAGACGCTGCCGGAACCTGTCTTGTCGCCGGCGAAGGCCACCCCGGGGAAGCCTGTTCGCCGCGCAAGTTAGCCGACAAGATGCTGAAGCCGAGGGACTGAGCCCGCCCTTCAACATGGAGTGTGAAGATGCAGGATTTAGACGACGTTGGGAAAGAGTACGTGCCGCATCAGAAGTATGAGCGGCTGATCGCCAAGGCAAAGCAGGTTCCTGTGATGACGACGGTCGTCGCCCATCCTTGCGACGAGACATCGCTGCGCGGCGCCGTCGAGGCAGCCGAGATAGGACTGATCCGTCCGGTCCTGGTCGGGCCGGCGGGAAAGGTGCGCACAATTGCAGACGCGCATCACATCGATATCTCCCCATTCGAGCTGGTCGACACGCCGCATAGCGACGCGGCGGCGGCGAAGGCGGTGGAGATCATCCGCCAAGGCGGCGCTGATTTGCTGATGAAAGGAAGCCTCCACACGGATGAGCTCATGCGCGCCGTGACGTCATCGGCCACGGGACTGAGGACGGCGCGGCGGATCAGCCATGTCTTCGTGATGGATGTCCCGCACCATTCGGAAACGCTGTTCATTACCGACGCGGCCATCAACATCGCGCCGGATCTCGATGCCAAGCGCGACATCGTTCAGAACGCCATCGATCTCTTCACCCAGGTCGGCCTGGGCACGCCCCGCGTGGCGATCCTTTCGGCGGTTGAGACGGTCACATTGAAGATCCCTTCGACGATCGACGCCGCTGCTCTTTGCAAGATGGCCGAGCGCGGGCAGATAACGGGCGGCATTCTCGACGGGCCGCTTGCCTTCGACAATGCGATCGATCCGGAGGCTGCACGGATAAAGGGCATCCAGTCGCCGGTGGCCGGCCACGCCCAGATACTCGTCGTCCCCAATCTCGAATCCGGTAACATGCTGGCGAAGAACCTGACGTTCCTGGCGAAGGCAGATGCAGCAGGCATCGTGCTTGGAGCGCGCGTGCCGATCATCCTGACGTCGCGGGCAGATTCCGTGCTGGCGCGCCTTGCCTCCTGCGCCGTCGGCGTCCTGCTGGCCGATGGGCGCCGCCGCACGGCGCCGATACAGGGGGGATGATGCAATGGACACCATCCTCGTCGTCAATGCCGGCTCCTCCAGCCTGAAGTTCGAGGTCTTCGCGGTCTCGGGTTCGCTCACGCGACTGGTCAAGGGTAAGATGGAAGGCATCGGCACTGCGCCGCGCCTGGCCATCAAGGGTGCCGGCGGCGAGCGGCTGGCGGACGCAAGCTATCCAAACGAGACCGTTGCCGATTTGCCCGCGGCGATGCGCCTTGTGGGCGAATGGCTGCGCGAGCGGCACGACGGCCGTCTGATTGCCGTCGGCCATCGGGTCGTCCATGGCGGCCCGAACCACATGCGCCCGGCGCGCATCGATGAAACCCTGCTGCACGAACTGGAGCGCTATACGCCGCTTGCGCCGTTGCACCAGCCAAGCAATCTCGCGCCGATCCGCGCACTGCTGGAGCGTCAGCCGCAGCTAACGCAGATCGCCTGCTTCGACACGGCCTTCCATCGCGGCCATGATCCGATGGCTGACCACTACGCCATTCCCGCGCGTTATTTCGAAGAGGGTGTCCGGCGCTATGGTTTTCATGGCCTGTCCTACGAATATGTCGCCGGAAGGCTGGCCGAGATCGCGCCGGACGTTGGCCGAGGACGGGTCATTGTCGCCCACCTCGGAAGCGGTGCCTCGATGTGCGCGCTCCGCGGCGGAAAAAGCGTGGAGAGCACACTGGGCTTCACTGCTCTGGATGGCCTGCCGATGGGCACACGATGCGGCCAGATCGATCCGGGCGTGCTTCTCTATCTTCTCCAGCAGCGCGGCATGAGTGCAGCTGAGCTGCAGGACCTTCTTTACAGGGAATCCGGCCTCAAGGGCCTCTCGGGCGCCAGCAACGACGTCCGCGACCTGTTGGCGAGCGAGGAGCCGGGTGCGGCACTCGCGCTCGATCATTTCGTACATCGCATCGGCCTCAATGCCGGCATGCTCGCGGCCGCTCTCGGCGGATTGGACGCTTTCGTGTTCACCGCCGGGGTCGGGGAAAACTCGCCGGTCATGCGTGAGCGGATCTGCAGGAAGCTGGAATGGTTAGGCGCCAAGCTCGACAGCAGGCGAAACGCCGCCGGCGAGCTGTTGATTTCGGGCGACGATAGCAGGCTCGCCATCTATGCCGTGCCGACCGACGAGGAACTGATGATCGCGCGGCATACATACGCATTGCTCGCCGCATGATGGGCAACCCATGACCCGGGAGAGGGGCTGATGATGATCCCTGATGTGAAGGCCAAGCTTCTTGAAGGCAAGCGCGGGCTGGTGGTCGGCATCGCCAATGACCAGTCGATCGCCTGGGGTTGCGCCAGAGCCTTCCGTGCGCTCGGCGCCGAGCTCGCGGTGACCTATCTCAATGACAAGGCCAAGCCCCATGTCGAGCCGCTGGCCGAGGCGCTGGAAGCGCCCATCTTCATGCCCCTCGACGTTTCCCTGCCGGCACAATTGGAGGCGGTGTTCGACAGGATAGCCGAGCAATGGGGCGAGCTCGATTTCCTGGTGCATTCGATTGCCTTTTCGCCAAAGGATACTCTGCAGGGGCGAGTGGTCGACGTGCCTCGTGAAGGCTTCCTGAAGACGATGGACATTTCCTGCTGGTCGTTCATTCGCATGGCGCATCTTGCGGAACCCCTGATGAAACGCGGCGGGACGCTGTTCACCATGAGCTACTACGGCAGCCAGATGGTCGTGAAGAACTACAACGTCATGGGTGTCGCCAAGGCGGCGCTCGAAAGCGCCGTGCGCTACATCGCCGCCGAACTCGGGCCGAAGGGCATTCGGGTGCATGCCATCTCGCCAGGCCCGCTGGCGACGCGGGCTGCCTCCGGCATCCCGGAATTCGACGAGCTTCTTAGCAAGGCCGAGGAAAGGGCGCCGACACGCAGCCTTGTGTCGATAGACGATGTCGGCATGGCAACGGCCTTCCTCGCTCATGATGCAGCGCGGCTGATCACCGGCGACACCATCTACATCGACGGCGGCTACCACATCATAGACTAGGGAACCAGTGGAGTGATTTACAACGCGCCGCGTCTTCGAGATGCCAAAGCATGACGTCGCGCTCGTATTCGAAGCGTGCGTTGCCCTTGCCTGTCCGCTGGGACGCTGGCCGCGCTCACTCGCGTGGGCATCAACTGCGGGCTGCAGTTCTGGGCATCAGGTCCCCAATGATGCCAACACGATATCCGGCATGACTGGAAAATCACGGAATTAAAGGACTGGGAGAGAATTGGCTGGGGAACCTGGATTCGAACCAAGATCGACGGAGTCAGAGTCCGCTGTTCTACCATTGAACTATTCCCCAGCAAGCGAACCGGCGGGCGGTTCGGCTGGTGTGCGGCGCTTATAAACAAAAGCCCGGCGATTGCAAATACCTGTTTTGAAAAAAATCGGCCTTCTCAGGCCGGCGGTGAAACTCTTCCGCAAAGCCCTCTGTCAAAAAAGAATTTGGTGATTTTGGCGGGCGCTGATATTCTTGCGGCAACGCAAAAATCAAACGAGCGCCTGCTGCATACCTCCGGGACTTGCGCGGCGCGGTGGAAAACAACGTGGAAGACCCCGAAGGCGGCGCGAAGCCGCAATTTGACGGGGCGACGGCGGCAGGGCGCAGGGACGGCAAGAAGTCCAGGCGTCGCAAGGGCAAGCGCGGCGGGCAAACCCGCAGCGTCGCCCATCCCGCTTCGCATGAGTTCCCCGGCAGTGCCGGGCAGCCTGCGCGCCCCATGGAAGATGCGGCCGGACATCCGGCTCGCAAGCGCAAGCGCCGTCGTCGCGGCGGTCAAGGCGCTTCGCAGGATAGTTCAGTTCAAAACCAGAAGGTGGAACAGGACGCGGCAGCCGCCCGGCCCGACAGCGAACAGGCATCGAGCCGGCGCAACCGCCGGAAGCATCGCGGCAAGCGCGGGCTGCAGGGCCGGCCGCTGTCATCGGCAAAGCCTTCCCATGTGCCCCTGCAGGAAAGCCGCGTCGAAGAGACGGTGCGCAGTGCCGTCCCGCGCGAGATGCAGAACGGCGCCGGCGCCGGCCGCAAAGGCCGCCAGGAGAGCCACGGTCACCAGGGGGATCGTCAGGCCGGCGAGCACGCATGGCCGGAAGAACTCTATGCCGCGCTCGATCTCGGCACCAATAATTGCCGTCTGCTGATAGCCCAGCCGACCCGGCCGGGCCAGTTCCGCGTCGTGGATGCCTTTTCCCGCATCGTACGGCTCGGCGAGGGTCTTGCCGCCAGCGGCCGTCTCTCCGACGAGGCGATGGAAAGGGCGATCGAGGCGCTGAGGATCTGCGCCGGCAAGCTGAGGAACCGGGAGATCCGCCGCATGCGGCTGATCGCCACCGAGGCCTGCCGTCAGGCGGTCAACGGCGCGGAGTTCCTCGGCCGCGTTGTCGCCGAAACCGGCCTCGAGCTTGAGATCATCGACCGGGAGACCGAGGCACGCCTCGCGGTCTCCGGCTGCTCCTCGCTCGTTGGCCGCGAGACTCGTTCCGTCGTCCTCTTCGATATTGGTGGCGGCTCGTCGGAGATCGCCGTCATCCGCATCGGCGATAGTCGCTTCAGCCGGCTCGCCAATCACATCACCCATTGGACCTCGCTGCCGGTCGGCGTCGTGACGCTGTCGGAGCGTCACGGCGGGCGCGACGTCACGCCGGATGTTTTCGAAGGCATGGTGCGCGAGGTCGAAGCCATGCTCGGATGCTTCGACTGCCCGGAGATCGAGATCGCCCAGACTGGCGATTTCCACCTGATCGGCACGTCGGGCACGGTGACGACGCTTGCCGGTGTCCATCTCGACCTGCCGCGCTATGACCGGCGCAAGGTCGATGGCATCTGGCTCTCGGATGACGAGGTCTCCGCCATGCAGGCGAAGCTTCTCTCCTGGGATTTCGAAAGCCGCGCCGCCAATCCCTGCATCGGGCCGGACCGGGCCGATCTGGTGCTTGCCGGCTGCGCCATTCTGGAGGCGATCCGCCGCCGTTGGCCGAGCCCGCGCATGCGGGTCGCCGATCGCGGCTTGAGGGAAGGCCTGCTCACCGACATGATGGCCGATGACGGCGTGTGGCGGCGCCATCGCAACCGCCGCGGCCAGCGGGCGAAATAAGGGGAAGGGCATGACAAAGGCACCGATCGCGGGAAACCGCACCGGCCGCAAGCTCGGCCAGCGCGTCAAGAACAAGAAGATGAAGGCGTCCTCCCGCCAATGGCTGCAGCGCCACATCAACGATCCCTATGTGCAGCGCGCCCAGCTCGAAGGCTATCGCGCCCGCGCCGCCTTCAAGCTGTTGGAGATCGACGAGAAATACCACATCCTGCGCGGCGCCAGGCGCATCATCGATCTGGGTGCGGCTCCCGGCAGCTGGTCACAGATCGCCGCCAAGGTCACCGGTTCGACGGATGAGGACGTGCGTGTGGCCGCGATCGATTTCCTCGAAATGGCCCAGCTTCCCGGCGTCAAGATCCTGCAGCTCGACTTCCTCGATCCGAGCGCGCCGGAAAAGCTGATGGAGGCGGTCGGCGGCACGCCCGATCTCGTCATTTCCGATATGGCCGCGCCGACCACGGGCCACCACAGAACCGATCATCTGCGCACCATGCATTTGTGCGAGGTTGCGGCCCATTTCGCCGTCGAGGTGCTGGGAGAGGGCGGGCATTTCCTCACCAAGACCTTCCAGGGCGGCACCGAGCGTGATCTGCTCGCCATGCTGAAGCAGAATTTCCGCCAGGTCGTCCATGTCAAGCCGAACTCGTCACGCGCCGAATCGGTGGAGATGTTCCTGCTGGCCAAGGGCTTCAAAGGCCGCAAGGCGGAAGCTGACGCAGAGCAAGCTTGATCTCGGGTCCATCCCGGTTGATGATGATCCCATGCTTCTCTACATCACGCTCGGAACCAACGATCTTCATCGCGCAGGTCATTTCTATGACGCCGTGCTGGGTGCGCTCGGCTATCGTCGCCAGCGTCATACAGAAGAGGAGATCGGCTATTCCGCCGAAGGCGACACGCGCTGCCGCTTCTGGGTGGTGACGCCGTTCAATCGCCACCGGGCGACTGCCGGTAACGGCGCCATGGTGGCGCTTGCGGCCGAAACGCGGGCGGCTGTCGATGCCTTCCACGCAGCCGCGATTGCGGCGGGCGCGGCGGATGAAGGCGGGCCTGGCCTGCGCTCCTACCATGCCCATTTCTATGCGGCCTACGTCCGCGACCTCGACGGCAACAAGCTTAGTGCAGTCTGCGAACGTCCCGAATAAAGCCCGGCCTATTTCACCATCGATTGTTCGGCTTCGATGGCCGACGGCTTCACGCCTCTCGAGCGATGGCCGGAAACGAGGGCGCCAGCGTTGCGATCCATGCGGACGAAGGGAATGGTCGCAATCACCGTCAGTCCGGCAAAGATGTAGAAAGCCAGATGGAAATCGGCCACATCAAGCGCCTCGCCCCTGATATAGATCGAGGTCTCCAATATTGCGGCCGCCACCGCGACGCCGAGCGCCAGGCTGACCTGCTGCATGACGGAGCTCATCGATGTCGCCTGGCTGGCTTCGGCATCATCGATATCGGCGAAGGCAAGCGCATTGACGCCGGTGAACATGAAGGAGCGGGAGAAACCGCCGAGAAGCAGCACGCCGATGATGACGAGGTGCGGCGTTGCCGGCGTGAAGAAGCCGGTGATGACGGTCACAAGCGTCGTCACCATGGCGGCGCCGACGAGTGTCGTGCGAAAGCCGGTGGCGGCGAAAACGCGCTTGGCCATGAACTTTGTGGTGATCGCCCCGATCGCCCCGGCAAAGGTGATGAGGCCGGATTGGAACGGCGTCAGCCCGAAGCCGAGCTGCAGCATCAGCGGTGTCAGGAACGGCATGGCGCCGACGCAGATTCGAAAGAGATTGCCGCCCATGGTCGAAGCCCGGAACGTCGGATTTTTGAACAGGTTGAGGTTGAGGATCGGCGCTGGGTGGCGCTTCGCATGGCTGATGTAGAGGACGCCGCAGGCAAGGCCGATAAAGGTCGCGGTGATGCCGATGATCGGCGGCAGGGCCGGCAGGCTGACCACCGACAGGCCGAAGACGACGCCGGCGGCTGAAAGCGAGGTGAGCACGAAGCCGGTGAAATCGAGCTTCGGCGGCGCGATCGCTTCCACCTCCGGCAGGAAGATCGTTGCAAGCCAGATGCCGATGATGCCGACCGGCACGTTGATCAGGAAGATCCAATGCCAACTGAAATAGGTAGTGATGAAGCCGCCGAGCGGCGGGCCCGTGAGCGGGCCGACCAGCGCCGGGATCGTCAGCAGCGCCATGGCGGAAACCAGATCGCTGCGCTTCGTCGTGCGCACCAGCACCAGGCGGCCGACCGGCGTCATCATCGCGCCGCCCATGCCCTGCAGGAAGCGGGCAAACACGAATTCGACGAGATTGGACGAGAAGGCGCAGAAAATCGAGCCGATGACGAAGACGGAGATGGCAAGCCGGAAAATCTTCTTGGCGCCGAACCTGTCGGCCATCCAGCCGCTGACCGGGATGAACACCGCCAGCGCCACCATGTAGGAGGTCAGCGCCAGCTTCAGCGTAATCGGCCCGACATTGAGATCCCCGGCGATTGCGGGCAACGCCGTCGAAATCACGGTGGAGTCCATCTGCTCCATGAAGAGAGCGACGGCAAGGATCAGCGGGACGATGCGGTTCATAGGCGGGAGCCTTGATAGGCTGCGGATTGGAGCAGGAAAGGCATTTGCTGTGTAGACTCACTTCCCGGGCCTGCCAATCCTTCAATCCGCTTCGATGGAACGTTTGGTTCACGTCTGCGTGAGATGGCTTGCCCGACATCCTTCCCTATCAACATTGACCTATGTTCACCTACCCGGGCAGGAAATACGGCCAGATCGTCGGGTCGGCGCGATGGCGCGCCGCGCATCAAAGGGGAGTGGACATGGCAATCTCAACGCCAATAAGGCGGCGCACGTTTTTTGCCACAGGCCTCGGGCTGCTGGCTGCGCCGGTGATTTTAAGAGAGAAGGCCGTGGCGGCCGCGACTGGAGAAAGCAGCAATATGAATGCAATGCCTTTGCCCGAGATCGATCAATTCAAGCTCGGTTCCTATAAATTCACAGTGGTGCGCGATGGCATCAACATCTCCGAAAAACCCTATGAAACCTACGGCACCAATCAGGATCCCGAGACGGTCAAGGCATTGCTGACTGCAAACTTCCTGCCGGCCGACAAGCTCCTGAGCGGCTATACGCCTGCCCTCATCGATACCGGCGCGGATGTCATTCTTGTCGATACCGGCTTCGGTGCAGCGGGGCGGGCGCGTGGCGCCGGCCGGCTTGCCGAAGGCTTGAAAGCCGCAGGATACTCGGCCGACGACGTCACCCTCGTGGCGCTCACCCATCTGCACGGCGATCATATCGGCGGTCTCATGGAAAATGGCGCAGCCGCCTTCAAGAATGCCCGCTATGTCATCGGTCAGGCCGAATATGATTTCTGGTCGAGCAAATCACGCGAAGGCACGCCCGCCGAAGGCGGCCACAAGGCCGTGCTTGCCAACCTGACGCCGCTCGTCGAAAAAGCCATCTTCATCAAGGACGGTGACAGCATTGCGCCCGGCATGACGGCGATGCTGGCCGCGGGTCACAGCCCGGGCCACATGGTGTTCCATGTGGAATCCGAGGGCAAGCGCCTGGTGCTGACAGGCGATACGGCCAACCACTATATTCTGTCGCTGCTGCGCCCGGATTGGGAAGTGCGCTTCGATATGGACAAGGCGCAGGCGGCGGCCAGCCGCCGCAAGGTTTTCGACATGATCGCCACTGACAAGATCGCCTTCCTCGGTTACCACATGCCGTTCCCCGCGGTCGGTTTCGCCGAAAGGCAGGATGGCGGCTATCGCTTCGTGGCGAAGACCTATCAGTTCGACATTTGATCTACGGCATGTCGCCCGGAAGTGTGTAGCGGTTCCGGGATAACGACATGCGTAAAAACAAAGAGCTAAAGCGCATCGCATGAATGAAGTTTGACCCGATGCGCTTTCCCGCGCCGCGCGTCTTGGCAGACGCGCAAAGGACGCTGTAACACTTTGAATACACGCATCGTGCTTTCCGAAATCGATTCCGATTTTCGGGCCGATGCGGTAGATGCATGGCTCCCATGACGATCCGGCGGCCACGCCGGGCTTTTTGCTATTTCCTTCCTGTCATAGACGTGTTACCAGCCCTCGCCAACTTCCAAGCAACTCATGCACACCGCCGGGGCGGACGATTCGTTTCCGGGACGGGTTGCATTTTCTTAACTGAAGGAATTTGGCCATGGCCCGCATCATTGAAACGGCAACCGGCGCGGACGCGCTTACCTTCGACGACGTGCTGCTGCAGCCCGGCCATTCCGAGGTCATGCCCGGCCAGACGAACATCGCAACCCGCATCGCCCGCGACTTCGATCTCAACATCCCGATCCTCTCTTCGGCCATGGATACCGTCACCGAGAGCCGGCTGGCGATCGCCATGGCCCAGGCCGGCGGCCTCGGCGTCATCCACCGCAACCTGACGCCGATCGAGCAGGCCGAAGAGGTCCGCCAGGTGAAGAAGTTCGAAAGCGGCATGGTCGTCAATCCGGTCACCATCGGCCCGGAGGCGAAGCTTGCCGAAGCGCTCTCCCTGATGAAATCGCATGGCATCTCCGGCATCCCGGTCGTCGAGAAGTCCGGCCGCCTCGTCGGCATCCTCACCAACCGCGACGTCCGCTTCGCCTCGGATCCGGAGCAGAAGATCCATGAGCTGATGACCAAGGACAATCTGGTCACGGTCAAGGAGAGCGTCGATCAGCAGGAAGCCAAGCGCCTGCTGCACTCGCATCGCATTGAGAAGCTGCTGGTCGTCGACGCCGAAGGCCGCTGCGTCGGCCTCATCACCGTCAAGGATATCGAGAAGTCGCAGCTGAACCCGAACGCCTCCAAGGATGCGCAGGGCAGGCTTCGCGCCGCCGCCGCCATCAGCGTCGGCGATGACGGCTTCGAGCGGGCCGAACGCCTGATCGAGGCCGGCGTCGACCTTTTGGTCGTCGATACCGCCCATGGCCATTCGCAGCGTGTTCTCGATGCTGTCGCCCGGGTCAAGAAGCTTTCCAACTCGGTCAGGATCATGGCCGGCAACGTCGCCACCTATGACGGCACCAGAGCGCTGATCGATGCCGGCGCCGACGCCGTCAAGGTCGGCATCGGCCCGGGTTCGATCTGCACGACGCGCATTGTCGCCGGCGTCGGCGTTCCGCAGCTCGCCGCCATCATGTCGGCCGTCCAGGCCGCCCAGGATCAGGATGTGCCCGTCATCGCCGACGGCGGCATCAAATTCTCCGGCGACCTTGCCAAGGCGATCGCCGCCGGTGCTTCTGCCGTCATGATCGGCTCGCTGCTCGCCGGCACCGACGAGAGCCCGGGCGAGGTTTATCTTTACCAGGGCCGTTCCTTCAAGGCCTATCGTGGCATGGGCTCCGTCGGCGCCATGGCCCGCGGTTCGGCCGATCGTTATTTCCAGGCTGAGGTGCGCGACACGCTGAAGCTCGTGCCCGAAGGCATCGAGGGCCAGGTGCCGTACAAGGGACCGGTCTCGGCCGTCGTCCACCAGCTCGCCGGCGGTCTCAAGGCGGCCATGGGTTATGTTGGCGGCAAGGACCTGAAGGATTTCCAGGAGCGCGCCACCTTTGTGCGCATCTCCGGCGCCGGCCTTCGCGAAAGCCACGCCCATGACGTGACGATCACCCGCGAGAGCCCGAACTATCCGGGCGCCGGCCTCTGATCATGAAGGCGGGCAGCGCAATTCCGCTCTGGATCGTCGCGCTGCTCGCCGCCCTTTGCCTTGCCGTGCTCGCCTGGACGACCTTCGGCTTCGTCGTGCCTTTCAAGCACGAAACCGGGCAGGCGGTGCTCGACACCTACTTCGCCGGCTACGACGAATCGACCGTCTTCCACATGCAGAAGCTGCTCGATGAAAATAAGACGGCGGCCAAACTGCTCAGCGCCATGTATTTCGGGCCGGAGCTGATCTTTCCGGCATTGCTGACGGCGCTGCTGTTCGTCGTCTTCCTCAGGCTTGGTCCCGTCGGCTCGTGGTTCGGCCGGTCACTTCATCCGCTCATAGCCAAGGCGATCTCTCTGCTGCCTTTCATCTACGGCATCTCCGACTACGGCGAGAACATTTCCAGTCTGATTGCCTTCGGCAACAGCGCGTCCGCAGGTCTTGCAATGCACGTGCTGCCGTGGATGACGCGGTTGAAATTCGCAAGCCTCGCTATCTGCTTCATCGTCGCGGCCCGGCTTGCAATTGCCCGTTGGCTGTCGCCACGCCAGGACTGAAGTGGCTATCAGCTCCTTCGCCGCCAAACCGGATTTGACAGTCTCGCCATCATGAAATCGGAAAGTACCTCGACCTTCGCTGGCCGGTTCCGCGCGGAAGGTGTGACGAAATACAGTGCGCCGGTCGGCAGCGTCCAGTCGGGAAGAATCGGCTTCAGCCGGCCGTCTATCAGATAGTCATGCGCGAGAAACTCCGGAAGTTCGATGATCCCGAGGCCGCTTAGCGCCATTGGCACCAAGGCTTGCGAATTTGTGGCCTTGAGAGAGCCACTTGGCACGATGACCTCCTCCTTGCCTTCACTGTTGCGCAGGCGCCAGACATCCTGTCGCGCCCTATAGGCGTATCCCAGGCAATGGTGAGCCGCTAGGTCGCGCGGATGTTCCGGCACGCCGTACCGGTCGAGATATGCGGGTGCAGCGAGAATGAAGCGATCCACCGGCGTCAGCCTTCGCGCGACCAAGGACGAATCCGGCAGTACTGCGATTCTGAGCGCGGCATCAAAACCCTCTCCCACGATATCGACGACGGCATCGCTCATGTGCAGGTCGATGGAAATCTCCGGAAAGCGCTCGAAAAAATCAGGCAGGACCGGGGCAAGCCAGCGCGTCCCGAAGGCCATCGGTGCGGCAAGCCTGATGAGACCCTTCGGCCGGGTGGCAATCTCCCGGGCAGCGTCCTCCGCCCTCTCGGCCTCGGCATAGATTCGTGCGGCGCTATCGACCAGTCGCAGGCCGAATTCGGTCAACGCCAGCTGCCGGGACGTCCGGTTGAAGAGCCTGGCGCCGAGTCTGTGCTCAAGACGGCTGACGGCCCGCGAAACGGTCGGCACCGACACGCCGAGCGTCTGCGCAGCCCGAAGGAAGGAACGCTCTTCCGCGACCTTCGCAAACATCGCCAGACCCTCGAAATCGGGAAACTTTGTCATTTCATTCCTGAAACAATGGCTTTCAACTCTTTCTATTCCGCAACGATGCTTTCGTCCATATCTCAGCTTCAGTCGAACCAAGGAGACGACAATGACACAACGACTGAACGCAAAGATTGCGGTTATCACGGGCGCCACTTCGGGCATCGGCCTTGCAACGGCCAAGCGCTTCGTAGCCGAGGGCGCCCGGGTCTTTATCACGGGTCGCCGCAAGGATGTTCTCGATGCAGCAATCGCTGAGATAGGCGGCGAGGTTGTGGGAATTCAGGCGGATTCAGCCAATCTCGCCGACCTCGATCGCCTCTATGAACGGGTGAAGGCAGAATCCGGGAAAATTGACGTGCTCTTCGTCAACGCGGGTGGCGGCTCCATGTTGCCCCTCGGCGAAATCACTGAAGAGCAGTATGACGACACGTTCGATCGGAACGTGAAGGGGGTTCTCTTTACGGTGCAGAAGGCCTTGCCGCTGCTCTCGCCAGGATCATCGATCATCTTGACGGGATCGACCGCAGGCTCGACCGGCACACCCGCCTTCAGCGTTTACGCCGCATCGAAAGCCGCCTTGCGCAGCTTTGCGCGCAACTGGATCCTCGACTTGAAGGATCGCGGCATTCGGATCAACACGCTTAGTCCTGGCCCGACGGAAACGACTGGACTGGTCGAATTGGCGGGCAAGGACCCAACGCAGCAGCAGGGCTTGCTCGACGCCTTGGCAGCCCAGGTGCCTATGGGCAGGGTCGGTCGCGCCGAGGAAGTTGCCGCTGCCGCACTCTTCCTTGCCTCGGAGGATTCCAGCTTCGTCAGCGGTGCCGAACTCTTCGTCGATGGCGGCAGCGCCCAGGTGTGAAGACAATATCGGGTTTGCGGTTGCACAGCGGCGAGCCGCTGGCATCCGCTTATCCTTTCCGCTAATGCTGCCAACGGCATATAAAGCGGAAAGGAAGTGGCGATCATGACCGGCTATGAAATCTTCTGGCCACTCCTTGCCCATGTGGCCCTGGTCTATGGTCTCTACGCGCTTCTTGGCCTGAGACGCGGGAAAATGGTGCGGGTCGGAAAGATCCGCAAACAGGACTATCGCGAAAATCGTGACGAACCCGCCGAAAGCCTTGTCGTCAAGAATTGCCTCGCCAACCAGTTCGAATTGCCTGTACTCTTTTACCCCTGCTGCATTCTTCTCTATATCGCCGAGGCCGACAATCTTGTCGCCCTCGGCCTCGCCTGGCTCTTCGTCGCTCTGCGTTACGCTCATGCCGCCATTCACGTCACCAGCAATGATCTCAGTTACCGCAGCCCGATCTTTGCTGCCGGTTATCTGGTGCTTGCAGCCATGTGGGGTTGGCTCGCCATCTGGATGGCGATGGGCTGACGGCGATGTGCGCAGGCGGCAATCTGCCGGATTTTACAACTATCTGACGTTTTTTGCGCCCTCGTCAATCAGAGCAATGCGGCCTAGGAGCCTGATTTCTCACGCGTTTGCCTATCGTTAAAATCTGAGCGTTTCCATTTACCGCTGATGAAGGCCTGCAATGTCATATCCGCTCGACGCGGTGGTGGTAGATAGCCTGCGCCGCGAAACAATAAGAATGGGAACGACATGGGCGCGGAAAGCATGGATCGCATCGGCTTGCGCAGGAAGCCGAAGCAGGAGCGTAGCATCCAGAGGCTGGATCTTATCCTCGCTGCCGCCGCCAAGATAATCGCCCAAAAGGGCGTCAGCGCCATGCGGATGACGGAGCTCGCGGTCGCCGCCAAGGTGCCGATCGGCTCGGTTTACCAGTATTTCCCGGAGAAGGCGGCGATCGTCAAAGCCCTGTTCGACCAGCACGCTTCGGCGATTCAGGCGAAGACGGCGGCGATGTTCAGCGACGTGCAGTCCCTCGACCAGGCCCTCGATCTCGTCTGCGCCACCATCGACTGGTACTACGAATCCTATCGCGACGATCCCGTTTATCTCGGCGTCTGGATGGGAACCGAAACCGATCAGGATCTGCTTCGGCTGAATATCGAGCATAGCGGTCGCGTCGCTGGTATCTTCGATGACGCTGTACGCCGGTTGGCTCCCGACCGTTGCGACGAGGAAATGTTCGCGCGCACTTACCTTTTTAGCCACCTGATCGGCGCCGTCATCCGACTTGCGGCCGTCAGCGAAGAGGCCATAGCGCAGCGCATGCTCGGCGAGTGGAAACGCGTCATCCGGGCCTCCCTTTTTGCCGCGAGCGTCGCCTGAGGCCTTCTACCAGCTCGGCACCATATTGGCAGCCTTCAGCCGCGGATAAAGGCGCGCCTGGGCGGATTTGACATCCGCTTCCAGCCCGTCGTCGACGACAGCCGGCGTGATGTTGTCGAGGCAGGCAGTGATATGGGCCGTGATTGCGTTCATCAGCGACAGCGAGACGCCAGGCCGTTTCATGATGCCGATCTGCACCGGCGGCAGCGCCGGGAAACCGTCGGCCTGGCTCAGCACCTTCATGCCCGTCCGCAGCGCCGATTCCGGCATCACCGAGACCGCCATACCGGCAAGCACGGCCGCGGCGACGACGGTGCAGGACCAGCTGGTGAACAGGATCTGGTGCTCGCGCCCGACGGCATCGAGCGCCGAGCAGGCAAGCTGGCGCCATTGGCAGTCGCGGCGGCCAACGGCTAGCGGCACCGGCGCATCGTCGCGGATCGGATGGTTGGCCGAGCCGACCCAGCAGAGCGGCTCGGTTCTGACCACATCGGACATGCGCTCGCGCGGATTGTGGGTGACGAGGGCGATATCGAGCTCGCCCTTGTGCATGCGCTCGGCAAGGTCCATCGACGGCTCGCAGACGATGTAAAGCTCGACATTCGGATGCGTCTTGGCAAAACGGCCGATGATCTCAGGCATATAGCGGTCGGCGTAATCGTCCGGCGTGCCGATGCGTAGCGTCCCCTCCAGCCTGTTGTCGTCAAAGGCGGCGATCGCCTCATTGTTGAGGCGGATGATGCGCCGGGCGTAATTGAGCAGTTTTTCACCCTCGACCGTCAGCCGATTGCCGCGGCCGTCCTTGATGAACAGCTGCTTGCCGATGCGCTCTTCGAGACGGCGCATCTGCATGGAGACGGCGGATTGGGTCTTGTAGACCCTGTCGGCGGCCTTGGTGAAGCTGCCGGAATCGACGATGGCGATGAAAGTCTGCAACTGGTCGAGATCAAGAGGCGCGGACATGGGTTCACCTATAAAGATAGCTGATGATAATCATTAGAAACATTCGTTGGACTGATCAATAGGTCTTTGGCATCTTCGGGATGCAAATCAAGCAAAGTGAAGGACAGACACCCTGCCTGTCCGAGCCGAATTCAGCCTGCTCCCTTCCGCACGACCTCGCGGCAGGGGTGGGTTGTTGCGTGCCCCGAAAGAAAGGAGAGTTCGATGCACACGACAGACCGGACACTAGAACTCGACTGCGGCAAGCTTACCCCGACGTTTTCCCAGCGTCTGGCGGCAGGCCTCGCCCCGTTGACCTTCCTCTTTCGCGTGTTTCGCAATCGCATGGAGATCAACGCGCTGCATGATCTGAATGATACGCAGCTGAGAGATATCGGCCTCACCAGGGCCGATCTGACCTCGGCGTTCCTGGCCTCGACGTTTTTCGAGGATCCGTCGGAACATCTGACGCGTTCGGCGCGCAATCGTTGGCGCCTGCAGTTCTTCCGTTCCTGCGACGAGTAGGAGCGCAAGTTTCCCCGCAGGGTGATAGCCAATAGCCCTGCCGCTTGACCCGGCGATCGGCTTTCCCAGCCATCGCCGGGTCTTTTTATGTCTTAGGGTCAGGCGAAGGCTTCGGCCGGTAAGTTTCGAAAATCGCCTCCAGATTCCTCTGGTAGCTCTTCTGCACTTCCAGCCCGCTGTCGAACATGGCGTTCAACATCTCCGCATAGCTGTCGGCATTGACCTTCGCCTCTTCCTTCGGAGCCTCCGGCGTCTTCGCGGTAGGCTGCTGGGCTGCCGGTTGCTGGCCGAGCCCGGCCATCATCTCCTGGAAGGCTTTGGCGAAAGGATTGTCGAGGAATGGGTTCGGGGCAGGCGCCGGTTGCTGTTTCGGCATCGAAAACATCAGTTGCATCGCCTGCGTGAAGGGATTGTCGAAAATGCTGGACTCCGGGGCTGCCTTCGGCTTCGGCGCAAAGCCCGTACTCTCAAGCCATTTTTGAATGCTCTCGCCCATCGCCGTGTTGGCGAAGGGGTTGACAGGAGAGGCCATCTGGCCGGTCGTCTGCTTGAAGAGCCCGCCCATCAGCGTGTCGGCCAGCACCGGCAGCATCTGTTTGTAGATGTCCTGTCCGATCCCGGTCATCTGGGCGGCCTGGGCTGCGATCGCCCGCGAAACCTCCTTGGAGCCGAACAACTGGGCAAGGATGTTGTTGCCGTCGGAAATGCCCTCCGGCGTGAAGGCCCGGCTCATATCCTCGAAATATCGCGCGTAATTGCCGGAGGCGACGGCCTGCATCAGCCCGACGAAATCGTAAGGATTGCCGGTGCTGCGCTTCAGGCCGGCGGAAAAGGCCGGCATCAGCGCCGCCATGGCCTTCGTCGCCTGTTCCTGCGCCAGGTTGAATTGCCGGGCGATCGCTTCCATCGCCGCGCCGTTCTGCGCCTGCATCATCATATCGAAGAGTGGCAGCATGGAGGTCCCTTTCCCCGAGTCGTGACGCGTTGTGACGTCACTATATCCGGAAATGGTAATACGCAAACGGCTTTTTGTCAGAGGGGCTTAGGACGATCTCAGTACTGATAATCCTCGAAGACCGGTTCGACGGAACCCTGCCAGCGGCCGTGATAGAGCGACAGCAGATCCTCGGCGAGCGTCGCCTTCTTGGCAAGCACCTCGTCGAGCGGCGCCAGGAAGATGCTTTCGTCCTGGCCTTCGCCGTTAAGCCTGCCGCGCGCCTTGAGGCCGGCCCTTGAGATGCCGACGACCTCGCGCGCCGCCTCGAGCAGCGCATGCCCGCGAAACTCGGCCTTCAACCCTTGCGCCGGAACGGCATTGCGCAGGGCGCCGATCTCGGCAAAGCTCCAATCCTTCGTCAGCTCGTCGGCGGCCTGAAGGGCCGCATCGTCGTAGAGCAGGCCGACCCAGAAAGCGGGCAACGCACAGATGCGCCGCCATGGGCCGCCGTCGGCGCCGCGCATTTCGAGGAAGCGTTTCATTCGCACGTCCGGGAAGAGCGTGGAAAGATGGTTTGTCCAGTCACCCATCGTCGGCGCCGGATCGGCGACCTCGCCCTTCAACGCGCCGTTCATGAACTGGCGGAAGGTCACATGGGTACAGTCGTGATAGTGCCCGTCGCGGACGATGAAATACATCGGCACGTCGAGCGCCCATTCGGCATAATCGCGGAAGCCGAAATCGTCGCGGAACGTGAAATCGAGCAGGCCCGAGCGCTGGTTGTCGACATCGCGCCAGATATCGCCGCGCCAGGAGAGCAGCCCGTTCGGCTTGCCCTCGGTGAAGGGCGAGGATGCAAACAGCGCGGTCGCCAGCGATTGCAGCTTCATCGAGACGCGCATCTTCTGGCGCATGTCGGCTTCCGAGGAGAAATCGAGATTCACCTGGATCGTGCAGGTGCGATACATCATGTCTAGGCCCTTGGTGCCGACCTTCGGCATATAGCGGGTCATGATCTCGTAGCGCGATTTCGGCATTTGCGGGGTTTCGGCATAGGTCCATTTCGGACTGCCGCCGATGCCGAGGAAACGGATGCCCATCGGTTCGGCGATCTCGCGCAGCGTCGCCAGGTGCTGGTTCGATTCCCTGCAGGTCTGGTGGATTGTCTCCAGCGGCGCGCCTGACAGTTCGAACTGGCCGCCGGGCTCGATCGAGATCGCCCCCATGCCGTGCTGCTCGGCAAGGCCGATGATGTTGCCGCCGTCCATGATCGGCTCCCAGCCGCTCTTTTTCTGCAGGCCGGTAAGCAGGGCCGAGATGCTGGCATCGCCGAAGTAGGGAACCGGGCTGTTGTCGGCGCGGAAGAAGGCGAACTTCTCATGTTCGGTGCCGATCCGGAAGCGCTCCCGCGGCTTGTTGCCCGCGGCGATGTAATCGGTCAATTCCTGAACGGAAGAGAGCGGTGTCTGGTCGGTAGTGTCGCGGGCCATGCGGGGTACCTGTATTCAAAAGGCGCCCAGGGGGCCGGGCAATTGGAAGGTGATTAGGACCCAAGCCACGTATGTTGCAAGTGAAATTCTTTCAACGACGCATCAAAAAAACAGCAGTGATTTCCGCGTCAACCCGTTTTCCCGGTCATGTCCAGTCGCCGATCGCCGCCTGGACCACTGCCAGCGCCGCAACAGCGGCCGTATCGGCCCGGAGGATGCGAGGTCCGAGCGGAATGGCAGTGACGAAATCGAGGCTTCGAAGCCGCGCCCGCTCATCCTCCGAAAAGCCGCCTTCCGGCCCGACGAGCAGAGCGAGATGCCTTTCTTGGATGGCTGCCAGCACCGGCAGCGGGTTTTGCCCGGCGTCACCCTCGTCGCAATAGATGATGCGGCGCTCGCTCGGCCAATGGTCGAGCAGGTCGGAAAGCCTCACCGGCTCGGCCACGGCAGGGATGCCGAGAATACCGCATTGCTCCGCCGCCTCGACGACATTGGCGCGCAGCTTGTCGAGATTGGTGATCTTCCCCTGCACATGCTGGGTCATGACAGGCTGCAGCAGCCCGGCGCCCATTTCCACCGCTTTCTGCACGAGATAATCCATGCGGCCGACTTTGAGCGGGGCAAAGAGATAGTGCAGGTCCGTGGCCGCCGGCTGCGGCCGCGTCTCTTCGGTTGCCGTCAGCAGGATGCGTTTGCGCGTCGGGAAGGACAGCGTCGCCCGCCACTCGCCGTCGCGGCCGTTGAAGAGCAGGATGTCTGTGCCGTCCTCCATCCTCAGCACGTTGGCGAGATAGTTGAAATGGTCGGCATTCGCCTCCACGACGGCGCCGCTGGAAAGCGGCGCGTCGACGAAAAGTCGTTGCATGCGGAAATTGGCGCGCATTGGAAAAAACTCGGGATCTCAAACGAAGAGCGCGAACATAACCCAATAAATCATCGCCGCAAGCGCTGCCGAAACCGGCACGGTGATGATCCAGGCGGCGATGATCGTCATGAAATGCGAGCGCCGCACCAGATAGCGTCGCCGCCTCTCGTGGATATTCGGCTCCTCCGGCTCGTCGATATCGAAGCTCTCCGTCTTGCGCCTGATATAGGCGATGCGGCGCTTCGAATGGCGCGTATACCATTCGCGGAAGAAGCCGACGCCGAAGACGGAGCCGACGGCGATATGGGTGGTGCTGACCGGCAGGCCGAGCCAAGAGGCGACGATGACGGTGAAAGCGGTCGACAGCGCGACGCAATAGGCGCGCATCGGATTGAGCTTGGTGATCTCCTCGCCGACGAGGCGGATGAGCCGTGGCCCGAAGAGCAGCAGGCCGACGGAGATGCCGAAGGCGCCGATCAGCATCACCCAGAGGGGCGAATGGCCGACGCCGCCAACGCCGCCGATGCCGACCGAATGGACGATCGCCGAAAGCGGCCCGACCGCGTTTGAAACGTCGTTTGCGCCATGCGCGAAGGATAGCAGCGCCGCCGAGCCGATCAGCGGCAGCCGGAACAGCGCCCGCAGTGAACTGTTGCGGTTTTCAAGATCCCGCGCCTGGACGAGGACGAGCGGCCGGGCGATAAGCCAGGTCACCAGCCCGATGGCGATCCCGATCAGAATGACGGTGAAGGGCGGAAATCTACCGATCGGCGATAGCTGCAGCACCATATAGGCCATGAAGGCGCCAGCCATCGTCGCGACCAGCACCGGTACCCAACGCCGCGCCGCCGCGATCTTGTCGTCGCGATAGATGATGAGCGTCTTGACGAGATAGAGCAGGCCGGCCGCGATCAGTCCGCCAAGGAGCGGCGAGGTGATCCAGCTCGAGGCGATCTCGAACATTACCTGCCAATTCACCGGCTCCGGCCCCACAGCTGAGATGCCGGCCCCGATCACCGCCCCGACGATCGCATGCGTGGTGGAAACGGGCGCGTTCATCCAGGTTGCAAGGTTGATCCAAAGGGCGGCTGCGGTCAGCGCCGCCATCATGATCCAGCCGAGCACCGCCGGCGACACCTGGCCAGCATCGACGATGTCGGAGGAAATCGTCTTGACCACTTCGCCGCCCGCGATCGTGGCGCCCAAGACCTCGAAGATCGCAGCAATGACCAGCGCCTGGCCCATCGTCATGGCGCGTGCACCGACGGCCGCACCGACGTTGTTGGTCACGTCGTTGGCGCCGATATTCATCGCCATGTAGCCGGCAAGGGCCGCTGCCGCCACGACGAGTACGGCGCCCGGACGGTCGAAGACATAGACGCCGGCAAAGAGCATGACCAGGCCGACGAAAATCAGCCCGAGCCCGGGTGCCACCAGCAGTCGCGCAACGTGCTTTGCCGCGTCCTCGACATAGGTGATTTTATCGAGGTCTTTATCGAGCGTGCGTTTGGTAAGAACTGCGGGACGGGGCGGCATTCTTTTTCCTGAGGGATGAAGCTGCTTCTACGCTGCTTTCCTAGCAGTGCAAGATGGCAGGATTCATTCCGCTGGAATTTGCTTGGCCGCCGGAACTTTTTTGGCCACCGGAATTCGCTTCGCCGGTCTGACTGAAAGCTTGTCGGTCATCTTTTGTTTGAAGGCGAGGAAGAGGTTGCGAAGCTCTGGTTCGCGCACGCGGCTCACCGCCTCGTCGACCGAGACCCACTCGATGGTGCGTTCGCCTTTTTCCTTGAAGTTCTTCGCCATGTCGGTGACCTCAAGCGCATAGACCTGCACTTTGCAAACCACCTGCACACCGTCGCGCAGCACTTTCGGATAGGTGTAGGAACCGAGCGTTTCCGCCTCGACGGAGCCGCGAACGCCGGCTTCCTCCAGAGCTTCCTGCAGGGCGACCTCATGGGCGCACTTGCCGTTCATCGGCCAGCCCTTGGGAATGACCCAGCGGCCGGTGTCGCGGCTCGTCATCAGGAGTACCTCGACTTCACCGCTCTTCTTCTTCAACCGGTAGCAGAGCGCACCATATTGCTGTCGCGGCGGGCGCCGGAACATCAGTCGCACATCGGAGGCCAATCGGGCGAGAAGAGTCAATTGTCGGGTCACCTTTACAGTGGTTGTTAGGAATCACTCATATGCGTGTATCACGGAACGCTGACACAATCCAAAGCCGCGACGGTCCGAAACATGATTTAACCGCCGTTCATAGGGGAAATCGGGCTGGGGCAGGCTCAAAAAAACCGTCACATCCTGTTTCGAATGCGCCATGTTGCACAGGTGTACAATATGGCTTCGTCCGGACCCCTAATCAATGGCGGGACGAATTGTTCCACCAGGATTTTTGAAAATGTGGTAACCATGCCTCGCTGTCCGACCGCTGCCTTGCTTCGTGCACTTTCGTGCCGCGGTTACGGGCCGCCATCAGCGCTCCCAATAGGGGATCGGCCCGTAAAGCTCGCTCAGATAGTCGATGAACAGCCGCACCTTGGCCGGCAGGAACTGCCGGCTAGGATAGACGGCCGAGAGCGCGACATTGTGCGAGCCCTCATAGGCGGGCAGCACCTGCACCAGACGGCCGGCCTTCAGTTCCTCGCCGATATCCCAGGTGGACCGCAGCGCGATCCCGAGCCCCGCGATGACGGCCTCGCGGATCACCTCGCTGGAATTGGTGATCAGCATGCCGTCTGGCCGCAGGCTGAGGGCTCCGTCCGGCCCGTTCAGCCGCCAGGTGTCGTTATTGTGCGCCGGCAGGCAGCGATGGTGTTTCAGATCGTCGATATGCCTGGGCTCGCTATGCGCGGCCAGGTAATCCGGCGAAGCACAGAGCAGCCGGCGCACGGGCGCCAGCCGTCGGGCGACGAGGCTGGAATCGGTCAGTTCGGCAATCCGGATCGCCAGATCGAAACCGCCGCCGACGATGTCGCTGAATTCGTCGGTCAGCACCAGGTTGATCGCAAGCTCCGGGTGCGCCTGCATGAACGCCTTCAGATGAGGCGCGATATGCATGCGACCGAAGGAGGTCGGCGCCGAGATCTTCAGCGTGCCGTGCATTTGCGCCGAGCGGCCGGAAATGTAGAATTCGGCCTCCTCCAACCCGGCGAGAATGCCGAGAACGCGGTCGTAAAAACCCTGTCCGGCTTCCGTCAGCGAGATCTGCCGCGTCGTGCGCTGCAAAAGCCGGGTACCGAGCCGGTCCTCCAGCCGTTTGATCCGCTTGGAGACGACCGCGGGCGAAAAGCCGAGCGCCCGCCCGGCGAGCGACATGCTCCCCGTCGAAACGACCTTGGCAAAGATCTCGAGATCACCCAGATTGGTCATAAGGTTTTCAGACTTTTTCCCCTTTTGACATAAGTGCTTAGCATTTGCGCCACTTTCTGGAAAGTGCTAAGCCGGTTCACCGGCGGCAGAGGCTGGCGGCCCGTCCCGCTGTCACCTTTCCGCTGTGATTTCCGGTCGTCAGGGTCAGGGAGGACATCATGTCCGACGCCATTCCGTTTCTCGCCCCGCGCGCCGATGTGCTGGCGCGCCGCGCCCGGATCGTTGCCGATCTCGCCGATCTTCTGCCACCGGAATGCCTGGTTCATGAGGCGCGCGAACTGGTGCCGTTCGAGACAGACGCCTTCGTGTCCTATCGCCGCCTGCCGCTTGCCGTCGCCCTGCCGCGCACCACGGCCGAGGTGGCGGCCGTCATGCGCTATTGCCAACGCTACGGCATTCCCGTGGTGCCGCGCGGCGCCGGCACCTCGCTTTCCGGCGGCGCCATTCCGCAGGAGGATGCCGTTGTGCTCGGCCTGTCGAAGATGAACAGCATTCTCGAAATCGATCTGCCGAACCGTGTCGCCGTGGTTCAGGCGGGTGTCACCAATCTCAACATCTCCGAATCCGTCTCGGCCGACGGCTTTTTCTACGCGCCTGATCCGAGTTCGCAGCTCGCCTGCACGATTGGCGGCAATATCGGCATGAATTCCGGCGGCGCCCACTGCCTGAAATATGGCGTCACCACCAACAATCTGCTCGGCGTCAGAATGGTGCTGGTCGACGGCACGGTGATCGAACTCGGCGGCAAGGCGCTGGACGCGGCCGGTTACGACCTGCTCGGCCTCGTCTGCGGCCACGAAGGCCAGCTCGGCATCGTCACCGAGGCGACCGTGCGGCTGATCGCCAAGCCGGAAGGCGCCCGTCCGGTGCTCTTCGGCTTCGAAAGCTCGGAAGAGGCCGGCGCCTGCGTTGCCGATGTCATCGCCGCCGGAATCATCCCGGTTGCCATCGAGTTCATGGACAAGCCGGCGATCGAGATCTGCGAGGCCTTCGCCCATGCCGGCTATCCCCTCGATGTCGGGGCACTGCTGATTGTCGAGGTCGAGGGTTCGGACGCCGAAATGGACGCCACCCTCAAAGACATCGTCGAGATCGCCCGCCGCCATGCTGTGAAGACCGTGCGCGAATGCCAGTCGGCCACCGAGGCGGCGCTGATCTGGAAGGGGCGCAAATCCGCCTTCGGCGCCACCGGCCGCATCGCCGACTATATCTGCATGGACGGCACCGTGCCGCTCAGCCAGCTTTCCCATGTGCTGAAGAGAACTGCCGAGATCGTCGATCACTACGGCCTGCGGGTCGCCAACGTCTTTCATGCCGGCGACGGCAACATGCATCCGCTGATCCTCTTCAATGCCAACGACCCCGAGGATGCCGCCCGCGCAGAAGCCGCCGGCAACGATATCCTCAAGCTCTGCGTCGATGCCGGCGGCTGCCTCACCGGCGAGCATGGCGTCGGCATCGAAAAGCGCGACCTGATGCGCCATCAATATTCGGAGGCCGATCTCGCCCAGCAGATGGCGGTGCGCGCCGCCTTCGATCCGGGCTGGCTCCTCAACCCGTCGAAGGTCTTCCCGCTCGAAGGGCGCCCTGCCGCATGATCGATCTGATGCCGACAAGCGAGGAACAGGCGGCGGCGATCGTCCTCGCACATGCGGAGACGAACCGGCCGCTCGCTGTCTGTGGCGGTGATACGCGCTCCGGTTTCGGCAATGCCGTTGCATCAGAAGACCGGCTGCGATCGACCAGGCTTTCCGGTATCATCGCCTACAATCCCGGCGAGATGGTCATGACGGTCCGCTCGGGTACGCCGCTTGCCGAGGTCGAGGCGGCACTGTCCGAAGGCGGCCAGATGCTTGCCTTCGAGCCAATGGATCATCGCCCAATCATGCGCAGGTCGGGCGAGCCGACGATCGGCGGCGTCTTCGCCGCCAATGTTTCCGGCCCGCGCCGCCTCGTTGCCGGAGCGGCCCGCGACAGCCTGCTCGGTGTTCGCTTCGTCAACGGCAGGGGCGAGATCATCAAGGCCGGCGGCCGGGTGATGAAGAACGTCACCGGCCTCGATCTCGTCAAGCTGATCGCCGGCTCGCATGGAACGCTGGGTTTTCTCACCGAACTGACCTTCCGCGTGCCGCCGCGCCCGAAGACGGAACAGACGCTGGTTCTCTCCGGCCTCAACGATGCCGAAGCGGCCAATGCCATGGCGGCGGCGATGGCGCTGCCGGTCGAGGTCTCCAGTGCCGCCCATCTGCCGCTGACGGTGACCTGGAAATTCCTTGCCGGCAAATTGCCCGAGGGCGAGGCGACGGTTCTGCGCGTTGAGGGCCTGGCCGGTTCGGTCGGCGTGCGCATGGAAAAGCTTGCGGCGGCGATGTCGGCCTTTGCCACGGTGACGCGGCTGGATGAGCCGGAGAGCCAGAGGCTCTGGCGAGAAATCCGTGATGTATTACCCTATGCCGACGGTACGACACGGCCGGTCTGGCGCGTCTCGGTCGCGCCGGGAGCCGGCCACCAGCTGGTCGCGGCCCTTCGTCTAGAAGCCGGCGTCGACGCCTTCTACGACTGGCAGGGCGGTCTCGTCTGGATGAGGATGGAGGCGGACCCCGAAGCAGATCTGGTCCGCCGCTTCATCAAGGTGCTCGGTGGCGGCCATGCGACGCTGATCCGTGCTTCGGACGCGGCGAGGGCGGCAACGGCGGCCTTCCATCCGGAGCCGGAGGCAGTGGCGATGCTGTCGCGGCGGGTGAAGGAGAAGTTCGATCCGGCGGGGATCTTCAATCCGGGGAAGATGGGGTGAGAAGATGAGTTTGCGCGTGGTCCACCCCCCTCTGTCCTGCCGGACATCTCCCTCACAAGAGGGAAGATTGGCAAGAGGTTGGATCACCGGTCCCTCTCTGCCGTATCGAAGTAATTCCACGGTGGCTGTTTGGGGAAACCGTTGCGCCCATCTGATCTCCCCCCTTGTGGGGGAGATGTCCGGCAGGACAGAGGGGGGTGCCCCAGGCACAGCGCCCCCAAAGCGGAGGTCCCGCTAGATGCAAACCAACTTCACCCCATCGCAACTCGCCGACCCCCATGTCGCCGAATCCGAAAAGATCCTGCGCAAGTGCGTCCATTGCGGCTTCTGCACTGCCACCTGTCCCACCTATGTGACGCTCGGCAACGAGCTCGACAGCCCGCGCGGGCGGATCTACCTGATCAAGGACATGCTGGAAAACGGCCGCCCCGCCGATGCCGAGGTCGTCACCCATATCGACCGCTGTCTCTCCTGCCTTGCCTGCGTCACCACCTGTCCCTCGGGCGTCGACTATATGCATCTGGTCGATCACGCCCGCGCCCATATCGAAAAGACTTACAGACGGCCGTTCACGAACCGGCTGACGCGCGCCATTCTCGCGACCGTACTGCCCTATCCCGGCCGTTTCCGGCTGGCGCTCCATCTCGCCCGTCTCGGCCGCCCCTTTGCCGGCCTGATGCGGGGGGCAGCGCTGAAGCCCTTTGCCGCCATGCTGGCGCTTGCGCCGCGCCGCATCCCGGCGGCTTCAGACTTTTCAAAACCCGGCACCCATCGGCCCGAGGCGGGGCGGCGCGGCCGGGTGGCGATTCTCACCGGCTGCGCCCAGCCGGTGCTCGATCCCGGCATCAACGCGGCGGCGATCCGGCTGCTGACACGGCTCGGCATCGAGGTCGTGGCGCCGGAAGGCGAGGTCTGCTGCGGATCGCTGGTCCACCATATGGGCCGGGCCGAACAGGCGCTCGCAAGCGCCCGCACCAATGTCGATATCTGGACGCGCGAGATCGACAGCCATGGCCTCGATGCGATCCTCATCACCGCATCGGGCTGCGGCACGACGATCAAGGATTACGGTCACATGCTGCGCCTCGACCCCGCCTATGCCGCAAAGGCGGCCAGAGTCTCGGCGCTGGCAAAGGACATTACCGAATATCTGGCGACCCTCGACCTGCCGGCCCATATGCCGAGGGGCATCACGGTCGCTTATCATTCCGCCTGTTCGATGCAGCACGGCCAGCGCATCACCCTTGCGCCGAAGCAACTGCTGAAGGCGGCGGGCTTTACCGTGCGCGATCCGGCCGAAGGCCATCTCTGCTGCGGCTCGGCCGGCACCTACAACATCATGCAGCCGGAGATTTCGGCGGCGCTGAAGGCACGCAAGGTCAAAAACATCGAGGCCACCAAGGCCAACATCATCGCCACCGGCAATATCGGCTGCATCACCCAGATCGCCGCCGGCACCGAGATCCCGATCCTGCATACGGTCGAGCTTCTCGACTGGGCCTATGGCGGCGCTATGCCGGAAAAATTAACCGGTTTGCCGTTAGGCTGACGGGAATGCGGGCCCATTCGGGCCGCTCCCGGGAGGTTGGGCGATGTGGCGGGGAATGATTGTACTTGCGGGACTGCTCGGTGCGGCAGGCGCGGCCCATGCCGACAGCCGCCTATTCTGTTCCGCCGATGACGCGCAGGCGCGCTTCACCCTTGAAAGCGGTTTCGCAAGCGATGCCGGCCATAGGCTCAACCATTTCCGCGGTGCGCTTGTTGTCAAGGATCCCGCGCAAGCGACCTTTGCCAAACGTCTGTTCGAATCGCAGCATCTGAGCAATCACTGGTCGCGCGATGGCGAACTGCTTCTGGAGGTCTTCGACGGCGGCGGTGACGATACTGGCGGCGCAACGCTGGATCTGGTGGTGGTCGCCGGCGTCCGTGGCAAGCCGGCGTCGAATTTCAGCGGCACCTATTCCCTGACCATCGAAGGCGGCAGCAAACCTTATGCTGCCGAGGGCAAGGTCAGCTGCGGCACGAAATAGCGCCGCAGCCGAAATTCAATTCATTACCAGTGGAACGAGACGCCGACGTTGACGGCGTTGGTGAAGATGTTGGTCTTCAGGTCAACGCCGCTGTCGATCGGAACGTCGACGCGCGAATAGGTGCCCTTGTATTCGACAAAGGTCGACCAGCGGTCGGTCACCTTGAAATCGACGCCGGCCTGGGCCTGCAGCGTCACGCCGCCGAATTCGTAGGCCCAGGTCTTGCCCTCGGGACGAATCACCTCGACATGCGGAATGTTCACGCCGATGCCGGCGCCGAGATAAGGCGTCCAGCGGCGGCTCGGATCCTGGAAGCGGTAGAGCCCGTTCACCGTCAGCAGGTTCAGACCGTCGGTGAATTCGAAATGCGACCAGCCGGCCTTGGCGAGCGTGTCGTCGTCGGCATAGACCTTGTCATGGGTGTAATCGAGCGAGATACCCCAGTTCGGCTTGTTGAAATTCTCCAGCCACCAGGTGACGCGGCCGCCGTAATAGGGCGGCGCGCCGAAGGACTTGCCTTCCCAGCCGGCGGTGAAATGCGTGCCGTCGGAAAGATCGACGCCGCTGTGCGGCGCGGTCTGGTAACCGCCGTAAATGGAGAACTGCAGATCTTCCGCCGAGGCGGATGCTGCCGAACAGAATGTGAAAAACGCGATGCCCGCAAGCAGGGAAGCGGAAGAACGCAGCGCATATGTCATTGAATAGCCCCGATATTGCAAATATGTCCACTCCTAGGCACGTCTGCCAGCTTTCAGCCGCAAAGTCCAAGAGAAATAAAAGGCGCCTCTAAAAAGCGCCCTCGTTTTTTGACAAGTGTTGCTCAGCCGCCGAACATGGTGCGCAGCACGTCGATACCCCTGTCCTCGAAAGCCACATTGCCCTGCTTGTTGCCGGGGCCGATGACGATCACCTTGGTGCCGACAGGCGCACGATCGTAAAGATGCATCACGTCCTCGTTCATCATGCGGATACAGCCGGAAGACATATTGAGGCCGATCGTCCAGGGCTGGTTGGTGCCGTGGATGCGGAAGATGGTGTCGCGGCCACCCTGGTAGAGATACATGGCGCGGGCGCCGAGCGGATTGTCCTCGCCGCCTTCCTGGTAAGCGGGGATGATGTGACCCTTGGCGGCTTCGCGGCGGCGCATTTCGGCCGGCGGCGTCCAGGCCGGCCATTCAGCCTTGCGGCCGATCTTGACGATGCCCGACCAGCCGAAGCCGTCGCGGCCGACCCCGATGCCGTAGCGGGTCGCGCGGTTGTTGCCTTCGACCAGGTAGAGATATTTGTTATTGGTATCGATGATGACAGTGCCGGCCACTTCCGTCGTCACCAGGCGCACTTTCTTGCGCTTGAATTGCGGCTTTACATATTTCGGCATCTGCGCCACGCGCATGATCTGCGCCGGATGCCGTGCATTGTCGGAAGCCGGGCCGGCAGGCGCGGCAAAGGCTGATGTAGAAATCAAGGACAGGACAAGTCCGGCCGCGGCCAGTCCCGGCATCACTTTGATCATTAGTCGATTCCCCTCAAGCAAGTCCGCCCGAAGCTACATGATCTTCTGCCCGATTCAAGATCGACATGGCCGGATAAAGCAATTTTGACGAGTGGAGCCACCTGTCCTAGCGGCTTCATAGAGCATTTCCGTATTTCTCCGAAACACGAAAATGCTCCATCTCTTTGTTTTTACTGAATTCTCAACGCAAAACCACTGCACACTCTTGCTGGTGCTCCAGCTTTTGCGTGCGCCGTTACATGACGATGACGCGGGTTCCGACGTTGACGCGGTCGTAGAGATCGACGACGTCCTCGTTGCGCAGGCGGATACAGCCGGAAGAAACGGCGCTGCCGATCGACCAGGGCGCATTGGTGCCATGGATGCGGTAGAGCGTCGAGCCGAGATACATGGCGCGCGCGCCGAGCGGATTTTCCAGGCCGCCGTCCATGCGCGCCGGCAGATAGTGGCCCTTGGCGGCCTCGCGGCTGATCATTTCGGAAGGCGGCGTCCAATCCGGCCATTCCGTCTTGCGGGTGATCTTGTGGACGCCGGCCCATTCGAAGCCCGGCTTGCCGACACCCACGCCGTAGCGCCGTGCCTTGCCGCCATTCATGACGAGATAGAGAAAGCGGTTGTTGGTATCGATGACGATGGTTCCAGGCTTTTCCGTGGTGTCGTAATCGACCATCTGCGGCAGATATTGCGGCTCGATTGGGTGGCGGATTGCCGGTATGCCGGGATTGATCGCCGAAACCGTCTGAGGGGCCGGCTGCTGCGCCTGGCGGGTGACGCGGCGCTGGAAGAGGCCGCGCTGCTGCGGCTGGACGACCGGGCGCTGATAGACGACCGGCCGGACCTTGCCGCCGAGCTGATTGATCCAAGGCGCGGTCAGATCGGGGCTGAGGATAATAGGCGGGCGGGTGGCGTAGCGGTCGTCTGCAATGGCGGCCGTGGAGAAGATGCCGCAGAAGACTGAGGCAAGAAAAAGGTGTTTCATCATCGGACGAACTCTCTACAAATGACCGAAAATGGACTGGCGGGATGGGTCCGCCTGGCGGAGATGTTCCGCTCGCAAAGACGCTGCCACTCCATCCGCCAGCGAATGGTAAAGATCGATCCATGAAAGACCGACCGGCCGAATAAACTTTTCGTCAGGGTTACCGATCGGTTTGGAAAGACGGTTTGCAAATGGTAAAGCCGGAGTCATGACCGGAGAACGACGCGGATCCCGGAGAATGAAGCGGACATGAGCACGACTGGCATCATCATCGGCGAGGACGGCAGGAGCCGCTGCCACTGGCACGCCAACCTGCCGGACTATCTCAAGTATCACGACGAGGAATGGGGCCGCCCCGTCACGGACGATATTCGCCTGTTCGAGAAGATCTGCCTTGAAGGTTTCCAATCCGGTCTTTCCTGGCTGACCATCCTGCGCAAGCGGGAGAATTTCCGCGCCGCCTTCGCCGGCTTCGATTTCGAGAAGGTTGCCCTCTTCGGTGAGAAGGATGTGGCCCGCTGCCTGGCTGATGCCGGCATTATCCGTCATCGCGGCAAGATCGTTTCCACGATCAACAACGCCGGGCGCGCCATCGAGCTTCGGGACGAATTCGGCTCGCTCGCCCGTTATTTCTGGCGCTACGAACCCGGCCACAATGAGCGGCCTGTTGTGGTCGACCGTGAGCACATCGTCGCCAATCCGACGACGCCGACATCGGTGGTCATTTCGAAGGATCTGAAGAAACGCGGCTGGACCTTTGTCGGCCCGACCACAGTTTATGCCTTCATGCAGGCGATGGGCCTCGTCAACGATCATCTGGAGGGCTGCTTCTGTCGGCCCGAGGTGGAGGCGATGCGCGCCGTCCTGGTTCGACCATGAAAGATCTGTCCGTGAAAATATCGATCGCCGCCCTTGCCCTGTTGTTCTTGCCGGCCTTTGCCGCGGCGCAGACGCCGCAGCTCGATCCCGGTGAGAAACTGGAGAAGCTGCAGTTTCCGGCCGTCACCATGCAGCTCAAGGGATGGACGAAATTCGGCAGCGGCCACGTCTACACGCTGCCGGTGCGCGCCGGTCAGCACGTGAAGATCGATTTTTCCACCAAGAGCAAGTTCGCCTTCCTGGCGATCTTCGACCTGTCGAAACCCGACGACGAAGCTTTCTTCGGCACCGATGAGGACGGCATGAGCTTTCAGACGACGGTGAAGGAAAACACCACCTGGCTGCTGCGTCCCTACTACTCCAAGGTCTCGCCGCGCCGCGGCCTCGGGGCCCCCTTCAGCATCCTCATCGAGCCGCTGACCGCCGCCCCGCAGCATCCGCCGGCTGAGCCGGACTCGCCCTCGCTGTTTCCGAAGGCGCCTCCCAAGGCGAAATGAGGCTGGCTTAATGCGTGTCGCCTGGGCCCGCTATGCGAGCCCATCGATCAGCTCGCGCAATTCGCCGAGATGGCCAATCTTTCGGAAGCGCGGCGCTTCTCTCGGCTCGTCCACATGTTCCAGCACCCAGGTGAGTTCGTGCGGCACGAAAACGCCGTAACTGCCGGCTGCGATCGCCGGCACGATATCCGATTTCAGCGAATTGCCGACCATCATTGCCCGCTCCGGCCCGTCTCCGACCTTGGCGAAGATGCGGCGATAGGTGACGGCCGTCTTGTCGGATACGATCTCGACGGCATCGAAGAAGTCGCCGAGCCCGGATTGGGCAAGCTTGCGCTCCTGGTCGAAGAGATCGCCCTTGGTGATTACGACAAGCAGATATTTGCCGGCAAGCGCCTCCAACGTGTCGCGCGCATGCGGCATGATCTCGACCGGATGGCTGAGAAGGTCGCGGCCGGTATCGAGGATCTTGGCGATGACGCTCGCCGGCACTTTGCCCTCGGTGATCTCGATCGCCGTCTCGATCATCGACAGCGTGAAGCCCTTGATGCCGAAGCCGTAATGGCGAAGATTGCGTTTCTCGGCTTCCAGCAGCCGCTCGGAAATCTTCGGGCCTTCAGCGAAATCGGCAAGAAGCTCAGTAAAATAGGCCTCGGTCAGTCGGTAATGTTGTTCGTTCTGCCAAAGCGTGTCGTCGGCATCGAAGCCGATCGTCGTCAGTGCTCGCGTCGTCACATGCGCACCTCTTCAATTATGGCCGTCAATCTATCGGCCGCCTGTGTCGAGACAAGGGCTATGTCGAGACAAGGGCGTCAGCCTCCGATGCGACAACGCTTGGCGTTGAAAAGCGTCGCCGTCGCACTACATCGAATGGGCCTCACCCAGCAGCCAGCCACGGCTGTGCCTGTCGCGCGCAGGCCAATAATCAAAAGATGAAGTTCTTCCGTTCGCAAGTCCCTCTTGCGGCAGACACAAAGGATTTTTTCGACCATGCGTTACAATCAACTCGGAAATACCGGACTTTTCGTCTCGGAAATCTGCCTGGGCACGATGACCTTCGGCGACGCCAAAGAAGGCAGCATGTGGGGCGCCATCGCCGATGTCGACCAGAATGCCGCCGACCGGATCGTCGAGCGCTCGCTGGCAGCAGGCGTCAATTTCATCGACACGGCCGATGTCTATTCATCCGGCGAATCCGAAAGGCTGCTCGGCCAGGCGCTGAAGAACCTGGATGTGCCGCGCAAGGACGTCGTCATCGCCACCAAGGTCTATGGCATCATGGGCGACAAGCCGAACGACCGCGGCGCCTCGCGCGGCCATATCATGGATTCGGTCGAGGCGAGCCTCAAGCGCCTGCAGACCGATCATATCGACCTCTATCAGATCCACGCGACCGATACGGTGACGCCGATCGAGGAAACGCTGCGCGCCTTCGACGATCTCGTTTCGCGCGGCCTCGTTCGTTATATCGGTGTTTCCAACTGGCAGGCCTGGCGTATTTCCAAGGCGCTCGGTGTCTCCGAACGCCGCGGCTTTGCCCGTTTCGAGACGGTGCAGGCCTATTATTCCATCGCCGGCCGCGATCTCGAACGGGACATCGTGCCGATGATGCAGGAGGAAAAGCTCGGCCTGATGGTTTGGTCGCCGCTCGCCGGCGGCCTGCTCTCCGGCAAATATGGTCCGGGCGCGCCTGGCAATGGCGAAGGCCGCCGCGCCAGTTTCGATTTCCCGCCGGTCGACAGGGACAGGGCTTGGGCCTGCGTCGCCGTCATGCGCGAGATCGCCGAGAAGCATGGTGTCGGCGTCGCGACCGTCGCGCTCGCCTATATCCTCGCCAAGCCTTTCGTCACCTCGGTCATCATCGGCGCCAAGCGTGTCGATCAGCTCGACCAGAACCTTGCCGCCGTCCGGCTGAAACTCGACGAAGGTGATATGCAGAGGCTCGACGAGGTGAGCGCACTTGCCCCAGAATATCCGGGCTGGATGCTGTCGCGACAAGGCGCCGGTCGCCGCCCGGCCGACTTCGAGCCGAAGGACTGACCTCACCACTCCAAGGTCCGGGGAACGCCTGTCCTATCGGGCGTTCCCCTTCAGCAACGGCTGACTACTTGCCGTGGGCCTTCAACCAGGCGTTCATTTCCGCGATCTCGGCCTCCTGCGCCTTGATCACCGCTTCGGCGAGCTTGCGGATTTCGGGATCCTTGCCGTATTGGAGCTCGACCTTGGCCATGTCGATCGCGCCCTGATGGTGCGGAATCATGCCGTGGACGAAATCGACGTCGGCGTCGCCGCTATACCTGATCATCATATTCTTGTGCATTTTGTCGTTCGCCTCGCTGAAGGCGTGGCTGGCCGCGTCGTGGTTGCCCATTGGCTCGCTCATATCCATGGGCTTGTCTTCGGCGAAAGCGGGTGCGGCAAAAGCGGCAAGCATGGCGGTAAGGGCGATGATTTTCAAAGACATGAGAGTTCCTTCCTCTGTCTGACAATAGAGTTCCCGGGCAGCCGAAGCCGCCCATCTGCATGGAAAATGCGGGTATCAGACCAGTCGGGGAGGCGGTGCCTGTGGAGCAGGCCTGTTGTCATCAAGGGCGCGGGCAAGCGGCGGCGCCGGATAGCCGAAATTGGATTTTCCGCCCGCCACGGTCATCACTGCCGCCGGCAGCATAAGACAGGCGGCGCAAAGCGGCATATGCGCGAAGTTTCCGCTGGCGCAAGGGTCTTTCAAGGAACCGGCCTTGCCTGCTTCTTTCGGCATCGGCATGCCAGCCATTTCATGGTGCATGCTGCCGCCGGCGGCCGGCGCATTCATCGACGCGCATGTCGGACAGCCGGCCCATGCGGACATGGCGCCGTAGACCAGCCAGCCGAGAAACATTGTGATGAGGGCGATCATGCGCATGGTGTTTCATATAGGTGAATGCCTGCTGCACGCCAAGTGCTGCCCGACGGCCCCATCCGGATCACCAGCCGGCAATGACCTTGTGTTCGATCCGGTAATCCCTGCTCTCCTCGCCGAGCGGAGCGACCGGCCATGTCCAGACCGCTTTCGCCGGCGGCGGGGTGACGCCGTGCAGCAGGTCGGTCTCCTCATGTGTTTTGCCGTTGCGGTCGATGACGGCATAGGCGATGTCGGTCACAAGGCAATGCCGGCAGGAAAGTTCGGAAAGCCCGCTGAGATGCGCGGTGATCAGCCTCTCCACCGTGTCTTCAGGCATTCGACCGGCCGCCTCGGCCTCATGGCGTCGCTTCACGCCGCGGCCGATCTGGGACAAGAGATTGGCGGAAACCACGAAATCGAGATAGGGCACGCCACGCAGGAAGGCGAGCGGTTCGGGCTCCTGACCGGCGGCGAAATCGTCGTAGCCGGAGAGATCGCGCTCGATCAGCCGGACGTTGCGATAGCCCTTGGCCGCAAGCCACAGCCGCACCGAGGCGAGATGAATGAGATCGACGAGCACGACGGTGTCGAAATCGCGTGCCAGCTCATCGATCGGCACATCCCGCAACAGACCGGAGCCGAGCACGACGGCGGTCCGCCTCTGCCTGAGGCCGGCCGCTGCTGCACGGATTGCGTTGCGGCTCTTCTCTTCGTGGTCGGCCCAATCCCCGGCGCAACGTCCGGCCCGCGACCAGAGATTGACGGAATTGCGGATGAACTTCCGATGGCGCTTGCCGGTCAGTGGCAATGTCGCGGCATAGAGGAGCGCCTCGGTGATCATGATCATATCCGCATTCTGAACAATGCCTCATCGTTCAATCGATTCTGGCAGCGCCATCAAGGCCCTCCGCCCTTGCCGCTCCCCGCCCAATCCGCTAGGACACCGCCACTGTCACAGTCAGCGGAATTCCCGGAAATGAACGACAAGCAGAAGAAACCGCAAAAGCTCAAGGCCCGCCTGCCGCGCGGCTTCGTCGACCGGACGGCCGACGATATCCGCGCCGTCAACGAGATGACGGCAAAGATCCGGGAAGTCTATGAGCATTATGGTTTCGATCCTGTCGAAACGCCGCTGTTCGAATATACCGATGCGCTCGGCAAGTTCCTGCCCGATAGCGACCGGCCGAACGAGGGCGTCTTCTCGCTGCAGGACGACGACGAGCAATGGATGTCGCTGCGTTACGACCTGACGGCGCCGCTTGCCCGCCATGTCGCCGAGAATTTCAACGAGATCCAGCTGCCCTACCGCACCTATCGCGCCGGCTACGTCTTCCGCAACGAGAAGCCGGGCCCCGGCCGTTTCCGCCAGTTCATGCAGTTCGACGCCGATACCGTCGGCGCGCCGGGCGTCCAGGCCGATGCCGAAATGTGCATGATGATGGCCGATACGCTCGAGGCGCTCGGCATCAAGCGCGGTGACTATGTCATCCGCGTCAACAACCGCAAGGTTCTGGATGGGGTCTTGGAGGCGATCGGCCTCGGCGGCGGCGACAAGGCCGGCCAGCGCCTCAACGTGCTGCGCGCCATTGACAAGCTCGACAAGTTCGGCCCGGAAGGCGTCTCGCTACTCCTCGGTCCCGGCCGCAAGGATGAATCCGGCGATTTCACCAAGGGCGCCGGGCTCAACCAGGAACAGATCGACAAGGTTCTGTTCTTCGTCGGCATCAAGGATTACGCCGAAAGCGCCGCACGCCTCGCCGGACTCGTCGCCGGAACGTCGAGGGGCGGCGAAGGCGTCGAGGAGCTGAATTTCATCGGTGCGCTCGTCACGAGCGCCGGCTACGGCTCCGATCGAATCAAGATCGACCCTTCCGTCGTGCGCGGCCTCGAATATTATACCGGCCCGGTCTATGAGGCCGAGCTTCTCTTCGACGTCACCAACGAGAAGGGCGACAAGGTCGTTTTCGGCTCGGTCGGCGGCGGTGGTCGTTATGACGGCCTCGTCTCCCGCTTCATGGGCCAGCCGGTTCCGGCAACCGGCTTTTCGATCGGCGTCTCCAGGCTGATGACGGCGCTGAAGAACCTCGGCAAGCTTGGCGCCAGCGAAGTGATCGAGCCGGTGCTGGTCACCGTCATGGACGGCGATGTCGAGGCGATGGGCCGCTACCAGAAGATGACGCAGCAATTGCGCGCGGCCGGTATTCGCGCCGAGATGTTCCAGGGCAACTGGAAGAAATTCGGCAACCAGCTGAAATATGCCGACCGCCGCGGCTGCCCCATCGCCATCATCCAGGGCGGCGACGAGCGCGCTGAAGGCGTCGTGCAGATCAAGGATCTGATCGAGGGCAAGCGCCTTTCCGGCGAGATCGAGGACAATGCCAGCTGGCGCGAAGCCCGCGTGGCGCAGGAGACGGTTATGGAAGCCGATCTCGTCGCCAAGGTGAGGGAAATCCTTGCCGCGCAGGCGGAGGATCGGAAGAGGGCTGGCGGTGATGTCTGAGACATATACGTGCCTTCCGGCACGCCCTTCGCCTGTTGTTCGGAGCGCAGCATGCCCCTGATCAACCTCCCGGAATTCTCCAACGACCTGCTTGCCGAATTCGCTTCGCGAAATTCCGAGCGCATCGATACGCCGGTCATACAGCCGGCCGAGCCGTTCCTCGATATCGCCGGCGAGGATCTTCGCCGCCGTATCTTCATGACGGAAAGCGAAACCGGCGCCAGCCTCTGCCTGCGTCCCGAATTCACCATCCCCGTCTGTCTGCGCCACATCGAGACGGCAACCGGCACGCCGAAGCGTTACGCCTACCTCGGCGAAGTCTTCCGCCAGCGCCGCGAAGGCGCCAATGAATTCTACCAGGCCGGCATCGAGGATCTCGGCGACATCAACATACCTGGCGCCGATGCCCGCGCCATTGGTGACGCCACAGGCATTCTCGCCCGCCTGCTGCCGGGCCGGCGCTTAGCCGTGACGTTGGGCGATCAGGCGGTGTTCGAAGCGGTCGTTCAGGCGCTCGGCCTGCCGCTCGGCTGGCAGAAGCGCCTGATCCACGCTTTCGGCAATATGACGCAGCTGGAAGCCTTGCTGGCAAGCCTCGTCAGCCCGCAATTCGTCACCGGCCTTGACGACGATATCGCCAGGCTTGTTGTGTCAGGTGACGAGCAGGCGCTGGTCGCCCATATCGAGCACGAGATGCAGGCGACCGGTTATTCCTCAAATGCCAGCCGCTCGCCGCTGGAGATCGCCCGGCGGCTCAAGGAAAAGCTCATCCTGTCCGAGACGCGTCTCGACGATGCGGCCTTCCATGTGCTGCAAGAGTTCCTGTCTCTGCACGTGCCGCTCGTCAATGCGTCCGCAGCACTTGCCGGCTTTGCCGACGCTGCCGGCCTGAAGCTCGGCAATGCGCTGTCGCGCTTCAACGGCCGCGTCGCCGCCCTTGCCGATGCCGGCGTCGACCTGTCCTGCCTGGATTACCGCGCCGCTTTCGGGCGTCCGCTCGATTATTACACCGGCCTCGTCTTCGAGGTGACGGTGGAAGGCTCGAGCGCGGTCCTGGCCGGCGGCGGCCGCTTCGACCGGCTGTTGACCTTCCTCGGCGCGACGGACCGCATTCCGGCCGTCGGCTTCTCCTTCTGGCTCGACCGCATCGAAACCGAAAGGGCAGCCGCATGACGATCACCATCGCGCTTCCCTCCAAGGGCCGGATGAAGGACGACGCTTCGGCGATCTTCGAGCGGGCCGGCCTGCCGATCTCGGCGGTTGGCAACGACCGCTCCTATCGCGGCCGCGTCGAAGGCTGGGACGATATCGAGATCACCTTCCTGTCGGCGTCGGAAATCTCCCGCGAGCTCGGCAACGGCACCGTCGATTTCGGCGTCACCGGCGAGGATCTGATGCGGGAAGGCTTTGCCGAGGCCGACAAGCGCGTCGAATTCTGCGCCCGGCTTGGCTTCGGCCATGCCGATGTCGTCGTCGCGGTGCCCGAGATTTGGCTCGATGTCGACAGCATGGCCGATCTCGGCGATGTCGCCGCCGATTTCCGCGCCCGCCACGGTCGGCGCCTTGCCATCGCCACCAAGTATTGGCGCCTGACCCAGCAGTTCTTTTCGAGCCAGCACGGCATTCAGCTTTATCGCATCGTTGAAAGCCTGGGCGCGACCGAAGGCGCTCCCGCCTCCGGCTCGGCCGATATCATCGTCGATATCACTTCCACCGGCTCGACGCTGCGCGCCAATCATCTGAAGGTGCTCCAGGACGGCATCATCCTGCATTCAGAGGCTTGCCTCGTGCGCGCCCGCAAGGAGAGCCATGCGGGCGAGCCGGCGGTGCAGGCGATCATCGAGGCGGTGCGCGCCGCCCTCTGATCCCGGTCATCAAGGCATAAAATGACCCGCCGTCGGATGACGGCGGGTTTTGCATTTTTGGGAGGATATCAACTGCTATCAGGCGGCTGCGTAGGCACCGCGGCGGGCGTCGAGCGAGTAGGCGCCTGCGCCATTGGTTGCGAGCATGATATAGGCGCCGGCGAGCGTGATGTTCTTCAGGAAGTTGACGAAGTTCAGGCCGTTAATCCAGCCGTTGGCGGCGGCCGGGAAATCGGGAACGTTGACTGGCGCAAGATGGAAGACCACGCCGGTGAAGACGCAGAAGACGGCAAGCAGCCAGCCGACGATGCGGACCTGGAAACCGACGAGCACGGCAATGCCGGTTGCGAGTTCGAAGAGACCGGCGAGATAGGTGAGCGCGGTGGAGGCCGGAAGGCCGGCGCCGGCGATCATGCCGGCAGTGGAAGCCGGATCGGTGACCTTGCCGAAGCCGGCAAAGATGAACATGAAGGAAAGAAGGATCCGGGCGATCAGGATGATGACATTGTTGGCGTTCGACATGGACATTGTCTCCGTTTGAATGGCTCTGGAGATCTTGGTGCCCCGGCACCTGTTGGACCTCTGATGCGTTCTATGTCGCCTTTTTCTGCCGTTATGGAAAGATAAACGGAAGCAGACGCTTCGTTCAATAATATGGAACGATGCCGTCGCTTGCTTTTCTGGAGCATCGTCTTCTATGGTCGCCGCCAAACATGGAGTCCCCTATGGCAGATCTTTCCGCATTTCCGATCACCACGCGCTGGCCGGCGAAAAATCCCGATATCATCCAGCTCTATTCCCTGCAGACGCCGAACGGGGTGAAGGTATCGGTCGCCCTCGAAGAACTTGGGCTCCCCTATGAGCCGCATTATATTTCCTTTGCCGCAAACGAGCAGAAGTCGCCGGAATTCGAATCCCTGAACCCGAACGGCCGCATTCCGGCGATCATCGATCCGGACGGGCCTGGGGGAAAGCCGATCGGCCTGTTCGAATCCGGCGCCATCCTGCTCTACCTCGCCGAAAAGACCGGCAAGCTCATCCCCGCCGATGCCGCCGGCCGCTATGAATGCATCCAGTGGGTGTTTTTCCAGATGGCCGGAATAGGTCCGATGCTCGGCCAGTTCGGCCATTTCCACAAATTCGCCGCCGACAAGGTCGCCAATAATTCCTATCCGGTGGAGCGTTACCGCGATGAATCCAAACGCCTGCTCGGCGTGCTCGAAGGCCGGTTGCAGGGCCGTCAGTGGATCATGGGCGATCAATATACGATCGCCGACATCACCACCTTCACCTGGGTCCGCGGCGCCGACATCTTCTATGGCGGCCGTGAGATTCTCGACTATGCGAAATTCCCCGCAGTCTCGGATTGGCTGGAGCGCTGCATCGCCCGCCCGGCAAGCGCCAGAGGCCTCAACATTCCGGTCAAACCGGAGTAACGGACGATCCGCCGGAAAATGCAAAAGGCCGCCCTGAGGCCCAGCCACTAAGGGGGTATTACTCAAGCTGGAGATTTCGGACACTCAACGCGGCTTCGATTGCCTCTCTCTCCCGGGGAGTGAACGTCAGCTTTTGCAAGAACCCGCATCGCCCGAACTTCGCGATCGCCGCAGATGTGGAGGTTCGGCGCGGTAGTCCGACTGGAAACCGGCAAACCCCGTATCAAGGACGCGATCCGCTTCGGCTGACGACCGCAATCCCGGCGGCATTCGGTCGGAGTCAGGCTTTTTTGACGCCGGCTTCCACAAATCGCAGATGGCGATGACTCTTTTCACCTCCTTGAAGCGTCGTTGTTGCGACCGTCGTCGAGCGGTCGAAACCAACCCGACTAAGGACTGAGAAATGGATCTGGAAGGAAAGCGAATCGTGGTCGTCGGCGGGAGCCGCGGCTTGGGGAGTGGGCTCGCCGAGGCATTCGTTGCTCGCGCGGCCGAAGTCACCGTGGTCGCCCGAGACGCGACGGCTGAGCAGCGGCCGGCTAAGCAACCGGCCGTCACCGCCATATCCGCCGATGCGACCGATGCCGACGCGGCGTGGCGGATCATGGAGCAGACGCGACCTGATGTTGTCATCATGAATGCCGGTGCGAAACCGTCCATGGAACGGATCGACCGCATTGGCTGGGAGGCATTCACGACCAACTGGAATGTGGACGTCAAGGCCGCGCTGCAATGGGTACAGGCTGCCCTGACTTTGCCAATGGCGCCGGGCGGGCTCGTCGTCCTGGTCTCCAGCGGAGCCGCCGTGCAGGGGTCGCCGCTATCGGGAGGTTATGCCGGCGCCAAGCGCGCGCAGTGGTTCATTGCAAAATATGCCGAAGACTTGTCGGCCGAACTCGGCCTGGGCTTGCGGTTCCGGGTCATCGTTCCCCGGCAGATGTTCGTTGGAACTGGTGTGGGCGATACCGGAATTGGGGCCTATGCTGCGAAGGCGGGTCGGACATTTGCCGAGCAGGCCGCCACCTGGCCGGACATGACGCCGCGGACTTTCGGTGATACGGTCGCCGAACTGATCGGCGATTCCGGCCTCGCCGAGGCCATGGTCTATGCCGTGCGTGGTGATACGGGTGTGACGGTCATCGAATGACGAAAGACCCAGCTCTCGGGGCCGAAGAGAGGAAAACTCTGCTCGAAGACCTGGCCAGGGAAGCGGACGCGCTTCGCCCCCAACTGCATCGTTATGCTGCTCGTCTGGTGGGTTCGGTGATCGACGGCGAGGACGTGATTCAGGACGCGTTTGTCAGGGTATTTGCGACGGCCGGCTCGATCCCACCGGGCACGCGGCTGCGACCGTGGCTGTTTCGCATCGTCCACAATCGAGCCATAGATGCCCTGCGCCAGCGCAGTACGCGCCGGTCGGAGCCGCTTGAGATGGCCTTTGATCTGGCCGATATCAGCGCCGTCGGCCCGGAGGACGCGCTGATCCGGCGGGACACGGTGAGTATCGCCCTGGGTCATTTTGCAGAATTGCCGGTGCCGCAACGCAGCGCGGTGATCCTCAAGGATGTGCTGGGAGAGTCGCTTGCGGATATCGCAGCGCTGCTGGAACTGAGTGTCGATGCCGTCAAGGCCCATCTGTCGCGCGGTAGGACGCGATTGCGCGCGATCTCCGACGTGCGGTCTGAGGTCGCGCCGTCGCCAAGTCCCGAGGCCCAGAACTTTGCAGCGCTCTTCAACGCCCAAGATTGGGACGCGCTGCGTCGCTTGCTGGCCGATGACGTTCGGCTTCGCCAGGCGCGACGGCCGGAAATCTCGGGTGCCGCCGACGTCGGTCGGTTCTTCACCTACTATGCCCAATATCCGCCGGTCAGGCTCGAACCGGCCTGGCTGGAAGGCCGGGAAATATTGCTGGTATCGGCCGAACCGTCGGGCGGTCCTTCCTATTTCATGCTGCTCGAATGGCGCGGGCAAAAGATAAGCCTGATCCGCGACCATCGCTACGCGACCTATGTCATGGATGGTGCTGATGTCATGCCGGCCGCATCGCGGTGACCGATACTGGTCGAGACGAGCTTTCTCGCGGCCCGCTATGCGCCGAATACCAAATCAGAAGCCAATGCCCGAAAGCCTGCCACGTGAAGTTAGGTTCACGCGATAGGCTTAGGGAACCGCAAATTTAGCGATTCCACGTTTTACGTTAGTGGCTGAGCCCTGAGGCGGCCTTTATCTCGCGTCGCCGGTCTTCACTGCCAGCTTGTGATCTGGGTTGCGTCTTGCAGCTTGAAGCGCGGAAAGATGAAGACGCCGGCCATGCGGCCGCTGTATTTCTCCTCGAGCCCGCTCGACTCCCCCATGCAGAACAGCGGCTGACGGAAACCGTTCCGCGTGATGATCGTCGTCGAAAAACAGAAAGAGGAGCAGTGCGTCGCCGCCTGCTCGAACAGCTCCAGCACGTGGCTGCGATCCTTGGTATCGTAGCAGCGGATCAGGTTCAGCAGGCCGCATTCATCGGCGGAGATGCCGTGCAGCATCGCGCTCCATTTGCCGAGACGGATCAGGCCGGTCGAAAAATCTCCGGTCCAGCTTTCGGAAACTGACAGCTGAGCAAGCATCTGGTGATTTTGATGATTGTCGTTCAGGGAGCCGGTCATCAAGGGCACGGCTGCATTGGCTTTGGCGATCTTAAACAAGGCGTTCCCCAGTTCGGATGCGGCTCCGACGCCGCACGCTCGGCAAACACAAAGAAACAGGATCATGGGACAGGGGCATAATGCCCGCGCCTACACCGGCGATCGTTGCGGCCGTTCGAGTCTCCGGACCGGAGCCTCTCGAGTACGCAACTATGGCATCGCCTTCTCGCGCTCGTCTGATGGCGAAAATCATCGCCGGGCGCGCATCAATTGCAGCGCGGATTTATAGGAGCTTTTGCACAAACGGCAACGGCTTTTTAAGGGCTGTTCGGATCGGCATCAGTTGCGGGAAATGTCGGCATCCCCGCGTCTTCGGCCAGAAGTGATCAGTTTCAGCGCTTTTCGACCCGTTTCGCTGCGCTTGCGGGAGAAAGCCTGCCCCCCGTAAGCAATCTCCCGCGCATAGGAAATGAGCGGCGACATAAGCCTGACGAAAGCTTCGCGAGCGCGGACGCACTGCGCAGCATAAAATAGCGCGCAACGGATCGAATCATTTTTGGCGAAAAGAAAAGGGCGACCCGAGGGCCGCCCTTCCTGTTCCGGATGTGCCGGAATGGATTTCAGTGACGGCTTTCGCCTATCACATCATGTCCATACCGCCAGTTCAGCGCGCTTTACGCGCTGAACCATTTTGAATGATGGGCGGTTTCATGGACGATGTTGTGACAGGCCGGAGGCCTATCACATCATGTCCATACCGCCCATGCCGCCCATGCCGCCCGGCATAGCCGGAGCGTCCTTCTTCGGCAGCTCGGCGATCATGGCTTCGGTGGTGATCAGCAGCGATGCGACGGAAGCGGCATCCTGCAGGGCGGTGCGAACGACCTTGACAGGGTCGATGATGCCCATGCCGATCATGTCGCCATATTCGCCGGTCTGGGCGTTGTAGCCGTAGTTGTCCTGATCCTTGTCGAGGATCTTGCCAACGACAATCGAAGCTTCGTCACCAGCGTTCTCAGCGATCTGGCGGGCCGGAGCCTGCAGAGCGCGACGAACTATGTTGATGCCGGCTTCCTGGTCGTCGTTGACGCCCTTGGCGGAGATCTTGACGGAAGAACGGAGCAGGGCAACGCCGCCGCCCGGTACGATGCCTTCCTGAACGGCAGCGCGCGTCGCGTTGAGGGCGTCGTCGATGCGGTCCTTCTTCTCCTTGACTTCGACTTCGGTCGAGCCACCGACGCGGATGACGGCAACGCCACCAGCGAGCTTGGCAAGGCGTTCCTGCAGCTTCTCGCGGTCGTAGTCGGAGGTGGTTTCTTCGATCTGCGCCTTGATCTGGGCAACACGGCCTTCGATGTCGGACTTGGCGCCCGAACCGTCGACGATCGTGGTGTTTTCCTTGGAGATCGAAACCTTCTTGGCACGGCCGAGCATGTCGAGCGTGACGCTTTCGAGCTTGATGCCGAGGTCCTCGGAGATGACGGTGCCGCCGGTCAGGATGGCGATGTCTTCGAGCATGGCCTTGCGGCGGTCGCCGAAGCCAGGCGCCTTGACGGCAGCAATCTTCAGGCCGCCGCGCAGCTTGTTGACGACGAGCGTTGCAAGGGCTTCGCCTTCGACGTCTTCAGCGATGATGAGGAGCGGCTTGCCGGTCTGGACGACGGCTTCGAGAACCGGGAGCATCGACTGCAGGTTCGAGAGCTTCTTCTCGTGGAGGAGAATGAAGACGTCTTCGAGGTCGGCGACCATCTTTTCCGGGTTGGTGACGAAGTAGGGGCTGAGATAGCCGCGGTCGAACTGCATGCCTTCGACGACTTCGAGTTCGGTTTCGGCGGTCTTGGCTTCTTCAACCGTGATGACGCCTTCGTTGCCGACCTTCTGCATGGCTTCGGCAATGTCGAGACCGACCTGACGTTCGCCGTTTGCGGAGATCGTGCCGACTTGGGCGACTTCCTCCGAAGTGTTGATCTTCTTGGCCTTGGCCTGGAGATCCTTGACGACTTCAGCAACGGCGAGATCGATGCCGCGCTTCAGGTCCATCGGGTTCATGCCGGCGGCAACGGCCTTGGCGCCTTCGCGAACGATCGCCTGGGCAAGAACGGTTGCAGTCGTGGTGCCGTCGCCGGCGATGTCGTTGGTCTTCGAAGCGACTTCGCGGACCATCTGGGCGCCCATGTTTTCGAACTTGTCTTCGAGTTCGATTTCCTTGGCGACGGAAACGCCGTCCTTGGTGATGCGCGGAGCGCCGAACGACTTGTCGATGATGACGTTACGACCCTTCGGGCCGAGCGTGACCTTCACTGCATCGGCGAGAATGTCGACGCCGCGCAGCATCTTTTCGCGCGCGGTGCGGCCAAACTTGATTTCTTTAGCTGCCATGTTTGTGACTCCTGAATTCGATTTGTTCGGGCGAAACGCCCGTCAGCCATTTCGGGAAAGCGGATCGGCCGATCAGCCGATGATGCCCATGATGTCGGCTTCCTTCATGATCAGAAGGTCTTCGCCGTTGATCTTGACTTCAGTGCCGGACCACTTGCCGAACAGAACGCGGTCGCCAGCCTTGACGTCGAGAGCCACGACCTTGCCGGACTCGTCACGTGCGCCGGAGCCGACGGCGACGATTTCGCCTTCCTGCGGCTTTTCCTTGGCGGTGTCGGGAATGATGATGCCGCCCTTGGTCTTCTCTTCGGACTCGACGCGACGAACGACGACGCGGTCGTGAAGCGGACGGAAATTGGTGCTTGCCATTGTCTAATCCCTCGATCGAATGACATTCGCGGACCGGAGCGGTCCACATGGATAAGTGTTAGCACTCCTCTAAGGTGAGTGCTAGCGCTCGAGCATTTAGGGATGGCTCCGAGAGGAGTCAATGAGAGCAATCACGAATTTTTGTGCCGGAATTGTGAAGAGGCGGTGAATTATCGGAGATTGTCGTTGAAATGTTCTCTAACCGTTGCGTTCGGCAACGTCGCCCGACCTTGCCATTCGCTCTGGCCGGGATTGCCGGCGCTCTTGTCTGCCAAGGTGAAGAAAATGCCTTGCCATCGCCTTGCGCCTTTGCAATGTCACCGGTGACTGAAGCAAATCGGGAAATCGGCATGGCCAGGCGGATAGAAAACTTCTCGCAGATATCGGCGCATTACGACGTGGTGCTCTGCGACGTCTGGGGGGTGGTTCACAACGGCGTCGATCCGTTTCCGAAGGCCGCCGCCGCCCTTCAAGCCGCGCGTGAGAGCGGCGTCGCCGTCGTCCTCATCACCAATTCGCCGCGCCTTTCCTGGCAGGTGGTTGAGCAGTTGCGCCATATCGGAGTCCCCGACAGCGCCTATGACCGGATCGTCACCTCGGGCGACGTCACTCGCGGGCTGATTTCAGAAGGGCCGAAGACGGTCTTTCTGCTCGGCCCCGAGCGCGACAAGGCGCTTCTCGAAGGCATTGGCGTCGAACGTCGGCCGGCGGGCGAAGCGCAATCGCTCGTCTGCACCGGCTTTTTCGACGACGAGACGGAGAAGCCCGAGGATTACACCGACATGCTTCTGGATTTTCAGGCACGCGACGTGCCGATGATCTGCGCCAATCCCGACCTCGTCGTCGAACGTGGCCATCGCATCATCCCCTGCGCCGGCGCCATGGCCGCCTATTACGAGCAATTAGGCGGCAAAACGCGCATTGCCGGCAAGCCGCACCAGCCGATCTACGAAGCGACGCTTGCGGCCGCCCGCGAGCTTCGCGGCGATTTTTCCATTGACCGCGTGCTGGCGATCGGAGACGGCATGCCGACGGATGTGCGCGGCGCCTTGAATTTCGGTCTCGATCTTCTCTACATCAGCGGCGGTATTCACGCGAAGGAATACACCTTGAACGGCGAGACCGACGAAGCGATCCTCAACGCCTATCTCGATCGGGAGAAGGCGGCGCCGAAGTGGTGGATGCCGCGTCTTGCATGAAGAGAAGCCAGCCGATGACCGTCTTCCACCGCAATGAAACCCGCGAACCCTTGCCCGCCCATCTCAAGGGCGGGGTGATCGCCATCGGCAATTTCGACGGCGTGCATCGCGGCCATCAGTCGGTGCTGAACCGTGCGCTCGAAATCGCCAAGGCGCGCGGCATTCCTGCCCTGGTGCTGACCTTCGAGCCGCATCCGCGCACGGTGTTCCGGCCGCAGACACCGGTCTTCCGTCTGACGCCCGCGCCGCTCAAGGCCCGCATCCTGGAAACCCTTGGTTTCAATGCGGTCATCGAATATCCCTTCGACTATGAATTTTCGCAGCGCTCGGCCGACGATTTCATCCATTCGATCCTGAAGGATTGGCTCGACGCCTCCGAGGTCGTCACCGGCTTCGATTTCCATTTCGGTCGCGGTCGCGAAGGTGGTCCTGCCTTTCTGATGAATGCCGGCCAGACCTATGGTTTCGGCGTCACTCTGATCGATGCCTTCCGCGACGAGAACGCCGACGTCGTCTCTTCGAGCCACATCCGGGCGCTCCTGAAGGACGGCAATGTCAGCGAAGCGGCCGGCATGCTGGGCTACCGCTACACTGTCGAAGCCGAGGTGATCGACGGCGAAAAGCTCGGCCGCCAGCTCGGTTTTCCCACCGCCAACATGCGCCTGCCGCCCGAGGCCGAACTCGCCGCCGGCATCTACGCCGTCCGCTTCCGCCGCCAGGACGGAATGCTCCACGATGCCGTCGCCAGCTATGGCCGCCGGCCGACCGTCACGGAAAACGGCGCGCCGCTGCTCGAAACCTATCTCTTCGATTTCAGCGGCGATCTCTACGGCCAGCGCTGCGCCGTCTCCTTCTTCGGCTATATCAGGCCCGAGCTGAAATTCGACGGCCTCGATGCGCTCGTCGCCCAGATCAAACGCGACGAGGAGGAGGCGAGGGCGCTGCTGGCGGGCGTCGTGCCGCTCGGCGAACTTGATCGGAAACTGTGTTTCGCCTGAGTTCGTCACGGCTCGGGATATTCCGCATGGTGGAATCGGCCCTGACCTGGGTTGCCAGGCCTGCGATTTCTTCTCTTCCTTTTCCCGGCAAAAACGCCTATGAACCGGCGCTATGACGAAATTTCGGCTGGCGACCACGATACGAATTATCGGCCCGGCCTTCCGCGCGCGCTAAGCGGCCGGGAGGTCCGGGTTTTTGGCGCTTGCGAGCAGGCGCTTCCGCCGCCACCTATTTTCACGTCCGTTGCGCCCCTCCCTGGGCCGCCAAAAACGATTGTCGAACATGACCGAAACCGCCGAAAAGATCGATTACTCGAAGACCCTCTATTTGCCCGAAACCGATTTCCCGATGCGCGCCGGTCTGCCGCAGAAGGAGCCGGAGCTCGTTGCCCGCTGGCAGCAGATGGATCTCTACAAGAAACTGCGCGCCTCCGCCGCCGGCCGCGAGAAATTCGTCCTGCACGACGGCCCGCCCTACGCCAATGGCAACATCCATATCGGCCATGCGCTGAACAAGATCCTCAAGGACGTCATCAACCGTTCGTTCCAGATGCGCGGCTATGACGCCAACTACGTGCCCGGCTGGGATTGCCACGGCCTGCCGATCGAATGGAAGATCGAGGAGGAGAACTATCGCGCCAAGGGCAAGGCCAAGCCCGACCTGAGCGAGCCGGCGGCGATGATCGGGTTCCGCCGCGAGTGCCGCGCCTATGCCGAGAAGTGGATCAAGGTCCAGGGCGACGAGTTCCAGCGCCTCGGCATCGTCGGCGACTTCGAAAACCCGTATCTGACGATGAACTTCCATGCGGAAAGCCGTATCGCCGGTGAACTGCTGAAGATCGCCGCAAGCGGCCAGCTCTACCGCGGCTCCAAGCCGATCATGTGGTCGGTCGTCGAGCGCACCGCGCTTGCCGAAGCCGAGGTCGAATACCACGATTATGAAAGCGACACGATCTGGGTGAAGTTCCCGGTCGCGAAGGGCTCGGAGAGCCTCAAGGATGCCTTCGTCGTCATCTGGACGACCACGCCCTGGACGATCCCCGGCAACCGCGCGATCGCCTATTCCTCACGTGTCGCCTACGGCCTTTACGAAGTCACGGCCGCCGAGAACGATTTCGGCCCGCGCCCGGGTGAAAGGTTGATCTTCGCCGACAAGCTGGCTGAAGAATCTTTTGCCAAGGCAAAGCTGCAGTACAAGCGTCTCGCCGACGTCACGGCTGCCGATCTCGCCGGCATCACCTGCGCGCATCCGCTTAGAGGCCTCGACGGCGGTTACGAGTTCGAAGTCCCGCTGCTCGAGGGCGATCATGTCACTGACGATGCCGGTACCGGTTTCGTGCACACGGCGCCGAGCCACGGCCGCGAAGACTTTGACGTCTGGATGGCGCATGCCCGTGAGATCGAGGCGCGCGGCATCGAGACCAAGATCCCGTTTCCGGTCGACGACGGCGGCTTCTACACGGCCGATGCCCCCGGTCTGGAAGGCGCACGCGTGATCGACGACAACGGCAAGAAGGGCGATGCCAATGATCGCGTCATCAAGGCGCTGATCGATCGGAACGCGCTCTTTGCCCGCGGCCGTCTGAAGCACCAATATCCGCATTCCTGGCGCTCCAAAAAACCGGTGATCTTCCGCAACACGCCGCAGTGGTTCGTCTATATGGACAAGACGCTGTCGGATGGGACGACGCTGCGCAATCGGGCGCTGAGCGCGATCGATGACACCCGCTTCGTGCCGGCCGCTGGCCAGAACCGTCTGCGCGCGATGATCGAGCAGCGCCCGGACTGGGTGCTTTCCCGTCAAAGAGCGTGGGGCGTGCCGATCTGCGTCTTCGTGAATGAGCAGGGCGAAGTCCTGAAGGACGAGGCCGTCAACCAGCGCATCCTCAATGCCTTCGACGCAGAGGGCGCAGACGCCTGGTTCGCCGAAGGCGCCAAGGAGCGCTTCCTCGGCAACGAGCATGATCCGGCCAAGTGGACGCAGGTCATGGATATCCTCGACGTCTGGTTCGACTCCGGCTCGACGCACACCTTCACACTGGAAGACCGCCCCGACCTGAAATGGCCGGCCGACCTTTATCTCGAAGGGTCTGATCAGCATCGCGGCTGGTTCCATTCCTCGCTCCTGGAATCGGCCGCCACCCGCGGCCGCGCGCCCTATAACGCCGTCCTCACCCATGGTTTCACCATGGACGAGAAGGGCGAGAAGATGTCGAAGTCGAAGGGCAACGTCACCGCCCCGCAGGAAGTGATGAAGGATGCCGGCGCCGATATCCTGCGTCTCTGGGTGATGACCTCGGACTATGCCGATGATCTCCGCGTCGGCAAGACGATCATCCAGACCAATGTCGACGCCTATCGCAAACTGCGCAACACCATCCGCTGGATGCTCGGCACGCTCGCCCACGACAAGGGCGAGGTCATTGCGCTTGCCGATCTGCCGGAGCTGGAGCAACTGATGCTGCACCGTCTCTCCGAGCTCGACCAACTCGTGCGCGAGAACTATGATGCCTTCGACTTCAAGAAGATCGCCCGCGCATTGATCGACTTTGCCAATGTCGAGCTCTCGGCCTTCTACTTCGACGTTCGCAAGGATGCGCTCTATTGCGATGCGCCCTCCAGCCTTCGCCGCCGCTCGGCGCTTTATGTCATCCGCATGATTTTCGATTGCGTGGTGACCTGGCTTGCGCCGATGCTGCCCTTCACCATGGAAGAGGCATGGCTCTCGCGCAATCCCTCGGCCATCTCGGTGCATCTGGAGCAGTTCGCTCCGGTCGCAAAGGAATGGCGCAACGATGCGTTGGCCGAGAAGTGGAGAAAGATCCGCGCAATCCGCAGCGTCGTGACCGGCGCGCTCGAAATCGAGCGCAAGGACAAGCGCATCGGTTCCTCGCTCGAGGCGGCTCCGGTCGTGCATGTCGCCGACGCGGCGCTTTGCAAGGCGCTCGAGGGCCAGGACTTCAGCGAAGTCTGCATCACCTCTGGCATCACGATCAAGACGGATGCCGGCCCGGCTGACGCTTTCCGTCTTGCCGAGGTGCCTGATGTTGCCGTCGTGCCGAGGCTTGCCGAAGGCGTCAAATGCGCGCGTTCCTGGCGCATCACCACCGATGTCGGTTCCGATCCGGAGTATCCCGACGTCTCGGCGCGCGACGCCGCCGCATTGCGCGAACTCGGCATCCGCGCCTGAAGATATTTGCCGGGTGAATTGCCTTCGAGGCGTTCATCCGGTAAAAGCTGCCTGAAAATGGCCGGATTTTTGCGTCAGGGGGACGGTTGTCCGGTAGGGCGACGATTGCACCGGTGGCTGGAAGGGTTTTCATGTTCGCAACGCATTGGTTCCGTGTAGGCGCCTGCCTGTCTGTTGTCATGGTGGGATGCTCCCTGGTGTCCGGCTGCGCCAGCAGCCCGACCTACGGCACCGACAAGACGGCCATGGAGCAGCTGACCGACGATCTCGGCCAGTCCGTGTCGCTGACCGGGCCCGACCCGAAGAACAAGGGCGTCAAATATACGCCGCGTCCGACGCTGGTGCTGCCGGCTGAGGGGCAGCGCGAGACCCTTATCGCGCCGCAGCCGACGGTGGCCAACAAGGACAATCCGCAATGGCTTGAATCGCCGGAGGAGACCCGCGCCCGCCTCGTTTCCGAGGCTGACGCCAATTCGGACAACCCGAATTACCGCTCGCCGCTGGCGAGCTCCGCCATCGAAGGCGGCCGGCGCACGACCGAAGCCCAGACCCAGGCCTATCGCGAGGCCCGCGCCCTGCAGAAGGGCTCATACCTCGATCAGCGCCGCTATATTTCCGATCCGCCGCCCGGTTACCGTACCGTCGACGACCCGGCAAAGCTCGACGACGTCGGCGAGCCCGAGCTCAAGAAGCAGAAGAAGCGCAAGAAGGATGCGGCAATCGCCAATTCCGGCAAGCAGTGGTGGAACTTCCTGCAGTAGCGGTTTTCCGAGCGCTTAGCGCCGCCGCAGGAGATCGGTGATGGCAGCCCCTCATCCGGCTGCCGCCACCGACCGGCGTCGAGCCACGGGCCTCGCCCGTCTTTCGGACCCCGCTCGCGGGGCGAACGGACATGCCACACCGTCTCCGTTCCTCACCAGCGTCTCGCAGGGCACGTCCCCTCGCCCCGCGAGCGGGGAAAGGGTTAGGGTGAGGGGCAGCTATCAGCGCAAAAGCCGAAGATGGCGGCGGGCACTGAGCACTACGGCGCCTCTCTCCGTTCCACAAAGAATCGCCGCAAGATCTCGGCCGACTGCACCTCGTTGATGCCGGAATAGACCTCGGGAGCGTGATGGCAGGTCGGTTGTGCATAGAATCGCACGCCATTGTCGACGGCGCCGCCCTTCGGATCCTCGGCGCCGTAATAGAGCCGGCGGATGCGCGCAAACGAGATGGCTGCCGCGCACATGGTGCAAGGCTCGAGCGTCACATAGAGATCGGCGCCGACAAGGCGCTCCTGCCCAAGCGTCTCGCAGGCGAGCCGGATTGCGGCGATTTCGGCATGCGCGGTGACGTCTTTGAGTTCGCGCGTGCGGTTTCCCGAGCGTGAAACGGCGATATCGTCGACAACGACGACCGCGCCGATCGGCACCTCGCCGCGTACTCCTGCGGCGCGCGCTTCTTCAAGCGCCATCTCCATGAAACGATTTGTCTTCACGATCGCAAGAATTTCCACTTAACCGCAGATGCGTGACCTGATAGACAGGCCCAAAAGGCAGGCAAACAGCAAATGACACCCAAAGACAAGCCAAAACGCCCGGGCGCAAAGCCCCTTTCACGGGATATCAGGCCGAAAGCCGGTCCGAAGGCCGCGGCCGCGCGCCCGGCGGCGGCCGAAGCCGAAAGCGACACCAAGGCCGAGCGCATTTCCAAGGTGATGGCGCGCGCAGGCGTCGCCTCCCGCCGCGACATCGAGCGCATGATCATGGAAGGCCGTGTGACGCTGAACGGCACGGTTCTCGAAACCCCCGTCGTCAACGTCACACTTGCCGACCGCATCGAGGTCGACGGTGTACCGATCCGTGGCATCGAGCGCACTAGGCTCTGGCTCTATCACAAGCCGGCGGGCCTCGTGACCACCAATGCCGATCCGGAAGGCCGTCCGACCGTCTTCGACAACCTGCCGGAAGAGCTGCCGCGCGTCATGTCGATCGGCCGGCTCGACATCAACACCGAAGGCCTGCTGCTGCTCACCAATGACGGCGGCCTCGCCCGCGCCCTCGAACTGCCGGCGACCGGTTGGTTGAGGCGCTACCGCGTCCGCGCGCATGGCGAGATCGATCAGGAAGCGCTCGACAAGTTGAAGGACGGCATCGCCGTTGACGGCGTGCTCTATGGATCGATCGAGGCAACCCTCGACCGCACCCAGGGCTCAAACGTCTGGATCACCATGGGCCTTCGCGAAGGCAAGAACCGCGAAATCAAGAATGTGCTCGGCGCTCTCGGTCTCGACGTCAACCGTCTGATCCGCATTTCCTATGGGCCGTTCCAGCTCGGCGATTTGCCGGAAGGCCAGGTCGTCGAGGTGCGCGGCCGCACATTGCGTGACCAGCTCGGCCCGCGCCTGATCGAGGAAGCCAAGGCGAATTTCGACGCGCCGATCTACAACGCCCCGGCTGTCGCCGCCGAGGAAGAGGAACAGGCCGCGGCACCGGCGGCGCCGGAAAAGCGCGAACGGCCGCGGCGCCAGGAGGACAAGCGTGAGCGGGCGCTGAGCCGCCTCGACACCAAACGTGACGACCGCCACGGCGGGCGCAGAGACGACGATCGCCGCGACGGCGGCCGCAGGGATGAAGACAAGCCGAAGCGCGCCCAGCCGCTCGGCCAGCGCCGCAGCGCCAATGTCTGGATGGCGCCCGGCGCCCGGCCTCTCGGCGAGAAGGCGGCGGCCAAGGCCGCCAAGAATGCGCAGACTGCGCGCCGGCGCGGCGAGCAGCCGGCGGCAAAGACCAATGCTTTCGATCGCATCGAGGATCGCCCGCGCACGCCGATCAACCGTGTGCGGGAAGAGGACGGTGAATGGATCCGTTCGAGCGAGCAGCCCCGCCGCAAGGATGAGGTCGAAGGCTTCGGCCGCCAGCGCTCGTTCGGGGATCGTCCCGCTCGCGAAGACCGCGGCTTCGGCGATCGCCCATCGCGCGGCGACCGGCCTTTCGGCGACAAGCCGCGCGGCGATCGCAAGCCCCGTGCGGATGGTGACGAACGTCCTCGTGCCGCCAGAGTCTCCACCGGCGAGGGCCGTTCTGAGCGTCCGCGCAGCGACCGCCCCTTCGGCGATCGTCCATCGCGGGGCGATCGACCTTTCGCCGGCAAGCCGCGTGGCGATCGCAAGCCGCGCGAGGAGGGTGACGAGCGCCCGCGGACAGCCAGAAGCTTCGCCGGCGAGGGTCGCTCCGAGCGTCCGCGCGGCGAACGGTCGTTCGGCGACAAGGCTGTGAGCGGCAAGCCTTCGGGCGATAAGCCGCGCGGCAAGAGCTTTGGCGCCGGGTCCGGCGGACCCAAGAATTTTTCCGGCAAACCGAAGGGCGCCAAGCCAGGCGGTGAAAGGCCGGGCGGTGACAGGCCCGCGGGCGGTCCGTCCAGAGGTGGTGCTCGAGGAAAGGGAATGACGCGCGGTGCGGATCGTCGGCGGTGAGTTTCGCGGACGGCCTCTCGCCGTGCCAAAATCCAACGAGATCCGGCCGACCGCCGACCGGACACGCGAGAGCCTGTTCAATATATTGAGCCATGCCTATCCGGAATGCGTCGACGGCACCCGGATCATCGATCTTTTCGCCGGCACCGGCGCCGTCGGCCTCGAAGCCGTCTCGCGCGGCTGTCGCCACGCGCTCTTCGTCGAAAACAGCATCCAGGGCAGGGCGCTGCTCTGGGAAAACATCGATGCGCTCGGCCTGCACGGACGCACCCGCATCCTGCGCCGCGATGCGACCAATCTCGGCAGCGTCGGCAATCTCGAGCCTTTCGATGTGCTCTTTGCCGACCCGCCCTATGGCAAAGGCCTCGGCGAGAAGGCGATGGCGGCGGCCGCCATCGGCGGCTGGCTGCGGCCGGGGGCGATCGCGGTGCTCGAAGAGCGCGCCGACATTGTCGTTTCGGTCCACCCTTCCTATGTTTTCCTCGAAAGCCGCATCTTTGGCGATACGAGGGTGCATTTCTTCCGATATCAGCCGCAATAGGCGCAGGGGCGGGGCGTGCAGCAGGCAGAGATCATCAGTCCGAAACTGCCTGCGATCAGCGATTTGCCGACAGTCGCGGTTGCCTTCGGCGGCGGCGGCGCGCGCGGCCTGTCCCATATCCATGTCATTGAAACCCTTGACGAACTCGGGATCCGCCCGGTTGCGATTGCGGGTTCGTCGATCGGCGCCATCATGGGGGCCGGCATGGCCGCCGGCATGTCCGGCGCCGAAATCCGCGAACATGCGCTGGCAACCGTCGGCAACAAGACGGCCGTCGTTGCCCGCATCTGGGGGATGCGACCGACAACGGTGCGCGATGCGGTGGCCAAGGGCATCCGCATCGGCCAGTTCAATCTGGAACGGATACTGAAAGCCTTCCTGCCCTCCGAGCTGCCGGCCCGATTTGAAGATCTGCTGGTGCCGATGAAGGTCATCACGACAGATTATTACGGTCAGAACGAGGTGATCATCAAAGAGGGCGAGCTGTTTCCGGCACTCGCCGCCTCGTCTTCCATCCCCGCCGTTTTCATGCCGGTGCGCCTGCGCGGCCGCGTAATGATCGATGGTGGCATCAGCAATCCGGTCCCTTATGAATGCCTGATGGATCTTGCCGACATCGTCGTCGGCATCGACGTCGTCGGCGCCCCGGAAGGCGACGGCACCCATATCCCGAACCGTATGGAAAGCATCTTCGGTTCCGGCCAGTTGATGATGCAGACGGCGATCTCCCTGAAGCTGAAGCTTTGCCAGCCGCATATCTTCCTGCGCCCGACGGTCGGCCGCACCGGCGTCATGGATTTCCTCAAAGCCCGCGAAGTGCTTGCCATGTCCGTCGGCGTCAAGGACGACCTGAAATTCGCCCTCGACCGCGAGATCGAAGCGCGGCTAAAACGCTAAAGAACCTTGCATGGGCACCGTTGTTCGCGTCCGCGCGACATGAGCGAGCGGTTCAGAGAACATTGCTTCGGCTATGAGCTCGGCATCATCATTGTCGATTTCGAAGAGACCAAAGCGCAGTCGATATCCCCAGCCAGCCCGATCGCTGGTGAAAGATAGCCGACCGAGCAGCGGCCGGATGGGTGCTTCCGTGGCTCGCCACCAGGCGACATCCCGTCTCCAGGGGCGGAAGCCCGGGTGAACCTCCACCTGATATGCCTCCTTTTCCTCGATCATGCCAATGGCCGTGAACGCCTGCAGGCGATCGGTGCCGCCAAAGGTTTCGGTCGGCGAATAGTAGATGACGCGGTCGCCTGGCGCGCTCCGCTTAAGCGGAGCGGCCTTGCCGTGACAGACTTGCATGAACCCGGCTTTGCGTCCGATGCGGACATGGTTTGCTGATGCGACAGCGATCCAGCTGCGCGACATGGCTCAGTCCTCCGCCACGTTGTAGACGCGCAGACGATGCCCGTCGGGATCGGCCGCGACAAAGCTACGGCCGAAATCGAGGTTGGTCGGCGGCAGAAGGATCGGCGCGCTCTTGTCCTGCCATTCGGTGTGGAGCCTATCAACCATGTCTGCTGTCGCAACCTTGAAACCGACCTCGCAGCCGCCACCCGCCGCAGCCGGAGCAGGCTCGACGCCCGCCTTGCCCCACAGTCCGAGTGCCAGCCCCGAAGGCAGAATGAACATGGCGAAGGTCGGGCTGGCTTCGACGGGATCCTGCCCGAGCAGCCGCGCATAAAAGCTGGCGCTCTTCGGCGCGTCGGTTACGAAAAGCAGAATGCTGTTGCTGTCGATCATGTTAGCCTCCTGTGTGTCGGTCAGGAGGACCCTAGAGAGGCATGCTGACAGATTCTGGCAGTAACCTCCGTGCCTTCCGCTTGTCGATCCGCTCGAGCGTCGCGCCTGCGGATTTGATTTATGCGTCCGCCGTCGCATCCGTGATTCCGGCCAGCGGATCATCCTCGAAAGGATCGGCGGCGCGCTTCGGCTTGACTAGCGGTTCGGGACGGACAGGGTGGGAAAACAGCATGTCGCGCCCCGCCTGGAGCCCCTCGGAGACCTGCAGGGCGAGCCGCGCCTCGTCGCGCTTGCGGATGTCCTCGCCGATTTCATAAGCGTCGGTTTCGGAGACGCCGAGCGCCTCCAGCGTCCGCCTTCCGAACAGCAGGCCCGATTCCAGTGTCTCGCGCAGCTCGTAATCGATCCCCTTGTTGCGCAGTTCGATCGAATGGATGCGGTCGTAGGAGCGTACGTAGAGGCGCGTCTGCGGATAATCGGCCTGCACCAGCTCCACCACCTTGTCGGTGATCTCCTTCTTATGGGTGCAGACGAGCACGATCTTCGCGCGGTCGATGCCCGCCGAGCGCAGCACGTCCTTGCGGGTGCCGTCGCCGAAATAGATGCGAAAGCCGAAGGAGGAAGCCTGGCGGATACGGTCGGCGGAAAAATCGATGACGGTGACGCTGCGCCCGCCGGCAAGCAGGATCTGGGCGGCGATCTGGCCGAAACGCGAGAAGCCGACCATCAGCACGTCGGCGCCGGCGCCTTCGAAATCCTCGTCCAGCTCCTCCTGTTCATCGCCGTTGAGCAGCCGCTTCGACAGCGCCGCGCCGATCGGCGTCAGCGCCATGGACAGCGTGACGATCGCCACCAGCAGCGATGCGGTGCTCGTCGACATCAATCCGACGACGCCCGCGGTGGTAAAGAGCACGAAGCCGAATTCGCCGCCTTGCGGCAACAGGAAAGCAATGCGGATTGCGTCATTGTGCGGCGATCCTGACATCCGGCAGAGCCCGTAGATAATGATCGCCTTGACGGCCATGACGATCGGCACAGTGACGATAACAAAGAGCGCGTTGTCGACGAGAACGCCGAGCTGCAGCGACAGGCCGACGGCGATGAAGAAAATGGCGAGCAGTACGCCGCGAAAAGGCTCGATATCGGCCTCGAGTTCGTGCCGGTAGGAGGATTCGGCCAGCATCACCCCGGACAGGAAGGCCCCCATCGCCATCGACAGCCCGGCAAGCTGCATCAGGCTTGCCGATCCCATGACGACAAAGAGCGCCGCCGCGATCATCGCCTCGCGCGCGCCGGTGCGGGCGATGATCTGGAAGAGCGGCGTCAGCAGGTAGCGCCCCATGACGATCATCGCCGCCACCGCACCGACGGCCACGGCAAAATCGGTGAGCGGCGTATTGCTGCCCTTGCCGCTGCCGTCGAGAACGGTGATCAGCGCCAAGAGCGGCACGATCGCCAGGTCCTGGAACAGCAGCATCGAGAAGGAACGCTGCCCGTATCGCGTGTTGACGTCGCCGTCGCCCTCGAGGATCTGCATGGCGAAGGCCGTCGAGGACAGCGCCAGCCCGAAACCGGCGACGATGCTGCCGCGCCAATCCAGAACTTCGGAAAACCAGGCGAGCGCGGTCAGCGCCAGCCCTGTTACCACCACCTGCGCCGTGCCGAGACCGAAGATATCGCGCCGCATCTGCCAGAGCCGGCTTGGCTTCAACTCCAGGCCGATGATGAAGAGCAGGAAGACGACGCCGAGCTCGGCCACGGCAAGGATCTGTTCGCCATCGGTGATGCCGTGGAAGACGGGGCCGATGACGATGCCGGCGGCGAGGTAACCCAGCACCGTTCCGAGCCCGAGCTTCTTGAAGATCGGCGCGGCGACCACCGCGCCGCCGAGCAGCAGGATCGTTTCGGAAAAAAGGTCGTTGGGCGCTGACATGCTGGCAATTTCTTTCGACGGCGGGAAACATCCTGGCAGCCCTGACAAAGAATCGGCGGCGGCGGCCTTGATGCCAGGGAGAGTGCACAATAAATGGATGCCGAAGGAAAGGCCAAATCATGTCCTCTGAAATCGATTCCTCGACACTTCTTTCCCGCGCAAGTCAATTGATCGATCTGGCAAGGAAGGCGGGCGCCGACGCTGCCGACGCCGTCGTCGTTCGCTCTCGCTCGCAATCGGTCAGCGTCCGGCTTGGCAAGGTCGAGGGGACAGAATCGTCGGAAAGCGACGATTTTTCGCTCCGCGTCTTCATCGGCAAGCGGGTCGCCAGCGTTTCGGCCAATCCGGGCTTCGATCTCCAGGCGCTGGCCGAACGGGCCGTCGCCATGGCCAAGGTTTCCCCGGAAGACCCGTATGCGTGCCTGGCGGACGAGGCGAACCTTGCCAAGTCCTATCCCGACCTGCAATTGCTCGATGCCACCGAAGTCTCCTCGGAGATGTTGCGCGAGGCGGCTCTTGCCGCCGAGACGGCAGCTCTTGAAGTCACGGGCGTCACCAATTCCTCCGGCGCCGGCGCGTCGGCCGGCATGGGCGGCCTCGTTCTCGCCACATCGCACGGTTTCCAAGGCAGTTACATGGCCTCCCGTTTCGGCAACTCCGTCAGCGTCATCGCAGGCGAAGGCACCGGCATGGAGCGCGACTATGATTTCGACAGCCGGCTTTATTACGCCGAACTCGACGATCCCGCCGAAATCGGCCGCCGCGCCGGCGAACGGGTGGTCAAGCGTGTCAATCCGCGCCAGGTGCCGACTGGCAAGAATGTCACGGTCGTCTTTGATCCGCGCGTCGCCCGCGGTTTCGTCGGCCATATCGCCGGTGCGATCAACGGTGCCGCCGTCGCCCGAAAGACCAGCTTCCTGCGCGACAGGATGGGTCAGCAGGTGCTGAAGTCAGGGCTGTCGATCACCGACGATCCGCTGATCGTGCGCGGGCCTTCCTCGCGTCCCTTCGACGGTGAGGGCGTGTCCGGCGAGCGGCTTGTCATGATCGAAGACGGTGTCCTGAAGGACTGGTTCCTCTCGACCTCGACGGCCCGCGAACTCGGCCTGCGGACCAATGGCCGCGGCGTGCGCGGCGGCAGCGCCGTCACGCCGTCTTCCACCAACCTTGCCCTTGAGCCGGGCGAGATCTCGCCGGAGGAGCTGATCCGCAGCACCGGCAACGGTTTTTACGTCACCGAACTGATCGGCCACGGCGTCAACATGATCACCGGCGAATACAGCCGCGGCGCCACCGGCTTCTGGATCGAGAACGGCGAACTTACGTTCCCGGTGTCCGAGGTGACGATTGCCTCGAACCTCAAGGACATGTTCATGCGCCTGACGCCGGCAAATGACATCGACCGCAAGTTCGGCGTCGCGGCTCCGACCTTCGCGATCGAAGGCATGACGCTCGCCGGACAGTGAGAAGCGGGCGGCAGGAAATGGGTTGACGGATGAGCGATAGCGAAAAGCTGCGTTGGCAGAGCGATCTCGCCTTGATCGCCGATGCTGCCAAGGAGGCCGGCGCGGTCGCCTTCGGCTTCTTCAACCAGTCTCCCGAGGTCTGGTGGAAGAACGGCGACCGCTCTCCCGTCAGCGCCGCCGATTTCGCCGCCAACAAGACGCTTGAAACGATCCTGCGCAAGGCGCGGCCGGATTATGGCTGGCTGTCGGAGGAAACCGAGGACGATGCTGACCGCCTCTCGTGCGAGACGCTGTTCATCGTCGATCCGATCGACGGCACCCGCGCCTTCCTCGGTGGGCAGCTGGTCTGGTGCGTCAGCGTCGCGGTCGTGCATCGCGGTCGCCCGGTCGCCGGTGTGCTCTATGCGCCCGCGCTCGAAGAGCTCTACGAAGCGGTCGATGGCGGCGTGGCGCTGAAGAACGGCGTGCCCTTCACCGTTTCCGCCGCCGGGCCGGACGAGGTGAGCCGGCTTGCGGTCGGCGAAGACCTGTTGAGGACGTTTCCGCCGGCGTTCCGTGACCGCGTGAGGCGCGAAAAATATATTCCATCGCTCGCCTATCGCATCGCCATGGTGGCGGACGGCCGCCTCGAAGCCACCTTCGTCAAGGGCAATTCGCACGACTGGGACCTTGCCGCCGCTGATCTCGTTCTGGCCTGCGCCGGTGGCCGCCTCGTCGATCTCGACGGCAAGCCGATCGTCTATAACAGGGCGGACGTCACCCATAAGGTGCTCTGTGCGGCGCCGACGGCCCGGATCGATGAGTTTCTAACGGCTTTTGCCGGGCGAGGAGACGGTTGACGTTTCCGTCAAAATCCCGCAGATGAGGTGGCGGAGGAATTCGGCAGAAAGAGAACAAGAAAATGACTGACTCCGGTGACAAGAAGCAGCTTTTGCACCTCGTTTTTGGCGGCGAACTGGAAAGCCTCGAAGACGTCCAGTTCCGTGATCTGGACGGTCTCGATATCGTCGGCATTTTTCCCGACTATGCCTCGGCGCTGACGGCCTGGAAGGCGAAGGCGCAGCAGACGGTCGACAATGCGCATATGCGCTATTTCATCGTCCACATGCACCGTCTGCTCGATCCGCATCAAAAGGCTGGGGGCAACTGACCTCGGCAGCCGCCGCCAGCCGAACGGGCCTTCGTGCATCGGGCGCCCGTCGATCCGGATCGTTTGACGCATTCTGAACAAATTGATCGGCCATTCCGGCCGCAACGATAATAAGGGAATGGGTTTGATGTCGATCGTCTTGGGTCGGAGGCTGGCGCGATGAGCTCCCGGATGGCGCGGCTCGGTCTGAGCACATACCGTCTGGCGGGAACCGTGGCCTCACCGGTCGTCGGCCTCTATCTGACCTACCGCACGGCCAAGGGCAAGGAAGACCGGGCGCGCCGCCTGGAACGCTTCGGCTATCCGAGCGCCAACCGGCCGCAAGGCCCGCTCGTCTGGTTCCATGCTGCAAGTGTCGGCGAAACCAATGCCGTCATTCCGCTGATCCGCGAAATCCGCCGCCGCGAGATCCATGTCATCCTGACCACCGGCACCATCACCTCCGCCAGGCTCGCCGCCGAGCGCCTCGGCCAGGAGGCGATCCATCAATATGTGCCGCTGGATCTGAAACCATCCGTCAGCCGCTTCCTCGACTATTGGCAGCCCGATTGCGCCATTATCGCCGAATCCGAGATCTGGCCGGCGACGGTGCTGGAGCTCGGCCGTCGCCGCATCCCGCAGATCCTGGTCAATGCCCGCATGTCGGACCGCTCCTTTGCCCGCTGGCGCCGCCGCCCGTCGATTGCGGAGGCCTTGTTCGAAAACCTCGCCCTCGTCATTGCCCAATCCGATGTCGATGCCGAGCGGTTCCGCAATCTCGGTGCCGTTCCCGTCATCACCTCGGGCAATCTGAAGGTCGATACCGACGCCCCGCCTTATGACAGCGCTGTCTTCTCCCGCTACAGGAAGCAGATCGGAGATCGCAAGACCTGGGCGGCGATCTCCACCTTCGACGGCGAGGAGAATGCCGCCGGCATCGTCCATCGCGCCCTGAAGGAGCGCGATCGTCAATTGACGATCATCGTGCCCCGCCATCCCGAGCGCAGCGACGAGATCGAGGCGGCGCTGGTCAAGCAGGGACTGAAGGTCGCCCGCCGCACCCGTGACGATGTCCTGTCGGCCGATGTCGATGTTTTCCTTGGCGATACGATCGGCGAAATGGGGCTTTATCTCCGTCTGACCGAAATCGCTTTCGTTGGCCGCTCGCTCTTTGCCGAGGGTGGTCAGAACCCGTTGGAGCCTGCCATGCTCGGCTGCGCCATCCTCTCCGGCGGCAATGTGCAGAATTTCCGCGAGGCCTATCAGAAGCTCGCCCGCAGCGGCAGCGCCCGCATGGTGCGCGATACCGAAATGCTGGCCAAGGGCGTGCATTACCTGCTGACCAATGATGAAGCCCGCCGTACCATGATCGAGGCCGGCGTCGCCACCGTGCACGAGATGCGGGGCGCACTATCGGCGACGGTGAAGGGGCTCGAACCCTATATCAATCCGCTGACGGTCAAGGCGCGTTTGTTGCCCAAGGCCGCGGCCCAGGTCTGAGGAGACGCGATGTCGGGCCCGGCGCATATCAAAGGCATCCTCTTCGACAAGGACGGCACGCTGCTCGACTATGACGAGAGCTGGCTGCCGGTCAATCGCGAGCTTGCCCGCATCGCCGCTGAGGGCGACCCACTTCTGGCCGACCGGCTGCTGTCTGCCTGCGGCATGGATCCGGTGAGCGGCCATATCGTTCCCGACAGCCTGCTCGCCGCCGGCAATACAAGGCAGATCGCCGAGGGGCTCGTCGCCGCCGGATCGATGATCGATATCGGGGAATTGACGATCCGTCTCGACGACCTCTTTTCCGGCGCCGCTGAATTTTCCGTGCCGGTGACCGACCTTGCCGGCTTTTTCGCAAGGCTGCATCGGCGCGGTTTCAAGCTCGGCGTTGCCTCCAGCGACAATGAGCGCTCCATCCGCCAGACGGCGGAGCGCTTCGGTTTCGCCCGCTATGTCGATTATATCGCCGGCTACGACAGCGGCTTCGGCGTCAAGCCGGAGCCGGGCATGGTGCTCGGCTTCTGCGCTGCGACCGGGCTTTTGCCATCCGAGGTCGCCATGGTCGGCGACAACAACCACGATCTGCACATGGGCTTGAATGCCGGCACGGGACTTAGGATCGCCGTGTTGACGGGAACCGGCTCGCGCGATTCACTTGCCGCGGCGGCCGATCATGTGCTCGACGATATCACCGCCCTTGAGACGTTGCTGCCCGATCTGCAGCCGGCCTGATCGTAAAGGCTTGCATTTTCATCGATTTTAACCTCTCAATCCCGCCGGGAAAACGAATTCTCTGGCCGGGCGGGGAGCGGGACGGCAAAATGATTTCAGAAGCGCCGCCGTTCTGGTGGAGGAAAGCCGATTGGCGCGCCTGGCTGCTGGCGCCGCTGTCCTTTCTCTACGGCCGTATCGCCGGCCATCGCATGGCCCATGCGCGCCGCGCTTCGGTTTCCGTTCCCGTCATCTGTGTCGGCAATTTCACCGTCGGCGGCGCCGGCAAGACGCCGACGGCGCTGACGCTCGCCCGCGCCGCCAAGGCGAAAGGCCTGAAGCCCGGCTTTCTCAGCAGAGGTTACGGCGGCTCGCTCGACGTGACGACGGTGGTCGATCCCCATCATCACCGGGCGGTCGCCGTCGGCGATGAACCGCTTTTGCTCGCCCAGGAGGCGCTAACGGTGATTTCCCGCCGGCGTGTCGACGGCGCTCGGCGCTTGGTCGCGGAAGGCGCCGACCTCATCATCATGGATGACGGGTTTCAGAGCGCCCGGCTGGCGATCGACTATGCGCTGCTCGTCATCGACGCGACGCGCGGCCTTGGCAACGGCCATATCGTGCCGGCCGGCCCGGTCCGCGCGCCGATCCGCCAGCAGCTGAGTTCGGCGACGGCACTGCTGAAGGTAGGCGGCGGTAATGCTGCCGATGGCATCGTCCGCATGGCGGCACGCGCGGCAAAGCCCTATTTCACCGCATCGCTGAAGGTACGCGGCGACAACAGGCTTGCCGGCATCAAGGTGCTTGCCTTCGCCGGTATCGCCGATCCCGCCAAATTCTTCCGCACCGTCGAATCGCGCGGCGCCGAGATCACGGTCGCCAAGACCTTCGGCGACCACGAACACCTGACCGAGGAGGAGATCGACGATATCCTGACGACGGCCGAACGCCAGGACCTCCTGATCGTCACCACCTCAAAGGATTTCGTTCGCCTCTCCGGTCATCACGGCAAGGCGGAGCAATTGGCGCAGAAGGCCAAGGTGATCGAGGTCGACATGGTCTTCGAGGATCATCTCGCCCCGGGTCTGATCATCGACCGGGCAATCATTGCCTGCCGTGATCGGCGCCTCAGGGAATTGAAGGCTGGGGCTAAAGTAACTCCAGGAACGGCCGAGCGGCCGTAACTGGCTGCTGTGAACCACCTGGCCCGCCTAAATCTGCCTGCAACCCGATCATGCGATCGAATGAAGCAAAGTTTCGCGAGCAGACGTCAGATGCAACCGACAGGCGTGATCGATCAACGCGATATTGCGGCTTTCGAGGGCTTCGATGAGCGCAAGATGTTCCCTGATGGCGACCTCGTTCCGCGCCCGTTCATCACGCTTGTTCCACTGATAGTGATAGTGAAACACCATGGCGATCACGTCTTGGAAGCTTTCAATGAATCGGTTTGGTGCAACTGCCGTAATCAGCCGGTGAAACCGGCTGTCCAATTCCGAGAAATCCTGATACCGGGAGTCGATATCGGCGAGCAGTTCCAAATGTGCGCTCCGCGTAGAGTGGAGCTGCTTCCAGACCGGCGAGCTGTCGGGCAGGGCCGCGAACAGCCGCGCCGAACGCATTTCGAACATTTCTCTGATCTCAAACAGTTCGAGTGCGAAACTCGCTGTGAACCCTTTGAAGACCCAGCCTGCGTTGGGGCGTTTCTCGATCAGCCCATATTTCTGAAATCGATTGAGAAACTCACGGACGATCGTTGTTGCGACGCCGAACCTACGAGCTAGTTCCGCCTCGTTGATTTCTGTGCCCGGGCAGGCATCACCGCGCAACATCCAGTCCATGAAGCTTGTTTCGACCTGTTCCGAAATCGCCAAGGTCTCTTCGCGTGGATAGCGTTCTATCGGCAGCGGTTGCTCACGGACGATCCGCCTGTGCGCTTCAGATACGATGATTCCACGTGCGGACATTCCTGCCAGCACCTTTCGCACTGTTGTCCTGCTTACGCCGAGCTGGGCGCGCAGTGCATTTTCGGAGGGTAACTCCTCCCCAAGATCGAACGTGCGGACAATGTCGATCATATCGTTGAACGCCCGCTTGAAAGTCGTATCGGTTCTCATGGCACAACTGCTGATCTGACTAGATATCCATAAAAAACAAGTTGACGTACGTGTATCATATGTTTCTTATGTATAAAAAACCAGGGAGGCTCGGGGAATTTGGAAGACTCCAGGACGCTGCCTCAAAATTCGTCCCGGCCTGGTGGTTCGCAGGACGCAACCTTCCATCCGAGACAATCTGGCATCGCACTGGGACTGAAGCTGTTGAGCCTGGGTCCACTGTTAATCCTCATTATGCTTATCGCCGTGGTCAGTATTGTCACCCCGGCTTTTTTAAAACCGGTAAACCTCGGGAACATCCTCGCGCAGACAGCAGTGATCGCTGTGGTGGCAATGGGCCAACAGCTTGTCATCCTGACGCGCGGCATCGACCTCTCTGTAGGCTCGAACCTTGCACTGGCGACAGTCATTGGCGGACTTGTCTACCAGCAGGTTGACTCATCGTTCATCGTCATCATGGCCATGCTGCTTGCCGGTGCTGCCGTTGGCGCTATAAACGGCCTGGTCTTTGTCTATGGTCGACTGCCACATCCCTTTATCATCACGCTTGCGACTTTGAGCATCTGCCGCGGTCTGGCCCTCGAATTGGCTCCGGGTCACACGACCATACGTGGGATGCCGGATGCAGTTACCGCCATCGGCGGCGGGACGACGCTTGGCGTGCCCAATTCTTTTTTTGTCATCGGGATGTTCGGGATCGTTTTTCTGATCCTGACGAAGTCGATGGTCTGCGGCCGATGGATCTATGCCGTCGGCGGCTCGCCGAACGCCGCGACAAGCATGGGCATCCCGGTAAGAGGCGTTCTGCTCTCGACCTACATCGTTTCTGGTTTTCTTGCCGGCGCCGGCGCGGTGCTGCTTGCCGGGCGGACCGGTGCCGCCTCGCCGATCTACGGCAATCTCCTGGAACTTGACACGATTGCTGCTGTGATCATCGGTGGCGCCAGCTTCCTTGGCGGACGAGGCCACCTTGGCCACGCCCTAATGGGCGCCGTGTTGATCGGCGTCATCCGCAATGCGCTTAACCTTCTCGGCGTCGACGTGTTCTTTCAGATGATCGCGATTGGGTTCGTCATCGTCATCGCCGTCGAAGCTGACGTGCTTCGTAACCATCTCGAGTCGCGCGCACGCGTGCTTCAATCGGCGGCAGTGCAATGAACCCGGCATCCACCACACCGGCACTTTCGGTTCGAAATGCCCAAAAGCGCTTTGGCGCAATCCATGCCCTGAAGAATGTAAGTTTCGATGCTTATTCAGGTGAGGTAACGGCTCTCCTGGGTGACAACGGCGCCGGCAAGTCGACACTCGTCAAATGCATCAGCGGGCTCCATAGTCTCGACGAAGGAGAGATCCTTATAGATGGTGCTCCGGTATCGCTTCATTCAACTGCGGCCGCCCGCCGCGCCGGGATTGAAACCGTCTATCAGGATCTGGCGCTTTTCGACAACCTGACCCCCGTGCAGAATTTCTACTGCGGTCGGGAGATCTCTTTCCCCTCCTGGTTGCCGCGTCCGCTCCGCTTTCTCAGCACGGGCGAAATGAAGCGGGAAGCAGCGAACGTCATCGATCGCCTGAAGGTTAAGCTGCCGAAATTCGACGCACCGGTCGCACTGATGTCTGGGGGACAGCGACAGGCGATCGCGGTCGCACGCGCCATTGTTTTTGCGCGCAAACTGGTGATCCTTGACGAACCCACCGCGGCGCTCGGCCTTCGCGAGTCTCGCCAGGTTCTTGACATTATCAATCAGCTCAAAGCCGACGGCAATGCCGTGATCATCATCACCCATAACATGGAGCATGTCATTGAGATCGCCGATCGGGCGGTTGTCCTCCGGCAGGGTCGCAAGGTGGGTGAAGTGAAGCCCACAGAGGCGAACAAGCAGGACGTTGTTGCGATGATCGTCGGTGCGGAGGCTTAAGGGGATCGCTGCTTGGTTGGGGCAGCGGAAAACGAGATCGCGCTCTAGAAGAGGGCGGTCGAAACACGGGAGGTGTAATCATGAAACCGCAATCCCTGCTGGGAGCTGTTGCGCTCCTGGTCGTCTCTGTATTCCCGTCCCTGGCGGAGGAGCCAGTGAAGCTCGGGTTTATAACCAAGTTCCCTGTACCGTTCTTCGCAACAATGGAAGACGCAGCGAAAGATTACGCCAAGAGAAATCCGGGCGTCGAGATCATCTACGGCCAGGGTACGTCCGCAACCGACATCGAAGGCCAGATCGCGCAGATTGAGTCGATGGTGACACGAGGGGTGCAGGGCATCGCCCTCACGCCCGTCGATCCCACCGTGTCGACGGCCCTGGACAAGGCGGTAGCGGCCGGTATCAAAGTCGTGCTGATGGACAACAACATTCCGGATTGGAACGGCAGGACAGCGCTTGCCACCACCGACAACCTCGCCGCAGGCAAAATCGCGGGGGAATACCTCAAAACCGTGCTCCATGACGGCGATACGCTCGGGATACTCGAGGGCGTGCCCGGTGTGCCGGCGCTCGATGACCGTGTGAAGGGTATGCTCGAAGGACTGAAGGGCGTTGACGTCAAGATCGTCGGGAAAGGTGCAACCAACTGCACCGAGGAACTCGGGATCAGTGTCGCCGAGGATCTGTTGACGAAAAACCCGGACCTCAAGGCCATTTATGCCGCTTGCGGCCCCCCCGCTGCTGGCGCGGCACGCGCAATCAAGAACGCCGGCATTGCCAGTGACAAGATTGTGCTGGTCGGTTTCGACTTCTGCTGCGGCGAAGAGGAAGCGCTGAAGAATGGAATCGAGGATGCATCAGTGGCGCAGTTTCCCACCAAGATGGCGGAACTCGGCGTGGATGCGCTGGTAAAGTCTATTCGCGGCGAGAAAGTTGAATCATTAATTGACTCCGGCGCGGCGCTCGTGACGGCTGAGAACATGGCGAAATTCAAGTAGCTGCTTCTCTATGCGATTTGTTGAGAGCGCATACGCCGTAGTCGATGCCTTGCGGGCATCCGGTCAAGCAAACGGCTCGTCCTTCGCCGGGCGGGCCTGACATCTGACCGCTCGATTGGCGAAATCGCAGCCCCCGGGCTCGGGATGCAATTGATCGCCGATTCCCTCGGTCAGATGCCTGCGCCGACCACCCATCGGCACACGTCTCCCTAGCGCCGCTGGTTCGGCAGCACGCCGGCGCGTTTGTCGGCTTCGATTGCAGATATAACGTCGGCATAGGGCTCCTGCCGGGCGACGCTCCAGTAGCGCAGCTCGTCGAGCGGGATGTTTTTTCCGGTCATCGCGCAGACCACATAGGAGCCGGGCGAGAGAATCTGGAAATCGCCGTCGAGATAGCGGATCTTCGCCTCGCGGTTTCCGTGCCCTTCGAACAAATTCATGCGCTCCGTTCCCTACAGTCTGTCATCCGTTTGCCATACTCCCGCAAAGGCGGCTTTGCCAGCTTTTTCAGCTTCTGCCGAATAGCCGTTCGATATCGCTGAGCTTCAATTCGATATAGGTCGGCCGGCCGTGATTGCACTGGCCGGAGCCGGGCGTCACTTCCATTTCCCTCAGTAGCGCGTTCATTTCCTCCGGCCGCAGCCGCCGGCCGGAGCGAACCGATCCATGGCAGGCCATGGTCGCCGCCACATATTCGAGCTTGGCCGACAGGCCCGATGCCGTATCCCATTCGGCGATCTCGTCGGCAAGCTGGCGGATCAGGCCATGGGCGTCGACCTCGCCGAGCATGGCCGGTGTTTCGCGCACCGCGATCGCACCGGGACCGAAACGCTCGATCGCCAGACCGAGTTCGGCAAACTCTGCCGCATGCAGCATCAGCCGGTCGCAATCCTCTTCCGGAATGTCGACGATCTCGGGGATGAGCAGCACCTGCGAGGCCAGCCGCTTCGAATGCAGCGCCTTGCGCATCGCCTCGAACACCAGCCGCTCATGCGCCGCATGCTGGTCGACGATGACGAGCCCGTCCTCGGTCTGGGCGACGATATAGTTGGCGTGGATCTGCGCCCGTGCCGCGCCGAGCGGATAACGCCCAACGGTTTCGGGCGCGGCCGGGCTAGGAGAGGCCAGGCCGGGAGACACGGGGTCCGGAAAAAATTGCGGCTCGGCCCGCGCGGTCGGCATCGACAGGCCGTCGAAGGATGCCTGCGGCCGTTCGGAAAAAGCCGGTGCCGGCTGGTAGGGGCGGGAAGGGGAGGTCTCTGCCGACCATGGCGCCTGTGGCTGCTGCCCATAGGGCTGGAAACCGGGGCGGAAGGCGCGCAGCATATCGCTTGCGCCAGTCGTTGCCGCCCGGCTGCCGTCGCGCGCGAGCGCCTCGCGAATGGCGCCGACGATCAGGCCACGCACCAGGCCCGGGTCGCGGAAGCGCACGTCGGATTTGGCCGGATGCACGTTGACGTCGACGAGGGCCGGATCGAGAGCGATCGACAGCACCGCCACCGGATAACGCCCGGACGGGATCGTCTCGGCATAGGCGCCGCGGATCGCCGAGAGGATCAGCTTGTCCTGCACCGGCCGGCCGTTGACGAAGGCATATTGATGCGCGGAGTTACCGCGATTGAAGGTCGGCACGCCGGCAAAGCCGGTCAGCGCGATCTCCTCGCGCTCGGCGTCGAGCGCAATGGCGTTGTCGCTGAAGTCCTTGCCGAGCACCTGCGCCATGCGCGCCAGATGATCGTCGCCCGTCGCCGGAAATTCCAGCGTTGCGCGGTCCGAGCCGGACAGCACGAAGCGCACGGCGGGAAAGGCGATCGCCATGCGTTTGACGATCTCGGTAATGGCGCCGGCTTCAGCCTTTTCTGTCTTCAGGAATTTGAGCCGGGCAGGCGTGGCGAAGAACAGGTCGCGGACTTCGACGATCGTGCCGGGATTGGCGGCGGCGGGCCTGAGATGCAAGACCTTGCCGCCGGCAACGGCGATCTCGTGGCCGCCGGCACTGTCGCGCTTGCGGCTTGCGATGCTGAGCCTCGCCACGGACCCGATCGACGGCAGCGCCTCGCCGCGGAAACCGAGCGTTCTGATATCCTCGAGCGTCTCGGAGATCTTCGAGGTGCAATGGCGCCTGATTGCCAGTTCCAGATCGGCGGCGTCCATGCCGAAGCCGTTGTCGCTGACCCGCAGCAGCGCCTTGCCGCCGCCTGCCGTGGCGATCTCAATGCGCGTCGCCCCCGCATCGAGCGCGTTCTCGATCAATTCCTTGGCAGCGCTCGCCGGCCGTTCGATGACTTCGCCGGCGGCGATCTGGTTGATGAGCGTTTCGGAAAGCTGTCTGATGGCCATGGGCTATTTTCGGGGATTCGCGGGCTGGAGGGAAGGGGTCTCGGATCGCTTGGCGAAACTGTGATCCGCGGCTCCCCCGAATTCGGGGATCGGTAGTGTTAAGCCGGTTTTAACAGAAAAATGGCATTTCTAATCACACACCTCCGGAAGCCGCGAAATCGAACAGATGTGGGACGAAATGGAATGAGTGCCGGCTTCGAAAAGGCGGACACATCATCAGAGACCGACGGGACGCTCGCCGGGGCCGATCTGCAGACGGCGCTCTTCGATGCGGTGTGCGACAGCCTTTCGGCAGCGTTCATCATCTACGACAAGAACGATCATCTGATCTTCGCAAGCCGCCAGATTCTCGAATTCTTCCCCTTGCCGTCCGAGATGCTGAAGCCCGGAATCCGACTGCGCGATTTCCTGGGCGCGATCTACGATACCGGCGTTCGCCAGCAATATGATATCAAGCAGAGCGGCTCGCTCAGTCGCGAGGACTGGCTGTCGCAGAAGATCGCCTCGCATTGGCGCGAGCGCTTCGAATCCGTCGAGCGACATGGCGCCGACAGCTGGGTCCGCTTCGTCAAGCGCAGGCTGCCGGGCGGTTACGGCGTCACCGTCGTTTCCGACATCTCCGAGGACAAGAAGCGCGAGGAGCAGTGGCGCTCGGACCTGGAGCGGGTGCAGCTCACCGAAGACATTCTCGATAACCTGCCGTTCCCGCTTTTCGTCAAGGATCGCAACCTCACCTATGTCGCGGTGAACCTCGCCTTTTGCGAGAAATACCAAAGGAGCGCCGACGAGGTGCTCGGGCGCAAGAGCGGCGACCTCTTCTCACCCGAGATCGCCAAGCGCTTCGAGGAAAGCGATCGTCACGTGCTGGAAACCGGCGAGATGTCGATCTCCCGCCAGCGGCAGATTTCCCGCGACGGCATCGAGCGCGACATCGTCAGCCGCAAGCACCGCATCGGCAAGCCCGGCCGCTATTTCCTGGTGTCGACCATGCAGGACCTGCCGCGCGACGGCGCCGATCTCGAGGAGTTCGACCGCGCCTCGGCGATCACCGCCTCCGCCAACCAGAGTTATCGCCGCGCCTATGTGCCAGTGCCGAGCGCGGTGGAGCGCCGCGAGCCGGCAGCGATGGAGGCGATCGTTCCGGAGAATTTCTCCGGCCGCAAGATCCTCGTCGTCACCGCCGACCTCGCTGCCGAGACCGCCGCTCTGCGGACGCTGACGAAATATGGTTTCGAATCCTGCTCGGTGCGCGGCGAGGATGAAGAAGAGCGGTTCCTGGAAATCGCCACCTCCTCCGGCATTTCGCTCGATCTGCTGATCATCGACAATCAGATGGGCATGCGCTGCCTCGAGCTTGCCGAACAATATGGAATTCCGGCGCTCGTCATGGACGGGTTCCAGATCGCCAACGAACTTACCTTCCAGATCGCCCGCCATTTCAACCGCAACAGCCGCAACAGCGGCGGCGGTGCGGATACGGATTGGGAAATCAGCATTTCCGACGATACGGTCGGCCTGCAGGTTCTTGTCGCCGAGGACAACGATATCAACCAGATCGTGTTTTCACAGATCCTCGAGGGCCTCGGCTATCGTCATATGATCGCGGCGACCGGCGACGAGGTCGTGCGCCTCTGGGCCGAACACCGGCCCGGGGTGGTGCTGATGGACATTTCGTTGCCGGGCTTCAACGGTTTCGAGGCGGCGCGCCTGATTCGCCAGATGGAGGAAGCCGGCGGCGCAGCCCGCACCCCGATCATCGGCGTGCTGACTCAGGCCTTCGAGCGCGATCGCGCCGAATGCGCCAAATCGGGCATGGACGACGTCATCATGAAGCCTGTCAGTCCCGACATGCTGGAGACGATATTTCAGAAATACCTGACGGAAGGGGCTGCGCCGATTCGAGCGAGCGGATGAGACGCAAGTCCGGTCGACGTCTCCCATAAACCGCAACCTCCCCAAATCTGGGGTAGATCAGCTCGTCAAGGCGGCTGATTACTAGCGAATTGTTAAGAAATGCCGGTCATTCTCTCCCCGGCTGCGGAGGGAAGCTCGGGTTTGGATGATGAAATCGGCGGAAACAGCTTCCTTGACCGTGAGTCACAATGAGCTTCAGGCGATGGCTTATACCGATCCGCTGACCGGGTTGGGAAACCGCAATCGCATGCGCGACAAGGTGCTGCAAATCTCCGCCGAGCGCGCCGGCGATCCCGCGCCCTTCACCATCGGTATCGCCAATCTCGACAGCTTCAAGCCGATCAACGATCTCTTTGGCTCCTCGGCCGGCGACGAGATCCTTTGCCAGGTCGCCCACCGGCTCCGGGCTTGCATTCCGGACGGAGCGCTGGTCACCCGTCACGACGGCGACGAGTTCGCCTTCGTGCTGCCGTTGATTTTCGAGCGGGCAAGCGCCGAGAAATTCGGCCAGATGATCCGCGAGGTGTTGTCGGCGCCCTATGACCTCGGCGACCGCAATGTGCGTCTGTCTGCCTCCTTCGGCTTCGCCATCTATCCCTTCGCCGGAGAGGACTGCGAAGAACTGTTGAAGAGCGCCGAAACCGCCCTCTATCGTTCCAAGCGCCGCGGCCGCGGCCAGATCACCGTCTATTCGCGTGAAATCGCCCAAGAGATGAAGCGCGCGACACAGCTGGAGCAGGCGCTCAGAAATGCCATCATCTCCGACGCGATCGACGTTCATTTCCAGCCGATCGTCTCGCTTGCCAACAATCAGGTCGTCGGCTTCGAGGCGCTTGCCCGCTGGAACGATCCCGATCTCGGTTTCGTGTCCCCCGGCGTCTTCGTACCGCTCGCCGAGGAGCGCGGCTTCATCGATGCGCTGTCGGAGGCCCTGCTTCGCAAGGCCGCCGAAGCAGCCCTGTCCTGGCCGCGCGAACTCTTCCTGTCCTTCAACCTCTCTTCGGCGCAGCTGATGGATCCCGGCACGAGCGGCAGCATCCTGTCGATCCTCGGTCGCGTCGGCTTCGATCCGCACCGCCTGGAACTGGAGATCACCGAGACGGCGGTGATGGGTTCGGCCGATACTGCCCATCGCATCATCGCCGATCTGCGCGCCGCCGGCGTGCGCATCTCGCTCGACGACTTCGGCACCGGCCAGTCGAGTCTCGGGCGTCTGCGCGACTTCATCTTCGACAAGATCAAGATTGACCGCGCCTTCGTCTCGCGCATCAATTCCGACCGCGCCTCCGAACACATCATCAAGGCGATCCTTTCCATGTGCGAAGGCTTGGAGCTTGAAGTCGTGGCCGAAGGCATTGAGGATTATGCCGAAGCGGCGAAGCTGCGCACACTCGGCTGCGGCATGGGCCAGGGCTACCATTTCGGCCGTCCGGCCGATGGCATCGCCACGCTGCGCTTCCTGCACGAGAACTATTACGATATGGCGCCCGCCGAGCGCGTCAGCGCATAAGCGATCCCAGCAAAAGTGCGCAGCGGTTTTGCGTCCGGGATTGCGTAAAGCAAACAGCCAATCCCAGCAAAAGTGCGCAGCGGTTTTGCGTCCGGGATTGCGTGGAACAAACAAGCCAATCCCAGCAAAAGTGCGCAGCGGTTTTGCCCCCGGGATCGCGTCAGGCAAAAGTGCGCAGCGGTTTTGCGTGGTGAATTGCGTGAAACATGCAATCAGAAAAAGCGATGGCGCCCCTAGGAGCGCCATCGCCTACGCTATACTACCGCGCGCGGTTTACTTAGGCGTGGTCGAGCCGGTTGCCGTCGTATCGGTACCGGTTGCGGCCGGGGCCTTTTCTGCAGACTGCATTGCCAGTGTCTTGAACTCGGGCGCAGCCTTCAACGATTCGGCCGTTTCGCTTGTTGTCAGCTTGAGACTGCCGTCCTGGGTGTTCTGGGCAACCGTGATCTTGTCTATCGGAACGGCGACATCCTTTTCGCCGATGCCGAGGAAGCCGCCGACGCCGACGATTGCGGCAACGATTCCGCCGTCCTTCTTGAGGATAAGGTCGTTGATGCTGCCGATGCTTTCATTGTTGCCGTTGTAGACCGACTGGCCGATATAGGTGTTGGCGCTGATCTGGTCCGGAGCCTGCTCCGTCAGATAGGTACCTTGAGCTACATCCGTGGTCGGTTTTGCAGCCGGAGCCTGTGCAGCGTCGCCTGCGGGCTTGGTGACATCAGGGGTGACCGGCTTGGGGGCAGCCGGGTCGGCCGGCGCTGCCTGATTGGTGGCGGCGGGATCGGCAGGCTGCGGCGCCGTCTGCGAGAATGCCGCCGGTGCGAAAGCCGTGGCAAACAGCGCGCCAGCGGCAACGGTCGTCAAAAGTTTGCGTGTCATTTCGAACCTACTTTCATTTCCCTAGAGTGATCGCTGACTCGGCAATGCATCATCCTTGCCGCGCCGGTTCGAAGGGAAAATGAGTGGTGCGCCGATTGGTTCCGGTTGAAAACACGGAAAATTTCTCGATTATCACGGAACTTTTATTAGCGAACGGGGCCGAGAGGAAAAAAGGCGCCCCCGCTTGGGAGCGCCTTGAATGCGGCTGGCCGACGCCGCAATCAGAGCACATAGACGGGATCGAACACGCCCTTGACTTCGATGCCGAGTTCCAGAAGCGCGCCGGCACTCGGCTGAGCCGAACGGGCATCCTCGTCAAGCCCTTCCCAGGCCGTCGTTACCGCCAGCCGGTCGGCATTGGCGCCGATGAAGGCAGGGCAGGAAGGCTGGACGGCGGGAACCTTGTAGCGCGAGATGCGCAAGCCATCGGGATTGTAGCGATCGACGACGCCGGCGCCCCAGCGGGCATTCCAGATATAGCCGTCGGCATCGACCACCGAGCCGTCAATGTCGCCGGGTTCGTTCATGCTGTCGACGAGCACGATCGGCTCGCCCGAGGGCAGGCCGGTCTGCGGATCGACCATGACGCGCATCAGCCGGTTGATGCGGGAATCCGTGTAGTAGCCGATCGTGCCGTCCGGGGAAAAGCAGATCGAATTCGGAATGCTGATGCCGTTGAAGATCTTTGTCACCTTGCCGCCGGCGACATGATAGATGGCGCCGGCCTGGTTCTCCGCCCGCTTGCTCATCGTGCCGATCCAGAGTGCCCCCGACGGATGGGTGCGGCCGTCGTTCGAGCGATTCTCCGGCCTGTCGTTTTCGAGCGCGGCATAGAAGGTGAGGTTGCCGCTCGCCACGTCGCGCACGAAAAGCCCTTGCTCCGTCGCAATCAGCTGCCGTTCGGCGTCGATGCGGGCCAGCACGCTTGCCATTACGGGCAGCGGATGGACCTTTTTCTCCCCTGTTGCGAGTCTGAGCTCGTGCAGCTCCTTGCCGAGGATGTTGAACCACCAGACCGTATTGCTGTCCGGATCATAGGCCGGTCCTTCGCCGAGAACGGAATTGGTGTTGCAAAGGGTCTTGCCTTCGAACTCGTAAATGTCGGTCATGCGTTCACGCTCCCATGGCTGCATCATAGGCGTAAATGGTCGCCTTGGCGCGCTCGGCAACCTCTGCCGCAGTCATTCCGGGCTTATAGAGGCTGGTGCCGAGGCCGAAGGCTGAGATGCCGGCCTTGGTGTAATCGGCGAAATTCTTGTCCGACACGCCGCCGACGGCGGCAATCGTCAGTTCCGGCGGCAGGATCGCCCGGATCGCCGTGATGCCGGAGGGGCCAAGCACGCTCGCCGGGAAGAATTTGAGACCGGTGGCGCCGGCGCGCGCTGCCGCTAAGGCCTCCGTCGGCGTAAAGACGCCGGGCATCGTCACCATACCATAGTCGCGCGCCCGGATGATCACCTCGGGCTCGACATTGGGTGTGACGAGCAGCGTGCCGCCGGCCGCATTCAGGCTGTCGACCGCCTCGACCGTCAGTACCGTGCCGGCGCCGATCAGCACCTCGGCCGGCGCCATCTTCGCGGCGATCTCGATGGATTCGAACGGCTCCGGCGAGTTGAGCGGAATCTCGATCGCCGTCAGGCCGTTTTCGATCAGGGCGCCGACGACGCTCTCGGTCTCGTCGGGCCGGATGCCGCGCAGGATGGCGATCAGCGGACGCTTCATGTCGGGGAAGGGGATACGGTTCATCGTGTCAGCTTTCTCAATTCGGCCAGATGGCTTCGGCGGCTGCCGATAGGCCGCGGCGCACGGCCGCATCGGCGTCGATGGCGGTGAAGGCAAGGGAGAGGGTGTTGAAGGCCTGCTCGTAGAGCGCCTGCAGGCGTCCGGTGGCGACGAGGGTGATGCCAGTGCCGTTGGCGGCATCTTGCAGCGCGCCGGCAATTTCGAGGCCGATCAGCGTGCCGGAAAGCCGGGCCTGCGCGGCCGCGGCGGAGATCCCGTGCAGCAGCTGGCCGGAACGAGCGGTAAACAGCAGATTGGAGGCAAGTGCGGGATGCGCAAAGGCCGCCGATACGGCCGCCTCGAAGGCAGCCGCATCCGCCGGCTGTTGTTCGGCACCTGACACGGCATGCGACAGGATCGTGTTTTTGCTGATCGCGTCGAAAAGTTCGCCGGTCATGAAGGTCGAAAAGCCGGTGACCTTGCCGTCCACGACATGCACCCATTTCGAATGCGTGCCGGGCATGCAGACTGCCTGCGCCGCCGAATTCGCGCGACCGAGCGCGCCGAGGAGCTGGGTTTCCTCGCCGCGCATGACGTCGGGCCTCGCCACATCGCGCTGGGCAAGGCCCGGCAGGATGCGGATGTCGCGGCTTTCACCCGGCACGCGGACCGCCGCGGTGAGGATCGAGGCGAGCGGCGCCGGCACGTCGATATAGCCGGCTTCGACCCAGCCCTGCCTTGCGCCGGCCATGCCGCAGACGATGACAGGCAGGCTTTCCGGCGCTTCGATGGCGGCAAGATGTGCTGATAGCACCTGGGAAAAGCCGGTCTTTGCCGCGCTCGTCATGCCTTCGCCGCTGCGGCGTTCGGCAAGGATGCCGCCGTCCCTGCCGATCAGCCAGAGCCGGAAACTGCTGGTGCCCCAGTCCACCGCGACATAAGCGGGATTAGCCATTACAAAACGCCTCCGTCGACGATCAGGGACTGGGCGGTCATCGCCGCCGCGCAGTCGGATGCAAGAAACAGGCAGGGACCGACGATGGCTTCCGCCTTGAGCGGGAATTTCAGGCATTGCTGCTCGACCGAGCGTGCGATGCTTTCCTCGGTGAGCCAGAGCTGCATCTGCCGCTCGGTGACGATCATACCGGGCAGGATGCAGTTTACCCGGATATTTTCCGGCCCGAGCCGGCCGGCCATGCTCTTCGTCAGTCCGACAACTGCCGCTTTCGCTGCCGCATAGGCGGGAAATCCGCCCATGTTCAGCTTGAAGGCGATCGACGACATATTGACGATCGCGCCGCCGCCGGCCGACCGCATCGACGGCGCCACCGCCTGCGAGGTGAAGAACACGTGCCGCAGATTGACCGCCTGATTGTTGTCCCAGTAGGCCTCGGTCACAGCGTCGAATTCGTGGCGGTCATCCCAGGCGGCATTGTTGACGAGCACGCGGATCGGCCCGGATGTCTGAACGACGGCATCGACCGTGCGCCGGATCGCCTCGATGTCGCGCAGATCGGCATGGTAGAAGAGCACCGGATGCGCCGTTTCCCGCGACAGTCTTTCCGCGAGTTCCGTGCCGGTCGTCTCGGCAATGTCGATGAAGGCGACCTTGGCGCCTTGACGTGCGAAACCTTCGACGATCGCCGCGCCGATGCCGGATCCGCCGCCGGTCACGAGCACGACGCGATCCTTGAACTCGGGAAATTGTGCTGCCACCGCGCTCACCGTCTCCTCCGGTCTCTGGTGTTCCATTATTTGGAACTTAATTTGACTATGTGGAATTATCGGATTATGCTGGCCTTTCTGTCAAGGGCGCATGCTTGCAAGGGCGGACCGATTCAATGGCACATAGACAATGACTTCGAGCGACGGCATGGCCCAAGCGCGCGAGACCGGCACCCTCGGCAAATTGATGGTTCTCCTCGATCTCGTCACCCACGCGGATGCGCCATTGCGCTTCACCGATATCCTGGCGCTCGCCGGCCAGCCGCGCGGCACGCTGCATCGCCAGCTCAGCCACCTGGTGGAGGAGGGGTTGCTTGAGTTCGATGGCGACGGCCGTTATGCGCCGGGCCTGCGCCTGCTCGATTTTGCCGCGCGCAGCTGGGCGCGCAACGAATTCCGCCTGGTTGCCGAGCCGCACCTGAGCGAACTCCAGCAGGCGACCGGCGAGACGGTGCATCTCGGCGTTCTCCGGGGACAGTCGATCATCTATCTCGACAAGGTCGAAGGCCGTCAGCCGGTGCGCATGTATTCACAGATCGGCAATGCGTCGCCCTGCTACTGCACCGGCGTCGGCAAGGCCGCTCTTTCGCTGCTTCCGCCCGAAACTCTTGTCGATCTCCTCGCCGGCCTGAGCTTCACCCGCTTTACCGCCTCGACCCATGCTTCGGCCGAGACGCTTGCCGCCGAAGTCCGCGAGATTGCCGAACAGGGCTATGCTTTCGACCGCGAGGAGCACGAGGCCGGCATCCGCTGTGTCGCCGCACCCATCTGGTCGGAGGATCGAACCTTCATCGGCGGCATTTCGGTCACCGGCCCGGCCTATCGGCTGTCGATGGAACTTCTGCACCAGTGGGCCGTTCCCGTTCAGCGGGCGGCGAGAAAGATCATGGAAGGCATGCGTGTCCGTCTCGGCCCGCGCCGCTGACGGAACAGGCATCTACCGTACCATTGCTGGACGTGATTTGCGGAGCATGCTTATGACGAGCGCGATATCGAGCCCTAGCGAATCTGGACAGCTACTGCGCGAAAATCTACAATCATGCAGCGGTCATGTGCCCAATGTTGAGCATATGGCACATTTTCCTCAAACCGAAGATTGTAATTTCCCGATACAATCCAACCATGCGGCGGCAGAATTCGCATGGAATTTTCCCGATTGCTGTGTCGAAGATGAAGAAATGTGATGGCACCCTTGTCACAGGTATCCACTGAAGAAGACGACTATGTTCAGGAAATAGCTGGGCTGAAGACCCAGTTCGATATCTTCCGGTTCATGAAACGCGTGACCGAAGCGTATCGCAGCCGCGCCTTCATGGTTCTCAACCTGCCGCCGATCACCTCTATGGATCTTCAAGCCAGCACAGTGATCACCAGCTGGCCGGCCGAGCTTCTGGCGATTTACGACCAAGAGGGCTTGATGGTGAACAGCCCGGTTCTGAGGCGGTTGAGGACATCGACGCGGCCGTTCTTTTACGATATGTCGCGTGAGACCTGGTCGCGGGACGACGGCAAGTCCGCCCTGGTCACGGGGTTGTTCGAGCGTTTCAGGATGATGCGCGGCGCCTATTTCCCAACCCATGAGGCCTCCGGCCTGCGCGGCGCCGTCTCCTTCTCGGGCGATCGTGAACCCTTCAGCGCCGCCGAGATGCGCGAGCTTTGCTATATCGCCATCCATGTCTTCGACAGGCTTGCCGAAATCCGCAACCTCGATGCGCGCATGACGGACTCGCTGACCGACCGCGAGATCGACTGCCTCAACTGGACGGCGGCCGGCAAGACCAGCGCCGAAATCGCCGAAATCCTGGCGCTGTCCGAACATACGGTCAATCATTACCTCAACCGCGCCACCAAGAAGCTCGACACGGTCAACCGCACCCAGGCGGTCGCCAAGGCGCTGCGGATCGGCCTGATCAAATAAGTTGCAAAGATGGCGGCGCGCTGTGGCCGGCCGCTCAGTGCTTAGGCAAAACCGGGATGCTGCCCCGGCACTTCTCCGCGCTTTTCCGATTTTTTTCATCTGGCACGCTTTCTGCATCTTTGTTGCCAGAGGTCCAGAGGGGACTTTGATGACCAGCGCCAGGAAATGGCGCGGCCGACACACCGCTGTCCGACGCCGACGCCGCTTCTCTCCCGGCGTTCGGCGTCGGAGGCGGTTGTTGCCTTTCGGCACCGCTTCGTTCGCAGCTGTTCACGAATTCCTCTTCCTGATCACTTTTCTCTGGCCTTTTTTTCGGCTTGCGCTAGTTCGCCCCGCATTGCGCCGGTTCTCGGGGAGAGAGACCGTTGCGGCCATCAGGGCGAAAAGCCCGGCGGACTTGATGGCCGCAACGGATTCGCGGGGTCCCCGCCGGCGTTTTTCGAAGCCCGCGAATTGATTTTCCTCCCGATGATTTTGTTTGGCGAAGGCGGGCGGCTCCACTATCTCTACCGCATGATTTCATGCCTTGGTCGGAATCGGCTAGGACTAAAATCATGTGTGCGCAATGAAAGACGCGCGGCGCCGTAGTCTGCGAGAAGAAGCAATGAGGGTGGAATGACCGACGTCACGAAGGAACAGGTTCTCGAAACGCTGAAGACCGTGCGCGGACCGGATCTCGAACACGACATCGTCGCGCTCGGCATGGTCTCCGATGTCTTCATTTCCGACGGCAAGGTCTATTTCTCCATCACTGTTCCGGCCGAGCGCGCCAAGGAGCTGGAGCCGATGCGGCTTGCCGCCGAGCGCGTCATCAAGGAGATGCCGGGTGTCAAAGGTGCGCTCGTCACGCTGACCGCGGACAGAAAGGCGGCGTCCGCCGCGCCCGCCGCCCGGCCCGTGCCGAATCCGCCTCACGGTCACGCCGGTCATGATCATGGGGGCCACGATCACGGGCACCACGCGCATGCGCCGCAGCAGCCGCCGCCCCGCGCCGGCAAGATCGGCGTCCCCGGCATCGGCGCCATTATTGCCGTCGCCTCCGGCAAGGGCGGGGTCGGCAAGTCGACCACCGCCGTCAACCTGGCGCTCGGCCTGCTCGCCAATGGTCTCCGGGTCGGCATTCTCGATGCCGATATCTACGGCCCCTCCATGCCGCGGCTCTTGAAGATCTCCGGCCGCCCGACGCAGATCGATGGCCGCATCATCAACCCGATGGAGAATTACGGCCTCAAGGTCATGTCGATGGGTTTCCTCGTCGACGAGGAGACGGCGATGATCTGGCGCGGGCCGATGGTCCAGTCGGCCCTGATGCAGATGCTGCGCGAAGTGGCATGGGGCGAGCTCGACGTCCTCGTCGTCGACATGCCGCCCGGCACCGGCGATGCGCAATTGACGATGGCCCAGCAGGTGCCGCTTGCCGGCGCCGTCATCGTTTCCACGCCTCAGGATCTCGCCCTGATCGATGCCCGCAAGGGCCTCAACATGTTCCGCAAGGTCGAGGTGCCGGTGCTCGGCATCGTCGAAAACATGAGCTATTTCATCGCGCCCGACACCGGCACCCGCTACGACATCTTCGGCCACGGCGGCGCCCGCAAGGAGGCTGAGCGCATCGGCGTGCCCTTCCTCGGCGAGGTGCCGCTGACGATGAACATCCGCGAAACCTCCGACGCCGGCACGCCGCTGGTCGCCTCCGATCCGAACGGCGTCGTCGCCGGCATCTATCGCGGCATCGCCGCCAAGGTGTGGCAGCAGCTCGGCGGCCAACCCCAGCGGCCGGCGCCGGCGATCGTCTTCGAATGACGTCTCCGGCTATGGGCACGACTTCCGGGCCAGGGCGCGGATGACAGCAAAGCGCTGAACCGCCGAATCACCGTTGCGATCACTCCGAATTGTGCGGGAAACGTGGTGAAAAGGCGCACTTCACGGAAGATGTCTTGATTATTTCACGGCTTTGCTTCATATGCCGCGGCGCCATGATGGCGTTGCTGCAGATGCTCATGACGGCCGTCTTCGTTTCGAAGGTCCGGCCCGCCTGCAAGGTCGAAGGATGGGTACTGCGATGCGGTTGAGCACAATGGGCATGCTGGCTTCAAGGCCGGATGCAGCCGGAGTTGTATGAACTTTCTTGATCCGCTTCCGTTTGGACCTGGAACGAGCCACCCTCGCATTGCCGCGATGGCGGACGGATGGAAAGGCTTGCAATGAAGATGATGACCACGAAGTGGCGTGAGCATCGGAGACGCTGCCGGTGATCACCGCTTATTGTTCTAATTGCAGATCGGTCGAGATCCGCGATCTCTCGCAGACGGCATCCGTTCCCCAGGATATCGTCTGGATCGACATGATCGAGCCGAGCCGCGAGGAGGAGCTTTATGTCGAAAAGGTCCTCGGTATCGGAGTTCCGACCCGCGACGATCTGAAGGACATCGAACCGTCGGCTCGCCTTTATATCGAGAACGACGCCGTCTTCATGACCGCTTCGCTGGTCTGGAAGGCGGATACCGACGCGCCGACGCTGACCGATGTCGCCTTCATCCTGACCGGAAACCGTCTGGTCACCATCCGATACGCCCAACCTAAATCCTTTGCGCTGTTCATCGCCGCCCTGCACCGGCTGCCGGAAAACTGGCGCAGCGGTGCGGCCCTTCTCGCCAAGCTCTTGGAGACGATCGTCGACCGGACCGCCGAAATCCTGGAAACCTCGGTCTCGCGCATTGACATCCTGTCGACGCACGTCTTCGGCGACCGGGCTAAAAAGGTCCGTAAGCCGTCGAATTACCTTGAGGAAAAGCTGCGCGATATTGCCGGCCATCATCGTATGATCAGCAAGCTACGCGACAGCCTCGGCTCGCTTTCCCGGCTAATGACATTCTTTCACACCATCCCGGCGATCCAGCAGGACCGCGAGGCGAAGGAACTCTGCCGCACCGTGTCGCGCGATATCCAGTCGCTGTCGGAGCATGCCTCCTTCATCGCTGCCAACATCACCTTCCTGCTCGACGCCTCGCTCGGTCTGATCAACATCGAGCAGAACTCGATCATCAAGATTTTCTCGATCGCCTCGGTCGTGTTCCTGCCGCCGACATTGGTCGCCTCGATCTATGGCATGAATTTTCATGTCATGCCCGAGCTGGCCTGGACGGCGGGTTATCCCTATTCGCTGACTTTGATGGTAATATCGGCCGTCATCCCCTTTTTCTTCTTTCGCTGGAAAGGCTGGCTCTGAGGAGCCTGTTGAAATTTCATGTCCGAAGAGAGCCATCCTCCGCACGAACGCCATATGACGCCGCGCAAGCTGTTCTATCTCGCGCTCGGTTCCGTCGGTGTCGTCTACGGCGATATCGGCACAAGCCCGCTCTACGCGTTTCGGGAAGCGCTGAAGCCCGTCGCCCATGACGGTGTCACCCGTTTCGAGGTCATTAGTCTGATTTCGCTGATGATCTGGGCGCTGACCATCATCGTCACCATCAAATACGTTCTCTTCCTGCTGCGCGCCGACAACGACGGGGAGGGCGGCACGCTGTCGCTGCTCGCCCTTCTGATGAAGACCGCCAACGGCCATACCGCACTGCTGATGCTGCTCGGACTGATGGGCGCTGCCCTGTTCCTCGGCGATGCGATGATCACGCCGGCGCTTTCGGTGCTGTCGGCCGTAGAGGGTCTGAAACTCGTCACGCCCAGCCTGGCGGACTATATCGTGCCCATCTCGGTGGTGATCCTGGCGCTGCTCTTTGTCGTGCAATCGCGCGGCACCGGTGCCGTCGCCAAGTTCTTCGGGCCGATCACCGCCGTCTGGTTCCTCGTCATGGCCGCCGCCGGCATTTCCCACATCTCCGACGATTTCGGCATCCTCGCCGCCTTCAACCCCTATTATGCCGTCAGTTTCCTGCTGCATGAGGGTTTTTACGGCGTCGTCGTTCTCGGTGCGGTCTTCCTGACGGTGACGGGCGCCGAGGCGCTTTATGCAGATCTCGGCCATTTCGGCCGCCGCCCGATTCAGTGGGCTTGGTTCCTGCTGGTCTTCCCGGCGCTGACGCTGAACTATCTCGGGCAGGGCGCACTCGTGCTCGGCAAGCCGGAGACGATGTCCGATCCCTTCTATCTGATGTATCCGCAATGGGCGCTGCTGCCGGTCGTCATCCTCGCCACCGCCGCAACAATCATCGCCAGCCAGGCCGTCATAACCGGCGCCTTTTCGCTGGTGCGCCAGGGCATCAACCTCGGCTTCCTGCCGCGCATGGAAATCCTCTTCACTTCGGAAACCAACACGGGACAGATCTTCTTGCCGTCGGTCAACGCCGTGCTGTTCTTTGGCGTCATCTTCCTGGTGCTGAGCTTCAAGACGTCGGACGCATTGGCGACCGCCTACGGCATCTCCGTCACCGGCGCCATGGTCGTCACCTCGATCATGGCCTTCGAATTCGTCCGCGCCCGCTGGAATTGGTCGCTGCCGGTTGCGGTGATCGCGCTCGCGCCGCTCGTCGTCCTCGAAATGATCTTCCTCGGCGCCAACCTTCTGAAGATCCACGATGGCGGCTATATCCCGATCCTGATCGCCACCGCCTTTACCGTGGTCATGTGGACCTGGCGCCGCGGCACCGCGATCCTGATGGAAAAGACCCGGCACACCGATATTCCGCTCGCTTCCTTCGTCAGTTCGATCGAGCGCAAGAGCGAGCATTCGCCGGCGCAGGTTCCGGGCACGGCGATCTTCCTGACCAGCGATCCGGAATCGGCCCCCGCCGCCCTGCTGCACAATCTCAAGCACAACCACGTGCTTCACGACCGCAACGTCATCCTGACGATCCGCACCGTCAACAAGCCGCGCGTACCGAGCCACGACCGCTACAAGGTCGAGCCGATTTCCGAACGGTTCTCGCGCGTCGAGCTGCTCTTCGGCTTCATGGAATCGCAGAACGTCTCGCAGGCGCTGGCGACGCTGCGCAAGACCGGACTGAAGTTCGACATCATGTCGACCTCCTTCTATCTCGGCCGCCGCAAACTGGTGCCGGATGCCAAGTCGGGCATGCCCTACTGGCAGGACCGTCTTTACATTGCGCTGGCCAACGCCGCCGCCAACCCCTCGGATTACTTCCGTCTGCCGGCCAACCGCGTCGTGGAGCTGGGCTCGCACGTTATTATTTGATGGGTGCGGACGAGATTGCTGACGGGGGTGACCGCGCTTTGAACGGCTCTTCCGCCATCTCAACCTCCGGCATGCTCGGCCTTGAGCCGAGCATCCACACTGGACCTGCCAGCAGCGGCACGGGTCCTCGGCTCAAGGTCGAGGACAACGGAGATTGGGGGATGCGTTCCCGTCCAACTCGCTCTGCAGAGCTATAAGGCCAGAAGGAGCGCAGCGGCTCTGGATGGACGAAACTATCCGCCACATTAGAATATCCAAAGGCGCTCATAGTCACTTTCCGGCACACCCCGTTAACCGGACGTCAAGGTTAATGAGTGATTTTCGATGGCATGTTCCCGCGTTCCATGCACGGAGTTCGTGTTGCGTCGAAAGAGCCCTTCCCGTAGCAAGCTGCGTCTTCTTCCCGAGAACTGGGTGTCGCCCGCTATCTTCGGGCTTGCCGGCTGGCTGATCTTCCCGAGCGTTGCTTCCCACGCCGATCTCGCCACCATGCTCGCCGGTCTCGATCGTGAGGGGGAGAGCTGGCGCATGGTGCTGACCAATTCGCCGGCCGGCTCCATCCATCAGGCCGAGCTCGCCTTCGCCGGCCCGGCAGCGACCGGCTCGATCGCCTCAGGCGCCGGCATGGTGCTGCCAGATGGCCGCAAGGTGGCTTTTACGGCCAAGGACAAGGGTCACGAGGACACGCCGGATGAGGATCGCGTCATTCGCGGCACGAAGAAAGGCCGCGTCGTCGCCGTCGAGAAGATGCAGCCGCCGAAGGATTTTTCCGCCGGCTCCATTCTCGAGCGCACCAAGATGCTGTTCACCCCGAACTTCGATCTCAAGGACAGGTCGGCTTTCGTCAAGCCGAAGATCCAGGGCAGGGAAATCGAGATCGCCACCTCTTTTTATAAGAAGCAGCCGGTGATGCCGGAGGTCGGCGTGCCGGCGATGCTCGCAAGCCTTGTCACCAGCAACAAGGCCGACGTGCTGGCCACCGCCTATGCGCCGGCGGCACCGGATTACGCCCGCCAGTCGCCCTTCGATTCGATCTTGACCGAACCCGAGAGCGGCCGCTTCGTCCCCCAGATCGGTCCGGGCGATCACGCCTGGGCCGCAAGCGTGCTGCCGCCGAGCGTCTTTTCCGCCCGCGAGCAGCAATGCCTTGCCTCCGGCATCTATTTCGAGGCGCGCGGGGAATCGGTGAAGGGCCAGGCGGCCGTCGCTCAGGTTATCCTCAACCGCGTTCGAAACCCCGCCTATCCCAAGAGCATTTGCGGCGTCGTCTACCAGAACGAAGATTGGCGCAACCGCTGCCAGTTTTCCTTCGCCTGCGACGCCATCAGGGACCGGGTGAATTCGCAATATCACTGGCGGGTGGCCCGCGACGTGGCCATGGCAGTGACATCAGGCAAGATCTGGCTGCCGCAGGTAGGTTCGGCAACACACTACCATGCCGTCTATGTCAGGCCGAAATGGGCAAAGACCATGGAGAAGGTCGGCCGCATCGGTCTCCACGTCTTCTATCGCACCTATGGTGGCGGCTGGAGCTGAGATAAAGCGCTGGGGCCAGGCCGATTTTTCGCCCCCAAAAGCGGATTCTTTCCGTCGAATTTGCGCGCTCGGCCGGAAATCGACTTATCCCTTTGATTTCACGAATTTATTTTCTGGCTGGACAGAAGCCGTCTACGCCTTGACTATACCAAGCCCTAAAACTATGTTGCGCGCGACTTCAGAACGGGCCGGAAGGGTCTCAACCTTCGCGTCCGGGGTCCGAATGACCGGGGTAGCGGGAGTGCGGGCGACGGGCAGGCGAGGAGAGATCCATGGCGGATGACCGCGAGGAAAGTCTTGAGAAGCGCCGTGCGCAACTGGGAGCGGAACTCGCGACCAAGCGCGCTGAGGCGGGAGTGGAACAAGCAAGCGAGGCCCAAGCCGAGGTAAGCCGCAAAGGTTATGCCCAGGCGATGAAGCTCTCCAGCGAGTTCATTGCCGCAATCGTCGTCGGTGCCGTCCTTGGCTATCTTCTCGACCGTTTTGTTGGCACGGCGCCTTGGGGGTTGATTGTTCTTCTGCTTCTCGGATTCTGTGCTGGCGTTTTGAACGTGCTGCGTTCTGCGGGGGTGGTGGCCCACCCTCTGGACAAGGACGATAAGAAATAGAGGGCCGGTCCCGGTCCAGTGCAATGACCCCGCGTCCTGCGGGCCAAAGAGAGAGAACAAGCGGTGTCTAGCGATCCGACTCATCAGTTCCTGATCCAGAAGATTGTCCCGATCGAAATCGGCGGAATTGATTTTTCGTTCACCAACGCATCGCTCTTCATGGTCGCTTCGGCAGCGGTTGCCGCCGGCTTTCTTTATTTCTCGACCTCGAACCGCGCCATCGTGCCGGGTCGCTCGCAGTCGGTCGCGGAAATGTCCTATGAATTCATCGCCAACATGCTGAAGGAAGGCGCGGGCAAGCAGGGAATGAAGTTCTTCCCGCTGGTCTTCTCGCTATTCATGTTCGTGCTGACAGCGAACTTGCTCGGCATGTTCCCCTATTTCTTCACGATCACCAGCCAGATCATCGTCACCTTCGCGCTGGCGATCCTCGTCATCGGTACGGTGCTCGCCTACGGTTTCTATAAGCACGGCTTCCACTTCCTGAATGTCTTCGTGCCCTCGGGCGTGCCGGGCATATTGCTGCCGTTGGTCGTCACGATCGAAATCATTTCCTTCCTGTCCCGTCCGATTTCGCTGTCCGTTCGTCTTTTCGCCAACATGCTCGCCGGTCACATCACGCTGAAGGTGTTCGCAGGCTTTGTCGCCTCGCTTGGAACCCTTGGTGCCGTCGGTATCGGCGGCGCCGTTCTTCCCCTCATCATGACCGTCGCCCTGACCGGTCTCGAGTTCCTCGTCGCCTTCCTTCAGGCTTACGTCTTCGCGGTGCTGACTTGCATGTACCTCAACGACGCAATCCATCCGGGCGGGCACTAAGGATAACGACAACGACGTCTCCAGGGCGTCAGTCATTCGCCGCAACAACCATTTCAAAGGAGTTCAACATGGAAGCGGAAGCAGCAAAGTTCATCGGTGCAGGCCTGGCTTGCTTTGGTATGGCCGGTACGGCTCTCGGCCTCGGCAATATCTTCGGCAGCTACCTCTCCGGCGCTCTGCGCAATCCGTCTGCCGCTGACAGCCAGTTCGGCCGTCTGGTATTCGGCTTCGCCGTTACGGAAGCTCTGGGCATCTTCTCGCTGCTCGTCGCTCTCCTCCTCCTCTTCGCTGTCTGATATCGGCGAATAGATGGATCACGGCCTGCGACCGCAAGCCGTGATCCTTTGCATTTGCAGTCCACCTGGAGGTGAGCATGTTTTTTGTGACCCCGGCTTACGCTGAAGAAGCACCGGCGGCAGCGACCGGCACGGATGCGCACGCCGCTCCGGCCGCAGGCGAGGTCCATACCGAGACCGGCGTTGCCGAAGGCGAACACGCCCGCGGCCCGTTCCCGCCTTTCGATTCGACGACCTACGCATCTCAGCTGCTCTGGCTGGTGATTACGTTCGGCGTCTTTTACCTCCTTATGCAAAAGGTCATCGCGCCGCGCATCGGGGCCATCCTCGATCAGCGCCACACGCGCATCTCCCAGGACCTGGAAGAAGCAGGCCGCCTGAAGGCGGAAGCCGACGCCGCCGTCCAGACCTATGAAGGCGAACTGGCCGCTGCCCGCGCCAAGTCCCACGCGATCGGCTCCGCCGCCCGCGACGCTGCCAAGGTCAAGGCCGAAGAGGATCGCCGGACCGTCGAGGCGAGCCTGTCGGAAAAGATCAAGGCTGCCGAAGCCCGTATCGCCGACATCAAGGCCAAGGCTTTCGCCGACGTCGGCACCATTGCCGAGGAAACGGCGGCCGCCGTCGTCGAACAGCTGATCGGCAGCACCGCTGCTCAGGCAGATGTCGCCGCCGCCGTCGCGGCAGCCAAGAAGGAGGCTTGATCGATGGATATTTTTCACCTCGACGCGACTTTCTTCGCCTTTGTCGGCCTCATCCTTTTCCTGGCGCTGGTCGTCTATCTCAAGGTTCCGGGCATGATGGCGCGCTCGCTCGACGACCGAGCCGACCAGATCCGCAATGAACTGGCTGAAGCCAAGCGCCTGCGCGAGGAAGCTCAGCATCTGCTCGCCGAATACCAGCGCAAGCGCAAGGAAGCGGAAGCGGAAGCCGCCCATATCGTTGCCGCAGCGGAGCGCGAAGCCGAGATGCTGACCGCCGAGGCGAAGAAGAAGACGGAAGAATTCGTTGCCAACCGCACGGCGCTCTCCGAGCAGAAGATCAAGCAGGCCGAGGCCGACGCGATGAAGGCGGTGCGTTCCGCCGCCGTCGACCTGGCGATCGCGGCCGCCGAGACGGTGCTCGCCAAGAAGGCCGACGGCAAGGTCCAGTCCGAGCTCTTCGGCAACGCCGTCGGACAGGTCAAGACGCGGCTCAACTGAGCGGTTCTGAATAGAATGAGAAAAAGGCCGGGCATGTCCTGGCCTTTTTCTTGTTGATAGCGCTTGTTTTTTGCTTGGCCGCGTGCGGAGCTGCAGTGCGGCGTCCCTGATCGGCAATTGCCGGCCCTTTCTTTTGCAGCCTATTCGGAAATCAACTCGTCCATCTCAGGACCGTCCTCGCCGTTGCGCAGCGGCCGAAAACTCATCCGGTGCAGTGAGCAGGGGCCGTGCTTCTCGATGCCGGCGCGGTGCTGCGCCGTGCCGTAGCCGGCATGCGCGGCAAAACCGTAATCGGGAAACACGTTATGCGCCCTCGCCATCATCCGGTCGCGCGTCACCTTGGCGACGATCGAGGCGGCGGCGATCGAGACCGAGCGGGCATCGCCCTTGACCACCGCCTGTCCGGGGCAATCGAGGCCAGGCGGCACGTCAAGCCCATCTGTCAGCACGTAGCTTGCGGGAATGGCGAGGCTGCAGATGGCGCGACGCATCGCGTCCAGGCTCGCCTTGCGAATGTCCGTCTCGTCGATGCGGGTCGAGCTGGAGGAGGCGATGGAAACCGTCGCGGTCGCCAGGATCTGCACGAAGAGTTCCTCGCGCCGCTGCGCCGAGAGCTGCTTGGAATCGTTGAGGCCCTCAGGGATGCGCTTCGGATCGAGAATGACCGCAGCGGCCACCACAGGCCCCGCCAGCGGCCCGCGGCCTGCCTCGTCGGCGCCGGCGACCGGCCAGTGACCGGCCTTGCGGGCTTTGAGCTCGAGCTTGAAATCCGGCACGAGAGGGACCGTGTCGAAAAGCAGGGGAGAATCGGGTGGCGTGCGACGTTTCATGCGGCTGAACCTCGCACGCCAACCCGATTTCCCGCAAGTCCCCGGATCAGGGCGGCGGCCGGGGACGGTCCGGCGGATGGTGGCGGTCAAGGCCATCCGCAGGAATTGCGCTCGGGGCTCGAAACAGGGCGGTTTTTCTGAGCAGCCGATGCGCAAGCTTAAAAAATCAGAGCAGCGACAACTGCACGCCGCTGCCATCCGGTGGCACGAACAGATCGTCGCGCAGCGGCACGCTGCGCCGCGTCAGCTCGAAGCGTTTCGCCGCCATTTCGAAACGCCGGGCGATCTGCCAGGCATAGGGGCCGGCACCCTTCATGCGCTTGCCGAATTCGGCGTCGTAATCCTTGCCGCCGCGCATCGAGCGCACCAGCGACATCACGTGCCGGTAACGATCGGGATAGTGCTGCAACAGCCAGTCGCGAAAGAGCGGGCTGACTTCGAGCGGCAGTCTGAGGATCACATAACTCGCCTCGGCGGCGCCGGCAGCCTTCGCCGATTCGAGAATGCGCTCGAGCTCGTGATCGTTCAGCGCCGGGATCAGCGGGGCGGCCATGACGGCAGTCTGGATGCCTGCCTCCGAGAGTGCATGAATGGTCTCCAGCCGTCGCGGCGGCGTGGCGGCGCGCGGCTCCATCGCCCGGGCAAGCTTGCGGTCGAGCGTGGTGACCGAGATGCCGACGCGCACCAGGTTCTTGCCGGCCATCTCCTGAAGAATGTCGAGATCGCGCAGGATCATCGCCGACTTGGTGACGATCGACACCGGATGGTTCGCCTTGTTCAGCACCTCGAGGATGCCGCGCATGATGCGCCATTCCTTCTCGATCGGCTGATAGGGGTCGGTATTGGTGCCGATCGCGATCACCCGCACCTTGTAGCCCGGCTTGGCGAGTTCCCGCTCTAGCAGCTTGGCCGCATCGGGCTTGGCGAAGAGCTTCGTCTCAAAATCGAGCCCCGCCGAAAGCCCCATATAGGCGTGCGTCGGCCGGGCGAAACAATAGATGCAGCCATGCTCGCAGCCGCGATAGGGATTGATCGAGCGGTCGAACGAAAGATCCGGAGATTCGTTGCGGGTAATCGCGGTGCGCGGCTTTTCGATCTGCACCTCGGTCCTGAACGGCGGCAGCTCTTCCAGCGTCTGCCAGCCGTCGTCGAACGTCTCCCGCTGCAGCGCTTCGAACCGCCCTGTCGGGTTCAGTCCCGCTCCGCGCCCGCGCCGCCGGTCGCCCTCGACCCTGAGACCGGACGACACGATCATCGCATCGGCAATATCTGCCGTATTGGCAGGCGCGAATGCGGCCTGCCCTGCCAGGGACTGCTCTCTCATCGGATTCTCCCGCAGCGAAAAGCCGTTGCCTCCGCCCGTTTGTGATGATTAAATTCCTATCGGCAAAACGAGAACAATGCAAGAACAAAATCAGGAAAAGGATGCTGGCAAAAAATTGTGCGGCGCATTATGAATAATCGATGTTGACGGTTGTTCTCGAATGCCAGGATCAGGAATCCGAACTGGCGCAGACCTTATCGGTATTGGTGGCAGGCGCGGTGGAAGGGCTCGTCAGCGATGTGATCGTGCTCGATCACGGCTCGCGCGACGGCACCTCGCGGGTCGCCGACGCCGCCGGCTGCCGTTTCCATTCACAATGGGATATCAAGGATATCGTTCGCTCGGCCCGAGGCGAATGGCTGCTCTTCGTCGAGCCGGGCGCCAGGCCGCAGGCCGGCTGGATCGATGAGATCGCCGAGTATGTGGCGCTGAACAAGACGCCGGCGCGCTTTACTGCGTCGCGCGGCTATCGACGCCCCTTCTTCCAGCGCGTCGCCCGCGCCCGGCCGCCGCTGGAGCTTGGGCTGTTGATGCCGAAGAACCAGGCGCTCGCCGCCGCCAGAAGCGGGATGCCTGTTGCCGACTTCGCCAAGGGCCAGAAGCCGCGCAAGCTCGCAAGTGAATTGATTCCTTCCTGGGTGGCGCGTGCCGCGCGGTAGAATGCCCATCCCTGCATCGATGCTGTCCGAAAAAGTGCCCCTCACCCTAACCTGCCCCTTGAAAACGGGGAGAGGGGACGTGCCCGGCGAGAGGTTGGTGGTGATGGCGAGGTTGCGGCATGGTTCCTTCGCTCCGTTTACGGGGTCCGAAGGACGTCGAGACCAGTGGCTCGACCCCGGTCGGTGGCGGCAGCCGGATGAGGGGCTGGTCTCGCCGCAAGCGCGCTTTGGTGATTGCTTCCCATCATCGCGCAAAGATGGCGCCCAATCGGATTTCGCGCTATAATTCGTCCATGGCGCCGCCGAAGCGCCGCGCTTCGCAACGGGTGCCGTGGAATGCCGGTGAACGGCAGAACAGGTCGGCGAAAAATCTCCTCTTCTGCCGGGTTCCCGGCGAAAGGAGGTGCGTCATGCCAGGCGGTAGTATCCACGGCGTACGCAGTATGATCTGCGGCCTGCTGGCCGTCATATTGCCGACATTGGTGATCGCGCATCCGCATTCGGCAGCATCGCAGACGATGCTCAGTTGCGCAGGTCGATCCGACGTCGTCAGTTTCCTCGACCAGAATTTCGGTGAGAAGCTCACCGCCGTCGGGCTGGTCAATCAGAACGCCGTTCTTGAGGTCTATGCCGCCAAAAGCGGCACCTGGACGCTCGTGGTCACGGATATCCACGGCATAAGCTGCATTTTGCTGTCGGGTGATGGCTGGGATTCGATGCCGGCTCTGCCGGGCATTGCCACATGACAAATGCCAGCGCGTCGGCGCCGAAAGTCTGAATCGGATTTTCGACAGCGCGACCGCGGCGCTGGAACGGCAGCTCCAGTCTATTTCTGCGCGCCGCGTTTCAGATGCTCGTCCAGGCGCGGCATGATCTCGACGAAATTGCACGGCATGCTGCGATAGTCGAGCTGTGCTTTCAGTATGCCGTCCCAGGCGTCCCGGCAGGCGCCGGGCGAGCCGGGCAGGGCGAAGATGAAGGTGGAGTTGGCAACACCCGCGGTGGCGCGCGACTGGATCGTCGCCGTGCCGATCTTATCGTAGGAAATACGGTGGAAGACGGCGGAAAAGCCGTCCATGCGCTTTTCGAACAGCGGCTCCACCGCCTCGGGCGTCACGTCTCGGCCGGTAAAACCGGTGCCGCCCGAGGTGATGACGACATCGATCTCCTCCCGCTCGGTCCAGGCTTTGACCTGGGTGGCGATTTTCTCCCGGTCGTCGGGCACGATCGCCCGCTCGACCAGCCTGTGGCCCGCCTCGGCAATCCGCGCCGCCAGCGTATCGCCGGACTTGTCCGTCTCCGGCGTGCGCGTATCCGAGACGGTGAGAACCGCAATGCCGACGGCGATGAAGGGCCGTTTTTCGTCCAAACCTGCCATCACATGCCTCCCGAAACCGTTTCCGTCGCCTGGAAATACCAGTCGGGCCGCGCCTCGTGAAGAGCCGCCGCCGCATCTCGCGCGGCGGCCATGTCGGCAAAGATCCCGAAGCAGGTAGCGCCGGAGCCGGACATACGGGCAAGAAGAGCGCCCTCGGTCCGCAGCATCGCCAAGATCGCCGCGATTTCGGGCACGGCCTCGCGCGCCGGTGGCTCCAGGTCGTTGCGAGCCGCGCCGATCGCCGCAAGCCAGCCTGCGGTCTGTGCGAGCGTCAGGGGTGAATTGTTCTTTGCCTTGAGCCGGCGGAAAACCTCCGGCGTCGAAACCCCCTTCAATGGGTTGGCAAGCACCATGGCGAAGGCCGGCAGATCGGGCACGGCTTCGATCTCCTCGCCGATGCCGCGGGCAATCAGCGGCCGGCTCTCGAGGCACATGGGCACGTCGGCGCCAAGCTTCAGCGCCAGCGCAGCCAGCGTCTCTATCGGCAATCCAGTGCCCCAGAGGCGCATCAGCCCCCGCAGTGTCGCCGCCGCGTCGGCCGAGCCGCCGCCGATGCCCGAGGCGACGGGCAGGTTCTTCTGGAGGTGGATATGAACGGGGAACGCAAGGGCGCCCACGACCTCGCGCAGGAGGTCGCGCGCTCTGATCACCAGGTTGGTGCCGCCGTCGTCGGCAAGCGTCTCGCCGAAACGGCCCGATAGGGTGAAGGCGTCAGCCTGCGCCGGCAGGAAGCCCAGCCGGTCGCCGCAATCTGCGAAGGTCACCAGCATATCGAGCAGGTGATAGCCGTCCGGCCGCTGGCCCGTTACATGCAGGGCGAGATTGATCTTCGCGCGCGCCTCTTCGGTGACGCCGAAAGCATTGGCCAAGCCCTGCTCAGGCATCGGTGGCGCCCGTCAGGACTTCTTGTCGACCGGCGGCGGCGTGACCGGCGCCGGATCCGGCTGCTTCTTGTCGGCCGCCTTGGCATCGTCGTTAGCGGGCAGGCCGTTTGCGACCTTTTCCTTGATCTTCGGAATTTCGGCCGCTTCAGGCTCGGAGGCGAGCGCCCGGTTCCACTGGTAGACGGCTTCGAGCTTGCGCCCGACGCGCCAGTAGGCATCGCCGAGATGGTCGTTGATCGTCGCGTCGCCGGCCTTGATCTGTGCCGCCCGCTCCAGCTCGTCGACGGCGTCGTCGAAGCGGTTGAGACGGAAATACGCCCAGCCGAGCGAATCGATGATGTAACCGTCGTCAGGGCGAAGATCGACGGCCTTCTTGATCATGGCGAGGCCTTCGTCGAGGTTCCGGTTCATGTCGATCCAGGAATAGCCGAGATAGTTCAGCACCTGCGGCTGGTCGGGGTTGAGCTCCAGAGCTTTGCGGAAGTTCGGTTCGGCCTGGTCCCACTTCTTCAGCCGCTCATAGGCGATGCCGCGCTGGAAGAAGACGCTCCAGTTGGCGCGGCCGGGAATTGGGCCGATCGCTTCGACCGCCTTGTCGTAATTGGCGGCCATCGCCTCGTAATCCTTGGCGTCGGAGAGCACGCTGCCATAGGCGAGGTAGCTGCGGATGTCCTTCGGGTCGGAGGCGATCAGCGCCTGCAGGTGCTTGCGTGCCTCGTCGACCTTGCCGCCCTGGGCAAGGGCGAGGCCGAGCTGCAGCTCGGAAATGCGCCGCATCGGTGAATTCTCCGGCACCTTCTTGTAGAGGGAGATGGCGCGGTCCATCTGGTTCTGCTTTTCGGCGATGCCGCCGAGCAGCACCAGCGTATCGGCGCTGTTGGGATCGAGCGCGTTGGCGGTCTGCAGGTAGAGCGAGACGATATCCTCGGCGCCGTCGCGGTTCAGCGCGCCGCCGACGGAGAAGAGCACGCCGGCGGCGCCTTCTTCGGCGGTCTTGACCTGCTGCTCCTGCTTCTCGCCCTTCTCGATACTGTCGCGCAGCGCATTCAGCGGCGCATAATTCGGCAGCAGGTTATCGCCGACGGACACGGCATCGAGCGCCTTCTGCTTGTTCCCCTGCGCCGCCTCCAGGCGGGCAAGCGCCATCACCGCACGCATGAACGTGTCGGGCGCCGTTGCCCCGCCTTCCTTGTCGAGCACGGCGTCGTTCAGATGCTGGCGGGCCGATTTCACGTCGCCGGTGACGACGGCGATCGCACCGGCATTGTAATTCTGGAAGATGCGGAACCAGTCCGGCCCCTTCATCTTCTCGACCATGGCGAGCGCTTCCTTGCCGCGGCCGGCGCCGACCCGGGCCCAGGCGAGCAGCAGGTCATTCATCATCCGGTCGAGATCGTTGGGCCCCTTATATTTCAGGATCGACTCGGCGGTCTTGTAGTCGTCGCGGCGCACGGCATCCATGCCGCGCACGATCGTGGTGATGCGCTCGACCGAGGGATCGCTCTTCAGATCATTGGCGTATTTGACGCCTTCCTTGATGTCGCCGTTGAGCAGCAGCGAGATCATCAGCCGCTGGCGAATCTCGGGATTGCCGGGCTCGATCTGCAGCGCCTTCTTGTAGAGCGCGATCGCCGTTTCGTAATCGTGATCGACATCGGCCGTGCGCGCGGCGAGGAAGGCGCCGGAGAAAGTGGTGACGCTATCGGCATCGAAGAAGCTCTCGGCCTTACCGGCATCGCCCGCCTTGGCCGCATCTTCGGCACTCGCGCCGGCAACGCCGCCGAGCGAAAGGACAGCCGCCAGGGCTGCGCTCGTAAGAAGACGGATGGCAATTCTCTGCCGCATTAGGAAACCTTTCTTCGAGAGCGTCCGGCCGCTGCCGGTCGCAAATCAGTCGTCATCACTGATTCATAACAGGATGGCTTTTTTGGAGCGGCGCTGCAAGAAAATCAGCCTCGATCGCGGCGTTCGATCAATTGACGCGCTCGATGCAGAAGTCGATCACTTCCATCAGGGCGGATTTCCATACCGTATCGGGAAGCGGCGCCAGCGCGTCCCGCGCGATCGTGCCGTAATGGACCGCCCGATTGATCGTGTCGCTCAGCGTGCCGTATTTGGTGATCAGCCCCAGCGCTTTTTCCAGGTTGGCGTCGCTGCTGTTGCCGGCCTCGATCGCATCGCGCCAGAAGGCGCGCTCCTCCGTGGTGCCGCGGCGATAGGCCAGGATGACGGGCAGCGTGATCTTGCCTTCGCGGAAATCGTCGCCGACATTCTTGCCGAGATCGGCGGCCTTGCCGCCATAGTCGAGCGCGTCGTCGACGAGCTGAAAGGCGAGGCCGAGATTCATGCCGTAGGATTTCAGCGCATTGCGGCCGGAACGGCCGGCATCGGCGACGATCGGCCCGACTTCGGCGGCAGCCGCAAAGAGAGCCGCCGTCTTGGCGCGGATGACGGAGAGGTAGTCGTCTTCCGTCGTCTCCATGTTCTTGGCGACGGAAAGCTGCAGCACTTCGCCTTCGGCGATCACGCAAGCAGCGGAAGACAAGACGTCGAGCGCATCGAGCGAGCCGACATCGACCATCATGCGGAAGGCCTGCCCGAGCAGGAAATCGCCGACCAGCACGCTTGCCTGGTTGCCCCAGATCATCCGAGCCGTCGATTTGCCGCGGCGCAGGTCGCTTTCATCGACGACGTCGTCATGCAGCAGCGTTGCCGTATGCATGAATTCGACCGAGGTGGCGAGCTTGATGTGGTTTTCGCCGCGGTAGTCGAACAGCGAGGCGGCCGCCAGCGTCAGCATCGGCCTCAGCCGCTTGCCCCCGGATGAGATCAGATGGTTCGCCACTTCGGGGATCATCTGCACGTCGGAGCCGGCTTTCGACAGAATGAGCTGGTTCACCCGCTCCATGTCAGCCCTGGTGAGATCGACCAACGGCTTGATGGATGCCAGTTTGTTTTTGCTTTCTTCAAGCGGTATGACCACGCCCAACGACCCGGACTCCTGTTCATTCATTGCATCTGACAATAGAAAGGGGCGATGGGCGCGGCAAGGGGTGAATTGTCGCGTCAGCCGAAATTGGAAGGAAAAAGACGGCAAATGCATGAACTTATCCGCGCCAACGATCCCGTCCTGCTCTCCTTTGCCGAGAGCCTGATGAAGGATGCCGGAATTCACTGCTTCATCGCCGATCAGGGGATGAGCGTTCTGGAAGGCTCGCTCGGCATGCTGCCGCGCCGCCTGCTGGTGGATGAGGAAATGGCCGACCGGGCCCGCCGTATCCTGATCGACGCCGGTCTTGGCGGCGAACTGCGCGACAGGACATGAGCGGGCGATGACCGGTAAATTCGCCGAAACCATCGATGCCTTCCATCGCGGCGCCTTTCATGTGGTGCAGCCGAAGGGCAGGGGGCATCGCGCCGGCATGGATGCGATGCTGCTGGCCGCCCTTGTCGCCGACGATCGCCCGGTCAAAGTTGCCGATCTCGGCGCCGGCGCCGGTGCTGCCGGCCTTGCCGTCGCCTCGCGCCTTGTCAAGACGCAAGTGGTGCTGTTCGAGCGTTCGGCCGAAATGGCCGATTATGCCCGCCGCAGCATCCTTTTGCCGGAAAATGCCCATCTCGCAGCCCGCCTCAGTGTCATCGAGGCCGATGTGACGCTGACCGCCAAGGCGCGCAACGATGCCGGCCTTGCCGATGAAAGCTTCCACCACGTGATCATGAACCCACCCTTCAACGATGCCGGCGACCGGCGCACGCCCGATGCGCTGAAGGCCGAAGCCCATGCGATGACCGACGGCCTGTTCGAAAGCTGGATCCGCACGGCCGGCGCCATCATGATCCCGGGCGGGCAATTGTCGCTGATCGCCAGGCCTCCGTCGATCGCCGAGATCATCGATGCCTGCGGCCGGCGCTTCGGCGGCATCGAGATCACCGCCATCCATCCACGCGCCGGGGAAAATGCCGTGCGCATCCTGGTGACCGCCATCAAGGGCTCGCGTGCGCGGCTGTCGCTACGCGCGGCCCTCATCATGCACGAAGAGGGGAGCCACAAGTTCTCCCCTCTGGTCGACGATTTCAACAATGGCCGGGCAGCCTATGCCAGGCTTCGATCGTCAATCGCTAGCCGCTGACGAAGTCGAAGAGCAGCTTGACGTTCAGCCCGGCGATGACGACGGCGATCACATAGGCGGTGCCGCTCAGCCAGCGCGGCGCGACGAGTTCGCCCATCTTGGCCCGGCTGGCGGTGAACATCACAAGCGGAAAGACCGCGAAGGAAAGCTGCAGGCTGAGCACCACCTGTGTGAGGATCAGGAGTTCGGCCGTGCCCTGGTTGCCGTACCAGATGGTGACGACCGCCGCCGGCACGATGGCAATAGCGCGGGTGATCAGCCGGCGCACCCACGGTTTCAGCCGGATCTTCAGGAAGCCTTCCATGACGATCTGGCCGGCAAGGGTCGCCGTCACCGTCGAGTTGAGGCCGCAGCACAGAAGCGCGATGCCGAAGAGCGTCGGCGCGATCGCGAGGCCGAGCAGCGGCGACAGCAGCGCATAGGCATTGCCGAGCTCGACGACGTCGGTCTTGCCGTTGGCATTGAAGGCGGCGGCCGCAAGGATCAGGATCGAGGCATTGATCAGAAGCGCGAAACACAGCGCGACGGTGGAGTCGATCGTCGCATAAGTCAGCGCCTCCTTCTTCTCAGGGATCGTGTGACCATAGGCCCGCGTCTGCACAATGCCGGAATGGAGATAGAGATTGTGCGGCATGACCGTCGCACCGAGGATGCCGAGCGCGAGATAGAGCATCTCCGGATTGGTGACGATTTCGGTTGTCGGGAAGAAGCCGGTAATAACGGCGCCCCATTGCGGATCGGCAAGGAAGATCTGCACGCCGAAGCAGAGCGCGATCACGCCGAGCAGCGCGATGATGAAGGCTTCCACCCAGCGGAAGCCGAGCTTCTGCAGGAAGAGGATCAGGAAGACGTCCAGCGCGGTGATGAGAACGCCGAGCTCCAGCGGGATGCCGAAGAGCAGGTTGAGGCCGATTGCCGTGCCGATCACCTCGGCAATGTCCGTGGCGATGATGGCGATTTCCGCAAAGGCCCAGAGCGGCACTGAGACATATTTAGGAAAGGCGTCGCGGCAGGCCTGCGCGAGGTCGCGGCCGGAGGCGATCGCCAGCCGCGCGCAGAGCGATTGCAGCACGATTGCCATCACGTTGGAAAGCAGCGCGACGGTGAGCAGCGCATAACCGAATTTCGAGCCGCCGGCGAGCGAGGTCGCCCAGTTGCCTGGGTCCATGTAGCCGACGGCGACCATGTAACCCGGCCCGGCAAAGGCCGCCGCCCGGCGCCATATCGAGCTGTGACGCCCCGTGCCCACAGTGCGGTAGACGTCCGACAGCGACGCCTCTCCGCGTTCGTGCCGCCAGCCGCTTTTTGCATTGGGATTGAGGGCGTCCATGCCATTTCCACCTGTTTATCGTCCGTGCACTATGACCGATTAGAATGATAATGCAAGTCATTCGCAACAAGAAAATCAGTCCGATGTTTTTCAGGAACGCGGCCATTGCGTTTGTCGTTCCAGCGCATACATGGATGCGATCGCGGATTGACGATCGCGCGAGCCGAAGCGAAGGATGGGAAATGGCCGGATTCTTGAAAAAGCTGCTGCCGAAACGGTTCCGCAAGGAGGGCCTCACCGTTCCCGTCGTCAGGCTGCAGGGTGCGATCATCAGCGGCGGTGGCCAGTTCAGGCCCACCCTCAATCTCGCCAATGTCGCCCCGGTCCTGGAAAAGGCCTTCGCCATGAAGGAGGCGCCGGCGGTTGCCATAACAATCAATTCGCCAGGCGGCTCGCCTGTTCAGTCCCGCCTGATCTTCACCCGCATTCGTGAGCTCGCCCGCGAAAAGCAGAAGAAGGTGCTTGTTTTCGTCGAGGATGTCGCCGCTTCCGGCGGCTACATGATCGCGCTTGCCGGCGACGAGATCATCGCCGACGCCACCTCGATCGTCGGCTCGATCGGCGTCGTCTCCGGCGGTTTCGGCTTTCCCGAGCTCCTGAAGAAGATCGGCGTCGAGCGCCGCGTCTATACGGCCGGCGAAAACAAGGTGATCCTCGATCCGTTCCAGCCGGAAAAGGAAAAGGATATCGAGTACCTCAAGAGCCTGCAGCTCGAAATCCACCAGGTCTTCATCGCAATGGTGCGTGAGCGCCGCGCCGGCAAGCTGACGGATGATGCGACGGTGTTTTCCGGCCTGTTCTGGAGCGGTACGCGCGGCCTCGAGCTTGGCCTCATCGACGGTATCGGCGACATGCGCCAGGAATTGAAGCGGCGCTACGGCCAGAAGACCCGGCTGGAACTCGTCACCGCCGGCCGCGGCCTCTTCGGCCGCCGCATTCCCGGCGTATCGCCTGTTACACTCGAAGGCGCGGGGGCAGGTCTCGCAACGGGACTTGTCGAAGTGGCGGAAGAGAGAGCATTGTGGAGCCGCTTCGGGCTTTGAGAGGAGCAAGAGAGGGCATGGCACAGCTTATCACCATCCTGGTGCTGGTCTTTTCGGCCTGGTGGCTCTACCGCCGCTTCGTCTCCGATGCCCGCAGGCTCGCCGAAAAGTCCCGCCGCGCCGAGAAAGAGCGCCAGACCGGCGCGATCGGCACGCTGGTCAAAGATCCCGTGACCGGGGAATATCGGTTGAAGCGGGATGACGAATAGGTCTCGGCGAAAAGCCTCGTGTGTCTCCGCACAGCTCCTCGCCCCCGCAAAACCCTTGACCCCTGCCGCCCACCATGGCACCTGTCGCGCCGATAATTCCCAAGCAATCGGTGCAGTTTCATGTCAGCCATCCCAGACCATATGAACCCGAAGCGCTCCTTCCAGGCGCTGATCCTGACCCTGCATGGTTACTGGGCGGACAAGGGTTGCGCGGTGCTGCAGCCCTACGACATGGAAGTCGGCGCCGGCACCTTCCATCCGGCCACCACGCTGCGCGCCCTCGGGCCGAAGCCGTGGAAGGCAGCCTATGTGCAGCCGTCGCGGCGCCCGTCCGACGGCCGCTATGGCGAAAACCCGAACCGTCTGCAGCATTATTACCAGTACCAGGTCATCCTGAAGCCGAACCCGCCCAATCTGCAGGAGCTCTATCTCGGCTCGCTGGCGGCGATCGGTCTCGATCCGCTGCTGCACGACATCCGTTTCGTCGAGGACGACTGGGAAAGCCCGACGCTCGGCGCCTGGGGCCTCGGCTGGGAATGCTGGTGCGACGGCATGGAAGTCTCGCAATTCACCTATTTCCAGCAGGTCTGCGGCATCGAATGCGCGCCGGTCGCCGGCGAACTGACCTATGGTCTCGAGCGCCTCGCCATGTATGTCCAGGGCGTCGACAACGTCTATGATCTGAATTTCAACGGCCGCGAGGGCGACGAGAAGATCAGCTATGGCGACGTCTTCCTGCAGGCCGAGCAGGAATATTCGCGTCACAATTTCGAATTCGCCAATACCGAGATGCTCCATCGCCACTTCGTCGATGCCGAGAAGGAATGCCGGGCGCTGCTCGATGCCGGCGCTCCCGGCCAAAGCGACAACCAGCGCCTGCACAAATGCGTCTTCCCGGCTTACGACCAGTGCATCAAGGCCAGCCACGTCTTCAACCTGCTCGACGCCCGCGGCGTCATCTCGGTGACCGAGCGCCAGAGCTATATCCTGCGGGTGCGCACGCTCGCCAAGGCCTGCGGCGAAGCCTTCCTGCTGACCGACGCCGGCGGCGTCAACCTGTCGAAAGAGGCGGCGTGACGCAAAAGCCTGCCAGCCGTATCGTCCATCTCAACGGCTGGCCAGGCACCGGGAAGCTGACGGTCGGCCGATTGCTGGCGAGAAGCCTCGGCGCGCGGCTCATCGACAATCACACGCTGCTCAATCCGGCCGAAGTTCTTTTCGCCCGCAGCAATCCTCTGCATGCATCACTGCGTAAGCAGATTCGACGAGCGGTTTTCGACCACGCCTTGCACGCCGATCCGGCTGAAAGCTTCGTCTTTACCGATGCTCTTGCGGATGACGAGCATGATGGTGCGATGTTCTCCTCGTATGTCGATCTGGCTGCCGCCAGAGGCGCGGATCTGGTCGCGGTTCTCCTCGATTGCGCGCCGGAGGAGAATGCCAGGCGCCTCATCTCTCCCGGCCGATCCGAGGCGCTCAAGCTGACGGATCCGGCGAAGCTGCAACAGCTCCGGGCAAACTATAAACTGTTGCGCGGACTGGCTGAACACACAGTCGAAATTGATACGACGGACCTTTCGCCGGAGCAGACGGCGGCTCGAATTCGCACGCATATCGGTGTTTGACGACAGCCGAGAATCCTGCGTCTTTGTTGCCCAAAGATCTCTGCGGCGAAACGTTCCTGCTGACTGACGCCGGCGGCGTCAGCTGACGAGCCAGACGGCGTAGGCAGTCTCGAAAATTTTCGTCGGTGCAAGGCCAGCCTTCTTTTGTATTGCGCAAACCATCACTACGTTGTCAGGTGTTGCGACAACGCAAGCTTCGGTATCTCTTTTGAAGAACGATATTCTTTACTTTAAATTTTCAGATGAGAATTTCGCCGCCAGGATGTTGCGTCTTTTATCATGGCCCATCTTATGCTCCATACTGGTTGTTCTGACGTCGTGCAGCGATTTTGACAAGGAGTTCACCGTCCAGTCGGCAAACAGTACGGTCGAAGTCTACACCGACGGCACTGCCTTTGTGTCGGAGCACTTCGACATCGCGGTAAAAATGGCGATGAATTACGGCGGGGTCTACGTCGATATCCCTCAACGTTTCGTGGATGCGGCGGGTGGTGTTCACTGGCGAGATTTCCAATTGGCCGCAGCCCGGCGCGACGGACTCGACGAATACTATTCTCGGGAAAATAATGTGCCGGGCTACTCGATCTATATAGGAGCCGAGCACTGCAAAGACTGCTCTGCAGATCTGCCCACCGGTCTTGCAAAGATCCAGATCGCTTACTGGCTCGGACGCCTGGTTCGTCAGGAAGGCGACCGCGAGGTTCTCTTCCTGCCGGCCTATATGGGCCGCGTGCACGGTCAGGGCGCGAAAAAGACGCTTACTCTGAAGCTGCCGCCGGGCGGAACGTTGCGCCCTTCGCAACAGGATCGGACGGCCGCCTATGACATGGTGCGGAGCGCACCGAATGAGATCTCGGTGTCTATTCCAGTTGGTAAAGCGGATCGAGTCCTGCCAGACATCGAGATCGAATATCCCGCTGGGACCTTTGTGACCATGACGAGTGGCAAGCGGGTAGAGTGGTGGCTTTCCGATCACTTTCTCCCATTCATAAGCATTTTGGGACTGCTCCTCACCGGTCTGTTTATCCTCAGTAGGTGGCGGGGTTGGCGATTGCCCGCATCTTCAATTGCTGTCGATAGCAAGGAGACGGAGAGCATATCGCCTGCTTTAGCCGCCTATTTGTTTTTGAACTGGAAGCCCGGTGCTGCAAAGGCAGCCTTCATGGCGTCTGCCTGCCATCTCGCAGTGAAAAGAATGCTTCGCATTTCCAGCCTTGATGAGGATGCCGAAGCTTCGGATTTGTCAGCCAGGCAAGTGCGCAAGAAGGGAAAGGTGGCGCGCGCCAGATGGTATGGTCTTCCAGCTGTGACGCGTTCGGTATTTGGTCGAATAGAAGGAGAGAGGCCAGTCAACGATCGGCGCAGGGTCAGACATGCCCTCCATGGTTTCGAACGTGACTTGCACCAGATTGTCGCAGAGGAATATCGGAAAGTTAGAGGTGGCGTAGATCGAGCAATGTTGACGACTTCGGCGACAATTCTGGCTCTTGGCATTGCCGTCGCCTACCTTACGGGTCTTTCGCTCTATTCCGCCGCCATCTCAGGGTTATTGTTCATAGTTTTTCTGGTTGTAACCATGTTCCGCCATCCTGAGCGGTTTCCCGTCGCGACCGGCACCGCCGAGCAGTTAAAACAGGCGCTTGGTTTGATGGTGGGGCTTCCGGTGACGGTGATCGTTGCACTTGTCTATATCGGTACGACTGAGGTGATCAGCGAACAGTGGCCATATTTGATGGCGATCTTGCTGCACATTGCCGGCATTATTGCGGTTTTGGCGATGTCGCGCATGCCAACGTCGAAGCAGCGGCGGATCCGCAATAACATCCTTAGTTTGAATCGTTATTTTCGCGGCGAGATAGATGGACCGGCAATGTCGGTCGAATGCTACGAGCACTATCTTCCTTTCGCCGTTGCCCTGAGCGTCGAGCAACGCTGGACCGAGCGGTTCAATCTTTGGCGAGAAAGCGAAAAGATGGAAACCTATGCTCCGGATTGGCGGAGCAGTTCTTAGAGGGACAGTGATGTAAAGGTCTGATTGAAATCTGCGAAGAACGACCGCACCACGATGACTTTGTCACGCCGAATCACTAACGTGCGATCATCAAATCGGGGAGCTCATCTGCATGTATGTGATACTTGCTCTTATCGTTGTCATCGCGCTTTACATCGTCTTCATTTATAACGGCCTGGTTCGTTCCCGGCAGATGGCTGAGGAAGCCTGGTCGGGCATCGATGTGCAGTTGAAGCGGCGCGCCGATCTGATCCCGAACCTGATCGAGACGGTCAAAGGCTATGCCGCCCATGAGAAGTCGACGCTCGAGGAGGTGGTTGCGCTCCGCAACAAGGCGCAGGCCGTGCCATCGGGTGACGTTGCCGGCAGGGCGCAGGCGGAAGGCCTGCTCGGCCAGGCGCTCGGCCGGGTGATCGCGCTTGCCGAGGCCTATCCCGATCTCAAGGCCAACCAGAATTTTGCCGAACTGCAGGCGTCGCTCGAAACTCTGGAGGGCGAGCTGCAGATGGCGCGGCGTTATTACAACGGCGCGGCCCGCGACCTCAACGTCAAGGTCGAAAGCTTTCCCTCCAATCTCGTCGCCGGCCAGTTCGGTTTTGCCAAGCGGGAGTATTTCGAGATCACCAACGAGGCCGATCGCGCCGTCCCCAGCGTCAAATTCTGACGATCCGGCATTTTGCCTTTGCAAAAAACCGATTAAGAGCAAGGGCAGGTGGCGACGCGCTTTAGCTCGCCCATGGACGGAAGACGTAGCATGACACGCACAGCCAAACTCACGATCATCCCGCCGGGCCGCCCGCTTTCCGGTCGCGCCATGCCGCCGGGCTCGAAGTCGATCACCAATCGGGCCCTGCTTCTCGCCGGCCTTGCCGAGGGCACGAGCCGGCTGACCGGCGCGCTGAAGAGCGACGATACCCGTTATATGGCCGATGCGCTGCGCGCCATGGGTGTTGCGATCGACGAGCCCGACGACACAACTTTCGTCGTCACCGGCAGCGGCCGGCTCATGCCGCCGAAGGCGCCGCTCTTCCTCGGCAACGCCGGGACGGCCACACGTTTCCTGACGGCGGCTGCGGCTCTGGTCGACGGTACCGTCATCGTCGACGGCGACGAGCACATGCGCAAGCGCCCGATCGGCCCGCTGGTCGAAGCGATGCGCACGCTCGGCATCGACATCACCGCCGAGACCGGCTGCCCGCCGGTCACCGTCAGGGGCACCGGCCGCTTCGAGGCCGACCGGATCCTGATTGATGGCGGGCTGTCCAGCCAGTATGTTTCGGCGCTGCTGATGATGGCGGCCGGCGGCGACCGTTCGGTCGACATCGAACTGGTCGGCGAGGATATCGGCGCGCTTGGCTATATCGATCTCACCACGGCGGCGATGAGGGCCTTCGGCGCCAAGGTCGAAAAGACCAGCCCCGTCACCTGGCGCGTCGAACCGACTGGCTACCGCGCCGCCGATTTCGTCATCGAGCCGGATGCATCGGCCGCGACCTACCTCTGGGCGGCCGAAGTGCTGAGCGAGGGCAAGATCGATCTCGGCGTACCGAACGATGCCTTCACCCAGCCGGATGCCAAGGCTTACGACACGATCGCCAAGTTCCCGCATCTGCCGGCCGAAATCGATGGCTCGCAGATGCAGGATGCCGTTCCGACGATCGCCGTGCTTGCCGCCTTCAACGAGACGCCGGTCCGCTTCGTCGGCATTGCCAATCTGCGCGTCAAGGAATGCGACCGCATCCGCGCCCTGTCCACCGGGCTCAACAAGATCCGCGAAGGTCTGGCCGTCGAGGAGGGCGATGATCTGATCGTCCATTCCGATCCTGTTCTCGCCGGCCAGCGTCTTCCGGCCGAGATCGACACCTTCGCCGATCACCGCATCGCCATGAGCTTTGCGCTCGCCGGACTGAAGATCGATGGCATCACCATTCTCGACCCCGATTGCGTCGGCAAGACCTTCCCCGGCTATTGGCGGACGCTCGCCGCCCTCGGCGTGACCTATCAGGACAAGGATTGACGAAAAGCGCGGCCGGGGCCGCCGGCAGGGAGAGAGGAATGGGGCGTCGGTTTTTCGGATTCTGCTTGGCGCTCATCTTGATGCTCGCCGCGCCGGCGGTCTTTGCCGCCGAGGTGATCGACAGCTTCGCCTCCGACATCACGCTGGAAAAGAGCGGCGCGATGACGGTGAGGGAAACGATCACCGTCAATGCCGAGGGCAACCGGATCAATCATGGCATCTTCCGGGACTTTCCGCTTTTTTTCACCGACGCCGGAGGTCGTCGCCGCAGCGTCGATTTCGACATGGTGTCGGTCAGCCGCGACGGCGCGGACGAGCCCTGGCATACCGAATCGATATCGGGCGGCATCCGCATCTATGCCGGCTCCGCCGAGGTGACGGTGACGCCGGGTCGTCATCGCTACGTCTTCACCTACCGGACCAACCGCCAGATCCGCTACTTCGACGATCACGACGAACTCTACTGGAACGTCACCGGCAATGGCTGGATCTTTCCGATCCGCTCCGCGACGGCGACGGTGACGCTGCCGCCGGGTGTCGCTGCGACGGGGACGATCTTCTTCACCGGCCCGCAAGGCGCGACTGGAAAGAACGCCCGTGTCAGCGAAAGCAGCGCCGGCCTTGTCTTTTCCACCACCGCGCCTCTTGGCCCCAATGAAGGCCTGACCTTTGCGATCCGGATGCCGAAGGGCTCGATCGATCCGCCGAGCGCGGATATGGAAAGCACCTGGTGGCTGAAGGACAACCGCAATTATTTCATCGGCTTCGGCGGCCTGATCCTGGTTTTCGCCTACTACCTCAGATCCTGGCTGAAGGTTGGTCGCGATCCCGCCCGGGGCGTCGTAGTGCCGCGCTGGGATGCGCCTGACGGCATCTCGCCGGCGCTGGTCAACTACATCGACAATAGGGGCTTTTCCGGCGGCGGCTGGACGGCGCTTGCCGCCACGGCGCTCAATCTTGCGGTCCGCGGTTACTTCAAGCTCGAAGACCTGAAGAATTCGATCGTCATTCGCGGTACCGGCAAGGCGCTCGGCAAGGAGAAGTTCCAGGCCGGCGAGGCCGAACTGCTGAAAGTGGCCGGCGGCGAAGGCAGGACGCTGACGATCGACAAGGCCAATGGCGAGCGGGTAAAATCGGTAGGGCAGTCCTTCCGTTCGGCCATCGAGAAGGAACATCGCGGCAAATATTACAATTCCAACATCGGCTATACCGCAGGCGGCATCGCGCTCAGCGCCGCCGCCCTGGTGGCGCTGTTCGTCTTCGGCTCGCTGGAGCCTGACACGATCGCACTGATGCTGATCCCGATTGCCATCTCGGTCTTCATTTCCGTCTTCGTCGCCGGTTTGGTCAAGTCGCTGCACCACGGCAGATCGCTGTTCGCCAAGGTCATGGCCGTCATCGCCGCAGCGGTCGGCGTTTTTGTCGGCGTCAGCATCCTGGCGATCATTGTCCTGACGCTTGCCTCGTCGCTGGTGGAGCTGCACGAAACGCCGATGCTCTTTGCCGTCGGCGGCATCGTGCTGCTCAACGTCCTCTATGTCTTCATCATGGGCGCGCCGACCCCGCTCGGCGCCAGGATGATGGACGGCGTTGACGGCCTGCGGCAATACCTGACGCTGGCCGAGAAGGACCGCATGAATATGGCCGGCGCTCCCCAAATGTCGCCGCAGCATTTCGAGACCCTGCTCCCCTATGCCGTGGCTTTGGGCGTCGAAAAGCCCTGGTCGCGCACCTTCGAGACCTGGCTCGCGGCAGCCGCCGCCGGCGCGGCCGCGGCCTATTCGCCCTCCTGGTATTCCGGTGATTTCAACAGCGGCAGCTTCTCCGACCGTATCGGCGGTTTCTCCTCGTCAATGGCGTCCACCATCGCGTCGACGATCCCCGCGCCGCCGCCGTCGAGTTCATCCTCCGGTTTTTCCGGCGGCGGCTCCTCTGGCGGAGGTGGCGGAGGCGGCGGAGGCGGGGGCTGGTAAGCTTTCCCGCTTGACCTTTCAGCCCGTGGCCCTTAACCGCCTGACGGAACAGGAAAGGGTCGCGCATGAAGGTTCTGTTGATCGGGTCGGGCGGACGCGAGCACGCGCTCGCCTGGAAGCTGGCGCAATCGCCGTTGCTGAGCGAACTCTACGCCGCGCCCGGCAATCCGGGCATTGGCGAACACGCCGTCCTCGTGCCGGTCAATATCGACGATCATGAAGCGGTCGCTGCCATCTGCAAGGACAAGGCGATCGATTTCGTCGTCGTCGGCCCCGAGGCCCCGCTCGTCGCCGGCCTCGCCGACCGGCTGCGCGCCGACGGCCTGGCGGTCTTCGGCCCCTCCGCCGGCGCCGCCCAGCTCGAGGGCTCCAAGGGCTTCACCAAGGACATCTGCGCCCGCTACGGCATTCCCACCGGCGCCTACCAGCGTTTCAACAACGCGCCGAAGGCGAAAGCCTATATTCGCGGGCAGGGCGCACCGATCGTCGTCAAGGCTGACGGGCTGGCCGCCGGCAAGGGCGTGACGGTTGCGATGACGCTCGATGAGGCGCTTGCTGCCGTCGACGACTGCTTCGAGGGCGCCTTTGGCGCGGCCGGCGCCGAAGTCGTCGTCGAAGCCTATCTCGATGGCGAGGAGGCAAGCTTCTTTTGTCTCTGCGACGGAAAACATGCGCTGCCGCTGGTGACCGCCCAGGATCACAAGCGGGTGGGCGAGGGCGATACCGGCGTCAATACCGGCGGCATGGGCGCCTATTCGCCAGCGCCGGTCATGACGGCCGAAATGGTCGAGCGGACGATGAAGGAAATCATCGAGCCGACAATCCGCGGCATGGCCGAGAGCGGGCATCCCTTCTCCGGCGTGTTTTTCGCCGGACTGATGATCACTCATAAGGGCCCGGAGCTGATCGAATACAATGTTCGTTTCGGCGATCCGGAATGCCAGGTGCTGATGATGCGGCTGAAGAGCGATCTGCTGCCGCTGCTGCTTGCCACCGCCAATGGCACGCTCGATCAGGTGAGCGCCGAATGGAGCGACGATCCGGCCCTGACAGTGGTCATGGCCTCGAAGGGCTATCCCGGCGCCTATGAGAAAAACACACCGATCCAGTCGCTGCCGGCGGCAGGCGAGGGCGAGAAGGTGTTTCATGCCGGCACGGGCATGAAGGACGGCGTGCTGGTCGCGACCGGCGGCCGCGTGCTCAACGTCACGGCGTCAGGCGGCACGGTTGCCGAGGCGAAGGGCCGCGCCTATGCCCTGCTGGACAGAGTTCGGTGGGAAAACGGCTTCTGCCGGCGCGATATCGGCTGGCGCGCGATCGAGCGCGAAAAAGCCTCGGACAAAGCATAAACCGCTACGTTCCTTAAATTTTTACCCTTTCCCCTGACGGGATGGAAACGAAGCTGCGCTATACCGCTGCCGTAGTGAGACGGAGGTGCGTTGATGCGTCAGATTTTCCTCGGTGCGGCAATCCTGCTGATGGCAGGCACGGCGATGGCCTCCTCGATTGAGGTGATCGGCAAAACGGCAGGCCGTGCAGAAGGCAGCATCGTCACTGAAAGCTGCGCCGCTTGCCCGCCGCTGCAGGCCGAGCATAGCCGCAAGGACTATACGGTGCCGGAACTGAAACCCGGCGTCCTCCAGGCAAGCGAAGTCCGCCACGTCGGCGGCGAAACGAAGATCTTCCGCACCGAAGCCTGGATGGGTGGTTCGCCCGTCGTCTTCGTCAGCAAGGCAACGCCGGAAGCCCTGGCTGCCGCCGAACCTTCGATATCGCCCGCCCAAGGCATCGACATGAACGCAACGACCGCAGCCGTCATCGGCGGCGATGCCAGGCCGGTTGCCGCCGGCATGGTTGAGAAGCCGGCGGCTCTCGATATTTCCGAATTCAAGCTGCGCTTCTAGACGATCAACACGCAAAACGGCTGTGTGCCACTAAAGCCAATCTGAGCCGCTGCGATAGTTCCCTGCCCCTGCCCGATCAAGGTTTCGATCGCTTGGGGTTCCACCGCGGTGGAGCGAATGCACCCTCGAAGAGAAGCGGGGGTGCATTCCTGCTTTAGAGCTTTTCCGGGTTAGATTGAAGCATTCTGTTGGCTCAAACGGGGTCGGATGGTCGACCGGCCGGCGCGTGTCGTAGCCCAGCTCTACGGCCAAGCCGGCCGGTCGATCAGCCGGCCCGTTTCAGCCAACCCTCCCGCAGATTTGCTTGGCAAATCTGCAAGACCTTGGAATCGCCGGACGCACTTGTCGCTTCGCCCACGGCGAAGCGGTGCGGCCGGTGGGCCGGGCATGTTTCCGCCAGGATCAAAGGCGATCGGCTCGGACGTACCTGGGGGTATGCCCGTCGCCAATCGCCTTTGCCCTGACGAAAACCTGCTCCGGCAGAATGCTTCAATCTAGCCCGGAAAAGCTCTAAGGCCCCGGCAGTTCTGCAGAGCGAAAACGGATGATATTCGATCGGCGGGTGAAGTCAGCGGTATGCTTGGTAACTCCGCCCCCTGATTTTTAGGGAAATTTGCGCCGTTTTGAATAAAATTAAAGCTTTCTTATTGAGTCAGCTTCAATTCTTACTCACCGGTCGCAGCATGTTGTTCAGCAGCGGTAGACGCGTCCTTCTCAGATGCGCTCGCACAGGCGGTAGAAGACCGCACCGGAATGTATTCCCTCATTCCCCTTTGCGAGGAATCATGAAAAATTTGAAGATATCGAAGCAGCTCATATTGCTGATCGTCGGTTTGATGTCGGCCTTTGCGATCGCCACGTCCCTGCAGATCCGCTCCTCGGTCGATGCCATTTACAAGGAGCGTTACGACATGCTGCGTGCCGAGGTTCAGTCGGCGATCTCGGTTCTCAAGCTTTACCAGGCCAAGGTGACCGCAGGCGAAATGAAGCTGGAGGATGCCCAGAAGCAGGCTTACGCCACCGTCAATGGCATGAAATACGATCCGGACGGCTATTTCTTCGGCTATAGCTACGATGTCCAGATGATGTTTCACTACGACGCCTCGAAGGTCGGACAGAACCTGAAGGGGCAGCCGGACAGCAAGGGCAAGCTCTATCGCGAAGAGTTGGTCAAACTCGGCCAGCAGGGCGGCGGTCTCGTCGAATTTTATTCCACCAGCAAGCCGGGCCAGCCGGCCGGCGATTATCGCAAGACGGCCTATGGCCAGGCCTTCGACCCCTGGAAGGTCGTCGTTGTCACCGGCGTCTATATGGACGATCTCGATGCCCAGGTGAACAGCACGATCCTGACCGCGCTCTCCGGCAGCATCGTTCTTTTCTTCCTGGCCATGGCTGCGGCCTACGTCGTCATCCGCGGCATATCGGGGCCCCTCAACAATGTCCATGCCGCCCTGAAGGCGGTCTCCGAAGAGGACGTCTCCATCGCCATCCCGCATACCGGCATGAACAATGAGGTCGGCATGATGGCAAAGGCGACGCTGTCGCTGCAGGAGAAGATCCGCGAACGGCATCAGATGTCCGATCGCGAGGCGGCCCAGCAGCTGGCGCTGGAAAGCGAGCGCGAAAACAACCTGCGCCAGCAGCAGGACGACGCCGCACTCCAGGCCCGCGTGGTGACGACGATCGGCCAGGCGCTGGAGCTGATCGCCCGCGGCGATCTTACCGTCCGCTGCGCCGATCTCGGCCAGAAATACGCCGCCCTTCGCGACAACTTCAACGATGCGCTGTCGCATCTCGAAGCCGCCATGGCCAAGGTCAGCGCCAAGGGCAGTGACATCGGTACGAGCAAGGAAGAGATTCGCCGCGCCTCGAACGAGTTGTCGCAGCGCACCGAGCGCCAGGCCGCAAGCCTGGAGGAAACATCGGCCGCCCTCGATGAGCTCACGGTCGCCGTCCGCCAGACCGCCGATGGCGCCCATGAGGCGAGCAAGCGCGTGCACGCCGTCAGCGCCGAGACCACCCATAGCGATGCGATCGTCAGCGAGGCGATCGAGGCGATGAGCGGCATCGAGAAATCGTCTTCGGAGATATCAAAGATCATCGGCGTCATCGACGAGATCGCCTTCCAGACCAACCTCCTGGCTTTGAACGCCGGCGTCGAGGCGGCCCGTGCCGGTGAATCCGGCAAGGGTTTTGCCGTTGTTGCCCAGGAGGTGCGCGAACTCGCCCAGCGCTCCGCCGCCGCGGCAAAGGAGATCAAGGACCAGATCGCCCGCTCCTCCACCCAGGTCGATCACGGCGTCCGACTGGTCGGCGAGGCAGGCGAGGCGCTGAAGCGCATCTCCGACCAGATCAAGGCCGCCAACGAGATCGTCGCCAAAATCGCCCACAGCGCTTCCGAACAGGACACCACGCTGCGCTCGATCTCTTCGGCGGTGAACCAGCTCGACGCCGCCACCCAGCAGAACGCCGCCATGGCCGAGGAGACCACGGCATCGGCCGAGACGCTCGCCAGCGACACCGACGAACTGATCGACCTCATCCGCGGCTTCCGGGTCGGCAATGCCGGTGCTGCTCCCATTGCGCATCAAGGTCGCCGCGCTGCCTAGCGCAATTCCAGGATAGAGGCGGGTTTCCGTCACGAATTGCATAAAAACAAAAGCAGTGTGGGGACAAACAGGATTTTCAGCACCAAATTCTTAGCGGCCGTCGGTTCTCCGGCGGCCGTGTCGTTTGGGGTTCATTGTGCCAGACGGTCGATCAATCGGTCGATTTCCCCATCGGAAAACACTTCGACGCCGGCCGCTTTCAGCGCCGCCGCCGTTACGCCGTTGCCGGCCTGCCTGCGTCCGGAAAAGGTGCCGTCATAAATGAACCCGGAGCCGCAGGACGGACTGCCGTCGATGAGCAGAGCATAGCGGCAGCCGGTCTGCCGTGCGAGCGCCACGGCATTCTCCGCCGCCTGCAGAAACTCTGCCGTCACATCGCCGCCCGTCAGCTCTATAACCCGCGCCTTGCCGGCCAGAACCTCTTTGCCGGTTGCCGCCTCTGCGATCTCCGCCGGCGCCCGCGGCACCGCCATGCCCGCCGACATCTCCGGACAGATCGTCACCAACCGCCCTTCGGCCCGCCATCTCTCGATCGCCGGGTGAAGCAACGGTTTCGCCCGTCCGTCATAACGGACGGCGTGCCCCATGAGGCAGGCGCTGACGAGAATCTTGCTGTGCATGGCTGTTTGAATAGCGCCGTGGTGGCGGCAATGCCAGGGTTGGGTGGGCGGATTGTTTAAGCGATAGCAAAACGCCCCTCATCCGCCTGCCGGCGCCTTCTCCCCGCGCGCGGGGCGAAGGGGATTTGCCGCGACCTCTCCGTTCCCCACAACCTCTCGCAGGGCAGGTCCCCTCTACCCGTTTACGGGGGTCCGGAGGACGGGACGAGACCCGTGGCTCGACCCCGGCAAAGGTTAGGGTGAGGGGCAGATGTTCGAGACCGCGCCGCGTCGGCACTGCAAGAAGCCGAATATCACCCCGAAATCTTCGGGAAATCCGCCACCGTTCCCGTCGCCTCGCGGATCAACCGCAGCAGAGCCAGGCGGTTGGCGCGGATGGCCGCGTCCTCGTCGTTGACGAGCACGTCTTCGAAGAAGCGGTCGACAGGGCCGCGCAGCTTGGAAAGCGCTTCCATCGCCGAGCGAAAATCTTCGCCGGCAACGGCATTCGCCGCATCCTGCGAAGCGCTCGATATGGCGGCGAACAGCTCCTTCTCGGCATCGAGCCTGAAGAGCGCCGGCGAAACGCCGTCGGCGATGACGGTGCCCTTCTTCTCCTCGGCGGCGAGCAGCTGCGTCGCGCGCTTGGTGCCGGCGAGCAGGTTCTTGCCGTCCTCCGAGGAGATGAAGGCCGTCAGCGCCTCGACGCGGCGCGCCACCATCAACAGATCGTCGGCTTCAGGCGTCAGCACGGCGTCGATCAGATCGTGCCGGGCACCCTGATCACGCAGATAGACCTTGAGGCGATCATGGAAGAAGGAGAGCAGATCATCATCCTTGGTCGCCGCCAGCAGCGGCAGGCGGACCCTGCGTTCCAGCAGGATACGAACGACGCCGAGGGCGGCACGCCGCAGCGCAAACGGGTCTTTTGAACCCGTCGGCTTCTCGTCGATCGCCCAGAAGCCCGTCAGCGTGTCGAGCTTGTCGGCAAGCGCCAGCGTAATCGCCACCTTGTTCTCCGGCACGCGGTCCGACGGACCCTGCGGCTTGTAATGGTCCTCGATCGCCGCGGCGACGGAGGCGTTTTCGCCCTGCAGCACCGCATATTTGCGGCCCATCAAGCCTTGCAGTTCCGGAAATTCGCCGACGGCCTCGGTGCGCAGATCCGCCTTGGCGAGCACGGCGGCGCGATCGACGAGACCGGCGTCGGCGCCGGTGATATCAGCCAATTCCTTTGCCCGCGCGCGGATGCGGGCGACCCGGTCGCCCTGCGTGCCGAGCTTGGCGTGGAAGGTCACGTCGAGCGCATCGAGCTTGGCCATGCGTTGGTCGAGCGGCTTCTTCAGGTCAAGGCCGAACCTTACGGCAGATGTTTTGAGTGTCTCGAGGTCGGGCATATCGCTCTGGTCGCGCTTCCAGAAATGCAGGGCATCCGAAAGGCGGGCGCGCACCACCTTGCCGTTGCCATGGACGATTTCCTTGCCACCGTCATGCGCCTGGATGTTGGACACCAGGATGAACCTGTTCGACAGTGTCTCTTCGCCCTGCCTTCGGGTGACGAAGCACTTCTGGTTGGTTTTGATCGTCAGCCGGATGATCTCGGAGGGAATGGAGAGATAATCTTCCTCGAAGCTGCCCATCAGCACCTGTGGCCATTCGACGAGGCCGGACACTTCCTCCAGCAAGCCTTCGTCTTCCACCAGCTCGAGCCCGTTGGCAAAAGCAATGTCGCGCGCGTCGTGCAGGATGATGTCCTTGCGCCGCTCGGCGTCGAGGATGACCTTCGCCTTTTCCAAGCTCGCCGCATAATCGTCGAAGCGGCGGACAGTGATGGCTTCGGGCGCATGGAAGCGGTGGCCATAGGTGACGTTGGAGGCGGTGATGCCGTCGATCTCGAAGGGGATGACCACGGTTTCTTCATGCTCCGGGCCGAAGGTGCAGACGATCGACTGCAGCGGCCGCACCCAACGCAGCGCGCCCGGTCTGGAGGAGGCCTTGCCCCAGCGCATCGATTTCGGCCAGGGGAAATCGCGGATGATGCCGGGCATCACCTCGGCGACGATCTCTTCCGTCGCGCGGCCGGGCTTGGAAATGACTGCGACGTAGAAATCGCCCTTCTTTGGATCGCTCACCACCTGCGCCTCGGAGACGGAGGAAAGGCCGGCGCCGCGCAGAAAGCCCTCGATTGCCTTCTCGTTGGCGTCGGTGCGCGGCCCTTTGCGTTCCTCGCGTACATCGGCCGAGCGCGCCGTCAAGCCGTGGATGTCGAGCGCCAGCCGGCGCGGCGTCCAGTATTCGCGCGCGCCCTCATAGGACAGGCCGGCTTCGACGAGCGCATCGGTGACGAGCTTCTTCAGGTCGCCGGCAGCCTTGCGCTGCATGCGGGCCGGAATCTCTTCGGAGCGAAGTTCGAGAAGAAGGTTTGGCATGTCACTCTTTTCCTTGCGCCCGCGGGCAGGGCGATCCAAAAACGTTGCTTCTGCTATCAAAGAATGCCGCATCTGCACAACCGCAAAAACGGAAGAGAGCGATGGGGATGGGCGACACGCAGATGCCCCCAATTCCCCAACTTCCGCTGTGGAAACCACAGTCGGGCATTGCCTTGCCGCTTTTCGCCGCTATGGTCCCGCAACTTTCGTCGGAACAGGAAATCCCATGGCCGCTGACCTCCGTTTTCTCGCAGCCCGTATCTCGGCCGAAATCAACGCCCGGCCGGACCAGGCCAAAGCCGCCATCGAGCTGCTCGACGAGGGCGCCACCGTGCCCTTCATCGCCCGCTACCGCAAGGAAGTGACGGGCGGGCTCGATGACACCCAGCTGCGCAATCTCGCCGAGCGGCTGGTCTATCTGCGCGAACTCGAAGCCCGGCGCGACGCGATCGTCGAATCGATCACCGGCCAGGGCAAGATGACCGAGGAGCTGATGGCGAAGGTCGCGGGCGCCGAAACCAAGGCCGAGCTCGAGGATCTCTATCTGCCCTACAAGCCGAAGCGCCGCACCCGCGCCGAAATCGCCCGCGAACGCGGCCTCGGCCCGCTTGCCGAGGCGATCCTGGCCGAGCGTGGCCGAGAGCCGGCGGTGCTCGCCGAAGGCTTCGTCACGGCTGACGTGCCCGACGTGAAGACGGCGCTGGAAGGCGCGCGCGACATCATCGCCGAAGGTATTGCCGAAAATGCCGACCTGCTCGGCAAGTTGCGCGCCCATATGCGCCAGGCAGCGCTGCTGAAGGCCAGGGTCGTTGACGGCAAGCAGGCGGCGGGCGAGAAGTTCTCCGATTATTTCGATCATTCCGAACGCTGGGCGACCGCGCCCGGCCACCGCGCGCTCGCCATGCTGCGCGGGTGGAACGAGGAGGTGCTGACGCTGACGATCGAGGCCGATGCCGAGACCGCATCGCCGAACAAGCCGGTCGAACGGATGATCGCCGCTGCCTATGAGATCGGCACAAGCCGTCCCGGCGACCGGTGGCTGATGGAGGTCGCCAGCTGGACCTGGCGCGTCAAGCTTTCCATGTCGCTGTCGCTCGATCTGATGCGGGAGCTGCGCGAAAGGGCCGAAGAGGAGGCGATCCATGTCTTCGCCCGCAATCTGAAGGACCTGCTGCTGGCCGCGCCGGCCGGCTCGCGCGCGACCATGGGTCTCGATCCCGGCATCCGCACCGGCGTCAAGGTCGCCGTCGTCGACGGCACCGGCAAGGTGGTGGCGACATCGACCGTCTATCCCTTTCAGCCGAGGAACGACGTGCGCGGCGCCCAGATCGAGCTCGCCTCGCTGATCCGCAAGCACAATGTCGAGCTGATCTCGATCGGCAACGGCACAGGCAGCCGCGAAACCGAAAAGCTGGTGGCCGACATGCTGGCCGAGCTGCCGGCCCCGAAGCCGACCAAGGTCATCGTCTCGGAAGCGGGCGCCTCGGTCTATTCCGCCTCGGCGACCGCAGCGGCCGAGTTTCCCGATCTCGACGTATCGCTGCGCGGCGCCGTCTCCATCGCCCGGCGCCTGCAGGATCCGCTCGCCGAACTCGTCAAGATCGAGCCGAAGTCGATCGGCGTCGGCCAGTATCAGCACGATGTCGACCAGCAGAAGCTGTCGCGCTCGCTCGATGCCGTGGTCGAAGACGCGGTGAACGCCGTCGGCGTCGATCTCAACACCGCCTCGGCGCCATTGCTCGCCCGTGTCTCCGGCCTCGGCCCATCGATCGCCGAGGCGATCGTCCGCCACCGCGACAGCGAGGGCCGTTTCGAGACGCGGCGCGATCTGCTGAAGGTCGCAAGACTCGGCGGCCGCACCTTCGAGCAATGCGCCGGCTTCCTGCGCATTCCGAACGGCAAGGAGCCGCTCGACGCCTCCTCGGTCCACCCCGAGGCCTACGGCGTCGCCAAGAAGATCGTTGCTGCCTGCGGCCGCGACCTGCGCGCCCTGATGGGCGACAGCGCCGTTCTGAAATCGATCGACCCGCGCCGGTTCATCGATGAGAAATTCGGCCTGCCGACGGTGAAGGACATCATCGCCGAGCTGGAAAAGCCCGGCCGCGACCCGCGTCCAAGCTTCAAGACCGCGACCTTCGCCGAGGGCGTCAACGAGATTTCCGACCTGACTCCGGGCATGGTGCTCGAAGGCACCGTCACCAATGTCGCCGCCTTCGGCGCCTTCGTCGATATCGGCGTGCATCAGGACGGTCTGGTGCATGTGTCCCAGCTTGCCGATCGTTTCGTCAAGGACCCGCATGAGGTCGTCAAGGCGGGCGATGTCGTCAAGGTGCGGGTCGTGGAAGTCGACGCCAAGCGCAAGCGCATCGGTCTCTCCATGCGCCGCGACGATGGTTCTTCGGCGTCTCAGCCGCGTGCTGATTCTCGCGGAGGTCAGGGCGGCCGGCCGCAGAACGATCGCCGGCCTGCAGCTCCGAAACCGGAGAGCCAGAGTGCCTTCGGTAGTGCACTCGCCGAAGCCATGAAACGAAAATAACGGCTTAACCGTCATTTCGGCAAAAATGCAACAGTTTGGCAGCGTTCTTTGCGGACTGCTAAATCCGGCGCTTGTAAGGCGGAGGAGAGTTATTAAGTTGATGTGACCATCCTGTCACATTTGCGAGGCGTCCATGGCGTCGGCTTTCCTATCGATTGTCCAGCAAATCATCCGCAAGGGTTCGTTGAAACTTACCCTTGCCAATGGCGAGACTCACGTGATCGGCGACGGCACCGGAGACATGGTGGTCGCCCGGCTTGCCGATCAGGAGGCCGAGGACGCCATCCGGCGCGATCCGACGCTGAAGCTCGGTGAAATGTACATGCAGGGCCGGTTCATTCTCGAACAGGGCAACATCTACGACTTCCTATCGCTGGTGAAGCAGAACACCACCAACGAGATCTTCGACTTCAAGATGGCGGCGCTGCTCGTCGGCCGTATCGCCTGGCAGCAGCTGAAGAGTCGCGTGCCGATCAATCGTAACAAGCACAATGTCGCCCATCATTACGATCTGTCGGCCAAGCTCTTCGATCTTTTCCTCGACGAGGATTGGCAATATTCCTGCGCCTATTTCGAACCGCCGGGTATCGGTCTTGACGAGGCGCAGCTTGCCAAGAAACGCCATATCGCCGCCAAGCTGCTGCTTAGGCCCAACCAGCGGATCCTGGAGATCGGCTCCGGCTGGGGCGGCATGGGCATGTATCTGACGGAGGCGACTGAAGGCGCCGAGTTCACCGGCATTACGCTGAGCGAAGAGCAGCTCAAGGTCTCCCGCGCCCGCGCCGAAAAGCGCGGCCTTTCCGAGCGGGTGCATTTCGAGCTGCAGGACTACCGCACCATGAGCGGGCGAAAGTTCGACCGCATCGTCTCCGTCGGTATGTTCGAGCACGTCGGCATCGGCAATTATGGCAACTTCTTCCGCAAGGTATCGGACCTGCTCGACCACAACGGCGTCATGGTGCTGCATTCGATCGGCCGTCCGAAGCCGAGCTTCGGCACCAATGCCTTCATCGAGAAGTATATTTTCCCCGGTGGCTATATCCCTTCCGTCGGGGAGGTCTTGCCGCCCCTGGAGAAGGCCGGGCTCCTCGTCAGGGACGTCGAAATCCTGCCGATGCATTATGCCTATACCCTGCGCCACTGGCGCGAGCGTTTCGTGGCGCGCAAGGCCGACGCGGTGGCGCTTTACGACGAGCAGTTCTTCCGCATGTGGGAATTTTATCTGGCCGGTTCCGAAATGGGCTTCCGCTGGGATGAGCTGTTCATCCTGCAGATCCAGATCGCCAAGAACCAGTTCACCGTTCCCGACAACCGCAACTATATCGCTGAGAACGAAGCGAAGCTGAAGGAATTCGAGGCGAGGCGGCCACCGCTGGAAAAGGTGACGTTCTGATCCCGCGGCGGCGTTTGTGATGAAAGGGGCTGCGGATGAGCAATGTCTTTCCCGAGATTTACCTGGTCCGCCACGGTGAAACCGAATGGAGCCTGTCCGGGCGCCATACCGGGCGGAGCGATATTCCCCTGACGGCGACCGGTGAAGCCGCCGCTCGAAAACTCGCCGAGCGGCTGGCCGGCCTTTCCTTCTCGCTGGTCTGGTCGAGCCCGTCGCAACGGGCCCGCAAGACCTGCGCGCTCGCCGGCTTCGGAGCGGGCGCGGCGATCCGCGACGATCTAGCCGAATGGGATTACGGCGCCTATGAAGGCGTCACGACGAAGACGATCCTGGCGGAGCGCCCAGGCTGGCAGCTCTTTCGCGACGGTTGCCCGAACGGCGAAACGGCCGCTGACGTCGGTGCCCGCGCCGACACCGTCATCGATGCGCTTCGCCAAGCGGCAGCCCCCATCCTGATCTTTTCCAGTTCGCATTTCCTGCGCGTGCTGGCCGCCCGCTGGCTCGGCCTGCCGCCGCAAGCTGGCGCGCATTTCGTGCTCGATACCGCCAGCATCAGCGTGCTTGGCTATGAGCACGACCTGACCGAACCGGTCATCCGCTGGTGGAACCAGAGATAGGGCGACTATTTGCTGTTTTTCTCGTGCCGACAACGGCCCCTTACCAACCCTCTCCCGAGTAAAACGGGGAGAGGGGACGTGCCGTGCGAAAGGTTAGCGGGGACGGAGAGGCTGAGGTTTGTTCCCTTCGCCCCGCAGGCGGGGAGAAAGTGCCGGCAGGCGGATGAGGGGCCGCTCTCGCCGGTTTCCTAGGTCTCGATGACGCGCAATCTCCTCGCCGTGGTTAACATCGCGGTAACGACCTCACGATAAATGTAGCCACCGCCGCTCTCCGCGGCTGTGTCTTTGCGTTTTCTGGAGTGCGGACGTGTTTCATCGATCAGTCGTATCGATCTCCCTGGCTATTGCCTGTTCATCCCCGGCATTGGCGCTCGCGCAGAAAAGCGGCCAGCATTTCTGGTCTGGCGACTGGTATCTGAGCGTCGGTGTCGCCGGCTTTTCAGCGCCGAAATTCGAAGGCTCACGGCGCTATGAGTTCCGGTTCAGCCCGCTGATTTCGGCCGGGCGGCAGGGCTCGGCTCCGCGCTTTTCCTCGCGCAACGACAATCCGTCCTTCGCCCTCATGGATAATGGTGCTTTCCGCGCCGGCCTCGTCGGCAAATTCGTGCCTTCGCGCGACGAGGGCGACGGTCATGAACTGAAGGGCATGAAGAAGGTCAAATGGGGAGCGGAAGCCGGCGGCTTCGTCGAAGTCTATCCGACCGATTTCCTGCGCGCCCGCGCCGAAGTTCGCCAAGGCATCCGCTCCCATGACGGGGTCGTTGCCGATCTCGCCGTTGATGCCTTCACCGATGTCGCCCCCAACCTGCAATTGTCCGGCGGTCCGCGCGCGACATTCGCCACCAGCGGCTATTATGATGCCTATTACGGCGTCAACGCCAAACAGTCGGCGGCAAGCGGGCTTGATCAATACAAGCCGTCGTCGGGCGTCCAGTCCTATGGCGCCGGCGCGGCCCTGACATGGAAGGCGACGGAAAACCTGTCGGCCAGCTCTTTCCTCGAATACAAGCGACTGGCGGGTCCGGCGGCCGACAGCAGCCTCGTGCGGCAGCGCGGCTCGAAGAACCAGGTGCTCATCGGTGTCTCGGCGACCTACAGGTTCAATTTCTCGCTGCAGTGATTTAATGCATGTCGCCCGGAAGTGTGCCGCGGTTCCGGGAAAACGACATGCATAAACAAAGAGCCGAAGCGCGGCCATACGAAATCAGATTTAATGCGACACGCTTCTGGCGCGCTGCGATCGCTTCTTGACCGGATCGCCGGCCCGCCGCTAGATGAATGGCATGCAAGATACCGGCGAGTTCCACGATCGCGTCTCCGACGCACCTTCCGATAACTGGGTCTACCGGATCCTGCCGCCATGGCTCTGGCCTTATGCGCAGCTTGCACGCTGGGATCGACCGATCGGCTGGCAGCTCTTGATGTGGCCGTGCTTCTGGTCGGCCACGCTCGCCTCCAATGCGGCGGTTGGCCAGGGGCTCTATTCCGGCAGCCTGCTGGTGTCCCACCTTTTCCTCTATTTCATCGGCGCCGTCGCCATGCGCGGCGCCGGCTGCACCTATAACGATCTCGTCGACCACGAGATCGATATGGAAGTGGCCCGCACCCGCTCGCGTCCGCTGCCCTCCGGCCGCGTCACCCGCGCCCGCGCCAAGATCTTCATCGGCATTCAGGCGCTGGTCGGCCTCTTCGTGCTCTTGCAGTTCAACTGGTTCACCGTCTTTCTCGGCCTCCTCTCGCTCGGCATCGTCGCGCTGTATCCCTATGCCAAGCGCTTCACCGACTGGCCGCAATTCTATCTCGGCCTTGCCTTTTCCTGGGGCGCGCTGATGGGCTGGGCCGGCATTCTGGGCAGCCTCTCCTTTGCCGCCATCCTGCTCTACGCCGCCTCCGTCGCCTGGACGATCGGTTACGACACGATCTATGCGCATCAGGACAAGGACGATGACGAGCTGATCGGCGTGCGCTCCACCGCGCGCCTCTTCGGTGATAAGACGAGGCAATGGCTGATCGGCCTTTATGGGCTGACGCTGTTGCTGATGTTTGCGGCCTTCGCGCTCGCCGGCGCCAATCTCATCGCCTTTATTGCCTTGTTCGGCGCGGCCGGCATGTTTGCTTGGCAGATTGTCCGGCTCGATATCAACGATCCCGCCCAGTGCCTGGCGCTCTTCAAGTCGAACAATCGCGTCGGCCTGACCATCTTCCTCGGCCTGTTCTTTTCGCTGCTCTTCGCCCTTCCTTGAGGGCAACGACGCGTAACACGAAAAACCCGGCACAAGCGCCGGGTTTCGAAATTTTCCGAGATCTTACCGCCGAAATGGCGCTGTCGCGATTTCGGTCAGTTGCGGGCGATGATTTCCTTGCCTTCGATCTTCATGGCGACGCCCAGCTGCCCGGTGGTGCGACGCACGAGGAAGCGCGGACGGCGATTGGCGAAGTAGGAATGACGGCGGCGCGGCTTGAGGTCACTGGTGCGCAGCGCCCCGATATGCTCTTCGAGCGGCCGGGCGACGCCATCGGCCTCGACCATCAGCATCGGAATGCGGAAGGCCTCCGACCAGCTGCGCCAGTCGGCGGCGATGTCGCTGAGATCATGGGCGACGAGCAGCGGAATGCAGAGTTCCGGATCCGCATGGTGAAGCTCGAGTGTGACGGTGACCTCGCCGTCGCCATGGTCGATGGCGCGGGCGGCGACACCCTTGAAGACGCGCCTCGGCAGGGCAATCGAGAGTGGCAGGCCGCTGGAGGGAAGGACTTTCCGCAGGACCGCGCCGCGTTCGTCGATCGTGATGCTGACGTCATCCGAACAATCATGGATGGCGTAGCTGACCTGCTGCGGAAAGCGGGACGGATCGAGACGCAGCGTCGTGTCAGCCCAAGCGGGCTTCAAAACGGGATTGTTCATTTCATTCTACCCTTGTCTTACCTGAGAGCCGGTTTTCGGTCTTCTCCTCGGGACTTTTCGTCCTCTATGTCCGACAATAGGCGGCCCCCCTTCCGTACAGCTTAAAAATTGCGGTTAAGAAAACTTTGCCTCCCCTGATGGTTATCAAAACCGAATCCGGCAGGGTTTCCGGAAGGTGAACGGCCCGCTGCCCTGAAATGGCGCAGTCCAAAGGTAAGTCTCGGGTAAGTTTTGCGTGGCAAAATGGGCTCACCAGCAGTTTGTCGTTCTTTAGAGATTTTGCCGAAAAGGGCGCTTTTGATGATCACGGCCTCCCTCGCTTACACGATCCTGTCGAAGGACATGACGTCGAGCTTGAACAAGGTCGCCTCGCAGGCGACGGTCAAGAAGGATGCCCAGTACTACGCGGACAATATCAACAAGGTCAAAGACGTCGACGACTTTCTCGGCGATTACAAGCTCTACAGCTACGCGATGAAGGCCTACGGCCTTGAGGACATGACCTATGCCAAGGCCTTCATGAAGAAGGTGCTCGAGAGCGATCTGACCGACCCGAACAGCTACGCCAACAAGCTTTCCGATACGCGCTACCGCGAATTCGCCGCCGCCTTCAATTTCAACGCACCCGACAAGGACGTTCAGACCGATGCTCAGGAGGACGAGCTCATCGGCCTCTACAAGCAGTCCTTCGTCGATGCCGACAAGGTGTCTGCCACCGAGAGCACATATTACAGCAACAATATCGACAGTGTGCAGACCGTCGACGACCTGGTCAACAACACCCGGATGCGCACCTATGTGCTGAAGGCCTTCAAGATCGATCCCACCTATGCCTCAAAGGATTTCCTGCGGCAGGTGCTGACGAGCGACCTCAGCGACCCGACAAGCGTCGTCAACACCCAGGGCGGCGACAAATACAAGGCGCTTGCCGCCCAGTTCAGCTTCAATGCCGATGGTACGGTCAACGGCAGCGCCCAGACCGCGACGCAGAAGGCGTCGATCATCGAGACCTATACGCTGAACAACCAGTCTGTGATCATCGACAATTCCGTCGGTTCCGATGTCGTCTATGTCAGCAAGACGGCGGCCGAATACAATCAGGCCTATTACACCGCCAAGATCGGCACGATCACCAACGTCGACGATCTCGTCGCCGACAGCCGACTGACCTCCTATATCAAGACCGCCTACAGCATGGGCGCCGATTTCACCGCGCCGGCGCTGCGCATGGTGTTGACCGACCCCGGTTATGCCCAGCTGATGGGCTTTACCGACGTCTATAACGCCTTCAATTTCAAGGCCGACGGCACGACATCGACAACGGCGCGTGCCCAGACGATCGACCAGTCGAACAAGCTGAAGGACGCGGCGGCAAGCACCGCCAATTATTATAGCGTGACTTCGCGGTCGAGCAGCATCACCAATGTCGACGACCTGCTCGCCGACAGCGTTCTGGCGCGCTATATCAAGGATGCCTACGGCCTCGGCACCAGCTTCAGCAATGCCGAGCTGAAGAGCATTCTGACGGACTCGACCTATGCCGCCGCCCAGGGGAAAGCCGGGCTCAATGCCGACTTCAACTTCAATGCGGACGGCTCGATCAACGGTTCGGTGATCCAGACCGACGCACAGCGCAAGTCGACCACCGACAAATCGGCGGCGAACGCAGCGCACTTCAACGCCATGATCGGCAATATCACCAATGTCGACGACATCATGTCCGATCCCGTCGCCGTCAGCTATCTCAGAACCAGCATGCAGATCGCCGACAGCGTTTCCGACGCAACGCTGAGGAGCTTCCTCGTCGATCCCGCGGCTGCCAGCGCCCAGGGCTATAGCGACGTCCACGATCTCTTCAATTTCAAAACGGACGGCTCGGTCGCGACCCTCTATGCCACGCAGAGTGCGGCGCAAAGCGCCAGCACGGCAAGCAAGGCCGACGATGCCGCCGTCTATTACCAGGCAACGATCGCCGGCATCTCCAATGTCGACCAGCTGCTAAGCGACCGCCGGCTGAACAATTTCATCCGCAACGCCTACGGCATCCCGTCGACCGTCAGCGATGTCGATCTGCGCGCTATCCTGACCGATCAGAGCGGCACCGGCACCTATGCCGACGTCGCCGCCGCCTTCAACTTCAAGGCGGACGGTTCGCTCGAGGATGGCATGGCGGCACAGACATCCGCCCAGATCACCAACACGAAAATTGCCGCCACGGCGCGCACGGACGACTATTCCGCCCGCATGGCGACGATCGCCAATGTCGATGATCTCATCGCCGATCCTGCCATCACCAACTTCCTGAAGAGCACCTACAATCTGCCGTTCGATATCACGGACGCCGATCTCAAGAGCATCCTGACCGATGCGACCGCCGCTGCCGCGGCCGGCTATTCCGACCTCAATGCCGATTTCAACTTTGCCGCCGACGGATCGCTTCCCGTCGTCAGCTCGATCCAGACCGCAGATCAGGCGCAGACCACCAACGACAACTACATGGCGCGCTATGACGACGAGCGCGACGAGGCGATCGAAGAAGTTGCCGACAATTACAAGAGCATGATGGCCGACAGCACGAGCCTGCTCGATTTCTCCGAGATCAACAGCGTCAACGACTTCCTGCGCACCAATCGAACGGCAGATTTCAAGAAGAGCAACGACAATCTGCCGGATCTCTATCATGTCGCGCTGCAGGCCTACGGCTTGACCGATCAGGACGTGCCGCGCTCGATGATGCGTAAAATCCTGACGAGCGATGCCTATGATCCGGACGGCTATATCGCCTCGCTGAAGGACGAGCGCATCACCAACCTGGCGCGCGCCTTCAACTTCGGCCCCGACGGCAAGCCGGCGGCGCCCCTCCAGGCGCTGCCGGACGCGACCATGGCCAAATACGCCACGGACTACAAGGCGCATGTAACCATGCTGCTGAAGGCTGGGCCGGTAAAGGACAAGGCATCGAAGGACGCAACGGCCGAGGTGGATTATTTCGCCAAGGGTATGGCGAAAGTGCAGTCGCTCGACGATTTCCTCGATGATAGCCGCCTGACCGATCTGGTGTTGAAGGCGAACAACCTCGACCCGAAGGATTACGACAAGGCGACGCTGAAGAAGATCTTCACCTCCGATCCCGACGACAAGAAGAGCTACCTCAACACCAAGGCCGATGCGCGCTTCAAGGATATCGTCGCCGCCTTCAACTTCGACAAGGACGGCAATCTGACCCGTGCCAAGATAGGCTCCATCCAGAACAAGGCGGCCGAGGAGAATACCCAGGAGCTCTACCTGCAGCAGACGCTGGAGACCCAGGAGGGCGAAAGCAACGACGGTGTGCGTCTGGCGCTCTACTTCAGTCGCAAGGCCTCCAGCATCACCTCGCTCTATTCGATCCTCGGCGACAAGGCGCTCTATCAGGTCATCACCACGGCCTACAGCCTGCCGTCACAGATGTCGAGCATGGATGTCGCCAAGCAGGCCGATCTCCTCAACCGCTTCGTCAAGCTCGAGGATCTCCAGGATCCGAAGAAGGTCGACAAGCTGCTGCGGCGCTTCACCGCGATGTACGACGTCCAGAACAGCACCCAGCAGTCGCCGGCGCTGCAGATCCTAACCGGCGGCGGCACGCAGCAGGCTTAAGGCAGTTCAGGCAGGAGCGCGCACAGCGGCGCGGGTGGCGGGCCCTCACCGTAACCTTACCGGGGGTGAGCCACTCGTCTCGCCCACGGCGGCGAAGCCGGCGCACCCGCTTCGTTTGGCGAAAAGCTAATCCCACACTCCGTCATCCCAGGCCTTGAAGCCTGGGATGACGGAGTATGAGGTCGACGGAAGAGCCAATCAGGGCGCTCGACAACGGTCCGTGCCCGCAGGCGGACGAGGGACAATTCCCTGACTGCCGCCGCTCACGCCTCGAGACTGACGACCTTTCCCGGGTTCATGATATTGGCCGGATCGAAAGCCCGCTTGATGCGGCGCATCAGTTCGATCTCGATCGCCGGGCGGATCGCCGCCAGTTCGTCGCGCTTCAGCTGGCCGATGCCGTGTTCGGCCGAAATCGAGCCGCCATGGGCGAGCACCAGCTCATGCACGATATGGTTCATTTCGCGCCAGCGGGCGATGAAGGCGGCCTTGTCGGCGCCGATCGGCTGGGAAATATTGTAATGAATATTTCCGTCGCCCATATGGCCGAAGGCGCAGATGCGCGCGCCCGGCATGGCCGCTATGACGGCTCTTTCCGCTTCGGCCATGAAATGCGGGATCTTCGACACCGGCACGGACACGTCGTGCTTGATCGAGCCGCCTTCCGGCTTCTGGGCGTCCGACATGCTCTCGCGCATATGCCAGATCGCCTTCTGCTGGGCGACCGATGAGGCGATCGCGGCGTCCAGCACCAGACCGGCCTCGAAGCCCTGCTCCAGCACGCCATTCATCATCCGCTCCGCCGTTTCGGCTGAATCCGATGTCGAAATGTCGATCAGCACGTACCAGGGGTAAGCCGCTTGCAGCGGATCGCGGACGCCGTCGATGTGGCGCGTGGTGATCTCGACGCCGAAGCGCGGCATCAGCTCGAAACCGGTCAGCGATGTGCCGCAGAGGCTGGCGGCAAGATTGAAAAGCGCAAGCGCATCCTCGACCGAATTGAGGCCGGCGAACGCAACCTGGTGGCCGAGCGGCTGGGGAAACAGCTTCAGCACCGCCCCGGTGATGATGCCGAGCGTGCCTTCGGCGCCGATGAAGAGATCGCGCAGGTCATAGCCGGTATTGTCCTTCTTCAGGCGGCGCAGGCCATCCCAGATCTCGCCGGTCGGCAGCACCACTTCGAGGCCGAGGCAGAGCTGGCGCATATTGCCATAGGCAAGCACGGCCGTGCCGCCGGCATTGGTGGAGAGATTGCCGCCGATGCGGCAGGAGCCCTCCGAGCCGAGCGACAGCGGAAAGAGCCTTCCATGCGCCTCGGCCGCCTTCTGCACATCGGCAAGGATGGCGCCGCCATCGGCAACCAGCACGTTGGCCACCGGATCGACGTCGCGGATTCTTGTCATGCGTTCGAGCGACAGGATGATGTCGGCCTGGTCGGCGCGCGGCGTCTGGCCGCCGACGAGGCCGGTATTGCCGGTCTGCGGCACGATCGCCGTTCCGGTCTCGGTCGCAAGCTTCATGATCTCGGAGACTTCCTCGACCGAACTTGGCTTCAGCAGGAGAGGTGAGGAGCCATGATAGAGCCCGCGGTTTTCGATCAGATGCGGCGCCAGATCGGCGTCATCGCGCAGCGCATATTTTTCGCCGACGATTGCGGCGAAACGGTCGAGAAGATCGGTGGAAATGCCGGCGCTGTTCATCTGGTCGATCCTCTATCGCTTCTATCAGGTCAGTCAGTCGCGGGGCGCGGCCGCCCTTTGCAGCCGGTCGTTGATGGCTTCGCCGAGTCCGTCGTCCGGAATGGGCGAAAAGGCGATGCTCGACACCCCGCAGGCATCGGCTCGCTTCATGTAGTCGAACAGATTGGCCGCCGCTTCCGCCAGATCGCCGCGCGGGCTGAGGTCGAGGGCGATGCGTGCCTGGCGCGCGCCTTCGACCGCCGCACCGCCGAAGACGATCAGCGCTTCGCCGGGTTCCACCGCCGTCGCATTGAGGCGCACGCTGGCGCCCGGCGCATAATGCGAGGCGAGCATGCCGGGCGCCTCGATTGCCGCCGATGCCTTTTTCGCGCGCAGCAGCGGCTGGCCCGCCACGCGCTCGATCTCGCGCGCCGCCAGCCCGCCGGGCCGAAGCAGCCGTAGCCGGCCACCCTCCGCCTTGACGATTGTCGATTCGACTCCGACCGCGCTCGGTCCCGCGTCGAGGATCAACGGGATTCTCGCCCCGAGATCGGCTTCGACATGGGCCGCACTGGTCGCGCTGATGGCGCCTGAGGTGTTGGCGCTGGGAGCTGCGAGCGGCCGTCCGAAGGCGCCGATCAGGATGCCGGCGAAGCCCTTGGGCACGCGCACGCCGACGCTGTCGAGGCCGGCGGTCGCCAACGCGTGGATCGGGCTTTCAGCCTTCAGCGGCAGTACGAGCGTCAGCGGGCCGGGCCAGAAGGCTTCGGCGAGCGCCCGCGAGACGGGGTCGAACTCGGCATGCTGTTCGGCCATCTCGAGATCGGCCATATGGCAGATCAGCGGATTGAAGCGCGGCCGACCCTTGGTTTCGTAAATGCGGGTGATGGCGGTCGGATTGGTGGCGTCGGCCGCAAGGCCATAGACCGTCTCTGTCGGCATGGCGATGGGAAAACCTTGGGAAAGAGCGGCACAGGCCGCTTCGAGCGCCGCCTGCCTGTCTGTCCTGATGTCGATGATGCGTGCCATATGCTGCCCGTGTCTGGTTCCGGCAGTCATTAGGCTTTCCGCGGCCGGCGATCAATCGCCTTGTTGGCTCACAGTTGGCGGATGATTTCGCGCAGCTGTTCGTTGCGGGCGCCGAGCAGCAGGATGTTTCGGATCGCCGCCTGCGGATCGTGGGTGCGAAAGAGCAGCCCATTGCCGCGCACCGAGCGGTCGATGGTCATCTTTTCGGCGGAATCCTCCCCAGGCTTGATCGCGACGGCGAAATACATCCGGGAATAGCCGACGTCGATCCGTTCGAAGAAATTGTCGTTGTCGCCGATATCGGAATAGAAATTGGAGATGTAGAAGGCCCAGCTCACCTCCTCATAATGGGCGAATTTGGTGCGCGCCGCGGTGATGTGGCAATAGCCGAGATGCGGGCTGTCCTGCAGCGTCCGGTGAAAGATCATCTTCGGAAACTGGATCGAGTGGTGGAAGCCGTTGATGTGCTGATGCGTCTTCTCGCCGGCCGCCTCCAGCTTGCGGCCGGTCTTTGCGGCGACCTCGTCATGGGTGAGGTAGCGCCTTTCCTCGGCCAGCCAGTGCCGCCGTTCGCGGGGGATGCGGCCGGTGCGCAGGAATTCGGAATGCGCGGCGACCAGTTGCCGCTCCTGCGGCCGGATTACTTCTTTCGCGTCGAAATAGCGGAGTCTGGCCATGGTTTACGTGCTTCGTCGGTCTGAGGTCGACAGCAGGATAAGAGCGTATGCTTAAAGCGGTATTAAGAGGCGACCGGCGCATCGGCGGAAGCCGGCGATGTCGTAAATGCGACAATCACCAATATCGGGGAGCCGCCCTCTTTGCCAATCCGGTCTTTACGCAATGTCGCAATTGACGATAATTGCCTGCAGAGTCCGACATCGGGTCGATCGCGAGGGGCTGTGTTGAAGCCTCGGCGCATCCTGTCGTCAATTTCGAAGCCGATGTCGCATTACAACCAAGCGGCAGGAATGCCAGGTGATTAAATGGCGTCATGAACAATTCTCCCGCAGGAGAAGGAAGCAAGCGCGCTTCCATAGCCTTCCGCTTGAAGGCGCGGCAGCCGGTGCACGAGGACATGAAGATGGATATTCGCAGCAACGTATTACGTCAGCTCAAGAACCGCCGCGAGGGCTTCAGCCTCGAACAGCCGTTCTACACCGACGAGGATTATTTCAAACTCGACATGGAGATGATCTACTATCGCGACTGGCTGTTCATGGGCCATGATTGCGAGTTGCCGAAGCCGGGCGCCTATTTCACCGTCCAGATCGGCACTTATCCGGTCGTCATCGTCCGTGGCCGTGACAATGTCATCCGCGCCTTCCACAACAGCTGTCGCCATCGCGGCTCGCGCGTCTGCACGAAGGAGCACGGCTCTTCCGTGCGTCTCGTCTGCCCCTATCATCAGTGGACCTACGATCTCGACGGCAAACTTGCCTTTGCCCGTCACATGGGCGACGATTTCGACAAAACCGGCTTCAATCTGAAGCCCGTCCACTGCGAGAGCGTCGCAGGCTATATTTTCATTTGCCTCGCCGACACGGCCCCGGATTTCAAGCCGGTGCGCGACAAGATCGAGCCCTATATGGCGCCGCATCGGATCGGCGAGACCAAGATCGCGTTCCAGAGCACGATCATCGAGAAGGGCAACTGGAAGCTCGTCTGGGAAAACAACCGCGAGTGCTACCACTGCGCCGCCAATCACCCGGAACTCTGCCGCACCTATCCGGAAGCGCCTAGCGTCACCGGCACCGATGGCGGCGCCGACGATCCGGAGATCGCCGGCCATTGGGCGCGCTGCGAGGCCGCCGGCCTGCCGAGCAAGTTCCAGATCTCGCCGGACGGTCAGTTCCGCACCGCCCGCATGCCGCTGATCGAGGACGCCGAAAGCTACACAATGTCGGGCAAGCCCGCCGTGCAGCGCCGGATATCCGACGACATCTCGATCAATCGTATCGGCACGATGCTGCTCTTCCACTATCCGACGACGTGGAACCATCTGCTCGGCGACCACGCCATCTCCTTCCGGGTGCTGCCGCTCAACGCCAACGAGACGGCGGTGACGACCAAGTGGCTCGTCCACAAGGACGCCGTCGAAGGGGTGGATTACAATCTCGAGGAACTGACGCATGTCTGGACCGAGACCAACGATCAGGATCGCCGTATCGTCGAAGAGAATGCCTTCGGCATTCACTCGCCCGCCTATGAGCCCGGCCCCTATTCTTCCCTGCACGAGGGCGGCGTCATGCAGTTTCTCGAATGGTATTCGAACTTCATGGTGAACCGCCTGCAGGGCGATCAGGCGAAAATCTCAGCCGTCGCCTGAGCGCGCCGGTTGACCCCGCTTATCCAAAAGCGGCCCGTTCCGGCCGCTCTTGGAACCATTTTCTCCCGAAAGCGTTGCAAGACCAAGCGGTTATCGCTACTGAACGGAGAGAGAGAAATGATCGGCCTGAGAAACAAAATTGCGACCGCGGTATTGGCCGCCGCCGTCGTGCTGACGGGCTTCGTGCCGTCGCAAGCAATACAGATGCCGGCCGCGCCGCAGGTTGAAAAAACCTCGGCTGTCGAGAACGTCCAATACTACCGCGATTATTATCGGCCTTACCGCCGCGACTACTACCGGCCCGGCTATCGCCCCGGCGCCTACTACCGCCCCGGCTGGTATGGCGGCTATCGCGGCTATTCCTACTACCGCCCCGGCTATCGCCGCTATAACGGCTACTGGTATCCGCTCGCCGCCTTCGGCGCCGGCGCGGTCATTGCTGCTCCGCGCTACGCCGCGCCCGCGCCGCGCATGGGTTCGGCTCACGTCGCCTGGTGCGCGAACCGCTACCGGTCCTACCGCGCCTACGACAACACCTTCCAGCCTTATAACGGCCCGCGCCAGCAGTGCTATTCGCCTTATTGATAGGCCCTGAATGCTGCCCGTCACCCTTCCCCTTTCCCGCAAACGGAAGAGGGGAAGGGCCAAACGTGGGGAGCGAAGCGGAGGGCCGTGGCACGAAGGAACGGCGCAACAACTCAGTGAACGACGGTGATCACCGGAATGCCTGCTTCCTTGGCGGCACGGATTAGCGCTTCCCGCGCGTCCTCAGCCGGAACATCCCCATGGATCGCATCGCGGCACACCATGATAGCTGTAAGATATTCCTCCCCATCGTCGAGGGGCCAGCAGGCGGTCAGCATTTGGGCCGCCTCCCAGAGGCTCGCGACGAGCTTGTATTTTTCCGGCCCGTTCACGACGAGCATCAGAGGGCAAAATTCTCCAGGTGTGTGCCACTTCATGACATAAGACCTCCACACGGTGAACATATTAGTAACCGTGCAAGAACCGTTCCGGGCGAGGTGGTGGCATGAACCAACTGATCACGCGGGCACCGATGTCTGAGATTGCCCGCCATCACCGAGGCCATAATCAGATGGACGAAGCGTCGCAATGCTGAGAGCGGCCGCGTGCCGCATGATGCGATAGGCGCAACGCCGCGGCATCCGCTGCGTCGGCGGCGAGTTTGGCAAGAACGCTAACCCACCCTCCGTCATCCTTCGGCCTTGAGCCGAGGATCCATGCCCGGTACTGGTGGAGGAGGTGTACGTGGATCCAGGGTCAAGCCCTGGGATGACGGAGTGTCGGGCGAGCCCTGTGCCAAACCTCGCAACTCACGACAGAGTAACAACGGAGTTGCCCAGCACGCCAACCGCACCTGTCACATTCAAAGTATATTCACCCGCCGCAGCAGCCACCAGGCGAATGCGATCGAGGCGATGATCAGGGCGACGGCGTATTCGGTGCCGTAGTCTCCGACGGCGAAGGGCAGGTTTGCCGTATTCATGCCGAAGAAACCGGTCACCAGCGTCGGTGGTAGCAGGAAGGCCGTCATGATCGACAGCAGGTAGAGGTGGCGGTTGGTCTCGGAGGATTGCTTTGAATCGATTTCTTCGTGCAGCAGGCGCGCTCGGTCCTGCAACGCGTAGATATCGTGGTCGACCGTTTCCAGCCGGCTCGTCAGCCGCCGCGCCACGTCGTCGAAGCCGAAGGGCATCTCGTCCTCGTCCGCCGCCGCCGCGCGGCGCATCAGCGCCAGCACCGTGCGCAGATGCCGGTGCAGCCGGACCACGGTTCGCCGCACCGGCGCCAGCCGCCGGCGCTCGTCGCGCGGCGCATTGTCGTAGACGATATCCTCGATCTGGTTCAGCTCTTCGGTGAGCTCGATGACGATCGCAATCAGCGTGCGCTGGAACTCGATCACCAGCAGCTCGAACAGATCGACCGGCCGCGAGAATTTGCCCGGGTTCTTCTCGATCAGTGTGCGCGCCCGTTCGACGCTGCGCAGCGGCTGCAGCCTTGTGGTGATGATGAAGCGATCCGACATGGCGAAATGCAGCCAGCCGAGATTGTTGGTGTCCTGGTCGAAATCGCGCTGGCAATCGACGAGCGTGCCGTAGAGCATCTGCTCGTCGACGGTCAGCGCCGCATGCGTGTCATGCGTCGTCAACGCCGATTTCGCGTCTTCGGTCAGTCCGTCAAGCGTCTCGAGCAGGGCAGGCACACGGGCATCGACGAGGTTGAGATGCAGCCAGTAGAAGCAGTTCTCGGCGGTCAGATCCGCCACCGTCGCGGTGTTGGTCAGCCGCACCGCCGTATTTTCATCCGGCGAGAAACGATAGGCCCAGACGAAACCGGGTATGTTGACGGGCAATGTATCCATTGGTCGCCGTTCCTTTGCGAGGGCGATAGATTGTCTTCAGTTCTCCATGCCGTCCATGGGCGCCGCTGTGCAAGAGGAAAGCACCGCGCCAGTGGAATTATCGCATCGCGCGGTATGAATCAAAATTGACGTTTACGTAAAAATCAACTAGCCCTTGCCGGGGAGGGCTTTGCATGCGGTGCAGGTACCCCACGGAGGAGGAAGCAATGTACAAGGCGCCCGTCGAGGAAATCGCGTTCACATTGAAGCATGTAGCCGGCATGAGCGAGGTGATGTCGAATGGTCTTTTCGGCGATCTCGGCGAGGATCTCGTCGACGCCATCCTGGCCGAGGCGGGACGTTTTGCCACAGAGGAAGTGGCGCCTCTCGCTGAAATCGGCGACCGCCAGGGCGCCCGCCTGATTGACGGCGAGGTCCGGCTGCCGGATGGCTGGCGTGACCTCTACCGCAACTGGATCGCCGGCGGGTGGAACGGCCTGACGGCGCCTGAAGCTTTCGGCGGCCAGGCTCTGCCCGATATGCTGAATGTCGCAGTGCTCGAAATGTGGAATTCCGGATCCATGGCTTTTGCGCTGGCTCCGACGCTGACGATGGGCGCAATCGAGGCGGTCAGCACCCATGGCAGCGCGGCGCTGAAAGAGAAATATCTGGCAAAGATGGTGTCGGGCGAATGGACCGGCACCATGAACCTGACCGAGCCGCATGCCGGCTCTGATCTCGGCGTTCTGAAAGCCCGCGCCGAACGCAGGCCCGACGGCAGCTATCGCATATCAGGCCAGAAGATCTTCATCACCTGGGGTGAACACGACGCGGCCGACAACATCATCCACCTGGTGCTGGCGCGGCTGCCGGATGCGCCGGCCGGCACGCGCGGCATCTCGCTCTTCCTGGTGCCGAAGTTTCTGGTGAACGACGACGGTTCGCTCGGGCCGCGCAACGATCTCTTCTGCCACGCGCTGGAGCACAAGCTCGGCATCCATGGTTCGCCGACCTGCACGATGATTTATGGCGATGGCCGGTTCGGCGACGAAAAGGGGGCGATCGGCTGGCTGGTCGGCGAGGAGAACAAGGGGCTCGCCTGCATGTTCACGATGATGAACAATGCCCGCCTGGCGGTCGGCATGCAGGGGGTGGCCATCGCCGAGGCCGCCACTCAGAAGGCTATCGCCTATGCCGGCGAACGCACACAGGGCAAGGCCCCGGGCTGGTCGGCCGCCGGCATGAGCCCGATCATTGAACATCCTGACGTCGCCCGCATGCTTCTCACAATGAAGGCGCTGACCCAGGGCTCGCGCGCCATCTCCTATGCCTGCGCCCATGCCATCGACATGTCCCGCCGGGCAGGTGACGGCCGCCACTGGCAGGAGCGCGCCGCGCTGTTGACGCCGATCGCCAAGGCGTTTTCAACCGATGCCGGTGTCGAGGTCGCCTCGCTCGGCATCCAGGTGCATGGCGGCATGGGTTTCATCGAGGAGACCGGTGCGGCCCGTTATCTCCGCGACGCCCGTATCGCGCCGATCTACGAGGGCACCAACGGCATCCAGGCGATCGATCTCGTCACCCGCAAGCTGCCGCTTTCCGGCGGCGATCAGGTAAAAGGCTTCATCGCCGAGTTGAAGGGGATCGCCGACGGTGTCCGCCGCTCGAATCTCGATGGTTTCGGCGAGACAGGCGCGCGGCTCGATGCAGCCATCGCCGACCTTGAGCAGGCCACGGCCTGGCTTCTGGAGGCGCTGGCAGACGACAGAACCGCGGAAGCGCTCGCCGGCGCCACGCCCTATCAGCGCCTGTTCGGGCTGGTGCTCACCGGCTGTTATCTCGCCAAGGGGGGCCTGGCCGTGAGCGGCGACGGCAAAGCCGAGGGCCGAATCGCGCTCTGCCGCTTTGCCGCCGAAAACCTGCTCGCCGAGACCGCAGCCCTTCGCGACCGAGTCATCAATGGCGCGGCAAGCCTTGCCGCCGCCCGCATTCTGCTTGTCTGAGGAAAACTCCATGACCGATCACATCATCGTCGAGCAGCCTTCCGCCCATCCCGGCGTCCAGCTCATCCGCTTCAACCGGCCGGAAAAGAAGAATGCGTTCACGCGGGCGATGTACCGCACCATGACCGATGCGCTGAATGGCGCCAATGCGGACGCGAAGATAAGGGTGACGGTGTTCCTCGGCACCGATGGCAGCTTTTCGGCCGGCAACGACATCGCCGATTTTCTGGCCGCCGCAACGGGCGGCGGCATGGGAGAGGAGCTGATCGATTTTCTCTACGCGCTCGTCAGATCCGAAAAGCCGCTGGTCTCCGGGGTCGACGGCCTGGCGATCGGCATCGGTACGACCCTCAACCTGCATTGCGACCTGACGATCGCTTCCGACCGCAGCCAGTTCCGCACGCCCTTCGTCGATCTGGCGCTGGTGCCGGAAGCGGCGTCCAGCCTGATTGCTCCGCGCATCATGGGACACCAGCGGGCTTTTGCCATGCTCGCCGCCGGAGAGACCTTCAGCGCCGAGGACGCACGGGAAGCCGGGCTTGTCTGGAAGGTGACGACGCCGGAAGAGGTTGAAAGCCAGACGCTGGCTGCTGCCGCAAAGCTTGCCGCCAAGCCGCCCGAGGCGCTGCGCATCGCCCGCGAGCTCGTCCGCGGCCCGCGCGAGGAAATTATCGCCCGCATCGATGAAGAGGCTCGCCATTTCTCAGCCCGGCTGAAAAGTGCAGAGGCGCGGGCCGCCTTCGAAGCTTTTATGCGACGTTGAGCCCCTATAATCTAACGGTTCTTGATGAGATTTTAAGCTCCTTTTAAGTATAAGCTAAATAACTAGAGCGCGACGGATTCCTCGGCCGTCCGGGCGCATGATGTGCTTGACCCCCTTGTTCAAATTCATCCAACGGTTGCCGCCGCCCATTTGGCAGCGTGCTTAACCGTTGCGCCCCCGAATCTATTTGAAGGAGTGCATGGCATGACAAAGAAGACCAATCTGATGACGCGCATCCTGGTTGCAGCGTCTATCGTGGTTCTAGCCGCTTTCGCCGCCTTTTCCTATTATATCGATTACGTTCAGCGTAGCGTGACCACCTCTTCAATCGAAGCGAATATCAAATCCTCGGGCGAGCAGGCTGCCCACAGCCTTGCCAACTGGATGAATGGGCGCGTCATCCTGACCGCCATGGTAGGCGATGCTGTCGGTAAGGCGGTCGATCGCGACAGCGTGCGCAAAGTCCTGCAGAATGACGTGCTCGTCACTCAGTTTGTCAGCACCTATTTCGGCGATGAGCAGGGCGTCTTCACATCGTGGCCCGACCTGCCGCTGCCGGCGGGTTACGATCCGCGCAAGCGCCCCTGGTATCAGGATGCCGTCAAGGCAAATGCTCCCGTGCTGACTGAACCCTATACCGATGCATCCAGCGGCAATCTAATCATCAGCACCGCGGTCCCGGTTTCCCGCGACGGCAAGCTTGCCGGTGTTGCCGCCAGCGACTTCTCGCTGGAAACCATGGTCAAGATGATCAAGGAGATCAATCTTGGCGGGCAGGGAGAGGCTTTCCTCGTTAATAGCAGCGGCCAAATTCTCATCCACCCCGATGCAAAGCTGGTGACGAAGACATTGGCCGATGCCTTTCCGACGGTCACCCCCTCGATCGGCGGCAGCCTCACAGAGACCGAATTTACCGGCAAACCGGTGCTCGTGTCCTTCGTACCCGTCGAGGGTCTTCCGACTGTAAAGTGGTATCTCGGCTTCGTGGTCGACAGCGACAAAGCCTTCGTCACGCTCAACCAGTTCCGCATCGCGGCCTTCGTCGCCACGTTTCTGGCCGTCGGCATCATGATTGCCGCCATGGCATGGCTGTTGCACGGCCTCGTCATCCGTCCAATCACGGCGATGACCGCCGCCATGCAGAAGATTGCCGGCGGAGATCTTTCCGCCGCCATTCCGGGCGAGGAACGCCATGACCAGATCGGCTCGATGGCGGAGACCGTTGCCGTGTTCAAGGCCAATGCCATCGACCGGGAGCGCCTGGAAAGCGAGGCTGAGCAGGGTCGCTCGCTGACGGAACGCGAGCGCCGGGAACGCGAAGCGCAGAAAACGCGTGAGGCCGCGGAGATCCGTGAGGCCGTCGATGCGCTTGCTGGCGCGCTCGGAGCACTTTCCGAAGGCAATCTTGCCCATCGCATCGATACGCCTTTTGCCTCCCACCTCGATCGCTTGCGCAGCGACTACAACACCTCGGTCGCCAAGCTGGACGCTGCCCTCCAGGCCGTCGGCAGCAATGCCCACGCAATTGACGCTGGAGCGACGGAAATCCGTACCGCCGCGGACGGTCTTGCCCGCCGCACCGAACAGCAGGCCGCCTCCGTCGAGCAAACGGCTGCCGCTCTGGAAGAGATCACCACGACCGTCAAGGATACCGCTCGCCGCGCCGAAGAGGCCGGCAGTCTGGTTGGCCGCACACGCAACGACGCCGAACATTCGGGCGAGATCGTCAGCAAGGCCGTCGATGCCATGACCGGCATCCAACAGTCCTCGGAGAAGATCTCAAGCATCATCGGCGTTATCGATGATATTGCCTTCCAGACAAACCTGCTGGCTCTCAACGCTGGCGTCGAAGCCGCACGCGCTGGTGAAGCCGGCAAGGGTTTTGCCGTCGTTGCCCAGGAAGTGCGCGAACTGGCCCAGCGTTCGGCCCAGGCCGCCAAGGAAATCGAAGGCCTGATCACGACTTCGAATGCTCAGGTTCGTTCAGGCGTCACACTCGTCGGCGATACCGGCAAGGCGCTCCAGTCGATTGTTACGCAGGTGCAGGAAATCAGCCGCCATGTCGAGGCGATTGTGATCGCCACGCGTGAACAGTCGACAGGCCTCGCCGAGATCAACACTGCCGTCAACACAATGGATCAGGGCACCCAGCAAAATGCAGCCATGGTCGAGGAACAGACGGCCGCCAGCCATGGTCTTGCCCAGGAGGCCGCGAAACTGATGCGGCTTCTGGCGCAGTTCAGACTCGGCGCTCAGGAAGCGTTGGCTGTCCGCCGCGCAGCTTGACAAAGGTTATCATCGGAGATGCCCGCGCTCGCCGCGGGCGTTTCCGATTGCCGAATGACACCGGTTACTTCTCCAGCGTCGCCACCACCTCGACATGCGAGGTCCACAGGAACTGATCGATCGGCGTCACCCCGGTGATGCGGTAGCCGCCCTCGACGAGGATCGCCAGATCGCGCGCCAGCGTCAGCGGATTGCAGCTGACCGCGGCGATCTTCTTCACCGCCGATCGGGCCAGCTCCTTGCACTGGAACTCCGCGCCGGCGCGCGGCGGGTCGAAGACGACGGCGTCATAGGGCTTCAGCTCCTGCGTCATCAGCGGACGGCGGAAGAGATCGCGCTTTTCGATCGTCACCGGCTTCAACCCCTGGGTATTGCGGGCGGCCTGGTCGAGGGCTGCGAGCGCCTTCGCCTCGGCTTCGACCGCATGGACGCGGCCGACCCGCGCCAGCCTGAGCGAAAACGTGCCGGCGCCGGCAAAGAGATCGGCGATCCGTTTCGATTTCCCGGCATGGGCAAGCACCAGCTCCGCCATCGCCTCTTCCGCCGGCTTGGTCGCCTGGGCAAAGCCGCCTGACGGCGGCGAAACCGAGACACCGCCGAAATCGACGAGCGGCTTCGACGGCTCGACCAGGATCTCGCCATTCACCGTCACGCGGGCGATGCCGCGCAAGGCCAGCACGGTTTCGATCGCCTTGCGCCGCTGCGGGTCGGAGAGTTTCTTGATCTCGTCGACCGCCAGGTCGAGGCCGGAGAGCGTTTCGAGCACCGCGATCCGGAAGGGGTCGGCGCTGGACGCGAGCGACGCGGCGATCGCCGTGATCGCCGGCAGCCGGGCAACAATGCCCGGAGACGAGATCGGACATTCCTCGATGGCGACGATATGATGGCTTTCGGCCTGGTTGAAACCGATCAGCATTTCCTTTTCGGTCCTGCGCGCCGCAAACACCACGCGCCGGCGCTCGCCCGGACGGGCCGGGACGATCTCGCCGACCTCAGGCGTCAACCCCTTCGATCTCAGCGCATCGATGACCAGCTGTCGCTTGAAGGCGCGGTAGGGGCCGTCTGCCAGATGCTGCAGTGTGCAGCCGCCGCAGGTGCCGTTGACGCCGTCGGGACCGAAATGCCGGCAAGGCGGCTCCTGCCGGTCGGGTGAGGGCGCCGCGATCGACATGATCGTGCCATGGCTTTTGACGCGGGCGATCGCCACTGTTTCCCCCGGTAGGGAAAAAGGTACGTAGACCGGCCCCTCGGCCTGGTTTGCAATGCCATCGCCCTGGGCGCCGAGTTTCTCGATCGTGACGGTTTCGGTGCTCACGCTTTCAATCCTGCCAGAAGGTATTCCCGATTGCCGTCGCCGCCTGGTATCGGCGAGGGGATGAGGCCGAGGCTCTTCCAGCCCATGTCCTCGGTGAACCAGCGCTCCAGCTCGGAGGCAACCGCGGGAGCAGAGGAGGGATCCTTCAAAAGCCCGCCCTTGCCGATCGCCTCGCGCCCGGCCTCGAACTGCGGCTTGACGAGCAGCACGGCAACGGCGCCCGGCGCGGCGAGACCAAGCGCCGGCGCCAGCGCCAACTTCAGCGAGATGAAGGAGACGTCGGAGACGATGAAGGTGGAGGGCTCGCCGATATCGTCGGCGCTGAGACTGCGGGCGTTGAGGCCCTCGCGGTTCGTCACCCGCGGATCGGCCGAGATCCGAGGATGCATCTGCCCATGCCCGACATCGATGGCGGTGACATGCGCAGCACCCCGCTGCAGCAGCACCTCGGTGAAACCGCCGGTGGAAGCGCCGATATCGAGACAGTGATGGCCGGCAGGATCGAGCCGGAAATGGTCGAGAGCGGCGGCGAGCTTCAATGCGGCGCGTGAGACGTAAGCCTGTGCCGGGTCGTGGATCTCGATCTCGGCATCGTCGCCGAAGAGCGCGCCGGCCTTGGTTACAAGCTGGCCGCCGATCCTGACGGTGCCGCGCTGCACGGCGTCGCGCGCCCGCGAGCGGCTGGCAAAGAGGCCGCGGGAGACGAGAAGCTGGTCGAGGCGTTGGCTGTTCTGAGCTGACATCGGCTGTGAATGACCGGCAAAGCCGTCGGTTGCAAGCTTTTTATTCCCTGCGGATTGCCGGGCAATTCCTGAGGTGCGCAATTTAAGCAAATTTAAAGTCTGCCCGCATAGGGTCGGCACGATTGCAGCGGTTGGTTCAAACCGCTTGGCGCCATGAAGGCGCAGGCGTCTTCCGCCGATCATGTTTCCGATTCCCAGTCTCTGCGGTTGCGCCTTGTGCGCGGCCGTCTCTCGCCGCGTCGACTGTCGCCAGGAGAAATTCATCGATGTCTGCCAAAAATATATCCTTGAACGGGAAGCTTGCGGCCACGTTCGCAGCCCTCATTCTGATCTTCGTGTCCGTTTCGGCTTTCGTCTATTCGAAGGCGACGGCGTCGGCGGCCGCCTCCGCCGAGCAGGAAAAATCGGAGCTGCTCGTCAATCAGATCGATGATGCGCTGCAGGCCATGCTCGAGCAGGCGGTCAACCTGCGCGGCTTCATTCTCTTCCGCAGCGACAGCACCTATGGCGACGTCTTCGCCAATCGCGAGCGCATGCTGAAGGCGATCGCCGCCGCCAGGCAGACGGCGGCCGGCGAGCCGCAGCTGCTCGAGATGATCGACGGCATGCAGAAGGCTGCCGACCTCTATTTCCATGAACTTGCCGAACCGCAGACCAAGGCGCGCAAGGAAACCGACATGCCGATCGAAGAGGTCGTCAAGATCGGCGTCAACGCCACCAAGGGTCAGCTCGATGGTTTCCGCCAGGCGTCCGCCAAGATCAAGGCCACCGCCCGCGAAAAGTCGAATGCGCTCGCCGCGATCCGGGCCGATGCCAACAGCGATCTGACGACGACGCTGCTGGCCGGGGGCATCGTCGCCTCGCTTGCCGCCACCCTTCTTGCCTGGCTGATGTCGCGCACCATCGTCCGCCCGGTCGTCGGCATGACCGCCGCCATGGATCGTCTCGCCGGCGGTCAGAACGACATCGAAGTCCCGGCCGTCGAACGCGGCGACGAAATCGGCCGCATGGCCCAGTCGGTTCTCGTCTTCAAGCAGGCGGCGATCGAGAAGCTGCGTCTTGCCGGTGAAACCGACCGCATGCGCGACGATGCAGAGCGCCAGCGCCAGGCAAGCGATGAGCAGAAGGCGCGCGAGGAGGGCGAGCTCCGCTACGCCGTCGACGCTTTGGCCGGTGGCCTGGCCGGCCTTGCCGTCGGCGATGTCGCCGCCCGCATCCAGACGCCCTTCGCATCGCAATATGACAGCCTGCGCAACGACTTCAATAATGCCGTGGAAAAGCTTCAGGCGGCACTCCAGTCGGTCGGCCGCAATGCCTCGGCCATCAATGCCGGCGCCGGCGAGATCCGCTCGGCCGCCGACGATCTTGCCCATCGCACCGAGCAGCAAGCCGCCGCGGTCGAAGAGACCGCCGCAGCGCTCGAGCAGGTGACGACGACGGTGCGCGACAGCGCCAAGCGCGCCGAGGATGTCGGCAATCTCGTCGAGCGCACCCGCCTCGGCGCCGAAAAATCCGGTGATGTCGTCCGCAAGGCGGTCTCGGCCATGCAGCAGATCGAAAAGTCCTCGGGCGAAATCTCCAACATCATCGGTGTCATCGACGACATCGCCTTCCAGACCAACCTCCTGGCGCTGAACGCTGGCGTCGAGGCCGCACGCGCCGGTGAGGCAGGCAAGGGCTTTGCCGTCGTTGCCCAGGAAGTGCGCGAACTGGCGCAGCGTTCCGCCAAGGCTGCAAAGGAAATCAAGGACCTGATCACCAATTCCGGCACCCATGTCCAGACCGGCGTCACGCTGGTCGGCGAAACCGGCAAGGCGCTGGAAGCGATCGTCGCCGAGGTGCAGGAGATCAACCGCAACGTCAACGCGATCGTCACCGCCACGCGCGAACAGTCGATCGGGCTGCAGGAGATCAACACCGCCGTCAACAACATGGATCAGGGCACGCAGCAGAATGCGGCGATGGTCGAGCAGCAGACCGCTGCAAGCCATGCGCTTGCCCAGGAAGCAAGCGCCCTGGACGAGCTGCTGCGCCAGTTCAAGCTCGGAACCGAGCCTGCCGCTTCGGCCCAGAGGACGGCAGTCGCGACACCTGCCTCCCGCCCGGTCGCCTCTCCGGCCCGCGCCCTTGCCAGCCAGGTCACCAAGGCCTTCGCCGGGCGCCAGGCAACCGCCGCAGCTGCGGTGCAGGAGGAGTGGACGGAGTTCTGAGAGCGCTCAGAGTGGGATGCTAGATGAAGAGGGCGGTGCAGTGATGCGTCGCCCTTTTTCGTTGGAGGGACCGCAGATAAACACGAGAATCATACAGCGATCCACTGCGCCAGCGACGCGTTGGGCAAATACGGAGATGGGAGGAGATGCGCCGCCCTTTTATTGAGGGACTTGCGTGTGGCCCCCTCATCCGCCTGCCGGCGGCGGCGTGTCGATTCCCTCTTCTCCCCAGCGGAGAGAAGGTGCCCGTAGGGCGGATGAGGGGGCCACATGGCATGCCCTCACAATTCATCTACCCCGCAACTCCAACAGCAACACCGCGCCCGAGCGCCCGGAACACGGTCGAAACAATCCCGGCGCGGTCCAACCCGGCATGGGCGTTCATCGCTTCCGGCTTGGCCTGTTCCATCCAGATGTCGGGCATGACGAGCGAGCGGATCTTCAGGCCGTTGTCGAGCAGGCCTTCGCTCGAAAGGTATTGCATCACCTGGCTGCCGAAGCCGCCGACCGAGCCTTCCTCGACGGTGATCAGCATCTCGTGGTGGCGGGCGAGCTGGCGGATCAGGTCGCGATCGAGCGGCTTGGCGAAACGCGCATCGGCGACCGTTGTCGAAAGGCCGGCAGCCTCGAGATCTTCGCTGGCGAGCAGGCAGTCGGCAAGCCGGGTGCCGAAGGAGAGCAGCGCCACCTTGGTGCCTTCCTTGACGATGCGGCCCTTGCCGATCTGCAGGATTTCGCCGCGCGCCGGCATGTCGACGCCGACACCTTCGCCGCGGGGATAGCGGAAGGAGATCGGGCCGCCATCATAGGCGGCTGCCGTGCGCACCATGTGCTTGAGTTCGGCCTCGTCGGCCGCCGCCATCACCACGAAGCCGGGCAGGGTCGCGAGGAAGGCGGTGTCGAAGGAGCCGGCATGGGTCGGCCCGTCGGCGCCGACGAAGCCGGCGCGGTCGATCGGGAAACGCACCGGCAGGCCCTGGATCGCCACATCGTGCACGACCTGGTCATAGGCGCGCTGCAGGAAGGTGGAATAGAGTGCGGCGAACGGTTTGTAGCCTTCCGCCGCAAGGCCGGCGGCAAAGGTCACGGCATGCTGTTCGGCGATGCCGACGTCGAAACAGCGCGACGGGAAGGCTTCTGCGAGCTTGTCGAGACCGGTACCATTCGGCATGGCGGCGGTGATGCCGACGATCTTGTCGTCGAGAGCGGCTTCCTGCACCAGCGCTTCGGCAAAGACGCTGGTATAGCTCGGTGCGTTCGGCTTGACCCGCGCCTGCGCGCCCGTGATGACGTCGAACTTGTTGACGCCGTGATATTTGTCGGCAGCGGCCTCCGCCGGCGGATAACCCTTGCCCTTCTGGGTGACGACATGGATCAGCACCGGCCCGCGGCCATTGTCGCGCACATTGCGCAGCACCGGCAGCAGATGGTCGAAGGAATGCCCGTCGATCGGCCCGATATGATAGAAGCCCATCTCCTCGAACATCGTGCCGCCAGTGACGTAGCCGCGCGCGTGCTCGACGGCGCGCGTGATCGCCCGGTCGATATTCTTGCCGAGATAGGCCGTCAGCTTCTTGCCGAAGTCGCGGAAGCCCATATAGGTGCGCCCCGAAGCGAGGCGGGCGAGATAGGCGCTCATTGCGCCGGTCGGCGGCGCGATCGACATGTCGTTGTCGTTGAGGATGACGATGAGGCGGGCATCGAGGGCACCGGCATTGTTCAGCGCCTCATAGGCCATGCCGGCCGACATCGCCCCGTCGCCGATGACGGCGATGACGCGGCGGTCGGTTTTGTCGAGATCGGCGGCAATCGCCATGCCGAGGCCGGCCGAGATCGAGGTCGAGGAGTGCGCTGCCCCGAACGGATCATATTCGCTCTCGGCCCGGCGGGTGAAACCGGAAAGGCCGTTTTCCTGGCGCAGCGTGCGGATGCGGTCGCGCCGGCCGGTGAGAATCTTGTGCGGATAGCATTGGTGGCCGACATCGAAGATCAGCCGGTCGTTGGGCGTATCGAAGACGCTGTGGATGGCGATCGTCAGCTCGACCACGCCGAGGCCGGCGCCGAGATGACCGCCGGTGCGCGACACCGCATCGATCATTTCATCCCGGACCTCGCGGGCAAGCTGCGGCAGGTCGCGATCCTCGAGCTTGCGCAGGTCGGCGGGATAGACGACCTGGTCGAGCAGGGGGGTCTTCGGCAGTTGTGTCACGGGCGGGCGCTCTTTCTTGCTTTTCCTCGTTTCGCTTTATTCGATTAGATCGGGGCAAAACAAGTGCATTTCAGGAACCGAAGGTTTTCACCTTAGAGCATGGCGGAAAAAAGTGTGAGCGGTTTCGGTAGATATCACTTTCTATTTCTATGAGTTGCATTTGCCCGATTTTCCCAGCCGATCGAACGCGCGAAGAGCTGGCGAGCAGCTTGAATATGACACGGAAGGGTAGCAATGTTGCCTTGCTCACTGGGGAGACGGGTCATGGGAACGATTGTTGCAGCGCATGCCTATGTGAACAACGAGGTCGCCTATGTGGCCTGGGAGATAGACGACAAGATCGACGGATGCCTCGGCTTCGAAGTCGTCCGCGTGTATCTCGACGAGCAGGGAAACGTCGCGAAAAGAGCCGATGGCAGCGAGGACCGGGTGACCTGCGCCGCCTGGGTAGCCTTCAAGGGACAGCGCAATCCGCATTGGCTGCCGCAAACGACCTCGCTCTGGCCGGTGCAGAAGCTCTCCTGGCGCGATCTGACGCTGCGCAAGCGGCGCAACGAGATGAGACGACGGCCGGACGAGGTCCGCGTGCGTTACGAGATCCGTCCACTTGGCGACCTGAAGCCGGGCCTGCAGGCCGCGCCCGATCCGACACCTGAGATCGTCCAAATCAACAAGCGGGACGAAAAGGGCAGGCCGATCAGGAAGCCTGACGGCACCTTCGAGAAAATCTCAGTCAAGGCCTATGAAGGGCCGCCGCGGCCGCTCGGTTATCTCGGGCCGGCCGTCGCCTCCAATCGGGTTCATGTGACGCGCAAGCGCGGCCAGTTCGAATCGACCTTCACCAACGGTATCCTGGCTGCCCAGTGGCTGCGAAACGTCCTGCTGGAAGACGGTGTGAAGAAGCCGAACGAGCTGATCGACATGATTTCCGATCCGGCGAACGGCATCCGCAAATATCTGGCCGGCGATGTCATTCCGATGCTCAGGGAGTTCATGAATGCGCCTGGACGCTTTCTGATCGCCCTCTATGAGTTGGAGGACAAGGAACTGCTCGAGCTTCTGCTGGCCAACAAGGACAGGTTACGCATCATTCTCGCCAACACCGGCAAGGTTAGCGACGATTGGGATGTGCGCAATCATGAGGCGCGCAAGGCGCTGATTGAGGCCGGCGTCGAGATTCACCACCGGATGTTCAACAATTCGAGCCAGATCGGCCACAACAAATTCGTGGTGCACATAGCGCCCGACGGGACGCGCAGCGTGTTCACCGGCAGCACCAACTGGACGGCCACGGGACTTGCCGGCCAGTCCAACAACGCCTTGATCGTCCGCAACGATGCGGTCGCCGCGGCCTATGTTGCCTATTGGGAGCGGATGCTGGAAGATAATGCGACGCTGGAAGCTCCCGTCGAATTCGACGACGGCATGCCGGACAACCAGCAGAGCAAGGCGTTCCGTCGCTCGAACGAGACGCCGTCCATTGTGCCCACCGGCAATGGCGCTTCGGTGGAAGCATGGTTCTCGCCGAACATGCAGAGCCGAAGGAAGGGCAAGGATACACCGCCCGACCTTCGCGAGGTCTACCGGCTGATGCGCCGCGCCGAGCATGCGGTGCTGTTTCTGGCCTTCTATCCCGGACAGTCCGGCAAGGATTGCATCGTCGGCGAGGCGATCGACATCGGCCTCAAGGACCAGAAGCTGATCGTCACCGGCGCCGTTTCCAGCCCCCAGGCCATGCCCAACTATGTCCCCAGCAAAAAGAACGATCCCGACGACGAGGACGACGATGTCGACGCCACCTCGCCGCATACGTTCGACGAGGCCAACGTCTCGATCGTCCGGGCCTCGCGCATCGACGACCGGCAACTGCTGGCGGATTTCGGCGCGGAGGAACTGACGGCCAAGAAGGTCGGCGCCATCATTCACGACAAGGTGCTGGTGATCGATCCCTTATCGGATGAGTGCGTCGTCGTCCTCGGCAGCCATAATCTCGGTTTCAAGGCCTCCTACGCCAATGATGAGAACATGCTGATCGTCAAAGGCGACCGCGCCCTTGCCGAGGCCTATGCGGTGCATATCCTCGATGTCTACGACCACTACCGCTTCCGTGCGGTCGAGGCGGAACTGAAGCGCCAGGGCAAGAAGGGCTGGTCGGGCTTCCTCAACGTCGACGACAGTTGGCAGGACGGCTACGTCAATCGCACGAAGGGGGCGCTGACGCGCTATTTCGCGGCGGGTTGATTTCCAGGCGGCCTATCCGCCGCCGTCACCCCTCCGGCAGAGGCACGAATTCCTCTTCGTCACCCGGCACGATATCGAAGCGGCCAGTGCGCCATTCCTCCTTGGCCTTTTCGATCCGTTCCTTCGAGGAGGAGACGAAATTCCACCAGATATAACGTTTCGAATTCAGCGCCGCGCCGCCGAAGAGCATCAGGTGGCAGCCGTCGCCGCCGGCTTCCAGCGTGATCGGACCGCCCGGCCGGAAGACCAGCAGCTGGTCGGCGGCGAAGCGGTCGCCCGATATGACGACCTCGCCCGACAGCACGTAGACGGCGCGTTCCTCATGGCCGGCGCCGAAGGGGAAGCGGACGCCGGGCTGCAGGTTGAGATCGACATAGAGCGTGTCGGAGAACGTGCCGACCGGCGATCTCATGCCTTCGAACGAGCCGATGACGACACGCCCGCGCACACCTGATGTTTCGATCAGCGGCATCTCCGACTTTTCCGTATGGGCGAAGGAGGGATCGATCTCCTCCTTGTCGTCGGGCAGCGCCAGCCAGGTCTGCAGCCCCGACATCAGCAGCGGATGGCCGCGCAGATTTTCGGGCGTGCGCTCGGAATGCACGATGCCGCGGCCGGCCGTCATCAGGTTGATGTCGCCGGGACGGATGACCTTTTCGGTGCCGAGGCTGTCGCGATGGCGGATCTCGCCGTCGAAGAGGTAGGTAACGGTCGACAGGCCGATATGCGGATGCGGCTTGACGTCGAGAGCCTCATTGGGCTTCAGGATCGCCGGTCCCATGCGGTCGAAGAAGATGAACGGCCCGACGAGCCGCCGCTGCCGCGTCGGCAGCGCGCGCCGCACCTGGAAGCCGCCGATGTCGCTCGTGCGCGGAATGATCAGGTTCTCGATCGCATCGCAGGCGAAGGCATCGCCGGGCAGGGGATCTTTACCGGGAAAGAAGGACATGAGGGATCTCCGCTTGCAGGGACGTCGACCACAAATAGTCCCTGCAGCGCCGCGCGTCCAACAGGATGTGCCGAAGAGGCTCCATGTTGTCAGATCGCGGTGAAGCCGTTATCGACGAAGAGATGAGCGCCATTGACGAAGCTCGATTCATCGCTGGCGAGATAAAGGGCGGCGCGCGCCACGTCTTCCGGTTCGCCGATCCGTCCCTGCTGCGCGGCAATGGCGGCATCCGAAACATCGACGCCGAGCGCCTGCAGGTCGGCGACCTCGCGCAGCCCGTGCGGCGTGCGGATGAAACCGGGGCAGACGGCGTTGCAGCGGATGTTTCGGTCGCGGAACTCGACGGCGATGGCGCGGGCGAACATGTGCACCGCGCCCTTGGTGGTGTCGTACAGCACTTCCATCGGGGTGGCGGCGACCGCCGAGATCGACGAGGTGCAGACGATCGATCCGCCGCCGGCGGCAATCATCTTCGGCAGTACGGCCTTGGTCATCAGGAACATCGAGCGCACATTGACGGCGTGCAGCCAGTCCCATTCCTGAAGCGTCGTTTCCAGGAAGGGTTTGATGACGATGGTGCCGGCATGGTTGAAGAGCGCGGTCACTGCACCGTAACGGTCCTCGACGCCCGCAACGGCGGCATTGACGGCGGCTTCGTCCGAGACATCGGCCGTCCAGCAGTCGGCCTCGCCGCCGTCATCACGGATCTGTTTCACCGTCTCGGCGGCCGCCTGGCCATTGCGGTCGATGATCGCAACGCGCGCGCCTTCGGCCGCAAACAGCTTCGAGGCAGCCCCCCCCATGCCGGTCGCGCCGCCCGAGATGATGGCGACCTTGCCCTTCAATCTGTCCGTCATTGTTTGTCCCCTGATGGTTCCGGAAGGGGATCATAGATCGACCGAAAGCCGATCGCCAAGCGTCTTCAAGTGCCGCGTTCGCTACGCTCAGGCGCCGTCCAGCGGCTCGACGCCCTGTGGCCTGCCGGCGCGGTCGAGCCTGATCTTCTCGATGCGGTTCTCGGCCGCCGAAAGCAGCGTCTCGCAATGTTTCTTCAGCGCTTCGCCGCGCTCGTAGATCTCGATTGATTCATCAAGCGCCACGTCGCCGCGTTCCAGCCGGGCAACGATGCTTTCGAGTTCGGCGACCGCCTTTTCGAAGGAAAGGCCTGATACTTCAGGCTTGGCGCTGTCAGTCATTCTCAACCCTTCATCATTCTCAGAATATGCATGCCCGCCGATTCGGCCAGCCCCTCGAGATCATAACCGCCTTCGAGCAGGCTGACGACCCGGTTCTTCGCGTGCCGGTCGGCCAGTTCCAGGACTCTGCCCGTCGCCCAGTCGAAATCCTCGCCCGTCAGATTGATCTGCGCCAGCGGGTCGCGGTGATGCGCGTCGAAGCCGGCGGAGATGATGATCAGATCCGGCCGAAAATCGTCGAGCGCCGGCAGCACGCGCGATTTGAACGCTTCGCGGAAATGGTCGCTGCCGACATTCGGCGAAAGCGGCGCATTGACGATGGTATTGTGCTTGCCCTTCTCCTCCTTGGCGCCGGTGCCGGGATAGAGCGGCATCTGATGCGTCGAACAGAACAGCACCGAGGCATCGTCCCAGAAAATATCCTGGGTGCCGTTGCCATGATGCACGTCCCAATCGACGATGGCGACGCGCTCGGCGCCATGCCTCTTCTGCGCATGACGGGCGGCGATCGCCGCATTGTTGAAGAAGCAGAAGCCCATCGCCGTCATCTTCTCGGCGTGATGGCCGGGCGGACGCGCGGCGACGAAGACATTGTCGGCCTGGCCGGAAAAGACATCGTCCACCGCCGCCATCGCCCCGCCGATCCCGGTCAGCGCCGCCTGCAGGCTCTTGACGCTGGCATAAGTATCGGCTTCGAGCTGGTTGATCCGATCCTCTTCCTCGGGGATTTCCCGCATCACGGCGGCAAGATGCTCCTCCGGATGCGCCAGCAGCACCGCATCCTCGCTCGCCTCAGGCGCCTGCCGGCGCTCCAGCCGTTCGAAATTCGGATGTTCCAGCGCGACATTGATGGCGCGGATCCGGTCCGATCGCTCCGGATGGCCGGCGGGCGTCACATGTTCGAGGAAGATCGGGTGTTCGTAAAGACGGGTGCTCATGGAGACACTCTATCGGCCGCTTCTGTCATGATCCACAGCAGATGGGGCATTGCCCGCCGATTTCAACAAGTGCTCCCGCGGCGGTTTCGCACGCTATCGGACGCGAACCGTTCAGCCCATTGTTTGCACCGGTCGCATCGTCGCACCGGCGCGCCTTCAACAACCTGCAAGCCAGGCTCTAACGCTTTGAATCAAATCTGTTTCGATCCAATCAATTATGCAGTAATGTCGGTTTGGGGGAATGTTGTAAGGCAGTATTGTTGATGAGTGAGTCAAAGCGTCCTGGGGTGACGGAAATACGCGTGCCGTTTCGCGATGTCGATATGAACGGCAAGATGTTCCTGGCCTCCTATATTTCTTACGCTGAATCCGTTATTGCGAGCTTCTGGTCGGCACGGCCCGATGTAGACGACGAACCGCTCTATAGCGCCAGCAAGATCTCCTGCATGCTTCACCGCCCGCTGCACCATGACGAGCCGGCAATCTTCACCGCCGCCATCGACAAGATCGGCGTGCGTTCCATCGGCTTCCTCGTTTCGATCGACACCGGCGAGGAGCGCGCCGCCGAAGTCGAGATCATCTGGCAGGCCCGCAACAGAGAGGACGAGCAGCCGGCCTCCCTGCCGGAGGAAACGCGCGACTGGCTGTATGGGTTTTTGGATTAGGGGCGTTGCGGCGGGTAGCGATGAAGGACGAGCGAGAGACCGGTCGGTGGGACGCCGACGACGTCGTGACGTTCATGTATGGAACACAGAGAGCCGCGCAGCTTCTGGCGCTGCGGGATTTCTGGAAAGCACTTCTCTCGGCCTGGCCCAATAAGAAAAACATTTTCGTTTCCCCGCATCGTGGAGATGAACCTCAAGAGTAAGAGCCCGGTGCTTGCGGTTTTTACGCAGATGGTTTCCTTGATCTCCGCGATGCGCCTCGGCTTTCCGCCGGCTGAAATTTGGGCCTCTCGTCATCTCGACGCCATGCTGGCCACCAGATCGCTGAACCTCTCGCCCTGAATGCCGACATGCGTTCGCAGCAGGCGGCGGGCGGCATCTCCATCTCCGGCAAAGATCGCGTCGACGATGGCGCAATGTTCAGCGAAGGACGTCGAGAGCCGATTGCGTACGCGCAGCTGCAGACGGCGATAGGGTCGCAGGCGTCGATGCAATTGCTGGCATTGCTCCTCAAGGAAATCGCTGCGGCTTGCCGCGTAGATCGCCTTATGGAATTCCTCATTGTCGTAATAATAGGCATCGCTGTCGCCGGCGCCGGCCGATTGTTCGCAGCGGCTGTGGGTGGCGGTGATCGCTTCACGGGAGGCCTTGTCCAGCCGGCGTGCGGCGAGCGATCCCGCCAGGCCTTCGAGTTCCGCCATCACCTCGAACATCTCATAGATCCGGTGCGGCCCGGGATCTATCACGATCGCACCGCGGCGCGGGCGGATTTCGATCAGCCCGATGGCGTCAAGCTGCATCAACGCCTCGCGCACCGGCGTTCGCGATACGCCGAACCGATTGGCAAGCACCGTTTCATCAAGCCGTTCACCGGGGGCGAACTCGTAGGAAAGTATCGCGTTTTCAATCTCATCCCGAAGCCACCGACCGGCATTCTCTGACATTTGTCTCGCATCCTTCATACACAAGCGCCATTCTTGTATACACGAATGTTGACGCCGTGTACGAAAGATGACACTCTACATACTACCGATGAAGCCCGGCAATGGGAAGCAGATGGTCTGAATGGCCGCAAATGCGGCGGGTCTTCGGAAGAGAGGAGAATGGCATGCCTGAGGCGTCTTTCTTCACCTGCTGCAAAGCATCACCGATCACGGTCGCCAGCTATTGTTTTCCGGCTCACGCAACACGCAGGCCGCCGCCAAAGCCGATCTCCAGACCCTCTGTGAAATGCTCCTGTCGAGCCGGGGTGAAGCATCCGGCATGGCCCTTGCGGCCGAGATACTCGATCGCTGGGATACGCTCGACAGCGAGGGCGCGCAGACGTTCTTCCATATGCTTCACGAAAAGTTCGGGCCCGACACCGCCGGGCTCGAGCAGGCGATCGAACGCTACCGCACTGACAAGAGTTCGGCCGCCGTCATTGCGCTCCACCAGGCAGCGGAGCCGCGACGACAGGAACTCCTGCGCCGATTGAACCACGCGCCAAACGGCACGGCCAAGCTCGTCCGCATGCGTCAACAACTGCTTGCTTCTGAAGACCGATCCGAAGCCTATCGCGCCCTGGATGCCGATTTCACGCATCTGTTCGGCTCCTGGTTCAATCGCGGCTTCCTGACGCTACGACCCATCGACTGGTCGACGCCGGCAAACATCCTCGAAAAGATCATCAAATACGAGGCCGTGCACGAGATCGCCAGCTGGGAGGAGTTGCGCCGTCGCTTAGCGCCGGCCGACCGTCGATGCTTTGCCTTTTTCCATCCGCGACTGGCCGACGAACCGCTGGTCTTCGTCGAGGTGGCGCTTACCCGATCCGTGCCGAAGGCGATCGCTGACGTGCTGGACGAGGGCAGGGAGCAGATCAATGCCGACGAGGCGACGACGGCGGTCTTCTATTCGATCTCCAACTGCCAGGATGGCTTGCGCGGGATCTCCTTCGGCAATTTCCTGATCAAGCAGGTGGTGGAAGACCTGCGCCGGGACCTGCCCGGCCTGAAGAATTTCGTCACACTGTCGCCGGTCCCGGGCTTTGCCCGTTGGCTTGCCAAGGCGCGCTCCTCGGCAGACGGCCTGCTTCTATCCGAAGCGGCCCTGAGAACGCTGGCCTTGCTCGACCACCCGAACTGGCCCGACAAGGAGAACGGCGCGGCCGAAGTGGAGCGCGTATTGCTGCCGCTTGCGGCGCGCTACTTCCTGACCGAACGGACGCCGGAGGGCCGTCCCATCGATCCCGTTGCCCGCTTCCATCTCGGCAACGGCGCGCGGCTTGAACGATTGAATTTCCTCGGCGACCGCTCGCCCAAGGCTATCCAGCAGGCGCACGGTCTGATGGTCAATTACCTCTACAAGCTCGACGACATCGTCGCCAACCACGAGGCGCTGGCGCAGCGCGGCGAAGTGATCACCTCGCCTGCGGTCAAAAGCCTGCTCAACCAGAACGACGAAGGCCGCCGCGGCGGCCATGGCCAGCAGGGCTCTCGAGCATTCGCACAACTGATGAATTCCACGCTTGGAGGAGGGCGAAAGTGAGCAACCATCTTTTCGATGCCATGCGGGCCGCCGCGCCCGGCGACGCAGCGTTCATCCGGATCGATGGCACCCGCACATGGACCTATGACGACGCCTTCGCTCTTTCCGCCCGCATTGCCGGCGCGATGGACACGCTCGGCATCCGCCCCGGCGACCGGGTTGCGGTGCAGGTCGAAAAGAGCGCCGAGGCACTGATCCTCTATCTCGCCTGCCTGCGCGCCGGTGCCGTCTACCTGCCACTCAACACCGCCTATACGCTGCCCGAGCTCGACTATTTCATCGGTGATGCGGAGCCGCGCCTCGTGGTTGTCGCCTCGGCCGCTCGCGAAGGCATGGAAACGATCGCCAAGCGCCACGGCGCGATCGTCGAAACGCTCGATGCCGACGGCAGCGGCTCGCTGCTCGATCTTGCGCGCGACGAGCCGGCCGACTTTGTCGATGCCTCGCGCTCCGCCGATGATCTGGCCGCGATCCTCTATACCTCGGGAACGACGGGACGTTCGAAGGGGGCGATGCTGACACATGGCAACCTGCTCTCGAACGCCCTGACCCTACGGGACTACTGGCGCGTTACATCGAACGACCGGCTGATTCATGCCCTGCCGATCTTCCACACGCACGGGCTCTTCGTCGCCACCAACGTCACGCTGCTCGCCGGCGCCTCGATGTTCCTGCTGCCGAAGTTCGACGCCGATGAGGTCGTTTCGCTGATGCCGCAGGCAACGATGCTGATGGGCGTGCCGACCTTCTACGTGCGTCTCCTGCAAAGCCCGCGCTTCGACAAACAGGCGGCGGCCAACATTCGCCTGTTCATCTCAGGCTCGGCGCCGCTGCTGGCAGAGACGCATACCGCGTTCCAGGCGCGGACAGGCCACGCGATTCTCGAGCGCTACGGCATGACCGAAACCAATATGAACACGTCGAACCCCTATGACGGAAAGAGGATTGCCGGGACGGTGGGCTTGCCGCTGCCTGACGTGACGGTGCGGGTGACCGATCCCGCCACCGGACAGGTGCTGCCGCCTGAAGAAACCGGCATGATCGAAATCAAGGGGCCGAACGTCTTCAAGGGCTATTGGCGCATGCCGGAGAAAACCGCGGCCGAATTCACCGCCGACGGCTTCTTCATCAGCGGCGATCTCGGCAAGATTGATCGGGACGGCTATGTCCACATCGTCGGCCGCGGCAAGGATCTGGTGATTTCGGGCGGCTACAACATCTATCCGAAAGAGGTCGAGAGCGAGATCGACCAGATCGACGGTGTGGTCGAAAGCGCTGTGATCGGCGTGCCGCATCCCGATTTCGGCGAAGGCGTCACCGCCGTCGTCGTGTGCAAGCCTGGCGCCGTCCTGGATGAAAAGAGCATTGTCAGCGCCCTCCAAGACCGCCTCGCGCGCTACAAGCAACCCAAACGCATCATCTTCGCCGACGACCTGCCGCGCAACACGATGGGCAAGGTTCAGAAGAACATCCTGCGGCAGCAATACGCCGATCTTTACACCAGGACGTAAGGCGACTGCCCTCTGGGAGGAGGGCGTGCCGGCATCCGCATTAATCCTGCAAACAGCAACTACGGTGCCGGAGGCGTCGGAGGGAGGGGAATCATGGGTATTGAAATTCTGGCCATAGGCCTGCTGGTCGCCATGTTCATCGTTGCGACGATCCAGCCGATCAACATGGGAGCGCTCGCTTTCGCCGGCGCCTTCGTGCTCGGCTCCATCACCATCGGGATGAAGACCGGCGATATTTTTGCCGGCTTTCCCAGCGATCTGTTCCTGACGCTGGTCGCCGTCACCTACCTCTTCGCCATAGCGCAGATCAACGGCACCATCGACTGGCTCGTCGAGTGTGCCGTCCGCCTGGTGCGCGGACGCATCGGCCTGATCCCCTGGGTGATGTTCCTCGTCGCCGCCGTCATTACCGGCTTCGGCGCGCTTGGGCCGGCTGCGGTCGCCATTCTCGCGCCGGTCGCGCTGAGTTTTGCCATCCAGTACCGCATTCATCCGGTCATGATGGGCCTGATGGTGATCCACGGCGCCCAGGCAGGCGGCTTTTCGCCGATCAGCATCTATGGCGGCATCACCAACCAGATCGTCGCGAAGGCCGGCCTGCCTTTCGCACCGACCTCGTTGTTTCTCTCGAGCTTCTTCTTCAACCTGGCGATATCAGTGCTGGTGTTCTTCGCCTTCGGCGGCGCAAAGGTCATGAAGCACGCGCCGGCAACATCACCTGGCCCCTTGCCCGAACTGCATCCCAAGGGCGTGTCGGCCTCGATCAGGGGCCACGGCGGCACGCCGGCAAAGCCGATCCGGGACCATGCCTACGGCACTGCGGCCGATACGGCGGCGACGCTGCGTCTGAACAATGAGAGAATCACCACCCTGATCGGCCTGACGGCGCTCGGCATCGGCGCCCTGGTTTTCAAGTTCAATGTCGGTCTGGTCGCCATGACCGTCGCCGTTGCGCTGGCGCTGCTGTCCCCGAAGACCCAGAAGGCGGCCATCGACAAGGTCAGCTGGTCGACCGTGCTTTTGATTGCCGGCATCATCACCTATGTCGGCGTCATGGAGAAGGCCGGTACGGTCGACTATGTCGCGAACGGCATATCCAGTCTCGGCATGCCGCTGCTGGTGGCGCTCCTGCTTTGCTTTACCGGCGCCATCGTCTCGGCCTTTGCATCCTCGACCGCGCTGCTCGGCGCCATCATACCGCTTGCGGTTCCGTTCCTCATGCAGGGACATGTCAGCGCCATAGGCGTGGTCGCGGCCATCGCGATTTCGACGACGATCGTCGATACCAGCCCCTTTTCCACCAATGGCGCTCTTGTGGTCGCCAATGCGCCGGATGACAGGCGAGAGCAGGTCCTCAAGCAGTTGCTGATCTATAGCGCGCTGATTGCCATTATCGGCCCGATCGTCGCCTGGTTGGTGTTCGTCGTGCCGGGGCTGGTTTGACGGCCACCGCCGAACCCATCGCTTTCCGCCCCGGCCCATTGCCCGCGGCGGCGAAAAAACCTGAACGGCGTGGTGTGCGGTATTGGTCGCGGGGCGGGGCGGCCGGCTCAGTATTCCGAACCGCTTCTATTGCTTAGATCGTGACGTTCCGTGCCATTCAATGGTGGATTGAAGACGCTGACGAGGATGAGATCCTCATCCTTGCCACCCCGCAAATAGTGCCGATCGTGTTTGTCGAGAACGTAGATATCGCCGGCGCGGATGGGGAAGACATTGCCGTCCATATCCTCGACCTCGCCTGCTCCCTGGATGCAGTAGCAGGCCTCCAGATGGTTGCGGTACTGCAGCAGGGCTTCGGTGTTGGCGCGAACAACGGTGTGGCAGACGGTAAACCCCATCCCGTCATCCCTGGTCAGCAGACGATGGCTTGTGCCATTGCCCCAATCGACGAAACGCTCGGTCTGCTCGACTTCTCTCAGGCTTCTCACAAACATGTTCGTCTCCTCGCGAATGGCTGAGATGTGTTGATCTCCGTGATCCATTAGGCACTGCAGCCGCGACTCTTTCAAATGATCTAATTTGAGAGACTTGTCAGAATATTCTACACATAATCTGGCGCGGGCGGAGGGCGATCGGATATTCTCCGGCACGTTCGAAGTGATACTAAAAGATTTGACATATCGGGCGGCCAATGGATCCTGCTGCTTATGTGAGGAATTCGAACATATGCAATTGCCGCCGCTGAACGCATTGAGAGCCTTCGAAGCAACCGCCCGGCTCATGAGTCTTTCAAAGGCCGGAGACGAACTGCACGTGACCCATGCCGCGATCAGTCACCAGGTCAAACATCTGGAGACATGGATGGGACGCAAGCTGCTGCAAAAATCCGGACGCGGCGTTGCACTGACGCCGGCGGGCGCCGAATATTATCTGGCCGTCTCGGGCTCGCTGGCCGCCATCGCCCACGCCACCGGCAACATGCGCAGAGACCACAATATGCGTTCGATAACCGTGGGATGCATTCCTTCGATCGCGTCGCGCTGGCTGGTTCCGGCACTTCCATCTTTCCGGGAGAGCGATCCTGATCTTGATGTCAGGATCGTCTATGCAAAAGCGGAAGAGCGCTTCGATGACGAAAGCCTGGATGTTCTCATTACCATGGGAGAAGACGTGTCAGGGGGACGGGAGAGCCGCCTGCTTTTCTCCAGGCGCAACCAGCCGGTGGCCAGCATTCATTATCTGGCAAAGCGAAACTGGACGGCCAACGGCGTTCCCTTTGCGGCAGCCGAGCTGCTGCACGATGAATCCATGGACGGCTGGAAAGAATGGTTCCGAAAGGCTGATATAACGGCGCCCGACCCGCTTCGCGGGCCGATATTCCAGGACTTCAACATTCTTGCCACGGCGGTAATCGCTGGGCATGGCGTCGCACTATGCCCTGTCGAAGTGTTCCGGCGAGAGATCGATCGCGGCGACCTCGTTGTGCTCTCGGACATTTCGACGGCAGAGACTCAAGGCTATTACCTGATCACCAGCTCCTGGGCGAAGAAGCCGGTTCGCCGCTTTGCGGAATGGTTCACGGCGGAGTGTCGATCCGGCGGCCCGCCGACCATGGAATAGGCTGGAAACCACGGGCACGGTTCGTTTTGACCCGAGCTGAAATGTCATGAAAGTTTCATATTGGTGCTATTGCGGCGCTTGAAAAATAATCTACACTTTTGATCAGGAAACGCGATTTCCTGAAGCAAACGAAAGGAAACTGATTGGATTCATATCTTCTGACGACCATGCTCGTTGCAGGCCTCCTCGCTTTCGCCGTAACCGCGGTAAAAGCCGGAACAACTGCCCAGACCACCGCAAATACCAGGCGCAGTCCCGATTCGGGTGGCGATGGCGGAATTGGGTTCGAGGTCTCTGATGACGGGGGCTGCGATGGCGGCGACGGTGGAGGAGGAGACTAGATCAACGGAAATCGATAGAACGCCCGACCGCCTCAAGGCGGTTTTTTGTTGCCCGAACAAGACTCTGTTCCAGCCCGGCAAAACAGGCCGCAATCTCAGACGGGCGGGGGTTGCAGAACTGATCCGACGGGCTTAGACGAACGCATCACGCAATGCATTTTTGGGTCGTCGCAGGAAATGTGCGCCCTATCTCAGTCGAGGCGGTGCCGGGGCATAAGTGTTGGAGACAATCAATATGGCAAAATCTGAAGCTGGAAGCCCGTATATTTACGGGATCGACGCACTGCGATTTGTATGCGCGCTGATGGTGACCGTATTTCATCTTGGATTTGCTTCCTGGGCTTCGCCTTTATATCTCCGACCGTATCCAATGCCCGAGATCGAGAACATCGCCCAACCCGGCTGGGTTGGCGTCGAATTGTTCTTCGTCATATCGGGCTTCGTCATCGTTAACTCCGCAGCTTCCGCCAGCGCCTTGTCCTTTCTCAAGGGGCGCATTCTGCGGCTCTACCCAGCGGTATGGATCTGCGCATCGCTGACGCTGATCATCATCGCGACGCAAGACGTCAACAGGCGCATCCTCTGGAATTATCTGCGCTCGATCACGCTCTATCCCGGCGGGCCCTGGATAGACGGCCAATATTGGACGCTGGCATGTGAGATCTGTTTCTACGCCATCGTCTTCATCATGTGCGCGGCTAGGCAAAAGACGAGGATGCCCGCCCTGGCGCTAGGCCTGTCGCTGTCCAGCACGGCATTCATTGCACTGTTATACGCCTTTCCCGATGCAGCCATCCCGTCGATATTCACCGAGACGGCCTGGCGGGCCATTCCCTTCTATTATGGCTGCCAATTCGCTATCGGCATCTACATATGGCTGCTCTCTCAGGGTCGGATGAACCGAATTTCCTGGCTGGGTTTCCTCTGCGCCCTGGCGACGGGGGCTGTTCAGATCTACATGGCAGGCGAGAACACCAGCAACCGTACGCTCGCCGCTGCGGGCCATGGCTTCTCGTCGTTTCCCGCAATCGCAATCTGGGCGGCCGGGCTGGCGTCGATCGTTGCAAGCGTCGGCTACAGCAAGCGGAACAGTCACCTGCCGGCCTCCTTCCTTCAATCGGTGAAGACCCTCGGCTCGATGACCTATCCGCTCTATCTCCTGCATTTCGCCATCGGCGTCCAGCTTCTCGACTGGTTGACTGCTCTGGGATTGGCGCCGCTCCTGGCAATGGTTCTAGCCGTCGCGATCGTCTGCGCAATGTCGCTTGCGGTGTGCAAATGGGGAGAGCCGCCGATCCGGAGGATCTTGCGAGGGTTCCTCGACCGGCTTGGGCAGCGCGCTGCCGAATTTCAGGCGAAGGAGTCTCGGGCTTAGGTGTGAAATCGAGGAGGCCGGGCGCGCAATGACGTCCGATTTCCCCGTCTCGGTTCTTGCCTTGAAGGTTACCCCACTCTCCGTCCTGCTCGGGCTTGACCCGAGCATCCATGTGGCCTGTTGCAGCATGGGGAATGAATTCCAGGCTCAAGGCCTGGAATGACGGAGGCTGAGAGAGCGATCGGCAGGCCCCCCGCTCAAGGCCCCTGCCGCAGAGTTCACTCCACCCTTGCTCCTGCTCAGGCTTGACGCGCGCATCCACGCGACTTCCTTCAACGCACAGTGGCCGCCTTCGCGCGGAAGGCGGCCATTGTCGGAATGCTCAGCAGGTATCGGCCGTTACGCGGCTCAAGCGCGCGCGGGCAGCAGGGGATAGCCGACCATGACGGCGCGGCCGAGGAGGGCAGCGACGACGGCCTTGATCACATCGCCCGGAATGAAGGCCATCGAGCCGACGAAGGCTTTCGTGAAGCCGAGGCCTGCGACGGTTGCGAGATAGGTGATGCCGAAGGCGTAGAGCACGATGATCCCGCCGATCATGGCGGCGAGGAAGAAGCTCACCGTCTGGACCAGGCCGGACTGCTTGTCGTTGACCAGCCGTTCGCTGAGATAGCCGGTCACGAAGGCGGCAAAGATCCAGCCGACGAGAAAGCCGGCTGTCGGCGAGGCGAAGATCGCGAGGCCGCCGCGGCCGCCGGAAAGCACCGGCAGGCCAATCGCGACGAGCAGCAGCACGATCAGCACGGCGATCGCGCCGCGCCGGGCGCCGAGAACGACGCCGGCCATCATGACGCCGAGCGACTGGGCGGTGATCGGCACCGGAATGAAGCCGAGCGAGATCGGCGGCAGCAGGCCGAGCGCCACGATGATCGCGGCAAAGAGGGCGGTAAGGACGAGGTCGCGGGTGCTCATCATGAACTCCGTATTAAAAAATCGTTAACTTCCATGCCGCCGAATGCGGCGCGCGTCAATCGCAGCGGCGACATTATCCGCGTCCTTCAGCGTCAGAATGATCAGCGGCGCGAGCAGGCTCGTCGGCCGGACCTTCAGCCCCCGAGCCCTGTGCGCCTCGCGGATCGCCTGGTAACGGTTGACGATCTCAGGCACGAAGCGCAGCACCAGGCCGAGAGCGAGGCCGATATCGTCGGCCTGAACCCGGCCGGTGCGTTCGAGCGGACGGGCGAGCGCCGTCACCTCGTCGATGAACTCGGTAATGGTCGTCGTCGCCGTCACGCTGGCGGCGAGAAGCATCAGCGCCGTCAGCCGCAGCACGGGCAAGAGCGCTGCCTGCCATGGGTTGAAGATGAGGTTGAAAAGGGCGACGACCGCAATCGTCAGGAAGATCGGCCGCAGCCGTCGCAGCGCCTCGCCGAGCGGCAGGCCGACCGTGCCGTAGAGGACCGCCGCCACCAGCACGGCGCCCGAGAGCAGAAGGAGATTGTGGTTGATGAACAGCAGGATGGCGAAGGTCGTCAGCGACAGGAGCTTTGCCCGCGGCGAGAGCCGGTGCATGCGGCTGTTGCCTTCGACGTAGAGCGATTGCATCAGGCGGCGATCTCCCTGTAGCGCGCGATGGCTTCGGCCGCCGGCGCATCGGCGGCAAGCCGCCCTTGGTGAAACAGCAGAACCCGCTCGAACCCGGCGATCAGTTCGAGGTCGTGGGTGATGACGATGGCGCTTTCCGGCAGTCCGGCGATGATGCTCTCGACCAGTGCCCGGTTTTTGAGGTCGAGCTGGTTGGTCGGCTCGTCGAGGATGAGAATGCCGGGGCCGGTCGCCAGCACCGAGCAGAGTGCGGCCACCTGCAGTTCGCCGCCGGAAAGCTCGTGCGCGCGGCGATCAGCCAGCGCCTCGGCGCCGAAGCGGGCAAGCACGCCCTCGACCTTTGCCTCGATCTCCGCTTTGCTGAAGCCGCGCCGCTTCAGCCCGAAAGCGATGTCGTCCTTGACGATCGGCAGGATGATCTGGTTCTGCGGCGACTGGAAGATGAAGCCGACATCGGCGACAACAGTCTTCTCGTCGGCCGTGTCGCGGCCGTTGACCATGACGCGGCCGCTGGTCGGCTTGGTCAGCCCGTTGATCAGCCGCGCAAAGGTGGTCTTGCCCGAGCCGTTCAGCCCGATGACGCCGATGCGTTTGCCGCGGATGCCGAGCGTCAGCGGCTCCAGCGCCACCCGTGCCCCGAAACTGACCCCGGCATTTTCGAATTGTATGTCCAAACCAGTCCCTCGCATTTTTCACGACAGGGTGATTGCCGACACCAGCCCCTCATCCGGCTACCGCCACCGTCCCCGCGCTTGCGGAGAGAAGGGACAAGCCGCGAGCTCTCAGTTCCCATATGCCTATCGTATGGCACGTCCCCTCTGCCCGCGAGCGAGGAGAGGGTTAGGGTGAGGGGCAGCCGCTGGCGCCAACCTGATAGCAGTGCTTCTACAAAGAGCAAATCTCCCTGTCGATATCGGGTGGCTAGGAAGATTTTCCGGATTATGATGCGGCCATGACGAATCTGCTGTCCAATTCCGATGCCCGCCGCGTCTTTCTTGCCAAGCAGGGCCTCAGCGCCCCACCGAACCGCGCCTTGACCAAGGCCGGCCTGCTGCAACTCATCCACGATCTCGGCTTCGTCCAGGTGGACAGCATCCAGACGGTGGAGCGGGCGCATCACCAGATCCTGTTTTCCCGCAACCAGACCTATCGGCGCGAGCATCTGAAGGCGCTGCTGGAGAAGGAACGTGCGCTGTTCGAGCACTGGACGCACGATGCCTCGATCCTGCCCAGCGCCTTCTTCGTCTATTGGAAGCACAAGTTCCGCCACCAGGAGAAGGTCCTCGTCGAGCGCTGGCGCAAGTGGCGCGGCGAGGGTTTCGAGGCGGCTTTCGAGGAGACTTATGAGCGTGTGCGGCGCGACGGCGCGATGCTGGCGCGCGACGTCAAGGCCGATGGCCATGTCTCCGGCGGCTGGTGGAACTGGCATCCGAACAAGACGGCGCTCGAATATTTCTGGCACACCGGCAAGTTCGCCATCGCCGGCCGCTCGAATTTCCAGAAGATCTATGATCTGACCGAGCGTGTCATCCCGGCCGAATTCCGCGAGCCGGAGGTGAGCCGCGAAGATTTTGTCGACTGGGCCTGCCGCAGCGCGCTTGCCCGCCTCGGTTTTGCCACCCACGGCGAGATCGCCGCCTTCTGGAACCTGGTCTCGCCCGACGAGGCCAAGGCCTGGGTATCGGCCCATCGCGACGAGCTGACCGAAGTGCTGATCGAACCGGCGCTCGACGGCAAGGCGCGGCCGTCCTGGGCCCTTGCCGATTTCCTCTCGACGCTCGACAGCCATCCCGATGCCCCGCCGCGCATCCGCGTGCTCAGCCCCTTCGACCCGATGATCCGCGATCGCAACCGCACCGAACGCCTGTTCGGCTTCTTCTACCGCATCGAGGTCTTCGTGCCGGAAGCCAAGCGCGAGTATGGCTATTACGTCTTCCCGCTGCTCGAAGGCGACCGCCTGATCGGCCGCATCGACATGAAGGCCGACCGCAAGAAATCAACGCTCGACGTCAGGCGGCTCTGGCTGGAACCGGGCGTGAGGGCGTCGGCCGGGCGGCTGGAGCGGCTGGAGGCGGAGCTCGAGCGGGTGGCGAGGTTTGCGGGGGTGGAGAAAGTGGTGCTTTTGGAGGGGTGGAGAGGGTAGTCGAATTACTCTCTGCCTGTCTCTCGCCTTTACAAGGGAGGCCGTCATGAGAGCCGGCCGAATGAAGGCGTTTCTGTGCGCCGACGGCGGTTTTGGCAACAACGCCAACCACACTCTCCGTCATCCCAGGCCTTGAGCCTGGGATCCATGCGACTGCTGCTGATGGATGCGGCGTGGATGCTCGGCTCAAGGCCGAGCATGACGGAGAGTGGGGTGCACACGAGGAACCCATTCACCGCGCAGAGGCCTGTTGCCAACGCCATCTGCTAGCGAAATCAGATAGCCAGTCGTGGCCTTGATGAGGGAGGAGAGGGCCTGGCCTCAGCAGATCTCCGTCTTGCTGATCTTGATCCCGAAACCTTCCAGGCCGACATAGTGGCGCTCGCGGCTGGTGAGCAGCCTGATCGAGCTGACGCCGAGATCCTTGAGGATCTGGGCGCCGAGGCCGATTTCCAGCCATTCACTCTCGCGCGTCTGCGCCTCGGCATGGGCTTCGCGGCCCTGGTTGCGGGCCTTGCGGCCGTTGTCGTAATGGCCAACGCCGACGGAGCCCTCTCGCAGGTAGACGATGACGCCGCGGCCTTCCGCAGCGATCTTCTCCATGTAGAAATCGACTGGGCTCTTCCTGCCGAAAAGGTCCTCGGCGACATTTTCCGGATGCAGGCGCACCGGAATGTCGACGCCGTCGCGGATGTCGCCGAAGACGACGGCAAGATGCTGCATCGGGTCCCAGGGCAGGGCATAGGTATGGGCCTTGGCCTTGCCGAACGGCGTGTCGATGTCGAAGCTGGCGCCGTGCTCAACCAGCGTTTCCTTCCGCTGGCGATAGGCGATGAGATCGGCGACGGAGACAAGCTTCAGCCCGTGCTTCTCGGCGAAATCGACCACCTGCGGACCGCGGGTGACGGTGCCGTCGTCATTGACCAGTTCGGAGATGACGCCGATCGGCGGCAGGCCGGCGAGCCGGCAGAGGTCGACGGCCGCTTCCGTATGGCCGGAGCGCATCAGCACGCCGCCTTCACGCGATATCAGCGGAAAGATATGGCCCGGACGGACAAAATCGGCGGCCCCGACATTCGGATTGGCGAGGTTGCGCACCGTCAGCGTCCGGTCGTCGGCCGAGATGCCGGTCGTCGTGCCGTGCTTGAAGTCGACCGAGACGGTGAAGGCCGTCGTATGGGCCGAATCGTTCTCGGCCACCATGGCGTTGAGGTTGAGGCGCTTGGCCTCCTCCTTCGGCATCGGCGCGCAGACGATGCCTGAGGTGTGGCGGACGATGAAGGCCATCTTCTCCGGCGTGGTATGCACGGCGGCAACGATCAGGTCGCCCTCGTTCTCGCGGTCATTGTCGTCCATGACGACGACAATTTCGCCGGCCTCGAAGGCCCTGATGGCGTCGACGACGCGTTTCTGATCGTAAGACATGGACGCTCCTATTTCAGACGGCCGGTCTGGCCGCGATCCCGAAGATAATGATCGGCAATGGCGCAGGCGACCATCGCTTCGCCGATGGGTACGGCGCGGATGCCGACGCAGGGGTCGTGCCGGCCCTTGGTGCGCACGTCGACATTCTTGCCATCGGCGTCGATCGACTGGCGTTCGGTCAGGATCGACGAGGTCGGCTTGACGGCGAAACGCGCGACGATCGGCTGTCCGGTCGAGATCCCACCCAGAATACCGCCGGCATTGTTGGAAAGGAAGATCGGCGTGCCGTCATTGCCCATGCGCATTTCGTCGGCATTGTCTTCGCCGGAGGTTTCGGCGGCGGCAAAACCATTGCCGATCTCCACGCCCTTGACGGCATTGATCGACATCAGCAGCGAGGCGATGTCCTGGTCGAGCTTCGAATAGATCGGCGCGCCGAGGCCGGCGGGCACGCCTTCGGCGATCACTTCGACGACCGCGCCGATCGAGGAGCCGGCCTTGCGAATGCCGTCGAGATATTCCTCCCAGACCGGGACGATCGCCGCATCCGGCGAGAAGAACGGGTTCTGCCCGATCTGGTCCCAGTCCCAGTTGCGGCGGTCGATCTTGTGCTTGCCGATCTGCACCAGCGCGCCACGCACGGTCACGCCTGGCACGACGAGGCGGGCGATGCCGCCGGCCGCAACCCTTGCTGCGGTTTCGCGCGCCGAGGAGCGGCCGCCGCCGCGATGGTCGCGAATGCCGTATTTGAGGTCATAGGTGTAATCGGCATGGCCGGGGCGGTATTGCCGGGCGATCTCGCCGTAATCCTTGGAACGCTGGTCGGTGTTCTCGATCAGCATGGAGATCGGCGTGCCTGTCGTCGTCATCGTCTCGCCGTCGGCATCGAGCATCACGCCCGACAGCACCTTCACCAGGTCGTCCTCGCGCCGCTGCGTGACGAAGCGGGATTGCCCCGGCTTGCGCTTGTCGAGCCAGACCTGCAGGTCTTCGAGCTTGAAGCGCAGACCTGGAGGGCAGCCGTCGACGACGCAGCCGAGCGCCGGACCGTGGCTTTCGCCCCAGGTGGTTACGCGGAAGAGGTGACCGAATGTATTGTGCGACATGTGTTCCCACGGCGGCGCGCCAAAGCCGATCGCGCCATTGCTTGAAAAGGCGCGCCACTCATAGGCCAAAAAACCGCCGAGGCAAAAGCCTTTCTTTGCGTCAAACCGGCAGCGGCGGAAATGCTGTTTCGCTCCTTTGCCGAGGCATCGCCATCACGAAGCCAACCGCCATCCGGTTGCGGCCGCCTCAGCGGCGAAATCGTCGAAGGAGAGGGCCGGCGAGAAGGCATAACCCTGCAGCAGGTCGCAGCCGAGATCGCGCAGCAGCGTGGCATGGGCTGCCGTCTCCACTCCTTCGGCCACCGTCTCGACGCCGAGCGAGCGGGCGATGTCGATGATCGAGGTGACCAGCGCTCGCTCCTGCGACGCGCCGATGATCGGCTGCACCAGCTGGCGGTCGATCTTCAGCCGCTTCGGCTTCAGCTTCAACAGGCTGACGATCGAGGTGTGGCCGGTGCCGAAATCGTCGATCTCGATATCAATGCCGAGCGCCTTGATGCGTTCCAGATTGTGCGAGACCACGTCCTCGCTCTCGTCGAGGAAGATCGATTCCACCAGTTCGAAGGAGATCTCGCCGGGGCGGATATTGAGGCCGGCGAGGGATTCCATCAGGCTGCCGTCATGCAGCCGTCTGGCTGAAACATTGACCGCGACCTTGGGAACGACAATGCCCAGCGCCAACAAGCGGGCTTTGTCGCGCAGCGCCGTTTCCAGCACGATCCGGTCGAGCGTCTGCACGACATTGATCTCGTCGGCAATGCGCAGGAACTTGTCTGGCGTCAGCAGCCCCCTGGAGGGATGCTTCCAGCGCACCAGCGCTTCGACGCCGGTCAGCTCCATCGTCCGGGCGCAGAATTGCGGCTGATACCAGGCGGCAAATTCGCCATTATCGATGCCGGCGAGGATTTCATCGGCCGTGCGCTTGGTGTTGATGATATCGGCCTGAAGAGTGTGATTGAAGAATTCGAAGCGGTTACGGCCCATGCTCTTTGCGCGGTAGAGGGCGATATCGGCATTGATCAGCACCTTGCGCGCGTCGACATGGATGCCGTTGGCGAGTGCGACGCCGATCGACACGCCGCAGCGGCAGGCAAAGCCCTGGAAATCGATCGGCTGGCGCATCTCCTCGATGATCCGCGTCGCAAGCTCCGCCATCTCCTTGTCGCCGACATCGCAGGCGAGGATGACGAATTCGTCACCGCCGATGCGCGCCACGAGGTCGCTGCCGCGGACATTCCTGGCGAGCACCTTCGAAGCATGCACCAGCATCGCATCACCGGCGGCATGGCCGAGCGTATCGTTGATGTCCTTGAAGCGGTCGAGGTCGATGTGCAGGATGGAGAATTTCTGCCGCTGCCGGCGCCCGTCATTGGTCAGGCTTTCCAGCGCGATGTCGAGTTTGCGGCGGTTGGCGAGCGCGGTCAGTGGATCGTGCAGCGAATTGTGCTCGATCCTGTTCTTGGCAAGTTCGAGCTCGATATTCTTGGCGACGGCCTCGTCCTTGGCCGCCTTCAGCCGGATCGTCATCAGCATGTCCTCGGTGGCGTCGAAGGCGATGCCCATGATCTTCATTTCGCCGGTCCCGGTCTGGTAGACCTTGCCGACCGAGCGCACATAACGCACCGAGCCGTCGTCGGCGAGCACCCGGCAGACGAGCGTATGCGTATCGCCGCTTCGCTTGAAGTGGCGCGCGCTTTCGAGCGCCAGCCCGCGATCCTCGGGGTGGATGCGGGAAAGCCAGGTCTCCTCGGTCATGAAGCCATTGCGCGGCGCCAGCCCGTAGAGCTCGTGCATCCGTTCATTCCAGATCGAGCCGCCTCTATCCGGCCGCGCCTCCCATATGCCGCACTGATAGGAATTGAGCGCCAGGTCGAGCCGGCTCGAAAGCTCGGCGAGCTGACCCTCGCGGCTTGAAAGCTCTTCAAGCGCCAGCTCGAGCTCGGCATTCTTGACCTCACTGACATCCCTGGCCTTGCGCAGCGCCTCGGTGGCCTCCGCATCGGCGGTGACGTCCCAGACGATGCCGATCGTCTTGCCGGCGCCACCGACATCTCTGTAGAGGGCGCCGACAGAGCGCAGGTGCCGGATGCCGCCATCGGCAAGCATGATCCGGTACTGCGCCGTGCAGGCGGCGCCGGCGATGCTGCAGCTGAAGAAATGCACCTCGGCGGTCTCACGATCCGCCGGCAGGATCGCCGCCAGCCATTCGTCGAGCGGCCGGCGTCCTTCCTCCGCCGGCTTGCCGTGCAGTGCAGCGGCGCGTGCGTCCCAAAGGAGGCTGCTCGAATGATCCTGCAGCTCCCAAATGCCGATAGTGGACGATTCGAGCGCAAGGTTCAGCCGCTGCGACAGTTCCATGAGCTTTGCTTCGCGCGTCTCCAGTTCGGCAATGTTGCGGTTGCGTTCGCCGAGCAGCAGTGTGGCGAGGAAGATCGGGACGATGATGATGCATCCCGCGGCAACGACGATCAGCCGCAGCTCGCTCCGGTTTTCCGGTATTGCAGCCCAGCCGCCTTTGGGGACGGCGGAAAGCTCCCATTTGCCGCCGGCAAAGCTGATTTCGCGGCGGATCGGATCCTTGTCGTCGATGTCGGCCGAACCGAAGAACGGCGCGGAAAGCGCGGCGTTCCCGGTTGACCGGCCAATATCCCGCACCGCGATGGAAAGATGGTCGAGATTGGGATAGCGCTCCTGGTTTTCGCGGTCGCGCGCCGCCACCAGGCCGGTCGCCTCGTAAAAGCTTTTCCGGTCGATGGCGACCTCCACGGCGCCCCAGAGGCGCCGCTGGCCGCTCTCCTTGACGAAAACCGGGAAGAAGACGGCGAAGGCGTCCCGGCCGTCAATGCTGATCGGGCCGTAGAAGCGCGCCGTCTGGTCGCCGGCGGCCCGGGTCGTCGCTTGCTGCGAGATGGAGGTTTCGCGCACATCGCGGCCGATCCGCCCGCTGCCGGGGCGTTGCGGATAGAGGTCGTTGACGATGAAATCAGGCGCGACGGCGATATGGATGAAAGCCGGGTTCTGGATCAGCAGCCAGTTGATCTGGCGCTCCGTTTCCTCCCGGCTTGCAGCGTTGTTGACGGAGGTCAGATTTGCAAGATCGCGGACCATGGTGAGGCTCATATTGATCTCGGCCTTCACCCTGGCGCGCAACAGGTTCGTCTCGTTCTCGGTGCGGATGTGAAGTTCGCGCATATGAGCGGCAGTATTGGCGCGATCGAGCGCGAAGCCGACCATGGTGACGACGAGGGCGACAAACGCGGAAACCAGAAACGAGAGGCGGCTATTCTTCAAAACGCGTCGCAACCGCTTGCTGTCGCCCAGCCTGGATAGCAAAATGAGACCCCCATATTCGCGGTAACTCTAAAAGGCAGGGGTTAATTTACGATTGCCTGTTGTCGATGTTGAAAACCCGGCAGGCCGGCCGGGCGTGGTTAACGCAGCGTCTTGATTATGTTTAAAATGCTATTCATCAATTAGGCGGGAAAAGCCATTCTTACGGGCAATTTTCGCCATATTCAGGAGATTATCTGTGGCAAGTGTTCTCGTGCAGCGTTTCAAGAGGATTGTTGCCATGCGTTTCGTCGTCGCCACGCTTTTGGCCACAGCAAGTTTCCTGTCGCCGATGAGCGGTTTTGCCGAGAGCGCCGATGTCGAGGCGACGATCAAGAAGGTCGACACGGCCAATCTCGTGCTGACGCTCGACGACGGCAAGACCTATCAGGCGCCGGAGGAATTCAATTTCGACGGCCTCGAAGCCGGCGTGAAGGTCATCGTCTTCTACACCGAGGTCGACGGCAAACGCGTCATCAACGATCTCGATATCGTCAAGTAAGCAGACTTCAAGAGAATGACTGGACGAGGTTTGCGCCCAATGGCTGCCCCTCACCCTCTCCCCGTAAAAGCGGGGCGAGGGGACATGTCCACGAGAGCTCAGCGGGGAACGGAGAGTTCGCTGCTTGTCCCTTCTCCCCGCAGGCGGGAAGATGCCGGCAGGCGGATGAGGGGTAAAGCCAGTCGATCCCTTACAGCCAGACGATCGTCCGCTCGCTCGTATCGATCCTGACAATCCGGTCCTGCGGAATGCCGCCTTCGGCGGCGGTGCTCTTCGGCAGGTCGGCAATCGCCTGGAACAGCGTGCGGATAACGCCGCCATGGGTGACGCAGACGGTCGGACGCTCGACGGAGCGCAGCCATGCGCCGGTACGCCAGGAGAGGATTTCGTAGCTTTCGGCATCGTCGCCGGGCGGGATGAAATCCCATTTGGAGACGTTGCGTTCGGCCACCCGCTCGCGCTGCGTTGCCTTCAGCTCCTTGATCGTCGAGCCTTCCCAGTCGCCGAAGGAAATCTCCACCAGCCGCGGATCGGTGCGATAGGCAAGCGGCGGGAGGCCCATTGCGGCGCGCATGATTTCCATCGTTGCGCGTGTGCGTCCGAGCGGGCTTGCGACGAAATCGAATTCGCCGACCGTCTCACCGAGGATCTCGGCCAGTGCGATGCCGTTCTGCCGGGCCTGTTCCTGGCCAGTGGCATTCATCGGAACGTCTTTCTGGCCCTGCAGGCGACGCTCGGCATTCCAGTCGGTCTGACCGTGTCTGATCACGTAGATGAGCACGGTCTCGACTCCGGGGAACTTAGTCCTTGACGACCGAAATATCCGGCGCGTCGACCGCCTTCATGCCGATGACATGATAGCCGCTGTCGGCATGGTGCACCTCGCCGGTGACCGAGCGCGACAGGTCGGACAAGAGATAGAGGCCGACATCGCCGACTTCCTCGATGGTAACCGTACGGCGCAGCGGAGCGTTATACTCGTTCCACTTCAGAATATAGCGGAAATCGCCGATGCCGGAGGCGGCAAGTGTCTTGATCGGCCCGGCCGAAACGGCGTTGACGCGGATGTTCTGCGGCCCGAGGTCGACAGCGAGATATTTGACGCTCGCTTCGAGCGCGGCCTTGGCGACGCCCATGACATTATAGTTCGGCATCACCTTTTCGGCGCCGTAATAGGTCAGGGTCAGCATCGAACCGCCTTCCGTCATCAGCTTCTCGGCGCGGCGTGCGACCGAGGTGAAGGAGTAGACGGAAATCTGCATCGTCTTGGTGAAATTATCGGGCGAGGTGTCGATGTAGCGGCCGGTCAGCTCGTCCTTGTCGGAAAAGCCGATCGCATGCACGAGGAAATCGATCTTGCCCCACAGCTTTGCGACATTTTCGAAAACAGCGTCGATGGTGGATTCGTCGGCGACATCGCAGTGGCCGACGAGGGTCGCGTCGATTTCGGCTGCAAGCGGCTCGACACGCTTCTTCAGCGCATCGCCCTGATAGGTGAGCGCAACTTCTCCGCCCTGCGCATGAATGGCCTTGGCAATACCCCACGCAATCGAACGATTGTTGGCGACACCCATGATGACGCCGCGTTTGCCTGCCATGAGGCCGGATGCTTGAGCCATATTTCGCTCCCTAGGATTCTGATCGATCCTGCCTATGGCATAGGCCGTTAATCGGTTCAAGCTTGGCCTGGATCATCAACTGTTAGGGATCGTAACAAAGGGTGCGAAAGACATAAAAATTTCACAGGAACAGGCCTTCGCGCATGCTCCGCATCAGATCGGTGATCTTGTCGTCGGGTTTTTCCCACAGGATGATGCGCAATTCGACGACGAGATCGCCTCTGCTGCCGTCTTCCCGCGGCAATCCCTGGCCGGTAATCGCGATCGTCTTGTCCGAGCCCGACCATGCGGGAACGGTGATGTTCAACGGCCCGGCCGGGCCGTCGATGCGTGCCTCGGTGCCGAGCACGGCATTTTCGATGCTGATCGGGAGCACGGCGTGCAGGTCGAAACCATCGACGGTGAAGCGCGGGTCGGGGGCGATGCGGATATTGACGACGGCATCGCCGCGCTGCATGCCCGGCAGCTTGAAGCCCTGTCCCTTGAGCCTGATCTCGTGACCATCCGTGGTGCCGGCCGGCAGCGCGAAGCCGATTTCGCGGCCTTCCGGCAGCGACGCGGTGATCCAGCCGCTCTTCAGCACGTCGTCGATCGTCACCGTCGCCGTCGTCACCTCGTCGGGCGCTTTCTCGAGGCCCGCATCCTTGGCGCCGGTGAAACGGCGCACCAGCGATGTCAGAATACTGAGCGGCAGCGACAGGTTGGCGCCGGCACTAGTTGGCGTTTCGCCGAGTTCCTCGCTGGCTTCGGTGGTCTCGCCATCCGCACGTCTGCCCTCTTCGGACTGGCCCTGGCCCTGCGTCTGCTGATTATGGGCCTGCTGGGCGCGGCCTTGCGCCTGGCCCCCCGCCGCAGCGCGCGCTTGAGCGCCGAAAATGCGCTCCACCATCTCCTCGGCGCCTTCGCTGGCGCCGGCCTGCTGTCTCTGACCGTCGGCCGCGGCCTTCTGGGCAGCCCGGGCAAGTTCTTCCATCACCCGCTCGGCATTGGCCTGCGCCGCCTTGGCGCGGGCCGCCGCCTCACGCGCGGCCTGGCGCTGCTGCATGATCGTCTGTTCCTGTTTCCTGGCTTCCGCCATCCGCACGGCATTGTCGAACAGGCTGCGCTTGCGCGGATCCCGCAGCGTTTCATAGGCGCGGCCGATCTCGGCGAACCGGGCCGTCGCCGTCGGATCGTCCTGATTGTGATCGGGATGGGCTGCTTTGGCCAAGTTGCGCCAGGCCGCCTTGATCTCGTCTGCCGCCGCGTCGCGCTTGACGCCCAGAATTTTGTAAGGATCGCGCATGTCAAAACCGCCGGTGTTGCGATGCGGGCGCCTGTCCTTGCCCGGCATCCCCGCCCAATATCGAAGTCCAATATCAACATCTGAGGCGCCACCGGCCCAAAGGCAGGGAGAGCCACTCTCGACACCGATCGTGCGGCCGAGTTGCTAATCACTTCTTATTTCTGTGGAGGGATGGGGAGTGTTTTGCCGTAAATGGTTAGCTCTTTGCTAAGCATTCGGCGGAAAACCGGCGGCCGTTAACCTGTCGCGCGCCGGATCGGTTCCGCCGATCAAATTTCGGGCGCGATCAGGTTTTCCCGGATCAACTTTCCGCCGGAATTAACTTTCCCGCCGGAATTAACTTTCCCGCCGGAATTAACTTTCCCGCCGGAATTAACTTTCCGGCTGAAAGCTCAGCAGCTGCCAATTGCCGCCGCCGACGAGGCAGGTCTTGCCGTAGAATTTGGCGATTCCGACATAGGAATGCCGTGTCGTGCGGAACTGCCGGCAGACCTGGCCCGATTCGTTGTTTTCAACGATCGTATCGATGACACCGGCGCTGCCGGTCGATGCATTCGCCCAGGGAAGCGGCTGGCCTTCAAGCTTGTGCACATCGGCCGAAGTCACGGCATTGCGCACTGTCATCTCGTCCGAGAGCGTGTCGGTGCTCGGCGGCGTCTGCGGCACGGTGCCGGTGGCCACCGACCGGTCGACCTTGGCCTCGCTCAAGAAATCCATCCCGCCCGCAAGGCAGCCGGAAAGCGACAGCATTGCGGCGCCGACAACCAGGAAGGCGCTGCTGCGTTGCCGCAGGCCCTTTGTATGGCGATATGACTTTGCTATGACTTCCACCCTGCGTCCTGTCCAGTTATCAAAAGCTGGGCGAGTTTTGAATAATCCGGGGCATTTGAACCAATATGTCGGCAAACGAGTTAACAAGCGGTGACTTTACCGAAAGTGGCGAGCCCTTCAAGCTCTTTGCCGAATGGCTGAAGGAAGCGGAGGCCTCCGAACCGAACGATCCCAATGCCGTGGCGCTGGCAACGGTCGACGAAGATGGTCTTCCCAATGTCCGCATGGTTCTCCTGAAGGGATTCGACGATGACGGTTTCGTCTTCTACACCAATTTCGAGAGCCAGAAAGGTCGCGAAATCTTGGGGCAGAAGAAGGCCGCCATGTGTTTCCACTGGAAAAGCCTGCGCCGGCAGGTGCGGTTGCGCGGGCCTGTCGAGATCGTGAGCGACGCCGAGGCCGATGCCTATTTCAAGACGCGGGCGCGCGGCAGCCGCATCGGCGCCTGGGCCTCCAAACAATCGCGTCCGCTCGAAAGCCGATTCGCGCTGGAGAAGGCGGTGGCGGAATACACCGCCCGCTACGCGATTGGCGAGATACCCCGGCCTCCCTATTGGTCGGGCTTCCGCATCCGGCCGACGTCGATCGAATTCTGGAAGGATCAGCAGTTCCGCCTGCATGACCGCATCGAATTTCGCCGCCCGTCCCCAGTCGGGGCTTGGGAAAAGGTGCGGATGTATCCGTGAGCCGCTAGCGGCCCATGATTTTCAGCGGAATGCCGGAGGCAAGCGCCGAGATATAGCGCTGCTTCTGGTAGAAACCGTTCAGCGACATGCGCGGAAGATAGCCGGGCTTGCCCGCCGCCGGCAGCCCCGGCTGCGTCGTGACGGCGACCGAAAAGCCCAGCCGGCGGACAAGCGCTGCCTCGCGGGCGCTTGCCGCCTCCGGCGTGCCGTAGGGATAGGCGATCGTGGCGGGACGGATGCCGGTCAAGGCCTCGACGTAATCAGCCGAAACTTCCATCTCGATTCGCGCTTCGGCCTCCGGCAGGCGGGCAAGGGCGCGATGGCTGATCGTGTGGGCGCCGAGCGCTGCAAGCGGATGTCGGGCGAGCTGCTGCAATTGTGCCGGCCCCATCACCAGGTCGCGCACGATATCGGTCGGCTCGATGCCGTTTTCCCGCGCCAGCGTGTCGATCGCGGCGACGGCGCGGGCCTCGTCGAAGCTGTGGATATACCGGGTGAAGCGGTCGAAGGCATCCCATTGCTGCCGCGGGTCGGCGAGCGCCAGCCGCTCGCTGCCGCGGCCGAAATCGAAGCGGATCTCTTTTGGCCGGCGCAACAGGACGGCGAGCGTCTCCCACCAGATGCTGTGCGAGCCTTCGGCAAAACCCTTGGTGACGAACACCGTGAATGGCGCCCGATGCCGCTCGAACACCGGCAGCGCATGCTCCATGTTGTTGGCGTAGCCGTCGTCGAGTGTAAAAGCCGCAAACGGTCTGCCGCCCTCCGGCTCTGCCAACAGCGCCGGCAGCTCGTTAAGCGGCACGAAGCGATAGCCGTCGCGTGTCAGCCGCCTGAGCGCCGCATCGAGAAAATGCGGGGTGATTTCGAGATGCGCGTTCGGGGCAAAGGCCTGGGCTGCGTGCGGGCGAACATGATGCAGCGTGAAGATCACCCCGCGCCCGCGCGCCTGCCGCATCAGGCCGGCCGCGGCGATCAGAAAGGACGCCTCGAGCCCGGCGCCGATCGCTGCCCGTTTTGCCAGTCGCTTCAATTGCCCCGCCATGCGCCGCCCATTGCCTTTTGCGGCAACCTAGCAACCGCAGCTTAAGCCTTGCTGAATCCCGGTTTCGCACAGCTTCTTTCGTTTTCTGTTAACCAAGACGATGAAAAGACTAGAAAAATGGTAGGCGTTGCCGCAAAGTCGCGCCAAACTTGCGGCTTCTGTCACATTGCGAGACATGGCCGGCCCGATCGAGAGCCAGCGCATCAGGGGGAACTCCATGAGAAAGCTTTTGGCGGCTGTTTTGACCGTGACGCTTGCCGTTTCGGCGCCGCTTGCGGCTCTTGCCGGCAGCGCCTCGCTGATCCTTGATGCCCGCACCGGCAAGGTACTGGCGTCCGAAAACGCCGACACGCTCAACCATCCGGCCTCGCTGACGAAGATGATGACGCTCTATCTCACCTTCGAGGCGCTGAAACGCGGCAAGATCGCCTGGGATACGCCGATCAAAATGTCGAGATACGCTGCCGCGCGGCCGCCGACCAAGCTCGGCGTCAAGGCGGGCGGCACCATCACGGTGCGCGAGGCGGTCTACGGCATGATCGTCAAATCCGCCAATGACGCCGCTGCCGCGATCGGCGAGACGCTCGGCGGCTCGGAGAGCGGCTTTGCCCGGATGATGACGGCCAAGGCCCGCCAGCTCGGCATGAGCCGGACCGTCTTCGTCAACGCATCGGGCCTGCCGAACAGCCGCCAGGTGACGACGGCGCGCGACATGTCGACGCTCGCCGTGGCGCTGATGAAGAATTACCCCAACGAATACCGCCTGTTCTCGATGGCAAGCTTCAGTTTCCGCGGCAAGACCGTGCGCGGCCACAACAATCTCATGTACCGCTACCAGGGCATGGACGGCATCAAGACCGGTTATACCAACGCCTCCGGCTTCAACCTCGTCAGCGCCGTCAGAGACGGCAACCGCCGCGTCGTCGGCGTGGTGCTCGGCGGCCGCACCGCCCGCAGCCGCGACGCCAGGATGGAAGCGCTGCTCGACCGCTATCTCGGCCGCGCTTCGTCGTCAGGCGGCGCAAGGCTGGTGGCGAGCGTCGGCGCCAGGGAGCCGGTCGAAGTGGCTTCCGCCGCCGATTCTTCCGACGTTCCGGTGCCGGCGAACGCGCCGCGTCCGGCCGACGATCTCACGGCAAAGAGCCTGGCCTATGCCGATGACGCCGTCGTGCCGCTGGAGCGCCCGGTCGCGATGGACGAAATCCTGAACGCCGGCAAGACATCGAAGACCGCGGCGAAAAAGGCCGACGGCGACTGGCAGATCCAGATCTCGGCCGCCCCGAGCGCCGATGCGGCGCGGGCGCTTCTTGCCCAGGCGCAGTCGGAAGGCGGCGCGCCGCTCGTTTCCGCCTCGCCCTATACCGAAGCGGTCGGGCAGGGGGCCAACAGGATCTATCGCGCCCGCTTCGTCGGCTTCGCCAGCAGGGAGGACGCCGCCTCAGCCTGCGATGCGCTGAAGCAGCGCTCCTATGACTGCATGCTGCTCCCGGACCGCGGCTGATCGCAACGCCCCACTGAGGCAGTGCGCTCTGGACAAGCAGCGGGAATCAGCGTCTCCTCCATAAACAAAAGGAGAACATTGATGCTGCGCCGTCTTGCCGACCAGTTCGAAGCCGCTTCCTCCGCCCATGTCGCCGAGAGCGGCATCGAGCGCGACGCCGACTGGTTTCTGTTGAAGCTGCAGGAGGAGATGGGTGAACTGACCCAGGCATGGAACCGCCTGACCGGCCGCGGCCGTGCCAAGGGCCGCTCCCCTGAGGACATCAGGCGCGAGCTCGCCGACGAGACGGCCGACCTGCTTGGTCACCTCATGCTGTTTGCTCGCCGTAACGACATCGACCTCGCCGCCGCGATCGAACGGAAGTGGCGGTTTCAGCCGAGCTGGTAAGAAATCGGGAGCGACATCAGAAGATTTTGCTCAAGCCGGTCACCAGCCAGAACGAAACTGCCGAAATCATTGCCGCTGCCGGCAGGGTGATGATCCATGCGATGACGATGTTGCCGGCTAGCCCCCACCTGACGGCGGACACGCGCCGGGCGGCGCCGACGCCGATGATGGCGCCGGTAATGGTATGGGTGGTCGAGACGGGGATACCGAGCCAGGTGGCGCCGAACAGCGTCAAGGCGCCGCCCGTTTCGGCGCAGAATCCCTGCATCGGATTGAGCCTGGTGATCTTCGAGCCCATCGTATGGACGATGCGCCAGCCGCCGAACAAGGTGCCGAGCGCCATCGCTGCCTGGCATGAGATCACCACCCAGAGCGGCACGTGGAAGCTGCCGCCGAGGTAACCCTGCGAATAGAGAAGCACGGCAATGATGCCCATGGTCTTCTGGGCGTCATTGCCGCCGTGGCCGAGCGAATAGAGCGACGCCGACACGAATTGCAGGAAACGGAAGGATCGGTCGACGGCAAAAGGCGTCTGCCGGATGAAGGTCCAGGTCACCGCCAGGATGAGGAACAGTGCCAGGAGAAAACCGATCATCGGCGACATGACGATGGCGGAGACGGTCTTGAGAAGACCGCTCCAGACGATCGAGCTCAACCCCGTTTTGGCAAGGCCCGCACCGACCAGCCCGCCGACCAGAGCATGGGATGAACTGGAGGGAATGCCGAAGACCCAGGTCACGACATTCCAGACGATGGCGCCGATCAGGGCCGCGAAAATCACCTGCGGCGTGACGATCGCCGGGTCGATGATGCCGGTCCCGAGCGTCTCGGCCACATGCAGGCCGAAGAACAGGAAGGCGATGAAATTGAAGAATGCCGCCCAGAAGACCGCATATTGCGGCCTCAGGACCCGTGTCGAGACGATTGTCGCGATCGAGTTGGCCGCATCATGCAGGCCATTGAGAAAATCGAACAGCAGTGCGACGCCGATCAGGCCGACAAGAAGCGGAAGAGCGAGGGCGGCTTCCATCAGACATTCTCGATCACGATGCCGCTGATCTCGTTGGCGACGTCCTCGAAACGGTCGACCACCTTCTCCAGCTCGCCGTAGATCTCGCTGCCGATCATATAGGCCATCGCATTGCCGGCGCCGTGCCGGCGAAACAGATCCTTGAGCCCCTGCTCGTGCAACTCGTCGGAGCGCCCTTCCACCTGCGTGACCTGCTCGACGATGGCAGAAAGCCGCGGCGCATTGGCGCTGATGCGATCAAGCAAGGGAATGGCCTCGGCAATGAGATTGGCAGCTTCCACAACGGTCTTGCCCATTTCCTGCATCCGTGGATCGAAGCTGGTCTGCTCGAAGAGCCGGATGGTTTTGACGGTTTTGTGCATCATGTCGATCGCATCATCCATGGATTGGATGAGATCCTTGATGTCGCCACGATCGAAAGGTGTGATGAAACTCCGCCGGACGGCCAGCATGACTTCGCGCGTTATATCGTCGGCCTGATCTTCCAACCGCACGATCGTTTCGCATTGATGCTCGATCTCCATTCCCGACAGCAACCTGTCCAGAGCCTGTGCGGCGTCGACGATCGTTCTGGAATGTTGTTCGAAAAGGACGAAGAACCGGTCTTCGCGCGGCATCAACTTTCGAAACCAACCCAGCATGAACACCTCGCAATCCTGGTCTGCGCTATGAACGACGAGCCGTCCTAAACCCTATCCCGTTGAAGAGATAGGGCCGAATTTCGGTTTGTGACAGATTTATGACAGTTGTGCCGCGGCAGGGACATGGCCGTTGCCGGCAGCTGAACCCTTTCCGCCATCGGCGGTCAGCCGACCTTGTACCGGTAAAACTTGCTGTCCACCGCCATCAGCGGGAAGGAGCGGGGCAGGGCGCTCTTGGCAATTTCGGTAAAGCCGTTCTTTTCGTAGAAGCGCTGGGCGGCGACGAACTTGTCCGTCGTGCCGAGGAAGATGTCGGTGAGGCCGGCATCTCTGGCGTGGTCGAACAGGCGCTCGAGAAGCCGCGCCGCCACGCCGTGCTCGCGGCCGCGCACCTCGGCGGCGACGAACATCTTGCGCAGCGCCGCCTGATTGTTGCCGATGTCCTTCAGCCCAAGGGTGCCGACGATGGCGCCGTCCTTGACGGCGACCCAGAACTGACCTTTGCCGGACTGGTAGAAATCCGGGATGACCCGGAGATCGGGCTGCGCATCGGCAGTGATATCGATGCCGAACTCCTCGCGCTGGATCGGCAGGATCACCGACAGCACGTCATCGGCATCGCCTTCGGCAAAGGCTCTGATTTCGATCTCTCCCATCAGATCCTCCCGCCTCAGGCCTGGGTGCCGCCGACGGTGACCTGATCCATGCGCAGATGCGGCTGGCCGACGCCGACCGGAACCCATTGGCCGGCCTTGCCGCAATTGCCGATGCCGGTATCGAGCTTCATGTCGTTGCCGATCATCGACACCCGCTTCATCGCATCCGGGCCGTTGCCGATCAGCATCGCCCCCTTGATCGGCGCGCCGATCTTGCCGTTTTCGATCAGATAGGCCTCGGTGCAACCGAAGACGAATTTGCCGGAGGTGATGTCGACCTGGCCGCCGCCAAAGGAGACGGCATAGACGCCCTTCTTCACCGAGGCGATGATTTCTTCCGGAGTCTTGTCGCCGCCGAGCATATAGGTGTTGGTCATGCGCGGCATCGGCACGTGGGCATAGCCCTGGCGGCGGCCGTTGCCGGTGGGCGCCATGCCCATCAGCCGGGCGTTCTGCCGGTCCTGCATATAGCCGACGAGCTTGCCGTTCTCGATCAGCACGTTGTAGCCCGACGGTGTACCCTCGTCGTCGATGGTGATCGAGCCGCGGCGGTTGTCGATCGTGCCGTCGTCGACGACGGTGACGCCGGGCGCGGCAACGATCTGGCCGAGAAGCCCTGAAAAGGCCGAGGTCTTCTTGCGGTTGAAATCCCCTTCCAGCCCGTGGCCGACCGCCTCGTGCAGCATGACGCCCGGCCAGCCGGAGCCGAGAACGACATCCATCGTGCCGGCGGGCGCGTCGATCGCTTCCAGATTGACGAGCGCCTGGCGCAGCGCCTCGTCGGCGCCGTACTGCCAGCTGCCCTCGGCAATGAAATCGCCGAAGCCGATGCGCCCGCCGCTGCCGTAGGAACCGCTCTCCTGCCGCTCGCCTTCACCGACCACGACGGAAATGTTGATGCGGGTCATCGGTCTTATGTCGCGCACGCGGTGGCCGTCGGCGCGCAGGATGTCGACCACCTGCCAGCTCGCGGCGACCGAGGCGGTGACCTGCCGGACCTTGTCGTCCTTGCCTCTGAGATAGGCGTCGATGTCCTGCAGGACCTTGACCTTCTCCTCGAAGCTCGGCTGGCCGATCGGGTTCTGGTCGCCGTAGAATTTCTTGTTGGTGCCCTGGGGAGCGGCGGCGTAGGTGCCGGAATAGCCGCGCGTCACCGCGCCGACCGCATCGGCCGCCCGCTTCAGCGCCGCCACCGAGAGATCGCCGGCATGGGCATAACCCACCGCTTCGCCGGCAACGGCGCGAAGCCCGAAACCCTGTTCGGTGTTGAAACTGCCGCCCTTCAGCCGGCCATTGTCGAAGGTCAGCGCTTCGGCCTGCGCATGCTCGATGAACAGTTCGCCGTCATCGGCGCCGGCGAGCGCCTCGGCGACAAGGCCGCGCATCGTGGCTTCGTCGGCATCGAAAAGCGTCAGGAGATCGGTGGTCATGGTCTGGCTCCAATGGGCATGTTCGGGAATGCGCTTATCCCCTAGATAGGGCTCCATATAACAAGGAGTGAAGCCCTCGCGGCGAATATTCTTTGTCTCGGGAGGTGGGACGCGCCTCGAAGAGATGCAAACGGTTGATCGCTTTGCGCGGGGTAGACAACGCTAACCACCCGTCGGGGCGTCGAGCGATTTTTTGTCGTCAATGTGCGACTTGCGAAGCTGCCGACATCAATTCCCGGGAATTCGGAGCCTTGAATGTTTGCAGCCCGGCCTCCAGAACTTCAGTGAAGCTCCAGCGGACGATGCCCTCGCGGTCGATCAGGAACTGACCGACAAGCTGCCCATGGTCGGCGGTCATCATCTGCTGATCGGCTTCCGTAATTTGATATCCTTCCTTCTTGTTGAGAAAATCGTCCATCGCCATCACGCCCATAGGCTCTGGCAATTCGCCCGGCAGATCGATGCGTATCGCCATGACCGTGTCGATCCCGACCTCGCGTAAGCCGAAGGCTCGGTGCGAAGCCCGTATCGGGTCGGAAGCCGCAAGAATACCGGGGATCGGATGGTAACGGAAATACAGCCGCGCGCGTTCGACCGGGGTGTTTACCACTGCCAGCGATTGGACGCCTTTCTCGCGCAGCATCGGGTTGAGATATGCCATGGCCGCGACATGGCGCCGGCAGAAGGGACAATGCAGGCCTCGAAACAAACCGATCAACAATGGGCTGCGGCCGCGAAAATCATCAAGCGCGATCTTCCCTTCGCGCGAGACTGCATCAAACACAACGTTCGGCACCCGGTCGCCCGGTTTTAGCGGATGGTCGACATAGCGCGTGGACATGGACAACCTCCTCGCTCGGGATCAGTCGAGAAAAGGCGACACGTTAAGTGTTTCGAGGTCGAGACTGAGCGTTGCGAGGCCCGACCTCTTGTCTTACCGCACCGCCAGGATCCGATCCAAGAATGGTCCCACATTGGCCCGCGGGCAAGCGGTAAACGGCGTATCGTGAACGGAAAAGTCCGTTTTCTCAAAATTCAGCCTTTCACCAGAGCGGGGCCGCTGGCGGAAGTGAAGCTGGATTGAGCGGATGAGGGGCGGACCCGCGACAGGCCGCAGCCGCCCTCAAGGCAGCGCGTCAAAACCTTCGGCGAAACCCTTGAGATCAACAGGAATGCCGATCCCTTCTTCCGGGGTCTGGAAGACGATGAAGGTGGCCTGGGCGCCGCTGCGGAAGGTCTTGAGCAGTTCGTCCTCGAGCACGACTTCGGCATAACAGCCGTCGGCGAAGCAGCGGACGAAGTAGGCGCGGCCGATATCCTTGCCGTCGACATTCAGTCCGAGACCGTTCGGCAGGAGCACGCCGAGCGGCGCCAGCACGCGCAGGATCTTCGATTTGCGGTCGGCCGTCTTCAAGACGACGACGGAAAGCCCGACCTCCGGCCGGTCCTCGGCGATGACGTTCTGCATCAGCGCGCATTGTTCCGTCGCCGCACCGGCCGGCTTGTCGCAAACAACCGACCATGCGCCGTGGTTGGATTTCACCGTGCCGGGCGCCTGCGGCTGCGTCTGGCCGGGCGTTACCTGGATATTCGGGTTGGCAGCCGGGGGCTGCTGCGCCGGGGCAGGGGCGGCCGGTGCCGGTGTGGTGGGTTGGGCGGGGGAAGGGGCGGGTTGCTGTGCGAAGACGGGCGTCGTCGCTGCGGCCGCGATGCTGGCAGTCACGAGAAGCGACCGCGCGAGGGAACGGAAACCCATGGAAACCTCTGGATATCGAATCATTGCGGCTATTGTTGAAGCTGCCCACCGGAAATGAAAAGCCCCACCCCGTGAAAACCGGGGGACTGCGGCAGAAATTGGACCTCTGTCAAATAATGTGCGGTGGTCGGATCGGCCGGAAATGGCATTTTTCATATGCTGATGAAAAACTTGGGATGTTTTGCCGTTCGGCCTGCCTGTGCTTTAAGCAAAAATGCCGCATAGACAATTGCTCCTGCCTGTTGCGGCAAATGCCAAACTGTGGTTTGAAGCGCTGAAGATGGCAAGGATTCTGCGTTCGATTTAGCAGGTCAAGCGCTCGAGGGAGATAATAAGGTGATGAAGAAGGCTTATGCAGCTCTGACCGCGCTGGTCTGTCTGCTTTTTGCTTCCGGCACATATGCCGACCAGCCGACGCCGTGGCAGGCGACGCTGCAGCCGGCGGCGACGCCGATTATGCGGGAAATTCATTGGTTCGAACAATATACCCTGTGGTTTATCGTTCCAATCACGCTCTTCGTTCTGATCCTGCTCATCGTCGTCTGCTTCAAGTTCCGCGCCAGCGCCAATCCGGTTCCGTCGCGCACGAGCCACAATACGCTGATCGAGGTCATCTGGACCGTGGGGCCGGTCCTGGTGCTGCTCTTCCTCGCCATTCCCTCGTTCAATCTTCTGACGGCGCAGCTGACGCTGCCCGAAAATCCTGACGTGACGATCAAGGCGACCGCCACCCAGTGGCAATGGAATTATGAATATGAAGGTTCGGGCGACAGCCCGCTCGCCTTCGATTCCTACCTCTTGAAGGATCAGGATCGCGCGGCCGCCGGCAAGGAAGACAAGTCGGTCTATCCGAGACTGCTCGCCGTCGACAACGAACTGGTGCTGCCGGTCAACAAGACGGTGCGCGTTCTCGTGACCGCGGCACCCACCGACGTCATCCACGCTTTCGCCATGCCGTCCTTCGGCATCAAGATCGACGCCGTACCGGGCCGCCTGAACGAGACCTGGTTCAGGGCCGAGCGCGAAGGCCTGTTTTATGGCCAGTGTTCCGAGCTCTGCGGCAAGGACCATGCGTTCATGCCGATTGCCATCCGCGTCGTCTCCGAGGACAAGTACAAGCAGTGGCTGACCGCGGCCGCCAGCGACCTGCCCGGCGCCTACAAGACACTCATGGCCGCAACCGATGGTCCCGCAAAGACCGTCGACGTTGCCGAAGCACAGTAATTAAGGGGATCGGGACAATGGCTGGACCTTCCGCTCACGACGATCATTCTCACGCCCACCACGACCATGCGCATGATGATCACGATCACCATGATCACGGGCACAAGCCGAGCTTTGTCAATCGCTGGCTGTTCTCGACCAACCACAAGGACATCGGCACGCTCTACCTGATCTTCGCGATCATCGCCGGCATCATCGGCGGCGCGCTGTCGGTGGCCATGCGCATGGAGCTGCAGGAGCCGGGCATCCAGATCTTCCACGGCCTGGCCTCGATGGTCTACGGCTATGAAGGCGATGCCGCGATCGACGGCGCCAAGCAGATGTTCAACATGTTCACGACGGCGCACGCGCTGATCATGATCTTCTTCATGGTCATGCCGGCGATGATCGGCGGTTTTGCCAACTGGATGGTGCCGATCATGATCGGCGCGCCCGACATGGCCTTCCCGCGGCTGAACAACATCTCCTTCTGGCTGATCGTCCCGGCCTTCGCGCTGCTCTTGCTGTCGATGTTCGTCGAAGGCCCGGCAGGCGCTTACGGTACGGGCGGCGGCTGGACTATGTATCCGCCGCTGGCAACGAGCGGCACGCCGGGACCGGCGGTCGATCTGGCGATCTTCGCGCTGCACATTGCCGGCGCCTCGTCGATCCTCGGTGCGATCAACTTCATCACCACGATCCTCAACATGCGCGCCCCCGGCATGACGCTGCACAAGATGCCGCTCTTCGCCTGGTCGGTGCTGATCACCGCCTTCCTGCTCTTGCTGTCGCTGCCGGTTCTGGCAGGCGGCATCACCATGCTGCTGACTGACCGCAACTTCGGCACCTCCTTCTTCTCTCCGGAAGGCGGCGGCGACCCGATCCTCTACCAGCACCTGTTCTGGTTCTTCGGTCACCCCGAGGTCTACATCCTCATCCTGCCGGGCTTCGGCATGATCAGCCACATCATCTCGACCTTCTCGAAGAAGCCGATCTTCGGCTATCTCGGCATGGCCTACGCAATGGTTGCGATCGGCGCCGTCGGCTTCGTCGTCTGGGCCCACCACATGTACACGGTCGGTCTGTCGCTCGATGCGCAGCGTTACTTCGTCTTCGCCACGATGGTCATCGCCGTTCCGACAGGCGTGAAGATCTTCTCCTGGATCGCGACGATGTGGGGCGGCTCGATCTCGTTCCGCACGCCGATGATCTGGGCGATCGGCTTCATCTTCCTGTTCACGGTCGGCGGCGTCACCGGCGTCCAGCTTGCCAATGCCGGTCTCGACCGCTCGCTGCATGACACCTATTACGTCGTGGCTCACTTCCACTACGTTCTGTCGCTCGGCGCCGTCTTCGCGATCTTTGCCGGCTGGTATTACTGGTTCCCGAAGATGACCGGCTACATGTACAACGAGTTCGTCGGCAAGCTGCATTTCTGGGTCATGTTCATCGGCGTCAACCTGGTGTTCTTCCCGCAGCACTTCCTCGGTCTCGCCGGCATGCCGCGCCGCTACATCGATTATCCGGATGCCTTTGCCGGCTGGAACTATGTTTCCTCGATCGGCTCCTACATCTCGGCCTTCGGCGTGCTGATCTTCCTCTTCTCGGTCTTCGAGGCCTTCGCCAAGAAGCGCATCGCCGGCGAGAATCCGTGGGGCGAGGGTGCGACGACGCTGGAGTGGCAGCTGCCTTCGCCGCCGCCCTATCACCAGTGGGAACAGCTGCCGCGCATCAAGTAAAGCGCTTGGAAAACCGGACGCCGCATTCGAAACGGCGTCCGGCATAAGTAAATTCAGGACGGAATGATGACGGTTATCGACAATCACGAGGCGCTTGCAGAGGACGGCGAAATGTCGGAAGCGAGCGCGCGCGATTATTTCGAGCTCTTGAAGCCGCGGGTGATGTCGCTCGTGGTCTTCACCGCCTTTGCCGGCCTGGTGCTGGCCCCGGGCCACATCAACCCCGTCCTCGGCCTGATCGCCATCCTCTGCATCGCCGTCGGCGCCGGCGCCTCGGGCGCGCTGAACATGTGGTACGACGCCGATATCGACGCCGTCATGAGCCGCACGGCCAAGCGCCCGATCCCGGCCGGCCGCGTCGCGCCGTCGGAGGCGCTCGCCTTCGGTCTGGTGCTGTCGGGCTTTTCCGTCGTCATTCTCGGCCTTGCCGTCAATTGGCTGTCGGCCGGCATCCTTGCCTTCACCATCTTCTTCTACGCCGTCATCTACACCATGTGGCTGAAGCGTTCGACGCCGCAGAATATCGTCATCGGCGGTGCCGCCGGCGCCTTCCCGCCGATGATCGGCTGGGCCTGCGTCACGAATACGGTGACGATCGAGAGCACCGTTCTCTTCCTGATCATCTTCCTCTGGACGCCGGCGCATTTCTGGGCGCTTGCCCTCTTCAAGATGCGCGATTACGAGGCCGTCGGCGTGCCGATGCTGCCGAACGTCGCCGGCGAGCGGGTGACCAAGCATCAGATCGTCGCCTATGCGGTGCTGACCGCCATCTGCGCGGTGCTGCCGTCCGTCCTCGGCTTCGCGAGCTTCGGCTACGGCCTCGTCGCCGCCGTGCTCGGTACGATCTTCATCACCTGTTCCATCGCCGTCTGGCGCATGCCCGACGGCGATCTGAAGATGGTGCCGGCAAAGAAGCTCTTCGCCTTCTCGATCTTCTATCTCTTCGCTGTATTCTCCGCTTTGATGATCGACCGGCTGGCCGCCATGCTGGTTTCGCAAGTGGGAGGCTCGCTCTGATGGATCTCGTCAAGCTCACCGAAAAGCAGATGAAGTCGCGCCGCAACCGCAACATCGCCCTTGGGCTGGTGCTGGCCGGTCTTGTCGTCCTCTTCTATGCGATCACGATCGTCAAGATCGGCGGGGGGATGGCCGGATGAGCGAAAAAGCCGCCGCACCGAGGAAGCAAGGCCGCAACAACGGCGCCGTCGTGCTGATGTGCCTGAGTTTCGTCTTCGGCATGGGTGCGATGAGCTATGCCGCCGTGCCGCTCTACCGCATCTTCTGCCAGGTGACCGGCTATAACGGCACGACCCAGCGCGTCGAGCAGATGTCGAGCATCGTGCTGGACCGCAAGATGCGCGTCACCTTCGACGCCAATGTCGCCCCCGGCCTGCGATGGAATTTCAAGCCGGTCGAGCGCGAGGTCAGTCCGAAGATCGGCGAAACCATCCAGGTCAATTTCGTCGCCGAGAACCGCTCGAACGTGACCCAGCGCGGCCAGGCGGTGTTCAACGTCACGCCGGGCGAAGCGGGCGCCTATTTCAACAAGGTGCAATGTTTCTGCTTTACCGAAACGGACCTGAAGCCGGGCGAGAAGCTGGAAATGCCGGTCGTGTTCTATATCGACCCTGAAATCGTCAAGGCGGTGGAATCGAAAGATATCCACACGGTGACGCTGTCATATACGTTCTACCCGAAAGAGGGTCCGAAGCCTGTCGCTTCGAATGAGGGTGGAACGGTAAAGATTGAAAAGAAACTTTGATCAAGGCTCGTTTCCGGCTATGCCGGGAGCGAAGTGAGGAAGACATCCGGGGATAGCCACATGGCCGATGCGCATCAGAAGAACCACGACTACCACATCATCGATCCGAGCCCGTGGCCGATTCTCGCCTCGCTCGGCGCCTTCATCATGGCGATCGGCGGCGTCTGCTATATGCGTTACCTGAACGGCGGCTCCTTCAAGCTCGCTGGCGCCGAACTCGCCAATCCCTGGCTCTTCTTTATCGGCCTCGTGCTGGTTCTTTACGTCATGTACGGCTGGTGGGCCGATACGGTGAAGGAAGCCCATGAGGGCTCTCACACCCGCGTCGTCTCGCTGCACCTGCGTTACGGCATGATCATGTTCATCGCTTCGGAAGTGATGTTCTTCGTCGCCTGGTTCTGGGCTTATTTCGACGCCAGTCTGTTTCCGAACGAGGCGATCCAGGCCTCGCGCATGGCCTATACCGGCGGTGTCTGGCCGCCGAAGGGCATCGAGGTCCTCGATCCTTGGCACCTGCCGATCTACAACACCGTCATCCTGCTGCTCTCCGGCACGACGGTCACCTGGGCGCACCATGCGCTGCTGCACAATGACCGCAAGGGCCTCGTTCAGGGCCTGACGCTGACCGTGCTGCTCGGCATCCTGTTCTCTAGCGTGCAGGCCTACGAATATGCCCACGCCCCGTTCGACTTCAAGAATTCGATCTACGGCGCGACCTTCTTCATGGCGACCGGCTTCCACGGTTTCCACGTCCTCGTCGGCACGATCTTCCTGCTAGTCTGCCTGCTGCGCGCGCTGCGCGGCGATTTCACCCCGAAGCAGCATTTCGGCTTCGAGGCAGCCGCCTGGTACTGGCACTTCGTCGACGTCGTCTGGCTGTTCTTGTTCTTCTGCATCTACGTCTGGGGCGGCTGGGGCGCACCCGTCGCAGCCGGCTGATCGGAAGCGATGTTCAAGCGAAAGGCGGGCCTCGGTCCGCCTTTTCTGTTTTGGCTCCACGCACCGTGATCGCAGGGCTTAATCCACGGCGCGGCCCCTGACGTCCCGCTACGATTGAGTGAGAATCACCAAGGTCTCCGGCAATACTCCGTCATACTCCATCGCATCCGCAGCTTGCTTGGACTTCATAAATTCCTCCAGGCGGCCCATGTCGGGAACGTCCATGACGAGGCCAACGCGATTGGACGCCTGTGGATCGACAAACGTACGAATGTTTGTGCAGCCGAGGGGCTCGAAGACCTCTTTGCGGCGCGGTGAAGTGAGCCAATGTTTGACGTCCTTGACGTCGTGGTAGGCCAATATGGTAGGCATAGCATCCTCCTCTCAAAGCCAAGTGGAACACTACGCCGCGATCGATCACATTGATATTACCCGGATGGGCGGGGCGCATCGTCGTCGGCAAATGGCAAAGATGTCGATGTTCTCGTCGATTCCTGCCCCAGCTTCGCACCTGGAAGCGATCATGGTGGCATTTGCCGCCGAACTCGGCGTCGATGCTCGCGTCAAGTCGGTCAAGCCTGAGCCTAATGGAGAGTGGGACGTACGATTGGCATCAACGTCCGCCAGCGATCCTTTCGAAGGCCGAAGGTCCGGGGATGCCGAGATCGAGGCGTTGGCGGATTGCCTCGGCGCATTCGTCGGCGGTCAGCACCGAGGTATCGACCTCCATGTCGTAGATGCCTGGCCGGTGCACCTCGTCCTGCCAGCGCTGCACCGGTTCGGGAACCGGCATGTCCGCAGTGGCGCGGAGATACAGCGTCTCGCGGCCGTCTTGTTCAATGTCTCGCCGCTGCATGATCGTCTCGAGCGGACAGCGCACGCCGACGAACAGCACGGAAAATCCATCGAGACGCCGGGCGCAGTCGGGAAGTATGCCGAGTGGGTGCGAATAGCTGTCGTGATGGCCGAGATCGGCGACGACGTTGAGGCCCAATCCGGCATGGATGGCGATCGACTCGTAAAGGGCGGCATAGAGGAAAGGTATCAGCTCTTCGAGCTCCGGCCGCTCGCCGCCGGGCCTGAGCCCGATGCCGGGCAAATAGCGCTGCGGCGTCATCGCATTGTAGCTGTCGACGCCGAGGTTGATCCACGGTCCCTCGAATTCGTCCTGGATCGCCCGGGCAATGCTGGATTTGCCGCTGCGCGGCGCGCCGTTCAGGATAATGATCTGTCCGGCATGGCTGTCATTGGTCATCAGTCTTCTTCTTCTGTTTGGCGCGAATCGGTGAGGCGAAATCGCGCAGGCATTTCCATTCGGGATGCGAATACTTTATGGGAGAGTTAAGGCAGCATCGAAAAAGCCGCGGTCGCAAGTGGCCGCGCAAAGGAACAGCATGAGCGAGGACAGCGCGCAATTTCCCCCTCTCGATCCGGTGAAAACCGGTATCAAGGGCTGCTGCCCGCGCTGCGGTCATGGCAAGCTGTTCGATGGCCTGCTCGGCCTGAAGCCGCGTTGCGCCTCCTGCGGCCTCGATTATTCCTTCGCCGATTCCGGTGATGGCCCGGCCGTCTTCGTCATCCTCATCGTCGGCTTCATTATCATTGGCATGGTGCTGTGGCTGCAGGTCAATTATGGGCCGCCGATCTGGGTGCACATCCTTATTTTCGCGCCGCTGACGATCATCCTGTCGCTCCTGACGCTGCGCTGGTTCAAGGGCGTCCTGATTGCCATGCAGTACCGTCATAATGCCCGCGAAGGACGTCTGAGTGACTGATGTCGATCACGCCGGGCCGCGCCGCCGGCTGCCTGTCATATCCGGCTTTCTGGTGCTGGTTGCCCTTGCCATTCTGGTTTCGCTCGGCACCTGGCAGCTGCAGCGCCTCACCTGGAAGCAAGGCCTGCTCGCCGACATCGCCGCGCGCCAGGCTGCCGCGCCGGTGCCGCTCGCCGGCATCGAGGCGATGGCGGCTTCCGGCGGCGACATCGAATACCGCAAGGTTACCGCCACCGGCCGCTACATCAACAACAAGGAGCGGCACTTCTTCGCCACTTGGCGCGGCCAGACCGGCTTTTACGTCTATACCCCGCTCGAGCTTGCCGACGGGCGCATCCTCTTCGTCAACCGCGGCTTCGTTCCCTATGAGAACAAGGAGCCGGAAATGCGCATGCAGGGCCAGCTGACTGATCAGCAGACGGTCACGGGCCTCGCGCGCGCCAAACTTGCCGGCAAGCCCTCCTGGCTGGTGCCCGATAACGACGTCGCCAAGAACATCTTCTACTGGAAGGACCTCGACGTCATGGCTGACAGCGTCGGCCTGGAGAAGGCGCGCGTCATCCCGTTCTTCGTCGACGCCGATTCCACGCCCAACCCGGCCGGCCTGCCGATCGGCGGCGTCACCCAGGTCGATCTGCCGAACGATCATCTGCAGTATGCCCTGACCTGGTACGGGCTTGCCGCCGTGCTCGTCACCGTGGTGGCGATCTCCTGGTTCCGAAAACCCGGCAGGGCACCTCGGCAATAGTATCGCTTCAATTCCCGGCCATATTGGGCTAGAGGTCCCTTACTCCTATCGGACGGAATTTTGACGGAACGGACATGAATATTGCGGCGAAACCTCCCTTGACGATCAGGCTCTGCGGGCCGCGCGGCTTCTGCGCCGGCGTCGACCGCGCCATCCAGATCGTCGTGCTGGCGCTGAAATCCTATGGCGCGCCGGTCTATGTGCGCCACGAGATCGTCCACAATCGTTATGTCGTCGAGGGGCTGGAGGCCAAGGGCGCCGTCTTCGTCGAGGAACTGGACGAGATCCCGCCCGAGCATCGGGCCCAGCCGGTGGTCTTCTCGGCCCATGGCGTACCGAAATCGGTGCCTGAGGATGCCGCGAGCCGCAACCTTTTCTATCTCGACGCCACCTGTCCGCTGGTCTCCAAGGTCCACAAGCAGGCAATGCGCCACAATCGACTTGGCCGCCACGTCGTCCTCATCGGCCACGCCGGCCACCCGGAAGTGATCGGCACGATGGGGCAGTTGCCGGAAGGCGCGGTTTCGCTGATCGAGACGATCGAGGATGCCGACGCCTACGCCCCGGCCGACCCCGACAATCTCGGTTATGTCACCCAGACGACGCTGTCGGTCGACGATACCGCCGGCGTCATCGCCCGCCTCCAGGAGCGATTTCCCAACCTGACTGCGCCGGCGGCGGATTCGATCTGTTATGCGACGACCAACCGCCAGGAAGTGGTGAAGCAGGCGGCCCCCGGCTGCGATCTTTTCATCATTGTCGGCGCACCGAATTCCTCCAATTCCAAGCGCCTCGTGGAAGTGGCGCTGAGGGCAGGGGCGAAGAAATCGATCCTCGTCCAGCGCGCCGCAGAGCTCGACTGGGAGGAGATCGGCGCGATTTCGACGCTTGGCCTTTCCGCCGGCGCCTCGGCGCCGGAGGTGATCGTCAACGAAATCATCGAAGCCTTCCGCGCCCGCTTCGATGCCCGCGTCGAACTGGCCGAGACGGTGCAGGAAACCGAAAACTTCCTGGTCAACCGCGAATTGCGCAGCATCGAGCTGACCGCGGCCGACATGGCGTTCGTCAACGGCTAGGCCGCGATCGCGTCCCAGGTCATCCATCCATCATACAGAGACGAGACTTCACTTGGCAGTCTACACCGATATCGCCGAAGACGATCTGAAATGGTTCCTGACGGAATATGATGCAGGCACGCTGCTCTCCTACAAGGGCATCGCCGAAGGCGTCGAAAACTCCAATTTCCTGCTGCATACCTCCAAGGCGCCGCTGATTCTGACGCTTTATGAGAAGCGCGTGGAAAAGAGTGACCTGCCTTTCTTCCTCGGCTTGATGCAGCATCTCTCGGCCCGCGGCCTGTCCTGTCCATTGCCATTGCCGCGCCGCGACGGCGCGCTGCTCGGCTCGCTCTCCGGCCGCCCGGCCGCGCTGATTTCCTTCCTCGAAGGCATGTGGCTGAGAAAGCCGGAGGCAAAGCATTGCCGCGAGGTCGGCCGGGCGCTGGCCGAAATGCACGTGGCCGGCGAGGGCTTCGAGTTGAAACGGCCGAACGCCCTGTCGCTCGATGGCTGGCGGGGGCTCTGGGAGAAGTCCGAGGCGCGTGCCGACGAGGTCGAACCCGGCCTGCAGGGCGAGATCCGCAAGGAGCTTGATTTTCTCGCCGCCGCCTGGCCGAAGTGCCTGCCGTCCGGCGTCATCCATGCCGACCTCTTCCCCGACAACGTCTTCTTCCTCGGCGACGAGCTCTCCGGCCTGATCGATTTCTATTTCGCCTGCAACGACCTGCTCGCCTATGACGTCTCGATCTGCCTGAACGCCTGGTGCTTCGAGAAGGACGGCGCCTACAATATCACCAAGGGCATGGCGATGCTCGAGGGTTATCAGAGCATCAGGCCGTTGAGCGGTGAAGAAATCGCCGCCCTGCCGGTGCTCGCGCGCGGCTCGGCGCTGCGCTTCTTCCTGACCCGGCTCTATGACTGGCTGATGACGCCGGAGGGCGCCATGGTCACCAAGAAGGACCCGCTCGAATATCTGCGCAAGCTGCGCTTCCACCGCCAGATCGGCTCGGCCGCCGAATACGGATTGAGCCTATGAAACACGTCGATATCTTCACCGACGGCGCATGTTCCGGCAATCCCGGTCCCGGCGGCTGGGGCGCAGTGTTGCGTTATGGCGAGGTCGAAAAGGAGCTTTGCGGCGGCGAGGCGGAGACGACCAACAATCGCATGGAGCTGATGGCGGCGATCTCGGCGTTGCAGGCGCTGAAGAGCCCTTGCGAAGTCGACCTCTATACCGACAGCGCCTACGTCAAGGACGGCATCTCCAAGTGGATCTTCGGCTGGAAGAAAAACGGCTGGAAGACATCGGACAAGAAGCCGGTGAAGAATGCCGAACTCTGGCAGGCGCTTGAGGAAGCCCGTAACCGCCACAAGGTGACGCTGCACTGGGTCAAGGGCCACGCCGGCCACCCGGAAAACGAACGCGCGGATGAACTTGCGCGCCGGGGCATGGAGCCGTTCAAGAAGGGCAAGGCGATTTCGTTTTAAGTGTGGGAGGTTTTGCCGTTACGCACCTCTCTCAATAAAGCACTGGCGGCGTGAATGTGCCCGTCGGTTCAACCCAATCTCCGTCATGCTCGGGCTTGACCTGCTCGAGGCCGAGGATGACGGAATATCTGGTGTCGTCCCAGCCAATTCGTCCCCGAAAGCCGACAATGGGCGGACTCATCCGATGACGAGCACTTTTCATCTCAATGCTGCGACGCCGTCGCCGCCCCCTGGATCAGCCGATGCAGATATTCGAGCTTGGCCACAACAGGCGAGGAGAGCACGAAGGGATAGGAGTCGGGCTGGCCCATGCTGCGCTGGATGGCGTTGATTGCGAGGCTGAGCGGCACCCAGGCGCTGACGAGCTGCTCGGCGCTCTGTGCCCGATAGGGAAGAAAATCGACCTCGCCTGCGATTTCCTCGTGGCCGCGCGGATCGATGGCGATGCCGAAGGCGCGGGCCGTCTCCAGCGTATCGACGATATGGAGGTAATGCGCGAAGCATTCGGCGAAATCCTCCCAAGGATGTGACGAAGCATAGGCGCTGATGAAATTATCCTGCCATCCCAAGGGCGGGCCGGCGGCATAGTGTTTCTGGAGGGCCGCCGCATAATCCTGCCGCTCGTCGCCGAAGACGGCGCGGAAATCATCGAGGCCGTTCTGATCGCGCACCAGCTTGTTCCAGATGAAATGGCCGGTCTCGTGGCGGAAATGGCCGAGCAGCGTGCGGTAAGGTTCGTTCATCGAGCTGCGCGCTTGTTCGCGGGTGGCGTCGTCGGCTTCGGCGGCGCGGATGGTGATCAGGCCTTCCTCATGGCCGGTCATGGCCGGCACGACATTGCCGTTGCCCTGCAGGGAATCCTCGAGGAAATCGAAGACCAGGCCGCCATGCGGATCTTCGCCGCGATCGGGATGCGGCAGCCTCCAGCGCAGCAGCGAATAGAAGAGATGACGCTGCGCCTGACCGATGCGCCGCCAGCGGTCTATGCCGTTCTGGGTATCGGTGTTCGGAACCAGCCGGTTGTGGCGGCAGGCGGCGCAGAATTCACTGTCGCTCTCGTCCTCCACCAGCCAGTTGCAGATGTCGAGGCCGGCATTGGCGCAGAAGCCCACGTGCCGGTCGGGATCGGAAACGAGCTGCCAGGCCGTCTCATCGCGCGGCTCCAGCGCATGCATCGCGAGGTCGCCGGGCAGGAAGCCGAGGCGATGGTTGCAGCGCACGCAGTGACGATTGTCGAAGTGGACGACCTGGTCGCAATTGTCGCAGGCAAAGAGTTTCATCGTACTGATCTCTGCAAGGCGGGGGGCGGATTAAAAATGCCCGCTGCGCGCGTGCGCAGCAGGCATGGTTTATCCGGGCTGCTGTGGTTCAGAGCCGGTCGACGGCGCCCTTGAGCTTGTCCTTGACCTTGCCGGCTGCGACCTGCCCCTTGCCCTTGGCTTCCTGGACGTCGCCCTTGGCCTGCATGTCGCGATCGCCCATGGCCTTGCCGGCGGCCTGCTTGGTCTTGCCGGCAATTTCGTTTGCCTTGCCTGAAATCTTGTCGCTGGTGCTACCCATCTGTGATGTCTCCATTCTCGGCGACGGACCTCTCGTCCGCGCGGGAAGGGAACGTCACTCGCGCCTATTCGTTCCCGCGACCGTCAGGTGAGCCGCGACCGTCAGGTGAGCCGCGACCGTCAGGCGTGGCCGGCTTCAGCCGAAAGCATGGCGGCGTTGATGCCCATGCCGGCGAGCGCCCGCTCGTATTTGTCGTCGAGATTGCGGTCGAAGATCAGTTCCTCATTGGCAGGGCAGGTGAGCCAGCCATTGTTGGCGACCTCGTTTTCCAGCTGGCCGGCCGCCCAGGAGGAATAGCCGAGCAGCATCGTCGCGCGCTTCGGCCCCGCGCCCTTGGAGATGGCGCGCACGATGTCGAGCGTTGCCGTCAGGCAGATGTCGTCGCTGACCGGGATCGAGGAGTCGCTGGCATAATCGTCCGAATGCAGCACGAAGCCGCGGCCGCTCTCCACCGGGCCGCCCGTCTGGATCGGGAAATCGCGCGCCCGCTGCGGCAGCACGATCGGTTCTTCCTGCTTGATCATGTCGAGATGCTGGAGCACGTCGGTGAAGGTGAGGCTCTGTGGCCGGTTGATGACGAAGCCCATGGCGCCGGCATCCGAATGCGCGCAGATGTAAATCACTGTGCGCGCAAAATTGCGGTCTTCCATGCCGGGCATGGCGATGAGGAACTGGCCATCGAAGAAGCCACGTTCCCGTCTGTTCTTCAGCGTCGATAAGGACATCGTTCCTCCTGCTGCCAGACCGCACCAAGGCCCCGACAAGAGAAAGATGGGCCAATGTCACAAATCAATCAACCGAAAATGAAGATTTAAATGGCCGCGGCTTCTGGCGGCCAGAGAGCACTTTCGGTAAACCGTTGTTCCATGATGATTATTTTCATGGCCCCGCGACGGCTTTTGATGGCGGTCATTTCCGTGGCCGCGGCCCTCGTCCCCTTTTGTTCCGCAAAAGCGGAGATGAGCGCCTGGGCCGAGGCCGAGGGCGGCCGCATGCGCCTGGTGGCGCTGGCGCCCGATGCCGGCGGCAAAATCCGCGCCGGCCTGCAGATCGAACCGAAACCCGGCTGGATCACCTATTGGCGCGAGCCCGGCAACAGCGGCATTCCGCCTCAGGTCACCATCGCGCCGGCCAGCGGTGTGACCCTCGATGCCATTGCCTATCCCGTCCCGAAGCATTTTTTCAAAGGCGGGATCGAGGATATCGCCTATGACGCGCCGGTGACGCTGCCGCTATCCTTGATGGCGGCTGGCAAAGGCGGAGTCGAGATTGACGCCTCGGCTTTCATCGGCATCTGCAGGGATATCTGCGTTCCCTTCCAGGCGAATTTGAGCCTGAAGCTCGGCCGCGCCATGCAGTCGCACCCGGAGGAAGAGGCGATCCTGGCGGCCGCTGACGCGACGCTGCCGAAGCCGCCGTCGGATGATTTCAAGGTGACGGCGCATGCGATCTCAGCTGATCGGAAGACGCTGTCGCTGACGCTCGCTCTGCCGGGTGACGGCAAGGGGTCCCCCGATATCATCGTCACCGGCCCGAGCGGTTATGCCTTCACCAAGCAGAGCGGCGGCAAACGCGATGGCGCCACCTTCAAGACCGATATGATGATCGGCAGGCTGCCCAGGGATTACGACATGTCAGGCAAGCGCTGGGGCGTGCTTGTCATCGATGGCGACAGGGCGATGGAGACCACGCTTGCCTTTGAGTGACCGGCACTTATAGTCGCCCTATTCCCAGGCGGCGCCCGCCGCAGAGCACGAACCCAACAAGCCAAACCCGAGGAGAAAACCATGACCATCGCGATCGGCGACAAGCTTCCGGCCGCCACCTTCAAGGAAAAGACCACCGACGGCCCGGTCGAAATCACCACCGAGCAGCTCTTTGCCGGCAAGCGCGTCGTGCTCTTTGCCGTGCCGGGCGCCTTCACGCCCACCTGCTCGCTGAACCACCTGCCGGGCTATCTCGAAAACCGCGATACCATTCTTGGCAAGGGCGTCGACGACATCGCCGTTCTCGCCGTCAACGACTGGCATGTGATGGGCGCCTGGGCGCAATCCTCGGGCGGGCTCGGCAAGATCCACTTCCTCGCCGATTGGGACGCCGCCTTCACCAAGGCCGTCGGCCTCGAAGCCGACCTCTCCGCCGGCGGCCTCGGCCTGCGATCCAAGCGCTATTCGATGCTGGTCGAAGACGGCGTCGTCAAAGCCCTCAACGTCGAGGAAAGCCCCGGCCAGGCGACGATTTCCGGTGCAGCGGCGATGCTGGAACTGCTTTGAGTTTTCATTCCGAGAGATAAAGGGGCGGCCATTCGGTCGCCCTTTTCAATTGTTGCCGCGCCGCTCGTGTGCTGGCGAATTGGCGGAGACGCCCTCCTTCTTCCCAGGCCACGGCTGCTCTGTCATGCGGAGTAGCTGCCCCTCACCCTAACCCTGTCCCGGTAAACGGGGAGAGCGGACCTGCCAAGCGAGAGTCTACCGGGGAACGGAGAGGTCGCGGCGTGTCCCTTCGCCCCGCAAGCGGGCAGAAGGTGCGGGCAGGCGGATGAGGGGCAGCCGCCATCTCCTGGGCCGAGATGAAGGGGCCGACGCCAAGAAAGGGCATGGCGTTCGCGCCCTTTTCAATTCCACGATAGTCCAAGCCTCAATCTTGCCGCAATCGTTATAACATTACGGCAGTAATGTTATTACATTTTAGGATCAGCCATGCCGCGAAACCCCGATCGCCTTCCCATCAGCCTCATGGGACAATCGGCCTTATCGAGGGCAGTCGGCATCACACTGGTCATTGCCGTCCTCTGGCTCGCCATCCGCTGGGCGGTTCTGCTGCCATGACGCCGCTGATCCGCCTCGACGATCTGACCATCGCCTATAACAGGCATCCAGCCGTCCATCATGTCTCCGGCGCCTTTGCGCCGGGCAGCCTGACGGCGATTGCCGGGCCGAACGGGGCGGGCAAGTCGACGCTGCTGAAGGCGATCATGGGTGAGCTTCGTCCGGCCGAGGGCCGGGTCGAGCACCGGCTCGGCCGGGCGGAATTCGGCTATCTCCCGCAGGCGGCCGAGATCGATCGCCGCTTTCCGATCTCGGTCATCGACACCGTCATGCTCGGCGTCTGGAAGGCGAGGGGAGCCTTCGGCCGTGTCGGCCCCCTCGACCTGAAGAGAGCAGGCGAGGCGCTTGCCGCCGTCGGCCTCGACGGCTTTGCCAGTCGCCATGTCGGGTCGCTCTCGGCCGGCCAGTTCCAGCGTGTGCTCTTTGCCCGTCTGCTGCTGCAGGATGCCGGCGTCATTCTGCTCGACGAGCCTTTTACCGCAATCGATGCCCGCACGACCCGGGATCTCGTCGAACTCGTCATCCGCTGGCACGGCGAGGGCCGCACTGTCATCGCCGTGCTGCACGATTTCGAGCTCGTCCGGGCGCATTTCCCGCAAACCTTGCTGCTTGCCCGCGAGCTTGTCGGATGGGGCTCGACCGCCGAGGTCATGTCCTCCGCCAATCTGATGAAGGCGCGCGCCATGTCCGAGCGCTGGGACGAGGACGCCGCGGCCTGCTCACCGCGAGAGGCGCCGGCGGCATGACGGCCTACGATCTCTTCCTGGCGCCCTTTGCCGATTTCGGTTTCATGCGGCGTGCCCTCGTCGCCTGCCTCTGCCTCGGGCTCGGCTCGGGGCCGATCGGCGTCTTCCTGATGCTGAGACGCATGAGCCTGATGGGCGACGCCATGAGCCATGCGGTGCTGCCGGGGGCGGCGATCGGCTATCTCCTCGCCGGCTCGTTGTCGCTGACGGCGATGGGCCTGGGCGGCCTTGTCGCCGGCCTTTCGGTGGCGCTGCTTTCGGGTGCCGTCAGCCGCATGACCGTGCTGCGGGAGGATGCGAGCTTTGCCAGCTTCTATCTCGCATCGCTGGCGCTCGGCGTGCTGATCGTCTCGCTGCGCGGCTCGAACATCGATCTGCTGCATGTGCTGTTCGGCACCATCCTGGCGATCGATGCGCCCGCTCTCTATCAGATCGGCGCGATCACTTCGCTGACGCTCGTCGTCCTCGCCGCCATCTACCGGCCGCTGGTGGCCGAATGCTTCGATCCGGGTTTCCTGCGCGCCGTCGGCGGCCGCGGCCCGGCCTATCATGTCCTCTTCCTGCTGCTGGTGGTGCTGAACCTCGTCGCCAGCTTCCAGGCGCTCGGCACGCTGATGGCGGTCGGCCTGATGATGCTGCCGGCCGCCGTCGCCCAGCTCTGGTCGCGCAGCCTGCCCGCCATGATGCTGATTGCCACCGCCAGCGCCGCCGCCTCCGGCTATCTTGGCCTGATCGCCTCCTACCATCTCGAACTCGCCTCCGGCCCGACGATCATCATGACGGCAGCCCTGATCTACGCCTTCTCAATCCTTTTCGCGCCATCCGGCATCGCCCGGCGCCTCTTTCCCCGCCCGCATCTGAAGGGCTGACCCCAAGGAGACTTCGATGACCTCACGCAGACTGCTTCTCTCCGCCGCCGCACTGCCCGCCCTGATGGCGCTCTCGGCCGCACCCGCCTCGGCCGAAACGCTGAAAATCGTTGCCTCCTTCACCGTGCTTGCCGATGTCGTCAAAGAGGTCGGCGGCGATCATGTGAAGGTGACGAGCCTCGTCGGCCCGAACGGCGATCCGCACGAATTCGAACCGTCACCCGCCGATGCTAAGAATTTGAAGGCGGCGCAGGTCACCTTCGTCAGCGGCGAAGGGCTGGAAGGCTGGATGGACCGGCTGATCACCGCCTCCGGCTACAAGGGCAAGCCGGTGACGGTCTCCGAAGGCATCGCCACCCGCACGATGGAAGAGGATGGTTCTGAGATCACCGACCCGCATGTCTGGAACAGTCCCGTCAACGTCAAGGTCTGGGTTGCCAATATCGAAAAGGCGCTGTCGGCGGCCGATCCGGCCGATGCCGCTGCCTTCAAGGCCAATGCCGAGAAATATTCAAAGACGCTCGACGAGCTCAACACATACGCCCATTCGAAATTCGACAAGATCGCCGACGACCGCCGCAAGGTGCTGACCAGCCATGACGCCTTCGGCTATTTCGGCCGCGAATATAATGTCAGCTTCCTCGCGCCGCTCGGCCTTTCCACCGAGAGCGAGGCGTCCGCCGCCGACGTCGCCAAGCTGATCAGGCAGATCAAGAGTGAGCATGTGAAGGCCTATTTCTTCGAGAATTCCAACGATCCGCGCCTCGTCAAGCAGGTCGCCAAGGCAACCGGCGCCGAGCCCGGCGGCGAGCTCTTTGTCGAATCGCTCTCCGACGCCGAGGGCCCGGCGCCGACCTATGAGAAGATGTTCCGCTACAATGTCGACCAGCTCGCCGCCGCCATGGCGAAATCGAGCTAAAGGCTGGCCGCTCTGAAAGCGCGTCGCATGAGGCTTTGATTCAAGCGGCGCGCTTTAGACGCTAAAGATTGAGGTCGAAGACCAGGATGCCGGCAAGGCCGCCGTCCGTCGAGGCGACGATACGTTCGCCGACGGCAACATGGGCGGGATGGACGAGATAGGCATCCCGCGCTTCAGCGCTTTCGAAGGTCACGGCAAAGCCATCGACGAAGCCGGCATGCAGGCCCTCGGGCGAAACATTCGGCCCGTACTTGATATCCAAAATGCCGGGGATGACCTGTTTCAGCGCGACGATCGCCTCGAACAGCGATTGCTTGTCGTCCATCGTCAGCGCCGTCTTCAGCCGCAGGAACACGCAGTGCAGGATCATTATGGTCCTCCCGATTTTCTGTGTCGGCAGCATAGCTGCGAAAGCCGGGACGGCAACGGGATTTATTTTTCGCGCCAGCCGTTGCCGAGAACCGGAGGAGGCCAGGCTACATCTGGTCGGTCGCCGCCATGTCACGATTGTAGATCTTGCGGACGAGCTCGCCGGCGTGAGCACGGGCTTCGTCCTTCTGAGCCGGCGTCATCGGCCGGCAGGTGTTCCTGAGGTTGGACCGGTCGAGCACGGTGGCCGCAGCCGAATTGGTGATGACGAGGTGCCAGCTGCAGGAGGCCACCTTGTCGACGTTCACCGCGCCATGGCATCCGGAAGACAAGCAGAAAGCCACGGTCTGCTGTGCGGCATGATCGCCCTTCTGTGCCAGCGCCAGCGCCGTCTGGAATTCCTGAGTCCATCGTTCACAATGCTTCACCCCAGGCACGCAGGCCTTCATGACGGGAGGGACGTCACCGGCCTGAAGCGGCGAAACGAAAAAGACGCCGATCGACAGGGCGAGCAGAAGTTTGAGCATCGCAAATTCCTTATGTGATAAGGGAGTGGCGCATATTGCCGGCCGCCGGTCAATCGCCATTTCTAGGGAGGTCGTCGCCGGTGATCACGCCCGTTTCGTCAGCGGAAACCGGTCACGAAGCAGCCGCAGCACCGAGTCCGACGGCATCGGCGGGCCGAACAGATAGCTCTGCCCGTAGCTGCAGCCCATCTTGGCAAGCTCGATCGCGTCCTCGTTGGATTCGATTCCCTCGGCCACCACCTTCATCTCCAGCTCGCGCGCCATTGATATCACCGATCGGAGCACGGTCGCCTTCTTGTCGCTGCTGTCGCGCACCAGCGCCTTGTCGAGCTTGATCGTATCGAAGGGGAAGCGGGTGAGATAGGCAAGCGAGGAATAGCCGGTGCCGAAATCGTCGAGCGCCAGGCCGATGCCGGCTTCCTTCAGCTTCTGCAGCACGAGGCGGGCCTGTTCCGGATTCTCCATCACCATGGATTCCGTCAGTTCCAGTTTCAGCCGCGAAGGCGGGCAATGCGTCTTGGCGAGAACCGAACGCACGTCGTCATAGAGCTCGTTGTTGAGCAGCTGCACGCTCGACAGGTTGATCGACACGAAGATCGGCAATTCGCCGGTCTGGCTCTGCCAGCTCATCAGGTCGTTGGTCGCCTGCTCGAGCGCGAACATGCCGAGCGCCCCGATGATGTCGGAGGACTCGGCAAGCGGGATGAATTCCGACGGCGGGATATTGCCGCGCTTCGGATGTTCCCAGCGCATCAGCGCCTCGAAGCCGGCGACCTCGACGTCCTCGAGCCGGGCGATCGGCTGGTAGACCATCGACAATTCCTTGCGCTCGATGGCCCGGCGCAGATCGGTTTCGAGCTGCAGCCGGTCGGTGCCGAAATCGCGGAAGGCCGGCTGGAACGGTTCGACGCGGTTGCCGCCGGCCCGTTTTGCCCGATACATCGCAAGCTCGGCGTCGCTCAGCAGCCCGCTGGCGCTCTCCTGCCGGTCGACCCAGGAAGCGAGCCCGATCGAGGCCGTCAGGATGATCTCACGACTGGCGAAGTTGATTGGCACCATGATCGCCTTGCTGACTGCATCGGCAAAATCGGCGACCTTGGCCGGATTGTGCTCGGAGACCAGGATGAGGCCGAACTGGTCGCCGGCAAGCCGCGCCAGCGTGTCCTGTGGCTTCATCAGACGCCGCAGGCGCCGCGTCAGGGCAATCAGGATATTGTCGCCGGCGGCCACTCCAAGCGAATCATTGACCAGCTTGTAGCGGTCGATATCGATCACCATGACAGTCGGACGCAGCGTCTCGCCGGCCGGCGCCAACGCCAGCACAGACTGCAGCCGGTCGAGGAAGACCTGCCGGTTCGGCAGGCCGGTCAGATTGTCGTGCAGCGCATCGTGCAGCAGCCGCTCGACTGAGTTCTTCGGCTCGGTCACGTCGACAATCGTGCCGACGCAGCGGATGATTTCGCCGTTGGAGCCGAGCACCGGCCGGGCGCGGATCAGCAGCCAGTGGAAATGCCCGTCCTCGGCGCGAATGCGGAACTCGTGATTGAGCCGGCCGCGCCGGTGTTCGAGCAGCACGTCGAGCGTGGCGCGGAAGCGGTCGCGGTCGTCGGGGTGCAGCCGCGGCAGCCAGTTGCGCGCTGCCCCATGCATGGTGCCGGGGGAGAGGCCGAGCTTGACCGAGACGTCGGGGATGGTGACGACGCGGTCGCGCGCCACATCCCAGTCCCACACCATGTCGCCGGAGCCGGTCAAGGCCAGAGACTGCCGCTCGAGGTCGGAAAACAGCCCCTGCTGGAAGGCACCACCGGCAAAGGCGTGCTGCATGACGGTAAAGCCGATCAGCAGCACGATCAGCACCAGGCCGCCGCCGAGCGCCGGCTGGATGATGTCGTTGTCGAGCCGGCCGGTGACCGTCAGCCATGCGCCGAACAGCCAGACAAGCGTCAGCGCCCAGGCCGGCACCAGCAGAATGGCGCGGTCGTAGCGGTTGAAGCCGAGATAGATGATGAGCAGCAGGCCGGTCGCCGCCGTCAGCGCAAAGGAAAGCCGGGCAATGCCGGCGGCGATCGACGGATCGTAGATCGCCACGCCGAAGAGCAGGGCCAGGCCGAGCACCCAGGCGAGCGTGGCGTAGCCGAGATGCGCGTGCCAGCGGTTGAGGTTCAGATAGGTGAAGAGGAAGATGACGAAACTCGAGGCCAGCGCCACCTCCGCGCAGGCCCGCCATATTCGCTGGTCGGCCGAGGCGACGCTGATCAGCTTGCCGAGAAATCCGAAGTCGACGCAGATATAGCCGAGCACCGCCCAGGCAAGGGCGGCGGTTGCCGGCAGCATCGACGTGCCCTTGACGACGAAGAGGATGGTCAGGAACACGGCGAGCAGGCCAGCAATGCCGAGCACGATGCCGCGATAGAGCGTGAAAGCGTTGATCGTATCCTTGTAGGCGTTCGGTTCCCAGAGATAGATCTGCGGCAGTTCCGGCGTCGACAGCTCAGCGACGAAAGTGATGACGGCGCCGGGGTTCAGCGTGATGCGGAAGACGTCGGCCTCGTCGCTCGGCTGCCGGTCGAGCGCAAAACCTTCGCTCGGCGTGATGGCGCTGATGCGCTGCGAGCCGAGATCCGGCCAGAACAGCTTGGAATTGACCAGACGGAAATGCGGCGCGACGATGACGCGCTCCAGCTGTTCCTCCGAGACGTTGGCGAGCGCAAACACCGCCCAGTCGCCCTGATGGTTTTCCGAGCTCGCCCGGACCTCGATGCGCCGGCGGATGCCGTCGGCACCGGCGGCCGTCGACACCTGGAAGGCCTCGCCCTGGTTGGCATAGATCTCGGTCGTCGCAGTGAGATCGAGCGCGGTATCGTCACGGGAAATCTTCACCGGTTCGGCCGCCTGGGCAACGCCCGCCGAAAGGGCGAAGACCGCCAGGAAAAGGGCTGCGATCACCGCGATCACTCGTCCGGACGGTGACTTGGGCAGCATGCTGTTTCTGGTCATCGGCTGTCGGTTTTCCTGCCTTTATCCGTATCGGTGGCGAGCCGTGAGAACATCACGTGGTCGTGCCACTGACCGTTGATCTTCAAATATCCGCGCAGATAACCTTCCCGCTGAAACCCGGCCTTTTCAAGCAGACGCATGCTGCGCGCGTTATCTGGAATACAGGCTGCTTCAATACGGTGCAACTCAAGCCCGGAGAAGATGTAAGGAATAACCAACTGAAGGGCCGCATACATATGCCCCTGGCCGGCATGGCGTTCGCCCATCCAGTAGCCGATCATGCAGCTTTGTGCCGCACCGCGCCTGATATAGCCGATGGTGATGCCGCCGACGAGCGTGCGGTTTTCCTTGAGGAAGATGAACAGCGGGATCGACTGTCCCGAGGCATATTCCTGCTTGCCGCGGATGACGCGCGCGCGGTAGGCGCCCTCCGTCAGCTCATCGCGCCGCCAGGTCGGCTCCCAGGGTTCGAGGAATTTGCGGCTTTCGGCGCGCAGCCGGTGCCACTGGGTGAAATCCTGGTAGCGCGGCAGGCGCAAGAGGTATTTCTCATTCTCCAGCTCCACCGCATCCGGCTGCCGCGACAGGAACCGAAACACCGATTTTGGCATCGATCACTCCCGGCAGACGGACGTCGGCTCAGCTGGCCTGCATCGTCTTCGGCGCCGGGACCGAAAGCGAGGCGATGATGTCTTCCATCGGCGCGAGCTGTTCCAGCGGCCCGATTGCCGAAAGCGTCGGCACCGTATCGTAGAACAGCCGGCCGGCGAGGTCGGTCAGCCGCTCGATGGTGATGCCCTCCAGCCGTTCCATCATCTCCGGATTGGAGATCGGCCGGCCGTAGAGCATCATCTGCCGTGCGATCTGGCCGGCGCGGGCGGCCGGGCTCTCCTGGCCCATCAGCAGCTGGGCGCGGATCTGGGCGCGGGCGCGTTCGATCTCCTTCTGGTGGATCTCGCTGGCCGACTTGTGCAGCTCGTCGATGATCACAGGCACCAGCTCCGGCAGGTTTTCGCCGCCGGTAGCGGCATGAATGCCGAAGATGCCGGTATCGGAAAAGCCCCAGTGGAAGGCGTAGACGGAATAACAGAGGCCGCGGAACTCGCGCACTTCCTGGAACAGCCTGGAGGACATGCCGCCGCCGAGGATATTGGCGAGGATCTGCGAGCAGTAGAAGTCGCGGGCGTGGTAGGGCTTGCCCTCGAAACCGAGCAGGATCTGCGCGTCCATCAGGTCGCGCGGCTCGCGCACGCTGCCGCCGATATAACGCGCCGCTTCCATCACCGGCGGCGCCGAAGGCTGCGTCGGCAGGCTGGCGAAACGCTGCTCGACCATACGCAGGAATTCCTGGTGGTCGACGGCGCCGGTGGCGACCACGAACATCCGATCGGTCGTGTAGTTGCGGCCGAGATAGGTGCGGATCTGCTGCGGCGTGAAGGAGACGACGGTCTCCGGCGTGCCGAGAATGGCGCGTCCGAGCGTCTGGTCACGATAGGCGGCCTCGGAGAAACGGTCGAACACGACGTCGTCGGGGGTATCGTTGGCGGCGTTGATCTCCTGCAGGATCACCTGCTTCTCACGCTCCAGCTCCTCCTCCTCGAAGGCCGATTCCGTCAGGATGTCGGCGAGGATGTCGACGGCGAGCGGCACGTGGTCCTTCAGCACCCGGGCATAATAGGAGGTCGTCTCGGTCGAGGTGGCGGCGTTGACCTCGCCGCCGACATCCTCGATCTCTTCGGCGATCTGGCGGGCCGTGCGGCGCGCCGTGCCCTTGAAGGCCATGTGTTCGAGCAGGTGGGCGATGCCGTGCTCGTCTTCCGTCTCGTTGCGCGATCCCGATTTGATCCAGACTCCGAGCGCAACGCTTTCCAGGTGCGGCATGGTTTCTGTGACTACTGTCAGCCCGGATTTGAGCCGGGTGCACTCAACTGTCATTGGCTATCTTTCTGCGCCTGCTGTCGTCTCGCTGCGGGCGTGCTGGCCGATAAAGGTTTCAACGGCTTTCAGCTCCGGTTTGATGATCTGGAAGCGCTCCTCCCTTTGCATCAGACCAGCAAGCCACGTCGGAAGCGCCGGGTCAATACCGCTGGCCGATTTTACGGCGACGGGGAATTTCGCCGGATGCGCGGTCGCAAGCGTCACCATCGGCGTATTCGCCTTTTCCTTCTTCTTCGCCACGAAGACGCCGATCGCCGAATGCGGATCGAGCAGATAACCGGTCTCGGCATGGGTCTTGCGGATCGTCTCGGCCACCTGCCGCTCACTGGCGCGGCCGGCGCGGAAATCGCGGCGGATCGCCTTCAGCGCTTGCGCGCCGATCTCGAAGCCGTTGGATTGCTTGAGGCTTTCCATCGCGGCGCGCACCTTCGAGGCATCGCGCCCATAGGCTTCGAACAGCAGCCGCTCGAAGTTCGACGAGATCTGGATATCCATCGACGGCGAACTCGTCGCCTTGACTGCCTTCATGTCGTAGCGGCCGGTCTTCAGCGTGCGGGTGAGAATGTCGTTCTCGTTGGTGGCGATGACGAGCCGGTCGATCGGCAGGCCCATGCGCTTGGCGCAGTAGCCGGCGAAGATGTCGCCGAAATTGCCCGTGGGCACCGTGAACGAGACCTTCCGGTCCGGCCCGCCGAGCGCCACCGCCGTCGTGAAATAATAGACGATCTGGGCCATGATGCGGGCCCAGTTGATCGAGTTGACGCCGGAGAGACGGACCCTGTCGCGGAAGGCCGCGTCGTTGAACATCGCCTTCACCAGGTTCTGGCAGTCGTCGAAATTGCCTTCGACGGCGAGCGCATGCACATTCGAAGACGTCGAAGTGGTCATCTGCCGCTGCTGCACCGGCGAGACCTTGCCGTGCGGGAAGAGGATGAAGATGTCGGTGCGCTCGCGGCCGGCAAAGGCGTCGATCGCCGCGCCGCCGGTATCGCCGGAGGTGGCGCCGACGATCGTCGCCCGCTCGCCGCGCTTTTCCAGCGCATAATCCATCAGCCGGGCGAGCAGCTGCATCGCCACGTCCTTGAAGGCAAGCGTCGTGCCGTGGAACAGCTCCATGACGAAGCTGTTCGGCCCGGTCTGGACGAGCGGCGCGATCGCCGGATGGCGGAAGGTGCCGTAGGCCTCGTCGATCATTGCCCGGAAGGTCGCCTCGGGGATCTCGCCATTGGTGAAGGGCGAGAGAATGGTGAAGGCGATCTCCTGATAGCTCTTGCCCCGGAGCGCCCGGATCTCCTTCTTGGAGAAGTGCGGCCATTCACTGGGAATATAGAGCCCGCCGTCGCGCGCCAGCCCCGTCAAGAGGGCGTCGCAAAAGCCGAGGGAAGGGGCCTCGCCGCGGGTCGAGATATAGTCCACGTTCGTCATCCTTGATCTATCGCTGGAGAAAATCCGGCCGGGCGCGGCCGTGGCCTGCTTCGCCGGAAACCGAGAAGGTGCGGCCCTGCCGACATATGATCGCCGTTATCTTGTTGAAGTTGCCCGCATCCGGCGGCGAAAAGTGCATCAAAACGGCGCGTACCCAATCGATTTTTGTTTGAGCCGCTGATATAGACCATCGCCAACCGTCGTGAAAGGCCTCACGCAAAAGACATGGGGCCTCCAAGAAACGCTTGTGCAAGGGGTGGAATATCGTGCTCGGCAAGGTCTCGCGTCTCATCGTCTCCGCTTCTCTTGTCGCCCTGCTCGCCGGCTGCAATTCGCTCGGCATAGGCGGCGACAGCAAACCGGAGGCAGCGCCCGCCCAGCCGAACGGCAATGCCCAGATCATGCCGCTGGCGCCCGCCAATCCGTCGTCCAACAATCCGTCGATCGGCACGGCCACGACTGCGCAGGGCACCGTCGCCCCGGTCGTCCAGGGCGCCTGCCCGCAGATCTTCATGCGCGATCAGGATGCGATCTTCCGCACTTACGCCAAGGGCAAGAAGGACGATCCGCAGCAGATCGCCGTCCAGGCCTCCTTCGGCGATTACACCCGCCAGTGCATGCTGAACGATACCAACCTGACGATGACCGTCGTCGCCCAACTGCGCCTCATCACGGGCCCGGCGGGCGCTCCCGGCCCGGTGACGCTGCCGATCCGCGTCAGCGTCCTCGACGGCGAGAACGTGCTCTACTCCGAAGTCACCAAGTTCCCGACCGAAATCCCGGCGGGCTCGCCGGGCACGCAGGTCATCTTCCGCAAGGAAGGCATCAAGATGCCGGTCGGCGCCGGCGCCCTGGTGCGCGTCAACGTCGGCTTCGACATCCAGCCGGCGAAGACGAAGAAGAGCAGCTAGGCCTGCCTTTGTCATGCTCGGGATATCCGTTGGATGCCGAGAGGACATAGCCGCAATCTCAGCCATTGCCACGCCCACACCGTCATTTCAGGGCTTGACTCTGGGATCCACGACCGGCACTCGGCCTCAATTGCTTGCCCACGGGGAAATGTCGCCGCTCCTCACGCAGTGCCAGCCGCATGGATCCCAGGGTCAAGCCCTGGGATGACGGAGGAGAGGCGGTGCCGGGATGCATAAGCCCCGCCGGCGCGGAGGAGAGGTAGTGCCGCGATCGCATCGGCAAGCAGCCGAGCGAAATGGTCCAGGCCTAGAGCACGCCTTCCCACGCCGCCAGCGCGGCAACCACGCCCGGCAGGTCGTTCATGCGTGAGATCACCGTCTCGGCGCCGGCATCGGTGAGTTTGTCGGCATGGGCGGGGTAGCTGTGCGAGGCGCCGGTGAAGCCGATGACGCGCATGCCGGCGGCGCGGGCGGCGTGCACGCCGTGGACGGAATCCTCGACCACGACCGTCTGGTCGGGAGAGACGCCCATGCGGCTTGCTCCGTGCAGGAAGATATCCGGCTTCGGCTTGACGCGGTCGGCGCCGAGATCCTTGGCGGAGAAGACGTTGGGCGCAAACAGCGGCTTCAGGCCGACCTTGCCGAGCATCATGTCGAGCCGCTTCGTGCTCGAATTCGAGCAGATGCAGCGCTTCATCGGTAGCCTGGAGACGGCGAATTCGACGCCCGGGATCGCCTTGACGTCATTCGCCAGCCTGAGGTCGAGCAGCTGCTCGGATTTATCCAGCAGCGAGGCCGAAAGCGGGATGCTGGCCTCGCGCTCGACCTGCAGCAGGATGTTGTGCCAGGTCATGCCGGCGAAACGCTCGCCCATTTCCTCGACGCCGATCGGATATCCGGCCTCCGTCAGCAGTGCGGATTCGACTTCGGCCGCGATGATTTCGGAATCGACGAGGACACCGTCGCAGTCGAAGATGATGAGATCGAAGCCGTCCATTGTTCACGCCTTGCTGGAAATCTGGTCTTGTGCGGGGATGCTGCGGCTTTACACGATCACCGGGCAAAGCTCAACCTGATCTCAAGCATGGCTGCGATGCGGCAAGCGACCGGCTCCGTGGTCGCTGCTCAATGGTGATACTGGAGGGGCAGGGCTCGTCGAAGTTCAAGCGGCGAGCCCCGGGCAACTATTGTTCCGGCAGAATGATCTTCTGAGTGGTGGTGCTTTTCACCGGCTTTTCGCCCGGAACATGCGACATCGTACGAGTCGTGCTGTCGAGCGAGCTGCCGTCCGTGCTGGTCTTGGTGCGGGACTTGCTGAACGTGCCCTTGTCGACGGCCTGGGCCTTGGTCTGCGCCTTCAGCTTGTCGCCATTATCGTTGACATGAGTCTTGCTTTGCGCCTTTCCGTCGACCGTGGCCGCACTTCCGCCAGATCCGATCGACGATGTCGTGCCGCCATCGGTCTGGCAGGCGCCCGCCGTTCCGACCGAGCTGGCGGATGTGCCTCCGGCCGAAGCGCTTCCCGCCGTGCCGACGGTTCCGGCCGCATTACACTCCTCCGCAAGGGCGGCCGGGCTCGATGCGAGGAGCGCGATCGAGGCGGCGGCGATAAAGTTGATGGGTTTCATTGCCATCTCCTATTTGTTCGGCTTGGTGATGGAGCAGGTTCCATCGGACCGTTTCGTGATGACGGTGCCGTCCGGCCGGGTCACGCTTGCCGTCGAAAAGCTGTCGACGCTTCCCGATCCAGCCGAGGAGCCCGCCGAGGCGGATGACGAAGTGGAGCCGGTCGAACCGCTGCCTGTCGTGGTCGACGAGGACACGTGCCCGTTGCCGGCCGTGACGGTGGTTGACGTGTCTCCCGCCTGGGATTGGACGATCGTGCACGTCGTCCCGTCGTCGAGCTTGATCTCTTCCGACATTGTCGGGCCGGCGATCAGAATGAGCGAAGCGGCCAGTGCGATTGTGGAAAACCGGGTCATTGGTTTCTCTCCAAGAGTTTGGCCGGCGCCCGGAAGGCGCCGGCCGGGATCATCATTTGCAATCCTCGGTGCCGGCGGCATCCTTCTTGACCTGGCCAGGCGCGCAGCCTTTCTTGCCCTTGTTGTCGTGCGAGCTGCCTGCCGCGCTGCTGCCGGTGCCGACGGTGCTGCCGGTCTTGTCTCCATCCGCCGACGAAGCGCCGGTTCCGACACTCGAGGCCGAATTTGCATCGCCCGAACCTGCGGCGGAACCGCCGGTGCCCACGCTGCTGCTGGACGTGCCGCCGCCGGCCGACGAGCCACCGGTGCCAAGCGTAGAGGCGGAACCGGATCCAGAGCCCGAGCCCGCGGCCGAGCCGCCGGTACCGACCGTGCTGCTCGACGTCCCGCCGCCAGCCGACGAGCCGCCGGTGCCGAGCGTCGAGGACGAACCGGAATTGCAGTTGGTCGCACCAGCCGGGCAGGTGCCCCCGGCAGAGCTGCCACCAGTACCGACGGTGCTGCTCGCAGTTCCGCCGCCCGCCGTCGAACCGCCGGTGCCGACTGTGCTCGAAGACTGCGCAAAGCCGGAAGCCGCCGTGCCGGCCAGAAGGGCCGCTGCCAATGCCAGATGTGTTACCTTCATCATAGGATATTCCTCCGATTGTTTGTCAGTTGCCGTCGCATCCGGAGTGGATGGACGACTGTTTGACAAACGACGGTTTTACCCGGCTGTTCCTGATCTAGGCACTCAGTCGGACAAGGCCTCGGACCTTAGGCCGATTTAATCGTTCGGCGCGGCGGCTTCGACTCTTTTGCCGCCGATCAGCGCCGTCAGGCGGCTGTAATGGACCATCTGTCCGGCCACCCAGGTCTCGAACTGAAGGAGCGTCCCATCGGGCATCGAGGCGAGTTCGCCCCCCGCGGAGACGCAATACCAGCCCTTCTCAGCGGCTTCGTCGAGGATGTTGCTGATATGCTGACGGGACACGCCGAAGCGCTCCGCAAGCGCTCGATAAGTCAGGCTTGCGGGGACCTTCGCGTCGGCCGGGCGCTCGCGCAGCGCCTCGGCGATGACGGCGCAGAAAACGAGGTGGCCGGCATCTCTTTCGCTGTGGCGCACGATGGCCGGAAATGGGCCGAATAGGTCGTCCTTCAACGCATAACGTTCCGCGGAGAGCGCCAGCCAGCGCGCCAGCACGTCCTCGTCCTGGGCGAGTTCGTCCGGGCGGATGGGCAGAGGCGGCGCCAGGAGCTCGAAGGATCTCGAAATGGCCAATGGCGAGTGTGCGATTTCCCGCATCAATGCCAGACCCGGCTTCAGGATTTGCGTACGGCGATCCGTCTCCAGTGACATCGCGGTGACAAGGCCCCGGTCACGCAGCCCGCCGATGAAATCGGCGATCTGGCGCGGGCTGCCGGGTGCAGCGCGCTGAAGAAGGGCAAGCGATGGCGCTGGGCCACGCGCTTGAAGCCACTGAATGTAAAGACAAATCAGCACGAAGGAAACGAGATAGCGCTGCTTCTGGGCAAAAAGCTTGTTGGCAGGCAACACCTTCGGCACGCGTGCAACCATTGCCTCGCAATAGGATAGCACCGCGCCGCGATAGGAGGGATGTCGCATCAAGCCGGCCGCCTCGACCCACAGAGTGTCCGCGGCGAAGTCATTCACTCCTGCGTAAAGCCTTGTCTCACTCATTTTTCTTTTCGTCTGCTTACCTGATCAATGCAAAGTTTAGACTCTGCCCTGGGCGGGGAGGCGGTTTATACAGCTTCCGCGTTTAATTTTCTTCAATAAAGTTGATTCTGATGAAAGCACAGGGCCGTATTTCAGTTCACTTCGCCGTGGCCGGTTCAGCCTTCATTCCACTCTTCCTTTCAGCCGTTACCGCGCAAAGCGATCCCTTGCTCGATTCCTATGTCGAGATCAGCAACGGCGGCGAGTTGGGAACGGATCAGGTCGACATGTCGACGGGTGGATGGATCAGATCCGTGGGGGCCGGAACCGTCAACCTGGTGCCGGAAATGGATATTATGAACGGCGCCGTTGTGCGTTTCTCCGCCATTGCCGGTAGTGATCTGAATCTCAGGCTTTATCGGGCCGGGACGGCCGCGGAACTTCATTTCGGCGGCGCCGGCGACACCGGCACCGTCACGCTTGCGGATAACTTCTTCTCGGGCGGAGGCCAGGACGTTTATGTCGATTCTGGCACGCTACTGATCCCGGGGGACGGTCAAGGGGCACTGCTCCGCGCCACCACGACAACCGTTGCATCCGGCGCAACCATCGACTTCGGGACGCACAACGATTGGATAGCCTCTCTTGCCGGCAGCGGCACCATCCGCCTCAACAATGCTAATCTTGAGATCCGAGACTTCACATTCGATGGAACGATCGACGGCGCAAACAGTGTGACCTTCAGCCGGGGCGGAAACTGGCAGGGCAGGTTCGTCGGCGTCGGCGAAGTCGCGCTCTCCGCCAACCGGACGCTAAACATTCTCGATGCCGCCACCGCTGCAAATCTTTCGACGCTCGATTCGCTTCGATTGTCGTCAGGCTCGACCCTGGATCTAAGAACGTACGACGCCTCGCTCAACAACCTCTACGGCTCCGGCATGATAGGCACGACGGAAACGCTGGCGATCGGATCCGGAAATTATTCCGGCGAGATCATCGCCACCCGCGGGCTGACGATTTCCGGGGATTTTCTCTGGTCGGGAATCGCGCAAGGGGGCCTCTCGATCGATGTCCTGTCCGGCGCGACACTGACTGCTGATGGCGGCAAGGTGTTCGGGGGCCTTGCGGACATCAATCTCGACGGGACGTTGACTATCAAGACAAGTGAAGCTGTCGATGCACTAACCGGTAGTGGGAGTGTCGACGTCGCCGGCAACGCCGTTCTTTCCGTTGGAGCTGACAATAGCTCGACCACTTTCGACGGAGTTATATCAGGTGACGGCGGCCTGACCAAAGCCGGCACCGGCACCTTCACGCTCAGCAGCCAGCAGTCCTATACCGGTGCAACGACCATCTCAGCCGGCAAATTGCAGTTGATGTCGGCAAACGCGCTTTCCACCTCGTCCGGACTCTTCATGAATAACGGCACCCAATTGGATATGGGCGGCTTCAACCAGGCTATTGCGAGCCTTTCCGGCGGCGGCGACATTCTGCTCGGCAGTGCCAGCCTGTCCCTTGGCGCTTCCGGCGCGAGCGGGACGTTCAGCGGCGTCATATCCGGCAGCGGCTCCGTTACCAAATCGGGCGCCGGCACTTTTGGGCTATTTGGACCCAACAATTTCTCCGGCGCGATGAATGTGCTGGGAGGAACCCTCTTCGTGTCCTCATCCGCATCTCTCGGTGATGGCAGCGCCACCAATACTGTGACCCTCGACGGCGCGACGTTGCAGACATTCGGCACTGTTGCGTCTCCAGCCGCCCGGGGTGTGGTCATCGGAGGCGCCGGTGGCACCGTGAACACGAACGGCTATGCTGTGACCTTCGCCGGCAACGTGTCGGGTACCGGACGGCTGACCAAGACTGGCGCGGGGACACTGACCCTTTCCGGCAACAACACGCGTTCCGGCGATACGGTGATCGACCAGGGGCGGTTATTCATCCAGAACGGCAATGCATTGGCCGACGGAGCGGGCGTGACCATTACTGATCTTGCCGGAACCGGGCTCGACGTCGCCACCTCCGAAACCATCGGCTCGCTCGCCGGCGGCGGTTCGTCGGGCGGAGATGTGAACCTTTTTAACACGGCGACACTCACGGTCGGCGGCGACGACAGTTCAACCACTTTCGCCGGGTCGATCACCGGCGATGGCAGTCTCGTCAAGACTGGCGATGGCCTCTTTCACCTGACTGGAAACAGCAGCTATAGCGGCGATACGGATGTGCTTGACGGCACGCTGTCGGTCAATGGCAGCCTGACTGGTGCGGTCAACATCGGTTCCGGCGCAAGACTTCAGGGAACGGGAAGCGTCGGCACCGCCTCGCTTGCCGCAAACAGCGTCCTTGCTCCTGGCAATTCGATTGGAACCCTCGCGGTCTCCGGAGATCTGAACCTCGATCCACTCACTCTTTTCGAGGTCGAGATCGGCAGCGCCGGGCTGAGCGACAAGGTCGATGTCACCGGCACCGCCTTCCTGAACGGCGCCAAAGTCCAGGCAATCCTATGGGACCCGGCCGTGAGTTACATCAACGGCCAGTCCTACACGATCGTCTCCGCCGGCGCCGTGTCGGGCACCTTTGGCGACCTGGAGATCGATTCCGCCTTCCTGAAGTCTTTCCTCAGCTATTCCGCCACCGACGTAACCTTGACCCTGCGTACCGTGCTGAGCCCCGGCTCTCTGTTCCCGAGCGCCGCCCTCACCTTTAATCAGCAACAGTCGGCTTACGGGCTCGACTTTCTCGACCAGACGAGCGGTTCCAGCAGCCTGGCGCTCTACAATGCGATTCTTTATAGCGACAGGGCAGAAGCGAGGGATGCGTTCGATCAGCTCTCCGGCGAGATTCACGCCTCGTTGCAAAATGGCCTTTTCAGCGAAGCCGATGACGTGCGCAATGCGGTCTATGACCGGCTGAACGAGGCGTTCGAGACCGGCGGCAAGGCATGGACGAGCGCCTATGGCAATCTTTCCTGGTTGAAGGGCGACGGAAACGCCTCCAGCGCGACGACGGCGCGCGGCGGTGCGCTGTACGGTGTCGACTGGGTGATCGACGATCGTTCGGCCGGGGTGTTCGCAGGCGTCGGACAATCGTCTTTCCAGATCCCGGACCTTGGCTCCACGGCCAATATCGACAGCGTGCATCTTGGCCTCTATGCCGCCCAGCGATTCGGCGGACTGCAGGTCAAGTTCGGGGCGTCGAATAGCTGGCACGACATCGAAACGCGCCGCGACATCGCCTTTGACGGTTTTTCCGACAGTCAGACGGCAAGCTATCATGGCAGTACCGCCCAGTTTTTCTCGGAGGCGTCATTCGACTTCGGCCTCTCCCGTGACCTTATTGTCACCCCTTTCGGCAGACTGGACTACGCCATCGGCCAGCGCGACGGCTTTCACGAGGACGGCGGCGCTGCCTCCCTTTCGGGCGAGAGTGCGCGTGAAGATCTGTTTGCAACGACGGTCGGGCTACGGACGAAACGACAGGCTTCGCTCGCCGGAAAGAGCATCACAACGGGTTTGGATTTCGCCTGGAGGCGGATCGCCGATCAGGATGCCCCGCTTTCCGCTCTGACATTTGAAAATGGTGGCAGTTTCGCGGTTAGAGGGCTGCGTAATGCCGAAAACAGCGTCGTTGCGGGCGGATCGGTGGCATTGCAGTTGACCGAGGCAGCGGCCGCATCCTTATCGTACCGCGGAGAATTCGGCGATGGCCTCAACCGTCACAGCGCCAATGCCCGGTTGGACATGAGATTTTAAAGGCGCTACGCCTCTAACGGAAACAGCCTCAGGAACTGCCGGTCGCCTTCCGGTGTAAAGAGGATCGAGCGGCTTTCGGCGGTGCGCCTCGCCCAGCCCCTGTCAAGGAAGCTCGACAGCAGCGCCTTGCCGAGGCTGCCCGCCAGATGCGCTCGTCTTTCGCTCCAGTCGAGGCAGGAGCGGCAGAGCGGGCGGCGCGAGGATTTGAGATTGCCGACGTCGATGCCGATGCGGGCGAGATCGCTCTCGCCCTTTTCCGTCAGCGCCAGACCCTCTCCGACCGCCTCGATCGCGCCTGATGCAATCAGGCTGTCGAGCATGCGCACGCCATAATCGCCGGCCAGATGATCGTAGCAGATGCGCGCCTTGCGCAGCGCCGGCTCCTTCGGCCCTGGCTGGTGGCGCAGATGCCCGCGCCCGGCGGCAAAACCCATCATGCTTTCGATCAGCCGGGCGGCGGCCTCGTCGGCCAGCGTGAAATAGCGGTGGCGCCCCTGCTTGCGCTGGGCCAGCAGCCCGCCGGCTTCGAGCTTGGCGAGATGGGTGCTTGCCGTCTGCAGCGTGATGCCGCCGACGCCGGCAAGCTCGGTCGCCGTCAGCGCCCGCCCACCGGTCAGCGCCGCCAGCATGTTGGCCCGCGCAGGATCGCCGATCAGCGCGCCGATCTGGGCAATGTCTGGTCCTTCCTTCATAGTTCGATCGTAACCGAAGCATCTTCGTCCGGCAATGTGCGAAAACGGGGAAGCACAAAGGAGAACCCGATGATCACCTGCTTCATCCGCTATGAGATCGACCCCTTCAAGAAGGACGTCTTCACTGAGTATGCCCGCAACTGGGGCCAGGCGATCCCGAGGAATGGCGCCGACCTGATCGGCTATTTCGCCCCGCATGAAGGGTCGGCGACGACGGCTTACGGCGTCTACAATATCGAAAGCCTCGCCGCCTACGAAGCCTACCGCGCCCGGCTGGCCGCCGACCCGCTCGGCCGCGAGAATTACGAGTTCGCCCGTCGCGAACGCTTTATCCTGAAGGAGGATCGCGTCTTCCTGAAAAACGTCTCTGCTCCCCACGCAAAGCTGGTGCTGCCATGATCGCCGTCATCTTCGAAGTCGTGCCCTATATGGGCGAGCGCCACAAATATCTCGATCTCGCCGGCGAACTGCGTGCCGAGCTCGAGACCATCGACGGCTTCATCTCGATCGAACGGTTCGAAAGCCTGACCAACCGCGGCAAGCTCTTATCGCTCTCCTTCTTCCGCGACGAGGCGGCGGTCAAGGAATGGCGCAACCGCGAAACCCATCGCGCCGCCCAGCAGGCCGGCCGCGGCGGCATCTTCGCCGATTACCGGCTGCGGATCGCCAATGTCATGCGCGATTATGGCATGTTCGAACGCGACGAGGCGCCGGCCGATAGCCGCACTGTCCATGATGCGGCGTGATGACAGGCGGAGGGGCGTGTGTGGAGAGGAACCTCAACATATTTTTCGCGGCAGCGCGTGTTCCCGGCGCCACGCCCTGAGCCGCGAGAGCGGGAAGGGAGAAAAGTACGCAATGATGACGATTGACAAGAATCGCAACATAAAGGCAGTTCAGCAGCAAGTTGTATTTATTCCGCGCGTGTGGGGCCGGTTCCTGTGGGTATTAAAAGAAAAGTTTTATTAAGCCAGTACAAATGGATCGTCTTTACAACCGCAGTCTTAATTGCGCCGACCATCGTCAACGCCAAAGGTACCAAGTTGACGCCACTTGAGACAAAGGTGCGGGGTTGCTTGATCGCGGCGATTGTGCCCAGGCATGGAAAGAACTGTGGCACTATGCCAGACAGGGAGACCAGAAGACACTCAGCGATATCGCTTTCGTCGTCATTCCCTATAGAGCGCTTGTTCCGCCTACTTATTTTCCACTGCCGGAAAACGCCCTCCAGAGCCATCTGATCAATCATGTGATCGCCCTCAAGCTCTACAACTGGAGAGACCCGGAAGTGAACGCGCGATTTGACAAATATGGGCTAAGCCTTGATTCAAATCCGCAAGAGATGTTCGCAAATGTCGAGACTCAGGTTGATTATCAACGCGTTGATAGCTGTTTGAAAACACGTAGAGATAAGGAAACCTGCGTAAGACTCGCCATCAAGCTCAAGATCATTCCCGATTTCGACTCGTATGTTGCCATGATGGATCACGCGCCCCGCGACGCATTTTGCCTACCTTTGCCGGGTCCGAAGAAAGCTCACATTTCTCCCAATCCGTGATGGTTTAGCGATTTAGGGCAATGGCTGACAACGTTCCTGCTGGATTACGATCGCGTTTTTGTTTCTTTGCGAGACAGAATACGTCTGGGTTCAAGAGGGCGTCAGAGTGAGCGCTTGGTAGGCTCAGCGAGAGCGGGAAGCAAACTGCGTCAAGCGCGGACGGATGGCGGCAACTACATCCCTCTGCTCACCAGCCGCCACAATAAATTCCCGAAATCAGTCATCGCTTCAGGCTTTGGTAACTAAGTTGGGTAACCATAACGGAGAGTTAAGCGTAAAGCGTATGAGTGAGTATCAGAATGGCGTCAGTTTTTCCGCTTGCCGACCTGAAGGCCTCCGTCAAGACGGACTCCTGGGTTGACACCATCATCAAGGGCGACTGCGTGAGCGCCCTTGAAGCCTTGCCCAACCACTCCGTCGACGTGATCTTCGCCGACCCGCCGTACAATCTCCAGCTCGGCGGAACGCTGCATCGTCCCGACCAGTCGCTGGTCGACGCGGTCGACGACGAATGGGATCAATTCGCCTCCTTCGAGGCCTATGACGCCTTCACCCGTGCGTGGCTGCTCGCCTGCCGCCGCGTGCTGAAGCCCACGGGCTCGATCTGGGTGATCGGCTCCTATCACAATATCTTCCGCGTCGGCGCCACGCTGCAGGATCTGAACTTCTGGATCCTGAACGACATCATCTGGCGCAAGACCAATCCGATGCCGAATTTCAAGGGTCGCCGTTTCCAGAACGCCCATGAGACGATGATCTGGGCAAGCCCCAACGCCAAGGCCAAGGGCTATACCTTCAACTACGACGCGATGAAGGCCGCCAATGACGACGTGCAGATGCGTTCGGACTGGCTGTTCCCGATCTGCAATGGCGGCGAGCGGCTGAAGGGCGACGACGGCAAGAAGGTGCATCCGACCCAGAAGCCGGAAGCGCTGCTCGCCCGCGTCATCATGGCTTCGACCAAGCCCGGCGATATCGTGCTCGATCCCTTCTTCGGTTCAGGCACGACGGGTGCCGTCGCCAAGCGCCTCGGCCGCCACTTCGTCGGCATCGAGCGCGAGCAGGATTATATCGATGCGGCCGCCGCCCGCATCGCCGCCGTCGAGCCGCTCGGCAAGGCGGAATTGACCGTCATGACCGGCAAGAAGGCCGAGGTGCGCGTCGCCTTCAACGTGCTTGTCGAAAGCGGCCTGATCAAGCCCGGCCAGGTGCTGACTGACGCCAAGCGCCGCTACAGCGCGATCGTGCGCGCCGATGGCACGGTGGCATCAGGCGGCGAGGCCGGCTCCATTCATCGTCTCGGCGCCAAGGTGCAGGGTCTCGATGCTTGCAACGGATGGACCTTCTGGCACTTCGAAGACGGGCTGTCCCTGCGCCCGATCGACGAGCTCAGGTCCGTCATCCGCAGTGATCTGGCAAAGGTCGAGTGAGCACCACCTAAACCAGATAATTGGAGCATGATGTCGTCCGAAAACCGCTTACACTTTTCGGCATGATGCTCTGGCGGATCGAAATAACTTCTTCCGGTTTCCTCCAGTTGCGGAAGAAGACCAAGGCGCCCGGGGTTCAAGCCTCGGGCGTCTTCTATTTGAGCTGGGAAGCGCAATGATCAGAACTGGCGATAGTCGGTGACTTCGACCCGCGTGATGCGGCCATCTTCATTGAAGGTGATCGTTTCCTCGCCCTCGCGCAGCAGCGGTTTGCCGGTCCGGCTGTGGGTGGCGCTGAGCGACCAGACCGCGCGGCCGGAGAGGGGCGTCAGGCTTTCCACCAGCGAATTCTCCGCCGTCTGATCGGGATAATCGTCGAAATAGCGCCGGAAGGCAGCCATGATCTCTGGTCGCCCCGAGAGGCTGCCGACGCCGTTCGAGACATAGGTCGCGTCCTCGGCGAAATAGTCCTCGATCGCCGGAAAATCCAGCGCGTTGATGGCGGCGTGGAAGCGTTCGATTTCCTCTGCCGGGTCGAAGGCCATGGCTCTCACACCTTCACGCCGTAGGCAGCGAGATCGCTGCGCAGTTTGTCCGCGCCCGAAAACCGCACCGCGTTCCAGCCGAAGGCCTTGGCGCCTTCGACATTCGCCGGCGCGTCGTCGATGAAGATCGTCGCGGCGGGATCGAGGCCGAAGCTCTTCGTATGCGTCTCATAGATCGCGATGTCAGGCTTGATCAGGCCGACATCGCCGGAAACGGTGACGCCTCGCGGTTTCGTCAGGAACGGGAAACGTTGCTGCGCCTCGCGGAAAGTGTCGGAGGCGAAGTTGGTGAGCATGGTCACGTCGCGGCCTTCGTCGATCAGCCCCTCCATGATCGCGACGCTCTCCTCATAAGCGTGCGGGACCATCTCGTGCCAGTATTTGCGGAAAGCGCGGATGTGCTCCTCGCGCGTCGGATGCGCTTCGATCAGCTGCGCTTCGGCCTCCGCCCAGGTGCGGCCGCGGTCCTGCTCGACGTTCCAGTCATGGGTGCAGATATTGGCGAAAAACCAATTGCGCTCGGCCTCGTCGGGAATGAGGCGGGCGAAGGGAAGATTGGGATCGTAATGAATGAGAACTTTGCCGATGTCGAAAACGATATGCCTTATTTCGATGGTCATGTTTATGCCCTGGATGTTTTGAACGCGAGAGGAATAGCCGCTGCGATCGCTTTTTTCATGACGGTCGGCAAGGCCTGCGCTTCAAGATTTGTAACCGGTTCCCACCATCCGTCATCCACGCCAGCATTCGGCTTCGGCTTTGCAGCGATCGCCGCCCGCCAGATCGACAGCCGGAGTTCGAAATGGGTGAAGACATGGATGACGGTGCCGCAGGATTGCCAGGCCGCCTCGAAGGGGGCGGCGGTGACGGAGGTCTCGCCGTCGATGCGCGCCGTCCAGCCCGTCGTCGGCACCTCGGTCATGCCGCCGAGCAGGCCGCTATCGGCCCGCCGCCTGAGCAGGATCTCGCCCTCTGCGGTCACCGCGATGAAGGCCGCGCCCTGGCGAACCGGCTTGTCCTTCTTCGCCCCCTTGACCGGAAAGAGCTCGGGATCGGAAAGCTTCAGCGCCTGGCAGGCATCGCGAAACGGACAGAGCGAACAGGCCGGCCGCTTCGGCGTGCAGATCGTCGCCCCGAGATCCATCATCGCCTGGGCGAAATCACCGGGCCGAGCCGCTGGCGTCAGCAGCGCCACCTTCGCCTTCATCAGCGGCTTGGCGCCCGGCAGCGGTGTTTCGATGGCATAAAGCCTTGAAATCACCCGCTCGACATTGCCGTCCATGACGGCGGCCCGCCGATTGAAAGCAATGGCGGCGACGGCGGCAGCGGTATAATCGCCGATGCCGGGAAGCGATTTCAGTCCCTCTTCGGTGTCGGGAAAGACGCCGCCATGTTCCCTAGCTACCGCTTCGGCGCATTTCTTCAGATTGCGGGCCCGCGCATAATAGCCGAGCCCCGCCCAGGCGGCCATGACCGCCTCGTTTTCGGCTGCGGCAAGATCGGAGACTTCGGGCCAGCGCTCGAGAAACTTCTCGAAATAGGGTTTGACCGCCTGCACCGTCGTCTGCTGCAGCATCACTTCGGACAGCCAGACGCGATAGGGATCGGCGCGGACGCCGCGCGCCGCCATGCCGGGCGAAACGCGCCAGGGCAGGTCGCGGTGATGGCGGTCGTACCAGTCGAGGAGGGGCTTTGCCGAGGGCGTGTCGAGTGTCGTGGTCGTCATGATTTGCCGCAATGGGGGGAAGGCCCTATACTTGGCGAAGCAACGCCGCGCGATCAAGTCGGCCGCACCAATTCGTGACGCCGTTCAAAGGTTTCGATGAGTTATCCACGCAAAGATGTGAAGCAGATTTCCGAACTGGCGAACGGGCTGATCGATCCGGTCCTGGCGCGCCGCGCCGGCATCAACACGGCGCTACTCGGCTCGTGGAGCGAAATCGCCGGCGAGGATTTCGCCGATTGCACCCGGCCGGAAAAGATCGCCTGGGCCCGCGGCGGCGGCGATGACGGCAGCTTCCGCCCCGGCGTGCTGACGATCGCCTGCGAAGGTGCGCGCGCGCTCTTCCTCACCCATGCCCAGGGCGAACTTATCCAGCGCATCAACAGCTTCTTCGGCTTCGCCGCCGTCCACCAGATCCGCATCGTCCAGAAGCCGGTGTCGCAAGCCGTCCGCCGCTCCCGCCCGCCCGCGCCGCTGAAGGGCGAGGCCGCGCGCAAGCTCGAAGGCATGATGGAGGGCATCGAGGGCGACAAGCTGCGTCAGGCGATCCAGCGCTTGGGAACTGCGGTGATGGGCAAGCGGGGAAGAGGGCGCTGATGAGCAAATCTGAGTGGAAGTTTGTCCGCTTCTGGCGACCGAGGCGTCCTACGGGCGTGTAATTTTTTGATCCTGCTTCAACACGCTCGCGGGTCACAAGGAATTCGACTCTGCCCGAGACCGACGTATAGGGCTCGCATTGCGTAATCGCATCAGCGAGATTTCCGGGAGGAGACTGGTGACCGAACGCTTCGGGTGCTATATTTGTATAGCAGACAGGAGAAAAATCATGTTGGCCTTGCGGTTGCCACCTGAAATCGAAGCACGCCTCGATGAGCTTGCCAGGCGCACGGGCCGCAGCAAGAGCTTCTACGCGCGTCAAGCCATTCTCGAACATCTCGATGATCTCGAGGATGTCTATCTCGCCGAAAAGCGCCTCGAAGAGCTTCGCCGAGGTGAGAGCGATACAGTGCCGCTGGCCGAGCTGATGGCACGTCATGGCTTGGAGAATTGAGTTTCACCGGGCAGCCGAGCGTGAGCTTGAGAAGCTTGGACATGAGGCGGCTCGCCGAATCCTCCGGTTTCTCAATGATCGCGTTGCCAAGCTGGACGATCCACGATCCATCGGAGAGGCGCTTAAAGGATCTGAACTTGGGGACTTCTGGAAGTACCGCATCGGGGACTATCGGGTGATCGCAAGCATCGACGATGGAACCGTGCGAATCCTCATCGTGCGGATTGGCAATCGCCGTGATGTCTATCGATGAAATCCGGGAGCTGACCGATAGCAATTTTGTCCGGCGGTCCCATCACGGTCACAATTCTTTGAAGGAAGTTGGCCAACCGTGCCTTGTAGGCGGCTGCCAGCCGTTATATCGCACAATCATGCCGTCACTCTCATTACTTATGGGGAACCCATGCAGATGTCCGAAATGCAACTGACGAAACGCCGCCTCCTGGGTGGGATCGCCATCGCCGCAGCTGCCGCAGCGCTTGTCGCCTGCAACGACAGCAAGGACGCTGCCGATGCTTCGTCCTCCGGCAAGACCATGGCCGACGGCACCGATGTCGATACCATGCAGACGGCGGCCACCTCGGCGGGGGACATGCCCCAGCCCGACGGCGATGTCGACATGGCCGAAGTGCTGAAGCCCGGCGCGCTGCCCGAGATGGCGCTTGGCAAGGCCGACGCGCCGGTCAAGATCGTCGAATATATGTCGATGACCTGCCCGCATTGCGCCCATTTCCACAACACCACCTTCGACACGATCAAGCAGAAATACGTCGATACCGGCAAGGTGCAGTTCATCATCCGCGAATTCCCCTTCGATCCGCGTGCCGCAGCCGCCTTCATGCTCGCCCGCTGCAGTTCCTCCAATCCGGAGCAGTTGAGCACGCCGGAACAGTATTTCCCGATGGTTTCGATGCTGTTCAAGCAGCAGCAGGTCTGGGCCGCCGCCGATGACGGCCGCGCCGCACTGCTGCAGATGTCGAAGCTTGCCGGATTTACTGAGGATAGCTTCACGAAATGCTTGACGAACCAGAAGCTTCTGGATGAAGTGAACGCCACGCGGGAAAGGGGATCCAAGGATTTCGGCGTCAACGCCACGCCAACGTTCCTCATCAATGGCAAGCGCTATTCTGGAGACATGCCGGTTGACACCATGTCGAAGCTCATCGACAGCCTCATCTGAACCGGACCGTTCGACCACAGCGGGCGACGGCGAAAGCCGTGCGCCCGTTTTTTGTTTTCAGCGCAGTTTGCGGGCGGGGCTTCCTGCCGTGGATATTTCCGCATGAAGTTCAACAAGCTGCGCCTGGTCGGCTTCAAATCCTTCGTCGAGCCGACGGAATTCATCATCGAACGGGGGCTGACCGGCGTCGTCGGACCGAACGGCTGCGGCAAGTCCAATCTCGTCGAGGCGCTGCGCTGGGTGATGGGCGAGAATTCCTACAAGAACATGCGCGCCTCCGGCATGGACGACGTGATCTTTTCCGGCTCGGGAAACCGCCCGGCCCGCAACACCGCCGAGGTGGCGCTCTATCTCGACAATGGCGAGCGGACCGCACCCGCCGCCTTCAACGACAGCGACGAGATCCAGGTCACCCGCCGCATCGAGCGTGAACAAGGCTCGCTCTATCGCATCAACGGCAAGGAAAGCCGCGCCAAGGATGTGCAGCTGCTCTTTGCCGACGCCTCCACCGGCGCCCGCTCGCCCTCGATGGTTGGCCAGGGCCGCATCGGCGAGCTGATCCAGGCAAAACCGCAGGCCCGCCGCCAGCTCCTGGAAGAGGCGGCCGGCATCTCCGGCCTGCATTCGCGTCGCCACGAGGCCGAACTGCGGCTGCGCGCCGCCGAAACCAATCTCGAGCGCCTCGACGACGTCACCTCGCAGCTCGAAAGCCAGATCGAGAGCCTGAAGCGTCAGGCCCGCCAGGCCAACCGCTTCAAGACGCTGTCGGCCGATATCCGCGCCCGCGAGGCGATGCTCCTGCATATCCGCTGGGTGCAGGCCAAGGAGGCCGAGGCCGAGGCCGACAGCGCCCTCAACCAGGCAACCGTCATCGTCGCCGAAAAGGCGCAGATCCAGATGGAGGCGGCCAAGCAGCAGGGTATTGCCAGCCTGAAGCTGCCGGAATTGCGCGAGGGCGAGGCGCGTGCGGCTGCCGCCCTGCAACGCCTGCAGATCGCCAGAAGCCAGCTGGAAGAGGATGCCGGCCGCATCCTGCGCCGCCGCGACGAGCTGACCCGCCGTCTCGCTCAGCTGGCCGAAGATATCCGCCGCGAGGAACGGCTGGTCGCCGACAATGCCGTCATCCTCGCCAAGCTCGACGCCGAAGAGGCCGAGATTTCTCAAATCCTCGCCGATTCCGGCCGTTTTGCCGAGGAGACCCGCGAAGCCTTCGAAGGGGCGGCGGCGAAGCTCGCCGACAGCGAGCGCATCTTCACCCAGCTGACGGCCGAGCGGGCGGAAGCCGCCGCCGGCCGCAACCAGCTGGAGCGCGCCATCCGCGATCTCGCCGACCGCCGCATGCGCCTCGAGCGCCAGATGCACGAGGCGAATGCGGAATTGTCGGCCATCGCAGAGAAGATATCAGGCCTGGCCGATCCCGATGAAAAACGGGCGATCGTCGAGGCCGGTGAAATCGCGCTGGCCGATGCCGAAGCCGCGGCCCAGACAGTCGAACGGGCGCTCGCCGCCGCCCGCCAGGCCGAGGCCTTGTCGCGCGCGCCGGTCGATCAGGCCCGCTCCGCCCTGAATGCGCTGGAAACCGAGGCCCGCACCATTTCCCGCATGCTTGCCGCCGGTGCGGCCGCCGGCAAGTTTCCGCCGGTTGCCGAGGAGCTGAAGGTCGATCGCGGCTTTGAGACGGCGCTGGGTGCGGCACTCGGCGACGATCTGGAATCCCCGCTCGATGCCGAGGCGCCGGCCCATTGGTCTGTCAATGGCGACGGCGCCGCCGACCCGGCGCTTCCGCCGGGCGTGACGCCGCTCATCGCCCATATCAGCGCACCCGCCGCTCTGACGCGCCGGCTGCGCCAGATCGGCATGGTTGGCGAGGGCGACGCGCGGTCGCTGATGGCGGCGCTGAAGCCCGGCCAGCGCCTGGTGACGAAGGAGGGCGCCGTCTATCGCTGGGACGGCCATGTCACCGGCGCAGATGCCCCGAGTGCCGCGGCACTGCGCCTTGCCCAAAAGAACCGCCTGGCCGAACTGGAAAGTGAAGTGGCGATTGCCCGCGACGTGCTTGCCGAGGCCGAGGAACGGCAGGCAGCCGCCGCCGAAGCCATCCGCATCGAGGAACGCAGGCTCGCGGAAGCCCGCGACATGAGCCGCCTGTCGGCGCGTCATCTCGCCGAGGCGCGCGAGGCGCTGGCTGCGGCCGAGCGCGCTTCCGGCGATCTCATCCGCCGCCGCGACGTCGTCAGCGAGGCCGCCAGCCAGTTGGGCACGCAACTGGAGGAGATCGGCGTTCAGGAAGAAAATGCCCGCATCGAGCTGGAGGATGCGCCTGATCTCACGCTGATCGACGAGCGGCTGCGCTTCCAGCAGGCGGAGGTTGCGACCGACCGCGGCGCGCTCGCCGAGGCCCGCGCCCGGCACGAAAGCCTGGCGAGGGAAAATGAGGCCCGCCAGCGTCGCATCATGGCGATCGGCCAGGAGCGCGAGACCTGGCGCCAGCGGGCGGCAAGTGGCGAGGATCATGTCGCCACACTGCGCGAGCGCGAGGAAGAGGCGCGCGAGGAGGCGGCCGAGCTCGAAATGGCGCCGGATGAATTCGACGACAAGCGCCGCGCTCTGCTCAGCGAATTGCAGAAGGCCGAAGAAGCGCGCCGCAACGCCGGCGATCTGCTCGCCGAAGCCGAACGCATCCAGCGCGACGCCGACCACAAGGCGGCGACCGCGCTTTCCGAGCTTGCCGAATACCGCGAACGCCGCGGCCGCGCCGAGGAGCGCCTCGTCTCTGCCCGCGAGCGCCGGCAGGAAAGCGAAGCCCGCATCCGTGAGGCGCTGAACGTGCCGCCGCATGAGGCGCTGCGGCTTGCCGGCCTGCAGCCGATGCAGGCGCTGCCCGATCCGCGCGAGGTCGAGCGCGAGCTGGAGCGGCTGAAGATGGAGCGCGAACGGCTCGGCGCCGTCAATCTGCGCGCCGACGAGGAGCAGAAGGAGCTGAGCGAAAGGCTCGAAGCCCTGATCAAGGAGCGCGACGACGTCATCGACGCGATCCGCAAGCTGCGCGGCGCCATCCAGAGCTTGAACCGCGAGGGCCGCGAGCGCCTGGTCGCCGCCTTCGACGTCGTCAATGGCCAGTTCCAGCGGCTGTTCACCCATCTCTTCGGCGGCGGCACCGCCGAGCTGCAGCTGATCGAATCCGACGATCCGCTGGAGGCGGGCCTCGAAATCCTGGCGCGGCCGCCCGGCAAGAAGCCGCAGACCATGACGCTGCTGTCGGGCGGCGAGCAGGCGCTGACGGCGATGGCGCTGATCTTCGCCGTCTTCCTCACCAATCCGGCGCCGATCTGCGTGCTCGACGAGGTCGACGCGCCGCTCGACGACCACAATGTCGAGCGCTACTGCAACCTGATGGACGAAATGGCGGCATCGACCGAAACCCGCTTCGTCATCATCACCCACAATCCGATCACCATGGCCCGCATGAACCGCCTCTTCGGCGTCACCATGGCCGAGCAGGGCGTCTCCACCCTCGTCTCCGTCGACCTGCAGACGGCCGAACGCCTGCGCGAAATCGCCTGAAGGCGTCCGCGCGAGCCGCGGAGACCAGGCTCAGGGCCCAGGGTGATGGGATTGAGGCAAGGGACCGGCCGGAAACGCGGGACGCGGCAGGAGGCCGCGGACAGACACACGGGCGCCACCGAATTGGTATTTGGCGGTCCGCCGCTATTTTGCTGCGGCTGTCACCCTATCCTCCGTCTTCCTCGGGCTTGACCCGAGGATCCATGCGGCATCCACCAGCGCCAGGCCGTGGATCCCAGGCTCAAGGCCTGGGATGACGGAGGAGAGGTGATGCCGGGCTGGCGGGAAGGGTGGTGCTTGGGTTGGCAGAGGAGAGAATGAACCGGGCTCGAAGGACGAGAGGTAGTTGCGGTTGAGGGGCAGCCCCCCACCGATCTCCCAGCCCGGGACGTTGCACGGATATTGAACTCCTGCGTATCTCGACCAACGAAAACGCCAGAACACGAAGCAATCAATGACTACTTCCGTCCAAGCGGTTCACCCCCCATGATCCCTGGTCAGCCGCCCGATGCAGCCTGGAAGACCGCCAGCTGCGCGGCGAAGGCGCGCTGATAGGCCGGTCGCGCCTCGGCGCGGGCGACATAGGCGGCAAGGCTGGGATAATCGTCCAGTATGTTTGACGACTTCAGCCGCAGCAGCACCGAGGCCATCAGCAGGTCACCGGCGCTGAAGGCGCCGTCGAGCCAGTCGGCATCGCCGAGATGGGCAGAAAGGCTGTCCAGTCGTTTGCGGATGCTGCTCTCGAGGGAACGCAGGCGCTTTTCGTACCAGGGTTCGTCGCGCTCCAGGATCCTGGCGAGGCTGTGCTCGAAGATCGGCGTCTCCACCGTATTGAGCGCGGCAAACATCCAGGCGATCGCCCGCGCCCGGCCATTGCTATCCCCAGGCAACAGGCCGTCGCCATGACGCTCGGCGATATGCAGGACGATCGCGCCGGATTCGAACAGGGTAAGATCGCCTTCCTCATAGGTCGGGATCTGCCCGAAAGGCTGACGCGCCAGATGCGCCGGCTGCTTCATCGTCTCGAATGAGACGAGGCGAACCTCATAAGGTTGGCCCGCTTCCTCGAGCGCCCAGCGAACCCGCATGTCGCGCGCGAGACCCCGGCCCCGATCAGGCGAACGTTCAAAGGCGGTAATGGTGATCGTCATCGCTTTCTCCATCGCTTGTCCACATTGAAGACGTGCGGCCAAACGGGATTCCGACATTCACCGCCGTCCGGCGTCAGCTTTTGCGGGAACGGCTGTCTGCCATCGGCGCAGGATCTGCCTCGCATTTCGAGAGGGTCGCATCGACGACGAGGCGGTTGCTCATCGGCCGGCCAAAACCCGAACTCCAGCCGGACTGTGCACAAATCGCGCGCAATTTTCCCGCATTCAGTGATAAACACCAAAAAAGGTCGGCTGTCTTGCGGTCCGTACCCCATTTGGATGATGCTCTTTTCTCTGACTTGCATTAGAAGTTGTTTCAACGCAACCTGATGACTTTGCTGAAAAGCGGGCGGTCAACGTTGCGTATTGTCGAATTTGCGATGCGCTTTCCGGGTAGAGGGCAAAGACCCGGGAGGTGTTGAGCAATCCCGGGAAATCCTGAGGTATTGCCGAACACGAAGATCAGGGTGGTTCCATGAACCGTCCTGGGTTGAGGGACCCCCCGTCCGGTTTTCCTGGCCGGACGGAAACAAGGCTTTGCGGGACATTGTTGCAGTCCCGCAAAGCTTTTTTTATGCCTTCTTCAGATCGGGTGCGGTTTGCATGCCTTCGGCCGCCACTCTCGCGAAAATTATTGTGCGACGCAGCATTTTTGCCGCATTTGTCGATTTTCATTTCAACTCCAAGGCATTAAGCTGATTTGTCAGGCTGACGACACTGCCTTCTTCTCTTTCGTCATGCTCGGGCTTGTCCCGAGCATCTGCGACCGGTCACACGCAGCAGATCCTCGCCACAGGGGCGAGGATGACGCCGAGAAAAGAGCGAGGGTCGTCGACAGCCGAGGGATCACGCTGATCCCGATCTGGAGTTGGGGGGAAGATGACCAAGTGGGTCTATAGGTTCGGCGACGGACAGGCGGAGGGTGGCGCGCGCGACCACGAGATGCTCGGCGGCAAGGGCGCCAATCTTGCTGAAATGTGCGCTCTCGGCCTTCCCGTTCCGCCGGGACTGACGATCGTCAGCGATGCCTGCAACACCTATTACAGCAATGGCGGCCATATCGACGACCGGCTGAAGGCCGAGGTGCGCGACGGCATAGCGGCGATCGAGGCGATCACCGGCCGCCATTTCGGCTCCACCAGCCAGCCGCTGCTGCTGTCGGTGCGCTCCGGCGCCCGCGTCTCCATGCCCGGCATGATGGACACGGTGCTCAATCTCGGCCTCAACGACGAGACCGTGCAGGCGCTCGGCCATGATGCCGGCGACGCGCGTTTTGCCTGGGACAGTTACCGCCGTTTCATCCAGATGTATGCCGATGTCGTCATGGGCCTCGGCAACGACGCCTTCGAGGAAATCCTGGAGGACGAGAAGGCCAAGCTCGGCCACGAACTCGATACCGAGCTCAGCGCCACCGAATGGCAGCATGTCGTCTCCCTCTACAAAAGGTTGATCGAAGAGGAGCTGGGACAGCAGTTTCCGCAGAATCCGGAAGTCCAGCTCTGGGGTGCGGTCGGCGCCGTCTTTTCCAGCTGGAAGAGCGCGCGCGCCGTCACCTACCGCCAGCTGCACAACATCCCGGAAGGCTGGGGCACGGCGGTCAATATCCAGGCGATGGTCTTCGGCAATCTCGGCAACAGCTCGGCGACCGGCGTCGCCTTCACCCGCAATCCTTCGACCGGCGAGAAGGCGCTCTACGGAGAATTCCTCGTCAATGCGCAAGGGGAGGATGTCGTTGCCGGCATCCGCACGCCGCACAGCATCACCGAGGAGGGGCGGCTTTCCTCCGGCTCCGACAAGCCCTCGATGGAAAAGCTGATGCCGGAGGCCTTCCGCGAGCTCACCCGCATCTGCACCGAGCTCGAGATGCATTACCGCGACATGCAGGATATCGAATTCACCATCGAGCGCGGCAAGCTGTGGATGCTGCAGACCCGCTCGGGCAAGCGTTCGACCCGGGCGGCGATGAAGATCGCCGTCGACATGGTCGACGAGAAAGTGATCACCGAGGAGGAGGCGGTGTTGCGCATCGAACCTTCGAGCCTCGACCAGCTCCTGCATCCCACCATCGATCCGCGCGTCAACCGCCAGGTGATCGGCACCGGGCTGCCGGCCTCGCCGGGGGCGGCGACCGGCGCCATCGTCTTTACCGCCGAAGAGGCGGTCGAGGCGGAAGCCGAGGGCCGCAAGGTCATTCTGCTGAGGGTCGAGACCAGCCCGGAGGATATTCACGGCATGCATGCCGCCGAAGGCATCCTGACGACCCGCGGCGGCATGACCAGCCATGCGGCGGTGGTTGCCCGCGGCATGGGCATTCCCTGCGTCGTCGGCGCCGGCACCATGCGCATCGATCAACGCAACGAGCGCCTGCTCGGCATCGGCGTGACGCTGAAGAAGGGCGATATCATCACCATCGACGGTTCGGCCGGCCAGGTGCTGAAGGGCGAGGTGCCGATGATCCAGCCGGAACTGTCGGGCGATTTCGGCCGCATCATGGGCTGGGCCGACCGCGCCCGGCGCATGACGGTGCGCACCAATGCCGATACGCCGGCTGATGCCCGCGCCGCCCGCTCCTTCGGCGCCGAGGGCATCGGCCTTTGCCGCACCGAACACATGTTCTTCGAGGGCGAGCGCATCCATGTCATGCGCGAGATGATCCTGGCCGAGGATGAGAAGGGCAGGCGGCTGGCGCTCGACAAGCTGCTGCCGATGCAGCGCTTGGATTTCACCGGCCTTTTCACCGTCATGCACGGACTGCCGGTGACGATCCGCCTGCTTGATCCGCCGCTGCACGAATTCCTGCCGAAGACCGACGACGAGGTCGCCGAGGTCGCCTTCGCCATGGGGTTGGAGCCGCTTGCGCTGCGCCAGCGCGTCGATGCGCTGCACGAGTTCAACCCGATGCTCGGCCATCGCGGCTGCCGGCTGGCGATCTCCTATCCCGAGATCGTCGAGATGCAGGCCCGCGCCATTTTCGAGGCGGCGGTGGCTGCGGCGCATGAGACCGGGGCGGCCGTCGTGCCGGAGATCATGGTGCCGCTGGTCGGCCTGCGCTCCGAGCTGGATTACGTCAAGGCCTGCATCGACGCCATCGCCGGCAATGTCATGGCCGAAGCCGGCATGAAGATCGATTATCTCGTCGGCACGATGATCGAGCTGCCGCGCGCGGCGCTGCGCGCCCATGTGATCGCCGAGGCCGCCGAATTCTTCTCCTTCGGCACCAACGACCTGACGCAGACCACCTTCGGCATCTCACGCGACGACGCGTCGGCCTTCATCCCCACCTATCAGCGCAAGGGCATCATCGAGCACGATCCCTTCATCTCGCTCGATTTCGATGGGGTGGGGGAGCTGATCAGCATCGCCGCCGAACGCGGCCGGCGCACCCGCAACGACATGAAGCTCGGCATCTGCGGCGAACATGGCGGCGACCCCGCCTCGATCCGCTTCTGCGAAACGATCGGCCTCGACTACGTCTCCTGCTCGCCGTTTCGCGTGCCGATCGCCAGATTGGCGGCGGCGCAGGCGGTGATTTCGGAAAACATGTAGGACCGGGCAGCGCCGACGTCAGTGATGGTACCGCCAGCGATCGTGATAGATATAGGGTCCGTTCAGATCCCAGGCCATGCTCTGCATCAACTCGGCACTCTGCGCCCGCGACTCGGCCCGCCGGTCGAGATCGATGCGCTGCAGGCAGGTGGCAAACGCGTCGGTGCCGCGGCGGAAACCATAATTCAGGCACTTCTGCTCATCGGCCGCCCGCCGCTCCTCCGGCGTCATCGTCTGGCAGGCGGAAAGGCCGAGGAGGGTAAGGAGAAGGGCGATGCGCATTGGTTTGGTCCTTGCTTTTCCCTGAGGAAAAGCCATTCGGGCGAGGGCGTCAAGCGACCGCTCGTCCCTTGCCGAGTGGCCCAGGCCGGGAATGGTTTCTCCTGCGCATCCCACGCTCCGTCATGCTCGCCCTTGAGCTGCCTTGGGATCAGCCCCGGCATGCGGCCTCAGTCAATCTTCCCGCAGTGTCAGCCGCATGGATCCCAGGGTCAAGCCCTGGGATGACGGAGGAGAGGTGGTGGCGCAGCACATAAGCCCGCCAGCGCGCGGCAGAGGTAGTGCCGGGACGCATCGGCTCGGCGGCAGCGATGAAGCTTCGGCAGACGCGGCGCCACACTGGCTACGGCAAATGCGGCGCCTCACAGGCTGCGCCGGCGGTGCGTTTGGCGAGAACGCCAACTCCACACTCCGTCATCCCAGGGCTTGACCCTGGGATCCACAGCCAAGCACTCTGCCCACATGGCAGGATATGTTTACATCGTCACCAACCAGAAAAACGGCACCCTCTACATCGGCGTGACATCCGATCTGGAGCGCCGCATCCATGAGCATCGCGAAGGACTGACACCGGGCTTTGCCTGGAAATATGGCTGCACCCCGCCTCGTCTGGTACGAGGAGCATTGGGACATCGGCAGCGCCATCCAGCGCGAGAAATCATTGAAACGATGGAACCGGCAATGGAAGATCGACCTGGTCGAGGCGATGAATCCCGAGTGGGACGATCTCTATCTTACGCTGTGGTGATGCCGGCTGCGTCGTCTGTCGTGCCAGCCGCGTGGATCCCAGGGTCAAAAGACGGAGGAGAGGTGGTCGCGCGAAAGATCGGCTCACCGCGAGGAGAGGTGGTGCCGGGATGCATAAGCCGCCAGCGCGGAAGAGAGGTGGTGCCGCGACCCATACGTGCGCCAGCGCGCAAAGTGGTGCCGCGACGCATCGGTTGAGCAGCGGTGAGGAACCTTCGGCGGATGCGTCGTTGCACAAGCCGCGGCATTGCGACATCCCAAAAACCGCGCCGGCTCCCAAGCTGCGCCGGCGGTGCGTTTGGCAACATCGCCAACCCCACACTCCGTCATTCCAGGGTGCTTGACCCTGGAATCCACAACCAAGCACGCGGCTTCAGTTACTTACGAGAAAAAGCCGTCGAGAGCGAGGACAACGCCTCTCGCCATCTTCACGCCGCCCCGGCGGGATCCCCGATCGGCAGCAGCGCCGGATCGAGCGGCGGGTCTTGCGGGTTCTTCGTGTCGCCCGGGTCCTGGGCCGGGGTCAGCGGCGGTTTTTCCTGGATGCGGTCGGGAATGCCGGGTGTCGGCGTCGGCCCGCGCGGTGTATCGGTCGTCGGTGTCGGGATCGGATCTCTGTTCGGCATGATCGCCTCCTTTCCAAAAGGAACGGCACCGCCGGAAGATGGTTCCGCTTTCGCCACCCACCTATGCACAAGGGGCATTCCTCTGTATGAGGAGGCCGAAAACACTGGAACCGAGCATGGCCATCCGCGATCGATTTTCGAAGAAACTGAACTGCCCGCAATGCGGCAATGCGGGTTTTGCCGAGGCCTCGGAGATCGATGATCCCAAGCGCAAGCATCCGGATTTCCAGGTCGATCAGCTGCCGCGCGGCTTTGGCGTGCAGCGGGCTTCCAACCACCAGGAAAGCTTCATGATCAAATGCGAGTGCGGCCGCAAATTTCCCTTCCGCAGCCTGGCGGAAGCGGCGGTCGAACGGCGCTAGAACCGAGACGGACGCTCAGATCCGCTCCAGCACCTCGATGAAGGCATCGGCGAAGCGCACCAGATGGGCAGTGTCCTCGTCGGGCGCCTGCATGCGGATCTCGGTGCCGTTCTGATCGAGCAGCGCCAGCACGACGCGCATGCCCTCGCCATCGGGGATGCGCAGGACGGCGATGCGGCGACAATCCTCGATCAGGCCGGCGGCCGGCAGGTCGAACAGCAGTTCGCCGCCGGAACGGCCGGCTGCCTGGCGCACCGCCTCGCAGAAGCCGGCATCGCCGCCGGCATAACCTTCGAGCGAAAGTTCGAGCTCGACGAGCTCCATCGGCAGCGTCGGTTCGGTGTGATCGATCCCGCCAAGCGCAGACGCCTGCGGCCTTGCTGCTATCTCGGGTGAAATCATCCCGTCTCTCCTGTCCGTGACCCTGGAGATGAAACCGCGGCAGAATGGCCTTTTTTTGACATATCAGCAAGGGCTTATGAAGTCGGCGGTCGATTGCCCGGCGGTCTTCGCTGAATTCCATCTGATTCCGAGACAACAGTTTCAATTCAGCCGAATCTTGCCCCAGATCCGGATAATTTTAGGCCGGCCCGGCCTAGAGTCTTTCCGGGCTAGATTGAAGCATTCTGCCGGAGCAGATTTTCGTCAGGACAAAGGCGATTGGCGACGGACATACCCCTCGGTACGTCCGAGCCGATCGCCTTTGTCCTGGCGGAAAGATGCCCGGCCCACCGGCCGCACCGCTTCGCCATGGCGAAGCGATAAGTGCGTCCGGCGATTCCAAAGTCTTGCAGATTTGCCAGACAAATCTGCGGGAGGGTTGGCTGAAACGGGCCGGCTGATCGACCGGCCGGCTTGGCCGTAGAGCTGGGTACGCCACGCGCCGGCCGGTCGACCATCCGACTCCGTTTGAGCCAACAGAATGCTTCAATCTAACCCGGAAAGGCTCTAAATCTGAATCCGAATCTAAATCAAAGAAATAGAGCAAGATGTCGTCCGAAAACCGCTTCACACTTTTCGGCATCATGCTCTAAACAGGGAGAAGGCGATTTGCGTGGTTGATGGCGCGGCGCTGACGAGCAACCGGTAAGTTTGATGCCCATCCGTTACGACCGTCCCGTTTCCAACGCCGCCTACGCTTCGCGGCTGATCGGGGCATTTTCCCTGGTTCTGGCGCTCGCCGTGCTGATCGCCCACCGCTTCGGCGGGCTCGCCACCCCCTATCTGGTGCTGCTTTTGATCGCCGCCGCCGGCGGCGCGCTGCTTGCAGCACTGCTCGCCGCCGTCGGCCTGCGCAGCCTCTGGGTATCAGGGGCCGAAGGCGGGCTCGCCGCACTGGCGGCGCTGATCTATGCCGCCTTTCCGCTTGGCATCGGCGCCGTGGCGGCGGAGCGCTACCTCAGCCTGCCTGCGATCTACGATGTCTCCACCGATCCGGTCGCAGCGCCCGACTGGCTGTCGCCGCCGAAATCCGACCAGATCTGGCTGAAGCGCAATCCGCTGGTGACGCCGGAGGATCGCGAGAAGCAGATGGAGGCCTATCCCGAACTGACCGGCCGGCGCTATGAGGGCGCTCTCGACCGCGTGCTGGAGGCGGTGCGCAAGGTCGCCAAGCAGAGCGGCTTTACGATCGTCAGGAGCACTGGCACGAGCGAGCCGGATCGCGATCTCGAGGACAGGCCGGCAAAGCCCGACCCCGACGACGACGCCGTGACCGACGCGCCCGGCATCATTCCCGTGCCGACGCCGCGTCCCTATGACGACGACGTCGCCAAGCTGATCCGCGGCGCCAACGGCGTGACGCTGCAGGCGACCACCCGCACGCTGATCCTCGGCCTGCGCTTCGATATGGTCATCCGGCTGCGCGAAGAGGCCGAAACCACCTTCGTCGACATCCGCGTCGCCTCCCGCTACGGCCAGCACGACCTCGGCCTCAGCGCCGCAATCGCCGGCGATTATCTGAAGGCGCTCGACTCCGAACTCCTGGGAATTGCGGGTGGGTGAGCCGCGATGCCGCCAAAGGCGGCAGCAATCGATCCAGTGAATCGATTGCAGCGGCGAACGCCCTGAGCCCAAGCGAAGGGCCGGGAGAGGGCGCGGCAGACGCGGCCCCCTGTTCCGATGCCGCCAAAGGCGGCAGCAATCGATCCAGTGAATCGATTGCAGCAGCGAACGCCCTGAGCCCAAGCGAAGGGCCGGGAGAGGGCGCGGCAGACGCGGCCCCCTGTTCCGATGCCGCCAAAGGCGGCAGCAATCGATCCAGTGAATCGATTGCAGCGGCGAACGCCCTGAGCCCAATGGAAGGGCCGGGAGAGGGTGCGGCGAACGCGACCCGCATACCGTGCCGCAAACTCGACGGTCCTGCGATATTGCCTAGCTCTCCTCCCTCATTCTGTGACGAGCACAGGAATGAGGGAGGAGAGGTGGAAGCAAACGCCCCGAGCCCAGCAAAGCCGGGATAGGCGCGGCAGACCGGCCCCCTTGTTGCGGGCCGCCAAAGACGCCGGCAATCATCCGACCACCAACCGATAACGCTGCAGCCTAGCGCCCAAGCTCGCCCACGGCAGCGATGATCTCCGTCGCCGTCGGGAAGATGCAAAGGCTGCTGGGTCCGTCCAGCGCCTCCATCTGTGCCCAGGCAATGGTGCCGTTCTGATCGACCAGGAAGTGACCGACGAGCTGGGTAGGGTGTTTGGCGAAGATCGCCTGATCGGCTTCGTCAAGCACGAAGCCGTCCCTGGCGTTGAGCACCGTGTTGGCTTCCATCGGCTGGATCGGTTCCGGAAACACACCCATGGGGTTGATGCGCGCCGCCTGGAACTGCGCCATCGTCGCGGTATAAGGCCATTCGGGCTGCTCGCTGCTGCCCTCGGGCAGGAACTCGGCATGCGGCACACCATAGGCGCGATGCGTGCGGCAGTCGGGATCGCACAGCAGCGTCACCGGCGTCGGACGGTGGCGGACATACAGGCGAGCGCGCTCCACCGGCGTGTTGATAACGGCCACGGTCCTCACCCCGGCGGCGCTGAGGGTGGGCTCTATGCCGGCAAGCTGCTCGAGCTGGCGCCGGCAGAACGGGCAGTGCAGCCCGCGAAAGAAGCCGATCAGGAATGGCCGGCCGCTCAAATCGGCCAAAGAGACCGTCCCGTCGAAATTGGCCGAGGCGAGCTCGAAGGCGGGCGCGGTGTTCCCAGGTTGCAGCGGGCGCTTCTGTTCTCCCATCGAGAATTCCTTTCCCGGTTCGTCTCAGGTGCAACGACCGAAATTGAATATAGCACTCGTTGCAGGAAGACCCAGCGCCCGATGGTGAGATCGCCTGGAGTGGCCAGGCGTGCTTACCGCCTTGCCAGGCGCCACAGACGCATCAGTTCCACCGGAGCCGAGATCTCCGCTGTCAGCACGAACGGGTCTGTCGAGCCTGAACGGGTCGGCCTTCGACTCTTGACGGGAAGACCGTGCCCCATGCCATGGATGGAATAGAGCGATACCGGGCGTGCACCTCCGGCGTTCCAGGAGGACAACTCGCCCCAGGGCTTCTTCTCGACACGGGCGCTGCTTCGATCGACAGCGTTCGCTTCAACCCATTGATCGACGCAGGCCCTCGCATTTGCCGGGTTTACCGTGCGATCCGCAGTCCCCTGCCAGATGCTGATCGGCGGCCAGGAGCGTTGGCCGGGGGAGATTTCGGCAATCCTGGCGCCCCAGCCATCCCGGGGCAGTGCCGCGCCGGACTTCATCGCCCGCAGCGCTGACATTGCATCGCGCACCGCGCCAACCGGCATCCCGGCGACGATGGCGGCACCTGCAAACATATCCGGATAGTTGGCGACCAATGAACCTGTCATCGCGCCGCCGGCAGAAAGGCCGACAATGTAAACGCGCGTGCGATCGGCTCGATGTCGTTTGAGCGCATGGTCAATCATCTGCTTGATAGAAAGCACCTCGCCGCGATCGCGAGCGACCTCGCTCGGACGGAACCAGTTGAAGCATTTATGAGCATTGTTGGCGTGGGTCTGCTGCGGGTAAATCAGCACGAACCCTCTCTCGCTCGCCAGTCTCGAGAAGCCGCTGGCGGCGTCCAGGCTTTCCGGCGTCTGCCGGCATCCATGAAGCACCACCACAAGGGCCGGTTTGCTTGGCAGATCGGCGGGCACGAAGCTCTTCATGACCAGCCTTCCGGGGTTGCTGCCGAATGCGGCGGTCGTCTGGAGCCTCGGTCGCTCCTGCCTGGATGGCTTGCGGCGAAGCGGACGCCATGCCTTCTCCAACAAGCGTGCGGCTCGCCGTCGCGTCGTCAACAGTCTCGACAGCGATTTGGTGAAGCCGAGCTTCAAACGACCACGCCTTCCAGCCTGGAAAGCAGAGCCTCCAAGCCAGGCTGTGCCGCATCTCGCCTCGACGACGTGCAGCAGATGAACGGTGACATGGTAGCGATGCGAAGCTGCCCGCTTCCGTCTCTTCGATAACAGATCGCATCGGCCTGCCGAACATCGCGGACCGTTGCGATCGTCGAGTTGGATTGATCGTGAGAATGGAGCATGGCTGTTTCGATTTTCCTGTCTTTCATCGCAGCTGTCGCATCGAACCATGACAGTCTGGTCCGCAGGGGGAGTTCAAGTTGTCGCCCGAAACCGAAATCAATCTCGACCGTCACAGGAAGCCTTCAACCCCTTATTGGTTCCGATCTCGTGCGACAAGCCTACCAGGTCCTCGGCCGAAAGCTGCGATGCATCAGGACTGCCCCTCACACTCAGATCGGTCGATGCCGTTTCATTTCCCGCATGTCTCGGTTTATGGAAGAGCAACGCATTCTTTCCAAGGAAGAAGTGGCCGATGGCCGGAGATGAAGAGAGCCCCGAAAAGCTGGAGTCCGCCTTGGCGCTTGCGGAAAGTCTTCGCGTCACGGTCGGCAATTTCGTCAGGGGCATAAGAGCGAATACAAACACGCCGACAACGTCTCAGTCTGAAACTCTGGCGCTGCTCGATCGAAGCGGTCCTCTCAGCGTCGCCGAATTGGCAAGCCGACGCAATGTCAGACATCAGAGCATGCGATTGGTCGCAGGCCAATTGGAGACCGCCGAATTGGTCAGCAAGTTGCCCAATCCGGTGGATAGCCGCAGCCGGCTTCTATCCATAACCGAGAAAGGCCGGGAAGAGCTGACCCGCTCCAGGAAGGCTCGGACGGCGGAAATTGCCGCGCTTATCGACGAGCGCTTGTCCCAGGAGGACAGGCGAACACTCGAAGCCGCAATTCGTATCATCGAAAGACTTGTTCGTCCGTAGCGTCAGGCCTTCGCTAAAGTCGCAAGGACGGTTGAGAACGTGTTCAGGCCCCAATGCTCGGCATATTTGCCGTCCTCGACACGCACGATATCGATGACATCGATGGCGACATCCCGACCGGTCGGTGGAATTCCCATCAAGGGACCGGAGTGAGTGCCACTGATCGTCTTTCGCGTTGTCACCTTGTCGCCTTCGGCGATCTGATCATGGATCGTCACTTTCATATTCGACAGCGCCGGGCGCAGGACATTTTGGAACGTGTTCCACATGCTCTGCGGGCCATTCGCCATTCCTTCCGGCGCGGCATGGTTGATGAAATCCGGGGCCATCAGGGCTTTGAACGCCGCCTCACTGCCGTCTTGAATCACTTCAACGTTGAAGCGGCGAACCACCTCTTTATTCTCGATCTCCATGATCAATCCTTTCTGCTATCCGATGCCGATTTATACAGGTAAACTGTATAAATCGGCAACCGACTTTCTGTCGCTTTTCCAGCGCCATCGTGGCAGATCGGCGCAGCCAGCCCCGCATCCGGCTGCCATCCCGTAAACGGGGCGAAGGGGTATGCCGTGAGGTGTCCGTTCCAAGCTCTCGGCCGGAAGCGTCTCCGCATCTAACCCGACTTGCGCATCTCGGCCTCGCGCCACTGCTGCCATTGCTGCCGCAGCCGGCTCCTGGACATGCCGATGGGTTCAGCCAGGATCTCGACCTTGAGGATCCGTTCGGTGCGGAAGTGACGGAAGGCCTGTTTCGATTGGCACCAGGCAATCAGCAGGCTGTGCCTATCGGCATAGCCGAGAAGCACGGGCCAGACGATGCGGCTGCTGACCGAGCCATCCCCCGCGCGATAGTCGAGTTCCAGCTTGCGGCCTTCCCGGATCGCCGATCTCAGCGGCCGCGTGTCGAGCGTCGCATCGCCGCCGATATCGTCCGGTTTGATGCCGACCGCGGGCTCGGCAATATAGGGAAGCAGCTCCGGCGGCATGACCGAGGTGATCTTGGCCATGACATCGCTGGCGGCGTTGCGGATGGCCGCATCATTCAGCCTTGCCGCCATCTGCACGCCGAGCACGACCGCCTCGATCTCGTCGGGCGTCAGCATCAGCGGCGGCATGTCGTAGCGCGGATCGAGCACATAGCCGAACCCGGCTTCGCCTTCGATCGGAACACGCTGGGCAATCAGATGGGCGATATCGCGATAGACGGTCCGCCTGGCGACCTCCAGTTCATCCGCGAGCGCCGACGAGGTCACCGGCCGGCTCGACCGGCGAAGAATCTGGATGATCTGAAAAAGCCGATCCGCTTTTCGCATGCCTGCTGACTCCTGCTGCCACCACGCTGTCAGCACGGCTGTGTGACAAAGGCAAGCCAAGAGATCGTCGCGCACCCATCATCGCGCACCCACGGAGAAGATCATGAAATTCGCATCCACCCGCCTCATCGCCGCCGATATCGCCAGCATGGTGGCCTTTTATGAGCTTGTGACCGGCTGCCGCGCCGAATGGCTTGCGCCCGCCTTCGCCGAGATCGTCATGCCAGGCGCCACACTCGCCATCGGCAGCGCGGAAACGGCGGCCTTGTTCAGCGAGGGCAGCGCCGAGCCGGGAGCCAATCGCACGGCCATTCTCGAATTCATGGTGTCGGATGTCGATGCGGAATTCGCCCGGCTCAAGGACCGGGTCACGGTCGTGCACGCGCCCAAGGATCTGCCATGGGGCAACCGGACAGCGCAGTTTGCCGACCCCGAGGGGACCCGCATCGCCCTCTATACGCCTGTCACCGAGGCCGCCAGACAGCGTTTCGCCGGCCGTTGATGCTGGCCAGGGCGAGGGGTCTCACTCCAGCACCAGCCATCCCGAATAGCGCACCACCAGCCCGGTCAGCCGCCCGCCGATCTCGACGTGGAAGTGGAAGCGCCCGTCGCGCTCCTCCTCGTAGGTATCGCCGCCCGGCGCCAGGAACAGCGGCAGCGGAATGCCGCAAAAGCGCCAGCCGCGCACGATGAGGCGCAGCTTCTGCCCCTCCGGCACCAGCGCCAGCAGCACCCGGAACGGCCCGAACACCTCGACGAGCAGGTGGCTGTCGCGGCCGGGGCCGGCGGCCTGCCAGCTGCGGAAGGTCTTGCTGCCGAAACTGCGCGTCCAGATCTCCCGCTCGCCCTCGGCGACAAAGCGCACCGCGACCGGCACATCCTCGCCGGCGGCGGGAAAGCCGATGAGGCCGGCGATCAGCCGGGCGAGGAGACCGCTGCCGCGCTCGATCCGCGCCCGGCCGGAGGCAAGCCGGGTGCCGCCCGCATGGATCGCCGCCAGCGCCGGCGGCAGCTTCTCCCAGGCGTCGCCGAGAATGCGCCGGTAGAGCGGCTGGGCCTCTTCCTGGTGATCCAGCCGGACGCCTGAAGCGATGGAGAACTGGCTGAAGGCCGCTTCGAAATCCGCAAGGGACAATTCCCCCGCCGCCGGCCGGGCGCCGCTTTCCGGCCGTTGGCCGTCGAGCAGCCGGCGCACCAGCAGCTCGACGCCGAGAACCGGAATGAACGGCCCGTCATCACCTTCGGCAATCAGCGACCAATCCGCCGTCAACCGCCGCCCCTCATGATCGACGCCGCCCAGGCGCACGAACATGCCGCCGCGATGCGCGCCGGCGGCGAAGCGATGGCTGGCCGCCTGCAGCGCCCGGGCGAACGGCGTGAGCGACGGCAGCAGCCCGATCTCGACCAGCCGGGCGGCAAATCTCAAGAGCCGCTGCAGCGCCTGCGGCTCGGTGCCGACGCCGGTGAAGGTGGATTGCAGGCCGGCAAAACGATCAGGCAGCAGCGCCAGGTCGGGCGCATCGACCAGCAGGAATTTCCGGCTGGCGAGCGGCGCCACATAGGGCGGGGCGATCGTCACCCGCATCTCATCGATCAGCCCGCGCCCCTCGGCCGGCCGGCCCTCGCGCAGCACCGCCACCGGCTTACCGGCGTAACTTGCGATCGCCCTGACGACATTGAGGCCGATCTTCACATGCGCCGAGGGGGCAATGCCGGCCGCCACACTTTCGATGCGGGAGAAATGCGGCGCCATCGCCTCCAGCGCCGCGAAGGAAAGGGCCGGCAGGCTGCTCAGCCCCGACAGAACAAAGATGCCCTTGGCCTTCGCCTGCGCATCCAGCCTACCGATGCCGGCGACAAAGCCGGTGCTGTCGGCGAGATCGGCATAATCGATGCCGAGGTCGATGCAGGCCCGCACCAGCTTATAGCCATCGCCGGTGAAGCTCTGGAACGGCCCGGAGGCATCGACGACGAGATCGGGCCTCAGCCGCGTCAGCTGCTCCCGGAGATCGCCGTCACGATCGAACACCACCGCCTGCAGCCAGGCGCCGAGATCGTTGCCGCCGAGGCGCCCGGCGCCGCCCTTCGGCGATCGCATATCGAAGACGAAATCATCGGCCTTTTCGAGCGAACGGCCGGCGATCAGCAGCCTGAGCCTGGGCTCCTCGCCGAGCAGCCGGGCGAGCCGGCCGCCGAAGGCGCCGTAGCCGCCGATGATCAGCAGGGAAAAGGTGCCGCCGCTCATGCGATGAAGCGGCCGCGCTGCTCCGGCGTCGGCACCATGCAGCTCTGCCGGCCGGCGATCTTCAGCCGGTTGCGGGCGATGAATTCATAGATGGCGTCAGCCGCGCGCCGCGGCAGCAGCCGGAACAACCTGACCAGCGAATAGGGAAAGCCGAGCCCGGCCACCATGCGGATCGAGCCATCGGACTTGAAGAAGGCGTGGCCCTTTTCGATGAGGATATTGGTTTCGTAATCGCGGCAATCGAGCCCGTAATGCCGGTAGAGCGCTTGCCCGAGCGGCGTCTGTGCCGCGACGAAGCGGTAGCGCTGCCGCCTGTCGTGCTTCAGCGCGAATTTCACCCAGCCGGAGCAGAAGACGCATTCGCCATCGAAGACGATGAGCGGCCGGTCATCGGCAAAGGCGGGAACGGCGGGATCGGTGCGATAGCTGTAATCGGCGCGGCCCATGCTGATCTCCCTCCGCCTTTCATTACCCCGGCCAATAGCGCGCGGCAAGCGAAGGCGGCCCATCCGCTGCAATCTCGCCGCGCTCCATGAGATGCTCGATATGGGCGAGCACGGAAAGGGCCGCCGCGCCATAGAGCTTCGGATCGGTATCGCGATAGATCGCCTTCACCATCTCCGCGATCTCGCGATCGCCAGCCGCGACCCGCGCCAGCACCGCCTGCTCGCGCTTGAGCCGATGCGCCTTCAGCGCCGGCAGGAAAGTCTTCGGCTCGTTGACCGGCCCGCCATGGCCGGGCAGCAGCAGGCCGTCCTCGCGCGCTATCAGCCTGTCGAGCGAGGCCATGTAATCCGCCATCGCCCCATCCGGGGGTGCGACGATCGAGGTCGACCAGGCCATGACATGATCGCCGGAAAACAGGATCTCCCGGCCTTCGAGCGCGAAGGCGGCATGATTGGCCGTATGCCCCGGCGTCAGCACCGATGTCAGCGCCCACCCATCGCCCGTTATCGTCTGACCATCGCCGAGCGCGATATCCGGCACGAACTCCATATCCGCGCTTTCGGCAAAGGGATTGACCTCGCCGTGGCGCAGCCGCCGTGCCGGCCGATGCGGCCCTTGCCCCACCGTCACTGCCCCCGTTTCCGCCTGCAGCCGGCGGGCAAGCGGCGAGTGATCGCGATGGGTATGGCTGACGAAGATATGCGTCACATGACGCCCGCCGATCGCCGCCATCAGCGCGTGATAATGCGCCTCGTCCTCCGGCCCGGGATCGATGACGGCGAGCGACGAGGCGCCGACGAGATAGCTGTTGGTGCCGAAAAAGGTGAAAGGTCCGGGATTTTCCGCCGTGATGCGCAGGATATCCGGAGCAACCGGCACGGCCCGCCCATAGGCCGGCTCGAAAGCAAGGTCGAAAACGGGACTTTCCATGCGGGACGATGATCTCAGGTTGATAATATCGCCTCATGCTAGCACGCCGCCCGCCACTTCGCGCGCATAAATCTGCCTGAGGCGCAAACTTAGTCATTGTGACAGGCAAAGAGCTTTGCTAATCAGGCGCGATCCGAGCAAGCGGTTCGCCGCTGAAGCTCTGGTGGGGCGTAGCCAAGCGGTAAGGCAGCGGTTTTTGGTACCGCCATCCCCTGGTTCGAATCCAGGCGCCCCAGCCAATCTCACCTTGTGCCCTCAACACCTGCAGCTTAGGCAGTAGATCACTGCGCCGAGTTCCCTCGGACCAATCTCACAGTCCCAGCAGCATAGAACTCAACCGTCAAAGTTGGAGTAAGTCTTAGTTTTGGGACAACCATTAGGCCGATGGCGAATTCCATCATTCCATCATCAACAACTTTGCTAAATGCCTCCCAAGCGGCGGGATTCGTTCTAGCAAAGACCAATATCAATGGCTCCAGATCACGCAGTTCCAGCTTTTGTTCATCGGCTGCCATTTCGAGAGTGTTGAGGGCTTTTGCAAGTCTCGCGTCCGATACACCTTTCGCCACAAGTGCCCGGCATCGCTCGGCGCCACGCGTGGCTTTCTCAAGGGAAGCAAGGTGTACTGGCGACGGTTTGAAACTATAGCCCTTCTTTGCATTGTTGCAGGCGCTGCAACTCGGAAGCAAATTTTCAAACCCATTTATCTGAAAGTCGCCTGGCAGCCCTAGACTTCTCAACGCGCTTTTCAATTCCAGCGACTTGGATAGAAGATGCTCAGGTATTATGTGGTCGATTTGCATTGTCTTTAGGTCGAGCGGCACAGAGCAAGCATAACAGCTGCCACCGTGGACCGTGTAGATGGCAAACCGTTCAAGAGAGGAAAATCTGTGGGATGACAATCGGACTCCCTCGACTGGCCAAGATCAGAATTGCATAAGGAAATTTAGCGTCAACAAGGTAGGCATTATGGCGGATCACTACATAGAAACGGCCTTTTTGGATACATCCGGTCAGAAATGTCCGATACCGGTAATTAAGGCGAAGAAAGTGCTAAAATCGCTATCAGTTGGGGACGTTCTTAAAATCAAAACAACAGACCCTCTCGCGCTTATCGACATTCCGCACATGTGCAACGAATTGAAATATGAGTTGCTAATGACGAGCCGATTTGAAGATTACAACATTTTCTATGTGAAAAAGGGTTGAAAGCGGTCCTATTCCCAGGATTGGACCTTCCGGGCTGCTTGATCGCCTCTTCTTTTTACATAGCTTTGGCCGGTTGCCAGAGTTGCAAGGTTCGCGCTCTTACCAAGAATGCGAGTGGCATTTCGGGGCGGTGCATTGGTTGAAAACGCTGCCACCAAACCCATTTCGCTGAGAAAGTCATCGTCTTCTCCAGAGAAATCGTCAGGCGATTGTGAGATAAGCATCACGGCACCGCCCTTAGATCGACTCATTCTTACCAGGTTTGCGAGGGAGGGCAGATTGTTGCCGAGAATACGATGCGCTTCGTCGATCACACAAACAATGCGCAATCCACGGCTCCCATCTGCACCCACGGGAGAGTCTGGCAAGCTATTCAAATATTGGTCCAGAGCGTCGAGTATTAAGTTTACTACGATACTACGGCTTTCCTCCACCACGTTTGGTGGAAGCTTGATAATCCAGCTCTTCTGAAAAAAAGCCTCCGGCGACAACGTCGGCGTGAACAGCGGAAAACGGCAGATCTCTCGTGCAGCAGAGATCGCGCCATCGTCCTTCATCTCTCGTTCGGCATACACCTGGACTAGCTGCTCAAGAAAATCACCGAGTTCGCACGGTGCGCTTTCTTGCAGGGCGCCTACCGCCGCTTCGTAAACCGCATCTCGTTGTTTGTCACCAAGTCTGGCACCTTTGAGACGAGAAAAGCTTTCTCTGAAGCGCGACGCCGCCTCAGACAACTCGATCTTTTCACGGCTTCTGAGCGCCAGCACGTCAAGGGGCACCGGTGTCCGCGGCGGTTCGATCACTGTCGCTCCGAACAATTCCTCAAGGTGATATCCGCCTCCCGCGTCGTCAGTCGCAAGGTCACCTTTGAAGTCGAACGCAATGATCGGTACGTTTGCCTTCGCTCGAATGCTTTTCAATATTGCGACGGCAGTTCTCGTTTTGCCCGAGCCGACGCCGCCCATGATCGCGCTATGCGGTGAGCAACCGGAGCTATTGAGTGTCCAGTCCACTTCATTGCCAGACGATGTCTCTTTCGAAATCTCTCCAACCGGTACGGTAATCACTCCTGTGCTGGAGAAGTCAGTGGAAGCTGACCCGTGTCGGAGACCAGCTCTTGCTAGCAAGGGGAGGTCGGCTTGCTCAACCAAGCGACGAACAAATTTGGATAAGTCCTCATCGGCTTGTTTCCAATCACTATCAAGGAGATGAAGACCGCGTTTCCAATGCGCGGCGACGAGACCGCTTACCTTGCGAAGGTCGTAGTCGAGGTCTCCATAGTGCTGGATAAGCATTGCAAGCCAAGAAGATAGGGTTGACCCCGTGCCGAACAAAGTGTCGCCCTTTATGGATTTACCCCAGTCGGCATCGGCTTCAATCATCGAAGGTCTAGACTGGACCCCGAGGGAGCGTGAGATTGCGAGACGCGCAGGCAAATACCGCTTCTTCATGCCGAGACGCTTCATAAAGTCGGTGTTTAGATCGTCGCTCTCTTCGTCCGTGCGAAAGTTTGCACCGGCAATTTCAACCAAAGTGAAAGTCATGATGCGCGCACCTGCGGGGATCTAAAGTAGCCTTCGTGAACAGATGACTGGCCAATGTCGCCAACCCGCTCAAATTGAATCAAGAACTCTTTCTGAACATGATCGCTCACGACTTCGTGATACTCGCCAACGATCTCTGTATTTGTGGATAGAAGTATCACTTGGTGGTCAGGGCGAATTAGATGCTGAAGAACACCTTTCCGGTGCTCGACGTCGAGCCTGCCCAATGGCGTATCGATAACCATTGGAAAAGAACGTTGTGACACCGAGGCTACAGCCGAAATAAGCGCCTGAGTGAAGATTTGCTTTTCCCCAGCCGATAGGTCGAAATTTCTCAGATCGATGCCGTCTGCGCTCAGAAGCTTAACTTCGCAATCCTCTGTAATTTCGATCCTTTCCACCAAATCCTTCTTGTGAGCCATCGATTTGTGAGCTGCGGTCATAGCCGTAGCTATAGCCGCAATCTGACTGGGAACGGCTTTACTCACGATGGCATCTATCATTGACGCCGCGGTCAACGCTCGAGACGCCCGTCGAAGGTTTGGCTTTGCTTGATCCCATTGACCGGAGAGGCGGGCTAGCTCGGTATTTCGTTTGGTGATCTCAGCATCCGTGACGCCGATCTCACGCCTCAGCGCGCCAATCTCCTGATCCAATTCTTGAAGCCGACCATTTACAGCGCCCAACTCCAGTCGCTTTTTGTCGACGTTCGGCGCAATTGCCTCGGTTTTTGTAATTTCCTGTTGAAGACGTCCATGTGCCTCTTCAGTCGCGCTGATCCTATCGAGCAAGTCGACTATCTCCGGTGCTCCGACCTGATCAAGCTCGTCCAGCCGCTCGCTCACGCGAATTCGGTCTAATTCATTGAGATACTTGTGCAGAACGTTTTCGACAATGTTTGTGGGGGGAGGATTCCACAGCGTCTCCCACGCATCTCGAGAAACTTTAAGTACAGATGATTTTTGAGTATGCATTAAATCGGGTTGGATTAAGTTCAGTGCAGCCTCAACCGCAGACAGATACCTGTCCAAGTTTGCATCCCCTTGCTGGCGGCCAGCAAGCCATTTTTCTCTGGCTATTTCACCTACTAGCGTTTCTTTCAGCGCAGATCTGAGCTTCGCACCGGAAAGAGCGAGCGCGATGTCCTGAGAGAGAAGGGCCTCTAGTTGAGCTCGACCTTCTTCAATTTCACGCTCGAACCTATTCAATCTTTCAAATTGCTCTTGAAACTGCGCCTGCGATCCGACGCCGAAACTCGCTAATTCGCGAGTTAGTTTCTCACGCTGTTCCTTCATTGTCTGGTGTTCGGGCTCGAGTTCTGCAAGACGCTGCTTTTTTTCGTTGACCTGGAATTGCGCAGTATCGATGTCCAGCTCTAGGCGTTCCAGCGTTTTATCTGAAACGTTATTAACCTCACTGCGCCTCACCCTCGCGTATTGTCGTAGGTCGGCAGCCAAATCTCGGAGGACGGGTATCCCAAGCAGCCCCTCGATTCCTGAACGGACCTGGACTGCCATCTCACGCTCAGCAAAAGCGCTAACCTGCTCTCCATCAAAGAGGAAAAACGCCGCTAGATAATATGGGAGGAACCGTTTCGCGATGAAGTCGCGGTACCATTCGATTTCGTCCACATCTTCATTCGGACTAGGGCCGATAAGTCGGCGCGTAGAGCCTTCATAAACTCGGACCTCTTCGTCCTGAGGGCGAAAGGCGCCCTTATCGCTGAAATACCAAATGCGGTGGATTTCAATCTCTTGGCTGTCGTCATCAACGAACGTCATCTTCACCGAGCAAGATGTCCTGCCCGCTTCAACAGCGCCTCGATGCAAGGCCTTTTCAAGAAAAGTTTTATATGATGTGGCAAGCCTTTCTTTATCGTCGCTCGCAAACGGCGATCTTGCCACTAGAGGCAGGCCGCTGCGTCCGAAGAGCCCCAGGACGATAGCCTCGAAAAGAGAAGTTTTACCAAACCCGTTCGGCGCACCTACTAGGATGATGTTTTTCTCAGGCGTAGGTGCTGGGAAATCAAAATTTGCAACAGTGTAGGCTTTCCAGTCTCTCAAGGAAATATTCTTAAAATACACTGTTATTCCCCAATCTCGATTCTGTCGAGAATATCATCGAACATGTCAAAAAGACCACGTTTCCGTTGTTTTCCGGTTTGGTCGACTTCCGCTTGTACAAGCTCGGAAAATTCCGGAAAACTAATGTTATGGCTTAGGCACTCCTGCTTAATCAGAGCTTTACCCTCAGGATTATCCAACAAAACTACAACATTTTTCGCCACTTAACGGACCTTCTTGAGGGTATTGGTAACTGCTCGCTCGCCTTTCGGCGAAGCGGTTATTTCGTCTGACCAAATCTGCCGGATCCGGTCTATCTCCTCCGCGGAAATTAAATCTACAGGTTGATTTCGCTGTAGGTCAATTAGCCGGTCCAATATTTCGTGTCTGGTCTCAAGCGTGAAAGGCCCAGGGATGAAGGTTCCAGTATCAGTAATGGTGATTGTTCCATTCCGTCGGCGTGCAGATCGCTTGTTTGGATCGGACCGGATCGCGACCAGATAGTCGCGAAAATCGAGTAAAGGGCCAAACTCGGCAAATCCCGCGTCAACAAACCCTTCGAGGCTCCTGTCTTTGTCAACGACTGTGCATGTCCAGCAACCGAAGCGTGACGATGTGCTTCCACAGGATGGGGCATCGGACTTCTGCGTCACGATGGGGCACTCGCCGCCGCTTGCATCGCGATAAAGTTGGATGAGCTTTTGATGATTGCCGCCCCAAGGGGCGTCATGTTCAGCCAGATACTCCCAAACGTCGTCCGTCGAAAGTTCAACGATTGGTCGAAAGACCGCACAGCCAACAAGATCGTTGTGGCGGTTCAGACGTTCTCCATTGTCGTACCGTTTGACACTTGCCGCGCGGGTCGCGCTCTCTGAGCGGCGAACTCCCAAAAGCAGAATTACGTTTTTGGATTCCTCGATTTGAGATTTTATATATGCGCTTGTTGGTTGGATCTTCATTCGGTCGGTGCACCATCGGAAGGTCCGGTTGGGGGACGGATAGCCTCTTCCGATAAGGTTCACCCAAAACGTGTGATCTAAATTCGGAGTCGTAATGCTCGTGACAACTGGAAGGCGCAAAACCGATGCTGCATCCCTGATGCGCTCCAAACTTTCTTTTATGTGACCGATGACGAGCGGACTTTCGACAAGCGTATCGTTTGACACGATATGCACCTCGCGGCGGCGCTGGCTTCGAGGTAAATCCATCAGCACTTCGTATACCAGATGCACAACTAGTGTGCTGTCTTTCCCACCCGAGTAGCCAATGACCCAGGGATGCGAATGGTCTTGAAGATATTCGTCTCTAATCTCACTTTTGATGATTTCGATCATCTCTTCCAGCTGCAAGCCGGAGAAGTCATGGGTTCTAAGACTTTCGGCGAACGCAGCGACCATTTCTCACCTCACAAGACTATGCACGATTCCATCAAAGGATTCGACGACGTCGTATCCATAGCCGAATCTGGCGTAACCTGAAAGGGAATGTGAACCCGGTACCGCTGGCCTATGTCTGTGCCTTCCGTGCTTGACATGCGAGGTTGAACGCTAGGCAGCTCTGAGAGCGCTTAGTCGACCTTCCATCGACTACAGATTTCCTTGCAACGGGTGCAGACTCTACGGCAAGACTCGTAATCGACCTTTAGCCCACCCACGCCGCACCTACCAGCATAGTTTAGCGCTGCGACCTGGTTGCTTGCCACGCTCTGGAAGCAGCAGGACGCCCATCGACCCGGCCAAACTCATCAGCGTATCCTGAAATCCGACGTCACCAAACGCCGCCGCCTCCCGCTGCGCCTTTGTCAAATATTGTGCCTAATCACAAAGGTTGAGGTGGCGACCAGGATACACGCGCTTGTTAAACCTAGTGCGCGGGATCTAGGATTAGGCGTGCGCATCTAAGAATGGGGGAGTAGGGATGCAACAAGGTCGTTTTCTGGGTGGAAGCACCGCCATTGGTCCAGGAGCAGGGCGCTCGACGGGACAAGTAAGTGAGATTGCCTCATGCAAATTGGCTACTGCCCATTCGGCGAGAGCGGAGCATCAGCTTAATTCCCTGAACCCGTTACGCCAGGAAAAACTAGATGTCTATTCGCCAGCCATATCTCAGATGAACAAGCCCGGTGGTGCGCTATGACTTCGCGTCTGGTTGATGCAGGATGGGCAGAAGAGCTAAACACGGCACTCCAGCTCGAACCTCGTAATCTCAGTCTCATATCTCCGTTTCTCAAACAGAAGGCTATCAGGCGGGTCTTGTCGCGCAACCCGCAACTTGTGCGTGTGATAACTCGCTTCAGTCTTGCGGACTTCGCGGACGGAGTAAGCGACATCGCAGCGCTGAGAAGCTTGCTAGTCGCTGGTGCGAGGGTGCGCGGGGTTCGGAATCTTCACGCCAAGGTGTATGTATTCGGTTCTAGGCGCACAATCGTGACATCTGCCAACTTGACGGAGGCGGCGCTGACCAGAAACCATGAGTTCGGTCTCGTGTCTGATGACGCAGAAATAATTTCCGCATCTACTCGTTATTTCGATGCACTCTGGGAGTGCGCCGGAAGAGATTTGACGGCAAGGCAACTGGATGAATGGGAGCAAACGGTCACAATGCATCTCGCAAGCGGAGGACCACGTTTTCGCCTCGAGGAGTTAGCGGATTACGGCACCGACGCCACAGGGGTTCTTCAATCTGGCGCACCGCCGGTTCCAGGTCCAATTCCCCAGGCTGAACAAGCGTTCGTGAAGTTTCTGGGCGAGGGCAGCAATAGGGTTCCACTCTCCTATTCGACGCGGGACGAAATCGACAGTGCGCTTTGTCATTGGGCGCTTGCATACCCAGCCACTAAGAGACCTCAAGCAGTCAAGGAAGGTGCGGTGATGTTCATAGGCCGGCTGACCTATGAACCAACGGACATATTCATATTCGGCCGCGCCACTGGGATGCGACACGTGCCTGGACGTGACGATGCCTCGGCAGATGAAATCACGCAACGACCCTGGAAGAAGACATGGTCGCGGTACATACGAGTCCATCATGCAGAATTCATCGCGGGAACGATGGCGAATGGAATCTCGCTCAAGGAAATGATGGACACCCTCGGCCCGGATGCATTTACCTCGACACAGCGAAATCAAGCTCGGGGCGAGGGGAATACCAACCCCTACAACGCCTATCGCCAACAGGCAGCAGTTGAGCTCTCGCCCCAAGGGCAGCTTTGGCTGAGCGAGCGGCTACAGAGGGCTCTGGTGGTACACGGCAGGGTCCCACAGGAGGAGCTGAACAAGCTTGGGTGGCCGAAGATCCATGAAAGCTTGATCGCTGCGTTGGCGTAGTCTAGCGGCCTGCCCAGACAAGTCTGTCAGCGCTCCGGCTCCTCAAGCGCCGGCGCCGCTCTTACGCCTCAGCCGTGCCGCTCAAAGAGACGAACACCTGTGAGTTCAACCAACTTCTCCACCAGCTCCTCCTGAAGTGCGACATCACACACCTCCGCCGCCGCCCCCCGCTGCTGCAGGTGATACCAATACCCGCCGCTCATCTTCGCAGCTTTGTCCTCGCTCGTCGCCAGCCACGTCTGCGTCAGATGCCCCATCTCCAGATCGTCAGGCGCGCCGGCGCCGCCCATCTTGGTCGGCACCCAGCCGGGGTCGACCGCGTTGCTGAGGACGTCGGGCCAGTGGCGGGCGATGGCGGCGGCCAGCGTGGCGATGTAGAGCTTGCTTTCGGAATAGGCCTGGCTGGCGCTCCAGGGCCGCTTCTTCCAGTCGATATCGTCAAGCGCGCTGCTGCCGCTGCGGTGCATGCCGCTGGTGAGATAGATCAGCCGGTGGGGCCGCGTGATCCAGGCGGTGAGGAGATAGGGGGCGAGCGTGTTGACCGCCAGCGTCTTGGCGTGGCCTTCGGGCGTGTCGCCGCGGCTGCGCTCGAGGTAGATGCCGGCATTGTGGATGACGGCGTCCATGCGGCCGATGGCGTTGACCTGCTCGGCGATCGAGCGGGTTTCCGCGGCGCTGGCGAGATCGCCGATGACGAGGCCGAGGGCGGCGGCGGAGGTCTCGGCGATGGCTGCGGCGCGCTCGTGGGAGCGGGCGTGGAGCACGACCTCGTGGCCTTCGCGGATGAGGGTGCGGGCGGCGGCGAGACCGAGGCCATCGGTGGAACCGGTGATGAAGATGCGGCTCATGGGGGTTCCTTTCGCGAGCGGTGGCGGGACAGAGTGCTGGGTAGGGGTGCTTCGGTCAAGGTGGGATGGTCGACAAGTCCGCCAGCGAGCGGGTGCGGTTTTGCAGATTGGTTCCCACCTCCTCCGTCATCCTCGGGCTTGACCCGAGGATCCACACGCAGCACTCGAGTACATACGTTCACGGACAGGATGCTCCCTGCCGCTCCGTCTGCCGACGGCCAGCACAATGCGCGCGGCATGGATCCTCGGGTCAAGCCCGAGGATGACGGAGAGTGGGGTGAGGCTTAGGCCGGAACCGCGAGGCCGTTCGCCGGATGATGCCGCTCCGTCTGACACGGCGAGCACAATGCTCGGGGCATGGATCCGAGGGTCAAGCCCTGGGATGACGGAGAGTGGGGTGAGGCTCCGGCTGGTTCCGCAAGGCCCTCAGTCAGATGATGCCGCTCCATGCGCCTACGGCCTGCACAATGCGCGCGGCGTGGATCCCAGGGTCAAGCCCTGGGATGACGGAGGAGAGGGTGGGGCTCGGCGAAAACGGCAATGTCGTCAGTCGGATGATACCGCTCCATGCGCCGCCGGCCGGCACAATGCTCCGGGCATGGATCCTCGGGTCAAGCCCTGGGATGACGGAGTATGAGGTGGGCTCGGCGAAAGAAACCGCAACGTCAGTCTACGCCACTCCACCCAACACCACCTCACACCCCCTGCCGTCGCCGCTCCGCGCCTGCCGCAATCGTCTGCACCAGCTCGTCCACCTCGCGTGCCAGCCGTTCCAGCGGCAATCCCACGAAGCGCCCCTCCAGGCTGATGCTGACCACCCCATGCACCGCGCCGAACAACGTGCGGGCGCGGATGGCGCGGTCTTCGGCGGGCATGTCGGGTTGCAGTTCGGCGAGCGGTTCGGCGATCACGTCCATCAGGAAGAGGTGTTCGTCGAGGTGCCATTGCGGCGTCGGGCTGGTGGCGGGGGGGAAGTGGTCGAACAGCGCCTTCCAGAGATTGCGGTGTTCCACGGCAAAGGCGAGGTAGCCCTGGGCGAGGTTGCGCAGGCGGTCGGTCGGGCTCTTGCCCCTGGCCTCGTCAAGCGTCAGCCGCGCCTCCAGCGCCTTCAGCGTCGAAGAGTTGACGTGGATAACGAGCTCGGCGAGGTCGGAAAAGACGGTGTAGAGGCCGCCGAGCGCGCAGCCGGCATCCTGGGTGATGTCGCGGGCGCGCAGATTACCAAGCCCGTCGCGGGCGATGCGCTCGCGCGCCGCCTCGATCAGCCGGGCCTTCAAATCCTCACGTTTTTCTTCCCGTCGACCGGCCATTAACCATTTCCTTCCGAATTTTTGAACGCCGTTCAAAAATATTCTTGAACGCCGTTCATGATTCTGCCATAACTCATCTCGTGAACAACGTTCATAAACCGGAGGAAGGAAATGTTCAAACTGATTTCCATATTGCTGCGGGGCAGGGCGCATGATGCCGAGCAGGCCTTCGCCGATCGCCACGCCGTGCCGCTGCTGGCCCAGCAGATCCGCGATGCCGCCCAATCGATCCAGTCGGCGCGGCGCAGCGTCGCCGTCGCCATTGCCCAGAACGAGCAGGAGAAGGCGCAGCATCAGGCGATCCTTGCCCGCATCGCCGATCTCGAGACCCGCGCCACCGCAGCACTCACCAAGGGCAACGAGGGCCTGGCGCGGGAAGCGGCCGAAGCGATCGCCTTTCTCGAGGCCGAGCGCGACGCGTCGGAACAGGCGCAAAGCCAGTTCACCACCGGTATCGCCAAGCTGAAGGGCATCGTCAGGGATGCCGAGGCGCGGCTGCAGGCGCTGCAGCGCGGCGAGCGGCTAGCCCGCGCCACTCAGGAGGCGCAGAAGCTCGATATCGCAGTCGCCGGCCCCGGCCTTGCGACCCTCGACGAGGCCGAGGAGACGCTGGCCCGGCTTCGCCTGCGCCAGAGCCAGAACGAGCTGACGGCAGCGGCGCTGAAGGAGATGGAAAGCGCCACGCGGCCGGCCGGCATCATCGAAAAGCTTGCCAATGCCGGCTGCGGCGCGCCGCTTACCTCATCGGCCGATGACGTGCTCGCCCGGCTGAAGAGCCGCATTACGCCGGCCGCCTGACATCCCCATCCCACCATTCACCCCTCAAAATTAAAGGGTCACTGACATGAACGACAGTTTCCAGAAACATTCCGCCAGCTGGGTCAGCTTCTCCTACTTCTCCTTCGGCGCCGCCGCCTTCATGCTGGCGCTCGGCCTCTACATGATGCCGCTCGATCTCTGGGGGAAGGGCTATCTCGCCATGGGCATATTGATGCTGGTGCAGACGACGGTGAATATTACCAAGACGCTGCGCGACAATGCCGAATCCGAGAAGCTGATCCGCAAGGTCGAAGATGCCCGCACCGAAAAGCTGCTGGTCAAATTCAATCGTAACGGTGAAGATTGATCTTCCTTAACCACATCGCAGAGTTGTTATCGCACTCAACTTTTGCGTAACAACTCTGTGGCCTTCTCTGCCCACGAAAAGAGGGTCTCGCCGTGCAACACAATCTGATGACATCGAGGAAATTCGCGCCGCTGTTCTGGACGCAGTTCCTGACCGCCTTCAACGACAATTTCCTCAAGAATACGCTGGTCTTCCTCATCCTCTTCAAGATGTCGGCGAGCGAGGGCGCGGCGCTGGTGACGCTTGCCGGCGTCATCCTCATCGTGCCCTTCCTGCTGCTTTCGGCGCTGGGCGGCGAAATCGCCGACAAGCACGACAAGGCCAAGGTGGCGGAACTGCTGAAACGCTGCGAGATCGGCATAGCGGCCCTTGCCGTCGTCGGGCTGGCCTTCTCCTCGATTTTTGTGCTGATGGCGGCGCTCTTCGGCTTCGGCATCGTCTCGGCGCTGTTCGGGCCGATCAAATACGGCATCCTGCCCGATCATCTCGAACGCCGCGACCTGCCGAAGGCCAATGCCTGGATCGAGGGCGGCACCTTCATCGCCATCCTTGGCGGCACGATCATCGCAGCACTCGCCTTTTCAAGTGGCGACAATGTCGTCCTCTTCGGCTCGATGATGATGGGGCTGTCGGTGCTCTGCTGGCTGTCGGCCCGCATGATCCCGCCGACCGGCTCCAAGGCGCCGGATCTTGAGGTCGACCGCAACGTCATCCGCTCCAGCTACACGCTGGTCATGGAGATCCGTAGGGATACGCGGCTGTGGCGCTCGGCGCTGATGAACTGCTGGTTCTGGCTGGTCGGCGCCTTCACGCTCTCCATCCTGCCGACCATGGTGACCGAGCTGCTCGGCGGCTCCGAGCTCGTCGTGCCCGCCTATCTCACGGTGTTCGCGATTGCCGTCGCCGTCGGTTCGGGCATTGCCGCCTGGATGTCGGCGGGCCGCGTCGTGCTGTTGCCGGCCCCCGTCGGCACGGCGCTGCTCGGCCTCTTCAGCCTCGATCTCGCCTGGAACCTCTGGGGCCTCACCTCGACCTCGCACGCGACGACGATCCTCGATTTCTTCGCCGGCGAAAATACCATCCGCGTCGCCATCGATCTCGCCGGCATGGCGATCTCGGGCGCCTTCATCGCCGTGCCGACCTTCGCCGCCCTGCAGACATGGGCGCATGAGGATCACCGCGCCCGCGTCATCGGCGCCGCCAATGTGCTGTCTGCGCTGTTCATCACCGTCGGCCTCGGTTTGGTCGCCGCCATCCAGGCGCTCGGGGCCTCCATTCCGCAGATTCTGATCGGCCTCGGCATCGTCAATTTCGGCGTCGCCTGGCTGATGCTGAAGACGCTGCCGACCAATGCCTTCCGCGATTTCATCTCGATCCTGTTCCGCGCCTTCATGCGCCTCGAGGTCGAGGGGCTGGAGAATATCAAGAAGGCCGGCCCGGCGCCGATCATTGCGCTGAACCATGTCAGCCTGCTCGACGGCGCGCTCGCGCTCGCCATCACCGAGGAGGAGCCGACCTTCGCCGTCGATTACAAGATCGCCCAGGCCTGGTGGGTGCGCCCCTTCCTGAAAATGTGCAAATTCCTGCCGCTCGACCCGACCAAGCCGATGGCGACACGCTCGCTGATCAAGGTGGCGCAGGAAGGCAATGCGATCGGCATCTTCCCCGAGGGCCGGCTGACGGTGACCGGCACGCTGATGAAGGTCTATGACGGCGCCGCCATGGTCGCCGACAAGACAGGCTCGATGGTGGTGCCGGTCAAGATCGACGGGCTGGAAAAGACCTATTTCTCCTATCTCGACGACGGCAAGATCCGCCGCCGGCTGTTCCCCAAGGTCAAGGTCACCATTCTCGAGCCGGTCAAGCTCGAAGTGCCCACGGAGCTGAAGGGCCGCAAGCGCCGCACGGCGGCTGGCGCCGCACTCTACCAGGTGATGTCGAACCTGCTCTTCCGCACCGCCGATACCTCGTCGACCGTGCTCGAGCGGGTCATCCGCGCCGGCCACGAATTCGGCATGAAGAAGCCTGCGGTCGAGGATCCGGTCACCGGCCGGCTGACCTATGGCAAGCTCCTGACCGGGGCGGCCGTGCTCGGCGCCAAGTTCCGCGCCCGTTTCCCGGAACAGAACCTCGGCGTCATGCTGCCGAATGCCAATGGCGCCGCCGCCACCATCCTCGGCGTCATGTCGGCCGGCAAGGTGCCGGCGATGCTGAACTTCACCGCGGGCGCCGCCAATATCCTCTCGGCCTGCAAGGCGGCCGAGGTGAAACACGTGCTGACCTCGCGCGCCTTCGTCGCCCAGGCCAAGCTCGGTCCCGTCGTCGAGGAGCTGGAAAAGCAGCTGACGATCGTCTGGCTCGACGATCTCAGAGACGAAATCTCGTTCAAGGACAAGATCATCGGGCTTCTGAGAAAATCGCGGCCGCTGGTCAAACGCCAGGCCGACGATCCGGCCGTCATCCTCTTCACCTCGGGCTCCGAGGGCACGCCGAAGGGTGTGGTGCTGACCCACCGCAACGTGCTGTCGAACGCCGCCCAGGCCGCCGCCCGCATCGATTTCCACAGCGGCGACAAGGTGTTCAACATCCTGCCCGTCTTCCATTCCTTCGGGCTGACGGCCGGCACCGTGCTGCCGCTGATCTCGGGCGTGCCGGTCTATTTCTATCCGTCGCCGCTGCATTACCGCATCGTGCCGGAGCTGATCTATGTCTCCAACGCCACGATCATCTTCGGCACCGATACCTTCCTCAACGGTTATGCCAGAACGGCGCATCCGTATGATTTCCGCTCGATCCGCTATATCTTCGCCGGCGCCGAGCCGGTGAAGGCGGCAACCCGGCAGACCTATATGGAAAAGTTCGGCCTGCGCATCCTCGAAGGTTACGGCGTCACCGAGACCGCGCCTGTGATCTCCATCAATACGCCGATGTACAACCGCTCCGGCACGGTCGGCAAAATCCTGCCGGGCATGGAATGGAAGCTCGAGCCGGTGCCCGGCATCGACGAGGGCGGCCGCCTGCATGTGCGCGGCGCCAATGTCATGGCCGGTTACCTCCGCGCCGAAAAGCCCGGCGTGCTCGAGCCGCTCGCCGATGGCTGGCACGACACCGGCGACATCGTCAGCATCGACGAGGACGGCTTCGTCAAGATCCGCGGCCGCGCCAAGCGCTTCGCCAAGATCGGCGGCGAGATGGTGTCGCTGGCGGCAATCGAGGCGCTCGCCGCCGAGCTCTGGCCCGCCGCACTCTCCGTCGTCTCCTCGCTGCCCGACCCCAAGAAGGGCGAGCGCCTGGTGCTCTTGACCGACGCCGAAACCGCCACCCGCGCCGAATTCCTCGCCTTCGCCAAGTCGAAGGGCGCGATGGACATGATGGTCCCGGCCGAGGTCACCATCGGCAAGGTGCCGGTGCTGGGCTCCGGCAAGGTGGATTTCGTCGCCGCCCGCAAGCTGGCGGAGGGGGCGGCGGAGAAGGAAGAGGCGGCGTGAGCGCCGGCGTTGGGCGGGGGAGGGCGCCAGCTCTCCTCTGTCGCCAGACGCGCCGCCGGCACAGCCTGTGCGGCGCCGCTTTTGCCGTCGCTTCATCGCCGCCGCTGGCGATGCTTCGCGGCACCACCTCGCTTCCGCGTTGGCGCACTTATGCATCCCAGCCGCACCCCTCGTCCGCGTCGGCTTATGCGTCCGGGCACCACCTCTCCTTCGTCATCCCAGGGCTTGACCCTGGGATCCATGCGGCTGGCGCTGAACAGCAATGGCCTCCCACCGCAGAGAAATCGAAGCCTCGTGCTTGGCTGTGGATCCCAGGGTCAAGCCCTGGGATGACGGAGTGTTGGGGTGGCGTTATCGCCACACGTACCGACGGTGCAGCTTGAGAGCGGGCGGTGCGTGCGGCGTCGCTTTGCCGAGGCTTGTGCGCCGCTTTTGCCATGGCTTCCTCACCGCTGCCGGCGATGCGTCGCGGCATCAATCCTCTTCCGCGCCGTCCAGGCTTATGCGTCCCGGCGCCGCCTCTCCTCGCAGTGAGCCGATCTGTCGCGCGACCGCCTCTCCTCGCGCCGGCGGGCTTGTGCATCCCGGCACCACCTCTCCTCTGTCATCCCAGGGTTGACCCTGGGATCCATGCGGCTGGCACTGGTGAAGAGAGTGATGGCCTGCGGGGAAACGATTGAAGCCGCGCGCCGGGCTTGTGCATCCCGGCACGACCTCTCCTCCGTCATCCCAGGGCTTGACCCTGGGATCCACGCGGCTGGCACTGCGGGGAGGGTGATGGGCTGCGGGGAAGCGATTGAAGCCGCGCGCTTGGTTGTGGATCCCAGGGTCAAGCCCTGGGATGATGGAGTGTGGGGGTGGCGTTATCGCCACACGTACCGCCGGTGCAGCTTGAGAGCCGGCGCAGTTTGTGAGGCGCTGCATTTGCCGTAGCTAGTGTGGCGCCGCGTCTGCCGAAGCGTCATCGCTGCCGCCGATGCGTCCCGGCACTACCTCTGCTGCGCGCTGGCGGGCTTATGTGCTGCGCCACCACCTCTCTTCAGCGCTGGCGGCTTATGCATCCCGGCACCACCTCTCCTCGCAGTGAGCCGATCTGTCTCGCGACCACCTCTCCTCCGTCATCCCAGGGCTTGACCCTGGGATCCATGCCCAGAGCACCACAGAAGGCGCAGCCGGCATCACCACAGCGTCAGATAAAGATCATCCCACTCGGGATTCATCGCCTCGACCAGGTCGATCTTCCATTGCCGGTTCCATCGTTTCAATGATTTCTCGCGCTGGATGGCGCTGCCGATGTCCCAATGCTCCTCGTACCAGACGAGGCGGGGTGCAGCCATATTTCCAGGCAAAGCCCGGTGTCAGTCCTTCGCGATGCTCGTAGATGCGGCGCTCCAGATCGGATGTCACGCCGATATAGAGGGTGCCGTTTTTCTGGTTGGTGACGATGTAAACATATCCTGCCATGTGGGCAGAGTGCTTGGCTGTGGATCCCAGGGTCAAGCCCTGGGATGACGGAGTGTGGAGTTGGCATTCTCGCCAAACGCACCGCCGGCGCAGCCTGTGAGGCGCCGCATTTGCCGTAGCTAGTGTGGCGCCGCGTCTGCCGAAGCGTCATCGCTGCCGCCGACGCGTCGCGGCACCACCTCTCCTCCGCGCCGGCGTTATGCATCCCGGCACCACCTCTCCTCCGTCATCCCAGGGCTTGACCCTGGGATCCATGCGGCTGGCACTGCGGGAAGAGCGCTGGCATCTTCTCGTAGGGAAGGAATTGAAGCCGCGTGCTTGGCTGTGGATCCCAGGGTCAAGCCCTGGGATGACGGAGTGTGGAGTTGGCGTTCTCGCCAAACGCACCGCCGGCGCAGCTTGAGAACCGGCGCAGCTTGTGAGACCTCGCTTTCGCCGAGGCTTGTGTGGGGTCGCTTTGCCGAAGCTTCCTCACCGCTGCTGAGCCGACGCGTCGCGGCACCACCTCGCCTCCGCGCTGGCGGACAAATACATCCCGCCACCACCTCTCGTCCGCGCCGGCTTGTGCGTGCCGGCACCACCTCTCCTCCGTCATCCCAGGGCTTGACCCTGGGATCCATGAGGCTGGCGCTGAGCAGCAATGGCCACCCACCGCAGAGAAATTGAAGCCGCGTGCCAGGTCGTGGATCCCAGGGTCAAGCCCTGGGACGACGGAGGGTGGGGTTGGCGTCCTCGCCAAACGCCGATGACCGGCTCCCGGAGGGATTCCAGCGAGACCAGTGCCGCAGCGGTTCAACTCGCCGGCGCCGTTTCCCTCTTCCTCAGCCCGAGACCGAGAACCAGCGGCACGGCGAGCGCATAGACGGCGACGACCGACAGCCAGATGGCGCCCGGCCATGCCTGCCGGACGAGGAAATAGAGGCTGGAAAAGCCGAGCGGCGCCGCGATCGAGGCGAGGCTGACGGCCGAGGCCAGCACGCCTTGGAACTGGCCTTGGCTGTTTTCATCCACCTGCCGGGTGGCGAGAGACTGCAGCGCCGGCACGCCGATGCCGCCGAGCGCGAAGACCGGCATGATCGCGAAAATCATCCAGCCGCGCTCGGCAAGGGCCATGACGAAAAGTGCGATGGCGGCGCCGGCGACGCCGGTCAGGATTGCCCCGCGTTCGCCGAGCAGTTTGACCGCCGGCCCCGGCAGGAGGGCCTGGGCCAGCGTCTGGCAGATGCCGAAGGCGCCGAGCGACAGGCCGACCCAAAGCCCGTTCCACCGGAAGGCGTCGCTGCCCCAGAGCGCCCAGCAGGTGCCGTAGGCCTCGCCGGTGGCGCTGAAGATGAAAAAGAGGATGACAACCGGCAGCCGGCTCCTGACCGCCAGCACCGAGCGCAGCGGCCGGAGCGGATTGAGCGCGGCAAGGTCGATCCTCGCGCGGCTGCCCCGGCGCGATTCCGGCAGGATGAAGCAGGCGAGCAGCAGGTTGGCGCCGTTGAGTGCGGCCGCCGCGATGAAGGGCAGCCGCAGCCAGTGATCGCCGAGCACGCCGCCGAGGACCGGGCCGATGATGAAGCCGAGGCCGAACATGGCGTTGAACAGGCCGAACCGGCGGGCGCGTTTTTCCTCCGGCGAGATGTCGGTGATATAGGCGGTGGCCACCGAGACGTTGGCGCTCGTCAGCCCCGCGACCGCCCGGCCGATGAAGAGCAGCAGCAGGTTGGGCGCGAGCGCCAGGAACAGGTAGTTGACGGCTGCACCGGCAAGCGAAAGCAGCAGCACCGGCCGGCGACCGAGCCGGTCGCTCAGGGCCCCGAGCACCGGCGCGAAGATGAACTGCATCACCGCGTAGAGCGCCGTCATCGCGCCGATCGTGGGCGCGATGTTGTCGGCATGGGTGATCTCCTGCAGCAGCGACGGCAGGATGGGGAAAATCAGCCCGATGCCGACGGCATCGAGGACAATGGCGGTGAAGATGACGATAAGGGATCTGGTCATGGGTGCGTTCCGGGTCGACGCGAGCGCACGAGCGCCTGGGGCCAGCAAAGGCCGCAGAGCGGGCCGATGGCTCACGATGAGGCCTGATCTCGTCAGGCGCTGGTTTCAGGGAGTGCTGGCCGAACCATGGCTGAAGCGCATGGCCGGCGTGTGCTCGACCGCCTGGACGACCCATTCGTCCACCTGTTTACTCCGCCACTGAGCGGATCAAGGGAGGCAGTCGCTTTTCGCGACGGCAAAGACATACGCCGGAGCGGGGCGCGCGGCAAGCCCGTTTTTGTGCGGGGATGGTTGCGGCTGTGATGCTTTGTGGCGCCGCGCTCACGGTTCGCTTCGCGCCCTGACGAGGCTTTTGGTCCCCGGCACTACCTCTCCTCCTCCATCCCGGGCACCACCTCTCCTCCGTCATCCCAGGGCTTGACCCTGGGATCCATGCGGCTGGCACTGCAGAAGAGCGATGATCTGAAGGGGAACAATTGAAGCCGCGCGCCTGGCTGTGGATCCCAGGGTCAAGCCCTGGGATGACGGAATGTGGGGTGGCGTTCTCGCCAAACGCGCCGATGACCGGCTCCCGGACGAATCCGGGCCGCACCAGGCCTGCCGCAGCGGTTCAGCTCGCCGGCGCCCGCTCCGGCGTCGTCATCCGAGACCCGGAGCGAGCGGCACGGTGAGCGCATAGAACATCGCGTTGAACAGGCCGAAGCGGCGCGCGCGTTTCGCCTCCGGCGAGATGTCGGTGATCTTGGCGGTGGCTACCGAAACGTTGGCCACCAATGACGCGTTTCGCCTGTCCTTCGGCGCATATGAGCTTGTCCTGCCCGTGCACTCGCTTCACCATGAAGGCAACTTCAGCTCCGCAAACAGACAGGCAGGCCATGACAGATATCGCGCAGATGCAGGAACAGCGATTGAGCGCCCTTCGACAGACCGCGTCGGGCGCGCCGAAGCTGCCGTCCAACCCGTTCTTCGGCGTCGGGCCGATCACCGATGCGACGACCGATGAAGTCGATAGCCGCCTGCGGCGCATCGCCTTCGACGCCTGGATCGAAAAGACCTATCGCAAGTTCGACGATCGGGGCAACGATATCGGCGGCTTCACCACGGCCGAGATTTCCCGCAGCATGCATCGCGGCTATCCGGCCGACAAGATCCTGACCGACATGATGCGGGCGATCCATCGCTATTTCGGTTTCCCGAAGGTCAACCGCATGGCGGTCGGGCTCGGTGGCGGCCATAGCGGCTTCACCGTCTGCATCCAGCACCTGATGAATGGCAACGACGCTTCCCAGCGCGTCTATGTCGATACGCCGCGGCCGGAGAGCGATCCGTCGAAGGCCGCCGGCTTCTTCCGCCAGTCCTGGGCGACACAGCTGATCGAGATGCAGCGTTTCGCCGAAAAGGGCTGCGAGAGCCGCATTCATTTCGCCGCCTCCGAAGGCGTGATCCCCACGGCGGGCGAACTTGCCGACCTCGGCGTGTCGATCTTCGTCGGCGTCGGCCACGAGACGACGGGGGCGAACGCCTATACCAGCGGCGAGATCCGCGAGCTCTTGAGCTGGCTCGACGGCGACCCGGCCAACCGCCATGCGGTGTTCGACGCCACCTCGATGCTCGGCGCCATGCCGTGGGAGCCGGAACTGGTCAGCGCCGTGATGGCGAAATGCTGCCTGTTCATGCCGTTCCAGAAGGCGATCGGCGGCATCTCGGGCTATTTCGTCGCCTCCTTCACGCCGCATGCGCTGGCGCTGATCGAGAAGAACCAGCAGGATCCGGCCTGGGCGATCCCGCGCCAGCTGAAGATCGCCCCGCCGATCGATCCGCGCCAGCCGTTTTCGGCCAAGCGCTCCGTCGATGCCGGCCCATTCTACGATGCGGCTGAAGACCGCATGCTCGGCGGCGTCATCAACACCTACAGCGCGCTCGCCTTTGCCGAGACCACTTTCGGCCTGCTGCAGTCGGAGGCCCGGGTCGGTTCCGTCGTCGAGCTCAACCGCCGCTCCGCCGCCAATCGCGCCGTCATCGACGAATGGGTCAAGTCGCATCCGCTGCTGTCCTTGACCGTCACCGATGCCGAACGGCGCGGGGCGGCGGTGACGCTGCTGAAGGTCGAGGACGCTGATATCACCGATCCCGCCATCCACGCCCGCATCATCGCCCGTTCCAAGCAGCTGCTCGGCTATGAGGGCATCACCCATCCGAACGGCGAATACGAGCCCGGCCTCGACGCGGCCCGCTACGTCAACGCCTTCCCCGGCACGCCGGGCGATTACCGCGCCTGGGTCGGCGGCATCCGCGAACCGGACGATGTCGTCGCGCTGCTTGATAATCTGCAATACGCCTATCTCAGAGCCAAGATCGTCGTGCTCGAGGAGGAGCTGGCAAGGAACGGCGTCACCTTCGAAGCGCCCGTCAAGGCCGATGGCGCCGTGCGCAAGGACGATCCGCACCGCGCTTATACCGTGCTGATCGCCGATCTGGTGGGCTTACGCTTCGGCGCCGACGGCGAGCCTGATTATAGCGAGGTCAAGGCCTATATCGAGGGGAAGGGCGGCAGCTTCCATCTCGGCCCGCTCGGTGATCGCGAAAGCCTCGAAAAGGGCCGCATCCATTTCTTCTATCAGCCGAACCTCAGCACCGAGGCGGAGATCCTGCCGCAGACCGACAAGGGCCAGTACGACGCGCTGATCGCCGCGGCGACCTTCATCCCGAAGGCCTCGGTCTTTCCGCTCGGCGGCGTGCGTATCGGCGCCGGCACCGGCAATATGGGCTCGGCCTCCTGGGGCGGCGGCAATGGCGAGGGCGGCACTGCGGCCCTGATGAACACGCCCGGCATCAACAGCCGGGCGACCGCCCAGATGGTGATGAAGGCGATCCTGAAGGTCGTTCCCGACCTGCCGGTCGACCGGCTGCACCGGATGGTCGCCGGCGGCGATTTCGATACCGGCCGCCAGCTCAAGGATTTTCCGACGGCAAAGCTCGAGGGCCGCAAGCTCGCCGTTCTCGGCTACGGCAATATCGGCCGTGAAGTCGCCAAGCTCGCCAAGGCTTTCGGCATGCAGGTGGCGATTTACGCCCGCGAACATCACCAGCGCTGGATCGAGGCCGAGGGCTTTACCTATGCCGCCAGCCCGGTGGAAGCCGCAAGCGGCGCCGACGTGCTTTCCGTCCATATCGGCCTCGGTCGCCTCGATGCATCGACCGGCCGATATTCCAACGCCGGCACCGTCGATGCCAAGGTGCTCTCCGCCATGAAGGACGGCGCTGTTCTCGTCAATTACGACCGCGGCGAGGTCGTCGATACCGATGCGCTCGATGCGGCCCTGTCGTCCGGCAAGATCGCCCATGCGGCGATCGACGCCGACCTCTTCCGGGATGTCGCGACCGGCGCGCTGAGCGGCCCGATGCTGCCCTACCTGCCGCTCGATGAGCGCCACAGGGCCAAGCTCGAACTGCTGCCGCATGCGGCCGCCGACACCGATCACCCCTCGCGGGTGAGCGGCGCCAAGCAGGCGGTCGACCAGATCTTCGATGTCATCCGCTTCAAGTCGGTCGTCAATCTGAAGGGCGACCTGCCGGAGGGCTACGTCACGGCCGGCAGCCGCACGCCGGCCGGCATCGGCAAGGTGACGAAGCAGGTGGTCGCGGAGGCCGGCGGCAAGGCCGCACTTCTGGAAGAGCTGCGCCAGACCTCGGAAAACATCGCCGCCGTCACCGGCGCGCTGTCCGCCGTCTCCGACCCGGCACACCGCGCGCGGATCGTCGCGCGTTACACCGGCCTTCTGGTCGAAAATGCCGACCGGCAGCGGGCGCTTCTCGATGAGCTCGGCCTCTACGGGCCGGCGGAGGGGTGAGATCCATCGACGCGGATAAGGGGGCCACACGGCACAGGCTGACCTCATCGTTCGCTCCGTGACAACGGGCGCGAACCCGCTGGCCTGAAACAATCTCCAACTGCCATTCATGCGGATGCTTCGAGGCAGAACTTGTGGATCCCAAACGAAAACAGGCGGCACTCGGGGCCGCCTGTCCTCACATGCCGAACGAAGCGTCCGTTATTTCTGTTCGGGCGCCAGGAACTCGGCGCAATAGGACGGGCCGTTGACGCCCGGGATGTCGGCGACGGTGCGGATGTCGCGGATCGTGTAGTCGGAATTGGTGGTGATTTCGGCCTGGCAGCGCAGATAGGCGGTGCGGGCGGCGGAAATCTGCTTGCCGCGCTTGCCGTCGGCGCCCTCGGCATATTTCGCCGGAATGCGCACGGTCTTGTAGCCGCCGCGCCAGGTATAGATGGTGCTCGCACCTTCCTCGCGATCGCTGATCGGCGGCCCGTAGGCGGCAAAGAAGATGCCGGCCGATTTGCCGACCCAGCGGGCCTCGATCGGATTGCCGGCGGAAGGTAAGGTCGTGCATCCGGCAAGCGCAATGGCAATCCCGGCCGCGGTAATGGTGCGGAGTTTCATCGTGTCGTCCCTGATCTCTAGCGCAATGGCTGCGAAGCCGCCGTCGCGACGGTTTCGCCTGTCCCGCCGAGCCCTTTAGCGCGGAACCCGGCAAAAGAAAATTGCCCCTTTTGCACTTCCGTTCGATTTGCTTGCGGTGTGTCTTTTTGCAAGCAGCGGCCTCTTCCGGCCGCTGTCATCAACCCGTCAAAAAATCCCTCGGCTTTTTGAAATTTGGTGCTTGTGCAACCAGATAGGCTGTTCTATAGAAGCGCCGCTGGTCACGGAGTGTAGCGCAGTCTGGTAGCGCACCACGTTCGGGACGTGGGGGTCGAGTGTTCGAATCACTCCACTCCGACCAGCCGAAAAGCCCGCGAAAGCGGGCTTTTTTCTTATTGCTAATATGCCTTGCGATCCGCCATCATGACAGCCACCCCGGACTTAGCATTTGATTCTGCTCTGGGGCGGTAGAATTGCTATATTGATTTTACAGCCACGGCTTTTGTCGACGGGGGCATGCGGATCGCGATCATGGGCCCGGCGCTATCGGCGGCTATCCTGGCACGATCGCCGCGGGTGGGCATGTCTCGTGGCGGCTTCTTGCGCACTCCAGGGAAGAACCATTGCTATTCCTCGCCGGCGGTGGCCTCTGAGTCGAGAGCGGCGTCGCTTTATCAACACAACCACCGTCAGACGCACATTGCGATTGACACCCTGTAACGGGAGAGCCTGAACCTCGCAGGAGCCGCGCTCACGACCATCACTATCCTCGTTCAGGCAGTATTTTTGTCGCGGCATCGATGGAGCGAATTCGGGCGTCCGCTCAAAGGTGGTAGGGCCGATCTCAGGGAACATCACGAATTGCCCGAATGTCTGAAACGCCGCCGCGGCGATTACCCCCGGCTGGTAGGAGGCGCTCATCGCCTTGATGGCAGGGTTCGCCCGTGACGACGAGAAATGATCGCCGGTCGACTGGTTCGAGGCTACCGTCACGTCGGTCGTGATCCGAGGCACTGGTTTGATGTCCTGGAGGCGATCACGCTTGCTGACGTAGGACGCCATAAGAAAAGGCATATCATGTCCGTCCGAGCGGGCGCGGCCTACATACTGGACCCGAACATAGGCCGTGCCATGGTGCTTCAGGTCCAGCAAATCTGCTGCCTTGCTGGAAAGGTCGATGATGCGGCCCCTATGGTAGGGACCGCGATCGTTAACACGCACGATGAGCGACGAACCGTTTTCAAGATTGGTCACCCTCACGTAGCTGGGCAAAGGGAGGGTGGGATGCGCGGCGGAAAGGTAATGCCTGTCGTAAACTTCGCCATTTGCAGTCAAGCGACCATGAAACGCTGAGCCGTACCAGGAAGCGACACCATTCCTGTCGTAACTCGGGTCCTCCTTCGGTGAGTAAAGTTTGCCTTTCACCACGTAGGGCTTGCCGACGGTATAACGGCCACCACCCTTGCGAATATTCCTGCCGTGGGCGGGTGGCGGGCTCGCCGTCACACCGTAAACCTTCTCGGAAACATATCCTTTGCTGCGATACGTGTTCGGTGTTTGTGTGGTCGTACAGGCACAGCATGCGCAGACCGCCATGATCGCCAGCCATCGCAAGCCCTTTGCAGCACTTACATCAATAGCCATCCGTTCATCGTTGACAACAGTCTTCCGTGTATCCGCGCCATGCGTCGATACAAACGCTCCTGCCGGCCGCGTACTCGAAGTTTGCTACGCGTGTGGTCGAGAGCGAGACATAATAGCAGCTCAAGCGCACTTCGACGCGCTACTGCCTTCTGGGATTGTGCCGTCATTCGCTCCATCCCTGAGATAATTGTGAAAGCTGGCCTGAGGGCAATAGTTCCATGGGGACACGCGATTTTACGCCGTACTTTGCCGGGGCCGGTTGCTACCTCAGGCACCGAGTGGTCGCCGAGCGGCATTGGATATCGACCACTATCCAATTGCCGGGAGCAAACACGCGGCTGAAGTCTGCTGTCGCCCTAAGCGGTCATTCCTGAACCCAACGATACAGGCCCGCAAGCCGCCACCTGCTGCTACATATCAGCATTGCATAATAAGAAATATGCATTTGCCTAAGATGCGAGCATAAGGCGCCTAGCTGATGCACAGGAGAGTCGTTGTTTGGATTGGGTCCCTATAGTCTTCGTTACCTTCAAGGTTCTCGCGTTAGGCATAGCCATGTTCTTCGCCATCAAGTGGCATTACGATCAAGGCGAGAAGGGGGATCGGCGAGCGGTACTGCGCACGGGCGTCGCGATGGCCGCAGTCTTCGTGCTAGCGCTCCTGGTCGTGGGGCTCGTCGCCTTCGTCCTTAGCAGGATGCTCGGTTTGGACCTGAGCTTCCCCTGATGGCATCATTGATGTCCCAAGCCCCGCAGGGGCTCCGGAGAGCCGACCACTCTTCGGTGTCATTGGTCACAAGGGAGGTCGCTCGCGGTCGCCGGATGAGAATTTGATAAAGCGGCGTGCGCACCACGACCGTCAGGGCCGTTTTCCTTGGTCGATCCACCTCCAGGAGCCGTCCGCATGATATTCGAGAACGGCATCATAAGCGGCGCGCGGAGCGTCCGCTTCCGCGAAGTTGATGCATGCGATTTTCCGGTCCGCGAGAAGCTTCAGGATTTCGGCCAGAAGCTCGTGGCCGAAGATGGTGTCGGCTTTTTCCACAACGACATAGGATGGAGCCGTGATCAGCACGCTGGCAATCGCAATCAGCTGTTGCTCGCGCGGTGACAATAGTGTCGACCAGTCCTGATCCTCGTCGAGGTCAGTGGAGGTCAGGGGGCGGGCAAGACCGAGCCTCTTGAGCAGGCCAAGGATCTCGTCATCCGGCTCTTCCGTCGGGCGCTCCGTCGGCACCAAAATCTGGCGCAACGTTCCGGGAGCGAAATAGGAGCGCTGGGCGATGAAGCGCATATGCTCGCGCGGCGGGCGGCGGACGCGTCCGGTTCCGCAGGCGCCAATTCCCGCAGTGACCCGGAACAACGCCGTGCCCGCAGCTTCGCCCTCTCCCGCGACGATCAATCGTGTGTCGATCGGGACGACCATCGACAGGTTCTTCAGCAGTATCTCTTGTGTCGGCGACGTCAGCGTAAGCTGTTCATAGGCGAGCTTGCCTTCGGTTTCGTAAACGTCCACGTCTGTTGTTGACGCTTCGCCAGCTTCCTCGATTGCTTCCAAAAGCGAACTGATGCGCGCGACGACCGTCGCAAAGTTCGAGATCGAATTGAACTGTCTGACAATGAACGAGAATGCGCCGACCAGCATCGCAAACGCTGCGGCCGACTGGGTGATCACACCGAATTCCATGTCGCCGCGGAAGAAGGCTGGCGCAATGATGACGACCGGTATGATCTGTATCATCCAGTTGTAGCCGGTGGTGAAGTAGCCGACGTTGCGATTGACGACGATGATGCGTCTGAAGTTCGCCGCGAGTGCATCGAACTGTCTCAACAGCAGGTTTGCGTGGCGTTGCTCTTCTCCCGCGATCACGATCGACTCTGCGTTCTCCCGCACGCGGATGAGACTGGACCGGAAGGCTGCTTCGCCGTCGAGCTGATCATGGTTGAGGTTGATCAAGGGGCGGCCCAGCACGATTGTCATGTAGGATCCGAAGGCCGCGTAAACGACAGCCGCCATAAAAAGCAGCGGACTGATCAGCCACAGCACGCTGGAAAAGGTCAGGATCGTCAGCGCGCTGTTGAGGAGCATCAGCACGAAGGAAAGCGTGGTGATCGTGAAGGCCTTGATGTCCTCGGCAATTCGCTGGTCGGGGTGCGAGAGCTTGCCTCGCACCCCGACCCGGTAGAAGGTGCCGTCGCTCATATAGAAGCCGATCGCGCGGCGGGTGAGGAACTCTCGCCAGAGCAATGCCAGTCTTTCCTCGGCGAGCCGCGCTATGACCGCAACGATCGTCGAAGCGGCGAATGCGCCAGTATAGAGGATCGCCTGACGGATGAATTCGGCAGTTTGCTTTTCGGCGATTGCCGTCATGAAGTATCGGCCGACGTAGCTGTTGACGACATTCAGAGCGCTGATGCCGCCAAAAAGGGCGACCAGGGCGACGAGAAGGAGCCTGGCTCGCCTGCCGACATCCGAGGTCATGAATATCTTGACCGCGCGGACGAATCTTCTGGCCGTCAACTTGAGCGGAACAGGTTGCTGGCTCATGCTCGCCTCCGCAAGTTTGTGCCTGCAGAAGTATAACCTGAAAAGCAGTCGACGAAGAACGGGCCCGGGATTGGTAAAAACACGTAGTGGCCATTCCTAATGTTCCAGGTTCCCTCCGGGGTGTAGGGTCTTCGCAGGGGCGGATCATGAAAGCGCCAGCCATGCTGCCAGCCAAGGTTTCCGGCGCATTGACGCGGCCAGGATCAATCGTCTCGGGAATTGTGTGCCTGCGAATTGCGTGGAGACGTCGCCGTTGCCTTGCAAGCTGGCGCTCTTGTTTGGCGCAATGTGCCTTTGAGGAACCTGTCGGGGAGGCAGGGCTTCATGTGTGACGGCTGCAGGCATGCAGAGGCGAAGACAAGTCGCTAGGAGGCTGACGATGGCCAATGCCGCTCTTTCAATAAACGACAATCAGACGACAACCGCACCACTCGGAGCCGAGGAACTCCGCTTGATGGACGCCTACTGGCGGGCGTCGAACTATCTCTCTGTCGGGCAGATCTATCTTCTCGACAATCCGCTGCTCAAGGAGCCTCTGAAACGCGAGCACATCAAGCCGCGGCTGCTCGGACACTGGGGAACCTCGCCCGGCCTGAACATGCTCTATGTGCACTGGAATCGCGTGATCAAGCGCGATGACCTGAACATGATCTATATCATCGGCCCCGGCCATGGCGGACCCTCGCTGGTCGCGCATGCCTATCTCGAGGGTACTTACAGCGAGTTCTATCCAAATATCGGCCAGGACGCCGAAGGCATGCAGCGACTGTTCAAACAGTTCAGTTTTCCCGGAGGCATTCCGAGCCACGTCGCTCCCGAAACGCCCGGAAGCATCCACGAGGGTGGAGAACTGGGCTATGCCCTGAGCCACGCCTATGGTGCTGCCTTCGACAACCCGGATCTGATCGTCGCCTGCGTCGTGGGCGATGGGGAGGCGGAAACCGGCCCGCTGGCGACGGGATGGCAGGGCAACAAATTTCTCAATCCTGCCCGCGACGGCTGCGTGCTGCCGATCCTGCACCTCAATGGCTACAAGATCGCCAATCCCTGCTTCCTTGCCCGCATTCCCGAGGAAGAACTGAGGAAGTTCTTCGAAGGGATGGGATATGCGCCCCTCTTCGTGGGAGGGCGTGAGCCAGACAGGGTGCAGCAGCAACTTGCCGCAGCGATGGATACCGCTGTCGCGGAGATCAAGAGAATCTGGTCAGAGGCCCGCGACAAGGGCAACCTCAAGCGGCCGGCCTGGCCGATGATCGTCTTCCGCACACCCAAGGGCTGGACTTGCCCGGGCGAAATCGACGGCAAGAAATGCGAGGACTACTGGCGGTCGCACCAGGTCCCGATGGGCGAGATGGGCAAGCAGGAGCACATCGAGATCCTTCAGCAGTGGATGAAGTCGTACAAGCCGGAAGAGCTTTTCGACGGCGACGGCAAGCTGCGCGCCGAAATTGCCGCGCTCGCCCCGGCCGGAAAACGCCGGATGAGCGACAACCCGCATGCAAACGGCGGCCTGCTGCTGCGTGACCTGAAGATGCCCGATTTCCGCGACTACGCCGTGTCGGTGACGAGCGCCGGGGCGACAACCGCCGAATCCGCCAGGGTCATGGGCAAGTTCCTGCGCGACGTCATGAAGCTGAACCTGAACAACAAGAACTTCCGGCTGTTCAGCCCCGACGAAAACAATTCCAACCGCTGGCAGGACGTACTCGAGGTCACCGATCGCTGCTACATGGCCGAGATCTATCCCGAGGACGATCACCTCTCGCCCGACGGCCGGGTGATGGAAGTGTTGAGCGAGCATCAGTGCCAAGGCTGGCTGGAAGGCTACCTGCTGACGGGCCGCCACGGCTTCTTCTCCTGCTACGAGGCGTTCATTCACATCATCGACTCGATGTTCAACCAGCACGCCAAATGGTTGAAGATCTGCAACCACATTCCGTGGCGGCGGCCGATCGGGTCGCTCAACTACTTCCTGAGCTCGCACGTCTGGCGCCAGGACCACAACGGCTTCAGCCACCAGGATCCGGGCTTCATCGACCATGTGGTCAACAAGAAGGCGGAGGTGATCCGCGTCTACCTGCCGGCGGACGCGAACACGCTGCTTTCCGTCACTGACCATTGCCTGCGCAGCCGCGACTACGTGAACGTCGTCGTTGCCGGCAAGCAGCCAGCGCCGCAATGGCTGACGATGGATGAGGCGATCAAGCATTGCGCTGAAGGCCTCGGCATCTGGGAATGGGCCAGCAGCGACAAGGGCAGCGAGCCGGACGTCGTGATGGCGTGCTGCGGCGACGTGCCGACGCTTGAGACGCTGGCTGCGGTGCAGTTGATCCGGGAGCACCTGCCCGAACTGAAGGTGCGCGTCATCAACGTCGTCAACCTCATGAAGCTGCAGCCGTCGAGCGAGCACCCGCACGGACTTTCCGATCGGGATTTCGACGCGCTCTTCACCAAGGACAAGCCGATCATTTTCGCGTTCCATGGATATCCCTGGCTGATCCACCGGCTGACCTACCGGCGCACCAATCATGGCAATCTGCACGTGCGCGGATACAAGGAGGAGGGGACGACAACAACACCCTTCGACATGGTCGTCCTCAACGAACTCGATCGCTTCCACCTTGTCGAGGACGTTATCGATCGACTGCCGCAGCTCGGCGCTCGCGCCGCCTACTTCAAGCAGGCAATCCGCGAGAAGCTGATCGAGCACCGTCAGTATATCGAGAAGCATGGCGACGACATGCCTGAGATCAGCGGTTGGAAGTGGGGCGTCGAGAGCACGGTCCGCGTGAAGGGGGCCACTTCCACTGAGGGTGACAACGCATAGATGCCATGGGCCGGTGCCCGCTTCGACTGAGGGGTTTGTCCGATGGCTCGATTGACCGGCGAAATTGAAGACGTCGGTGAGGCGCGTCCGGCGGGCGCGCCTCCCGAGATCACGCTGCTTTCGAACGGTGGATACAGCGTTCTGCTGACCGAATCCGGTTCCGGCTACGGATCCTGGCTCGGCCTCGACGTGACGCGCTGGCGGGAGGACGGTACGCGAGATTGCTGGGGCCAGTTCTGCTACGTCAGGGACCTTGAAGACGGAAAGGTCTGGTCCATCGCCCGCCAGCCGGTCTGCCGGGCCGATGCCGACTACCAGCACAGCTTTCCAGGGGATCGCGCCGAGTTTCGCTGTTCGGCAGGGGACATCGAGATCTCGTGGGAAGTTTGCGTCGCAGCCGACCATGACGCCGAACTGCGTCTGCTTCGTCTGTTCAACAGGGGGGCGAAGGCAAGGGAACTCGAGCTGACGAGCTATTCGGAGATCTGCCTGAATGGCCGGCGTGCCGACAGCGCGCATCCGGCATTTGCAAAGCTCTTCGTCGAGACCTGGTTTGTCGCTGAAACCACCGCACTGTTTGCAAGGCGTCGGCCACGCAGCGGCTCGGAGAAGCCGGTCTGGGCGGTGCACGTTTCGGCATCAAGCGACGACACCCATCCAGCAGTCGGGTACGACACGGACCGCTACAGGTTTCTCGGCCGCGGAAGGACACCGTCAAATCCCGGCGCGCTCGAGCGTGGCGGAAAACTGACCGGCACGACCGGTCCGGTACTCGACCCCATCTTCAGCTTGCGCAGGACCGTCCGCCTCGAACCCTCCGGAACGGAGACAATCGCATTCGTGACGGGCGCGGCTGATAGCGAAGCGGGCGCGGCAGCCATTGCAGAGCGCTTTGCCACCATCGATGCGGTTGTCCAGACCGTGTCGGATGCGAAGGAGAGGCATGCCGCTGAACTTGCTTCCTCAAAGCTCTCGCCGGCCACGGTGGCCGCCTACAATCGCCTTGCCGGAAGCCTGGCATTTTCGAATCCCGGCCTTCGATATGGTGGCGCTCCCGTCAAGGAAGGGCTGACCACGGAGGGACTGTGGTCGCTGGGCATATCCGGAGATCTGCCCATTCTGCTGCTGCGCATGGACCAGGCGGACCAGAAGTCTCTCGTCGAGGAGATTATCGCCGCTCACGCATTCATCACCAGCCGCGGACTTCCCTTCGACCTTGCGCTCCTCGATGAAGCCGGCGCGGGCGAGGCGGTGGACAGAAGCCAAGTGGCGGAGACGCTCGGCAAGGCCGGAGGCATCCACCTCCTGTCGGCGGCCGCTATTTCAAGCGCATCGGCGGATGCCCTCGCTGCCGCAGCGCGCGTCGTTCTTTATTGCAGCAAGGGAACACTTGCCGGTCAGGTTGAGACGCCGGCGGCCACCATGCCTAAAGCCCGGGAACCAATGGAGCCGTCTCGAGGCGAGGGCGAGAAACCTCGCGCGGCCGCACGCGGCGACCTGCTTTTCTGGAATGGTTGTGGCGGCTTTACCCCTGACGGGCGCGAGTATGTGATCGCGGCTGATGGAGAGGCCATGACGCCCATGCCCTGGTGCAACGTCATTGCCAACCCCGCGTTCGGCTGCCTGACGAGCGAAAGCGGCCTCGGCTATAGCTGGGCCGGCAACAGCCAGTTGAACAGGCTTACGCCATGGGCCAATGATCCGGTTTCGGACCCTCCAGGCGAAGTCGTCTACTTCAGCGATGAGCAGACCGGGGAGTTCTGGACGCCGACACTTCTGCCTCTTGGGCACTCGTCTTCGGTGACCGCCAGTCATGGGCAGGGTTACAGCCGTTACGAGAGCACCCACGGATCTCTGCGGCAGGAAATGACGGTCCACGTCCCGGACGCCGACCCCGTCAAGATCGTTCACCTGGCGATCCGCAACAATGGAACAGACGCGCGCAGGCTTACCGCCACCTATTTCGTCGAATGGGTTCTCGGTACGCTGCGCGAGACCGCAGCCGGACGGATCGAATGCGAGATTGACGGCGAGAGCGGCGCCATCGTCGCGCGGAACCTCTGGGACAGTGGTTTCTCCGGCAAGCTGGCTTTCATTGCCTCAAGCGCGCCGCGGCGCTCCTTCACCTGCGACCGGCGGGAGTTTCTCGGCATCAATGGGTCCGTTTCCCGACCGGCCGGACTGGAAGGTTCCCGTCTCGGCGGCAGCGTCGGCTGCCTGCTCGATCCCTGCGCCGCGCTGATGGTCGAGATGACGGTTCCCCCCGGCCAAGGCGCCGAACTGGTGTTCGTCCTTGGGCAGGCTGGCAGTCGCGACGAGGTCCGCAGGCTCGCGCGCGACTATGCCGAGCCGGCTGGCGCCCGACGCTCGCTGGCGATCGTCTCCCGCCAATGGGACGAACTGCTCGGTTCGGTAACGGTGCGAACGCCCGATGCCGCCTTTGATCTCATGATGAACCGCTGGCTCATCTATCAGGTGTTGTCTTGCCGCGTCTGGGCCCGGACGGGTTTCTACCAGTCCGGAGGCGCGTACGGATTTCGCGACCAGCTCCAGGATGTTGCTGCCCTGGTGCATTGCGCACCCGACGAAACACGCGCCCACATCCTTCGAGCTGCTGCGCGTCAGTTCACGGAAGGAGATGTCCAGCACTGGTGGCATCCGCCGTCAGGCGTCGGTGTGCGCACCCGCATGACCGATGACCTCTATTTCCTGCCTTACGTCGTCCAGCACTACGTATCAACGACCGGGGACCACGCGCTCCTTGACGAGCGGGTTTCTTTCGTGACGTCGCCGCCCTTGAGTGACGACCAGGAGGAAAGCTTCGGCGTTCCTCGGGTCACTGAGGAAAATGGGACCCTCTATGACCACTGCTGCCGCGCGTTGGATCGGGGACTTCGCCTCGGAGCGCATGGACTTCCGCTCATAGGAACGGGCGATTGGAACGACGGCATGAACAAGGTCGGCGGGCAGGGCAAAGGCGAGAGCGTGTGGAACGGCTGGTTCTTCCTCACCGTGCTCAGGTCGTTTGCCACCATCGCATCGGCAAGGGGCGACGAGGAGCGGGTGGCATGGTGCCTCGAGCGCGCCGAAGCCTTGCGCGCTTCATTGGAGGCTGAGGCTTGGGATGGTTCATGGTATCGCCGGGCCTACTTCGACGATGGTACCCCCCTTGGCTCGCACCTCAACGACGAATGCCAGATCGACGCCATCCCACAGGCCTGGGCGGTCATCTCCGGTGTCGCCGACGCAGGACGCGCTTCCAATGCCATGCAAGCAGTCTGGGAGCGGCTGGTTCGGCCCGAAGACAAGCTGATTCAGCTTTTCCATCCCCCCTTCGACAAGGGGACGCTGCAGCCCGGCTACATAAAGGGGTATGTTCCCGGAATTCGGGAGAATGGTGGCCAGTATACCCATGCGGCGGCCTGGGTTGCACTGGCGACTGCGATGCTCGGAGAGGCAGATCGGGCCTTTGAGCTCTGGAGCATGCTCAACCCCATCAACCATTCCCTCTCCGCCGAAGACGCTGCGCGATACATGGTCGAACCCTACGTTGTCAGCGCTGACGTCTATGGGGCGTTTCCGCATACCGGCCGCGGAGGCTGGACCTGGTATACCGGATCGGCCAGCTGGCTTTATCGCGTTGGTCTGGAAGCCATTCTCGGGATTCGCAGACAGGGAGACCAGCTCTCCGTCCAACCCTGCATTCCCTCGCACTGGCCTGGCTATGAGGCTGACTTGCGCTTCGGATCGGCGACCTATTCCATCAAGGTGCGGAGGGATCCCGCATCTGGCCGGGGTCATCGCCTGCTGAGCGCCGACGGCGAGGACCTCACCGCGCAGAGCGTTCCACTTGAGGACGACGGGAAGAACCATCAGATCCAGTTGGTGATGGGCTAGCCATGTCGGAACTCTTGTCGACCGATCCCGAACTGAACCGGATGCCAACCGATGAAGATCTCGGTCGCCTTCAGTTCACCACCTTGCTCTACTATCTCCAATGTACGAACCCGGACAACGGATTGGTGCGCGACAAGACCCAGGCGGGTGCTCCGGCGAGCATCGCCGCCATCGGCATGGCGCTTGCGACCATTCCGGTCGTGGTGGAGCGCGGCGTCGTCATCAGGGAGTTTGCCGCCAAGATTGCCCGACGGCGGCTGGAATTCCTGCTGCGTTGCCATCAGGGACCGGAACCGGACGCCTCGGGGTACAAGGGCTTCTTCTACCATTTCCTCGACATCGAGACGGGGCGGCGGGTCTGGCAGTGTGAATTGTCGACCATCGACTCGGCTTTTCTGTTTGCCGGTGCTCTGACCGTTGCCGCCTACTTTGACGGCGACACGGAGGACGAGGTGAAGGTCAGACGGCTCGCGGCGGCGCTCTACGAGCGGGCGGACTGGAACTGGGCCTGCGACCACGGCGCGACGCTGACCCATGGCTGGCGACCGGAAAGCGGCTTCATTCCCTATCGCTGGCGCGGCTATGACGAAGGATTGCTCCTCTATATCCTCGGCCTCGGCTCCCCCACGCATCCGTTGCCGCCGGAATTCTATGCCGCCTACACCGAGAGCTATGAATGGCGGAATATCTACGGTCGCGAGTTGCTCTATTCGGGACCGCTGTTTACCCACCAGCTTTCGCATATGTGGATCGACTTCCGCAGCATCCGTGACGAGTTCATGCGCGAACATGACAGCGACTACTTTCAGAACAGCCGGCATGCGACTTTTGTCCAGCAGGAATACGCAATCCGCAACCCTTTGAACTTTGAAGGCTATGGCGCCCACTGCTGGGGCTTCACGGCGAGCGACGGTCCCGGTTGGATCAAGCGAAATGTCGACGGTATCGACAGGGAATTCTTCGACTACATCGCCCGCGGTGCACCCTTTGGGCCGGACGATGGAACCGTATGCCCATGGGTCGTCATTGCTTCATTGCCATTTGCGCCGGAGATCGTGATCCCGACCGTCCGAAACTTCGCACGCATGAATCTCGGCATGACGCGGCTCTACGGTTTCAAACCGTCCTTCAACCAGACCTATACTTTGGAGAACGGCGACGGCGGATCTTGGGTCAGCCCCTACCATTTCGGGATCGACCAGGGGCCTGTGGTTCTGATGATCGAAAACTACCGAACCGGATTGCTATGGAACATCATGCGTCGATGCGCGCCTTTGGTTGTGGGGCTAAGACGGGCCGGGTTCTCGGGCGGCTGGTTATGACAGCGACTGAACCGATTTGGCCTTTCAGTTGCGGCGGGACCATCGGCGATCGCGCAAAGTGCGAACCGGGGGCCTTCCACGGGGCAAGCCGCCATTCGGCGCACAGGCCGGCATCACCGTCTGACTGCTCCCCGCCGGCGGAGGGGGCGATCGAGTGGCATTGAGGACAAGAGCGAAGATGATTCTCGTTGAGCCCGTGCGTGACAAAAACATCCTGATCATTACACCGCAAGGTCCTCTCGAGCAGGCGGACTTCGAGAGGATCGCGACAGAGGTCGAGCTTTGTCTCGACGCAAATGGAAAACTCAACGGGCTGATGATCATCATTGAATCATTTCCCGGGTGGAAGAGCTTCGAGGCCGTGGCTGCTCATCTGAAATTTGTCTCTGGCCACCATCGACAGATCGAACGGCTTGCGGTCGTAACCAGAAGCAGGTTCCTTAGGATCATCCCCGCCGTCGCCCGCTATTTCGTACATCCCGAGGTTCGGCTATTCGACATCGGGCAACGAGCACCAGCGCTTTCGTGGTTGGAGACGGGCCGACGATGACTTGGCTGCGGGGGAAAGTTGCAGATGCAGGCCTCTGGTTGCGTCGTGCCGGTCGGTGGAACCTCCTGGCTTCTGTTCTGGCCATGGTTTGGGTGGCTTGTCTTCCCGCATCATCCTTTGCGCAATCGCCGCTCGGACCGGATGTGCCAGCGGTGGAGTTCGGTGCGCGCAAAATATTCCTCATGCTTTTCTTGATGCTCGGTCCGATCAAGATACTGATGCCGTTCAAGGCGCTGGTCGGCGGCCATGAGCCCACCTTTCGGCGACGAATAGCCGCCAGGGCGATCCTGTTCTCGGCGGCGGCACTGGCGATCGCCGGGCTGCTCGGACGCACCATGCTTGAAAATCTGGATATCTCATTGCCGGTGCTGGCGATGACTGGTGGCATCATCCTGTTCATCGTGGCCTTGCGAACCGTCTTGCAGCCGACTCCTGACCTCCCGGTACGACCAACAGAATTGGGCCAGACGGATCTGCGGCTGGCTCTCACACCGCTGGCGTTTCCAACGATCGTGACGCCTTATGGTATAGCCGCTGTCATCGTCTTCGCCACGTTGGCCGGGGGGCGCCGAACGGAAGGGCTCACAGTGGCGGCCATCGTAGCACTGATCTTGGCGCTGGACTGGATGGCAATGATTTTCGCAGAGACTATCCTCAGATGGATCGGAACTTCCCTACAGGTTTTGGCAGTGGTGCTCGGCGTTACCCAGGCTGCTCTGGGGCTGCAGGTGATTTTGCATAGTTTGAGCATGCTATCCTGGTAACGGCATCTACCGAGCAACGCTTAGACGCAATGGTTGATGTGCTGCCATTGGCAAATCGTGTCGAAAAACCGCTGTTGCTGGTGCTTGGGACGCGCCGGCACGGTCGGGAATTGGCAGGAGCGCGCTCGCTGCCTGCTGCCGGAAGTCCTGACTTGCATGCCAAAAACAACAAAAAGCCCACCTGCTTCTCAAACTACGGCTGAGATAAAGAAAGCCCCGCAAAAAGCGGGGATCAAGAGAGGGGGTGTTTCCTAGGTATTGGCGTCTAGGTGCTGTGGAATTATTATACACAAATCAATATTTATTGCAATGATTAATACTATCGTGAGTGCTATTATCGCGGCTATAAATAGAGGGAATATTCGTACGATTGCATTTTATTCTGCAGGGAAGCAAACTATCCACAACTCAGGCTCATAATTTCTTGGTATTCGGTGGCCGTTTGCTAAACCCCAAGCATGGCGTCCCTGTACGTCAGGCGGTCGACCGAAAAACGGGTCGCCAGGTTTGCCGGCTCTCGCAGGTCTGGCTGCAGGCAAGTTGATTCGCCTGACGGCAGCGAGATGTGACATAGTCACTTCAACCGGAACGAGTCCGAACCTCGTTCGTTGAATTGCGTGTTCCGCGTGGGGGCTGCATCATGAGCAGGCGACGAAGCTTCAAGCCGGTGAAGATCACCATCAATGGCAAGACCAGGACCGTTTATAACGTCGTCCAGGCCGGCAATACCTTGCTCAACGATTGGCCCGAGCAGACGCCGGCGGCCAAGGCTGCCGAGCTGCTGGTGCTCGATGTCTTCAATGACGTTGCCGAGCCCGAGCAGGTGCGGCGGGCGTTCATTACCGCGGCCAGGGCGAGCGACATCAAGTTCAGCTCCTGACCGGTGGCGCGTCGAAAACCATTCGCTTACTTCCATGACACCTGCTCCTGGTGATCGAGATCGCGATGCTTGAGTTGCGGCTCCATCCAGGCGGCCAAGAGGATCGCGGCCAGGAAGCCGAAGGCGATGCAGGTGAACGCTTGAATCCGCCACGAGACGAAGGTGACCGGCGCCGGGATGATGGGCTTCTCGGCGCACTGACCCGGCGGGCAGGCGCAGCCGGAAAAGGCTTTAATGACGCAATCGGCGGACATCCCCGTTTCTCCCTCAGGCATAAAGCTGATCGCCATCGGTGATGCCCATGATTTCGCGGGCGTAGCGGTAATGCGCTTCGACGCTTGCCGTGGCGCCGCGCAGCCATGACGGGCCGCGGACCGAATGTTCCGGGCGGCCGAGATAGGCAAAGCCGAGGGCGCCCATGCGCTGGGCCTCGTTGGCCATATAGGCATCGCAGTCGTCGAGCCTTCGCGCACCATTCCAGCGGGCGTCCCGCCGGCTCTGCTCGGTCTCGATCCCGCGGATATGCTGCATCGCTCTGCCCTCTCTCGCGCCGGCTAATTGGCGCGCTGAAGAAGGTATATAGAATACCCTATATCGTCAACATGGAAAGGTATAAAAAATACCTCAATGCTTGACGGGGTACGAATCGTAGGCGTATGTCTCAGCCAAGTGATTGGGCGACCGGGTGCAACTCCCGAGCTGACGAAGCCCAGCGGCGCGGGAAGCGAAAGTCCTTAAGTGCGCTGTCAGAAAATCAGGACGAGGGTGAAGCGAATGGCCCCTCTGGCACGTGTCCCATCCCGGCTCCGGCCTTCAGGACATGGCCAATGCTCTCCCGGCTTCATGGGCTTTGCTCATGGGGTAGGGGGAAGCTTTGGCCGGAACCCTCCCTCACCAGCCTTCAGGAACTGGAAAGAGATGGAAGAGAGAGGAAGTGAGAGAGATCGGGATATCGCAGGCGCGCGGGCGGCGACGCTGATCCGCTCTGCTCTGCGGCGCGGCTTTCAGATTTGGCGCCTGCGCTCGAAGCGCGTGTTTGCAGGCATGTCGTTCCCGCAAGGATCGCTGCACGCATTATGCGCATGGCGATGGAAGCGAGGGGCAGAGCCGGTTTCGGCATTCAGAGGTTCACCTCAAAGCAGGGTCGCCGGCGCTGAAAGCGATGATCAGCAAAGCAAGAGAACCAAATTCTTCCGGCTGGTGAGGGCGGCGGATCATCCTGAATCTAACTGGGAAGAGGTTGGCGCTTTGCGGGAACAGAGAGAGTTATCTCACGGAATTAGTTCATCTTTTTGAAGGGCTTGGACTCTCACATTTCGATCACCGATCGGCGGACGCGGCCGACGATGGTGACGGCGCCCTGGAATTCCGGCGGCGGCACGTCCTCGTAGGAAGCGGGCTGGAAGGGCGGATTGTCGTTGGGACGGTAGCGCTTGTAGGTCGCGGCCCCGGTCTCGTCGGCGACGACATAGAGGGCGTTCGGCGCCAGGCGCTTGTCACGGCGGTTGACGAAAATGATCGAGCCCGGCGGCGAGATCTTGTTCATCGAATTGCCCTCGACCTCGAGCGCGATCCAGTCGCCGTCGGGCAGGTCGAGCGCGGCGACCGTCGGGAATTCCGAGAAGTCGGTGATCGGCGCCTGCTCGGTCAGCTGCCCGGCGCTGACCCAGGAGATCTTTGGCACGTCGGCGACCGAGACCGGCCGTTCCTCCGGATCGAGCGCGTCGCCGGTTCCGAACTGCAGCCAGTTGAGATTGACCTTGAACGCCTTGGCGTATTTCTTCGCGTCGGCGATGCCGAAGCCGTTCCGGCCCGACTCGTGCGCCTTGTAGACATTGGCGTTCCAGCCCAAACGATCGACGATCGCCTTCGGCCCGGCAAAGCCCGCGTTCTTCCTGGCCATGACCAGACGCCTTGCGCGTTCTTCGCGCTCGAATTGTTCCTGATCTTTCAACATGATATAAATTATACCCTAAAAAAAGGTACATGTAATGCCCTAAATCGCTTGACGTGCGAGGTATTTTATATACCCTTATTGTCATGACAAGCACCGATATCATCAACGGCCGGCCCCGGCTTTCGGGTTCCGCCAATGCCCGCTACACCGGCTGCCCGCACTGCGGCAGGGCGCTGTCGATCGCCGAGGTGATCGAGCGCCATTGCGAGAATTGCGGCCGGCAGACGGAGCCGGAAGAGATGCGGCAGACGCCGGTCTTGCCCCGTTCTCGGCCAATCACCAATTCCGACAGCCTCACTCCTCCCTGAAGGCTATCGGCAGCTGGCGTCGTCGCGCTCCCTCGGCGACGCCAGCCTCTTTCACCAGTTTGAAAATGAACGATCTGGCCGGCGCCCGCTTGGCGGGAAGGGCCGGCTGCGGATCGAAATGAAAATGAGGATCAAGTGATGAGCACCGCCCCGGCGCATCAAGGCACTGACATGAACGCCCTCGAGCTCTTCCGCTCCGGCCGGGATTATATCGAAATATCAGCCATCCTCGGGGTGTCGGTGCCCTCGGTGGAAAACGAGATCCACCGGCTTCGCAGCGCCGAGAAGGGCGACACCGCCCAACAGGATCATGCCGGCCGCGCGGTCCGGCGTTTTCCCGGCCGCGCCGTAAGGCCGGGCGCCCTGGTCAACTTCGCCCGAGGACGGCTGAAGCTGCGCGCTTGACGACGGCGACACGCCGCGAGCGGGAAGGCAATCGCATGGAAAGGCAGGAGATGAGCAAGGACATCATGGAAATCCTCAGCCCTGTGCTGGGGCAGGAGCTGGCGGCGGCGATCATCGAGCATCGCGCCCGCAGCCTGAAGAAGCCGCTCACGGTCTATGCGGCGAGGATCCAGCTCAAGGAGTACCTCAAGACCGGCAACCCGGTCGAGGCCGCCGAGATGCAGATCCTGCGCGGTTGGCGGGCGATCAAATCCGACTGGTATTTCAATGAGAAGGCGAGGCAAGCCGGGCCGATCAATGCAAGCGTGGGCAGAAGGACAACGGTCGATGCCGCAAGAGATTTCCTCTCCGGTCAAGATCATAGCGGGGATGCTTTCGGGATTTCCGGCCTCCGCCGGCATTGATCCCGACATGCAGCTCCGCGCCTACCTCGTCGCCATCGACGGCATTCCGGCAGAGGCGGTCTGGCGCGCCGCCAGGCTGTTCCTGTCGGGCCAGGTCAGGGACCATAACCGCGCCTTCGCCCCGAGCTCGGCGAGCTTCGCCGAAATCGCCCGCCAGCAGCAGGCGGTGATGACGGCGCAAAGCCGCCCGCGCGTTAAAGCTGAGCCCGAACAGCCGCAGCCGAAGGTCGCGGCCGAAAAGATGGCCCTGCTGAGGCAGGCGGCAAAGGGCAGCCGCAGCGCCAAGCGGGCGCTGGCTGAGATGTTTCCCGACAACCCGGTCATCGCAAGGGCCGCACGAGACGCACAGGAGGCAGTGGGATGAGAGATCTGTTCTGGACGGAAGACAAGATCGTCAAGGCGCAGAAGCTCTGGCAGGAGGGGTTCTCGGCACGTCAAATCGCCGAACTCTTCGGCTCGAAGAAGAACACCGTCATCAACATGGCGCATCGCAACCGCGACCGGTTCCCGTCCAGGCAGGATGCGCGCAAGCAGCTGGCGGCCACCAGCGCGGCACCCGCGCCGATCCGCCATCCAGACCGGGTGCGGCGGGTGACGCTGTCGGGCGCCGAGGTGACGATGCCGCGCGTGCCGACGATCGACGGACCGGCGCCATGAGGGCCGTGACCCCGCGCGAGCGAGAGATCATCGGCTGGATGGCGCAAGGCAAGACCGCTGCCGAGATCGGCGCGATCCTCGGCATCTCGCCGATCACCGTCAACACCCACATTGCCAACGCCAAGGCGAAGCTCGGCGTGTTCAAGGAGACTGCCCTGGTCGCCGCCGCACTTCGAAACGGCATCATTCAATAGGAAGGAGATCCCGATGGGCGGCAAGGCCACCAAGGTGAAGATACAGCGGGCAAACAAGGGCGCCGGCCGGCCGCGCAAGGCCAATGTCGAGCGTTTCCCCTGCGGCAAGATCAAGCCGTTCGAAACCGAGAAGGAGAATATCAGCGTGGCGATGGCGGCGCGCCGGCGCATCCACGGCTTCGGCAGGACGGTAGCCGACGAGACCGTGAGAAGCCCCTATGCCGGTTATACCCTCGGCCGCATGTTCCTCGACGGGCTGATCACCGACGAGCAGCGCCAGGCCGGCGACGACTATGCCGAGGTCATGGCCCGCTACCACAAGACGACGGGCATTCCCGCCCCGAGCCCCAGGGCCCAATCGCTCTTCGCCGTCAAGGGCCACGAAGGCGAGGTGACCGAAAGCCTCGCCGACCGCGCCCGCAAGGCCAGCAACCGCATGATGGAACTGCAGGCCGTGCTTCTGCGCTGCGAGGACGGGCCGCAGGTGCGCAGCACCGTCTATAACGTCGCGGTGATGGATTACGAACACCTGCGCCAGATGCCGCCGCAGCAATTGCTGTGGCTTCGCCGGGGGTTGATTGCGCTGCGCAGGGCGAAGGGGTGATGCGGTTCTTTCGCTACGCGCGCTGTATTGCGGCAGAGCTCACCATTCTCCGTCATCCTCGGGCTTGACCCGAGGATCCAGGCTGATCTCCAAATCCGGGCATGGATCCCAGGCTCAAGGCCTGGGATGAGGGAGGTTGCGGCGGGTGCTCTCGCCGGACGTGCCTCCGGGCTGTCGCTCCCATCGCGATGCCGATCGGGACTGGGCAATGGCGTGGGCGCTTCCAAACATACGGGAGCGCCCTGGCTTCGACTGGAGTGGGCCGCACAGAGTATCGAAGTGCATGGCTGTGTTAAAGCACCTCCGCACGGCCCACAAACCTTACGATCGGCGAAGCCTGTTGTTCCCGAGCTGGCGGAGTATTTTGGACGCGAGGCGCGGCACGCAATGGGTCGCCGTCGTCATCGAAGGCCTGATGGGTGTCGTCATGATCGCGGGAAGGGAAGTGACCCATTGCGTGCAGCACGCGAGGATGTAGCGCGGCATTCTTACCGGCTCTTTGCCGGGACAATACCGATCCGTAAGGATGCATTCCTCGGCTGGCGATGGCGCAGCTTACGAAAATGTATGGTCCGGGCGAAGTCCCGGTGAGGTTTGCAGCGCAGGCTTGGCGTCGTCATTGCCAAGTCGAGGCCAAATCTCATGAACATGCGCGCCACACCTGCCGCCCTTATGCCGGCTCTTCATCCCGTCAGCCTGCAGGTGAATACCTACCTCATCAATCTCGACCGCGCGCCGTTGCGGCGGTTTCGGATGGAACGGCTGCTGGCAGGCTTCGGCCTTGCCTATGAGCGCGTGGCGGCGGTCGACGGGGCGGGGCTGAGCCTGCCGCATCCCGACTTTGATGAAGCATCCTATCTCCGTCGGCATGGCCGCCGGCCGAACCCTTTCGAGATCGGCTGCTATCTCAGCCACGTCGAATGCGCCAGACGCTTCCTCGCCAGTGAGGCGGAATTCGCGCTTATTCTGGAAGACGATCTCGACTTAGACGACGATTTTGCCGAACTGCTCGAGGCCGCGCTTCGCCACCAGGCGCACTGGGACATTCTGCGGCTGTCGACGGTCAATTCCGGTCGCAAGCACCGGGTCGAGCCGCTGACCGGCTCGCGCTCGCTCGCCATCGCGCTGACCCGCGAGAAGGGATCGGGCGCCTATCTGGTCAACCGCAAGGCGGCGGGCTGGATTGCCGGGGCGCTGCTGCCGATGCGGCTGCCCTATGATCTCGCCTTCGACCTGGAGTTCGATGAGGGGCTGCGCGCTTGCTTCGTCGATCCGCTGCCGGTGAGCCAAAGGGCCGATCCCTGCTCGCAGATCCAGGCGGGGCTTTCGGCCTACCGGCTCGGCCGCCGCCGGCCGTGGAGCGTGCTGTCTTTTCGCGCTGCTGCCGAGATCCGCCGTTTTGCCGCCCGTTTCGCCCGGCTCGCGGCATGGCGGCTCAGGATTTCTCCGGCATCAGCGGGAAGGCGATCGAAACGCGAAGGCCGGGATGATTGTCCGCCAGTGCGATCTCGGCCGAATGCAGCTCGGCGATTGCCCTGACGAGGCTGAGGCCGAGGCCGCTTCCCGGCGTCGTGCGGCTCTTGTCGATGCGGTAGAGGCGGCGGAAGACCTTGTCCCTTTCCTCGGCGGGGATGCCGGGGCCGGTGTCGGCGACCGAGAGAATGGCGCGGCCGCCCTGGCGGCGAAGCGACAGCGTGATGCCGGTTCCGGGCGGGCAGTGGTTGATCGCGTTCTCCACCAGGTTGGCGATCATCTGCGTCAAGAGATCGCGGTCGCCCCCGATGACGGCGGGCGCGCGCTCGGCGATCCGGAACGACTGCCCCGCATCTTCGGCGACATCGACATAGACCTCGGAGATGACGCTCAGCACGGCGTCGATATCGGTCGCCTGGAAGCGCTCCTTGCGGGCGCCGGCCTCGATCTGGGAAATGCGCAGCAGCGCCTCGAAGGTGGCGTCGATCCGGTCGCTCTCGTTTCTCGCTTCGTCAAGCAGAGCCGAAACATCCGCTTGCCGGTTGATTCCAGCCACGGCGGCATCCAGCGTTAGGCGCAGCCTGTTGAGCGGTGTTTTCAGATCGTGGGCGATATCGGCGCTCACCTGCCGCATGCTCTCGACCAGTCTCTGCAGCCGCTCCAGTGCCGCGTTGATCTGGATCGCCACCGTATCGAGATCGTCGCCGTGGCCGGTGATCGGGACGCGAGCGTCGAGGGCGCCGTGAGAAACGTCGTTCATGGTGTTGGCGACCCCGTCCAATCTCGCCTGGGCGCGAACGGCCAGAAAGACGCCGCCGCCGATCGCCGTCGCCACGACGATTGCCGCAGCCCATTCGAAGCTTACCAGAACGATCCGCAGCATCTCGTCGACATCGTTGAAGTTTTCCGCCACCACCAGATTGTAGGGGCCGATGGTCGACACCCGCATCCGGTAGCGCTCACGCCCCTTCAGCCCGACATCGCCCGAGGTGACGGTATAGACGCCGTCCGGGATGCGGGGCGCCGCAAAATTGCCGGCGAGCTTGCGCCCGCCGGCATCGGTCAGCGAATAGAGCCCGTCAGAGGTGGACTGGAAACTCGCATAATTGTTCAGCGTGTTGATCAGATCCTGGGTGTCGCCGGGCTCATAGGTCGAGGCGATGAGCGAATTCATCTCGGTGAGCGACTGGTCGACGTCTCGGTCAAGGCCGACGCGCAGCATGTGATAGATGATCGCGCCGCTGAAGATGAAGGCGACGACGAAGAGGACGCCGAAGGTAACGGCCAGGCGGAACGGCGTGCTTCTTCGCAGGCTAGAGCATGATGCCGAAAAGTGTGCGCGGTTTTCGGACGACATCATGCTCTTACTCTTTAACTTGCGAACAGGATTTGAGATTTTCAGGCCGATGGGCCTGAAATCATCCTGTTCGAGGCGCATGCAGGCTGTATCCGGTGTTGCGGATCGTGTGCAGAAGCTGGGCCTGGAACGGCTTGTCGACCTTGGCCCTGAGGCGGCTGATATGGGTCTCGACGACGCTGGTCTTCGGATCGAAGTGGAAATCCCAGACCCGCTCGAGCAGCATCGTCCTGGTGATCACCCGGCCTTCGCCGCGCATCAGCACCTCGAGCAGGGTGAACTCGCGCGGCTGCAGCTCGATCAGCTGGCCGGCGCGGCGGGCCTCGCGGCGGATCAGATCGAGCTCGAGATCGGCAACCTTCAAGACCGTCCGCTGCTCCTGCACCGGCGGACGCCGACCGAGCGCATGGATGCGCGCCAGAAGCTCGGAGAAGGCGAAAGGTTTGGTGAGATAATCGTCGCTGCCCGCCTCCAGCCCTTCGACGCGATCGTCGACGCCGCCGATCGAGGTCAGGAACAGCGCCGGTGCGCCGACCCTGGCAGCCCTCAGCGAACGGACGATCGCCAGCCCGTCGAGGCCCGGCAGCATGCGATCGACGACGATGACGTCATAGGTCTCGCGCTGCGCCTGAAACAGCCCGTCGCGGCCGTCGCTGATGACGTCACAGACGTGCCCGGCCTCGGACAAGCCCTTGGCGATATAATCGGACGTCTTGATATCGTCCTCGATCAGCAGGATTCGCATCGGCCGCTCCGGCATGCCTGGTGCGGCCAGATCTAGCCGAGAGGGCGGCCCGGCGGCAACTTACGGATTGGTAAGGCGAGGGGCGGTAGACGGGCACCGGCGCGAGCCTTCTGCTGCCGTGCCTCGTCGGGTCGTTGCGGCGCCGGCATGTCATAGCCGGTCGCTACAAATGAAAGCCGCTCGACGACTTCAAGCCTGCGAGGTCCAGCGGACCTTGACGGCAGCAGGACAGAAGGCGTCAAAGTGTCGGCAGAATCGAGGGACCCGACGCATTATGATCGACAAAATCTCACAACTGCTCGAAGTTGACCAAAGCAAGGAACTTTCCTCACTTGAGCCGCTCTCAAACGAGAAGCTGTCGGGCATCGTCGCTCGCTATCCCGCCATTTCTCAGCAATATCTAGAGTTCATCCGCGTCATCGGCGTCGGCTCAACGACGAAAGGGTTCTACATCTACGAGCCCGAGCCCGCATCCTTCGTTGAACGACACCCCTCGTTTCAGCTTTATCAATCTTCCAGCTATAGCAAGGTTTATGGAGCGCGCCCAAAAGGCGATTCCATTCCCGCCGATGCGGTTTCAATTGCGGACTGTGGAGCTTCCTGGCGCTATTGCCTCTGGCCATCGAGCGGAGGCGGTGTCTTTTGTCTGGATATGGCCGGCCCAAGCTTCGAGCCGGAAGCCGATGACTTCTATTCTTTCGTGCTGACAAACGTGATTTTGGATAAGGCGCTACAATAACGTGGTCGGGAGGAAGGGCGGTCCATCGTCGGGCGGCTCGAGCATCATGCGACATCACTTCTGCCGAGTTTTGGCTCTCAACGTCTCCAGATCGGGCATCTCCGATCCAAGAGCCTTGCCGAGCGCTTCGACACCCTTATGAGGAAGCCTCAGGAGACCGTGGCAAATGCCGTCTTTCCATGAATCCCCTCGATCCCAGGCTTCCGCCCAAGCATCTGTCAGCTCGGACTCATGGCGTGTCTCGACGAGGGCTTGGAAAAGCAGTGACGCTTGCGTGAGGTCTTTGTCGGCCTTTACGCGTCCCAGAGTGTCGGTGAACCTTCTGGACGACACGATGAGCTTATGGACTGCATATCGCTCGGGCGCGGGAACGAGGACGTTCACGCCCTCGCGGAAGAGGAGAACCGTGCGGACGGGCTCGTAGATCAGGTAGTCCAGGAAGCGCAGGTTTTCCGCCGACGCGCCGCCGAGGGCAGGCATGGGGGAGGGTTTGCCGGTATAGTCATCCGATCCGCGGTTTCCCGTCAGGAATTCCACCCGATAGCCCTTGGCGTTCTGAAAGGCGACGACCCTAGCCTTGTCTGCCTCATGGGGAACTGCCCTGAATTCGGGATCGACCGACTGGAGGACCTCAAGAACCGGAGGCAGGCTGTCCTGGACACCCGCAGAAATAGCAAAGTCCTGCGCGAAGTCCGCGTCGCCGGTCTGCATGGCGGATGAGGGCAGGCGAACGCCGAGCATGCCTGCATAGGTGCTGAATGCCACCGACCCGATCAGGACTGCACGCAGACGGAATAAGCCCGCATCCGCGAGGGCTTTGGTGATGTCGCCCGCAAAATTATCGGGACCCGGAAGGCCGGCACGACGGAGCGTGCTGACCATCCGCCGTCGCTCCCGGACGTTATCCTTGATCTCCTTGTGGGCCATCACCCGCGCCGTGATCGCGTCATCGCTCTGCGGACCGACATAGCTTCGCTTGTCCTTGCCTTCGGGAGTCGGGAGATCGAAATACCAGTAGTCGCGCCCTTTCACGGTGACGGTCACAAACCAACCTTCCAATGGAAAGTCCGACAGAAACTGCCCGTCCAACGTCCGCTGCGCCAGTTCCGCGAACATTGTCCTATAGCTGATGTCGATCTCTTTCATCATTGGCGGCTCGTCCTTTTCGAGTGCAGCGACCATCCACACGGGTCAAAGCGGCGTTCCCCGCTTGAGTGCAGTCCTCGCTCGCTCACATGCGCGTTATAAGTATCTGCCAAAGCCTTATAACTCCTTTTGGCCGTGATCTCCAGTTATAAGTTTCTGCCAAGACCTTATAACTAACTGGTTTCCCGACATGCGTCGGCAAGTCGAGTATGGATCCCGGGGTCAAGCCCTGGGATGACGGAGAGTGGGGTGGGCGTTCTCGCCAAACGCGCCGTCGGCGCAGCGGATAGGCATCGGGTAGCGTGAATGACGAAGTCTGGCAGCGAGATCAGAAAGTGTGATTGCATCGGGTTTGCCGAACCTCACCCTGTTACCGCAGGGCACCTCACACTCTCCGTCGTCCTTCGGGCTTGACCCGAGGACCCAGGCGAGCCACCAACGGCAGCTGCTATCGCTCCAAGAGCCGTCAACCCGTCTTCATTTGCTCGGGAAGCTGTCCGTAAGCCGTCAGGATCGCCCTGACCAGCCCGGGGAAGCGCTCGTCGAGCTCGGCGCAGCGGGTCTGGTTGCGCATCTCCACCCCCTGGCGTTCGCTGCGGATCAGGCCGGATTCGCGCAGCACCTTGAAATGGTTCGACAGCGACGATTTTGGAATGATGCGGTCGCCGAGATCCGCAAGCGCCGAACAGGTGCCGCCGCAGGCGGTGCCTGCGAGCTTGGCGAAGATCGCCACGCGCTCCGGATCCGACAGCGCATAGAGGATCGCATCGGGCTTGATATCCTCGAGAGCTGGGTGAAAGAGCGGTCGCATGAATTTTATATAGTGCCCCTTGAAACCGAGATCAACAGTTCCGAATTTCTGAACTACGGAACAAGGCCGTCAATTCCGGCGGCCTTCCGGATCAGAAGGAACGAGAGATGGCTAAGCTCACAGGGAAGGTCGCAGTGGTCACGGGAGCCTCCAAGGGCATCGGCGCCGCGATTGCCAAGGCGATGGCGGCCGAAGGTGCACAAGTGGTGGTGAATTACGCCTCGAGCAAGGCCGGAGCCGACGCCGTGGTCGAGGCGATCGACGCGGCCGGCGGCAAGGCCATCGCGGTGCAGGGCGACGTTTCCAAGGCCGAACAGGCGCAGGGCGTGGTCGATGCCGCAGTCAAGGAATTCGGCAAGCTCGACGTGCTGGTCAACAATTCCGGCGTCTATGAATTCGCCCCGATCGGCGAGGTGACCGAGGAACACTACCGCCGCATGTTCGACGTCAATGTTCTCGGCGTTCTCCTGACCACCCAGGCGGCGGCCAGGCATCTCGGCGAGGGCGGCAGCGTCATCAACATCTCCTCGGTGGTCACCAGCCTGGGTCTCCCGAACTCGGCCGTCTACACCGGCACCAAGGGCGCCGTCGAGGGCATCAACAGCGTGCTCGCCAAGGAGCTCGCCCCGCGCAAGATCCGCGTCAACGCCATTCTGCCCGGCATGGTCGAGACCGAGGGAACGCACACGGCCGGCGTCATCGGCTCTGAGCTCGAACAGACCATCGCCGCCCAGACGCCGCTCGGCCGCATCGGCCAGCCGGACGACATCGCCGACATCGCCGTCTTCCTCGCCTCCGACGACGCCCGCTGGCTGACCGGCGAACGGCTGTTCGCGAGCGGCGGTTTCCGCTGAGATGGGAGAAAAAAGCGCGCGCTTCTTGAGCGCGCGCATACGCGGATACCGGTCCACCCGCCCTCCGTCGTCCTCGGGCTTGACCCGAGGACCCACGCCGGCATCATCGGCCTTGGCCATGGATTCCAGGCTCAAGGCCTGGAATGACGAGGCCGGAGGTCCCCTAGGCCTCATCCGCGATCCATGCGAGCGAAGCTCCATGTGGGTCGGTCCAGGCGACAGGAGTGCGGTTCACAGACAGAAGGAAGCGCCCGGGTGGCCAGCTTGTTCCTGCGCGCGTGGCGATGAACGGGAATGCGCGGGGGAACTCGTTCGATACCCAATACGGAGCGAGCCGCATCGCCTGTTGGGCGAAAGCCTCCCTATCTGCGGGGTCGGAGATATAGTCGAGCACCGCCGTGTGAAAGACGACAAGGGTGGCGTCCTTTGGGGCTTCGCTGCAGAGCCGGGCGAATTCGCTCCCGCGCAAGTCGCCCTTCACGATCCGTGGCTTGACCGAAGCGGCGATCTTGACGGCCGCCTGCAGGTTGGCAAGCCGTTCCGTCTGCTCCGGCCAGACCAGTGTCTCAAGCCATGCGACTTGCGCAGCATCCGAAGCATCGATTGGGCTGAGGTCCAGCCCCGCTCGCCAGACGACGTGTGGCGCGGCCGTCGGCAACGGGGTCGTCTCGCTGACGGAGCAACGCAAGACAGGCGGCTCCGAGGCCATCGAGGGTGGGCGGATCGCCTTGCGGCCGTAGTCGTAGCCATAGAGGTCGGGCATGAGGCAGAGCCCGGCGGAGGTTCCGACCTCGAGGAGCGCCAGCGGCTGCGGCAATCGCGCCAGGACGGGGAGCAGCGAGGCGCACCTTCCTGGTTCGTTGGTTTGTGTCGACCGCTCGAGCATCAGCGAACGGACTGCATCGGGGTGGGCCAGGAGCACCTGACGAAACTCGGTCCAGCCCTTCGGCGTGCCGAACAGGTGACGCACCGCCGCAAGCAGAAGGTTCGGTTGCCTTTTGGTGTCCGGGAGGGTCGATAGGAAGCCGAGTGTCTCCCGGTCTCCAGCAACCGCACGAGCCAACGCCTCGTAGAGCGGCGAACGGCCGTGGGCTTCCGTATCGGCGAAGTGAACATACCGGGCTGAGATCTCAGCCAGGCCCTCCTCATCCATGTCCGATGATCCCTCGACTACGACTTCTGGTCACAGTACACGATCTTCGGGTGTGATGGCAGTCAAACACGCGATGCCTCGGAACACCGTCCGACGAAGGGCCGGTGTGATTCCAGGGGCTTCCGCTATGTCATGTTTTCTTGAGAAGTGCTAATAAGCTTCCGCTGGACTGCCCGGCGTGACGGCGATACGCGCGACCTGGTTGGCCGTGGTAATGTCCATTCTTGATCAAGGGAGGATGGCGCCATGGAAACCGCAGAACTGCGATACAATTGGGCCGATCCCGACGTCTACGAGTCATTCATAGGGCGCTGGAGCGAACATCTGGCGAGCCCATTTCTCACCCGTGCCAATGTTGCTCCGGGCAGTCGCGTGCTCGATGTGGCATGTGGGACGGGTGTGTTGTCGAAAGCCCTGGCCGAGGCGGGAGCGCATGTGATCGGTGTTGACGCATCGGAGGGATACCTGGAAGGAGCCCGCCGTCGACGATCCCACCCCAATATCGCATATGAACACGGCGATGTCCGGCAACTGCGGTTCGACGCCAACTCTTTCGATGCGGCAGTTTCCACCCTGGCCCTGGACGTCATCCCGGAAATTGAACAGGTCGTTGCCGAGATGAAGCGCGTGACCCGTCCAGGCGGCGTGGTCGCGTCCGCCGTTACTCAGTTCTTTGGTGGCATGCCCGCATTCGACCTCGTCATTAACACCGGCGCCGTGCTTGAGGCCGACTTCGCAACGCTGAGATCCATGCGGGCGGGACGTCAGCTCTTCTGGCCTGATGGTCAGGCGACGCTGTGGCGGAAGATCGGCCTCGTTGACGTGACCGAGATTCCCATTGTCGTGGATTGCGAGTATGCGTCCTTCGCGGATTATTGGGCTACGTTCACCGACGGCCCAGGCAGCGCCACAACCACATTGATGGCACTTTCTGACGACGCCCGCGGTTCGATCGAACAGCATGTTCGTGCTGGGTATCTGGTTGGCTTGCCCGATGGACCCCGGTCATTTCCTATGATGTTCCGTATGGTGCGTGGCTTGGTCCCAGCGTAACACTGGAGAGCATCAGCTATCGTTCCTCGGCAGCCAAAAGCCGCCAGGCCGCTAACGGCTCCAAATCGGTCATTCCTTCTCGGCCGCAGCCGAGCCTGCTGCTGGAACATGTGAGATATGGGGCTTCACTTTGCATGATTTACAGCAAGATTGCGGTCTCGGCCGGTTCCAGCAATCAGGCATCGACCTCTGCGGGTCGAGCCTCAAGGGGCCATATAGCCTAGCGTTTCAGATCGTAGGCTTGATGGGAGGCGCGAAGCTCGGTCAAGGTCTTGCCGACGCATGTGCCTCCACCTTCACTGCCGGTTGCCTTGGCCTTGCCGTCGAGGGTGATCGTGCCGGCGATCCGTTCGGATGCCCGATAGGTTGCGATGCCATCCTGTGAAATGCGCGACAGGAAGAAAGTGTGGTAGGTTTCGTTGGACTTGCACTGGATGACCAAGGGAAATTGCTCAAACGGATCGTCCTGCGCCTGAACGATCGCGAGTGGAAAGGTCACCAGCGACAGCAGGACCGCAATGCATGTTGTGACCGCTGCATTCGATCTCCGGCAGAATAGGCATCTCATTGTTCAATCCCCCTTTGCACGATCGATTTCAATCCATGACCGCTGAGCGCACCGTATGAAACTTGATTCAGCGGTGCGCTTTGGCTTCTTTGCTGTGGCCAGGACGTTATCCCGGAATCGTCCACGCTTCCGGGCGTCATGCATCAGATGGTCAGCGCGATGAGCGCGTCGCGGTCCAGAAGGCGAACGACGCGCTGCAGCTTGCCTTTCAGGCAAAGGACGCCTTTTTCGCGGAGTTTCGTGAAGCAGCGGGCAACGGTTTCGACGGTCAGACCGAGATAGTCGGCCACATCGCTGCGCGACATCATCATGTCGAATTCCAGATCCTTCGGATGACGGTCGGCCATTTCGCAAACGAAGGCCGCGACCCGCTTCAGCGCGCTTTGCTCGGTGATGACGAGCTGCTTGTGCTGCGCCTTTGCCAGGTTCGTCAGCGCGATGTGAAGAAGGTCGACAGGCACGACTGCGTTCTGGTTGGTCCGAAAGGGCTTGATGGAGGCCTCGCAGACGGCTTCCGCAAAGTCGGTTCGAACATTCCCGGTTTCAAGGCCGAACCATTCGCCCTCGCCGCAGAATGTTAGGATATATCGCTGTCCGCTGGCCATCAGGCGATAAATCCGCACCGCACCGGTCTCGACCTGATAGATCGCAAGTGCATGTTCGCCTTCGCTGTAGATTGTCTCGTTGGCCTTGAGCTTGATCGACTGATCTCTGGTTGTTCCGACAGCTGTTCCATGTCGGCGGCCCGGAATTGCAGTTTGCCTTATGGTCGCGTGGTGTTGAAGCATATGCGTCGCCCCCCAATCCGCTTGGCAACATAACCAATCGCCGTCTGCTCTGATATTCGAGAAACCCCTTAAGTATCGCTACGGAAGCCCGATCACCGGCAGCTCTTTGGCGCGGTCCCGGGCCTATCGGGCAGGCGTCCAAGCACCGTGGTCGGGCAGGGCCCTGGCGGTTTCGACAGGCTGCGCTGCCGTATCGAGGGTGATGGCCATCCGCATGAGTTCCGCCAGATTGCGGGCGCCCATTTTCGCCATCACATTGGCGCGGTGGACTTCGACCGTGCGTGCGCTGATACCAAGCTGATAGGCGATCATCTTGTTCTGCAAGCCATCAAGAACGCCGGCCAGAACCTGGTGTTCGCGCTGCGTGAGCTGGCGAAGCCGTGCTGCAACGCTCTCAGAATCAGCGACGGCCCCGCCGGGGCGCTTCTGTCCCACCGCCGCGTTGATCGCGGCTATCAGTGCCTCTTCTCTGACGGGCTTTTCAAGGAAATCCGACGCGCCGGCCTTCATTGCCCGGACGGCGGCGGCGATATCGCCCTGACCGGTAATGACAATGACCGGAACGTTCAGTCTCAAACGGCGCAGGCGCTGGAGCAGCTCGATGCCATCAATTTCGGGCATGCGCAGGTCCGTCACGAGGCAGCTTCGTCCCGAAAGCGGCAACAGTTCCAGAAAGGCTTTGGCAGAGCTATGGGTCCGAACCGCGAAACCTGCCGACACCAACAGAAACGTCAAAGATCGCCTGAGCGACTCCTCATCATCGACGAGATGGATCGTAAGGTCGTTTGCCATTGGTTGTTGTCTCCACCAGCGGAAGGGAAAACGAAAGGATAGAACCGCCATCCATTCGATTGCGCGCGCTTATGCGGCCCCCATGCGCCTCGATGATGCGCTTGGACAGCGCCAAGCCCATGCCGAGGCCGCGCGGTTTGCTGGTCACGAAAGGACGAAACAGCGCCTCTTCGATGTCGACCGCAATTCCGCAGCCATTGTCGGACACGTCGACAATGAGACGGGATAAATCGTCGGTTCCGGTTCGGATGGTGATATGCGGCTGCGCAATACCGTCGGTAGCCTCCACGGCGTTGCGAACAAGGTTCGTCAGCACCTGCACGATCTGGACCCGGTCGGCAAGCACGACGTCCCGTTCCGCTACGAGCTGAAAATCGGCGCGAAGGCCGTTTCGCTGGGATCCGGCAAGCGCGAAAGCCGTCGCCTCATGGATGAGCGCGTGCATCGCTTCAATCTTTCTCTCGTCGGCGCCGCGCTTGGCGAATTCCCTGATGTTCTGCACGATCTTTCCCGCCCACAGGGCGTGCTGCGTAATCTCGGACAAGGCTTCACGGAGTTCTTCGCCGTGGCCATGACGATCCTTCGTCACAAGCCGCGCGCAACCTTGCGCGTATGCGGCGATCGACGTCAGCGGCTGGGCAAGTTCGTGGGCCAGCGTCGATGTCATTTCCCCGAGCCCAACTATTCGGGCGATACGGGCAAGCTCACGCTGAAGCTCCTGAACACGCTGCAAAGTCTCGCGCTCGGTGCGGAAGTCCTCGAAGATCACCGCGGAGAAGTGTCCTTTGCCGTCTTGCTGTCTGATGATCGTCATGGCGGTCGGAAATTGGACGCCGCTCCTGGTCATCGCCACACCGGCCCGCACCACTCCCCTGTCCGCCCAGCGTCCCTTCAACGGAACATCCGGCGTCGGATACCAGACAAGGTCGATCCTCTGACCAAGCAATTCGTCTTCCTCATAACCGAACAACGCCACAGCGGCCCCGTTGCAGGCCGAAATTCGGTGGCAGTCGGTGATGAAGAACACCGCGTCCGGCAGGTGTTGATAGAATTGCCGGATCCAGTCTATCGACGGCTCGCCATCTTCCGCACGCAAAGCGCCTGGCCGGTCGCGCCCTGTTATCCCGCCCGTGAACGAGGTTCGTCCGGCGACGTCCGGGTCAATGCGATCGCATTCGTCAACATGCGGCGCCTCCATCTTGATGGACACGATGGTTTCCTCCGCCCTTTGAGCCGGTCAGCCCCTTGACGGGCTCTTTGCCCCTCACAAGGACTTGAGATTACCACCTTTGGGAAAGGGGTCGGTGTAGTATCGCGTAGCCTCTATGGGTATCTCCGTGCCAGTGACAGACCGAAAAGCCTGACCTGCCTTAAGTTTTTGGTTCGGCTCCCTCCATTGATCCGGCTCAATGCCGCGAGCTCACTTTTCCGCTACTCTGGCAGGCAATGGGCACACGGCCACTTGAGGAGCAGGAAGATGAAGAAGATTGCCCTGGCTATCGCCATTGCGACCGCGGCGTTGGTTGCGGCGCCTGTCGACGCCCAGCAGACCCGCAAGGAATACCGGCGCATGAACTGGGCCGAAAGCCTGCCGGGGCACATCAAAACCTATCACAACAAGCGGTTTTCAATCGTCAGCTTTCGAACTGCGGTTGAAGTTGGCTCCATGCCTTCGCCTGGTAGCGAAGAACATGTGAAGGAAATCCGGGCGGCTATCCGTTCCAACACGTGGCTCGTCCAGCAACTGAAGGCCAAGAAGCTGACGCCCAACCAAATAGAATGGGTGACGCGCGCCCGCAACGGCAACCTGACCTTCTATATTGAATGAGTGTTGCTGGAGCCCAGGACCTCATCTTCTAACGGAAGGGCGGAACAATGATGTCGTTGCGCCGCCGCCCACCAAGCGCCGGCTGGGGAACCAATGCCGGGCGAGCGACCGGCCTGCCTAAGAACAGCCCCGTATCCAGTCGACGCTCGTGCACGATCGGGGAGGGTTCGGTGAAGTGGCGGTTGGTCGTCGAAGCTCCATTCGAAGAGGATATCGAACTCGCCGTCATCGACGGCGATGGTATCCACGCGCTGGTTTTTCCCTGCCAGCGCCTGGCAAGGGGATGGGCCAATGCCCTGACAGGCGAGATGCTGGACGTTCATCCCACCCATTGGCGCGCATGGCAGATACGGCAAGACGATAGGTCGGATCTTCACTGAGCGACGACATTTCAACGTGCTGGGCGGCACCGGAGTCAAATGCTGCACCGCACCTTGTCTGCAATCAATGACATGAGTGGACCGGCCAAAATAATCTGACGCTGTTCAAAGAGCCGGCGATGGCTGGAAGGAGGACCACATGCGTGGTTTCGGTGTTCATTCTGAGGTCGGAAAGCTGAGAACCGTCATGGTCTGCCGACCATCCTTGGCTCATCAGCGCCTGACGCCTGCAAACTGCCATGATCTTCTTTTTGACGATGTTATCTGGGTCCATGAGGCCCAGAAGGACCACTATGATTTCGTCCTGAAGATGCAGGAAAGGGGAGTCGAGGTTCTCGAGCTCCACGATCTGCTCGGTCAGACGCTCTCAAACAAGCAGGCGCGCGATTTCATCCTCGACCGGCGCATAACCCCGAACGTGCTTGGCTCGCAGGTTGCCGAGGCGATGCGGCCATGGCTCGACGAAATGCCGTCCACACAGCTTGCCGCATTCATGATCGGCGGCATCGCGATTGCCGACCTGCCCGATGTCAAGGCCAAGGCATTGATGCTCAGCGCCTTGCCGGAAAGCGATTTCGTCATCCCACCGATCCCCAACACGCTGTTTCAACGCGACCCTTCGTGCTGGATTTATAACGGCGTGACCTGCAATCCGATGTTCTGGCCGGCGAGACGCGCCGAGACATTGGTCCAGCGTGCCATCTACAAGTTTCATCCGATCTTCCAGGGCGGCGATTTCCAGATCTGGTGGGGTGATGCCGACCATCAATTCGCCAACGCCTCGATGGAAGGCGGCGACGTCATGCCGATCGGCAACGGCACGGTGCTGATCGGCATGGGCGAGCGCACCACCTATCAGGCCGTCGGCCAGGTGGCTCAGGCCCTTTTCAGAAGCAAGGCGGCGAAACGGGTGATCGGCTGCCTGATGCCAAAGAGCCGCGCGGCCATGCATCTCGATACTGTTTTCAGCTTCTGCGACCGTGATGTCGTCACGCTGTTTGCCGAGGTGGTCGACCAGATCCGCTGCTACAGCATGCATCCCAAGGACGACGACGGCACATTCGAGATCCATCCCGAAAGCAAGCCGATGCTCGATGTCGTCGCCGAAGCGCTCGATCTGCCGAAGCTGCGAACCGTCGAGACCGGCGGCAATTCCTATCAGGCCGAACGCGAACAATGGGACGACGGCAACAATGTCGTTGCACTCGAACCCGGTGTCGTCGTCGCCTACGACCGCAACACCTACACGAATACGCTGCTGCGCAAGGCAGGTATCGAGGTCATCACCATTCGCGGCTCCGAACTCGGACGTGGGCGTGGTGGCGGGCACTGCATGACATGCCCAATCTGGCGCGACCCCGCTTACTGACCTTTCCATCCACGAACCAGACGACGGAGCAAGACCATGAGTTTCAATCTGCGCAATCGATCGCTTCTGACCGTGCAGGACTATACGCCGCGGGAATTCCGCTATCTCCTCGATCTCGCCCGCGACCTGAAGCGGGCCAAATATGCCCGCACCGAGCAGGAGCATCTGAAGGGCAAGGAAATCTGCCTGATCTTCGAGAAAACCTCGACGAGAACGCGATGCGCCTTCGAAGTGGCCTGCTCGGACCAGGGCGCCAACGTGACCTATCTCGATCCATCCGGCTCACAGATCGGCCACAAGGAATCCTTCAAGGACACGGCGCGGGTGCTGGGGCGCATGTATGATGCGATCGAATATCGCGGCTCGGCACAGAAAGGCGTAGAGACGCTGGCAAAATACGCCGGGGTGCCTGTCTACAACGGCCTGACCGACGAATATCATCCGACGCAGATGATCGCCGACGTCATGACCATGCGCGAACACAGTGACAAGCCGATCGCTGAGATCAAATATGCCTATGTCGGCGACACCCGCTCGAATATGGGGCATTCCCTGCTGATCGTCGGTTGCCTGCTCGGCATGGATGTGCGCATCTGCGGCCCGCGGTCGCTGTGGCCTTCAGAAGAATATATGAAGATCGCCAGGGATTTGCAGCAGGCCTCGGGCGCGCGGCTGCTGGTCACCGAAGATCCCAACGAGGCCGTCAAGGGCGTCGATTTCATCCACACCGACGTCTGGGTTTCGATGGGCGAGCCGAAAGACGTCTGGCGCGAACGCATCAAGCTGCTCACGCCCTACCAGGTCAACCAGGACTTGATGAAGGCGACAGGCAATCCGCAGACCAAATTCATGCATTGCCTGCCGGCGTTCCACGACACCGAAACCACACTCGGCAAGCAGATCGCCGAAGATTACGGCATGGACAACGGCCTCGAAGTCACCAACGACGTGTTCGAGTCCGAGGCCAATGTCGCCTTCGAGCAGGCGGAGAACCGTCTGCATACGATCAAGGCACTGCTTGTCGCCACGTTGGGAGATTAGCATGCGTGTGGTCATTGCGCTTGGCGGCAATGCGCTTCTCCGGCGCGGGGAAGCGATGACCGCCGATACCCAGAGGCGAAATGCGCGCACCGCCGCTGAGGCGATCGCGCCACTGGCGGCCGAACATGAGATCGTCGTCACCCACGGCAACGGTCCGCAGGTCGGGCTGCTCGCGCTCCAGGGAGCGGCCTACAAACCAGAAGAGGCCTATCCGCTCGATGTTCTCGGCGCCGAGACCGAAGGCATGATCGGCTATATGCTGGAACAGGAACTCGGCAACCTCCTGCCGTTCGAGCAGCCCTTAGCGACACTTCTCACCATGGTGGAAGTCGACGCCGAAGATCCCGGTTTCCAGAACCCCACCAAGTTCGTCGGGCCGGTCTACGACAAGGGCGAGGCGGATCGGATTCGTGGGGAAAAAGGCTGGATCTTCAAGCAGGACGGCGAAAAATGGCGACGCGTTGTCGCCTCGCCGGCGCCGAAGCGCATCTTCGAGATCCGGCCCGTCCGCTGGCTTCTGGAGCAGCGCACCATCGTCATCTGCGCTGGCGGCGGCGGTATTCCAACGATGTACGAGAAGGGCGCCGATCGGAAGCTGATCGGCATCGAAGCCGTGATCGACAAGGATCTGTGCTCGGAACTGCTGGCGCGCGAACTTGATGCCGATCTCTTGATCATGGCAACGGATGCCGAGGCTGTCTGTGTCGATTGGGGCAAGCCGTCCCAAAAGGCGATCCATCGCGCTCGTCCCGGCGATCTCGACCAGTTCTCCTTCCCGGCCGGCTCGATGGGACCGAAGGTCGATGCTGCCTGCCATTTTGCACGGGCAAACGGCAAGACGGCCGCAATTGGCACCCTTGCCGATATTGCCGGGATGGTTCGCGGCGACCGTGGGACGATCATCAGCGAGCGTTTTGACACCTTGAGCTGGCACGCCTGACGGCGTGGTCCGTCAGGCAAACTTGTCCTGAGACGGGAGCGGTTGCGTTACGGCGCTCGCTGCCGTCTCCTTGTCCGTCGCGCCGGCCGCATTGCGTCTTTGCCAGACATAGACTGGGATGCCGAGCATCAACAGCACGAGGCCGTAGAGCACCGGTTCGGCGCCGGAGCCGTAAAGGGTGAAGATCGCAAAGACGAACGCGATAAGCTCGATCGCGCTGACCCGCGGCATCCGCCCATCAGACACGCCCGCAATGAGGCTTCTGGCAAGCGCGCAGAAAGCATAGGGAACGACGGCGGCCATGGTGCTGAGCCCGACCATCAGCCGATAGACGGCGGCAAAGCCTTCGGAGCCGAGCGCCTGGACGAGCACGAGGAGCGTTGCGAACAAGGCCGAGATGGTCATGCCCCATGCCGGCACGCCCCGCGGGGAAAGCCGGGCAAAAAGCGGCGGAAATAGCCCGTCGCGGGCGGCAGCCATCGGAACCTGCCCCATCAGCAAGGTCCAGCCGTTGAGCGCGCCAATGGAGGACACGAGGACTGCAAGCGAGATCGCCAACTCGCCGGGGCGTCCCCACATGATCCCTGCCGCCTGGGAAAATGGCGCAACCGACTTAACGAGCTGTTCACGCGGCACGAGGCCCATCACCACGATCGTGCCGAACACATAAAGGGCAGCGGCGATGGAGATACCGAGCACGGTCGATCGTGGGATTGTCCGCTCCGCATTCTCCACGTCGCCGGCCGGAACCGTAGCCGATTCCAGCCCCAGATAGGCAAACATGGTGAGAGGCGCCAGTGTCGCAAAGGACTGCAGCAGCGGCTGACCGCTTGGATTGAATTCGGCGAAATGCGACGGATCGATGTAGAGAAGGCCGATAATGGCAACGGCGCCGAAAGGCAGCAACTTGGCGTAGGTCGTCACCTGCGCGAAGACACCCGCCGCGTGAACACCGCGAAGATTGACGAGCACGACCGCCCAGATCACGCCGAGCGTCAGCACGGTCGCGGCGAAGCGATTGGCGAGGGCAGGGAAGAGATCGACCATCACGCCGGCAAAGGCAATCGCGATGACGGGCAGCGATGTCCATATTGATATCCAGTAGCCCCAGGCGATCAGAAAGCCGGCGAAATCGCCATAGGCGAGCCTGGTATAGGCATAGGGGCCGCCGACAGCGGGCACGAGGCTCGCCAGGCGCGCGAAGGTCAGACCCAGGCAAATCGCGCCGGCGCCCATGACGATCCAGACGACAATCGCAAGGTTGCCATAGGGCGCGACCGCGGCCGGTGAAAGATAAAAGCCCGATCCCACCATATTGCCGACCACGATGGCGGTGCAGGCAGCAAGTCCGAGGCTCTTGCCATTTGGCGACGTCGTCATGAGCTTCCCCCGAGAGACGGCTGCCCGGAGCCAATGTCTCTGCGGACCGCCATCAAACCGCAATTGTCGTTGCAAAAACCGGCTGCCGCAATCCGGATCAATGCGTAGTCCGCCGGGCTGGCCTAGACTACCTTCGTCATCGGGATAAAGCTGCTAAAGCATGTCGCATGACGGGCCGAAGCGGAGGCGGGGTCGACGATGCTGAGCGAGCAGGGGTTTCTCCGGATATCGATCGCGGCGACCGTCGTGGTGGCAACGCTCGGGGTCGTCTTCGGCATTCTTTCCGGCTCTTTCTCGATCGCCTTCGACGGCGTCTATTCGCTGGCCGATGCGGCGATGACCGGACTTGCGCTCTGGGTTTCGAGCCTGATCCTGAAATCGACGCAGAGCGACGCTCGGTCCGGCAGAATCCGGAACCGCTTCACCATGGGTTTCTGGCATCTCGAGCCCATCGTGCTGATGCTCAACGGCTGCCTGTTGATGACAGTTGGCATCTATGCGCTGATCAGCGCGATCATCAGCATCTTGAACGGCGGTCACGAACTGCGCTTCGGCATGGCGATCGCCTATTCTGCGGCGACCCTGCTTGTTTGCGCCGCCATGGCCTTTCTCGGCGTCAGGCTGAACGCCCGCATCAAATCCGATTTCATCTCGCTGGACATCAAGGCCTGGATCATGTCGGGCGGCATTGCGCTTGCCCTGCTCATTGCATTCCTGATCGGCATGGCCGTGCAGGCGACGCCGGCTGCCTGGCTTGCCAGCTATATGGACCCGGCGGTTCTGGCGCTGGTCTGCCTCATCATGGTCCCGCTTCCGATCGGCACCGTTTGGAGGGCGTTCACCGAGATCCTGCTGATCGCCCCTGTCGACCTCCAGGAGCATGTCGATCGTGTCGCCTCGGAAACGGTTCGCCGGCTCGGCTTCCTCTCGCACCGAGCCTATGTTGCCCGAGTCGGCCGCGCGATGCAGATCGAACTCTATTTCATCGTCCCTGAAGGGCTTCCGGCAAAGACCGTGGAGGAATGGGACGCGCTCCGCGATGAGATCGGGAACGCGATCGGCGACGAAAGCGCCAATCGCTGGCTGACGATCGCCTTCACCGCCGATGCGGAGTGGGCCGAATAGCCTGATCAAAATCCAAGTTCCTCCGGCGGCATCGAAATGCTTCGCGTCACCTTGATTGCAATCAAGGACGCTGCACGACCCGTCATGTACGATCCTTCAACCTGAGATCCACGCGGTCTGCACGGCGGCCGTAGCCTTTGACGTCAGGTTCTGGAGGAACGCATGGAATTCCAGACGGCATTTCCGATAGCCGTTATCGACGAGGATTTTGACGGCAAGAGCGCAGCCGGACGCGGTATGCGCGATCTCGCCGCCGCAATTGAAAGGGAAGGGTTCCGGATCGTCTCCGGCGTTTCCTATGAGGATGCCCGCCGTCTCGTGCATGTCTTCAATACAGAGTCCTGCTGGCTGGTATCCGTCGACGGCACCGAAGACAAGACGACGCGCTGGCAGGTGCTGGGAGAGGTGCTCGCCGCAAAGCGGCAGAGAAATGACCGGCTGCCGATTTTCCTGTTCGGCGATGACACCACCGCAGAAGACGTGCCGACAGCGGTGCTGCGTCATGCCAACGCCTTTTTCCGCCTGTTCGAGGATTCGGCGGAATTCATGGCGCGCGCCATCGCGCAGGCAGCCCGCAATTATCTCGAGCGGCTGCCGCCGCCGATGTTCAAGGCGCTGATGGATTATACGCTGGAAGGCGCTTATTCGTGGCATACGCCCGGCCATGGCGGCGGCGTCGCGTTTCGAAAGAGCCCGGTGGGCCAGCTCTTCTACACGTTCTTCGGTGAAAACACGCTGCGATCCGATATCTCCGTATCGGTCGGCAGCGTCGGTTCGCTGCTGGATCATGTCGGTCCCATCGCCGAGGGGGAGCGCAATGCCGCACGCATTTTCGGCACCGATGAGACCTTTTTTGTCGTCGGCGGCACCTCGACTGCCAACAAGATCGTCTGGCATGGCATGGTGGCGCGCGGCGATCTCGTGCTCTGCGACCGCAATTGCCACAAGTCCATCCTGCATTCGCTGATCATGACGGGCGCGACGCCCATCTATCTGACGCCCTCGCGCAACGGGCTCGGTATCATCGGTCCGATCTCGAAGGACCAGTTCACGCCGGAGTCGATTGCCGGCAAGATTGCCGCAAGCCCCTTTGCCGGGCAGACCAGCGGCAAGGTCCGGCTGATGGTCATCACCAACTCGACCTATGACGGCCTCTGCTACAATGTCGACGCGATCAAGGCGTCGCTCGGCGACGCGGTCGAGGTGCTGCATTTCGACGAGGCCTGGTACGCCTACGCCAATTTCCACGAATTCTACGATGGCTTCCACGCGATCTCGTCGAATCAGCCTGCGCGGTCGCAAAACGCCATCACCTTCGCCACCCAATCGACGCACAAGCTGCTGGCCGCCCTTTCGCAGGCGTCGATGATCCATATCCAGCATGCCGAGACCAAACGTCTCGACATCACCCGCTTCAACGAAGCTTTCATGATGCACACCTCGACCTCGCCGCAATACGGCATCATTGCCTCCTGCGATGTCGCGGCCGCCATGATGGAGCAGCCGGCCGGACGCGCGCTCATCCAGGAGACGATCGACGAGGCGATCAGCTTCCGCCGGGCGATGAATGCGGTGAGGAAACAGACGGAAGACACCTGGTGGTTCGACGTCTGGGAGCCGACGATTGCCGGGCAGACGCCGACCGACACCCGTGCCGACTGGGTCTTGAAGCCGGATGATGCCTGGCATGGTTTTGCCGGCCTTGCCGAAAACCATGTCATGGTCGACCCGATCAAGGTCACCATCCTGTCGCCGGGCCTCTCGGCCAGCGGCGTGATGGATGATCACGGCATTCCGGCGGCGGTCGTCACCAAGTTCCTGTCCTCGCGGCGCATCGAGATCGAGAAGACCGGCCTCTATTCCTTCCTCGTGCTGTTCTCGATGGGTATCACCCGCGGCAAGTGGAGCACGCTCGTCACCGAACTGCTGAATTTCAAGGATCTCTATGACGCCAATGCGCCATTGACCCGCGCACTGCCGGCACTGGCCGCAGCCCATCCGGAAGCCTATGCCGGAATGGGGCTCAAAGATCTCTGCGAGCAGATCCACGCGATCTATCGCAAGGACGACGTGCCGAAGGCGCAGCGCGAAATGTATACGGTCCTGCCCGACATGGCACTGCGTCCGGCCGATGCTTATGACCGGCTGGTCAAGGGCCGGATCGAGAGCGTCGAGATCGACGACCTCATGAATCGCATCCTTGCCGTGATGATCGTTCCCTATCCGCCTGGCATTCCGCTGATCATGCCGGGCGAACGGATCACCCAGTCGACGAAGTCCATTCAGGACTATCTGCTTTACGCCCGTGACTTCGACAGAAAATTCCCCGGTTTCGAAACCGATATCCACGGCCTTCGCTTCGCGCCCGGTGACGGCGGTCGCCGCTACCTCGTCGATTGCATTGCAGGGGAGGGGCAAGAATGATCCCGCGCGACGTGAAATCTCCGACGGTCGCAATACCGTTCCACAAGATGCTGAAGATCGTCGCGATCATCGATCGCGACAATGCCCAGGCGCAGGAACTGGTGTCACAGATCACCGCCCAGGGCTTCGAGGTGGAACAGCGCGACGATTATTCGGCCGACGTGTCAGAGGATGCTGACGTCGGCGCCTATATCGGCTCGGTCGAGGGCGGGCGGCTGGTTTCGGCACGCAGCTTCCTTCGTTCCGTCAGGGATATCGGTTTCCGCACGCCGATCTGGGCGATGGCCGATACGCTGACGATTGCGGATATGGATGTCGTCGAGATGGCCGGCGAGGTGGATGGTTTCGTCTATCTCGGCCAGCAGACGCCGACCTTCTATGCCAAGCAGATCGTGTCCAGCGCCGTGAATTACGGCAAATCGCTGCTGCCGCCATTCTTCGGCGGCTTGATGGCCTATGACGGCGAGGCCAATATCGCCTTTGATTGCCCGGGGCATCAGGGCGGCCAGTTCTATCGAAAATCGCCGGCCGGACAGATCTTCTTCAAATATTTCGGCGAGAGCATCTTTCGCAACGATCTCTGCAACGCAGATGTCGATCTTGGCGACCTCCTGATCCATGAAGGCCCCGCCGTCGAAGCCCAGAAGCAGGCGGCGCGCATCTTCGGCGCGGACCGCACCTATTTCATCCTGAACGGCACGAGCACCTCCAATAAGGTCGTCGCCAATGCGGTACTGCACAGCGGCGATCTGGTGCTCTTCGACCGCAACAATCACAAATCCCTGCATCAGGGTGCTCTCGTGCAGGCCGGCGCCATCCCGATCTATCTGCCGACCGCCCGCAATTCCTTCGGCATGATCGGCGCGGTCGACTGGTCGGCTTGGGACGAAAGCTGGCTGCGGCAAAAGATAGAGGAGCACCCACTCGTCGCCGACAAGAGCCGTGCGGAGGCGGAAAGGCCGTTCCGTCTGGCCTGCATCCAGCTCGCGACCTATGACGGCACGATCTACAATGTCGCCCAGGTGATGGAGAAGCTCGGCCATCTCTGCGACTACGTGCTCTGGGACGAGGCTTGGATCGGCTACAACGCCTTCCACCCGCTCTTCGAGGGCCATAGCCCGATGCGGCTGAAGGACCTCAGGGCTGATATGCCCGGGCTGTTCTCCACGCAATCGGTCCACAAGCAGGGCGCCGGCTTTTCCCAGGCATCGCAGATCCACAAGCGGGATGAACATATCAAGGGCCAGCGCAGGTTCGTCGAACACAAGCGCTTCAATGAATCGCTGCTGATGCACGTCTCGACCTCTCCCTTCTATCCGCTTTTCGCCTCGCTCGACGTCAATGCCAAGGTGCATGAGGGCAAGGCCGGCGAGATGCTCTGGGACCGCTGCATCGAGCTCGGGATCGAGGTTCGCAAGAAGCTGCGCGGTTTCGTGGAGCATTACGAGACCAAGGCCGCGACCCCGGAGGAGCAGTGGTTCTTCGATCCTTTCGTGCCGGACAGGGTGACGGTTTCGGGCTCCAAGCACACCGGCGATCTCGCCGCCGCCAAGTGGGAAGATGTCGCGACGGAGGTACTGAAACGCGAGCAGCAATGCTGGCGGTTCGATCCGGAGGCGAGCTGGCACGGTTATTCGGGGTATGCGCCCGGCTATACCATGGTCGATCCCAACAAGCTTACGCTGCTGACCCCCGGCATCGACCGGAAGACCGGCGAGTATCGCGAGTTCGGCATTCCGGCGACCGTTGTCGCCAACTATCTGCGCGAGCAGCGGGTCGTGCCTGAAAAATGCGACCTGAACAGCCTGCTCTTCCTCCTGACACCTGCCGAAGACGAGAGCAAGCTGAACACGCTCGTCGCCAAGCTCGTCAAGTTCAAGAACCTGTGGGACCGCGATGCGCCGCTGCAGGAAGTGCTGCCGACCGTCTTCGCCGCCCATCGCGAGCGTTATGCCGGCTATAGCGTCCGCCAGGTCTGCCATGAGATGCATTCCTTCTACCGCGAGGCGGGGGTCAAGGAGTTGCAGCGCCTCTGCTTCCGCTCCGAGAGCTTCCCCGAACCGGCGATGGCACCCAAGCAGGCCTATGAGGCACTGGTCGCCAACAATGTCGACTATGTGCCGCTGACGGAAGCCGCCGGCCGCATCTCTGCGACGCTGGCGCTGATCTATCCGCCCGGTATCGGCGTGATCGTGCCGGGAGAGCGCTGGGACGACAGGGCGCGGCCGATGCGGGACTATTTCCTCGCCTTCGAAGAATCCTTCAACCGCTTCCCCGGCTTCAATTACGAGGTCCAGGGCGTGTTCCAGGAGCGGATCGATGGGCGGATCAAGTTCCACACATATGTCGTCCGCGAGTAGGGCTGGAGCATGTCACGAAAAGTGCGCAGCGGCTTTGCGGTAGCGACATTGAGGGAAAACAAAGAATGAAAGCGTGGATCAAGCCATTCTGAAGGAACGCGACGCGCTTTAGGGAGGACTTCGTCATGACCGACAACACGATGCATCTTGCGGCCGAGGCCACGGCCAAGAAAAAGATGAACCTGGTGCAGCTCACCTTCATCGTCGCCGTCAACATGATGGGGTCGGGGATCATCATGCTGCCCGCCAATATGGCGCAGGTCGGGGCGATCTCGCTGCTTTCCTGGCTTGTGACCGCCATCGGCTCGATGGCGATCGCCTATGGCTTCGCCCAGGCCGGACTGTTCAATCAGCGGCCCGGAGGCATGTCCGCCTATGCGGAGGATGCCTATGGGAAGGACGGCTATTTCATGGTGTTCTTCCTGTATTTCCTGTCGCTTGCCGTCGGCAATGTGGCGATCGGCATCTCGGCCGTCGGGTACCTGGCCGGGTTCTTTCCGGTGCTGACCTCGACCCCGATCATGACCTGCCTGGCGCTGATCGTGCTCTTGTGGCTGACCACGGCCGCCAATTTCGGTGGACCGCGCATCACCGGCCGCATTGGCTCGGTCACGGTATGGGGCGTCATCCTGCCCGTTGGACTGTTGTCGATCATCGGCTGGCTCTGGTTCAGCTCCAGCACTTTCGCCGCCGCCTGGAATCCGCAAGGCCTGACGCTTGGGCAAGGCATGGGATCGAGCATTTCACTGACCCTCTGGGCATTCCTCGGCATGGAATCAGCCGCTCAGAATTCCGATGCCGTCGAAAATCCCAAGCGTGACGTGCCGCTCGCCTGCATGTTCGGCACGCTGGGTGCGGCCGTCATCTACATCCTGTCGACGACGGTCATTCAGGGCATCGTGCCGAATCCGGATCTCGCCAGCTCCACGGGGCCCTTTGCACTCGCCTATGCCACCATGTTCAATTCCACGGTTGGTTCCATCGTCATGGCGCTTGCCGTACTGGCCTGCCTCGGCTCGCTGCTCGGATGGCAGTTTACGATCGCGCAGACGGCGAAAACCGCCGCCGACGAGCGGATGTTCCCATCCATATTCTCGCGGGTGAACGAGATGGGGGCGCCCGTGGCCGGCATGATCATTCTCGGCATCGTGCAGACATGCCTTGCCTTGATGACCATTTCGCCGACGTTGAGCGAACAGTTTTCGGCGCTCGTCAACCTCGCCGTCGTCACCAACGTACTGCCCTATATCATCGCGCTGTCTGCCCTTTTCGTCATGATGAAGGCCGCCCGCGTGCCACAGCCGAAATATCGGCTGAACGCCACCATCGCCTTGGTCGGCATGGCCTACAGCGTCTTCGCCATCTATGCCTCCGGCAAGGACGCGGTTCTCGGCGGCATGATCGTCACAGGCATCGGTTTCATCATCTACGGCCTGATCGCCCCGCGTTTCGCCAGCAACACGAACCAGCTTCCGGCCGAGTAAGAGAGGAGGATCAGACATGTCAGGAACAAATGATCGCTGGGCGGGTATCGCCGCCTCTGTGCTCACCGCGGCGGCCATGTTGGCCTTCGGCATGCCCGTGCAGGCTCAGACGCTCGACCGTATCAAAGCGGGCAGCGCTCTGAAGCTCGGCTATGATCCGGATGCAAGGCCCTTTTCCTTCAACGGGGAACAGGGACGGCCGGACGGCTATGCCGTCGCCCTCTGCAACAAGATTGCCGATAGTCTTAGGGCACAGCTGAACCTGCCGAAGCTCGATGTCGAATGGGTTTCGCTTTCAGGCGACGCCAAGATGCAGGCAATAGGAAGCAGTACGGCTGATCTTGTCTGCGCTGCGGAGCCGGTGACATTGACGCGGCGGCAGCAGGTGTCGTTTTCCATCCCGATTTTCCCAAGCGGCACCGGCGCGCTCTTGAGCACCAGCTCGCCGCTGGCTTTGCGCGAAGTGCTGCAATATGGCGAACCCTCCAGCCGTCCGCTCTGGCGTGGTTCACCGGCCCGCACGATCCTGGAGCACAAGACCTTCTCCTCGATCGCGGGCACGACGAGCGAAGGCTGGCTGAGCGACAGGATCAAGACTTTTCAACTCGCGGCAACGGCTGCGCCGGTCGACAACTACCAGCAGGGGATCGAGCGCGTCATGGACGGCAGTTCGGCGGTGCTCTTCGGCGACATGCCGATCCTCATGGATGCCGCCGCCCGCAGTGACAATTCCGGTAATCTGATCGTCCTGCAGCGCCACTTCACCTACGAAGCGCTCGCTCTTGAGTTGGCGCGCGGCGATGAGGACTTCCGCCTTGCCGTCGATCGTGCGCTCAGCCAAACCTATGCCGGGCCGGATTTCCGGACATTCTTCACAACCTGGTTCGGGCCGCCGGATGAGGCGACGGTGACATTCTTCCGGCAAACAGCGCTGCCGGAGTAGCCCTGCATGACGGATCATCAACCGTCAAACAACTGGCGCGCCCGGAGCAGGTCATATTGACCCGTAACCCGCGGCACGCCTGAAGCAACTGAACGGGGAGTGACGGGTGAACCTCCTTTGGAAAGAAATTCGTGCCAACCCCATGCTTTGGCTGCTCGTTGCGGTGCCGGTGGTCTTTGTCGCGGCGCGCGTTGCCCCCGAGGCTCACACGTTGCTGTTCATCTTGTCGGTCCTTGCCGTGATACCCCTGGCTGGCCTCCTCAGTCACGCCACCGAGTCCGTTGCGGCAAAAACCGGCGACGCCGCTGGCGGACTGCTCAACGCCACGCTGGGAAATCTGACGGAGCTTGTCATCGCCTTGGCCGCCCTGCGTGCCGGACAGTATACGCTGGTAAAATCATCGGTTGCCGGTGCAATCGTCACCAACACGCTGTTCATGCTTGGAGCCTCGTTTTTGCTCGGCGGCCTGAAGCATCACACTCAGGAATTCAACCGAGCCAATGCGCGTCTTCAGGCCGGCCTGCTGTTCCTCGCCACCATCGCCCTGCTGATACCGTCGGCGGTTGCTTCAGATTCGACCTCGGCTACGGAAGTGCTTAACAAGCTCAGCTTAGGCTTGGCCATCCTGCTTATTGTCGGATACGCGCTGGGACTGCTGTTCACGCTGAAGACGCACCGCGAGCTCTTTGCCGCCGCCGAGCACGCCGAGGCGGACGAAACCCCGTGGCCGATTGGCCTGGCATTGTCCACGCTTGCCGGTGTCACGATACTGGTCGCGCTGGTCAGCGAGATCTTCGTCGAGTCCGTGCAGGAGGCTGCCAAGGTTTTTGGAATGACGCCTGCCTTTGTCGGTTTCATCGTCGTCGCACTGGTCGGCGGCGCAGCCGAAATGGCTTCGGCATTTTCCGGTGCGCGCAAGAACCGCCTCGACTTGAGCGTCGGCATCGCGCTCGGAAGCGCCTCGCAGATAGCTTTGTTCGTGGCGCCCGTGCTTGTGCTGTTGAGCTACGTCATCGGTCCGACACCGATGGATCTGCAGTTTTCGCCGGGCGTTGTCGTCATGGTTTTCCTGGCGACCATGACGGCGATGTTCGTTACCAACAGCGGGCGTTCGGCGTGGTTCGTCGGCATATTGGTGCTGATGGTTTACATGATCTTCGCCACGACTTTATATGTTCTGCCCGATCGGGGCTTATGAAGCGGGTCTGGAGAGCATCGAGGTAGGGCACCGCAGCGGTTGCCTTGGCAAGCATGGTGCACGGGATGAATGTGGGGCGCGCGGATTCCAGCCCCATGGACTGCGTCAGTCTTATGAATGTCCTGAACCAATTGCAGGGAGGTCGAAAGGTGTCGGTAAGAACTGGCCGAATATCGAACCCTAGACAGATGCGGCGGCTGTTTTTCGTCGCGCTCGCAAGGCAGCTTCATGTGATCTGGCCAATCGTCTCAGCGATCGTCTCCCTGATGGTCGGATCCGGGCTCGCAATCTGGCGTATCGAAAACTGGCGCATTGACGAAGCCATGTATTTCACTTTCGTCACCGGCTTGACGATCGGCTACGGCGATTTTACCCCCAAACATATCTCGTCGCGGATATTGGCGTTGATGATCGGCTTTGCGGGCATTGTGCTGACCGGCATCGTCGCCGCAGTCACCGTGAAAGCCCTGGATGCGGACGACCGGGAGCCTTGAATCCTGTTCTGCTGCACATTGACCTGGAAATGCGCATCCGTTCTGCGAGCGCACCGCCGGACGGATGATCGGAGCAGGTGAGGGGGAACGAACGGGGTTCCATCGAGTTCGGATTGTTTACCGGTGCGTGCAAATATCCGGAGTTACACTATGAGCCGAGAGCGTGGACGAAGGAAATTGATGCTCCGCCTGCCCGATGTTCGTCATCGTCTCGCTGACGTGACCAGCGAGACACTGGGGGAGATGTTTGAAGCCTATGACCTTGCCGTCGATGCATTGGATCGGTTCCGAAATGAGCGTCCGAGAGAAGATACGCTGATCACCGAATATGAGCAGCTCTGCCGCGAAATAGAGCAGGAAGTCGTCGTCTATTGCACTGGAGCTTTTCCGGGTTAGATTGAAGCATTCTGTTGGCTCAAACGGAGTCGGATGGTCGACCGGCCGGCGCGCGTCGTAGCCCAGCTCTACGGCCAAGCCGGCCGGTCGATCAGCCGGCCCGTTTCAGCCAACCCTCCCGCAGATTTGGCTGGCAAATCTGCAAGACCTTGGAATCGCCGGACGCACTTGTCGCTTCGCCCACGGCGAAGCGGTGCGGCCGGTGGGCCGGGCATCTCTAGCCAGGATCAAAGGCGATTGGCTCGGACGTACCTGGGGTATGCCCGTCGCCAATCGCCTTTGCCCTGACGAAAACCTGCTCCGGCAGAATGCTTCAATCTAACCCGGAAAGGCTTGTCTTATGATTTCCACGCTTCTTGTTGAGATAAAGAAGCGCCGGAGAGGACGGCCATCCTTCTCCGGCGATGGGGGACGGATCGTGAAATGGCAGGTCGACGTTCTTGCGAATGCCGGGCCGAGCTAGAGTTTGATCGCCCCCATCTTTTCCTATCGTCCTGAACGGATACCTGAGCTTTGGGCTCGGATGACAAGCATAGGAGGCGGAAAAGATGACGGATATTACCATCGGCGCGGACATCTCGAAAGACCATATCGACTTGCACCGCCTGCCGGACGGCCAAACGCTGAATGTTACCAATGACCGCAAGGGCTTTGCTGCCATTCTCAAATGGATCGGCCCAAAGGGCGCGGGGCGCATTGTCTATGAGCCAACCGGCCCCTATCACAAGGCCTTCGAGCGCTTCATGGCGATGCAGGGATTGCAGCTCTGCAAGGTCAATCCCCGCGTTGCCCGGCGCTTTGCAGAGGCCACCGGCCGGCTTGCGAAGACAGACAGGATCGATGCCGCACTGTTGGCCCGCTTCGGCGCGCTTCTTGAACCGCGCATCCTGCAAGCCAACACGCAAATCCACAATGATCTGAAAGAGTTGCATATGGCGCGGCTGGCCCTCATCAAGGACAGGACCGCCGCGAAGAACAGGGCGAAGAACCTGTCCAATCCACTGTTGAAGAGACATAACACCCACCGGCTCAGGCAGATCGAGCGCCAGATCAAGGCCGTGGACGAGGCCATCATGGCGCTCATTGCCGAAGACGCGACCCTGAAGGCCAGGCTCGAGATTCTCATCTCGATCCCTGGCGTGTCGCGGGTCACGGCCTTTACGCTGCTCATCGAGATGCCCGAACTGGGGGAACTTGACGAGAAGGCCGCAGCCGCGCTCTCGGGACTGGCGCCGATCTCCCGTCAGTCCGGACGATGGACCGGACGCGCTTTCATTGCCGGCGGAAGGGCCATCGTCCGGCAAGCACTCTACATGCCGGCCCTCGTTGCATGCCGCTTCAACCCGGAACTCAGCGCCAAATACGACCTCCTCATCAAAGCCGGCAAGCCGCCGAAGGTCGCCATCACAGCCATCATGCGAAAGATCATCCTGCTGGCAAACGCACTCCTGCGGAAAAACCAAAAATGGACACCAAAAGCCGCTTGATCAAAACGGATACTCTAGGCGGTGAAGCGTCCGAGTCGGCTGTGAACCGTCATCTGATCCGGCAATGTCGCTGGCGGCCAGGTCCAGGCTCTCATTTACGTATTGCTACGGAAGTCCTGAACCATCGACAGGTGTATAAGGCAACAGGTGGCGTCGCGGGAGGGCTCGATGGTATCGGATGAGGAGGAAACCAGCCGCGAACCCTACGACCCTGCAGCCGTTCGCGCGCAGCTTGAGCGCATCCTCGCCAGTCCCGAATTTCATGCTCCTGAGCGTGGGCGGCGTTTCCTGCGGTATATCGTTGAGGAGACGCTGGAAGGACGCAGCGAACAACTCAAGGCCTATACGATTGCGCAGGCGGTTTTCGCGCGGGGCGCCTCCTTCGATGCGCAGAATGATCCGGTCGTCCGCATCGAGGCGGGGCGTATCCGTCGCGCACTTGAGCGATATTATCTCGTCAGCGGAAGCAGCGACCCGATCGGGATTACCATCCCCAAGGGAGGCTATTCGCCGCAATTTTCGAGCAGCAATGGCAGCGCGAATCCAGGCGAAGGGAGGGATTTGCAAAACCGCGGAAACAAGAGGGTCGGCCTGGAGCGCTCTGTCGCCTATCGCGATCTTCTGCTGCCGATCGGCGTACCGGCGCTGTTCGGCGTGATCGCGGTTCTGGCTCTCATCCGCCCGTTGGAAGCCTATTTTTCAAGGCCGAGAGCGCCGCCGGCGCCCGCCGCGTCGACGGTCGCGAGCAAGGTCAGCATTGTGGTCGAGCCCTTCGCGGCCCTCGGCGGCAGCTCCGAAGGCGTGAATTTTGCGAAAGGCCTGGCCGACCAGCTGCTGACGAAGCTGATGAAAGCGGAAAATCTTGTCGTGCTCGCGCCCGACAGATCCGACACCCAACCGATCGTTCCGCTGTTCAGTCTGCAGGGAAGCGTGGTTATCGAGGGCGCCGTCCTTCATCTGCATGTCCGAATGATCAATGGCGCCGACGGCACGGTGATATGGGCAAATCAATATGATCGCCAACTGCGCGGCCGGACCTTTCTCGATGTCGAGGACGAGATCGCCATGCAAATCGCTCTGGAGATTTCGAACCGCAAGCAGAGCGCCGCACCGACCAATCGATAGCGGCCTTATCTTGCCGGGGTGGCGTCGATATCAAGTCCCGAGGCACGCAATCCATTCAGGACGCGCTCCTGATCGTCAAGCCGTTGCAAGCGCAGCGAAATTTCCTCGCGGATGTTAGCCATCAATGCCGGCGCATGGCTATGAAGCCAATGCTCTTCCGCTTTGGCCTCCCCGGTCTTCCCGGCGGCCCCCAGAATGGATAGCAGCACGAGACGATGGACGGGGTTCGAGCCGAGATCGGACTTTCGCGACCAGCGCTCCGCCTGTTCGAGATCGCCCTTCATGAATGCACACAGCGCCATGCCGGCTTCGTAGTAGCCACTAGGACCGACGCCCCTGTTGACGGCGATCGAGAGCAGTTCGCAGCCTGATTGCCATTTCCCGGAAAGCGCCAGTCGATAACCATATTCGCCGGCGAGTTCGACGTCACCGGGATCGGCGGCATAGGCCGCCATGCCAGCCTCCAGGGCCTTGTCGATGTCTCCGCGGAAGAAGCTCACCAACATCAACGCCTGCAGCACGCGGGGATCGCCGGGCGCGAGAGATGCCGCCCGCTCCACCGCAGCGGTTGCCAGTTCGAGCGGTTGAACCGAAGAGGAAGTGCCGAGCTGGTAGCGATATCGCAGCTCGTCAAGATAGACTATGGACAGCAATGTCCAGGACGCAGCGTTATCGGGGAAGCGCTGCGTCGCCTGCCGCAGGCATTCCAGCGTCGAGCCGTGGTTTTGCGCGGTCATGGCCTGACGGTAGCTGTAATAGGCGCGCGTGCAGGCATAGGCATCCTGGTCGCCATTTTGAGCCGGTCCGACGATCTGGTTCGTTCCGGTTTGAAGGATCGCCCCATCAGGATGCGCGATCGCACTGGAGATCTGCCGGGAGATGTTGCCTTGGATGACAAGCTTGCTCTCGGCTTGAAGATCGGCATCGAAGTTCCTGGCCCAGACGACCGCGCCATCCGATTGACGCACCAGCCTGACCGCGGCGCGCAACCTGCTTTTGTCGAGCTGGACATTGCTCTGGAGCGAATAGTCGGCGCCGGCGGCACGCCCGGCGCGCAGCGGATCGGCGACAATGACGATGTCGTCGAAGCGGGCAAGCTGGCCGATCACGTCGTCCCTCAGGCCGCGAGCGATATCCGAACCAGCGCCGGTGGAACCGCTTTCGGAAAAGAATTCGACGATCACCTTCGGATGAGCGGTCGCCGGCGGCGTTGACGCAGTCGGTCGCCCATTCGGAACAGACAATGCATATGCAAGGGCTAAGGCAAACAGAGCAACCACGACGATTATGACGATCCCGAAGCCGTGAGCGGCCGAAAGCATCGGAGCACGCATCTTCCGAGGAGAGCCTTCTTGCGCATTGAACTCTGCGGCTTGGGCCTGCTCCAGGCCGCCCGCCGATGGAAGCGGCAATCCCTGAGCATATTCGAAATGCGGTACATATCCGCCTTTGGGCACGGTGATGATGACCTCGTCCGTGCGCCCCGCGACGAGATAATAGCGCTCGAGCGCCTTTCTGATCCGACCGGCCTCGATCCGGACGACCGGGTCATTCTGCGGGTCAAATGAAGCTTCCCGGCCGAAAACGACATTCGCTATGGTGAAGGCTTTCAGGAACCCCGAGCGGCCGGCAAGCGTCTCATTGACGACGAACTCGAGGAAATCCCGCCCCCGCTTCGGCGCGTGAAATTCCTCGCTTCCGAGAATTCGCTCGACCTGACGGCAGATTTCATCCACCGTCGGCTCAAGACTGCCCAAAACATTGACCTTTGCGTTCCTCATGATCGCCCCACGATAAGTCACGCAATTATCTAAGCTACTTCTAATACATCATAGCGCGCGAGCCCCTGGTTGCAAGCTTTGCTTTGGGGTTCGCCCATAAGGCCACAAATTTGGGCGCGGACCGTTCTTGACGGGAATGAGCGACACCGATTGTCCGCTACCGAACTAAGTTGGCAAGAATGGCTTGCGGTCTGATACAGTAATTGTGACCTCGGGAACAATTCGGCACCTTACTGTCTTCTTATCAATTGCAGACGCGGTACCAATGCGGAGCTAGTTCATGAGCCAAGAACGCGGCCGCAGAAAACTGATGTTGCGGCTTCCAGATATCCGCCATCTGCTGGCGGACGTTGCCAACGAGACCCTCGGCGAACTGTTCGAGGCCTACGATCTTGCAGTCGACGCGCTGGCTCGGTTCCGGACCCAGAACCCGAGGGAAGACAAGCTCGTTGCGGAATATGAGGAGCTCTGTCGCGACATAGAGCAGGAGGTCGTCGTCTACTGTACCAACAGGTAGACCGGCCGTGGCCTATCCGGCACGCTCGGTTTCCACGCTGAGAGCCCGTGCCTCATCATGTTCTGATCCTTCCGCCATTGCCGCAGGCCAGGCCCAGGCTCTCAGCAGCTCGTAAAAGACACTGAGAACGACCGGTCCCAGAAAAAGCCCCAGCAGCCCATGGGCCAGAGTGCCGCCGATCACGCCGATCAGGATGACGGGCATGGGAGTGGAGAGGCCTCTCGCCATCAGGATAGGCTTCAGGATGTTGTCGACAATCGAGATCGGCACCGCAAGGCAGGTAAAGGCAAAGGCGCCGGCGAACGGCCAGGAGAACCAGGCCCAGATGACGAGGGGCAGGAGGACCAGCGCTGGCCCGAGTTGCATGACGCACAGTAAGAAGACGACGAAGGTCAGCGCTCCACGCGCTGGAACGTCGAAGACGGCAAAGCACAGTCCGCAGAGCAGGGTCTGCAGGAAAGCCACGCCGATGACACCGCGTGAGACATTCCGCACCGTGGTTCCCGACAGCCGGGCGAAACCGACGCCCTTGTCGCCGGCGACCCGGCTTGCCAGAACCTGTATTGTCGCCGCCAGGCGCGTTGACTGGGTGAGCAACAAGCCAGAGAGCATGATCGAGACGACGAAACTCAAGACCCCGCCGCCGATCGAGGCTAGTTTTGCCACAACAGCGCCCATGACCTCACGAATCGGCGCCTGAAACTTGATGATCGTGGAAGCCAGATCGCTGGCAACGCGATTCCAGATATCATGGAGCCGCTCGCCGACGACAGGCCAATTCCTGATGGCGTCAGGCGCTGCCGGCAGGGTAAATTCTCCGGTCCGCAACCTGCCGATCAACGCCTCTACGGTGTCGGCGAAATTGACTGCGACGAGGGCGAGCGGTGCTATGATCAGCACGAGGCAACCGGCGACTATAACGATGGCAGCGATCACCGGCCGGTTTCCGATCAACCGCGAGAGCGTCGCAAACATCGGGTAGAGAGCAACGGCAAGGATGGCGGCCCAGATGAGGATAAGCGCGAAAGGAGCAATCAGCGTCATCGTCCAGTAAGCGAACAATCCGATGATGCCCAAGCGGACCAGATCGCTTACTCTCGCCTCTATCGAAATCTGACCCGCGCCGGTCCCTGGCGTTGTCGTATCAACTGTCTGCTCCATCGTCACATCCGTGAGGTTACAGGCCGGACCCACCTGCCTATGAGGTCGTGTCAGGCACGACATGGCGGATGCTGCGGTCCTCAGTGAAGTCGGCCGGTCGTTTCTGCCGTTTCCCCAGATCGGGCTCGTCAAATTTCACTCGTTCATACGGAATGGACTGCAGGATGTGCGAGATGCAGTTGATCCGCGCCCGTTTCTTGTCGTCGGAAGGCACGATCCACCACGGTGCATGGTTGGAGTCGGTCATCCGCAGCATCTCGTCATAGGCGCGCGTATAATCCCACCAGCGCTGGTAGGATTCGACATCCATGGGACTGAGCTTCCATTGCCGCACCGGATCATGGATCCGGCGCCTGAAGCGGCGCTCCTGTTCCTCCTCGGTGACCGTCAGGAAATATTTGAGAAGGATGACGCCGCTTTCGACGATGGCGGCTTCGAAGCGGGGCGCGAGTTCGAGAAAGCGCTGCGCCTTCTTGTCACTGCAGAAGCCCATGACACGATCGACGCCGGCACGGTTATACCAGCTGCGGTCGAATATCACGACTTCGCCGGCTGCCGGCAGGTGGGCGATGTAACGCTGCATGTAGATCTGCGACTTTTCCCGGTCGGTGGGAGCCGGCAGAGCCACAACGCGGAAAACACGCGGGCTGAGCCGTTCCATGATCCGCTTGATCATGCCGCCCTTGCCGGCGGCGTCGCGCCCTTCGAAGATGATGACGATCCTTGCGCCTGACTTCTTCACCCAGGCCTGAAGGTAAGCCAGCTCCACCTGCAGCCGGCCGATTTCCTTGTCATAATCCCAGGATTTCTTCTTCTTTTTATCTTTGCCGTTGCGGGTTGCCTCTGCTTCTGCCTCTCTCGGCTCGTAGTTTTCGTCCATGGCTCTCCCTCCTTCTCTCAACTAGGGTACATTGGCGGCCGGGACGGTGCGGTCGGGCTGGTCGATGTCGCCGATCAGCGTCCGCAAGGCTTCTTCCCTGCCATTGAAAAGATTGTCGGCGCCGATCGCGTTGATCACGCCGGCACGATCAAGAATCGCGCGGCTTTCCTCGCTGAGATCGGCGATCGCGAAGGTGATGTTGCGCTTCGCAAGCATGTCAGCGACGGCCTCGAGCGCGGTCGCGCCGGTGCTGTCGATATAGGTAATGGCGCTTGCATCGAGCACCAGGTATTTGGTTTCGGCGGGAAGCGCCTTGATCACCGAAATCATCCGCAAACGCACGTAATCGGCGTTGTAAAACAGGATGCTGCCCTGGACCGCGAAGACGGCCGCCCCCTCGATCGGACGGGCTTCCGGAAAGCGCTGCAGATCGAAGAAGCCGTGCCGCCCCTCGATGCGGCCAAGAAGGCCATCGCGCGGAAACATCGTCTGACGCAGCAGATAGGCGAAGGTCGCCGCGATCGCGACAATCACGCCGTTAAGGACGCCGAAGCTGATCGCTCCCCACATGGCGATCAGCGCAAAGATGAATTCGATACGGCTGATGCGCCAGATCTTCCTGAGCTCATCGATATCGATGAGGCTGATGGCAGCCGTTGCCAGGATCGCCGCCAGCGCCGGGATCGGGAGAATGCTCAGCGCATCATTCAGGAACACCAGGGCCGCGATCAAGGTGGCGGCCGAAACCAGCCCTGCAAGCTGAGAGACGCCTCCCGTCGACAGGTTTATGGCCGTGCGGGAATCGGACATGCTGATCGGAAACGAGCCGAAAAGGCCAGGTGCGATATTGGCGGCGCCAAGTCCGATCAACTCCTGGTTCGCGTCGACTTCCTCGCCGGTGCGTGACCCGAAGCTGCGCGCCGTCACTATTCCGGCGCCGAAGCTGACGAGAAAAATCGCGGCTGAACCGAGCACGGTCTTGTCGAGAGGCATCTGATGAAATGCTGGCAGGGAGAGGGCCGGCAGACCACTCGGCAGGTCGCCGATCACGGCGATGCCGCGGCCGCGGAAATCGAAGATGGCTGACAGGACGACCGAGACCACCACTACCAGCACCGGGCCTGGAACCTTCAACTGCAGAGCCCGGACGACCCAAAGCAGCGCAAACATGGCAAGGCCGAGGATCAGGGAAGGCCAATGGATGAGGCCGCTCTTGGCGAGCATTTCGAGGAGCGGAGCGATGAGCCCGTCGGATTCGATCTTCACTCTCGTAAAGCGGCCGATCTGTCCGACGAGAATTGAAAGCGACACCCCGGCGAAAAACCCGACCAGAATCGGCCGGGACAGGAAGCTCGCGAGAACGCCGAGCCTCAATAGTTTCGCGGCGATGTAGAAGACGCCGACGCCGATCGCAAGCGCCGAAGCGATCGCCACCCGGTCGACAGCGGTTCCGGGCGGCGCGACCGCGATGATGGCGCCCATGGCAGCGGCAAGCACCGTCATCGTCGCCGCGTCAGGCCCGACGATCAAGAGCCGCGAGGGACCGAAAATCGCGTAGGCGATCGGCGCGAGGATGCTGGCATAGATGCCGGTCTCCGGCGGCAGGCCGGCGATTGCCGGGTAGGCGATGGCGCTCGGCAGGCCGACGGCAGCGATCGACAGCCCGGCGGGGATATCGCTGCGAAGCCAATCCCGGCTGAAACCGCTCAGGCCCCGCAACATTGGAATGCTACCTATCACCGCTGGCTCCTATGCTCTCACCGTTGGTCCTTCCCAGGTCATCACGCTGCTTGGCCGCACGGTCGGGATTGGCGTCAACTGGGATGGCCAGATCGCAACAACCACCCGTTCGGCAGTGTTCAGCGGCGTGCTGATGGGCGCGGCGTGCTGATGGGGTGGTTTCGTGCGTTGGCGATCAGATCTGGAACGTCGATCGCGATCATGATGCTAATCGAAACACGGCCGCTCCCTTCCGGCCGGTCTGGCACTACCGCTAGATCGCTATCAACCGCCGATATTAGGCCCGTTTCGGAGTCGAGGCTCGTAGCATCGTGTAATCTCTATCGGGTCGCGGCCATCCAGATACTCGAGGAGATCGTCTGCGCTCAGGAGCGGAGGGACGCGACCGGCTTGATACATGCCATTGCGGCCAACGCTTCGAATTCGTCCGGCGCTTGGAAGGCCGGCTACCGTAGGTTCGCGTATTTTACGTCAGCCGCCGCTGCGCCTGTTGTATAGTTTCGACATCTGCTGAGCGCAGTCGGCGGCGGGGGCGGAGATGGCGTCGGGAGATAAAAGTTCGACATATCTATCCGCCCTTGAGACGGCCGAGACTTATTTTCCCAACCAGACGCGGCTGGTACAGCGGCTTTTCTACGTAAACGAGCCCTTTCACAGCATGTGCGAGGATCTCGCGGATGCCGCCCAGGCTCTGGCGCATGTCGAGGCTCTGCCGGAAGCGGTTCGAGAGGCGCGGCGGCTGGAATATGCGGGTCTGGTCGAGGCGCTGCTGCAGGAGATGGGAGAGGCAATCGCCCAATCGAAAGTAGTCGTTCTGGGGCGACCGCCTCTCATCGGTCCGAAGTCTTCATGAAGGCGTCCGTCAAAGTTTGATCCAAGGGAGGTCGGTGCGATGAAAGCAATTCCCCACAAAGTGTCTGGGGCTCAATTTTTCGCCGGCCAACTCATTGCTGGATTGTCGGTGGTTGCGATCATCACATTGCAGCTGGCCTTGCCCGCGCGCGCCCAGGCGCCTGCACCAGCGGCCGCGCCGACCCAGACGGCTGCCGAACAGCCTGCTGCGGCGCTTCTGTCAGACGATGAGCTGGAAGTGCTCGTGGCGCGCATTGCCCTTTATCCGGACGAATTGGTTGCAGCGATTTCGGCTGCCTCGCTCTTCCCGCTGCAGATCGTCGAGGCACAGCGGTTCCTCGAGGCAAAAAAGAAGAATTCCGATCTCAAGCCGAAGAGCGATTGGGACGGGAGCGTCATTTCGCTGCTCAACTATCCCGACGTCGTCAAGATGATGAGCGAAGACCTCGACTGGACGCAATCGCTGGCGGATGCGCTCACCAATCAGCAAAAGGATGTTCTGATTGCCATTCAGCAGCTTCGCGACGAAGCGGTGGAAAAGAACATCATCAAGACGGATGACAAGGTGACCGTCGTTACCGAAAACGAAAATATCATCATCCGACCGACCGATCCCGAGAAGATCTACATCCCGCAATACCCGCCGGAAATGCTTTATGAACCGGGTTATGCCTCGGAGCCCATCTCCTACTATCCGGATTATTACGACAGCTATTATTACCCAGGGGCGGGGTTCTTTGCTGCTGCGGTCACGGGTCTGACCTGGGCAGCCATCGTCAACTGGGACGACTGGGGCGTCTGGGGCGGCCGCTGGGACGGCGATATTGATATCGACTGCAACAATTGCCTGAACGACCGCAATTTCAATGGGAAGCTTAAGTTTAACGACGTCGACTGGAGCAATGTCGACCGCAGCAAACTGAGTATAGGCAAGGACCAGTTCGCGAAGCTGGACCGGTCGTCGATCAAATCCAGTCTCCAGAGCGACAATCGCAACCAGCTGCGCAACAGAGCCAATGATATCCAGGCAAGTCAGAGGCCTGGGAATCGCGGTAACGCCGCACGCGCTGAAGATATCCGCAAGAACACGGCGCAAGGTCTGAAGGCCAAGCCCGCCGCCAATAGACCGGCAGCAAGCGATCGGCAGGGAGCGTCGAGGCCTGAGGCGCGTCCTCAGAAGGCCGCCAATCGCCCCGCGAAGCCCGCCCAGAAATCCGTCAAGAAGGCCAACAAGCCGCAAATGGCTTCGAGACCTGATAATCGCGGACGCCAGCCAAGCGCTCTCGGCAACCCGCAATCCGGTCGCCGGGAGGCCGTCTCCTCGCACCGGGGGGCGCAGAGCATGGGCCAGCGTCCTTCGGCCCGTCCACCTCAGTATAGCCGCCCTTCAGGCGGCGGCGGTGGCCGCGGTGGCGGTGGTCGTGGCGGCGGTGGCCGTGGCGGCGGTGGACGGCGGTAAGACCTGTTTCCAGCTCAGGGAGTGACATCATGAGACGCCAATCGACCGTAATTTCGCTCATGTTCGCAGCAGCGCTGTGCACGTTTTCGGCAACGCCGACGCTCCTACTGGCGCAGACGGGTCTCTCCGCGTACAAGGCGGCGACGTCTTCGCCGAAGTTCGACAGCGCGCAGCTTGCGATCGACAAACTGAAGTCGGTGCTGGCTTCCAACAATATCGACGATCTTGCCGCCTTGCTCGGCCTCAACGCCGACAAGCTCCGTTCCAGCAACGAGGCGATGATCGCCTACGGATTGATCCGGGAGGGCGCAGAGCGCCAGGTGGTTCTGAAGGATCTCGGCAATCTGAAGGTCGCCGCGATCGGCGATCGGCTTTGGCCGCTGCCGTTTCCGCTGGCCGAAGACAAGGACGGCAAATGGTTCTTCGACACGCAGCGTGGCCTTGAAGAAATCATCAATCGCCGCGTCGGCGAGAACGAGCTCGCCACCATCGATACCATGCACGAATATGTGGCGGCCCAGTACTGGTACGCATCCGAGGATCGTGACGGCGACGGCATCTATGAGTTCGCGAAGAAATTGATCAGCAGCCCTGGCAAGCTCGATGGCCTTTACTGGGATCCGAGCGTCTACCCCGAGGAAAGCCCGGCAAGCGCGCTGGTCGAAACGGCCGCGTTCGGAGCCGCCAAACGCGGCGAGGGCTATTACGGCTATCGCTACCGTATCCTGACATCCCAGGGAGACAATGTCCTTGGCGGCAAGCAAAGTTATGTCATCAACGGCTATATGACCGGCGGTTTTGCGCTGATTGCCTGGCCGGTCAAATATAGGGTGACCGGCGTGCAGACGTTCATGGTCAACGGAATGAGCGTCATCTACCAGCGTGATCTCGGCCCGACGACGGAAGAGCAGGCTGCGGCGATCAAGGATTTCAATCCGGACGCAAATTGGACCGTCGTAAAGGATTAAGGTTTCAGCCGGCGCCGCCCTGCGCCGCCGGCTGTTGTGGGGGCGGGGCAGCTGCCATGGCGCGGTTGGAGTATCGCCGCTCGCCCGTGACCTCGCGCCCCAGCCATTGCGGCAGGTTGAACCGGTCATCCTCACTCGCCATTTCGATTTCGGCGAGTGTTAATCCCTGGTAAGCGCCGGCGAACACGTCCACCTCCCAGCTTTGGCCGTCATGCAGGACGCGGTATCGGGTCTTTTCAAGGACATGACCTGCGTGGAGAAGGAGATCGCGTGCCTCCTCGACCGGAATGTCATACTCAAATTCCTCGCGGGCCAGGCCTGGCGAGCGGAATTTGATTGTCAGGCGCGCGGAACGCCCGTCGATCAGGCGGACGCGCACGCAGTTCTGATCGACGCCAAGATAGGCCTGTTGCAGGACGCGCGGCGCGTCGGCGCAAACGCGCCAACTGTCGTCCCGGACCAGGAACTTTCGCTCGATCTCTATCGCTTTCAACAGGATATTCCCTCGCTCGTGCCTGCTCTTTGGCGTCAGTCGACAGGGGGTTCCCAAGTGAGGAAGAAGCCGACGTCTCCAGGCATCCCGTCGGGGAAATTGATGATCATCGCCTTCAGACCGTAGCCTTGCGGCTTGGCGACCTCCTCGAACAGTCCATACAGCTCCTTCGCCTTTCCCTGCAGCGTCTTCTGCCATCCGGCAAGGTTATTGTTGATCGCGCGGCCACTGTCCGTGCAGAAGGTCGATGGAAAGCTGTAGATCAGCGCCTCGTATTTGCCATCCGCGGCCGCTTTCATCACCAGGCGTTTGATGACGGCGCGTTCCGCTTCTCCAATCTGCTTGCGGAAGAAATCCTCGACGAAATCAGCATGTTTCTTCGCTTCACGCGCCTTGATCTTGTCGCTGCGCTCCATTTCCACGAGCTGGAGTTCCAAAGCGCGCTTGCGCAGCTCCTCGGCGCTCGTCATAGCATGGGATGTGGACGTTTCAGGTGATGTCATCGCCGCCTCCTCCGGAATGTTCAGGTGATGATAGAGTGCACGGAGAGACGAAGGCAGTAAAATACATGTCCGCCCCGGTAGGATACGGTATCCTACGCCGGTACGAGCTATACAGGCCTGTATTGGCCCCTGGCGACCGTTGAATAAAGCGATCCTTAATTAGCTTATTCTTCTGAAGAGCATTGCCGTTGTGTCGACGCAGGTCTATCGTCGATGACTGCATGCTGCAGGTTGTTCGCAATCGGAGTCTGGGGGAGCCGATGCCAAATGCAGACGTTGACAGGGCGAGCAGCGACATTTCTTCACCCGAAGAGGTGCAGCGGCAACTTGAGCGTATTCTGTCCAGTCCCGAGTTTCGTCTTCCGGAGCGAGCGGGGAGGTTCCTCGAATTCGTGGTGACCGAGACGCTTGCCGGCCGTCGCGACTACCTGAAGGCATTTACCATCGCGCAGGCGGTTTTCGGCCGAGATGCAAATTTCGATGCTCAGCAGGATCCCTGTGTCCGTATCGAAGCAGGACGACTGCGCAGGGAACTGGAACATTATTACCTGACCGCCGGCGCCGCGGACCGGGTCGTCATTACAATTCCCAGAGGCGGCTATGCGCCTGTCTTCGAGGTGAGGCAAGGAGCCCAGCCTGCAGATATGCCGCAAACCGGACAGGCCGCTCCGCTGACACCTCCGGCAGATGAGGGGCAGCAAGGCGCCCGGGCAGCGGATACGGACGGCCGAGACAAGGCGAACCGGCGTGTGGCATGGTCCCGATATTGGCTTTCCGCAGGAGGCGCGGCGGTCGTGTTCGTCGCCGCCGCCGCGATGCTTCAGCACGGGGGGACGTTCAAAACCGAAAACGACATGCCGTCTGGAGCCGTCGGCCACCCCATCATTGTCGTCGAACGTTTCGAAAGCGCCTCCGGCAGCGGGGTTGCATCCGACATTTCCCGCGGCATCACCGATGACATCATCGAAAAGCTCGTTCCCTTCAATGACATCGTCGTCGCCGCCGCTTTGCCGCGCAATCGGGAGGGCCAGTGGTCGTCGCAACCGATCTATGCCTTGCAGGGGAGTATCAGGCTGGAAGGCGAAACGCTGCGCTCGACGGCCAGACTTGTGCGGCGAGCCGATGGCACCGTCATCTGGGCAAACAATTACGATGCGGACATGAAGGTCCAGGGCGTCTTGCAGGCGCAGGCAGGTCTTGCCGAGGACATTGCGACGGCGGTCGCGCGCCCGTTCGGCGTTATATTCGAGACGGACACCGCCAGCATCGCCGGAAACGCGGACGCGTTTTCCTGCATTCTGTCCTACTACAGCTATCGGAGCGAAATGACCCCGCAGGCGCAGGAAGCGGCAAAATCCTGCCTGCAGCATGCTGTGGAAAAGATGCCCGATGATTCCAATGTCACGGCCTTTCTTTCGCTCACCTATCTCGACGAATTCCGCTTTCCATATCCGCTGAACACGAAACCAACCGCCGCCACGCTGGCGATTGCCAAGGAGCTTGCCGAACGCGCCGTGCGTCTCGATCCGAAGAATGCCCGAGCTCTGCAGGCGTTGATGCTTGCCAACTTTTTCGGCAATGACCCAACCGAGGCCTTGCGGGCCGGCGAAGCTGCGTATGCCAGCAATCCAAACGACACCGAAGTGGCGGGCGAATACGGCCTGCGCCTGGCGATGTCGGGAAAATGGGACAGGGGCTGCGAGCTGATTTCGGAGGCGGTCGGCAAGAATGCCGGACCACAGGGATACTATGAGGTAGGAATGGCGCTCTGCGCCTTCATGCGGGGCGATATCCAGGCTGCCGAATTATGGTCGCGCATGTCGGACCTCAACTACAATCCGATGCATCGCCTCGTCCTGCTTTCGATTCTCGGCACCCTCGGAAAATCGGCGGAGGCAAAGGAGCAAATCGACTGGATCGAGGCCCGATCGCCCGCCTTGATCCCGAATGTCCGGCGGGAGGTCGTCCGGCGGCTGGCAAGAATCGAGGACCAAGAACGATTCTTCTCCGGGCTGGAGGCTGCCGGCCTGACAGTTCAAAACGACCAGCCGGCGAATTGACGGCGGTGTGTCCGACCGGCTGTCCTCGCCCTCGGCCGAATGACGCGCAGGGTGCTGTTACCTGTAACATACAGGATCATACATGCCTGCGGATGCGTCTTTGGCCCAATCTCTTCCATGCAGGACCGGGTCGACCCCGGCAGCATGCGTCAGGGTGGGGAGCAGTGTGAACATAAGCAACATGCGCGGCACTCAGGCCGCTTTTCGGCAGACGCTTCGACGGCTTCTGGTCTGCGTTACGGTGATGTGCCTGTCAGGCTGCGGCGGGCATCCGAAAGGCGTGCTAACCCCGGTCGCCGAAACCTCCCCCCGCGCCGATCGCGTCGACATGCTGGTCGCCACGACGCGCAGCCGCTCGCCTGTTCCCGGAGAGATGTTCAGCGGCGAGCGCGCCCGCCAGCCCACCTTCGCCGATATCACCGTCTCGATCCCGCCTGGGCGCAAGGAAGGTGAAGTCGCCTGGCCGAAGAAGTTGCCGTCCAATCCCAAGACCGATTTTGCGACGCTGAAGGCAACCGAGTTGGATGTCGATGCCGCAAAGGCCTGGCTCAGCGCCAGCGTGCGCAAGAGCCCCGACAAGAGCGTTTTCGTCTTCATCCACGGCTACAACACCCGCTTCGAGGACTCCGTCTACCGTTTTGCCCAGATCGTTCATGATTCCGGCGTTCATAGCGCGCCGGTGCTGGTGACGTGGCCCTCGCGCGGACGGCTGCTGGCCTACGGCTATGATCGGGAGAGCACCAATTACACCCGCAACGCGCTGGAGAAGCTCTTTCAATATCTCTACCATGATCCGGAGATCAAGGAAGTCTCGATCCTCGCCCATTCGATGGGCAATTGGCTTGCTATGGAGGGCCTGCGGCAGATGGCGATCCGCAATGGCCGCCTGCCGGCGAAATTCAAGAACGTCATGCTCGCGGCTCCCGACGTCGATGTCGACGTGTTCCGCCAGCAGATCGCCGACATGGGAAAGCAGCACCCCCAATTCACCCTCTTCGTATCCCGTGACGATAAGGCGCTCGCCGTCTCCCGAAGGGTCTGGGGCGATGTCGCCCGTCTCGGCTCGATCGATCCGGAGCAGGCGCCTTACAAGCAGGAACTCGAGGAATACGACATCAATGTCATCGACTTGACGAAGGTGAAGACCAGCGACCCTCTCAACCACGCCAAGTTCGCGGCTTCGCCCGCGATCGTCCAGCTGATCGGCGCCCGTATCTCGGAAGGACAGACGCTGACTGACAGCCGAGTCGGTCTCGGGGAGAGAATTCTTGCGGCGACGACGGAAACGGCGGCCGCCGCGGGCAATGCTGCGGGTCTGGTGTTGGCGGCGCCTGCCGCCGTCGTCGATCGGGACACACGCGACGCCTATGCCGCCGAGGTCAGCGCGGTTGCCGGGCCCGGCGGCAAGTCGAAGCCGGCCTGTGGCAATGCTTTCAGGACGGAATGCCGGCCATAGGGCGCGCAGTGCGCGATACGCGGGATTGGGAGTGATCATGTCGATAGTTTCATCAAGGAACGTTCTTCGGACGCTGCTCCTGGCGGTGATCGCATCCCTCGCCGCCGCACTGACGGCCATGCCCGCGATGTCGCAGACACCGCCGGCCGCACTGCCGGCCGAACGGATCGAGCAGTTCATAGCCTTGTCCACCGATCCGGCGGTGCAGGACTGGCTGAAGCAGCAGGCAGCGGCAAAAGCCGCTGCCGAACCAGGCGAGGCGAAGCCAACCGATCCCTCTTTTTCCGAATTCGCCACACGCTTCCGCCGGCATTCCTCCGATCTGATGAATGCTGCGACCTCGTTTCCATCGCAGATGATGGCGGCCGCGGCGGTGCTCGAGCGTGATATCCAGGCGAACGGCGGCACCCGGCCGGTGGTGCTCTTGATCGCCTTCATGGCGGCAGGTTTTGCCGCCCAGTGGTTTTTCCGGCGGATCAGCGGCGGCTGGCGCGCCTGGATGGAGCAGGCGTCCTTTTCGACCGTCCGGGAGCGGCTTGTCCTTCTCGGCGCCAAACTTCTCTGGGAAGCATGCCACGTGTTCGCTTTCGCGCTCGGCAGCATCGGCTTCTTCCTCATCTTCGACTGGCCGCCGCTCGTGCGCGAAATCGTCGTCGGCTACCTCTTCGCCTTCGTCGCCTTCCGCCTAGCCGCCGCGCTCCTGCGCGTTTGGCTCGCGCCCCCCGCCGCCGCGGCGCAGCCAGGATTTCGCGTGGTCCCCGTCAGCGATCCGGCCGCGGCCCATTGGGCGCGCCGCCTCGCCTATCTCTGCGGCTGGTTCGCCTTCGGCTGGGTGACGGTGCGGCTGCTTGCAACGCTCGGCCTTCCCCCCGCCTCGCGGCTGCTCGTCGCCTATACGCTGGGTGTCGTGCTGTTGGCGATCGCGATCGAAAGCCTGTGGCGCCGGCCGGTGGACGCGCCGGTCGAGGGGCAGGCGCCCCGCATCGGCCGGACGATCCGCAATTGGCTGTGGACCGCCTATTTCATCGGTCTCTGGGCTCTCTGGGTCGTCGGTGCGACGAAGCTCTTCTGGATCGTCGCGGTGTGCGCCGCCTTGCCGGCGGTCCTCGCGCTCACCCGTTTCTCCATCGCCAACATTCTGTCCTCTCCCGCCGGCGCGGAAAAGGCCGAGCGGGCAAGCATCGCCTCCGTGCTGGTGGAGCGCGGTGTGCGGGCAGTGGTCATCGTCGGGGCCATCCTCCTGCTCGCCCGTGCCCTCGACGTCGAGTTGACCCGCATGACGATGCAGGACACCCCGATGCTGCGCATCGTCAGGGGCATGCTCAGCGCCGGCATCATCCTTCTCGTCATCGATCTCGCCTGGAGCCTGGTGCGCGTCGTCATCGACCGCAAGCTTGGCGAGACCGATACGCCCCAAGAGGCCGGCAGCGACACGGCCCGCCGCCGGGCGCGGATCCGCACGCTGCTGCCGATCCTGCGCAACGTTCTGATGATCCTTTTTGCCGCAATTGCAGTGATGATGGCGCTGTCTTCGCTCGGCGTCGAGATCGGGCCGCTGATCGCCGGCGCCGGCGTCGTCGGCGTTGCGATCGGCTTCGGCGCCCAGACCGTCGTCAAGGACATCATCAGCGGCGTATTCTACCTGCTCGACGACGCTTTCCGCGTCGGCGAATACATCCAGAGCGGCAACTACAAGGGAAGCGTCGAATCCTTCAGCCTTCGATCGGTGAAGCTCAGGCATCACCGCGGCGCCGTCTACATCGTGCCCTTCAGCGAACTGGGCGCGATCCAGAACATGAGCCGCGACTGGGTGATCGAGAAGATGACGGTCAGCGTGGCCTATGATGCCGATGTCGAGAAGGCCCGCAAGATCATCAAGAAGATCGGCCAGGAACTGTTCGCCGACCCCGAGTTCAAGCCCATCACGATTGAGCCGCTGAAAATGCAGGGCATCGACAGCCTGGGCGACTCCGGGTTGCTGCTACGCATGAAGTTCATGACGCTTCCCGGAGAGCAGTTCACGCTGAAGCGCCGGGCGCTGCGGATGATCTATGAGGCCTTCCATGAAAACGGCATCCGCCTTGCCGTGCCGACCGTCCAGGTCGCCGGCGACAAGGTTGCCGATACGGCCGCAGCTGCTCAGCAGGCTCTGACGGCGCACAAACAGGCCCTGGCGGCAGGCGCCGGCTGACATGATCCATGCGGCCTGCCGGCTGGCAGGCGACTATCGCGTTCAGGAAAGGAGATTTCGATGGAAGACTATCACTCCGCTCTCACCGATCACGTGCCCGGCTTCATCACCGAGCCGGGCCAGACCGACTATTTGTTTGTCGGCGTCATCGTCTTTCTGATCGTGATGATTCTGGTGGTCGGCAACCTCTACTTCCAGCTTCACGCCATCCCCGAACGCATCGCCCACCGCACCAACAAGGTGCAGATGGAGATTGTCGCGGTTCTGGCGCTGATCTCGCTCTTCACCCACAATCACCTTTACTGGATCCTTGGTCTGCTCCTGGCCTTCGTTCGGTTTCCCGATTTTACGACCCCGCTCTATTCGATCGCCCGCTCGCTCGCCAGGCTCGCCGGACGCGACCCGGACGAGCTCGAGGATGAGGCGCCGGTCGCAGCCGATCACCCGGAACCGGTCCGCGCGCCGACGCCAGCGCCAGAAGCAGTGGCAGAGGCACCACCCGCCCGGACGCCCGCCAAGACACTGCACGAAGAGGGGATCTGATCATGTTCGAATTAATGCTCTGCTCAATGCTGACCATCTTCCCGGACTATCTCTATCGACGCTATGTCCAGGGCAAGCGCATCGGCCAGGAGATCACCCTTTACAGCATGTGGTACGAACTGCGCTGGGGCATTTCCGCCTGCCTGATCCTGACCGTTTCGCTGATCACCATGATCTTCTATTTCCATCCCTCGACAAAAACGGTCACGGCCATATTCCGCACGGTCACGATCCTGCCGGAGGCCTCCGGCCGGGTGGATGAGGTCTTTGTCGGCGTCAACGAAAAGGTCGCCGCCGGCGCGCCGCTCTTCCGCCTCGACGATTCACAGCAGAAGGCGGCATTCGAAACCGCCAGCCGGCAAATCGCCGAAGTCGAAGCCGAAGCGAAGGTCGCGCAGACCGAGCTTGCGAGCATGGACGGCCAGATTCAGGAGGCCGACGGCGCCCTGAAAGTGGCTGAGGACGAGTTGGAGATGAAGACCCAGCTCCTGAAAAACGATGCCGTCGCCCGCCGGGAGGTGGTCCGCCTCACCAATACGGTCGAAGGCCGCAAAGGCTCCCTCAGCGCTGCGCTTGCCAAGAAACAGACGCTGGAAACCAAACTCAGCGTTCTCCTGCCGGCGCAGAAGGCGAGCGCCGAGGCCGCCCGGGCGGAGGCGCAGGTGGAACTCGACAAGACCGTCGTCAAGGCGGGGGTAGCGGGCACAGTCCAGCAATTCACATTGCGCCCCGGCGATGTGCTGAACACCATGCTGCGTCCTGCCGGCATCCTGGTGCCGAGCGAAGCGGGCCGCGGAACGCTGATCGCCGGTTTTGGGCAGATCGAGGCGCAGGTGATGAAACCCGGAATGGTCGCGGAGGCCGTCTGCGTCGGCAAGCCGTTCACCATCATCCCGCTCGTGGTGACCGAGGTGCAGGACGTGATCGCGGCCGGCCAGCTGCGCCCCACCGACCAGCTGCTCGACGTACAGCAGCTGGCAAAACCCGGCACGCTGACGGTGTTCCTGCAGCCGCTGTTCGACGGCGGCCTGGATGATGTGCCGCCAGGCAGCAGTTGCATCGCCAATGCCTATACCAACAATCACGATGCGCTCGCTGATCCCAACATCAGCACCCCGCGCTGGTTATTCCTGCATGTGGTCGACACGGTCGGTCTCGTGCATGCCATGATCCTGCGTATACAGGCGATGTTCCTGCCGGTTCAGACCCTGGTTTTCGCCGGGCATTGAGCTCGATGCGCATTGTCCGCCAGGACGCCACGGCCCATTTCGATGGTGCTGGCCTTTTACGGCCATGTATGGCCAGAGGCTGACCGGCGTGAGCAGCCGATCGAATGGCCGTCGGCGGACCAGCTGAAAATGCGCCTTTGCATCGAGCAGATGTTCGTGGCTGCCCAGCTTCAGGCAATAGTAGGCCGCCGCGGTCTCGTCAGACGCTAGGAACTGGATTGGCGACGGACACGATAGCGGATGTGTGTCGCCGCCGGCGTGTCGATTACCCTGACAAGCTCCAGTTCGATCTCTGACGGCAAAACATCGAACAGCCGGCGGCCGCGACCGAGCAGCACCGGGATCAGATGGATCTGGATCTCGTCCAGCACCCCGGCCCGGAGTGCTTCTTGCGCCGTATAACCACCCCGCAGTTGTACGTCTCGATCGCCGGCCGCAGCCTTCGCCAGCGCCATCGCGCTCTCGATTCCGTCATTCACGTAGGTCACCAACGGATAACCCCAACGGGCGGCGGGCGGCGGAGGCCGGTGACTGGGCACGAAGATCGGGGCGCCGCCATGACTGCCTCCCCAGTGATCCATGAGCTCGGCGGTCCGCCGGCCGGCAAGGACTGAACCGGCCGCCTTCCATTCGGCTTCAAATTCACGCACGGGCCCGGCCTGAGCGGATCCCCCGTCGGCGTCCGCCCAGTGGTGCAGCCGCTCTCCATCCTCGCCTCCAAGATAATCGTTTTCGTCGGCGATATACCCATCGAGGGACATCGACATGTCGAGGATGGATTTGGACATTTCGTTCTCCTGTGACGACTGAAGGTCAAGTGTGCGAAGGGTGCTGTCGGCAGGTGCTGTGGGCGCCGTGCCGGGATCCGATCGTTCGGCGCGTTAGACGTATTCACGATCAATGTTGCATGGCGATTGGACTGTCGAAAGGGCCGATTGTCACAAACGCGTCGGGATTGTCTCCGCGCGCGGTCACGCCTCCGGCAGGCCAGCCTTTCGGAAGCCGTCGACAATGTGGTCTCGTACAGATGCATCGCGCAGCGGCTGGGAACTGAGCCAATGGGCGATCGTGAAATGAGGGTGGGCGATCAGGAACAATTCCGCCTCTCGCCGCGCCTCCTCGCGGTGGCCCAACTGCGCAAGCGCGGCAGCCAGGAATTTGCGTGAGTTGGTACGGTAGGTGTCTTTCCTGCGCAGTGTAGCGGTTGCCGCCTCATAGTCACCCGCGGCGTATTGCGCCTGCCCAAGATGACAAAGATACCAGCAGGCCGGATAGGGATTGAGCCGCAGAGCTTTTTCGATCTGCGCCAGTCCGTCGGCAATCCTGCCGTCCAGCACCGATATATCAGACATGGCGGCCCAGGTGTCGGCGTGGTTGGGATCGAGTTTCAGGGCCATGGCAAAGGCGGCCTCCGATTCCTCCCATCGCCGTTCATAGGCCAGAATGGTCCCCAGAACGTAACGGCAGCCGGCATCGTTGGGATCCAGGTCGACCGCCTTCTGCGCTGATGTCACCGCCATCCGACGGTTAGGATCTTCGGGCTCGCCGAAATGCGTCCAGGCAAGCCAACGGTTATAGGCGAGCAGACCGAGCGCCTCGGCATATGTTGGCTCGAGCTTGACCGCGCGTTGGAGCAGCATATAGGCCTCACGCTCGGTTTGCGGCGACTCCTCCGTCAGGAGACGGGCGCGCACACACAGGTCGTAGGCCTCGAAGTTCTTCGGCCGATTGCGCGGCGTCGGGACGGTCAGCCGGCCGACGAGAGCTTCAACAATCTTGGCGTTGACCTCATCCTGTAATTCGAAAACATCTTCCACCGTCCTGTCGAACCGTTCGGCCCACAAGTGCTGGCCGCCAAGCGCGTCGATCAATTGGGCATTGATGCGGACACGGCCCATTGCGCGTCTGGCGCTCCCCTCTAGGACGTAGCGGACGCCGAGTTCCTGGGCGACCAGCTTTACGTCGACCGGCTTGCCCTTGTAGCCCCACACGGAATTGCGCGCGATGACGAACAGGCCAGCCGTGCGGGAAAGGTCGGTGATCAGGTCTTCGGTCAAGCCGTCGACGAAAGGCGCGTCCGCTTCATCCCCACTCATGTTCGTGAACGGCAATACAGCGATCGAGGGACATTCGGGCAGCGGCAAAACGCTCTGCAGCGCATCCGGCCAATGCCACAGGTGGACCGGGCGAGTGAGGTTCTTCAGGTAGCGTTCGCCTGCATCGAAGAACCGGTCGCCGATCTTGCCGACGATCTCGCCGTGAACGCTGGCTGAAATGCAGATGCCTCCCGGCGCGGCCAGCGTCTGGAGGCGCGCCGCGACATTGACGCCGTCGCCGAGGACGTCCGAACCGTCGTCAATGACATCTCCGAGATTGACGCCCACGCGCAAAAGCAGGCGCCGGTCTTCGGAAGCCTCAACAGCAGTGGCGGCCCGCTGCATTTCCAAGGCTGCTGCGACCGCGTCCACCGCGCTGCCGAATTCGATCAGGAAGCCGTCGCCCGCGACCTTGAAGATGCGACCGTTGTGACGCATCACAGCCGGCTCGATAACGCCGGAACGGAGTTCCCTGAGGTTCTCAAGCGTTGCGGCTTCATCAGCCTCCATCAGGCGTGAATATCCCACCACATCGGCAACGACGATGGCGGCAAGGCGACGCTGAAGAGAATGGTTCGTCATTTGAGGACAAGCCCAACGACCGGGTTCTTAACGTATTGTTCAAGCGCGGGTGAGTCAACAAATGGTAAGAGGTAATGCCCGGGCGACCTCCACCTCCATCAAGCCGTCATCCCTCTTTGTGACCGAGGACGTCGAAGTAATGAGTATCCACGGAAAGCGGACGGTTCTTGAACGTCCGGTGATGGGCGCCCAGGCGGCTGGTGGCGAGCGGCGGTTTCCGCTGAGATGGGAGTGAAAAGTGCGCGCTTCTTCAGCGCGCATACTCGGATATCCAGGCTCAAGGCCCGGAATGACGGAGGCCGGAGGTGCGCTTCCATCCAACTCGCCAGCGGCGCGGCGTCTCGCAAATCGCCACAATGATCGGCTTTGGCGCAATCATCGCTAGCGCTGTTTGCTTCGCACCTTGACTAAGCGCGTGTTGCCGTTTCGAATAATAGCGCTGTGACAGTTATGGCAGCTTTGCGCCCCAAAGCCGCCGTTCCACGTCCCGCGCTATTTGTCGGCAGGTGATTTCCGAAGCGAGGCGCATAAATTGGCAACCTTCAAGATGAATGGAGGATGTACCGATGCTCCGCTTTCTTGTCGTTTACACCAGAAGCCCGAGGACTTGGCGTCCTTTCGAAACCTGTCCAAAGCCGACAGGATGCAGTCGACGCCGTCGGTATAAAAGAGTGGTCGGCGTGGGAAGAAAGAAATGCTTCGTCCATCCTTGATCCTGGCGGAATAGTGGGCAAGACGACTCCCATGACCAAGGAGGGCGTCGTCACGCGGTGAATTGCGGGAACTCCGCTGACGGCCTGTTAATGGCGAGCTTCCGCGCTAAGTCTTACTTAACTCCGACAGGGAGGCAAACGGGATGAAGGTCGGCATTGTTGGAGCCGGCATGGTTGGCAGCGCGACTGCGTACGCCCTTGGCTTACGCGGTGTCGCGAGCGAGGTTGTGCTGGTCGATCTCGATCCAGCTCTGGCCGAAGCACAAGCCCTTGATATCGCACATGCGATGCCGTTTGCCTCAGGAACCTCGATTTCTCATGGAGACTACGATCATCTTCGGAATGCTGGTGTTGTCGTAATAGCCGCAGGGGTCGCGCAACGATCCGGGGAGACGCGAACCGATCTGCTGAGCCGCAACGCCGCGGTCTTCCGAACAGTTGTAGGCGAGATCATGCGTGTCTGTCCCGACGCGATTTTGCTGGTTGCATCCAACCCGGTCGACATCATGACACAGATCGCCGAAGCGTACTCCGGACTGCCAAACCATCGCGTGATCGGATCGGGGACAATTCTCGATACCGCGCGGTTTCGTAGCCTGCTGGGGGCTCACCTTCGTGTGTCGCCGCGATCCATTCATGCCTATGTGCTGGGCGAACACGGCGACAGCCAAGTCTTGGCGTGGTCCGGCGCCAGGGCAGGTACAGTTCCGATTGCTCTCTTCGGTGCACAGATTGGCGCTCCCATTACCGAAGCTGTCCGGACAGATATCGACAGCAAGACTCGCAACGCCGCCTATACCATCATCAAGGGCAAAGGCTCTACCTACTACGGGATTGGAGCAGGTCTTGCCCGGATCGTCGGCGCGGTAAGGCAGGATGAACAGGCGGTGCTTTCAGTCTCGAGCGTCACCGCGCTGATCGAAGGTGTGCGCGATGTAGCTTTATCGGTTCCCCGCGTTGTGGGCCGCGAAGGCATTTCCACTGAATTGCTTCCTGACCTTGACACACATGAGCGCGCTGCGCTTCAACGAAGCGCTTCTAAACTTAGAGGCCTGTTCGAGGCGGTGACGCTCTGATTCGAACCCATGCTGAGCGCGTGCGTGGGCGGACGTCGGCGCCGCCCATTTCGTCGACGGGCGATACGACGATGCGATTACCTGGATCCAAAGAGGCCTTAGCCAGCAGCCTGACGCGAGTTGGGCTCTGCGGTGGCTCGTCAGCGCCTATGTGCACGCCGGCAGATTGGATGAGGCACGACGTGCCTGCCTTCGACTGCGAGAGAGCCATCCCGACCTTACGCTTGCCAAAGTCAGGGATACATGGTGGCCCTCTGCTATTATGGCGCGGATTTTATCGGGTCTGCGTGACGCTGGCTTGCCCGAAGGCTGACTGGACCGGCTCAACCGAGGTCTTCACCGAGATCCACAAACTTCATCGAAGGTCATGAATCCCTCCTTTGTGCCGTTCCGGTATTGCAATCCAAACGGCAGCTTCGGGTCAATCCCAGACTTTCGCGGCAAGTACTTTGATGTCCGCGTGTTGAGTGTCCAAGGAGCGGACGGTCGGCCACCGGCCCCGTCATATAACCAGAAGGTGCGCGTTCTCCCTCTGGCCAACGGTGGCCATAGGAGAACTGGAATGGGTGTCTCGCAATATGATCCTGCCGCACTGGGTCGACCGGCTTGGAACGCAGGCAAGGAAGTTGGCGTCAAGAAGCCCCTCAAGCAGCGCCAGATCTGGGCAGTCCGTTTCTTCCTCGACCGAGGAGGAAGGATGAGAGATCGCGCGCTTTTCGATCTCGCCATCGACAGCAAGCTCCGCGGCCGCGATCTGGTAAAACTGAAAATCGGGACTCTCGTCACGGGGCACGAAATTCGAACTCGCGCAATGGTCGTCCAGCAGAAGACTGGACGGCCCGTGCAGTTCGAAATCACGACCGAGGTTAGAGCTAGTCTGCTTGCCTGGCTTCAACGAAGGGGAGGAACAGTCGATGACTATGCCTTTCCCAGTCGGATCGACCACGGTAATCATCTCAGTACTCGGCAGTACGCCTGGCTGGTAGATGAGTGGGTGACGGCGATCGGCCTCCGTCGGGAGGATTACGGGCCGCATTCCCTGCGGCGAACGAAGGCCGCCACGAACTCTAAGGCCCGGCAACCGGCGATCCAGATCCTGCTTGGCCATACCAAGATCGAGAACACGGTCAGGTATCTTGGCGTCGACATTGAGGATGCACTGGAACTGGCCGAGCGGACTGAGATCTGAATAGAGACCGCCCTGCACGTCGTGGGGCCGTTCCTCTTTGCTCTGAGAGGCTCTAACGAGATTCGATCAGCTTTGCGCCTTTCTCATGGTCATTCAGCCAAAGGGGCGCTATTGCTGCAAAGCGACATGACGCAGTGACAACGCGGGTCACACTTGCGCCAAGAGCCCCATTCCGCACCATGCGGGTGATTAGATCACGAATTCCTCCTCGTATTTTCGTTGCTCGGGAACGACGGTAACCTCCACCGGAACGATCCAATTGGCCGCGTAGCTCTCGCAGTCGGAACGCGGAAGGTCGGGCTGCACGCACCCCGCCCCATCGATCGCGCGACATCGCAGTGTATATCGCCCCACTTCTTCAGGGGTCCATATGTACTCCCACAAGCGCCATGCAAAGGGACGTTCTGTTTCGAGGAGCCTTCCCTCGCGCCAGCCCCTGCCATCTCCCGTGCAGACCTGCACCTGCCGGATAGCAGCCTCTCCGCTCCAAGCGGCTCCGAAAATCCGGTAGGGTTGGCCGGCAATGAGGTGCGCCCCCTCTACGGGACGCGCGATCTGCGCTTTGACCTCCATCTCCGCAAGGGGAACCAGCGTGGGTTCCCCGAGGCTGCGTTCCCAACGGAAATAGTCGCGCGCCTGCCAGTAGCCGAGGAACGGTTGTTCCACAACCGTGATATCCGTAATCCACTTGATCCAAGCCATGCCGAACCAGCCACCCACCACCGCTCGTAGTGGGTAGCCGTGATCGCGCGTCAACGGCTCCTCGTTCATCGAATAGGCAAGGATCGTGCTGTCAGCGATGGCCTTCTCAAGCGGTAAACTGCGCGCAAAAGCGATGGGGCCAGGAGAAGCCGTTTTCTTGTTCGTGTCGACGACGCCGCTGTCGGCGCCTGTCAGCAGAACCTCACGTGCGGTTCGCTTAACGCCGGCCATTTCCAAAACCTCGCGCAGAAGAACACCTGTCCAGGCGGCGTTGCCGACGGCTCCGTTCTGCCACTGTAACCCCTCCTTCGGTGGCACATAGTAGACGCGCCCGTTCCCTGCGCACTCCACGACGGCAGTGAAAGTCGTGCTCCGCATCGCCTTGATGCCGTCTAGGTCAAGTTCGATCGGCCGCTCTACCGCCCCGCCAACGCGCAGTCTCCAGTCTCGCGCATCGAGCTCCGGCGACGGGAAATGGTTTCGCACGAAGAACAACTCGGCTGGGATCAGCCAATCGGAGAGCGACGCAAACGGAAACTCGATGTTCGGTGGGGATTTCTGTCGAACTATTAGACTGGGTTGCTGTGGTGTCGCCATCGTCCTCGTCTCCCCTCCAAAAGTACAACGTCGGCTCTCCGTCGCGCGTATTTCGGATCGATCACAAGCCCGTCGCAGTGCGTCTGTCGCATTCCGCCGGCCGCATACTAGCACATACCGCACGTCCTCGGATCGATCTCGAGCGGCAGCAAAAGGGGTCAATCTCAGGCCTCGGCGGCAATAATTCTGATGTCCGCTTTTGGTGTTGGGTGTCTCGTAGCGGACGGTCGGCCACCGGCCCCAAATCGGTCATTCCTTCTCGGCCTCAGCCGAGCCTGCTGCTGGAACATCGGAGATATGGGACTTCTAGCCAAGGACGCGGTCCCGGTTCGTATCCCATGGGGGCTCTCAAACGCCCCAAATCACCGACTCCTCATGACGTTTGATCAGATGCCGAAGATCTTGGAAACCCAGGCGGACGAATTCGGCAAATTGATCGACTGCGGGAGCTCGTGGAGCATCGACGCGCTTGAGGATCGCAAGGGCGCGCTCTGGATGAGGGATGGTGATTGGCAGTGCGGTGATCGTCTTTTCCTTGCGCTGCGCGAAGACGACGCTGTGCGGCATGACGGTCAGCGCATCCGCCGATTTCAGGTAGTTGATTACACTCATCAGCGAGCCGCCGGTATAGCGGATCTTGATCTCGGTGGCGCCGAAGGAGAGCAGCAGCGCGCGCAGGTCCGCCAGCAGCGGGCTTCCCGGTGGCGGCGCAATCCACGGATAGTCGAGCAGTTGGCTCGGCTGCGGCCGCCGTTTCAGAAGCAGCGGATGGGTTACCCGACAGGCCACGACATTGCGGCCTGGGAGAATCTGCTGGAATTCGAGCCCGGAACCCTCGTCGAGTATGTCGATCGGGCATATGGCGAGGTCGATCTGATCTGCCTTCAGCGCTGCGCGCAAATCCGGGAAATAACCGTAGCTTTGATCGATCCGCACGTCCGGACGGCTTGTCTGAAACTCCGCGCACAGCCCGGCAATCAGCGCATCCATGAAGAAGGGCGTGCCGCCGATCCGTACGACGCCGCTCTTGCCGACGCGGAAGCTTTCGACGAGATCGGAGGCCTTGCGTGAGGCTGCGAGCATGACGAGGCCGTGTTCGGCGAGCGAAAGACCAAACGGCGTCGGCTGCAATGGCCGGCGACCCTTGACGAAGAGCGGCTCGGCCACCCTTTTCTCCAACATGGACAAGGTGCGCGAAACGGCAGGCTGAGCGAGGCCCAGCAAGGCCGCGCCTTCGGTTACGCCGCCTGTTTTGACGACGGCGGCAAGCTGGATCAGGTGACGTTCATCGAACTTCATAACGATCCGTTATATTGTTTTGCAACAAAATCATCAATCCATGCAATTCCGGCTGTTAGTATCAACCTCGGGTACACGTGAGATCGTGGAGGATGAGCATGGCGGAGCGGGCAAAGGCGCTCACATTCAGCGAGGCGACGTCGGCGGAGGTTTTCTCGGAACGCTTCTCCGCTGGCAGTGACGGCAATCTGTCACGGCTGATCGCTGCCGCCGTCATCCATGTTCATGATCTCATCAAGCAGTTTCGCCCGACCCAGGACGAGTGGCGCAAGGTCGTTGCCTTCCTGACCGATGTCGGCCATGCCTCGGACGAGCGGCGACAGGAATGGGTGCTTCTGTCGGATCTCATCGGCGCGTCGGCCCTGGTCGAGGAAATCAATTCGCGGCGGCCGAAAGCGGCGACGCCGAATACCATTCGCGGACCGTTTTTCCGCAATGATGCCCCAGAAAGGGTATCGGGTTCTTCGATCTCGCTCGACGGGATCGGCGAGCCGCTGGCGGTGTCCGTGCGGGTGCAGGATCTCGATGGCCTGCCGATCGCAGGCGCCGAGGTCGTAACCTGGCAGGCGAATGCCGAGGGCTTTTACGAGAACCAGCAGCCGGATTTGCAGCCGGAACATAATCTGCGCGGCCTCTTCCATACCGATATCAACGGACGGTTCCATTACCGCTCCGTCATGCCGTCGGGTTATGGCGTGCCGGACGATGGCCCGGTCGGGCGGCTGCTCGCCGAGGCGGGCTATCCGCTGCGCCGCCCGGCGAACCTGCATTTCGTCGTTCGTGCCAAGGGCTTCGAGACGATCACCACCCAGATTTACGATGCGAGCGATCCACACCTTGGCGAAGACGCCCTCTTCGGCGTGCGGCCCGAGCTCATTGCCTGCTTCGAGCCGTCCGAGATCGATGGACAGCGCGCCAAGGCGTTGAGCCTCACCTTCGTGATGGTGCGAGCAAAGCCGGGGAGGGCGGCATGACCCAGGATTTTTCCTATGCGGGCAGTCCCGCCCAAATCGTCTTCGGTGCCGGCAGCCGCAACCGGGTCGCGCAATGGGTCGCCAAAGCCGGCTGCAAGCGGGCCCTGATCCTCTCGACGCCGCAGCAGAAGGCTGATGCACAGGCGCTGGCCGAAGAGATCGAGCCGCTTGCCTGCGGCGTCTTCTCAGGCGCGACCATGCACACGCCCGTCGAGGTGACGGAGGCGGCGATGCGGGTGGTCGAGGAAACCGCGGCGGACTGCGTCGTCTGCCTCGGCGGCGGATCGACAACGGGGCTCGGCAAGGCGATTGCCTATCGCACCGATCTTCTCCAGATCGTCATTCCCACGACCTATGCCGGGTCGGAGGTGACGCCGATCCTCGGGCAGACCGAAGGCGGCCGCAAGACGACGGTGCGCGATGCCAGGATATTGCCGGAGATCGTGATTTACGATCCCGCGCTGACGCTCGGCCTGCCGGTCGCCATGAGCGTGACGAGTGGGCTGAACGCCATGGCCCATGCCGTCGAAGGGCTTTACGCGCAAGACCGCAATCCGATTTCGAGCCTGATGGCGCTGGAAGGCCTGCGCGCCTTTGCCCGAAGCCTGCCGGTTATCGTCAACGATCCGAAGAACGCTGAGGCGCGCAGCGATGCCCTTTACGGCGCCTGGCTCTGCGGCTCGGTGCTCGGCACGGTCGGCATGGCGTTGCATCACAAGATTTGTCACACGCTCGGCGGTTCCTTCGATACGCCGCATGCCGAAACCCATGCGGTGATGCTGCCGCATACGGCCGCTTTCAATGCCGCAGCCGCGGCATCGGAGCTGGCAGGAGCGGCCGAGATTTTCGGCGGCGCCATCGGTGGCGGGCTCTGGGATTTCGCCAGGGCGATCGGATCGCCCCTATCGCTCAAGGAATTCGGGCTGACAGAAATCGATCTCGATCGCGCGGCTGCGATCGCTGTCGAGAATCCCTACTGGAATCCGCGGCCGATCGAACGGAGTGCGATCCGCCAGCTTCTGCAGGACGCTTGGGAGGGCCGACGGCCTATGGAATGAGACACAGGCGCCTGCGGGCGCACTCTTTGGGAGGAGAGACAATGGGAGGAGGAAACATGTTCACAAGACGCGATTTTCTGAAGACGACGGCGGCCGGCGGCGCATTGATTGCAACCTCGGGCCTGCCCATGCCGGCGATTGCCAAGAATGCGGCAATCAAGCTCGGCTATGTCAGCCCGCAGACGGGGCCGCTCGCCGCTTTCGGCGAAGCCGACAAGTTCGTCATCGATGCCTTCCTGGCGACAACGAAGGCAAAGGGCCTGAACTACGAGGTCGTGGTCAAGGACAGCCAGTCGAACCCGAACCGCGCCGCCGAAGTCGCTAAGGAGCTGATCGTCGACAGCCAGATCAACCTGATGCTCGTATCCTCGACACCGGAGACGACCAATCCGGTTTCCACGACCTGCGAGGGCGAGGAGATGCCCTGCATTTCCACGGTCGCGCCGTGGCAGCCTTGGTTCATCGGCCAGCAGGGCAATCCCGGCGATCCGGCCTCCTGGAAGCCCTTCAATTACGCCTATCATTTCTTCTGGGGCCTTGAGGATATCATCGCCGTCTTTACCGGCATGTGGAGCCAAATCGAGACGAATAAAAAGGTCGGTGGCCTGTTCCCGAATGATGGTGACGGCAATGCCTGGGGCGACAAGGTCGTCGGCTTCCCGCCGGTCCTGGAAAAGCTCGGCTACGGGCTGACGGATACCGGCCGCTACCAGAATCTGACGGATGATTTCTCGGCGCAGATCAATGCCTTCAAGCAGGCAGGCACCGATATCCTGACCGGGGTGATGATCCCCCCCGACCTCACCACTTTCTGGAACCAGGCCAAGCAGCAAGGCCTGAAGCCGAAGGTCGCCTCGATCGGCAAGGCGCTTCTCTTCCCGCAGACCGTCGAAGCGTTGGGAAATGCCGGGCACAATCTCTCGACCGAGGTTTGGTGGACCCCGACGCATCCGTTCAAATCGTCGCTGACGGGCGAGACCGCTGCCGCCGTGGCGGCTGCCTTCACCAAGACAACCGGACGCCCATGGACCCAGCCGATCGGCTTTGCCCATGCACTGTTCGAGCTCGCCGTCGATGTCATGACGCGGACCGAGGATGCGGGCGATGCCGATGCCGTCGCCAAGGCGATCGGCGAAACCAAGCTCGACACGCTCGTCGGGCCGGTTGCCTGGGGCAATGAGAAGCTGCCGCCGTTCGCGCAAAAGAATGTCGCCAAGACGCCGCTGGTCGGCGGCCAATGGCGGCTGAAATCCGGCGGCGGCTATGATCTCGTCGTCGTCGAAAACGGCCTGGCGCCGAACGTACCGCTTGGCGGCAAGCTCGAAGCCCTTGCGTGAAAGCAGGGTTGCCCGGCACTCGGTCGGGCGGCCTCCAACGGAGAACGACAATGCCCCTACTGGAATTGAAGGGAGTCTCGAAGGCGTTCGGCGCGCTCGTCGTCGCCGAGGATATCGGCTTCTCTGTCGAGCCTGGCGAGGCGCTCGGAGTCATCGGGCCGAACGGCGCCGGTAAATCGACGCTGTTCAACCTTATCAACGGCAATCTCTCCGTTGCCGGAGGATCGATCCGGTTCGACGGCCGCGATGTCACCCATGTGCCGCCGATGCAACGTTGCCTTGCCGGCATGGGCCGCACCTTCCAGATCCCGCAGCCTTTCGCGCGTCTGACGGCCTATGAAAACCTGCTGGTTGCCGGTGCTTTCGGTGCCAAGGCGAGGGAAAGCGACGTCTCGGCTTCGTGCGCGGACATCCTTGTCGAGACCGGCTTGATCGCCAAAGCCAATGTGCCTGCCGGATCGTTGACCCTGCTGGAACGCAAGCGGCTGGAATTGGCGCGTGCGCTCGCCACCCAGCCGAAGCTGTTGCTTCTCGACGAGATCGCCGGCGGACTGACGGAAGGCGAATGCCGCCAGCTCGTCGCGACGATCAAGCGGGTTCACCAGCGCGGCATCGCAATCATCTGGATCGAGCATGTGCTGCACGCTCTTACAGCTGTGGCCGAGCGCATCCTCGTGCTCAATTTCGGCCGGGTGATCGGCATCGGCAAGTCTGACGCGATCATGGCGTCGAGCGAGGTGCGCGAAATCTATCTCGGGATGGAGGTCTGACGATGAGCCTCATCGAAACTCGCGGCCTCACGGCCTCCTACGGCGATTTTCAGGCCGTGCTCGGCGTTGATCTCAGGCTCGAGGCCGGCGAGACCATCGCCATTATCGGCGCCAATGGTGCGGGGAAATCGACATTGATGCGCTCGATCGCCGGTGTCATCGCCAACAAGCCCGATATGGTCCTGCACCATGGCGAGCCGATCGGGGCAATGCTTGCATCCGATGTCGTGCGGCGCGGCATCGCGCTCGTGCCGGAGGGGCGGAAGCTGTTCCCGTCGCTGACGGTGGAGGAAAATCTGAAGATCGGCCGCTATGGCCGCCGCGTCGCCGGACCCTGGGCGCTCGACAGCATCTATTCGCTATTTCCCGTCCTGAAGGAGAGACGCCGCAATCCGGCGACGGCGCTCTCGGGCGGGCAACAGCAGATGGTCGCCATCGGCCGGGCGCTGATGTCCAATCCGGAGGTTCTTCTGTGCGACGAGCTGAGCCTCGGCCTCGCCCCCGTGGTCATCAAGGACATTTATGCCGCCTTTTCCCATATCCGCGCTGCGGGTGCGGCCACCGTCATCGTCGAGCAGGATATCGCCCAGGCGCTGAAGGTGGCCGATCGCATCTACTGCATGATGGAGGGCCGCATCACCCTGACAGGCCGCCCCGCAGAACTCGATCGCGCCGATATCCATGCGGCCTATTTTGGAACGGACACCCATGAACTGGCTTGATACGCTTCTGCAAGGTGTTCTGCTCGGGGGGCTCTATGCGCTGTTCGCGGCAGGTCTCAGCCTCGTCTTCGGCATCATGCGCCTGGTCAATCTCGCCCATGGCGATCTCATCGTCCTGGCGGCTTTCCTGATCCTGGTACTTGTCTCTTTGTTGGGGCTCAATCCCTTCCTGGCTGCGCTGATCGCCGCCCCCTTGATGTTCGCCGTCGGTTGGCTGTTGCAATATCACCTGCTGAACCGAACCCTTGGCAACGACATCCTGCCACCGTTGCTCGTCACCTTCGGCCTGTCGATCGTCATTCAGAACGGTCTGTTGGAGAGCTTCACGGCCGATAGCCGGCGGATCTCCGCGGGCGCCCTCGAAACGGCTTCACTGCAATTCGGGGGTGTCGGCGCCGGCCTGATGCCGCTCATCACCTTTGCCTCGGCAGTCCTCGTCATCGTCGGTCTCAACCAGCTCATCTACCGCACCGAGCTCGGCTGCGCCTTCCGGGCCACCTCGGACGATGTGGTGACGGCGAGCCTGATGGGCATTCGGCCGAATACGATCTTCGCTGTCGCGACCGGCCTTGCGATGATGATCGTGACGGTTGCTGCCCTTTATCTCGGTATGCGGGCGAACTTCGATCCGACGGCTGGGCCGGCGCGGCTGATCTACGCCTTCGAAGCCGTCATCATCGGTGGTCTCGGCTCGCTCTGGGGCACGCTTGCAGGCGGCGTCATCCTGGGAGTTGCCCAGACGGTCGGCGCTGCGGTCGATCCCGAATGGCAGATTCTTGCCGGGCATATCGCCTTCCTGCTCGTGCTGGTCTTCCGGCCGCGCGGTCTTTTCCCCCGCGCCGTGGATTGAGGGCGCCATGACTCCGGGTTTCGAAACAATGCCGACCGAAATTGCTGCACCGCCGGGCTGGCGGGTGGAAACGCGGACGCGGCTTTCGAGCATCTTCATCATCCTCTCGCTTGTCGCGGCGGCCGCGCTCGCCGCTGCACCCTTCATGGTGTCGCGCGGGGTCGTGCAGGATCTGTTCTTCATCCTGACGATGCTGGCGCTGGCGCAGAGTTGGAACCTGCTTGCCGGCTATGCCGGACTGATCTCGGTCGGGCAGCAGCTCTTTGTCGGCTCCGGCGCCTATGCGCTGTTCGGCTTCGTCATTCTTGCCGGTGTCGATCCGATCCTTGCCATTCCGCTCGCCGGCCTCTTCGCAATGCTGATCGCAGCGCCGGCCGCATTCTTTTCCTTCCGGCTCTACGGCCCCTATTTTGCGATCGGCACCTGGGTCGTCGCCGAAGTCGGGCGGTTGCTATTCGCCCAGTGGAAGATGCTCGGCGGCGGAACGGGAACTTCGCTGCCGCGCGAAGCCACCAAGGATATGCTCGGTATCTCGGTGCTGCAGAACTGGTTCGGCATGCGCTCCGCGGCAGCGGCCGATGCGCTCACCTATTGGCTGGCGCTGGCTCTCGTCGCGCTGACGATCGGCTTCATCTATCGACTGCTGCGCAGCAAGCAGGGCCTTGGCCTTGCCGCCGTGCGCGACAATGAGACAGCGGCCCGTGCGCTCGGCGTCGATGCGCGGCGGCTGAAGATCCTTGTCTATCTGGCAACCGCTTCCGTGACCGGCATGGTCGGTGCGCTCATCTACCTGCAGAAGGCGCGCATATCGCCGGATGCCGCCTTCTCGCTCACCGACTGGACCGCCTATGTCGTGTTCATTGTCGTCATAGGCGGCATCGGCACCATCGAAGGGCCGCTCGTCGGCGTGCTCGTCTTCTTCCTGCTGCAGAATGCCTTTTCGAGCTACGGCTCCTGGTATCTCCTGGCGCTCGGGGCGCTTGCTATCGTTACGATGCTGTGCGCCCCACGCGGTCTGTGGGGTGTCATATCCAGCCGTACCGGTTGGGAACTCTTTCCGGTCCGTCGCCTGCTGAGAGGCGGATCAACGCTACATGATGAAAAAGGAGGGCCAAATGGCTGACATCACCACCGACGTTCTGATCATCGGTACGGGACCCGCCGGCTCGGCGACCGCGGCGCTGCTTGCGACCTACGGCCTCGAGCCGATGGTGATCAACCGTTATCGCTGGCTGGCAAGCACGCCGCGCGCGCACATCACCAACCAGCGGACGATGGAGGTTCTGCGCGATCTCGGTCGCGACGTCGAGGAGGAGGCCTATCTCTTCGCGGTCGAACAGGATTTGATGGGGCAGAATGTCTTCTGCACGGCGGTTGCCGGCGAGGAAATCGGCCGCATGCAGAGCTGGGGCAACCACCCGCTGTCGCGTGCCGAGCACCTTCTTTCATCGCCCGCCCACATGAACGACCTGCCGCAGACTTACATGGAGCCGCTGCTGTTCAAGACAGCCTGCTCGCGCGGCGCCCAGGCCCGCATGTCGACCGAGTATGTGAGCCATGTTCAGGATGCCGAAGGGGTCACGACCACCTGTCTCGACCGCTTGACCGGCAGGGAGCTGGTTATCCGCTCGAAATTCCTGATCGGCGCCGATGGCGGCAACTCCAAGGTGGCGGAGCATGCCAATCTGACCTTCGAAGGCAAGATGGGTGTTGCCGGCTCGATGAACATTCTGTTCGAGGCTGATCTCTCGCGCTATGTCGCCCATCGCCCGTCGGTGCTTTACTGGGTGCTGCAGCCCGGCGCCGATGTCGGCGGCATCGGCATGGGCCTTGTGCGCATGGTGCGGCCATGGAACGAATGGCTGATCGTCTGGGGCTACGACATCAATCAGCCCGCGCCTCAGGTCGACGATGCTTTCGCCACCAAGGTCGTGCGCGAACTGGTCGGCGTTGCCGATCTCAAGCCGAAGATCAAATCCGTCTCGACCTGGACTGTGAACAACATGTACGCGACGAGCGTGTCGAACGGTCGGGTGTTCTGCATGGGTGATGCCGTCCATCGCCATCCGCCTTCGAACGGCCTCGGCTCCAACACCTCGATCCAGGATGGCTTCAACCTCGCCTGGAAGCTCGCATTGGTCCTTAAGGGTCAGGCGGGCATGGCCCTGCTCGAGAGCTACCAGGCCGAACGTGCGCCAGTCGCCAAGCAGATCGTTACCCGCGCCAACAAGTCGATCGAGGAATTCGGCCCGATCTTCAAGTCGCTGGGTCTGCTCGATTCCGTCGATCCGGTGAAAATGCAGCAGAACATGGATGCGCGCTGCGATGATACCGCCGATGCCGAACGCCAGCGCACGGCAATCCGCGAGGCGATCGCCTATAAGGTCTACGAGTTCGACGCGCATGGCGTGGAGATGAACCATCGCTACGCTTCGAATGCCGTCATCAAGGACGGGCAGCCGGAGCCAGCCTACGAGAAGGATGCCGAGCTGCATTTCCAACCGACGACGTGGCCGGGCGCGCGGCTGCCGCATGCCTGGCTGTTCAACGACAGCGGCAGGAAAGTTTCGAGCCTCGATCTCACCGGTCATGGCGTCTTCACCCTGTTGACCGGTATCGGTGGCGACGGCTGGATTGCGGCGGCGAGGGCTTTGTCGAAGGAGTTCGGCCTGCCGATCACGGCTCATAAGATCGGCCCGAGGCAGGAATGGCAGGACCTGACGGGAGACTGGGCGCGCGCCCGCGAAATCCGCGATGCCGGCGTTCTGCTCGTGCGTCCGGACCATCATGTCGGCTGGCGTTCGCATGCCGCAGTCGCCGATCCGGAAAACGAGCTGCGTCGTGTATTGAGAGCAATTCTGGATCGGTGAGGCGACGATGAGCATCGAAGAAAAAGGCTATTTCACTGAGGAAAACTCTGTCGAGGTCGTCACCGGCCGCAACACCAATGCACGCGATGCGCGGCTGAAGCAGGTGATGGAGGTGGTGACCCGCAAGCTGCATGAGGCGGTGAAAGAGCTGGAGCCGACCCAGGACGAATGGATGGAAGCGATCCTCTTTCTCACCCGCACCGGTCACACCTGCACCGACTGGCGGCAGGAATTCATTCTGCTGTCGGACGTGCTCGGCGTATCGATGTTGGTCGACGCAATCAACAACCGAAAACCATCGGGCGCGTCCGAAAGCACGGTTCTCGGCCCCTTCCATGTCGCGGATGCGCCGGAACTGCCGATGGGCGCCAATATCTGCCTCGACCAGAAGGGTGAGGACATGGTGATCAGCGGCCGAATCCTCGATACTGAAGGCCGCCCGATCGAAAATGCGGTGCTCGACGTCTGGCAGGCGAACGACGAAGGGTTCTATGACGTCCAGCAGAAGGGAATCCAGCCCGATTTCAATTTGCGCGGTGTATTCCGCACCGGCAAGGACGGGCTCTATTGGTTCCGCGCGGTGAAGCCGAAATACTATCCGATCCCAAACGATGGTCCCGTTGGGCAACTGCTCGGTGCGCTCGGCCGTCACCCCTACCGACCTGCCCATCTGCACTATATTATCAAGGCGGACGGGTTTGAGACGCTGACGACCCATATTTTCGATCCCGACGATCGCTACATCCATTCCGATGCGGTCTTCGGCGTCAAGGAGAGTTTGCTGGCCGAATTCAAGCTGATGGACGATCCCACAAGGGCAAAGGAGCTCGGTTTCGCAGGATCATTCTGGCAGGTCGAGCACGATTTCGTGCTGGCGCCGGAACGAAAGCGAAAATAGTCCAGCCTCCGAGCTTTCGCGGCGCTGCAGGCGCAGACGAGCTCTCGGCAATGTTTGGAGCGGTTGAACCGCTTCGGCCACCTGCGCGCAATCTGGCATTGGGATCTTTGGCAATTGGTCGGCGCCATTCTGGTCGCCGGCACCGATCCAACGGTTGACCCTCAATCACGCTTTGCCGCATCCCTCCAGGCGCGCTCGAACGGAAGGCGCCAGGCGTGCGGGGCAATGAGTTGGTGGATCGACTTCGGCCCCCAGCCGCCCTGGTCGTAGAGGCGTACGGGCGGCGGGTTATCGAGGAGAGATTGGGAAACCTCCCAGAGCCGCTCAATACCCTCGGCCGTAGTGAACAGCGTGTGGTCGCCGCGCATGGCGTCGAGGATCAGACGCTCATAGGCCTCCAGAACTTCGCCAATCAGGCCGGTTTCGCTCATGGCAAATTGCAGCGAGAGCTTGTCGAGCCGGAAGCCCGGTCCAGGGCGCTTGCCATAGAAGGACAGCGAGACCTTGGAGGCATCAGCAAGGTCGAAGGTAAGGTGGTCAGGGCCCTGTGCCCCCACGCCAGAGCCCGGAGGGAACATCGATTTCGGGGGCTCGCGGAATGCGATCGAAATAATGCGCTGCCCCTCTGCCATGCGCTTGCCGGTACGCAGGTAGAAGGGCACGCCAGCCCAGCGCCAGTTGTCGATGGCGCATTTCAGGGCGATGAAGGTGTCCGTGTCGCTTTCGGGATCGACGCCAGGCTCCTTACGGTAGCCGACGTATTGACCGCGCACCACGTCGCGCGGCTCAATCGGCAACATGGAGCGGAACACCTTGTTCTTCTCTTCCGAGATTGGCGCAGGCTCAAGGGCAGTGGGCGGCTCCATCGCCATGAAGGCGAGGATTTGGAAGAGGTGGGTCACCACCATGTCACGATAGGCGCCGGTGGTCTCGTAAAAGGCGGCGCGGGTGGAAAGGCCGAGCGTCTCCGGAACGTCGATCTGGACATGGTCGATGAAGTTGCGGTTCCAGATTGGTTCGAACAGGCCATTGGCAAATCGGAAGGCCAGGATGTTTTGCGCCGGCTCCTTGCCGAGGAAATGGTCAATGCGGAATATCTGCTTCTCGTCGAACACCTCGTGCAGCTTGTTGTTCAGTTCAACGGCACTGGCAAGGTCCGTGCCGAAGGGCTTTTCCATGATGATACGGGAGCGTTCAGTCAGCTCGGCCTGGGCGAGAAGTTGCACGGCCGGAAGGGCGGCGCTTGGTGGCACGGATAAATAATGCACGCGCCGCGTCTCGGCGCCCAGTGCTTTCTCGGCTCTATCGACCGCTTCCTTGAGAGCATTGGCGCCGGCAGCGAGCGGAACATAGTCGAGCGATGCGGCAAATGCTTCCCATTCGGACGGCGAGAACTTGCGAGTCAGGAATTTGTCCAGTGAGTCACGGGCGATGGTGCGGAAGGCATCGGCATCGATGTCGTCGAGCGAGACGCCGATAATGCGACATCCTGGGATGAAGCCCGCATTGGTGAGGTGGAACAGCCCGGTCAGTAGTTTGCGCCTTGAGAGATCGCCCGTCGCGCCGACGAGCACAACGACCTGTGGGTAGCCGGGGCCAACCCGAGTTGAATTCTTGCGCGCAACACTCATCCTCAAGCCTTCCGTTGTCTGGGGATGGAGGTCGACCCCAGTTCCGCGCTGCCGCGAAGCGGCTATCTTCGTGCGTGATGCCATGACGTTGAAGCTCACCCCTCTAAGGTTAAATAGAGGCATGGATCGTGTAGCGGAGCAAGGGGGCGGCGATACCCTCTCGAAGTGCCTCGTCTTAGCGAGGTCCGTCGTTCCTTGTCGACTTTATTGATAACAATGTCCTGGCTCCATAGTCAGTAAGATGACCCAGCTCAGAGGCGCAGGGCGGTTATTGACAGCAAAACCAAAGCTGACAGCAGTCGTCGCTTCGATACAGTTGCCTTTGAATGCCGTTTGTCAAAGACCGAGTTTTGTAGTCGCTGACAATTCGAGAACAGCTCCTACGTCTATAGGTCAAAGCGTTGTGAGACTGAACACCTCTGGCGCCTTGCCGCGGTTCAGGGCATCCTATGACGGCTGAGAATTGTGTTTATGGCAGTTGGAGGAATGCCGATGCGCTGCTTTACCGTGCTTGGACCCTCGCAGACGGGAAAATCGACAGTCGTGGAAAAGCTCGGCTCGCTGGAGGGAACGCCGAGAAAATCCAGCTCCCCTTATGGACTGAACCTCACGGAATTCACCTTTGGAAACGAGGCGTGGTGCGCGCTTGATGCGCCAGGACCGAACGAAGCCTTGGCGCATGTGCAGCACGCGCTTCTTGCCAGCGACGCCTGCATCCTGTGCGTTTCATCGGCACCGGAGGAGGCTGTGCTCGCCGCGCCCTATTTGCGGATTATCGAAGCCTCGGGGACGCCGTGCATCCTCTTCGTCAACCGGATGGACGAACCGAGAGGGCGGCTGAGGGACGTGATCGCCGCGCTCCAAGACTACGCCAACCACACGCTTTTGCTTCGCCAGATCCCGATCCGCGAGGGAGACAGGGTCATAGGCAGTTGCGATCTGATTTCGGAGCGGGCGTGGCGCTATCGGGAGGGCCAGACTTCGGCGCTGATCGCAATCCCCGAAAGCGCTGCCGAGCGCGAGCACGAAGCGCGCAGCGAGCTGCTGGAACACCTGTCCGAATTCGATGACTGGCTTCTCGAGGAACTGGTCGAGGATCGCGAGCCGCCCAGCGACGCCCTCTATGCCATTTCATCGCGGGTTCTGAGCGAAAACAGGATCATTCCGGTCCTGATCGGTGCCGCAAGCCACGGCAACGGCATGATGCGGCTGATGAAGGCGCTGCGCCACGAGGCGCCGCCGGTCACGATTCTCAGACAGCGCCTGGCGCGTGCGGTCAATGTCGATGAAAACAAGCTGACCGCCGTGAGCTTCCATGCCTATCATCGTCAGAATATCGGCAAGACGGTGCTGGTGCGTGCGTTTGGCGAGGGACTGCGGCAAGGCGCATCACTGGGCGGCTCCAGCCTCGGCGCCGTGCAGGATCCTGCAAACGGACGGTCCAGTTCGGCGATCACGCCTGCACCGGGAGATGTTTTCGCGACGGTCAAGTCCGACCACTTGCCCGTCCCGTCGCTATTGACATCAGACGCGACGATCGCCCCGCCCGAATGGACCGAGCCACCGACGCCGATGCTTGAAAGGATCCTGGTCCCGGGCAGCGACCGCGATGAAAACAAGCTCTCCGAAACGCTGGCAAAACTTTCCGAGACGGATCGCGGTCTTGTCGTTTTGCAGGAGGAAGGCACGGGCGCCCAGCTCGTCCGCGCCCAGGGCCCGGTCCATCTGCGGGATCTCTGCCGAACCCTGTCCGAGGTCTTCCACATCGAGGTAACCGATCGAACGCCCAGTCCGATCTACCGCGAGACGATCGCGAAGCCCTCCGAGGTTCACTACCGGCATCGCAAACAGACCGGCGGCGCCGGACAATTCGCGGATGTGAAGCTCAGCATCCGCCCCAACGAGCGCGGCCGGGGTTTCACCTTCAGCGAAACCGTCAAGGGTGGGGTCGTTCCGCGCAACTACATCCCTGCCGTCGAAGCCGGCGCGCGCGAAGCGATGGAGAAAGGGCCGCTCGGCTTCCAGGTCATCGATGTCGGCGTAACGCTGTTCGATGGTCAGCACCATGCCGTCGACAGTTCGGAACACGCCTTCAGGACTGCGTCGAGAATGGGAGTGCGACAGGCGCTATCGGAAGGGTCGGCGGTTTTGATGCAACCGGTGTTCCGCAGCGAAATTCACATTCCGTCGATCTATTCCGGCAGCCTCGTCCAGATCGTCTCCGCCCTCAAGGGTCAGGTTCTCGGCTTCGACCGGGATGAAACCGCCAAGGGATGGGACATCTTCCGGGCGCTTGTTCCGGGCAGTGCACTTGACGATCTGGCCCGGGCGCTGCGCTCGGCGACGCAGGGCATTGGTTACTTTTCCAAGACCTTCGATCACTTCGAGGAGCTATACGGCAAGGAAGCGGACGCCATCGTGAGGGCACACGAGGAACCAGGCGCCGCACACTGAAACCTTGGCGCCACTTCATGCTCGTTCGCAGAACGGGCTCATGTCGTTGCGTTAACCGGGTTGTTCCTCACTTTGTGTGGAGGGTGGTAGCATTCGGCCCTCGGCACCTGCCCGACCATACATTGCGCGCTTGAAGGGCTTGAGGCGGTCGATCTGGCCCTCGGCCTTTCCGTTGCTCCCAGGGCAGCTCGATGGCGTTGCTGACGGCATCGATGTCGCCTCGACTGATTGATTTCCGGGGAGCAGGGACTTGTTTCTTCAGGATCGCTGGCCTCGGCTGCTCAGACCATTGTTTCCAGTTTCATCCAGCCGTGCCCCCCCTGAAGTTCCGAAAATATCCCTTGCATTCGGAACCAAATGGTTCCATATAGCCCGCATGGCCAAACGCACTCAGACATCCCCCTCCGTTGGTCGCCCTCGCGAATTTGAACTCGATGATGCAGTTCGCAAGGCGATGGGCGTATTCTGGGAACGTGGATATCACGATGCGTCTCTTCCCGACCTGCTCGAAGGCATGGATCTGTCCAGAGGCAGTTTCTATAAAGCTTTTGTAGACAAGCGGGGCGTCTATCTCAGTGCTCTTGACGTCTATATCGAGGATGCCGTTCGCACGGTGGGCGAAACGCTGCATTCCAACCCATCGCCAAAAGGCGCAATTCGCGCAGCATTTTCGCAGCAGGTTCACTTTTCTTCCGGCAAAGAGGGATTGCGCGGATGTTTTGTTGTCTTGGCAGCTGTCGAGATGCTTCCAGCAGATGAAGAAGTTTCAGCTCGAATTTCCCGCCTGTTTCGACGACTGCAGGACCTTTATGCAGCCACGATTATCAGGGCTCAAGCTGCAGGCGAAATTGATCCCGCGTTGGACGAGCGGACACTTGCGAGGTTCCTCGTCTGCCAGATTCAGGGCATGCGGGTCCTGGGCAAGGTAGGAGCGGATCGCGAGGAGACGAGGGCCATGATCGACTTTGCCTTAAAGGCGCTTGACTGACTTCAATTTGGAACTGAATGGTTCCTAAATACTGTCGTTGCGACCGCTTTTCGGCGGACGTTTACGGACTTCAAGGAGATAAATGTGGAACGTTCCTGCAACCCCGAAGACAAGCTCGATCCGCGCAGATGGGTCGCGCTGGTCATCCTGTTGGCCGGGGCTTTTTTGCCGCCACTCGATTTCTTCATCGTCAACGTGGCGCTGCCCTCGATCCGGGACGACTTCCGGGCTTCTGCATCGACAATGCAGCTGATTATCTCAGGCTACGCCACCACCTATGCGGTCATGCTGATCACCGGTGGCAGGCTTGGAGATCTCTATGGTCGCCGGAATGTCTTTCTCTCTGGAATGGTAGCGTTTGCCGCCGCATCCGCCTTATGCGGATTTGCCTGGTCTCCATCGGTGCTGATCGTCGGCCGGGTCCTTCAAGGCTTTGCTGCGGCAATCATGGCACCGCAGGCTCTGGCGTCAATAAATGCAATTTTCCCAGACCACGAAAAATCAAAGGCGCTCAGCTTTTACGCCCTGACATTCGGTGTCGCATCGATGGCTGGTCTGTTTCTCGGTGGAGCGCTGATTGCACTGAATATCTTCGGTCTTGGATGGAGGGCCATCTTTCTGATCAACCTTCCGGTGATCGCGATCGCCGCGCCCTCCGCCTCTATCATGTTGCGCGAAACCCGATCGGAGCACCCAAGCAAACTGGATCTGGGCGGTGCATTGCTGATTGCGCTGGCGCTTTTTGCACTGATCGCGCCGCTGATCGAGGGCCGGGAGCAGGGGTGGCCGATCTGGTTGCTTCTGATGCTTGCCGCTTCCCCGCTGCTTTTTCTGCTATTCTGGCGCCATGAGCGAAACCTGGAGGCGGCGGGAGGAGATCCCATCCTTGCACCGAGCCTGCTTGAAGTTCCGGGATTGAAGCGCGGGCTGATAGCTGCCCTATTTTTCTATTCGCTCGCAGCATTCTGGCTGGTATTCTCGGTATACGAGCAGAGCGGCCTTGGTCGCACACCTTTCGAGGCCGGGCTGGCGATCCTTCCCGCGGCAGTCGGTTTTGTCCTTGGCCCTTTCGCAAGCGAGCGCATCCTCAGCGTCTTCGGAAGATATTCCGCTGCCGTTGGCATGGGGCTGCAAGCTGGCGGCTTGTTTGCAACAGCGGCCCTGATCTCAGGTGATCATGCGCAATTCCTCTTTCCTGCGCTCTTTCTCATCGGGATCGGGCAGGGGATCGCGCTTCCAAACCTTTTGAAAAGTGTCGTGCAACGGGTCGGCAGAACAGAGTCCGGATTGGCCTCCGGCCTCGTCAACTCGATGCTTCAGATTGGCGGTGCATTCGCGGCGGCAGTCGTCGGCGGGTTGTTCTTCTCGATTTTGGGGTCTGCAACGGACGTCGATTCCATCGGCCGGGCGTACAGCGTCGCAGCAATCGCGATAGCAATCTGTCTTCTCGTCGCCGGATGGTTTTCCGCTGGCCTTTCATCGAACAAAGCGGTCCGGCGATGAACACGAATATTGCTGGGTTTAATCATTGGCTCGTCCGCTGACGGCGTGACCATTCATACAGTCTCGGTCGGTCACCGGCAGACCATCATTTCTCTACAAAGCGAAACGGAAACTTTGAGGTACCACGCCATGATTCATATTCATTCGCGCTGCAAAAATGGGAGGCAATCAAGGAATATACACGCCTTGGAAATAGCGGCCTCTGTCGTTGGGTCTTCCTGACGACATGGTGTTGGTGCCGAGCTTGGCGGCAGGAGCGGGCCTGATTTCTGGTCAAGCGCCGGTTTGGCGGCAACAGACGAAACACGTGAATATGGAAAAAGCCTATGAAGACGATCGGCATACTTGGCGGAATGTCCGCGGCCTCGACGCAGATTTATTATCGTGAACTTTGCAGGCTTACGCGTGAGAGGCTCGGCGGACTGCATTCGCCGGAGCTTCTCATACGATCTGTTGACTTCGAAAAGATCGAAAAGTTACAGGCATCCTCCGATTGGGATGGGGCGGCAAATATCCTGAATGAAAAAGCCATTGCTCTGGAGCGCGGAGGTGCCGACCTCCTCATCATGGCGACGAATACCATGCACAAGGTGGCGGACAAGATCTTGGGCGGGGTGTCGATACCGTTCGTACACATCGCGGACGCAACTGCGACAGCTATCCTTGACAGCGGTTTTCGCAGGCCGGGGCTGATGGCGACCGCCTTCACGATGGAACAGAACTTCTATACCGATCGCCTGACCGCTCGAGGACTGTCGCCAACAATTCCTGAGGCCGACGATCGAGCGGAAACCCATCGCATCATCTATGACGAGCTGTGCCGCGATGTTGTTCGCGAGGAAAGTCGCTCGACGTATGAACTGATTGCGCAGCGACTGATCGATCGAGGCTGCGACTGTCTTATCCTTGGGTGCACGGAGGCAGGGATGCTGCTGAACCAGGATAATGTGGGCGTCCGCGTCTTCGATACAACCCTGGTTCATTGCGAAGCCGCCCTTCGAGCTGCTTTGCAATGACGTGCCGCCCATTTTGACTATTCGACCGGCTTGCGAAAGAGTCCCGGGCAATGGTCAGACCTGTTCTCCAAGGTGCTGCTGGACCCACTTCACCTCTTCCGATGCGGTACGCCCGAAATGCCGTTTGAAATCGCGACTGAAATGCGCCGGGCTGACATAGCCAACTGAAGCTGCCACCTCCGCGATCGTCCCGCTCTGGCGGGCGATCAAAAGTCTCGCCTCATGCAGGCGCATCGCCTTCACGTATTGCATCGGACTTGAGCCTGTCAGGTTCTTGAAATGAACGTGGTAGGAAGGAACGCTCATGCCCACCTCTCTGGCCAGATCCGCGACGGCAACTTCGCCGGCGTAGTTCTGCCGCAGCCACGCCACGCTCTCAACCAGTTTTCCGGACGTCCCTTTTCGCTGTAGAGCCGCGATGACCGCGCCGCCTTGGGGGCCGACCATGATCCGGTACTGCAGTTCACGCAGGATGGAGTCTCCAAGCACGGCGACCTCGACCGGGCTGCCGAGAGCCGTCAGCAAGCGCAGCAGGACGTCTTCGATACCGCTATCCATTCTGCTCGAGAGGAGCCCTCTCGGCTTGGCGTCTGCGGGACCGGCAAGTCTTTCGACCTGCATGGCGATCTCAGCCGCCAACTGCATATCGAACTCCAGATAGACCGCCAGCAGTGGCCGCTGTGGACTGGCCTTGGACGTCATCCGGAATGGGACCGGCACCGAGACGGCAAGATAATGGTCCTCGTCGTAGAGGTAGACTTCCCCTTCGAGAATACCCTGCTTGCTCCCCTGCAATACGAACACGGCCCCAGGCTTGTAGAGGACTGGAATGTCGTTCAGCACCGCCTCGGTGCGCAGGATACGGACAGAACTGACCGCAGTTTGATTGTACCCGATACGCGGGGCAAGTTGTCCGGCCAGTGCGACGAGTCCTTCATGTGTGGAATGCCGTTTTGTGCCATTCATAGGATTTGACAACAATCTCAGAGAGTTCGCAATCGATCTACCTGTCCCTTGATATTATCTGGCACGTGCACGATTGATCAAGGAGTTTCGAAAATGTCGGGCAAGACCTTCTTCATTACAGGAGCGAATTCGGGCATCGGGCTGGCCATCGCCACTGCCGCCATCGAAGCCGGCCACACGGTCATCGGGACCGTCCGCTCCGAGGCCTCGCGTGAAGTGTTGTCAACCACGCTCCCCGCACTTCACCCGGTCCTTTGCGACGTCACCAATTTCGACCGCATCCCGGACGTGATTCAGCAAGCGGAGGAAGAACACGGCCCAGTCGATGTGCTGATCAACAATGCAGGATACGGGCACGAGGGCGTACTCGAGGAATCGCCGATCGATGAGATGCGCCGCCAGTTCGACGTGAACGTGTTTGGCGCCGTCGCGGTGGCCAAGGCTTTTCTTCCGAGGTTCCGTGAGCGCCGCCGCGGCTTTATCGTCAACGTCACGTCGATGGGCGGCATGATCACCATGCCTGGCATCGCTTACTATTGCGGCAGCAAGTTCGCGCTTCAGGGTATTTCCGAGGTCATGCGTTCGGAAATGGCGCCGTTCGGCATTCATGTGACAACCCTTTGCCCGGGCTCATTTCGGACAGATTGGGCGGGGCGTTCCATGATCCGCACAAAGAGGTCTATCGCAGATTACGACAGCCTGTTTGATCCGATCCGCGAGGCCCGACAGGCCGTGAGCGGCAAGCAGCTCGGTGATCCGCAAAAGCTGGCTGCTGCCGTTCTGAGACTCGTCGGTTCTGACAATCCTCCACCGCAACTTCTCCTTGGCAGCGATGCCCTCCGCCACGTCACAGCGCGGATCGATCGTTTGCAGCAGGAGATCGAAGCGTGGAAAGCCGTCACAGTTTCGACAGACGGATGACGGCAGAATGTAGAACTTTTTCCATTGACGTTCTGCCTACTAGAAGGTAGACAGTTCGCATGAGCAATCTTTCGACCACCTCCGACGATATCCTGGCCACCGCCCGAAACCTCATCATGAGCGGCGGCTACAATGGCTTCAGCTACGCCGATATCTCGGAGGTCGTCGGCATCCGCAAGGCCAGCATCCACCATCACTTCCCCAGCAAGGTCGACCTGGTGCGTGAGCTGGTCAAGCGTTATCGGGAAGATGGCCAGGCGAGCGTGGCGGACCTTGAACAGAACGTTCCAGACGCATTGGACATCCTTAAAATCTATGCGAACCACTGGGCGAAATGCATCGAGGATGCGAGCAGACCTTATTGTGTGTGCGCCCTGCTTGCCAGTGAACTGCCATCCCTTCCGCCGGAAGTCGCAACAGAGGTTACGGCATTCTTTCGCTTTATCTCCTCGTGGCTGACGTCGGTCATGGAGCGTGGCGCCAGGGAAGGCTCCCTGGGCCTCACCAGTGAGCCTCACGTCGAAGCCGAAGCATTTCTGGCGACGGTATACGGCGCAATGCTCTCTGCGAGAGCCTACGGGAAGCCGGAGGTATTCAGCACAATACTGACGCCCGCGCTGGACCGAATGACCCCAACCGTTTCTCACTAATCCTGCGTGGCCAGGCTACTCAGGTAAATCGCGCCCCTCAGAACTACCAACTAGTAGGAAGAATCGAATGAAGAACGTGTTCCCCGCCTTGGCCCTTGGGCTGACCAGCATTTTTTCTGTGACAACCCTTGCGGCACCCGTCTATGCCGAAGATCAGAAAGCCGCGCCGATCCATGTCCGCGGCAGCATCGTCACCTATGCGGGATCCACGCTCAAGGTGAAAACGCGCGAAGGCGAGACCGTCGATGTCGCCCTGGCCGACGACTGGAAAGTGGCAAGCGTCGCAGATGCCAAAGTCGCCGACATCAAGCCGGGTGATTTTGTCGGCATCGCATCCTTGCCAAAGGCCAGCGGTGGCGATGGCGCGCTCGAAGTCCTGATCTTCCCACCGGCGATGAAGGGTCTTGGCGAAGGCAGCTACGGTTGGGATCTGAAGCCCGACAGCAGCATGACCAATGCGACGGTCGCCGATGCCGTCAAAGGCGTCGATGGTCGGACCGTCACTGTCACCTATCACGGCAAGGAAAAGAAGATCGCCATTCCGGATGGGACACCTGTCGTGACCATTGCTGCTGCAACCAAGGATGATCTCGTTCCCGGCGCCGTGGTCTTCATCACCGCCGAGAAATCTGCAGCCGGCCCCATCGCACATCAGGTTGTGGTCGGCAAGAATGGCGTGGTTCCCCCCATGTAAAGCCACGTCGTCACTGGCCGGAGCAGCCGCCCCAATGCTTCGGCCAGCGACTACAGATCGATGCTGCTTGATCTGCAGCCGTGAGATGTCACAGACGAAAGACGCTGAGATGAGCGAAGACGCCTCCAATGACAATGTTCAATATCCTCGGACGATCTTCATCCGCCGCCACTCCGTTGTGACCCGGCTTACGCACTGGCTGAACGTTCTCTGCCTGAGCTTCCTTCTCTTGAGCGGACTGCAGATCTTCAATGCCCACCCCGAGCTCTACTGGGGTCATTACGGCGCGAACGGCGATCCCGCGGTGCTGACAATCGGCTCCAATGATGAAGGCGGCATGCCAAACGGGTTCGTGCGTGTCGCGGGGCTACAGATTCCCACGACCGGCGTCCTCGGCGTTTCCAATGTTGATGGGGAGCCGACCGCGCGAGCTTTCCCGTCCTGGGCAACAATCCCATCCTTCCAGGATCTCGCGTCGGGACGTCGCTGGCACTTCTTCTTTGCCTGGCTGTTCGTCATCAACGGTATTCTCTACCTAAGCTTCAGCTTGCTGAACGGACATTTCAGGCGAGACCTGGCGCCGAAGGCCCGTCAACTCTCGCCGCGCCATCTCGCCCGGGAGGTTCTGGACCATGTCCGTCTTCGCTTCCCCGAAGGGGAGGAGGCCAAACATTACAATGCGCTTCAAAAGCTCACTTATCTAGCTGTCATTGTCATTCTGCTGCCGCTGATGGTCCTCACGGGTCTGACCATGTCGCCCGGGATCGACGCCGCAATTCCCGCTCTGGTCGATATCTTCGGCGGGCGCCAGTCCGCGCGCACGATCCACTTCATCACAGCATCAGCACTTGTCATCTTCGTTATCGTCCATGTGGCGATGGTCGTGCTTTCCGGGACCTGGAACAACATCCGCTCGATGATCACCGGACGCTATGCGATCGAGGAAAAAGGCCCTAAGTCATGAGTAAGCTTCTCACCCGACGCCGCTTTCTGATTGGCGGCACACTTGGCGCCAGCGCGCTGACCCTTTCAGGATGTGACCTGCTTGAGCAGAACGCAGACGTCGCCAACGTCCTTCGTTCAGCCGAGCACCTTACCATGACGGTGCAGAGACTGCTTCAGCGGCGCGATGCCCTGGCGCGCGAGTTTGATGAAAAGGACATTTCCCCGTCGTTCCGGGTGAATGGAACGAGTGCTCCCGACAGCGACGAATACGTTGAACTGGCGGACGGCAAATTTGCAGCCTGGCGGTTGAAGATCGACGGTCTTGTCGATCGGCCTGGAGAGTTTTCGCTCGCCGATCTCAAGGCGCTTCCGGCCCGCACGCAGATCACCCGCCATGACTGTGTGGAGGGCTGGAGCGCCATCGGCAAATGGACGGGCGTTCCGCTTGCCAGCCTGCTGCGTCTGACCGGGCTCAAGCCAACGGCGCGTTATGTCGTGCTACATTGTGCCGACGAGCTCGAAAAGACGCTCGACGGGAGTGGCCGCTACTACGAGAGCATCGATCTCATCGATGCGGTTCATCCTCAAACCATCCTCGCTTACCAGATGAACGGCCAGGACCTCAGCGTCGGCCACGGCGCTCCCTTGCGCCTCAGGGTCGAACGGCAGCTCGGTTACAAACAGGCAAAATACATCATGCGCATCGAACTGGTCGACAGCTTCGCCGGTCTGTGGGGCGGAAAGGGCGGTTATTGGGAAGACCGCGGGTACGAGTGGTACGCCGGCATCTAAGGCGATCAAGGTGAACCGCAGGGTGACAGTTCATGAGCAGACGCGAAGTTCAGAAAGTCATGCCGATTTCAGCGACCGCTTCTTCATGACAGGTCGAGATCAGCCAAACCAAATGCGAAACACGGGTTGCGCTGCAACGCTTCATCATGCCGTTGAGTTAACCGGGTTCTTCCTCACTTTGTGTGGAGCGGTGGCAGACTAATCCCGCAGTTACAGAGATGGCAGAAATGCGCGCCAAAAGGAGACATGTGCTGACACAGGTTTCGTCCTACAGTTTGCTGACCGCCTCGACGACATCACTCAGCGTGAACGGCTTTTGGAGCCTGGCGACATCAGCCAGTTCATCGGGGATCACATCCGGATTGTACCCCGTCAGGAAAACGAATGGCGTCCCGCGCTCAAGAAGTTTATGTGCGATCTCGAACCGCGGGCCACCTCCGCCAAGATTCAAGTCGAGCACAACTGCAGTTGGCGTCTCTTCATCGAGAAACCGCAGCGCGTCCTCCTCGGTCGGGCACGGGCCAAAGACCTCCGCACCGGCTCCTCGCAATGCTGCCGCCGTGTCAGATGCGATGTAATAGTCGTCCTCGACCACGAGAACGGTCTTTCCAGTGAGGTCCGGCGCTCCGGTCATGTCGAGAGTTCCTCCGTATAGTCGCGTTGGCGCCGGGGCGTCAGTCTCCAGTATGCTTTCAGCTTCTCTGAGCGGAAACTCAATGTGGCAGTGAGCACCGCTTGGCTCAATCGACATTTTGCCTGTGCCACGAAGTTCGTAGGGTATTTTCGCCTCGATCAATTCGGAGCCGAAACCGCGGCGGGTCGGTGGCGGCCGCGATGGCGCGCCTTCCTCCACCCAGTCGATGGCGAGCCACGGCTTTTCCCGCTTCTCGAAGGGTGTCCACGTGACCGATACCTTGCCGCTATGGACCGACAAGGCGCCGTATTTCAAAGCATTGGTGGAAAGTTCGTGGAACGCCAAGGTCAAGACTTCGACGGCCTTGGGGGAGAGCATAAGATCGGGGCCGGTCAGTTCATACTGGTTTTCGGAATGCGCCTGCGCTCCGATTTCGCTCTCGAGGATACCGCGCAGCGATCCGCCGGCATTGGCTTGACACGTGAGCAATGTCTGAACCCGGGCCAAAGCCAACAGCCGACCAGCGAGCGACGTCTGGTAGCCCTGGACGTCGACAGCGCCGTCGGCAGACCGCACCACGGTGGATCGAATCATCGCCATGATGTTTCTGACGCGATGCTGCAGTTCGGCAAGCAGCACGCCCTGGTGCTGGACGGCCATCTTCGTCTCGGTGACGTCCTCAGCGATGCCGCCAACGCGCTCCACGTTGCGCTTCTCGTCATAGAGCGGGAAGCCTGTGTCCCTGATCCAACGGAATGAACCATCGTTCCGCCGGATGCGGAATTCATCGACGGCTGGCTCGCCGTGGCGCGCCTGATTGATGTGGTTCATGGCGGTCGCCCGATCCTCAGGTACGATCATCGCGGCCCACCGCCTGATGTCGCCGATGAAAGTGTCGGGTTCGGCGCCATAGATTGTCGCGATGGCCGGGCTGACGAATTCCATGTCGAGCGTCTCGGCGTCTCGGATCCACAGCGCTGCTGCGGAGGCGTTGGCGAACTGCTGAAACCGCTCTTCGCTCTCGCGCAGCGCCGCTTCGGCGCGGGCGCGCTCGACGGCCGCCCATGTTCGCTCCGCTGTTTCCTCAGTCAATTGGATCTCGTACGGCGTGAACGCATGCGGCGTGGCGTAGTTGACCCCCAGCCAGGCGACGAGTCTTCCCGCCTTTACCAACGGTACATCAAGGGACGCACCGATGCCCGCCTCGGCGAAAGCTCCTCTCTCCGCTTCGCTCAACCTTTCGTCCTGAGCCAGGTCGGGCTGGATGCGGTTATGCCCGGCGCGCAGATCCGCCAGGATGTCTGACCCGTAGTCAGCGTAGCGGAACGTCCCGGCCATGTCGGGCGCGCCATCGACGTAGTTCGGGGACACGACGAAGCTCTCGCCATCCTCAGTGTCTTCTCCATAGGCGACGCGGCTTGCGCCGAGATATCGACCAAGGACCGTTGCGGCAGCGAGCCGGATCGCTGCCGGGTCCGCCAGGGGTCGAAGCGTATCGCTGAGTTCGAGCAGGAATGCCTGCCGCTCCCCGCTTTCGCGCAGGGCGATCTCGGCGCGTTTGCGTTCGGTGATGTCATAGAAAACGCTGACCAAGCGCCTGCTTCCAGAGCCGCCGACGCGTGCTGTAGAACTATGGATCCATCGTCTGGTGGGTTGGTGCCACCTTTCAATCTGCTCGGCCTCTCCGGTTTCAACCACCCGGCCAAATGTCTCAATCCAATATGCCTCCGTTCCAGGCATGACCTCACTGGCCAACTTGCCTGCGACATCCTTCAATCCGCTCTGTTTTTCGTAGGCAGCATTTGCTTCCAGAATCTTCCAGTCTACGGGCCTGCCAAGGTCGTCATAGATCATCTCGAAAATGCAGCAGGCTTCTATCATGGTTTCAAAAACGGCACGAAACTTAGCCTCGCTCTCCCGCAAGACTGCGTTCTCAGCCCTGCCGTCCGCGAGGAGTAGCTCTAATTCCCGTACGTCAGCCACCGCAAAGCTCCTCGTGTAGAACCTCGCCCACGAAGTCGATAAGCTGCACCGTATCACACAAGCTGGCGGTCGCTTGGCTCTTTCACTGCCAAAGCGGGACGCATTTTATCTCGTGGACGACAGGAAGCTGGACGATGCCTTTCAAGTGCTGGCGGGGAAAACATCTCGGCTGCCTTGTGACCCCTCAGCTTCCCTAGAGGACGGAACGGCCCTCCACGCCGCCAAGACGTCAGCCGCCCTCGAAAAGAAACAGAGGATTATTGACTCCATCGCGCGCGTGAACATAATAAGAACATCGGGCGAGGCGGCCGCCAATCTGAAAACTAAAGTATGGAGCACGGATATGCGCGAGCAGCCGATCGGCGAAGCCATTGTTGATGATGAGATTGCCGAGGTGCTTGCCTATCACAAAGGCGATGCGCAAGCGGCGATAGGAACGCTCCTGGCAGACATCCGTTACCTTCGCTGGCAGCTAGTGCTGACCGAAGGCGCGATGGGCCGAGGCATCACGCGCGGGTGGCGGCCGAGATACGGCCGAGACTGACAATGCCGGAAATGAACTATTCCAAGAAGTTGCGCGGGTGGAGCCTGCGCGACGCGGCTGACGCTAATCAATTGCTCGAGGTGACGTGCCAGCTCTGTCGAAGGACTTACCGGTTTTTCCCGCGTGACCTGCTGAAGCTGACGAAGGACGTGAGCCTCGATCGCCTGGCCGGCCGGTTCCGCTGTCAGCTCTGCGACCGAAGGGAATACATGAACCTGAAGGTCGTCCAGATTTGGGGGCCTGAAATCGGCAAGCTTCCAGTGCGCCGACTGGTCAAAGTGACGTCGGTCAAAAAGCCAATTTGGGAAGACGGAGTTTTGTAGGATGGCATCGCGCCGAGATAAGCCAGGCACCGAACACCGCTATTCTGTTCGAGATCGAGGCACGGTCATCACCTCGGCGCTCGTACTGGACAGCAGATCGAAGAGCTATAGCGCGTCGATCGAGTAGGATAGCTATCTTGTCTTTTGCTTCGGCAGCCGCGAAGCTGCGGAGCAATTCCGGGATTGTTGGAACGGCCAGTTCATCGACGCGAACGAAGTGGACAACAATGGCGTATGGACGCCGAGGGAGGGAGATGTGTGCAATTTATACCGGATGGACGCGAAGGATTGGGTCAATAAGTGGACCCAAGACGTCGAGAGTCTGGTCAACTTGATGCCGGCCTACCAGATGAACCCGGACCAGATGGGCCCGATCGTCCGCAACACAGCAGATGGCCGCAAGCAGCTTGTCCATGCGAGGTGGGGTCTTCCCTCGCCATTTTTCGTAATAAAGCAGGCGGCCGAGGCTCGGGCAGAGAAGTTGCGCCAGAAGGGCAAGCCCGTCGACATGGACATGCTCATCCGTATGGAGCCCGACAAGGGCGTTACCAACATCCGGAACCTGAATGTTCCCCACTGGAAGAAATGGTTCGGTGTCCAGAGCCGTTGCATAGTGCCGGTGACCAGCTTTGCCGAACCCGACCCCGCCAGCAAACAGGACGGGGGAAGCACCCCGAACGCTTGGTTCGCTCGTGACGAAGGCAAGCCGCTGATGTTTTTCGCGGGCGTCCACGTTCCGCAGTGGCAAAGCGTCCGCAAAGTCAAGGACGGATTGACGACCGACGACCTTTACGCGTTCCTCACAACCGAGCCGAACGATGTTGTACGGCCAATCCATCAAAGGGCGATGCCTGTGCTGCTGCTGACACAAGAAGAAGTCGACGTGTGGATGCGCGCCCCGTGGGAAGAGGCAAAGGCGCTCGCCCGCCCGCTGCCGAACGACGCAATCAGGGTGATCTCGCGCGAGGCCTACGGTTCGACCATCGTCAGCAACGCCGGGGAGCCGGTGCAAACGAGTTTGCTATGATCACTATTCGTGGAGAAGGGCATAAGGGCATTCAGCAGCGCCGGGCGCTAACTGATCATCGAGCACTATTGCAGTGTCGCCGGCTGCGCGAAGTGGGAAAGCTTCGGCTTTTCCCAATCGAGGACGGTCGAAACGCGCTGTCATTTCTGTCAATCGGAGCTAGAGTATCCGTTTTGATCAAGCGGCTTTTGGTGTCCATTTTTGGTTTTTCCGCAGGAGTGCGTTTGCCAGCAGGATGATCTTTCGCATGATGGCTGTGATGGCGACCTTCGGCGGCTTGCCGGCTTTGATGAGGAGGTCGTATTTGGCGCTGAGTTCCGGGTTGAAGCGGCATGCAACGAGGGCCGGCATGTAGAGTGCTTGCCGGACGATGGCCCTTCCGCCGGCAATGAAAGCGCGTCCGGTCCATCGTCCGGACTGACGGGAGATCGGCGCCAGTCCCGAGAGCGCGGCTGCGGCCTTCTCGTCAAGTTCCCCCAGTTCGGGCATCTCGATGAGCAGCGTAAAGGCCGTGACCCGCGACACGCCAGGGATCGAGATGAGAATCTCGAGCCTGGCCTTCAGGGTCGCGTCTTCGGCAATGAGCGCCATGATGGCCTCGTCCACGGCCTTGATCTGGCGCTCGATCTGCCTGAGCCGGTGGGTGTTATGTCTCTTCAACAGTGGATTGGACAGGTTCTTCGCCCTGTTCTTCGCGGCGGTCCTGTCCTTGATGAGGGCCAGCCGCGCCATATGCAACTCTTTCAGATCATTGTGGATTTGCGTGTTGGCTTGCAGGATGCGCGGTTCAAGAAGCGCGCCGAAGCGGGCCAACAGTGCGGCATCGATCCTGTCTGTCTTCGCAAGCCGGCCGGTGGCCTCTGCAAAGCGCCGGGCAACGCGGGGATTGACCTTGCAGAGCTGCAATCCCTGCATCGCCATGAAGCGCTCGAAGGCCTTGTGATAGGGGCCGGTTGGCTCATAGACAATGCGCCCCGCGCCCTTTGGGCCGATCCATTTGAGAATGGCAGCAAAGCCCTTGCGGTCATTGGTAACATTCAGCGTTTGGCCGTCCGGCAGGCGGTGCAAGTCGATATGGTCTTTCGAGATGTCCGCGCCGATGGTAATATCCGTCATCTTTTCCGCCTCCTATGCTTGTCATCCGAGCCCAAAGCTCAGGTATCCGTTCAGGACGATAGGAAAAGATGGGGGCGATCAAACTCTAGCTCGGCCCGGCATTCGCAAGAACGTCGACCTGCCATTTCACGATCCGTCCCCCATCGCCGGAGAAGGATGGCCGTCCTCTCCGGCGCTTCTTTATCTCAACAAGAAGCGTGGAAATCATAAGACAAGCTTTTCCGGGTTAGATTGAAGCATTCTGCCGGAGCAGGTTTTCGTCAGGGCGAAGGCGATTGGCGACGGGCATACCCCAGGTACGTCCGAGCCGATCGCCTTTGATCCTGGCGGAAGCATGCCCGGCCCACCGGCCGCACCGCTTCGCCGTGGGCGAAGCGACAAGTGCGTCCGGCGATTCCAAGGTCTTGCAGATTTGCCAGGCAAATCTGCGGGAGGGTTGGCTGAAACGGGCCGGCTGATCGACCGGCCGGCTTGGCCGTAGAACTGGGCTACGACGCGCGCCGGCCGGTCGACCATCCGACTCCGTTTGAGCCAACAGAATGCTTCAATCTAACCCGGAAAAGCTCTAGTTCGTTGATTCCAGAAAGCTGTCGCTTATCACAACAGAGCGATGCCAGCTTCGCGCTACCGGCGCTGTTTGTGGCCCGACAGCCCCCGCGGCGAGGCAGGTTTTCCCCTTATGGGGCTTATGCCGCACTTGGCCTTGGCAGCTTGCCACGCGCGTTGGAAGAAACGAATTTCCGTGGCGATGGTTTCGCGGAACGGATCGGTTTGGTTGAAGTAGTCGCGGTCCAGACCGAGCTTTGCACCGTCTGCATCGCCCTCGTAATAGGTGCCGAACAAATGATCCCAGATCGGGAAATAATTGGCGAAATTCTTGTCGTGATGTTCCGGCACTCGGGAGTGATGGATGAAGTGGTCGCGTGGTGACTGGATCACGTATTTGCCAAACCAGCCATGCCACGGAATGGCACTGTGCTTGACCAGACCAATGGCGCCAAAGGTGATGGTCACGAAGGCGAATTCGGCCGTTGGCAGGCCGATAAGCAGCGCCGGAACGACCATAATGGCCATGTTTATGGCCTTCTCCAGCGGATGCTCCCGCGACGAAGTCAGCGCGTTGAACTCTTCGGCTGCGTGGTGAAATTCGTGCAGCCGCCATAGTACGGGCAGCCGGTGCATCAACCGATGCTGCCAATAGCTCAAGAAGTCTGACAGCACTAGGAACAAGAGAACATGTGCCAAGCCAGGCAGCCTCCGGGCAAGGCCCAGGTGGGGGGCATTCTGAGCCGCGTGGGTGATGGCATAGGAAAGACCAAATGATGCGAGGGCCGCGAATAACGTAATCATTCCCGTCGCCTGAAGGACGAAATAGACGATGTCGGTGATTGTGGATTTGCTGCGTTCGAAGAAAACCCGACGGAACCCGGAACTGCCGAACCCCACATAGGTGAGCTCCACCGCGAAAACCGTCAGAACCAGGCCGATGGAAATGGCGAAACTGAGCGCCATTGCCTTACCATTCAGATAATAAGTGTTGTAAAAAAAGCTTCCAAGCTTGTGCAGGCAGTATTCGACCAGCACCATGGCACTGCTCCAAACACGAACCCTTACAGCTTGGTCCTGACGATGCGCTTTTGCCACATTGCTCAAAGGACGATCGGGGCGTCCTTTTGATGTATTACCGGCGGTGGAAGTGCAGTGCCGGGAGGCATGCAGGAGGGTCGAGGAGCACTCCGAAAAACTGCTGGAATTACATGGTCGGCCGACAGGCTCATGAAAAGAACTTAGGACGGGAACAATAATAGGCAGCGCCGTCGTAGGACCTTAGGCCGTGGTGAGATTTGTTCCACAGCAGCCTCTCGACACTTCGATGTGCGGCCCAGCGCAACCCATAACTGGCCCCGCCCTACCGAAGGCGGGGTTTTTTGGCATTGGAGTTTTGGCCGAAATGGTCCATTGATCCGGCATCGACTTTCCAGGAGGTTGGATGAGCGACAGCGGCAAGCCGGCGCTGACCAATTCGCCCCAGATGGCGACCACATGGAATGAATTGAGGAAACGGAGCTCCTCGAGATGATTGCTGGGCTGATCATCTGCGCCTCTCTGACGGCGGTCGACTGCGACACCGTGAAATGGGATGGGCAGAACATGAGACTGCTGGGGAAGGAGTTCCGTTCGTCTCCGGCATCGAGAGGCCGGAGATCGGGAGCCATGCCGAATGCATGAAGGAATGGAAGCTGGCCCTGATCGCCAAGGGCAGGTTAAAAGAGCTTTTGGCTGAAAAGGGTCTGAGGGTGGTGTTCAGCGGCTCGGTCGACAAGACGCCATCGCATCGGCCGCTCATCAACATCTACCGTACGAATGGTGAAGAAATCGGCAAGAAGCTGCTTCGGAAGGTTTCGCCAGGACGTGGAGCCCGAAGCAGCGAAATGATTGGTGCGACTGACGTCGGCTGCTGATTTGACGCCCGCCAAAAGGATGAGCCTCGGGAACCTTCATCGCGGCCCTACGTTAGTCCTGAGCGTGCGCTAGGCGCCCTCAACCGCCTTGCCATGCACGCTCACTGGCCCCGCGAGCCGCGCGGGGCTTTTTTTAAACGCGGGGTTCATCAGTTAATCTTGAGCCAATGCCGCAGCCAGGCTACAGCCCCGTCGCTCATCCACACAAGACAAATCCGAATCTGCATCGCCGTCAGTTAGATCACGGAACCGCCACCTCGCCGGAGCGTTTCTTGCTCACATCGGACCCTGCCAGATCCCGCTGGCACTCCCGAACTGGAGGTATTCATGAAAACGCTGATCGTCTCCATGGGCCTGTTGGCTGCGACTGTCTTTTCGGCTTTTGCAGCGGAACCGGCCAAAATGGTCGACACGAAGATGGGTAAGATCCTGGCAAACGCCAAAGGTATGACACTCTATACGTTCGACAAAGACGCCATGGGCAAATCAAACTGCGACGAGGCCTGCTTGAAGAAATGGCCGGCCTTCCACGCCGCCGCCAAGGCCAAGGCCGAAGGCGAATGGTCACTTGTCAAGGCGGCCGACGGCAAGGAGATGTGGGCTTACCAAGGAAAGCCGCTTTACACCTTCGCCGGAGACAAGAAGCCTGGCGATACGACCGGCGATGGCGTCGGCGGAGTTTGGCATGTCGCCAAGTAGTCCGGCGCACTGGAACCTTCAGGGCCGCTCAGCCCAAGCAGGTCCAGATAAGCCTTTTGGATAGATATTCGCCATGCTCTAACGCGGCTACAATCCTCGCGCGAAATGACGGGGATGCGGCATGCGTCAGGAGTATCGCGTTCCGCAGAAGAAATCGGTGCTGTTCAGGGCGCCGGGTTTGGTCATCGGCGCGGTCGCGTTTGGTGCAGCCGGCGGCTGGACTGCAAGCGACATGCTGGCCTCCTGGGGCGCTTCTGGCGGCTCCGGTCTATCGTGCAGGATCAAGGGCAACATCTCCATCGAGACTGGCGAGCGCATCTTCCATGTGCCGGGACAGCGATACGACGAGCAGACGAAGATCAGCCCCACGTATGGAGAACGATGGTTCTGCTCGGAATTTAAGCTTGGGCCGCCGGCTGGCGGAAAGCGAAATCGTAATGAGCGGAGATGGCCTGAATTGGAAAGGCCGCTTGCGTGGCGACCCTGTCGGTCACCTGCCGGCGCTCGGCATTCATGGCCGATATCACTGGTCAATGATGAGATGTGGACGTCGGCGCGTTGACCTGCAGCGAATGACTGCTATCAAACTTCATGATCAGCAGCGTGACCAGCTCCTCGCGCGTCTTATGTCCTTCATTAAATAGGTCGACTGCCGAGCTGCAAAGAAGCTGCATTGATTGTTCCGTCGGCGCGGCGTGATTGTGCCGGAACCAAGTACGAACAGCATCCGAAATCACGTTCACGTCTTCCAGCTGAAGTAAGAGATTGAAGTCCGCCATATCATCCTCCCTAAGCGTCGCAACAGTTCGCTCGGAGCGCGATAAGAAAACCGTAGTGCATCAGCCTTCTAAGACCAACCGTCAGTGCGGTTTCGCACATTTATGCATTCGACCCTAAGTCAAAGTGATAAAGTCGTACTTATTGCAGTAAAGAAAACATCGTTGAGAATAGTTGTGCAGCGCCTAGGTGCGCAAAGCCAAAAAAAACCCCAATCTGCTAATCCCCGCTGAGCTGCGGGGCTTTTTTTGCGTCATGCTTGAACCGCACTACAAAACCACGGCGCCCAATGCCCGACTTAAGTCCGTCTTTTTCTTGGTAAGAGTCGAGCTAGATTTTATTCATCCTTGTCAAGAGGACGCCAGGGAGGTTTAGCAATGTTGCTGTATCCAGTCAGAACCTCCCTGGCGAGACAAATAACGCCTTCTTCAAGTGCTCAATGAGAAGATGAAGCTGCGTTCTACTATGTCCAACACCGTACCGGAACATAGCCAGTCCCTCTTTCGTTGAAGCAACAGGAAAGCACGGGTGTTCCTCCTGTGCGATCCGTGTTGTCAAGCCTTGCCCCGTTACGGCGGGGCTTTTTTGTCGGCATCCTACCGGAGCCGCTCTACGCCCGATCATCTCGCCGCTGATTGAGGAAGCGATCGACAAGCTGATCGATCTTGACGAGACTGCCCGAGCCCACTTCCAGGAGAATTCGAAAGAAATCGCCGAGTGATGTTCAGTCGAGCTCATCCTCGGATCGTATCAAGGTGAGGGGTTCTAACACCCGCGGCCTTATGGCGCCGCCCACCTCCCTCCGTGCACTTCGGCTCCGCAAACTTCGTTGTTCGCGGAGCCGCCCCATCGCCGTCGATCCTGCTGAACTACTTCCAAACGAGAGCCTCACGCGACTTCGCCATGCTGACGTAGCGATAGTAGACCGTCGCGGGCACCACCAATTTGGTGCCAGTCGTGCAACACAGGTAGTTGCCGAAAAGAAAGTAATTTAGCTTATCGCATGAAAAACAGGTAACGCCGTGATAGTCCACGACCTGCTTCCCATCCAGAAACATCATGAAGCGTCCGTCGCCTTCCCTGGTCCATCGAACAAGGAGTTCGAAACGGTGCCAAGCGCCCGCCAGTTCGCTGATGGGCGCGACGCGCATGTCAAAAAGGTCAATACAGTCACCGCCGAACTGGGTCATCTGCTTCCCGCTTGGCTTTTCCATACTCCATGAAAGGAATTGGTCGTTGCTATGGGGATTGGTGGTCAGGGCCACGAGTTGGCATTGGTCCTGATCCTTGAATTCGACGAATATCTCGTGACCTCTGACCTGCTTCGAACCAATCGGAAAGTCGGGCACGAAATACATGTCCCAACCATACCATGCCTCCTTGGGTTGCTTGGCCTTGCGTCCCTGCTGAACCGTCGCGCGAGCCGACTGTTGCTCGCAGTCGTCCCGTACGCACGGACCTGGGTTGATCGAAAATTTGAACACCTTGGCCGCGTTGTACTGATCCAGCGGGTCTTTCACCATTGTAAAGCCGCCCGGCTGATTGCGCTCCGTCGTAACTCTAAACGGGTGGGTGAAGCCAGGAAGTTTAAATGTCCTTTCCGCACCGAATGAAAGATTTGCTGAAAGAACTGGCAGAAGTACTGCTACCAGGATTTTGCGGAGGAAGTTCAATATCCCAATATTCTTGAACCCTGAGCTTGACCGATTAGCTCTCGGCGGCATCGCCAGCCTCCCTCATTGTCTCGGCATCGCCTGTTACGCGTTCAATACTGCATAAGGGGGCTGCCGATGTGCTACGGCTCAAGTCGGTGCCAACAGGTTCCCGCCGGTCGGCACATTGGGGTCTGCCCAGCGACGGATGGTGCCGGTGCCCAAATCAGCACCGTAAAGCCAGCCGTCCGGTCCCTTCGCGATGTCTACCAGGTAGGGGACGCCGGTGTCGAAGACCTGTACGTTCGTGATCTGCCTGCTTGCGTTCATTGTTGCGGTGTACACATTTCCATTGACAAGATCCGCAAACATCAGGGTATCGTTGTTGTAGAAATCCCCGACCGTGATCGCGGAGGCGCCGTCAGGCGCGCCGTGGCTTCTCGATAGCAGCGGAAAAACAGCAGCCTGATCGGAAGGACTGTTTCGGTTCCCATTGTTGTAGAAGCTGATCGCCTGAGGGAGATCCTGGTAGCCGCCCGTTCGGCCGGGACCTTCCAGATACGGCCAACCGAAATTCGATCCGGCGGGACCGGTATTTATTTCCTCCCAACTGTTCCAGCCGACATCTCCGAGCACGGGCAGGTTGGTCACCGGATCGAAGGTGAAGCGATAGGCGTTGCGCACGCCGGAATAGAAGACCTTGGACTGATTGCTGTTGGGATCTGCGGGGTCATAGAAGGGGTTCCCCGGAACGCCCGCGCCGGTCATCGGATCTATCCTCAGGACTTTGCCGGACAGATTGTGAACGTCTTGAGCGCGAACCGTGCGAGGGTCCATGAAATTGTAAGACGTGCCGTCTCCGTTGCTGAAGTACAGCATGCCGTCAGGCCCGAAATGGAGAGCTCCATTGGAATGGGAGTCACTGTCCGTCGCCAGATAGTCCCGAATATTCTGGTTCTGGATTCCGGCGCGATCTGGATCGTTGTCCTGCGTTCCCACCTCGATCTGGCTTGCAGGGGCGGTAATGGTGGTGCCGTTAACGATGCCCGATGGCGGTATGTTCACAGCGCCGGTACTGTCGAGATCCGGACGGCTGGTGTATGCCCAGGTGCTATTGGTACCGGCCAGCACGACCATGCTGGCCGGATCGGCGATCATCGTGTTGGGGTTGACCGTAAGCCGAACGAGACGCGAAGGACGGTTCCCTTTGGTATCAGGTCCCGCCAGGCCGGTTCCATTCGCAGTTTCCGGCGGGTCGTAAGTGTAGAGCAGATAGACGTATGGATTTGCCGCGAAGTTCGGATGAATTGCCAGCCCCAGCATCCCCCGATCTCCGGGCGTATAGTTGACCTGGCTGGACAAATCGACAAGCGGCGTCGATCTCAACGTGCCGTTGTCCACCACCCGCACAACGCCATTCTGTTGCGCGACAACCAAATAGCGGCCATCGGGCGTCCAATCCAGGGTCGTTGGCTCGGTCAAGCCGGACACCACGGTCTGGCGGACCAGATTGCCGAGGTTGCTGTCGTCGTCCAGGATGTTGACGGTCGCGGTCGTTTGGCTCCCCAGGACAGCGCCTGTCGGGTTGCTCAAGGTTACAGTGAAGCTTTCGTTGCTCTCGGCCGTCGTGTTGTTGAGCAGCGGAACAGAAATGGTCTGGATCGCCTGCCCGGCGGCAAATGTGAGCACGCCCGTTGTTGTCGTATAATCGGAGCCCGCGATCGCGCTGCCATTGCTCGTAGCATATGCAACGGTGGCCGCGGCATCGATGTTTCCACTGCGCTGAACCGTGATCGTGGCGGCGACCGCCGCCTCCGACAAGGTGATGAGCGGATTGCTCACGGAGATGGTGGGTGCGGAGTCGTCGTCGACGATCGAGACCAGAACAGTCCGCGGCGCTGCCAGCGAGCCACCAGGCCCGGGATTCTGGATGCCGACGGAAAATGTCTCGGTCCCTTCGGCATCGGGGTCATTGACGATCGGGATTGCAAACGTCTTGCTGCTCTCGCCGTCCGCGAAAACAACTTGCCCGGTATTGGCTCGGCCATTGAAGGTCGGCGGCGTATAGTCCGCTCCAGCCTGTGCCGCTCCGGCTCCGCCGATCTCGTTGGTCGTGTATTCCAGTGTCAGCTGCCCGCTCGTGCTGCCTGTGCGAACGACGGTGATTGTTGCAGCGCCCGCTGTTTCACTGACGAAGATGGTGTTGTTGTCCCGCAAGGCAACGCTTGATCCAGCAGAAAACACGACATCGCGGAAGTAGTTTTCATTCTGGTAGACCAGGGTCGGAAACGTGCCGATGGTATCGTTGTAGACGCCGGCGCCGACCGGGGCGGTCAATCCGCCATTGCTGATCGGGTTGGCAAAGCCGTTCGAGGTCAGCGAATAGTAGCTGTTGGCATTGACCGAGACGACATAGGTGGTGCCCGCATTGATGACCAGCGGGCTTGCCAAAGTCTGCTGCTGCCATCCTGAGGCGGTCTCGTTGGTGAAGGTGACGCTTGCCAGTTGCTGCCCGGTAGCCGACCAGATGCGGCCGACATGCGTGCCGGTCTCGCTGGGGGCCTTGTAATAGCGGACCGCCTGGATCGAACCGGTATTGCTGCTGACGAAGCGCATCCCGACTTCCCAGTCCACTCCAGGCCCGTCGGTGAAGTTGGGTTGGGCCGGTGTCTGGGTGGTGAAGAGGCTGACGGGGCTGGAACTTACGGAGGTAATCGGGGCAGTCGCCGCGCTCACGACGGTCTCGCCAGTGCCAAGCAGGTCGGTATAAGTGGCATTGACCCGCACGCGCTTGCCGACGAGACTGCTGCCCAGTGTCAGGCTTTGCCCGCCCGCGACGTCACTCCACGTCGTGCCGTTGTCGCTGCTCTGCCACAGATAGCTGACGCTTGCCGGCAGGCCATCGATGTCACTGAGGCTGGCGGTCAAGGTCTGGCCCTGGCTCGCTATGCCAGTGATCGAGATCACGCCGGGATCATTGACATTGGCGACTGCCGAGGGCGTCGCCGGGCTGGTGACATTTTCGCTGTTGCCCAGGTTGTCGATGTAACTGGCTGTTGCCCGCACGAAATTGCCGACCTGGGCCTGCTGCAGGGTCAGCGTCTTGGCAGTCGCTCCGCCGATATTGCTCCAGGTGGTGCCGTTGCTGCTCTGCTGCCACTGATAGGTCACCGATCCCGGCACACCGTCCGCGTCGGTGACAGCGGCCGTCAACACCTGACCTTGCGTCGCGGTGCCGCTGATGCCAAGCACACCCGGGTGGTTGTCGGGATTCGCCGCCGCGGCAGAAAACACGACATCGCGGAAGTAGTTTTCATTCTGGTAGACCAGGGTCGGAAACGTGCCGATGGTATCGTTGTAGACGCCGGCGCCGACCGGGGCGGTCAATCCGCCATTGCTGATCGGGTTGGCAAAGCCGTTCGAGGTCAGCGAATAGTAGCTGTTGGCATTGACCGAGACGACATAGGTGGTGCCCGCATTGATGACCAGCGGGCTTGCCAAAGTCTGCTGCTGCCATCCTGAGGCGGTCTCGTTGGTGAAGGTGACGCTTGCCAGTTGCTGCCCGGTAGCCGACCAGATGCGGCCGACATGCGTGCCGGTCTCGCTGGGGGCCTTGTAATAGCGGACCGCCTGGATCGAACCGGTATTGCTGCTGACGAAGCGCATCCCGACTTCCCAGTCCACTCCAGGCCCGTCGGTGAAGTTGGGTTGGGCCGGTGTCTGGGTGGTGAAGAGGCTGACGGGGCTGGAACTTACGGAGGTAATCGGGGCAGTCGCCGCGCTCACGACGGTCTCGCCAGTGCCAAGCAGGTCGGTATAAGTGGCATTGACCCGCACGCGCTTGCCGACGAGACTGCTGCCCAGTGTCAGGCTTTGCCCGCCCGCGACGTCACTCCACGTCGTGCCGTTGTCGCTGCTCTGCCACAGATAGCTGACGCTTGCCGGCAGGCCATCGATGTCACTGAGGCTGGCGGTCAAGGTCTGGCCCTGGCTCGCTATGCCAGTGATCGAGATCACGCCGGGATCATTGACATTGGCGACTGCCGAGGGCGTCGCCGGGCTGGTGACATTTTCGCTGTTGCCCAGGTTGTCGATGTAACTGGCTGTTGCCCGCACGAAATTGCCGACCTGGGCCTGCTGCAGGGTCAGCGTCTTGGCAGTCGCTCCGCCGATATTGCTCCATGTGGTGCCGTTGCTGCTCTGCTGCCACTGATAGGTCACCGATCCCGGCACACCGTCCGCGTCGGTGACAGCGGCCGTCAACACCTGACCTTGCGTCGCGGTGCCGCTGATGCCAAGCACACCCGGGTGGTTGTTGGCACTGACAATCGCTGCGGTCGGCGTGCTCGCCCGGTTGGTTTCGACACCACCCAGCTGATCGGTGTAAGTGGTCCTGACACGAACTTGCCTGCCCACCTGCGCCGCCTGGAGTGTCCAGTTCGGACCGGTGGCTCCGGCGATGTCGGTCCAGGTCGTCCCGATCAGCTGCTGCCAGCGATAGGTGATCGACACGTTGGCGAGCCCATCGAGGTCGGTAACGGCCGCGGTCAGGGCTTGCCCTTGAACGGGCGTACCGGTGATCGTCGCCACGCCTGCGTCGTTCAAGTTGGCGACTGCCGTCGTCGGACCGCTGGCGACCGTCTCGTTGTTGCCAAGGGCATCGGTGTACGTGGCGGTCGCTCGAACCTGCTCCCCAACCAGTGCTTGCTGCAGGCTGAGTGTTTTCGCAGTGGCGCCGGCAATGTTGCTCCACGTGCCGCCGCCATTGCTGCTTTGCTGCCATTGGTAGGCGACGATGGTCCCGGCCGGGAGCCCGTCAACATCGGTAACACCCGCCGCGATCGTCCGATTTTGAGTTGCGGCCCCGATGATGGAGACGACGCCAATGTCGTTGCCGGCAGGATTGCTCGCGACGATCGGGGATGTGGCCAGGCTGGTTCGATTGTTTTCGGTTCCTCCCGACTGATCGGTATAGGTTACCTGGACGCGGACCTGCCTGCCGACCTGCGCTGCCTGAAGCGTCCACGTTGAACCGTTGGCGTTTGCGATGTTGCTCCAGGTGGTTCCGATCAGTTGCTGCCAACGATAGGTGATCGCCACGTTGGCGAGCCCATCCAGATCCGAGATCGCGGCGGCCAGGGCCTGGCCTTGTACGGGTGTACCGGTGATCGCGACTACGCCTATGTCGCTCACGTTGGCGACAGCGGTATTGGTGGTGCTGGCAACCAGTTCCTGGTTGCCCAAAGCATCGGTGTAAGCAGCGGTTGCCCGCACCCGCTTTCCGACCTGAGCCTGCTGCAAGGTCAGGGCGGCTGTGGCTGCACCTGTTATGTTGCTCCAGGTGGCACCGTTATCGCTGCTCTGCTGCCACTGATAGGTAATGACCGTCCCTGACGGTAACCCGTCAACATCGGTGACATTTGCCGCCAAAGTCTGATTCTGAGTCAGAGTCCCGCTGAGAGAAACGACGCCCTGCGCCATCACGCTACCTCCGCATCAACCTGTCAATGTTGCCTGCTAAGTCGTCGAGGCGTGGCCGCAGGAGTCCTGTGTCCCGCTTTTCCCACGCGCGCTGAACCCCACTGGGCGGACTATGCTCCGATCCTTTGGACTTTCCAATTAGCTCTTTCTTGGTAGAACTCTGTCAATCATCACACGCCTTGGATGCGCTGGAGCTCAGTTGCAGGCTGGCAAATGGATGCTGACGACGCGGCTTCTGCCGCTCCATGCGCCGATGAAGTCGAGGCTTTCGTGGCTCTGCGGCGTGGCCGGCAAGCGCCATGTCGATCCGATACGCAGGGCAGGGCGGCGCCTTTCGTTGTCGTTCGCCCAGGATCCGCGGCGCGTGATGGGCCAAGGCCATGGATTCCAGGCTCAAGGCCTGGAATGACGGAGAGCGGGGGTGCATTCCCACTCAACTCGCCGCCGGCGCAGCGTATCGCGCCGCTGGACCGGCGTCAGAGCACTTCGTTTCAGCGCGCCTTCGTTTGCTGGCGAGGCCTTCCGAGTGTCGCAGATCATTCCAATGGCGGGATATCGCGCCACGCTGAGGACTTGGCGCGGGAGATTTCCGCGTTACCTAAGCCGGCGGCATGGAGGTAGACAATGAAGATGCAGAAATTCGCGATCGCTGACGCTTCGCTGGAGCGTCCCCCGGGGCAGGAGGCAGACATTCTCGTCGGCAATCTCGTCGATGAGCGGCATGGCGGGCCGATCACCATCGGTTACGGACGCTACGCCCCTGGCCAGAGCCTGACCGAAACCATGGCGGTCGACGACGTCATGATCGTTCTGGAAGGGCGGCTTTCGATTTCGGCAGAGGCGGGGACGGTCAGCGCCGGGCCGGGCGAGATCGTCTACATGCCGAAGGGCGAGACCGTGACGATCCGCTCGCATGAGGAGGGCGCGCTCACCGCCTATGTCACCTATCCGCATTGGCGGCCGGCGCATGCGTAAGTCCCACGGCAACGAGATGCTTTTCCGCGGCCGCCTCGATTGATTTCCACGGCAGCTTGGGGTCGGGGACGGCGAGGGGGCTGACGTAGCCTGTGCCGGTATTGGGTTGCGAATTGACCGCACGACGGATGGTTGCAAAGATGTCCACTCGTCGCAACGAGGTTTTGGCATGTCTATCGCGACCTTACCTGCACCGCCCTATTACGTCGTCTGCTTCTCGTCGCAACGAACGGAGGTCGAGGACGGCTACGGTGACGTCGGCGCTGCGATGGTGGAACTGGCAAAGCAGCAGCCCGGATTTCTGGGTTTCGAAAGCGCCCGCCGTGCTGATGGGTTCGGCATCATCAACTCTTATTGGAGGGACGAAGAAAGCATCCGGGCCTGGAAAGCGGTCGTCGATCACGTCGAAGCGCAACGCCGGGGCCGGGCAGACTGGTATACGCGTTATGAAATCCGTGTGGCGCTCGTTGAAAGAGCTTATGGATTCGAAGCCGAACCACCGCGATGATCTTTGCCCTCAGACCGGGTCTCGCCGAGAACCGGCTCCCGTTCGTGACGGGATCCAGGACCGTTTCCTTTCAGCGCTTCCACGAAACGGATGACGTCACCGACCAGGCCATCGCTGAAGATATCGTTGTGACCCGCGCGGTCATAGATCAGCATCCGCTTGGGCTCGGGTGCGATCTCGTACAGCGCCTGCCCTGAAGACAGCGGGATGCTGTCATCAAGCCGGCCGTGGAGGAACAACTTCGGTTGTCTGACCTTGCCTATGTTGAGGTCCGATCGAAACGGATCCTTGAGAAGAATTTCAGCCGGGAGGTACGGATAGCGCGCCTGCGCAACCGACAGAACCGACAGGTACGGAGACACGAGGATGACGCCCCCGGCCGGCCTGTTCGCGGCCGTGTTCACAGCAACGCCGGTGCCAAGTGACCGGCCGAGCACAACAATCTCGCTTCCGGCATGTGCTGAAAGCCAGTCGAACGCGGCGATGCCGTCCGTCAGCAGGCCCTGCTCGCTGGGTGAGCCGGTCGAGCCGGGATAGCCGCGATAGGAAATCGCCAGCAATCCAATCCTGCGTGCAGCCAGCGCCTGTGCGAGAAACGCGTAATTGTCGACGCGGTCGCCGTTGCCGAAAAAGAGGAGCACGCAGGGCTTGTCGCTGTCGCCCTGGCTGTACAGTCCCTGAAGCTTCTCCCCGTCGGGCGTTCTAATGTTGACCGACTCGCCCCAACGCGCATCCTCGGCACCAGATGCGGCGCCGGCTCCGGGATAAAGCAGGCTTCGCTGCGAAAAATAGACCAGAGCCACGATCGCCATGTAGGCCACGACCGCCATCAGCGGCAAGATCAGCAAGTATCTTGTGGTGCTCACGACAGAATCTACCCGCCGGTTTGGCAATTCCCAGGACGCCTTGCGGCGACCGCGGCCGGTTGCGGCGTGACGTTCTCGGCGAAGGGTCAATATATGCACAAAGCGTTGTTGAAGAGAAGATGTCGAAATACGAAGATAATCTTCAATATTACCTCTGCGGTAACGCCTCTCAGGCTCGCAATAACCCTTCGCTCGCGCTTCTCAGGCTGGAAAAGGGTTTTGCCACGCATCCAGTTCTTCAAGCCGTCCGTACCATTTTTGCATATGCCGGAATTCGGCGAGCGGGATGTCGGCAGCGGTTGCATAAGGAAGTGCAGCTGCCAGTGCGAAATCCGCCACGGTCAGTGTCTTCCCGACGGCGACGCTGTTGGCGGCCAGATGATCGTCGAGCACCCGGCCATGGAGCCGAAAGTTTGTCTTCGCATCCTCGATCAGGGCGAGGTCAGGGTTCCCGCCGAACAACGGCTTGATCAAGCTTTCAAACCACAGCGTTGCCCCGTGCCGGGTGAAATGGCTGGCATCCCAGCTCAACCAGCGCAGCACGTCGGTCTGCCGATGGTCATGCGGCCAGAAATCCGACGCGACTGCGTCAGACAACCGGCACATGATGGCGTTCGCTTCCCATAAGGTTCCGGCATCATCCTGCAGCACCGGGACCTTTCCGTTCGGGTTCAGCGCCAGGAATTCCGCGGTGCGCTGCTCTCCGCTGGCCAGGTCAACCCTGACGAACTCGACGTCGGCTTGAAGAAAACGCGCGGCGGCGCAGGCCTTCCGCGGATTGAGCGTCTCGCAATAGTAGAGCTTCATCGTCGCCTTACCCATGATTTTGCCCTTCGGCGGTTCCCAGAAAAGAGTTCAATCGCTCGAAACTTTGCGACCAACCGGATTCATGACCCTCAAGTGAGGATGCGCTTGCAAATCCGCTCTGCCGAAAAGTCATTTCCGTGCCTCCATCGCTTTCCCTGAAGGTGATGGTGACGATGGTTTCGGGGCTGGTTTCGCCGGTTCCGGTCTCCCAGGCATGTGTGAACACAAGCCTGTGCGGCGGCTCGACCTCCAGATATTTTCCGCCGACCCAATGCTCCTCTCCATCCGGGGCAATCAGACAGGCGCGGTGTTTGCCGCCGGGCCAGGCTTCCAGCCTGTCGCCCACTGCCTTGAAACCGTGAGGCCCACACCATTGCGCCAAGGCTCTCGGGTCGGTCCATGCCCTGAAAACGAGATCGCAGGGCGCATCGAACTTTCGCACGAGAACCAGGTCATGGCTGTTGTCTGTTGCGGTCTCTGGATTGGTCATTTTTCGTTTCCTTGTACCTTGGACAGATAGTCATCGAGACGATCAAAGCTTTCATCCCAGAAACGCCTGTAATCGGCGATCCAATCTGCAATTGTCTTCAAGGCTGCCGGCTCGAGAATGCGGGGACGCGAATTCGCTTCCCGGCCGGAGCGGATCAACCCGGCCTGTTCCAGGACCTTGAGGTGCTTCGAGATGGCGGGCTGAGACAGTTCGAACGGATCGGCAAGCTCGGCCACCGTCGCCTTGCCGTTGGCAAGCCGCGCCAGAATTGCTCTCCGTGTGGGGTCGGAGAGGGCGGAAAAAATCGCATCAAGCCTGTCGTCCATGAATCACCAATTAGCTATATAGCCAAATGGTTATATTCTGTGCGACGGAATGTCAAAAGCAATTTATGCTGGTTCGGCAATGACAGGAAGAAACTCGACCCCTGTTGGGCAAGCGACGATGTCGTGAGCGGACCCTTCCCCGCTCGCGACCAAGCACCCGAGAGCACCATTTTGAGGCGCTACGCCAGCCTCACATCGGTGGCATCTTTTCGAAGTTCGGCACATCGGGGTCGACCCGATCCCAGGCGAGGCCGCGCACGGTGTAGGTTGCCATTTGCGGCCGATATCGCTCCGGCTCGTCGAGGCTGGCGGCGTGGATGGTGAAGAAATCGGGCATGTAGGAGAAGGTCAGATAAACAGGCGCGCCGCAGGCCGGGCAGAAGCCGCGCGTTTTAACGTTGCCGTTGTCGGCGACCATCTGCCAGTGGCTGGCCTCGCCTTCAAGCTTTACCGCCTGGCGGCTCGGGAAGGTCAGATAGGATCCGTGGCCGGTGCCGCTCGTCCTCTGGCAGTCGCGGCACTGGCAATCGTTCATCGCAATCGGCTCGGCCGAGATCTCGTAATGAATGGCGCCGCAGGCGCAGCCGCCGGTATAGGGCTTGCTCATCGCTTTCTCCTGAACAAATTTGTGATGTGGCTGGTGCCGGATCAGTCCTCGCTGCCGGCGAGGGCGCCGATATTCTTCACGACCTTCTTCCAGCCTTCGCCCATCTTCTGGAAGGCGGTTTCATTCCTCGGAAGCAGGAAGCCGGAATGAACGAGACGCAGCCGTGTGCCGTTTTCCGTCCTGGAGAGAAGGAAGGTGACGACGGTATCGAGCGGCGAGCCGTAGCCGGCATTCTCGGCATGTCCGCCTTTCCAGGCATAGGAGAGACGCTCATTCGGCTTCACCTCCAGCACCTCACAGTGAATGGTGCCGTCCCAGGCGCCGGCCGGCGTCGTCTGGTAGGTGAAGCGCTTGCCTTCGACCGGCTCGAATCCTTCAGGCATCATCAGCCAGCGGCCCATCAACTCGGCTGACGTCAGCGTTTTCCAGATTGTTTCCGGCGCGTGCGGGAACACTTCGTCGACGACAATCTCCTGCGTGTCGGGCTTCAATGCGGTGTCGGTCATGGATCGATTTCCTTCAGCAAGGTTCTGAGATCGGCAAAACGCTCGCGCCAGAAGGTGCCGTAATGGCTCATCCAGTCCACAAGCGGCGCAAGGCCTTCGGGCTCGGCGCGGTAATAGACATTGCGGCCCTCGGGGCGCTCGGCCACCAGGCCCGCCTGCTTCAGCGCCTTGAGGTGCTGCGAGACGGCGCCCTGAGTGACGGTGCTCGCCCGTGTCAGTTCGACGACGGTGATCTCCTTGGAGAGGACGATCTGCTCGAACACCGCCCGCCGGGTAGGATCGGCAAGGGCGCGCATGACGCTCGTAATTGGGGTGGTCTCGATCATGCAAACACAATAGCCGTGACTAATTGATGAGTCAAGACTAATTGGTATCTGTCTTCGGGATCTGAAAAGGGATCCTTGATCAGCCCTGTGACTGCACATTGCGTCTGGGCTCGCCACCGCGGCCGGAGCACCTTGCACGACGGCGACCACCGCCTGCTGCCGCTTTCCTTGTTGTCCGACGGATATCGGCGATTTCGGCGCGGAGCCGACACCATTACATCGCACCAGATTTAGAGCCGGGCTGGAACCTCGTCAGACCTGCGAAGTTTGCGAGACGAGGAGAATTCCACATGCATTTGATTCAGTTGTTTATTCCGGCAGCGCCGCAAGCGACGGTCGACATCGGAGACATTATCGCGACAATTCAGCGCGAGATGACGGAGCGCCATGGCGGTGTGACGGCCTATCTCAATTCCCCCGCAAAAGGGCTTTGGTCCAATGACGAGGGCACTGAAGAAGATACCGTCATCGTGATCGAAGTCATGGTGGGCAGTCTCGATCGGGCGTGGTGGCGCCAATACCGTCGCGAACTCGAACGGCTGCTCGGCCAGGATGAACTGCTCGTGCGCGCACTTCCAGTCGAGACCCTATGACAGCGGAAGCCTCCATGGACATGCAATTCCGCCATATTGAAATCTACAGGAGACAGGGCGAGTTCGCAGCCTGGCCGGCAAATTATGGTTTCTGGTCCTGGGGTGAGGAAATCGTTGTCGTCTTCGCGCGCGGCAAACTCGGAGCGAAGGGGGAATTGCACGAACTGGACCGTGATTATCCATTCGTCCCCTGGCAGGCACGCAGCCTGGACGGCGGACTGACATGGATCGACGAGCCGTTCTGCGGCCAGGTGCCCGCTGGGCTCTCGCTTTCGGCCGACGAGCACCTGAGGGCCGATCTCAAGATTCGCCCGCATCTGTCGGTTCGTGATGACCTCTGCGTTCTGGATGAACCCATAGACTTTCTCGATCCCGAGACGATCGTCATGTGCGCCAGAACCGATGTAGAGGGCGATGCTGTCAGCTGGTTCTATGTCAGCAGGGATCGATGCCTGACATGGCAGGGTCCATATCGTTTCACCGGTTTGCACCTTCCGATCTCGGCGCGCACCGATATCGTGCCTCTTGGCAGGCAGCATGCGCTCTTCATGCTCAGCACCTCCAAAGCGGACGGTTCGGAAGGCAGGGTGTTCTGCGCGCGCACTGCGGACGGCGGGCGCAGCTTCGTCCTTCAAGGCTTTGTCGGCCCGGAACCTGAGGGCTATTCGATCATGCCGGCATCCGCGGCACTTTCCGGTGGCGCCATACTGACCTTGACGCGCTGCATGGGGAGGGGCGGCGGCAAAGGTTGGATTGAAGCCTTCACCTCCCATGACGAAGGGAAGACCTGGACGCGGGAAGGCTGCATCGTCGGCGACACGGGCAGCAATGGCAATCCGCCAGCGCTTGGACGGATCGAAGGCATGCTACTGCTCGTCTACGGTTACCGTGATCCGCCATTCGGTATCAGGATGCGCATGAGTTTCGATGACGGCGAGACATGGGGCGCCGAGAAGGTCATCCGCAGCGACGGCGGCACGGCCGATCTCGGTTATCCCAGGATGATAAAACGCGGTGAGGGATCCCTGCTCGCCGTCTACTACTTCAACGATGGCGACGGAGAGGAGCGTTACGTCGCAGCGTCCATTGTCACGCCTGCCAAAGATCAAGAAGGAGCCGAGGACGGCGCGGCTTCATTGCAGTCGCAGATCTGAGCCATGCCGAAGCGGAACGTTTGGCATTCGCGGAACAAAGCGGGGCACCCGTGGTTCGGGGCTGCGGCAGTCGCCGCCACGACATGGGAGGTTAGACATGCAAAACGATTTCACAGATCCGGCAGGAAGAAGCGCAACGGCGCAGACACCGTCCTCATCCCCAGCTTTTGGTTCTTCGCCGGGAATGCGCACGTCCGTTTCCGATCTGGAAGCGAAGGTGAGCGAAGACATTTCCACCGCCAAGGAAGCGATCAAGGAAGGCGCCGACACGGCCGTCGAGAAAGCCAAGGAAGTCATTTCCGAACGCACCAGCTTCGCTGCTCGCCAGGTTGGCGGCGTTGCAACGGCACTTGAGAAAGCTGGCGCCGAAATGGAAAGCTCCGGTCAGGCTGAGGTCGGGCGATACGCCAGGCAAATCGGGCGGAGCGTGCAGACCGTCGCTCGGCGGATGGAAGGCAAGGACATCGGCGAAATCGCCACCATGGCCGAGGATTTCGGGCGCAAGCAACCGCTCGCCTTTCTCGGGATCGCCGCACTTGCGGGCCTGGCGGCAAGCCGCTTCCTGACGGCCTCCGCGAAAAGGCAAACAGTTGCCGCGCCGCGCGAACCGTCGATTGGCCTGCGCCCCGGCGCCGCAACGACCGGAGGCGGGAACAATGGCTAAAACTTCAGAGAACACACCCCTCTCCGAGCTCGTCAGTGGCCTCGTGGGTGATGTCACGGGCCTGCTCCGCAAGGAAATCGACCTTGCCAAGACGGAAGCCTCGGAAAAACTTTCGCAGGCGCTCAGCGGCGTGGAGGTTCTCCTATTCGGATTGGTCCTGGCGATCGGGGCAGTCGGCGTCCTGCTGAGTGCGCTTGTCGGCGGTCTCGCGGCCTTCCTCGTGACACAGGGTTTTACCCAGACCACTGCAGGTGCGCTCGCCTCTCTGATCGTCGGCATCATCATTGCCGGGATCGCTTGGGGCTTGGTCTCCCGGGGCCTCGCCGCACTTCGCGGCAACAACATGAAACTGGATCGTACTGCGACTTCGCTTCGCCGCGACGTTGATGTTGTGAAGGACAAAATCTGATGGAAAATTCAACGGAAAAATCATCGGCCGAGCTTCAGTGGGAGATCGACCAAGACCGCCGCCGCATAGGAGATCGGATTGACGCGATTCAGGAACGGATGTCGCCGGGCCAGCTCATCGATGAGGTCATTGCATATGCCAAGGAAAGCGGCGGCGCAGAGTGTGTCAGCAATCTTGGCCACGCCCTCAAGGCGAACCCTCTGCCGGTCGCGCTGATGGGCGTGAGCCTGGCCTGGCTCATGGCAAAAGGCAGTCCGTCATCAGGCGTGGCGACCTGGAGCAAGGATCCTGAATACCCGCTTTATCCGGCGACTGGCCGGGTCCGCAGGATTGGTCCGCCGGCAATGGAAAACGGAGCCCGTTACAGCCATTTTGCCGATGAATCCGGCAAGAGGTTGAAAGCGTTGACAGACGAAACAGGAGGTCGTGCCGGCCATTTCATGGACGAGGCGGGCAAGACCTATCGCGGCTTCGCCGACGCTAGCGGAAAACAGATCAATCAGATAAGCGACGAGACTGGTGCAATGCTCGACGCGGCAACCGGCTGGGCGGCGGAGAAATGGGAGCAGGCGAAAAGCGCCGCGAGCGACCTCAGCGCCCGTGCGTCTGACGCGGCGAGTTCGCTGTCGAGCCGGTCCTCTTCGGCGGCGACCAGTCTTCAAGAGCAAACGAGCAAACTCAACAAGGCGATCCTCACCCATTTCCGCGACCAGCCGCTCGTCGGCGGTGCCCTGGCTTTCGCGGTCGGTGCGGCGATCGGCGCGGCGCTGCCCCACACCGACACCGAGGATGAGTTGGTCGGCGAAGCCGCAGATAGCACGAGAGATAGCCTCAGCCATCAGGCCCAGGACGTCCTCGCGCAGGGTAAAGAGGTAGCGTCGGAAGTCTATCACAAGGCCGTGGACGTTGCGTCCGACGCTCATGATGTCATCAAGGAACGCGTGGTGGATGAAGCAGAAGCTTTCATAGATCGCAAGGATGGCCTCGGCGGAACCGATCGGCGGTAGAGGATCCATACCGGTCGGCCCCATGAAGGCTCCACGGACCGTCATCGATGACCATCAGCTTCATGTCGTTGAAAGCGGTGGTTCACGAAATGGAGTCCTCGTTGTGGATCTGGATGGCTGCGACAGTCTGGCGGAAGAGATGCTGCTTCCTCTCGAAAATAGCCAGCAGCGACCGATTGCGATCGTCCCGGCTACGGTTGGAGTTCCGCGCTTTCACCGCGGCGCGGAGGCAGGAGGCGCGTGAGCGGCAGCAGGGCGTCGCGAGCAAGGGTGTCCTGAAGTCCGCCCGGGAGCATTGACACCGGGCCACGTCCTGATGATCGTTGGCCGATGACCGCTCCGCACTTTCACACCCGTCTCTCGCTCAGCCAGGATCTGGAGAAGCTCGGACTTCACGCCGGCGACATGGTGATGGTTCATGCCGCCATGAGCAGGCTGGGGCGATTGCTGAACGGCACCGACATGTTCATCGATGCGCTGCGCGATGTCGTCGGCCCGTCGGGCACCATTGCCGCCTATACGGACTGGAACGGCGCCTATGACGAACTGCTCGACGAGAACGGCCGCGTTCCTTTCGAATGGCGCGACCATATCGCGCCTTTCGACCCCACGACCTCCCGGGCGATCCGCGATAACGGCATATTCCCGGAATTCCTTCGAACGACGCCAGGGGCGCGGCGCAGCGGCAATCCGGGCGCCTCGGTCGTGGCGATCGGCGCCAGGGCCGACTGGCTCACCGCCGACCACCCGCTCGATTACGGCTATGGCGAGGGCTCGCCGCTCGCCAAACTCGTGGCGGCCGGCGGCAAGGTCCTCATGGCCGGAGCCCCGCTCGACACGATGACACTTCTCCACCATGCCGAGCACCTGGCTGAGATCCCGAACAAGCGCCTGCGCCGCTATGAGGTGCCCTTTGCCACGCCGGCCGGCGTGGTGTGGCGCATGCTCGAGGAATTCGACACCGGCGATCCCGTCGTGGCCGGCTTCGAAAGCGATTACTTCGCCGGGATCGTCAGTGCCTTTCTTGCCGGCGGGCAGGGCGCGCAGGGCCTGGTTGGAGACGCGCCATCGGTGCTGGTCGATGCGGCTTCAATCTGCAGCTTCGCTGTCGCCTGGCTGGAGCATCAAGCCTGATCACGATGAGCGGCTCCGCGCTGCCGTGCAGGCTCTTGCTTCTCCCCTGGGCCCGCTCCTCCAACCTTACGGAACAAAATCCCGACGGCGATGTTGGTATGGCGATAAGCAATAAAGGCCATGGGAGGAATCCATGCATAAGTCTCTTCAGTTCGTGTTGATTGGCCTGGCCTCGATGACCGGCCTGACGATCGCACCGACGATTGCCGCCGCCCAGGATATGGAACTGCGCATCGGTCCCGGCGGCGTCGGCGTCTATGACCGGAATCGCGATTACGACCGCTACGACCGTTACGACCGTCGGGGCCCGCGCCGCTGCGATCCCGACGATGCGCTTGACATCGCCCGCAGCGAAGGCCTGCGCCGGGCCCACATCGTCCGCATCTCGTCTCGCAGCATCGTCGTCGAGGGGATGACGCGCCGCGGGCCGGACCGGATGATCTTCGCCAACCAGCGCGGCTGCCCGGAACTCTGAGCCGGCCTTGAGACAGTCGTGAATGCCGCCGGCACGGGGCCTTGCGCCCGCCGGCGGGAGCTTTCCACGATAGTGAACATTGCGCCCATTCAGCGCTCCGGCTGGCGTGAACCCACGGAGCACCACAGGAGGATTTCATCATGATGAGCGGTCAAATGAAGGCGCTTCTCGCCGTTCTTGCCGTTGCCGGTTACCAGAACAGGGACAAGATCCGGGAGCTCCTGCGGGGCTTCCAGAACCCGCAGCAGGCCGGCGCCGGAGGCCAGCCATCAGGCGGCCTCGGCGGCATCCTCGGCGGACTGGCCGGCTCCGGGGGTCTCGGTGGTCTTCTCGGCGGCTTGACCTCCGGCAGCATCGTCAGCGGCGGCCTCGGCGACCTCCTGAAAACCTTTCAGCAGAACGGCCAGGGCGACAAGATGGAATCCTGGGTGCGCCGCGGGCAGAATGCCGACATCAATGACGGCGAACTTGCCACAGCCCTCGGCCCGGATGTCCTGGACGAGATCGCCAGGAATACCGGCCTCTCGCATCAGGAGATCCTCGGCCGGCTGAGCCGCGATCTTCCCAAGGCCGTCGACGATCTGACGCCGGAGGGGAAAGTGCCGAGCGCCGAGGAGGCGTTCATGTCCTCGGCAAGCCAGGCGACGTCAGGGCGGCCGAGCGACATTTAGGCTGCGATGTGGAGGGGCGCCCGGCCGGCAGACAGCTGGCGCATGTTTGCTGGAACGATCGGGAGGCGCCCTGTCCTCATTCCGGAGACGTCGCCGGATTTCCCATGGAACTCAACCCACGCTCCGTCCTCCTCCGGCTTGACCCGAGAATCCACCACGCGGACATCGACCGGCGGCGGCCGTGGATTCCAGGCTCAAGGCCTGGAATGACAGAGATTGGGGTGTGCGTTGGCGCCAAACTCGCGGCTAGCGGATGAGCAGAGGCAGATCGCCAGTCAACCTCTACTCGGAGAGGTACTTGCGAAGAAAGGCGTAGACGCTGCGCATGGACTTCGCCGCGGCGTCGGGGTCGTATTTTTCGATATGACCCAGCACCCTCTTGCCCATTGTGAACTCCGGGGCGTCGAAATCGTGATAAGCGCCTTTGTAGACGTTGAGCTCAACAGATGGGCCATCGTCGCCAAGGCGGGCAAGGCTCTTCTGGCATCGGTCGGCCCGGCTCCAATTGTCCCGTTCGCCAATCAGGATCAAGGTCGGTGCTGACGGAGCGCCCCGATTTGCGTCGCAGGCGGGATAATAGGCGACTGCCGTCTTGAACTTGTGCTCCATAAGCTGCTCGTTTCCCTCGGTTTTTGTTGCGTCGAGCGTCGCGGTGGCGCCCGTCGAGAAGCCCATCAAGGCGACGCGGCTGATATCGACGGAGCTCGATTTCGACAAGAAATCCAGAGCGCCATAGGCATCGAAGACCTGCTCGGGAAGAGCGATTCGACAGTCATCGTCGAGCTTGCGGGTGGTGAAGCTGTCGACGACAAGCACGACATAGCCCCATTTGACCAGCCGTTTCGGCCAAAGCTCCTTGACGCTCAAACGCAGGTGATCGCAACCATGCAGAAGGACCACCGCCGGGAAGGGGCCGTCGCCGGGAGGGCGGGACAAATAGCCGAGCAGCGGCGTGCCCGGCGATTGGGAGAGAATTTCTCCCTGTTCGAGGGCCTTGCGGATGCGAAACGGGCTGAGCTTCACCGGCGCGCTTTCGAACCGCACCACTTCCTCGGCATCGGCCGGGGCCGCACAGAAGGGAACGCCGAGAAAAGTGACGAGGCAAAGAAGAAGTCCTGCAGTTTTCACCGACGCCTCCATCGGGTGATCGACAGGCTGCTATTTGTACGCCGAAGCTGACGCTTGGCAAAGCGGGGGCGGTCTGCTGCTATCAATTGGTGGGGGAGGCGTGATTTTCAAAAGTGGCCTGCACCACCTACGGAGGGTGGAGGGACGTTTTAGCCAAACGCTTGACGAATTCGGAACCGGCGTCGAAGTGAATTTCTACGCTTGAAAGTCCTTGATCACCCCCCGGCGGATCGTTTAGTCCTACCGTAAATCCAAGCTGCGAGATTTGAATGCAAAGGTGATCCGACGGTGAAGGCCGGCGACGCTTCGATTGCATGTGTCATTCGCCAGGGCTTTCCGGCCAGCGGCATCGAATATCACCGTGGGTTTTGCACAGCGCTCACCTCTTGCTCCGTCCTCCTCGGGCTTGACCCGAGGATCCACGCTGGTCTCCACTAGTCGCGGCCATGGATCCCAGGGTCAAGCCTGGTCAAGCCCTGGGATGACGGAGAGTCGAGGGACGTTCGGCCCAACGTTTGACCAATTTTTCTCCGCCAAATCCGAGCCGGCGTCGAAGGCAATTTCTGCGCTGCAAAGTCCTTGATCACCTCCCAGCGGATCATTTAATCCTACCGTAAATCCAAGCTGCGAGATTTGAATTCAGAGGTGACGCCGGCGGTGAAGGCCGGCGACGCTTCGATGGCGTGCGTCATTCGGCAGGGCTTTCCGGCCGGCGTCATCGACCACGCGGCTTGGCACAGCGCTCACTCCTTGCTCCGTCCTCCTCGGGCTTGACCCGAGGATCGGGCTTGACCCGAGGATCGGGCTTGCCCCTGGTATCCACGGCTGGGCTCCACCAGCGGCGGGCATGGATCTCAGGTCAAGTCCTGGGAGACGGAGGGTGGGGGAGCGCGCTTGGCCATATCGAGCATAGCAGCGCCCGACGCGGCCGTGTTGGCAGGACATCCACCTCTCATAAGGAGACTTACAATGGACCCCTCGATTGCTCCGGCCTCGCGGGCCGCCGTGGTGACGCCGAACGATACCGCGATTGTCGGCGCCCGGGCGCTTTATATCGGCACGGCCGGTGATGTGGCGATTGCGCCGCGGCGGGATGTGGATCCGGTCGTCTTCAAGAGCGTGCCGGCCGGGACGATCCTGCCGGTTCATGCGGCGATCGTGGCGCTGACCGGGACCACGGCCTCCAACATTATCGCCTTGTTCTGAGCGTCAGACACGGATCGATGGGCAGACCGAGCAAGTTCAGCCAGGCGCTGGCGGAAAAAATCTGCGCGCGCATCGCCGACCGGGAAAGCCTGCGCTCCATCTGCCGGGACGAGGACATGCCGGCGAAATCGACGGTGCTCTCCTGGCTGGCGGACGAGGACAAGGCGGCGTTCCGGGCGCGCTATGCGCTGGCCCGCGAGATCATGGCCGACAGCTTTGTCGACGAGATGGTCGAAATCGCCGACAACAGCAGCGACGACTGGATCGAAAAGAAGAATGCGGCCGGCGAGATCACCGGCTGGCAGGAGAACGGCGAGGCGATCCGGCGTTCGCAGCTGCGCATCGCCACCCGTCAGTGGGTGGCCGAGAAGCTCAGACCGAAGAAATACGGCGCCAAGATGGAGCCTGAACAGGGCGCAACGAGCGAGGTCTCGCAATTGCTGGAGGCGGTCAATGGCAGGACGCGCGGACTTCCAGGCGGCGGTTGACCAGTTTTCCGACTGGCGCTGGCGGCTGAACAATCTCTACTGGATCACCGACAAGGCGGGCCGCCGCGTCAGGTTCGAAATGAACATGATGCAGACGAGCCTTTTCGAGGAGATGCATTATCTCAACGTGCTCCTGAAGGCCCGCCAGCTGGGGCTGACCACCTTCATCCAGATCTTCATGCTCGATGCCTGCGTCTTCAACCGGGATATAAGAGCCGGCACCATCGCCCATACGCTCGGCGACGTGCAGACGATCTTCCGGGACAAGATCAAATATCCCTATGACAATCTGCCCGAAGGCATCCGCAACGCCGTGCCTGTTATCAGGACCAACCAGAGCGAATTGCTGCTCGCCAACAATTCGAGCATCCGCGTCGGCACGTCGCTGCGCTCGGGCACGCTGCAATATCTGCATATTTCCGAATATGGAAAGCTCTGCGCCAAATATCCCGACAAGGCGCGGGAAGTCCGGACCGGCGCCTTGAACACCGTGCAGGCCGGCCAGATGGTCTTCGTCGAAAGCACGGCGGAAGGCCAGGAAGGGCATTTCTATTCGCTCTGCGAGGATGCCCAGGTCAAGCAGCGCCAGGCACTTGTCCTGAGCGAGCTCGACTTCAAGTTCCACTTCTTCCCCTGGTGGAAGGAGCCGCAATATTCGATCGCCCCCGAGGGTGTCGTCATCAGCGACGTTTCCGTCAAATACTTCCGCCAGCTTGCCGAACAGGGCATCGAACTGACGGAGGGACAGAAGGCCTGGTACGTCAAGAAGGCCGAGATCCAGCTCGGCGACATGAAGCGCGAATATCCCTCGACGCCCGCCGAGGCGTTCGAGGCAAGTGTCGAAGGCGCCTATTATGCCGACCAGATGGCGCTTGCCGACGCCGAGGAGCGCATCGGCGTCTTCCCGCATGTCGAAGGTTATCCGGTCCACACCATCTCCGATATCGGCATGGACGATGCCAACAGCGTCTGGCTGTTCCAGGTGCTGCCCGGCCGCGTCAGGATGATCGGCTATTTCGAGCATACCGGCACCGGCATGGACGGCATGCTCGACGAGCTGGAGCGGCGCGCCGCCGAACAGGACTATGTTTACGGCGTCCACAACATGCCGCATGACATCAAGGTCAGGGAATGGACGCGCGGCGGCATGACCCGCATCGAGATCATGCTGAAAGAGGTCAGGGCGCGCGGCCTCGGCACGGTGCGCAAGGTCGAGCGCGCCTATGTCCACGACCGCATCAACGGCACCCGGCGCATCCTGGCGAAAGTCGAATTCGACCAGGCCGGCTGCGCCCAAGGCATCAAATGCCTGCGCAACTATCGCAAGGACTGGGACGGGGATCTCGGCGTCTTCCGCGGCGAGCCGCTGCACAACTGGGCTTCACATGGGGCGGATGCTTTCGGCGGTCTCGCCATCATCTTCACTGGCCTGGCGCCCGAACCGCTGAAGCCCGAGCGTAAGCCGCTGCCGACATTCCAGACCATGACATTCAACGAATTTGCCGATTCCACTCCGAGACAGAGCGAGCGTGTTTGATGGAAGACGAGACGACGGTTTTGGAAGGCGGGCAGCACTGGGATCCGGCAAAGGTCGGCGCCCATTGGCAGCAGGAGCTCGAACGCGCCCAGCGCTATTTCAAGTCCTGGCACGACCGCTGCGTCAAGATCGAGAAGATCTATCTCGACCAGCAGGCGGACCAGACGAGCGCCGCCAAGCGCCGCTTCCCGATGCTCTGGGCCAATACCGCGGTGCTGCAGCCGGCCGTCTATGCCCGCGTGCCGCAGCCGGTCGTCGAGCGCCGCTTCAAGGATGCCGAACCCGTCGCCCGCATCGCTTCGGAAATCGTCGAACGCAATCTCGCCTATACAGGCGACGAGGCCGATCTCGATTCGATCATGCGGGCGGTGCGCGACGATTTCCTGCTCTGCGCCCGCGGCACGGTGTGGCTGCGCTATGAGGCCGATTTCGAGCCGCTGGACATGGGTGTGGCGCCCTCGGACCCGGCGGCGGAAAACGGCTTGCCCGGCGGATTGGGCGCAGCCCTCGAAACGATTGCCGACGAGCGCGTCTGCATCGACTATGTCCACTGGTCGGATTTCCTGCATTCGCCGGCCCGCCGCTGGAAGGATGTCACCTGGGTGGCGCGGCGCGTGCCGATGAGCGGCGAGGAGATGGAAAAGCGCTTCGGCCGTGAGGCGATGGCGTCAGGCGCGGCCCAGGCTGCCGGTGCCCGCAAGGGCGAAAGCCAGGCCGAGCGCGCCGAAAACGAAGGCAGGACCCATGTCTGGGAGATCTGGTGCAAGAGCGAGAACTATACCATCTGGATCGCTGACGGTTCGCCCGTCGCGCTCGAAGTTTCCGAGCCGCCGCTGGAGCTGACGCATTTCTGGCCTTGCCCGCGCCCGGCCTATGGCACGATGTCGACGAGCTCGCTGATCCCGGTTCCCGACTATGTTTATTATCAGCAGCAATGCGATGAAATCGATCTTCTGACCCGGCGCATCAACAAGCTGACCGATCAGCTGCGGCTGAAAGTCTTCTATCCCTCCGGCGACGGCGCCATCTCGCCGGCGATCGAGAAGGCGATGCGGCCCGACAACGACATGGTGATGGTGCCGATCCCGGAATGGGCTGCCTTCACCGACAAGGGCGGCTCGAAAGCTGTCGTGACGCTGCCGATCGACGAGGTGCAGAAGGTGATCGTCGCCTGCATGGCGGCGCGCAAGCAGCTGATCGAGGACGTCTACCAGATCAGCGGCATATCGGACATCGTGCGCGGCGACACCCAAGCCTCGGAGACTGCGACGGCGCAGCGCATCAAGAGCCAGTGGGGCTCGATCCGCATTCGCGACCGCCAGGCCGAGCTCGCCCGCTTTGCCCGCGACATTATCCGCCTTGCCGGCGAAATCATCTGCGACCAGTTCCAGCCGGAAACGCTGATGCTGGTCAGCGGCATCAAGCTGCCGAGCATGGCGGAGAAACAGCAGGTGCAGATGCAGCTGCAGCAGATGCAGATGGCGGCCGGGCAGGCGGCCATGCGGGCGCAGCAGATGGGCCAGCCGGCGCAGGCGCCCCCCGCAATGGCGCCGCCGGAACTGCCGCCGCAGCTGCAACGGATGATGGGCCAGCCGACGATCGACGAGGTGGTGCAGCTCTTGCGCAACGACAGCATTCGCGGCTTCCAGATCGACATCGAGACGGATTCGACGATCGAGCCCGACGAGGACGCCGAAAAGCAGCGGCGCATGGAATTCGTCCAGATGGTCGGCGGCTTCATCCAGCAGGCGGGCGCGATGGCGCAGCAGAACCCGATGCTCGTCCCCGTCATGGTCGAGACGCTGCTCTTTGCCGCCCGCGGCTTCCGGGCCGGCCGTCAGCTGGAAAGCACGCTGGAGCAGGTGGGCGCCCAGCTTTCCCAGGCTGCGACCGCGCCGAAACCGGAACCGCAGCCGCAGCCTTCGCCCGCCGAGATGCTCAAGCTGAAGACGGCGGAGGTGAAGGCCGGTGCCGAACAGCGGAAAGCCGACCTTGGCGTGGCGCAAGCCGAGATCGAGCATCGCGCCATGCTGGAACAGGCGCGCGGAGAGGCGGCGGCGCAGGCGATCGACCAGATGCGCGCGAGCTATCAATAAGCCCGGGAGCAACAGCATGAGAGAACGTTATTGCCGCGTCTGCGGCGGCTGGCACGCGCTCGACGCCTGGCCGCACAATTGCATGCCGGTGAAAAACCTCGCGCGGTCGGACCTGCCCGCGCCGCATTTCGTCAGCGACAACATCGAGATCCAGTCGATGCATGACGGCCGGCATTACACTTCGAAAGCCAAGCTGCGCTCCGCCTATCAGGCGGCCGGCGTCGTCGAGATCGGCAATGAGAAGCCGCAGCCGATCGAAAAGCCGAAGACGGACCGAAAGGCGATCCGCAACGAATTACGGCGGGTCTACGCCGAATACAACGCCTGAACCTGAACGGGCATCAATCCCCGAAATAGGAAATCCCAAGATGGATATGGAAGACCTGAACGAGGCCGGCAACGGCAGCGAAGATTTTGGCTCGGAAAAGCCGGTCAGCGTCCGCGACAGCCTGAAGGCGGCGATCGACACTGTCGAAGGCGGGCCGGGCGATCTGCCGGGCCAGCCGCGCGACGGCGAAAATGGCCGCTTCCTGCCCAAGGGGCAGGAGCAGGCCGCTGCTGCCCGGACAGGGCAGGCGGCCCCGGGGGCTCGTGGCCCACAGCAGACAGGCGAGATTGACAGTCGCCAGCAGTCCGCCGTCCCCGGTAACCGGGTGCCGCCCGGCTGGTCGGCGGAGGCCAAAGCGCAGTTTTCAAGCCTGCCCGGCGAAGTGCAGGCGGCGATCGCCAAACGCGAGCAGGAGGTCGATCGCGGCTTCCGCGTCCTCCAGGATTACAAGGGGCTCGAGGAGTTCACCCCGATCGTGCGCCAGGCCGGCATGACCCATGCCGATGTTATGCGCCGGGCGATCGAGTGGGAAAACGCGCTGATCCGCGATCCCGTCAACACCGTGCTTCACGTCGCCAAGGTGGCCGGCGTCAATCTTCACGCCCTGGTCAACGGCCGGGCAGGGGAGGCGATGCAACGCCATGAGCAGGGCCAGACCGGGCCGATCAATGTCGAGGCCACGGTCGAACATGTTTTGAGGAAGAGGGACACCGAAACTCAGGTCGATGCCTTTCTTTCCGATCCGGCAAATGCCCATGCCGAAGACGTTCTCGACGACATGGTCGCCCTCATCAATTCGGGGCGAGCATCGACACTTCAGGACGCCTACGACGCCGCATGCTGGATGCGTCCGGACATCCGCCAGCAGTTGATCAGCCAGACTGCGCCGGCTTTCGTCCACCAGCAGCAAGCCCAGAGGGCCGCAGCGGCAGATCAAGCCCGCCGGGCCTCGCGATCCATCTCTGGATCTTCCGCTCCGGGCCCGACCCGCGATGCGGCAAGAGGCCAGCCCACGTCAATCCGAGACTCGCTTCGCGACGCCATGCGTTCCGCGCGCGGTCAAGTCTGATCAAAGGAATGATCAATGCCCATTTCGCCCAACCTCTCTGAAATCGTCACCACGACGCTGCGCAACCGCAGCGGCACGGTCGCCGACGACGTGACCAAGAACAACGGTCTTCTCACCCGTCTCAACAGCCGCGGCCGCAAGAAGCCCGTCTCCGGCGGTCGCACCATCGTCCAGGAGCTGCAGTATCAGGAAAACAGCACCTTCAAGCGCTATTCCGGCTACGACATCCTCAACGTCCAGCCCTCCGACGTCATCACCGCCGCCGAATACGACCTGAAGCAGGCCGCGGTTGCCGTCTCCATGTCCGGCCTCGAACAGCTGCAGAACTCCGGCGAGGATGCGATCCTCGATCTGCTCGAGCAGCGCATCGAGAATGCCGAGACGACGCTGAAGAACAATATCGCGCTCGACTGCTATTCCGACGGCACGGCCGATGGCGGTCGGCAGATCGGCGGCCTGCAGCTCCTGATCTCGACCTCGCCGACCTCCGGCACGGTCGGCGGCATCTCGCGCGCCACCTGGGGTTTCTGGCGCAACCAGAAATTCTCCGCCTCCGCCGATGGTGGTGCGGCCGCCACCAATGCCAACATCCAGAGCTACATGAACCGGCTCTACATGTCCTGCGTGCGCGGCTCCGACGCGCCCGATCTCGTCGTTGCCGACAACAACTTCTTCCGCCTCTACTGGGAATCGCTGCAGGCGATCCAGCGCATCACCTCGGCCGACAAGGGCATGGCCGGCTTCCAGTCGCTGCAATATATGGGCGCCGACGTGATCTTCGACGGCGGCTTCGGCGGCGGTGCGCCTCTCAACCAGATGTTCTTCCTCAACACCAAATACCTGTTCTACCGGCCGCACCGCGACCGCGACATGGCGCCGATCGGTGACGAACGCATGAACACCAACCAGGATGCCTTCGTCCAGCTGATGGGCTTTGCCGGCAACCTCACCATGAACAACGCCTTCCTGCAGGGCGTGCTGTTCGCCTGATCGAACGAAAGGATCAACATCCATGACCATCGCAACTTCCCAGACCGATCGTCTTGGCGCGAACCCGTTCGTCGTCGAAGGCCCGATCGTCGCCGGCTCCGGGATTCCGGGACCGAACTTCGCCCTCGGCGCGATCGCCGGCGGCGATCGTGAATCCGAATGGGTCTATTGCCAGCTGGTGCTGGCGTCGCAGACGACCCTGCAGCCCGGCCAATGGTTTCAGTGGAGCCGGGACTATGTCGCCTCGCTGCTGACCACGGCCGCCGCCGTCGTCGGCCAGCGCTGCGGCGTTTTCTCCGGTGCGGCCCAGCCGCCGACGCTGACGGGCGGGCCGGTTGGCGCCGTGACGCTTCAGCCCGGCACCTATTATGTCTGGCTGCAGCGCAACGGCCAGGCGCCGGCCCAGGTGGCGAGTGCAACGGCGGCCCTCGTCGTTGCCGAAACGACCACCACGGCGGGCCAAGCAAGCGCGTCTGCCTCGGCGACCGTCGGCACCAAGGCGATTGCCAACGTCAACTTTGCTGCCGCCAACCAGACGTTTGCGGCAACGACGGTCAACGGTTCTCCCGTGCTGACGAATCTCTCCGGCCTCAATGCCGGGTCCGGTCCGTTCATCGGCGCGGCCGTTGCCGGCACCGGAATTCCGGGCGGCACGACGATTGCGGGCATCACCTACGGCCCGAACGGCGTCGTCCAGAGCATCACGCTCTCGGCCAACGCCACCGCCAACGGCACCGGCATCACCATCACGGCGACCGGCGTGCTGGAGGCGACGCTGATGCGGCCGTTCCTGTCGAAGGTGAACTAAACCACGTCAGTCAATGGGCGCTTCGGCGCCTGTTGAGACTGCTGCTCCGACCCCTCCTCGTCATGCTCGGGCTTGTCCCGAGCATCTGCAGCAGATCCTCGGCACAAGGCCGAGGATGACGAGGAGGGGCGCTCCCACCGTCCATCCAAATCTCCCCGCCATCAACAGCGAGCAAGCACCATGCCCGACAGCAACACCGGAATTTATGCCTCCTTCAGCCTCGAGCCGGTCGAGCAGACCTTTCTGACCGAGAAGGAGGGCCGGCCGATCTTTGCCGACAAGGAATTCGTCCGCATCTTCATCGCAGGCGACAAGCACACCGAGGTCTATCGCGAGGTCACCGACAACGACAAACAGCGTTTTGCCGACACCTATAAGCGTTTCAAGGACGGCGCCGCCGCTCGCGAGCAGCTGACCGGCACGCCGCTTGCGCAATGGCCCTATCTGAAGCCGAGCCAGATCAAGGAGCTGGAGGCGATCAACATCTACACCGTCGAGCAGCTCGCCGCCCTCTCCGACACGGCCAAACAGAAGGTCGGCATGGGCGCCAACGAGCTGACCGCGGCTGCTCGCGCCTATCTTGCAACGGCCGAGAACTCCAGCGCCGCTTCCGCCTTTGCCGCCGAAAACGAAAGGTTGAAGGGCGAGGTCGGCCGGCTGCAGGAGCAGATGAAGGAAATGGCCTTGCGCTTCGAGGCGCTCGACAGGGAAGGCGAGGGCAAGGGCCGCAGCCGCGCCGCCTGAACCAGCATTCGAAACCTCAACCGGAGATCGCCCGCATGTCGCTGCTGACCATCATTCAGAACGTCTGCGCGGAGATCGACCTCGATCCGCCGACGGCCGTCATGTCGTCGGCGGATCCGCAGATCATGCAGCTGCGCATCCTCTCCACCCGCGCCGGCCGCGACCTGATGCGGGCCCATGACTGGTCGGCGCTGATGGTGCGGCGGCAATTCCAAGCGACCGGTACCGTCCCCGAGCCGGCCGAGCCCCCTTCCGACTGGGATCGCTTCGCCGCCAATGCGCGCATCTGGAACGTCTCTCGCCTCTCAGCGCTGAACGGCCCGGTGGAGCCGCAGATCTGGCAGCGCCAGACCATCCTCAATGCCAACCCGGTGCCGCAGATCTGGCGCATGGCGGCGGGCAGGCTCGACATCTACCCGAATGTTGCGGGTGAGACGATCGAATACGCCTATGTCTCCGGCTTCTGGGTGGCGGTGAACGGCGGCGCGGCCACTGCCGCCAACTGGGCTAACGACACCGACACGGCGCTCTTTCCCGAAGAGCTGCTCGAACTCTCGCTGATTTGGCGCTGGAAGCGAGCGAAGGGCCTCGATTACGGCGAGGAGCTTGCCTCTTTCGAACGAGCCAAGGAAGCCGCCATCGGCGCCGATCGTGCCGCAGGCCCTGTCGACCTTTCGCTGCCGGCGAGGGGACAGGCATTCGAGAATTATTGGCCCGGCACGATCACGGTGACGCCATGACCCGCAGACCTGTCCCTCCGAACGGCCGCACCCGCCGCGTTTCGCCAGGCAAAGACTGGATCGCGCCGATCGGCGGCTGGCGAACCGATGTCGAGATGGCCGATATGCCCGAAGACGCCGCCTTCCAGCTCGACAATTTCTTTCCCGAGGCCAACCGCGTCCGCGCCCGCTACGGCTTCCTCGCCTTCGCCACCGGCCTTGGCGCCGACGTGCAGACGGTCATTCCCTATTCCGGCGTGAGCAACAGGCTCTTTGCCGCCGCCGGCGACAAGATCTTCGACGTCACGGCAGGCGGTGCGGCCGGCGCGCCTGTCGTCTCCGGCCTCGCAAGCGCCCATTGGTCGGTGCAGCAATATACCAACCCGGCCGGCCAGGAATTCCTGCGTCTCGTCAACGGCCTCGACACGCCGCTGATCTTCAACGGCACCTCCTGGACCAACAATTTCCTGGTCGGCACGGCGGCACTCGCCACCCAGAATGTCGCCGTGCGCAACACCGCCTATACGCTGAGCTTCTTCGGCACCGGCTCGGTGACGCTCTCCGGCGCTTTCGCCGGCACGCTGAACGGAACCGGCGCCGGCAACCGGGTGTCGCTCACCTTTACGCCGGCGGCCGGCACGCTCACCGTCACCGTCACCGGAACGGTGACCAATGCTCAGCTGGAAAAGGGCGTGGCCGCCACGGCCTATGTCGCCTCGACGATGATCACGGGCATTCCGGACGCCTCGCTGCTTTGCGCCGTCACCGCCTATCGCTCGCGCCTGTGGTTCATCGAAAAGAACTCGACCAATGTCTGGTACCTCGCCACCGACGCCGTCAGCGGCGCGGCGACGGCGCTGCCGGTCGGCGGCAACATGAAATATGGCGGCACGCTTGTTGCGATCAACGTCTGGACGATCCCGGTGTCGACGGGCCTGCAGCAATGCCTGGTGCTGATCTCCTCGGAAGGCGAGGTGATCGTCTTCCAGGGCTCCGATCCTTCCAGTGCTGCCAATTGGGGCCTGATCGGCACCTTCAAGCTCGGCCGGCCACTCGGCACCGATCGGTGCCTGCTGTCGGTCGGCGCCGATCTCGCGATCATGACCACCGATGGCATCGTGCCGATCACCAAGGCGGTGCAGCTCGATCGCGGCGCCGCCAGCCTCGGCGCCATTACCGCCAGGATCGGCCCGACATGGCGCGCGACCGTCGCGGCGACCGGTACGACCTCGCAGGAATGGCAGCTTTCGAGCTTTCCGGCGCGGCAAATGGCGATCGTCAACCTGCCGTCTTCCTTCGGCCCCTATCAATATGTGATGAACACCGAGACCGGTGCCTGGTGCCGCTTCGTCGGCATGCCCGCTTCCTGCTGGGCGAGCTGGCAGGACCGGCTGTTCTTCGGCGCCGCCGACGGCACGCTTTACGAGGCCGAAGTCGGCGCCAACGACAATGGCGCGGCGATCGACGCGCTGATGGTCGGCGCCTGGAGCCGCTTCGGCGACGGGCTCTCGACCAAGCTTTCGAAGCTGATCGGGGTGACGGCCGAGATCGGCGTGTCCACTCTGATGTATGGCGGCATCTCGGTCGACTATCAGACGAAAGTGCCGACAGCGCTTCTGTCGTCGGTCGAGAACAATGCAGCGGCGAAATGGGGAACGGCAATCTGGGGTATTTCGAAATTCCCTGGCCTTTCGCTGGTGCGCAAATTCGCCTCCGCCGGCGGCGCCGGTTCGGCGCTTGCGCCCACCATCCGGGCGCTGATCTCGGGCTCGTCAGGCTCGGTCTCGGAAGCCGCTGTCGTCGGCGGCTCGCTGCTTTACGAGAGGGGCGCGCCGATTTGATCGTCTGCGAACCCAGTGCCGAGATCGCCGCCTGGGTCGGCGCCAGGATCGGTGTCACCTTCCACCCGCCCTACACCACGCTTGCCCATGTCGAGCGCGGCCGGATCATCGCCGGCTTCGTCTTCAACGTCTGGACCGAGCACGATATCGAGATCTCGCTCGCCGCCGACCGGCTGTCGCTGACGCTGATGCGCGCCGTCTTCGACTATGTCTTCAACCAGCTGGGCTGCCGCCGCGCCACCTGCCGCACCCGCGCCGACAACATCAGCGCCCAGAGGCTGCTCGCCAGAGTGGGCGCTGAGCCGGAAGGCCGCCAGCGCGGCTATTTCGGCGATTGCGACGGCCTGCTTTACGCCATCATGAAGGAGGATTTTCCCCATGGTCTCCACGCCAAAGGTCCCCAAGGCGCCTGATCCGACCCAGACCGCCGCGGCGCAGACGGCCACCAACGTCGACACCGCCATCGCCAATGCGGGCCTCAGCCACACCAACCAGTACACGCCCGACGGCTCGCTGGAATACAGGGTCAGCGGCTATCAGACGATGACCGACCAGACCGGCAAGACCTACAGGCTGCCGACCTATTCCGCCTATCAGACCTATTCGCCCGAGAACCAGGCGATCTACGACCAGACGCAGCAGACGCAGCTCGGCCTTGCCAGGCTCGCCAACGACCAGACCGCCAAGGTCTCCGGCATCCTCGGCACCAATGTCGACCTCAGCGCCGGCAATGTCGACAAATATGTCAACGATCACTGGCGCTCCGGCTTCGACAACCAATGGAACCGCGACCAGGCGAGCCTCGAGCAGAGCCTCGCCGACAAGGGCATCGCGATGGGCTCGGCGGCTTACGACAACGCCATGCGCGATTTTTCCACCCGCAAGCAGGCCGCCTCCGACCAGTATCTCGGCGACATGTATTCCAATGCGCAGAATTCGATCCTGACCGAGCGCAACCAGCCGCTGAACGAGATCTCGGCGCTGATGTCCGGCTCGCAGGTGCACCAGCCGAGCTACGTCAACACGCCGGCCACCCAGCTGCCGACGGTCGACCAGGCCGGCCTGATCAACGAAAACTTCAATCAGAAGATGGGCCTCTACAACCAGCAGCTCGCCCAATCGAACGCCGCCATGGGCGGCCTCTTCGGCCTCGGCGGCTCGCTGCTCGGCGGCTGGGCGAAATCCGACCGGCGGCTGAAGGAAGACATCCGCCGCGTCGGCACGCTGGACAACGGCCTGCCGGTCTACGCCTTCCGCTACAAAGAGGGCGGTCCGATGCAGATCGGCCTGATGTCAGACGATGTGCGCGAGATTCACCCCGACGCAGTGTTCGAACATGCAGACGGCTTCGACCGTGTCAACTACGAAAGGGCAGTGGCATGAGGGGTTTCCTCTTTGGTGGCGATACCGGCAAGAAGCAAAATGAGATCAGCGACGAGCGCAAGCGGCTGGCCCATGCCATGCTGCAGCAGGGAATGGATGCGAGCCCGGTGCAATCTCCGTGGCAGGGCGCGGCGCGCCTTGTCCAGGCCCTGATGGGAGGGCTGGCGATGCGCCGGCAAGAGCAGGAGATGGGGGCTGATGAACCCGGCAACGACAATTTCGCACCGCTGCCCGGCAACCCGCCTGTTCCCGGTGATAGACCCCTCTATGCCCCACTTCCAGCGGCGAGCGATGGCCGTCAGCAGCCCGCGGCGGCGCCTGCCGCCCAGAAGGGCGAAAAGCCAGGTGAGATCAGCCCGCAGACGCAGGCCGAATTCTTCCTGCAGGAGGATCCTCGTCTGATCGCCAGACTGAACGCCGCCAAATCGCTCGAGGAAGGGCAACGCCTGATGAACAGAGCCTGGGCTTTTAAAGGCTACGATGAGCCGGGGAACGAGGAGGTCGCCCACCGGCGCACCAGAGCCCGGAGCTTCATGCCGCAGTTTCAGACGCAAGGCGCCGCCGATCCCTTCGCTCTGCCCGACACCCCGCCCATTCCGACGCCCCGGCCGGCTTCCGGCAATCCGCGGGAGACGATGAAAAGAGGCCGCGAAGAGGCAGGGGCCGCGCTCGTACGTGCGCTTCTTGCACGGCTGTAAAATGGCCGGTGACAGGCGCGATTCAGGCTTTCAAGGGCAGCAACTCGTGAAAGCTCGCTCGGCGCCGGGAGCAGCCACCATGGCGCCGCCGGCAATTTGACTACTGCACAACTTTCGGCCTCGTAATCTCGGGGCCTCTTCCTTTCGGAGCAAGGTAAAATGCCCAGAAACCCATCAACCGGCGTCTATTCGAAACCCGCCGGCACGACACCCTCCGTCGGCCAGGTCATCGATCCCGCGCCATGGAACGCGTTGACCGTCGACCTTGGCAACGAAGTCACCAACTCGCTGCCGCGCGACGGCTCGGCGCCGATGACAGCGCCACTCAAGGCGGCAAGCGGCACGGTTTCGGCGCCCGGCATCGGCTTCGCCACCAACCCGCAAACCGGCCTTTATCTGAAGGGTGGCGGGCTCTTAGGGTTCACGCAGAACGGCGTCGACGTCGGCTTCGACAAGGCGTTGGTCTATGCGGCGAAGTCGGGCGATTACACGGCGGTGGCCTCCGACGACAATGCGGTCCATCGCTTTACCCAAGCCGTGACGCTCACCCTCAACGCAGCGGCAACGCTCGGCGCAAACTGGCGCTATTGCGTCATTGCCGATGGCGGCGACGTGACGATTGATCCCTCCGGCTCGGAGACGATCGATGGTGCGGCAACGCTTGTTCTCAAGAACGGCTATAGCGTCAACATCACAAGTTCGGGTGCCGCCTTTTTCACCGATAAGCTTTCCACCAGGATCGGGAGTAAAGCCGATAGTTCGGCTGTAGGGGATTTCGTCGTCGGCCTCATCCCTTCCAACAACGGTAGCAGCCCGAACACCCATATCGACTTCACCCCCGGCTCGGCCAGGTCGGGGTCGAGTTTCGTTTCCAGCGCGGCGTCGTTGACCAAAAGGGTGACGGGAACATTTGCGGCAGGAACGGGCGCGGGCGGCCTCGATGCCGGCGCCGTCGCAGCAAATGCGACATACTTCGCCTATGCCATGCGCAAGGACGCCGACCTGTCTTTCGACGTGGTTTTCTCGACCTCAGCGACGATCGGCGGCATCACCACGACACTGCTCACCGGCTATACCATCGTCAAATGCATCGGCGTCGTGCTGACCGATGGAAGTTCGAACATTCGGCCGTTTGTCCTGTATCCACGTGACGAATATACGTTCGTGATGCCGGTCAAGGATGCGATCGGTGCTGCTATCTCTACGACTTCGGCACTCCTGGCGCTGACAGTGCCAAATGGGGTTAAGGTCAAGGCGAAGCTGCGCTTCGAGTTCACATCGTCGGCAACGACCAACGCGGCTCTGCTATCAGACCCTGCACAAGGTGCCCTTGTAGCCGGCGCTGGCAGTGACGGCGCCAACGTCGGCTCTATCCAGGTAGCGAGCGGTTTTGCAGTGGGATCGCAGGAGATATGGACAAATACGAGTCGGCAAATTCGTATGACGTTGGGCGGGTCAACCGGTAGCATCTGGATCTGGACCGATGGCTTTCATCTCCCTTGCGGAAGGAGCTCTTGAATAAGCTCCACGCCTGTGTTTGACATGCTGCTATCACGCCGGGAGTAGAAATGGCACAGGTCGACAAGGCATCGTATCGCAATCGAGGCGGCATAATCCAACGGCTCGTTACTGCTTATAAGCGCTTCCGCTATTTCACCGCGGCCGGCGAGAATCTCGTGGTGAAGCCCAGCGCTGAGTTTCGCCTGGTCGGTCATGCCATCTTCAAAGTTGGCGATAACGTCACGATCCAAGACCAGTCGTTCTTTCAACTTACAATGCCAGAGCCCAAAGTCTTTATCGGCAACAACACCGTAATCGGCCGGCGCAACATCATTACGGCGAAAAACCGGATATCAATCGGCAATGATGTCCTAATCGGCTCTGATGTCCAGATCATCGATCACGGCCACGGCATGAGGCGCGATACGCCAATCAGGCTTCAGAAGGCCGAAATCGGTTTTGTCGAAATTGGTAACGATGTTTGGATTGGCGCTGGCGCCAAAATATTGATGAACGTTACGATAGGGACTGGAGCGGTAATCGGGGCAAATTCCGTGGTAACTACGGACATCCCGGACTATGCAATTGCAGTTGGTTCACCGGCGAAGGTCATTAAATACCGCAGCTAAATCGGTCCGGCCAATAACAAAGAGCGGTAGTGAGGAAATGCCGGCGTCTCGGCGTCTCACACACCGCTATACTGTCAAAGTGCTCGCAGCGTCACATTTACCAAGCCACTTAAGTGGGCTTTCAACTCGCTAGATTTGATAAAGCGAAAATATAGATACTCGTATGCGAGAGATGCGTTATCCCACGAGATTTTTTTGGATGATATTTCAAGCTCAGCTTGCGGTCCACTCAGATCGATATCTTTTGCGCTGGCCCAGGCGTCGCAGAAAAAAGCGATACGAGCGGGGTTCGTCGAATGAACTGGCTTTACGCCTGGCGCCGAGTCGATGCCGAAGAACTCTATGTGATGAGGCGTAAATGCCATCCTGGTCTGTCCGCCCCAAATGATGTGAAATTTCGAGGTATAATCAGCAAACCCATATTCCGAGGCCTCGCCCGGCATCGGAAACTTGTCGGTGATCCAATAGTTCGAAAAAGTCGACCATTGTGGATTATCAATAAGATATTGCGAGACCGCCAAGTCTTTTGCCGCTCGTGCCTGCCAAGCTGCGTAACTTCCCCACCACCGATTTGTAAATAATGTAAGAACGACCAGAAGTAACACGAACGAAGCTCTCTTGCCCTGCAAGCTAGGCGTTTTTCGCTCCAGAAATCGCAAAACACCGACCGCGATCACGGCCAGGGGAAGGGGCATCAGAATCCCATTTCTCATCAACACCCCAAGCTCCGGACTCTTTCCGACAAGGATATAGGGAAGAGTTCCGCAAAGAAGTGAGAAGAGCCCAAAGCTTACTATCTTAAGGCCGCCGCCTGGTCTCCGATTGTCGATATCCGGATTCCCGGCGGGTGGCGTTCTCAGGAGGAAAAATAAAGTGACAAAGAACATCGAATATATGAAAACAGCAAAAAATACATAAAAATTAAACTCAAACCAAATTGCAATAGGTCTAAACGCAACAGGCTTTACAATTCCGTTAACCACGAATCGGTAAGCATTATATGCGATGCTCGGGAGATTTATATCAAAGCTGTTATAATTCTTGTAAAGACCAGTTTTCTCATAATAAAATCCCTTATACGCCCAATATGCGATAGGAAGAGCTGCAAAATCTAGTTTTGATCTGCAGAATGAAAAAAATGTGGATATGAACCCTCGTAAGCCAACCCGCCGGGCCGCGTCGTTACTGTGGACGAGGTATGCAAGGAGGAAAGCAGCGGCGTAAAGTACAAGCAAAGAATTAAGTGTAAATGACGCAAAGTAAATAAGGAGGGATGCCCCTCTGGAGAGGTAGTGAAGGCCTCCACGAATCCGTTCAACTGAGATAAATAGGTACGTCGCCACCAAGAATAACGCATAGGCGTTGAAGTAAGTTGAGTATGTGATTATTACTGTAACGGTAGTTATTGGTAGCAGGTTCGAAAAAAGCGCAATATAAAAAGATTCTCGTTCATTGAGAAACCCGCTTCTTAAGGCGATAAGATAAGAAAAAATAACAGCGACGTATACGCCGAAAATTACTACAGATTTAAGAAGAAAAACATTTGGAATATAAGATAGAGGCCAAACGTAATATGTGAACATTGGTACAGCTGCGGACGAATACATGTTCATGATTGCGTTCCAGTCTCTAAAAAATAGTGACGAGAACAGGCCGGCGTCTTCCGCAAATATCCCTTCATTCAAGAAGGCCATCCAGTGCGTGCACAAAACTGAAATAGTCAGCAGAACCAAGCTGCTGATCCTGGGCACGCGTTGAATGTAGTCGCTCATGATGTCTCCTGAGATTCCAAATTCCCCAAAAAGTGGCTGCGGAAATGCTTTACGCGGTATCAATCTCTAGTGGCGAGCACGTTCAATCCTCCGCCTGTGGGGATGACCGATCTAATAAAGTCCGGGTTTCGCGGTAGTTTTCGATTTCTGGCAACATCGGATATCTCATATCCCATGCTCCAGAGTGAATTCAGAATCGCGTCAAATTTTTCTGGCTGCGATTTGTATACGTACGGCGCAAGCTCCAATAGAATTTTAGGCTGGTACTTTTCTATTGTTGCCTTGGAGCCAAGCAACACATCGCTTTCGTTTCCGTCAACGTCCAACTTAACGAAATCAATGCGATCGATCCCGTTTGCTGCAACAAATTCATCAAGTGTACTCATAGCCGCGCCAACTGTACCCATCAGGCGGCCGTGATGTTCAACATGCAGATCGCCTGTAGTTTCTAGCGGCCAACTCGAATACACCGCGTCAGGCAATTTAGTGTCAGTTGTTGCCATGAGCATCATCTGATGGGCGCTGATACGCGGCGATAACATTGGATTGAGTGCGATATTCGCCTTCTGTTTTCGGAATGCAAAAGCGGTCGGTTCAAAGGAAAACACCTTGCCGCGTGCTCCGACAAGTTGTGCCAACGGCAAGGTATGTGCTCCGATGTTTGCGCCGATATCGAGAACGACATCGCCTTCGTTCACTAGCCGCGCATAGAGCTTCAGAGTTTGCACCTCAAAACCACCCAGGACGTAGATTGCCAGATCTATCCCTTCCTTGAGGTCGATAGACCAAGTCACTCCCCTCCGCACGGCGATAAGCTCTGACGGAAGGTGAAAAAGACCGCGCCCCCAAAGAATTGCCGTCGAAATAGAGCGCGCAATCCTGATTTTGTTGCTGGTCGATAGCATGTGTTTTCGTCCTAAGTTGTTGGTGGCCTCACGGACGCGAGCGTTTGCTGAGGATCAGATTGCAGTATTGGCTGGCGTCCTGCGGGTCAAACTGAGCGCCGTCAAAATTATGCAAAGCAGCACCGCGGATCATTTGTATTTCCAGATCAAGTCGATCGATACAGGTGAGGAGAGCTGCCGCATCCACGCCGGCCTTTGAGAGGCCGTAAGGCCAATACTCCATCAAAATCTTGATATTCACGTTTTCCTGCAGCACGCGCTCAGCGCCCCGCAACACGCTGAGTTCGTAGCCTTGGACATCGATTTTAATCAGATCTACGCGCGTTCCGCTTGGGAAATACTGATCGAGGCTCATGACTGGGACACTGATTGCCTGTCGACCGTCACCGCTGTCAAAGGTACGATGATCGACATTTAACTCGTCAGATATGAAGAGTTTGATAGCTCCGCTTCGCTCCCCAACCGCAGCATGATTCAATCGAACATTGCCCAGGTTCCGCAAATTTTCTCTTAGTCTATGATAGTTCGCGGGGGCGGGCTCAAAGGCATGCACAATCCCACGGCTGCCGACAAGGCCTGACAGAAAGCGAGTGTAAACCCCGATATTTGCACCCACATCCACAATCGTCATGTCAGGCCCAACAAGCTCTCGTAGTAGCGCTCGCTCAGTCCGATCTGAATAGCTCTTCCATACGCGATAGATTGGGTGGTAGAGCGGAAAACAATACCTATACAGCAGATTGGCGATGGAGATGATCGTTGTGTTCATCGTTGTTACTTTGCGATCAAGTGCGCGCTAAAGAACGACGCGAACAGTCTGGGAAACGTACGGGCAAGCCGCCTATCAAGCGGGAGATAGAGCCGATAAAGCCAGTGTGGTACCGGAAATACTCTGGATATGCCTCCAGTCGCCATATAGGCGATACTCGTAAAATAACCTAGTTTGGTCGCCTTTAAATCGTATTGATTTGACAATGGTGCTAGCCAATCGTGACGCAAAAAGAACATCATATAGGGCATTGCCTGGTTTGAAGACGATAGGGGACCTTCAATCGTGTCTAGAACGGGTTGCGAAATTTGGAAATTAACCGGTTCATGATGGAAGAACTTAAGCAAGGGAAAGGAAACGGCAGAGAAAAAAGGTTCAACGAGTACCAGCTGCCCCCCTTTCTTAAGCTTTCGGCTTGCGCCGCTTAGAAAGAAAATAGGATCACGCAGGTGATGTAGTACATTTGTCATGGTGATCACATCAATACTGCGGTCCGGGATATCTTGTAAGTCTGCGATGTTATGACAATCAAAAACGATGTCTAAATATTCGAGATTAAGGACGTCTGTAGTTGTTACATGCGGCTGGAATATTTTCAGTGGTGATGTGCCGCTACCTATCTCTAGTACCTTTTTCTGAGAAAAGTTTGGGATATCGTCGAACAACTGTGAGTACAGTTCGCGATACCAAAGCATTAGATTGCGATTGCTTTGAAGTCGGTTACGATTCTCCAAAGTCGTTGCTAGGTCATGATCGTAAAGTTCTGTATTCTCGATCTTCATCTCAGATGAACTTTATTCGCCGAGCAGAAAAGGCGAGCATCGCCAATAGGATAACGCCGTGGCGCCAACGAGAAATATTTGTTTCTCCATAAAGCCTTTGGCGATAGCAGATTGGAACCTCAACTATCTTGAGGCCCATTCTTGCCGCGCCGAAAATTAGATCGAAATCTCCAAATGGATCGAAATCGCCGAAGTAGGAACGATTTCTGGCGAGCTTCAGATAATTGGACCTACTGATAACCTTTGTTCCGCAGAGGGTGTCTTTGAACCGTTGGCCGAGAACAAACGAGAAGGCCATAGCAAAAAACTTGTTCCCTAGTAGGTTGAAGAAGCGCATCGCTTTCTTCTCCATTGGATACACAAGCCGGGTTCCGTTGATGAATTCGCCCTTGTTGTCCTTAATCGCAGCGTAGAATTTTGGAAGATCCTCGGGTGGAACGGTCATATCTGCATCAAGAATCATAAGGATTTCATTCGAAGCAAGGCGGAATCCCTTTCGAACAGCGTCCCCTTTTCCCTTTCCTTCTTGCTGGTCAATTAGAATTCTACGCTCTGATCCATAGCGGGCTTGTGCGGCCTGGATCGCACTCCAGGTCTCATCCGTTGAATTGCCCTCGACGAAGATAATTTCGTCTTTGGGCCCCATGGGTGGAATGCGCCTGACAATTGCGTCGATATTGCCGGCCTCATTTCGAGCGGGCACGATGATGGAGACGGATGGCGCGTCGACTTCTTTCATCGCTATAGGTCTTGCGACGGCGATGTTCAAAAGACAAAGATTTCTGAATACTGGCAGAGGGGCGATGTAACGGTTGATAAAGTTGCTGACGAGCGGAATATACAGCGGGACTAGGACTTTTTGATCTAAGCTGATCAACTCGAAATTTTCGAGTTCCAGCAGGTTACGAACGTCCTCATGCGCTAACCAGTTTGCCTCAGGTAAGTTGCCTCGCCAGCCCAGGGCCGACGCGAGATTAACCAAAGGTCGCCATAGGGCGCTATAATAGGTAAGAACGAGGCGGGTTTCCGGATGGCACGCCTTATGCAGATCGGCGAATAGCTTTTGAATGTCGCGTTCATAGTGGATAAGTCCACCGATCACTAAGTATTCGGCGCAGGTTTGCTTAAGCTGTTGATAAGGAAGCACTGCATTTTCTCGAAAGCTCTCAGCGGAGGGGCTTTCGCTAGACTCTGGACGGAACGCGACTCGACCTTGGGGCATCGCACCTATTAGAAGTGACGAAGCAGGATCGATTTCTACGACGGAATTTTGAGGAAGTATAAAAAGCTCCAGGTACTTCCGGAGAAGGGAATAGAAATATTCTCTCATTAGTTCTAACTTTGCAAGACGCGCGCCAAGCGCCACCGGCCGTAAAGGATCGCTGCCGGCAGGACATAAGCTGTGAAAAATAGGAGATGGATAGCTGTCGCTACAAGAAAGCCTTCAGCGGATGAGCGCCCCAGGAGAATGAATGCAGAAACTACTGAAGCATGAAAAGTTCCGATACCAGAGGGTGCAGCAGGAAGCATCAGGCCTAGAGCCCCTGCGAACAACACGACGAGCGCCTCTTCGTAGCTGAGTGCCACTCCCACAAATTGTGCGGCAAACACATACGAAAGAGCGTACGCTGACAACCACATTAACAATGTAAGAATGCTGGGAGAGAACAGGTTGTTGAGCGTCATTTGCTCACCCACGCTGCGTATTAGCACTGCGACATGTCTATTAAAGAAGGATTCATGCCCGAAATAAGTGAATACCGCGCGGGCCCATCTCAGGAGAAGCGCGTTAAGGTATTTCACTAGCACAATTGCACCGAATGCAAGTCCGAGAGCCGAAGATATTGAAACAAATAGTATGTCAGTGTGGGCGGAATCCATCGATAGTGTTAGGATTACAGCAGCTAATACGCCGACGGCAGCGATCGTAATCAGATCGATTACCTTTTCAACCATTAGACTGCCAAATACCTCGGCTTGAGCTATTCGGCCTACGACATGGCTGTAGTGGACTCGCAACAGATCTCCACCTCTTGCAGGGAGAAACATATTGCCGCCGAGGCAGAGAATGGAGGCTATAAGAGAGGTGCTCTTGTTAAGTTTTCCACCTATCAGCAGCTGCCAACGGCAACCGTATATCACGGCGATCAAAAGAGCCGTAATCGAAAATGGCCACAGAGATGCTGGGTGAACGCCTTCCTTAAGTATACGAATAGTATCTTGCCAGCTGATCGAGCTAACCAGGAACGCAAGCAGTGCGAGGCTCACAAGATAAGCGAAAAAAGTGCGAGCACTTATTTTTGAACGAGCTTGTGCGGCCATCTAATTCGATCTTCGAAACCTGAGAGTCTTGAAGGCTAGACAGGCCGTGACTCCTGCCACTGGCCCCGGCAAATCTGGGAACACGACATACAGAGCGGCACCGCTTTAGCCGTATTCCGGCCCTCGACTACCCTTAAGAGAAAACTTTAGCAATAGACAACGATTATTGTACTGAGCGGTACCTTTATTGGGTCGCCGCGGAGCCACAGTTCAACACTCGTCTCCGTTCGGGAGGCGGGTTTATCCACAGCCCTCCGGAGTTCCCGATGCTCGTCCACAACTGGCGCGCCGTGGTCAGGCACGCCTGGTCCGTCCGTCTGATGGCGCTGGCGCTGCTCTTCATAGTCCTTGAGCCCGTGATCAATTTCGTCGCCGCAACTTGGGTGTCGCGCAACCTCTACATCCAGATTGGCATGTCTACGGCATCGGGGCTCTTCGCTGCGGCGGCGATCGTCGCCCGCGTCTTCGTCCAGCAGAAAATCTCAGGAGAACTGAATGGCAAACCGCCTGCAGAAAGGTAGCGCCGCAGCCGCGATGGCAGTTGCATTGGTCGGAAGCTTCGAAGGGCTCCGGCAGCACGCCTATCCGGACCCGGCCACTCAAGGCCAGCCGTGGACGATCTGCTACGGCAGCACCAACGGTGTGAAGCCGGGCGAGCAAGCGCGCCAACTGGGCCATCGTGACACCCCGCAAACAATAAACTCTGACGCGAGTAACCTTTGGGGGCGCTTCCAATCCCGGCATGATTGCGCTATTCCCGCCGAGAGACGGAGGGATTGGACGTTGGATGCTCTTGCACATCGGGAGTCGGAGATACAAGCGCGCGGTCGCATACGTGGATTGGATGGGCTTAGAGCAATATCATTGCTTTTGGTGCTGATGGCTCATTGGTCACCAATCCCGTATCTCAACAAAGTCGCCGAATGGGGGCGGGGCGGCCTATTAATATTCTTCGTGATCAGCGGGTTTTTGATCACGAGAATACTCATAGGCCTGGCTCGCCGAAGACCTCGGATTGAGGGGGTACAGCTTCTCAAGGGGTTCTATGGTCGGCGATTCTTCCGAATCCAGCCTATCTATTATCTGGCGCTCGCATTTGTCATTTGCATGGGATTGAATGGTGCTGTGCGGGAGGATGCGATTTATCACGTCTTCTTCGTGCAAAATCTTTCAAATGTGGTGCTCCGGAATGATATCGGAACTTACGGACCAGCCGCTCCGTGGTGGTCGCTTGCAGTTGAAGAGCAGTTTTACGTTTTCTGGGCCCCGATCGTTATCTTCTTCCGGCCGAATGCTTGGAAGCTTTCGCTATTCGGGGCATTTGCGGTCGCGATCGGCTGGCGTACTTTCGCCTGGTACGCCGATCTTGGCCAGGCGAACGTTCTGGTCACGCTCGGAAATCTGGATTCACTTGCTGCCGGCGCAGCGGTCGCCATCATCACCTCGACAGTTCGGATTACCCCAGCGGTGTCGCGCTGCTTCTCGGCGATGATGGTGGTTGGCATCGCGGCACTCTGCCTGCTGTCATATACAGAGATGAGCCAAGGAATATTCGCGTTTCGGAGTAGCCTTGTTGGAAAAGCGCTTGCCGATGTGCCGGTTTATATGATCGCCTCATCGCTTATATTTTTCTTCGCTGTTGGCGGCGCGAAAACCGCAGCGAAGGTGATGGAAAATCCCGTCCTAGTGTTCATAGGCAAGCGTAGCTACGGTGCCTATGTCTATCATCAGGTCGTGAACTACACGTTCTTTTTCGTCATAACACCGCTTTGGCTGGAGCCAAATTTTGGCATCCAACGTCAGTTGCATGGTTTCACTGAGTTTTGGGCTTTCACGTCAATCACGCTGCTGTTGGCCGCCTTGTCCTACAAATACATCGAGCAGCCGATATTCAGGGTTCGTGATCGGATCTATCCGACTACTTGATAGCGTTCATTGAACGTGTCGACCTTACTGAATAGCGAAAAACAGGTCGCCCGTCTCCTTTCGAGACGGGTGCTTTGCCGTGTTCAAAATCTGGAGCCTCCCATGCTCTCGCCAACTGGCGCGAGGTAAGCGTCCGGTGAAGCAGCCGTCGCGCATTGAGATCGGCTGCAAAGGTGGCCGCGTCCTGAAGGTCGATGCCTCGATTGCGCTGGCAACGCTGAAGGCCCTGATCCGGTCTGTGGAAGAGGCATGATAGGTCCAGGTGCGAATGCGCGAGTTTATCTCGCCTGCGGGGCGACCGACATGCGCAAGGGGGTCGACGGACTAGCGGCACTGGTGCAGACGGCACTGCGGCAAAAGCCGGCGTCGGGATCGGTGTTCGTCTTTCGCGGACGGCGCGGCAACCGTATCAAGCTTTTGTTCTGGGATGGCCAAGGCTTTTGCCTTTACTACAAGGTCCTGGAGAAGGGTCGCTTTCCATGGCCCTCGGTTGCCAATGGCACAGCCCGGCTGACGGCAGCGCAACTGGCGATGCTATGGGAAGGGATCGACTGGCGCCGGCCGTCATGGACCGCTGCGCCGAAGCGCACCGCATGAGGTAAAAATGCAATGTTTCCATTGCTATAGCTGGTGATCTTAGGCCAAATCAGCTATACGTTCCGGCCATGGAACAAAGCCTTTCCGAGCTGCCGGATGACGTCGAGAGCCTGCGCGCGATCATCGCCGCGCAGGCCGAAGAACTGACGCGTCAAAGCCAAAGGCTGCGCTCGCGTGACACTTTGATCGAGAAGCTGAAGGCCCAGCTCGCCGTCCTGCGGCGGGCCCGCTTCGGTACCTCGTCGGAGAAGATCGAACGCTCGATCGAGCAGCTTGAGCTGGCGTTGGAAGACATCGAGGCGGCGGACGCGGAGATCGAGGTCTCTGCGGGTTCCCTCTCGGGCACTCGCGAGAAGGCGCGGCCGAGCCGTCAGCCATTGCCGGATCATCTGCCGCGACAGGAGGTCGTTCACCCGGCGGCTTGCGCCTGCCCGGTCTGCGGTGGTTCCGACTTCATCCGCAACGGCGAGGCCATCACCGAGGTGCTCGACTATGTTCCGGCCTCCTTCCGGGTGGTGCGCCATGTGCAACCGCGCTTCACCTGCAAGGGCTGCGACACTGACATCAAAGGGACGATGCCGTCGCTGCCGATCGAGCGTGGCAAGCCGGGAGCTGGTCTTGTCGCGCATGTGCTGACCGCCAAATATTGCGATCACCTTCCGCTCTACCGGCAATCAGAGATTTATGCGCGGGAAGGCGTCGATCTTTCCCGTTCGACCATGGCCGATTGGGTCGGCAAGGCCAGTGCTCTGCTCGAGCCGCTCGTCGCGAAACTACGCGCGCACGTCTTCGCCGGCAGCCGCCTGCACGGCGACGATACGCCGGTTCCGGTGCTGGAGCCAGGCAAGGGCAAGACGAAGACCGGGCGGCTGTGGACTTACGTTCGCGATGGTCGTGCCTGGGGCGACGAGACGCCCCCCGCCGTCTCCTACTTCTACAGTCCGGATCGCAAGGGTGAGCATCCGAAAGCCCACCTCGTAGACTTCTCGGGCATCTTGCATGCCGATGGCTATGCCGGGTTCCGCGAACTCTATGAAGCGACCCAACCCGACAAACCTGCCGCCATCCAGGAGGCGGCCTGCTGGGCGCATGTCCGCCGCAAGTTCTTCGATCTAACCACCAGCCCCGGAACGCACCCGATCGCCGAAGAAACGCTTGTCCGGATCGGCGAACTCTACGACATCGAGAATGCCATCCGCGGAGCGCCGCCGGAAAAGCGCAAGAACATTCGCCAGCGCCAGGCCAAGCTGAAGATCGAGGCGCTCCGGCGGTGGTGGGACAAGATGCTTACGGAACTGCCGCGCGCAAGCAGCACGGCGGAGGCGATCCGCTATGCGATTACCCGCTGGGCGTCGCTTTGCCGCTTCCTTGACGACGGCACCATCGAGATCGACAACAATGCCGCCGAGCGGGCAATCCGCCCTATCGCGCTCGGCCGCAAGAACTGGCTGTTTGCTGGATCGGATAAAGGCGGCGAGCGCGCCGCCGCCATTCTGTCGCTGATCGAGTCCGCGAAGCTCAACGGTCTCAATCCCGAATCCTATCTTCGCGACGTCCTCACCCGCATCGCCGACTATCCGATCAATAGGGTCCATGAGCTGTTGCCATGGAACGTGGTCGAGGCCGCCAACCAATGATCACTGCCGCGGTCACCTGCAGTACACCAAAAAAGGAATCCCAATGCTCTTCAACAATCCGTCGCTGGATGAATTGCGGACCTTGCTCAGAGGCGTGCCAGATAGGGACTTCCGTATCCAGTTCTCAGAGCCTGCTGCCTACGACGATGCGCGCCTCAGTGTTGTAGACGAGATTTGTCACAGTGCAGGGCAGTCAGTGTCTATTAGGTTCTATGGGCACTATTCGAGCACGATCGACTGCGCGGTGGTATCGCGATTGTCGGCGTGCCGCTCGCTGTTCTTGGATTGCCTGCAACCTCTCGCCAATGTCGATGCAATCGCAGCGATGCGACCCCTGCAAACTTTTGGCATCAACGTATTCGAGGCGAACTACGATCAGGTACTGCGTTATCCGAGTGTTCAGGCCGCAAGCACACTCTTTATCGGCACCAACAGGAAGACCGATTGGAACCTCCAACCAGTGAGCGATTTTGCAAATCTGCGGACGCTAAGCGTCGACGGGCAGCACAAAAACATCGAAGTGTTGGCAGAAATGGGCGGCATTCGATCGTTGTGGCTCAATTCAATTCCGCGAAAGAGTTCCCTAGCTTTCGTCTCCCGCATGGCGGGGCTGAAGCAACTCAAATTGATGCTAGGCGGCCGCGATAACCTGGATGAAGTGAGCCATTTCCACGTCGATGATCTCGAAGTTATACGGGTCAAGGGCCTTACACGCCTCGATTGTTCTCTATTCCCAGCACTTCGGATGCTGAAGGTGGAAGATCAAGCCAAGATCGCAAGTCTCGACCTTACTAAGAATGTTGCGCTTCAAAAGGTTCATGTCAGTAATTGCAAGGTGCTGGAGCAAGTGACCATCGCTGGGTTGGAAAAACTTACAAGCTTGTTCATCGACAGGACCGCCATCGAACCTCAGGCTTTCCTGACAGCTTCGTTGCCACCTACACTTACAGCAGTAGACCTGTGTGGTTATGGGTTGCGACGCGACGCTGACATAGACGCACTCCTTCGATCGCGCGGATATCGATCGGTGTATCGGGACAGAATTCATTGATATGAGGGCAAAACACTTCCGACCGGACGCTTACGGCGCGAGGTGCTGAAGCACGCCTGGTCCGTCCGTCTGATGGCGCTGGCGCTGCTCTTCATCGTCCTTGAGCCCGTCATCAATTTCGTCGCCGCAACCTGGGTGTCGCGCAACCTCTACATCCAGATCGCCCTTTCCACGGCATCGGGGCTCTTCGCTGCGGCGGCAATCGTCGCCCGCATTTTCGTCCAGCAGAAAATCTCCGGAGAACTGAATGACAAACCGTCTACAGACAGGTAACGCCGCGGCCGCGATGGCCGTTACGCCGCGCCTGACGACCGCGTCGACCGTCACCGAGGACTGAGGGTCCGACGCGGCGGCGCGGTTCCCCTTATCCAATGGTCGTGGCGCGTTTGCCGCGCATGGGCAAAAACGGAATCACCCTGGGGACGCGCGAGGCATACGACCGGTAGTCTGGGAATGCCGCCCGGAGCACCGTCTCTTCGTTACTCATTCGGCGAAGTTGCAGACACCAATGCACGATTCCGAGAAATACCGTCCACGGAGAAAAGCTGAACAGGATCATTCCGATAATGAATATCTCCTCGGTCAGATAGAGCGGGTGCCGGACGATGGAATATGGCCCCGTTGTGACCAGAGCTCTTGCGCCAGGTGCTATGCTGAAACTGCGGCCGAGGATCGCAAGCATATATGCCGATGAAAGGAAGCCGACGATCATCAGAACCATTGCGGCAAGGCGCACAGCATCTGGCAACGCCATTGGCGGAGGCAGGAAGGCGATCAGCAGGAAGAGGAAGGTGCCTCCCATCGCCGTCAGGTATGGTTCAACGCCGCGCGCAGACCGCACCTGGGGCATTCTCGTCAGGGTCACGACACACATCATGCCGATAAATAAGATCGCAGCGATCTCAGCTATCAGGAATACGACGCCTTGGGACGGATAGTCGCCGGTCGTCATCGTCCGAGCGATCTTGGTCCACACAACAAGTATTGAATAGGAGCAGATGCCAATCCTGCCGATGACATCTGCAATAATCAAGTGTCGATTGTTCATTGGTGCCCCCGCGTTGTTTGGACGCATCTTCGCACGGTTGCGGAAAATGGCAATCGCAACCGTTTAAATTGGTGAATACCAACTATTGGGGATATGACTTACACGGACGCGCCGCCGGCGGTGTCCGTCAATGCAATGACACGCGATGCGCCAGCAGCCGGTCGATGCCGGCCCGGATGCGAATGCGGCGGATGATCTCGACGTGCGTGAAAACGCAGGCGAGCGCGGCCACGACGATCAACGCGGTTCCGATCAGCGCTGTCGGCAACGGCAGTGACCAGTCGATATAGCCATCGGGGAGTGACGCCCCACTGCGACCTGCTTCGGCTGTGCTTGCGGCGGCATTGGCAAGCACCAGCCCGAGCAGCGCAACATGCGCATGAACGAAGCGCGCCCTAAGAAACCGTTTCGGATGAAAAGCAAGATAGATGCCGAAAATCGTCATCGATGCAAACGCAGCGAGAAGTTCCCACGGTCCCATCCCTGCCGCGCTGAGTAACATGAGAGGCAGGCGCAGCACCGGCAGCAGCGTCAGGTAAAGCTCCCAAACAAACGGGCGTGATGGATACATGGCCAGCAGTAGCATGCTGGCGGCAAATACCGCACCGATGGCATAGACCAAAGCAGGTCCGAGACGAACAAAAGTCAGAACCAAGATTCGCATTCGCTTTCCTCCTTCGGCAAGCTCTGGTTCCAGGCAGAATATTCGCAAATGCTTGAGCAAGGCTTATCGCTCGATCGGCGCGGCATGAATGACTCCGGCTGCGGCGATTTGCAACCTTCCACAAAACTTATCCACCTTAACGAGGCGATTTCATGAACATCGGTGGCGCGAGGTGCTGAAACACGCCTGGTTGGTGCGGCTGATGGCCCTTTCGCTGCCGCTCTGCATCGTCTTCAGGCCACACTACACCTCGTCGCCGCAACCTGGGTGTTGCGCAACCTCCACATCGAGCTCGCCATATCGGCCACGTCGGGTCTTTTCACCGCGGCGGCGATCGTCGCCCGCATCGTCTTCCAGCAGAAAATTTCAGGAGAACTGAATGGCAAACCGCCTGCAGAAAGGTAGCGCCGCGGCCGCGATGGCCGTTGCTTTGGTCGGAAGCTTCGAAGGGCTCCGGCAGCATGCCTATCCGGACCCTGCCACCCAGGGCCAGCCGTGGACGATCTGCTACGGCAGCACCAATGGCGTGAAGCCGGGCGACCATAAGACGGTGGGAGAGTGCAGGGCGCTGCTTTCGCTCGAGCTGCAGCGGTACGCCAATGGCATAGAGCAGTGCGTCACCGTCCCGCTTCCGGATGCCCGCTTCGTGGCGCTGACCTCGTTCGCCTACAATGTCGGCATCAGGGCGGCCTGCGGCTCGAGCGCGGTCAAGCTCATCAACCAGGGCAGGACGGCCGAGGGCTGCGAGGCGCTCCTCAAATGGAACCGCGCCGGCGGTATCACCTTTCCCGGCCTGACGCGTCGCCGGCAGAAGGAGCGCGCCTTCTGCCTGGAGGGCATCTGATGTTCGGCCTTCTCGACGCGCTGAAGATGGGCGCCGGCATCGCCGCCGGCCTTGCCATCTATCACCTCTATGCGGTCTCGATCGGCTACCCCTCTGCGGCGCGCCAGGCGCGCGCCGGTTACGTCCTCATGTCCGAAAAGACCGCGGCAGATGCACGGGCGGCCGAGATGGAACGCCAGCGCAACGCCGCGTCGCTCGCCAGCGAAGAGCACCGCAAGCGCCTTATGGCCGCGGAGGCCGCCGAGCAGGCCGCCCGTGACACACTCGAAACCGAGATCCAATCCTATGAACGTCAGCTTTCGCAAAAGAACCGTTCTTGCGCTGTCACTGCTGCTGATCGTGACTGGCTGCTCCGCCACTGAGCGCCTGAACAAGGCGGCGGTCGCGAGCGGGCAGGCCGCGGCCGGCATCGTGCTGCCGCCGCTGCCCGACGATCTCAGAAAGCAGGAAGCGCATGCGCCCGTGCGTGAAGGCGAGCCGCTGATTGCGATCCTCGCCCGCGAGCGCCAGGCGCTCGACCGCGCGAACGCCCGCCAGGAGCGCAGCGTCAAATTCTATGATGACCTCACCAGCCGATACGGAACACGCCGATGATGAATGCCATTTCGCTCGCCCTTGCCAATCCGATGCTGAACGGCGCGGGCGGGAGCGCCGGAGACCCCGACCGCTACATGTTCTTCGCCACCCGCAACCGCATGCCGTCGGGCGCGATCGTCACCGCCGCGTCCGGCACGAACTATGTCTGCACCAAGATCGTCGTCAACACGCCGCAATATAAGACGCGGACCTTCCGCTTTCATCTCTCCGGCTTCGCCTCGACGGAAGGCGGAAATTCGCCGCAGGAAACCGTCGTCACCGGCACGATCGGCACGCCGGGCAATTCCGTGGTCGCCGACGCCATGTTCGTCCGCGTCGCCGGCGTCTTCTACCCGTGCACCTTTGCCGGGGCGAACACGGTGACCGTTGCCGACCAGACGAACGGCGCCTGGACGGACGAGCTCACCATTCCCGACGTCGCGCCGGAAAGCGAAATCGAAATCTGGCTGTTTTATCACACCGCCGTCGGCGAGAAGATCTGGCCGGTCTATCGCATCCAGAAGCATCGCGGCGAACGCGTCTGGGGCGCCGGCGATCTCGCCACCCTTCTTGCCTTCAAGGACAGCCCGCTCGCCGACAGCACCGCCGCGCTCGATACCGGCTACGGCACCCAAGCGCAGCCGCAATATTGGGGAGCCGATTTCATGGTCGCCAAGGGCGATTGGGATGGTAGGCCCGTCGCGCTGGCTTTCGTCGACAGCATCGGCGAGGCGCGCCAGGAATATTCGTCCGCAGCCGATGCGCGCGGCAATCTCGGCTGGTTGCGCCGGTGGCTCGACAGGGACGGCGGCCCGGGCCGCATTCCCCATTGCCTGATCGGCATGCCGGGCGCCGGCTCCGTCCGCGAATATACCGGCAGCGGCTCCTCGATCGCCACCAGGCGCCGAGACATCATTCGCGAAATCATCGCCTTCAACGGCAATAAATGGCCGTTCACGGTCATAGCAAACCAGATGGGGCAGAACGACACGGCCTCGACCTATACGCAGTTCTTCACGACCAACTACCGCTCGCTGGTCACCCGCCTGCGCGGCGAATATGCCGGCGTCAGAATCGTCGCCTTCCCGCCGCTCGGGCGGACGACGATCACACGCACCGTCACGCTGACCTCGGTCGGCACGGTTGCCACGGCGACCATCGCAAGCGGCCTCAACGGACTTGCGACAGGCCAGACCGTCAGTATTTCGGGCGCCGCGCCCACGGCCTATAACGGCAGCTATGTGATATCGGTCCTCGACGCCAACACCTTCACCTACAATTTCGCCGGCGGCACCTCGCCGGCGACCGGGACCATCACCTGCAACGATCTCGGTCTCAGGGCCGAGTATCAGGTCTATGGAACCAACAACAGCTGGCCGTCGGACGGAACGGACGCTTCGGGCAAATGGCGGCTTCGCGATGATATCCTTGCGCAGACATCGGCTTGCTGCGACGCGGCAATCGATACCTACGCAGCCTGGGTCTCCCCCTCCAGAGGCGGTGTCTGGCCCGGCATGCTCGAGCTTGCGAGCACGACATTGACCACCCAGGCCGGAACTGACGGCGTTACCACCTATAACCAGATCGTCGTCGCGGATGCGAGCATCTTCAGGCCCGAGCAGACGATGCACATCTATTCCGGTCCGGACGGCCTGGCTCGCCTGAGCACGCAGGTCGTCGCCAGCATCGCCGGCAACGTCATCACCTATCAAGGCGTGAGCGCAGTGGTCATGCCTGTAGGGTCGGTGGTGCGTCCGGCGCCGTCTGTCGGGGAGCTTTCGCCGATATCCTTCATCCACCCGCAGCCGATCATGATCGACCGGATTTCGAGCGGCATTGCACAGTCCGAAAAGCTGAAATTCAATTTCTGAGGTGGCCTCGCCATGACATCCAATGACGATATCCTGCGCGCTCTGGGGCGCGTCGAGGGCAGGCTGACCGGCATCGAGGAAAACGTCGCGCTGCTCCGCCAGGAGATGAGCGACGAAAAGGCCAATGCCCATGAGGGCCGCGCCGTGATCCACAAGCGGCTCGACGAACAGGCAAGGCAGATCGCCCATCTCGATACCAGGGTGGCGATGACAGGCGGAGCCAACGCGCAGATCCGCGCCGAGATCAGGGCGCTCAAGGAAACCGTCGAGAAGAACCAGGAGATGGTCGGCCCGGCGCTCGACGAGTGGAAACGGATGAAATCGATCGGCTATGGCATCTCAGGGCTGATCGCCTTCGCCGGGCTGACGACGGGCGGGGTCATCGCCTATGCCAGCGATGGCGCGGTGGCGGCACTCAGGCATTGGCTGAAGATCAGTTGAGCGGGCGCCAACTTTGCGCTGTTGGCGCCTGGCGACTGACGGCGAATGCCGGCAAGTCAAACGCAGCAAAACGGCGTCAGCTCGGCTGATATAGTGCCGTATTTCTCCCCTTGCTAAAATTAGACTTTGCTAACGAACCAAAATGCCTTTTGTTTGTTATCCTCTTCAAGGAGGAAACGGACATGAAGAGCATGAGCAACCGCCAAGTTCGCGTTCCCGGGCCCCGGGAGCATGACGTTGCCGAGCATTGCCGCAAGTTTGGGATTGGCCCGGCGGAGGAGAAGAAGCTGAAAAAGCTGCTCGGGTCTCACGCGCCGCTGCATGAGATCCGGGCCAATGCGCCGCCGCCCCAGCCGAAATGGCGATAGCGCCGGAGCCGGAACTTCCGGCAACTATCCGGCGTTTGGATCGCCGGGCCGCGCGGCTGGTCTCGTCTCCTGTACCCCTGCTACCCCGGCAGGCGCTGCGCGGTCCACTGATTCCCTTGTTTCCGGCGTGTCGGCGTGCGGATCTGCCCGCGCACGCCGAGCCGTCAATGCCGCAGCTCGCGCGATAGCATCAGGATATAGTCGTCGGCGATATCGGCGACCACCATGGCTGCTTCGGCCGGCCGATAGCCCCTGCCGACAGCCTCGGCGACAATCTTCATCACCTGCGGTTCAAGCGCCTCCCGACAGTCGGCCAGGCTTTTGTCGTCCGGGCATTTGGCACGAAATTCCAAGATGTTATTCATGGCATACCCCTCCGTTTGATGTTGCGCGCTGCCTGATGCATGAAGCCGGTCCCTCTCGGGAAAAGCGGGTCACCATTCCGGTGCGCCGTGCCGGAACAAATTAGCGATTGAAAATACGATGTCACAGGGCGGGATGTATTCAAGTCGATGCTGATATTAAGGTAAGCCAGTAGGGTTAATTGGTAAAGCGGCAGTTGACTGGCCGTCGGCGGACCTGTCAGGTAATGGCGCAACACCTTGGTTCCGTGTCGCTTTTCGGAACGAAAAACCGGCGGTCTGTTGCTTTTTCGAGGGGAAATGCCGCCATTTACCATATGCTGCGAGGGCCGGCGGCCGCAGCTCTGTGCCGCAGCCGGCAGCCGCAAATCGCGACGTCATTGCAGGCCTTGTGCCACGGCTGTCCTCAGGCGGCAAGTGGCACAGCAATGAAGGTCTTACTGCCGTCGCGTTCGACGAGCAGCAGCACGGATTTGCGGCCGGCCTTGCCGGCTTCGGCGATAGCGGCCTTGACGTCGCGGGCATTGTGCACCGGCCGGTCGTTGACCGCGACGATGACATCGCCCGACTGAATGCCGGCGGCAGCGGCCGATTTGTCCGGATTGACGCTGGCGACCAGCGCGCCGCTGACCGAGCGCGGCAGGTTGAGCTGCTGGCGCACATCGGGCGTCAGCTCGGCAAGGCCGATGCCGAGGCTCGGCTGGCCGGAGGCCTGGCCCTGCGCTTCCGGGCTTGCCGCCGAGGCCTGCTTCTGGCCGTCGGCATTGGCGCCGACGGTGACGTTGAGATCGATGGCCTTGCCGTCGCGCCAGACGCCGAGCGATTTCCGCGTGCCCGGCGAAAGATCGGCGACGAGGCGCGACAGGTCCTTCGGCGTCTTGACGGTCTCGCCGCCGACCGAGGTGACGATGTCGCCGGGCTTCAGGCCGGCATGGGCGGCCGGCGTATCGGCGGAGACGGCGGCCACCAGCGCGCCGCCGGTCTTGTCGAGGCCGACGGCATCGGCAACGTCTTTCGTCACCGGCTGGATCTGCACGCCGAGATAGCCGTGATTGATCGAACCGTCCTTCTCGAGCTTGGCGACGATCTCCTTGGCCTCGTCGGAGGGAATGGCGAAGCCGACGCCGACGCTGCCGCCGTTCGGCGAATAGATGGCGGTGTTGATGCCGACGACCTTGCCCTCACGATCGACGAGCGGACCGCCCGAATTGCCGTGGTTGATCGGCGCATCGATCTGGATGAAATCGTCATAGGGCCCGCTATGCAGGTCGCGGCCGCGGGCCGAGACGATGCCCGCCGTCACCGTGGTGCCGATGCCGAAGGGGTTGCCGATCGCCAGGATCTGGTCGCCGAGATTCAGCCTGTCGGAATCACCCCAGGCGACGGTCTGCAGCGGCTTGCCCGCCTCGACCTTCAACACGGCCACATCGGATTTCGGATCGGTGCCGATCAGCTTGGCCGGAAGTTCCGTGCCGTCGTCGAGCGTCACCTTGATGTCGAGCGCATTGTCGATGACATGGTTGTTGGTGACGATCACGCCGTCGGCGCTGATGATGAAGCCGGAGCCGAGCGCCATCGCATGTTCCGAACCTCGATGCTGCGGCGCCGGGCGAGGCAGCGGAATGCCCTGATCCTCGAAGAACTGGCGGAACTGCTCGTCCATCGGCGATTGCTGATCGGCGCTGACATCCGTCGTCTTCATCGTCGTGGTGATGGTGACGACGGCAGGCTTGTCGGCGTCGACGACGGAGGCGAAGGAGCCGCTCGCGGCGAGAACGCCGCCGGTATCGGAAGGCGCGGCAAAGGCGTTGGACGAATTGACGGTGAAGGGGAGGCTGGCGGCGCCGGCGATGACGGCGGCCCCGACAAGCGCTGCGGCGTAATGTTTGCGGTGGATGCGTGACATGGGGAGGGTCCCTTGCGAGAGCGTTGGATTGCGATGGCGTCGTGGTTCCGTGTCTTGGACCTGGCGTCGGGTGAGGTCGCGCCAATTCCTCCGTTCGCCGGCGCAGATCGCCGGGGAGGCGACGATCGGGGAGGGGAAGAAGAATTCGCGCTCGGTATAAATATGAGCGCGGCAGATGGCTTTACAAATTAAATATTGATCATGTTTATGTTGCCGATTTGTAAGAAATTACATGCGTTTAATCTTCGCTGCCAAGGCTTGGCGTCAATCGCTGCTCCCGCCCGGATCACAAGGGTTTCTGACCTGCATCGCCTGGGCATTTGGCCAGGCAAAGGCCGCCTCCGCCGCAAGGATTAATGAGCTATTTCAGGGCGGTGCAGTGATCCGAGCGTCGCTTCAACGCCCATCGCAAAGCAAGCCATCTCGCGCTTTCCATCGAAATCGTATCTCAGGAACCGGCTGTAAACATAAAAGTTAGTAGACTCTAAATTATTTCTTGGTCAGGAAGTAATGACCAGGGAATCGGCCGCAGGCGAGTCTCGTCGGCGGCATCTGAGGGGCGATGAAGAATTCGGTTGAGCGGAGACGGAAAGCCGAGCGCGGGATGCAGGTGAAGCTGAGCGATGTGGCGAAGAAGGTGGGCGTCAGCCCGATCACCATTTCGCGCGCCTTGCGCAATCCGGAAATCGTCTCGGAGGATCTGCGCGAGGAGATTCTGCGCACGGTCGAGGAGATGGGCTATATTCCCAATCTTGCCGCCCGGGCGCTGGCCGGCCGCCACAACGGCACCATCGGCGTCATCACGCCCGCCCTGCATCAGTACGGTTTCGCCGGCCTGATGATCGGTATCGAGGATCGCTTCCGCGGCACGGAGTTCACCGTGCAATATTCCAGCACGCTGCACCATGGCGAGGGCGAAGCCGGGCTGCTGAAATCCATTCTGACGCAGAAGCCGGCCGGCGTCATCATCGCCGGCGCCGAATCCTATCGCGATCTTCTGCCGCTGATGGCGAGCGCCGCCTGTCCCATCGCCCATATCACCGATCTCAGCCAGGAGCCGCAAAGGCTGGTCGTCGGCCTTGATCACCATGCGGCCGGCGCCGAGCCCACCCGCTTTCTGCTGTCGAGGGGCTATAGTCGGATCGCCTTCATCGGCCGCGGCGCCGATGTCCGCTCGCGCCGGCGCATCGAGGGTTATGAGGCGGTGATGCGGGAAGCCGGCCGGTTCGACGACGATCTCATCATCGGCGGGGATGCGCCGAGCCGCATCGGCCTTGGCAGAGAGCTGTTTTCCCGCCTGCTCGAGCGCGTGCCCGATGTCGATGCCGCCTTTGCCCAGAGCGACGAACTGGCCTTCGGCGTGCTGATCGAATGCAAGGCGCGCGGCATCCGCGTGCCGGAGGATGTCGGCATCTGCGGCTTCAACGATCTGGAATTTTCGCCCTTCATCGAGCCGTCGCTGACGACGGTGCATATCCCGCGCTACGACATCGGCAACCGCGTCGCCGACATGCTGCTGCGCGTCATCCACGACGAGCCGCCCGACGAAGACAGGGTCAATTGCGGCTTTTCGATCGTGCCGCGCGGTTCGACGCGATAATCTGGCACGTGCCGCCATAATGGAAGTGGAGTTGGACTTGATGCCTGGGCACAGCAAGGATTATTCCGTATATGGAGCGGATGGCGATCACTGTGCTGAAAAATGGATAAGACGGAATTGTCCTTCGACAGGATGCGCACCTTTGTTCGGGTCGCCGAGCGCGGCAACCTGTCAATGGTCGCAAGGGAGCTCGGCGTCGGCCAATCCACCGTGACGCGGCACCTCAATGAACTCGAGGAGGCTGTCGGCGTGCCGCTTCTCAGCCGCACCACCCGTCGCGTCACCCTGACGGAGGAGGGCAGTCGCTATTATACCAACTGCCTGCAGATCTTGCGCCTGGTCGAACAGGCTGCCGAGGAAGCCAGAGATGCCCGTCAGGCTCCGGCGGGCGCTGTTCGGCTTTCCTGTACGGCAGCGCTCGGTGTGATGCATGTCACGCGAATGATCTTCGATTTCCAGGACAGGCATCCGGACATCCGCATCGACCTCAACTTGACGGACGAGCGCATCGACCTCGTTCGTGAAGGCGTTGACGTGGCGCTTCGCCTTGGACCTCTCGCCGACAGCTCAATGAAACTCCATGCGGTCGGGGAGAGCCAGCGGCTGCTGGTCGGCGCTCCGGCCTATTTGTCCGCCCGGGGACGGCCGGAGCGCCCGGCCGATCTGTCACGCTACGAAACCATCGTGATGTCGAACGTGGCAGGCAGCAATCAACTCCTTCTTTCCTCTCCCGATGGCGCCAGCCTGATCATCCCGGTCGGCGGTCGGTTGCGTGTCGATCATGGGCTTGCGGCGCGCGAGGCTCTTGCTGCCGGACGCGGCATCGGTCCGACACATCTCTGGCTGATTCAAGATCTTCTGGACGACGGCCGGCTCGAGGTGGTGCTTGGAGACTACAGGCCTTTGCCGGTTCCGGTGAGCTTGCTGATTGTTCCGGAGCGTGCAGCCATTGCCCGCGTTCGGCTCCTCGTCGACTTTCTTGCCGCGGAGATTGCCAAGCTGCCGGGAATCCGGCCGTCGTAAGTCTTTGCTTCAAACATGCCGTTGCCACGGAACCGCCGCCCCGCTTTTGCGAAACAGGCTTCAACCTCCGAAAGACCGCTTGTCGCCGCGCCATCCCGTCTTGCGCAGAAACTGCTCCCAGTTGAGCGTCTCGGGATTGAGCCGGCGGCTCCATTCGAGATCGTGTTCCTTGCCGAAATAGCCATATTCGACCGCATATTCGACCATCCCGAGAATCTCTCGAACGAGAAATTCGTTGGCGGCGAGTTCCGGAAAATAGCGGAGCAGGCCATCCCTGGTGAAAGCATCTCGATACTCGGCCTTGAGGCCGGTGACGCGCTGGAAGGTTTCGACCATCTCCCGCGGGGAGATGACATCGCCGACGATCGGCAGCGTTTTGCCGTTGTAGCGCTCGGGGTGCGAGAAGATCTCGAGGACAACGGGCCCGGTCGCCGTCAGCGGATCGACGAAGGGCGCGCTGAAATCTTCCGGAAGATAAATCGGCAAGAGCAGGGTGTCGCCTTCCATGCGCGGCGCATAATACTCGATGAGGTTTGTGTAGAAGAATGCCAGCATGACGAAGGAATGAGAGATCGGCAGGCCGCGTATGTAATCTGCAACGCGCGCCTTGTCGGTAAAATGCGGCGCATATTTCGTTCCACCGGTGATCTTGTCGACATTCTCCAGCGTGCTGAAAACAATGTGCCCGACGCCGGCCTCCACGGCCGCATCCGCCAGTTGCCGGCCGAGGGGAGCTTCGGTCGTCTCCGGCGGGGCGATCGGCGGCGTCATCAGAAACGCCCCATCCGCGCCCCTGAATGCCGCGACGAACTCCTTCTGAAGACCGAGTTCGAGGGGCACGGCGGCGATTTCAGCGCCGAGTTTCTCAAGACGCAAGGCTTCGGGCGAATCCTTTCTTCGGGTGAGAGCACGGACACGGAAACGTCGGCTTTCAAGAAGCGTGGCAACGACGCTGCGTCCCTGTTTGCTCGTTGCACCCGTGACTGCGATCAGTGGCTTGTTGTCTGTAGACATGTCTTCATCCTTTCCCGTCACTCGACGCGGCCGGACAGGCCGGCGTCTTTGCGAGGCAGGGGGGCGCGTGCCCCGTTGCCGATTGCCCACCTCGATGGCGGCACTCTACCGAAGCACGTTTTGTCGCTGTAGACGGGCGGAATGAATAAGATAATGCCATTTTTCGGATAGATCGCGGGCGCATGCCGGCGTTCTTTCCCGAATGAATCAAGGGATCAGCAGGATACTGCCCGCCGCGCGCCCGGATTCCATCTCTTCGTGCGCCGTCGCAACGTCGGCCAAACGGTATTCGGCACCGATCTGCGAAACGATGCCTGTTTCCATCGCCCCGATGGCAGCCAGAGCAGCCTCGCGATACTGTCCGACGTCAGCGCACCAGGCCATGATGCTCGGATGGCAGAGGGCCTTGCCCGGGCGAAGTTCCTCGACAGGCACCGGTGGAATGGCGCCGGCGGCCTGACCGATGGTGACAGCCATGCCGAATGGGCGGACGGAACGTATGCTCTTGAGAAGCGTCTCGCCGCCGATCCCGTCATAGGCGACGTCGACGCCGAGCCCGTTCGTCAGCCGCTTCACTTCAGCGACGATATCGGCGCCGCGTCCGACGATCAGATGATCGGCTCCACAGGATACGGCGAGGGCTGCTTTTTCGGAGGAGCCGACCGTGCCGATCACGGTGGCTTCGAGCGATTTGGCCCAGCGAACGAGGATGCTGCCGAGCCCGCCCGCGGCCGCATGGATCAGAACGTGGTTTCCGGCACGCACATTATAGATCTTCTGCAACAACATGTAGGCGGTCATGCCTTTGAGGAGCGAACTCGCCGCCGTTTTTGTCGAAACGGTATTCGGCAGCTTGATCGCCCTTTCAGCGGCAATGTTGCGCGCGGAACGATAGGCGCCGACCGGAGGCCCGGCATAGGCGACGCGATCACCTCTCTCGAACATTGAGACGCCCGGACCGACGGTCTCGACGATTCCAGCCGCTTCGGCGCCGATCACCGCGGGGTAGGACGGCAGCTGATAGATGCCTTTCCGGTGATAAATGTCGAGAAAGTTTGTTCCGATCGCCTCATGACGGATTCTGATCTCGCCATCGCCGGGACCGTCACACTGGTGCTGCTCGACATGGAACTGGGTGATCTCACCGGGGGTGTTCAGCCAAATGATCTGGTCAGTCATCGCTCGTGCTCTCCTTGTTTCGGACAAATTAAGCGATGGCGAAATGGGTGAAAATTCCCTATTGCTGCACAATGATTGGGAGAGATTTCACAAAACTCGATTGGGATGACCTTCGGCATTTCCTGGCGCTCGCGCAGTCGGGGACCTTGCTTGGCGCCGCAAGACAACTCGGCGTCGAACATGCCACTATCAGTCGGCGCGTTTCGTCGCTTGAAGCCGGTCTCGGACGTAAACTCGTGGACCGCCGCGGACGCCGCATCATCCTGACTTCGGACGGAGAGCAGGTCGCCAGGCACGCGGCTCTCGTCGCCGTCCAGACAGCGGCCATCGAGCAGCTTGGTCGCAGCAGCGCCACGGAATTGCGCGGCCATGTCAGGATCAGCGCACCTCCAGCGCTCTCAAGCATGCGGCTTGCAAAACCGATCGCAGCCGTCAGGCGAGACCATCCCGGCGTTGAGATCACGCTCGTCGGAGAAAAGCGGCTCGCCTCGCTCAACCGGCGGGAGGCGGATGTCGCCGTGCGAATGTCCCGTCCGGAGGAGGGAGATTACGCGATCGCCAAGCTCGGCGAGACGAGCTTCCATCTCTACGCATCGAAGGCCTATCTCGAAACGGTTCCACCGTCGGACTGGACCTTCATCGGTTACGACGAAACCATGAATGCCTCACCGCAGCAGTTGCGGCTGCTCGAACTGGCCGCCGGCCGGCCGATCGCTGTGAGGTCGTCCGTTCTGGAGTTTCAGGCCGCAGCTGCAAGCCTTGGTGCAGGTGTCGTCATGCTCCCCGATTTCGCCGTCGCGGAGTCGAGCGGTCTTCAGCGCATCGTGACCGAACGGCCGTTGACGAGAGAGGTCTGGCTGGTGGTCCATGCTGATATCAAGGACGTTCCCTCCGTCCGCGTCGTCGTCGATGCGCTGAAAAACGCTCTGGGCAGGTAGTCCCCGCGGTTGAATCTCTGCCGAAACACATCACTTTTCGCAGAGCCGTCGGCCGCCGGAATAGGGCTGATAGGTACAATCGGACGGGCGAAAGGAGCGGTAGCTGCGCGAGCAGGCCGTGATGTTACAAGACTGCGGTGCGCCCTGACCATCGACGACTGCTTCGGTCGATCGCACGCCGTTCAGGCTCGGTTCGGTCGTCGCCTCGCGGATGAAGTCCCGCCAGATATGGGCCGGCAGGGCGCCGCCCGTCACCCCCTTCATCGGCGCATCATCATCATTGCCAACCCAGACGCCGACGACGAGGGCGTCCGTGAAGCCGATGAACCAGGCATCACGATTGTTCTGGCTGGTGCCGGTCTTGCCGGCCGCAAACGTGCCGGGGTCTGCTCCACGTCCGGTGCCGCGCTCGACCACCAACTGCAGCAGTCCGAGGAGATCGGACTGGTAAGGCGAAAGATCGACGCCCGGCTTGGATTGTGCGCCAACGCGAAAGGCCTTGGGCTGCCCTGCGGCTTGGAAGTCGATGATACCCCAGGGCTTGACGGGGGCCTTGCCGAGTTGGACGGACGCATAGGCGCTGGTGAGATTGAGCAGATTGACTTCGGAGGTACCGAGCGCCAAGGACGGCGTGTCGGCCAGTGGCGCATCAATGCCGAGTTCGCGCGCCGCGGCAATCACATTGTCCAGACCGACTTCTTGGGCAAGCGCCACCGACGCGGCATTGAGCGATCGCGCGAACGCCTCGGCGAGCGTCACCCACCCACTATAATTGCCGCCGGAATTTTCCGGCGACCAGCCGTCGATTTCGATTGGCGCGTCCAGAATCTGGTCAGACAAGGTGAGCCCAGCCTTCAATGCTGCGTAGTAGACGAATAGCTTGAAGGTGGAGCCCGGCTGGCGCATCGCAGTGACGGCGCGATTGAACTGGCTTGCCTTGTAGTCACGCCCGCCGACCATGGCGACGACCGCGCCGTCCGGCGTCATCGCAACCAACGCGGCCTGCGATGCTCCCACGGTTTTTCCTTCACCGTCCAAGGACCTCTTCACGATCCTTTCGGCGATCTGTTGCAACTGCGGCACCAGCGTGGTGCGCACTGTCGTCGACCCTGGCGAGGAGCCGGCGATTTCGCTCGCCTGCGGCGAAATCCAGTCGGCAAACCAGCTTCCCGAGCGCGGCGTCGGCGTCGTTGGGTGCAGCCTGGCAAAGCTCCCCTTGGCCTCCGCCGCCTCCTGCGCTGTGATCTTGCCATTGGCCGTCATCGCGTCGAGAACGACCATGGTGCGCTGCCGGGCGCCTTCGAAATTGTCGATTGGGTTCCATTGGCTGGGCGCCCGCAGCAACCCCGCCAGCATCGCCGACTCCGGCAGGTCAAGGTCGCCGATATCCTTGTTGAAATAGATCCGCGCGGCGGCTGGCATGCCGGTGGCGCCGGCGCCAAGATAGACGCTGTTGAGATAGCGCGTCAGGATTTCCCGCTTGCCGAGCTTCCACTCCAGCCAGAATGCGATGACGACTTCCTGTATCTTTCGTTTTATCGTTCGATCGCTGTCGAGATATTGCAGCTTGATGAGTTGCTGGGTGATCGTGCTGCCACCCTCCACCACCGAGCCAGCCTCCAGGTTGCGCAGAAACGCCCTGCCGATGCCCCTGGGATCGACGCCGAAATGGTCCATGAACCGGCGGTCCTCGATCGACAGGACGGCATCGATCAGACGGGGTGGAAACTGGTCGTATCGGGCATATGGTCCTTGATAAGGCCCCTGTCTCACCAATGGCGCGCCGTCGGCGGTTTCCAGCACCACGACCGGCTTCAAGGTTCCATCCCGGATTTCGCTCCAGGGCACGTCTTTCAGTGCCCACACCAGCACACTGGTTACGAGGAGGCAGACAAGCAACGCCGACCCCATAGCGAATTTCCACCAGCCCGCCAGAAGCGGCCGGCGATGGCTGTTTTCAACCGGATCGGCACGTCGATTGCGAATTCGGCGCCGGGCTTTGGCTAGAGCAGCGGTCATCCACATGATTGGCGCTGATGCGGCTACCAGGCCCATCGACCTCCTCAGCTTCCGCCTCAAAACCGAAGCGGCCGTCCTGCTCTTCGCCAACGCAGAACTTGCCTGCAAATCGTGACGCAGCGCACGGAATAGATTGCTCGCGGCCTGTCTGGTTTGGCCGAAGGATCCACGGGGCGGTTGCTGAGCGTCGACTTCAGTGCTTACCGGTGAATCCGAGGCAGCCGCTTGCGCCGCCGGATCTGCTGTCTGATTGCGACCCGAGCTCGTGCTGCTAACGCTTTCACCTGAGGAATCGGGAGAATTGGGCATCGGTTACCGCTAGAAGGCTAATGCAGCATGTTCTTTATAGCGGGGTGATGGTGCGTGTTCCACCGCAAAAGGGCCAACACTTCCGGACCCCACTGAGCGCCACCCGGGCGGTGGGCGTCGATCCCGTGGAGCAGGTGCTTCTCTGGAGCCGTTCAGCTTTTCACGGAAGCGCAGAACCGCTCTAACCTTTTGGATTCACACAATTTCCGGAAAAAGCGCTTCTCGCTTTGCCTGGAATTGTTCTGGCCGCGTCAGCCCGACGCAGTCTTGTGCCTGGCCGACAATGGAAGGCCGCTTCCAGCGAAGACGAACGGAGCGGTGGTCCTTACTTTACCGTGATGGCGATACCGCTGAGATCGGCGTTGACTTGCAGGCCTACCTGCTTGCCCGAGAGTTCGAGTTGGGCGCCCTTGTCATTGGTCATGACGATCACCTGGGCCCCTTTGCCGACCGCGCCGCCGCCACCCGCCGCACCGTAGACCCCCGTCACATCTTGAGCGCGGCGGATATGGCGAACCGTACCATGAAAATTGGTCTTAGAAGCCCCGAAGGCGAGGCCGCCCGAGATGCCGCCGACAGAGATGGGATAGCGGCGACCATGGAAGGTCAGTGTGCCTTCGCCTCCGGAACCACCCACAAAGAAGGCAGCCTTGTAGACTGAGAAACTGATCGTACCGCTGTCGGCATGCGCGGAGCCGGCAAAGATGATTCCTGCTGCAGCGATAACCGCAACCGCGACTGAACGAATTCTGGATGAAAACTTCATGATGCAAGTCTCCTCAAAATCGAGGCTTACCCAGCCAGGAGGGCGTGTCAGCGTCATGCCAAAGTCACAGCTGAAACAGTCTCGCCTGTCATTGGTTCCCAAGCACGCGGCCAGAATCCGACTGGGAGAAAGCTGCCATAAAACGAAGCCGATGGCAAACCTGGTCTCGGTGGGAGTGGGAGCGGACCGTCATGCACAATGAGGGCGCAGGACAGTCGCTGCGCCTTCAAAATCGATCTACCGAACGGACTGAGCCCAATCGCAATTCGCGCTGAGTAACCGTTTGCCTCCTCAGCGGGGCTTCACGTTGGCGTGCTCGTTGGCGGCCTCCGTGTCAGTGGCCGGCGTCTGGGTGTCGTGTCCGGTGAACGGACTTCCCTGGCCGGGCGCCAATGTACCGCTGTGACCGGCACTGTTGGTCGTAAAGGCGTGCGTCGTGGAGGCTGCCGTGCTGCCGGACTTCAATCCATGCTGTTCCGCCTGGAAAAGGTGGTCGTCCGCCTGGGCAACGCCGCAGGTGGAAATCAGCAAGGACGCCGCGGTAATCAAGGGATGGATATTCATCGCAAGAACTCCTTCGTTTTCTGCCCTGGACGACAACACCCTGGCCATTGCCGATATTCGCGGATTTTTCATCACATCCTCGTGAGCCACCCGCCTGAAGAGCAATCACATCGCTTCCAAGGGCACCCGTCACCATGCCGCCGGCGACCGTGTTTTCTGCTCATACGGATCGAAGATCGCCGCTTCGCAGCAAGGCGCACCTTGCCGATCGCATCATGCGGAGCCGCCGGGCGGGGTTCCGGGTGCCGGTCTTCGGTTCGAACTGGCTCAACGGATGCAGCTGAACGCGCGGTGCGAACCGCTCTTCAGCCGTCGATCGAGACGATCATGTCGCCGCGCGCCCATGTCGACCTGGCTGTCGAGCACCAGTGTGATCGCGTCGCTGGCAACCGCGGCGTTGCGCACCAGATCGAAGGTGACGATCTTGGAGACGTTGGCGACCATGCCCGACCGCCGGATCATGACGCTGTCGCCGGGCTTGACCGAGCCGCCGCCTGTCGGACATTGCCAGCCATGCAGAAAAGATTACTTTAGATGCAGGGGCTTTGCCTGTTGACCGGAAGATCCCGGCTGTGGGGCTTCCATAGTGTCGAGTCGTTAGCGTGCTGCAAGGAGGGGCCGGCACCTATGTTGCTGGAAGATTTGTATCGCCTGATGAAGACCGGGCATGTTCAGGCCCAGGGCATTGTCGACACGATGACCCAACCCGTTGTCGTGCTGGATCAGAATTTCTGTGTGACGACCGCAAACAATGCGTTCATCAAGGCTTTCGAAGTCGCGCGGGACGACATCCTCTCCCAGAACTTCTTCGGGCTTGGCAACGGGCAGTGGGATATTCCGGAACTTCGGCGGCTCATATCCTCGGTCATCCCACGGGCGGCCGCCGTCATCGGCTATGAAGTGAAGCATGATTTCCCGACAATCGGCCAACGTACCTTTCTTGTCGACGCCCGTCGCCTCGTTCACCCCGATGATAACAGTCCCAACATTCTGGTGATCTTCGATGACGTGACGGAGCGCCAGCGCCACGATGCCGAGATGGACTTTATCGTCGCCGAGATGCGGCACCGGCTGAAGAACCTCTCGGCCATCGTTCAGTCGATCGTGAACAACACCAGGACCGAAGATCCGGCTGTGGCAAGCTTCAAAGAAGCGCTGCTTGGGAGGCTGAATACCACCTTTCGAGCTCAGGAAGTTGCTGCCATTGGCGGGCTGACTGAGTTCGAAGCATTGCTGCGAGGCGCGGTCGGTGCGACGGTTTGGGAACGGCTCGAATGCTCTGGACCGTCCGTAGAATTTGGAAGTTCAAAGGTTCTCCCGGTCAGCATGATCCTGCACGAGCTCGGCACGAACGCGTTGAAGCATGGTGCTGCCTCGGTGCCCGGCGGAAAGATACGGGTGACGTGGGAAATGGAAGCCGGGCCGCGGGACCGGACGTGGCTCGTATGTCAGTGGCGCGAGGAAGCAGGGCCGCCTATTCATGAGTCTGTACGCCAGGGCTACGGGACCGAACTGATCGAAGGCCTCGCCGCCCATATGGGTGGAAGCGTGGAACTTAACTATCCTCCCAGTGGTTTTACTGCGACGATCAAATTTCCGATGTGAGGTCATGTGAGCGATATTGTCGACACGAGGGCAGGCGCGACCAAGGTCCTCGTCGTCGAGGAAGAGTTCTTCATCGCCGATGAACTCCGACGCAAACTGACCGCTGCCGGGCTGCGGGTGCTTGGCCCGGTATCATCGAACGAGCACGCTCTCGATCTTTTGGAGCAGGAGCGACCGGACGTCGCCGTGCTTGACGTTCATCTCGGCGGGGCAAGAGCGACCCCGGTAGCCGCGAAGCTACGGCAGTTGAATATTCCGTTCGTTCTGGCGACAGCAAGTCCTGCCCATGAACTTGCATCTGACCCAGTCCTCGCGGGCGCGGTCATCCTGGAAAAGCCCACTGATTTCGGTCTTCTCATCGAAACCGTTCGCAGGGCGGTCAAGTGACTGTTCTCAGGGCTGCAACCTCTCGGCGGAGGTCTGCTTGGGGAAATCCGCCAGTCCGCAGTGTTGGAAAAGAGGCCAGTCTGGCTGGCCCCTTGATCCATGATCAAATATCGCTTGCGGCGCTCGACCACAACTCGGCCGCCTCGGCTGCCGTCATCCGTCGGACCTCGGCCTCATGGCTGCGGCTGGCGAAGAGTTCGCTGGCCATAATCTGCTCGGCCAAGTCGGCCGGCAGCGAGAGGATGACGCGGGCTTCGCCATTGTGCAGGCCGCCGAGTTCGGTGCGTTTGCCGGTCACCATGCCGCCGGCGACCGTGTTGTTGGTCTCCGGATCGATCAGGATGAAGGAGCCGGACTGGCGGTTCTGCTCGTAAGGATCGAAGATCGCCGCCTCGTCAAAGGCAAGCCGGACCTTGCCGATGGCGTTCATGTAGAGCCGCTGGGCGGGGTTCCAGGTGCCGGTCTTCAATTCGAGCTGGCTCAAGGGCTGCACCTGGACGCGCTGGCGGCGCGAACCGCTCTTCAGCCAGTAGCGCTTGCCGGGCTCGATGCCCTCGGGCTGCAGGGCGACGATCTGCGCATCGAAGGCAAGGCCGACCTGCGGCTGGGCGTCGATCGAGACGATCATGTCGCCGCGCGCGACGTCGACCTGGCGGTCAAGCACCAGCGTGATCGCGTCGCCGGCGACGGCGGCATTGCGCACGAGATCGAAGGTGACGATCTTGGAGACGTTGGCGACCATGCCGGACGGCAGGATCATGACGCTGTCGCCCGGCTTGACGGAGCCGCCGGCAACCGTGCCCTGATAGCCGCGGAAGCTTTCGCCCGGGCGCGAGACGCGCTGCACCGACAGGCGGAAGCCGACCGTCTGCGACGAGCGCACGGTGGCAAGTTCCAGCGTCTCCACCAGCGTCGGGCCGCTGTACCAGGGCATGGCGGCCTGGCCGGAATAGACGACGTTCTCGCCCTTCAGCGCCGACATCGGTATCGCGGTGATCTGCTTGACGCCGAGCGACAGGGCGAATTCCCGGAATTCGTGGCTGATCTTCTCGAAGCCGGCGCGGTCATAGCCCGTCAGGTCGATCTTGTTGACGGCGAGCACGAACTGCCTGATGCCGAGCAGCGAGGCGATCGTCGCATGGCGGCGCGTCTGTTCGAGAATGCCGAGACGCGCATCGACGAGCAGGATGGCGAGGTCGGCGGTCGAGGCGCCGGTCGCCATATTGCGGGTATATTGCTCGTGGCCGGGCGTGTCGGCGACGATGAAGGAGCGCTTGTCGGTCGAGAAGTAGCGATAGGCGACATCGATGGTGATGCCCTGTTCGCGTTCGGCCTGCAGGCCGTCGAGCAGCAGCGCGAAGTCGGGCAGGCCGAGGTCGTTCTGCTTGCCGGTGGAATCGCGCTGCAGCGTGGCGGCCTGGTCTTCCTTGACGGCCTTGGTGTCCCAGAGCAGGCGGCCGATCAGCGTCGACTTGCCGTCATCGACGCTGCCGCAGGTGATCAAGCGCAGCGGGCGCGAGTCGCGCTGGGCCTTCTGCGGCTCGGCGGCGGGCAGGCTGGCGACGGTTGCGGCCGAGACGGCGGTTTGGACTGCGGTCATCTCAGAAATATCCTTCACGCTTCTTCTTTTCCATGGAGCCGGACTGGTCGCGGTCGATGGCGCGGCCCTGGCGTTCGGACACCGTTGCGATTTCGAGTTCGGCAATCACCTCTTCCAGCGTGGTCGCCTCAGAGCGGATGGCGCCGGTCAGCGGGAAGTCGCCGAGCGTGCGGAAACGGATCATGCCTTCCTGGCGCACTTCGCCGGGCAAAAGTTCGAGCCGCGGATCCTCGGCCAGGATCATCATGCCGTCACGCTCGACGAACTTGCGCTTCTTGGCGTAGTAGAGCGGAACGAGCGGAATATCCTCTGCCTGGATGTAGCGCCAGATATCCACCTCGGTCCAGTTCGACAACGGGAAGGCGCGCACGCTTTCGCCCTTGCGGATCATGCCGTTATAGATGTTCCAGAGCTCCGGCCGCTGGTTGCGCGGATCCCAGCGATGGTCGGGCGTGCGGAAGGAATAGATGCGCTCCTTGGCGCGGCTGGCTTCCTCGTCGCGGCGCGCGCCGCCGAAAGCGGCGTCGAACTGGCCGGCATCGAGCGCCTGGCGCAGGCTCTCGGTCTTCATGATGTCGGTGAAGGCGGCCGAACCATGGGTGAAGGGCGTGATGTTTTCGGCCGCACCGCGCGGATTGATGTGCTCGATCAGATCGAGATCGTACTTCTTCGCGGTCTCGTCGCGGAAGGCGATCATCTCCCGGAATTTCCAGCCGGTGTTGACGTGCAGGAGCGGGAAGGGCACGCGGCCGGGATAGAAGGCCTTGCGCGCCAGGTGCAGCAGCACCGAGGAATCCTTGCCGATCGAATAGAGCATGACGGGGCGCTCGAATTCGGCCGCAACCTCGCGGAAGATATGGATGGATTCGTTTTCCAGCGCCTTCAGATGCGGGTCGAGCGGCGCCTTGGCGCTCTGCGGATTGCTGAGTTCCGTATCCGGACGGCTATCGGGCATGTCTTACTCCAGACTGTCGGTCCTTGCGGCTGCCCGCAAGCTTTTGTCGATTGTGGCTCTCCCCGGGGAAGCTCGCTTCCCCCAAGGCTGCGGCGACCGCCGCGCCCTGATCCGGTAAGCCGGGAAGGTGATTATTGTGCGACGATCGCTGAGGCCTCTTCGGCGACATGCAGGCCGCATTCGCGTGTCTCGTCCTGCTCCCACCACCAGCGGCCGGCGCGTTCCGGCTCGCCGGGCTTGATCGCCCTTGTGCAGGGCTCGCAGCCGATCGAGGGGTAGCCGCGGGCATGCAGCGGATTGACCGGCACGCCGTTTTCGGAAACGAAGGCCTTGATCGCCTCGATGTCCCAGTCGGCGAGCGGATTGACCTTCAGCAGGTGCCGTTCGGCGTCATATTCGGCAAAGGGCGTTTCGGCGCGGTTGACCGACTGGCCGCGCCGCAGGCCGGTGATCCAGATCGTCGCCCCTTCGAGCGCACGCGCAAGCGGCTTCAGCTTGCGCACGCCGCAACAGGCATGCCTGGCTTCGACGCTCTCGTAGAAACCATTGAGGCCGTATTGCGCGGCATAGGCGTCGATATCGGCCTTCTCGGGCGAAAAGCGCTGGATATGGATGTCGTACTGGGCTTCCGTTTCGTCGATCAGCGCCAGCGTCTCGGCAAACAGGCGGCCGGTTTCCAGCGTCGCGATGTCGATCGGCAGGCGGTGCGTGCCGATTTCGGCGGTGATCACCTGGTCTTCGATGCCGAGCGAGGTGGTGAACACCACGCGGCCGCCAAGGCCTGCCACCAGCGACAGACGTCCGGCGAGGTCGAGGCCTGCCAGCTTGTCGTTCAGCGCCTCGGCTTCTGCATTCGGATTGATAACAGTCATGAGAACCCTGTCCTTAGTTGACCGGAGTATCGCAGTTCAAGCCTGGATCGGACAGAAAAAGGGATTTCGAAAGCTGCGGCCACAGGAGCAAATATCTCTCCGAAGCTGCCGCAATGCAGAAAAGCAGCCGCCCGCGGGGAAAAACCCGCGCCGACAGCCTCAATGTCTATAAAATTAGTAGGCTTACACGCAGCCTGTCAACCGGAAATCTGAAGTGATGCTGAAAATGGTGCGGAAGGCGCTGATTTGGCGTAGTTTGCAAGGGCTTGGCCAGCGTGAAGAGCAAGGCCAAAAATACTTGTCCCTCAAGGCTTTCAGCCGGCGCGTTCAAATTCCGTTCATGCTGGTTGTGCCATAGAGGCGAATGTACTCGTGAAGCGGCGCGGCAATTCGCGCCGCCTGTGTGTGTGTCGACGGTCTGAGATGATTACGCAAAAGGCGAAATATGCGCTGCGGGCGCTGACGGTTCTGGCGGATGCCCATGCCGACGAACCGGTGATGATTTCCGATATCGCCGCCCAGCAGAAGATCCCGAAAAAGTTCCTCGAACAGATCCTGCTCGACCTGAAACATCACGGCATCGTCGTCAGCCGCCGCGGCAAGCAGGGCGGTTATCTCCTGCTGAAGCCCGCCCACACGATCACCTTCGGCGAAATCCTGCGCATCATCGACGGACCGATCGCGCCGCTGCCGTGCCTGTCGATCACCGCCTACCGCAAATGCGACGATTGCGACGGCGAACAGACGTGCGAAATCCGCCACGTGTTCGCCAAGGTCGCCGACGCCACCCGCAAGGTGCTGTTCTCGACGACCATCGCCGATGCCGTCGGCCCGGGGCATGGCGCCGAAGTCACCCGCCTGCTTGCCTGACCTGCTATCCGCCGGCTTTCCCCGGTGCTGCCGCGCGTCTGTTGCGCGCAAGCGAGGCAGGTATCTCCACCTATGGGCGGAGACCTCCAATCGTATAGCCGCCATCGACGGTGATTTCTTGCCCAGTGACGAAGTCGGAATCATGGGAAAGCAACCAAGCGACGGTACCTGCGATATCCTCTGACGTTCCATTTCGCCGAAGCGGTGTGTGGGCGGCTAGCCTTGCGGCAAACGCCGGATCGATAACATCATCCGCCATCGGTGTGAGAATAATCCCGGGATTGATGGCATTGATCCGGATGTTGCGAGCGCCTTGCTCCACTGCCAGGGTTCGCATCATCGCGAGCAACGCCCCCTTTGTGCTGGCATAGGCCCCCGCGCCCGGCATTACCCCGGCAGCTGTCCACGAAGCGTTGATGAGAATGCTGCCGCCTTGCAGGACGGGCAGGCAGTGTTTGATCGTGAAGAAGGTGCCCTTGAGATTGGTGTCGATCAGCGCGTCGAGATCGTCTGCATCAGTCACCGCCAATGGTTTGAATTCGCCGAGAACTCCGGCATTGGCGAAGACCGCATCCAGCCGTCCGAAGCGTGCGATCGTCTTATCGACAATCGCCGCGACTGCTTCATTGTCGGCGATATCCCCGGCAGTTGCGATGGCCGCACCGCCCGATGCCTCGATCTCCGACAGCAGTCGATCGATCGGCTCGGGGCGGCGTCCGACGAGGACGAGTTGGGCTCCTTCCGCTGCCAGGCGAAGGGCGGCAGCCCGCCCCATCCCCGTTCCAGCACCTGTAATGAGAACCGTTTTGCCGATGAACCGGGTTTGCATCATGTCTTGCTCCTTGGATGATTGCATCGAGGCGGTTGTAATTCGAGCATTGCCTCATGATAATTGGAGAAAATACGCAATCATTTAAAAGCAGGACTATCGAATGGGTCTCTTTCGCTCGATGCAGGTGTTTGTAACAACGGTGCAGGAAGGCTCGATGAGCGCAGCATCGGGCAAGCTCGGCATATCGCCGGCAATGGTCGGGCAACACGTGGCCGCATTGGAGGAACGGCTCGGTACCCGCCTCCTCAACAGAACCACGCGCCGGCAGAGCCTGACAGATTTCGGCAAGAGCTACCTCGAGCAGTGCCGGGACATTCTGGAGCGCGTGGCCATTGCGGATCAGGACGCCGAGGCATCACAGACGAAGCCGCGTGGTCTCTTGAAGGTCACGGCGCCGACGACTTTCGGGGCGGAGGTGTTGATGCCGGCTTTACCGCGCTATCGAAAGATCGCCCCTGAAGTGATGCTGGATATCACCTTGACCGACCGCAACGTCGATATCGTCGACGAAGGTTTTGACATCGCGATCCGCATCGGAGACCTGCCCGACAGCCGCCTCATCGCGCGTCGGCTGGCTCCCTATCGAATGATGATTTGCGCGTCACCGGATTACCTCGCTCGACATGGAAATCCTGCCCATCCAAGCGCGCTTTCCGGCCACGAGACCATCGGCTTTACCCCGGCAGTACGCTCGCCGTGGAGGCTTTCGAAAGGCAAGGAGGAGGTCGAGGTCGTGCCCAGACTGCCGATCAGCGTCAACAGCGGCCAAGCCGTGCGCATGGCCGCTCGTGCCGGTTTGGGTATCGTCATGCAGCCAGCCATCCTGCTGGCTTCGGATATCCGGGCCGGCCTTCTTGTCCAGCTCTTCCCCGATTGGCATCTGCGTGAGCGGCCTATGTCGCTCGTCTATCACCGGGATCGGCGCATGACTCCACGCGTGCGAAGCATCATCTCCTTCGTCATTTCGGAGTTCGCAGCAGAGCCGGAGAGCCCGACAAACCGTCCTGCCGAGTGACCGCAATCGATGCAGTCACGCCTCTGGTGGCACGATCAGCTTTCCTGCAGTTCGCTGGCGCACTTGGCTCTGATCGAGGCGGCGATGAAGATGCGCGAGAGACCGTGATAGAGCGGCTCGCGCCACACGAGCCGCGAGGTGATGTAGCCGATCATCGAACCGCCATGCGTGAAACAGTTTTATAGCAACTTGCTATAGTAGTGCGATTGCGCTACATTTGACATAGCAAAATGAGATGGACGCTATTTCGGTCTATGCACGTCATCACACAGAAAAAGATCTGGGAGGCGAAAGACCGATGGCCTCAAGCGGCCAATGCTCTGGATACTTGGTATCGACTGATGAAATCGGCGGAGCCGACAGACTTCGCCGACATGAAATCATTGTTTCCGGCAACAGATAAAGTCGGACAGCATCACGTATTCGACATTGGTGGCAATAAGATCCGCCTGATCGCGTTGGTGCATTACAAATTCAAGAAAGTCTATATTCAGCGGATTATGGATCACGCGGAATATGACAACGGAGTATGGAAGGGTTAGGCCGATGAGCGCACTTGTAAAACTCGTAAGCGAGCACTGGACACATGTGGCTCCTCTTCTTGCTATGCCGGCCAATGAGGCCGAGTATGATCGTCTGGTGGGGCAGCTTGATGAGATTCTCGCCGAAGTGGGTGACGATGACGATCATCCGTTGGCCTTGCTTGCGTCTCGCATGGCGGACCTTGTTGAGGCCTATGACGAGCAGAACCGGCCGATGCCCCCCGTGACCGGAGCCGATGCCCTTCGTTATATAATGGAGGAGCGGGGTCTCAGCCAGTCCGAGGTGCCGGAAGTCGGCGCTCAGTCTGTTGTCTCCGAGATTCTCAGCGGGAAACGGCAAATCAATCTTAGGCAGGCGCGCGCGCTGAGCGAGCGATTTCTTCTGCCTGCATCAGTATTTCTCTCGCTCTGACAGGCCCTGATGCGCTCAGCCGAGTTCCTGGGCAAGTCCGATGAGCAGCCCTTCAGGACCACGGATGTAGCAGAGCCGATAGGCATCCTTATACCGCACGACGTCGCCGACGAGTTCTGCGCCGCGGCTGCGGAGCCTTTCGAGCGTCTCGTCGATGTCGTCGACGGTGAACATGGCGCGGAGATAGCCGAGGGCATTGACCGGGGCGTTGCGGTGATCTGCGACGACATCCGGCTTGATAAAGCGGGAGAGCTCGAGCCGGCTGTGTCCATCCGGCGTGCGCAGCATGGCGATCTCGACATGCTGATCGCCCAGCCCTGTGACACGTCCGGCCCATTCGCCTTCGATCGTCGCCTGCCCTTCGAGTTCGAGGCCGAGTTCGCGAAAGAAATCAATCGCCGCTGCGAGGTCTTCGACGACGATCCCGACATTGTCCATCCGCTTGAGCGCCATGGTGCCAATCTCCAAGCTGTCGCCCGAGCCTACAAGGTGCCGCCTGATCTGACAACGGAGGCTTGATCAGGTTCCGCCATCACCGATCGCTGACCGCCGCCCTCGGATTGACCCAGGGCTCCTGGTTCGAGCGCGCCAGCGGCTGCTTGCCGAGGATGTGGTCGGCGGCCTTCTCGCCGGTCATGATCGAGGGGCCGTTCAGGTTGCCGTAGGTGACGTGCGGGAAGATCGAGCTGTCGGCGACGCGCAGTCCATCGACGCCGATCACCCGCGTCTGCGGATCGACCACCGCCATCGGATCGTCCTTGGCGCCCATCTTGCAGGTCCCGCAGGGGTGATAGGCGCTTTCCAGATGTTCGCGCAGGAAGGCGTCGATCTCTTCGTCGCTTTGTACGCCTTCACCCGGCTGGATCTCCGGGCCGCGATAGGCGTCGAAGGCCGCCTGCCCGAAGATCTCGCGGGTCAGTCGCACGCAGTGGCGGAATTTCTCCCAATCCTCGGGATGGCTCATATAGTTGAAGCGCAGCACCGGCTCGGCCTTGGGGTCGGGCGAGCGCAGCGTCACGTTGCCGCGCGATTTCGACAGGTTGTAGCCGACATGCACCTGGAAACCGTGGCTTTTCGCCGCCGCCTTGCCGTCATAGCTGATCGCCACCGGCAGGAAATGATATTGAATGTCCGGCTGCTTCAGCCCGGGTGCCGAGCGCAGGAAGGCGCAGGCTTCGAACTGGTTGGAAGCGCCGAGCCCGCCCTTCGACAAGAGCCATTGCGCGCCCGCCACCCCCTGCCAGAACCAGGGCAGCCAGGAATAGAGCGACACCGGCTTGGTGCTGACCTGCTGGAAATAGAATTCCATATGGTCCTGCAGGTTGGCGCCGACACCAGGGCGGTCGGCCTTCACCTCGATGCCCATTTCCTTCAGATGCTCGCCCGGGCCGATGCCGGACAGCATCAGGAGCTTCGGCGAATTGAAAGAGGAGGCCGAGACGATCACCTCGCGGTTCGCCTTCACCACCTCTGTCCTGCCGCCGCGTTCGATTTCGACGCCGGTCGCGCGCCCGTTCTCGATGACGATCCGGCGCGCCATACCGTAGACGATCCCGACATTGTCGCGCTTCAGCGCCGGTTTCAGATAGGCATTGGCGGCAGACCAGCGGCGCCCGGCAAAGATGGTCTGCTCCATCAGTCCGAAGCCTTCCTGCTTGCTGCCGTTGTAATCCTCGGTCGTCTCGAAGCCCGCCTGCTTGCCGGCCTCGACGAAGGCCCGGAACAGCGGATTGGTGAAGCCGCCGCGCTGCACATGCAGCGGCCCGTTGGTGCCGCGCCAGCCCTCTTCGCCGCCATGCGAATGTTCCATCCGCTTGAAATAGGGGAGAACGTCGGCATAGGCCCAGCCGCTAGCACCGAGCTCTTCCCAGCGGTTGAAGTCCTCGGCATGGCCGCGCACATAGACCATGCCGTTGATCGATGACGAGCCGCCGATCACCTTGCCGCGCGGCGCGGTGATGCGGCGGTTGTTGAGGTTCGGCTCCGGCTCGGAGAGATAGCCCCAATTATAGCGCTTCATGCTCATCGGCCAGGCAAGCGCTGCCGGCATCTGAATGAACGGCCCGAAATCGCTGCCGCCCGCCTCGATGACGAGGACGCTGTTCTTGCCGTCTTCGGAGAGGCGATAGGCCAGCGCCGAGCCGGCCGAGCCGGAGCCGATGATGACGAAATCTGCTTGTTGCATCTTCTTGTTTTCCTTGAGCTGCCGTGATCTGGCTGCTTCTTGTTTTCTCAGAGCCGGCCCCTCATCCGCCTGCCGGCACCTTCTCCCCGTAAACGGGGCGAAGGGGATATGCCGCACTGGCTTCCCCTATCTTCGACGTTGCTTTGGGCACGTCGCCTCTCCCCGCGTGCGGGGAGAGGGTTAGGTGAGGGGCAAGGGCAAGGGCGTGGACAGATGTCTTCAATAAGGCGCCGCCACCGGCCCCATGCCGACGTAAACCGTCTTCAGCTCGGAATAATGCTCCAGCGCCGCCAGCGAATTCTCGCGGCCGAAGCCCGATTGTTTCGAGCCGCCGAAGGGGATCTCGACCGGGCAGAGATTATAGGTGTTGATCCACAGCGTGCCGGCCTCCAGCCGGTCGACGACGCGGTGGGCGCGGGTGAGGTCGGCGGTGAAGACGCCGCCGGAGAGGCCGAATTCGCTGGCATTGGCGCGGCCGATCACCTCGTCCTCATCGTCGAAATCGAGCACCGACATGACAGGCCCGAAGATCTCCTCGCGGGCGATCGTCATGTCGTCGGTGACATCGGCAAAGACCGTCGGCTGCACGTAATAACCTTCGCCCGAGACATTGTTCGGAATGCCGCCGCCGGCAATCAGGCTTGCGCCTTCGGCCTTGCCCTTTTCGATATAGGCGATCACTTTCTCGCGCTGCGCCCAGGAAACCATCGGGCCGATCTGCGTCGCCTCATCCATCGGGTCGCCGATCATCATCGCCTCGGTGCGCGCCTTCAGCCGCTTCAGGAACTCCGTCTTGATCCCCTTCTGCACGAAGACGCGGGTGCCGTTCGAGCAGACCTGGCCGGTCGAATAGAAATTGCCGAGCATGGCGCCGCCGACCGCCGAGTCGAGATCGGCGTCGTCGAAAACGATGAGCGGCGACTTGCCGCCGAGTTCCATGGTCACATGCTTGAGGCTGCCGGCCGCAGCCGCTGCCACCCGGCGCCCTGTTGGCACCGATCCGGTCAGCGACACCTTGGCGACGTCGGTATGGTTGACGAGCAGCGGCCCGGTCTCGCGGTCGCCCTGGATGACGTTGAAGAGCCCCTTCGGCAGCCCCGCCTCGTGCAGGATCTCGGCGATCTTCAGGGCGCCGAGCGGCGTGTTTTCCGACGGCTTGAATACCATGGCATTGCCTGAGATCAGCGCCGGGGCCGCTTTCCAGCAGGCGATCTGCTGCGGATAGTTCCAGGCGCCGATGCCGACGCAGACGCCGAGGGGGACACGCTTGGTATAGGCAAAATCCTGGCCGAGCGGGATATGAGAGCCGTTGAGCCCGGCCGGCGCGACGCCGCCGAAGAATTCGAAGGCGTCTGCGCCCGACGTCGGGTCGGCGACGATCGTCTCCTGGATCGGCTTGCCGGTATCGAGCGTTTCCAGTTCGGAAAGCTCGCGGTTGCGCTCGCGCATGATCTCGGCGGCGCGCTTCAAGATGCGGCCACGCGCCATCGGGCTCATTGCCGCCCATTCCGGCTGGGCGCGTTTGGCCGCCGCGATAGCCTGTTCGACGATCGCAGGCGTTGCCGCATGCAGCCGCGCGATCACCTCGCCGGTGGCAGGATAAAGGCTCTCGATGACAGTGCCATCGCTATCCTCGACATATTCGCCATCGATGAAGTGCGAGGCTTTTGGCTGGGCTTTCATGTCACTTGTCCTTGGGGCGTTCGATGTGGTCGTTTCTTTTCCCCTGGGCAGAAGGGGAGGTGGCGGCGAGCAGCGCGTTCAGATAGTCTTCCGTCAGCGCGATCGAGGCTTCGATTCCGATCGGCGCCGATTTCAGACTTTGCCTGATATAAAGCCCGTCGATCATCGCCGCAGCGCCCTCGGCGATGCGTTCTGCGGCGTCGGCTGGCAGCAGCGCCTTGAGATCGGCGAGCAGGTTGGAGCGCAGCCTGCGGGCATAGATCACCAGGAAGCGGCGCGTCTCCTCCGAACGCTGCGCTTCGGCGTAAAAGGCAAGCCAGGCGGCAATTGTATCGGGCGCGAACTGGTCGGCATGGAAGCTGACGCGGATGACGGCCGAAAGCCGCTCACGCGGCGTGCGCGCCTCCTTCAGCGCCGCCACCGTATCGCGGCGCAGCTGCCGGAGCAGCGAGCGGATCGTCTCGATCAGCAATTGCTCCTTGCTGCCGAAATAATGATGGGCAAGCGCCGGCGAGACGCCGGCCTGGCGGGCGATATCGGACATGGTCACGGCGAGCGAGCCGTGATCGCCGATCACCCGCAGCGCCGCATCGACAAGCGCCTTGCGGCGCACCGGCTCCATCCCGACCTTGGGCACGCCCGCTACCTCCTGAAAACGAGGCCCATCTTATTTTTGATTGACTGATCAATCAACAAAAATCTTAAGCGAATTGATTTGGCTCACATCTTTTCCGGAAGAACTGGGGCAACATATTCAAATGATCAGGAGGTGTGCTATGACCAGCGTCTTCAATGATATGCCCGAATCCTCGCTGCGATCGAAATGGGCATGGTTCCTCGGCCTCGGGGTCCTGCTTCTTATCTGCGGCCTCATCGCTCTCAGCAATCTGTTGATGGCGACCGTTGCTTCGGTCTTTTACGTCGGCATGCTCATGCTGGCCGGCGGCGTCATCTATCTCGTCCACGCTTTTCAGCTGCGCCGCTGGGATCAGGTGCTCTTCTGGGCTTTGAGCGGCGTGCTTTACGTGCTTGCCGGCATCTGCGCCTTCGTCAATCCCATTTTCACCTCGGCGGCCTTGACCCTGTTTCTTTCCATTGCGCTGCTCGTGGCCGGCCTATTCCGTCTCTGGGTCGGGATGCGCATGCGACCGCTCAAGGGTTGGCGCTGGATCGCTATCAGCGGTGTCATAACGGCGCTTGCCGGGTTTGTCATCGCGCTGGGCTGGCCGGTGAACAGCCTCTGGGTCCTTGGCCTCTTCCTGGCCGTCGACCTGATCGTCCAGGGATGGACGATGATCGCCTTCGGCCTTGGCCTGCGCAGTTGAACGGCGATGGGCCTTTTCTTTTTTGACAAGGGAATGGCGGGGGATTAGACTTTAGGGATTAGAGCCGTCCGGCATCTCCGGATGCTTCCGGTGCGAATGCACCAATGGCACCGGCGCAAGCGCCTGGAATGCCGAAAATGGTCATGCGTCCCCCAAAGGCAGGGTACTGCCTGAAGAAAAAAGGGAGGAAGTCCATGCCGATGGTCACCGTTTCCATCTCTCCGCAACAGGCAGCGGGCATCCGTGCCGCCGTCGACACGGGTGGTTACGCCTCGAGCAGTGAGGTCGTCCGCGAGGCGCTGCGCCTCTGGGATACCGCCCGCAAGCTCGGCGAAATCAAGGCAGATCTCCTCGACGACGAGAGCGTCGCCTCCGGCGGCAGATGCGTCGCCGACATGTTTGCCGATCATGAGGCGCAGCGCAGTCGCTCCGCCTGAATAAGCCAATGCTTGTAATGGGGAATTCGAATTCACGCGCAACGCGTGCCGGCGAGCCGCGTCTTTCACAAAACTTTCATATTGGCGAAAGGGTTCGTTGATCCTTCTGCGGCAGGTTCCTGACCAAGAAGAACAAGTCGCAGTGGAGATCGGCCCACAATGAACACTGCAATATCTTTGGCTGGCGCCGTCGAGCCTGGCGTGCTGCGTCGTTATGCGAGCGATCAGATTGTAACCCTTGCCAAGCTCGTGGTCGAAAACGCCTTCCAGCCGATCGTCGAAGCCGGCACCGGTACGGTGTTCGGTTACGAGTCCCTCATGCGCGGCCAGGAACGCATCGGCTACGACAAGCCGGCCGATATTCTCGACGAGGCGCATCGGACCTGTCAGCTGCTGCAGCTCGAACAGATGGTTGCCAGCCGCGCGCTCGCCAAGTTCGCGACGCTGTCGAATTTCTCCACCTCGACGCTGTTCCTCAATCTTGACGTCCGGCTGATCCCCGATGGCGAGCGCCTGGTGGAGAGCCTGCTGCAACATTTGCGAACGGCGAATATTCCGCCGTCCTCCATCTGTTTCGAATTCTCCGAGCGCTTCGACAATACCAGCGTGCCGGAATTCGCCGCCCTGGTTTCAAAGTTGCGGCGGGCCGGCTTCAAGCTGGCGATCGACGATTTCGGCGTCGGTCACGGCGAGATGAAACTGCTTTGCGATTATGCCGTCGACTATCTGAAGATCGACCGCCATTTCGTCGCCGAGATCGACCGCAGCGCCCGCAAGCGTCATCTGCTGAAGAGCATCGTCAACATCGCCCATGTGCTTGGCACGCGCGTCGTGGCCGAAGGCATCGAGACCGAGGCCGAATTCATCGCCTGCCGCGAATATGGCGTCGATCTCGTCCAAGGATGGTTCATTTCCCGGCCGACCACGCACATGTCGGAGCTGGCGCCGTCCTTCCCGCATCTGCAGGAACTCGGTAAGAGCAAGCGGGCGAGCCAGTCGCTCGACGAAATCCTCATCCGCAAGCAGATCGAGCTCTTGCCGACGGTCTACGAAAACGACAGCATCGACAGCGTCTTCGAGCTCTTCCGCCGCAATCCGCGCCAGGCCTTTTTTCCCGTCCTCAACGCCAATAGCGAACCGCGCGGCATCATCCACGAGCAGCACCTCAAAGAGTATATTTATCAGCCCTTTGGCCGTGACCTCCTGAAGAACAAGATGTATGAGCGCAGCATCTCGCATTTCGTCGAGATGGCGCCGATCGTTGGCCTCGACAGCGATGCCGAGCAGCTGATGGCGATCTTCGCCAATATGGAGGGCAGCAACTGCCTGATCCTGACCGACAATATGCGTTATGCCGGCGTTGTTTCCGCCGCTTCACTGATCAAGGTCATCAACGAGAAACAGCTGAAGACCGCCCAGGACCAGAACCCTCTGACCGGCCTCCCGGGCAATCGCGCCATCCGCGACTTCATGCGCCAGTCCGGCCGCGACGGCGATGAGGTCCGCCATTTCTGCTATTGCGACTTCGACAACTTCAAGCCGTTCAACGATGCCTACGGCTTCCATCTCGGCGATCATGCGATCTCGCTCTTTGCCGCGCTGATGCGCCGCTATTTCTTCGCCGAGCGCCATTTCCTCGGCCATGTCGGCGGCGATGATTTTTTCATCGGCGTCGTCGGCTGGACGAAGGAGGAGCTGACCGAGATCCTCGACCGGCTGATCAGCGATTTCCACGACGACGTGCTCGATCTTTATTCCGACGAGCACCGCGCCGCCGGCCGCATCCTCGGCCACGACCGCACCGGCACCGAGGCCCTGTTCCCGCTGATGCGCTGCTCGATCGGCGTTCTCGAACTGCCGGAAGGCCTCGTCATCGACGATATCAACCGCGTCAGCGCCGAGATCGCCGTCATCAAGTCGGCCGCCAAGGAGAGCGATGAGGGCCTTGCCTTCCATTTCCTGGGCGAGGCGAATTGACGCCCTTGCCGCTTGCAGCCTTCCCAAGCCGGCCGGGCTGATCTATTCCGAACCTTCGGGATCAGGAGGGTAGCGCCATGTCATTGCCTCAGGAAATGCGTTTCGTTGATCTCAAGTCCTTCGGCGGACCGGATGTGATGGTGATCGGCAAGCGTCCGCTGCCGGTCGCCGGTGAAGGCGAGGTCCTCGTGCGCGCAGAGGCGATCGGCGTCAACCGTCCCGACATTGCCCAGCGTCAGGGCAGCTATCCCCCGCCCCAGGATGCGAGCCCGATTCTCGGGCTGGAACTCTCCGGTGAAATCGTCGAGGTCGGGCCTGGCGTCAGCGGCTATGCCGTCGGCGACAAGGTCTGCGGCCTCGCCAATGGCGGCGCCTATGCCGAATATTGCCTCCTGCCATCAGGCCAGATCCTGCCTTTTCCCAAGGGATACGATGCTGTAAGAGCCGCGGCGCTTCCCGAAACCTTCTTCACCGTCTGGGCCAATCTCTTCCAGATGGCCGGACTGACGGAAGGCGAGAGCGTGCTGATCCATGGCGGCACGAGCGGTATCGGCACAACTGCGATCCAGCTCGCCCGCGCCTTCGGCGCCGAGGTCTATGCCACGGCCGGCTCGATGGAAAAATGCGAGGCCTGCGAAAAGCTCGGCGCCAAACGAGGGATCAATTATAGGAGCGAGGATTTCGCCGCGGTGATCAAGGCCGAAACCGGCGAGGGCGTCGATATCATCCTCGATATGATCGGTGCCGCCTATTTCGATCGCAACATCGCCTCGCTTGCTAAGGACGGCTGCCTGTCGATCATCGCCTTCCTCGGCGGGGCCGTCGCCGAAAAGGTCAATCTCTCTCCGATCATGGTCAAGCGCCTGACGGTCACCGGCTCCACCATGCGCCCGCGCACGGCCGAGGAGAAACGTGCCATCCGCGATGATCTACTCTCCGAGGTCTGGCCGCTGCTTGAGGCCGGCACGGTCGCCCCGGTCATCCACAAGGTCTTCGCCTTTGAGGACGTCGTCGAGGCGCACCGGCTGCTGGAGGGCGGCAGCCATGTCGGCAAGGTCATGCTCACCGTTTGAGGTCAGCTTCGGACCAGCATTCGTGCGCAAGGTGAAGTTGATCCTGGCTGTCTGTGAGTCTCCGGGGTCGTTGAACAGTCGTCTGATCGAAACTTGGCCCCGAAACTGCGCATCCCGATGTGGCGTTGCTTGCGCGTTGTAAGGTCCCTACGAGGAATACAATGGCTCTATTCCACGCCTGCCCCATCTGCCGCAGCAGAATTCCGCTTTTCGTACCGCTTCCGCGCTACTACATCGACAAGGCGGTCGAACATGGCTTTCCCTATCGCATCGATGAATTCGAGACGATCAACCATCAGGCCTATAGCTGCCCCAATTGTCATTCGACCGATCGCGACAGGCTTTACGCGCTGTTCCTGACGCCGGTGTTCCAGCGGCTCGACCAGGCAAAGGCCGTGCGCTTCCTGGATATTGCGCCGGGCCGGGCCTTGAGCTTCTGGCTCAAAAGCCACCCGCACGTCTTCTACCGCAGCTGCGACATGCATATGCCGGAGGCAGACGACAAGGCTGATATCCATAACCTGCCCTATGCCGATGAGAGCTTCGACTTCGTGCTTTGCTCTCATGTGCTCGAACATGTCGACGATCCGGTGCGTGCCACCGCAGAAATCCGGCGTGTTCTCAAGCAGGACAGCGTCGCCATCCTGATGGCGCCCATCTGCCTGTCGATCGAAGACACCTATGAAAATCCCGAGGTGACGACGCCGGAAGGCCGCTGGGCGCATTTCGGCCAGGATGACCATGTGCGCATCTTCTCGAGGTCCGGCTTCATCGACGTGATCCGGCGCGCCGGTTTGGCGGTCCAGCAGATTCCGGTCACCGATTTCCTGACGCCCGACGTTTGCGATACCTATGGCATCGGCCGCGGCTCCGTCCTCTATCTCGGCGTGAAGCAGGAGGTTGTCCAGCAGGAGCCGGAACCGGAGCGCAACGTCGCCTGAGAGCACGGAAATCATTCAGTCGTGAAAAGGCGCCCCGAAACCGAGGCGCCTTTTCAATTCACCTGTCTCTCAGGGTTATCGCCGTCGCAATCGCGATGATGCCCGGCAGCGCCATCAGCAGATAAAGCCAATGCGCCGCCAACAGTGCTCCTGGCACACCGCCCGGTTCGACGAGGCCGGCGCCATTGGCGATGAGCCCGGCAAAGGCGGCACCGAATGCCCCGCCGAGCGAGCTCATCGTCGGGATTGCCGCCGAGGCCTTGTCCTGTTCGTTGCTGGCGACGAGCTTCAGCACCACGGCGACGAGATGCGCCCAGCCGAGACCGAGGCCGAAGCCCATCATGAACATGGCGGCCGCCGCCGGCATGATGAGCGGCAAATCCCCCTGCGGATTGTCCTTGGCGAGAAACAGGGCCAGCGAACCGGTCGCCGCCGTCTCGATCAGCGCGCCGGCGACGATCGCCAGATAGGCTTGTCGGCCGCTGAACGAGCTGCCGAGGGCCGTTCTCCTCGGCACCCTCGTCGACCAGCTTGGGGCGGGAGCGCTCGACGCCGTCATCTCCGCCCGCGAAACCGAGACGCTGCAGCGCTATCGCCACGAGCTCGAAAACGCCGGCGAGCTTGCCGCTCGTGCCGAGGGCCTGGCTGCGATCCGCACCCGTGAGGGTTACATGGCCGACAGTTGGCGGGAGGCGGACGGCTCCTTCATGCTGGTTGAAAATCACTGTCCGATCTGCGCGGCGGTCACCGCCTGCGCGGCTTCTGCCGCTCCGAACTCGAAACCCTCCGCGCCGCCCTCGGCACCGACGTCGAGCGCGGCGAAGATAACCTTGCCGGCGCCCGCCGCTGCGCCCACCGCATCATGGCGCGTTAGATTGAGGCGCGGCGATTGAACCGGTCGTGTGCCCTGCGCCGCCTGCAATCAGGCCGGCTGCCGCGCCTGCCGCCTGCTGCTTTCCAGATGGAGCAACGCCCCAATCGCCGCCAGACCCGCGCCGGCACCGACGAAGGCGGTGCCGGAATAATCGGTGAGCGATGTTCCGAAGGCGAAGAGCCCGGCGGCGATGCCGGTGCCGATGAAGGTGTTGAGCGAGAGCAGCGAGGTTCCGAGCCCCGGCCGGTCGGCGATCAGGTCCTGCAGATAGGTGATCGGCACGCTGAGGATTGCCGCCGCGCCGCAGGCGTTGACGAGCAGCAGCGCATAGATGTGCCAGGGCGCGGACGCAAATCCGAGCAGCAGCAGATAGGCGCAGTAGATCAGCGCGCCGAGGGCGAGCACATGCGCGGTGCGGAAGCGCCGCTGCGCCACGCCCCACATCATCATGAACGGCATTTCGAGAAGCGCCGTCAGCCCGGCGATGAAACCGACGTCGGCGACGTTTCCGCCCGCCGCACGGGTGATGATCAGCGGCAGAAGCATGCCGTTCAGCCGCTGCAGCGCGAACAGCAGCGCCATGATGAAGACGCGGATCAGCACGTTGGGCATGAAGATTCGCTTCAGCGAAGCGAGGAAACCGACCGGATCCGGGGGAGGGCCGGCGCTGCCGTTGCCGGGGGCGAAGAAGAAATACAGGCAGAAGCAGGTGCAGCTGGCGACCGCCGCGATGCCATAGGCAGGCGTCATCGATGGCGAGTTGACGAGATAAAGGCCGATCAGCCCCGGCGCCAGCGCCCAGGAGCCGGAAAACAGCGCCCGCACCGTTGCCGTCACCGCAGCGCCCTCGCCACGCTCCATCTGGTTGGTCCTGGCGCGCAGGCTGGCGAAGAGCAGCGAATAGGTGGAGCCGCTCATCGGCACCAGCAGCAGCGTCGAAAAGATGAAGATTGCCGGGCTGTGGATGATCGCGATCGATCCGAAGCCGAGCATGCCGGCCACCGAAAGCGAGAGCACCAGCGGCCGGCGCTCCTTCAGCCTGTCCGACCAGATGCCGAGCGTCAGACTCGTCGCCACGTTGACGATCGCCGAAAAGAACACCAGCGCCGAATAGGCGCCGTTGCTCAAGCCGAGTTCGTTGATCCCGATGATCGACTGGTAAGGCACGGTCGAAGCATAGGTAAAGGCAAGCGCGACGAGCGTCACGGCGGGAATGCGGATCCTGTTGTCGCGCAGGATGAGGGAAAAGCTGGATGACATGGGGGCGGTTCCTGACGCACCACTCTTAGCTGCATCCCACACATCAGGAAAACGATAGTTTTCGATCGCATGCGTCAGTTTCTGTGATGAGTATTGCGATGAGGCGATCGCCGTCCGACGGAGTTGCTTGGTCGAGCCCCGGGGGTGGATTCCAGGCTCAAGGCCTGGAATGACGGAGGGTAGGGGCTCGACCGGCAGAAGGCGCGACTGTCCGGACGGAGAATTGGCGCAGCCACTTGCTACTCCGCCGTACGTCACGTACTTGCCGCGCGAAACAGGCCGCCCCAACCCCGTTGGCTTTCGCGCCCTGACGCGTTATGCCTGCCCATCCCGCCAGCATCCGGATGAGAGCCCATGACCAATCCTGTAACCATTGAAGTCACCCGTGGCCTGCTCGTGGAAAGTCGTCATCGCGGCGCGGTGGCGGTCGTCGATGGCGACGGCAGGCTTGTCTTTTCGCTGGGCGACATCGACGCCGCGGTTTTCCCGCGCTCGGCCTGCAAGGCGATGCAGGCGCTGCCGCTGGTGGAGAGCGGTGCGGCCGATGCCTATGGCTTCGGCGACAAGGAGCTGGCGCTCGCCTGCGCCTCCCATAATGGCGAGGACGAACATGTGGCGCTTGCCGCCTCGATGCTGTCGCGTGCCGGCCGGAATGTCGAAGCGCTGGAATGCGGCGCCCACTGGTCGATGAACCAGAAAGTCCTGATCCATCAGGCCCGCACGCTCGACGCACCGACGGCGCTGCACAACAATTGTTCCGGAAAACATGCCGGCTTCATCTGCGCCTGCTGTCACCGGGATATCGACCCGAAGGGTTATGTCGGCTACGAGCACCCGCTGCAGGTCGAGATCCGGGCCGCGATGGCAAGCCTGACCGGCGCCGTGCTCGGCGCCGAGAGCTGCGGCACCGACGGCTGCTCCATTCCGACCTATGCCGTGCCTTTGCGCAGCCTGGCGCAAGGCTTTGCCAGGATGGCGACCGGCACCGGGCTGGAGCCGGTGCGCGCCAAAGCATCCCGCCGCCTGATCGAGGCTTGCATGGCCGAGCCCTTCTATGTCGCCGGCTCCGGCCGCGCCTGCACGAAACTGATGCAGATCGCCCCCGGACGCATCTTCGTCAAGACAGGCGCCGAGGGTGTCTTCTGCGCTGCGATCCCGGAAAAGGGCATCGCCATGGCGCTGAAATGTGAGGATGGCGCCACCCGCGCCGCCGAAGCCATGGTGGCGGCCGCGCTCGCCCGCTTCTTCGAGACGGAAGAGACGGTGCATGCCGCTCTGATGGCCTTTGCCGCAGCCGCGATGCGCAACTGGAACGGCATCCATGTCGGCGATATCAGAGCGACCTCCGTCTTCTCGGCATGATGCCGAAATCGGTTCGCGGTTTTCGCACGACATCCTGCCCTGACTTTTTAGCGAATGATTAGGCTGCAGTGATTGTACCGTTGAGATCGCGATAAGGCTTCAGCCGCTCGGCCGTCATCTCCGTCGGTACGATCAGTCCTGCCACCTCGGCAATGCCGAGCACTGGGCAGGGCGAGACGAGGTCGAACTTCTCCTCCGTCAGCAGCACATGCGTTTCGGCCGAGCAGCGAGCGATGTGCCGCTTGATCGCCGCTTCCTCGAAATCGCCGGTGGAAAGCCCGTGCACGGGGTGGGCGGCGGTGACGCCGAGGAAGAACAGATCGGGGCGAAGCTGCGAAATCGCCGCCATCGCCGCAGCGCCCGTTGCCACCATCGAATGTTTGTAGAGCCGCCCGCCGGCCAGGATCACCTCCGCCGTCGGATGGTGCTCCAGCTCGGCGGCGATCGTCGGACTGTGAGTGGCAACTGTCAGCGCCATATCGCGCGGCAAATGCCGGGCAATCTCGGCGGTCGTCGTGCCGCCGTCGAGGAAGACCATCTGCCCCGGCTTGACCATCGCAGCCGCCTTAGCCCCGAGCCGCGCCTTGTTCTCGGACGAGACGCTGGCCCGCGCGGTAAAATCGGGCAGATCGGGCGCAAGCGGCATCGCGCCGCCATGCACGCGTTTCAAGAGCCCCTCCGCCGCCATTTCCCGCAGGTCACGCCGGATCGTGTCTTCTGAAAGCGAAAAATCCTCGGCGACACGCTTGGCGATCACCTGGCCGTCGCGGCGCAAGATGTCGAGGATCAGGGTCTTGCGCTGCGTCGTCAGCATTGTCTCTCCGCACGAAAATTCACGAGATGGCATGATATTGCATGAAATGACTCGACATTCAAGAAATATCGTGCATTTTCAGGAAATCCCGTGCATGAGGCCGGGAGTGCTCGCGCAGAAGCGGAGCGATGGAGTTGATCATGTTGATTTTGATTGCGGGGCCTTATCGGTCCGGAACGGGCGACGACCCGGAGAAGATGGCCGCCAACCTCAAGCGGCTTGAGGAACCATCTTATGCCTTGTTCAAGGCCGGCCATGTGCCGATGATCGGCGAATGGGTGGCGCTGCCGATCTGGCACGCCGCCGGCGGCAGATCGGTCGGCGACGCCCTCTACGAGGAAATCTTCCATCCGGTCGCCGGCCGGTTGCTGCAGCTCTGCGAGGGCGTGCTGCGCCTGCCGGGCGATTCCAAAGGCGCCGACAACGACGTGCGCATCGCCAGGGAACGCGGCATCCCGGTCTGGCACCGGCTGGAGGATGTACCGGGCTGCGGGTGAGAGCGGGGGTGTTGCCTCTCACCCTGACCTTCTCCCCGTTTTGACGGGGAGAAGGGACGTGCCAAACGCAACCTCGAGATAGAGGAAGCGGGTGCCCCACACCCCTTCTCCCCGTCAGAACGGGGAGAAGGGGTGGCGGCAGCCGGATGAGGGGCGGCAGCAAGGCACGCCGGCAATCGCCCGCAAACCATCGATCTCCCCGGTTCCGGCGCACCAATCCCCGCGCTATAAGACGTGCCGAAAGGGAGTGGACAACCATGCTGACATTATATTACGCGTCCGGAACCTGCGCGCTCGCAAGCCTTATTGCCCTGGAAGAATCCGACCTTGCCTTCGAGACTAAGAAGCTCAGTTTCCGCGATGGCGAGCAGCGTTCGCCGGACTATCTGAAGATCAATCCGAAGGGACGGGTGCCGGCGCTCGTCACCGATCGCGGCGTGCTGACGGAAACGCCGGCGATCCTCGGCTTCATCGCGGAAAGCGCCCCGGCCGCCAAACTCGCGCCGCTCGGCGATGTCTTCGAAATGGCGCGGCTGCAATCCTTCAACAACTATCTCTGCTCGACCGTGCATGTGAACCACGCCCATCGCCCGCGCGGCTCGCGCTGGGCCGACGATCCGGCGGCACTCGAGGCGATGAAGGCCAAGGTGCCGCAGAATATGGCCGATTGTTTCGGGCTGATCGAAGAGACGATGTTCAAAGGCCCGTGGGTGATGGGCGAGACCTATTCGCTGGCCGATCCCTACCTCTTCGTCATGACCGATTGGCTGCCGGCCGACGGCGTCGATCCCGCCCGCTTTGCAAAGGCAAGCGACCATCACGCTCGCATGCTGCAGCGCCCCGCCGTCCAGCGGGCGCTAGCCTTCGACCGGGGCTGAGGGGCCGGCATATAGAGCTCGTCCAGTTGCGCAGGTTCGGTCCTTGCCGTCCCGGTCGGCCAAAGACATCAGGAGATCGGCGTCGGCTTGGATTCTTGGCCCTCGCTTCGGCCGCATCGGTAAGGTTGTTGTCCCAGACGGGGCCGCCGAGCAGATCGTCGATGAGTGTCGGGTGAGCCGGCGCGCAGGGTGTCGTAATCGTGGGCCGACAGCACGACGGCCACGCGTTCGCCGCCCAGTGTGACGAATTGCGGCCCGTCGTCGCGCCTTGCGCACCACTTCCGATAGTCGGTTTCTCGCGTCCGGCAATCGCCATTCCATCATCCGCCCCCCAGTTGTGCGAGTATTCATGCTACGCCGGTCGGGGCGCCATCTCCAGCCCGATTACCCGCCAGCCCCTTGGTATCTGCGGGTGGCGTAGCGCCAGTGGGCGATGGCGAGCAGCACCCAGATGGGGCCGGCGGCGAGCGCCACCGGCCCGGCCCAGTCGCCGAGGATCGGGATTGGTTTGCCGAGCAGGGCGCCGACGGGAACCGAGCTGGTCAGCGCCAGCGGAACGGCGGTGATGAGGATGATCTGGATGCTGCCGGGGAAGATGTTGAGCGGGTAGCGCGTCAGCTCCCAGAAACCGAAGAAGATCGAGAACAGGTGGTTCGACCGCACCCACATCAGCGCCGTCGCGCCGATCATGGTGATCATCGCAGCGGTGAGCAGTGTCGCGCTGACGATCGCGACCAGCAGGAACGCCACGGACGGGGCCGTCCAGATGAAGTCGACCGACAGGACGGCCCAGCAGAGCAGCGGCACCGCCAGGATGATGTGGCCGGCATAGCCGACATTGAGGCCGGAGAAGACGAGATAGGCCCAAGGGCTGAACGGCTTGACCAGGAGTGTGTCGTAGGTGCCGAGCCGCACCAGCTCCTCGAGGTCGCGCAATTGCACGAAGCTCATTGCCGCACCGAGAGAGTAGGCGAGCAGCTGGAAGCTGAAGAGCAGCGCCAGCTCCGGCCAGGTCCAGCCGCCGAGCGTCTGGAAGCGGGCCAGCAGGATGCCGATGGTGGCGAAGACGCTGCCATAGGAGAGGATCTGCGCAAGCCGGTCGAGCCAGAAGGCGCCGCGATATTCCATTTGTGAGCGCACATGCATGCGCACCAGCAGCGGAATGACGCGCAGGTGATGGATGAGCACGATCAGCCTCCCTGCACGGTGATGCGGCGCGAGGCCAGGCGCCACAGCCAGAGCACGCCCAAAAGGAACAGACCGGCCCAGCCGAGGCCGAGGCCGAGATGCAGCAAGGTGTCGGCCACTGAGAGCCTGCCGAGATAGACGGCATTGGGATAATAGACGACCCAGGCGAAGGGCAAGTGGCGGGCGATCGTCGCCAAGGGCTCGGGGAAGAACCAGAAGGGCACCAGCAGGCCGGAGAAGAGATGCAGCAAGGCGCCGAGGATCCAGTCCAGCGAGAAGCTCGTCATTAGCCAGAAGGCGATCAGGCCGAAAAGCGCCGACATCAGGAAGATCAGCGCGAAGGACAGCGCCCAGAAGGCGATAAACATCAGGCCGTGAAACAGGCTTGCCGGCGCCAGCATGCCGTAGAATAGGGCCGTGAAGGTGATGGTCGGGATTACCTGCGTCGCCAGTCGGTAGAAAAAGCTGCCGCATTCATTGGCGAAGAGATAGAGCGGATAGGAGAGCGGCTTCAGCAGCCAGACGGCGATATCGCCTGTTTTGAGCGAGCGGCCGATCTCGCCGATGACCCTTTCCGGGCGGGTGGCGCCCATGACAGCGCCGCCGAGCAGGGCGTAGGTCACCATCTGCTGCAGCGAAACGCCGTCGACGACGGTCGCGCCGACGCCGGCATAGACGGCGAGCCAGATGGCGACGCGAGCGACGACCTGTACAAGCTTGCCGAAGATGTTGGCCCAGACCTCGTTGCGGTAGGCGAGCTGCGCGTGAAAGGAGCTGCGGGTGAAGGCGAGATAGGCGCTCATGAGGCCCTGGCCCTGGCGTTGCGACCCTGGTAGAAGGTGCGGATGACTTCTTCGATGTCAGGCTCGTGCAGCGCCACATCCTTGAGATCGCGGTCGCTGCCGACCTCCGAAAGAATTTTGACCAGCGACACGTCTTCGCGCTCGATCAGATATTCCTTACGCAGGCCCTCGTCGTTGACGAGCGACGCCGTGCTGAGCCGCAAGGGGCCGGGGTCGCTGGCAAATTCCAGCGTCAGCCGCCGGGCCGAGCCGAGGGCGGCGCGCAGGCTGCGCAATTCGCCATCGAAGATCAGCCTGGAGTGATCGACCATGATCAGCCGCGGGCAGATCGTCTCGATGTCCTGCAGGTCATGGGTGGTGAGAATGATGGTGACGCCGCGTTCGCGGTTGATCTCGGCGAGGAACCGACGCACGGCATCCTTGGCGACCACGTCGAGCCCGATCGTCGGTTCGTCGAGGAAGAGGATCTTCGGATCGTGCAGCAGCGACATGACGATCTCGGCGCGCATGCGCTGGCCGAGGCTGAGCTGGCGCACCGCCCGGTCGAGGAAGGGCGAGAGATCGAGCAGCTCGCTGAAGTGACGCAGATTGTCCGCATAGCGGGAAGCCCGGATATCATAGATGCGCTGGTGCAGGGTAAAACTGTCGATCAGCGGCAGGTCCCACCACAGCTGGCTGCGCTGTCCGAAGACGACGCCGATCTCGCGCGCATTGTCCATGCGGGAGAGATGCGGCGTGCGGCTGAGCACCGAAAGCGTGCCCTCGCTCGGCACCAGAATGCCGGTCATCATCTTGATCATCGTCGATTTGCCGGCGCCGTTCGGGCCGAGATAGCCGACGGCCTCGCCGGCCGTAATATCGAAGCCGATATCGGAAACGGCCTGAACCTCGGTATATTCGCTCGTCACCAGCGTCTTGAAGGCGCCGAGCAGGCCCGGAAATCTCTTGTGCTGCCGGAAGCGCTTGCTGACGCCCCGTGCTTCGATCAAAGCCGGCATGTCTATTCCCTCGGATGTGATGCGAGCCGACTCGGGCGGCGATGGGGCTTGCGACACAGGCTAGCGCGAAGTGAGATTCGTGCAAAGACAAGTTGAGTTTCGACCGATCGCTTCGGCCTTGTGTCGCCACCACCTTTGACCGATCCCCGCCTGCGCTACATTGAAGGCATGGAAATAATCTGCGCCTTGCTCATCGTCGCTGCAGCCATCGCGATCATCGTCCTTGCCGGCCGATGGAACGCCTCGGATGCCGATCACTATATGGGCTTCGGCAATCTTCGTTCGCGCCGCAGGCGGCAGCCCGGCGACGATGATACGAAAGAGGAATGAGGCGCCGTTTCGAAGGCCGTCTTCGGTCGGGCGCCTCCGCAACGGCGGTCAGTGTGCCTGGCGCTGCGAACACTGACGCAGGATCGTCGCCGCATTGTTCGGCATCGGCCGTTCGACGCGCCGGTAGACGCTGCCGTCGCGCGTCCGGCGCATCAGGCCGAGGTCACAAAGTTCCCGACGCAGCAAAGCGTGATCTCCAAACAGGTGCCTGTCGCGAAGAAGAGCATTGACTTCTTTTTCGGACATATCCCTCGCTGAGGGAATATACGACCAGAGAATCCAAAGCGCCGTGATCTGATCCATGCGCCGCGAGGGCCAGCGTATCAGGCGAAGCTCTTGGTCGAACCTGCGTTGAACACGGTCGATATGCTTTCGGTCGACCGCGGGGTCGGCGACAGGCGCCGCTGTCGGGGGGAGGGCCTCGCTGTCAACGAGATCAGTTTGCGCCCGCAGGCTCTGGAAATTGCCGTAACCGGCAGCCCGTGCCAGCATGTTCAAGAACTGGAGGTGAGAGGGAAGCCCCTCATGGGCGGAGAGCTGCAGGCGAAGCGACTTGGCAAATGCGGAGGCATCGCTCACCTGGAGCGGGATGAGTTTTCTGGACATGACCTATCCTTTGGTCGTGCCGTTCCGGATGGATTATCGGTGATCGCCCTTCCGACATGGCACGGGATCGGTGTCCATATCTCAGTCATTGTCAGGTTTAGCGTGTTCCGGAGAACGGCGATGCCTGGGTGAACTGCAGACCCGATGCAGGAATTATCACCGCGCCCTCGATATTTCAACGGTCTTCACGCTCCGTGGCTCCGGCCGGGCGATAGCCTTTTGCGGGGCGGGGTCCATTCGCACGGGCCAAGCACGCAGGTCTCTTCTCCACAGCTACGGGTTTCAGCTTGTCGGCCATGACCGGAACAAAGCAGGCGGTCTGGATGTTTGACGCATGCTCTGCGGCATCTGACGAGTTGTGCGACATGGCCAAATTTGCTCGGGGAGATCACGTCACCTGGAATTCGGAGGCCGGGCAGGTCTCCGGCCACATCATTGCGATCCGCACCCGAGATTTTGACTACAAAGGTCATCGCCGCCGCGCCACCGAGGCCTCACCCCAATAAGAGATCAAGAGCGACCATATCGCTGCCCATAGGGAAGATGCATTGCGGAAGGTCAAAGGAGGATAGGATGAACCCGAAAAGCACGTTGAGCATTGCCGGTCATCCGATCCACCCGATGTTGATCCCGTTCCCCGTCGCCGCCTTCGTCGGCACGCTTGTTGTCGACATCGTCTACGCCAGATCGGGCGATCCGGCCTGGGCAGTTGCGACCAACTGGATGCTCGGCGCCGGCCTTGTCATGGCGGCGTTGGCGGCAGTTGCCGGCTTGATCGACTCTTTCGGCGACAGCCGCATTCGCGACCTGCGCGACGCCTGGTTTCACATGATCGGAAACGTCATTCTCGTCCTGATCGAGGCCTTCAACCTCGGGCGGCGGCTGGCCGAAGGCGGGGACTTCATCGTCCCGACCGGATTGGTGCTGTCTTTGATCGCTACCGCCCTTCTTCTGTTCAACGGCTGGAAAGGCTGGGAAATGGTCTATCGCCACCGCGTCGGCGTCAGCGAGGATCCGGCCAATCCGACGAGATAATGAACGGCATCCCATCCAACGCCAGCATGTCCGCCCCATCCTTCGAGGCCCCCGCAGGGGCACCTCAGAGACTCTCTTGACTACCGGCGCTTGCTGCTCTGAAAATCATCATTGCGGCCGAGGCGAACGGCGAGACACCGCTCGAATTGATCGAGGGCTGGTCTCGCTCCATCGCTCGGCTTGACGCGTCAAAACCGGCGCATGCGCAATGTCGAGAAGAATATGATCATCGAATTGACGGCCCATGATTTCAACGCATTGCTGAAAGGTTTCGCGCCTGTAAATACCAGCCTGGTTTCCGATAGCGCCATCGCGCCTCCTGAGGTCCTGGAGATGCTGGCCAGGATTGCAGCAGAGATCGCCGCCCAATTCATCCCGTCGGCCTGGATGATTGTGGAGGCGACCGAAATCGTCGGGCTGTGCTCCATCATTCGCGCACCTCAGAACGGCGAAATCCACATCGGCTATGGGATCGCGCCCAGCCGCCAAGGACGTGGATCCGTCACGCGCGCCATAGGAGAATTGCTGGAATGGGCGCGGCAGGATCCGCGCGTAACCCTCGTTTCGGCCGATACGGCCATGGAAAACATCGCTTCGCAGCGTGTCCTCGAACGAAATGGCTTTATCCGCACCGGCGAGCGCATCGATCCTGAGGACGGTCCGGTGATTTGCTGGCAGGCATCTGCCGTTTAACGGACGCCGGCATAAGGCAAATTAGCAAATGCGCGGGAGCGGTGCTCACGCGCATTTTGCCAGCGGCGACCTGCCCTCGGCATGCAAACCGCTCTCCGCTCCCAGCGGCAGATCGGCGATTTCGCGCAGCGACATGCGTTGGACCTCGGGATGCCGAAGCGGGTCGTTCTTCCAGGTCGGGTCGATTTGCGCGCCCGCCGCAACGGCGGGCTTCAAGAAAAACTTCAGCCACGACATGGCAAGCCTCGCATTCTCCAGCGACGCGGAAAGGTGACCACCCGGCCGCTGGTGCCAAATAACCCTCTCCCCCTCACCGCGTCGTCGCCGGTCGAGTGGGATCCCTCTATGCTTATAATGTCTGCCTGCACCGGTGCTTTTTCAATTGAGATTACCGCGGCGGCGTTATAGGAAAACTATATGAAGAACCTGAATAGCGTCCATCTCAACGGCCTCAGGGCACTGGAGGCCGTCGGTCGTCTTGGCTCGCTGCAGGCGGCCGCCGACGAGCTCGGCGTTTCGGTCGGCGCGGTCAGCCAGCAGGTGATCAAGGCCGAGGCGCAATTGGGGCAAGTGATCTTCGAGCGCACCGCCCGGGGCATGATCGCCACCGAAGCCGCCCGTCCGGTGCTCACAGCGCTCGACGAGGGCTTTGCCCGCCTTTCGGCGGCAGTCTCGATCGCAAGCCGCAAGGACGATACGATCCTGACCATCTCGGTGGCGCCGGTTTTCGCCGCCCGCTGGCTCGTCCATCGGCTTCATCGCTTCGCCAAACGTTACCCCGACATCAAGCTGCGGCTGGATGCGACGACCAATCTCGTCAATCCCGCGATCTCAGACGTCGACATCGGCATCCGCGTCGGCGCCGGCAAATGGCCCGATGTGAAGGCCGAGTTGCTGCTGGAGCAGGAGGTCTTTCCTGTTTGTTCGCCCGAGATGGCGGCCAACCTGAAACAGCCTGCCGACATCCTCGCTTTGCCTGCCATTATCGATGGCCCGGCCATGTTCAGCTGGGAAGTCTGGATGAGCGAGGCCGGACTGTCGGGCGCGACGCTTGCGACGCGCCACGTCTTCAACGACGCCTCGCTCTGCCTCGACGCGGCGATCGCTGGCCAGGGCGTCATGCTCGCCTGGCAGACGCTTGCCGCCTTTGCGCTGGCCGAAGGCCGGCTGGCAGCGCCGTTCGGCATTCGCGCGAAAACCGGCTTCGGCCATTATTTCGTGACGGCCGAAGGCACACGCGAGCCGAAGAAGGTCAAGGATTTCAAGGCCTGGATCCGCGAGGAAATGGCCGGCACGCTGGCGCTTTTTCGGTAGCGTTAAACCTCGATCGGCTCCTTGCTGCGGGCCGCCTGCATCGCCTTGTAGGCCGGGCGGGACTGGCAGCGTTCGATCCAGGCCTTGATGTTCGGATGCGCGTCGAAAAGATCCGCCTCGCTCTGGGCATAACGCAACACCTCGGCGATGTTGAGATCGGCGACGGTGAAGCGATCGCCGACGATCCACTGCCCGCCAGCGAGGTGACCTTCGAGCGCCGCAAGCGGCCGGCGCAGCCCGTAGCAGGCGGCGGCGATCGTCTGCTTGCCGTCGTCGCTGTTCTCAAGCCCGTTATCATAGGTCAGGACGATCCGCACCGAATGCGGCTCGACCTGCGAGGCCGCCCAGATCGTCCACATCGTCAGCAATCCGTCCTCCTCGACGGTTTGGCCGGAAAGCTGCCCGCCATGCTTGCGCGCGAGGTAGAGATTGATCGCCAGCGACTCGTGCATGATGAGGTCGCCGTCGCGAATGCTGGGGATCTGCGCCATCGGGTTGAGGGCGGTGAACTCGGGCGAATGCGTGTTGAGCGGCGCCTCTTCGGCGAGCGGGTCGGCAAGCCGCCTGGCCTGCAGCACGGGCACGGAGCGGAATTCGAGCCCGAGCTCCTCCGCAATCCAGTAGACGCGCGAAGCGCGCGATCGATAGACCCCATAGATTGTCAGCATGACGATATTCCCTCGCTGTGTCGCAGGAACCGTAGACGCCGGATCACCCTCGGAAAAGTCCTCGCCGCTGATGGGACGATGAAAGCTTTTGATGCGGCCGGGACCTTCCCGACCGGATCGAGCACAATTGGGAACAATGAGAGAGCCGGCGGGTTGGACCCTGAGATTGGCGCCCTCGCGGCGCCGAAAAGCGATGAGCCGCGTGCGCAGCGCGGGCCAGGCAAAGGAGGAACTCATGACGGGCAAGAAGACGCATGAACAACAGCTTCGTGTCATCGAGAAACGCGAGAAGACCGCAAATGCCGGCGAGGATTTCGACGCCGGGGCGGATCTGCAACGCAATGAGCAGGCGAAGGAAGCCTATCGCAAAGGCAATGATCTGAAGGCCGATCCGGACCTCCGCAACGACGACCGGGCCATGACGCGCGGCCGCAATCAGGAGAGCGAGCATAAAAAGGGAAGCGGTCGTCCCTGACGATGACGGAGCCCCGAACATCAAGGAGCCCCTTAGAAAGGAGAATGTCATGACTTTGACATTGATCAGCAAGGCTTTTGCCCAGGATCAGCCGATCCCGAAGAAATATGCGCGCGCCGGCGAGAACCTCTTTCCGCCCCTTACCTGGAGCGGCGCCCCCGAGGAGACCAGGAGCTTTGCTCTGGTGGTTGAGGATCCGGATGCTCCGCATGGCACGTTCCGCCATTGCGGCATTGCCAATATTCCCGCTGAGTGGAGAGCCCTGGCCGAAAGCGTCGATACGGCGCCGGAGCAGGCGCCGCGCTTCTACAAGAACGATTTTGGCAATGCCCGTTACGATGGCCCGCAGCCGCCGGCAGGCGATCGCCCGCATCACTACATCTTCCGCCTCGCGGCCCTCGACGTGCCGAAGCTTTCTACGCCGGATGCCGCCGGTATCAGCGCGATGTGGGCGGAGGCAAGGAAACACGCATTGGCGGAAGCGACCGTCACCGGCACCTATCAGACGCACTGAGCAAAGGCGGAGCCGCGTGTCAGGACACGCGGTTTCGCTCAACGGTCAACTGCGCATAGGGTGCGCCGCCGCCCGCCATTTCAGCGGAGACTTGTCTGTCCCACTCAAAACCGAGGACCGCCCCTTCGCCAACCTCCTGGAAGATGTTGTCGGTGATGACGGCCGTGCCTGCCCCCTCGGCGACCGAGACGGCGCATCCCACAGGCGCCTTGCGCACCACATTGCCGCTGACGACGACATTTCTGAGATAAGGCCCCCATCCGATCTGCAGGCCCCAGCGTGGCGCGCCCTCGATCACATTGCCGGACACCAGCGTATCGGCTTCCGCCGCAATGCCGATGCCGAAGCCGACCTCGTGCTTGTAGGGGCCTTTCAGCGTCAGGTTGCGCACGACATTGCCGGTGACGCTCGCGAGCCGTCCGCCCTCGTCGAAATTGGCGATCGAGATGCCGTTTGCCGCGCCGTCAACCATATTGGCGGAGACGACGGCGCCTTCGAAGGCGAATTCGACATAGATTGCCGTCTCGCCGGAGCGCCGGCACTGGTTGCTGCTGATCTGGATATTCGAGGCCGAATTGGCGCGGATGGCGGTAAAGGCGCAGTCGGAAATCTGGTTGTTCACCACCATCACCCCGTCGGCGCGAAAGACATTGATGCCGTTGCCGTTCTGGCCGGTGCCGCCGTCGTTGGCGCGGATGTTGAAAATCCGGTTGCCGGAAACGACCGTGCCGTCCTCCGCCTTCTTCCAGCGATGCACGAGGATGCCGCCATTGCCGCAATTCGAGACCGTATTGCCCGTGATCGACAGATTGGCGGAATCGACGGCGTAGAGCCCTGATTGGGCGGCGCCCGAAATGCGGCTGCGTTCGATCCGACCGCCGCAGCGCTCCAGTTGCAGGCCGTGTTTGCGGCTGCCGCCGATCTCGCAATTGTCGATCAGCACCTCGTCGACGCCGGTAAATTGCAGGAGCCCGCCGGCGTAATCGCCGAGCCAGCGGTTGCCGCCGTCGATGACGAGATTGGAAAGCTCGATGCGCCTGATGTTCTCGGCCGCAAACAGATGGCCGTCGCCGGTATAGACGATCCGCGAGGCGCCGGGCACGCCTGATATGCGCGTATTGTCGGGCAGGGTGAGGTTGGAGATCTTATAGGTGCCGGGCGGCAGGAAGACCGGCACGTTCTCGGCCGCCGCCTGCCTGATCATCTGCTCCAGGTTGCGGGTCTTGCGGTCGCCGCTTTCGGGAGCGGCGCGATATTCCACTGCGTCGATCGCGCCGCGCAGATCGGGCTGGCTGGCAGCTGTCAGCGGTGAGGCAAGCGCGCGCGATGTCCCTCCCGCAAATGCGGAGGCGGCGAGAAAGAGAAGCATGTCGCGGCGAAAGGGCATTCCGGGCTCTCCTGTCATGACGCGCCCGTAGCAGAAAACGTGCCAACCCGCCTGTCTTCTTTTGGCACAGGCCCTTCACAGCCGTTCAAAATTCTTGTTGCGGCGGAGGCCGATTGCAGGATCTCGCCGCTTATATTGGGGTGTTGTTCACCCTTTCATTTAAGCAACCCGAAGGGAATGCGGACTACTTTGAAGGGAAAATAAATGGATGTTGCGGGATAGGCCTTCAGCCACTGGGGAGAATGGCGTCATGCACGAACCGAGTGCCAGGCGACGGGAATCCGTCGATGCCCTGACGGCCGAAACACGGCGTTTCGTTGCCGCGAGCGAGGCGATGATGGCATCGACCGCCCATCACCTCGCGGAAGGCGTTGAGAACCTGCGCCTGAAGGCGATTATCCACGAGCTTCCGGACTTCCTCTACGTCAAGGACCGTGACAGCCGCTTTGTCTTCGCCAACGCTGTCACGGCGGCCAGCCTCGGCCTCAGCGCCGAAGAGATTGCCGGCAAGCGTGATTTCGACCTGTTCGATTTCGAGGCGGCGCGCCGCCATTTCGATATCGAGCAGCAGATCATGGCGACCGGCGAAGCCCGCATCGACATGGAGGAAACGGTCGTCCTTCCCGGCGCCGTCAAGCCGATATGCCGGCTGACCTCGAAGATACCGCTGCGCAACGATCGCGGCGAGGTCGTCGGCCTGATCGGCGTTTCCCGCGATATCACCGAACGCAAGCTGCAGGAGGAGCTCCATCGCGGCCAGGCGAAACTGCTCGAGATGATCGCCCGCAATGAACCGCTGCCGATGATCCTCGAGGCGCTGGTGCTGATGATCGAAGCCCAGCTGACGGGGATCGACGGCTCGGTTCTCCTGCTCGATGGCGAGGGCACCAGGCTCTATCACGGTGCGGCTCCCAATCTTCCCGGAGGCTACAGCCGGCTCATCGACGGTGTCACGATCGGCCCCAAGGTCGGCTCCTGCGGCACCGCCGCCTGGCGTGGCCAGCCCGTTATCGTCGAGGACGTCCTGAGCGATCCGCTGTGGGAGGATTTCCGCGCGCTGGTTGCCCCTTTCGGCTTTCGCTCCTGCTGGTCGACGCCGATCGCTACCTCTGAGAATAACGTGCTCGGCACCTTCGCGCTCTATTCCATGGAGGTACGCCGTCCGACGGAGCATGAAACGAGGCTGGTGGCGCTCGCCACCCATATCGCCGGCATCGCCATCGAACGCAAGCGCGTCGACGACCGCATCCATTTCATGGCGCATCATGATGATCTCACCGGCCTGCCGAACCGCGCCTTCCTGAAGGAAAGGCTGGCCGGCATCCTCGACCAGGCACGGCGCAACAATCGCAAGGTCACTGTCGCCTATATCGATCTCGATAATTTCAAGGACGTCAACGACGGCCGCGGCCATGCCGCCGGCGACGAGGTGTTGAAGGAGATCGCCACCCGCATGGCCAACAGCATCCGCGCCTCGGATATGGTGGTGCGGCTCGGCGGCGACGAATTCCTCGTGGTGCTCGTCCACCAGTCGAGTCATGATGCCGGAATCACCCGCCGCCTTCGCGACCTGCAGAAGGCGATCACTCGCCCGATGCCCGGCGAGAGCGGTGACATCGCCATCACTTCGAGCATCGGCGTCGCCGCCTTTCCCGTCGACGGCGTCACCTCGGAAGAGCTTCTTGCCAATGCCGACCGCGCCATGTACCGCGCCAAGCAGTTCGGCCGCAACACGCTGCAGCACCATGATGGCGACAGCAGCGGGGTCGGCATGCCGCGCGGCGAGCAGGACGAGCTTCACCAGGCGATCACCGGCGATCAGCTGTTCCTGGAATATCAGCCGCAGGTGGATGTCGCCAGCGGCCGTATCACCGGCATTGAGGCGCTGGTCCGCTGGAACCATCCGGCAAAGGGTAGGGTGCCGCCCTTCAATTTCATTCCGCTCGCCGAAGAGACCGGCCTCATCGTTCCACTCGGCCTCTGGGTGCTGAACGAGGCGTGCCGCCAGGCGCGCAGCTGGCAGGATATGGGCCTGACGCCGCTGACGATCGCCGTCAATGTATCGGCCAAGCAGTTCGCCGATCCGGATTTTGCAAGCCATGTCGCCGAGGCGCTGGAGCGCAACCACCTGCAATCCCGCTGGCTGGAGCTCGAGGTCACCGAAAGCGTGGTGATGCAGGATGCCGAGCGGGCGCTCGCCATGATGGAGCAGCTGAGGGCGCTCGGCGTACGCCTGTCGATCGACGATTTCGGTTCCGGCTATTCCAGCCTTGCGGCACTGAAGACCTTCCCCTTCGACCGGCTGAAGATGGACCGTTCGCTGGTCGAGGCCCTGCCGGGCGACAAAACAGCCGTCGCCATCGCCTCGGCCGTCATTTCGCTGGCGCAGACGCTGAAGCTGTCGGTTCTCGCAGAAGGCGTCGAGACCGATGCCCAGATGGCCTTCCTGCGCCAGGCGCATTGCGAGGAGGCGCAGGGCTACCGCTTCTCGAAGCCCGTCTCGCCGGAGGAGATTCCGGCATTGCTGCAGGCGCAGCTTCTCTGAACTTTTCCTCAGCTTGCTCGTCGCGAACGGATCGCTCGCTTAGACCCGAATGATGTTGAGACGCAGAGCGCTGACCACTGCCTGCGTTCTCGTCGTGCATCCCAGCTTCCTGATCACGCTGCCGATCTGATTGTTGACCGCGTTTTCCGAGAGATCGAGAAGCTTCGCGATCTCGCTGCTCTTCCTGCCTCCGGCCGTTAGCCTCAGGCAGTCCAGCTCGCTCCGCGTAAAGGCAACCGGCTTGTGTTTCTCGTTCAGTGTCAGCTGTGACAGCCGATCATAAATCAACGTGGCGATAAACAGGATCTTGGCCATTTCCACCATGCTGAAATTCCGGGGTCCCGAAATCGAAAGGGCGCCGCGTCCAGCCGCGGCATCATGGACGGGAAAATAGGCGCCCTTTTCCATGCCGTAGCGCCTGAACAACTCGATGACGGTGGACTTCTTGGCTGCTCCGCGATCGGTATTGATCGCCTCGACATCATAGTTGAAGGGGCTGGTCGACCTCAGCATCCGCCGGATGACCGGACTGTCGACCAACAGGTTATGGGCGTCGTAATAGTCGACCATCTCCGCCGGCCAGTTGGTGATGATCTTTGTCGCGCCTATTTCGACGACGTCGACCGTAGGGAGCGTCATGATCAGGAAAGCCGTCATGCCCAGGTCCTGGGTAAGACGCTTCATATATTTGAAGACTTCGTAATGCGTGTTGAAGCCTGCAGCGACTTCTTCAATTCGGTTGAACTCGCCCTCGAGCGGCATGTCTTTCTCCGATCGCTTTCGCGGCGCCTGGCGGCTGAGGTGTCCACTTATCCGCTCGTACCGGAAGTTGATTCCGCATGCTCCAAGCACGGTGGAATATGCATCTGCCGAGAAAAAACGGAAAGGCCCTTAGCTGCCGGCAACAGACGGACGGCCGTTGCTTAACAAAGAGTTTACGGATCTTCGAACTATTCGAAGCGGCCGAGGCGAAAAAATCAGTGGCTTCGCGTTCGCCAACTTCCCAGAAAATCAGCTTCCGACGCGGAAATCGTGTTTCAAGCCAATGATTCTGTTTTCTTATTTGTCCGTACGGCTCGACCATTGGCCATCCGGTTTCGCAACGTCTCGGTTAAAGGAAGCTTAAAGAATATATCGGATTTTATTTCAGGGGTGCCCGTCCAGCGCAAATCCGTGATGGGTGGCGGCAGTCATTCGCTCGATGTGAGCAAGGGGGAAGAGCATGAAGACAATAGGATTCGGCTTCGGTTCGGATGCCAAGGCCGTACTGGCGGCGATGAGCAGGTCGCAGGCCATCATCGAATTCGACCTTACCGGCAAGATTCTCACGGCCAATGCCAATTTCTGTGCTGCCCTCGGTTATCAACTGTCTGAGATTGTTGGCCAGCATCACCGGATGTTCGTCGAACCCGCGGAAGCCTCGTCGGCCGACTATCGCGAATTCTGGGCGAAGCTCGGCAGAGGCGAGTTCGACCAGCGCCAATACAAGCGGATCGGCAAGGGCGGCAAGGAAATCTGGATCGAAGCCTCCTATAATCCGGTCTTCAGTGGCGGCAAGCCCTACAAAGTGGTGAAATTCGCGACCGATATCACCAGGCAGAAGCTGCAAAGCGCCGAGGATGCCGGCAAGATAAGCGCGCTGTCGCGCGCCCAGGCGGTGATCGAATTCACGCCGAAGGGCGAGATCTTGACGGCCAACGAGAATTTCCTGTCGGCGCTCGGTTATCAGCTTGCCGAGATCCAGGGGCGCCATCATTCGATGTTTTGCGACAGCGCTTACGTCAACAGTGACGATTACCGGCGGTTCTGGGCGCGCCTGTCAGGTGGCGAATTCGTGGCGGATGAGTTTCTGCGCATCGGCAAGGGCGGCAGAAAGGTCTATATCCAGGCCTCCTACAACCCGATCTTCGACATGAACGGTAAGGTGTTCAAGGTCGTCAAGTTCGCGACCGACGTCACTGCCCGCGTCAATAATGTCGATCAGTTGGCGGCATCCTTGATGGCGCTCTCCGGCGGCGATTTAACCCAGGAAGTCGCAACCCCGTTCATTCCGACCCTGGAAAAACTCCGAACCGACTTCAATGCCGCTGTCGGCAAGCTGCGCGCAGCGATGCAGGCCGTGGCCGAAAACGCAACCGGCATCGCCGCCGGAGCTCAGCAAGTTCGCTCCGCCTCGGACGATTTGTCGAAGCGCACGGAACAGCAGGCGGCCTCCGTCGAGGAAACCGCCGCCGCCCTGGAAGAGATCACCACAACGGTCTCCGATTCCAGCAACCGCGCTCAGGAGGCCGGCCAACTGGTGAGAAGGACGCGCGAGAATGCCGAGCGTTCCGGCGCGGTGGTCCGCAGCGCCGTCGATGCGATGGGCAAGATCGAGACATCATCGGCGGAGATCGGCAATATCATCGGCGTAATCGACGAAATCGCCTTCCAGACCAACCTGTTGGCGCTGAACGCGGGCGTCGAGGCGGCGCGCGCGGGCGATGCCGGCAAGGGTTTTGCGGTGGTCGCGCAGGAAGTTCGCGAGCTTGCTCAGAGATCGGCCAAAGCGGCGAAAGAGATCAAGGAGCTCATCAGCGCCTCCAACGAGCATGTGAAGAGCGGGGTGACCCTGGTCGGCGAAACCGGCAGGGCGCTCGAAGAGATCGTCGCACAGGTTCAGCAGGTCAACGGCAATGTTCTCGCGATCGTCGAAAGTTCCAAGGAGCAGGCGACGGGACTGAAGGAAATCAACACCGCGGTTAACACCATGGACCAAGGCACGCAGCAGAATGCGGCCATGGTCGAGGAATCGACGGCTGCCGCCCACAGCCTCGCCAAGGAGGCGGACGCACTATTTCAACTGCTGGCACAGTTCAACATCGGCGGTCCCGCCGCACGCCAGCACCGCCCCGCCGTGGCGACCGCCGCTTCCAGACCGGTCACATCGGCGCCGCGGGCAATGGCCGCGAAGGTGAGCGCGGCCTTCCGTGGCAATGCCGCCGTCGCCGGCGGCGATTGGGAGGAGTTCTGAGGCGCAGGGCGGCTCCGCCTCATTCCATCAGCTTGCCGATTGCCTCGATCTCATTCGTCCATAGGCCTGCCGCATAGTTATGCGGCAGCCGCGCCAGTTGCGCGGCATCGTCGATGCCGGTGGAAAAATCGCCGCCGCGATAGGGCCCGAGCACGAAAACCTCAGTGCCGGCATCGTCCATCCGGTTGAGAAAGCGGTCCGGCCAGCCCCAGAGCCAGGGCGCGATGTTGATCGGCACCAGCATCATCCGATGTTTGCAGGCATCAGGCAGGAGGCCGGTCCAGCCATAGCCGATATAGCCGAAAAGGCAGCCTTTCAGGCTCTTGCGCGATGCAGTTCTGATATCTGGCGCGAGCCGGCCGAGCACGTCGATCGGCTCATCGCCGCCATAGACGATGATGCCGGCCCGCCGAGCGGCCGTTAGTCCGTTCAGCACGGCTGCGAGCTTTTCCGCCTCGGACGGATCGCGGCTTTTGATGTTGATGAGGAAGCGCCGATCCGGAAAGGTCGAAAGCACTTGCGCCAGCGTCGGCATCATGCCGATACCCCGGCCGCGAAAAGGAAAGCTCCTGCCGCCATCGGCCGTATAGCCGTAGCCGATGTCGAGCCTCCTCATCTCCGCCATCGAATGCTCGCGCGTCACGCCGTGCCCATCGGTGCGGCAGTCGAGCGTCCAGTCGTGAAAGACGGCGAATTCGCCGTCCGTCGTCGGATGCACGTCGATCTCGACGATATCGGCCCCGGCTGCGAAGCCCGCCTGAATCGAGGGGATGGTGTTTTCCAGATAGTCGTGTTTCGGCGGCAGCATGCGGCTTGCCGTGCAGGTGTCGTTCTTCAGATCGGTCTCGTCGAACCGCTGGGCGATGCCGCGATGGGCGAGCAGCACCGGCTTTCCCGGCCGATGCTCGGCAATGAGGCTGGTATTGTTGAGATAGATGCCGGCGGCTGCGAGCGCGATAGCCGCCGCGCAATGGAAAAGCTTCCTGCCCATCTTTCCGCTCCTCCTGATTGCATCGATAGAGGAAGCAGCTAGAAAGCGATTCTGGTTGTTCTTGGGCTGTTTTCCGGCTTTTCTATGCGCGGGGTTATTCGCCGGAAAGGATTGGCATCGCGATGGAACGACAGGACGACGAACTCATCCATTTCGAAGCGCAGGGGGCCGCGCCGTTGCCGCCGGCTTCTGTCGAAGGCCATGTCGGGCGCGCCGGCGCCCGCATCTGGTATGCGAGCTACGGCACAGGCCCTGCCGTCATTCTGCTGCATGGCGGCCTCGGCCATAGCGGCAACTGGGGCTACCAGGTCCCGGCGCTGCTCGCCAGCGGCCGCCGCGTCGTGCTGATCGACAGCCGCGGCCATGGTCGAAGCACTCGCGATACCCGCCCCTACAGCTATGAGCTGATGGCCGCTGACGTGCTTGCGGTGATGGACGAACTGCGGCTGGAGACGGCGGCATTCGTCGGCTGGAGCGACGGCGCCTGCGTCGCGCTGATCCTCGCCATGACGGCGCCGTCGCGTGTCGAGGGCGTCTTTTTCTTCGCCTGCAACATGGATCCGAGCGGCACGCTGGAATTCGTTCCGACTCCGGTCATCGACCGATGCTTCAGCCGCCACGCCAAGGACTATGCGGCATTGTCCGCCACGCCGGACGATTTCAATTCCTTCGTCGAGGCGGTCAGCCTGATGATGCGCACCGAGCCGAATTATGGGGCGGAGGACCTCGGCCGCATCGGCGTTCCGGTCGCGATCGTGCTCGGTCAAAATGACGAATTCATAAAAGCCGAGCATGCCGAATATCTTGCCGCAAGCATCCCGGACGCTCAGATGATCTACCTGCCCGGCGTCAGCCATTTCGCGCCGCTGCAGCGGCCGGCGGAGTTCAACGCCGCGATTTTATCCTTTCTCGACGGGATCAGGTGATGACGATCGCCTCCTCTGGCCCCGCGCCCATTTCCCGCTATCTTTTGGTCCATGAGAGCTGATGCGCTGCTTTATCCCGCCCCGGAAGGGCTCTATTGCCCGGAAGGCGGATTCTATGTCGATCCGGTGCGGCCGGTCGAGCGGGCGCTCGTCACCCACGGCCATTCCGATCACGCCCGGCCCGGCCATGTGAACGTGCTTGCCACCCGTCAGACGCTCGACATCATGCGCCTGCGTTATGGCGAGGGCTTCTGTGCCAGTGAGCAGGCAGTCGGTTTTAACGAGGAACTGCTGGTCAACGGCGTCAAGGTGAGCTTTCATCCCGCCGGCCATGTGCTTGGCTCCGCGCAGATCGCTATCGAGAAGGACGGCACGCGCATCGTCGTCTCCGGCGATTACAAGCGCCGCCCCGATCCGACCTGCGCCCCTTATGTGCCGGTCGCCTGCGATGTCTTCATCACCGAGGCGACCTTCGGCCTGCCGGTCTTCCATCATCCCGATCCGATGGATGAGACCGGCAAGCTGCTGGCTTCGCTCCGCCAATTTCCCGAGCGTACCCATCTGGTCGGTGCCTATGCGCTCGGCAAGGCCCAGCGCGTCATCCGGCTGCTGCGCGACGCCGGTTATGCCGAGCCGATCTATATCCACGGCGCCATGGAAAAGCTCTGCGACTATTACGTTGGCCAAGGCGTCGATCTCGGCGAGCTGCAACCCGCCACGATCGAGAGCCGAGACAAGTCCGCCTTCAAGGGCGCCGTCGTCATCGGCCCGTCATCGGCCTTTGCCGACCGCTGGGCGCGCCGCTTTAACGAGCCGCTGCCGGCCTTCGCCTCCGGTTGGATGATGGTGCGTCAGCGCGCCAAACAGCTCGGCGTCGAACTGCCGCTCGTCATCTCCGACCATTGCGACTGGCCGGAACTGACCGAAACCATCCGGGAGCTGCACCCGGCCGAGGTCTGGGTGACGCATGGCCGCGAGGAGGCCCTGGTGCGCTGGTGCCAGTTGCAGGGCATCAAGGCGAAGCCGCTGCATCTGGTGGGCTATGAGGATGAGGCGGATTGAGATGAGCTGCGTATTGGCCCTAAACCTGTCTACAGCCGACCCTGTTGCCTCTACCGCCACTCTGGATGTGGCGGCGACGTCTGCCTCACACTCCCTCATTCGCGTGCTCGTCACAGGAATCCAGCCACCGCGCGTCGGCGCGGGGAGTAACTCTTGCGACCCTGAAGAGTCTCCCGCGCCCAAGGACTTTGGCGCGCTGGATTCCTGTGACGAGCACGGGAATGAGGGAGTTCCTGTGGAGCTTCGTCATGCCAGAAGGAGGGCCTCATGAAAGCCTTCGCCGACCTCCTCGATCGCCTGGTTCTGACCCCCAGCCGTAACGGCAAACTGAAGCTGCTGACCGATTATTTCCGCGACACCCCCGATCCGGACCGCGGCTACGGCCTTGCGGCGATCGCCGGCACGCTGGAGGTGCGCAACGTCAAGCCGGCGATGCTGCGCGACCTGGTGCTGGAGCGCATCGACGAGGTGCTGTTCCATTATTCCTATGATTATGTCGGCGATCTCGCCGAGACCATCTCGCTCGTCTGGGACAATGAGCGGGATATCGACCGCTCGGCCCTGGCTCAGCCGCGCCTGGGTGAGGTCGTCACCCGCATGAACGGCCTCGGCCGCACCGAAGTGCGCGGCTATGTCCGAGATCTGCTTGACCGGCTGGATTCGTCAGGCCGGTTCGCCTTCATCAAGCTTGCGACCGGCGCGCTGCGCATCGGCGTTTCCGCCCGTCTTGCCAAGCAGGCGTTGGCCGATCTCGGCGGCAAGGACGTCACCGAGATCGAGACCCTCTGGCACGGCCTGCAGCCGCCTTACGAGACGCTGTTTCAGTGGTTGGCGGGCGGCGGCGAGAAACCGGCGCTGGCGACACCGGCGATCTTCCATTCCGTCATGCTCGCCAATGCGGTCGAGGAGGGGGACTTGGCGAGTCTCGAGCCGGCCGATTATGCCGCCGAGTGGAAATGGGACGGCATCCGCGTCCAGCTGTCGCGCTCCGGCGACAGGCGCAAGATCTATTCGCGCTCGGGCGACGACATATCGGGCGCCTTTCCGGATGTTCTCGACGCGATCAATTTTTCCGGCGTTGTCGACGGCGAGCTGCTGGTCGGCGGCACTGCCCGCTCCAACAGTCCGACGCGCACCTTCTCCGACCTGCAGCAGCGCCTGAACCGCAAGACGGTGACGGCGAAGATGCTCGACGACTACCCCGCCTTTATCCGTGCCTACGACCTGCTCTTTGCCGGCGACGAGGATATTCGCGGCCGCGCCTATGTCGACCGCCGCGCGCATCTGGCCGAGATTATCGAGCGCGCCCCCCATGACCGGTTCGACCTCTCGCCACTCGTGCCTTTCTCCTCATGGGAGGAGCTCGACGCTCTGCGTGCCGCGCCGCCCGATCCGGTGATCGAGGGCGTGATGATCAAGCGGCGCGACAGCATCTACCAGGCGGGCCGCATGAAGGGCCCCTGGTTCAAGTGGAAGCGCAATCCTTATAATGTCGATGCGGTGCTGATGTATGCGCAGCGCGGCCACGGCAAGCGCTCCAGCTACTATTCCGATTTCACCTTCGGCGTCTGGGCCGATGACGAGGACGGCGAACAGCTTGTGCCCGTGGGAAAGGCCTATTTCGGTTTCACCGATGCCGAGCTCGAGCTGCTCGACAAGTTCGTGCGCAACAACACCACCGAACGTTTCGGCCCGGTACGGGCCGTGCGGGCCGACAGGGATTTCGGCTTCGTCGTCGAGGTGGCCTTCGAAGGCATCAACCGCTCGACGCGGCACAAATCGGGGGTCGCCATGCGCTTCCCCCGCATCGCCCGCCTTCGCCCCGACAAACCCTCCTACGAGGCCGACCGGCTGCGCACGCTGATCGCGATGATCGACGCAAAGCCTGGCTGAGCTTTGCGCTCCTGCGCAACAATGACGCAGGACAATATTTTCAACATCATGTGTATTGGCGGCACCGGTTTTCCGATGCAAATCTCGCGTGCCGGGGGAAATGATTTGGGTGCTGCGCCATGAGCTCGTATGAACAAAATTCCTTTTTCCGCCAACGCCGCGCCGTGCTGGCGGGGCTTGCCGGCGCGCTCATCCTGCCGCGCATGGCGGCCGCTTTCGATGTGCCGGACGAGCCGCGCCTTGCCAAGTACGACTATGCCACGGTCCGCCGGCGGTTCCGCACGAAGCTCCTGCAGAAGGGGCCGGCGCCGGACAAATACGAACCGCTGACCGCGCCTGCCGACGCCGAGAAGATATTCTATCGTTCCGGCTATGGCGGCGAACTGGAACTGGCGGCCTGGGTCTCCAGATACAAGCGCGAGCGCAAGCCCATGCCGGCCGTGCTGTTCCTGCATGGCGGTAACGCCATGGGGGCCGGCCACTGGCAGCTGATGAAGCCTTATGTCGACGCCGGCTATGTCGTGATGATGCCGTCGCTGCGCGGCGAAAACGGCCAGAGGGGCAATTTCTCCGGCTTCTACGATGAGGTCGACGACGTGCTTGCCGCCGCCGAGCGCCTGGCGCATCTGCCGGGTGTCGATCCCGGCCGCCTGTTCATCGCCGGCCATAGCATCGGCGGCACGCTCACCATGCTGACGGCGATGAGCACCCAAAAATTCCGCGCCGCCGCGCCGATATCCGGCAATCCCAACGCCTTCCGTTTCTTCAGCCGCTATCCCCAGGACATCCGCTTCGACGACAGCAATGCGCATGAATTCGAGGTACGCTCGGCGCTCTGTTACGCCCACAGCTTCAAATGCCCGGTCCGGGTGGTCCACGGCACGGAAGAGGCTCATTTCAACGACCGCGCCGATCTGCTCGCCCGCCGCGCCCGCGCCGCCGGCGTCCATATCGAAACCGACACCGTGGCCGGCAACCACACCTCGGCGCTGCCAGCCGAGATCGAACAGAGCATCCGCTTCTTCCATGGGGTGGCGGCGTAAGCTCTGCCGTCGGCGAAACAGCATTGTCCTGTATCGCGACGAACGCCAGCCTCGCACCAGCCGCGAATGCCATCGTCGCGCCAGATATCGCCGTCTCGCCGATCGTTGATTAGGGTGGTCCCATGAATTTTCTGCGCCGGGTTTTCCCGATTGCCGGGCTTATGATTGCTGTCGCGCCGCTCGGCGGCTGCAACATTCTGATCCCCGATGTCGCTGCCGATTCGCCGGCCCGCTTCGTTCAGGAAACCTCGCCGGTCTTCTACCAGCCGCCGGGCGTCGATCCGCGCCGGGTGCGGCCGATCCCCGATCAGCCGGTGCCCCAGACGCGCGAACTCTACAAGACCCAGTTCCACCAGACTTACGGCCTGCCGCTCACCAATCCCGTGCATATGGCAATGTATGGCGAGCAGCGCGCCGAGGATTTCACCCTGCCGGCGATCCCGATCAGCCGTGTGCAGCCGCAGTTCCTGCGCCAGGAGGTCGACTACCAGACGACCGAGCGCCCCGGCACTGTCCTCGTCGATACCAAGGCGCGTTTCCTCTATTTGATCGAGGCTAACGGCAAGGCGATGCGCTACGGTGTCGGCCTCGGTCGCGATGGCTACGCCTGGACGGGCCGCGGCGTCATCCAGTGGAAGCAGAAATGGCCGCGCTGGACGCCGCCGGTCGAAATGGTCTCGCGCCAGCCGGAAGTTCGCGCCTTCTCCGCGGAAAATGGCGGCATGAATCCCGGGCTTCAGAACCCGCTCGGCGCGCGCGCCATGTATATTTTCAAGGACGGGCAGGACACCCTTTACCGCATCCATGGCACGCCGGACTGGCAGTCGATCGGCAAGGCAACGTCGTCGGGCTGCGTGCGCATGCTGAACCAGGATGTCGTCGATCTCTACGACCGGCTTCCCGCCAAGGCCGAGATCGTTGTGATGTAGCGCTGCAACAGCGCTCTTCATATCGTCGGCTCCGGCTGGAACACGTCTGCGTGAAGCTATGGTTTATTTGGCGCAAGCCGATAGATTTCTTGATGTCGTTATTCCAGCATTCCCGCATCAAAAGGAAATCAGTCCCGCGTCATGAGTTCCGATAGACATCTTTCCCGCCGCAGCTTTCTTTCCCTTTCGGCTCTGACGGCAGCTTCCGCGCTCGCCGGCTGCGCCTCCTCCGCCAACACCGTGACATCCGGCGACACGTCGATCATCTACCGCTCGCCGATGCGCCTGTTCCAGTCACCGGGAGCGTCGAGCGTGCCGAGCGGTCCGGAGCTTGCCGTCATGTACGGACCCGTCGAGGACGGCGGCTTCCTCATTCCCGCCGTTCCCTATGAAGAAATCGATCCGCGCTACTATCGCCAGCGTGTCCTCGACCCCACCGGCCAGCCGCCAGGCACGATCGTGGTCGATACGCCGTCGCGCTTCCTCTATCTCGTCCAGGCCGACGGCATGGCGATGCGCTACGGCGTCGGCATCGGCCGCGAGGGCTTCGCCTGGCAGGGATCGGGCGTCATCCAGTGGCGTCAGAGATGGCCGCGTTGGAAGCCGCCGAACGAGATGGTTGCCCGGCAGCCGGAACTGGTCAAATATTCTATCGAGAACGGCGGCATGGAGCCGGGTCTGAAGAACCCGCTCGGCGCACGCGCCCTCTATATCTTCTCGAACGGCGAGGACACGCTCTACCGCCTGCACGGCAATCCCGACTGGCGCTCGATCGGCAAGGCCGTCTCCTCGGGCTGCGTCAGGCTGTTGAACCAGGATATCATCGATCTCTACGACCGCGTTCCGACAAAGGCGCCGATCGTCGTGTGGCAGTGATACCGCCGGGGCGGTCGCCAGCCGGCCGCCCAAGGCAATCTTTTCGGCAAACGCTTTCTCATTCGCTGCCTGTAGAGGAATTTATTTTCGAAAATCCATTGCTTAATTCGACAAACCCCCTACATGTGGCGTATCGAATATTGCTTGTGACCCTTTGTCCATGCGCTGAAAGCGCTTCGTCAGATCTCGTCTCAACATCGATATTGCCCGCGGAATCGTTCCCGGGCGCACTCAAACGGTTGAAAAGGAGATCGTTATGAATTCAGGCGTCGTCAAGTGGTTCAATGGCACCAAGGGTTTTGGCTTCATCCAGCCCGATGATGGTTCCACGGACGTTTTTGTCCATATTTCGGCAGTCGAACGCGCTGGCATGCGCGAACTCACCGAAGGTCAGAAGGTCCGCTACGACCTGGTCCGCGACAAGCGGTCCGGCAAAAATTCGGCCGATAACCTTCAGGCCGCATGATTGTCGTTCGCCTTGGCTGACCACAGATTGCGGCGCGCTGACCACGGATGTACTGGCAGCGCGCTGACCATCAAAGGCAGCTTGGTGGCTGAATGACTTGAAGAGGTCGGGTTCAAGCCCGGCCTTTTTGTTTTGAAATTGAGCAGCCGAAGAGTTGAGGGACGCAGAATGAGCAGACCGAGCTACAAGGTCGGCGACATGATCGTGCTGAAGTCCGGCCTGACCCGCACGGCAAAGGCAGACAAGCGGTGCCGGATCGCGAGCATCCTGCCCAACGATCACGGGCACGTGCAATATCGCGTCCAGTTCACCGGCGAGAATTTTGAGCGCCGCATCACCGATGACGACATCGACATCGGGGAATCGCCACGGGCGCCGTCACTTGAGGCGGCTGCCAAAGCCGATGACGCCGAGCCGTGGCTGAAATTTTCCGGAATTCGCATGGGCAAGTAGCCCGCCATTATTATCATATGACAGCGGCCTCGCCGCCGACAGGAAGGATACTCGTTTGCAGGTACTCGTTAGGGATAACAATGTCGATCAGGCGTTGCGCGTGCTTAAGAAAAAGATGCAGCGTGAAGGGCTTTTTCGGGAAATGAAAGCGCGCAGCGCTTATGAGAAGCCGTCGGAGAAGCGTGCCCGCGAAAAGGGGGAGGCCGTTCGCCGCCAGCGCAAGCTTGCCCGCAAGAAGCTGCAGCGCGAGGGCCTGCTGCCGGCGCCGAAGAAGGCTGTCCGCGCTCGCTGATCCGGCCGTGGCATGCCGGCCCTAGCGTCACGGGCCGGTCGCCACATCTCGGCTTTGTGGAATCACGTCCCGGCCGTAAAATGATGTTGGCATCCGAAATGCTAGGATCAAACGCGCCATCACCTGAGAAAGGGGGCACATGACCGCCACCAAGGGAGAATTCTTCAACCCCGCCAAGCTTTCGTCTCGCGACAAGGCCGAAGCGACCGATCACACGGCGCGCGCCATCATTGCAGCCGAGGCATCGGCCCGTGACAAGAAGACGGAGAAGCTGAGGGCGCTTCGTCTGCAGCAGGCCGCCGAAGACGCGGATGCCGCACCTGCGCCTGCAAAAAAGCGCCGCTCGACGGCGAAGACCGCCACCCGGCGGTCCTGATCCCGCCGCAGACGTCACACCGGCGCGGGGCAGGGGCTTTCAGCCGTCGCCGGCCCGGCCGAGATTGGCCCGCAGCCGATGCAGCATGTCGCGCATCTCGGCCATTTCCCCGATCGTGCAGCCGGCGGCTTTCCCGATCGCCGTCATGATCGTATCGACCTCTCCCTTCATCGCTTCGCCCTTCAGCGTCAGCGACACGATCACCTGCCGCTCGTCGCGCAGATCGCGGATGCGCTTGATCAGCCCGCTCTGTTCCAGCCGTTTCAACAGTGGCGACAGCGTGCCGGAATCGAGGTCCAACTGCTCGCCGATCGTCTTCACCGGTAGGGCGCTGCGTTCCCACAGCACCAGCATCACCAGATATTGCGGATAGGTGAGGCCGACCCTGTCCAGGATCGGTTTATAGGCGCGGGTAAAAGCATGCGCCGTCGCGTAAACCGCAAAGCACAGCTGCTTTTCCAGCCGCTTCTCCTCCTCAGGTATCTCCATGGTCTTTGCCTTTTGCGCTTTCATATCCGTCATCCCCGAGGCTGCGATTGTCCTCTTTCCACTCGCGAAAAGCAATTTGCAAAATTCACTTGCGTGCAATTTAATTGTGCGATAGTAAAACTCCAACCCGATCGAAGGGCCAACCAAAGGAGATCGTCATGCCTATTCTCTATACGACCAAAGCCTCTGCCACCGGCGGCCGCGCCGGCCGCGCCGTATCCGAAAACGGCGTTCTGGACGTGACGCTGACCGTTCCCAAGGAACTCGGCGGCGACGGCGCGACCGGCACCAATCCCGAACAGCTCTTTGCTGCCGGCTATTCCGCCTGCTTCCTCGGTGCCTTGAAATTTGTTGCAGGCCAGCAGAAGGTCAAGATTCCCGAGGACACGACCGTCTCCGCCAAGGTCGGCATCGGCCCGCGCGAAGACGGCACCGGCTTCGGCATCGAAGTGGCCCTGACGGTCGATATCCCCGGCCTCGACCGCGAGACCGCCGAAAAGCTCGCCGCCGCAGCCCATATCGTCTGCCCCTACAGCCACGCCATGCGCACCTCGACCGAAGTTCCGGTCACCGTCGCCTGATCGCAGCGACCTGCGATTTGCCCATCACCCTAACCCTCTCCCCGTTCTGACGGGGAGAGGGGACGTGCCCTGCGAAGGCTTGGCGTGAGACGTTGCGGCATATCCCTTCTCCCCGGCAGAACGGCGAGAAGGTGCCGGCAGGCGGATCAGGGGCAGGTCGCCCTATGCGCCCGTCGCCCGTCCAATTTGACGCGGCCGGCGCGACCCCTCAGCCGGTTTCGGCGCTTCCACCCCCGACAGCGCCTGCAGATCATGCCGCAGCCGCGTAACGGCGCCGCCCGCCAATCCGTCGTCGAGGGCCGCATGCGTGCTTTCCCAGATCGGCAGTGCTGTTATCAGCACCGCCTTGCCTTCTGCGGTAAGACTGAGCAGACGGCCGCGCCTGTCCTTCGGATTTTCCATCACCGTCACCCAGCCCTTGCGCTGTAAGGGCTTCAGCGCTGCCGTCAGCGTCGTCTGATCCATGGCCAGCAGGGCGGCGACCGGCCCCATCGGCGGCGGTTCCGGCCGGTTCAGCGACATCATCAGCGAAAACTGCCCGTTGGTGAGACCGGCCGGCCGCAGCGCATCGTCGAACAGCCGGGCAAGCGCGCGTGCCGCCCGCTGCACATGCAGGCAGAGGCAGGTATCGCGCACCAGCAGCGTCGTCGAAAACGGAATCTCGATCGAATTTGACATGCTCAATTTCTATTGATATCAATGTAATTAGTCAAGGAGAAGGAGATGAGCCGGCTTCACCGGTGGGCGCCGGAGGAGGGCGCAGTTCATGCAGAACGAAGTAGTTTCCCGCGAGGAATGGCTGGAGGCCCGCCGCGCCCTGCTGCTGAAGGAGAAGGAGGCGACGAAGCTGCGCGACAGCATCAACGCCGCCCGCATGGCACTTCCCTGGGTGAAGGTTGACAAGGATTACGTCTTCGAAACACCCGAGGGAAAGAAGTCGCTCGCCGATCTCTTCGATGGCCGCAGCCAGCTTTTGATCTATCATTTCATGCTCGGTCCCGGCTGGCAGGCCGGCTGCCCCGGCTGCTCCTTCCTGTCGGATCACGTCGATGGCGCTCTGCCGCATCTCAACCATCACGACGTCACCTGGGTCGCTGTTTCCCGTGCCCCGCTCGAGAAGATCGCCGCCTATAAAAAGCGCATGGGCTGGAAATTCCCCTGGGTCTCATCCTTCGGCAGCGATTTCAATTTCGATTATCACGTCTCTTTCAGTCCGGAGGACCTTGCCAAAGACAAAGTCTTCTACAATTTCACTGCTATCGAGCCGGCTGAGGCTCATGACGAGCTGCCCGGCCTCAGCGCCTTCTACCGCAACGACAAGGGCGAGGTCTTTCATACCTATTCGAGCTATGCCCGCGGGCCGGAAGAACTGATCGGCACCCTGATGATCCTCGACCGCGCGCCGAAGGGCCGCAACGAGGAAAGCACGATGAATTTCGTGCGCCGCCACGACGAATATGAGGATGCTCCGAAGACCTCGTCCTGCTGTCACTGAGCCATCAAACATCTGGAATATCGTCACCCGAAGGGAGAAGCGATGATGAAAACGGCCGAAGTGCTGAAGGAGCATTCTTTTTTGGAAAGACTGGTCGGCGACTGGAGCGTCACCGCACCCGAGATGTCCGACGGCAACGACTGGACGGAGACCGTGCGTTCGCTGCACGGCATCTGGTTCGTCGCCGAAGGAACCGGCCTCATGCCGAATGGCAAGCGGGCCACCACGATCCTGACGCTCGGCTACAACGCCGAGAAGGGCAGATATGTCGGCAGCTGGATCGGCAGCATGATGGACTATATGTGGGTCTATGAGGGCGAGGTCGACGCCTCCGGCAATGTTCTCGACCTCTATACGACAGGACCAGACTTCAGCGGCGATGGCCTTGCCGATTACCGCGAGCGGATCACCTTCATCGACGACAATCACCGCACTTTCACCTCCAGCGCCAAGCAGGAGGACGGTTCGTGGAAGCAGTTCATGGAAGCACATTACATCCGCAGAATCTGACAATCACGGCGCCCCCAGCGAAAGGGTGGCGTCACAAGAGGGAGAACGTGATGTCCAAGACGCATGGAAAGTTCATCTGGTGTGAGCTGATGACATCAGACACCGCAGCCGCCGCGAAATTCTACAGTTCCGTCGTCGGCTGGACCACCTCGGACATGCAGGTGGAGGGCATGCCGACCTATACGATCTTCGAGGCGAACGGCATCGGCGTCGCCGGCCTGATGGAGTTTCCGGCCGAGCTTGAAGGTCAGGGCATCCCGCCGAACTGGACGGGTTATGTCGGCGTCGACGATGTCGACCAGACGGCAAGGGATTTCGCCGCCAATGGCGGGGCGGTGCGCCGGCCGCCCCAGGACATCCCGAGCGTAGGCCGTTTCGCCGTCGTCGCCGACCCGCATGGCGCCGTCATTTGCATCATGACGCCGGCGCCGATGGAACAGGAGTGGCCGGAACTCGCCCCCGACGCACCCGGCAACATCGGCTGGCACGAGCTCTACGCCGGCAACGGCAAAGACGCGCTGGCCTTCTATTCCAATCTGTTCGGCTGGACGAAGGACAGCGAGATGGATATGGGGCCAATGGGCGTCTACTACCTCTTCTCGCATGATGGCAGGCAGATCGGCGGGATGATGACCAAGCCAGACAGCGTGCCCATGCCCTGCTGGAGCTACTATTTCGTCGTTCCCGCCATCGACGCGGCGATCGAACGCGTCACATCGGGCGGCGGCAAGGTCGTCAACGGCCCGATGGAAGTCCCCGGCGGCAGCTGGATCATCCAGGCCACCGATCCCCAAGGCGCCTTCTTCTGCCTGGTGGCGCCGAAGCGGTAGCTGCTGTGCCGCACGGCGTGCCCCTCATCCGGCTGCCGCCACCTTCTCCCCGTTCTGACGGGGAGAAGGGACATGCCGCAAGCTCTCCGTTTCACGCGACCTCTCTTATGGCACGTCCCCTCTCCCCGTCAGAACGGAGAGAGGCTAGGCTGAGGGGCTTGCGTCTGAAACACTTTGGGCTACGGACGCCAGACCTCAAAAGCTTGTCACACTGCCACAGAAGCAAAAAAACCCCTCCGGGCTCTCCTCCTCCACCAGCCGCTTCTTCTCGATCAACCAGAAGCGGTTTCCAACCGCCCGCACGAAGCTGCGGTCGTGCGAGACCAGCAGACAACTCGCTTCATGCGCCATCAGCTCGTTTTCCAGCGCTTCCTGTCCCTCGATATCGAGATGGTTGGTGGGCTCGTCGAGCAGATAGAAATTCGGCTCCGTCAGCCTGAGCACCAGCATGCCGAGCCGCGCCTTCTGGCCGCCGGAAAGCTGGCCGATCGGCTTTGACTGCATGTCGATCGTCATGCCGGCTCCGGCGAGCAGTGCCCGCGCCCGCTGGTCGCCGACATCGAAGCGGCGGATGATCGTGCCGATCGGCGTATCCTTGTCGGCAAGATCGGCCAGCGCCTGATCGCCATAGCCGAGAACCAGCGACGGCGTCGCCCTGATTCCATTCTGCCCGGCCTCGGGTCTGTCGATCGCTTGTTTCAGCATCGACACCAGCCGTGATTTGCCGGCGCCGTTGAGGCCGAGGAGCACGATGCGGTCTCCCTGGCAGATGAATTGGCGGCCGGTCTTGAACAGCAGCGTCCCGTCCGGCGTCGTCACCGCCGCGTCGTCCAACGTCATCAGCACCTTGGCATGCGTGCCGCGGTTGGAAAGCCGGATGGCGCCGGCCGAGCGCTCGAGATGGGCCGGTTTTGCCGCGTCCTCCAGCTTCCCCGCCCGCTGCTTCAACTGCTTCGTCTTGACGACCAGCAGGTCGCTGCCGGAATTGATGCCAATATTGTTGAGCTTGGCCGCCTGCTTGCGTAATTGCTCGGCCGCCTTCATGTCGCGCTCGTAACGCCGCGCCTCGGAAGCGTCGATCTTGTCGAGGGCGGCGCGTGCTCTGCTATAGGGGAGCGCGAAGACCGGCGATTGCTCCGGCCGCAGGAACAGCGTCCTGTTCGTCGTCGCATCGAGGAAGGCGCGGTCGTGGCTGGAGAGGATGACCGGCACCTCGCGCGGCAGCGCATTCAGCCAGCTTTCCAGCTGCGCGATCTTTTCGAGGTCGAGATGGTTCGTCGGTTCGTCGAGCAGCAGCACGTCGGGCTCGCTGACCCAGCTGCGCGCAAGCATCGCCAGCCGCTGCCAGCCGCCGCTCAATTGCTTCAGCGGCCGGCTGCGCATGACTTCCGGCACCTCCAGCGATTCCAGCACGACATCGACGCGCCAGCTCTCGCTTTCGGCCTGATCGGCCGGCAGCGCCTGCAGCACCGCATCATGGAACGGCGTGTCGAAAAGGGCGGTCGGCACATTCTGCGCGACATGGCCGATCGTCAGCCCGCGCGCCTTGGTGATCTCGCCCGCGCTCGGCTCCAACGCGCCGTTGATGCAGGCAAGCAGGGTGGATTTCCCGCGGCCGTTGGCGGCGACGAGACCGATGCGGTCGCCTGCATTGACGACGAGATTGAGGTTGGAAAATAGCCGATTGGCGAGCGTCACGCCGAGATTGCGGATATTGATGAGGGTCATGTTCGTTCTCTGGTCCTGACCGGGGGCAGGCGCAATCGGTGGCGTCAGGCCATCACGGATTGCGTCTTGCGGGCCCGGGAATGAGAGGAATGCGCGCAGTCATCCGACGGCGGCGCATCGGCCACGAAGGGCAGACCAGGAAGAGAGTGAAAGCGTCTCTGGTCAGCCCTGCAAACGCATTTGCAGGGCGTTGACTGGACCACGCTGGCGATGATGCCGGAAATAATACTGCATAGCGTGATCCTCCTTTCTCGAAAGGGTTGCAGGATGGAAATACCATTGCCGACAAAAGGAGGCAAGGGAGGTTGGAGGAGGCTGCGCTCTCAATAAGCGGGGGTAGGGAATGGAAGGTGCCGCTGGCGGAGAGCACTGCTGCCCGCTTAAATCACCTACCCGCATCGCGGGCCCGGCAACTCCAGCCGCCGCGTTATGCCGATGGTTTCGAGAAACGTCTCGTCGTGGCTGACGACGATCAGCGCCCCGTCATAGGCGCTGAGCCCCGCCTCGACGGCAGATATCGAGTCGATATCGAGATGGTTGGTCGGCTCGTCCAGGATCAGCAGCGGCGGCGGTGCGGCGCCGAGCGTGCAGGCAAGACCGGCCCGCAGCAATTGGCCGCCGCTGAGGGTCGAAACCGTCTGCATTGCCGCATCGGCTCTGAACATGAAGCGGGCGAGCGCGGCCCGGCAGGTGTTTTCATCGGCTTGCGGATTGATCCGGCGAAAATTGTCGCGGATCGAGGCCGATGGATCGAGAAGGCCGATCTTCTGGTCGAGCATCGCGAAACCGGTCATCACCGCAACCGTGCCGGCCCAGGCATTCAGCTCGCCGGTGATGAGCGCGAGCAGCGTCGTCTTGCCCGAGCCGTTCGGCCCGGTGACGGCGATACGTTCCGGTCCGGTCACGTCGAAGGAGAGATCGTCGATGATGGGTTGATCAGGCCGGTAACCTGCCGTCACGCCGTCGATCTTCAGCACGATCTTGCTGGCCGGCAGCCCCGTCGGCGGCAAGCTAACCTGCAGCGGCTGGAGGATCTCGATCTTCTCGCGCGCCGCCTTGGCCTCTTCAAGGGCCTGGGCGCGCCGTCGTTCGGCAAGACGGGCATTGTCGCCGCCGGTGGTTTCGCTCCGCTCCTTCATGCCGCCGAGCATGATGCGCGGGATGCCGCCCTTGGCGGCCATCTTCCGCCCGGCGCTGTCTCTCTGTGCCTGACGCTCGACGTTCGCCTGTGCCTTCCTGGCCACCTCCGTCATGCGTCTTTCGGCATCGGCAAGATCATGCCGGGCGGCGGCCAGCTCAAGCGCCTTGCGCTCGCGATAATGGCTCCAGTTGCCGCCGTAGCGTGTCGCGCCGAGCGAGGTCAGCTCGACAATCTGATCGACGCTATCGAGCAATTCCCGATCATGGCTGACGATGACCGCGCCGGCCCGCCAGCCTGAAATCAGCGTGATCACCGCGTTGCGGCCTTCGCGGTCGAGATTGTTTGTCGGTTCGTCGAGCAGCAGGAAGTCCGGCTCGCTGAAGATAAGCGCGGCAAGAGCGGCGCGTGTGCGCTGCCCGCCAGAGAGTACGGCAAGCGGCGTCTGCGGCTCCGCGTCGAGCCCCGTCCGGTTGAGCGCGGCGGCGATCCGCGCCTCCAGCGTCCAGTCCGCCGAAGCAAGCTCGTCGGCCGTTGCCGCGCCGGCTTCGGCACGCCGAAGAAGCGGGAGCGCCCCGGCCGCGCCGAAGAGATCGGCAATGGTTTCGCTAGGCGTGACCTGGACGCTCTGGCGCAGCACGCCGAGACTGCCACTGACTGAAACCGTCCCCGACTGAGGTTGGATCTGACCGGAGACGAGCTTCAGCAGCGTCGTTTTGCCGACGCCGTTGCGTCCGACGAGACCGCTGCGGTCCCTGCCGAAACTGAGGTCGAGATCGGAAAAAAGCGGCCGCCCGTCAGGCGTGGCCCAGGAGATTTGCGAGAGAGTGATGGAGGCAGGCATGGATATGGATTTCCCCGTTGGCAAGGCGAACTGGCATTGCGATCGGGTTGAGATCCATTGCGGCACACATCCTGTTGAAATGGTCGATGCCGGGCAATTTAGGAAAGAAAGGCCGAAGGTTCAAGGTAAAGCGGCGATTCTGCATTCTTTCCGGCAAACCGTGCCGATGCCCCTCACCCTCTCCCGTTTCTGACGGGGAGAGGGGACGTGCCCTGCGAGAGACTGGTGGGGAATGGATAGGTCGCGGTATGGTCCCTTCGCCCCGTTTGCGGCTTCCGAAGGACGGGTCGAGACCAGTGGCTCGACCCAGTCGGTGTCGGCAGGCGGATGAGGGGCTCAAGCGCGCCGCCGCGCAAAACGCCTACCGCTTCAAGCTCCCTAGGATCCCCCGCACCAATGCCCGGCCGACCTGGGTGGCGACCGTGCGGGCGACGCTCTTCATTGCCGCTTCCACCACCGTTTCGCGCTGGTAGCCGGAAGACCTGCCGCGCGATTGGCCGCGGCCCTGGCGGTTGTCGTCATCGCCGAAGCCCGGCAGGCTCCAGCCGGAAGTCGTGCCCGGCTGCTCTGCCGCTTCTTCCTGCGCTCGCTTGGCGGCCTCGGCTTCCGCCGCCTTTTTGGCGCGCGCCGTCAGCATTTCGAAGGCGGATTCCCGGTCCACGTCCTCGTCATAGACGCCGAGAACCGGGCTCTTGTCCATGACCTGCTGGCGTTCGCCATCGCTCAGTGGGCCGACGCGGCCCGACGGGGGGCGGATCAGCGTCCGCTCGACGATGGACGGCGCGCCTTTGGCCTCCAGTGTCGAGACCAGCGCCTCGCCGGTGCCGAGAGTGGTGATGACGGTGGCGCAATCGAAGGCCGGGTTCGGGCGGAAGGTGTCGGCGGCCGTCTTCACCGCCTTCTGCTCACGCGGCGAATAGGCGCGCAGCGCATGCTGGACGCGGTTGCCGAGCTGGGCAAGCACTGTTTCCGGCACGTCGAGCGGGTTCTGCGTCACGAAATAGACGCCGACGCCTTTGGAGCGGATCAGCCGCACCACCTGCTCGACGCGTTCGACGAGAACCTTCGGCGCGTCGTTGAAGAGCAGATGCGCTTCGTCGAAGAAGAAGACGAGCCTCGGCTTTTCCGGATCGCCGACCTCCGGCAGTTCCTCGAAGAGCTCCGACAGCAGCCAGAGCAGGAAGGTGGCGTAGAGCCGCGGATTCATCATCAGTCTGTCGGCGGCAAGCACCGAGATCTGGCCGTAGCCATTGTTGCTGGTGCGCATGATGTCGGAAATCTTCAGTGCCGGCTCGCCGAAGAAGTGCTCCGCGCCCTGCTGTTCGAGCACCAGCAGCGCCCGCTGGATCGAGCCGACCGAGGCTTTGGAGATTAGGCCGTACTGGCTGGAAAGCTCGCTGGCGTTCTCGCCCATATAGTTGAGCAGTGAGGTGAAATCCTTGAGATCGAGCAGCGGCAGCCCGGCCTGGTCGGCGATCTTGAAGGCGATGTTGATGACGCCTTCCTGCGGCTCGCTGGCATCCATCAGCCGGGCGAGCAGCAGCGGGCCCATCTCGGCGACGGTGGTGCGCACCCGGTGGCCCTTCAGCCCGAACAGATCCCAGAAAATCACCGGAAACTGGTCGAATTCATAATCGGCAAAACCGATCTGTTCGGCACGCTTGGTGAGGAAATCCTTCGGCTCTCCCCTGGCGCCGATGCCGGAAAGATCGCCCTTGATATCGGCCGCAAAGACCGGCACGCCGGCCCGGGAGAAGCCTTCCGCCAGCACCTGCAGCGTCACCGTCTTGCCGGTGCCGGTGGCGCCGGTGACGAGGCCGTGGCGGTTGCCGAATTTCAGGTCAAGATATTCCGGCTTGTTGATGCTGTCGTCGGGATTGCGGCTTGCGCCGATGAAAATCTTGCCGTCCTCGATCATCCCCAAATGCTCCCTTCGGCGCTGCCGCCATTTGTCGAGAAGGTCCGGCGTCCGCGGCCTTCATCGAACCATCGTTTCCCTGTTATAAGCAGGCAGGCAGGTGCGGACAACTGTTTGCATGGGAAGCGAAACCGCTGGCTTGAGTTGCAGTCGATTCTCGAATAACGTTGACGTTAACGTCAAAAAATAACAGGAGGCTGACGATGAACGAAATTGTGACTGATATCGCCGATCGCGTGGGTATTTCCCCCGAACAGGCGGAGAAGGCGCTCGGCATGATGCTCGGCTTCCTGCAGCGCGAGGCCGCCGACGGTCCGGTGGCGCGGATGATCGAGGCGATTCCTGGCGGGGCCGATCTCGTCGCCCAGTTCAATGGCGCAGGCGCCGGCGGCGGCGGCCTGCTTGGAGGGTTGATGAGCTCGCTCGGCGGCGGCGGCATCATGGGTCTCGGTCAGCAGCTGATGGGCGAGGGCCTCGGCATGGGCGAGATCACCTCGCTCGCCAAGGAAACCATCGCGATTGCCAAGCAATATGCCGGCGAAGAGGTCGTCGACGAAGTCGTCGCTTCCGTTCCGGGGCTCAGCCAGTTCGTCTGAGCGATGGCCGAACATAGGAGCCTCGCCGTATTCGCTGCGAGGCTTTTCTATTCGTCCGCGCCCGAAGGAGAGCCGCATGACCGTCTGGCGCCCGCCGCAGCAGATCAGGGTGAAAGTGATCGGCCTTGCCTGGCGAGAGAACCGGTTGCTCGCTGCAGAAGTGGAAGATGACAGCGGCCGCATCAAGGGCGTTCGCCCGCTCGGCGGCTCGATCGAATTCGGCGAGACACGCGAACAAGCCCTGCACCGCGAAATCCGGGAGGAGCTCGAGACGGATATCCGCATCGTCGGCCCCTGGCATCTTCTCGAAAACATCTTCGAACACCATGGCGCAATCGGCCACGAATTCATCTTCGCCGCCGATATCGAGTTGGCCGACAATGCCCTCTACGATCGTGACGAAATCCGCTATTCCGAGCTGGACGAGACGGCGGCGACGGCACGCTGGTTCGGCCGCGACATGCTGCGTGATGCCGGCCTCGATCTCTATCCGACAGGCCTCGAGAGGGTGCTGTCGCCCTGGCGTGATTGAGGCTTGGGGAGGTTTTTAATCTGCTCGCCAAACTTTGATCGCCCGGGCCTGCCCGATAGGGAACAAGGGGCGTAGAATGGCTGTTTCTGCCGCATTGCCGACATCAGAAGGAACAGCATCATGCGCAGGTTCATTGCAGCAACGTCGATCGCTCTCCTCAGCCTCTCCGGCCCGGTTCTTGCCCAATCGAACATGGGCATGGATGCCAGCGGCCGCTTTGACGGCACGCCGCCGCTCGGCACCGCGCCGGGCGCCGAGCCGCAGACCGGGCTGGTCATCCCGCTCGACTCGATCCAAACCGGCAGTGTCGATAACGGCGCTCCGAGCGGTCGCGTCGACTGGGCGCGCTGTCCGCCCCGCAAGGCCCGCGGAGCGCTTGCCACGCAAGGTGGCAATAGCGGCGCCTCCGTCAGCCCCGCCTGCAGCCAAGGTCAATGATCCAGGCAGGCTCTATTTGCTGTTCTTGCCGTCGCGGTGCAGGATGACGCCGAGTTCATGCCATTTGCGTCCGTCGCGCTCGATGAGCGCGTCGGCGCAGGCCGGTCCCATGCTACCCGGCGCGTAAGCTTCGGGCGTGCTCGGGTCCTTGCTCCAGACGTCGAGGAAAGGCTGCACCGCCGCCCAGCCGGCCTCAATGCCGTCGGCGCGCTGGAATAGCGTCTGGTCGCCGATGAAGAGATCGTAGAGCAGGGATTCATAACCGGTGGTCTTGCCGATATCGAACTTGTCGGCATAGCGGAAGTCGAGCGACACTGGCGTCGTATCGACGGAAAGCCCCGGCGATTTGATCGAGATTTCCATGCTCATGCCCTCGTCCGGCTGCACCTGGATCACCAGCCGGTTGGGCGGCAGGCGGCGATCGACCTCGGTCTCGCGAAACTGCGCGAAGGGCACCGGCTGGAAGGTGATGACGATCTCGGTGTCGCGCGCCGTCATTGCCTTGCCGGTTCTGAGGTAGAAGGGCACACCCGCCCACCGCCAGGTATCGGCATAGAGCTTCAGTGCCACGAAAGTCTCGGTCCGGCTGTCGGGTGAGACGTCCTTGCTGTCGCGATAGGCCGGAAGCTCGACGCCGTTGAGCGGGCCAGCCGCATAGGCGCCGCGCACGCCATGCGTCTTTGCCTCCTCGGGCGTATAGATGCGCAGCGCCTTCAGCACCTTGCTCTTCTCGTTGCGGATCGCCTCGGCATCGAAGCTGTTCGGCGGCTCCATGGCGATCATCGCCAAGAGCTGGAACAGATGGTTCGGCACCATGTCGCGCAGCGCCCCCGTGGCATCGTAGAATTTGCCGCGGCTGCCGACATCGACGATCTCGGCGGCGGTGATCTGCACATGGTCGATATAGCGACTGTTCCATAGGGACTCGATGATCATGTTGGCGAAACGCGCCGTCATCAGGTTCTGCACCGTCTCCTTGCCGAGGAAATGATCGAGCCGGTAAACTTGGCTTTCGTCGATCTGCGCGAGGATCTGCGCATTGAGCGCCCGGGCAGAGGCGAGATCGGTCCCGAACGGCTTCTCGATGGCCACGCGGCGGAAGACGCCCTCGCTTTCATCGGTCAGCCCATGAGCGGCAAGCTTCTCGATGATCGTGCCGAAGAAGGATGGCGGCACCGCCTGATAGAAGGCGGCATTGGCGTTCGGCCCCAGCCGCTTGCCGATCTCGAGGAAAACATCCTCCTTGGTGAAATCGCCCGACATATAGGAAATCCGCCGGCGCAGGCTCTCCCAGGCCTCGTCCTTAACCGTCTGCTCCTCGCCGTTCAGATGCTCGAGGAAGGCATCGAGCCGGCCGCGCAGGAATTCGTCGTCACCCGTTTCGATGCCGATGCCGAGGATATTGAGATCCTCGCCGACGAGGCGCTGACGCGTCAGGTTGATGATCGCCGGCACCAGGAGCCGGCGCGTCAGATCGCCGGTGGCGCCGAAGATGACGAGGGTGACCGGCGGGGTAGGGGCAGCGTGCATGTCTCACCTCCGAGATTTTGCGGCCGACTATAATGCCTGCCGGTTTCGCCGCAACCTGGGCGGCGAGGGGTAACAGGCATTTGACAATATTTGGAGCGGGCAGGTGCTGTGGCCCGGTCGTATGCAAAAGGTGTGGCGATGTTACAGTTGGCGCTCAGCCCCAAGGCATGCTCAGTTGCGGGCGAGCGAAGCGTAGAACCAGTCGATGAAGACGCGGACGATTGGCGTTGCGTGAGCTTCGGTTCGGCAGGCCACATAGACCGCGTCGTTGGCCGGAACCGTAAGGTCGAACGGCGCGATCAGCTCGCCACGCGCGATCATGTGCGCGGTGGTGATGTTATCGCCGAGCGCAATGCCATGACCGTGTATGGCAGCCTCGATCGACAGGCGCGCGTCGCTCATCATGTGTTGGCGTGCCGGCATCGCAACCCCGGCCGCGGTGAGCCAGGTGTTCCACTCATTGCCGCGATCAGCGTGCAGGAGCATATGGTCACGCAAATCGCGCAGGGAGCGTAGCGGGCGCCGGTTCATGAGGGCTGGGCTGACGACAGGGAAGAGCTCCATCCGGCTCCAGAGGCGCGACCAATAATTGGGCCAGTTGCCGCCGCCGTAAAGAATGCACAGGTCGACATTCGGGGAGCTCAGATTGTTCGGATCGTTCGAGGCGCGCAAGTCAAGCAGGATGTCGGGGTACTGATCGGTGAACTCCTGTAGCCGCGGAATCAGCCAGAGTGACAGCACTGCCGCAACACAAGTCACTCGCAGCGTGCCGCCGGTCGCGGGCCGGGTCATCGCCGCCTTCGCTGCAGCGATATCCGAAAATGCATTGGAGACGACCGGCATCAACAACGCGCCCTGACTTGTCAGCTTCAGCCATTTGCCGCCGCGCTCGAACAGGCGCACGCCAAGCGACTCCTCCAATGTGCGTATCTGATGGCTGATCGCACCGTGCGTGACATTCAATTCGCGGCCCGCGGCGGAAACCGATCCATGGCGGGCAGTGGCCTCGAAGGCGCGTAGCGGGTTGAGGGGCGGAAGACGGCTGGTCATGGCGACAACCTGTGAGAAAAATTCGCATGAAACCGTATATTAATATCAATTGATTTTCCAGTGAGCTTGCCGTTCAATCAGTGGAAGAAGCCATCGGCCCCTGCCGCAGAGCTGCAGCCGAGGACCGACCTGCTACCCTGATCGCAGCATCGTAACCGTTAGGATGGCCGTCATGTCCTGGAATGAAACCAAGCTTTCCGAACTCCGAACCAGGTATGGCGACAGCCACGGCGGTGAGTTGCACGATCCTGAGTTCCGCAGGGTGGCCGAGAAGATCTTCAACAAGAGCGGCACCCGCCTTGCGCCCTATTCGGGCATTCCGACATTCCTCTCCGCCCCGCTCATGCAGATCGACAACGACAACCCGGATTTCGGGGACTTGCAGGTGGCGCTCCTCGGCGTGCCGATGGATCTGGGGGTAACGAACCGCCCGGGCTCGCGCTTCGGGCCGCGGGCGCTGCGCGCCATAGAGCGGATCGGGCCCTACAATCATGTGCTGGGCTGCGCGCCGGTTCAGGAACTGCGCGTGGCAGACATTGGCGACGTGGCGTTTCAGAGCCGGTACAGGTTGGAATTGTCGCACGAGGATATCGAAAAACGCGTGGCGCAGATCGTGGCGGCAGGCGTGCTGCCACTCTCGGTAGGCGGCGACCACTCGATCACCCATCCGATTCTGCGGGCCGTCGGCAAGGAGCGGCCAGTCGGCATGATTCATATTGACGCCCACTGCGACACCGGCGGTGCTTACGATCTGACCAAATTTCACCATGGCGGCCCATTCCGCAACGCGGTGCTGGACGGTGTGCTCGATCCGACGCGCGTGATTCAGATCGGCATTCGTGGCTCGGCCGAATATCTCTGGGAGTTTTCTTATGCCTCGGGCATGACGGTGATCCATGCCGAGGAGATCTCGGCGATGGGCATCCCTGCGATCATCGAAAAGGCCAAGGCCATCATCGGCGACGGGCCGACCTATCTTTCCTTCGACATCGACAGCCTCGATCCGTCTTTCGCGCCGGGCACGGGCACGCCGGAGATTGGCGGCTTCACCACCCGCGAGGCGCTGGAGCTTGTCCGCGGCTTCAAGGGCGTGAACCTGGTCGGCGGCGATGTCGTCGAGGTCGCGCCGCAGTATGACGCCACCACCAACACGGCCCATGCCGGCGCGCAGATGCTGTTCGAGATATTGAGCCTGATGGCGTTCAGCCCGGCAATCCGCCGCGCCGCCTGATGGCCTTGGCCGCAGCTCAAGGCGGCCCGGAATGACAAGAAGGCTGCAAAGGCCTCGAATAAACTGAAAGAGGGTAGCGGCGGTGCCGCATCGTTGAGGAGAAAGATCATGACGAAGTTGACAATGAACCGCCGCACCGTGCTCGGTGTCGGCATAGGTGCTGGTGTAGCCATGTTGGCGATGCCCAATGTGCTGCGCGCTCAAGCCAAGTCGCTGAAGGTCGGTGTTTATGGCGGCTACTTCAAGAACTCGTTCGACAAGAACATCTTTCCGGAGTTCACCAAGGCGACCGGCATCGCGGTCGAATCCGTCGCAGAGCCGACCGGCGAGGCCTGGCTGGTGCAGATGCAGCAGGCAGCCCAAGCAGGTCAGGCGCCGGCTGACGTTTCGATGATGTCGCAGGTGGCGATGCGCAAGGGTCAGGCCATAGAGCTCTGGGCTCCGCTCGACCTCGCCAAGATCAAGAATTCCAGCAACCTGCTCGAGCGCTTCATCAACAAATACCCGGATGGCCGCGTCGCCGGCATCGGCGCGGTCTCATGGTTCATCACCCTGGTCACCAACACCGATGTTTACAAGGAAGCGCCGGCCAGCTGGACAGCGCTTTGGGACCCGGCCAATGCCGACAAGCTCGGCCTGCTGGCGCTCGTCTCCAACTCCTTCCTGCTCGACGTGACGGCAAAGACCTATTTCGGCGGCGCCCAGGCGCTCGACACTGAGGAGAACATCCTCAAGGTGTTCGCCAAGCTGGCCGAGCTGAAGCCGAATGTCCGCCTGTGGTATCGCGACGAAGCGCAGTTCGAGCAGGCGCTGAAGTCGGGTGAGATCCCGATGGGACAATATTACCACGACGTGACCGGCCTCGCCGCCGCGGACGGCCAGCCCGTTCGCTCGACCTTCCCGAAAGAGGGCGGCATTCAGGACGCAGGCTCGTGGGCGCTGTCGAAGGCGTCGCAAAAGACGGAAGAGGCCCATATCTTCATCGACTATATGTGCCAGCCGTCCATCCAAGCCGTGCTGTCACGCAAGGTTGGCACGTCGCCAACGGTCAAGCGCGAAACGACCGACCTGAACGAGAAGGAATTTGCGGCGGTTTCCTCCGACATCGAACCGATCATCCCGCACTACGACATGTACACCTCCAAGGCCGACTGGCTGAATGAGAAGTGGACGGAAATGATCGCCAGCTGAGACTAATCGTGCTTTCGCAGGCCTCGTTCGCAGGCCTGCCTTTCAGTTGGGAAGAGGCATATGTCGGGACTCACGCTTCAGAATATCGTCAAGGACTTCAGCGTCATTCGCGCCGTCGACAATGTCGACCTGACGGTGCCGCACGGGGCATTCGTCTGTCTGCTCGGCCCCTCCGGCTGCGGCAAGACGACCTTGCTGCGCATGATAGCAGGTCTCGATCTGCCGACCTCGGGCCGCATCACGCTCAACGGGAAAGACATCACCAGGACGCCGACGCACCAGCGCGAGCTTGGCATGGTGTTCCAGTCGCTGGCGCTGTTCCCGCACCTGACGGTTGGCGAGAATATCGCCTATCCACTGCGCATTCGCGGCCGTCCGAAAGACGAACAGGCGAAGCGCGTCGAAGAGCTGTTGGCGATGATCTATTTGCCGGGCTACGCTGATCGCGCCGTGTCGAAACTTTCCGGTGGCCAGCGGCAGCGCGTCGCAATCGCAAGGGCACTGGCGATTTCTCCGAAACTCTTTCTGCTCGACGAGCCGCTGTCGGCGCTTGATGCGAAGCTGCGCGAAGCCATGCAGGTGGAGCTTCGCCAGCTTCATCAGAGGCTCGGCATCACCACGATCGCCGTCACGCATGACCAGCGCGAGGCGATGACCATGGCCGATACGGTTGTGGTCATGAACGGCGGTCAGATCCGCCAGGCAGCGTCGCCGACCGAGATTTATCGTAGACCGGCAGACAGCTTCGTCGCGGATTTCATTGGCCAGACAAACCTGGTCGAGGCCAGGCGGGAGGGCGGCGCGGTCAGCATATTGGGGCAGCCGGTCGCGGCCCTGTCGCTGTCGGCAGGGATCGAGCGCGCCACACTCTCGATCCGGCCGGAAGACGTGCGCCTGGGCCCGCCCGAGGCCGGCGCACTGACGGGCGAGGTCACCTTTGTGCGCGATCTCGGCGGCGTCGTCGAAACCTTTGTCAATGTCGGCGGTCAGCAGTTCATTGCGGTCTCGACGCCGCGCGAGCGCCCTGACGTGGCGGTGGGCCAGACGGTGGGCATTGCGCTCACCGACAGGGACTGTGTGGTGCTCGAGCAATGAGACGCGAAGCCCCGCAGACGCTTGGCGATTATGCCCCGCTAGCCTTCCCGGCGATCATGCTGATCGTCTTCTTCGTCGTGCCTTTCGGCACGATGATTTCCGTCAGCTTCTTCAAACGCCAGCAGGGCGGCTTCTACACGCCGGATTTCGTCTTCGACAATTATGTCCGCTTCCTCTCAGCCTTCTTCGGCGGAGTGCTCAGCTTTTCCCTGCTCCTCGCGGTCGCGGTGGCCGCGACCTGTGTCGTTCTGGCCCTGCCTTTCACATATCTGCTGATCCGCATGAAGCGGAGCACCCAGGTGGCCTGGTTGGTCGCACTTCTTTCGATCCTGTCCCTGTCTGAGGTCATCATCGGTTTCGCCTGGTCGACGCTGTTTTCGCGCACGGCCGGCATCACCAACCTGTTTGTATGGCTCGGCCTCATGCAGCAGGCCGTCGCCCTGACGCCGAGCATCGGGGCCGTTGTCACAGGCATGGTCTATCAGGCCTTCCCCTACACGGTTCTGGTCCTCTACCCCGCGCTGGTGCGGCTTGATCCGACGCTTTCGGAGGCCGCGCGCACGCTCGGCGCTTCGCCGGTCAAGGCCTTCTTCACGGTTGTCGTGCCAGCGCTGCGCGATACGATCGTCGCCACGCTGATCATGGTCTTCATTTTCGCGCTCGGATCCTATCTGTTGCCGCAACTGCTCGGCCGCCCGCAGCACTGGACGCTTTCCGTGCACATTACCGACCAGGCGATCTATCAATCGAATATGCCTTTCGCGGCTGCCATGGCGGTTTTCCTGGTGTTGGTCACACTGGCCCTTGTAGCGCTCACCTTGCTCGTTGGCCGCCACGGAGGGGCGAGCAAATGACCATTCTCCGCAACGTTCTTTTCGTGATTGTCGGACTGTTTCTCGCTTTGCCGCTGATCGTCGTCGCCGGCGTCTCGGTCAACGCAAGGCAGAGCCTCACCTTCCCGCCGCAAGGTTTCTCGCTCGGCTGGTACGGTCAGATATTTCTCGACATGGAATGGCGCAATGCGCTGATCGCGTCGCTTCTGCTGGCGCTCTCGTCGGCGGCGCTGGCAGTGCTGATCGCCCTGCCGCTCGCCTGGTTCCTCTGGCGCCGCTACGCGCCCTGGGCCAATATCTTCCAGTTGCTCGGCGTGGCGCCCTTTACCTTGCCACCGGTCATCACAGCGCTCGGCCTGCTGACTTTCTGGGCCACGACCGGATTCTACGGGCAACCCTGGACGGCGATGATCGGCCACGCCATCTTCTTCGTCACGCTGCCGCTGGTGACCATTTCGCTCGGCTTTTCGGCGATCGACCGCTCGCTGGTAGAGGCCGCCTCGACCCTGGGAGGCGACGACCGCACGGTGTTCCGAACCGTCGTTCTGCCACTGATCTCGCCGTACATCGTATCGGGCTACGCGTTTGCCTTTGTTCTGTCGCTTAACGAATACATCGTTGCCTACATGACGGTCGGCTTCACGCTGGAAACGCTGCCGATCAAGATCTTCAATTCGCTGCGTTACGGCTACACGCCGACCATGGCGGCGGTGACGATCCTGTTCGTGGCGACGGCAGCGATTGTCTTCAGCCTCGTCGCGCGCTTCGGCGACCTGCCGAAACTGCTTGGCGCCATGACCTCCAACGAACCCTGATCGAAGCAACCAGTCCCGCCAGGGAACGCCAGGACGATCAGCCGTCCCTTCCTCCTGAACATCGAAGCACCCGAGATGGACCTAGCGCTAGAACGACGTTTTCCCTGCGTCGCCGACATGAAAAAGGCCGCGCAAAGACGCATGCCGCGTTTCGCCTGGGACTACCTCGTCGGCGGACTCGGGCGCGAAGCTTCCGTGCGGCGCAATCTGGCGGCCCTGGAAGAGGTGGTGCTTATGCCGAGCTACCTCGCCGACGCCGACGAGCCCGATACTGGCGCAAGCCTGTTCGGCCATCGTTTCGACGCGCCATTTGCCGTCGCGCCGCTTGGGCTGGCCGGCCTCCTGTGGCCCGGGTCCGAGCTGCCGCTCGCACAGGCTGCCAGGCAGCATAACCTTCCCTATATCCTGAGCACTTTCGCCAACACCTCGCTTGAGACGATCCGTCCTGCAGGCGGTCATCACACTTGGTTCCAGTTCTATCCACCGAACGATCCCGCCATGGAAGACGACGTGGTGGATCGGGCGCGCAGAGCGGGCTACGACGTTCTTGTCGTGACTGTCGACATTCCAGCGTCCGCCCGGCGCGAGCGCGACATCCGCAATGGTTTGACCATTCCGCCGGACTTTGACTTATCAACGATCACGCAGGTGGCGATGCGGCCGTCATGGGCAATGGGCATTCTGCAAAACGGGGTTCCCGACTTCGCCAATCTCTCGCCTTACTACCCGAAGGGCTCGAGCCTTGCCGCAGCGGCCCAATTTGTCGGCAGGGTGATGACGGGTCACGTCACCCGCGAGCGCTTCAAGAAAATCCGAGACGCGTGGCAGGCAAGATCCTGGTCAAGGGTGTGCTTCACCCCGAAGAAGCGGAGGAATATATGTCCTTGGGCGGCGATGGTCTGATCCTCTCAAATCATGGGGGACGGCAGCTCGACGCCGCGCCGTCTGCGGCGGAGGTCATCGGTGAAATCCGCGCACGACTTGGCCCCAAGACCCTGCTGCTCGCAGACGGCGGCGTGCGCTCCGGCCCCGATATCGCCCGGATGCTGGCGCTCGCCGCCGATTTTGTCCTGATCGGCCGCCCATTCCTGTTTGCTTCCGCCGCCATCGGGCGTCGCGGCGGCGATCATTTGATGAACGTCCTGAAAGCCGAACTGACGGCAACGATGGCGCAACTGGGCTGCAGGACGGTCGAAGACTTGCCATCGAGCCGGTGGCGGCCGAAAGGCAGGGCGGCGAAAGAACTTGATCTCGGATGGAGAATTGCGTGACTGAAGCCGTTACGATGAGCATCGAAGCCCTGCAAAATCGAATCGTTGCGATCTTCGAGCGCGCAGGATTGAACAAGGTGCAGGCGGCGGCTTTGGGCCATGTCATCGTGGCCGGCGAGCGCGATGCCTGCAAATCGCACGGAATTTACCGCATCGAGGGGGCGTTGCGCACGGTGAAGGCGGGCAAGGTGAAGCCCGATGCCGCTCCTGTCCTTGCGCGGGATGACGGCAGCGCGATCGTCAGGGTCGACGCGCAGGGCGGTTTCGCCAGTGCGGCGTTTGAACTTGGCGTACCCGTACTCGCGGAACGCGCCAGGCGGCTTGGTATCGCCGCCATGGTCATCAACGATTGCTCGCACTTCTCGGCCCTGTGGCCCGAGGTCGAGGCACTGACCGCGCACGGCCTTGCAGCATTGGTGATGTGCCCGAGCTATGCGACGGTTGCCCCATCCGGAGGCAGCAAGCCTCTGCTCGGCACCAATCCATTCGCCTTCGGCTGGCCTCGCAAAGACCAACCGCCCTACGTGTTCGATTTTGCCACGTCGGTGGCGGCGCGCGGTGAGATTGAACTGCACCGCCGCGCTGGCAAGCAACTGCCGGAAGGTTGGGCGATCGACGCTGCCGGCAATCCCACCACTGACCCGGTTGCCGCGCTCGAAGGCGCAATGATGCCTTTTGGCGGCCACAAGGGGTCCGCCATCGCCACCATGATAGAGCTGCTCGCCGGCATCATGATCGGCGATCTTACCAGCCCCGAGGTTCTAGACTATCTCGGAACGACGACCTTGGCGCCGTTCCATGGCGAACTGATCATTGCAATGTCACCCGAAACCTTCGCCAGGGGCCGCCCCGGCGATCCGTTCGCGCGCGCCGAAATCCTCTTCGAAACGATCGTCGGACAAGGCGCTCGGCTGCCATCGCAGCGCCGCTTCGCCGCGCGCATGAAATCGGAAGCTGAAGGGATCAGCCTGACTGCAGCCGAACTCGCCCAACTGGACGCGCTGCTGGCTGGCGGACTGGCCGCCGTTAAATAAAGCACGTCGTTCGGAAATGTGCAGCGGTTTCGGGGCAACAACAGATCCACCGACGTCGGAACCTCATGTGCAATCCCTGCGGACTGTGAGCGCAAGAGTGCGAAGAGCATGCCGGGCGCAGCCGGTCATTTCTTCACCGCCACAATGAAAAGCCGCGGAAATCTGAGCAGCACCCGCCCGTCCGCCAGCTTAGGATGGGTCTGTTCGACCCGCGCGAGGTAATCGGCGAGGAATGCCTCGCGATGCTCTGCGCCGGCACGGGCGAGATAGGGCATCAACCCGGTTCCCTTGACCCATTCGACGATCGCTGCCGCATCGGCCATCGGGTGATTGTAGATGGTGTGCCAGATATCGACGCGCGAGGCCTTGGCGATCAGCCTGTTGTAATAGGCCGACGGCGCGGGCAGGGGCCTGCGGCGCACGCTCTTTGCCTCGAATGCAACTTTCCAGGGGCCGCCATGGGCAGTTTCTTCCATCGCCAGATGTGAGGGTTCACCGAGATTGTCGGGCATCTGCACGGCAAGAACGCCGCCTTCGGCAAGCCCGTCCATCAGCCGCTCGAAAATGTCGAGGTGATCGGGCAGCCACTGGAAGACGGCATTGGCAAAGAGCAGGTCGGCGGGCTCCGTCGGCTGCCAGCTGCCAAGATCCGCCTCGACGAAGGCGGTGCCGGGAAGCCGCTTGCGGGCCGTCTCCAGCATGTTGATGTCGCTGTCGAGGCCGGAGACGCCGGCAGCCCCATAACGCTTGATGATGAGTTCGGTCGAATTGCCCGGCCCGCAGCCGAGGTCGACGGCGCGGCGAAGGTTCTGCAGCGGCACCTGCGCCAGAAGATCGCGCGCCGGCCGCGTGCGCTCGTCCTCGAACTTCACATACTGGCTGGCGGACCATGCCATGGCGATACCTCCTGATGTCGGGCCACGTCTTCCTGTGGCGGATGCGAATCGTGTCGTTGTTGCGCCCGTCGAACTCAGTCGCGAACTTCAGACACAAGGATCTTGTCCACGCGCCTGCCGTCGAGATCGACGACCTCGAAGCGCCACCCATCCCTTGTGAAGCTCTCCCCCAATTCCGGCAGATGTTTCAGCTCCTCCAACACCAGGCCGGCCACGGTCTGATATTCGAGATCGTCGTCGAGCTTGAGGTTCAGGAACTCGGCGAATTCATCGATCGGCGCCCAGCCGGAGACGAGATAGGAACCATCGTCTCGGCGAGCGATCGCCTGCTCCTCGACCGGCCCCTCCTGGAGCGCGCCCATGATCGCTTCCAGAATGTCGCCGGACGAGACAATCCCTTCGAAATGGCCGTATTCGTCAAACACCAGCACCATGTGAACAGGCGATTTCCTGATCGCCTCAATCACGCTGGTCGCGGTTGCAAGGTCTGAAACGACCGGGACGTCCTGCGTCAGAGCCTTGATATCGGCGCTGCCGTGTTCGGACATCGAATCGTAGAAGTCCTTCACCGGAAGGATGCCGATCACCTCGTCCGAACTGCCTTTGCGAACCGGCAATCGAGACCGCTTCGTCCGGTGCAGCTGCGCCCGGATTTCATCGAGGCTGTCGTCGATATCGATAATTTCGACGTCCCGTCGCGGCGTCATCAGCGCCCGGGCGGTGCGGTCCGCCAGCCGCATGACGCCCGAGATCATCGCGGACTCCTCGCTTTCGATGACGCCCGCCGATTGCGCCTCGGCCAGAACCGTCTTGATCTCTTCGTCAGAGACGTTGTCGCCCACTTTTCCTGTCTGGCCCAGCAGCTTGAGCACAAGATTTCCCGAGGCGTTCAGAAGCCAGACGAGAGGCAGCGCAATCTTTGAAAGCAGCGCCATGGCGGGTGCGACCCTCGCCGCAACCGCTTCGGGTTCCCGCAATGCGATCTGCTTTGGAACAAGTTCGCCGACGATCAGGGAAAGATAGGTGATCGCCACGACGACAAAACCGACGCCGATGGCGTCGGCAGCCGTCGATGACATCCCCTGCGCCTCCAGCCATGTCGTCAGGCGACCGCCGAGTGTTGCGCCTGAGAAAGCGCCGGAGAGAACACCGACAAGCGTGATGCCGATCTGAACCGTGGAGAGAAAGCGACCGGGGTTTTCGGCAAGTTTGATGGCTTGAGCTGCACCTTTGCTCCCATTTTCGGAGAGAACCTTCAGGCGGGCCGTTCGAGAAGACACGACGGCGAGCTCAGACATGGCGAGCACACCATTCAAGATGGTGAGAAACGCCACAATTCCAATTTCCAGAAACACAGGGACCCTATTCGTTGAGGTTTTGATGCCGCATAAGGCGAGGCGGCGGAAGCTTCGCAGAGACGCTATATATGCGCATCACCCATCGGCAAAGCTTTCTGTGAGCTCGGCTGGATGCAAGGCCAGGCAGACTTCGTCACACTCTCTACGACAGGCGCCAGCATCTTCTGCGGCGGCTTTCCGGTTTGAGCGGGCGGAGCGTGTACTGGATGGGTCGCTATCAGGCATGGCGCAATTTTGGCGGTGAAACAGGCCCGGCGCAAGAGGCGCTGGGCGAATTCCTTATAGCGCCTTGATGTGACAGTTTCGAAAAACGGCGACAAGGATGCCTTCTTGCTGGGAGTTTCAGGGAAATTCGCATTCATGCGTGATGCCGAGCCGAACGCTCCGGCATCACGCGCGCGAATGTCACGCCGCCAGAATGGTGATCCCATAAGCATTGGCAGTGGCCGTCATCCGGGCGATGGTCTCAGGCGAGGGGGCCTTCAGCGGCTCGCTCGTGCCTTCCGCTTCGATGAACTCAGCCATCTCCCGATCGACGATGGCCGAAAAGACTGCGGGGACGGTCCCGCGGTTGGCATAGCCGTGCACCACGAAAGGCGGAATCGTGACGATGTCGCCAGCACCTGCTTCGATCTCTTCAGGGCCGCTGTCGGTCAGCCGCCAGATCGTCAAACGGCCCTCGAGAATGCGGAAGACTTCCGGGCTTGCATGCGCATGTCTAGGCGTCCGGCTGCCTGATGGCACGGTGACGTCGAAAATGTTGAACCAGGTTCCGCGGAGCCGAAGCCGCCGCTCGATCCGGTCGCCGAGCACGAAATATCGCTTCGTGTTTTCGGCAGGTAATTTCACAAACGAGTTGGACATCATGTCTCTTTCTTCTTCTTGACGAGGCTTTTCTTGCAGGCGCCTTCTTGCCGGCGCAGCCGTTAGACCTTTGCGCCGCCTTTGACAACCGCTTCTGTTGCAGGGGGCAAGATCGCTGGATGGCTTCGGCACGGGATGGACCTGATGAAGCGTCGCGGCCGATATCGGTGCGGCGAGCCCTTTCCGCAAGGTCCCCGATCCAGGGCGGCCTGCGTGAAAATGACACGGGCTCGGCCGGCTCGTCGAGCACGTGCAAGGGCTCATCATGTAATTGGGCCAATCCAGCAATGTCATTGCTTCTAAGGCAGCGCCCTCGATGGTGAGGCCAGCCGGAATATCGTTTGGCGTGAAGTTTCGACAAAACCCACCGTGAGTAAGCCCGCTGCCTTCATGATGAAAAGCACCTTCACAAAGTCCTGCCGGTCGGCCGGCGCCTTCCCTCAAGATCGTATCACTCATCAAGCCACGCCCGCACACCGTCTTGTCGCCCGCTCGGATCAAGCTCCTGACCCAGCGTGTCGATTTCGGCCGATCCTGTTCGATTAAGACGGAGCGCCGTGAGCCAGTCAAAGGAGAGACAAGTATGGCTGCCACTACGTATTCCGAGCAAGTCGAACTACAGTCGCCGCGCTTCAGTGCGGTGGGCACTTTGCAAGCCGTTTGGATGCTGCTGGAACATCAGCGAAGGTACCGTCGGAGCTTGAGCGAACTCTCGCGGTTTGACTCTCGGCTGCTCCGTGACATCGGATTGGCGCCCCCAGAGTCTCCACTGGAAAGATCGGAGAATGACCTCTCCACCCAGACGATCAGAGTGCTGGAACCAGAATCCGTCCACGATGTCTGACGCCGTCGCCCCTCTTCCGGTAGTCGGCGCGTGAAAGTGCCGGCGAGACGGCATGCGGCCGTTCTCATGTATCCTCTTCTTCGGCACTGTGAGGCACCGGTCACGCAGAGCAGCAAGCCGCTCTCACCGGAAAGCGCAACTGGCAGCATTTTTTTGCTCTTTGTCGATTCGCGGTATCCAAATGCGACCAGATCGGCAGCACCATGGAGGAACCGATGCGCTACCTTTGTCTCTTCTACATCGATCAAACACTTGCTGATGCCGCCAGCAAGGAGGAATGGGCCGAGATCGACCGGGAGTCCTTGGCTTCCAATGAAGAACTCCGACGATCAGGCCACTATATCGCCTCCAATGCTCTTGCCGACCCAAAGACCGCAAAGACATTGCGGGTTCGGGCCGGCAAGGCAAGTTGGACCGACGGGCCCTTCGCAGAGACCAAGGAGCATCTGGGTGGCTTCCTGCTCATCGAAGCGAAGAACATTGCGGAGGTAATGGAGATCGCGGTGCGGGACCCGCTAGCTCGGATGGGGGCGATCGAGGTGCGCGAGACCGCCGGCTTTTAGATTTGAGGTGTCCCGGCTAATGCCGTCGGCCATGCGCTCGACGTTCTGATTAGGGTCACAAGAATCCTTTTCGCCGGATTGTTCACGCTATTGACGAGACACGCCCTGAAGAGCCGGGTGGAGATCACTCAGGTAATCGAGAGCAACATGACGTCAGCGGAGGAAAACACTGCAGCTATACCTACACGTCGAAATTTGTCGGCAAGACAATCATGTCCCGGATCGTGACGTTTCGCGGGCGGGTCAGCATGAAGATGATGGCATCGGAGACCTCTGAGGGCTCGATAAGACTCCCACTGGCTTTTGCCTTCTCGAGGTTTTCCGCGGGCCAATCGGCCAGCAGAGCGGAAACGACCGGGCCGGGCGAGACCTGGCTGACCCTGATGCCGTGGTTCTTCAACTGCCGGCGCATGATCTGGACGAAACTGGTAATCGCCCATTTGGAGCTGGAATAAACCGGCTCCCACTGGATCGGCGCATGGCCGGCTACGGAGCAAGTCACCAAAATGTCCCCGGTCCCGCGCTCGATCATATGCGGAGCGATGTCGCGGACGTTCTTCATGACGGCGTTCACGTTGAGATTCAGCATCCGATCAATTGTCGCGGTATCGGTATCGATAAGATCCCCGCCAATGTAGGACCCTGCATTGCAGTGCAGGATGTCGAGATGATCGACCTTTGCCAGGATTTCCGGCACCATGGCCGCGCAACTTGCGGCGTCCAGAAGATCGGTGACCTGCATGACTACGGCGTCGCCGAACTCGGCAGCGTATGTTTCCAGCGCCTGTCTGTTGTAGTCCACCATCACGACCTTGGCGCCGGCGTCGACCAGGGCACGGGTCGTCGCCAGCCCGATACCGGAAGCTGCGCCGGTTACCGCAGCGATCTTTCCTTCGAGTGATTTAGTCATCGTCTTGTCTCGCTCTTGGTTTTCAGACAGCAAGGAAGCCGCCATCGACTGGCAGGACTGCGCCACTGATCATGACTGCGTCCTCTGAAATAAGCAGGGCGATCGAGCGTGCGACATCGTCGACCTTCGCAAAGCGCCCCATCGGGTGGCGAACAATCATCGGGTTACGTTTGGAAGGCTCGGACCACGCCTTCGCCGCAAGCTCCGTCATGGTAACCGTAGGCGCCACTGCATTGACCCGGATTCCATAGGCGCCGAGTTCCTTGGCCATGACACGTGTCGCGCCTTCCAGTCCCGCCTTTGAAGCGGCGTAAGCCACGTGATCCACGAAACCACGATGTCCGGCGATCGAGGTCACATTCACGATCGTACCGCCGCCGCCGTTCGAAATGCGAGCCCGCGCGAACTCCTGCGCACAAATCAGCGCGGCCCGCAGGTTGATGCCGAGGACCTGCTCATAGCCCTCCTCCGTCATATCGATGACGCTTTCAAGCACGTTGGTTCCCGCGCAATTGATCAGCGCGTCTGCCAGTCCCGCCTTCTTCATGGCGGCGCGCGCTGCTGCATTGTCGGCGAGATTGACCGATATTACCGTCGCGCCGAACTTTGCCGCAAGATCATCCAGATCGGCCTGCGTACGCGACAAGGCGACGATTCGGGCGCCGCGGTGGGTGAGCAGTTCAACGCAGGCGCGACCGATACCCTTGCCGGCACCGGTGATGATGACCGTTTTTCCTGTAAAGTCCGACATGGTTGATCCTTCCGATGCCTGTTGCTCAGAACGGGAGTCTTTGCTCGGTTTGCTTGTCGAACACATGAGCCGCGGCAGGATCGACGTCGAGCCGTATCCTGTCGCCCGGCTTCAGCGCGTGGCGCTCGCGAAAGGCGCACAAGACCCGCTTGCCCGCCAACTGGGCTGCCAGCAGAATTTCGGCCCCCGTCGGTTCGATCAACTCGACAGTTGCCGGTACGCCCGCATCGCCGTTCGACAGCATCCACTGGTCAGGACGTACCCCGTATATCACCTCCTGGCCGTGACTCGCCCGCGTGCCTTGTGGAAGGGGAAGGGCCGACCCTTCAGCCAGCCGCGCTGAGTTCGAAGAGAGATCGATTGTGGCCGGTAGCATGTTCATCGCCGGGGATCCGATGAAGCCGGCGACAAAGGTATTTGCCGGCCTGTCGTAAAGCTCCAGTGGCGCACCGATCTGCTCCACCTTGCCGTCGCGAAGCACTACAATGCGGTCCGCCATTGTCATGGCTTCAATCTGGTCATGCGTGACATACACGGAAGTCGCGCCGAGGCGCTGGTGAAGAGTTTTGATCTCCGAACGCATATCTACGCGCAACGCGGCGTCCAGGTTTGACAGCGGCTCGTCAAAGAAGAACGCCTTTGGGCGGCGAACCATCGCGCGCCCCATGGCAACACGCTGCCGCTGGCCTCCGGAGAGCGCCTTCGGATATCGGTCGAGATAGGGCGTAAGCCGCAACATCTCGGCAGCCTTGTCGACCTTGACGTTGCGATCCGCAAGGTTCTCGCCGCGCAATTTCAGTGCGAAGGCCATGTTCTCCCGAACGGTCATGTGCGGATAGAGCGCGTAGTTCTGGAAAACCATCGCCACGTCACGGTCCTTGGCGGCGATGTTGTCGACGCGATGTCCGCCAAGCTTGATCGTGCCGCCGGTGATCTCCTCAAGGCCGGCAAGCGACCGCAACAGCGTGGATTTGCCGCAACCGGAGGGACCGACCAGCACGACGAACTCACCGTCGGCTATGTCGAACGAGATGTTGCGCAGCGCGTGATAGGAGCCGTAATGCTTGTCGACCTGGTCGAGCTCGATCGTCGCCATGTGTCAATCCTCAGTCAGTTGTGGCGGCATGGCCGCCGATCAATCGGGACGGGTCCACGGGCAGTTTCACCATGAGGTGTATCCTGCATCCGCAACGACGATGCTGCCGGTCATCAGGCTGGCGGCATCGCACGACATGCGCGCCCGCTTCCGATAAGGCATCAGCGCAGGCATAGCCGATGTTGGGCCCCGCGCCGGTGACGACCGCCACTCTTCCACTGAGATCCAGCTTCCGCAGGTACATGCTACTTCCCAAGCTCGATCTGGATCTTGACGGAGGACGGCTTCGGTCGCACGGCGTAATCGAACGCTTCGACAGAATCCTCGAAAGCGTAGGTATCGGTGATCAGCGCATCGACATTGATCTGGTTCGATCCCAATAGCGCGACGATGCGCGGGTAGACATGGGCGTAGCGGAACACGTGTTCGATGCGCAGTTCCTTGGTCTGGGCGATGACGACATCGAGCGGGACCGGCTTCAGGGGCATGCCGACGAGGACGATGGCGCCGCCGGGGCAAGCATGGTGCGCCGTGTCTGCGATCACTTCGGCCGCGCCGGAACATTCGAAGACGACATCGACGCCCCAGCCGTCGGTTTCGCGGGCTATGACACTCTTCAGGTCCTGCGAGCGTACGTTGACGGTCATGATGGCAGGGCCGAGCTTGCGCGCCACGGCAAGCTTTTCGTCGACAACGTCGGTAACGATAACTCTGGCGCAGCCAGCCGACAGCGCCGCGATCGCTGTCACCATGCCGATCGGCCCGGCACCCGTGACCAGCGCGATCGCACCGGGCGTCAGCCTCGCCTTGGAGACTGCTTGAAAGCCTACAGCCAACGGCTCGACCATAGCGCCAGCGGCGTAGGAGACGTTGTTCGGAAGCTTAAAGGTGAAGGCCGCCGGGTGGACCACGCTCGGTCTCAGTACGCCATGCACCGGCGGCGTCGCCCAGAAGCGCACCGCGGGATCGAGATTGTAGAGACCCAGTCGCGACGCGCGACTTTGAGGATCGGGAATGCCGGGCTCCATGCAAACGCGGTCGCCGACTTTCAAGTTCTGCACCGTGCTGCCGACCTCTTCGATGATGCCGGCGGCTTCGTGGCCGAGGATCATCGGCTCGCGCACAACGAAAGGGCCGATCGCGCCGTGAGTGTAATAGTGAACGTCGGATCCGCAGACGCCAACGGTTTTGATGGCGATGCGCACGTCGGTGGGACCGAGCGCCTCCTTCGGGTCCAGGTCGCGAATGCGCAGTTCGTCTTTGCGTTCGAGGACGAGTGATCTCATGTCTTCAGCCCTTTCGGATAATGAACACGGCCAGCGCCAGGCAGAGCACCGTCGCCACCCATAGGGGCAACACGCCCTCAAGGAAGCGCATCCATAGAAGATGCACCAGGATCAGGATCACGACGGAGATGAAGCCCCTGTCGAAGCCGTTGGTTCGGATAGGCAGGAACCCGTCGCGTTGGGTTTTCTGGGGTTGAACGCCAGCCATCTTCTTACCCTTTCAACGCGCCGAACGTGAGGCCGGTCACGATGTGTTTCTGGACGAAGCCGAGCACGATTAGGGCCGGAAGCGTGGTCAGGAACGCCATCGCTGCCATCTCGCCCCAGTTCGTTCCGGTGACCGAGACATATTCAGCGAGCGCTGTCGTCACGGTCCTGGCGTTAGCCGAGGACGTTAGGGTCGCTGCGAACAGGTACTCGTTCCAGGCGAAAATCCAGGTCAGGATGAAGGTGACGGCCAACCCCGGCCGCGCCAGCGGCAGGATGACGTTGGACAGCACCTGGCCGGTTGTCGCACCATCGACCCGCGCCGCTTCGTCAAGCTCCAGCGGAATCCCGTCGAGCATGCCCTTCAAGAGCCAGACGGCGAAGGGCAGGTTGAAGACGCAATAAAGCAGGATCAGGCCAGTCTTCGTATCGAACAGCATGAAATCGCCGAACACGAACCACTTGGTGAAGAGCAGGAAGAGCGGCAGCAGAAACACGGCTGGCGGCGCCATGCGGTTGGTGATCAGCCAGAAAAACACATTGTCACCGCCGCCGATTTTGTAACGCGACAGCCCGAACGCCGCGAGCAGGCCGAGCGCGCACACCAGCGCTGCGTTCGATGTCGCCACGATCAGCGAATTCCAGAGATACTGCAGGAATGTCGAGCTGTTCAGCACCGCCAGAAAATTGTTCCAGTAAAGATCGTCGATGAGGAACGACTTCGAATAGAGCTTCACGCGGGGGCGCATCGAAACGACCAGCATCCACCAGACCGGAAGCAGCGTCAGAATGGTCAGGCATATCCAAAGGACGAACGAGGCTATACCGGAGCGTTTCATTGTGCGCCTCCCTTGCGGCCGGTCATGGCGACGAACAGCAGCCAGCTCAGAACGATCGTGACGTAAAGCGTCAGTAGCGACATGGCCGCACCGTAGCCGTAATCGGTCTTCGGAAAGACGTTGATCCAGATATGAAGGCCGATGAACCGGGTGGCCTCAGCCGGACCACCCTTTGTCAGCATCCAGATTTCGTCGACCGAGCGCAGCGCGTCCATCAGCCGGATGAAGACGGTTGTCAGCAGCACCGGCTTCAACATCGGAACGATCACGTACCAGAAAATCTGCAGCTTGTTGCCGCCGTCGATCTGCGCCTGTTCGAGCGGTTCTTTCGGCAAGGCGGTCAGTCCCGCCATGAGCGACAGCGTGACGAACGGCGTCCAGTGCCACAGGTCCATGATGATCGCCGTGGCGAAGGCGTGATAGGCATTGGTCGAGATGTTGTAGTCGATGCCGAACCACAGTTTCAGGTAATAGGGCACGATGCCGAAGCCGGGAACGCAAAGCAGCCGCCAGGTAGCGCCGACTGCAATGGGCGCGACCACGATCGGCAGTGTGTGGATCGTGCGAAAGAACTGCCGGCCCCACAGCCGGTCTGCCATCAGCGCGCGGGCCAGGACATAGCCTAACAACAGCTCGCTCACAACGACGACGAATGCGAAGACCAGCGTGCGCGCAAGCGAGTTCAGGAATGTCGTGTCAAAAACGAGGCTGCGATAATTCTGCAGGCCTGCCCAGCGCAGGGTGGGGTCGACTGCGTTGGTGTTCCAGTCGAAGAAGCCGACATAGAGAATGTAGATGAAGGGAACAAACCCGACAACGAACAGAATTAGCGTGGCTGGTGCTAGAAACAGCCATCCGATGTTGGATTGTCTCATCCTGCGCTCCGTCAGATCGTCCTTGACACTCATTCGCCTGACTTCGAGCGTCGCGGGCAGGCCCCGCAAACCGCAGTCAGGAAAGGGGCGGCCACCTTGCTGAAGGCGACCGCCAACCGCTTGGGAGGTGCGGTCTTTTACTTGCGATAGCCGAGCTTCACGAGTTCGGCTTCGGCTGCGGTGGCGGCCTGGTCCAGCGCATCGTCCGGCTTGATCTCACCGACGATCGCTTTGTAGATGAAGGGCGCGACTACCTGCAGAACTTGCGCGTGGAACGGGAACGGCGGAGCTCCGGCGAACAGCTTTCCGTCCTCACGCATCAGCGTGTAGTAGCCGTTCATCTTCTTGTCCTGATCGACGATCTTGGGATCGTCGTAGGTCGAGTTCATGACGATGCGGGAGCCGGCCAGCGCCCAGTCGGTCTGCACTGAGGCCTGACCGATATACTGCAGGAATAGCAGCGCCGCGTCCTTGTTCTTGGACGAATGCGGGATGCCGAATGCACCACCATCGTAATAGCCGATATATCCCTTGCCGGATTCGGCTGCTTCCATGACACCCGCCTCGACCGGAGGCAATGACACTCCCACCTTGCCGACGACCGTCGATTTGCTTTCGTCGGTAGCGATCCAGGCAGCGTTTTCACCGTAGACGAGGCCTTGGGCTGCGCGGCCGGCGGCAAATGTCCCGGCAACCTCGTCCCAGGTGGACGACGTCGATTCCGGCGGCGCGTATTTCAGCAGGCCGATCCAGTAGTTGAGCGCCTTCTTCGCGGCGGCGGAGTTCATCTGGCCGCCGTTGGCTTCGGTGGCCGCGAAGGTCGTGCCATCGATGCCCCAGTTATACACGCCAAAGGTCGGCGCGACCGACTCGAAGAATTCGTAGAAGGCGGCGGGATGGCTCGACGAGGCCTGTACGGTGGTTCCCCAGAGCTCCTTGTCTGCGCCGTATTCGGTGAAGAACTTGGCGATCTGGGTATACTCGTCATGCGTCGTCGCGGGCTTCAGATCCGCACCGGTGGAATCCTTGTAGGCTTTCTGGATCGCCGGATCATCGAAAAGATCCTTGCGGTAGAGGTAAGGCTTGATGAAGGCTTCCATGGGGACGCCCATGACATCGCCCGACTTCGGATCCTTGAAATAGTTCAAGAAAGTAGTGAAATTCTCCGGCTTGAAGTCCGGCGAAGCGATCTTCGCATTATCGGTAAGCGACTTGGTGATGTCGACCAGGAAATTGCGAGCCAGATACGTATATACGATGTCCTGCTCGATATAGACGAAGTCATAGATGCCGGTATTGGCCTCCATGTCCTTGATCGCCTTGTCGTACATCTGGTCCCAGGATGTCGCTTCGAATTCGACCTTGATGCCGGTCTCTTCGGTGAACTTGGGACCGAGCACCTGCTCGACATATTTCGACGCTGGGGTCGATTCCGAGATGCCCCGGATGGTCGCGCCCTGGTAGGGTTGGGCGGCAGTTTTCCACCAGGAATCCTGAGCAAGAGCGGTCGAACTCCAAAGGCCAAGCGAAATGAAGCCGACGCCCACGGCTTTGACGAAACTGTTCATTGTTCTCCTCCATTTGGATCGCAAAATCGGTCCGGTTGTGCGTGCTAAACTCTCCTCCGACACGCTCAACGGACCACAATAGTTGTAGAAAGAACGGGTGGACACAAGCGCGGCCGTTGCGCGATACTGATACTCTCATGCGCGAAATGCCGAAAATATCCATGAAATCTTGTGTGCGTTGCACAATCCAATATTGATTGTCAGCGCAACGAGCATCGCGGGAAGCACTGGAGGATGTCCGCAATGTCAGTTGTTTCGCCAACGGTCGCGAGATTTGAATATGTCTTGACCGGCGCGGACGAGTCGTTCCTCTGGCGCCGCGACGACTATCCGTGGGAACGCAACGTCTGGAATTTCCACCCGGAGGTGGAGATCCACTACATTCCCAACGCCAGCGGCGTCCTGCTTGCAGGCGATCATGTCGGCGCGTTCACGCCGGGCCATATCTCCGTCATCGGCAGCAACCTGCCGCACGACTGGGTGACGCCGCTCGGACCGGGTGAGCGCATTCCAGGACGTGACATCGTCATCCAGTTTCTGCCGGCCAAGCTGGAGCAGGCTTCGGCCTTCCTGCCGGAACTGGCGGGGCTGCGTGACTTTCTCGCCCGCGCACAGCGGGGGCTCTCCTTCAAGGGCCGGGCGCGGGAGCAGGCGGAGGCGCTGATACTCGACATGGAGTTCCAGACCGGCTCGCTGCGGCTTTCGACCTTCCTGTCATTGCTCTCGCTGCTGCGGGACACCGACGAGTTCGATATGCTGTCTTCAGAGGCTTATGTGCCGGACCTGAGCTATGGCTCGCTCGAAGCCCTGCAACAGGTCTTCGCGTATGTCTTTGCCAATCTGTCGGAGGATATCCGGTTGCCTGATATGGCTCGCATGGTCGGCATGAGCGACAGCGCTTTCTCGCGATTCTTCAAGAAAAACAGCGGCCACACCTTCACCGACCACGTCAACAAGCTTCGTATCTGGAAAGCGGGTCAGCTATTGACCGATACCTCTATGCCGATAACGGACATCTGCTTCGAGGTGGGCTATCGCAATCTGTCAAATTTCAACCGGGTGTTTCTCCGCCACCATAACCTAACACCGACGAAATACCGGAAACTGTCCACCAACCGCAGAACCGTTCCGTTACCTCAGACAGCGACAGATCATATGCCTGTGCAGTCAGCCTGGCGATCAGTCGATGATACCTAAAGAGGAGGGAAGATGTATTCTCTCCTTGCGACTTCATTATGCCCTGGCTCAGACCTACTCCTTTCGGGCGAGACGGAGGAAGTTATCGCTGCCTCTCGCGTCCGTCCCAGCAGGGAGGGTAAAAAGCTCCCTCACGAAAACCGCGTGATGACGCTGATCCCCGTCGCCTCCGGAAGCCGCCACCGCAGCGTGCCGGCTGCACGGGCCATCGAAAACAAACGTTGCCGATATCGCTCGGCTGCTGCGGAAGTCGCCGGCAAGCGCGGACAAAGTCTCCCCTCCAAGTCGACCATTTGGAATGCCATTGCCGGGAATATTTTCGAAACCGATCTCCACTTTACCCCATCCAACGATGGTGAGCTCACCAGCGCGGCGAGCGCCCTGGAAGAAACCGCGCTCGGACAACACCGCCCGATGCTGCAGGCACGTGACGGCGACAGCCAGGATTATCGCCTGCCCGGCTCGCGTCTTCCGCTTCCCAGGCAAATGCCCGGGAACTTCGCCGAGAAGATCGGTGGCGGCAGCGGATCACGACCAAGCGCAAGTAAAGAACAGCCTCCGATTTGCAAGCTCTCGGACAGCGTTGTCAGCACTCGGCCTGTTCCACTTGATTTAGCTCAATGCTCGATGCCCGGTATGGCGCAAGGTCAGGGTCCGACTGTGAACCAGTATGAAGCTTGAGCTCTGCAACTACATTGAACCAGGCGAGGTGGCGATCGGCGCCGAGGATGACGCCACCGTGCTCTGATCTCGAGTGAACTGGTGCTTTTTAATGGCCGCCGAACGGGCGTCAGATGCCGATTCACGCCGGAGCTGCAATGCCCTGAGCTGCCAAAGGAATGATGACATGGATCGGCAACAAATTCCACTTAAGGTAACCGCAGCTCGCTTTGCCGGAACGGTCGGAGATTTCGTGAGCTCCGATGTCGGGGGGAAGGCCAAACTGATGTTTGCCGGGCTCATCGCGCTCTTGTGCGGGATTAGCGGACTGAATGTTGTCAACAGCTACGTCGGACGAAACTTCATCACCGCGATCGCCGACCGCCAGACCCCGGAGTTCATCCGGCAATCAATCTTTTACGTAAGTGTGTTCGCCGCCCTGACTGTTGTTTCGGTAATTGCTCGATTTGTCGAGGAACGGCTGGCACTGCTTTGGCGTCAATTCATAACCCGTCGCGCGGTCGCACTTTATCTGGCCAATGGTACCTATTACCGGCTGGGCGTCTCCGGGCAACTTGCCAACCCGGACCAGCGGATCGCCGATGACGTACGCGCGTTCACCGTCACGACGCTCTCCTTCGTCGTGATGGTTTTTAACGGCACTCTCACGATAGTAGCCTTCTCTGGCCTGCTGTGGTCCATCAGCCCTTTGCTGTTTGTCGTTGCCGTTCTCTATGCGGCTTGCGGCTCTTGCCTGACGTTTCTCATGGGGCGGCCGCTGATCAATCTGAACTACGATCAACTCGATAAGGAGGCCGATTTCCGCTCCAGCCTCATTCATCTACGGGAGAACGCCGAGTCAATCTTCTTGGCACGCGCCGAGGAGCGGCAGAACATCCTCTTGTCGCATCGACTTGAGGCTTTGGCCGCCAATTTTCGCCGGATTACCGCAGTGAATCGCAATGTCGGATTTTTCACCACCGGCTACAATTGGCTGATCCAGATCATTCCGGCCCTGATCATTGCTCCCGCCTTCATAAGTGGGGAAATCGAGTTTGGTGTGATCACCCAGTCCGGCGCTGCCTTTGCGATGCTCGTTGGCGCGTTTTCATTGATCGTCACCCAGTATCAATCGATCTCGACATTCGCCGCAGTGGTCGCCCGGCTCAACTCCTTACCGGAGGCAATTGAAAGATCGCAAACAATCGCGGAGCCAGCCATCGAGTTTGTCGAACGAGAAGGGGCTTTGGCCTATGAGCGTTTAACCTTGCTGTCATCGAACGGCGCGCTCCTATTGAAGGAGCTGTCGGTAACGATCCCGGTCGGGACCCTCGTCTTGCTAACCGGACCTGGTCACGCTGCGGGGACGGCTTTGTTCCGAGCGACAGCGGGCATTCCGACGCCAGGCACAGGGCGAATAATTCGCCCTGCTTCCGACGACATCCTGTTTCTTCAGCAGCGACCTTACCTGCCACCGGGCACGTTACGACAGATACTCGAGCGTTCGGAGAACCCGGGTGAAAATTCTGATCAGAGAATTTTCCACGTCCTGCGCGAGCTCGATCTCGACCGGCTCGTGAGCCTCGCGGGCGGGCTGGATAGTGAGCGAGGCTGGGAAATGGAGCTCTCGCTGACCGAGCAGCAGCTTCTGATGGTTGCAAACATCCTGCTCGCAGCGCCGCGGTTCGTCTTCCTGGATCGAGTGGATACGACCTTGGGTTTTGAACAACTCCGCAAAATACTGCGCCTGCTATCCGAGCGTTCGATCACCTGCATCAACAACGGCGGAGCCGATGACTCGCGTGATCTTTATGACGCGGTCCTCGAATACGGTGAGGACGGTGGGTGGAAGTGGACATCGAACCGACCCTGATTCTGACCAACCCTCAAAGCCGAGGGAAGGCGCTATCGGTTGTGGAAGCCCTTTTGCGTTGCAAGGGTTCATCCAGCGGACCCACCCCGGGAGGGCTAATGATAAGGCGTGTGATCGAGAGTTCAAATGCGGAACGCCTTGGAAGGGCACGGTGCTCGATCAGATCGCAGCGAGCCACCCGCCCGCAAAACCCGCCTTTTTCAGGCCGGCCAAAATCGGCGGACAGCGGCGCATGATGTTCCACAGCAGGCCCGTCCGGTAGTTCTCGATCGCTAGCACGACCGGTCCCTGGTCTATACCGAAATGATACGGAGATACCCACCATCCGGTGGGACTGTCCTTCACTGCAAATGACTGATTGAATGACGGGTTGAATCCGTAAAGGCGGGTCATTCCAAGGTTCATTCGTGCAAAGTTGCGGATCGTTGGGACGACTATTTCTGGTGCGAACGGCAGCGAGGCAACGACAACCCACGGTGCGATCGTCCCGTCGTCAGGGCCAAAGGGAGCACCGCGGGCTACGTAGTCGAAGAACTGCCGCTCGATTCCATTGACCTCCCGCGTGATGCAGCCGGGGCCATCGCACGCCGTGAAGCCCCAGCAATATTGCCCGTAGCCGACGAAGTTCATCGGATTACGGATGGCGTACTCCTGCTGAACGAAAGTCGCACGCCGGCTGTTCTCGAAATAGTCGCTGTCACGTCGGCGCATGAAATCGTCGCGGATTGTCCGAAAGTCCACCCACAGATGCGACAGCTGATGGGTGAAAAGCGGGCCTGAATAGAGTAACTCGCGGCCGTAGATGTTTTTCCATTCGTAAGTCGCCGTGTATGCCGCGTAACTCTCGGGCTCCAGCGGGTGGGTCGGCGAACCGAGGCCAAGGAAGTAGAGCAGCAAGCCCTCGTCGTAGCCGCGCCAGCGGTGAGGGATGAAGCCGGTCTCGGGCTTCCAACCATGCGTCAGTGTGGGCTCGCCGTTGCAGGCCCAGTTCCAGTCCGCGCGCTCGTAGAGTTCATTGGCAAGCTGGCGGACTTGCGCTTCCTCGGTCGTATCGCGATCGAAATAGGTGGAAACTGTCAGAGCGCCTGCGAATAGGAATGCCGAATCTATGGTCGACAATTCGCATTGCCAGGCGCGGCGGCCGGTTTCGATGTCCAGAAAATGATAAAAGAAGCCCTTGTAGCCAGACGCGCCTGGCTCCGGTCCCTGCGGCAACTCCATCAGATATCTCAATTGCCTGCGAGCGACCTTCGCGGCGAATTCGCGGGTGACGACGCCGCGTTCCACGCCTATTGGACTTGCCGCCAAGCCCATCCCGATCGCCGCGATGCTTGCCGGGGCAGTCGGCTCGGTCTTGTCGCGGATCAGGCCGTTATCCGGGTTCGTGACCTGCAGGTAGTACAGCAACGTGGTGAATTGCAGCAGCAGACTCCAGTCCGTCGGCAATTCGGCGAAGTCTGCAATCGAGAACGTGTCGGGCGTTGCCCTTGGCTCAGTATCGCGCATAGTCGAAACCTTGTGACGATCGGCCTGCTCCACCGGAGCCAGGTGAGCATCCGTCCGCTGCGGGCTGGTCTAGCGTGAAGTTTCCCTAACACGGCGGCCGGGTTCTCGAATTGATATGAATCAAGACACCGGGACCAGCCGTGGAGTCCCTCTGCCCACTGCGTAAGGTGAGACGAAGTCGAGGGCGGATACCATATGCAAGCCCCTCAAGTGGAGTGCGGCGCGACGATCTTCGCCGGTGGCTCATGAGCCAAATATTGATCCAAATCAATGCGAATGGTCGCTTGGCGCCTATGTTGGCACCACACTGACCGCAAGGTGTTCAATCTCACTTGAAGGAGAGTCGAATGGCTTTTCGGCCGTTGATCGTCGGCGTGATGAGCGCTGTTGTCGTGTGCGTCTCTGTGTCATTGGTCGCGTCTGCGCTCGGCCTCTCTCAGGGAGGGCCTCCATCTCTAATCGTCAAGGCGCAGGCGCAATCGGACCAACAGAACCCTCTCGAACGAGCCCAATCGGCGGTGGAGAGCCTGATCGCGCGGCTGCGTGGGAACGAGATGCCCGACGGCATCGTCAAGTCGAACGGTCGAATCGAAGCAACGCAAGTCGATGTCGCTGCGAAATATCCCGGCCGGCTGGCTACCTTGACCGTGGACGAGGGAGACGAAGTCACGGCTGGACAGGTCGTCGCCACCATCTCGTCGCCGGAAACCGAGGCACAGTTGCGCGGCGCGCAAGCGCAAGTCCTGAAATCCAAACAGGCATTGGCTGAAGCGAACGCGCTCATCGCTCAACGCAAAAGCGATCTGGATTTCGCCCGAGCCGACTATGAGCGCGGAAAGAAGCAAATTGCGGACCGGAATCTGTCGGCACAGGTGTTTGATCAGCGTCGCAACAGGTTCGAAGCAGCTGAGGCTGCCTACGTTGCGGCAAATGCCCAGCGGGATCAGGCCAGTTTCGCAATTGACGTAGCTGAATCTGACGTCGAACGTTACCAGTCAATACTGGTTGATCTCGTGCTCGTCTCACCCAGAAGTGGGCGGGTACAGTACCGGCTCGCGCGCGCCGGCGAGGTCGTCGCTGCAGGACAACGCGTTCTGACTATTCTTGATCTGAACGATGTTTACCTCACGATCTATTTGCCGGCGGACGACGCCGGCAAGCTCACGCTAGGCGACGAGGCGCGCATAGTCCTCGATCCCGTTCCGCAATACGTGTTCCCTTCGGTGATCAGCTTCGTGGCGACCGAGGCCCAGTTCACGCCGAAGAGCGTCGAGACGTCCGAGGAGCGGGAGAAGCTGATGTTCAGGGTCAAGCTCCAAGGCGATCCGCGGGTGCTTGATAAGTATCATCGTCAGGTCAAGACCGGGGTGCGCGGGCTTGGGTTTGTCCGCACCGATCCCAAGGTGCCTTGGCCTCCGGTATTGAGCGTGAGGCTGCCGGAATGAGCACGGCCATCGTCGCAAGCGTCCAGCATGTCACTCACCGCTATGGAAAGACATTCGCGCTTAACGACCTGACGCTTGATATTCCCGCCAACTGCATGGTGGGGATGATCGGCCCAGACGGCGTCGGCAAGTCTACCTTGCTCGCCCTCATCTCAGGGGTGCGCAAGATTCAAACCGGCCAGGTCACGGTGCTCGACGGAAACATGGGGGATCAGAGCCATCGCCGGGCGAGCTACGGCCGCATTGCCTACATGCCGCAGGGGCTTGGTCGCAATCTGTATCCGACGCTCAGCGTTTTCGACAACATTGATTTTTTCGGGCGGTTGTTCGGCCAGGGATTGACCGAGCGACGCGCGCGCATCGACGAGCTTCTGATAGCCACCGGGCTTGACCCGTTCGCAGATCGACCCTGTGGCAAGCTCTCCGGCGGCATGAAGCAGAAAGCCAGCCTCTGCTGCGCTCTGATGCACGATCCCGATGTGCTCGTACTGGACGAACCTACCACAGGCGTTGATCCGCTGTCGCGGCGGCAATTCTGGGAGCTCATTGATTCAATCCGCGCGCGTCGGCCGCAGATGAGCGTAATCGTCGCAACCGCTTACATGGACGAGGCGAGCCGGTTCGATTGGCTTGCCGCCATGGACGAGGGGAAGGTCATTGCGCGTGGCGCTCCGAAGGAGATCCTCGCCAAAGCGCAAAAGACCAATCTCGACGACGCCTTCATAGCACTCCTTCCGCCCGAAAAGCGCGGTCTGCACGAGGAGGTGGTCGTGCGGCCGCGCGTCGAATCGGAGGATAAGACGCCGGCAATCGAAGCCGAAGGGCTTACGCGCCGGTTCGGCGATTTCGTTGCCGTCGACCATGTGAGCTTTCGCATCGCACGCGGCGAGATTTTCGGGTTTCTCGGCTCGAATGGCTGCGGCAAGACCACCACCATGAAAATGATGACCGGGCTGCTGCCGGTCACCGAAGGCTCGGCCAAGCTATTTGGCAAACCGATGGGCGCCAGCGACATGGAGGCGCGGCAAAACGTCGGCTACATGTCGCAGGCGTTTTCGCTCTACGGCGAGCTGACCGTTTGGCAAAACCTCGATCTGCACGCACGGCTCTACCGTTTGCCGCCGAACGAGATCGACACACGGATCAACGAACTGCTCGAGCGGTACGATCTGAAGAACGTCGCCAATGAGAAGCCGGAAGGCTTACCCCTCGGCGTCAAGCAGCGGCTGCAGCTTGCGGTGGCCGTGCTCCACCGGCCGCCGATCCTCATTCTTGACGAGCCTACGTCGGGTGTCGATCCGGTTGCGCGCGACGCCTTCTGGCGCACGCTGATCGATCTTTCCCGCAACGATGGCGTCACCATCTTTCTCTCGACCCATTTCATGAACGAGGCCGAGCGTTGCGACCGCATTTCGCTGATGCATCGCGGACGCGTGCTCGCCGTCGGCACACCGAAGCAGCTGGTGAAGGAGCGCAGCAGCGATTCTCTCGAGGACGCCTTCATCTCCTACCTGGAGGAAGCCGGCGAAAGCGCAGACAAGAAGAAGCCGGAACCAGCGGCGCAACCCTCGGCGGTTGCGGGCATCACGGCAACCGAGCCTGTCCAATCGCGTTCCTCCAGGCGATTTGACCTCGGGCGGCTGTGGGCCTATGCCCGGCGCGAAACAATGGAGCTTTTGCGCGATCCCATCAGAATGGCGTTCGCCTTCATCGGTCCCGTCATTCTGATGATCGCCTTCGGTTATGGCATCACATTCGACGTCGAGAACCTGAGATTTGCGGCCTTCGACCAGGACCGGACGCCCGAAAGCCGCAGGCTGCTGGAAAATTTCTCGGGTTCTCATTATTTCAGTGAGCGGCCTGCGATCAGCTCTACCGCGGAACTCGAGCAGCGCATGCGAAGCGGAGATCTTGCTGTCGCCATTGAAATTCCCGCGGGCTTCGGCCGTGATGTTGAAAACCTGCGTCCGCCCGAGGTCGCATTCTGGATCGACGGAGCTATGCCATTCCGGGGTGAGACAACGAGAGGGTACGTAGCCGGCCTGGAGCAGCGGTACGTGCGGGATCTCATTGTTGAGCGCTTCGGCCCCAATGCACCATCAAACGTCTATTTCGGCGGCGTCAATATCGAAAACCGCTTCCGCTACAATCAGGCATTCAAGAGCATTTTTGCGATGGTTCCGATAACCATCGTGATGGTGCTGGTTCTGATCCCGGCGGTCATGGCGACCATTGCTGTCGTGCGCGAGAAAGAAACGGGCTCGATCGCCAATTTTCGCTCCACTCCCATCAGCAAATTCGAATTTTTGTTGGGCAAGCTGATCCCCTATGTCGTCATCGCGATGGTGGCATTCACTATCATGCTGCTGATGGCGATCTTCCTCTTCAACGTACCAGTCAAGGGGTCTTTCGCAGCCCTGGCTCTCGGGACACTGCTTTATGTTTGTGCAACCTGCGGTTTTGGACAGCTCATCTCGACCTTCACCCGGACCCAGGTAGCGGCGGTCTTTGCCACCACGGTTCTCGCCATCATACCCACGGTGAATTTTTCGGGTCTCCTCACACCTGTGTCGTCGCTTACGGGCGCGGGAAGGGTCATTGGCCTCATGTTCCCAGCGGCTTGGTATCAGCCGATCAGCGTCGGCACCTTCACCAAGGGACTCGGCTATTCTGATCTCTGGTTCAATGCACTCATGCTCGCGGTCTTTGGGGTCAGCTACCTCGGTGCCGCTCATGTATTGCTGCGCAAGCAGGAGAGCTGAGATGTCGCAATCGGACCAGAGGATAGATTCACGACGACAGGCAACACCGCCCGCGATACCAGAGGCGACGCGGCTGAAGAGCCTGCGGTTGTCGAAGCTATGGGTACACCTCGCCAACATCTACCGGCTGACGATCAAGGAAATGCGCAGCATACGCGCTGACGCGGTTGTCCTGGCGCTTGTCGCCTTTTCCTTCACCGTTGCGGTCGACGCTGCCACCGGCGCCTCGACCGAGGCGACCAACCTTTCGGTCGGCATCGTCGACGAGGATCGTTCCGACCTCTCGCGGCGTATTGCGGACGGCCTCACGCCTCCCACCTTCCAACCCGCCGTGGAGATCCAATCGACGGAAATCGACGCAGCGATGAATGCGCAACGCTTCCTTTTCGTTGTCGAAATTCCTCCGAACTTTCAGGCGGACATTTTGGTCGGGCGGCAGCCTTCGGTTCAGCTCAATATAGATGCCACCGCCATTGCCCAGGCGTTTAATGGCATGACGTACATCCAAAACGTCATCCTAAACTATGTGACACAATTCGTAACGAACCGCGAAGGATTGAGCGGTGAACCGGTCAAAATGGTGACGCGCGTGAAGTTCAACCAAAACCTGAAGTCCGCCTGGTTCACCTCGGTGATGCAGATCATTAACAACATCACCATGCTGGCTATTATCCTGACCGGCGCGGCGTTGATCCGCGAGCGCGAACAGGGGACAGTCGAGCATCTCCTTGTGATGCCGGTGGTTCCCCCCGAGATCATGCTTGCAAAGATCCTGGCCAATGGCATTGTCATCGTGATCGCCACCGGCCTATCGCTGGTGCTTGTGGTGCAATGGTGGCTGCAGGTCCCAATTGCCGGATCGATCCTGCTGTTTCTGGGCGGGACGTGCTTTTATGTGTTCACGGTCGCAGCGCTAGGCATTCTTCTCGGTACCATTGCAGCCACGATGGGCCAGTTCGGTCTGCTGGCGGTTCCGGTGATACTGGTGCTGATGCTGCTTTCCGGGGCAATGACGCCGATGGAAAGCATGCCGGAGTTTTTGCAGTATCTCATGAACATTATTAGCCCGACGCCGCATTTCGTGGTTTTCGCCCAGGGGGTGCTTTATCGCGGCGCCGATTTTTCAATTGTCTGGCCGGAGATTCTAGCGATGACAGTCATCGGCAGTCTCTACTTCGGCTTTGCCTTGTACCGCTTCCGCCGCGCAATTTTTGAGAGCTGAATCCTGGCGGCCGGTGTTTGGCCCGCTCTACTTTCATCTTTTCACATGTCGCAGTTGGAAACAGAATGCACAGTTAGCGATCGCCCGATCAACGTCGCCCGCACGACGATCTCGTTCTCCCGCAGCGAGCTTCCCAGCTCGCCACGGGATGGCGCCCCGAGATGCCGCCGTCGAGGTCAGGCCGCGAGGATGGTGATCCCGTAAGCATTGGCCACGGCCGTCATGCGGGCGATGGTTTCCTCAGAAGGGCTGGCCTTCGGTGGCTCTGTCGTGCCTTCCGCCTCGATGAACTCGGCCATCTCGCGATCGACGACGGCCGAAAAGACGGCGGGGACGGTACCGCGGTTGGCGTAGCCGTGCACCACAAACGGCGCGATCGTGACGATGTCGCCCGCGCCGGCCTCGATCTCTTCGGGACCGTTGTCCGTCAGCCGCCAGATTGTCAGGCATCCCTCAAGGATGCGGAATACCTCAGGGCTCGCATGCGCATGTTTCGGCGTCCGGCTGCCGGGCGGCACGGTGACGTCGAAGATGTTGAGCCAGGTTCCGCGGAGGCGAAGCCGCCGCTCGATCCGGTCACCGAGGACGAAAAAGCGTCTTGCCTCTTTGCCGGCAGGTATTGTCACAAATGAGTTGGACATCATGTCTCTTTCTTCCTCTTACCCGCTTTTCATGCCCGCCTGAGGCCGATATCGCGTTGCGGCTCGGTCATCCCGGCCACAGCGAGCTCTCCGGCCGGCGCGTCGCCACAATCCGCTACGGCTTTTCCGGCTCGAAGGAGACGCGGAACGCCTTTGAGATGGGCGATCTTCCGCCGCTGATCATGTATGACGGCGAGAGCCAGGGCGTCGCCGAAGCGCGCTGGCTCGACCACAAATTTCCCGACCACCCCGTCAGCCTGCGCTCCGGCAGCAATGCTGTGCAGGCGCTGGCCGCCGCGTCCGGTCTCGGCGTTGCCATGCTGCCGCTCTATCTTGCCGCAACCGTCTCCGGCCTCGAGCCCGTCGCCTTCGCCGCGCCCATGCCCCAACGGGAGCTCTGGATGTTGACGCCGGCCGAACTCGCTCAAGTCCCGCGCGTGCGCGTCGTGCTCGATCGCCTCTCGCGGCTTTTTGCGCGCCACAGGCACCTGTTCTGAATGTCCCATAGCCCGAGACGGCGCCGCCGTCGCTGTCCGTCAGACCACAGCATCCTTCGGTCGGCGTGAGAAGATGACCGGCAGGCCGGCACGTAAAGGGTCGCGCCCGGCACCCAGAGAGTGCGGCTATGCAGCCTTGGCCGGCTGCGCCGACTCATCCGGTGCTAGAATTGCGTGATGACGCTGATACCGGTTCCTTCAGCTTTTTCCATTGCCATCAGCGCCGGCACGGCGTCCTCCAGGCTGATGCGCCGTCCGATCAGCTTCTGCGGGGCGATCTTGCCGGCGGCGAGCATGGACAGCATGGCGTCGTAGCGCCAGGCCTGCATGCCGTGGCTGCCGTAGATCTCCAGTTCGTGGCCGATCACCTGGCCCATCGGAATCTGCGGTGTCGCGTATTCGCCGAGCATCAGCCCCACCTGCACATGCCGGCCGCGCCGGCGCAGATTCTTGATCGAGTTGAAGCAGGTGGCGGGGTGGCCGAGCGCGTCGATCGAGACATGCGCGCCGCCTTTGGTGATATCGCGCACCGCCTCGGCCACGTCGGCAACGCTTGAGGCATTGACCGTCGCCACCGCGCCGCACTCTCTGGCGAAGGCGAGTTTCTCCTCCGATATGTCGATGCCGATCGCATTGGCGCCCAGCGCGGTGGCGATCATGATCGCCGACAGGCCGACGCCGCCGCAACCATGCACGGCGATCCATTCGCCGGGTCCGGTGCGCGCCTGGTCGGCGACGGCGCGGAACGAGGTGGCGAAGCGGCAGCCGAGGCTTGCCGCTGTCGCGTCCTCGATCGTATCGGGCAGATGCACCAGATTGGTGTCGGCATAATCGATCGCCACATATTCGGCGAAGGAGCCCCAATGGGTGAAACCCGGTTGGAACTGGTTCGGGCAGATCTGCTGGTTGCCGGAATGGCATTCGCTGCAATGGCCGCAGCCGGACACGAAGGGCACGGTCACCCGGTCGCCCGCCTTGAAGCGCATGACGCCGCGGCCGGTGGCGACGACGCGTCCGGCAAGCTCGTGCCCCGGCACATGCGGCAGGCGGATATCGGGATCGTGGCCCATCCAGCCGTGCCAGTCGCTGCGGCAGAGCCCGCTTGCGCCGACTGCGATGACGACTCCGTCCTCGGAAGGTGTCGGATCGGGCAGCGTGCGGATTTCCGGCGCCTGCTCGAAGGCTTCGTAGAACATGGCTTTCATCGGCGTCTTCCCTTGCTGCTGTCCGGCGATTTCTCCTCATGATCGCATGCGCCAGCCCGCCATTCCAACAGAGATTCCATCATTTTTGCTGATGCACCCATCGCCAACGCCGCAGGTGTCGCGCACGAATATTGCGGCCGGACGCTGTGCTCCGGCATTTTCTTGCTTCCGTATTTCCGGCCGGGATTTGTCCTTGACCCGGCGTGCCGCCGGGGTTTTTGCTTTCCCGGATTCGCAAGGGAGAGCAGCAATGGCCGTCGATACATCACCGCGTTCCACCACCTGGACTCATGTCGACGGCGAATGGCTTCCCGGCAATCCGCCGCTGATCGGGCCGACCTCGCATGCCATGTGGCTCGGCTCCACGGTGTTCGACGGTGCCCGCTGGTTCGACGGCATCGCCCCGGATCTTGATCTTCACTGCCAGCGCGTGAACCGCTCCGCACTCGCCATGGGCCTGAAGCCGGTGAAATCGGCCGAGGAGATTGCCGCGCTCGCCTGGGAAGGCGTTGGCAAATTCGACGGCGCGACGGCGATCTACATCAAGCCGATGTATTGGGGCGAACATGGTTCGCCCGGCAGCATTGTCTCCGTCGATGCCGAATCGACCCGCTTCGCGCTCTGCCTGTTCGAGGCGCCGATGGGCGGCCATGGCGGCACCAGCCTCACCGTTTCGCCCTATCGCCGTCCCTCGCCCGAAACGGCCATGACGGAGGCGAAGACCGGCTCCCTTTACCCGAACAGCGGCCGCATGATCACCGAGGCGCGCAGCCGCGGCTTCGACAATGCGCTGGTGCGCGATCTGAACGGCAATGTCGTCGAAACAGCCTCCTCCAACGTCTTTCTGGTGCGCGACGGCGTGGTGATGACGCCCGCCGCCAACCGCACCTTCCTCGCCGGCATCACCCGCGCCCGCGTCATCGGCCTCTTGCGCAAGGCCGGCTTCGACGTCGTGGAAGCCACGCTCTCGGTCGAAGATTTCCTTGCAGCCGACGAGATCTTCACGACAGGCAATTATTCCAAAGTCGTCGGCGTCACCCGCCTCGACGATCGCAATTTCCAGGAAGGCCCGGTCACCCGCAAGGCGCTGGAACTCTACATGGACTGGGCCCACGGGAGAAGTGAGAGCGAGGAGTGAGCAGTGGTTCGGCGTAGCCGAGGTAATCGATTCAGCGAATCGATTGCAACGGCGGACGTAGGTTTCAGTTCGTCAGGAACAGGGTCGTCACGCGACGATTTCAGCTTCGCAGATCGATCCCAAACCTTAACGCTCACTTGACGATGCAGAGCGGGCCTGCCCGAAACCGCTTCGCTTCCCCACACCTTTCCGCCATAGTGCGCCGAAATTTTCATACACAGAGGAACCACCCATGACCGTGCTCTCCGACGAACAAGGTGAGATCATCCGCGAGCTGGGCCTTGCCGCCGAGATCGATCCGGAGCACGAGATCGAGCGGCGGACCGCCTTCCTCAAGGATTATCTCGTGGCGTCGGGCATGCGCGGCTACGTCCTCGGCATTAGCGGCGGCGTCGATTCGCTGACGGCGGCGCTGATTGCTCAGAAGGCGGTGCGCGAGTTGCGTGAAGGTGGCCATGCGGCGGAATTCATTGCCGTGCGACTTCCCTACGGTGTTCAGGCCGACGAGGCCGATGCGAACCGGGCGCTGGAAATGATCGGCGCTGATCGTTCGATGGTGGTCAACATCAAGGAAGCGGCGGATGCGATGCTGGCCGCCGCGCAGAACGGCGGCCTTGCCTTTGCCGATGCCGGCCGGCAGGATTTCATCCTCGGCAACATCAAGGCCCGCCAGCGGATGATCGCCCAGTTCGCCTTGGCCGGCGCGCTCGGCGCCCTGGTGATCGGCACCGACCACGCCGCCGAGGCGGTCATGGGCTTCTTCACCAAGTTCGGCGACGGCGCCGCCGATATCCTGCCGCTCGCCGGCCTCAACAAGCGCCGCGTCCGCCTGCTGGCAAAGCGGCTCGGCGCTCCGGATGAGCTGGTCTTCAAGGTGCCCACGGCCGATCTCGAGGACCAGCGGCCGCTGCGTCCCGACGAGGAGGCCTATGGCGTCACCTATGACGAGATCGACGATTTTCTTGAAGGCAAGCCGGTCGGCGAGATTGCCCGCCGCCGGATCCTTTCCGCCTATCGGGCGACTGCTCATAAGCGAGCCCTGCCGGTCGCCGTCAACGCTCTCTAAGAGCGGCGCTACGGCCGCACCGGTTCGCCGGCCCGTCCGGCCGAGGCGAGATAGGCCTGCGGGGCGAAATAGACGCCGCCGGCCTCGAAGGCCTGGAGATCTTCGGCCTGCAGTGCCTCTCGCACCTTGGGGCGCGCCGCGACGCGAGCCATGAAGCCGCTCAGTGCCGGCCATTGTTTCAGATCGATGTCGATCCAGGGCGACCAGTTGAGGCAGACGAAGAGATAGGCGTCGGCCACCGTGAAGGCATCGCCGGTAAGATAGGGTGCGGTCACACGGTCGTTCAGCCAGGCGAGCCGTTTCGAGATCACTGCGCGGATTTCTCCATGCACGCTGGAATAGCTCGGGCTGAACAGCAGCACCATCGGCTTGTGCAGCTCGGCGGTGATGAAATTGAGATAGGATTGCACCTCGTTGCGCTTGATGTCGCCGACTTCCGGCAGCAGGCCCGAGCCTTCCGCCAGAAACTGCACGATCGCCGGCCCTTCGGTCAGTACCTTTCCATCGTCCAGCATCAGCGCCGGCACATAGCCGTTGCCGTTGATGACCAGGTAGTCTTCGCCTTTGCTTGTCCTGTGGGTCTTCCGATCGACCTGGACGAGCTCGATGTCGAGCCCCAGCTCCCGGCAGATGATGTGCGGCGAAAGCGAGCAGGCTGCGGCGTGCATATAGAGTTTCATCTCGGTTTCCTTTCTGCGGAGGCGGCAAGATGCCGCCGGCCGATATGTTTGGACATTTGTACTGTTTCGCATAAAATAACCGTCGTCAACAATTTAATGCGAAGCAGTACAAAATATGAAGGACGAGAAGAAACGCGGCCGCCCGAGGGCTTTTGACGCCAAGGCGGCGCTCGGCAAGGCGAGGGACGTCTTTTGGGACAGGGGCTTTGCCGCCGCCTCGCTCGACAATCTGAGTGCCGCGACCAACCTCAACCGCCCAAGCCTCTACGGCGCCTTTGGCGACAAGGAGGCTCTCTATCTCGAAGCCCTGGAGGCCTATCGGCAGGATGGCATGGACGTGCTGAAGCAGGCGCTCGACTCGTCACTGCCGCTGCGCGACAATCTCGCGAGCGTCTACGCCGGGGCGTTAGCGATCTATCTGCACGGCGAAACCGCCGCCCGCGGCTGCCTGCTGATCGGCACCGCCTCGGTCGAGGCGGTCCAACATGAGCGTGTGCGCGAGGTGCTCGGCCGCAGCCTCAACGAGTTCGATGGTGAGATCGAAAAACGCATGCGCATTGCCGTCGAAAGGGGCGAGCTTCCCGAGAGCGCCGATCCGCTGATGCTGGCAAGGCTCGCCTCCGCGGTCATGCATTCGCTTGCCGTGCGCGCCCGCGCCGGCGACAGCCGTGAGGTGCTGGAGTCGATCGCCCGCTCAGGCGTCGAGCTGATCTGCGGGAGCTCGCAGGTCTGATGTTGTGGCCTCCCTCGGCCGCACCAGCCAGGCATAGGCAGCACCGGCCAGAAGCAGCAGCGAGGTGCCGAGAAAAACCGAGCGCATGCCGATATGCCCGCCGACGAAGCCGCCGAGGATGGGGCCCGCGACCTGGCCGACATATTGCGACGAGATGGAAAGCCCGAGAATGCTGCCGGCCGCACTGTCCGGCACGCTATGGCGGATGACGGCGGCGATGCAGGGCAGCAGCCCGCCGAGTGCTGCTCCCATCAAGAAGCGCAGGATGATCAGCTGCCAGGGACTGGTGACGAGAGCCTGCGGGATCAGCAGCAGCCCGGCGACCACGAGCGCACCCGCGATCACTGGCCAGTGGCCGACCCTGTCGGCGAGCCTGCCGAGCCATGAGGCCGAAACGATGCTGCCGAGGGCGGCGGCCGACATGACGAGACCGGAGATCATCGTCACTTGCGCATCGACGGGCACGATCTCGGCGACATAGACGGTGATGATCGGCTCGATCGACATATTGGCGAGCATCAGCAGCATGCCGGTTGCCAGCATGGCAATGACGGGGCGCCTGTCGTTTATGGATCTCCAGCCGCCGCTCGCCTTGGCCGCCAGGCTGCGGGCCGGTGACTTCTCCTCCTTGATCAGCAGGGTGGTGGCGAGAAAGGCGAGGAAGATGATGGCCCCGGCGGCGAGAAACGTGCCGCGGATGCCGATGAGCTGCGGCAGTGCGCCGCCAATCAGCGGCCCGACGAGATTGCCGGCCATGATGCCGGAAGACAAGACGCCGAGCGCCCACGCCGAGCGGTCCTTCGGCGTCTGCGTCGCCACCAGCACCATCGAGCCGGAAGAGTAGCCGCCGGCAAGCCCGACGAACAGGCGCAGCGCCACCAGCTGCCAGACATTGCCGGCCATGCCCATCAGCGAGATCGCCAGCGTCATGCCGAGGCTGGCGCGCACCAGCATCAGCTTGCGGCCATAGATATCGCCGAGCCGCCCCCAGAGCGGCGCGACGAGAGCGGCCGCCAGGAAGGTGGCGCCATAGGCGATGCCCGACCATTGCACGATCGCCGCATGATCGGTCACGCCGAGCTCTTCGACATAAAGCGGCAGGAAGGGAAGCAGCAGCGTCATCGCCACGATCGTGGTGAAGGAGCCGATCAGCGAGACGGCAAGGTTGCGCCTCCAGTAGATCGAGCCTGGTCCAGCGCTGGCCGCGTCCCGTTGCGTGTCGGTCATTCTTGCCTCGGCATCGATCCTGCGGGGCAGTTGCGCCGCAAGCTGGATCATCTCGGGTAAAAGTGGTAGAAGATAGCCGATTGCATAATGCAATCGGATAATCGGAAGGTTTTGCCATGAACGAGATGCGATCCAGGCAACAGACTGTCCGCGATCTCTACACCGCCTATCTCGCCGATCGCAAGGACCTTGTCGGCGCCATGCTGACGGAGGATTTCACCTTCTCCAGCCCGCGTGACGACCATATCGACCGGGCGACCTATTTCGAGCGCTGCTGGCCCAAGGAGCCGGTCTTCCGCGCAATCCACATCGAGTTCCTGTCGGTCGACGGCGACGAGGCTGTTGTTCGCTACCGGGCCGAAAAACTGGACGGCACGAGCTTCGCCAACATGGAAAGCATTCGTTTCCGCGGCGATAGGATCGCCTCCGTGGAGGTCTATTTCGGCCGCAATCTCTGACGCGCCGAAACGCCTTTAGAAGATCCGCAACGCCGACGTCGTGATGATGACCATTGAGACCGCCACCATCAGCGCCCGCACCGGCAGGCGCTTGACGAAAATGGCGCCGAAGGGGGCGGCGATGACGCCGCCGATAATGAGGCCGATCGCCGAATTGAGCTCAGACCAGCCGAGCGTCACGACGAAGGTGAGCGAAATCGTCAGCGTCACGGCGAATTCGGTAAAATTCGTCGAGCCGATTACCCGTTTCAGATCATGACCGCGCCCGACCAGCGTACTGGTGACGACAGGACCCCATCCGCCGCCGCCGATCGCATCCAGCAGGCCGCCGCAAAAGCCGACGGGCGGCACGGCCCAGTCGCGCACCTCGCGTTTGCTCGGTGGTCGGAAGCCCCTGTAGAGGATCAGCAGACCGATCGCGATCAGATAGGCCGACACGAAGGGTTCGATCACCTTGCCGTCTATATTGGCAAGCAGAGTGGCGCCAATCGCGCCGCCGATCATGCCGGCCGGGGCTAGACGCGCCACCAGCCGCCAGTCGACATTGCGATGATAGGCATGCGACAGGCCTGACGCGGCCGTCGTAAACATTTCCGTCACATGCGTCATGGCGCTGGCATTGGCCGCCGGCACCCCGAAGGCCAAGAGGCTCGTCGTCGACAGCACGCCGAAGGCCATACCGAGCGCGCCGTCGACGATCTGCGCACAGAAGCCGACAGCGATGAAAAAGAAGATATCCGATGGCATGCTGTCCCCTCAGGCGAACGGTAGCATCAGAATCGCCGATGCGGAGAAAACTTTTGCTCTCAGGAGGAAAAGCCGCGCTGCTTCAACCGGACGATCTTGAAAAAGCCGTTCGGAAAGACCGGCAGAATATCGGTCGTTGAAAAATCGCCGCGGCGTTCGGCCCAGGCGACGATGCGGTGGATGCGGAAGGCGGACGACCAGCCGATGTGACGCACCAGCGGCGCCACCGCCGCCTCGATCGCGCCCTGAAGGCCGGCGCCGTCGCCGAGCTTGCTGGCTAGGATGATCTCGCCGCCCGGCCGCAGCACCCGGGCGCATTCGTCCAGCGCCCGTTCGGGCTCGGGAATCAGCGTGATGACGAAGGGCAGGCAGACCACGTCGAAAGACTTGTCGGCAAAGTGCAGCGCATGTGCATCCATCACCTCGAGCGCCTGCACATGCTGCAGGTTTTCGCGCCGTACCTTTTCGCGCGCGCGTGCGATCATATGTTCGGAAATGTCGATGCCTGTCACCCGGCAGCGGCTCGGATAGTGGGCGAGCGTTAGACCGGTGCCGACACCAACTTCAAGAATATCGGTGCCGGCTGCGGCAGCCAGCGCGGCCAGCTTGCGGTGGCCGTCGCGCAGGATGCCGCGATAGACGCGGTCATAGACCGGTGCCCAGCGCTGATAGATTTTCTGCTGATCTTCCGCCCGGTTGCGAAGCTCCGACATGCATAAACCTCCCTGCGCCTGACCCCGAGAATCGAATCGATTTCGGAAAGCATCATGCGTTTATCGCAAACATAGAGCGCCTTGGCGCCTCTCATAGAGGCGCGGGGCTCTAAAAACTGAGCACTTCAACTCCTGAGAGTGGGTTTGGGTTCCGCTCGCAATGTGACCAAAGTCACATGCCGCTGCGGCGGCCGGCTTCGCTGGCACCAAGCCGAGCTCTTCAGCATCGATCTCGCTGCCGATCTCGACCGATTCCGTCTGCTTGTCATAGACGCAGATCTGGACGATGAGCCCCCTGGCCCCCTTCGACTTTCCCGTCACCAGGGCCAGCCCGTAATGCGAGGTGCCGAAGGGATCGACCACGGCCTTCGGCTTCTCGATTGCGACCGCCGCCTTCCTGCACTTGTCTTCCACGTCTGCGGCCAGCTGTTTTCAGGCCTCGTCCGAAGAGGCATGCGCCGCAGGGACAAGAGAGGGAAGCGCGGCAATGGCGAGATGCGGGATTATATTCCTGTTCATACCGGATCTCCATTGATGTCGGTGGCCGGTGAAGCGGTTTTCGGGGCGGCATGCCGGCGATTTTGCACGCCCGAATCCCGACCTGAAACTGAGGCAAATTTTCCTCCGTCCGGTCGTTTTTTGATATTTCGGCGGTTGCCTCTCCCCCTTTCCCCTCCTATGTTCCGCCTCACCTGCCGATGACGCAATCTATTGCCAAGAGGAGATCTGACATGGCTTTCGAATTGCCTGAACTTCCCTATGATTACGAAGCGCTTGCCCCCTTCATGTCGAAGGAAACGCTGGAGTTTCACCACGACAAGCACCACAAGGCCTATGTCGACAACGGCAACAAGCTCGCCGCCGAAGCCGGCCTTTCGGACCTCTCGCTCGAAGAGGTCGTGAAGAAGTCCTTCGGCACCAATGCCGGCCTCTTCAACAACGCCGCCCAGCACTACAATCACATTCATTTCTGGAAATGGATGAAGAAGGGCGGCGGCGGCAACAAGCTGCCGGGCAAGCTCGAAGCGGCCTTCGCCTCCGATCTCGGCGGCTATGGCAAGTTCAAGGCCGATTTCGCCAATGCCGGCGCCACCCAGTTCGGCTCCGGCTGGGCCTGGGTTTCCGTCAAGAACGGCAAGCTCGAAATCTCCAAGACCCCGAACGGCGAAAACCCGCTCGTCCATGGCGCCACGCCGATCCTCGGCGTCGACGTCTGGGAACACTCCTATTACATCGACTATCGCAACGCCCGCCCGAAATATCTTGAAGCCTTCATCGACAGCCTGATCAACTGGGACTACGTCCTGGAACGTTACGAAGAAGCCACGAAGTAAGCGCCCGGTCTCGCCGCCAGCCGCGGCGATCTCTCGATTTCGCACCCGGCGTTCTCCGAACGTCGGGTGTTTTCGTGACGCGAGCCGTCACATCCCTGTCACCGGCCGATCCTAATCACGCTCGATGTCCTCTTCCGATGTTTCCCCGCTCCGCTTCGGCATCATCGCCGATCCGCAATATGCGGCGATCCCTCCGCATGCGGCCATGGACCGCTATTACGCCAACAGCCTCGCCAAGGTCGCCGAGGCGATCGAGGTCTTTAACGGCTGGGAATTGAGCTTCGTCATGACGCTCGGCGATATCATTGACCGCAGCTTCAGGAGCTTCGACGACATCCTGCCGGTCTACGGCAAGCTGAGGCACGAGGCGCTCTTCCTGCTCGGCAATCACGATTTCTCCGTCTCGGCGGGGCATCTCTCCGAAGTCGCCGCGCGTCTCGGCATGCCGTCGCCCTATTACAGTTTTTCCCGCCACGGCTGGCGCTTCGTCGTGCTCGACGGCAATGAGGTCAGCACCTTCGCGCCGCCCGAGGGCCATCCGCACCGCGCCCTTGCCGCGCAAATGCTGGCCGAGCTGGAGGAGAAAGGCGCCAGGAATGCCCATCGGTGGAATGCTGCGCTGAGCGACGTGCAGTTCGCCTGGCTAGGCGATGAAATCGCAGAGGCAGCTGCGACCGGCGAGAAGGTGATCGTCATGAATCACTATCCCGTGCATCCGCCAAGTGAGCACGGCATGTGGGACAGCGAGCGCATCGTCGCGCTGCTCGCCTCGCATGCCAATGTCGTCGCCTATCTCAACGGTCACGACCACGTCGGCAATTACGCCAAGGCCGGCGCCTGCCACTTCGTCAATTTCAAGGGCGTAGTCGACACCGAAAGTGAAAACGCCTTCGCGATTGTCGAACTCCACCCTGACCGCATCGATATCCGCGGCTTCGGCCGCGAGGAGAACCGCACGCTGGCTTATTAGGCCAGAGATCGCCGCGTGCCCTCATCCGGCTGCCGCCACCTTCTCCCGCACGCGGGGAGAAGGGAACATGCCGCGACCTCGCCGCTCCTCGCAGGCCTCTCGCAGGGCACGTCCCCTCTCCCCGTTTTTACGGGGAGAGGGTTAGGGTGAGGGGCAGCGCTCAACGTCAACCGACGCGTCGATGATTGGCCAAGTAGCTGATTTCACACCGTCACAGCCTTTTCCGCCCACCCGCTCGTCCACAATTGCCGCAGCCGGTCACCGTCGCCCTTGAAGAAATCGTCGCTCGCATCGCAACGCTCCACCCGGTCGCTGCGGAAATTGCGGATTGCCTGGCGCAGTTCGCACCAGGCGACGATATTGGCGGTCTGCGAATAGTAGATCAGCGCGATCGGCTGCACCGTCCGCTCGCTGGCGCGGCCGAGCTCGTCGCGATAGGCGAGCGTCAGCTTGCGTTCGTCGCGGATCGCCCGGCGCACGATCGCAAGGTCGAAGCCCACCGGCTGCACGGTCGAGCCCCAGGCATAAAGCGCCTTGTTGTCCAGCGCCTCGCGCAGCGGCGCCGGCACGGCGCCTGATATCTTCCGGTTGACCCGGCGGGCGGCCTGCTTCAGCTCCTCGTCGCCCGTACGTTCGAGCAGCGCCAGCGACAGAACGATCGCCTCCATCTCCTCGATCGAGAACATCAGGGGCGGCAGGTCGAAGCCCGGCCGCATGATGTATCCGATGCCGCGCCCGCCTTCGATCGGCACCCGCATTGCCTGAAGGGCGGCGATGTCGCGATAGATCGAGCGCACGGTCACTTCGAGCGTCTCGGCCATGACAGCCGCCGTCATCGGTTTTCTGGCGAGCCTCAGGATCTGGATGATCTCGAAAAGCCGCGAGGCCTTGCGCATTCTTGTCTCTCCATCCTCACGCTCCTGACAATACACTGTCAGTTGGGTTTGCGTATAGACCCGCCTATCGGATTGAAATCAATCGGGGCCTTTTGAAAGTGGCCCGCGGAACTGAGGGTGGCAACTGACATGAATTACCATGAAAACCTCTGGCTATTCTTCACCCTTCTCTTCGGCATCATCATCGTGCCGGGCATGGACATGCTCTTCGTGCTTGCCAATTCGCTGACCGGCGGTATCAGGCGGGGGCTCGCGGCGACGGGCGGTATCATGGCGGGCGGCGCCGTGCATTCGGCCTATGGCGCGGCCGGCGTCGGCGTGCTCGTCACCATGCTGCCGCAGCTCTTCAACCTGCTGCTCTTTGCCGGCGTCGGTTATATGATCTGGATTGGCGTTTCGCTGATGCGCAGTTCGATCACCGTCGAGGTGGTCGGGCCGGCGACGGCGCGCTCTGGCTGGCGCGCCTTCTGCCAGGGCGCCGTCACCTGTCTCGTCAATCCCAAGGCCTATATTTTCATGTTCGCGGTCTACCCGCAGTTCCTGAGACCGGAATATGGCCCGGTCTGGATGCAGGGTGTGATCATGGGCGCCATGACTATCGTCACGCAGTTCGCCGTTTACGGAACGCTGGCGATGACGGCAGGCCGCAGCCGCGACCTGCTGGTGGCAAATCCCGACGCCACGGCCTTTGTCGGCCGTTGCGCCGGACTGCTCCTGGTTGCGGTCTCCGCTTTCAGCCTCTGGCAAGGTTGGAAAACCACCTGAGACGCCGGTTATCACATTGTTTTTATGACCCTCCGGCAAAACGTGACTGCCTGGACGCATGGATTTTGTCATGCTCCCGGTGCAGATTGGCCATCGGCCGCCTTGGCCCCAGCAACAATGCTGAGAAAACGGAGAGGAAATATGAATTGGAAAGCAGTAGCTGCCGCCGCAGCGATGGCCGGCATCGCCTTCGGGTCGGTGACCGCCGCCGATGGCACCCATGATTCGCGCATTGCGCTGATGAAGAAGATCGGCGGTTCGGCGGGCGCCATGGCCGCCATCGCCAAGGGCGAGAAGCCCTATGATGCCGAGACGGTAAAGGCGGCGCTGACGACGATCGCCGCCACCGCCAAGGTTTTCCCCGATCAGTTCAATCCGGGCAGCGATATGAACGATCCCGAGGTCAGCCCGAAGGTCTGGGAAAACATGGACGACTTCAAGGCGCGTGCCGCAAAGCTCTCGACTGACGCCGAGACCGCGCTGGCTCAGCTTCCGGCCGATGCCGCCGCTGTCGGCGCGACCATAAACACCCTCGGCGCCAATTGCGGCGGCTGTCACAAGGCCTATCGTATCAAGAATTGATAGACCGTTCGATCTGGAACTTGATGCGCGATCCGCGCCGGCCTGGCCGCTGGCGCGGATCACCTTGTTCTCCGCGTGTGGGCTGGTGCCGAATCGTTCCGCACAGGAAAATCTCGGAAAAAGGGAGGCGGAGCATGATCCGCAGGTTCATCCGGTTTCTGCTCTGTCTGATCGGCGTCGTCGTTCTCGGCGGCGGCGCCTTCTATCTCGTCACCGCGCCCGATCCGCTGCCGGAGAGCCATTGGGCCGGTCTCGGCGCGCCGGATCCGGCAAACGGTGAGATGGTCTTCCGGGCGGGCGGCTGCGTCAGCTGTCATTCAGCACCCGGTTCCGAAGGCGATGCCAGGCTGACGCTGTCGGGCGGCCTGGCGCTGAAGAGCCCGTTCGGCACCTTCCACGTGCCGAACATTTCGCCGGATGAAAAGGCCGGCATCGGCGCCTGGACGCTGGCCGAATTCGGCAATGCGATGAAGCGCGGCGTCGGCCCGGATGGCCAGCATCTTTACCCGTCTTTTCCCTATGGCTCCTATTCCCGCATGAGCGACAAGGACGTCAACGATCTCTTCGCCTTCCTGAAGACCCTGCCGAAGAGCGCCAACGTCGCGCCCCCGCATGAACTGCCCTTTCCTTACAACATCCGCCTTGCGCTCGGCGGCTGGAAATTCCTCTATTTCAACGATCAGCCGCGCGTCGCGCTCGCCAAGAACGACGACAAGATCAAGCGCGGGCAGTATCTCGTCGAAGGCCCCGGCCATTGCGGCGAGTGCCACACGCCGCGCAATGGGCTCGGCGGCTTCCAGGCCGATTTGTGGCTCGCCGGCGCTCCTAACCCCGAGGGGAAGGGGCGCATACCCGATATCACCCCGGCCTCCAAGAGCATCGGCGGCTGGAGCGAGGCCGATATCGCCAACTACCTCGAAACCGGCTTCACGCCCGATTTCGATTCCGTCGGCGGTTCGATGGTCGATGTGCAGCAGAACATCGCCCGCCTGCCGGCTGCCGACCGCGAGGCGATCGCCGCCTATTTGAAGGCCGTGCCGGGGCGTTAGACAACATGGCTAGGCCCTGCCTTCATGCGCCCCCTTAAAGGGAGGTGGGACCCGGCATCAGATCATAGGGATGGCGCCAGCCGGGCATGCTGCTGATCCGGTCTTTCCAGGCCGCGATAGCCGGATAGGCGCTGTGATCAATCCCGGTTTCCTCTGGCATGAAGACGTAGCCTGCCAAGGAGAGGTCTGCGATTGTCAGGCGGCTCCCGACCATAAAGGCCCGGTGGGCAAGGTGGCCGTCGACAATTGCATAGGCAGCCTTGGCCCGCAGCCTCAAAAACTCGACGACCGGTGTCTCGCCGCTCTTCTGAAGGCCGTAAATGAACCTCAGGGTCGCGTAATAGCTCGTGAATTTATGGTTGTCGAAAAGGATCCAGCGCATGATCTCGCGCCGTTCTTCGGCTGTCTGCGCCCCAAACTGCCCCGTCACCTCTGACAAGTAGTCGAGGATGACCCCCGATTGGCTGATCTTCGTTTGCCCATGTTCGAGGACGGGCGCCTCGCCCTGTTCGTTGATGGTTTCTCGCCATTGTTCGGTTCGCGTTTCACCGCCGAGATAATCGACGAAAATGCTCTCCCACTCGATGCCGGCAAGGGCGAAGAAGAGGGCGACCTTGTAGGCGTTCCCCGAGAGAGCGAAGCAATGGAGTTTGAAGTCAGGCATGCAATCTCCTCATGACAACAAAGACTTAGACCCGCGACGCGGTTAAGCGATCGACTGCATGTAACGCATGCCGGTCACCGGCCTCGGCGTGAAATCCATCTGTTCGTAGAAGCGGTGGGCGAGCACATTGCCGGTCGCGGCGCTGACGGAAAGGTAGCCGCAGCCGGCATTGCGCGCCGTCTCGCGGGCCCGGTCGACGAGCAACTGGCCGGTGCCATGGCCGCGATGGCCGTCGCGCACGAAGAGATGGTGCAGGTCCATGCCGCGCTTGCCTTCCTGCGCCCTGTAGAGCGGCACCAGAATCGCGTAGCCGATCAGCCCTTCGCCGGTTTCGGCGACAAGCGCGGTAATCCAGGGCAGCGGGCCGAACAGGTCGCGCTCCAATTGCTCCGGCGTCGTGGCGGCCGCATCGCCGTGATGGGCGGCAAGCAGGGCGATCATGTCGTTGAGCTCGGGCAGATCGCGCGGTTTGGCGGTGCGGATCGTCACCACCGATGGCCGCATCAGTGAAATTTCGCTGTCTTCGATTTCGGTCATGGTCTTCGCGTCCTTTGATAATCTGCCGTCAGGACGCTGCCGATACAACAAAGCCGCCTGACGGCGGCTTGTTGACAATATGATCTGTCCGGCCGCCCTTTACAGGTACAGCCAAAAATACGAGCGGCTCTGGTGCACGTTCTTGATCATGCAGCATCCATCGCCGCAAACGCGGCATTTGTCAATGGCGTGAGCGCATGACGCTGAAACATGTCAGACCCTCGAATCCAGCCGAGAACGCCAATAGGATACCCCCTATACTAAACGAAGGTCTGCGATGTCCCACCCCACTCTGCAGAAGAAGAAGCTCGTTGCCCGCGTCAGCCGCCTGAAGGGGCGGCTGGAAGCCGTCGAGCGGGCGCTCGAGGCTGAACGCCCCTGCGGCGAAATCCTGCAACTGCTCGCCTCCATTCGGGGCGCGCTGACCGGGCTGACCAGCGAGGTTTTGGACGATCACCTGCGCCCCGGCCATCACGCGGCAATCGTCGCCATCGTCACCCCGCAGCCGCACGAGCCGGCGTTCTACAAGGGCAGGCTTTCGGCGCTTGAAGAATTGTCGCATGTGACGGTCGAGGTCACGCGCGCCGCCTGATCGGCTGCGGGCGGAGGACGAAATCGCCGCTGCTCAACAAGGTTGCAGCAGCTGACAACAAGTTGCAGCAGCTGACAACAAGTTGCAGCGGGGACGAGATGCCGCCGCAATCGGTCCTTAGCTCTATTCTCCGAATCGTCGGAGGAATTCATGGATATCAGCCTTACTCGCCGCACGCTGATCGGCTCGGTACTCTGCCTGCCTGCTTTGAGCCTGTCCACGCTGGCGCGTGCCGCCAATGCGCAGGAAACTGCCGGGGAGGGCGACGACAATATCGAGCATCGCCTTGCCGCGCTCGAAAAGCGCACCGGCGGCCGTCTCGGCGTCTCGGTGCTCGATACCCAGACGAGCATCTCCTTCGGCTATCGCGGCAGCGAGGCCTTTCCGATGTGCAGCACCTTCAAGGCGCTGGCCGCAGGCTTCGTCCTTGCCCGCGCCGACAAGGGGCAGGAGAGCCTCGAGCGGCGGGTGACCTACGGTAGCGACAAGCTCGTCGACTATTCGCCGGTCAGCGAAAAACACGCCGGTGCCGACGGCATGACCCTCGCCGAACTCTGCGAGGCGGCGGTGACCGTTAGCGACAACACCGCCGGCAACCTGCTGCTCGAAAGTTTCGGCGGTCCGCCGGCGCTGACCGACTGGCTGCGCTCGATCGGCGACGGCACGACCCGTCTCGACCGCACCGAACCGACACTGAACGAGGGTCGCAAGGGCGATCCGCGCGACACGACGGCACCCGACGCGATGCTCGATACGCTCGGCAATCTGACGCTCGGTTCGGTGCTGACTGGGGCCTCTTGCGACAAGCTGATCGCCTGGCTGGTGGCAAGCACCACGGGCAAGGAGCGGCTGCGGGCCGGCCTGCCTGCCGATTGGAAGGTCGGCGACAAGACCGGCACCGGCCAAAACGGCTCCCTCGGCGACATCGCCGTCATCTGGCCGCCCGACCGCGGCCCGATCGTCGCAGCCGTCTATATCGCCGAGGCGACCGTGCCGGCCAAGGAGCTCAACCTGATCTTTGCCGAAGTCGGCAAGATGGTAACCGAGATGGTGTGAAGCAGGGAGTCGCTTCAGAAGCAATTGATTACCGCATCGACATCAAGTTCGTGATAAGACCCGCTTTGATGTCGAGCACCGGCCGATTGGCCTCGGGGTGACCGATGTCTCTCAGCTGATAAGGTGTCAGCTCTGCCAATTGTTTCCGACTCGCGATAGCCCGCTGCCATGTTCTCAGGGCAGCAAACAAAGTCGTTAGGATGTTCATGGGACCAGCCATCTGCCTTGTCGGCGCGCTGACGAAGGTCTGTGTTTCCGTATGAGCCATTTCCGATCTCCCACCTGTGATGTGCAGGTGGAAATCTCCCATGCGGGCGTTTTCACCCTGTTCGGCTGAGCGTGAACGGGGAAGAAAACTTCGACAAGCCGCCGCTAAATCGGTGTTAAATCCGTCTTTCCCAAATGCTATTCTGCCAACGGCGGTCCAAAGCTGGAGGCTTTCTGTGCGCATCAGGATGCTAGGCGGTCTCGAGGTTATCTCCGGAGAGGGCCGGCAAGTCCGCTTCGCCACGCGCAAGACGTCGCTGCTGTTTGCGGCTCTCGCCCTGGCAGGCCGCCGCGGCTGTCGCAGGGAGGTGCTTTCGGAAGCCTTCTGGCCGGGGCGAAGCGATGAGCAGGCCCGCAACAGCTTGCGGCAGGCGCTGGTCGATATCAGGCGGTCGTTCCCGGCAAGCAGTGACGCCACCACCTATATCGAGGGGGATCAGGAGACGGTGGCGCTGATTGTCGCTCCCGATGAAGTCGACATTTCACTCTTCGACCGGAAGCTGGGGACGGGCTCGAGCGCAGATCTCGCCTCCGCGGCGGATCTCTACCGCGGCGACCTGCTTGAGGGCGAGTCCATTCCGGATGAGTTGGGTGAGTGGTTCGCACCTTACCGGAGCACATATCAGCGCAAGGCGCTGCAGCTCGTGGAACGTTTGAGCCTTGGCCTCTTCGAACCAGGTTCCGCGGAAGAATTGCCCTGCGAAGCGCTTGCCGCGAGACTACTCGCCTCCGACCCGACGGCGGAGGCTGCCCACAGGGCGCTGATGCGGATCCACGCTCTCCGCGGCCACGAGAACATGGCCTTGCGCCAGTTCGAGACCTGCCGGGCTCTCCTGAAGAAGCATCTGGACGTCGAACCCGAAGCGGAGACCTCGTCTCTGGCCGCCACGCTGCAACCGCGGCAGCGACCCGGTGATCGGCGGGCTGCGGCCGCAGTCGAGCCGCAGCTGCAAGTCTTCTCAGCCCCGGCCAAGCATCATGACCGTCCATCGGTTGCGGTGCTGTCCTTCCAAAATTTGAGCGGCGATGCGGAACAGGACTATTTTGCCGACGGCATCGTGGAGGATATCACGATCGCTCTCGCGCAGTTCCGCCACCTCTATGTCATCGCCCGCAATTCGAGCTTCACCTACAAGGGACAGGCCGTCGACATAAAGCGGGTCGGGCGCGAGCTGGACGTGGACTATGTGGTCGAGGGGAGCGTGCGCCGCGCGGGCGACCGGCTTCGTATCGCCGGACAGCTCATCGACACCTCGACCGGCGCGTATCTCTGGGCAGACCGTTTCGACGGGACGCTGGCGAACCTGTTCGATCTGCAGGATCAGATTGCATCGAGCATTGTTGGCGCAATAACGCCGAAAGTGGAAGAGGCGGAGATCGAGCGCGCCAAACGCAAGCCGACCGAGAGCCTTGACGCCTATGACTATTATCTCCGCGGGCTGGCGGCCTTCGATCGGACGGTGACCAACAGATCGGTCGTCGACGAGGCCCTGCGGCTGTTCACGAAGGCGATCGAGCGCGATCCGGATTTTGCCATCGCCCATGCCCGGGCGGCGCGCTGCTATGCGACCCGGAAGAGCAACGGCTGGATGGTTGATCCCGGCACCGAGATTGAAGAAGCGACCCGATTGGCGAGAAGAGCCGTCGGACTCGGCTGGGACGATGCAGTCGCGCTCTCCTACGGGGGATATGTGCTCGGTTATGTCGGCGGCGATCTCGATGAAAGCGCTGCTTGTATCGATCGGGCCCTCTTCCTCAACCCGAACCTCGCCATTGCCCTGGGCGTCAGCAGCTGGGTGCGAGCCTGCCTGGGCGAGCCGGACAAGGCCATCGAACACGCCGCTCTGGCCATGCGCCTGAGCCCCTTGGATCCGCGCCTGTTTGCCTGGCAGTTCAACACTGGGCTGGCTCACTTCTGCGCCGGTCACTACGACGATTCCGCCGCCTGGGCGGCAAAATCCCTGCGCCACCAGCCGAACTACCCGAGCGCGATGCGTGTGATGGCGGCGGCCCACGCCATGGCCGGGCGGAGCGCGGAAGCAGGGGAAACGATTGCGCGACTGCACCTGCTGGATCCGGCGCTTCGGCTTTCGAATCTCGCCGACATTCTGCCACCGTTCCGGCGGCCGGATGACCGCAACCGCTATATCGAAGCCCTTCGTATGGCCGGATTGCCGGAGTAGGCATGCGGCGAAGGAGTTCAATCCGATCTTTGCCGAAGTCGGCCGCATGATTGTCGAGATGGTTTGAGGGAGGAACATGCGAACGGTAGGATCGACAGATCTCCGGTGCGCCCGGAAAACTCCTCCCCAACCCCTCCCCACAAGGGGGAGGGGCTCACCCGCAGCGGGATTCTGCCACTAACATATGCCGCCACATGCTGAGGCGTCGGGGATGAATTTCGACGGTGCAGCAGAGTAGTCTCTCCCCCTTGTGGGGAGGCGAAGGGGTTTTCTCCGAGGTCAGTGTTTTCCTTATACCGTTCAATCGCGTTTGAATGCGGCTCAAGGCCCTGCCTCTCCCATCACGGCAGCGTGTAGGCGATCACATAATCACCGGGCTTGGTGCCGACCGAGCCGTGGCCGCCGGCGACCATGACGACATATTGCTTGTTGTCGTCGGTGGTATAGGTCATGGGCGTTGCCTGGCCGCCGGCCGGAAGGCGCGCCCGCCAGAGCTCGCGTCCGTTCGTCACGTCGTAGGCGCGAAGATAATTGTCGACCGCCGCACCGAGGAAGGCGACGCCGCCCTTGGTCAGCATCGGTCCGCCGATGCCGGGCACGCCGACCTTGAAGGGCAGCGGCAGCGGCGTCATGTCGTGGACCGTGCCGTTCTTGTGCATATAGGCGATCTTGCCGGTGCGCAGATCGACGCCGGCGACATAGCCCCAAGGCGGCGCCTGGCAGGGGATCTGCATCGGCCCGAGGAAGGGACCCATGAAGACACCGTAAGGCGCGCCGTCATTGCGGTTGAGCCCCTGTTCGCTGCCCTTCTCGTCCTGGCCTCGCGGCGGAATGTCGGCCGCCGGCACCAGGCGCGAGGTGAAGGCGAGATAGGTCGGCATGCCGAACATGATCTGCCGCTCCGGATCCACCGCCACCGAGCCCCAGTTGAAAGTGCCGAAATTGCCGGGGTAGACGATCGTTCCCCCGAGAGACGGCGGCGTGTATCGGCCCTCATAGCGGTAGCGGTGGAAGTCGATACGGCAGAGGAGCTGGTCGAACAGCGACACGCCCCACATGTCCTTTTCCTTCAGCGGCTCGGGCGAAAAGGTGAGGTCGGAGATCGGCTGCGTCGGCGAGGTATGATCGCCGGTGACCGCGCCGCCGGGCGCCGGGATTTCCTTGACCGGGATGATCGGCTCGCCGCTGCGCCGGTCGAGCACATAGAGATCGCCCTGCTTCGTCGGGCCGACGAGGGCAGGAACCACGCTGCCGTCGGGTTTGGTCAGGTCGATCAGCGCCGGCTGGGCCGGCACATCCATGTCCCAGAGGTCGTGATGCACCGTCTGGCGCACCCAGCGCAGCTGGCCGCTGGCGATATCGAGCGCAACGATCGAAGAAGAGAATTTCTCGACATTGTCGCTGCGGCCGATGCCGATCTGGTCGGGCACCTGGTTGCCGAGCGGGATATAGACCATGCCGAGCGCCTCATCGACGCTGAAGACCGACCAGCTGTTCGGCGAATTGGTCGTATAGGTCTGGCCATCGGCGATCGGCGTCGTTACGTCCGGGTTGCCGGAGTCCCAGTTCCAGATCAGCGCGCCGGTCTTGACGTCGAAGGCGCGGATGACGCCGGACTGCTCCTCGGTGGAATAATTATCGTTCACCGCCCCGCCGACGATGATCTTGCCGGCCACCGCGACCGGCGGCGAGGTCGAATAATAATAGCCGGCCGGATTGAAGCGCATGCCGGTTTCCAGATGCAGCACGCCCTGATCGGCAAAGCTGGTGCAGATCTTCCCGTCGGTCGCATCGAGCGCGATCAGCCGGGCGTCTGAGGTCGGCAGATAGACGCGCTCGGCACAGGGCTGGCCGGCGGCGACATCAGGATCGGCATAATAGGTGACGCCGCGGCAGGTCTGGTGCTGCCGGTTGGGATTCATGCCCGAATTGGCGTCGTATTTCCATTTCTCCTTGCCGGTCTTGGCGTCGAGCGCAATCGCCCAGTTATGCGGCGTGCAGAGATAGAGCGTGTCCTTCACCTTCAGCGGCGTCACCTGATAGGTCGTCTCGCTGATATCCTCCGGCCGTTTGACGTCGCCGGTCTGATATCGCCAGGCTTCCTTCAGAGTCGAGACATTCTCGACATTGATCTGGTCGAGCGGCGAATAGCGCTGGCCAAAGGGCGTGCGGCCATATTGATGCCATTCGCCGTCGGGCACGTTCCCGCCGAGGGCGGGGGTGGCGGCGGCCGCATCCTTCGGCAGATCGCCGGCCAGATCGTGCGGGTCCGTCGTCATCGAATAGACGGCGACGAGGATGGCGAGAATGACGGGCACGGCGAGCGGCCATGGATTGGCGCCGTAGGTGATGCCGGTCGGGCTGCGAAAGCCGAGCGGCCGGCGGATCCACGGCGTCAGCAGCCAGAGGCCGAGCAGGATGATGACGCCGCCGCGCGGACCGAGTTGCCACCAGTCGAAACCGACCTCCCAGACCGCCCAGGCGAGCGCTGCGACGACGAGCACCGCATAGACCCAGAGCGCCGCCGCCTTGCGCATTAACAGTAGTCCGGCGGTGATGAGGAACATCAGGCCGGCAAACAGATAGAAGATGCTGCCGCCGAGCGTGATGAGCCAGAGCCCCCCGCCACCGAGCGCGACCCCGATGATGATGAAGAGAATGGAGGTGATGACGAGCGCCATAAGGCTGTCTCCCGCTTGGGTTAGCCGGGTGGGGGATCAGCGGAAAAGTACCGCCGGTCAGGCAGATAGAGCGAGGGAGATGCTATTCAACGGCTGCATTTGCCGCAGGCGGGTGTCACGGTACGGTTGTATTGAAGCCGCTTACGTCCCGCAGAAAGTCTGCAGCACCCGTTCCTCCGGCTTCGGAGGTTCCATATAGGCGGTGAAATCCGGCTGGTTTTCGTAGGGCTTCGACAGCACGGTCAGCAGCGCCTCGAACAGCGAGAAATCGCCGCGCTCGACCGCGGCCTCGAGCGCCTGTTCGACCCGGTGATTGCGGGGAATGAAGGCTGGATTGACGCGGCGCATGGCGCTGGCGCGTTCGACCGCCGTCTGCGGATCGCGCGACAGTCTCTCGCGCCACTGCATCAGCCAGGGCCGACAGGCCTCCGGTTCCCGGAAGCTCCTGGCAAAAGCGGGCTCCGCGCCGTCGTCGCCGGCAAGATCGGCGAGCCGCCGGAAGGCCAGGGTGAAATCGGCGCCCTGCGCCTGCATCAGCGACAGCAGCGCCTGGACGAGGTCGAGATCGCCGTCCTCTTGACCGGCAAGGCCGATCTTATCGCGCATGCCGGCCAGCCACGCAGCCTGGAACCGCTCGCCATAGGCCCGGATCACCGCATTGGCCTTGTCGACCCCCTTGTCCGGCTCGGTATCGATCAGCGGCAACAGCGTTTCGCCGAGTCGGGCAAGGTTCCACTGGCCGATGGCCGGCTGATTGGCATAGGCATAACGGCCATGCTGGTCGATCGACGAGAACACGGTCGCAGGGTTATAGACATCCATGAAGGCGCAGGGGCCGAAGTCGATCGTCTCCCCGGAAACCGTCATATTGTCCGTGTTCATCACGCCATGGATGAAGCCGACATGCAGCCAGCGGGCGATCAGCGCCGCTTGGCGCTCCGCGATTGCCGAGAACAGCGCGAGATAAGGTTCTTCGGCCGCCTTCAGTGCGGGATAGTGCCGGTCGATCACATAGTCGGCGAGGGCCCGCACACCGTCGGTGTCGCCTCTCGCCGCGAAATACTGGAAAGTGCCGACCCGGATATGGCTTGCCGCGACCCGGGTGAAGACGGCGCCTGGCAGCACCTCTTCGCGATAGACCGGGTCGCCCGTCGTCACGGCCGCCAGAGCCCTGGTGGCGGGAATGCCGAGCGCGAACATCGCCTCGCTTATGATGTATTCCCTGAGCACCGGTCCGATTGCCGCCCGCCCGTCGCCGCGCCGCGAAAAAGGCGTCGGTCCGGCGCCCTTCAGCTGGATGTCGAAACGATTGCCGCTGCGGTCGACCACCTCCCCGAGCAGGATCGCCCGCCCATCGCCGAGCTGCGGCGAGAAGCCGCCGAATTGGTGCCCGGCATAGGCCATCGCCAGCGGTTCGGCCCCTTCGGGAACGAGATTGCCGGAAAAGATCGCCGCGCCGTCGCGACGCAGCGCGTCGACGTCAAGCCCGAGCTCGGCGGCCAGCGGCTCGTTCAGCTTGATGAGCCAAGGTTCGGTTACCGGTGTCGGCGTTTGCGGCGCAAAGAAGCGCTCGGGCAAGCCGACATAGCTGTTGTCGAACGGAAAGGCCGCGCCGGACCGGATTTTCTGCGGGGTCGAGGTCATTGTTCATAGGTAGGGCCGGGGTGCCCCGCGCGCAAGCCGGTCTTGCGGCCGGATCGATCGGCCGTCACGCAGATCGCGCCGATGCAAGGAATCGTGATCCGCTTTTACCTCTCGTCAAAGCTGCTTTGCCATAAAGGACATAGCCCCGCCATGATCTCGGGCGTATAGCAGATCATCTCCCCTTGGCCCTGCGCCATGTCATCCCCGCGGCCTTGCTGCTTCCTCTGCTCCGCCGCGCCACCGTGAGTGATTCCGGACGATGTCGGATCAGATTTACCAGGCGCCGATGGTTCGGCGCGCCGCGCCCAATTTCCGGGTGATCGCGATGATCGTCGCGAGTGCGATGCTGATGGAAAATATCGATGCGACCGTGCTGGCGACCGCGCTGCCCACCATGGCTCGCGATTTCGCTGTCAGCGCCCCGGCCATGTCGATCTCACTGACCTCCTATCTCCTCAGCCTGGCGATCTTCATTCCGGCCAGCGGCCGGATGGCCGACAGTTTCGGTTCGCGCACTGTCTTCAGGGCGGCGATTGCCGTCTTCGTCATCGGCTCCATTCTCTGTGCGCTCGCGCCGACGCTGCCCTTCCTGGTCCTGGCCCGGCTGCTGCAGGGCATGGGCGGCGCAATGATGATGCCGGTCGGCCGGCTGGTGCTGATGCGCAGCGTCGACCGCAAGGATATGGTCAGCGCCATGTCCTGGCTGCTGGTGCCCGCGCTGATCGGCCCGATCGTCGGCCCGCCGCTCGGCGGTTTCATCGTTACCTATCTTGACTGGCGCTGGATCTTCTACATCAACGTGCCGGTCGGCATTATCGGCATGATCTTCGTCTCGATCTATATCGACGAGGTGAAGGGCAAGGCGGCCGGCCCCTTCGATACGATCGGCTTCATCCTCTCTGGCATCTCGCTCGGCTCGCTGCTCTTCGGCTTCGAAATGTCGAGCCATGAAGGCGAGGGCGCTTTCTCGATCTTCCTGATATCAGTCGGCCTGCTCTTCGGCCTCGCCTATCTCAGGCATGCCCGCAGGCATCCATCGCCGATCATGGATTTTTCGCTGATGAAGGTGCCGAGCTTCGGCACCTCGGTCATCGCCGGTTCGCTGACGCGCATCACCCAGGGTGCGCAGCCTTTCCTGCTGCCGCTGCTCTTCCAGATCGGATTCGGCCTGTCGGCGGCTGCGGCCGGCCAGATCGTCATATCAACCGCGCTCGGCGCGCTCGCCATGAAACCGATGGCGCGGTTTGTTTTCAGGCGGCTCGGCTTCCGCAGAAGCCTCGTCGTCAACGGCATTCTCGGCACGGCCGGTTATGCCCTCTGCGCCGCCTTCCGGCCGGATTGGCCGATGCCGCTGATTTTCGTCGTCCTGGTGCTCAGCGCCTTCTTCCTGTCGTTCCAGTTCACCGCCTACAACACCATCGCCTATGACGAGATCGAAAAGGAGCGGATGAGCTCGGCCACCAGCTTCTACACCACCTTTCAGCAGCTGATGCTGTCGCTCGGCATCTGCATCGGGGCCTTGGCGCTGCACGGTTCGATGGCCTTCAACAATGTCGAAACGCCGTCGCTGGTCGATTTCTCCACCGCCTTCATCGTCGTCACCATCATCTCGATCACCGCTACCGTCTGGAACCTGCGTTTCTCGCCGACCGCTGGCGAGGAGATAAGCGGCTATAAGGCCAGAGGGATAAAGGTGCCTGGAGAAACAAAGGCTTGACGCGCGTCGCTTGAATCAAATTCTGAGCCAGCCTTCAGTCCTTATCCTCCATGTCAGCCGCCATTTCCGCGAGCTTGCGCACGGTGTTGAGATTGCGCGAGGTCCCGGGCTTCAGCGCCGGCAGCTTCAGTTTCGAGCGGCCGGACCCATTGGGATAATGCACATAGATCTCCCGTCCGGCCAGCTTCGCCTCCTCGCCATCGGGCGCCACCATTTTGTCAAGCGCATCGCCGGACGCCTTTTCGGGCAGGAAGTAGACGAGCAGGAAACTCGGCTTGGCATCGGGGAAGGGCGCGTCGGCGGCAATCGCCTCGAGTTCTTTCCGGCTGCGCACCATCACGCCCGGCCGCTTGCCCATCTTCTGTCCGAGCGCCGCGTCGAGCTTTTCCTCGACTGCCGTTTCGGACGCATCCGAGCGGAACAGCACATTGCCGCTCTGGATGTAGGTTTTCACGTCGGTAAAGCCGAGGCCCTCGCAGATCGATCTCAGTTCAGCCATCGGCAGCGACCCGGTGCCGCCGACGTTTATGGCGCGGAGGAGGGCGATATAGACGGGCATTTCTGTCTCCTGGGCTGTGCGTGTGGCATGCCCCAACCCTCACATCTTCCCCGCCACCTTGATCGCAAACGCATACTCGAACGCGATCTCTTCCAGCCGCTGGAAGCGCCCCGAAGCGCCGCCATGGCCGGCGTCCATATTGGTCTTGAGCAGGATCGGCGCTTCGCCGGTTGTCTTGTCGCGCAGTTTCGCCACCCATTTGGCCGGTTCCCAATAGGTGACGCGCGGGTCCGTCAGGCCGCCGAGCGCCAAGATCGGCGGGTAGGGTTTTGCGCCGACATTGTCATAGGGCGAATAGGCGGCGATCTGCTCGTATTCTTCCTTGCTGTCGATCGGGTTGCCCCATTCCGGCCATTCCGGCGGGGTGAGCGGCAGAGTGTCGTCGAGCATGGTGTTGAGCACGTCGACGAAGGGAACGGCGGCGATGACGCCGGCGAACTTCTCCGGCGCCATGTTGGCGACGGCGCCCATCAGCATGCCGCCGGCCGATCCGCCCTCGGCGATGATCTTCGCGTAAGAGGTGAACTTCTGTTGATTCAGATAATCCGCCGCGGCGACGAAGTCCTTGAACGTGTTCGTCTTCTTGTCCATCTTGCCGTCTTCGTACCAGGCAAAGCCCTTGTCCTTGCCGCCGCGGATATGGGCGATGGCATAAACGAAGCCGCGGTCGACGAGCGACAGGCAATTGGTGTTGAAGCCGGCCGGAATGGTAATGCCGTAGGCGCCATAGCCGTAGAGCAGGCAGGGTGCTGAGCCGTCGAGCGGCGTATCCTTGCGATAGAGCAGGGTGACCGGTACTCTCTCGCCGTCCCAGGCCGGGGCGAAGACGCGGCGGGTGACGTAGTCGTCGGGATTGTGGCCGGAGGGCACTTCCTGCGTCTTCAACAATGTGCGCTCGCGCGTCACCATATTATAGTCGTAGAGCTGCGACGGCGTCGTCATCGAGGAATAGGAGAACCGGATGACATCCGTATCGTATTCCGCCGCGCCCGAAAGCCCCAGTGAATAGGCTTCTTCGGCAAAGGCGATCGCATGTTCCTCGCCGGTCGCCCGGTCGCGGATCATGATCCGCGGCAGCCCGTCCTTGCGCTCCAGCCACAGGAGGTGGCGGGCATAGGCCATGTGGCTGATGATCAAAGTCCCGGGCTTATGGGCGACGACTTCGCGCCAGTTTTCCTTGACCGGATTGTCGACCGGCGCTTCCATGATCTTGAAATCCTTGGCGCCGCCGTCATTGGTCAGGATGTAGAAGACATCGCCGCCTTCTGTCAGCGAATATTCGATGCCTTCCTCGCGCGCAGCCACCAGCTTCGGCTCGGCCTTCAGGTCCTTGGTCGACAGCAGCCGGTATTCGCTCGTTTCATGGTCGTGAATATCGATATAGATGAAGTCGTCGAGCAGCGAGCCGCCGACGCCCATGAAGAAGCCGGCATCGGCTTCCTCATAGACCAGCCGGTCTTCCGACTGCGGCCGGCCGACAATATGGTGGAAGACTTTCGACGGCCGGTGGTTCTCGTCGAGCGCTGAATAGAAGAAGCTCTTGTCGTCTGGCGCCCAGACGCCGCCGCCGCCGGTATTCTCGATCCGGTCCGTAAGATCTTCCCCGGTCGCGAGATCGCGCACCTTCAGCGTGAAGAACTCCGATCCCTTGTCGTCATAGCCCCAGATGCCGCGGCTGTGGTCGCTCGAATGGTCGAGGCCGGCGAGGCGGAAATAGGCCTTGCCGGCGGCTTCTTTGTCGCCGTCGAGCAGCACCGTGCGGATCGTCTCGTCGGCAACGTCGCCGTCACGGGGAATGCGGAAATAGCGCGGCTGTTCGCCGCCGGTGACATAGAACGTGCCATAGGCATAGGCGCCATCCTTCATCGGTACCGAGCTGTCGTCTTCCTTGATGCGGCCGCGCATTTCAGCAAACAGCGCTTTCTGCAGCGGCTTGGTGTCTTCCATCGCTGCGTTCATATAGGCGTTTTCGGCTTCGAGATGCCGGCGGATCTCGGGGTCGAGGATCGACGGATCCTTGAACATCGCCTGCCAGTTATCGGCGCGCAGCCAGGCATAGTCATCCGTGCGGGTAATGCCGTGGCGCGTATCGGAGAGGGGCTTTTTCGGTGCGGCGGGCGGTGTCGGCAGGCTCTTGAAAACGGACAAGGAATTGGCTCCGGTGGGAATGTCGGGTTGGCAAGAGATAGAGGCGCGCCGTCGCCGGATCAAGCGGCTAGGCTGTGCCAGGGGTGCAGACGGCCTTCCAGAGCCGAGGAGACGGCACCGCTCGCCCTGCCTTGATGTCACCACAATATTTAAGGAGGTCCGCTATCACAGAGCGAATTTTGCACGTGCCCAGCCCCCGGCAAGCCGCCGGTGGCAGGATGAAGACTGTACAACAGTAAGGGATTTCCTCCGCAATGCCGAAACGCCTTCTCCTGTTTGTATCCCTGGCCGGCTTGGCTGCCCCCGCTTTTGCCGTCGACCCGGCCATCAAGAAGCAGCTGGAAAAACTTGATCCCTCCACCCGCCTGGAACAGAGCTGCGACACGGAAGCGATGAGCCGGATCAACAATGACAGCACCGGCTTCAAGCCCGACAAGGTGATCGCCTATACCTTCAAGGACCCGATCGCCGGCGACAATTCGCTGCAGGCGCCGGGCGCGGTCTTCCGCAGCAAGGGTGATTGGTATCATCTTTCCTACAATTGCATCACCGGCCCGCAGCATATCAACGTGCGCGAACTCGACTATCAGATCGGCGAGAAAGTGCCGCGCGAGAAATGGGACAAATATTATCTCTACGATTGATGCTGCTGCATCCGTCCGGGCTACTACGGTGACATCCGGCCACATGGCGCCATGCAAAAATACCCGCTAGAATCGCCGGATCGAACCTTAGAAGCCCTGATATGAACCGCATCCTCGTCGTTTCGGCGTTCCTTCTGGCCGCGATCTCAGCCGCATCGGCGGACGAGTTGTCGTTGGCGCCGCCAGCTGCTCCGCTCTCGAAGGCGCCGGCGATCAAACTTGTCGAGCCGCATCTGCATATCGCCCGTTCCAACATAGCGGGCCATGCCCGCATCGCGCTCACCTTCGACGCCTGCATGGGGCAGGCGGACGAACGCATCCTTTCGACTCTGGTGCGCGAGCGCATTCCGGCAACGATCTTCGTCACCGCCCGCTGGCTGAAGCGCAACCCGCAAGCCCTTGCCGTCTTCCTGCAGAATCCCAATCTCTTCGAGCTCGAAAACCACGGCGAGAACCATATTCCGGCCATCGATACGCCGATGCTCGTCTATGGCATTGCCTCGGCCGGCTCGCCGCAGGCGGTGAAGCAGGAAGTCGAAGGCGGCGCCGCCGCCATGGTCGCATCCGGCATTCCCGCACCGCACTGGTTCCGCGGCTCCACGGCCAAATACGATCTTTCTGCCATCGGCGAGATCCGCGCCATGGGCTATCGCATCGCCGGCTACTCGGTGAACGGCGACGGTGGCTCGCTGCTCGGCGCTGTCATCACCGAAAAACGCATCGCCTCGGCCAAGGACGGCGATGTCGTCATCTCCCACATCAATCAGCCGACCCATGCGGCCGGGGAGGGAGTGGCAAAGGCGCTGGTTGATCTCAAGATGAAGGGCGCGGAGTTCGTTCGTCTGGAGGATGTCGAGGATATGGGCGACGACAAGACGACGGAATAGAGCTGCGGTTGAAGGTGTACCGTGTGGCACGGCACAATAGCCAAAGCGAAGCCTCTACCGCAACGCATCCCCAGTCCCCAACCTATCCTCACCAAACCGCCGTATCCCTGGTCCTTCCCGGTCGAGCGCGAAATCCTCGAACCAGTCGCGATGAATCCCAGCAATCATCGCCCCGACCATCTGGGCGGCGAGATAGGAGAAGGTGATGCCGTTGCCGCCATAGCCGTGGGCGGCGAAGACATGCGGCATCCCGGGCGTCGGGCCGATCAGCGGCAGGCCATCGGCCGTTTCGCCGAAGGTTCCGCCCCAGGCATGGGCGATGCGGGTATCGACTCTCGGCCATAACCGCTTCATCTTCTCCTGGACGGCGCTGATCTTGGCCGGCAACTTTCGGTCCCGCGCTGCGGCATCGGTCGTACCGTCGTCCTCGCCGCCGGCGACGATGCGATTGTCCGCGGTCGTGCGCATGTAGAGGTAGGGATGGCTGTCCTCCCATAGCAAAGCCCTGTCGCGCCAGAACGTGGCGGGGTTCTGCGGCACGGTGGCGAAGGCCCAGCTCGAACGTGTGCGGTGCAGCTTCGGCATGTCGAGGCCCGGCATCGAATAGCCGGTCGCCAGCACGACATGCCGCGCCTCGATGACATAGGCGCCGTCCGTCTCCGCCGTCACGCGATCGCCTTCGCTGTGCAGTGCGGTCACGGAGGCGCTGACCGGCTGCGCGCCGCGCCTGATGGCCATCGCGATCAGCGCCCAGGTGAGCAGCAGCGGATCGGCTTCCGCCGAACCCGGCGAATAGATCGCTCCATCCCGATCGAGCTCGAATTGCGTGAAGAGATCGGGATGTTCGAGATAGACGCCGGGCAGGCCCGCCCGTCGGCGAAGCTGGCGCTCTTCCCTGAGGTCGCGGGCGCCTTCCAGATTGCAGGCGAGATAAAGCGTGTTGCGCGGCCGGAAGCCGCAGGCCACTCCGTTCGCTGCGATCAGCTTCGAAAGACCGGCGACGGCAGCGGCGCTGCGGCGATAGATTCCCGCCGCTCGTTCGAAGCCGTAATAGGCCTCGAGCTGTGTGAGCGTGCTGTCGATTTCCCATTGCAGCATCGCGGTGCTGGCGGCGGTGCTGCCGAAGCCCGGCTCTTCCCGGTCGATGATAACAACGGAAAAGCCACGCGCCGTCAGATGATCTGCGATCAGCGCGCCGGTGATGCCGCCGCCGATCACCGCGACATCGGTCGAAAAGCTCTGCGCCATCGGCCGCCATTGCGGACGTATGGCATTCTTTCCCCAGAGCGAATGGCCGCTGACCATCTGGTCATGATCGGATTCGTCGAGATCGAGATCGGACGCCACTTATGTCTCCTCGCGTGATTACTTCGGCAATTGCGGCTGCGGTTTTTCCTCGATCAGCAGTTCCTCGATGATGGTCATGACGATCAGCGACAGCGGCAGCGCCAGCATTGCGCCGACGGCCCCCCACATCCAGGTCCAGAACAGGATGGCGAGGAAGACGATAAAGGGATTGATTTCAAGCCGCCGCCCCATCACCGCCGGGAAGATCAGGTTCTCCATGACGAGATGCACCGTGAAGAAGGCGGCCGCCGGCACCAGACCGACGATGAAGCCGTCATAGGTGATGATCCCGGCGATCGCGACGGAAAGCGTCATCAGCGTGATGCCGAGATAGGGGATGAAGCTCGACAGGAAGGCGAAGAAGCCCCAGAGCACCGGCGCCGACAGCCCACTTGCATAGGCGATGACGGTCATGACGACGCCAAGCCCGACATAGATCAGCGAGGCGGTGGCGAAATAGAAGCCGAGCACCTGCTCGACGCCATTGATGACGCGGATCGCCGCCAGCCGCTGCGGGCGGGTGCGGAAGGTCATGATGATGGTCTTGCGCAGATTGACGCGGCTGGCAAGAAAGAGCAGCAACGCGGCGAAGAAGATCAGCCCCTGTATCAGTGCCGGCGTCAGGCTGGTTGTCACCACATGCAGCACGTTGCCGGTGTTTTCGAGCAGCGCGCCAATCGACATCGGCCCGCTTTCGAATGTCGCCGGCGTGATGTGCAGCCATTCGATGCGCTCCAGATAGGGCATGATGCGGCTGATCATCCGCTCGATGAAGGCGGGGGCTTCGTTCGCAAGCGTCGCCAGCGGATCGGCAAGCGAACTGACCAGCAGGACGATGACCAAAGCGACTCCGCTTGAAAGAAGGAAAGCGTTGGCAAGCCTTGGCACACCCATTTTGCTGAGGTTTTCAGCGGCGAGGCCGAGGATCATGCCGACGACGACGGCAAGGGTGACCGGAATAAGAATCAGCGACATCATGTAGACGGCGGCAAGGCCGAGGATGGCGAAAATGCCGATGATCGCCCAGGCCATGCTGATGTCGAGCCCGTCCTTCTCAAGCCGATGCACCGGCGGCGACGGCAGTTCCTCCGCTGCCTCCTGCAACGACTGAGCCCAGGCGCTGGTTTGGCGTTCGCCGATGGCGATCTTCTTTGCGTGTTTGCGGATGCCGTTGGCGATGCCCATGTGGTGAGGTCCCCGAAGCCCCATTGCTTCGCCACAAAAACGCGCTGATGCGGTTCCGGTTCCGCGGCCATGGCGCTGTCGTAAAGACATCAGTCCGCCTGCAGGCAAGGGCGCTGATCGCGGAAGTGTCCGCTCCTTCTTCGGCTCGCGCCGATTTGATCCTGCCGCCGGAACAACCTCGCAGGCGCTGGCGTTCGGTCTCGGAAGGAGAGTGCTCATGATTGCAGATCCCGATCAGACGAAAACCACCGAGACCTATTCGACCGATCCCCCTTATGCGGACGAGGCGAGGTTGAAAGCCGCCGATCAGCGGCGTTGGTGGGTCTGGACCGTTCTTGCGGCGGGCGCGGCAGTTCTCATCATTGCCGGCGTGAGCGTTGCGATCTGGCCAAACCCCGGCAACAATGATCCGACCGCGACGGCTTCGACCAGGCCGGATCCGATCAACACGCAGCCCTCCGGACCCGGCGCCTTCAACAACGACCCGGCCTCCGGCCCTGCACGACCGCCCGAAGCGACAGACCGGTCGCCAACGCCGAGCGGAAACGGCGGCGGACCGACGCAGGTGACGACGCCATCAGGAACCGAGAAGGTCCAATAGCACAGGCTCAGGACGAAAGCGTCAGGCCGATGCCCCAGGGATCTTTGAGGAAGACGCCGCCATCGCGCTTCTCGCTGTTGATCTCCAGCGCGTCGAACCTGGAGACCGCCGCGTCGAGCGTCGCCTTATCGTTGAAACGGATCCGGTAGTCCGAAAGCCCGGTCATATTGTCGGCGCGGGCGGTGGCGCCTCGGCTGTTCCAGATGTTGGCGGCGAGATGGTGGTGATAACCGCCGGTCGCAAAGAAGCTCGCGCCGGGATAACGGGCCATCAGCTTGAGGCCGAGCACGTCCCGGTAGAAGGCGTCGGCCTGCGGGATATCGCCGACCTGCAGGTGCAGATGGCCGATCGCCGTTCCCTCAGCCATGCCGTCCCAGCGATCACTGGGCGCGCTGTCGTAGAGCGCCTGCAGGTCCAGACGCCGCGTCGCCATTTCGACCATGCCGTCCTGATGGAATTTCCATTGCTCGTGCGGCCGGTCGGCATAGATTTCGATGCCGTTGCCCTCGGGGTCGGAAAGATAGATCGCCTCGCTGACGAGATGGTCCGAGGCGCCGTCGAGCACGACATTGTTGTGGGCGGCTTGACGCAGCCAGCGCGCCAGTTCGGTGCGATCGGGCATCAGGAAGGCTGTGTGGAAAAGGCCTGCGGCATTCCGCGGCGCGACTGTCGCGTCCTTTGCCGTCGTTAGCGTCAGCAGCGGATGACCCCCGACCCCCAGCACTTCGCCGCTCGTCGTCTTCTCGATGACCTTCAGGCCGAGCATCGACTGATAGAAGCCGGAAACCAGGCCGAGGTCGGTAACGACGAGATGCGACTGGTCGATGTGAGCAGGCCGCGTCAGCGCATAGGATGTTTCTGTCATCAATGGGTCTCCTGCCTCTGCATTTGAAGCGTACCGGCGGTGGCGGCAACCATGCCGCCCGTGGCAAATCCGAGGAAGTCTCGCCGGTTCATGCGCCTGGTCTCCTCGGTTGCCGTACTTGATCTCTATATGGTCTATCCGGATTTTTCACAGAAGGCTTGTTTTTGAGGATGAAGCGTTGAGCAGATGTTGACGATGACCTGCACCGGCTTGATCGGAGTCAATGCGCCCGTATCTTCATCTGAGCAAGCTTATGCATCTCAGTCATGGAGGGAAGCCATGTACAGGAAAATCATAGTGGCGATCGCGCTCGGCAGCCTCGACAGGGGAGAGAACATTCTCCGCAAGGCCGCCTCGCTGCTCGACGCGGGCGGCCAGATTGTCGCGCTCAACGTCGTCGAGGATGTGCCGACCTATGTTGCGATCGAACTGCCAGCCAATATGCTCGAGGACGCCATGAAGGACGGCCGCGAGAAGCTGGAAGCGCTGGTCGCCGCAACCGGGATCGCGGCGACGATCGACATCCGCAACGGCCCGCCGGCCAAGGCCATCATCGCGGCCGCCGAAAGCTACGGCGCCGACCTCATCATCCTCGCCTCGCATATTCCGGATTTTTCCAACTATTTTATCGGCGCCACGGCCGACCGCGTCGTACGGCACGCCAAGTGTTCAGTGCTGGTCGAGCGGCAGAAGATCTGAATCTTCGCCGCTCCATTTTCGAGTGCTCTTCCCAGTCGTCGAGGCGGGGCAGACCTCGCGCGGTCTGTCACGAAGATTTACTGCCCGCGCGATGCGCCGCAGTTGCGCCCCCGCCAGTTCGGTGCGACCATCGCAATCGGGTACGAAACGGGTTGGCGTGCATGGCCGAGTTCAACGGCATTCGCTGGGCTTACGACAGATACGAGTTGATCGCCGACGGCATCGTCCATGGCGTCGGTCTCGTGTTGGCGCTGATCGGCGCCACCGCTCTGATCTTTTACGCCACGGTTTGGAGCTCCCACGGCGCGCTCGCCGCCGCCTGGATCTATGGCGTCGGACTGGTGCTGACGCTTGCCATCTCCTTTTCCTACAATGTCTGGCCGGTCTCGCGCACCAAATGGTTCCTGCGCCGCTTCGATCATTCTGCGATCTTCATCCTGATCGCCGCCACCTATACGCCTTTCCTCGAGCGCGGCGCCGACGATCCGCTGCTCTTCTTCATGCTGGTGGTGATATGGCTGTTCGCTGCCGTCGGCATCGTCCTGAAATGCGCCTTTCCCGGGCGCTACGACCGTCTCGCCATCCTGCTTTACCTCGCCATGGGCTGGAGCGGCGTGCTGGTGGCGGGGCCCGTCGCCGCGCGCATTCCCTCCGCTTCGATGCTGCTGATCATTATCGGCGGCGTCATCTATTCACTCGGCGTCATCTTCCATGTCTGGGAGAAACTGCGTTTCCAGAACGCCATCTGGCACGGTTTCGTCGTCATTGCAGCGGCCGTGCATTATTCCGCCGTCTTCGCTTGTTTCAGCCTGCCAATGCCGGGCTTCTGAGCTGCGGCCTGCCCGAGACCGTTCCGCAAGCCTTTCTCTGCCGTATCAGCCGTTTACATCTTTCGAACTGCGGCGTATGCCAACCCGCGCAGTCAATCCGAACCGGGTCATCATGACAGACGCCGTCCTCCTCCGCGACGCCACCGAAGCCGATCTTCCCGCCATCCGGGATATCTACAATCATGCCGTCGAGCACACGACGGCGATCTGGAACGAGACGCTCGTCGATCTCGAAAACCGACGGGAATGGCTGAGCGCGCGCAACGGCCGCGGCTTTCCGGTCATCGTCGCCGACAAGTCGGGTAAGGTCGCGGGCTATGCCTCCTATGGCGACTGGCGCTCCTTCGAGGGCTATCGCCACACGGTCGAACATTCCGTCTATGTCGAGAAAGATCATCGCAGCGCCGGCATCGGCGAGGCCCTGATGCGCGAATTGATTGCGCGTGCGGCGGCCGCCAATATCCATGTGATGATCGCCGGCATCGAGGCCGACAACACCGCCTCGATCCGGCTGCACGAAAAGCTCGGCTTCCGTATTGTCGGCAGATTTTCCGAGGTCGGCACCAAGTTCGGCCGTTGGCTGGACCTCACCTGCATGGAGCTTCGCCTGCCCGGCGAGGCCGATTGACCTACTTGCTCGGGCAAGGCCGACGGAGGATGAGCGCTCGCCGGACGGAGTGACCGGCAAATCATTGCCGGAGCGGTCACTATCTTTTTATTGTATTCTGAGCTGTGTAGAAAAGAGAGGCCGCCTGCTTCGCGAGAGGCGGCGTGATAAGCGTCATGGAGTTCAACAGTTCAATGGTAATGCATAGATCGCCGCTCGGCCTCCTTGCCTTCCTTCTTCTCGCCGCTGCTCCGATTTCCTCGCGTGCTGCCGATTGTGGCAGCACGGCCTCGCCGAAGCTCGACTGGCAGGAATGCACGAAGAAAAACCTGATGTTGCAGGGCAGTGACCTCCAAGGCGCCAATCTCTTCAGCACCGATTTCTCGCTGACCGATCTCAGCGGTTCGAATTTCAAATCCGCCAATCTGGAAAAGGCGAGCTTGGTGCGGGCCTCGCTTGAGGGGTCACATGCCGAAGGGGCCAACTTCGCCAAGGTCGAGGCCTATCGCGCCAGCTTCGCCAATATTGCCGCCGAAGGCGCTTCCTTTGCCGGCGCCGAGCTGCAGCGCGCCAATTTTGCCGGCGCCCGGCTCTCCGGCGCGAGCTTCGAAAAGGCCGAACTCGGCCGCGCCGATTTCGACAAGGCGGTGCTGACGGGGGTGAAATTCTCTTTCGCCAATCTCTCCCGCGCTGACCTTTCCCACGCCACCTTCGAAGGCCCGTTAATCTTCGAGCGCGCCTTCATGTTCTTGACTCGCATCGAAGGCCTCGACCTCTCGGCTGCCGCCGGGCTCGAACAGGCACAGATCGACCTCGCCTGCGGTGACGCCTCGACCAAACTGCCCGCCGGCCTCTCGGCGCCGCCGACATGGCCTTGTCCGGCTGAGCACGAGTGATTACCAGGCGACACTATACGCCTATGGCAACACGCACGTCTCTCTGGGATGGTTCGGTTCGACTTAGTGGAGTTTGAACTCGCCCATGACGCGGCGCCACTCGTTCGGCCCGATCAGCCGCTGGTGGGTGTAGCGAACAGAATGCAACGGCCCGTCGAGGGAGGACTGCCAGAACTCGAGAAACTTATGCATCTCCGGAAAGTCCGGGGCAAGATCGTAATCCTGCCAGACATAGGTCTGCAGCACGGATTCAAAATCAGGAATGCGATAGAGGATATGTGCAGTGGTCAGCCCATAGCCGTTCAGCTGACGTTCCAGATCTGAGGAAAATCGCATACTTCATCTCCGTTTCGTGACGCTCGAAAGGTGGCGCAAAATTTTGCAGCCATCAACGGATTTCTGAAACGCGTCCACCGTGTTTATTGTTCCTTTACAGGATGTTAGCAGCCACTTCGCACGAGTGCTAATTTTTTTATGGCGCCCTCTTGAAATGGAAAAACCGCAAAACCAGATCATTGCGCGCAGAACGCTCGATCGAGGTTTTGCACCCGCCCGGACTGGTCATCCGGTCCGGCCAGGGGAATAACATCACTATTGTTTGTCCATTGGAGGAAAACATGTCGTTCCGACCGCTTCATGATCGCATTCTCGTCCGCCGCGTCGATTCCGAGGAAAAGACCAAGGGCGGCATCATCATTCCCGACACTGCCAAGGAAAAGCCGCAGGAAGGCGAGGTCATCGCCGTCGGGCCCGGTGCACGCAACGATGCCGGCCAGATCCAGGCGCTCGACGTCAAGGTCGGCGATCGCGTTCTGTTCGGCAAGTGGTCCGGCACTGAGATCAAGATCAACGGCGAGGACCTGCTGATCATGAAGGAAAGCGATGTCATGGGCATTATTGAAGCCCAGGCGGCCGAAAAGATCGCCGCCTGAGGCATGTCCGCGCATGAGTCAAAAAGCTGCCTATTGAAGGAGTGAAAGAATGGCTGCGAAAGAAGTGAAATTTCATAGCGATGCCCGTGAACGCATGCTGCGTGGGGTCGATGTGCTGGCCAATGCCGTGAAGGTGACGCTGGGCCCGAAAGGCCGTAACGTCGTGATCGACAAGTCCTTCGGCGCGCCGCGCATCACCAAGGACGGCGTTTCGGTTGCCAAGGAAATCGAGCTCGAAGACAAGTTCGAAAACATGGGCGCGCAGATGCTGCGCGAAGTCGCATCGAAGACCAACGACCTCGCCGGCGACGGCACCACGACTGCGACGGTGCTCGCCCAGGCGATTGTCAAGGAGGGCGCCAAGGCGGTCGCCTCCGGCATGAACCCGATGGACCTGAAACGCGGCATCGATCTCGCCGTCGACGCTGTCGTCGCGGAACTGAAAACTAACGCCCGCAAGATCTCCAACAATTCCGAAATTGCCCAGGTCGGCACGATCTCCGCCAATGGTGATTCCGAGATCGGCCGCTACCTTGCCGAAGCAATGGAGAAGGTTGGCAACGAAGGCGTCATCACCGTTGAAGAGGCCAAGACTGCCGAAACCGAACTCGAGGTGGTCGAAGGCATGCAATTCGACCGCGGTTATCTGAGCCCCTATTTCGTCACCAATCAGGACAAGATGCGGGTCGAACTGGAGGATCCCTATATCCTCATTCATGAGAAGAAGCTCTCGAACCTGCAGTCGATGCTGCCGGTTCTCGAAGCCGTGGTTCAGTCCGGCAAGCCGCTCCTCATCATTGCTGAAGACGTCGAAGGAGAAGCCCTTGCGACCTTGGTCGTCAACAAGCTGCGCGGCGGCCTGAAGATCGCTGCCGTCAAGGCGCCTGGCTTCGGCGACCGCCGCAAGGCCATGCTTGAAGACATCGCCATCCTGACCGGCGGCACCGTCATCTCCGAAGATCTCGGCATCAAGCTTGAGAATGTGACGCTCAATATGCTCGGCCGGGCAAAGAAGGTGGCCATCGAAAAGGAAAATACCACCATCATCGACGGTGCTGGTTCGAAAGCGGAACTCGACGGTCGCACCGCTCAGATCCGCGCTCAGATCGAAGAAACCACCTCCGACTATGATCGCGAGAAGCTGCAGGAACGTCTTGCCAAGCTCGCCGGCGGTGTTGCCGTCATCCGCGTCGGCGGCTCGACGGAAGTCGAAGTGAAGGAGAAGAAGGATCGCGTCGACGACGCGCTGCATGCAACACGCGCGGCAGTCGAGGAAGGCATCCTGCCCGGTGGCGGTGTGGCGCTGCTGCGCGCGGTCAAGGCGCTCGACAATTTGAAGACTGCCAATGACGACCAGCGGGTCGGCGTTGAAATCGTGCGCCGGGCGATCGAAGCCCCGGTTCGCCAGATCGCCGAAAACGCCGGCGCCGAAGGCTCCATCATCGTCGGTAAGCTGCGTGAAAAGAGCGAATTTTCCTATGGCTGGAACGCCCAGACCGGTGAATATGGCGATCTCTACGCGCAGGGCGTCATCGATCCGGCCAAGGTCGTTCGCACCGCACTTCAGGATGCAGCTTCGGTTGCCGGCCTGCTGGTGACGACGGAAGCGATGATCGCCGAAAAGCCGAAGAAGGAAGCTGCTCCGGCCATGCCCGCCGGCGCCGGCATGGACTTCTAAGCGATCGCTCGGCCCGCTCTGCCCTCGGGGCGGGCCGTGCTACGCACTACCGAATGAAACAAGTTCCATCGGTCGACATCAATGGAGCCAAGCTATGAGAAAGGAAAACATCAGCAATTCCATACAGCAGAATGCCGTGGCAGCTATCAGTGCGGCGCATCTGCTTCATCCGGCGAAGCATTTCGGTCACCCGCGTGACGTGCTTGCCGCCGCCGAGATCGACAACGACGAGAAGCGGGCAATTCTCGCTTCATGGGCATCCGATATCTTCGCAGTCGAATCCGTACCAGCCCTCCGCCTTTACCCTGGGGCCGAAAGAGCTGTATCCTATGACGAGATCCTTGAAGCGCTGAAGGCTTTGGATAATGGCGATCGCCCATCCGCGAGGCAGGATACGTCCGCTTCCCTGAGTTCCCACAGGACCCGTCGTCGAAAACCACCCACCCCCCGATTTCCCGGCCTTTGCTTGTGCAGCTATTGGAAAGGAGGACGGCGCCGACCGCTGTTCGAAACCTGACTCTCCGTCTGGCCTGCCGTGTGCCTCTCGAAGACGCAGGCATGATTTTTGCCGACGGCTCTTTGCTCAACTGAGGAGTTTTGCCGATGAAGATCGCTCAGATTGCACCGCTCGCCGAGAGCGTTCCCCCAAAGCTCTACGGCGGGACGGAGCGGATCGTTTCCTACCTTACTGAAGAACTCGTGGCAAAGGGACATGAGGTCACGCTCTTTGCCAGCGGCGATTCCGTCACACGGGCGACACTCGTGTCATGTGCGGACGTCGCCTTGCGGCTCAACCCTGCGGTCAGGGACCATCTACCGCATCAGGTCGTGATGCTCGAGGAGATCCGGAGGCGGGCGCATGAGTTCGACGTACTGCATTTCCACATCGACCTGCTGCATTTCCCGCTGATCCGCGATTTCGCCGATCGAACCGTGACCACGCTGCACGGGCGGCTCGACTTGCCGGATCTCAAGCCGTTCTACGCCGCTTTCCCCGATATTCCATTGGTGTCGATCTCCAATGATCAGCGTCACCCGATGCCACCAGTCGACTGGCGCGGGACGGTCTATCATGGTCTCCCGGCCGATCTTCTTCCATTCACGGAGAACCCTAGGGGTAACTACCTGGCCTTCCTTGGTCGGATCTCTCCGGAAAAGCGCCCCGACCGAGCCATTCAGATCGCGGCAAAAGTCGGCATGCCTCTGAAGATCGCCGCCAAGATCGATAATGCCGACAAGGTCTATTGGGAAACCGTCATCGAGCCGATCGTTAAGAGCCATCCGCATGTAGAATTTATCGGCGAGATCGACGAACGTGAGAAAGCTGACTTCCTCGGAAATGCAGGCGCTCTGCTCTTCCCGATCGACTGGCCGGAGCCCTTCGGGCTGGTGATGATCGAGGCCATGGCCTGCGGCACCCCGGTCATCGCTTTCGGCTGTGGCTCGGTTCCCGAGGTCATTGACAATGGCATCTCCGGCATCCTGGTCGACAGCGTCACCGAGGCGGCCGAAAATGTCGAATGGGCGCTGCGCCTCGATCGGCGCAAGGTGCGGGCAGCGTTTGAAAAGCGCTTCACCGCACAGCGAATGGCGTGCGACTATCTCGACATCTATCGCAACCTGCCGGGCGTTCGCATCAAAGCCGCGCCCCTCCGCCGGTCGAATGGTCAAGCGCTCGACCTGCAGGCTGTCGCCTGAGGCAAGGAGGAGGAGACCATGTCGAACGTATCTGCGGACAGCAACCCCGCCACAGCATCGTCAGGCGTGGTAGCGCCCGTCGCTCAGTTCTTCATTCCGGCCGCCGCATCGCTGCAGGAGCGCCGGCCGCGTACATTGAAGCACGGCGATACTTTCGCCGTCTTCGACCATAATGGCGATGCTCTTTCCGGTCCCGGCAGCCCGGAAGGCCTTTTTCACCGGGACACTCGTCATCTCTCGCATCTTTACCTGACGATCAACGAACAGCGGCCGATGCTGCTGTCGTCGACGCTGCGGGACGACAATGCGACGCTGACCTGCGATCTCACCAATCCTGATCAGTTCGATGAGAAAGGAAGGCTGGTTCTGGGCCATGACGTGATTCATCTGCGCAGATCGCGCTTTCTCTGGAATGCCAGTTGTTATGAACGGCTGGCTGTGAGGAATTATGACGAGCGGCGGCAACAAGTTCGCATTCAGATCTCTTTCGGGGCCGATTTCGCCGATCTTTTTGAAGTCCGCGGCACCGCAAGGGCAAGGCGAGGGCGCCATCTTCCCGCGGTCGTAGAACAGGATTGGATCCTGCTTTCCTATATCGGCCTGGACGGTCGCAAGCGGTCGACGCGCCTTTCCTTCATGCCGGAACCGGCCGAGGTTCGTAGCGATCTCGTCACTTATGACCTCCATCTGGAACCGCACGAGACCAAATCGCTCTTCATCCAGATCGCCTGCGACCATACCTCCGCCGATCGACTGAGCCGTCTTTCCTTCTTCCTTGCCTTGCGGGATGCCCGCCGCGCGTTGCGTGCCTCCTCCTCGCGCGCGGCGTCGGTCACAACCTCCAACGAGATCTTCAACGAAGTCGCGCGACGCAGCGCCTCCGATCTTTACATGCTGATCACCGACAAGCCGGAAGGCCCCTATCCCTATGCTGGTATTCCCTGGTTCAGCACTGTTTTCGGCCGCGACGCCCTGATCACGGCGCTTCAGACGCTTTGGCTCGATCCGGAGATCGCCCGCGGGGTTCTCGGTCATCTTGCAGCCAATCAGGCGACGGACGTCGATCCTGCTTCAGACGCCGAGCCGGGCAAGATCCTGCACGAAGTGCGTTGCGGCGAAATGGCCGAACTCGGCGAGGTTCCATTCCGGCGTTACTACGGCAGCATCGACTCGACGCCGCTCTTCGTGATGCTGGCCGGCGACTATCTCAAACGAACCGGTGATCTTGCGACCATCGACCGTATCCTGCCGCATGTCGAAGCGGCACTGACCTGGATCGACGAACATGGGGATCGCGATGGAGACGGCTTCGTCGAATACGGGCGGCTGACGGAAGAAGGACTGATCAATCAGGCGTGGAAGGATAGCAACGACTCGGTCTTCCATGCCGATGGCACATTGGCCCGAGGCCCGATCGCGATCGCCGAAGTCCAGGCCTATGTCTACGGCGCTTGGCAAAGTGCTGCCGAAATCTTCCGGTGGAGGGGCAAGCCGGAACGCGCGGCGAGCTTTCTCGCGCGCGCGGAGGGACTGCGCCGCGCCTTCGACATGAGCTTCTTCGATGAGGAACTCGGCACCTATGTGTTGGCTCTCGACGGGGATAAACGGCCTTGCCGGGTCCGATCCTCCAATGCCGGCCACGCTCTGTTCACCGGTATTGCTTATCCCGAACGGGTCGCACAGGTGACCCGCACCCTTATGAATGCGTCGTCCTTCTGTGGCTGGGGCATCCGGACGATTCCCTCGACCGAAGCACGTTACAATCCTATGAGCTACCACAATGGCTCGATCTGGCCACATGACAATGCCATGATCGCCAGTGGTCTTGCCCGCTATGGCTATCGCGCCGAAGCCGCGCGAATCTTCGAGGGACTGTTTGCCGCTGCGACCTATATCGACCTGCGGCGGCTTCCCGAACTGCTCTGCGGCCTGCCGCGTCAGCGCGCACGCGGACCGACCTCTTATCCGGTTGCCTGCTCGCCGCAAGCATGGGCAGCAGCAGCCCCTTTGTCGCTGCTGCAATCCTGCCTCGGTCTCGACTTCGATCCGAATAGTTTGCAGATCAGCTTCAGCGTGCCGCGGCTTCCTTCTTTCCTCGATGAGGTGATCTTACAGCGCCTGCTGATCGGCAATTGCTCGGCTGACGTGGCCATCCGCCGGTCGAGACACCAGGTCGTGGTCGATGTCATCAATCGACAGGGCAATGTCAGCGTGCTCACCACGGCCTGATGAAGGACCGTGCAGGGAAGACGGGTCGACCGCCTTTTCTAATCCGGTTCCTCTTCGTCCGACCTCAGCAGGTCAACAAGCGCAGCAACCCTGCCGGTCGGTAGATGCCGCCCTTCACCCACCAGGGCCTCGTCATTGTTGGCCCATGCAAACGCCTCGACAAGATCGGTTTGGGTTGCACCTGTCGCGATAATCTCGGCCACAAGCGTTTTGTCTGCAGGTCCAAGGACGGCGACGACGTCGTGTGAAGTCATTGTCATAACCATTGCTCCTCGCTCAAGCTCCAAAACATATGGTGGCGTCTTCGAAAAGATCAATTTTTCTCGTTAAGAAATTCGATCCCCTTGAAACTGTAAGACACTGAATTATATCAGTATTGTCGATCGCCCAATAGGGATCGGCAGAAAGTCCAGGAGACGCCGGTCGCTCTTGGCGTCTCCTTGTGTCCATGTTGCTTGCAAGGAGGATATGGCTATGAGGACAAACCTCGATTTCTCTCCCCTGTTCCGGTCGAGCATCGGCTTCGAGCGAATGTTGAACGCGCTTGAGGCTGCAGGCCGCGCCGAGACAATCGACAACTGGCCGCCTTACGATATCGTCAAGGCTGGTGAGAACGACTACCGCATTGCCATGGCAGTGGCGGGCTTTTCGCAGGACGAGCTGGCAATCACGCAAGAGCAGAACATGCTCATGGTATCGGGGCAGAGGGCAGAGAGCGAAGATGTTCAATACCTGCATCGCGGAATTGCCGGACGCTCGTTCCAGCGCCGGTTCGAACTGGCCGATCATGTGAAGGTTGTCGACGCCGGTCTTGCCAACGGTCTGCTGACCATCGATCTCAAGCACGAAATTCCTGAAGAGATGAAGCCGCGCCAAATCGAGATCGGAACTGGTCACGTAATGCCGAAGGCCGAGACGAAGCAGATCGAGGGCGAGACACAGGCGGCCTGAGCGTGGCGCCAGACGCCGTCTGGCGCCCATGAACCATCAGAAAGGAGTAGAGCCATGAGTGTTCGTGATTTGATTCCCTGGGGCCGCAACAACGGCAATCAGATGCCGAGTCTCCTTCGCGACGACGACCGCGATCCTTTCCTGTCGCTCCACCGCGAGGTCAACCGGCTGTTCGACGACGTTTTCCGCGGCTTCGGTTCCAGCTTGCCGTCACTTCGCGGCGCCAGCGGCTTTGGTGCCGGCTGGCCGAGCGTGGAGATCTCAGACACCGACAAGGACATCAAGGTGACGGCCGAAATACCCGGCCTTGAGGAAAAGGACATCGAGGTCTTACTCAATGACGGCGTACTGACCCTGAAGGGTGAGAAGCGTTCGGAAACGGAAGACAAGGAGAAGCAGTTCTCGGAGCGCTACTATGGCCGCTTCGAGCGACGCATCCCGCTCGGCACCGAGGTCAAGGAGGACCAGGTCGACGCCACCTTCAAGAACGGCATCCTCACCGTCACTTTGCCCAAGACCGAAAAGGCGCAGTCACAGGTCAAGCGCATCGCCATCAGAAGCTGACGAGCGCGGCGGCCGACACCTGGCCGGCCGCCGCTCATCCTTCACCAGTTTGGGAAGGATAAACGATGAAGATTATCGGACGTACACACCGCGAAAACACAGCACCGATCTCCCGCTTCCGCGCCTCGAACGACGATCGGCGCAGCCGTCTTCCTTTCACAGTTCCGCAGTTCCAAGAGAACAGCGTCGCCCGCATCTCATTTCTGGCTTCCCACTACACCGTGACCGAGTTTTGCGGCGACGGCGATTCAAGCGCCGTCGCCGCAACCGTCTTCTGCCCGCAGGAGGCGGCCATTGATGATGCAACCAACTAAGAAGGAGAAATGATCGATGCTGAAGTCTCTGTCTTCCAACAACCGGACGGCTTTCGATATCGTCAATATCGTTGCCGGTCTTGGCCTCTTCATCTCGCCCTGGCTGTTCGGTTTCTCCGCTGAGACCTATGCCGCCTGGAATGCATGGATCGTTGGCGCGGCCATCACCCTGATCGCCGTTGCCGCTCTCTATGCTTTCTATGAGGCCGAGGAATGGTGCAACCTGGTCCTCGGGCTATGGGCTGTGATCGCTCCTTGGCTCCTCGGCTTTTCAGCCGTGGCAGCGGCCATGTGGGCGCATGTGATTGTCGGCCTGGTCGTCGCTGCCCTCGCAGCGGGCAGCATCTGGTTCAGTCATAACCATCCGTTGTCGACCGCATGACTGAATGCGAACGGGCTCGGGCGTCCGGGCCCGTTCGCCTTACCACTCCGCCCGCCGCCCCTGGAGGAGAGGCTTGGCGGCCGATCAGACTGGTTGACGACCGCGACGCGGTGATCGCCATCGATGGGTGCGCGGCTCTCCGTGCAAGGGCGGCGGATCGACGATCATTGGTTCAGCGCTATTCGGGCTCGAACACCATGGCATGGCCATTGATGCAGTAACGCAGACCGGTTGGCGGCGGGCCGTCGGGGAAGACATGGCCGAGATGGGCGTCGCAGGTGCCGCAGCGGATTTCGGTGCGCACCATGCCGTAGCTGGTGTCGCGATGCTCGGTCACCGCATCGGGAGAGACCGCTTCGAAATAGCTCGGCCAGCCGCAGCCGGCGTCGAATTTCGTGTCGGAGCGGAAAAGCGGGGCGTTGCAGCCGACGCAGCGGTAAAGCCCCGTCTCGAAGGAATCCCAGTAAGGGCCCGTGAAGGCGCGTTCGGTGCCGTGCTGGCGGGTGATGCGGTATTGCTCGGGCGTGAGCTGCTCTTTCCATTCGGCGTCTGATTTATGGATCTTGGCGGTGGTTGCAGTTTCGGACATGACGTGCTCCTTTCGCCGAAGGGCGGTTCCGTTTCGCCAGAAATGTGGTGCGCCGTCTTTGTTTCATCAAGCCTCCGGCGCCGGGCCGCGGGAATCGCGGCATGCAGCTATCAGGAAAGGCGTCCGCTTTTACATCTATTAAGGGTTTTCTGTTAGGGTTAATGTTACGTGCATTGAGGAGCCATTGGTGTTTGAAGCCGCAATCGTCCTGCTCTACGGCCTCGTGGCCGTGACCGCCATGGCGGTCACGCTGCTGGAGGGCTGGGCCAATCACGCCGGTTTGACGTTTCATCGTCTCGCCGGACTTGTCGCCTGCCTGCTCTGGCCGCTGACGCTTCTGCTCTTCGTCCTGCACGGCTCGGTCGTCCGGCTGCTGACGCGTCTCTCCCGCTCGCTGGCCTGATCACGGCAACTCTCTGAGCCCGGCAATTGGCGTCTTAACCTGTTTTACGCCGAACTTATGCACAGGAAGCTGTGAGTAAAGCTTGGCCTAAAGTCCTATAATTCTTCATCAGCCATTTTTTCTCAAGAAAAACCACAAATAATAATTGGCCTTTCGGCCAAACGATGGTATTTGAAAATGCAAGTAGAATTCTGATTGTGAATTACAATCCTACTGCTTCCAAGTCCCTCAGTTTTGATTTTTCAATGTCTAACTGGGGCCATCGCCTGGAGCAAGACGGTAGTGGTTTTCGGTCAGGCAGTATAAGAACAGGTCTCGGACTTCGGAATCTAGGGGTGGATTTCACGTTTTTCGAAACAGAAGATTGCTTCCTGTGCTTTTGCTGTTCGCTTCTACGAGGCGGGTCTTTGGCGTGACAGTCAAAGATCGTTTGAGCATGCTAACAGGAGAAAAAATATGACGGATATGGCGACCGGCAATGGGCCGGAGCTGCTTGTGGAACTGACGGCCGACATCGTCGCGGCTTATGTCAGCAACCATGTTGTCCCGGTCAGCGACCTGGCAAATCTGATTTCCGACGTGCATTCGGCACTTAGCAACACATCCGTACCGCAGCCCGCTGCGGCTGTCGTCGAAAAGCAGAAGCCAGCAGTCTCTGTCCGCAAGTCCGTACAGGACGAGCAGATTACGTGCCTGGAATGCGGCGGCAACTTCAAGTCCCTCAAGCGTCACCTCATGACGCATCACAGTCTCTCGCCGGAAGAATACCGTGAGAAATGGGACCTGCCGACCGACTACCCGATGGTAGCGCCCGCTTATGCCGAAGCGCGTTCGCGCCTGGCGAAGGAGATGGGCTTGGGTCAGCGCCGCAAGCGCGGCCGCGGCTGAGCTTTTCCGCTGTCAATGACAAAAGCCGGGTCTTGTGCCCGGCTTTTCTGTCTGTACCGCAAACCTGAAACCGAAAACCGGAAGCCGTTTCCGGGCGCTATCCTGGTCCGGCCCGTTAAATGAAAGCAAGATTCAGACTTTAGTTCGGACGACCCCAGAGTTCATCCTGTTCCGGATGAGGATAATAATCTCCCCGACTATTCCGCCGCTATCGCAAGTCATGCACGGGGCAGACGGGATATTATCAGGGAACCTATCTTACGCTTTGGAGCGCGACGTAGAATGTATTCCTATACTATAAGAAAGTGTTAATATAGTCGGTTGGCCGTTTCCGCAAATGCCCAATCCGCCGCGCTCGCCGACCGAATCAATGACGTTCACGCCGCGGCGCGGACTATCGCCTCTTCCCGGATTCGCTTCACCATCGAGCGCAGCCCGTTCGAGCGCTGCGACGACAGGTTCTCCACCAGACCGATCTTCGAGAAGATCTCGAAGGCATCAAGCGCAGCGATTTCGGAAGCCCGCTTACCGGAATAGGTGGCAAGCACGATGGCGACGAGGCCGCGCACGATATGCGCGTCGGAATCGCCCTCGAAACTCATGATTGGGTTTTCCGGATCGCCCGACGTATGCGTCACCAGCCACACCTGGCTGGCGCAGCCCATCACCTTGTTCTCCGAGGTGCGTTTTTCCTCGGCGAGCTCGGGCAGCGCCTTGCCGAGTTCGATGACATAGCGGTAGCGGTCTTCCCAATCGTCCAGGAAGGCGAAGTCATCGATGATCTGGTCGAGGGATGCCATAAAAAGCCTTTCACCTTTTTGCATGCTGGCAAAACGACACGGCAATTTTGCGTCCGGACATGCTCTAGGACTGCATATAGGTGATAGACCGACAGATTTGAACCGCTAAAGCGCGCCGTCTTTTTGATGCGGCGCTTCAGCTTTTGTTTTTACGCATGTCGTTATCGAAATCCACCGCACATTCTTGTGCGACATGCTCTCAAAAGAAACGCCGTGAGGGATGGGCATCCTCACGGCGCAGCAATCTGCTGAATTAAACAGGGCAGGCACGTCAGGCATGGGGCATTTCCGCGTCATGCGGACCACCGATGCAAGCTCTAAAGCATGTCGCGCAAAAGTGTGCAGCGGTTTTGCGTGAACGACATGCGGAAAACCAAGGGCCTAAAGCGCGGCAGGCGAATCTCAAAGATCGCACCGCGCTTTAGAATTCCAGTGTGACGCAGTCCCGCGTCCGAACGTTGCTTATGTGCGGCGGGCCGGTTGCCCGCGCAATTTCGTCAGATCGCCGGCTTCGGCGTCGGCAGCGGGATCGCGCCGGTTACCACCGTCTCGGCTTCATCGTCGACCGGCGGTCGGTAAGGCATCGGCTGGTTGAGCGCAGCCTTTGCCTCGCGCACCTTCTCCTGGACGGAAGGGGAGGCAAGCGAGGGCATGGCGGGCGCTGTCCGGTTTGCCGGCTCCGCAAGCCTTGCGGGCGTCGTCGGTTCGTCGGTGAATTGGCTGTCGAGAAGTTCGTAAGCGACACGGGCGCCCTCACGGGCCCGGTAGCCGAGCGCCGTCAGGGTCTCGGCGCCTTTGGCGCAGACATCCGGCTTTTCCGAGCACATGCCGGTGAGATAGTCATAGGCGCCGCTCGCCGCCGTAAACGCGTCTGAGAGCTGCAATTGTGGGCCGCCGGCAAGCTTGTCGGATCCCTCCGTGCTGAAGACGGAAAGAAGCACGAGCACTAGGCCAAACCAGAAGGATCCTTTGATCAGAAACCACATTGTCGTTGCCCATCCTGTTTTCCCGTCCGGTTCTTATCGCCGAATCAGGCCGGTTGTCCGGTGTGCTCTCACCCTATCGGCAAGTTGCGAATGCCGCTTTTCAAAACTCGCGCGCATTTGCGGCAAATTTAACTCAAATTTTAGCGAAGCGCATTTGAGCGGCATTTAAGTCAAATGCGAGCGATTGTTGTTAAGCATCAGGGCAGCACCTGCCTGCAATTGCAGGGCTTTTGCCGGCTCGCCTTGCCACAGGAGTTAACGCAGTGCTGAAATATGAAGGAAATCCGCCGCTTACCGGCCATTAACCACAAGAAGCGAAGGAGCTCTCGGATGCTTCAAAACGGGAATTTCTGCTCTTTCTGGCTGTGAACAGCGCCTTTGCCTTATCCTTTCCTTAAGTCGCGGGGGCCTATTGTCCGGATCGACAGACAGCCTCTTTGGGCGGGTATTGCGTGCGAGTATTGAGTGACATTGGCGGCTGGGCGACGGCCCTCGTAGACCGGGCGGCGACAAGCTGGCTTTCCCGGACGGGTGGCGGCGAAGCCGTGCGCCAGCGCGAGCTTGCGATTCTGCGGCGCCTCGTGCTGCTCTCCTCGGCCGCTCTCGTCGCCGCGCCTGTCGGGCTTTCGGCGGTCACCAGCCCCGCCGTCGCACTGCCGGCCGGCGTCGCCATGGTCTGCGCCGCCTTTCTCTTTTCCGCCGTCGGCAGCATTGCACTTGCCCGCCAGGGCTCGTCGGCCGGCATTGCCACACAGTCGGCCGAGGACTTCTTCCTCGACGTCACCCCCGGCCTCGTCTTTTTCCTGGATCCGCACGGCAGCGTCGCCACCATAGGCGGCCGCGACCGGCGCGATTTCCTTGCCTGGATGCGCGATCCGAAGGGCAGGGGCTTCCTGGAGCAGGTGCATGTCTCCGACCGCATCCTGTTCCTGCAGGCGCTCGATGAGCTCAGGCGCGGCGAAGATGCCGCAAGCGTCGATCTGCGCCTCGACCGGCCTTCGGTCTCGCGCGATCAGCGCCAGTTCGCCTATCTGAGAATGGACATGACGGCTCGCCGTGATGCCGATGGCGAGCTTGCCGCCGTCATCGCCCAATTGCGCGATGTCTCCGTCGAGCAGCAGCTGCGGGCCGAAGCCCAGAACCGTGCGGCCGACGCCGAATCGGCAAACGACGCCAAGTCGCGCTTCCTCGCCGCGGTCAGCCACGAGCTGCGCACGCCGCTGAACGCCATTCTCGGCTTCTCCGATATTCTGATCGGCGAATATTTCGGCAAGTTCGAAAATGACCGCCAGCGCGAATATGTCGGTCTCGTCCGCGAGTCCGGCGCGCATCTGCTCTCGGTCGTCAATACCATGCTCGACATGAGCAAGATTGAAGCCGGCCGCTACGAACTGATTCTGGATGCCTTCGATATTTCAAGCTCCGTCAGATCCTGCGAATCGATGCTGGCATTGCAGGCCAAGACCAAGGGCGTCACGCTGACGAGCCGGATTCAGCGTGGGCTTGGCGAGATCGTCGCCGATCAGCGCGCCATCCAGCAGATCCTCATCAATCTCGTCGGCAACGCCGTGAAATTCACCGAAGCCGGCGGCGTCGTCTCGGTCGATGCGGCGGCGCGTGACGGCATCCTGAAGCTGACGGTCAGCGATACCGGCATCGGCATTGCCGCCGATAAGCTGGCGATGCTCGGCCAGCCTTTTGTCCAGATCCAGAACGATTACACCCGCCGCTTCGAGGGCAGCGGTCTCGGCCTCTCGCTGGTCAAGGGGCTGGTGGCGCTGCATGGCGGGAATTTTGCCATTGCCAGCCAGCCGGGCGAAGGTACGATCATCACCGTCGAGATTGCGGTGGATGGCTCGGGCGCCCGGCGCGCCGAACACGCCGGTCATGGCGCGACCGTCGAATTTCCGCCGCGGCTGAAGGACGCGGTCGGTACCGGAGCAGAACTGGAAGAGGGGCTTTTCGATGGCCGCGCGCAAGCGAAAATCGCCTAAGGGAAAGAAGCGACGGCAGCAGCCGGGCCTTGTCGTGTCCGGTGCGGCCGCTCTCGGCGGCCTCGGCCTGCAGGGCGCATCCGCGCTGGGTGGTCTCGGGCTGCAGGGGGCGTCCGCGCTCGGCGGCGTCATTGGCCGCAATCCGTCGGTCGCCGGCGGCATGATCGCCTTCTTCGTCATCTTCTCCTTCGTTGCGGCCAATGCCCTCTGGTATCAGCCTGGCCTGCATCCGCACCCGATTTTCCGCACCCGCGACCCGCAGTCCCCAAACGTGCTCGGCGCGCGCCGTCCGGCCGACGAACAACCGGCTGACGTCACCACCTTCCGGATCGAACGGCCGGAGGATGCCGCCACCATCAGCGGGACGCCGGTGCCGGCCGCACCCGCTCAGCAGCCGAGCGAGCTGGTCATGGACATCCAGCAGCAGCTGGTGCGCCGCGGCCTCTATAACGGCATCGCTGACGGCATCATCGGCCCCCGCACCAGTGCCGCCATCCTGTTCTTCCAGGAGACCGTCGGCATGGCCCAGACCGGGGAAGCGACGCCGGAGGTGCTGGCCGCGCTGAAGACCGACGCTGCCGGCCCCTCGACCGTGCCCGTGGAAAAACCGCGTGAGGATGTCACCTCGAAGGCGGCGGCGGAGGACCCGGTCGCTGCTGCGATCCGCAGCGCCGAAAAGACCGTCAAGACGGCTCCGTCAGCCGCAAAGCAGCTTCCATCGAGCGAGCTTGCCACCGTCGACCTGGTGCTGAAGATCCAGAAGGGCCTTTCCAATATGGCCTATGCCAACGTTGGCGTCGACGGTGTGGCCGGCGAGCAGACTCGCGCCGCCATCCGCCACTTCCAGAAGCACTACAACCTCCCCGAAAACGGCGAGCCGAACGAGGCGGTGCTGAAGAAGTTGAAGGAAATCGGTGCGATCTAAGGCGTTCGCGCCATGTACAACCTAAGTCTAAGACCCCAGCTTCGTTTGCAACTTGTTAACCATGTTGTCCGAAGCTTTGCCAATTGCGGCGGGGGAATGTCGGTCATGCATGCGCTGAAGGCGATAGACGATCTGACCGGAGAACCGACGGTCGAAGCGGAAAGCCCTGATCGCGAGGGATTGCGCCACATCCTGCAGCGCCTTGCCGAAGAAGCCTCCACCCTTGGCATCGATCTCGTCGATATTGCCGGCGCCATCCAGGACATGGCGGCGATGTCGGCGCGCCACGCCTCCGCCTTCGATCATGTCACCAGCACCGCACTTTCGATTGCCGAGACCAATCGCTCGGTAGCCCTGTCGCTGCGCGAGACCGACCGCACGGCGGCCGAAGCCCGCCAGATGCTGAAGGAGTCGGCCGACCGCATGTCCGGTTCCGTTGCCGAGATCGGCCATATGGTTCAGTCCTCCAACGTCATCGGTGCTGAAATCGCCAGCTTCTCGAAATCGCTTGCCGATGTCGACAAGATTGCCGAGGAGATCAGCACCATAGCCCGCCAGACCAACCTCCTGGCGCTGAACGCCGCGATCGAGGCGGCGCGCGCCGGCGATGCGGGCAAGGGTTTTGCCGTCGTCGCCGCCGAAGTGCGCGCTCTTTCGCTGCAGACTTCGAAGGCGACGGGCTCCATTCAGGACACGCTGGATGGGCTTCGGGTGAAGATCGACCGGCTGTCGGCGGTCGGCGGCGATGCCCGCGACAGTGCCGCCGGCGTGCGCGACAAGTCGGAGGCGATGCGCGGCGCCTTCGAAAGCATGGAACATGTCATCACCCGCATTCTCGACAGTTCGACCGTCATGGCCAACACCACCGAGGCGGTCGACCAACAATGCGCCGGTTTCGTCCAGAAGCTCGGCGAAATGTCCGGCGAGATCGCCGGTTCGAATGTCAGGCTGCAGCAGGCGGCAAAGCGCGTCGACAGCGTCGTCGGCCTCTCGGAAACGCTGATTCAGCTGACGGCGAGCGCCGGCGTCAAGACCGCCGACAGCCGTTGGATCGAGGAAGCACAATCCGTGGCAAGGCAGATATCAGGCGTTTTCGAACGCGCCGTCGCCGACGGTCAGATCGGTTTCGACGCCCTCTTCGACCGGCGCTACCGGCCGATGGCTGGCACCGATCCGGTTCAGATGATGGCTGCCTTCACCGAACTCACCGACCGTCTGCTGCCGCCGATCCAGGAGCCCGTCGTCGCCCTGGACGAGCGCGTCGCCTTCTGCGCGGCGGTCGACGAAAACGGTTATCTGCCGACTCATAACCGGAAGTTCTCGCAGCCGCAGCGGCCGGGCGACATCGTCTGGAACACCGCCAACTGCCGCAACCGCCGCATCTTCGCCGATCGCGTCGGCCTTGCCGCCGGCCGCAGCACCGCACCTTTCCTCGTCCAGACCTACCGGCGCGACATGGGCGGCGGCAATTTCGTGATGATGAAGGATATCTCCGCGCCGATCACCGTCAGGGGCCGCCATTGGGGCGGCTTGCGGTTGGCGGTCAAGGTCTGACGCATCCGCCAAAGCTCGGTTGCGGATTGCCGGCCCCGGCGCGCCGGTCTTAGAGGTTTTCCGGGTTAGATTGAAGCATTCTGCCGGAGCAGGTTTTCGTCAGGGCAAAGGCGATTGGCGACGGGCATACCCCAGGTACGTCCGAGCCGATCGCCTTTGATCCTGGCGGAAACATGCCCGGCCCACCGGCCGCACCGCTTCGCAGTGGCGAAGCGACAAGTGGGTCCGGCGATTCCAAAGTCTTGCAGTTTTGCCAGGCAAATCTGCGGGATGTTGGCTGAAACGGGCCGGCTGATCGACCGGCCGGCTTGGCCGCAGAGTTGGGCTACGACGCACGCCGGCCGGTCGACCATCCTCTCCGTTTGAGCCAACAGAATGCTTCAATCTAACTCGGAAAGGCTCTATACCGCCCCGATGAGATTACGCGCCGACATCTTCGTTTCCTCGCTTCTGCGCCGCGTCTTCGCAAGCGGCGATTTCGCCGCTGTGGAGAAGAAGGGCGCGGAGGAGGCGGGCGCGATCTTCATCCGCCAACACTTTCGCGATGGTCTGGAAACGCTCTATGCGCCGGCGCCGCAGACCGCCTTCGGCGAAGACGAGATCCGCGACCGGCTGTTCGAAGTCCGCCTCGCGCGCAGCGAGCCGCAAGCGGTGCGGGCGATGCTGGATCGCGAACGCCGCTTCGACCCCGATCTCTGGATCGTCGAGCTGGAGGCGGAGGAATTGGGGGACATAATCCCGCTGGCGGGGGATCGCTGAGAGTCAGGTCTTCTTCAACTCAACGCGACCGCCGCCCCAGCGCGCGTATGTCGCGCTGCACCGGCGCCTGGCGGGCGAAGCGGTGGGTTTCGGTTTCCCGAGATGTGCGCGAATCGGTGGTCTCGGCCTTGTAGGTGTAGCGATCGGCGCGCCGCCAGGCCTCCACCCTTTCGTGGCATTCTTCCGGATCGAGCGCATCGAGCACCATCCAGCCGCGCGTCACATTATGCTGTTGTTCGGCAAGATGCGGATAGAATCGTTCCAGCACGAAGACAGCGTCGAGAAAGCCCATGCCGAGGCTCGTCAGCGTCGTGGCGAGCTGCTGGCCGGAGAGGTCGAGCATGATGCGTTCGGCAAGCCAGCGGCTGGCGGAAAGCGCATCGGCGAGTGCGGTGGCGAAATGCGTCGCCTCGTGCGAGCGGGCGAAGCGCACCAGCAGCGCCTCCTGAATGTCGGTGAGGGTGCGCAGGCCGAGCCTGTCTTGATCGTCGCGGCCGAGATGGCCGGCAAGATCGAGGATGCGACCGCGCAAGGCCTCTTCATTGGCGACCCGCTGTTCCTCCAGCGCTTCGGCCTCGTTGCTCTCCACCTGGACTGGCGAAAGCGGGACGGCCAGCGCTTCCGTGATCGGCGCCGAAGCGGTGGCGGAGCGCGGCTGGGTCTGGCGCAGCGCCACCAGCGCGTCGATGACCTTCGGTGAGAGCGAATCGCGGCTGACGATCGCCTTGACATGCGCCGCACCCTGCATGCGGGCGATGGTGATCAGCGTGTCGTCGGCAACGGCCTTCGAGGCGATAAGGAAAGGCGCGGCGATTTCGATCGGCTGATTGCCGATGAACAGCGCCACGGCTGCCGGCATGGTCTCGCATTGGGAAAGGGCGGCGACTGCCTGGCGCTTGGCTTCGTCGGAGGAAGCTTGGAACAGCGGTGTGAAAAGCTCGGCGAATTGGCGCAGTTCGGATCGTGTCGGATGAGACAGGCTCTCGAAACTGCTCACAGTCGCCATCAACACCACGTCCTTTTTCCTGACGGCCAACGGGCCCTCTAGGTCTCGAAACCGGTCACGCACAAGCACACCCTGAAAACGCAGAACCAAGGGAAACCATGGGGCCGATAGCGCTGGCGGGGACGCCTCTCGGACCACACGGATATGAACAAATCCTACACTTGTACGGTTAATGGATGCTGAAGATTTTATTAAAATGATACAGAAATATACCCGAGGAACCTGCGAATAATGGTTAGCCGGCAATGGAAAGGCTATGGGCTCCGAAAGGGCGCTGCGGCGGCAAGCAAACCGGTCCTCCTCCTGATCGGGTCCGGCGATGCGCCATCGCTTGCAGCAGTTATCACCATGCCGCAACGAGAAAGCCGCTTCGCGGACGGCGGGAATTGCAATCGGCGCGCCTCTAAAACGAGTGGGCACCCAGGATAAACCGAAGCCCGCGCTGATCTGCCACAACAAATATTTCTGTGCCGCATATTTGCAACAGCGGCTCTGGATAGATCGCTGTATCGTCGTCAACTATATGAATTTCTTGTAATTTTATATTGCTCGCTGCCTTCCGGTCTTTCAGCGGGGCATGAAACCAAATCGACTCCTCAAGCGTTGAAGAGGAAGTTACGGAAACTGTGTTTGGCATCCGCTGAATATTAGTAAACTGTTAACTGTCATGTGTCTCAATTCGGACAGGAACGACGCGATTTGAGTATTTGGATCGTCGAAACTCCGCATCACGGTATTTCAATCAGGTGCCGTGGGAAAGGCGCGAATGCCCTCGGTCCGGCCATGCCGGCACCGCAGGACGCGCCGGCTCGCAGAGTGGCGGGCAGGGTGAAATCCATCGCAAGTTCATCCGTCTCGGGCAGTGCATGGAGACGAGAATGGCAATAGTAGTCGCATTGGCGGATCGGCGGCCGCGGGCGCCGCGTCGCCTGGACAAGGAACCGCGCGAAGCCAAGATTCTCTGGTTCACGGGGGTCCGCTATGAGCGGCTCGCCGAGAGCCCTAGACATGGTCCGGCGCCCGCGCCGCGCGCCAGAAAGAAGTAAGCGCCTCTTCAACCCCGGAGCGTGATGCCGAATTGAGAACAGACATTCCGCTTAATTGCCGGGGGTGAATTGCTCACAGCCCGCTTCCGTCAGGAAGTTGCGTGCTGCTTCATCGAAGCTTGCCTGCGGTGCCAGCGTCCGTAGCACGGCATAACCATCCGGCCTCGCCATTTCCACCAGGATCGCTTGGTCCAGTTCATGCGGCAGGTTCTTGCGCAGGTCCGTCAACTGGATCGGGCCGCCCGCCAGAACGTCGAGCGCGCCGCCCACCGAGGTCCGGTCGTTCATGCTGAACACCTCGTTGGAGGCGCTGTCGTAGATCGCGATCGACCAGAAGGGGACGTTGCCCTTGGCGGTGAAATGCACCGGCGCATCCTCGACGTCGAAGGAGCAGACGGCGGTCCGCAGGAAGGGGTCGCCATTGGCGAGACCAGCCTCGTCGTACTGCTCGCCGAGCAGATAGAAATTGTTGAGATCGCCTTCCGCCGCCACGCGGGTCGCCGCATCCCTGCCGGTGAAATGCGGCAGGGACAGGATGATGACGAGATGCAGGAGCGCTGCGCCGAAAAGACCGGTCAGGACGGCGAAGAAGATCCTAAGCATTGCCGCATCCGGTGTTGGTGAGCTTCGGCATGGCGAGATCGATCACGCCGGAGCTGCCGGCGGTTGGCGTGTCGAACAGCGTCAGCACCAGCCGGAAAGTACCGGCCTGCGGCAAGGCCAGCCAGTTGCCCGGCTGAGCGGCGGCGGAGATCTCGATCGAAAAGCTGCTGTCGGGCTGGCGCAGCACCGTCCAGGAATTGAGCGCCGCCGGAAGCCCGGTCTTCACCGCCGCCGGATTGCCGCCATTGTCGGCGGTAAAGAGCGTCCAGAGCCGGGCGGGCGGCGTCTGCCCGCTGAGGCTGTAGCGGCAGCCGGCGTTCAGCCGTGCACCGTCGTCGTCGACGCTCGCCGTGAAGGTCAGCCCCTCGGCGCTGCCGTAGAGCAACTTGCCGGCGCGTGCCCGGTGCGATTTGGCGTAAGGATCGGCATCGACCGTCTGCAACGCCGGAAAGGCCTCCCAGGCGCCAAGCTTGATCGCCCCGAAACCCTGTGTCGCATCCAGCGCATAAAGCGAAATCATGATGCCGCCGCCGAAGGCGACGATCAGCGTGATCAGGATGAAAAGGGGGAATCGAAACACGTCATGACCTTGGAAACCGGGATGACAGGGTTAGCACTGATTCTGGCAGGGTGGAATGCCGCGCCATGACATGGACGTCGATCTGTCCAGATCGCGGGGCACGCGCGTTGGACGCGGATGAGGGGCGGGTCTCGCCGATCTCCGACACGAACGAGCGCAGCGACCACGCAGCGTCTACTCCGAGCTTGCCACCTTCGCCGGCGTCAATGGCGCGGCGGCCTTCAGCTTCCCTCCGAGCTTCTTAAGGATATCAGTCGATTGGACCGAGAGCATGCGCGGCCGGATGAGCTGCGGCAGTCCGTCCTGCGGCTTGGCGGCGAACGTCTTGGCAAGATCCTTTTCCGAGAGCAGGGGGTTTTCGACGCCGGGGATGGGGCGCAACGTCACACCCTGATGGGCGTAGTCCATGGCGCGCTTGAAGGTCATTGCCGGCAGTGAGCCGCCCGTCATGTTGTTGGTCGAGGTATAGTCGTCATTGCCGAACCAGACGGCGCAGGTGTAATTGCCGGTGAAGCCGACGAACCAGGCATCGCGATAGGCCTGGGTCGTGCCGGTCTTGCCAGCTGTCAGGATGCCGTTGTCGAGGGCCGCCTTGCGCGCCGTGCCGACATAGGGAACGCGCGATAGCATCTGGTTCATATAGACATCGGCCTGTTCGGACAGCACGCGTTTCGGCGCCGGCTCGTCGTGGTCGAAATCGTAGAGCACATCGCCTTCGTAATCGAGGATCTGGGTAATGCCGTGGCGGCGCGACTGATAGCCGCCGGCCGGGAAGGTGGCATAGGCCGTCGCCTGGTCGAGCACCGTCACCTCCGATGTCCCGATCGGGATGGTGACGTCGTCGCGGATCGGCGTTTCGACGCCGAGATTCTTCGCCATTGCCCGGATCGGCTGGATGCCGAGCTTTTCCTTGGCAAGCCGCACCGGCACGGTATTGATCGACTGGGCGATCGCCGTCTCGAGTGTGATGCGGCCGACATAGCGGTTCGCATAATTGTGCGGGCTCCAGTTGCCCCAGGAAATCGGGGCGTCGACGATCGTCGTCTGCGGTGTCATCCCGCTCTCCATCGCCAGCGCGTAGGTATAGACCTTGAAGGAGGAGCCCGGCTGGCGCAGCGCCTTGGTGGCGCGGTTGAACTGGCTCTCGCCGTAATCCCGCCCGCCGACCATGGCCCTGACGGCGCCGCCGTTCTCGATCATCACCATGGCGCCCTGCTTGGCGTGATAGGCCTCGCCAAATTCACGCAGCGATGTCTCGACCGAATCTTCGGCCGCCTTCTGGATGCCCATGTCGATCGTCGTGCGCACGATCAGCGAATGCTGGTGGAAGCGCGGCGAAAGACGTTGCACTTCGTCGAAGGCCCAGTCGAGGAAGAAATCCGGCGATTCCACCTCGTTGCGGTCGACGACGGTCGCCGGATTGCGCCGGGCGGCGATCACCTGGCCCTCCGTCATCAGCCCACTCTGCACGAGATTGGTCAGCACCTCGTTGGCGCGGGCACGCGCGGCTGGCAGGTTGACATGCGGCGCATATTTGGCCGGCGCCTTGAACAGGCCGGCAAGCATTGCCGACTCGGCAAGGTTCACATCGGTAATGTTCTTGCCGAAATAGAATTGCGCCGCTGCCGCGGCACCAAAGGTGCCGCCGCCCATATAGGCGCGGTCGAGATAGGTGGAGAGGATTTCCTTCTTGGAGAGATTGGCTTCGAGCCATAGGGCCAGGAAGGCTTCGGTGATCTTGCGATCGATCGAGCGCTCGTTGGAGAGAAACAGGTTCTTGGCGAGCTGTTGCGTCAGCGTCGAGCCGCCTTGCACCACTTCGCCGGCCTGGGCGTTGGTGACCATGGCGCGGAAGAGGCCGATCGCGTCGATGCCGAAATGGTCGAAGAAACGCCGGTCTTCGGTCGCGAGGACGGATTTGATCAGGGAATCCGGCAGCTCGTCGATCGGGACGGAATTCTGGTGGATGACGCCGCGATGGCCGATGACGTTGCCGTAGCGGTCGGTGAAGGTGACGGCGAAATCGCCGCGATTGCGCCAGTCCTCCTTGGTCGCCTCGAAGGCTGGCTGGGCAAGCACCAGCATCAGCACCGCGCCGGCCGCCCCGAGGGTCAGCCCTTCGCCGGCAAGTTCGAAGATCATGCGTTTCCAGCCGCGAACGCGAAAGCGGCGGAAGAAGATGGTGGTGTCTTCCCAGATCTCGGCGGCGCGGAAGCCGGCGTTCCAGACGGTCGAATCGATCCATGAATCGATGCGCAACAGTATGTGGCGGCTCTTCGGCGGCCGCCTGCCCGCCGCGTCACCGGTTCGTTTGTCTGATTCCCTTTCAGGCCCTTTTTCAGGGTTGTCCGGATCCTGCACGTCCTGTATTCCCGCCTGATCGCGCTTGCCTCATGTCCGGCCGCCGGAAAGCGACGAAAGCGCGAGGCCCTCAAGGCCCGAAAAGCTCTCCGATACCAGGAGCATGCTGAAGAATTGATTGATTTTATGGCGGATAACAAGAGAGATAGAGCGGCGGTCACGTGAAATTGGGCCGCTGTTGCAAGAAACGGACGATGACCGATCTGCCCTTCTGGAAGAAGAAGACCCTTGCCGAAATGAGCCCCGCCGAATGGGAAAGCCTCTGCGACGGCTGCGGCCTCTGTTGCCTCAACAAGCTCGAGGAGTGGGAGAGCGGCGATATCTATTTCACCTCGGTCAGCTGCAAACTGCTCGACGGCCAAAGCTGTCGCTGCTCCAGCTATCAGAACCGGTGGGATTTCGTGCCTGACTGCGTGCAGCTGACCAGGGAGAACGTGCCTGAGATCGCCTGGCTGCCGCCGACCTGCGGCTACCGGCTGATTAATGAGGGCCGCGATCTCTACTGGTGGCATCCGCTTGTCTCCGGCGATCCCGAGACCGTCCATGCCGCCGGCATTTCCGCCCGCGGCCGCACGATCAATGAAACCGAGATCGATATCGATGATCTCGAGGATTATGTCGTCGACTGGCCGCTGACCGTGGGTGCGGAAAAGGATGAAGAAGAAGCGTGAGCGGGGTCAGGATTTCACCGCAGTCAGGAAGCGCCGCAATTCCGTCTCCACATAGGCGGCCACCGGGCCGCCCGCGCCAAATCCCCACCAGGTGAGCGATCCCTGCCATTGCGCCAGCATCAGCCGGGCGATCGTTTCCGGCGCCTTCGCCGAGCCGAAACAGCGCGCGATCGCCGCTGTCAACGCCGTTCCCCAAGCCGCCCCGCGGGCGCGCAGCACCGGATCGCGAAAATCTTCGCGCAGCACTAGCAATCCCTCGCCATAGGCGGCGGCATCATCGCCATATTCATGCGACAGGCCGGCGAGCAGCGCGACGGCGCCGTCCGGCGTCTTCGGCACGGCGCCGGCAAGGCGCGCCGTCTCCGCATCCAGCCGGTCCCAGGCGCAAAGCAGCGCGGCGCGCAGCATCGCCGCCTTTGTCCCGAAACGCTGAACCAGGGTTGAACCGGAAAGACCGCTCGCCTTCGCCACCGCGGCAAACGTCGCCGCATCCGGCCCTTCCGCATGGATCAGCGCCAGCACCATGGCGAGAAGCTGTTCGTCGGACAGGGTGCGGCGGCGCGGCATGAAATTCCTCTTGCGTTCATTTTGAATATGAACGAACATTCGTTTATATTCAACCAAAGCCAGTCGCAGTCGGCCGGCTCCCGGTTCTAGCGTGGAGGATGGAGACGTGACAGCGGACTTGCGCGAAAAAGTGGCCTTGGTGGCGGGCGCCACGCGTGGCGCCGGCCGAGGCATTGCGGTCGAACTCGGTGCTGCCGGCGCCACCGTCTATGTCACCGGCCGCACGACACGCGCCCAGCAGTCCGACTATGCCCGGCCCGAGACGATCGAGGAAACGGCCGAACTGGTGACGTCGGCGGGCGGCAAGGGCATTGCCGTACAGGTCGATCATCTCGTTCCGCATGAGGTCGAGGCGCTCGTCGCCCGCATCCGGGCGGAAGCCGGCCGGCTCGACATCCTCGTCAACGACATCTGGGGCTGCGAGAAGCTGTTCGAATGGGACAAGGCGGTCTGGGAGCATTCGCTGGACAAGGGCCTGCGCATGCTGCGGCTCGGCATCGAGACGCATTTGATCACCGCCCATTACGCGCTGGCGCTGATGATCGAGCGGCCGGGCGGGCTGCTGGTGGAGGTAACCGACGGCACGGCCGAATACAACGCCGCGCATTACCGGCACTCGCCGTTCTACGACCTCGTCAAGACCGGCGTCACCCGCATGGCCTGGGCGCATGCCCAGGATCTGGCCAGACACGGCGCCACCGCCGTTTCGATCACGCCCGGCTGGCTGCGCTCCGAAATGATGCTGGAGGCCTATGGCGTGAGCGAGGAGAATTGGCGCGACGCGACCGGGGTGCAGCCGCATTTTGCCATTTCTGAAACCCCGCGTTTCGTCGGCCGTGCGGTAGCGGCCCTGTCAGCCGATCCCGACCGCGCCCGCTGGAACGGCCAGTCGCTGTCGAGCGGCGGGGTGGCGAAGGCCTATGGTTTCGACGATGTTGACGGTTCGCGGCCGGATTGTTGGCGTTACCTAGTGGAAGTGCAGGAACGGGACAAACCGGCTGACGTAACTGGCTACCGGTGAGGCTGACCGCCGCCCTTGGGCGCGCTGCTGCCATGAGGCGCCGTTTGGGCCGCCGTCTTCATCTGCCCGGCGAAGCTGGTTTCCGGCTTCGTCGCCAGCTTGTCCTTCTTCGGCTTGCGGGCCTCGCGATTGCTTCTCAGCTGTCCCTTTGCCATGGATGGATCTCCCTTTAGATCGGAATTGAAAGCCACGCACTACCGGCCTGCGGAATTGCCCGGCCGCGTCGGTCGGCGCTCGCGCGGCAATCCCTGGATCGCATAGCGGTTACAGACGGGGGTGACCGGTTTCTGTTGCTTCTTCGGTCTGCCGAAATGGTATTCGAGCGCCCGCAAGAGCATGGCCGGCGAGGTGACGCCCTCCTGGAACAGCTTGATCAGCAGCATGGCTGCGGCGTTGCAGGTCTGTTCGTCGCCGGCCGGTATTCTTGCTTTGTAGCCCGCGGTGTCGAGCACACCCTGAAGCATATCGAGATCGGATGACGTCAGATAGGGCTTATCGGAAGTGGAAGACATCGAAGTCCTCCTTTCGTCGGGGCGGGGGTTATGAAACCCTCAGTCGGCAGCGCCCGTGCGATGGCTGCCGAAGCCGAAACAATGCGCCTTTCGCTGGGGCAACGCAACGGGATTTTTGCGGCTGGCGGACGGGTGAGGGCTGCCCTCGGCCCGGCGGCCGCAAGGGTGATGGCGATCTCCAGAGCTACGGCCTGACGGCCGTTATATCTCGCCTTTGTGGAAATAGGCTTCGAGGCGATAGCCGTCCGGATCGATGACGAAGGCGGCGTAATAGAAGCGGCCGTAATCCGGGCGGATACCCGGTTCACCGTTATCCGTGCCGCCGGATTCGATCGCAGCCGCATAAAACGCGTCGACCGCGGCCTCGTTCGGGGCGACGAAGCAGAAATGCAGCCCGGATTGCATGTCGGCCACAACGGGATGGGCAACCTGCATCACCCAAAGGCCGACCTGTTCCGAACCGTAGCCGATCATGCCGTCGGAATTCGACAGGCGCTCATATCCGAGCGGCGCCAGCGCTGCGTCGTAGAAGCGGCGGGCTCTTTCGAGATCTTTGACGCCGATGGAGATATGATCGAACATGGACCGCAAACTCCGTTGATCCCAGGATTGACGGCAGCATCTTTCAATGGCAGTTCCGAGTCAACGAACGAACTTGGCTCGCTCGTAGGTGGGCCGCATACCGGACCGGCCTGTGAAGCCAGCCGCGGTTTCAGTCTTCGACGGCAGTCACGCGCGATGCGGCCCTATTGCAGCTGCGGCTTTTTCAGAAAGCTGTTGCGGTCGGCGGATTTGATCCGCAGCCAGGCTTCCCGGCCGTTGCGCAGAATTCGCATCGGAATCTCGGCGCCGGCCGGGCCGCTGCTCCAGAGCTTTCGGTAGAAATCGGCCAGGCCATCGACCTCCTCGTCGCGGATTTCCGAAATGATGTCGCCCTGACGTAGGCCGGCCTCGGCGGCCGGACCGCCTTCGGCGACGCTCATCACCACCACGCCACCACTGCTTTCGGCGGAGAATGCGCCGAGCCAGGGCCGCGGCGGCTTGTTGACCTGGCCGCGGTTCAAGAGATCGTCCAGGATCGGCGGCAGTAGATCAATCGGAACGACCATGTTGATATCGGCGACCTCGCCGTCCTGGCTCATCTGCAGGCGAAGCGAACCGATGCCGAGAAGCTTGCCGTCCGCGCCGATCAGGGCTGCGCCGCCCCATGCGGGATGGGCCGGCGCAGTAAAAATCGCCTCCTCCAGCAGATATTCCCAATAACCGGCGAATTCCTGTCGGGCCACGATACTTGCCTGGACATATTCGCCGATGCCGTCGGCAAGCACGACGGGATCGCCGGGCTTTGCCGCGGCCGCATCGCCAAAATCCACTGCTGGCGCGTTCAGGACGCCGAGCGCCTGCACCAGCCCGAACCCGCTCTCCTGGTCATAGGCAAGCGGATGGGCGGGAACCACCCGGCCGTCCAGCGTCGTCAACCAGACTTCGTCGGCCTCGGTGATGAGGTAACCAATCGTCAGCACCAATCCATTGTCGCGGATGACCACGCCGCTGCCCTCACGGATGGTTCCCAGCGTCTCCGCCGTGAAGGCATCTTCCGGAATGGAGGAGCGGATGCCCACGATTGACCGCAAGATGGGATTGATATTCATGCTTTCATCCTAATGGAGTGCCGGTACGGAATAAGACCGGCACATTCATTCTTGGATAGGTAAGAGAGTGGGCGACGGGTGCAAGACCGTGTCAAACGGAATCTCCGCCGGCCGATGCGCGATTGCCCGCTAATGGCACACGATCAGGTTCATCGAGCGCCAACCTCATTTCGCATGGTATCGCCGACCTGCTGAGCGGCACCATATTGCCGAGGTGAGCACCCCATGACCCGTTTGAAAGCGGTGCTGAAGGCGCTTTCCGAATCATAACCGAGCGACAGGCCGACGCTCGCAATTGCTTCGGCCGGATTTGCCAGCCGGTCTGCCGCGACAAGCATGCGCCAGCGCGTCAAATAATCCATCGGCGCCAGCCCGACCTTTGCCTTGAAATGGAGGGCAAAGGTGGACCGAGACATCGACGCCCGTTCGGCCAGCAACTGCAACGTCCATTTGCGTGCCGGATCGGCATGCATGGCCGCGAGCGCCGCTCCGATCCGCCTGTCGGTGAGTGCGAAAAGCCAGCCGACGCCGCGGGCATCCGGCGATGCGATATGGAGGCGCAACACCTGCATGAGCATCACATGCGCGAAATGCTCTGCCATCAGAAAACCGCCGGGTTGTCGGTCGCGCAGTTCGCGCGTCATCCGATCGAGCGACCAGCGCAGCACGGCGGCGTGATCGGAATCCCTTTTCACATGAACGATTGTCGGGAGGATGCCGAGAAGGATGTCGGAGTTTCCTCCCGAAAAGGAAAAACGGCTGCCAATCAGGAAGAAATCGCCCCCGCCGTTGCAGGTCGCAATTCCATCGCGGGCAATCGAATAGATCGCCTCGCATGGCATCGCTTCGACAGATGGATCACTGGCGAGACGAAAAGCCCGGCGGCTTGTCAGGAGAAAGCAGTCGCCTTCCTCCAGCCGGACGGACTCGGCAACGCCATCGACGCTGAGCCAGCACGCCCCGGAAATGACCGCGTTGAACTTGATGCCTTCAGGAGGTGGAAAATCGAGCGCCCAGGCGCCGCCGGCATTCAGTCCCGCGGAGACATAGCTTCGAGGTTTGAGCAATGCGAGGACATTGGATAAAGGGTCCATGCGGAAATTCCGGACGATAACGAAGAGGTGACGGACTCTAGCGCATGGATCGTCTGATCGCCACGCCCTATCCTCGCGACTGTCCTACTAGAAACGTTAATGAAGGCAATTATCATGAATGATAAGCAAGTCCCTATCGGCTCCGGCTTCGGAGCCCGCACGACCGCTGTCGAGGTCGTGGCCGGCCTTGATCTTTCCCGCAAGTGCGCCGTCATCACGGGCGGCCATTCCGGCCTCGGGCTGGAGACCACACGCGCTCTGGCTGGCGCTGGCACTAGGGTAATCATCGGGGCAAGGAACATTGACGCGGCCCGAGACGCCGTTGCCGGCATCGATGGCGTACAGGTCGAACGGCTGGATCTCTCCAATCTGGAAAGCGTCCGCCGCTTCGCCCAGCGCATCGTCACGGCCGGCCGCAGCATCGATATTCTGATCAACAGCGCCGGCATCATGGCCTGCCCGGAGACCCGCGTCGGCGATGGCTGGGAGGCGCAATTCGCAACGAATCATCTGGGCCATTTCGCTTTGGTTAACAGCCTTTGACCGGCATTGTCGCGGAATGCGCGTATCGTTTCGGTTTCATCAGGCGGCCATCGGATCTCCGGCATCCGATGGGACGACCTGCAGTTCGAGACTGGCTACGACAAATGGCAAGCCTATGGGCAGTCGAAGACAGCCAATGCGCTTTTCGCCCTGCATCTGGACAGGCTCGCGCGCGGCGTTGGTATCCGCGCGTTTTCGCTGCACCCGGGCAAGATCCTCACGCCACTGCAGCGGTATCTTTCACGAGAGGAAATGGTGGGTGCGGGGTGGATCGACTCGAACGGCAATCCGATCGACCCGACATTCAAGACGCCGTCGCAAGGCGCCGCTACCCAGCTATGGGCGGCGACCTCACCTCAGCTCGAGGGTATGGGAGGCCTCTATTGCGAAGATTGCGATGTGGCGAACAGGGCGATCGATGGGAAGCCGGGCGGCGTGAGCGATCACGCCGTTGACCCCGAGCAGGCCGAGCGGCTGTGGGCCCTGTCGGCCAGGCTGAGCGGCATCGACGCCTTCGCGTCACCATCAATGCGGTGAGACATCCAGTCGGCGTCGGCTTCCGTCGCGGAGGCTGACTTTTTTCGTGACAGTGGGGAGATGCAACAATATACGGTCAATGCTTCCATTATGTTGATCGGATCAAGAATGAAAGACTGGCATCCCGACCTGAGCCGCAGCAGCAGCCCGCGTTACATGGCGATCGCCGATCTGATCGAAATGGATCTGCGCAGCGGGCATCTGGCGGTCGGTGACCGGCTGCCGCCGCAGCGCGAACTTGCCAAACGGCTGAACGTCGATTTCACTACGGTGGCGAGAGGTTACGTCGAGGCGCAGAAGCGCGGCCTGGTGGATTCCCATGTCGGCCGAGGCACTTTCGTCACCGGCGCGGCGATCAAACACCGCCAGGACTGGGGCGTCGGCGCCGCACCCGACCCCCGGCGAGCGGCCGTCGTCGACTTCTCGATGAACCTGCCGCCGGAACCTGACGATCCGGAACTGATCGCCCGCATGCGCGAGGGCATGTCGGCGGTGGCGGCGAGCCTGATCCCGCTTCTGCGTTATCAAGGCTTCGGCGGTTCCGGCATGGACAAGGAGGCCGCCGCCGCCTGGCTCGGCCGCCGCGGTCTGACGCCTTCGCAGGAGCGGATCTTCGTCACGCCGGGCGCCCATCCGGCCCTTCTGGCGATCTTCGGCCTCCTGGCAAAGCCCGGCGAGACCGTGATTTCGGAAATCGTCACCTATCCCGGCATGCGCTCGATCGCAGCCCAGTTGCGGCTCAATCTTGCCGGCCTGCCGATGGACGGAGACGGGATCCGGCCCGATGCTTTGGCCTCGGCCTGCGAGCGGTTGAAGCCGAAGGCGCTCTACCTCAATCCGACGCTGCAGAACCCGACGACGTTGACGATTCCAGCTGGCCGCCGCGAGGAAATCGCAGCTGTCGCCCGCAAATATCGTCTGCCGATCGTCGAGGACGATGCCTACGGCTTCATTCCGCAGGAAGGGCCTGCGCCGCTTGCGGCAACGGCGCCCGAGCTGACCTGGCATATCGGCGGCCTGGCGAAATGCCTCGGCGCCGGCCTGCGCCTTGCTTATGTCGTGGCTCCGGACACCAGGGCAGTGTGGCCCTTCGTCGGCGCCATGCGCGCCAACAATGTCATGGCCTCGCCGTTGAATATGGCGCTCGCCACCCGCTGGATCGAGGACGGCACGGCCGATGCGATCCTCCGCTTCATCCGCGCCGAGGCGGGCGCCCGCCAACAGATGGTCGCCGCCATCCTGCCCGCCGGCAGCTACCGCGCCGATCCGATCAGCTTCAATATCTGGCTGCCTTTGGCCCACGGCTGGACCCGTTCCACGTTCGGCAGCCATATGCATTCCTCCGGCATCGGCGTGGTGGCAAGCGATGCCTTCGCGGTCGAGGGCGCCGCACCCGAGGCCGTCCGCGTCTGCCTCGGCGGCCCGATCGCCCGGGCAAAATTGCAGGGCGCATTGGAGTTCATGGCCCATGCGCTGGAAGGCCCGCCGGAAATGGCGGGTTCGTTCTTCTGATCCGGCGATATCGCGGCTGAGCCTGCTAGAAGAAAAACGGAATTGGTCTAGGCGGGACGCTCTTCGAATGGATTTACGACAAGCCGCGACCGGTCCTTGACCGGTTGACTTGCTTGTGCGGCAATCTGGCAGATTGATTGGTCTATTCCATATAATGTATTTATATTGAATGCACTCATTATGCGGCATTGACTGAGCCGCGAGATAGGACAAGGTCATCATGGATACCGAATATCCCCCGCTTCCTCCGATGCAGACCGGCATCAGGGGACGCTGCCCGCGCTGCGGCCAAGGCCATATGTTCAAAGGCTTCCTGACGCTGCAGCCGCAGTGCGAAGCCTGCAGTCTCGATTATTCTTTCGCCGATCCGGCCGACGGCCCGGCCTTTTTCGTCATCTGCTTCGCCTGCATCCCGAGCGTGCTGCTCGGCGTCTGGCTGGAGGTGGCATTCGCGGCGCCGATCTGGGTGCAGCTTCTCGTCACCGGTCCCTTCATGCTCGCCACCTGCATTCCGCCGCTCCGGCCGCTGAAAGGCTGGCTGGTCGCCAGCCAGTATTTCTACAAGGCGGAAGAAGGCAGGCTTGCCTAATGCTATTTCAGCGTTGCGCGCAGGCGCGGCGTTGCGAAATTGATGAGGGCGCGCAGTTTCAGCGGCACCAGCCCCCGCGAGGGATAGACAAGATGCACCGGCGCCGGCTGCGGTTCGAAATCGGCAAGCAGCGGCACCAGCAGGCCTGCCTTCGCGGCACCTGACCAAAGGGATTGAGCTTGCGGAAATCCGGCGTCTTGTGGGCGCACCTGCCGCCAAATCGACCTCGACCATTTCATAGGGCACACCAGCTGATCAAGGAAATCTGGGCCTTTGCCGATAATCGCATCGCCGTGCGCTTTGCCTATGAATGGCACGAGGACAGCGGCAACTGGTTTCGCTCCTACGGCAATGAGAATTGGGAATTCGACGCCACCGGCTTGATGCAGCGCCGTTTTGCCTGCATCAACGATCTGCCGATCCGGGAAACGGAGCGCAAATATCACTGGCCGCTTGGCCGGCGGCCGAACGACCATCCCGGCCTGACCGGGCTCGGCCTTTAGAATGGGATGAACTTGGACCGGTGAAGACCGTCTACGAACGCGCCGACATCGTACCGCTGCTCGCGGAAGCCTTCCGCGAGCTCGGCTATGAGGGCGCCACGCTCAGCCGCATCACCGAACGCACCGGAATTGGCAAGGGCAGCCTTTATCACTTCTTCCCCGGCGGCAAGGAGGAGATGGCCGGCGCCGTGCTCGCCGATGTCGGTGCCTGGTTCGAGCAGGCGATCTATCGGCCGCTGAGGAATGACGACGCCCGCCAGGCGATTGCGGCGATGTGGATCAATGTCAATGACTACTTCCGCGCCGGCGGCCGCATCTGCCTCGTCGGTGCCTTCGCGCTCGACGACACCCGCGATCGGTTTTCGTCTGCGATCGCCGATTATTTCTTCCGCTGGATCGAGGCGTTGAGTTCGGCGCTGACGCGGGCTGGCTGTGCTGAAACAGAGGCGCAGACGCTTGCTGAGGAAGGCGTCTGCGGCATTCAAGGCGCGCTGGTGCTGTCGCGCGCGCTCAGAGATGGAACGGTCTTCGCCCGGTCGCTAGAAACGCTGGCGAGCCGGCTTGAGGCTGCGACGCGATGAGGGCAGGCCTTACATCTGCACCGCTTTGCCTGTATCCCTCAGCGCTGTTGTTGTGGCTCCCGGATCGGGGCGGGCATTCTCGCGCTCAAGGCGAATCTGGCGCCACTCATTTTCCATCTGGTCGAGGACATGCTGGGGAATGGTGGTCTGTGTGTTGGCCGGCGCCTGCATCGGAAGTCTCCTCTTGTGGTGGTAAGGCTTCAGGGCAAGAAAATGCATTGCACAAGACAAAAGGCGTGTAAATCAGGGGCTTAGACACTTCAAACGATTAAGTTTATTTTAATCGATTAAGACGGTTTTAACCGTGGTGTTCACGGGGAGCGCGGAATGGTTGTCCACATGGACCGGGTATTCTTTTTTGATGCGGTGCAGCAAGAGCTCTTCAAAGGAGAGCTGACTCAGCCTCAGGTAGTGGGGATGACGGCGATTCTCGATGCCTGGGAAAAGCGCTCTGTTGAGGCCGACCGCCGGTGGCTCGCCTATATCCTCGCTACCGCCTTTCATGAGACCGCCTATACGATGCAGCCGGTGCGTGAGACGCTGGCGGAAAGCGATATGCGCGCGGTCGAGAAATTGGAGGCAGCCTTTGCCGCAGGCCGGCTCTCCTGGGTGAAGACACCCTACTGGCGGCCGGATGAGGATGGCCGCTGCTGGCTCGGACGCGGCCTGGTGCAGCTCACCCACAAACGAAATTATGAGGCGATGAGCGTGCTGACCGGCATCGATCTGGTTGCCGATCCCGATCGGGCGATGGAGATGGAGGCGGCGGTGACGATCCTGATCGAAGGCATGCTGCAGGGCAGCTTTACCGGCCACAAACTCGCCGATCACCTGAATGCGACGACCGAGGACTGGGTCAATGCGCGCCGCATCGTCAACGGCACCGACCGGGCCGAGAAGCTTGCGGGTTACGCCATGGCCTTCCATGCGGCACTGCGTCCGGATGCCGCGTAGGGCCGGCCGCGCGGTTGAAGGCCCGCCGCGCGCATGTTATCGCGCGGGCAAACCCCTCTGGAATCTGACAGGAGCTTCCGCGTGATCCGCCATATCGTCTTCTTCACCGTGCAGGAGGAACATCTGGATGAGGTGAGGGCGGGTCTTTCAATCCTGACCGCCATTCCATACCCGCGCCTGCTGGAAATCGGCACCAATGTGAAGACCGATCAGCTCGGCACCGAGATCGATCTCGTGGTCTATGGCGAATTCGACGATGAGGCGGCTCTCGCTGCTTATAAGGCGCACCCCGATTACCAGCGTTCGATCGAGCGCGTGCGCCCGCTCCGGGAAAAACGCATCGCTGCCGATTACGACAGCCGCACGGCCGTGACGCGGCCGCTCTGACGCCGGCCATCTTCCGGTCGCCGCGCTTGGGACGATCGTGGAAATCGCCGTTTGTTTTCAGAGAGATGAGCGATTTTTCGGATTCAAGTCGTTGCGACACGGACCGACCTTCTGAGACACCGGAATCACTTTTCGAGAAACCCGCCGCAAGGGACTCAAAAGACTCGCCGATCGCGACGGGCATGGCTCGTCGGAACAGCTGCAGCGGTCTGAAGATGCTGATCGAGAGATGTTCGGAACCGCTGACCTCCAGGCCCGAGCCTCACGAAACGACCGGGCTCGGCTCCGGTGCCCCGGCGCCCCGCACCAGCGTCATCAGCATCAGCACGAGAGTGAGCGCGAAAGCTGAGAGAACGGCGCAGGCGAGCAGCGCCGGACCGGTGCCGGCGCGATCTAGAATGGCGGTGAAGACGACGGGAGCGATGGCGTTGGCGAGGTTCTGCGGCAGTGACAGCCGGGCCGAATGCAGGCCGAATTCGCTCGGCGAGAACAGCGCCAGCGGTAGCAGGGCCCGGGCGACGGCCGTGACGCCCGAGCCGAAGCCGTAAAGCAGGATGAAAGTGACGAGGACCGGCGTCGATGGGCCGGCTGTCAGCATGATCAGAAAGCTGATCACCGTCAGGCTGATGCCCATGACGGCGCTGAGGATGGGGTTGCCGCGGCGGCCGAGCAGCATGTCGAGGAAACGGGCCGAGATGCCGAGGGCGCCGCGCGCCGAGCCGAGCTGCAGCGCCAGGGCCGGTGAAGCCCCGGACTGGCGGAAGATTTCGAGCAGCGATGGGGCGATGCCGAAGGTGACGAAGGTCGAGATCGTTGTCACCGCGGCAATCAACAGGAAGGCCTTGCGCTGAGCCGTCTTCGACAATGGCACCGGCGGGATCTCCGCCGCGCTGCTCTCGGCATGCCTCACGATCGGCTTCGGCAGAGCGAAAAGATGCAGCGGGAGGCAGACGAAGAATTGCAGCGCCGCGCAGAAAACAAAGGTGAGCTGCCAGCCGACCGCCTCGTTGAGCAGGCTGAGGATTGGCCAGAAGATGGTGCTCGATAGCCCGGTGAACAGCATGAGGATGGCGATGACTCGTTTGCCGTTTGGCCCTTCGCGTTCGACGACGGCGGTATAGGCCGGTGCCGAGAGACCCAATGCGCCGCCGATGCCGATGACGAGCCAGGCGGCGGCGTAGAGCAGGATGCCGTTTGCCACCGCCAGCAGAGAGAGGCCGAGCGCGAAGATCAGCGAGGCGGCCGAAAGCACCCGGGCAGCGCCGTAGCGGCCGAGCCAACGGCCGGTCGTCGGGCCGGCGATGGCGCTGACCACCATCATGAGCGGCAGGCCGGCAAAGATCACCTCGTTCGCCACGCCGAGAGCCGGCGCCACGGCGCGGCCCATGACGCCGAGCATGTCGAACGTCGTGCCCCAGCCGATCAGCTGGGTAACGGCAAGCACGGTGACCGTCTGCGCCGAACGGAAGCGGAAGGAATTTGGCATCGGGGCTGAAAGGGTCTGAAATGCGGGGGCCAGCAAGGGATAGCAGTTTCAACCAGCCGGCGAAAGCTGCGATCGGCAATTCCGCTATGCCTGCCGCCTGCGTCTCTTTTTTTGAACGATGAAAAGATGCACGGATGACATGAGGGATCGGTACAATTTGAGGACGACCCGCTGTGCCCCTGCCGCGTGCCGCCACCGGCCGGTCTATCGTGGTTGAACGACCTGGCCGATTCGGAAGCGACGACCGCGGTGGAGTGGCCGGTTTTGCATGCTTGCCGGAGGCGCTGGCCAACATCTGGTTGCCAGGGGTGGGACGCCTCGTTTTCAGGCGCAGGGAGGACCAGCGGCATTTGCGGCAGCAGCGGATTCCAAGGGCAGAAATCGATTGCCCCAAGCAGTCGAGAACCGTTCTAAACGCCCTGTATTACAGCGCATTCATTTGCCATTCAGGTCGCTTGAGTACATATTCGCAGCAAGTTGGAATTACCTTGAAAGCGTAAGACATGGCCTTTCCTCTGAGCGTCGCAGTAGTGGCCGCCGGACTGGTGGTATCGGCGCCCTCACCGGATGGCGCAGGCGCCCTCGTCCTGCGCGTGGCTGGCGATTGCAGCGCCGCCGCAGCCCAGGTCGTCGAACAGACGGGCGGGCAGCTCCTGTCCGTGCAACCGGTGGGCGATAGCTGTATCATTACCGTTCTCGTGTCGGGCAATGGCCAGCGTCCACGCAAGGTAACGGTAAAGGTTCCGATGTAAGCGGAATCGGTCTATTCAAACACGATCGATTTGAAGCGGACGAAGGCGGACCGATGCGCATCCTGGTAATCGAAGACGACGTCAACCTGAACCGGCAGCTGACCGATACGCTGAAGGAGGCGGGTTATGTCGTCGACCAAGCGTTCGACGGCGAAGAGGGCCATTTCCTCGGCGACACCGAACCCTATGACGCTATCATCCTCGATATCGGCCTGCCGGAGATGGACGGCGTCACCGTGCTGGAAAAATGGCGCGGCGCCGGCCGCGGCATGCCGGTTCTGATCCTGACGGCGCGCGACCGCTGGAGCGACAAGGTCGCCGGCATCGACGCCGGCGCCGACGACTATGTCACCAAGCCCTTTCACGTCGAGGAAGTTCTGGCGCGCATTCGGGCCCTGATCCGGCGCGCGGCCGGCCATGCCTCTTCCGAGATCGTCTGCGGGCCGGTGCGGCTCGACACCAAATCCTCAAAGGCGACGGTCAACGGCACGACGCTGAAGCTGACCTCGCACGAATATCGCCTGCTCGCCTATCTCATGCATCACATGGGCGAGGTCGTTTCGCGCACGGAGCTGGTCGAGCACATGTACGACCAGGATTTCGACCGCGATTCCAACACGATCGAGGTCTTTGTCGGCCGTCTGCGCAAGAAGATGGGCGTCGACCTGATCGAAACGGTGCGCGGTCTCGGCTACCGCATCCAAGCGCCGAAACATGCGAATTAAGTCGCTCACCGCACGCGTGTTGCTGCTGACCACGGTCTGGTCGACGGTGGCGCTTGTGGTGATCGGCCTGCTGATCTCCACGCTCTATCGCAAGAGCGCCGAACGCGGTTTCCAGGATCTGCTGCGGGCGCAGCTCTATAACGTCATCAATTCGGTGACGATCGGCGATCAGGGCGCGTTGAGCGGCAGCCCGCAGCTCGGCGATCTGCGCTTTGCCCAGCCGAAGACCGGCTGGTACTGGGTGGTCGAGCCGCTCGGCACTTATACCACTGCGCCGCTGGTCTCGCCCTCGCTCGGCTCGGCGCTCATTCCGGTACCCTCCGTCGTCGAGGCGCCTTTCGACAAGAATTACGAGCGCTACTACCAGGTGACGGACGCCTCCGGGAACCGCGTGCAGGTGGCCGAGACCGAAGTGGTGCTCGACACCGACGGGCGCGCGGCGCGCTTCCGCGTCACCGGCAATGTCGACGTCGTCGAGGATGATGTCCGCACCTTTTCGCACAGCCTCTATCTGGCGCTCGCCGGTTTCGGCGTCGGTAGCCTGATCGTCAATGCGCTGGCGATCCTTTACGGCCTGAAACCGCTCGACAAGGCGCGCGCAGCATTGGAGCGCATTCGAGCCGGCGAGAGCGAGCAGCTGAAGGGTGACTTCCCGCGCGAGATCCTACCGCTCGCCAACGAGGTCAACGCGCTGATCGACAGCAACCGCCGCATCGTCGAGCGGGCGCGCATGCAGGTCGGCAACCTGGCGCACTCACTGAAAACGCCGATCGCGGTTCTCCTCAACGAGGCGCGGGTGCTGGAGAAATCCCATGGCGAGCTGGTGCGCAGTCAGGCGGAATCGATGCAGGGGCAGGTGCAATCCTATCTCAACCGCGCCCGCATCGCCGCGCAGCGCGAATCCGTGCTCGCCCGCACCGACGCCGAGCCGGCGCTGGAACGGCTGGTGCGCGTCATGCGCCGCCTGAATGTCGACACCGAATTCGATCTCGTCGTCTCGCCGCCGCATCTTGCCGTCGCCATGGAACAGCAGGATCTCGAGGAAACCGTGGGCAATCTCCTGGAAAACGCCGCGCGTTTCGCCAAGAGCAGGGTGCGGCTTTCGGCCGTCGAAGCCGGCGAGGACGTGAAAGGGGCGGAGGCGAGCGCCCGCCGGCGCTGGGTGGAGCTTGCCGTCGAGGATGACGGGCCCGGCCTTGAGCCCGACCAGATCCGCGAGGCGCTGAAGCGTGGCCGCAGGCTCGATGAAAGCAAGCCCGGAACCGGCTTGGGCCTTTCGATCGTCACCGAGATTTCCAACGAATACCAGGGAAGGCTCGAACTGTCCCGCGGCGAATGGGGCGGGCTGAAGGCGAAGCTTATCCTGCCCGGCGTCACAAAGGATGTTGCATGACCAACTGCTTGATGTCACAAGGATACTGGCAAATGTATAGCATGCTTTGCCATAAAGCTGACACGGGGACGCTGCACTTCGATCGGCTGAATTTGACCTCTGATCGTGGTTCGACGCAATGATTCTACGCGCGCAAGGCATGATGGTTTCCATCCTTCTTCTCGCCGTCCCGCTCACCGGCTGCACGACGACGAAGGGTGCCGCTTCGCGCGGCATTTTTTCGAGCAAACCCTCGGCGTCGGCCGCCTTCATCACCGCGCTCCAGGGCGGCATCGTCGGCCGCAGCGGCGTGAGCTTGAGCGATAGCGACAAGCAGCGGGCGCTCGAGGCGGAGTATCGGGCGCTGGAAGGGGCGGCGGTCGGCCAGCCGGTGGTCTGGAGCGGCAAGGACGTGACAGGCAAGGTCGTGGCGGCCGCACCCTATCAGGTCGGCTCGCAGAATTGCCGGCAATATACCCATACGCTGACCGTCGACGGCAAGGAAACCGTGGCTCGGGGTGCAGCCTGCCGCAATGAGGACGGCAGCTGGTCGCCGCTCGGCTGAGGTGGTTTTCAGCGTGAATTGCGGCGAATAGCCTCAAATCTTCGTCATTCCGGCTTTGGCAGTTGGAATAGGCGTGAGCTTCACGTATTTGGGCCGATATGCTGTTCTGGATTCTCGTTGCCGTTCTGACGGCAGCCGTCGCTGTCATCCTGCTCTACCCCCTTCTGCGTGGTGCGAAGGCGGCGCAGAACAGCCGTGCCGGCGAGGCGGCAGTCTACCGCGACCAGTTGCGCGAACTCGACCGCGACCTTGCCGGCGGGCTGATCACGCCTGAGGAGGCTGATTACGCCAGGGCCGAAATCGGCCGGCGGCTGATCGCCGCCTCTGCCGGCGAGCCGGAGACGATGGAGAAACCCGCACGGCATCATCGTCTCACTGAAGTCTTCGTTCTCTTGATCCTGCCGGTGCTCGGGCTCTGTCTTTATTTGACGACGGGCAGGCCGGATCTGCCGTCGCAGCCGCTGGAGGCGCGGTTGGAAAACCCCGGCGACGACGTGGCGGTGCTGATCGCCAAAGCGGAGCGGCATCTGGCTCAGAATCCCGACGACGGCAAGGGCTGGGACGTATTGGCGCCGATCTATTTCCGCACGATGCGGATGGCCGATGCTGAGGTGGCCTACCGCAATGCGATCCGGCTTCTCGGCCCAAGCCCGATCCGGCTCGACGGCCTTGCCGAAACGCTGATGGCGGTCTCCGACGGCGTCGTGACGGACGAGGCGCGTCAGGTGCTGGAACAGTCGCTGACGCTGGAGCCCGACAATCCGCGTGCCCGCTTCTACATCGCGCTCAGCATGGAGCAGGCCGGAAGGGCCAACGAGGCGCGCCAGGCCTTCGAGGCACTGGCGCAGCAATCGCCGGCCGATGCGCCCTGGCTGCCGCTGGTCAATGAACATATCGCCAAGAACGGCGGCGAGGTCGCCCCGCCGGCGGCGCCCGGCGGACCGACATCGGAAGACGTAGCGGCGGCTGAAAACATGAAGGCCGGCGATCGTCAGCAGATGATCCGCGGCATGGTCGAAAGCCTCGATGCCAAGCTCAGCGAGGATCCCAACAATTTCGAGGGATGGATGCGGCTCGTCCGCTCTTACGCCGTATTGAACGATAAGGATCGCGCAGCCGACGCCCTGAGGCGTGGGCTGGCCGCCTTTCCGCCGTCCGGTGAGCAGGGCCGGCAATTGCTGGCGCTTGCCAGGGAACTTGGCATTGCCACGGAGGGGATAACGCGATGACGCGCAAGCAGAAGCGCCTTGCGGTGATCGCTGGCGGGATGAGTTTCATCCTTGCGGCGGTGCTTTTGGTGATGTTCGCTTTCAGCCAGTCGGTGGCCTATTTCTACATGCCGGCCGATCTGGCCAAGACGCCGGTGGCGCCGGAGACCCGCATCCGGCTGGGCGGCCTGGTCGGAGCGGGCAGCGTCGTGCGCGGCGCCGGTTCGACGGTGGAGTTTTCCGTCACCGACGGCAGCGCCAATGCGGTGAAGGTTCAATATACCGGCATCCTGCCCGATCTGTTTCGTGAGGGCCAGGGTGTCGTCACCGAAGGCATGTTTACACCAGGCACGAATGTCTTCGTTGCCGACACCGTGCTGGCCAAGCATGACGAGACCTATATGCCGAAGGAGGTGGCCGACAAGCTGAAGCAGCAGGGGCTGTGGCAGGAAGGCCAAGGGGGAGCCGGTCAGGGACAGGAGGCGAAGGCGACGCCATGATCATCGAGATCGGCCATTACGCTTTGGTGCTGGCGCTGGCGACGGCGCTGATCGTCTCGATCGTGCCGGTGATCGGCGCCCGCCGCCATGACCCGGCGATGATGGATGTGGCGAGCGTCGGCTCGCTGGTCATGTTTGCGCTCGTCGCCTTTGCCTTTGCCGTGCTGACCTATGCCCATGTCGTCTCCGACTTCTCGGTCGAGAACGTCTGGGAGAATTCGCATTCGCTGGTGCCGCTGATCTACAAATATTCCGGCGTCTGGGGCAATCACGAGGGATCGATGATGCTCTGGCTGCTGATCCTGGCGCTGTTCAGCGCCCTGGTCGCGATCTTCGGCGCCAACCTGCCGGAGACGCTGAAGGCCAATGTGCTGGCCGTGCAGGCCTGGATCTCGCTCGCCTTCACGCTGTTCATTCTCTTGACCTCCAATCCCTTCCTGCGGCTCGATCCGGCCCCGGCCGAGGGCCGCGACCTCAATCCGGTGCTGCAGGATATCGGCCTCGCCATCCACCCGCCGCTGCTCTATCTCGGCTATGTCGGCTTTTCCGTCTGCTTCTCCTTTGCCGTCGCAGCCCTGATCGAAGGCCGCATCGACGCCGCCTGGGCCCGCTGGGTCAGGCCCTGGACGCTGGCCGCCTGGACCTGCCTGACATTAGGCATCGCCATGGGCTCCTACTGGGCCTATTACGAGCTCGGCTGGGGCGGCTGGTGGTTCTGGGACCCGGTGGAGAACGCCTCCTTCATGCCGTGGCTCGCCGGCACCGCGCTGCTGCATTCGGCCCTCGTCATGGAAAAGCGCGAGGCGCTGAAGATCTGGACGGTGCTGCTCGCCATCCTGACCTTCTCGCTGTCGCTGATGGGCACCTTCCTGGTGCGTTCCGGCGTGCTGACCTCGGTGCATGCCTTTGCCAGCGATCCCACCCGCGGCGTCTTCATTCTCTCCATCCTGCTGATCTTCATCGGCGGGGCGCTGTCGCTGTTTGCCCTGCGCGCCCCGAAGCTTGCGGCCGGCGGGCTGTTTGCGCCGATCTCGCGCGAGGGCGCGCTCGTCCTCAACAATCTGATCCTGACGGTTGCCTGCGGCACGGTGCTGACCGGCACGCTTTACCCGCTGCTGTTGGAGACGCTGACCGGCGACAAGATCTCCGTCGGGCCGCCCTTCTTCAACCTGACCTTCGGCCTCTTGATGGCGCCGCTGCTCGTCATCGTGCCGTTCGGGCCGCTGCTGGCCTGGAAGCGCGGCGATCTGCTCGGCGCCCTGCAGCGGCTCTATGTCATCGCGGCTCTCGCCTTCGCCGCCGCGGTCGTCTTCTTCTATCTCCAGCATGGCGGGCCGGTGCTCTCCGTGCTTGGGCTGGTGGCCGGCCTGTTCCTGATCCTCGGCGCCATTGCCGATCTCTGGTATCGCGCCGGCATCGGCAAGGTGGCGGGCGCCATCGCCTGGCGGCGCCTGAGCGGTCTGCCGCGCTCGGCCTTCGGCACCGCGCTTGCCCATGCCGGGCTCGGCGTCAGCGTGCTCGGCATCGTCGCCGTCACTACCTTCCAGAGCGAACATGTCGTCGAGATGAAGCCGGGTCAGACGGTCGATGCCGGCGGCTACAGCCTTGAGTTCGACGGCATGCGGTCGGGCAGGGGGCCGAACTACACCGAGGAGCGCGGCCACTTCACCATCCGGCGCGCCGGTGTCACCATTGCCGACACCTGGTCGGCCAAGCGGCTCTACACCGCCCGGCAGATGCCGACGACGGAGGCGGGCATCCTGACCTTCGGCCTCAGCCAGCTCTATGTCTCGCTCGGCGACGCCACCAAGGACGGCGGCATCGTCGTGCGCATCTGGTGGAAGCCGTTCATCCTGTGCATCTGGGGCGGGGCCTTGATCATGGCCGCCGGCGGCCTCGTCTCGCTGAGTGATCGGCGCCTGCGCGTCGGCGCCCCGCGGAGAAAGGCCAAGGCCAAACCGGCCGCGCCTGCCATGGAGCCGGCGGAATGATGCATTTCTCCCGTCTCCTCGTCGCCGTGTTCCTGTTCTTCGCACCCGTTTCCGCCTTCGCCGTCAATCCCGACGAGGTGCTGGCCGATCCGGCGCTGGAGGCTCGCGCCCGGGCGCTATCGGCCGAACTGCGCTGCATGGTCTGCCAGAACCAGTCGATCGACGATTCCAATGCCGAGCTCGCCAAGGATCTTCGCTTGCTGGTGCGTGAGCGCATCAGGAACGGCGACAGCGATGAGGCGGTGCTCAACTACATCGTCTCACGCTACGGCGAGTTCGTGCTACTGAAGCCGCGGTTCAGCATGAGGACGGTGTTGCTCTGGGGCGCCCCGGTGCTGCTGATCCTTGCCGGCGGCGTGTCGCTGCTCGTCTTTGCGCGCAAGAGGAGAGGCCGGCCGACTGGAAGCAAACTGACGCCGGAAGAGCAGGCGCGGCTGAGCGAGCTTTTGGATAAGTAACGTCTGACTAGCGATCCTTCGTCGCGATGGCTCGGATTCGCGCAAGCAGAGATCACAAACATTACCAACTTTTCATTGGCCGGACAGTTCGCAGTAAGGTGCCGCGTCCTATATCTTAAGTCATCGACTGATCCGGCGTCGCCGGTCTGAAGGTCTAAGAACAAGAGAAGGTGCTCCAATGCTGAAGAATTTCAACGGACGTCCGTCCCTCGCCACTGTGCTCAAGGCTTCTACCGTCGCCGGTATCGCAGCCGCTGTGCTCGCAACCGGCGTTCCGCTCGAAATCACCCGGTCTTACGCTGAAGCTGTCAAGGTTCAGGCGCCTGCCGTGCCGAGCTTCGCCAATGTCGTCGATGCCGTTTCGCCCGCCGTCGTCTCCGTTCGCGTCGAAAACCGCGTCAATCCCGTCGCCGACAATGACGGCTTCGCCTTCGATTTCAACGGCCGCGGCTTCGACGATCTGCCCGACGATCACCCGCTGAAGCGCTTGTTCCGTCAGTTCGGCCAGGATCCGAACGACCAGCAGGGCGGCCACCAGCGGCGCTTCGGCCAGAACGGTCCGGGCGGCCCGAATGGTCCCGGCGGCAAGGGCCGTCTGCGTCCGGTCGCTCAAGGCTCCGGCTTCTTCATCTCCGAGGACGGCTACATCGTCACCAACAACCACGTCGTTTCCGATGGTCAGGCCTTCGTCGCCGTCATGAATGACGGCACCGAACTCGACGCCAAGCTGATCGGCAAGGATCCGCGCACCGATCTCGCCGTGCTGAAGGTCGACGGCAAGGGCAAGAAGTTCACCTATGTCAACTGGGCCGACGACAACAATGTCCGCGTCGGCGACTGGGTCGTCGCCGTCGGCAACCCCTTCGGCCTCGGCGGCACCGTCACGGCCGGCATCGTCTCGGCCCGCGGCCGCGATATCGGTTCCGGTCCTTATGACGATTACCTGCAGGTGGATGCGGCCGTGAACCGCGGCAACTCCGGCGGCCCGACCTTCAACCTCAACGGCGAAGTCGTCGGCATCAACACGGCGATCTTCTCGCCCTCGGGCGGCAGCGTCGGCATCGCCTTCGCCATTCCGGCCTCGACCGCAAGGGACGTCGTTGCTGATCTGATGAAGGATGGCCAGGTTTCCCGCGGCTGGCTGGGCGTCCAGATCCAGCCGGTGACCAAGGATATCGCCGAGTCAATCGGACTTTCCGAGCCGAGCGGCGCTCTCGTTGTCGCCCCGCAGCCCGGATCGCCGGGTGACAAGGCCGGCATGAAGGCCGGTGACGTCGTCACGGCGCTCAATGGCGAAACGATCAAGGATGCCCGTGATCTCAGCCGCCGCATTGGTGCGATGCAGCCGGGCAGCAAGGCCGAGCTTTCGGTCTGGCGCGCCGGCAAGGCCCAGTCGCTCACGGTCGAACTCGGCACGCTGCCGGCCGATCAGAAGGATGCCAATGCCGATGACAACAACAATCAGCCGCAGCAGCCTGAGGCACCGGCTTCCGAGAAGGCGCTTGCCGATCTCGGTCTGACGGTTGGCCCCTCCGATGACGGCAAGGGCTTGGCGATCACCGGCATCGATCCCGACTCCGATGCCGCCGACAAAGGCATCAAGGAAGGCGAAAAGATCACCTCCGTCAACAATCAGGAGGTCTCCACCGCCGCCGATGTCGTCAAGGTGCTGAACCAGGCCAAGAAGGACGGCCGCACCCGCGCGTTGTTCCAGATCCAGTCCAGTGAAGGAAGCCGTTTCGTCGCGCTTCCGATCAACGGCCAGGGCTGATCCGCAAAGAAAACCGGAGCCGTGCGGACCGAGGTCCGCGCGGCTCGTTTCTTCTGACCTTTCAAGGATGATCGTGATGAGCGCTGCCCCGCAGCAGGATGCTTTGAGCCTTGCCGAAACCCAGCCGGTGGGTAATGTCGGCCGCATGAAGATTCTCATCATCGAAGATGATCTCGAAGCCGCGGCTTACCTCACGAAAGCCTTTCGCGAGGCGGGCATCGTCGCCGATCACGCCAGCGACGGCGAAGCCGGCTTGTTCATGGGGTCGGAGAACACCTACGACGTCATCGTCATCGACCGCATGCTGCCGCGCCGAGACGGACTTTCGGTCATCAGCGAGTTGCGTCGCAAGGGCATTCACACGCCGGTCCTCATCCTCTCGGCGCTCGGCCAGGTCGATGACCGCGTGACCGGCCTTCGTGCCGGCGGCGACGATTACCTGCCGAAGCCCTACGCTTTCAGCGAGTTGCTGGCGCGCGTCGAAGTGCTCGGCCGCCGCAAGGGCACGCCGGAGCAGGACGTCGTCTATCGCGTCGGCGATCTCGAACTCGACCGGCTCTCTCACGAGGTGCGCCGCGGCGGCAAGGAAATCCCGCTGCAGCCGCGTGAGTTCCGCCTGCTCGAATATCTGATGAAGAATGCCGGTCAGGTGGTGACCCGCACCATGCTGCTCGAAAACGTCTGGGACTATCATTTCGACCCGCAGACAAATGTCATCGACGTCCACGTCTCGCGCCTGCGCTCGAAAATTGAGAAGGACTTCAGCCAGCCGCTCCTCAAAACCATTCGGGGCGCGGGGTACATGATCAAGGATGAGGGATGAGCCGCTTCAGGGTTCTCTTCAAGTCCACTGCAGTCCGCCTTTCGGCACTCTACATTCTGCTCTTCGCCATCTGCGCCGCGACGCTCGTCTTCTATGTGACGGCGATGTCGGAACGGCTGCTGACAGGCCAGATCCGCGACGCCGTCCGGCAGGAGGTGGAGCAGGTGCAGCGCGCCTACGATACAGGCGGCATGAACCTTCTGCTGCGCACGATGGAACGGCGTGCCCGTCAGCCCGGGGCCAATCTCTACATCATTGCCGGTCCCTCGGGCGATATTCTCGCCGGCAATGTCGCATCGGTGCAGCCCGGTGTCTTCGAGGAGGTCGGCTGGACCTCGGCTCCCTTCTCCTATCAGCGTTATACGGACGGCGGCGGTGTCGAGCGCCGGCACAAGGCGATCGCCAACATTTTCGTGCTCGACAACGGCTTGAGAATTCTCGTCGGCCGCGATCTCGGCGATCCCGAGCGTTTCCGCCTGCTGGTGCGCCAGGCACTGATGGTGGCTTTGGCGATCATGGGGCTCGGTGCGATCATCATCTGGTTCGGCATCGGCCGCAATGCGCTGAAACGCATCGACCGCATGTCGGATGCGAGCAAGAAGATCATGGCGGGCGATCTGTCGCAGCGCTTGCCGGTCGGCGGATCCGGCGACGAATTCGACCGGCTGTCTATGTCGTTGAACACCATGCTCGAACGCATAGAGAAGCTCAATGAAGGCCTGCGGCAGGTCTCCGACAACATTGCCCATGATCTGAAGACCCCCTTGACGCGGCTGCGCAACAAGGCCGCCGATGCGCTCGATATGACAGATGGCGACACACGGCGTGCGGCGCTGGAAGGCATCATTTCCGAATCGGATCAACTGATCCGCACCTTCAACGCCCTGCTGATGATCTCCCGCGTCGAGGCCGGATCGGTCGCGGCGGAAATGTCGCCGGTCGAGCTTTCGGCCATCGTCTCCGACAGCGCCGAGCTTTACGAACCGGCGGCCGAGGAAGCCGGGCTCGGCCTCATCGCCAGCGTCGAGCCCGGTGTCGAGGTACAGGGCAATCGCGAGCTGATCGGCCAGGCGATCTTCAACCTGCTCGACAATGCGATCAAATATTCCTCCGATACGGAAGGAGCAGGTGTGGTGTCGCTGAAGCTTGCCCGCCGCCCGGACGGCATCTGCTTGTCGGTGTCTGACCACGGGCCGGGCGTTCCGGCCGACAGACGCGACGACGTGGTGAAGCGCTTCGTTCGCCTCGACGAGAGTCGTTCAAAGCCGGGTACAGGGCTCGGGCTTTCTCTGGTGGAAGCCGTCATGGAGCTGCATAACGGTCGGCTGGAACTCTCCGACACTGATCCCGACAAGCCGGAACAGCGCGGATTGACCGTCAGCATGATCTTCCCGGCCAAGGCTGCCTGAAGTCCCGAAATGCGATAGGCTGAATCGCGTATTGGCGGTTTTCCGCCGGGACCCTAAGTTAACCCGGAACGAAGGCGACGACCGCGATTCCAGGTAATCGCCTCTTCTTTTGCAGAGCCAGGGAGAGCGCATGCTGACGAAATCGACGCATGGCCTGAAGGATGTCGCCGAAGGGCTGCTGCGTCCGCTGAGCCAGACGGAGCTGAAGCTGGCGCTGGCCGATCTTCAGGAGGCGAGCAAAAGCGAGCCCACGGTGGCCGCAATGCTGAAGACGGAGGGGCCTTTGCGCGATTTCGTCGCCGCCGTGCTGACGCTGTCACCCTACCTGCGCGAAATCGTCAATCTCGATCCGGCCGTCCTCGCCGGCGCCATCAGCAAACCGTTGGAGCCGCAGATCGAGGCGCTGATCGCCGAGGCGCGAAGCTCATGGCGGCCGGATGGCGAGGGAGCGGCGCCGGTGGAATCCATGGTGATGACCAGGCTGCGCATCGTCAAGCGCAAGGCCGCTTTCCTCGTTGCACTCGCCGATCTCTCGCGCATCTTCGACAGCCGGACGACAACGGCCTGGCTGAGCGCGCTTGCCGAAGCCTCGGTCGCAGCCGCGATCGACCATCTGCTGCTCACGGCGCATGAGGGCGGGAAGCTCAGGCTGCGCGATCCGGCGAAACCAAGTGAGGGCTCTGGCCTGATCGTTCTCGGCATGGGCAAGCTCGGCGCGTCCGAACTCAACTATTCCTCCGATATCGATCTCGTCGTTTTCTTCGACGAACAGGCCGGCATCGTGCCCGACCCGGATGATGCGATCGAGATCTTTCCCAGGATGATGCGCCGGCTGGTGCGCATCCTGCAGGAGCGCACGGCGGACGGCTATGTCTTCCGCACCGATCTGAGACTGCGTCCGGATCCCGGCTCGACGCCGCTGGCGATCCCGGTCGACGCGGCGATGATCTATTATGAGGGCAGGGGCCAGAACTGGGAGCGGGCGGCCTTCATCAAGGCGCGCGCCGTGGCCGGAGACCTTGCGGCCGGCGCGGAATTCCTGCGCGGCCTGTCGCCTTTTGTCTTCCGCAAATATCTCGACTACGCGGCGATATCAGATATCCATTCGATCAAGCGGCAGATCCACGCGCATAAGGGTCACGGCGCGATCGCGGTCAAGGGCCATAATGTCAAGCTCGGCCGCGGCGGCATCCGTGAGATCGAATTCTTCGTCCAGACGCAGCAGCTGATCGCCGGCGGCCGCATGCCGGCGCTGCGCGGCCGGTCGACGGAGGAGACACTCGGTGAACTCACCAAGGCGAAATGGATCGATGCGCAGACGCGCGACGAACTGACGGAGGCCTATTGGTTCCTGCGTGATGTCGAGCATCGCATCCAGATGGTGCGCGACGAGCAGACGCATCTTCTGCCGGAGACCGATGCCGACTTGAAGCGCATCGCCTTCATGATGGGCTTTACCGACACGCCGAGCTTCTCCGAAAGGCTGGTCGGCGTGCTGAAGACGGTCGAGCGTCGCTATGCCCGCCTGTTTGAGCAGGAGACCAGGCTTTCCACCGAAACCGGAAACCTCGTCTTCACCGGCCAGGGCGACGACCCGGATACGCTGGAGACGCTGAAGAAGCTTGGCTTCACCAGGCCATCCGACATTTCCCGCGTCATCCGCACCTGGCATTACGGCCGCTATCGCGCGACGCAATCGGTGGAGGCGCGCGAAAGACTGACGGAGTTGGGGCCCGAACTCCTTCGCGTCTTCGGCGAAAGCAAGCGTGCCGATGAGGCGCTGCTGCGCTTCGACAGCTTCATCTCGGGTCTTCCGGCCGGCATCCAGCTCTTTTCGCTGCTCGGCAGCAATCCGGCGCTCCTGTCGCTGATCGTCAACATTATGTCCTCGGCGCCCCGGCTGGCCGAGGTGATCGCCGCCAAGCCGCATGTCTTCGACGGCATGCTCGATCCAGGCCTGATGGCGGAGCTGCCGACACGCGACTATCTCGGCGAACGCCTGAAGGGCTCTCTTGCCCAGGCCCGCCACTATGAGGAAGTGCTAGACCGGCTGCGCATCTTCGCCGCCGAACAGCGCTTCCTGATCGGCATCCGCCTGCTCACCGGCGCAATCAATGGCGCAATGGCCGCTCGCGCCTTCACCCATCTCGCCGATCTCATCGTCGCGGCCGCACTCGATGCCGTGACGAGCGAGATGCGGGCTGCGCATGGCGATTATCCCGGCGGCCGCATCGCCATCTCAGGCATGGGCAAGCTCGGCAGCTTCGAGCTGACGGCAGGTTCCGACATCGATCTGATCCTGCTCTATGATTATGACGACGCGGCTTCCGAATCCGATGGGCGGAAGCCGCTCGATGCGACGCGTTATTTCACTCGCATTACCCAGCGATTGATCGCCGCCTTGTCGGCGCCGACCGCCGAGGGCGTGCTTTACGAGGTCGACATGCGGCTGCGCCCGTCCGGCAACAAGGGCCCGGTCGCCACCCGCATCAATGCCTTCGGCAAGTACCAGCGCCAGGAGGCCTGGACCTGGGAGCATATGGCGCTCAGCCGCGCCCGCCTGATTTCGGGCGATGAAAGCCTGATTGCCGAGGCGGAACATATTATCCGCGAGGTGCTGACTTCGGATCGCGACATCGCCAAGGTGGCGCATGACGTTGCCGAGATGCGCGAACTGATCGACAAGGAAAAGCCGCCATCCGGTCTCTGGGACTTGAAGCAGATCCCCGGCGGCGTCATCGATCTCGAATTCATTGCCCAGTACCTGGCGTTGATCGCGCCAACGAGGGGCGTCGGGATTGCCGTGAACGGCAAGAGCACCGGCGAGGCTCTTAAGCTGCTCGGCGACCGGCTGATGTCGGCGGCCGATCTCGACACATGCCTGGAAGCCTTTGCGCTCTACACCAGTCTTTCACAGCTGATCCGACTCTGCATCGAGAGCGAGTTCGACCCGAAAGACGCGCCTGCCGGCCTCATCGAGCTCGTCTGCCGTGCCGGCGACTGCCCTGACATCAGAACCCTTGAGGGAGAGGTGAAGCGGCTTTCGAAAGCAGTGAGAAAGATATTCGTCAAAACCGTGAAAGCTTAGACATCATCCGGAATACGCAGCGAGATCACTGTGCCCACCGCCTCGCGGGAGCGGATCTTCATGCGGCCACCGTGCAGCGAGGTCAGCGAGCGCGAGATGGCAAGCCCGAGGCCGGAGCCGCCCTTGCTCTTGGCGTATTGGCTCTGCACCTGTTCGAACGGCTGGCCGATCTTTGAGAGCGCTGAACGGGGAATGCCGATGCCGGTGTCGGCGATGGTGACGAAGACGGCGCCGTCGACGCGGCGCGTGCGCACCGCGATGCGGCCGCCATTGTCGGTGAACTTCACCGCATTGGAGAGCAGGTTGAGCAGCACCTGTTTCATCGCCCGGCGGTCGGCCGTCAGCGTCAGGCCCGACGAGATGCGCTGTTCGATGACGATGTTCTTTTCGGCGGCCGGAATGGCGGTGAAACGCAGGCTTTCTTCGATCAGCGGCACGAGGTCGATGCGCTCGCAGTGCAGCTTCAAGTGGCCAGCCTCGATCTTCGACATGTCGAGAATGTCATTGATGACGTTGAGCAGATGTTTGCCGCTGTCATGGATATCGCGGGCGTATTCGTCGTATTTCAGCGAGCCGAGCGGCCCGAACATCTGGTTCTGCAGGATCTCGGAGAAGCCGAGGATCGCGTTGAGCGGGGTGCGCAGCTCATGCGACATATTGGCGAGGAATTCCGACTTCGCCTTGTTGGCGGCTTCGGCGCGCTCCTTCTCCGCCTGGTAATTGGCGTTGGCCGTCGATAGCTCGGCCTTCTGAAGCTCCAGCGTCTGACGCGAGGCGGAGAGATCGCCGATTGTCGCCATCAGCCGGCGTTCGGATTCGCGCAGCCGCTCCTGATGACGTTTCATCAGCGTGATATCGGTGCCGACCGAGACCCTGCCACCGTCGCGGGTACGTCGTTCATTGATCTGCAGCCAGCGCTCGTCGGCAAGCTGCACTTCCGTCGTGCGCCCCGAGCCGTCGGCATCGGCGACCCGCCGCTCGATGACGGGGCGGGCGGCGGCTGCGTTGACGATGGAGCGCTCGGTGCCGGGTACCAGCACGTTGTCCGGCAGACCATAGGCCTGCTGGAAATGGGTGTTGCACATGACGAGCCGGTCGTTCTTGTCCCACAGCACGAAGGCTTCGGAGGTGCATTCGATGGCGTCGGCGAGCCGCTGGTCGGCTTCCGCATAGCGCTGGGCGAGCCGATGCTGTTCGGTCACGTCCATGGCGATGCCGATCAAGTGCATGCGGCCGGAATTGCTGCGGATCACCTGGGCGCGGGCGCGCATCCAGACATAGTGGCCGCCGGCGTGGCGCATGCGGAAGATCTGGTCGACCTGGCCGGAATGTCCGTTGGCGATGGCGCGTGCGATCTCGTAGAGCCCGCCGTCATCCGGATGCATGAGCCGCGCGGCCTCGCCGAAGCCCATCGTCTTATCGGATCCCGGCAGGCCGAGCATGTCATACATCGAGCGCGACCAGAAGAATTCGCGGTTCTCGAAATCGAAATCCCAGAGGCCGCAGCGGCCACGCGACAGCGCCGTCTCGACGCGCAGATTCGACTCCAGGAAGATGTCGTCGGCATCGCGGGCGCGTTTCACCTGAGTGTAATAGGCGTAGAGGATAACGAGCAGGATCGAGGATATGCCGGCAAACAGCGTGACGTTGAGCGCCAGCTCCTCGCGCCAGACCTGGCTGATCTCCTCGAGCGAGGTGGCGGCGACGATATAGCCGCCGGCATTGCCCATCAAAGTGATCTCAGCATAGTGCGGCACGCCGCCAATCGTAGTTTCGATGACGCCGGCACGATCGCCGAAACGCCGGATCGCCGATACCTCCGGGAAGAAATCGCCGACATTGCTGCCGACATGCGAGAGCCCGGCGGTCGTTGCGGCGAAAACCTTGCCGCTGGCCTGCACCAGCAGCACGAAAGCACCGCTGTCCAACCGGTCCTGCGGCAGGTACTTGGTGAGGCGGGTCTGCGCCTGGCCGATATCGCCGCTGTCGAAAATCTGGGCCGCATCGGCAAACACGGCCGAGGCTGTTGACGCCGAGAGTGCTGTGGCATGGCGGGCGGAAGCCTCAAGTCGGGCATACTCGCTCGCCATGCCGAAGAAATGCGAGGCGGCGACGACGGAGAGGAAGGCGATGATCAGCGCCGGAATGGTGCGCTTCAGGATGAGCTCCGCCTTCGGCAGATGACGAAGGAGCGGTTCCGATGTCGCGTGACCCGAAAGGCTGTTTCGCCAGGCTTTCAGCCCGTCAAAATCGACACGCAGCCGTCCTCCGGCCACGGTTGCCCGCCGCACGTCCATCATCTCTTCGCCTTGTCCCTCGTGTGATTCGCGCGCCGCTCGCCCGAACCTGACCTAGAGAATCACGGGTGATTCGCCTTGTCCAGAGGCAAAGGTAAAAAACCGTTAACTATTTAAATTTCTGTATTTTTTGCGCTATTCTAATCAGCCGGCCGGCTGGCCGTCAGCATCCTGCGCGGCCGCCGGTTCGGCAAATCACCCCTTAAGCGTGCGCTCCACAATGTCGCGCACGTCAGTGGAAAGGTTGGGCGCCTGTTCGATCCTGCTCAATGCGGCGCGGGCATGATCGGCACGTGTTGGCTCCAGCGAGCGCCAGGAGCGCATCGATGTCAGAATGCGGGCGGCAAGCTGCGGGTTGCGTTCGTCGATTTCAAGAATCTCGCCGGCGAGAAAACGATAGCCTTCGCCGTCGGCACGGCCGAAGCCGGTCGGATTGGCAAAGGCGAAAGTCCCGACCAGTGCCCGCATCCTGTTCGGATTGGTCCGCCTGAAGAGCGAATTCTCCATGAGGGCACGCACCCGTTCCAGGGTCTTGGCGCCTGGAATGCCGGCCTGAATGGAGAACCATTTGTCGATGACGAGCGCGTTTTCTGCGAAGCGGTCGCGGAAGGTGGCCAGCGCCTCACCCGTCTCCGCACTCTCGGGAAAATGATGAACGAGAAGCGTCAGCGCATGGCTGAGATCGGTCATATTGTTGGCCGCGTCGAAGGCGGCCTTGGCGCGAGCCGGCGTCTGCTCGGCATAGGTGAGATAGGTGAGGGCGCTGTTGCGCAGCGCGCGCAGGCCGGCGCTTTTTGCATCCGGGCTGAAATCGTTTGATGTTGTCATTGCGGCGTAGAGGCCGGCAAAGACGTTCTTTCCGGCATCGGCGATCTGTTTCAGGATCGCCTGCCGGCCGGCATGGATGGCATCGGGATCGATGTTGCCGCCGAGTTCGCGGGCAATATCGGATTCGCTCGGCAGTGCCAGCGCCTGGGCGCGGAAGGCGGGCTCGAGGCTCTCGTCGGCGGCAGCCGCAATCAGCGTCTCGACGAAGGTCGCCTCGCAGGCGACGGGCTTGCCCTCACGCGCGTCGCGGGCGGCCTTGAGAAGGTTCGGCAGCGCCAGGTCGGTCAGCGCCTGCCAGCGGGCGAAATGATCCGTCTCATACCGGGCGAGGCGAGCAAGATCGGCCGGGCTTTGATCGAAATGCAGGTTGATTGGCGCCGAGAAGCTGCGGTTGATCGAGACGACCGGGCGCGAGCCGATGCCGTGGAATACCGCCGTCTGCGTGCGGCCGGTCAGGTGCAGCACCTCGTCGGCATATTCGGCGCCGCTGACGGAGCTCGGCTCGATCTTGCCGCCGTTTTCGCCGAAGAGCGCGAGGCTAAGCGGAATATGCATCGGTTCCTTGCTCGAATGGCCGGGTGTCGCCGGGACCATCTGTTCGAGCGACAGGGTGAAGGTGCCGGCCGCCGGATCATAGCCGCCCGATGCGGTGACCAGCGGCGTGCCGGCCTGATGGTACCAGAGCGAGAATTGCGTGAGGTCGCGCCCGCTTGCATCCTCGAAGCATTTGACGAAGTCCTCGATCGTCACGGCTTGGCCGTCATGGCGGTTGAAATAGAGGTCCATGCCCTTCTTGAAATCGTCCCTGCCGATGAGCGTCGCGATCATCCGCGTGACTTCGCTGCCTTTCTCGTAGACCGTCCGCGTGTAGAAATTGTTGATCTCGCGATACGTCGTCGGCCGCACCGGATGGGCGAGCGGGCCGCCATCCTCCGGAAACTGCTCGGATTTCAGGTGACGCACATCGGCGATGCGCTTGACCGGGCGCGAGCGCTGGTCGGAGGAAAATTCCTGGTCGCGATAGACCGTCAGGCCTTCCTTGAGGCACAGCTGGAACCAGTCGCGGCAGGTGATGCGGTTGCCGGTCCAGTTGTGGAAATATTCATGCGCGATGACCGCTTCGATATTGGCGTAGTCGGCATCGGTCGCGGTCTCGGGATCGGCAAGGACATATCTGTCGTTGAAGACGTTGAGACCCTTGTTCTCCATTGCCCCCATGTTGAAGTCGGAGACAGCGACGATCATGAAGATGTCGAGATCATATTCGCGCCCGAACCGCTCTTCGTCCCACTTCATCGAGCGCTTCAGCGCATCCATCGCATAAGCTGCGCGGGACTCCTTGCCGTGTTCGACATAGATCTTCAGCACCACTTCGCGGCCGGACATGGTGGTGAAGGTGTCTTCGACGACGCCGAGATCGCCGGCAACGAGGGCGAAGAGATAGCTTGGCTTCGGATGCGGGTCGAACCAGGCGGCGAAATGCTTGCCGGGGCCGTAGCCGGCGCCGCCGAGAAAGTTGCCGTTCGACAGCAGCAACGGGTTGGCGTCCTTGTCGGCGATGATGTTGACCGTGAACGGTGCAAGCACGTCGGGCCGGTCGGGGAAATAGGTGATGCGGCGGAAGCCTTCCGCCTCGCACTGCGTGCAGTAGATGCCGCCGGTGCGATAGAGGCCCATCAGCTGGGTATTGGCTTCAGGATTGATGATCGTGGTGATCGTCAGCTCGAAGGGAGCGCTCTCCGGCAGGTCGCGGACCGTCAGGCTTTCCGGCGTCGCGTCATAACGTGAAGGGTCAAGCTCCACCTGGTCGAACAGCAGCCCCGCCAGTGTCAGCTCGTCGCCGTCGAGCACGATCGGCGCCGCAATGTCGGCGCCCGGACGACGATGAAAGATGAGACGCGCTTCGACCTTCGTCTCCGTCGGATCAAGTTCGAATGTCAGGTCCACGCGTTCCAGCACGAAGTCGGTGGGACGGTAATCTGCCAGGTGAATGACCTGGCCGTTATCTGTTCGCATGGTGTTTCCTGAAGACCGTTATTTGACAACCGCGGATACAGAGGCGGGCGCACTCTGCCTAAATTGCCGGGCATGATTACATTAAAGTCTGAACTAAAGTTAAAGCAAATTGCCCGCGAACGCGAAGTTCGCAGGCAAAATATCTATTGGAAGCGGATGAACGTGGCTGTCGGCCGAAACGCTATACCGGATCGAGCGCCGCAGCGCCGCTCTGCGTCGGCTGCACGATGCGGCCAGTCGAGGCCGCCGCAATTCGCTTGGTGGTATTTCGCCTGACCGGCCGGATTGGATGCGAAAAGCGATAAATTTTCGCCCAACTCGATTTTCTTTAGCTACGATGACAGACGTCACTCGCCGCGTCCCCGAGTCGGACGCGTCTCCCCGTTCCTGTTAAGTCAGCATCAGAGCCAGGATCATGCACTCGGTTTTCAGAAACCCGATGAGAGGCATTGCGCTGAAAGTCTCATCGGTCGTGGTCTTCCTGGCCATGCAGACCTTCATCAAGCTGGCCGGCCCGGATATCCCGCCGGGCCAGGTCACCTTCTGCAGGTCCTTCTTCGCGCTCTTCCCGATCATGGCCTATCTCGCCTATATCGGCCAGCTACGCGCGGCCTTCCACACGGCCAACCCGGTCGGCCACCTGAAGCGGGGCACGATCGGCATCCTGTCGATGGCTTTTGGTTTTTACGGCCTGCTGCATCTGCCGCTGCCGGAGGCGATCGCGCTCGGCTACGCCTTGCCGCTCGTCGCCGTTGTCTTCGCCGCGGTTTTTCTCGGCGAAACCGTGCGCATCTATCGCTGGAGCGCCGTCCTCGTCGGCATTGTTGGCGTCGCCATCGTCTCCTGGCCGAAGCTGACGCTGTTGCGTGACGGCGGCATGCAAGCCGAACAGGCCCTCGGCGCGCTTTGCGTGCTGCTCTCGGCCGTTCTCGGCGGCATGGCGATGATCCAGGTGCGTCGTCTCGTCGAGGAGGAGAAGACCGCGACGATCGTGCTGTATTTTTCGCTTACCGCGTCGGTCTTCTCGCTGGCTTCCCTTCCTTTCGGCTGGCTCGTCCTGCCATGGCCGTCGGCGCTTTATCTGATCGCTGCCGGCTTTTGCGGCGGCGTCGCTCAGATTCTGCTGACGGAAAGCTACCGCCACGCGGATGTCTCCACCATCGCGCCGTTCGAATATACCTCGATCCTGCTCGGCGGTATCGTCGGCTACTTCGTCTTCGGCGACGTGCCAACTGTCACCATGCTGATCGGTACCGTCATCGTCGTTGCCGCCGGTATCTTCATCATCTATCGCGAGCATCAGCTGGGCATCGAACAGCGCGAGGCGCGCAAGGCGACGACGCCGCAAGCCTGAGGCTCACGGCCGGCAAGATTTCAGCGCGTCGATCGACATCGCGCGAGGCTTGCTTCCGGTGAGCGAAAAGAATGGCGAATTCTTGGGATGGCGTCGACCTGCGGAATGTGGTTGTTGAACATGAGAAACTATCATTTATTCAACGCTATGCATGTCTGAATGAGCCGCTTTACGGCTTTTGATATTACTGCTCCGAACGCTGTGTGCGAGCGGAGATGGAGAAAAGCATAATGGCGTTCACGGCGGAGCAATTGGCGGGGAACTGCTCCTTTTTGATGAGCATCCGCTTTCTGGCTGGGCAGACGCGCGGCATGTTCGACGCCGGTCCACGTCTGGCGCGACTGCTCGCCTCCCATCAGCGCTGGCTCCTGACTCAGACCGCCTATGCCCTCCACCTGGAATATGATCCGCGCGACCCGACGTCGGGTTTCACCGCCGTTCGGCTGACCGGCCGCATCACCGCACACAAGGTGGCGAGCCGTAACACCGTGCTCGCCTTCATCGAAGAACTTTATACCTACCGCTTCATCACCCACACGCCTGGTGACGAGCGGCGCCGTCCACGACATTTCGAACCGGCCAATGTCAGCCACCAGGCGATGTTTGGCTGGATCCACGCCAATCTGGCCGCCCTCGACCTGCTCGACAGCGGCGAAAGGGCGGCCTTTTTCCAGGCAAATCCAGCATTGATGAAGCTCGTTCAGCCGCGCATTGCCCGCCATTGCCTGGAAGATGCCGCCTGGCGGGAGCCGCCGGAGCGGGTGGCGCAGTTTCTCTGGACGGAAGCGGGCGGCCTCGTCGTCGACAACTTCATAAGCCGGATGGATGCGGAGAACACCGAGTCCGACAGGTTTCTCGTCGGCCGCGTCGAAACCCGCGCGCTCGCCGCCGATTTCATGATGTCGCGCACGCACCTGCAGCGGCTCTTGGCAAAGGCGGCGCAGCGCGGCTGCGTCGGCTGGCTCGACGAGCCGCGCAAGACGCGCCTTTGGATATCGCGGGATTTCGTCGAAGAATATTGCGCCTGGCAGGCCGTCAAGTTCGCCTATGTCGACGAGGCCTTCGAATGGGCGAAGGCCCAGATCGACGCGCCGACGGAGGGATCACAACACGATCGCTCCTGAGCCCGAGGCGGCATCGGCTGGCTTTAGCGACAGCTCGCGCTCATATTCGCGCGCGGCGCAGACCGCGGCGCGGATATGCTCGAATGTTTCGATGTTGCGCAGAAGCGATAGCAGGATCGTTGACATGGTGGATGATTCTGACATGAAAATGCAGCAAATTCAGAGTGCTACAGCACGAACCGCTCGTCTGGAGAGATGCGGCCTGTAGCGATTGCGCTCAGTATTGCTGGAAGTCCGAGAAAATGGCGTTCGGGCGCGCCGTGCGGCTGTTGATGCCGGTGCCGCGGGCAATCATCTGTTCGTTCGTGGCGAAGCCGAAGCGGCTGTAGCCATGTGTGGAGCGAAGCTGGTCGCCGGCAAGGCGAAGGGTTTCAAACCCGGAATGGATAGGACGATATCTTTTGTTCATGGCCTTGGTTCCTGTGATTCCTCCCAAGACACAGGCTTATATTGCAGTGCAACATAGATTCTGCAAGGCATGCTGACGCGGTGCAGCCATGCGAAAAATGCATGGCGCGCTTCATAAATTATTCAACTTCGGCTAATTTCTGAGCAAGGAGAGGGAAATGAGTTTCGCCTGAAAAGCGAGAAGATCGTTCCAGGCCAGCCGCTTGTTGACTGGCGCGGTTAACAGATCCTGGGGATGCAGGCTGGCGATGGCCGGAATGGCACGATCCGCGATGACGATGTCCTTCCAGCGGCCCCGCAGGCCGTGAATCGTGTCGTTTTCCCCGAAGAAGAATCGCGCCGCGAAATTGCCGAGCAGCAGAATCGCCTGCGGTTCGATGAGCGCGATCTGTCGTTCGATGAAGGGCCGGCAGATGTCGATCTCGGCCGCCGATGCCGCCCGGTTGCCCGGCGGGCGCCAGGGGATGACCTGCGTCAGCAGAACGCTCGAGCGGTTCAGCCCGATCGCCGCCAGCATCTTGTCGAACAACTGGCCGGACTTACCCGAGAAGGGCAGGCCTTCACGGTCGTCTTCGGCGCTCGGCGCCGAGCCGATCACCATGATGCCGCTTTCGGCGTCGCCGCTGGCAAAAATGGTCGAGCGGGCGCTGTGCTTGAGATTGCAACCGTTGAAGGCTTCGATCGCGGTCTTCAACTCGCTGAGCGACCGAGCAGCTTCGGCGACGAAACGCGCCTGCTGCACGGCCTCGCCGTCCGGGATCGCCGGCTGCGGCCCGGAGACCTGCGCTGGATGCGCCGCTGCAGTCGGACGAGGCGATGTCTGGCGATGCCCAGGGAGAGGACGTTCCTCGGCAATGGGCCTTTCCTGCTGCGCCTGCGCCGCCGGACGGCGCGCGGACTTCATCGCCTCGAATTCGGCGAAGCGGTCGACCGCCTCTTCTTCCAGCAGCCATTCCACGCCGGCATCCGCATGGAAATGCAGAAGCGCTGCAAGCTCGGCGGGCGAAAGGTCGTTGGCGGAGATCATGCGGCAAATCTAGCGAAGAGATCGTGGCATTGAAAGGGCGGGCGGCACATTGGCCGCGCTCGCCGACTTTATTGCACAGTCCATTGTGCGATGTCGTCGCGTTCGCCGATCAGCGCCAGTCCGTGGGCGATCGACAACAGCTCGCCGCCGCTTTCGATCCGGTCACGCTCAAACCGCTCGGTGAAGATGCGGCGCACCGCCGGCACGAAGGAGGTGCCGCCGGTCAGGAATACCTTGTCGATGTCAGCAGGCTTCGTCTCGGTCTTGACGAGCACCTCGTCGAGTGCGCCTTCGATGCGGGCGAGATCCTCGGCGATCCAGCCTTCGAAGTCGCGGCGCTTGACGCTGCGCTGTCCGCCGCGGCCAAGCGGCGCGAAGTCGAAAGGCGCCTCGTCGGCAGCCGAGAGCGCCATCTTCGTCGCCGACACCGCCTGGTAGAGTGGATAGCCTTCGTCATGGTCGATGAGGTCGATGAAAATTTCGAGCTTTTCCGGCTCCAGGCTGGTGCGCACCAGTTTCTTCAGATCCTCGAATTCGCGCGTGGTCTTGAAGATCGACAGCTGGTTCCAGCGGCCGAAGCTGGAATAGTAGTTGGACGGCACCTCGAGAATCTTGTCGAAGCTCTTGAAGTGGCTGCCCTTTCCGATCAGCGGTGCGACAATGTTGTCGATCATTCGATAATCGAAATGATCGCCGGCGACGCCGACACCGGAATGGCCGATCGGCGTTGCCGTCAGCCTTCCGGCGACGGTTTCGAAGCGGATTAGCGAATAGTCGGTCGTGCCGCCGCCGAAATCGGCGACCAGCACCGTCGCATCCTGCTTCAGGTTCTGCGCGAAATAGAAGGCGGCGGCGACCGGTTCGTAGACATAGTGGATTTCGGGAAAGCCGAAACGCGACAGCGCCTCGTTGTAGCGTTCGGTCGCGAGCGCCGGATCGGGGCTGGCGCCGGCGAAATGCACCGGACGGCCGGTGACGATGCGGCTGACATCCGAGGGCCAGCTGTCGCCGGCATAGTTGCGAAGGCGCCGCACGAAGACCTCCATCAGGTCCTCGAAATTGTGCCGCTTGGCGAAGATCAGCGTGCCCTGGAACAGCGCGCTTGCCGCAAAGGTCTTGATCGACTGCAGGAACCGGCATTCGCCGGGATTGTCGATGAATTGCCGGATCGCCGCATGGCCCGCCTCCACCTTCAGCGCCGAGGCGCCGAGCTGGGCGTCCTTCATGAAGGAAAGTGCCGTCCGCATGCTGTCGGCCGTCCCGGCCGCGCTTGTGAACGTCATCGAGCCCGTTGCTCCGCCATCCGCCATGGCGAGAACCGTATTCGTCGTGCCGAAGTCGAAACCCAGCGCCTGAGCCATGCCCGCACCTCTTCATGCCGATTGTTGTTGGAGACGGAGCAGCGCTCCGCAAGGGCGTAAGGACGCCCGGATCAAGGAGGGCGGTTGATGCCACAGGGGCGTGACACATTCAAGTGGATTGAAGATCGAGGCGCTCTGCCATTTCCGCTTCTTCGCCGATCGGCGGCAGGAAGCGGACCAGCAAGGCCCGGCATCGCCAGAACGCCTTACTCGGCGGCCAGCGCCCTTGTCTCCTGCAGCACTGGTTCCTCGACCCTCTTACGACCGCCCACCAACCGGCCGAGGAAGTTTCCGAACCGGTCCATCTCGACGAAGATGACGGGGGTGATGAACAGCGTCAGCAGCTGCGATACGACGAGGCCGCCGACCACGGCGATGCCGAGCGGCTGGCGCAGCTCCGAGCTGGCGCCGGTGCCGAGCGCGATCGGCAGGGCGCCGAGCAGGGCGCAGAACGTCGTCATCATGATCGGCCGGAAGCGTCGTACGCAGGCCTCGTGGATCGCCGCCGTCGCCTTTTCCCCCGTCGTGCGCATGGTCTCAACCGCCACGTCGATCATCATGATCGCGTTTTTCTTGACAATGCCGATCAACATCAACAAGCCGATGAGGGCGATGATCGACAGGTCGAACCCCATGATGTCAAGCGCCAGCAGCGCACCGAACGCCGCCGCGGGCAGGCCGGACAGAATGGTGAGCGGATGGATGAAGCTTTCATAGAGGACGCCGAGCACGACATAGATGGTCAGCACCGCCGCCAGGATCAGATACGGCGTATTGCCTTGCGACTGTGCGAAGATCTCGGCCGTGCCGCCATAGGAGGTGAAGACATCGGCCGGCAGGCCGATCTCCTTCTTGATCTGGTCGATCGCTGCCGTCGCGTCGCTGAGCGAAACCCCTTCCGGCAGGTTGAAGGAAACGGTGGTCGAGACGAGCTGGCCCGTCTGGTTGATCGTCACGGGGCCGGTGGTGCGCTGCACGTGCGCGAAGTTCGAAAGCGGCACCAGACTGCCATTGGACGAGGCGATGCGAATCTCCGACAGCTTCTGGTCGTCCCAGGGTTTGCTGGTGTCGTATTCGACGATGACGTCGTAGCTGTCGCCGGTCGACTGGATCTCCGCCGCTGCATATCCGCTGAAGGACTCCTGCAGCGTCGTGCGCAGCGTATCGTTGTCGATCCCAAAGGCCGCCGCCCGCTCGGTATCGATGACGATATTGGCTTGCAGGGCGTTGTTCTGGGCATCCGATGTCACATCGGTAAACAGCCCGCGGTCAACACGCATCGCCGCCTGGATCTTGCCGGCCCAGAGGTTGGTCTGGTCGGCGCTCAGCGCCTGAATGACCAGCTGATATTGGCTGGCGGTCTGGCGGCCACCGAAGCGCAGGCTCTGGTTCGGCGTCACGAAGGCCTGCAATCCGGGGATCTTGTTGATCGCAGTGCGCAGCTCACGCAATGTCTGATCAAGCGGCGGGCGCTCCTTCTTGTCCTTGAGTTCGACGAACATCGAGCCATTGTTCTGCGGTCTGTTTGGATTGCCGCCGATCGTCGACATCACGTGGTTGACCGCCGGGTTCGCCTTGACGGCGGCTGCCGCCTGCTGCTGCAGCGCCTCCATGGCGGAATAGGAAATGTCCTGCCGGGCCTGCGTGCTGATCGACAGGCGGCCGATATCCTCCTGCGGGAAGAAGCTCGTCGGCAGCGTCATGAAGAAATAGACCGTCAGCGCCACCGAGCCCAGGAACACGCCGAGGATCGTCAGACGATGGCGAAGGCACCAGCCGACTGCCATGTCGTAGCCGTTGAGCGTCCGCTCGAAGCCGGCATCGAAGAGGCGAATGAGGAGCGGCGGCCGGCTGTGATTGTTGGAAAGACGCGAGCCGAGCATCGGCGTCACCGTCAGCGAGACGATCGCCGACGAGATGATGGCGATGGCGACCACCATGCCGAATTCGTTGAACACGCGGCCGACGACGCCGCCCATCAAGAGAATCGGGATGAAGACGGCGATCAGCGAAACCGACATGGAAATGATGGTGTAGCTGACTTCGCCCGCCCCCTTGATCGCCGCTTCGCGCACCGGCATGCCTTCTTCGACGTGACGCAGGATGTTTTCGAGCATGACGATCGCATCGTCCACCACCAGACCCACCGCGAGCGTTAGCCCCAACAGCGAGATATTGTCGATGCTGTAGCCGAGCACATACATCATCCCGAAGGTCGAGATCAGCGACAGCGGAACGGCAAGCCCCGGAATGATCGTCGCCGTCGCATGGCCGGTGAAGAGGTAGATGACGAAAACCACGAGGCCGATGGTCAGGAACAGCGTGAACTTCACATCGGTGATGGCGGCGCGAATGGGTTTTGCAGCGTCGTTCATGACCACGGTCGTCATCGAAGACGGGATTTCGGCGTGAAGTTGCGGCAGCTTGGCGTTGATCGCATCGACGACATCGACCGTGTTGGCATCGGGCTGACGCTGAATAGCGAGGATGATGCCGCGCTGGCCATCATACCAGCTGCCGGTATACTGGTTCTCGACCCCATCCTGCACATCGGCGACGTCGCCGAGATGGATCGGCGCACCGTTCGGATTGGCAATGACGAGCGAGCGGAATTGTTCGGCATTGGCGCGCTGCGTGTTCGCGGTGATGGTCATGCTCTGCGAGTTATTCTGCAGCGTGCCGACAGGCTGCTGGCTGTTGGCGGCAGCAAGCGCCTTGTTGACGGTATCGATGCCGATGCCGCGGGTGAGCAGTTTGTTGGGGTCGACTTCGACGCGCACGGCGTAGGTCTGCGCCCCATAGACGCTCACCTGGGCAACGCCGGGCAGCGTCGAAAGCGATGGCGAGATGATGTCCTCGGCGATCTCGTCGAGCTTGCTGCGGGGCATGGTGTTGCTCTGCACGGAAAGCAGCATCACAGGCGCATCGGCGGGGTTGGTCTTGCGATAGCTCGGTGGTGTCGTCAGGTTGTCGGGCAGCTGCCGGGTCGCGTGTGAGATCGCCGCCTGCACGTCGGCAGCGGCCGCATCGATATCGCGGTTGAGATCGAACTGCAGCACGATGCTGGTGCTGCCGAGCGAGCTCGAGGCGCTGATTTCGCTGATCCCGGGAATGGTCTCGAACTGCTTGATCAGCGGCGTGGCAACGGAGGTTGCCATCGTCTGCGGCGAGGCGCCGCTCAGCTGCGCCGACACGTTGATCGTCGGAAAATCCACCTGCGGCAGGGCTGCAACCGGCACGAGCCGGTAGCCGGCAAGACCGGCCAGAATGACGCCGATGGCAAGCAGCGTCGTCGCGACGGGGCGCTGGATACAGAAATTCGGGATCATTGCTGCGCTCCCACCGCGATCGTCTCGGACTGCTGCGGTTGCCGAGTCGCTTCGGCAGACGCGACGTCAAGCGTCTTGTCGTCGAACTGCTCGTTGATCGTCTGCTGGTCGCTGAGCTGACCCTGGCCTTCGACCACGACATGGTCGCCTGCCTGAAGCCCGGATTCGATGGCAGTGAAGCCGCCATTGGCGCGGGCGACGGTGACCGGTGTCAGATGTGATTTGCCGTCTTTGGTGACAAAGGCGAAGAACCCGTCGGGGCCGGGACTGACGGCAACCGTCGGCACCACCACCTGCTGTTCGTCGTTGTTGAAGTGCACGACGATGTTGACCGATTGGCCGGGCCAGAGCGCACCGGAGGCATTCTCGAACTGTGCCTTGGCCAAGATCGTGCCGGAGGCGGTATCGACCGTGTTGTCGTAGAAGCTGATTTCGCCCTTGCGGACTTGCCCCTTGGCGGAGGCGGGAACCGTGCTGACTTCGACCGGACCGACTGCCAGCGCCTTCTTCAGGACGCGCAAATAGCGCTCCTGCAGGTGGAATTTCACATAGATCGGGTCGTATTTCGCGATGGTGACGATTGCCGAGCCGGCATTGAGGAAGGCGCCCTTGCTGACGGCAATATCGCCGAGCCGGCCGTCGAAGGGCGCCCGGATATCCGTATTCTCGAGGATGATTTGATCCGAGGCGAGGGTGGCCTTGTCAGCCTCGACTGTGGCCGTGGCGGTGTCGCGGGCAGCTCTTGCCTGGTCGAGGCTCTGCTGGGTGCCGGCCTTCTGGTCGAACAGGTCCTGTGCGCGAACCAGGGCCGTCTCCGCTTCCGAAAGCGTTGCCGTATCCCGGACGATCATCGCATTGTCCTTGTCGACCGCCGCCTTCGCCGTCCGGTCGTCGAGCTTGGCGATCAGATCGCCGGCTTTGACGGTGGCTCCATCCTGCGCATTGATGCTGACGATCAGGCCCTGTTCCTGTGCGGCCATGGTCGTATTGTCGTCGGCATCGGCCCAGCCGGACGCGGTGACATCCGTCGGCAGCGTCGTTTTCACCGCAGCGACTGTTTTGACGACGGTCGGACCGCCGCCGCGTCTGCGCCCGCCACCCTGGTGTTGCCCGCCATTCTCGGCCTGGTCGGTCGGCGCCTGATTGGTCTGCGTCTGATCGCCCTGTGCCTGCCTGCCGCCATTGCCGCCGGCCGGCTGCTTGATGAGCTGCGAGAGGTAGGGAATGTGCGCGGCATAGGGGACCAGATTCCCGAATTGCCAAACGCCGACCGCGGCGATTGCGACAAAACTGACGGTGATCCAAAATTTCTTCATGGGCGAGACCGGGGTTTGAGCAAGGGTGCGAATTTATGCTTGATTGAGCAGCTTATATTGCGGCGCAAAAAGGACATAATTCCCGTGTCGCGATCACTAAGTGGTTATAACGGCTTAAATTTTTGTAATGAATGTTCCGTAATATTCAAATTGCACTAATATAGTCCGGGTGCCACTTGGCGCGGCTTCGGCGGCTGCACGCCGACAGTTCCCGACGGGCCGATGCTGCTCGCCTGCACCCAAGGAACAGGGAAACAGAAAAGGCAGGTCGTCATGACAGAGTTGAACGTCAGCGAATTTCGCACCCTCATCACAAGCGTGTTTCCTGAACTGACGGGCTCCGTTTTCAAGCTCGCGGCAAAGGGCTGGGATTCGATGGCGGTCGACGTCGACGACACGCTGATTTTCAAGTTTCCCCGCCATATCGGCGCCGAAAGAGCGCTCGTGAAGGAAGCCGCCTTGCTCGATATCGTTCGACCGTCGCTGTCAATGGCGGTGCCCGACATGCGCATTCACGACGGGCCGCCGATCTTCTCCAGCCATGCCAAGCTCGAGGGGCAACATCTCATTGCCGAAGATTACGATGCGCTCGGGCAGGGCGACCGCCAGCGCCTGGCGGAGGATCTCTCGCGTTTCTACGCCGAACTGCACGCGCTCGATGCCGATCGCGTGCGGGCGGCCGGCGCCGGAGTGATCCAGCCATGGCAATCGCCAGAGGCGGTTCGAACGAAGGCTTTGCCGGTGCTGCCGGCTGATATCAAAGGCTTTGCCGAGACCGTTGTTTCGGATTTCGAAGCCTTGCCGCCGGATCCCTACGGCAACATCTACGGTTTCTTCGACGGTCACGGCTGGAATATGGCCTTCGACTATCGGCAGGGTAGGCTCAACGGCATTTACGATTTCGCCGATTCAGGTTTTGGTCCATTGCACCAGGAGTTCATCTATTCGAACTTCATCTCGCCCGATCTGACCGCGCGCATCGTCTCGGCCTATGAATTCCTGACCGGACGCAGGCTCGACCGACGGCGTATTGCGATCCTGACCGGCTTCCATCGGCTTTCCGAACTCGCCGAACTCGCCGACGATCCGGCCAATGTCGAACAGATGATCCGGAGCGCGGCGACCTGGGCCGCCGCGGCGGCCCGTGCGGCCTGAGCGGCTCTAGACGGACCGTGCCGCGCCGCCGTCGCAGCGGATCAGCGAGCCGGTAATGTAGCTTGCGGGCTGGCTGCACAGGAAGGCGGCCGTTGCGGCAAATTCCTCGACCCTGCCATAGCGGCCGACGGGAATGCGCGCCTCCTTGTCGGCGCGAATTTCCTCGAGGCTTTTGCCCGTCCGCTTTGCCGCGGCGCCGTCAAGATCGTCGAGCCGCCTCGTCAAGATGCTGCCCGGCAGAAGCAGGTTGGTGGTGATGCCGAAGCTCGCCACTTCGGAGGCAAGCGTCTTGCTCCAGCCGGCAAGCGCCGGGCGCAGCGTGTTCGACAGGGCCAGGTTGGGGATCGGTTCGATCACGCCTGATGAGGCGACCGTCAGGATGCGGCCCCAGCCTTGCGCCTTCATATCAGGCAGCAGCGCGTTGGTGAGCGTGATCACCCGCGCGACCATGGAGAGGAAATAGGTTTCGAGCTTTTCGGCCGTCATCTCTTCGGTCGTGCCGGGCGTTGGTCCGCCGGTATTGTTGACGAGGATGTCGAGGCCGCCGAACTTCTCCTTCACCGCCGTCGTTGCCGTCTCGACAAAGCGCTCGTCGCCAAGATCAGCCCAGATCCAGTCGGCCCGGCCATTGCCTTCGTTGTTGATCGCCGCGCAATTGGCCTCCAGCTGTTCGCCACTGCGCCCGCACAACAGCACGTTTGCGCCTTCGCGCGCGAGTGCCGCGGCGATGCCGAGGCCAAGCCCGCGCGAGGAGGCGAGAACGAGCGCCCGTTTTCCCTTGATACCGAGATCCATGATTTTCTCCGATGTCTTCGAGGGATGTATAAGGCGCGGGCGACGAAAAAGGAAAGGGAGGGTTGGGTCTCGCTGGTTTCGCAATTGACGTTAACGTAAGCGTTATTGTAACTCTCGTATCGGCAGAAATGTCTTTGTGCGAATTGAGGATTGGCTGTCGCATCCCGGCTCGACAATGCGTCGCGGTTTTGACAAGACAGTGGCCATGGGATGATGGCCACTGGCCGAGCGGAGACGAATGAATGACCGAGACGACTGAGCTGCCCGAACGCGAGAGCATGGAATTCGACGTTGTGATCGTCGGCGCCGGTCCTGCCGGTCTGGCGGCGGCGATCCGGCTGAAGCAGGTCGATCCGGAACTGTCGGTCGTGGTCTTGGAAAAGGGCGCGGAGGTCGGCGCCCATATCCTGTCCGGCGCCGTCGTCGATCCGGTCGGCATCGACCGGCTGCTGCCCGGCTGGCGCGAGGAAGCCGATCATCCCTTCAAGACCGAGGTGACCGCAGATCACTTCCTGGTGCTCGGCCCGGCCGGCTCGATCCGTCTGCCGAATGTGTTGATGCCGCCCTTGATGAACAATCACGGCAACTACATCGTGTCGCTCGGCAACGTCTGTCGCTGGCTGGCCGGCAAGGCGGAGGAGCTCGGCGTCGAGATCTATCCGGGCTTTGCCGCAACCGAAGTGCTCTATGACGACAAGGGTGGGGTTATCGGCGTCGCCACCGGCGACATGGGCATCGAGAAGAACGGCGAGCCCGGCCCGAACTACACCCGCGGCATGGAGCTGCGCGGCAAATATACGCTGATCGGTGAAGGCGTGCGCGGTTCGCTCGCCAAGCAGCTGATCGCCAGGTTCGATCTGCAGAAGGATCGCGAGCCGCAGAAATTCGGCATCGGCATCAAGGAGCTCTGGCAGGTGAAGCCCGAGAATCACAGGCGGGGCCTGGTGCAGCACTCCTTCGGCTGGCCGCTCGGCATGAAGACCGGCGGCGGTTCCTTCCTCTACCACCTCGAAGACAATCTGGTGGCGGTCGGCTTCGTCGTCCACCTCAATTACAAAAACCCCTATCTCTATCCCTTCGAGGAGTTCCAGCGCTTCAAGACGCATCCGGCGATCCGGGGAACCTTCGAGGGCGGCAAGCGGCTGTCCTATGGGGCGCGTGCGATCACCGAGGGCGGTTATCAGTCGGTGCCGAAGCTTTCCTTCCCCGGCGGCGCGCTGATCGGCTGTTCGGCCGGCCTCGTCAACGTGCCGCGCATCAAGGGCAGCCATAATGCGGTGCTGTCGGGCATGCTGGCGGCCGAGAGGGTGGCGGCGGCGATCGCATCCGGCCGCAGCCACGACGAGGTTGTCGAGATCGAGAATGAATGGCGCAAAGGCGACATCGGCAAGGATCTGAAGCGGGTGCGCAACGTCAAGCCGCTGTGGTCGAAGTTCGGCACCGCGATTGGCGTGGCACTTGGCGGCCTCGACATGTGGACCAACACGCTGTTCGGATTTTCCTTCTTCGGTACGCTTGGTCACGGCAAGACCGATGCGCAGTCGCTGGAGCCGGCCGCCAATCACCAGCCGATCGCCTATCCCAAGCCGGATGGCGTCCTGACCTTCGACCGCCTGTCGTCGGTGTTCCTGTCGAACACCAATCACGAGGAAGACCAGCCGGTGCATCTGCAGGTCAAGGACATGGGGCTGCAGAAGAGCTCCGAACTCGGCGTCTATGCCGGCCCGTCGACCCGCTACTGTCCGGCCGGCGTTTACGAATGGGTGGAGAAGGATGGCGACAAGACCTTCGTCATCAACGCCCAGAACTGCGTGCACTGCAAGACCTGCGACATCAAGGACCCCAACCAGAACATCAACTGGGTGCCGCCGCAGGGCGGCGAGGGGCCAGTCTATCCGAATATGTGAGGTGGAGCGCCGGACATCGGCGGTTATTTCGACCGCTGACGTCTTCGTGATCGCCTTTCGGCGGCTGCTGTTAGCCGTTCGTTAACCATAAATTCCTTAGCTTGCGACATCTTGTTGACGCGCTAAGGACACATTCATGACGATCTCCCGCCGGGGTTTTCTGATCGCTTTGCCGCTCTTCGTCGCCGGCTGCTCCTCGACCGGCTTGAACAGCCAGACGAATTATGCCGCGCTTCCGGATGAAAAGTTTCCGCTGAGGCAGGTGCCGATCGACAAGATCAAGCCGGAACTTCGCCGCCAGGAAGTGGCCTATGAAAGCGCGCATGCGCCGGGCACGATCGTCATCGACACGCCGGCGCGTCGCGCCTACTACGTCCTCGGTGACAACAGGGCGATGCGATATGGCGTCGGTGTCGGCCGCGAGGGACTTGCATTTGCCGGCAACGCCTATATCGGGCGCAAGGCCGAGTGGCCGAGCTGGACGCCGACGGAAAACATGCAGCGCCGCGAGGAACGCTATCGCAGGCTTGCGGGCGGCATGCCGGGCGGCCCGAACAACCCGCTCGGCGCGCGGGCGATGTATCTCTATCGCGGCGGCAACGACACGCATTTCCGCATTCACGGCACCAATCAGCCGGAATCGATCGGTCTCGCCATGTCGAGCGGCTGTATCCGCATGATGAACCACGATGTGATCGACCTCTATAGCCGCGTCGAGGTCGGCGCCAGGGTCGTCGTCATCCAGGCCTGAACGACCGAGAACACACTGAAAAGCCGCCGCAGCAATGGCTGTCGGCGGCTTCGTATTGCCGGTCGCGGCTGACGGTCAGCGTCGCGCGGCAATCCCCGTCGAAAGTGCGACGCCGATGCCGGTGATCACGGCGGCGCTGATTTCGGCAACGCCGATTGCTTCCCCAAGCAGGAGGCCGCCGCCGAGCGTGGCAAGAACGGGCGTCAGCGCCGTGAAGGCGGCGGCCTGTGTTCCGCCGAGGGTACGAACGGCCGTGCCATAGGCGACCATGGCGACGAGGCCCGACAGAATGCCCTGGCTCAAGACCTGCAGGCCGATTTCCGGAAGCGGGGCCTGCGGCAGCGAGATACCGAAGACGAGTGCGAGCACGGCCATGATCAGGAAGGACCAGACGGCAATCAGTGCGCTCGCCTGAATGGCCGTCAGACCCGAGCGGCGGAAGGCATGGGTGTAGCTTGCCCAGAGCACGGCGCCGGCCGGCAGCATGACAAAGCTTGTCCAGGGCAGGGAGGCATCGGCAAGGCTGCGGGCAAGCAGGATCAGGACCCCGCCGACTATGGCGGCCAGCCCGGCGAGGCGCGTGACATCCGGCCGTTCCCGAAACAGCACAATGCCGATCAGTGCGGTGGCAAGCGGCATCGAGCCGCCGAGCAGGATGCCGGAGGAGGCCGCCGGTGTGGAGTGAATGGCAAGCGTCGTCACCAGAAAGAAGACCGCGCCGCAGCCGGCGACCATGACCGCCAGCAGATAGAGCGGCACGCCCTTCGGCAGCAGACCGATGCGAAGCCAGACGGGCGAAAGCGCAAGCGCCGGAATGCCGTAGCGGATGAGGCCGATATCGATCGAGCCGAGCGACGTCGCGGCGCTGTGGCGGGTCGCCAGAAACCAGGTCGCCCAGATCAAGACGGTGATGCTGCCGGCGGCATAACCGAGCGTCTGCGAAGGTGACTTGTCGTTTGAAAATGCGATCGTGCTCATCGTTCCAATCCTTTCCTCCATCCGGATCTTGTCCGGTTGAGGAAGAGATTAGCGCCGGAGGCCGGGGCATGTCCTTGCTATCTGTGGCTTGAAAATCGTGGTATACGCAATCTTCTGCCAAATTATGCCTATGGATATCGCGAAAATGCCAAATCTCGATAAATTCGATATTGCCATCCTGAAATGCCTGCAGGAGGATGCCCGCGCCACCAATGTCGAGATCGCCGAGAAGGTGAATCTCTCACCGTCACCCTGCCTGCGCCGCATTCGTAATCTCGAACGCTCCGGTATCATCCGCGGCTACACCGCCGATATCGACCGCAAGGAGGTCGGTCTCGGCCTGACGGTCTTCGTCGAGTTCAAGGTGGTGCATCACAGCCGCGAAAATTCCGAGGCGCAGCAGAAGGCGCTGCTCGCCATCCCCGAGATCGTCTCGTGTTTCCTGATTTCGGGTACCGCCGACTTTCTGGCAGAAGTGGTGGTGGAGGATCTCGCTGCCTATGAACGACTTCTGACGGACACGCTGTTGACCTTGCCGAATGTCAGCGACATCCGCTCGAACTTCGCCATCCGCAGCATCAAGACGCATGGGCCGCTGAAGCTGCCAGAGGTGAGATAATTTCCCTCGGTTTGCTGGCAGTTTGTTGACGAACAATACTTTTTTCTCTGCTCGGACCTCGAGCCCGCCCCCTCATCCGCCTGCCGGCACCTTCTCCCCCGCACGCGGGGAGAAGGGGATAGGTCGCGACCTCTCAGCCTCCATAGGCCTCTCGCAAGGCACGTCCCCTCTCCGCGTCAGAACGGGGAGGGCTAGGATGAGGGGCTTTTTGCTCTACAGCAGCGTCCCACTGAGGATAAGCAGCGCCACCGAGAAGTAGATGACAAGTCCGGTGACGTCGACCAGCGTGGCGACGAAGGGGGCCGAGGCGCTGGCCGGATCGAGCCGCAACTTCTGCAGCATGAAGGGCAGCATCGAGCCGCAGATCGAGCCGAAGGTGACGATTCCGATCAGGGCGGCAAACACCGTGATGGCGACCATCTGCCAATGCGGGCCGTAATCATAGAGCCCGGCTGACTGCCAGAAAACGATGCGGATGAAGCCGACGAGGCCGAGGATCGCGCCGAGCACGATGCCGGTCGGCAATTCGCGGAACAGCACCTTCCACCAGTCCGAAAGCTTCAGCTCGCCGAGTGCAAGGGCGCGGATGATCAGCGAGGTCGCCTGCGAACCGGAATTGCCGCCGGAGCTCATGATCAGTGGGATGAACAGGGTCAGCACGACGGCCTTTTCCAGCTCGCCTTCGAAGTGCTGCATGGCGCTCGCCGTCAGCATCTCGCCGAGGAAGAGGGCGGCGAGCCAGCCTGCGCGCTTGCGGATCATGCCGGCAAAGCCGATCTTCATGTAGGGCTGGCCGAGCGCCTCCATGCCGCCGAACCTCTGGGCCGCTTCCGTGGTGTCCGATATCATCGTGTCGATCACGTCGTCGACGGTGACTATGCCGAGCACCTGCCCATGTTCGTCGATGACAGGCAAGGCGAGCAGGTCGTGCTTGCGGATCAGCCGGGCGACGTCCTCCTGCTTCATCAGCGGATCGGCCGAAACCGGAGCGCCTTTTTGAGCGACCGTGAGGATGGAGGCATCCGGCTCGCCGGTGATCAGGCGACGCAGCGTCACCACGTGCATCAGAGCATGGCTAACCTCGTCGAGCACGTAGATGGCGTAGACGGTTTCGCGCGAACGTTCGACCTGGCGCACATGATCGAGCGTCTGGGCAACGGTCCAGCTATCCGGCACGCTGACGAATTCCGTCGTCATGATGCTGCCGGCCGTGCGCGGCGGATAGCCCATCAGATGCTGGATAGAGACGCGCACCGGCTCGTCGAGGCTGGAGAACAGCCGGGCGCGGGTCTCGCCGTCGAGTTCGAGCAGCACGTCGGCGACGCGGTCGTTGGACATGCCATGCAGCAGCCGTGCGGCGTCCTCGGCGCTGATCAGCGCCAGGATCTGTGCGGCGTTGCGAAGCTCCGGCCGGTCGAGGATGTTGACGGCATAGTCGAGCGGCATGCCGGACAGCACCCGTCCGGCGTCCTGGATGCTAAGCGCGTTCAACGCGTCGACGCGTTCGGCGATCGTGGCGCCGCGGCTATTGTTGATGAAGGCACGGGCGGCATGGCCTGCCCGAAGAGGGAAGCGATTGATATTCATGAGGCTCGCCTTTCCGTCGATCCGCCGTAGCGTCCGATCGGGCGAGCCGACAGGAGTCGGTCAGCGCACGAGGGCGGCCGCGTACGGCAAAGGCAATCGACTGCTACTGTCGCTTGGCATCGCTAAGATGACTCCGTTGAAATCCGTGGCTGACAGGTGCCGTCCACGTGCATGCTACGTGGTGCCGAACGCGGAAAAAGTCAAGCCGGCTAAATGCTTAACGCCAGAATGTCGCACCTGCACGCGTTGCAGCGAAGATCGGTCACGCCGCCTGCGTGCTGCGGGTGCGGCTCTCCAGGCGGGCTGAGGCTGCGAAGACGAAGAGGCCGAGGAAGGAGAGTGCCGCGCCGACATAGCCGGTGGCCGCAAAGCCGTAACCCGAGGCGATGACGAGGCCGCCGAGCCAGGCGCCGATCGCATTGGCGATGTTGAAGGCGGAATGGTTGGAAGCTGCGGCCAGCGTCTGCGCATCGGCGGCGACATCCATCAGCCGCGTCTGCAGCGCCGGGCCGGCGGCAAAACCGCAGCCGACGAGGAAGACCGAAAGGCCGAGCATATAGGGGTTGGCGGCGGTCAGCGAGAAGGTGGTCAGCACGACGATATTATAGACGAGCGAGCCGCCGATCGTTCCGAGCAGCGACTTGTCGGCGAGCCACGAGCCGATGAAATTGCCGGCATTCATGCCGACGCCGAAGAGCACCAGCATGATCGGAACGGCCGTTTCCGGCAACATCGCCACTTCGGTCGTCGTCGAGGCGATATAGCTGAACATGGCGAACATACCGCCATAGCCGACGGCAGCAATCCCGAGCGTCAGCCAGACCTGCGGTCGGCGGAAGGCGCCGAGTTCGCGTGCGAAACTCGCTTCTTCGGAAACCCGGTCCTTGGGTACGTAGAACCAGATCAGCGTCACCGTCAGCAGGCCGAGCACGCCGACGGAGAAAAACGCTACCTGCCAGTCGAGCGACTGTCCGAAAAATGTCGTCAAGGGCGTGCCGAGAAGTGTCGCAACCGTCAGGCCGAGCATGACGCGGCCGACCGCTCGGGCGCGCCGATGCACCGGCACCATCGAGGCGGCGACAAGCGCCGCCACGCCGAAATAGGCGCCATGCGGCAGGCCGCTGACGAAGCGCAGCAGGGTGAAAGTCTCGAAGGTCGGCGCCATGGCGCTTGATATATTGCCGGCGGCAAAAATCAGCATCAGTGTCAGCAGCAGCGTGCGGCGTGCCATTTTCGCCGCGAGCACGGCGATGACGGGCGCGCCGACGACGACACCGAGCGCATAGGCGCTGATGACGTAGCCGGCCTGCGGCGTCGTCACCGAGAAGGTGGCGGCGACATTGGGCAAGAGCCCCATGATCGCGAATTCGCCGGTGCCGATGCCGAAGCCGCCACAGGCGAGCGCCAGTTGCACCAGCGCCACGGTCGTTGCCGACGGCAGCGCTTCATCCTGGCTGTCGATGGAATCATTGACGGTAATCTCACTCACGAGAGTTCCTCGATGCGGTTTTGGCTTGGCGATGGCCGCTGGCGCAAGCGCGGCTGCGGGCCGATCATTCGAATGGCGGGAGGCGGAGATACGTATCTCCGATATTCCTCATCTATCCCGAACGCATCGGCTGGCGTCGAGTGCGTTTTCTGCAGTGCAGCGTCCTGCTATGTGCATATGTCAGTTGCAATATTGCATTTCAGCTGCTTCTTAGGAAAAGCGGCCGCGCTTGAAATCGCCGATACCGCAACCATCTCAGGAGCAAAGGCAGTATTGTTTCCGCGCCAGGGACGGGAGCCCTTATGAAGTTTGTAGGCTTTTTCAATCGCGACGGTGGCACCTTCCGGACCACCGACATGCTGGCCTACGAAAAGAGGGCGGAAGAAGCATTCCGCGACGCCGGGCACGATTTCGACGCCATCGTCTTCTCCGGAAAGGAGATCATTCCCGCCATGGAGCGGGCGGCCAAGCGCGACGATATCGACGGGATCGTGGCCGGCGGCGGCGATGGAACGATTTCGGCGGCGGCATCGATCGCCTGGAAAAACGGCGTCGCGCTCGGCGTCGTACCCGCCGGCACGATGAACCTCTTTGCCCGCTCGCTGCGCGTGCCGCTCGATATCTGGCAGGCGCTCGATGTGCTTGCCTCCGGCGAGATCGATAATGTCGATATTGCCAGCGCCAACGGCCGGCCCTTCATTCACCAGTTTTCCGCCGGTCTGCATGCTCGGATGGTTCGCTACCGCAACGCCTACAGCTATCGCTCCCGATTGGGCAAAATACGGGCGAGCACGAAAGCGGCCTTGGGCGTCATCTTCAATCCGCCGGAATTCGAGGTCGAGTTCCAGGCGGCCGGCATGCGCGAACGCCGCAGGGTGTCGGCGATTTCGGTCTCCAACAATCCCTTCGGCGAGAATCCGCTGCTCTACGCCGACAATCTGAGAAGCGGCGAACTCGGCTTTTATACTGCAAATCCGCTAAAACCCCTCGGTGTCGCCCGCCTTGCCGTCGACATGCTGCGCGGCAAGGTCCGCGAGAACGCCGATGTCATGGTGATGCACCCGGCCGAGGTGCAGCTGCATTTCCCGAAGTTGCGCTCCAAGGCCAATTGCGTCATGGACGGCGAGCTGCTGCCGCTCGAACGCGACGTCTCGATCCGGCTGCATCCGGGCGAGTTGAAGGTTCTTGTCAAACAGGGTCTCGCCGCGCAGGTGAATGCCGATGAACGCCGCGAGCCCGCCGCGTAAACCGGCCGCTGAAAATTTCAGAGCCGCGGCAAATAGGTGCGATAGTCGAAATCCGAGACGGTGCGCAGATGCGCAAGCGCTTCCTTGCGCTTTGTGTCGCCATAGAGCGCCTGATAACGCGCGCCGAAAATATCGGTGATGAGCGGCGAGGTGCGGAAAGCCTCGACGGCGCTGAGGAAATCATGCGTCAGCCGTGTGGTATTCGCAGGCGTATGCGAGGGCGTCGTCTCCTCGCCAGGGTCGAGTTCGTGTTCGAGACCGGTGAGCATGCCGCCGAGGATTGCCGCGAGCAGCAGATAGGGATTGGCATCGGCGCCGGCGACACGATGCTCGATACGGGCGGCCGGCCCGTCCTTGTCGGGTATGCGGATCGCCGTGCCGCGATGGCCGCTGCCCCAGGTGAGATCGACGGGTGCGAACGAGCCCGGCTGGAAGCGGCGGTAGGAATTGGCGAAGGGGGCGAAGATCAGCTGCGCTTCGCGCATGCTGTTGAGCAGCGCGGCAGCAACCGATTTGAGCCGCTTCGGCTCGCCGCCCTTGGCATCGAGGATGTTGCGGCCTTGCCGGTCGATGACGCTTGCATGCACATGCAGGCCGGAGCCGGCATGGTCGGAATAGGGCTTGGCCATGCAGGTCGATTTCAGCCCGTGCCGGCGCGCCGCCTGTTCGGCGATGCGCTTAAGGTAGAGGCAGTCGTCGGCGGCCGCCAGCGCATCGGGGCGGTGCAGCAGGTTTATCTCGAACTGGCCGGGACCGAACTCCGCCGTCGTCGCTTCCGCCGGCAGCCCCTGCGCCTTCGCATAGGCCCTCAGCGTCCCGAGATAGTCGTCGAGTGCGTCGACGGCGCTCATGTCGTAAAGCTGGAAACCGTTCGGCTCACCGCGATAGGTGAGGCCTTCGGGCGGGCAGGGGCGACCGGTCTCACGCCAGTCTCCCGACATCACGTAGAATTCCAGCTCGGTCGCCACCACAGGCGTCAATCCCCGCGCCGCATAGCGCTCCAATACAGAAGCGAGGATGGCACGCGGGTCCATGAAGCTGGGGCTGCCGTCGAATTCATGCATGCTGGCGAGCACTTGCATCGAGCCCTCGGGTGCCCAGGGCATCGGCGCCAGGCTGCGCCGGTCGGGGAGTACCTTGCCATCGGGATCGCCGATCGTCAGCGACAGGCCGGTGATATCGTCATTGTCGTCGCCCCAGATGTCGAGCGATTGCGTCGAGGTCGGCAGGCGGATCTCTCCGGCCCAGACCTTGTCTTCTGCGCCCGGCGGCAGCTGTTTGCCGCGCAGATCGCCATTCATACCGACGATCAGGATTTCGAAACGCGGGTCGCCACCCCAGGCCTTGCCGTCCATCCTGTCGCTCGCCATGGCCTTGAAAATCCTCCGGGACAAGGCCAAGCTCCTATCTCATCGACAACAGCCTTTCAATCCGCGAGGGTCTTTCACCAGCCATGCCCGATACTTACCCACCCTCGAACCTTGCGGCGATCGACGCCGCGCACCACCTGCATCCCTTCGCCGACATGAAGAAGCTGAATGCCGAAGGCGCGCGCATCATCCAGCGCGGCGAGGGCTGCCACATCTTCGACGATCGCGGCAGGAAATATCTAGATGGCTTCGCCGGCCTCTGGTGCGTCAATATCGGCTATGGCCGCCGGGAGATCACCGAGGCCGTCGCAACGCAGATGAACGAGTTGCCCTATTACAACACCTTCTTCGGCACGAGCTCGACGCCGGCGACGCTGCTGGCTGAGAAGGTTACGTCCCATGCCGGCGAACGGTTCAACCATATCTTCTTCACCGGCTCCGGTTCGGAAGCGAACGACACCTGGTTTCGCATGGCCCGGGTCTATTGGAGCGCCGTCGGCAAGCCGTCGAAGAACATCGTGATCGCGAGGAAGAACGGCTATCACGGTTCGACCGTTGCCGGTGCCAGCCTCGGCGGCATGAAATACATGCACGAGCAGGGCGACCTGCCGATCCCGGGTATTGTCCATATCGGTCAGCCCTATTGGTACGGCGAGGGCGGCGATCTCTCGCCCGCCGAATTCGGCCTCAAAGTCGCGCGCGAGCTGGAAGCGAAGATCGACGAGCTCGGCGAGGAGAATGTCGCCGCCTTCGTCGCCGAGCCGGTGCAAGGGGCTGCCGGCGTCATCATCCCACCTGAGACCTATTGGCCGGAGATCGACCGCATCTGCAAGGCGCGCAATATCCTGTTGGTGACCGACGAGGTGATCTGCGGTTTCGGTCGATTGGGCGCCTGGTTCGGCCACCAGCATTTCGACGTCGAGCCGGATCTCGCACCGATCGCCAAGGGGCTTTCCTCCGGCTATCTGCCGATCGGCGGCGTGCTCGTCAGCGACCGCATCGCCGACGTGCTGATCAATGAGGTCGGCGACTTCAATCACGGCTTCACCTATTCCGGCCATCCGGTCTGCGCCGCCGCCGCACTCGAAAATCTGCGCATCATCGAGGAGGAAAGACTGGTCGAGCGGGTGCGCGACGATATCGGTCCCTATTTCGGCAAGGCCTGGGCGGCGCTCGCCGAACACGATCTTGTCGGCGAGGCAGCCAGCATTGGCCTCATGGGCGGCCTGCAGCTCACTGCCGACAAGAGCACGCGCACTCGCTTCGACAAGCCCGATCAGATCGGCGCGTTGGTGCGCAACCATGCACTGGCGAACGGCCTCGTGCTGCGCGCCACCGGCGACCGCATGCTGGCCTCGCCGCCGCTTGTCATCACCCACGCGGAGGTAGACGATATGGCAAGGATTACCAGGCTGGCGTTGGACGCGGCCTGGAAGGAGCTGAAGTCGTGACTTCGCTCAGGCCGGCTGATTGATCCAGGCATAGCCGAAACGATAGCTGTCCCTGCCGCGGCCGTAGAAATAGGGCACGTCGATCGCCGATGTCTCAGGCGCGGAGGCGCCGAGATTGGTCTGGAGCCATTGCGCCATATCAGGAGGCAGCGCTTCGCTGCCTCCCTTCGGTATCAGCCAGACAAGGAGAAGCGGTCGGCGGCCGGTCAGATCCGGACGGAAGCCGGGATAATCGACGGAGAGGACCGGTACCCCGGCAATATCCTGCCTGACATTGCCGGCAAGAAGGCTATCGCCGGCAAGGATTGCCGCCGGTTCCGCCTGTTGACGCAGGTTTTCCAGCATCGCGGCATAGGGCCTGTTCAATCGCTCGTAATGACCGGTGAAGCGTGCCGTCGCGACGCTGCCGTAAAGGATCGCCGGCACGCCGATCATGATGACGGCGACTACGAGCATGAAGCGCCGGAAAGCCTTGCCGGTCTCAACGCCCGCGGCCTCGACCTTCAGGCAGAGATAGAGCGGCAGGATGAAAAGCATCGGTACCAGCCAGCGATCCTTGATGCCGGCCGCACCGCCGAAGACGACTAGAAACAGAATGCCGGTCAGGAAGACGAGCATCATCCGCTCGACGAGTCGCGTCCATTCCGAGCCGGCAGTAAACGCCTGGCGAAGGCGCTTGCCGAACACCATGGCGAAGACCGCCACCGTCAATCCGGCAAAGCTGATGACGGCGAGAGCGAGCGAGCTGATGCCCATGGCGACCTGCATGGGATAGCTCGCATGGCCGCTCGCGGTCATCTTCTCCAGCGTGCGTGCTGTAGCGAAATCGAGATTGTCCTTCAGCCAGAAGAGGTGCGGCAGGGTAATGACGAGGGCCACGACAGCCGTCAACACCAGCCGCCAATCGAAAATCCGCGGCCGCAGGCGCTGATCCGCCAGGGCGGCAATTAGTGCTGCCGCCGGCAGGATGGCGAAATTATACTTGGCAAGCAGGCCGAAACCGATGCCGATACCGGCGACCAGATAGGAGGCAAGGCTTGGCTGCTTCAGACTGCGGATGAAACCGTAGAAGAAGATGCTGGCTGAAAAGAAGACCGCGACCGTGTGCGTCAGGTCCCGCTGCATCTCAAAAACCATCTGCGGGATGGTCAGCAGACCGAGTGTTGCGATCGCCACTAGCGCCTTGTCGCGCAGGACGAGCCGCGCCGTCAGGCCGTACAGCAGATAAGAGCTGAATAACAGGAGGTTCTTGACGAGGGACAGGGCAGCCAGCGAAACGCCTGTAAACTGGAAGACGGTATATTGCAGCCAGTTGTAAAACGGCGGCTGCGGGCCGTAACCGGCGGCGAGCCATTGCGAGCGGAAGGCCTGTTCGGCCTCGTCGAGATCGAGCGAATGCGAGGTTGCAAGCCGCACGCCGATCTGAAGGACGAAATAGGCGGCCAGCAGGACGAAAATCCATCTGATGTCGCGGAGGCTGGTCTCGGTCAACTATCTCGCCCCCGGCCGAACCCAGGCATAACCGAGAGCGAAATTGTCGCCCTGGCGGCCGAAATGATAGGGAAGCGACAAGGCGTCGACTTCCTGCGGCGCGATACCTGCCGCCGCCAGCGCCAATGAAAACCGCTCCGGCATGACCGCATCCGCGGCCGTTGCCGTCTTTTTGCCGCGCCAGACGATGAGCACCGGCCCGCCTGCCGTCGCATAGGCCGGAATACCGGGTGCAGGGAAATCCGGGATCACCACGGGCACGTCGGGAAACTGCAGGCGCATGTTGCCGCCGACATAGGTATCCGAGGCGATCACCAGCACAGGTTCGGCCTGCCGTGTCATATCGCGCGCGAGATCGGCCATCGGCACATTTGGCCTGCTATAGGTGCCGATCAGCCCGGCGCCGACGACGCGGAAGCCGAGCGCGACCAGGACGCAGGCCATCAGCACCGGCACGACAGGCCGGAAGCGGCGCAGTCCGGCGGAAAGGTCGAGCCCGCCCGCCTGCATCTTTGCCAGGAAATAGATCGGCAGCACCAGCAGGAATGGGTCGAGCCAGCGTTCACGCACCGTGGTGGAGCCGGTGAACAGCACGATCAGAAGAATGCCGGCGAGGCTCGCGAGCATCATTCGCTCCAGCATCCCGGTCCAGCGGTTTCCGGCTGAGAGCGCCCGGAAGAAGTCCCGGCGGAAGGCGGCGGCGAAAATTGCGACGGGCAGTGCTGCAAAGGCGATGATGGCGACGACAAAGGCAAGAATACCCTTGCCGATTCGCAAGGCACCGACCGGTTCATTGCCGGCGGCCATCTTGACCAGAGTATCGGAAGAGGCGAATTCGAGGTTGCTCCGCAGCCAGATCGCGTGCGGCAACACGATGACGAGCGCGACGGCGATTGCCGCCAGCAGACGCCAGTCCAGCGCCCGGCGCCGCCATTCGGCATCGGGCAGGATGGCGATCAGCGCCACGACGGGCATCAGCGCAAAATTATATTTCGAGATCAGCCCGATGCCGGTGGCAAGCCCGAGCAGGAGGTAGCTACCGATGCCGGGCCGCTCGAGCGTGCGGAAGAAGCCGTAGAGGAAGAGCGAGCTGGCAAAGAGCAGCGCCGTCGTGTGGGTCAGATCCTGCTGCGCCATGTAGGAAACCTGGGGCAGGGTGATCAGCGCCATCATCGCGACGGCGGCAAGCTTCTGGTCCTTCAGTGCCTCGCGCCCGGCAAGGCCGTAAAAGAGGTAGCACAGGAAGAGCAGGATGTTCTTCGGGATAATAAGGGCGCCCATCGACAAGCCGGTTACCGAAACGACGGCATATTGCATCCAGTTGTAGAAGGGCGGCTGCGGGCCGTAGCCCGCCAGCAGATATTGCGAGAAGAAGGACTGCTCGGCCTCATCGAGTTCCAGCGCGTGCGGGAGTGCCAGCCTGAGCGCGATGTTCAGCACAAAATAGGCTGCAAGCAGCAGCGCCGCGGTTCTGATCGTCCTCGTCGCGCGGTCCAGCATCATGCTGCCGGCTTACGCTTGGCTTTGATCGTCGAAGATCTGCCGGACGATGTAGTTCGGGGAGGCATCGTCACGATAATAGGTGCGTGCGATCATTTCCGCCAGAATGCCGGTGGTGATCATCTGCACCGACGAAAGGAGGAGAACGACCCCGACCATCAGCATGGGTCTGGTGCCGATATCGTTGCCCAGGATGAACTTGTCGAAGCCGAGATAGAGCAGGATCAACATGGCAACCGCGCCAAGACCGAGACCGAGCGAGCCGAAGAAGTGGCCGGGCCGCGCCTTGTAGCGCATGAAGAACATGACAGACAGCAGGTCGAGGATGACGCGGAAGGTGCGCGAAATGCCGTACTTTGAAACGCCGTGCGCGCGAGCATGGTGGGTGACGGCCATCTCGCCGATCCGCGAGCTCGGAACAACGCCGGCGACCCATGCCGGGATGAAGCGGTGCATTTCGCCCATCAGCTTCACCTGCTTGATGATCGAGGCACGGTAGATCTTCAGGCTGCAGCCGTAATCATGCAGCTTGACGCCGGTGATGCGGCCGATCAGGTAGTTGGCGCACCAGGACGGGATCTTGCGCAGGAACAGGCCGTCCTTGCGGTTCTTGCGCCAGCCGACCAGGAGGTCGAGTTGGCGCCGCTCCAGCTCGGAGACCATCGAAGGAATATCCTTCGGGTCGTTCTGCAGATCGCCGTCCATCGTCGCGATCAGCCGGCCGCGGGCGGTATCGATGCCGGCCTGCATGGCGGCGGTCTGGCCGAAATTACGCTGCAGCTCGACGATCCTGAGCGCCAGGCCCTCGCGTCCGACGAATTTGCGGGCGTTGACGAGCGTCGCATCCGTGCTGCCGTCGTCGACGAGGATCAGTTCCCAGTGATGAGGATACTCGGCCATCGCCGCAACGATGCGCTCGACCAGCGGGCCGACGCTTTCCTCTTCGTTGAAAACGGGCACGACCAGCGACAGCTCGAGCGATTGTACCGGATCATTCGTGCCGCGAATGGGCTCTAGCGTTGTCTGCAACTTTGCATCTCCAAAAGGCCGGGCGGCCTTGCAATCTTACTGCCGCCACCGCGCTTGCGGAAGCCTACTACATGAAGTGTCCGGCCGTTGCCAGCGGGCAATGCCGCTTTCCCCGCAATCGGCCGACTTGCCGCAACCCTACTTCGCGCCGCCTTCCACCCAGGAATAACCAATCGAGAACGTATGTTTGCCGTCACCGAAAAGATAGGGAAGGGTTAGCGTCTTCACCTCCTGCAGATGAATACCCGATTTCACGAGATCATCGGCAAAGTCGGGAGAAATGGTGGGGTCATTTGCGGTTTCTCCGCGCCAGACAACGAGCACAGGACCCTTCGCAGCCGCATATTCGGGAACTCCGGGCCCTGGAAAGAATGGGATCACGACGGGAACGTCGGGGAATTCCAGCTTCATGTTGCCGGCCACGAACTTGGTTCCCGCCACGATGAGAACCGGCTTGCGGGTCGCGGTCAGTTCGGCCACGTAGCCGGAGAAGGGCACGTTCGTTCTCGTATAAACGCCGGTATATTGCATGGCGACGATCCTGAGCAGAAGGATCGCCAGGATGACGACCATGAAGACCGGCACCACTGGCCGGAAGCGTGCCAGGCCGGCGGAAAGATCGAAGCTCGCGGTTTCGAGCTTCAGGAGCAGATAAATCAGCAGGACGAGCAGGCACGGGTCGAGCCAGCGCTCGTGGATATCGCTCGCGCCGGCGAAGACGACAACGCCGGCGAAGGCGATCAGGCTGACGATCATCATCCGCTCGATGACCCGGATCATCGGACTGGACGCGGAAAACGCACGGAAGAAATCCAGTCGGAAGGCTGCTGCGAAGAGAACGATCGGCAATGCGACGAAGCCGAGGACGGCGATTGCGAGGGACAACAGCCCCTGTCCGATACGGGGAAGGCCAGCGGCGGCCTCGTGCTCGGCGGTCATCCGCTCCATGGTCGGGGCCGAAGCGCTGACGAGGTTATCGGGCAGCCAGAGCGCATGCGGCAGAATGATCAGCATGGCGATTGCGAATGCCGGCAGCAGACGCCAGTCCAACAGCCGGCTGCGCCACTTTCGGTCCACCAGGACTGCGACGAAGGCGGCAAACGGCAGGATGGCGAAATTGTATTTGGAGATGAGGCCGATGCCGGTGGCGATGCCGACGACGAGATAGCTCCCGATCGTCGGCTGACGAAGTGTGCGGAAAAAGCCGAAGAGGAAGAGCGAGGTCGCAAACAGCAGGGCAACGGTGTGGGTCAGTTCGCGCTGCGCCATCAGGCCAACCTGTGGCAGGGTAATCAGGCTCAGCATGGCGATAGGCGGGAGCAGACGGCTCTTCAGCACCTCGCGGGCGGCCAGCCCATAGAAAAGATAACAGCCGAAGAGGATGATGTTCTTCGGAACCGAGAGCGCCCACATCGTGATCCCGGTCACCGAAACGATGGCGTATTGGATCCAGTTGTAGAAGGGCGGCTGCGAGCCGTAGCCGGCCAAGAGATATTGCGAGTAGAACGATTGTTCCGCCTCGTCGAGATCGAGCGTATGGGGCAATGCGATGCGGAGCACGATGTTCAGCAGGAAATAGACTGCCAGAAAAATGCTCGCGCTCCTGATGTTTCTGGTAATGCGCTCCAACATCGATCTCCAAGTCAAGCCGGCAAGGCGCCGTGATTTGTCGGTCTGCCGCCGCGGTTGTCGGCCTTGAAGCGATCTCGCCGCCCGTGGCTTCAACTCCGCCGTTGTGCCCAACCTTCATTTCTCCTAAAACGCCTGGCAATGGAGCCGAGGCTCATGCCGACGCCAAGCGAGGAATGCCTACTACATGAAGAGTTCGATCGTTGAAAGCCAGCAATCCTGGTTTATGCGCAATCGCATGACGGCGCTGACGGTCGCAATTGTCGCAGCCTATGCGCTCTTCGTGCAATGGTTCTGGGGTTGGCCCGTCATCATCAGCCAATGGGCCGATGTCGGGGCAGGCCCGGTGATCGGTGCGCTCGTGGCGTTGACGAGCACCTATTTCCTGCGCACCTGGCGCATCTACGATTATTTTCCCAAGGAAACGGCGGGCCGGTTCGCAATCCTCTTCCGCGTCACGCAGATCCACAATCTCCTGAATATCATGCTGCCCTTCCGCACCGGCGAGACCAGCTTTCCGTTGTTGATGCGCACCGAGTTCGGCATCCCGCTGGCCCGCGGAACCTCGGCGCTCCTGGTCATGCGGCTGCTCGATCTGCACGCGCTCCTGGCGGCGGCCGGTATCGGCTTTGCGCTCGCTGCGGCCGATGCGCTTGTCGCGTGGTCGCTTTGGTCAGGCTTCCTGCTGCTGCCGGTCGCGGCCTTCGCTGCACGCAAGCCGCTTCTGCGGGTCGCCGCGAGGCTGTTGCCGGAAAAGGCGCAGAAATTCGTCGTCGAAATCGAAAACGGTCTGCCGCTCGATGCCGCCGCCTTTGCGCGCGCCTGGGCGATGACCATCGTCAACTGGCTGGTGAAGGTGATCGTGCTCGCATGGGCGCTCGGCCTGATGGGCGTGCTGCCGATGGCGGCAAGCTTCGGCGGCGCGCTCGGGGGTGAACTCTCCTCTGTCCTGCCGGTGCACGCGCCGGGCGGCGTCGGCACCTATCCGGCCGGCATCACCGCCGGTGCCATTGCGCTCGGAGCATCGGGTGAGCGGATGGCTCTGGCCGCGCTGGCGCAGGCAAGCGTCAACGCGCATCTCTTGATCATCGTTTCGGCGCTGACGGGCACCGCGATCTCACTGCCGCTCGGGCGCCGCGGCAAGCTCTGAAATCCGTTTCCGCAGAAATGCCTGCTCCGGCTCCTGCCGACAAAGCGACAGCGCCGTCTGATAGGCGGCGATCGCCTCTTCGGTGCGGCCGAGCCTGCGCAGGAAATCGGCGCGCGCCGAATGGGCGAGGTGATAGGCCGTGAGCTCCTGGCGGCCCAGAATGGCATCGATCAGATCCAGTCCCTTTGCCGGCCCGTCCGCCATAGCGATCGCCACGGCGCGGTTGAGTTCCGCGATCGGCGATGGCTGCGCCGCCAGCAGCAGATCGTAATAGAAGGCGATCCGCCGCCAGTCGGTCTCATCGGCCGTCGGCGCCCTGGCATGCTCGGCAGCGATCGCCGCCTGCACCGTATAGGCGCCGATCTCTGCCGCCCGCATCGCCTCGGCGAGCAGCGCCAGGCCTTCCGCGATTTTCACACGGTCCCAGAGCGAACGGTCCTGGTCGGCGAGCAGCACCAGCGATCCCTGCTGGTTGCTGCGTGCCAGGCGGCGGGAATCCTGCAGCAGCATCAGCGCCAGCAGCCCACGGGCGTCAGGATGCGGCAGCAGCGCCAGAAGCAACCGCGCCAGCCGTATCGCCTCGGCGGTCAGGTCGGCGCGGACCACATCCCCGCCTGATGAGGCGGAATAGCCCTCGTTAAAGACGAGATAGATGACGTGCAGCACCTGATCGAGCCGCTGAGGCAGTGCGTCGCGGCCCGGCACTTCGTAGGGGATATTCGCGGCCCGTATCCTGTTCTTGGCGCGCACGATCCGCTGGGCGACCGTCGGCGCCGAAACGAGAAACGCATGGGCGATCTCTTCGGTGCTCAATCCGCAGATTTCCCGAAGCGCCATCGCCGTCTGGGCATCGGAGGGGATAGCGGGATGACAGCAGGTGAAGATCAGCCGCAGCATGTCGTCCTCGATCGCTTCCATATCGCCGATCTCCGTTTCGTCGACGCTGTAGAGGCTGTCCTCGATGTGCTGCTGCGAGGCATCGAATCGCGCTCGCCGCCGAATGGTGTCGATCGCCTTGAAACGTCCGGTCGAGACGAGCCAAGCGAACGGGTTAGCGGGGATGCCATCCGTCGGCCATGTCCGGGCGGCCGCGGCAAAGGCATCCTGAAGCGCTTCCTCCGCCCGATCGAAATCCCCGAGCAGGCGGATCAGCGTCGCCAGCACCCGGCGCGACTGGGTTCGATAAATCTCTTCGATCACGCTCTCCAGAGGCGCTCCTCCTCACTGCGGCGCGGTGAGGGTCCGCACGGGCCTGAGCTCGACCGCGCCGAAACGCGCCGAAGGGATCCGTCCGGCAATCTCTTTCGCCTTTACGAGATCTGGCGCCTCGATGACGTAGAAGCCGGCGAGGTGTTCCTTCGTCTCGACATAGGGCCCATCGGTGGCGGAGAGCGTATTGTTTCGAACGCGCAGCACCGTCGCCTGGTCAGGCATCTCCAAGGCATCGGAATGGATCAGGATGCCATCGCGGCGAAGCTCCTCATCGAAAGCGAAATGCGCTTTGATGAGTTCACCGGTTTCATCAGGCGTCAGCCTGCCATCCGTGTCGGCGCTGTTATAAATCATGCAGATATAACGCATGGCTATTTCCCATCCTGGATGGCGTAAGTCGGGCGCACTTCGATTGAGGAATATTTGAGGATCGGAAAGCTCGACGCGATCGTCTTCGCCTCCTCGATATTTTCTGCCTCGATCAGCACAAAACCGCCGAGATGCTCCTTGATTTCGGCAAATGGGCCATCGGTCGCTGAGACTTCGCCATTGCGCAGGCGGACCGTGATCGCTGTTGACGGTTCATGCAAGGCGAGCGCCACCTGCAGATGGCCGCTCTCGCGCCAGCGATTGTCGCTGATGATGCACTCCTGTGTGAGCGCATCCCATTCGGTCTGAGGGACCAGCTTGCTTTTTTCGGTGTCGAACCAGATCTGGCATAGAAATTTCATCGGTTTGTCCTCATTGAGCTGCGAATTCGTGGATTGGCCGCACCTCGATCGCGCCCAGTTTGGCGAGTGGAATGCCGGCGGCAACGCGGATCGCGTCGTTAAGGTCCTTCGCCTCAATCAGAATGAAGCCGCCGAGCGCTTCCTTAGTCTCGGCGAATGGGCCATCCGTCACCGACGTCTCGCCGCTGCGCACCCGAACCGTCACCGCCGAGGTTGGCGGCTGCAGCGCCTGGGCGACGATCATGTGCCCGCTTTCGACGAGGTCCCTGTCGTAGTGCAGTGAATTTGCGTCGAGTTCGGCCTTCTCCTCTTTGGTCATGGCGTCGAGTATCGCGCCATCGAACCAGACTTGGCAGAGATATTTCATCGCGGGGCAGCCTCCTTGCAGGGTTTCAATACCTCTGGACGAATGGGGTGCGGGCATTTCGACAGCGTCAGGACAAATCTTTTGTGCCGGTCACCTGTCGAAATCGCAAGATAGCGCTCGACAAGGCTTCGTTGAAACCTGTCGAGGAGAATGGCAATGAGTATTCTTGAAATCGCGCTGGCAAGCCAGATATGGGCGCGCCGCCATGAGAAGCGCGGGCTGGCATTCGATGAAAGCGGTGGGCTGAAGGCCCTTCTGCGCGTCGCTTTTGTCTTCGTCGCCTTCACCCTGTTGATTGCAGGGCTGAACATTGCCGCCGGCAGACCGCAAATGCTTGCGCAGAGTTCGGCGCCTGTTGCGACCGGCCGGTGAAGAAAAGGCCTATTGGAAGGCCGTCTCGAAGAAGCTGCGCAGTTTGCGCGAATGCAGCGCTTCCGGCGGCATGGCCGCAAGCTTCTGGACGGCACGGATACCGATCTGCAAATGCTGGTTCACCTGCGTGCGGTAAAAGGCCGTCGCCATACCAGGCAGCTTCAATTCGCCGTGTAGCGGCTTGTCGGAGACGCAGAGCAGCGTGCCGTAGGGCACGCGGAAGCGGAAGCCGTTGGCGGCGATCGTTGCCGATTCCATGTCGAGCGCGATCGCGCGCGCTTGGGAAAGCCGCTTCACCGGCCCGCGCTGATCGCGCAGTTCCCAGTTGCGGTTGTCGATCGTGCCGACGGTGCCGGTGCGCATGATGCGCTTCAACTCGAAACCCTCGTAACCGGTGATTTCGGCCACGGCCGCTTCCAGTGCCACCTGCACTTCGGCGAGCGCGGGAATCGGCACCCAGACCGGCAGGTCGTCGTCGAGAACATGGTCCTCGCGCATATAGGCATGGGCGAGAACGTAATCGCCTAGCCGCTGGCTGTTGCGCAGGCCGGCGCAATGGCCGAGCATCAGCCAGGCATGCGGGCGCAGCACGGCGACGTGGTCGGTGATCGTCTTGGCGTTGGAGGGGCCGACGCCGATATTGATCATGGTGATCCCGGCATGACCCTTCTTCTTCAAATGGTAGGCCGGCATCTGCGGCAGGCGGGCAAGTGTCGCATCCGTTTCCGGCGCGCTCGAGCCGGGCAGGGTGACGATGTTGCCGGGCTCGACGAAGGCGGTGTAACCGTCGCCGCCCTCCGCCATCAGCTTGCGCGCCCAGCTGCAGAATTCGTCGATATAGAACTGGTAGTTGGTAAACAGCACGAAATTCTGGAAATGCTCGGCATGCGTCGCCGTATAATGCGACAGCCGGGCCAGCGAATAGTCGATGCGCTGCGCGGTGAATGGCGCAAGCGGCGAGGGCTCGCCCGGCGGCGGGATATATTCGCCGTTGGCGATCTCGTCGTCGGTGGTGTTGAGGTCGGGCGTGTCGAAGATATCGCGCATTGGAACATCGACAAAGGCTGAGGCCGATGCTTCCACATGCGCGCCCTCGCCGAAGGCGAAGTGCAGCGGGATCGGCGTCGACGATTCCGAGACGACGATCGGAACATTGTGGCTCCTAATCAACAGTGACAGTTGCTGCTTCAGATAATGCTTGAAGAGCTTCGGCCGGGTGATCGTCGTCGTGTAGATGCCTGGCGCCGTGACGTGGCCGTAGGAGAGGCGCGAGTCGACATGGCCGAAGCTCGTCGTCTCGATGCTGACCTGCGGATAGAAGGCGCGGTAGCGCGAGGCGATCGGAGCGCCTTGGGCAAGCTCGGCGAAGTTTTTGATCAGGAACGCCGTATTGCGTTCGTAAAGCGCTGTCAGCGTCTCGACGGCCTTGGCGGGATCATCGAAACTCTCGGGCTGGAAAGGGGGCGGAGAGGAAATGTCGAGGGGCGACAGAGGGGAGATTCGTTTGTTCATGACGCATTATAGAGAGTTGTCTTTGACAAGCAAACGACGCGCGCCGGCGGAATCCGATTTTTTCTCTTAAGAGTCTGATGTCAGTCACCGCACCGTCGGTGCGCAGAAAGTTCCGCTTCTCTCCAGGCAGGTATAGCTCGCGCCGAAATGCGACTGCGTGCCGCCGCCGCCATTGTGCACGACGACCGCCGAAAATGTGACGGCGAAGATCGCCGCGAACAGAGTGATGATTGTGAAACGTCTTGCCAGAATATAGAAGTTCATCCCGGACCCCCAATACGCAACTTAACCGTGACATGAGTTTTGCCACACCTCGGCTGAACGAGTGCTGAGATGCCGGTTCATCCGCCGTTCAGCTTGCGGGGCGGGGTCTGGCGATTGCAATGAGGATCGGCAAGCCTGGAAGACGTCGAGGCATACCGGCATTTCGGCCGGCATGATTACGTTTTTGGATGATTGTTGCGTCGGCCTTATCGCGTCAGAGCCGTGTCCAGGTCTGCGTCTTGCAGAGGATCTTCATCACGCAGCCCTGCATCTTCAGTGAATTGCCGGAAATCTTTCCTGAGCCGCTATAGGTCTTGTCGGCGGCTGGGTCGGTGATCTCGCCGGCATAGCTGCCGCCGGTCCCGGCAAATGTGCCGATCTTGCGGCCGGTATATTTGCCGGTTTTCAGCGTCACGCAAAAGCTCCCGCCGCAGGCGGCAATCACCGCCGTTTCGCCGGAGGCCGTCTTCCAATTGCCGACGATAGGTTCCTCGGCATAGGCTGTCCCCGCGATCACGGCGATAGCGCCGGCAAGAACGAGACTGCGGATCATCTTTTCCTCCCTGATGTCTTCTGACCGGTCGCGAAAATAACTGACGCGAACGTAAAGGTAAATAGAGCCGGCTGTCCGTTCGCCGCTCGCTGAATGCAGCCGAAGGCCGACCATAGAACTTTTAAACCCGTCGCCTGCTGATTTCATGATGAACGATCTGTTTATTTCCAAATCTGAATCTTTTGTAAAATTTGAGCGAAAAGGCCTAGGTCACAGGGAATCCGATGTTTAACAAAAACCCAATTTTACCAAGCGTTTGCAGTTTGTTTGTCTCAAATTAATCATGCATTTTAGGCGTTTTTTGAAAGCCATTTGGCATAGTCAAGCCATCAGACGAGCGGGGCAAGCCCGCCGGACCGGAAGGGCCGCAAAGCCGCGATAGACGGCAGGGCCCGAAGGTAAAACAGGGTAAGTCGTAAACAGGCTAACAGGGATAAAACCGATGGCACGCTTTGAAATGCACAATGCTGAAACGGCCACCATGGGTGGCGACAACAACAGCGCCGATGTCTTCTGCGAAATGGGTCTGATGTATGCGACCGGCCGCGGCTGCGCCGTCGATCTCATTGCCGCCCACAAGTGGTTGAACATCGCCGCGATCAAGGGCAACGACCGCGCCGCCGAGCTTCGCGCCGACGTGGCCGCCGCCATGAACAAGATGCAGCTCGTGGAAGCACTGCGCGCTGCCCGCGAATGGATGACGGTGCACTGACGCATCGACCGAAAATCTGAAGCCGTTTCAGACGGAACGATACGTCAGCTCGACGTGTTGGAGCGCCGCCTGTCCAAAAGGACGCACGGCGCTTTAACAGATGTTTTCCAAGCTGTCGGTATTGGCGTGCCTCGGACGTCCTTCGTTAGACGAGGCAAGACCTGGTTGATTGCAACGACACCTTGGAGATCAAAACATGGCGCTCAAGCGAATGGACAACGTGGGAATCGCCGTCGAAGACCTCGGAGAGGCGATTGATTTCTTTGGCGAACTCGGCCTCGAATTCGAAGGGAGGGCCACGGTCGAAGGCGAATGGGCCGGACGTATCACCGGACTGGGCGATCAGCGCGTCGAGATTGCCATGATGCGCACGCCGGATGGCCACAGCCGGCTCGAGCTCTCCCGCTTCCTGGCCCCGCCTGTCATCGCAGATCACCGGAACGCACCGGTCAACGCCCTCGGCTACCTCCGCGTCATGTTCGCAGTGGACGACATCGACGAGACGCTTGAAAGGCTCCGCAGGCGCGGCGCGCAGCTCGTAGGAGAGGTCGTTCAGTATAAGGATGCATATCGGCTCTCCTACATCCGCGGACCTGAGGGGATTCTGATCGGCCTCGCCCAGGAACTCAGCTGAACGCAACACCCAGACAAATGGCGAAGACCGACCGATGTCGGCGAGCGGACAGGAATGACAGCTCAGGCGAGTGTCTTCAAGACCTGCGGCAGCGCTTCCTCGAACAGCGCCATATCAGCCTCAGGCCCGACGCTGACGCGGATGCAGCGATTGAGCGGCGCGACACCCGGCATGCGGATGAAGACGCCATGCTCGATAAGGCCATCGACGATCGCCCGCGCATAGGCGCCGTCGTGGCCGGTATCGATCGCCACGAAGTTCGTCGCCGACGCCAGCGGCTCAAGACCGTTCGCCCGGGCAATGCGGCCGATCCGCTCCCGCGCAGCATGGATCTTCCCGATCACTTCGGCCAGATAGGCCTGGTCCTTGAGCGCGGCCAACGCTGCGGCGGTCGCCAGCCGATTCATGCCGAAATGATTGCGGATCTTGTCGAAGGCCTGTGCCGTGCCTGAGGTCGAGATCACGTAGCCGGTGCGTGAGCCGGCAAGCCCATAGGCCTTGGAAAAGGTGCGGGTGCGGACGATGTTCGGCAGATTGATGAGCGAAGCGATCGACGGCAGCGAATTTGCCGGCCCCGTTTCGCTGTAGGCTTCGTCCAGCACCATCATCGTGGTCTCGGGCAGCGCCCGGGCGAAAGCGACGATGCTGTCGGCGTCCCACCAGCTTCCCATCGGATTGTCGGGATTGGCGAAATAGACGAGGGGCGCTTTCTCGCGCCTGACGGCATCGAGCAGCCCGTCGAGATCCTCGCGGTCGTTTGCGTAGGGGACGGTCACCAGGCGGCCGCCAAAACCGGCGACATGGAAATTGAATGTCGGATAGGCGCCGAGCGAGGTAACAACGGGCGCCCCCGGCTCTATCACCAGCCGGACGATCTGGCCGAGCAATTCGTCAATGCCGCCGGCGATGGCGATATTGGCGGACGTCACACCGAGATGCGCGCCAAGCGCTTCCCGCAGCGCGAAATTTTCCGGGTCGTTGTATTTCCAGATGTCGCGTGCCTCTTCGCGCATCGCGGCAAGCACGGAAGGGGCCGGGCCGAAGCCGTTCTCATTGGCGCCGATGCGCGCCAGAACGGCACGTCCGCGCTGGCGTTCGATGGCCTCAGGGCCGACGAAGGGAACTGTGGAGGGCAGGGCGCTGATGAGGGGCGTGAAGCGCGAGAAGGCGGACATGCGAAAGCGGTTTCCCGGACATGTTGAGATCAGGCGCAACAATAGGCCCGGGCACGGCCAAGGCAAGCAAGATTATTCCGCAACCACAGCAGCCCGGCGCGCCTGTTCAAACGCGGCAGGGACGGCGTAGCGCTTTGAATCGCCGCCAATTTCGCCTTCGATCGACGACTTATGCGAGACTGGCCGCCGGCCTTGTCTCCCGAAACATCGGCGCACGCCGGGCGTCGATCGCTTCCATATTGCCGACAAGGAAATCGGCGCGCACGACGCGGCGCAGAACCTCGGGGTCCAGGAGGTTGATGAACCTCACGCCGATGCGTTCCTTATTGCGGTAGACCTCGGCACAGCCGATCCGATAGGCTAGTCCGAGAATGTTGAGATAATAATGTTTCGGCAGACCGGCGGTGGTCGAGACGATGAACGTCGCACCGCCCTGCGATATGTCGATGATCTCGGCGCTTCGCATCGAGACTCCGGTGAGGCACGGCCGGACGGCGACGATACGGGCCGGGCGCTTGACGTTGAACTCTTCCCAGCGCAGGTCGTAAATGGCGGATTTGACCGTTGCAAGGTGTGTGGCGCGGAGCATAGTCATCTTACATTCTCCGTCAGGCAGGGCACAATTGGGGGTTCTTGCTCTGGAGCAAGCTGATCTTGCTTCAGCCACGGTCACATGAATGTTTTGCACATTCGTCAAATATAAAAAGACAATTTTAACGAGTTCAAATTTTGTTTCCATGCGGTACGCCGAATGTTCAGAATCGGAACGCAGGCTCTCCCGCCAAAATGCATTACGGATTGTTCCCCGACCGATTTCGGCGCAGTTTTCTCGAACTCTTTCAATGGTCGGGCGTTCTGCCTAAAGCATGTCGCGCAAAAGTGTCAGCGGTTTGCGATAACGACATGCGTAAAAACAAAAACCGAAAGCGCAAGGAGCGAATCTGAAAGATCGCGACGCGCTTTCGATCGATGAAGCAAGGCGCTTCGATGACGACAGCGAGGAGTTGAAGATGACCGACATCAGAATCCCCGGGAAATCATGGGTCGTAGTCTGCAATGGAGCCAAGGCGCTGATCATGCAGAATGCCGGCGATGCCCAGCTGATGAGCCTGACGGTGTTGGAAACGCTGACGCAGCCGAACGAGCCCGATCGTGAGCTCGGCAGCGACAAGCCTGGCCGCAGCCATGCCGCTGATGGATGGAGCCGCAGCGCTGTCGAAGAGACCAGCTGGCAGGAGCAGGCCGAAGCGCAATTTCTGAAACATGTGGCTGAGCGAATGGACGAGCTGACGCAGGCAAAGGATGCGCGCCGTATCGTCCTCATCGCGCCGCCGAAGGCGCTCGGCACCCTGCGGCCGGCGCTGAGCGCCGGGACGCAGGCGGCTATATTGGCGGAATTGGCGAAAGACTATACCAATCTGCCGATCGACGATATCGAGCGGCATCTCGCCGCGTGATGAAACCAACCGGTGAGCAAACGCGGGCCCGCTGGCCCGCGTTCTTGTTCGCTTCAGACCAACGGTCTCTCTCCGGCAAAGAGATCCTCATGATCGGCAAACAGTGTGGCCAGGCGATCGATGACCGTCCTGACTTCCGGCCTTTGCCGCTCGTCGTCATGCGCGACAATCCACACCTCGTAGGTCAATGCATCGATGACAGGCCCAGCTCGGACGAGCTTGCGCTCCTCGTCGCCGATGAAACAGGGCAACACGCCGCGGCCGGCGCCCCCTCGGATCAGGTAAAAGAGCATATGCGGCGTGTTCGTCCAGCTGGTGATCCAATAATCCGGCTGTTCGAAAGTCCACTTGTCCGCCGGTGTTATGGCGATATCTGTTCCGAGCGAGATCCAGTTACAATTGCTCTCGTCATAATCGGCTGCCTGATAAACCGCATGCGCTACCTTGACTGAACGGCGGATCGCGACGTTGCCGCCATCCGGCCGGCTGTGGCGAATGGCGATATGCGCCTCGCGATAGGTGAAATCGACGCTCGCGTCACAAGTCTTATAGCACATGCGAAAGCAGTCTTTCGGCGTCCAGACGCTGGCCAGGTGGTCGGCGATGAAGCGCGACGTCCAGCTGTCGACGACCGTCGACACAATCGGCAGCGTCAGCACTTCACCGCGCCAGTCGGAGATCGCCCGCGCCGCATCCTGCATCAGCCGGACGCGATCGAGCAACTCCTGGCCGTCCTTGGCAAGCAGGTAGCCTGTGGGGCCGCGGTTGAACAGCGACCGGCCGGTCAGCCGTTCGAGCCCCAGCATGCGCCGGCCGATCGTCGGCGCACTGAGCCCCGTCCGCGCCGCCGCCGCCGAAAGCCCGCCGCCGGTCGCGACATGGAAGAAAAGCTGCAGATCGTCCCAGCTCGCCTCTTTCATGGATGAAAACCCCCTTTCCTCCATGCCTCTACATAGCGAAGGCGTGAAGGCTTAGCTCAACTACTCCAGCAATAGATGGAGGATAGGCAATGCTTCTCAACTGGGTAGTTCTCTTCAACGAAGTCGCGTCCCGCAATTACCGGATGCGCCGCGATCCCATGGCCGATCCGCTCGATGGCCCGGAATGGCGCGGACTTCTCTGGATCATACCGATCATCGCGCATCTCTCAGCAAGAAGGGGCGAGACGAGGAGGCCGCGCCCCGATCGGGCGGCGATTGGAGGCGGCCTCAGTTTTCGAAGCTCAATCGCAGCACGTGGTGCAAGAATTCCGGATTGAGCAGCATGTTGAAGCTGATCGTCACCAGTTCTTCTTCGCGTTTGACCACGGTGGCGCCGATCTCGTCATGGATGCCGAGTATTTCGAGAAAGAAATGGCTCGGCATCTCGAGGCTCGGACTGACTTCGAGCACCGCGCCGGCAAGCGTGATCGTGCGAATCAGGCAGCGCACCTGGGTTCCGGTGCTGAGGTGATGGCCGACGAAGATGATATTGCCGGGCCTGTCGAGGTGAAACTCCCTGTAGGCACGTTCCGGCTTGGGGTGTTCTGTGTCGAGGTGCATCTGAAAGGCCCTTTTAGCCTCCGCTCATCATAAGCAGAGAATAATGCAAGAGTGCTGACGATTGCTGAAGATCGTCGTTAAGATTGAAGGCTGTTGCTGAGAATCGCTGGAAATCGCATCGATTCCGGCCAGGTCTGCTCCAAATTCGCGCAATTCTGCGGGCAGTCGCGCCATTCTTGACATGCCGACGGCGATCGCGCATACAAAGCCCCGGTTCGAGGCACCGGCCGCTCGCGGATGAAAATCCATGGTGAAGCCCTCGTGATCATGGTCACGGCCCCTTGTGCATGCTGACTGACGGCAATGCGAGCTCCCATTTGCAGTCGAAGAGCATGCCTTGCGAAGGCTCACTCCATGACGACCTATCCCGGCATTGAAGAACTGAAGGCCCAGGCTAAGCGCTTGCGCCAGGCGATGAACGATCGCGGCACCGCGCTGACCCACGGTGCGGCCTTGGAAATGATCGCCCGCCAGCACGGCGCGCGTGACTGGAATACGCTTGCGGCTCTGGCGGCAAAACCCAATGCGGCTACGAAGACGCCGCTCTTCGTCGGCGCCCATATTCGCGGCCGCTATCTCAATCAGCCGTTCACGGGCGAAATTCTCTCGCTTTCGGCTCTGCCGGGCGGCCTCCACCGAATCAGCATCCATTTCGATGTAGCGGTTGACGTGGTCACCTTCGAGAGCTTTTCAGCCTATCGTCGACGCGTGAGTGCACAGATCGATGCCGACGGCGTCTCCCCCAGGAAGACCTCGAACGGCGTGCCTCATTTGGTGCTCGATCTCTGATCGCTCCTCATCCTTTCCAGGCTGTCCGCATGCATGCGCTTGTTCAAGCCGCAGCGGATGTCGCCCGATATCGCAGGGATTTCTCCATGGCCGATCCTTCCAATGACAATGCCTTCCTCACCGGCTGGCTGCCGGGCGTATTCATCAGAACTGCGGCGCCGATCGTCGCGATCACCACTGTCAACGGCCTGTTTGCTGTCGTCGACGCCTATTTCCTGGGGGCCTATGTCGGCCCCGACGCCCTCTCAGCCGTCAGCCTGATCTTCCCGGGGCTTATGCTGCTGGTCGCCCTGCAATCGCTCGTCTCGAACGGCATGGGAAGCATCCTCGCCCGTCGGCTCGGTGCCGGCGATCGCCAGGGCGCGCGTCGGGTATTTTCCGGCGCCCATACGCTGGCGCTCGCCGTCATCGTGATTCTCTTCATGGTCTACTGGACCCTCGGCGGGCGGATCATCGATGCCGGCGCCGCCGGCAACACCGCCGTGGCCGACGGCGCCATGCTCTTCATGGGCGCGATGATCGCCTCGACGCCGGTGAGTTTCTTCCTGTCGCTGCATCTCGACGGGCTGCGCTGTGAAGGCAGGATCGGGTTCATGACGGTGGTCACACTTTCGGCCTCACTGCTTAACATCCTCGCCAACTGGCTGTTCATGGCAGTGATGCATTGGGGCGTGGTCGGTTCGGCCGCAGGCTCCATCGCCTCGCAGTTCATCTGTCTCGTGGCCGTGCTCGTCTATCGCTGTCGCCGGCCGGCGACACTCAGGCCTTCTCCCGCATTCGCCCTTGTCGAGTGGCGCGGCATCGTCGCCTTGGGCGCGCCGATGAGCCTCGGTTTCATCGGCATATCGCTTGCCTCGGCCGCGATTCTGGTCAACGTCTCGCTCTGGAGCACGCGTGAGTATACCGCCACCCTTGCCGCCTACGGCATTATCACCCGCATCCTGACCTTCACCTATCTGCCGCTGCTTGGCCTCAGCATCACACTGCAGACGATCGCCGGCAACAATCACGGCGCCGGCCTTGGGTTGCGCGTCGGCCGAAGCCTGCAGATCGCCATGCTCTCGGCACTCGTCTATTGCAGCCTGGTGGAGATCACGGTGGAATTGCTGGCCGGTCGCATCGGCGCCGTTTTCGTTGGCGATCCCGCCATTATCGCCGAGGTCAGGCGAATTCTGCCCTGGACGATCGGCGCCTATTTTCTCTTCGGGCAGATGCTGATCCTGTCGTCCTATTTTCAGTCGATCGGGGATGCGCCGCGCGCGGCGATCTTCGGTCTGTCGCGACCCTATCTTCTCACCCTGCCTCTCACCTTCCTGCTGCCCTTCGTCTTCGGCGAGCAGGGAATCTGGATGGTGCCTGTCTTTGCCGAGGCAGGCATGGTGGTGCTTGCCTTGCTGGTGCTGTCTGAGAATGCCAGACGCCGCGGCTGGCGATACGGGCTTCTGCCCGCCTGAGAGGCGGAGGCCGCGCCTTCCCGGCGCGGCCTCCGGCGATTGCCCCTATTCGTTGCCGCTCTGAGCGGCCGACGTCGACGCTTCCGCCTCGTTCAATGCCTCGGCGCATTCCTGGCAGCAGACTTCGACGGTCCTGCCGCCGAGCTTGACGGTGATGATCTCGGCGCCGAGTTCGCAGTCGCAGGCAGCACATGTGGTCTTCTTCATCGGGTAATCCTCCATTGATCGTCCCTGGATCGGGACAGCGCCATAAGAGCATCGAAGACCGCGTCATCGCTGTCGAAAACTTTAGCGATGATCAACTCGGAAAAGCTCTACGGTCGGCGCCGCAGTTGCGCCGAGCGCTGAAATTCGGCCGAAGTCTGACCGAAGGCCTGTTTGAAAGAGGCGCTGAAATGACTGTGGCTGGAAAAACCGAGATCGAGGCCGAGTGAGGTCAGATCGTCATACTGGCCGAGCAGATCGAGCGCCCGGGCAAGCCGCAGCCTCAGCTGATAGCGATAGAGCGGCGTGGCCTCGACCTGCTGGAAGACCTGGGTGAGGTAAACAGGGGAAACGCCGACTTCCGAGGCGATTTCCGCAAGCGTCCAGCGTCGCGCGAGATCGGAGGAAAGCACCAGCTTTGCCCGGTCGACGAGTTTCTGCCGGCCGAGGCTGGCGCCGGCGGCGTGCGACGTGCGCTCGCCGAGCGAGCGGCGAACCAGCGTCAGGGCCAGCGTTTCCGCCTCGAGTGTTTCGGCGACGTTGCGCCTAAGACCGTGACGCAGCAGGGCGACCAGCGCCTGCGCGCGCGGGTCGATCCGCCGGCGCTGGCGGCGGAAGGAAAAGGCCGGGCCGGGCTGCGCCTGCTCCTTCGGCGCCAGCTCTTCCAGCATGGATTCGTCGATCGACAGGTCGATACAGGCATCGCCGCCCGCGATCGGATGACTGATCCGATAGCCCTGAGCGGCATTGAAGAACAACACCTGATTGGCTTCAGCCACCGTATCCGTGCGGCCGACATGGCGCATGAAGACGCCGCGATAGGGATAGACGAGGCTTGTCTTGTGAGCACATTCCTCGTCGCTCTTGTGGCGGCACTCGCCATTGCAGACGACGTCACGAATGGTGACGGTCTTCGTTTTCAGGAGCAGTGCTGTTGAAAACTGCAACATCGTATCATCCGGTTCAGGCAGGCAGCCCGACAAGGCTGCACAGGGGCACAGTAACACAGTGAGTTTGATGTTTCAGTAGCGGCTGTAAACGTGCACGTCGCTTTCTGTCTGCCCCCGGGAGAGGCCGACATCCTTCAACTGAGCGTCGGAAAGTTCCATCAGCGCATTGTAGTTGCGCCGTTCGCCGATCTTGCGCCCCAGCCAGCGGACCGCCGTGCCGACTGCAGAGAGAAGGCCGGGCCGGATGAGCCGCGAAGAGCGGATATTGCGGGCCGGTATCGTGAAATTCGAGCTATGCATGATGATCCTCCATCCTCATTGGATGGAGGCAGTGAACCATCATCGACGGTTTGGCGCTGTCAGATTATTTAGCGATCGAACGCGGCCTTTATACCTTCAGCAGCCATTCGTGCTCGGCGGCATTGTGGAATTTCCAGATCCGCTTCGGCCCAGCCATGACATTGAGATAATAGAGATCATAGCCATGCGTTGCCGCGCAGGGGTGATAACCCTTCGGCACCAGTGTCACGTCGCCGTCCTCGATCGCCATGGCCTCGTCGAGCGAGCGGTCGTCGGTGTAGACGCGCTGGAAACCGAAACCCTGCGGTGGATTGAGGCGATGGTAGTAAGTCTCTTCCAGGAAGCTCTCGTTCGGCAGGTCGTCCTGATCGTGCTTGTGCGGCGGATAGGAGGAGGTGTGGCCACCTGGCGTGATCACCTCGACGACGAGCAGGGAATGCGCCGAATTATCGTCCTCAGGCATGATGTTGTTGACGTAGCGCACATTCGTGCCCTTGCCGCGCGTCACCTGCGGATGCGTACCGGGCGGGATCGCCTTCGCCTGATAATCGCCGCCGCCGGGCGCCGAGCAGACGGCGAGTTCCAGATCAGTTTCCGCCGTGACCGACCAATTCGAACCCATCGGGATATAAAGCGCGTGCGGAGCCCCGTCGAAGGGGTTCATCCGATCGCCGAGCGTCCCGAAATCCTTCGCGCCGGCCGAAGCCTTGCCTTTGCCGCTGACCCAGACCAGGCAGACCTCGCGCTCGCCGGTCTCTCCCGAAACAGTCTCGCCCGGTTTGATCCGGTGCAGATCGAACCCGACATAGGCCCAGCCGGCGCTTTCCGGGGTGACATGTGTGACGCAGCCATGCGTGCCTGATGGTTTCACCTTGAGGTTTGGCATTGGTGTTTCTCCTCGTATGTTGATAGGCGCAGCCCCCCATCCGGCTCCCGGCACCTTCTCCCCGAGGGGAGAAGGTGTATGCCGCGCTGCCTCGTTTCCCCCTCTCCGCTGGGGGGGCGAAGGACGGGTTGAGCCCCGTGGCTCAACCCCGGCAAAGGTGCCCGAAGGGCGGATGAGGGGGCTCCTTGCTCCGGCAGTTCGTTCAACCCATCACCGGTGGGGAGGGGCCTTCTTTCCGTTACCGCTTCGGGAAACCTTCCGTTTCCACCGTATAACCAGCCGCCGTCATCACGCGCATTAGTTCGGCATGGCCGATCTCGGCCATCTTCTGCGGCGGCGCCTTGCGCGGATCCTGTTCGGCCTCGACGACGAACCAGCCTTCATAGCCGTGGTCGGCGAAGCGCTGGACGATGGCGCCGAAATCGAGTGATCCATCGCCTGGCACTGTGAAGGCGCCGAGCGCTACGGCGTCGAGGAAGGATTGCCGGCTGCGATCGAGTCCGTCCACTACGGATTGGCGAATGTCCTTGACGTGGACGTGGTTGATGCGGGCGTGGTGATTGTCGATGGCGCGCAGCACATCGCCGCCGGCAAAGGCCAGATGCCCGGCGTCGAGCAGCAGCGGAATACCTTCGCCCGAATTGCGCATGAAGGCGTCAAGCTCCGGCTCGGTTTCGACGACGGCCGCCATGTGGTGGTGATAAGAGAGCGGCATGCCTTGCTCGGCGCACCATTCGCCGAATTCGGTGACGCGGCGCGCATAGGCCTTCATCTCGTCGTCGGTGAGGCGCGGCTTGGTGGCGAGCGGCTTGGAGCGGTCGCCCTGTATGGAGCGGCCGACTTCGCCATAGACGATGCAGGGCGCATTGACCGCCTTGAAAAGCTCGATCATCGGCGCGATGCGGTCCTTGTTGGCGGCAAGCTCCTCATTGACAAGCGTGCCGGAGAACCAGCCGCCGCAGAGCGTCACGTCGGCGGCGCGCAGGATGGGCAGCATCTCCTCCGGGTTGCTGGGGAAACGGCGGCCTTGCTCCATGCCGGTGAAACCGGCACTGCGCGATTGCCGCAGGCATTCTTCAAGCGACACATCGTCGCTAAGCTCAGGAAGGTCGTCGTTCCACCATGCGATGGGCGACATGCCGAGTTTGGCCTTCATCAATATTCTCCTTGAAGACATTGCGGAGGAGCGGGTCCGCTCCTCCGGAAAAATGGGGCTAAACCTGTTCAGCCGATGCGCTGGGAGCCGCGGGCTTCGACATAACCCCTGCGCGCCTTGTTGACTTCTTCGCGCGGGCTGACTTCCGGCACCGCGACATCCCACCAATGGCCGCCGGCCTCAGTGGTGATCAAGGGATCAGTGTCGATGACGAAGACGGACGTACGATCATTCTTCCTCGAATCGACGATCGCCTGCTCGAGTTCGGCGATGGAGCTGACCTTGACGGCGATGGCGCCCATGCTTTCGGCATGCGCGCGGAAATCGATCTCCGGCATCACCTCGTGATAGGAGTCCTTCAGCAGATTGTTGAAGTTGGCGCCACCGGTCCCCATTTGCAACCGGTTGATGCAACCATAACCGCGATTGTCGAGCATGACGATATTGATCTTGAGGCCGAGCATGACCGAGGTCGCGATCTCGGAGTTCATCATCATGTAGGAACCGTCGCCGACCATGACGACGACATCCCGTTCGGGGCGCGCCATCTTGGCGCCGAGCCCGCCGGCGATCTCGTAGCCCATGCAGGAGAAGCCGTATTCCATATGATAACTGCCGGGCGCCGTCGCCGGCCAGAGCTTGTGCAACTCGCCGGGCAGACCGCCTGCGGCGCAAAGCACTGTCGTGTTCTCGCCGCCGAGAGTGCGCGCCACCGCGCCGATCACCTGCGCATCGGAGGGCAGGGCGGTGTTGGTCGCCGCCATCGCCTTGGTGGCAGCCTCCATCCAGAGTTTCTTTTCCGCAACTGCCTTCTCGCTAAGCGCTGCCGGCGCCTTCCAGCCGGAAAGCCCTGCCGAAAGCGCCTTCAGCCCTTCGCGGGCATCGGCCACCACAGGGTGGCTGTCGTGCTTCACCGCGTCATAGGCGGCGACGTTGAGGCCGACCATCTTCAGGCTGTCGTTCTTGAAGAGCGCCCAGGAGCCGGTCGTGAAATCCTGGCAGCGCGTGCCGACGGCGATGACGAGATCCGTCTCTTCGGCGATCGCGTTCGCCGCCGATGTGCCGGTGACGCCGACCGAGCCGAGCGCCAGCGGATGGGTCTCGTTGATCGACGACTTGCCGGCCTGAGTGACGACGACGGGAATGGCGTGGCTTTCGGCAAAGGCCGCGAGTTCCTTCGTTGCCTGCGAATAGAGCACGCCGCCGCCGGCAACGATCACCGGCTTCTCTGATGCCTTGATAAGGGCGATGGCATTTGCCAGTTCGTCGGCATCCGGCTGCGGCCGGCGGGTCGTCCAGACTTTTTCTTCGAACAGGCTTTCCGGATAATCGAAGGCCTCGGCCTGAACGTCCTGGCAGAGCGACAGCGTCACCGGGCCGCAATCGAGCGGATCGGTCAGCACCTGCATGGCCCGCTTTAGCGCCGTGATGATCTGCTCCGGCCGGGTGATCCGGTCGAAGTAACGCGAAACCGGGCGGAAGGCATCATTGGCCGACACGGTGCCGTCGCCGAAATCCTCGATCTGCTGCAGCACCGGATCCGGCGCGCGGTTGGCGAAGACGTCGCCAGGCAGGAAGAGAACGGGAATGCGGTTGACATGGGCGACACCCGCGGCCGTCACCATGTTCAGCGCGCCGGGGCCGATCGAGGTCGTGCAGGCCATGAAGCGCGTGCGGAAATTTGCCTTGGCATAGGCGATCGCGGCATGCGCCATGCCCTGTTCGTTATGAGCGCGGTAGGTCGTCAATTCCCCGCGCACCTGATAGAGAGCCTCGCCGATGCCGGCGACGTTGCCGTGGCCGAAGATCGCCCAGACGCCGCCGAAGATCGGCACCTTTTTGCCGTCGACAACAGTCATCTGTACTTTCAGGAAATGCGCGATGGCCTGCGCCATCGTCAACCGTATCGTCTTGCCCATCGGGGCCTCCCGAACTTTTAACTTTTTGTCTGGTTTCCCCTCCCCAACCCCTTCCCACAAGGGAGGGGCTAACTCGTGGGGGCTCGCCGCATTTCACCGCAACGTTGCGTCCGCAAGAGAGCTCGTTTGTGGCGTGAAGCGATTCCTCAAGTTAAGTCCCTCCCCCTCGTGGGGAGGGGTTGGGGAGGGGTCTAATTCTCAGTGAAGCCCGCGCGTCTGAAGCCAGGCCTCTGTCAATTGCCGGAAACGGCTGGCCATGTCGGCGATTGCCGCCTCGTCGTTTATTTCGCCGGAGAGCCAGGCGCGCGCCGGATCGGCAAAGATCGTCCGGCCGACGGCGAAGCCCTTCACCGAGGGAGCCGCCAGCGTCGCCTCGAAACAGGAGATCAGTTCCTCTGCGGGCGCTTCGAGCCCGAGAAGCACGATACCACGGCACCATGGATCATTTTTGGCGATCACCGCATCGATCTTCTTCCAGGCTTCGCCGGAAGCCTGCGGCTCCAGCTTCCACCAGTCCGGCTTGATGCCGAGCGCGTAGAGTTCCTCCAGCGCGGTGGCGATCGTATCGTCGGCGAGCGGGCCGTTCTTGCCGGCGATGATTTCCACCAGCAGCTCGCGACCGACTTTGCGCGCGGCCTCGAAAAGCGTGCGCAGCTTCTCCTGCTGCTCCGTCTTCAATTCGGCCGGATCGTCGGGGTGGTAGAAGCACAGGCACTTGATGCAATGGTCGAGCGGCCATTCGACAAGCTGCGAGCCGATATCCTGGCTGAATTCGAAGCGCAGCGGCTTCGAGCCCGGCAGTTCGACAGGCCGGCCGATCCAGGAGAAATTCTTCGTCGCCGCATCGAAGAATGCGTCGCGGCCGAAACGTTCATCGATCAGCATGCCGTAGCCCTCGCGGCCGTTCGAAACGCGAGCGGCGGCTTCGACGGCGAGCCGCTTGAAGGCGACGATCTTGTCATGGCCGACGCCGAGTTCATCGGCGACGCTGACAAGCTGCGAGCGGTGGTCGATCGCCAGCGCCATCAGAAGCGGGATTTCGCCGCGCCGGGTCGATGCCCAATGGATATGGTTGATCGCCTCGTCCTTGCGCAGCGCCCGATGTTTGCTGCCGGTCTTCAGGAAGAAGTCGAGTTCCGCCCAGGTCGGATATTCGGGCGAGCAGAGCAGTCGGGAGACGGCGAAGGCGCCGCAGGCATTGGCCCAGGTGGCGCAGGTCTTCAGCGGCTCATCGCGCAGGAAGCCGCGCAGGAAGCCGGACATGAAGGCGTCGCCGGCGCCGAGCACGTTGTACACCTCGATCGGGAAGCCCTGGCCGACGATGCCGGCTTCGAGGTCGTCGGCGATCGGCCCGTCATAAACGATGCAGCCCATCGCGCCGCGCTTGAGCACGATGGTCGCCGGCGTCAGCCGTCGGATCTCCTTCAGCGCGCCGAGTACGTCGTCCGCGCCCGACGCGATGAGGATTTCTTCTTCGGTGCCGACGATGAGATCGCAATCCGGCAGCGTCTCCTTCATCTTCGAAGAGACGCGGTCGGACTTCACGTAGCGCTCGAAGCCTTCCGCATGGCCGGCAAGGCCCCAGAGATTCGGCCGGTAGTCGATGTCGAAGATCACCTTGCGGCCGTTCTCCTTGGCGATGCGGATCGCCTTGCGCTGCGCGGCCTCGGTGTTGGGCCGCGAAAAATGCGTGCCGGAAACGAGAACGGCGCGCGACGACTTGATGAAATTCTCGTCGATATCGCCTTCCTCGAGCGCCATGTCGGCGCAGTCGGAGCGATAGAAGATCATCGGCGACACGCCTTCGGCCTCGACCGCAAGCAGCACCAGCGCTGTCAGCCGTTCCTTGTCGGTGACGATGCCGTCCGTCGCCACACCTTCCCGCGCCGCCTGCTCACGGATGAAGCGTCCCATCTGCTCGTCGCCGACGCGGGTGATGAGCCCGGACTTGAGGCCGAGCCGCGCCGTGCCGATGGCGATATTGGACGGGCAGCCCCCGACGGATTTGGCGAAAGAGGCGATATCCTCCAGTCGCGAACCGATCTGCTGGCCGTAAAGATCGACCGAGGAGCGGCCGATGGTGATTACATCAAGCGCCGGCTCCGGCTGTAATCCCGGATTCGATTGTATCATGATGTCCTCCCGCTAGATTTTGCGCGGCTTCCAGTGCCTGCGAATTTTTAATAATGAAACATCGGTTCCGATATTTTGTCAATTCGGAATGTTTATTCCATTTTGGCTTTTACAGCTTTTGAATGCTGACGTTTTCGACGCCGTTCGGCGATGGCGACCGGCAGCGCCATGGTCAGCGCCATCGAGGCCGACAGCGAGCGGAAGCCGGCAAAATCGGCCTCCGCCACTTCGAACCAGTGCGTGGCGCAGGCAGCGAGGGGCGAGAAGGCCGAATCGGTAATGGCGATGACGGGGACGCCACGGTCGGCAAGTTCCTGGCTCTGGCTGAGGCTGTCGGCCGCGTAAGGCGAAAAGCTCGCCGCGATCGCCGCATCCCTGGGTGTTGCGAACTGCACCATCTCAGGGTCGACTCCGTTCGGCGAGGCGACGATCTGATGGCGGATATTGAGCTTGGAAAAAGCGTAGGTCATGTGCGCCGTCAGCGGGTAGGAGCGCCGTTTGGCGATCAGATAGATCGTGTCGGCGCCGGCAAGGAGATTGACTGCCTTCGTGAACGTATCGCTCTGCACCGTCGCCGCCAGCCGGTTGACCGATTGGCTGGCCGCCGCAATGAAGCCGGAGAGCAGATTGGCGTCTTCGTCGTCGCCGCTCGTTTGCTCCAGCGTGACGAGCCGCTCTTCATAGCTCAGCGTCCGGTCGCGCAGCCGTTCGCGGAAGATGCTCTGCAGATCGGAAAAGCCTCCATAACCGAGATGATGCGCGAGGCGTACCAGCGTCGAGGGCTGGACGTCGGAGGCGGCCGCGATGCTCGCCGTCGTGCCAAAGGCGATTTCATCGGGATTGCCGAGCGCGAAGGCGGCGACCTGCGCCAGCCGCTTCGGCATGTTCGCCTTGCGCTCGATGATGGTGCTGCGCAGGCTTTCGAAATCGCGCGGCACGCGCGCGTGCCTTTGGGGATCATTATCCATGCTTGCGGCTCACGGGATGAAACAAATATTCCATATTGCCGAGCATAGACGATTTCGAACGGCGCGCCTAATTGTTTTTAATCGCCTGTAATTGAAGGGTTTTGTACGATCGCACCGATAGAATGAGGGCCATATGCCTGCCAACGGTCTCTTGCCAAAATGATCCAGATATTCCAAAAATCCGCGCACACTTCTGGAGGAGATGGAAAATGAAGCCACTTGGCATCGGTTTGATCGGCACCGGTTATATGGGCAAGTGCCATGCACTGGCCTGGAATGCGGTGAAGACCGTGTTCGGCGATGTCGAGCGTCCGCGGCTCGTGCACCTGGCTGAAGCCAATGCCGGGCTTGCCGAGGCCCGTGCCGGTGAGTTCGGCTTCGAAAAGGCAACGGCAGACTGGCGGGCGCTGATCGCCGATCCCGAGGTCGACGTCGTTTCCGTCACCACGCCCAATCAGTTCCATGCCCAAATGGCGGTCGCTGCCCTGGAAGCCGGCAAACATGTCTGGTGTGAGAAGCCGATGGCGCCCGCCTATGCCGATGCCGAGCGCATGCTGGCGACGGCGGAGCGGTCCGGCAAGATTGCCGCTCTCGGCTATAATTACATTCAGAATCCCGTCATGCGGCACATCAGGAAGCTTGTCGGCGACGGCGCCATCGGTACGGTCAACCATGTCCGCGTCGAAATGGACGAGGATTTCATGGCTGATCCCGACGTCTTCTTCTATTGGAAAAGCGAGCTTTCCGCCGGCTATGGTGCGCTTGACGATTTCGCCGTGCACCCGCTGTCGTTGCTCTGGTATCTTTTCGGCCATGTCGAGGCCGTCATAACGGATATGGTGAAGCCCTATGCCGACCGTCCCCTCAGCGAGGGTGGCCGCCGCGCCGTCGAAAATCACGATGCCGCCAACGTGCTGATGCGCCTCGGCGGCGGCATCTCCGCTGTGTTGATGGCGAATCGCGCCGCCTGGGGTCGCAAGGGGCGCATCGCCCTGCAGATTTACGGCTCGAAAGGCTCGATCCTCTACGACCAGGAGCGCATGAACGAGTTCGAACTCTATCAGGCAGAAGGGCCGGGTTCGGAGCAGGGCTTTCGCAAGATACTGGCGGCGCCTGCCCATCGGCCCTATGATCGCTTCATCCCGGCTCCTGGCCATGGCCTCGGCTTCAACGATCTGAAGATCATCGAGTGCCGCGAGCTGATCCGGGCAATATCAGGCGAGCCGTCGTCGATCGTGACATTTAAAGACGGTCTCAGGATAGAAAAGTCGGTGCATGCCATGGCACAGTCCTTCCACGAGCGTCGCTGGATCGAAATCGGCTGAATGTAAGAAGCCGCTTTCCGTTGACGGCGCATGGGGCAGGGGATAGGCCTTGGCGTAAGTGTCGAGCCTAGTTTCAGGAGTGAGATCGTGACGGATAGAGTGGTGATCATCGGCGCGGGACAGGCGGGTTTCGCCTTGGCGGCCAAACTGCGTGCTTTGAAGGATACGCGCCCGATCACGCTCATCGGCGCCGAAGATGTAGCCCCCTATCAGCGCCCGCCGCTTTCGAAGAAATATCTGCTCGGCGAAATGAGCTTCGATCGCCTGCTGTTCCGCCCGGAACACTGGTATGCCGATAACGACGTCGATCTTCGCCTTTCGACCTGGGCCGAACAGATCGAGCGGGACAGCAAGCAAGTTCTGCTGCAGGACGGCTCCGTTCTCGACTATGGTACGCTGGTGCTCGCCACCGGCTCGACGCCGCGCCGGCTGCCGGCAGCGATCGGCGGTGATCTCGAAGGCGTCTATGTCGCCCGCGACAAGCGCGACGCCGATCTGCTGGCCGATGAAATGCGCCCCGGTCGTCGCGTCCTCATCATCGGCGGCGGTTACATCGGCCTCGAGGCTGCGGCCGTCGCGCGCCATCGTGGCCTCGAGGTCACGGTCATCGAAATGGCCGATCGAATCCTGCAGCGTGTCGCGGCGAAGGAAACGGCCGACCTCATGCGCGCCATTCACGAGAGCCACGACGTGGTGATCCGCGAGAAGACCGGCCTGAAACATTTGATCGGCAAGAATGGCCGCGTCTGCGGCGCCGCCCTTTCCGACGACTCGGTCATCGATGTCGATTTCGTCGTCGTTGGCATCGGCGTCGTGCCGAACGACCAGCTTGCCAAGGAAGCCGGTCTCGATGTCGCCAATGGCATCCTCGTCGATGAATTCGCCCGCACCTCCGATTCGGCGATTTTCGCGGCCGGCGACTGCGCCGCACTTCCATGGCAGGGTGGGCGCATCAGGCTCGAATCGGTGCAGAACGCTGTCGACCAGGCTGAAGCTGCGGCAGCCGTCATCGCTGGTGGCGATGAGCCCTATGAGCCGAAACCGTGGTTCTGGTCCGACCAGTACGACGTCAAGCTGCAGATCGCCGGCTTCAATCTCGGCTATGACGACACGCTTTTGCGTCCGGGCGCCCGCGAAGGGGCTCACTCGATCTGGTACTTCAGGGAAGGCCGGCTGCTCGCTGTCGATGCGATCAATGACGCGAAGGCCTATGTGACCGGCAAAAAACTGCTGGAATCTGGCACTAACCCCAATCGAGCGATCCTCGCCGACCCCTCAGCCGATCTGAAGAGCCTATTGAGCTGAGTCCGCGAGCGCGCGCGCCGCAAGGCGTGCGCGCCTGAAGAATCGATCGGCCGAGCTTTTGGAGGCGGGCGCAGACGAGCGATTGTTCTCGTCTGGCCGTAAAAAGCCGAAAGGCCGCCGCTGCATTTCTTCTGGTGAAAACTCAAAAAACCCTTGCATTCACAGACCGCTCACCCTAGTTAGGCGGCACCGGAGAGGTGGCCGAGTGGTCGAAGGCGCTCCCCTGCTAAGGGAGTTTATATTTCCCCTCCCGACCAACTCAACTATTTGATTATTCTTGTTTTTCCTGTCAATGTAAATCTTTTCGACACAGCACTGTGTCACTGGCGCGCCAAAAGTGCTCATTTCTTGCCAAAAACGCGGTCGATAACTTCCCGATCCGCATCCCCCTCGACATAGGTTTCCATCAGCAGCCGGCGCGACTTCCAGCCGCCGTGATCTGCCGTCGTGGCAACGTCAACACCGTTGCGAACGATCATCTCAGTAGCGAAGCCGTGACGCCCGATTTCATGGCTGGTCAATCTTGCCAGGCCAGCGGCCTTGATCACCTTGTCGAACCGCTTCTTGACAGTTGACCGATTTGCCGCGGCAAAGACGAGCGTAGGATGAAGGCTTCGGATATTCGCGAGGTCGATCACCATGGCGCGTGTCAGGAACACCTTGCGCGGCGTCGTCTTGGTCTTCTCAAGGAATGCCACCCCTTCCTGAAGGCTCACATGCTCCCAGGTCAGGCGGCAGGCTTCAGAGACGCGCGTGGCCGTCTCGAACATGAAGCGGGCAATGGCGGCCGTCTCTGGCATGTCAAGCTTCTTGGCGGTCTTGCAGAAGATGTCCAGCCACTGCTTGTTGCCGGCCGCGCGGGTCTTCCGCTCTTCCTTGAAGCGCTTGACCGATATCTTCGGCCAACCCTTGGCGTCTGCTATGTGGTTGATGACAGCTCTGGCGGGCGTGATTACCTGTCTGTTCCATGTCGCCGGCTGCGCATCTGGATAGATCGCTTTCGCAGCCTTTCGGATCTCCGGGCCGGTAATATCCTTCACCTTCCATTTGCGGAAATATTTGATTAGAGGCGCCAGGAACCGGCCGTCCTTGCCGTCGTTCAGATATTCCGCGACGGCTTCAGGGAAGGTTAGGACTGCCTCTTCGCCATGGACAGCGGCACGACGGACCCGCTCTTCGTGTTTGATCGCGATGTCTTCCGCGAGCCGCTTGTCAGTCGTTTTAGCAGATGGTCGGTATCGTTTTCCGTCCACCGTGAAATCGTAGTGCCAGTTGTCGCTGCCTTTTCGCTTGAAGAGGTTTGGCATTCTTTCGGCTCCGGGCGGGCGGCGTTGATGATTGTGTCAATATCGTCTGGCATGAGGAACATTGTTTTCCCGAGCAGGCGGCACGCGCCAAGTCGGCGGGCTCGCTCGCGAAGTGTCCTTTCCGATATCTGTATGCCTGCAGCGTTGAGCTTGGCAACGGCGGCGGCGGGGGAAATGGCTTCGTCAAGGATCGTCATCCCCGCACCCCTTCCGCTTCCTTCAGGTCGTCGCTTGCCTTGCGATGTGAGGCGAGGGCGGCGCGGGCAGCAAAGTAGTCCCTGGCGAATAGCGTGACCTGCTCACCATCCGAATCGGTGATCGTGTCAACAGGATCGTCATTATTGAAGTTGCGCTCGAATACCGGGCCCGCGAACTTCGAGAAAGGCTCAAGCGCCTTCACCAGATCTTCGCATCTGGATTCGGCGGCATGCAACCGCTTGAAAAGGGCTCTGTGCCCATTGATGGCATCTGGGTCGCCGCTCTCATAGGCGACGGCCTTCTCCAATTCCTCAATGCGGGACCGGAGGCCAGAGACTACAAGCGATATCTCCTTGGGAAGTCCCTCCATAAATTCGACTGACGCTTTCGGGGAGATAAAAGCCCCCGATACAAGCGCAGCGGCGCAGTCGCTGACAATGTGCCGCAGTCGCTCGTTTTCGACCTCCACCTTCACAGCCGGCAATTCCGTCTCTTTGGTCATGGGGTGGTCTCCTGAACTGGTTGAATGAGAGCGCGGATGGCTGCGGCAGCACACGACTCGCAATCCTCCCAGCCGAACTTTCCGTGAGCGCAAGTGTCCTGCTTCTTGACGATGCCGGGACGATCGAAGCCTTCCTCGATCAGCTTCGCCGCCTCTTCCAGCGCAGCGGCTCTGGTCTCCTTGATGGCAGCCGCGATCGCCTTCCGCAGCACCGGCTTCGTGATCTTGCCGTCCCATGCTGAGCAGGCTTTCCAGGCGGCTTCGAAAGCGCGTTCTTCCGGGGTGAGTTGTTCGGTTATGCCGAGGGTCATGGGAGAGCCCTCGCTGAGACGCGCATTGTCTGCTGGTCGCCTCCAAACGGCGGCCGGATGATTAGATCGGCGTAGGCTCGCACCGGCACACGCACTATGTCGCGAACACGGGTAGCGAGTTCCTGGATCATCTCTTCCATGCCGCGAACATCGCCTCGGCCTCCCACATACTCGGAGACGAACGAAGCCAAGTCCTCGACGGGGAAGACAACATCATCGGGACGATAGCAGACCGTCAGCTTCGACCCTGGCAATGGGTTGCCGGACACAGGGCAGCATTGCGGGATAGGCGTGCTATGGCTGACGAAGGTCGGCACAAAGGCATTGCACGATCTGATCATGCGAACATCTCCATTTGCCATGGTTCATGGTTTTGGTTAGCTGCATCGTTGACGACTGCGGCAAAGCGAGCCGCCTCGCGCCAGTCGTTCGCGTTGCGGCCCTGCTTCCGAGCTGCGAAGCTCCATGCCATGCTGTCAGCCGTTGCCAGAAGCATTCTGACACCGGCATGCAGAAGCGCTGTCTTCTTCACGCCGAATCCATGCAGAAGTAAATCTGGACGCTCGGATGCGATGGCCTGCAGGACGGCGACAATCGACCGTGGATCACCCTGACGCTTGCAGACAGACCCGACGCCTACCCACATGCCTGGTTTGAGTCGGCCCCCGTACATGCGAATATGGTTGACGTAATCCTGCGGGGCGAAGCCTTGCAGGACCGGCATGACGTGAAATGGGATCTGCCCGCCGAACAGACGATGTAGCTCAGCCACCAGGGCGTCGTATCGTTCGATAGTGAGGCGCTGGTGTTCGGCGATCGTCAGGTCGGTCTTCGCTAGGATGAACGGCTCGCACATATAATCCTGAGCGACAACAGCAGCTATCTTGATGACGCCGGAGGTGTGCAGTCGGAAAAGTTCGGCGGCGTACTCTTCCACGCCATGCCGATATCTTCCATGCAAGAACAGTTCAGTGAAAGCGCCACTATCTACCAACACATCGCCGCAGATGACCGGCTTCTTCCGACCCCAAAGGCGCTTGATGCTGATGCAGGCGAGATCGAAGTGCTGTGCATCCGCCGGCTGGTGAAGGCCAACGTAAAATTTGACGGCGCGAGAGGTCATCACACGTTCCTCTCGTCTACTGGCTTGAACAGCGCCCTGTATGGCAACTGCTGTTTGGGCTGGCGTGCTGCTGCCTTTTGCGAAATCGGGAAGCCACGGCCGGGGATCTTCTGCTTGGGAGCAATGGCCCCGGTCGCCTTGTCGCGGGATCGATCGGCCTTGCGGATGCTTCGAATATCGTTTGCCGTTTTTCCTGCGTGGCATACCCGGCAGATCAACCTTCCGTTGGCAATCGTCGGCTCTCCTCCAAGCGCACAAGGAAGGATATGATCCACCTCTCCCCCCCCGGGCTTTAGAGCTGCTTCGCAGGCTTCGCATTTGCCAGCGGCGCGGGCGATGATGGCGGCCTTCGTCTTGCGGGAGAATTCGAGCCGAGACATCACTGGAACTCCCAACGATGCAGATAGCCGATGAATGAAGGCTGCCCATACCGCTCTTGAAACCATGCCAGCATGTCGGCATAATCCTTGAAGCCGTCGAGAGCAGCGAATTCGTCTCGGTCGCGCGGATGTTTCGAGGTGTCGCCGACGGTCAGATAATCAGGCCGGATCGCGACATAGCCGACGTAGGTGCAAATCGGATCGGCGGCTGTCAGCTTTCGGCATGCCTTCGTTCTCAAGCCCGTATAAAGCTGTATTGCATCGCCAACCTTCGCGCGCCGCGTCTGCCTGATCGTCTGTGTCTTCAGACCGCTCGAAACGAGATCGACGAATCTATCGGAAAAGCTAAACGCTACCATCACACCCTCCCAAACATATTGCGCAGCCGCTTCCACCACGGCCGAGGAGTGCGCCTAAGCTGCTCCTCGTGGATTTCCCGCATGAGCTGCTTGGTGGTCTCCTCCCTCTTGGCGAGGTACTGGATGGTGGTGGCGCGGGCGTGGGGATAGCGCACTGTGTAAGAAATGATCTTCTGGTTCATACATTCCCCTCCTCGATCAGCTTGTTGATGCGGCTGTAGAGGCGCTTAGGAACGATGATGACTGGCTTCGGCGTAACCAATTCATCCTGTGGAATGATGGTGATATGCTTCAGTGAGGCCAGCATGATCAGCGCCTTGCAAAGATTATCGTCAGCACCTTCGAGTGTGGCCATGGCTGCACGCATCTTTTCGATCATATCCGTCATGCTGCACCTGCTTCGAGCATCTGAACCCGTTTATCGGCTTTTGCTTCGGACGTTGCCGAGATCCACTCGTGAAATCCAGCGAGTATCGGAGCGACATTGGTGTCATCCGCCCATCCGGCAAAGCCGATGAAGCCATCCGAACCGAATGTGACTGCCTCTCGCTTATCGAAGTAATAAGCGCTGCATGTGAGCGCCGCCCAACCATTCGGCCAATCTACAATCCGAATGCGCTGGTTCATCCGATAGCCTTTAATGGTGGCTTCACTTTTCAGGTGCTTATCGAGGACGGCTCGAAGGGATTCGAGATCTTCCCGCGACAGGTCGGCATACGTCAGGCCGCTATCGGCGAAGGTCTTTCGGGCTTCGTTGCGAGGTTCGACGGAATAGCTCATGCTGCCTTCTCCACATCCTCAGGGGTGATGCCAAATTCGGAAGCGATGAAGGCCAATGCGCTGGTGAGAAATTTTCCGAATGTAGTTTCATCCATGTTTTCAAACGAAACGGACGCCGGAACCTTGTAAATCAATCCATCGACCAGAACTTCATCAGTATATCCGGTTCGGAGCTTGACGAAATTGTGCAAAATCCTCTCGTTAGGGCAGCAGTTTGTTGCCTCGACGATCTTATGCAAGAAGACAAAGTAGAACCTTAGTCGTTTTGGGACGCGACCGGTGCTCAGTTCAACCTTGATGCGCTCGCCGGCAGGCATGGCTGCGATACGATCGCGGTCATACTGCATCTCCCCGACAAGGGATTCGCCGCGTTTGACGCAATATATCGGGGCTGCTTCGGAAGACTTCTTGGCCATGGCACCCTCACGCATTCATAGGGTGCTGGAGGGCTTCGGCGTCGGTAACTGGCTTTGGAAAGCTGGCGCGCTTGGCTGCGAATCGCCGGCGTGCCTCGTTCCAGTATTCTGTCGACCAGCCGTCACGCTCGGCAATGGTGGCCCAGATATCAACTAGGCGCTTAACGTCGACCTCGGAATGAGCGTCAAGCAAATCATCGTCGATCGCCGCCAACTGGCGCTTTTGCTCGGCCGCGCTGATGGGCTTTGGAGCTTCTGGGGTCTTTTTGTCCTCCTCGAACTCCTTGGCGACGGTGTTGACATATTTGTTGTCGTCAAACATGCCCATATGCACGTCAGCGCCGACGCCAATGAATTTGAAGGCATTCGTCAGGGCATCGGTGAAAGCCTTCTTGAAAGCTTCGTCGTCATTTTCCCATCGTTCTGGCCTCTTGTATTCCTCATTGGCCTTGATGTAGGTGACGACTTTGTCGCCGCCGACGCCATAGACATGCTTCTTCTCGCCGTCGCTGAGATACCAGCCGGAAACGGTGCAATAGACTAGGACTTCCCCGCCATGGCCGGGGACAACGTTATAGTCCGGCTTCTCCACGCCCCAGCCCGTACCGCAAGGGCCGAACTCTTCGGTCAGACGGCGATATGACCACATCGGCTTAATAGCCGTGCCTGAGAAGCCGCCAGCGCGTTTGAACTTCTTGGTGTGGGCTGGATCGGTGCGCCCGAGCTTATCCCAAAGTGCTGTGTTCTCAGACATTATGCGGCCTCCCCAAATGCTACGAGCATGCGACGGTGGATGGAACGGGTGCGCTCGATGTCGGCACGGCAGTAGGAGTCGATGCGCTCGAACTCACCCTTGGCGAACAACTCGCCGATCATTGAGCCGTCGATATCGTCTTTGCCTGGCAGGCCGAGGGCGTCACAGAGATTCGACATGCTGATGGTGTCGCGCGCGCCAGCCCATGCCGCCATCGTGTCGAAAACATCCTGGCTCCATGGCTTCGGGTCTTTCGGGAACCATGCTGGCATGCGAACGCCAAGGACCATCGCGCGCTGCCAGATGAAACGGACATCGAAGCCGGCGACGTTGTGGCCCACGATGGTAGGAATCCGGTTCTGCGCGCTCATCATCTCGGCAAAGCCAGATAGCAACGTGCGCTCGTCGGAATAGTCCAGCGGCCATGACAGGCTTTTCGCCTTCTCCTCGTCGAAGGCATAGCCGATGCAGCAAATATGGCCGTAGGCGCCATTCAAGCCGGATCGGGAAATAGCCTCCTCGACCGCGGCGGCGCGGCTTTCCTTCTCCCACGCAGCGATTGTTTCGGCCTTCTTCATCTGGGCCGGCGGCTTGACCGAAGCGGCAATTTTCTGCTTTGCGGCGTCGGTCTGTGCTGGTACAGTTTCAATGTCGAGATAAAGGTATGTCATTGTTTTACCTTCCACTGGCGGGCCTGCAGGAGGGGTAAGCGAACCTCCTTCATCAGCAGGCGGTGGTTGAAACGATCGCCGCGGCGAAGATACCGGAGGGCTTCGGCCCTGATCTTCAAAGCCTGATCGACGCGGGTTCTGAGCATTACCGCTTCCATGCGATATTCTCCTGATTTACCAGATCGGTGATCTTGAGATTTGGCTCCATCCGAGCGCCAACGGCGAATATGACCGCTGCCACGAAGCCGACAAAAGCCGACACGATCAGAATGTCTCTGACGGATGCCATGATGACCGGAGGATATTCCCGCTCTTGCACTCGGCATTCGGATGGAGGGCAACTGCAGCCGAACTGTTTGACAATGCAGTCAGTCATGCTGCACCGCCTTCAAACGGGATGGGCATAGGGCGAAGCTCTTCAAGCTGATCTTCGAGGCGGGCGACCTTGGAATGAAGCTTGCCGACTTCCTGACGCCAGTGTTCCAGCGCAGCGGCCTTCTTCTGCAGGTCGTCGATCTCGCGGGCGGCTGTACGGGCAAGTAAGACTATGTAGTTTGCGTCCCGCATCTCAACGCTGTAGTATTCTCCGTCTGCTTCCAGCTTGAAGAGCCTCGACAAATCGCGAAGCTGGTCTTGCGTCGTCATCGTGCTCATCGTCTTCCCTCTTGTCTGTGGTTGGTTATGAAGCGTGGGTGGGGGAGATAGCCGGAGGCTCTTCAACCTCGCTCCGAGACACGACAGAGACGCCATAGACTCCAATGCCGAGAGCGTCTAAAAAGCTTGTATCGCTCTGAAGAAGCTGCTCAACGAGCCGCACTCCGAGAGACGAAAAGTCTCCATTCATCTTGTGGAGCATGTCGAAGAGTTCGCTCTTATCGACTTCGAATGTGATGCGGTGTTTCATTGTCCGTTCCTCCTATTCCGCCGCTACCAACGACGCCGACAGGCAATCATCGGCCTCGGCCCCGCGCACGATCAGCGCGAGCAATCCAGGCCGAGGCTTGAAGACATCGGTGTAAACGGCGGCTTCCGTGACGTGCCTTGAACCGCGCCCAACCGTCTCAATCGAAGCGTCAAACCCGAGAGTGCAAAGGCGCTCGTAGTCGGTGAGGACTTCTTCCCGGTGGTGGGTCAGGTCGTACTTGACGGCGTGGTCGCGCTCGGTCGTGAACTCCGGCTCGTCGCGATTGTCCCAGCCGAAGAACAGCTCAGAACGGCCGTCAGCGTGAAGGACTTCGATCAGGTGGTGCTTGCTGTCGTCGAAGAATGCCATCGTCTCGTCCTTATCGTGGGCTTGAGCAGATCGGCTTGCGCTTCTTCGTGCTCGGTTGATGAGGACAATGTTGCATATCTTGCAACCGACTTCAACCCCTCCGACGAAGAAAAGTTGAATATCTTGCAACTAGCCTGTTGCGCAAAAGAGAGAAGAAGGCGTATAAACGCGAAAACCCAGCCGGATCAGGGCTGGGCTTCAGAGGTCTGGTTAAGTGAAGTCGGCGGCGGGCCTCGCCACATCAGAGTGGTAACTGTATACCGTTGGGCGCGCAGAAATACAACCCCCACTCCTAAAGACCGAAGGGGGATGCGCCGTTGCTCTACCAGGGGCTACGAAAAAGTGCGGTCGAGGTCTGTCGCTGGTGTCGAACAGATCGGAAGGGGTGACGGGCAGCTTCGGCGGTCAAGATCACTTACCTGCATAGGGGCTAACCTCGCTTTAATCAGCGGGGCTTAGTCCTCCTATGTTCGGAGATCAGGGCTCATCAACGGTCATGAGCTTTATAAAGGTAAATCTCTCTTCGTCATCTAACTGTCACAAACACGCACACATCGCGCCGCAATATGCTTCATTACGAATAAACCAAGACAATCAACAATCCTGCTCTCCCGAAATGTTGTTATCGAAAAACGCAACTGATGCGGTATTGTCGAAACCACTAATTCTTATGGGTGAGAGGTGGCGGGAAAATGCTTCGGCGTGATTTTTTGGGCGGCGTTTCAGTGGTTTCTGTGGTCGGTCGCCGCGAAATTTCGCTGAAAGACGCCATCTCGATCCTTGAAGATGCGGCTCGGCGTGAGATTCCCGACATCGAGGATATCAGGGTCGAAATAGAGCCCGACCCCAAGAAACGAATTGCTTTACTATTTTCGGTTGTGCGGAAAAAGGCAGCGCCTACCCAGCCTTAAAGAACAGTTCCAGCAGCTCGACTGCTTTGCGCTTATCTTCGTCGGATCTATCCTTGAAAAACTTGGCAAGCCAGTCGTCGTCGGGGTGACGGTAGAGCCCGCCTTCGTCGGCGCCGAATAGCGCCTCCAGCTTCGGCCGCCATTCCTTGCCGGGGTTCGTCCCGCTGAACCATCTCGATACAAGACTTTTGTCTGCTCCGATCTCGCGGACGATATCGGCCTGGCTGAGCTGACGCTTCTCGGCCCACTCAACGATGTAGTGGATGCGCTTCGTTTCCTTGCTGCCGTGAATCGAAGTGATGTTGCTCATGTCGCAACTATAGTATCGGCTTGAATTTTCTGCGTTAGCGAAAAATGCAACGCCCCCCCTTGTGCAGGGTTGCAAGATATGCAACTATGCAGCATGGCAAAATCACCGATCACCAAATTCCGCGAATCCAGGGGCGGCATGACCCTCGAAGCCTTCGGCAAGCTGTTCAAGCCTGCCGTGGATAAATCGACAGTCCTCAGATGGGAAAACGGCAAACTGCCGGTTCGACGAGTTCTGGAGATCGAAAAGGTTACGGGCATCGATCGCCGCATGCTGGCACCGAAGATGTTCAAGGGGCTGGAGGCTGCAGAGTGATCTACTTCATCGAATGCTCTGGCCGCGTAAAGGTTGGGTTCTCCGAAAACCCATGGGCGAGGGTCCGCAAGGTTGCCGCTGACGCGCCGTTTCCTTGCGAACTGGTCGGAGTCATGGCCGGTGGCAGGAACGAAGAGGCGAGCATCCACGAGCGGTGGCGGCATCTTCATTGCCATCGCGAATGGTTTGCGGCTTCTTCTGACTTCCTCGCCTGGATACGGGAGAATGCGGCCGAGCGCCAAGCCGGGAACACGGTCAGCAGCAAGGGCGCCATCGCTGGTTTTGCGATAGCGCGCGGCAAGAAGGTGATAATCGCCCGCGAGTGCGGCGTGACGCCGGGTGCCGTCAGCCAGTGGCAGAAGGTCCCGGCTGAATATTGCGATGTTATCTCGCGCATCACCGGCATCGACAAGAAGCATCTTCGCCCGGACATTTTTGCGGAGGCTGCGTGATGTCACTTCACCTCCTGCAGCTCTCTAAGAGCGCGGCAAAGACTGAACGCCAAATCCTCGCTCATGCGCAAGCTGACGACGACATCGGCTTTCCTCGTTCCATCGCCATGCTGCGTCACAGCTGCGAACGATATGCGAACAAGCCCTTCCTCGTGGAAGAGCTCGGTGAAGAGATCGACATGCAGCGGCTTGATGCCTTCGTCGAAGATCACGATCCAGTCGGCGTCGTGTCTTATTTTCCCGACTGTGCGAGGCATGGGGACTCCTTACGCGAGACAGGTTTTGAGCAGGAGAGCGCGGCATAACCCGCACATTCAATTCCGAGGGGTAATACATGGCGAAGAAAATCGAAAGGCTCACTCCTGAGCAAGAAGCCCAAATACCTGTCGTCCGCGAAGAATGGCTGAAACACGGCCTTTCCACCGAACCGGCAGATTGGGAGACTGCAGAACAAGCCGTCAGGGACGCATATACCATCGCCGGCATTGATCCTCCCGAGATCATCATCCGCCTTGCTTCCCCACACGAAGGGGCCATAGGCGCCGCGATTCTGAAGAACACGAAGTTCGACGATAATGTCTGGGCTCAGGTCGGGGATCAGGTCTGGGCTCAGGTCAGGGATCAGGTCTGGGATCAGGTCGGGGCTCAGGTCGGGGATCAGGTCGGGGCTCAGGTCGGGGATCAGGTCTGGGCTCAGGTCAGGGCTCAGGTCGGGGCTCAGGTCAGGGATCAGGTCAGGGATCAGGTCTGGGATCAGGTCGGGGCTCAGGTCAGGGATCAGGTCTGGGATCAGGTCGGGGATCAGGTCTGGGATCAGGTCAGGGCTCAGGTCAGGGATCAGGTCAGGGCTCAGGTCAGGGCTCAGGTCGGGGATCAGGTCGGGGCTCAGGTCGGGGATCAGGTCTGGGCTCAGGTCAGGGCTCAGGTCGGGGCTCAGGTCAGGGATCAGGTCTGGGCTCAGGTCGGGGATCAGGTCAGGGATCAGGTCTGGGATCAGGTCGGGGATCAGGTCAGGGCTCAGGTCTGGGATCAGGTCAGGGCTCAGGTCAGGGATCAGGTCAGGGCTGCCTATTATAGCCAGCATGAGGCTGGCTACATGTCTTGGCTGGCGTTTTTCCGCCGCGTTGCCGACTTGCCGAATACGGAAAAGATTGAGCCTCTTCTCCGCATTGCGGAGTCGTGTGGATGGGCATGGTTCTTCTCCGGTGCCGCAATCATCACCGATAGGCCGAATATCCTGAAGCGTGACGATGAAAACCGTCTGCACTGCGAAAACGGCCCTGCGATCAAATACCGTGATGGCTTCTCGATTTACGCATGGCATGGAACCCGAATTCCGAAGGAATGGATTGAGGACAAGTCCTCGATCACGGCGAAGGTAGCCCTGACATGGCAGAACATCGAGCAGCGCCGCGTTGCCTGCGAAATCGTCGGCTGGGCGAAAATCCTTCGCGAGTTGGACGCCAAGGTTATCGACGCTGACGGTGATCCGCTGATCGGAACGCTCGTTGAAGTCAATCTGCCAGACCTCGACAGACCGGCGCGCTTCTGCCGCGTCCAGTGTGGAACCGGCCGCGAGTTTGCGATCGGAGTTCCTCCCGACATCAAGACAGCAATAGAAGCCCAAGCCTGGATGATTGGTGTCCAGCCAAAAGATTATTCCATACCGGAGGTTCGCACATGAGTAGGCCTCGTCTTGATATATCTGGGCAGAGGTTTGGAAGGCTTTCGGTCGTCTCATTCGCAGGTCTCGACAATTACAAGAATAGCAAATGGGAGTGTGTTTGCGACTGCGGCCGATCGGTCACGACGCGTGGTTCCGCTCTCAAAACCGGCGAAACGTCTAGCTGCGGGTGCGGCACTCGTGATGCGGTAGCGGCTAGTTCTCGCCGACATGGAAATAGTTCTAATCCGCTTTTTAGGCGCTGGAGATCCATGATCGCCAGGACCGAGAACCCCAAAAATATCAGCTATGAAAACTATGGGGGAAGGGGAATTGCAGTTTGCGATGAATGGCATGACTTCGAAACTTTCCGCTCATGGGCTTTGGCTAGCGGATACGAGCCTAAGCTTTCAATAGACCGAATTGACAACAACGACGGATACCACCCGGAAAACTGCCGGTGGGCCGATCCTGTTCTGCAGGCAGCGAACCGTCGTCCACGCTCATGCTTCAAAAAGAAAGGAAGCGATAATGCCCAAGTCCTTCAATAAGTTTGCAGCTCAAGGTGAATTGTATTTCGAGCGCATTGGTGATGTGCCGGCTTCTGATGTCCTCCCTGACGGGTATTCTGTTCGCGGGCTCGAAAACGGCATGATGATCATCGGTCACTCGGAGACCGGTCACGTCCACTACATGGAAGCTGGGTCGACTGTCGTCGGCGTCCTCGATCGACCCCCCGCCGGGATGCAGGTGCTACATATGATCCTTCGCGAGCCCAAGGAGCTTAAGCATCTCCGTAGTTTTGACACTCATGAAGCCCTCATTTTTGAGCCTGGCGAATACCGCGTCCGTATTCAGCGCGAATACGACCCCTATGCCGAACTCGCCAGACAGGTCGCGGATTGAGGCCATGAACACCCAGGTCATCAAGAGGGAAGGCACCCATACCATCTCCGTGTCGTCTGCCGGCCGCATCGTTGAGATCTACCGCAACAACTTCGCCGTCTACATCCCCCGCGAAGACATCCCCAATCTCATCAAAGCCCTACAGCCTTTCGCAAACGAACGTCGGGAGATCGAAAGCCTATGACTGAGAAAACCGAAGTCAAATTCATCGTCATCACCGAAAGCATTTTCGAAAGCTGGGCGCGCGATGCATCTACGCTTGCTCTGTTCGCGTCATTGATCGGCATCGGCATAGCTCTCGATAGCTCTGCGATGCAGTGGACCGGCGCCGTTATTGGTTTCATCGCAACCACTGCCAGGGCGGCCGGAAAGGCGAAGAAGCTCACCAAGGAACAGGCAATCCGCTTCATCCAGGAGATCAAGCCATGACTGAATTTCTGGGACATATCTTCATCATCATCGTCGTCGGATACATGGCTTTCTGCGCGACAAGGGCGCTCATCTTGTACATCCGGCAGTTCCCCCGGGAGCCGAACCTTGATGAACTCGACTACGACAACGGCCACCCTGACGGCTTCGTAGCCCATTTCGCCGTTGAGAAGCGCGAGGTGCGGAGATGATCGCCCTCGTCCTCGATCGCAAACTCCCCCTCGGCACTGCCGTCCATTCCAAGCTGGTAGGGACCAAGGCCGAATTCGACGGCATCATCCGCGGCTATTCCCCCGATGGCGCCTATCACGTCATCGATGCAGCCGGGAAGCTATGGCACCGGGAAAGCCGTGAGATCGCCGTTATCAACCCTTCCGAAGCAAGCCTCACCCCTCCCTGACAGGCAGACCTTCGGCGCCGGTCGGTGCGCCTTAATCCTCCCAAGCCGCCGACCGGCAACAATTTATCCTTGGCCGCGACCATGACGCGACGAGGCGGACGGCAAGCAGCCCGATCGACTCAAACCCCTCAACCGGGCTGCTTGCATCTTCCAGATCCCGATGATGGCGGCGGCGGGACTGGAATTGGAATTCTAGAATTTCGGCTCCCTGTGCGGCGGGCTGAGCGGACGGAGAGGCCAGCCGGCCTTTACCAGAGGTGGTTATGGCCTCTCCGTCATCGATGTGAATGTTCCTGTTGGACATCTCTGCGCTCCTTCGAACGAGACAAGAGAACCACAGGATCAAACGCAGCATGTGCAAAGAAACATTGCAAAAGAAGCATTTGGAGAACGACATGAATGCGGCAACAGCAGCGACGGAAGCCCGGCATTATGTCCGGGAAATGGTCGCCAAGGAGACGAGAGGATGGGGAGACACACTCCCTGCCTTGGAACGTCTTTGCGCCAGACACAAGCTTTCATTCTGGACGCTGAACAATATCAGGATCGGGCGCGCAAAAACAGCAGAGGGCGGTCTGCTGCGGCGCATCAAGGGCGCATACCTCCGGGAGTGCGAACGGCAACTTCTCAACGCTCAACACGAATTGGAAGGAGGGCAGTACGGGGATGCTCCTCATCAAGATCTTATGGCTGAGATTCAAACTCTGGTGGCGAAAGTCAAAGCCGCCAAAGAACACGCGAAAGGATGAATAAATGAGCGACGGCTTAGCAGTAGCAGCGGGAATTATCGTAATCGGCACTTTGGCATTCGGTGGCATCGGCGGCTGCATGTATGTGGCGCCAATGTACAACGTCTATTCGCAACGGATGGATGGTGAAGCCGAACTTGCGAAGGCTGAGAGCAATCGGCAGATCAAGGTTCGCGAGGCTCAAGCCTCTTTCGACGCCTCCGATCTCACCGCAAAAGCAGAAATCCGCCGTGCTGAAGGCGTTGCCCAGGCGAACAAGATCATCGCCGAAGGTCTGGGCGGTCCAGAGGGCTATCTCCGCTGGCGCTATATCGAAATGCTCGAAAACACGGGGCAGAAGAACGGCCGTGACGTGATTTACATCCCGACAGAAGCCGGCCTTCCCGTTCTGGAAGCCGGCAAGCGTCCGGAGCCCACCCGATGACGTGGGCCGAAGCTTTCTCAAACGCAGCTCAGTACTTCTCGGGAGCGGTTGTCCTGTGTGCGCTCTTCTGGGCGGTAGCCCGCTCCTAACCACCAATGAACACCGAGGCGGCGGAAATGATGACAACCCTAACCCCAAGAGAGCTATTCGCCCGCGGCTTCGACACGATGGAGATCGCCAATATGCTCGGTCAGAAGGAAGCGGACATCTATAACAACCTCAGCCTTGGGATTCCGCTCCCGGCGCCGAAGCAAACCCTTCCAAAGCCCTACGTCGAGAAGGTTCGCCGTAGCAAGCTGATCCGCTTTGCCGGCAGGGAGGCGCGGTAAATGATGGCAGAAATCTTCCTCCCATGGCCCGACCGTCGCCTGTCACCAAACGCCCGCGGGCATTGGGCTTCCCTCGCTCGAGCGAAGAAGTCAGCGAAGAACGCCGCCTACTATACCACGCTCGAGGCCGGAATTGGCAAGATCGAAGCCGATAGCCTGAACGTCCGCTACTCGTTCTTCCCGCCAAGCCGTCGCGCCTATGACCTCGATAACCTCGTCGCCAGCATGAAGGCGGCGGCTGACGGAATCGCGCTGGCGATCGGCATTGACGATAGCAAGTGGAACATCGCGATCGATCCCCGCGGTCCGGTCGAGAAGAACGGCATGGTCAAGGTTCATCTGGAGTGGGCGGAATGAACGATCTACCTGCAGGAAAATTTGGATGCATTCTTGCAGATCCGCCATGGCGCTTCGCAACGTTCAGCGCCAAAGGCCGCGGACGGTCTCCGGATGGAATCCTTACGCCTGAGCAGATGCGCAACCTTTCACGCACAAACAACCCAGAACGCCACTACGCAACAATGGCCCTCGACGATATCAAGGCAATGCCAGTCGGAGACATGGCGGCAAAGGACTGTGTCCTGCTGATGTGGGCCGTTGACCCGATGCTGCCCGAAGCCTTGGAAGTAGGGCAGGCATGGGGCTTTAAGTTCAAGACCGTTGGCTTTGTCTGGGCCAAGGAACGCCGCGTGACGTCTAAGCGCGGCGCTGACATGGCTCATGACCACCATAAGCAATTCCCGATGGGAACCGGCTATTGGACGCGAGCGAATCCTGAACTCTGCCTGCTGTTCACGAAGGGCAAACCGAAGCGGCTTTCAGCTGCAGTCCGCAAGCTCCTGATCGCGCCGCGCCGCGAGCATTCCCGAAAACCAGACCAGCAATACGACGACATAGAGAGGCTTGTCGCTGGCCCATATCTCGAGCTGTTCGCTCGCACCGAACGCCCAGGCTGGGTTTCATGGGGCAATCAGACAGACAGGTTCAACGCTGCAGCATAACCGCACGAGGGCGCGCACATGACAAAGGAAGTAATGGACATCCTCAGCCCAACGCTCGGGGAAGATCTGGCGAAGGACATCATAGCCCATCGACGCGGCAAGAAATGCCCGCTGACGGCCCGTGGCGCGAAATCCTTGCTTCGGGAGTACGAAGCCACCGGAAACGCCGTCCTCGCAGCAGAAGAGCACCTGAACCGAGGTTGGCAGGGCTTCAAAGCGGAGTGGGTCATGAAGGGCAAGAACTTCCACGACCCGAACAACCCCATGCCACGGCAGCAGAGCCGCGAAGAGTATATCCGCGATGCCATCCGGCGCAACAACGACGACTGGGAAGGTTCCAGCGATCGGCGCGTCAACAACCTGATCAAACTGGCGGTGGCGAAATGATGAATATTCTTTCTCTAGGCGCTGGAGTTCAGTCTACAACACTGGCGCTGATGGCCGAGCGTGGAGATATAGGCCCGAAGCCTGACTGCGCGATCTTCGCTGATACCTGCGCCGAGCCGAAGAAGGTCTACGATCATTTGACGTGGCTACGTTCGCAGCTTTCGTTCCAGGTCCATATCGTTTCGGCCGGCAACATCGTCGATGACATGACGAACGGCAAGACGAACGGCAGGCCACCTTTCCACATTCTGAACCCTAATGGAACCAAAGGTTTCAGCAACCGTCAGTGCACGCAGGATTACAAGATCATTCCGATCCAGAAAAAGGTGCGCGAGCTGATCGGCCTAAAGCCTCGGCAGCGCGGACCGAAGACGGTCAACGTTGTTCAGTGGATAGGTATTTCGATCGATGAGGCGGCACGCATGAAGCCGTCTCGGCTTCCCTACGTCGAGCACCGATGGCCGCTGATTGAACTTAGGATGTCTCGTCGGGACTGCCTGAAGTGGATGGAAGAGCGGCAATACCCTATGCCACCGAAGAGCGCTTGCACGTTCTGCCCGTTCCATTCCGACGCTATGTGGCGGGATATGAAAGTGAATGACCCAGCGTCGTGGGCCGAGGCCGTCACCTTCGACAGTCTCATTCGTGATAATCGCGTTCTCCTGCGCGGTACGCCATTCATTCATGCATCGCTCAAACCTTTGGCAGAAGTCGATCTTTCGACCGCCGAGGACCGTGGGCAGCTCAACTTCTTCATCAACGAATGCGAGGGGATGTGTGGGGTATGATCGACCACGCCCAGCGCCAGCGCGCCACCATCGCCAGAGAAAACCTCGTCTTCATAGCTGAGAACATCTCTCAGGAAGCCTTCGTCATGGCCGTTCACAGGAGAGAGTATCCGGCTGGATCACGTTGGTTCTGGGCCATTCAACAGGTGTGGGCTCCTCGCAGCGCCGCACAAGACCTCCAAAACAAGGAAGCCGCAGAATGAACGACCACGGCAATCCACTCCCGAGCGCCATTGATCTCGCGGGCATGCTCAAGAGCCAGACATTGGCAGATCTTTCCGCGTCTCTCGGCGTCAGCAGGAAGGCGATCACCACCAAGCTTCGGCGCCATGGCATGGCCCTCGGCATGCCGACACGCCATTACGTCAGCAAGAATCAGCTTCACGGCGTCATCTCGGTGCCCTTGAAGAAGGAGAAGACATTCCACCCCGACCGCGTGGCCAGGACAACGCTTTCCGGTGCGGTCGTCACTCTACCGAGAATACCCACCATAGACGGGTATTGATATGGAAGCCTTTCACATCACGCCCCGAGAAAAGGAAGTCCTGATGTGGATTGCGGACGGAAAGACATCGGCGGAGATCAGTAGGCTCATTGGATGCGCCACGGCAACGGTGGAGCGGCACAAGAGAAACGTTCTCGATAAATTCGAGGCACCCAATTCAGCCGCGATGGTCGCTAAGGCACTCCGCGGCAAAATCATCGAATAGAGGAACGAGATAATGAAGATCATCTCCTATCTAATGTACGCCATTTTCTACGAGACGCTCACGCTTGGCGGTACTGCATACGTGACGTTCGTCCTCGACCAAAGCGGCTGGTGGTGGCTTCTCGGGGTCCTTTTAAGCGCCGGAATATGGAAGCCTGAACGGTGGTCAAGCCTATGGGATGCCGCCATCGCTGAAAAATACCGGACGACAAAAGATTCTGCGGCAGATTAACGAGGAAATCAGCATGGGCGGCAAAGCAACCAAGATCAAGCAACGTGGCAACAAGGGCGCCGGCCGCCCGAGGAAGCCGAATGTCGAGCGCTACCCGAGTGGCGACATCAAGCGCAGCGAAACACAGCGCGAGGCAATGAGCGTTGCGATCGACGCCCGCCGCCGCATTGACGGATGGGACGAGAAGACATCAGACGATATCGTCAAGAGCCAGTTCGCAGGCTACACCCTCGGCCGCATCTTCCTCGACGGCAGGCTCACCGAAGAGCAGCGCAAGGCAGGGGATGAGTATGCGGAGATCCACGCACGGTATCGCCGCCTGATCGGCCTGCCTGCGCCTAGCGCCCGCGCACAATCGCTCTTCAGCATCAAGGGCCATGACGGCGAAGAGAACGAGACGATAACCCAGAAGGCGCGGAAGGCGAGCAACGCGATGATGGAGGTTGAAGGCATCTTGCTTCGCTGCGTGGACGGTCCCCAGGTCAAGCAGATCATCTTCAACATCGCCGTCATGGACTATGAGCACCTTCGTGGCGTCGGCGACCAGCAGCTCTTGTGGATTCGCAGGGGGTTAACGGCACTTTCAAACCGCAAGCAGTTGCAAGAACCGACCAAATCAGGTAGTTGGTATATTCAATCATCGAAGATGTCTGCTTAGAAAGGTTGCCGCCGGGAATTTCCCGATGGCGGGGCGCGCGGCCCTTGCGGTGAAACATCCGTCTCCGCGAAGTCCTGTGGCCGGCCATGGGCACCAAATTCGCTGGAATAGCTCAGTTGGTAGAGCGCCGTCTTTGTAATTCGGATGTCGCGGGTTCGAATCCTGCTTTCAGCTCCAACACGCCGCATAGGCGGCAAACAGATCGGGGTTGGCAAGTGAGCCATGGCCTGAAGATATCGGAACAAGAGTGACGGGCTCATAATCCGCTCTCTCCGATTAGGGTCTGACAGCTGGGGTGCATCCCAGCCCCCGATTCCTTCTGGTCGCCTTCCCGACCACGCCCCGCCCGGTTCCCCCGAGGCGGGGCTTTCCATTCTAAGGATAGCGAGATGAGCGACCGCCCCGACCTAAAAGCGTTGACGGTGCGCAACGAGATAGTCGGCTTTCTTCGCAATGCCCTAGTAGACGAGGGATCGCCAATCGATACGGGCGGTGGCTTTGGCAGCGAAGATGTATGGTTCGTCATCGGCGGCGAACAGTATCATCTGCAGATTAGCCACAACGTTCGTAAGTTCGAAGGCTAAACGAAATGCACGCCGTCCTCACCATCCTCATCATCGCTGCTCTGGCCTGTATCCTGGCCCTCACTCTCTCATCCTGCGCAGATCGTCACCAGCCGCCGTGCGGGGAGTGCTGGCTGGCAGTTCAATAAACATCCGCATCTATGGGGCTGGGGCCTTTCAGCCGAGACAGCCGGCGCTTGGTAACAAGGCATTCCATCACGTCTGTAGAAGACAACGCTTCCCGGCCCAGCGCTTAGCGCTTCATAAGGGGCGTCAATGGTGCAATCCGGTAGAAAATTCATATCGTCGCAGCGCAAGGAAATGACAGCCTCTCACCGGCTGGATAAAGCAATCTGGAATAATATTCCACACAGCCTCTCAGACAGGCGGAAACCATGACAGATAAACCTAAAGTAGGGCTGGATAGGTCTAAGACCGGGCGAGCCAAAGGCACTCCGAACAAGACTACGGCGCTCCTGAAAGATGCGATTCTGAAGGCGGCAGCTCAGGCAGGCGACGATTTCGGATCTGAGGGGCTGGTGTCGTACCTTCAGGCTCAGGCAAAGCTTAACCCTGGCCCGTTCATGAGCCTGCTCGGCAAAGTCCTCCCCATGCAGGTAACTAGTGAGGACGGCGGACCCGTAGGCGTCGTGTTCAAGACCGTCTACGAAACCCGTGGAGATTGAACGCCGCATCCGCTGGTATCAGCGGCCATTGCACGAATACATGCTTTCAACGCCAGGAGCTCGAGCGATTGAGATAGCCCATAGGCGATGGGGCAAGGATGAGGTGGCGCTCGATGTCACCTGCAAGCTGGCGCATCAGCGCATAGGATCGTACTGGCATTGCCTCCCGGAATATGCCCAGGCCCGCAAGGCTCTCTGGACGGCCGTCAACGCCCACACAGGAAAACGAAGGATTGACGAGGCTTTCCCGCCGGAGATCAGGGAAAGCACGAATGATCAGGAAATGTTCATCCGCCTGAAGTGCGGATCTACCTGGCAGATGATCGGCAGCGATCGGTTTGATGCTACCGTTGGCGCGGGTGTTGCCGGGATCACGTATTCGGAATGGGCGCTCGGCAATCCCTCGGCATGGGCCTACCACCGGCCAATGCTTGAGGAAAACGGCGGTTGGTCGATGTTCATCACCACGCCCCGAGGACGAAACCACGCACATGCAATGTACCTCATGGCAAAGGCGAACCCTCGTTGGTTTGCCGAAGTCTCGAGCGTTCACGACACAGGCGCTTTATCGGCTGCGCAAATCGAGGAAAGTCTTGAGGAGTACATTGCGCTTTATGGCGAAGACATAGGCCGCGCTCAGTTTGAGCAGGAATATGAGTGCTCCTTCAATGCCGCCATCCTCGGCGCCTTCTACGCCCGCGAGATGGTCGCGATCCGCAAGGAAGGGCGCATAACCGAGATTGAGCCGATCGAAGGCCGGCCGGTTCACAGGGCTTGGGATATCGGCGTTCGCGATGATACCTCCATCTGGTGGTTTCAGGTCGTCGGCTCTCAGGTGTTCATTCTCGACTGCTATTCTCAGTCAGGCGTCGGCGTCGATCATTACGCAGACGTGGTTCACAAGAAGACGCAGGAACGGGGCTGGAAAAGCGGTGTGGATTTCGTACCGCACGACGCCAAGGTGATTGAGTGGGGTTCTGGACGGACCCGCGTTGAGACCATGCGCGAGTTCGGCCTTAACCCGATGCTTTGCGCCAACGCCACGAAGCTGGACGGGATCAACGCAGCGCGACAGACGCTCGCTCGTTGCGTGTTCCACCCTCGCACGGAAGAGCAGGGGATATCGGCGCTGGAGCAATACCGGCGCGAATGGGACGACGACAAGAAGACATTCAAGGCCAGTGAAGTTCACGACTGGTCATCGCACCTGGCGGACGCGTTCAGGTATCTCGCGCTCTCATGGCGCGTCATCCCAGAGCCGGAAGAGAAAAAGGTGATCGTGCCGCCACCTGGCAAGTTCATCGCCCCACCGCCTGTTGCGCCCAGAGGAAATAGGATTCGCTTGTGAAGATATCGCAGCTTTCTCATGACCGGCTTGTGCGCCTCGCCAATGTGGCGAAAGCAGACGATGGCATGCTTACATGTCTGCTCGTCCTGAGCGCGAAAGAGGGCGACAAGGAAATCCGCCGTGTCAACGCTGCGCTTGGCATCACCGCCAAGGAGCGCCGCGATCTCATGAAGGCGCCGATGTATGCTTGAACCTGAAAACGACGGCACAGACAACGAGCTCGACCCGACAAAGGAGCCTAAGAGCTCCCGTGCGTGGCTCGCAATGCTCAAGCAGGCCGAAAGAGCGTTCGAGGACTACCAGTCGAAGGCCGACCGCATCGACGAGCTCTATGCGAACCTGAACAAGCTGTCTCGGATTGATCGCGATCGTCAGTTCCAGCTCTTTTGGGCAAATATCCAAGTGCTCGGCCCGTCGATCTATTCAAGGCCGCCTGTCCCTGTGGTCGTGCCGCGCTTCAAAGACCGCCGGCCGCTCTATCGGGTAGCATCCGAGCTTCTGGAGCGCGCTCTTGTCGTAGCTCTTGAGCGCGGAGACATGAACGGCCTGATGATGCTCATCCGCGATGATCTGAATATCGTCGGCCGCGGATCTCCTGCAGTCCGATATGAGAGCAAAGCGGAAAGCGATGGTCCTACGGAGCGCATTTGCTTCGACTTCAAGGACCGCAAGGACTTCCTGCATGAGCCGGCCCGTAACTGGCGTGAGGTCGGTTGGGTGGCCAACGCCTCCTATCTGACCAAGAAGGAGATGCGCAAGCGATTCCGCAAGACCTCGGGCGATGCCTACCAGGACGCGGTTTACAACGTCCAGCGCGAGGACAAGGATAACGGCGCCGGCGACAACCGGATGAAGGCCAAGGTCTGGGAAGTCTGGTCTCGAACAGAAAACAAGGTCGTCTGGGTCTGTGAGGGCGTTCAGAAGCTCCTCGACGAGGACGAACCGCATCTGAAGCTTGAAGGCTTCTTCCCGTGCCCGAAGCCTGCCTATGCCACGGTTCAGCGTCGATCGCTCGTGCCTGTGCCCGATATGATCTATTACAAGGATCAGTTGGAGGAAATCAACGAGCTCACCAACCGCATCCATGCGCTTTCCGAAGCCATCAAGGTCCGCGGCTTCTATCCAGGCGGCGCTGAGATCGGGGATGCCATCGAAGCGGCGATCAATATTCAGGACGACCGCAAGGTTATGGTGCCGATCGCCAATTGGGCGGCCTTCGGCGGCACTGGCGAGCAAATCATCTGGTTGCCAATCGATGTCATCGGCTCAACCGTGGCTCAGCTTGTCGAGCTCCGCAAGGCGGTTATCGACGACGTTTACCAGATCATGGGCCTGTCCGACATCATGCGCGGCACGAGCGAGGCTAGCGAAACCCTCGGCGCTCAGCAGCTCAAGAGCCAATATGGTTCCGTCCGCATTCGCGATAAGCAGGGCGAGCTCGTCCGCGTAGCCCGTGACATGGTGGCAATCGCCGCGGAGATCATGGCGGAGAATTTCAGCCAGGAAACGCTGCTTGAGATGTCACAGATGGAAATCCCGTCTGAGGCCGATATCCGCAAGCAGGTGAAGCCGCTCGAAGACCAGGCGAAGGCGATCAACAAGCAGATCCAGGAAGCGCAGAACGATCCTGAAGTGCAGGCGATGATCCAGCAGGACCCCGAGAAGGCCCAGCAGGTCATGCAGCAGGCGCAGCAGCAGGTTCAGGGCATCATGGAGCAGATCGAAAAGCTGCAGGCTCAGCCGACGATCGAAGACGTGATGAAGTTCCTGCGCGATCAGAAGACGCGGCCCTTTGTGCTCGATATCGAGACTGATTCGACCATACAGCCCGACGAGCAGGCAGAAAAGCAGGCGCGTACAGAGTTCGTTCAGGCGCTTGGCGGCGCTATCCAGCAGTTCGCTCCGGTTCTGCAGATGATGCCGGCGCTTACGCCCGTGGTCGGCGACATCATCAAGTTTGCCATTGCTCCCTTCCGCGCCGGACGTGAGCTTGAGGGCAAGATTGACGAGGCTGTTGACCAGATGGCCGCACAGGCCAGCCAGCCGCAGCCGAACCCTGAGCAGGAGCAATTGAAGGCAGAGCAGGCCATGGAGCAGATAAAGCTTCAGATGGAACAGCAACGCCAGCAGGCCGAAGACGCCCGCAAGGACAAGGAGATCCAGGCCAAGATGCAGATGGAGGCCGCCAAGATCGACGCTGAGCGGGAGGGCCAGGTCTTCGAAGCCCAGATCAAGCATCAGGAATCGCAGCAGAAGATGGCGCTTGAGCAGCAGAAGGGCGAGCGCGAGGAGCGCAAATTCCAGCTTGAAATCCAGAAACTGCAAATGGAGATCGAGGCGCAGCAAGCTCAATTCGCCCTGAAAGCGCAGTCGGCGCAAGTGGATGCCGAGATCAAAACACGACAGGCCGAGCAGCAGGCCATCCAGTCGGATCGGGCATTTGAGCAGCAATCGGCGCTCAATGCCCAGAAAGCAGAACAGGCGCAGATGGGAGCGGCGGAATGAGGCAGCGCTTTTGCCGTCAATGCAGCGAGTGGCATGAAGTGGATGAATGGCCGATCGGCTGCTTTCCCTCCGCTCCTCCGGCGCAATCCGACGCGCTGCCCGTTCCAATGTTCATCTCCGACACGATGGACCCCACAGAGCACGTAGACGGCAATTTCTACAGTTCGAAGAGCCAGTTCCGCGCCGTGACACGAGCGCACGGCCTAGTTGAGGTCGGCAATGATCCGGCTCGCCTGAAGCCGCGCACGTTCAAGAAGACAACCCGAACGGAAATCAAGGAATCCGTTCAGAAAGCCGCTGCCCGGTACAGGGCAGGGGAAAGAGCCTAAACCACACCCTCTCAGACAGGAAAACCCATGAGTGACGAAGCAGCAGTAGCCGCTCCGGCTGGCGAAGCCGTGATTTCTGACAACGTATCGTCTTCCCCTCAGGCCCTTGGTAGCCAGACAGTTTCGAAAGAACAGCCACAGCAGCCGAAGCCTGAAGCCAAGGCGGAGCCGCCGAAGGAAGTCGCGAAATCGGCCCGCGAGGCCATCAGCCGCGCGCAGGAGAAGTACAAGGCAGAGCAGGCGGCGCCTAAGCAGGAACCAAAGGCTGAGCCGAAAGCCGAGACAAAGGCCAACGACAAGCCGCAGGAGACGGCAAAACAGGAACGCGCCCGCAGCGAGACGGGCCAATTCGCATCTACCAATCCGAAGCCGCAAGCGACGGAAGCGCCGGAGCAACAGGCTCGGGGGCAGTCTGAGGGCTCCAAATTTGATGCTCCGGCGCGCTTCAACGCTCAAGCAAAAGCAGATTGGGCGAATGCGTCCGACTCTGTGAAGGCGGAAACCATCAGGGCCATCAAGGAGCTCGAGGACGGCCACACGAAATATAAAGCCTCGCATGAGCGCTATGAGCAGCTTCGCCAGTTCGATGAGACGGCAAAGAGCAACAATCGCGACCTGCGGGAATCGCTGCAGCAGGTTATCGAGTTCGAGACCACCATGAAGTCGAACCCGCTCGCCGCGATCGACTTTGCCCTCCGCCACGCCGGCCCGCGCAAGTCGGACGGTTCCCCGCTCACGATCAACGATATCGTCCAGCACATCAGCGGCCAGACGACAGACCAGCGCCTTCAGACAGCGCAGGCCGAAATCCATCAGTTGCGCCAGAAACTCCAGGAGAAGGAGACTCAGGAGCAGCTTCCGAAGATTATCGACGAGTTCAAGTCGGCCGAAGGGCACGAGCGTTTCGACGAGTTGACTCCGGTAATGATCCCGCTCCTCAAGGCGGGGCATACGCTTGAGACGGCATATGAGCTTGCCGATGCTCTCAAGCCCGCCACACAGGCGAAATCAGAGCCGCTCACACCGGCACATGAAGCGCAGGCTCAAACCCTTGCGAATGCAACACCAGCACCAAAGCCCGCCGCCAACCCGGCCGGCCTGAAATCGATCTCCGGCAATCCTTCCCTCGGCTCAAACCCGAGCGGCGATCGCGCGCAGATCCCCCTGAAAGAAACACCATCCATCAAGGACTCGCTTCGCAAGGCGATGTCCAGAGCTTCATAAGGATACACCATGCCTATCAATCCCATCGCGCACTATCAGCAAGTGCTCTCGATGGCCCTGGAAGACCGCTCGCGCGGCTACCAGGACCTTGTTTCCAACAGCAACGCGCTCCTGAACGTCCTTCGCCGCAAGGGCCTCTGGCGTCCGTATTCCGGCCCGCGCATCCGTGAAAAGGTGCAAATCAACAAGCCCGCCGGCCAGTGGTATTCGGGGTACGACTTTCTCGATAATCCGCCCGTCGAGCTCTTCAACGACGTGTACTACACGCCGAAGATGGTCGCGGTGCCGATCTCTCTCACCATGGAGGAAATCCTCAATAACGATGGTGAAAACCAGATCATGGACACGATGGAGTCCTATATCGAGACGGCGGAATCCGCCCTCAACGATACCATGGACATCGCGATCCATTCGGACGGTACGGCCAACGGCGGCAAGCAGTTGACCGGCCTGGCGGCTGCGGTTCCGGTCGTCACCAACACCGGCACTTACGCCGGTATCGACCGCGCCACATACTCCATCTGGCGCACGACGACCTACGACGCCAACTCGGACTTCCCGACGATCGGCACCCAGGTCACATCGACAACCATCCGGCCGATGCTGACGCAGATCTTCATCCGTCGCCAGCGTGGCCGCCGCGGGGCTGACCTTCTGGTCATGTCTCCGGAGCACTACGCAGCATACGACGGCGCCACCGTGGCAATCCAGCGCGTCACGCGCGAAGACGGCCTCGGCTCCTTCGGCTTCACCGCCATGGAGTACATCGGCGCCGGTCGGCGTGTCGAAATCGTCATGGAAGGCGGTATCGGCTCCAACATGCCGGCAAACACGACCTACGGGCTTGAAACGGACTCGCTCCGCATCCGCTACAACCCGAGCCGAAACTTCGACAAGCTGTTCGAAGGCGACGGTCAGAAGCCGATCAACCAGGACGCTCTTGCTCAGTACATCGGCTGGATGGGCGAGCTCACGATGACGAACCCGCTCTTCAACTGGCGGTTCCGCGACTCCAACCCGGCAGCGTAAGGAGACCTCCTCATGCCTATTCAATCCACGCCGACCCTTGGCGGCTCCCTCAATGTGAATGCCGGCCTCGTCGGGGCTCTTCCTTACTACGACGCCGGTTTTGCTCGCTCGGTCATCTCCCCGCCGATCGGTACCGTCGTCAAGGCGGTGGATGGCCACGAGTACATCCTGGCTCAGGCATCGGCGGCAATCGCCTCCGGTGTCGCCTGCGTCCTGACCGAACCGGCCATGACCATGGCGGCAGGCGCCGGCGCATGGACCGCCCCGACGATTACCGGCGGCGTTCCGATTAACCAGTACGCCTGGTTCAAGAAGACCGCGATCTAATGATGGGGCCTTCGGGCCCCATTATCCTTCCCTCAGACAAGGAAAATCCAATGTCAGTAGCAAGCTTCGATGATCGGAACATCGTTCCGTATTTCTACACGATCACCATCCCGAACGAAGCGGAGTCGAAGAAGCAAGGGCGCCCGATCTTCGACGAGATGGAGGTGGTTGAAATCCGCTTCGGCGGCGACATGCAGAACCGCCCCGTTTTTCCGGCTCATGACGGCCAATACCTTCCAGACGGCCAGGGCGGCACACAGCTCGTCACCTATGCCGAGCGCTTCCCCAAGCAGTACCAGCAGTTCAAGGAACGCAAGTCGCAGACCAAGGAAGGCACCCCCCTCGAGGAAGCGCCGTTCCTGACCGCGAAGGAGCGTTCCGAGCTCAAGGGGCTGCAGATCTACACCGTCGAACAGCTCGCGTCTCTCGACGATCGGCGCCTGAAGTCGCTTGGCATGTTCGGTCGCGAACGCATGGAGGCCGCCAAGGCTTACCTGGATGCGGCGCTCAGCACCGCAGACGTTACCCGGCTGGCCTCGGAGAACGCAGAACTGCGCGAGCTCATTGCCAAGCTTCAGTCAGAAAAGACGCAGCAGCACGCTGAAGACGTGGCCGACAATGCCAAGATCCTCGCCGAGAAGGTGGCCGCTGACGATGATCCGGATTTCGAAGATTGGTCGGTCGAAGACCTGAAAGCCTACATCGAAAACGAGACGGGCCATCGGCCGAAGGGCAACCCTTCCAAGGACACGCTCACCAAGCAGGCTCTTGAAGCCTACAGGAACATCAAATGAGCTTCCTCACCGCGGCGCAATCGGCGGCAATCCGACTTATCGGACGCAAGCCAACGACCTTTTTCTCCAGTCAGAACACGTTCGAGCTGGAGATTGCGGACTTGGCTAACGAGGTCGCCGCCGATCTCGTGAAATATGCTGACTGGCGCACGCTTATTGCTCAGCACAGCATGGTTGGAGACGGTGTGACGACCGCCTTCAACCTGCCGTCCGATTATGACCGTATGCCGTTCGCGCAGCACATCACGCGCGCCAACTGGTATACGTGGGGCTATGTCGATGCTCCCGACCTGAATTATTGGAATGATCTCGTAAACGGTCTTGCCACTCCGAACCCTGGCTATTGGATTATCCTGGGCGGACAAGTGCAGTTTAGACCGGCCGTCTCTGCCGGCGAGACAGCGCAATTCTACTACGTCAGCAAGAACATCGTCCTCGATGCCGATGCAACGACGAAGAAGGCACAGTTCACCCAGGACGATGACAGCCTTCGTGTCGATGAACGCCTGTTGACGCTCGGCCTTATCTGGCGCTGGCGCGCCCAGAAGCGGCTTGAGTACTCCGAAGACCTTCAGAATTACGAGATTGCAGCAGCGCAAGCGTCATCGAACGATCGCGGCGCGCGCATTCTGACCGAAGGACGGCCCCGCACTGGCTGGGCAACCACGTGGGCCTATCCGAGGAGCCTTGGCACCTGATGAGGAAGCCGGCGCAGAAGACGAAGCCCAGGCTGGCCAGAACCGCGACCTTTCCGGCCGCTACGAGCGGCTGGATTGCGAACGCGAACCTTGCGGCTTCGAATTCGAAGCTGTTCGGCGCTTTCAAGCTGCAGAACTTCTTCCCGTTGACGACGAGCATCATTCTCCGCCGCGGCTCGCAGAAATATGCCACGCTCGGCGCAGGATCTTTGTCCGTTCAGTCTCTGATGTCCTACAAGAACGGCAGCAATGTCTCGCTGTTTGGCGCTACGCAGACGGCCATCTATGACATTACCACGGTTGCCAACCCCAATGTCAGCCCCGCAGCGGCCCAGAGCGGATTGACCAGCGGCAATTGGTCTTCAGTCCAGTTCGCCACCACTGGCGGCATTTACCTTGTCAACGTCAACGCCTCCGATCTCCAGCGCGTCTATGACGGCACGGATTGGTGGTCTATCGGTGCCCAGAACATCAACCGGCTGAATTTCGATGCGCAGACGGCCAATTTCACGGTCGGCGCAACTGTCACGGGCGGCACTTCAGGCGCGACGGGCGTTATTCAGTCCCAGGTGGACAGCGGAACGACAGGATACCTCATTCTGGGGAATATCACTGGGACGTTTGTGGATAACGAGATTGTCGCCGGCGGCGGTGGCTCCGCGACGGTGAACGGCCCTGCAGTTCAGCTTTTTGTGGGCATCACGGGCGTTTCGACCGATGCCCTTTCCTATGTCTGGGCCTATAAATCTCGCCTCTTCTACGTTGAAGAGAACAGCATGAACGCCTGGTATCTGCCGGTTGACCAGATCGGCGGGACGGCAACGAAATTCCCGATGGGCGGCATCTTCTCCCGCGGCGGTTCGCTTCTATTCGGTGCCTCATGGTCGCTCGATACCTCCGGCGATGGCGGATTGTCGGAGCAGTGCATATTCGTCTCGACGGAAGGCGAGGTAGCGGTCTACCAGGGCACGAATCCAAGCTCTGCCACGGATTGGGTGCGTGTCGGCGTCTATCGGATCGGCAAGCCTCTAGGCCCGAAGGCATGGATAAGGGCAGGCGGTGATATCATCATCGCTACCGATATCGGCTTCGTGCCACTCTCGCAGGCAATCCAGAAGGATTTCGCGGCCCTCGCTCCGGTTGCGGTCTCCTATCCGATCGAAACAGAGTGGAACAGCTTTGTTCAGAATCGCTCCGGCTCAAACTGGTGCTGTGAGATATGGCCGGAAAAACAGATGGCGATCGTGGCGCCGCCTACGGTGAACTATCAGCCAGCCCGTATGCTGGTCTCCAATGTTCGATCAGGAGCATGGGCGGAATATACGAACTGGGACGCAAATTGCCTCGAGGTTTTCCAAGGGCGTCTATTCTTTGGCTCTTCCTCGGGGAAGGTGATCGAGGGCAACGTTACCGGCGCCGACGAGGGCGCGACCTATGTGGGCCAGTTCATCCCGCTTTTCGATGACCAGAAGTCGCCGGCATCGCTGAAGATCCCGCAACTCGCCAGGGCATTCCTCAGGGGGCCGAGAGAGACAACAGTCTCACTGAACATGCAGTTCGATTACATCTACTCCACCAATCCGGCCGGTTCGGCTCCAATGACCACGACAGGCTCGGAATGGGGCGTTGGCATTTGGGGCGTTTCCGAGTGGGGGGATGTCGGAACGCTCAAGAACTACATGGATTGGCAGTCTGTCAGCGGCTCAGGTTACGCCTTTGCTCCTGACATTCAGGCCACAAGCGGCGACATCGTACCGCTCGATGCGGAATTGATCCGCGTGGAGCTCACTTATGATGTCGGGGATATCGTCACCTGATGGATATCGTAACGGATGATCGCGTTGCGGCCTTTGTCAGCCAGGCCCTTGATTTCGGGCTTTGCCCGCCGTGGACGTGCTTGGGCATTGAGAAGAGCGGTCGCGTTGTCGCTGGCGTCGTCTTCAACCACTTCGAAGGCCATGACCTGCATGTGACGATTGCGGGCCACGGCTGGACGAGACGCTTCGCGCAGGCGGTTGGCGATTACGTTTACCGGCAGCTCGGTTGCGAACGCATGACGGCCATTACTGAGCAGGCATCTATCGTGCACATCGCGGAGCGCATGGGCGGCCAAGTCGAAGGGCTGCTGCGTAATCATTTCGGCCCCGGCCGTGACGCCTTCGTTATCGGAATTCTGCGGGACGAATACCGCTTCCTGGAAAAGGGAGAATAGCAAAGTGGTCTCAACGCCAAAGGCACCGGATCCCGAGAAGACGGCAGCCGCTCAATCCGGCATGAATCGCGACACTGCGTTGACGCAGCAGGCGATCAACATGGTCAACCAGGTCACGCCAGACGGGAAGCTCACCTATAACCAGACGGGCACGTCCAGTTTCGTTGACTCCAAGGGCAACACGGTAACGACGCCGACATACACGGCGACGACCACACTTTCTCCCCAACAGCAGGCGATCAAGAACCAGACGGACGCCGCAAGCCTCAATCTCGGTACGATAGCGAACGAGCGGTCGAACTTCCTCAAGGATTATCTCGCCAAACCGTTCGACGTGAACGCCGAGACCGAGAAAAAGCTCTATGATCTTGGGACGGCGCGCCTTGATCCTCGCTTCGAACAGCAGCGCGATGAGCTCAACACTCGCTTGATCGCCTCCGGCATCCGGCCGGGAACCGCGGCTTATGATCAGCAGATGTCGCAGTTCGAGCAGTCCCGCAACGACGCCTATAACAATCTTGCTCTCACCGGCCGGCAACAGGCGTTCAATGAAGCATCTTATGAGCGCGCGCAGCCCCTCAACGAGATTTCCGCCCTTCTATCCGGCTCGCAGGTTCAAAGCCCGAGCTTCGTCAATACGCCTTCCGCCAATGTCGGCGGCGTCGATTACAGCGGCCTCGTCCAGAACAAGTATAACGCCGAAGTCCAGCAGTCGAATGCGGCTATGGGCGGGTTGTTTGGCCTCCTGTCGGCACCGTTCCAGATGTTCAAGTTCTCCGACATTCGGCTGAAGAGAGATATCCGGCGCGTCGGCACGCTGGATAACGGCCTTCCGGTCTACTCCTACCGCATGAAGGACGGCGGCCCTTATGAGCTCGGCCTGATGGCTCATGAAGTCGAGGAAATCCGTCCAGAGGCAGTGATTACGCACGAGTCCGGATTCAAGATGGTCGATTACGAGAGGGCTGTTTGATGGCGCTTGAAGACTATTTCGTCTGGGGTCCTGGCGGCAGCAAGCTCACGCCAGAGCAGATTGCACAGATGAAGCTCCTGCAGGCGAGGAAAGACGCTCAGGGCATTGATACGAGCCCTGTAGGGCATTGGTCCCAGGGTGCGGCTCGTGTCGCTGATGCTATCGCCAGCGCTTTCCAGCGTGGCGCTATCGATCGCGCAGAGAAAGACAATGCCAGCTACAATAGTGACCTTCTTTCGAGCCTCATGGGCGGTGGTAGCGCCTCTATTCCGTCGCCCGCCGCCGCGGGAGAGATATCGGCCACATCCCCAGCGCCTGCGACAGGGAAGGAATGGGACACAATCGCTCCTCGATTGATTGGCGACCTTTCCAAGGATTTCCAGCTTTCTCCTGAACAAGCGGCAGGCGTCGTCGGGCAACTCGGGCAGGAGTCTGTTGGTTTCAGCAATTTGCAGGAAGCCAACCCGCTCGTTCCTGGTTCCCGCGGCGGCTATGGCTATGCGCAGTGGACAGGCCCGCGCCGCAAACAGTTCGAAGCCTTCGCCCAGGCGAGCGGACTTGACCCCTCGTCTTATGAGGCCAACTATGGGTTCCTCAAGAACGAGCTGATGAATACGCCTGAGGGGAAGGTGATTGAGGGGCTTCGTTCCGCTCCTGACGCACTGTCTGCCGGCCGGCTGTTCACAAACCAGTTTCTTCGCCCCGGTATTCCTCATTACGACAGCCGGGACGCATGGACGAAACGGGCTCTCGCTTTCGCGAACGGCGCACCAATGCCGCAGGCCGCACCGAATGAGGTTGCGAGCCTTGACCCTTCAGCCGGTATTCCAATGCCTGGGGCCGCTGGACAGATGCGCGCCTCTGATCCGTCTCAAGCCATGCCACAGCAGGCATCCGCCCCGCCTTTGCCTGCGCCCACGACGGTCGCCGCTCCTCCGCCTGTTGCATCCGTTCCTTCGGTCGCTCCTGCGCCTGCGCAAGGCGTACCGGTCGCGCAGGATATGGGCCTCTCTGGTCCGGTGATGGCGAACGCGCTCAAGGCGCTTTCCGACCCTCGAGCCAATGCCAACACCAGGGCAATCGCGGAAATCATCATCCGGCAGCAGCAGGCGCGCCAGCAGGCCGTTCTCGAGCAGCAGATCAAGATGCAGGACCCGTCTTATCAGGCGGACTTGGACCTAAAGCGGCTCCAGGCTGACCAGATACGAAACCCGCGTATGTCGCCATCCGAGCAGGCGAACACCGACCTCAACCGTGATAAGTTCGCCTTCGAAAAGGACCAGGCTAATCTCACGCCCGACATCAAGGAGTACAATTTCGCCAAGGACAACGGCTATACGGGCTCTTTCGCTCAGTATCAGCTTGATCTGAAGAAATCTGCCGCTAACAACACGACGATCAACACCGGAGAGGGAAACAAATTCTACAATACCCTCGACGAAAAGAACGCTGGCATCTTCAGCGGCCTTTCGGATACCGGCATTCAAGCACGTTCTACGCTCGGTCAGATCGATGCGCTAGATAGCCTTCTCAAGGCATCCCCCACGGGATGGGTCGGCGCTATGAAGCAGGCAGCAGGCGAGTACGGCATCAACACCGAAGGGCTGAGCGATATCCAGGCAGCGACGGCGCTTATTAACAAGATGGTCCCGACGCAACGGCAGCCCGGCTCCGGCACTATGTCGGACGCCGACCTTGCGCTCTTCAAGCAGTCCTTGCCGCGCATCATCAACCAGCCTGGCGGTAACCAGACGATCATCAACACCATTCGCGGCATTTCGCAGTATCAGATCCAGATGGGCGAGATTGCCGACCGCGTTGCGAACCGTGAACTGACACCAGCCGAAGGCAGGGCAGCAATCGCCGCTCTTCCGAACCCGCTTTCCGGTTTCAAGGCTCCTCCTCCGGGCAAGGAAGAGGAAGGCTGGAAGGAAGTCGTTCCTGGTGTCCGCGTCCGTCCTCTCGGAGAAGCTAAATAATGCCGCGCTATGAAGTCGAGATGAACGGCCAGAGGTTCGAGGTTGAAGCGCCGGACGATCAGGCACTGTCTCTTGCCGTCAAGAAGATGCAAGCTGACGCAGGCGTACCGCAAAATCCACCCGTTGAAGGCGGCTATTCCAGCGGCCCCGAGTGGACGAAGCCGATTACGTCCTTTGGTAATGGCATTACCGATATGGCAACATTCGGCTTCGGGGATGAGATCGGCGCTGCAATCGATGCCGCAGGTTCGCACATATTCCCTTGGCGCGAGCCCAAAACCTACGAGCAGGCGCTTGAAGAAGGCCGGAACGATCAGCGGTCGTTGGCGGAAAGCAATCCCGTCTCCAACATTGCCGGCAAGGTCGTCGGGGGCGTCGGCTCTGCTTCTGCGCTCGCTCGTGGCGGCCTGTCTTTTGCAGCCAATGCTCCGAGAACTGCTGGCCTTGGCGGCATGGTTGCCCGCAGCGCGGCCGATGGCGCGCTTCTTGGTGGTGCATATGGCCTTGGGTCTGGCGAAGACGGGTTCCTCAATCGCTCATACGAGGCCGGGAAGGGCGCTCTGATCGGGGGCCTGATCGGTGGCGCTGTGCCTATCGCAGCACGCGGTGTTTCGTCTGCGTATCGATCGATCATGGATGCTATAGCTCAAAACCGAGCAGCGGCGAATGCAGGCGTTTCTCCTGGCGCGGCGCGTATCCTGACGAACGCTCTCCAAGCTGACGGCACGCTAGGGCCTCGTGGCATGCAGAATATGGCCCGCGCCGGCCAAGAGGCCATGCTGGCGGATGCCGGGCCGAATGCGAGGCAAGTACTGGATACCGCCGTTCAAAAAGGTGGCCCAGGTGGCGTTATCGCTCGGGATGCCATTGACGCCCGTGTGGCCCGCGGTGCCGACGATCTGACAACTGCCCTTGATGATAACCTGGGTCAGCCTCAGGGGGTGTTCAGCGCGCGAAGGGCTATTGCTGAAGCCGGCCGTCCAGTGCTTCGTGATGCTTATGAAGTCGCGTATGGAACGCCGATCGATTACGCATCCCAACAGGGTCAGAACCTTGAGAACATCATCAGGACGCGCATCCCCGGCAACATCATTTCCCAGGCCAACAGGCTCATGCAGCTTGAAGGCAACCAGTCGCAACAGATCTTGGCGAGGGCTGCCGACGATGGCTCAGTGGCGTTCGAGACCCTTCCGGACGTTCGCCAGATCGATTATATCACTCGCGCGCTCCGGCAGGCTTCAGAAAGCGGAGAAGGGCAGGGCGCCCTGGGTGGGCAAACGCAATTGGGCTCAGCTTACCAAAGCCTCGCTCGGGAAATCAGAGGCCAGCTTCGGAGCCTTGTCCCTGAATACGGGAATGCTCTCGATACCGCTGCAGATTCGATCTCTCGGTCTCAGGCTGTGCGCTTGGGCGGTCAAGCCCTGTCGCCATCCATGCGAACGGACGAGTTCGCCAACTCTCTGGAAGGGATGTCGGTTGCCGAGCGTGGCGCAGTCAGCCAGGGCATCCGTTCAGAGATCGAACATCGCGTTTCCCAGGTTGCGCGGACTGTTCGAGACGGCAACACTGACGCCCGCGAAGCGATTAAGGCCCTCCGGGATCTGTCGAGCCGTGCAAATCGCCAGAAAGTAACGCTGGCGATCGGGGAAGATCAGGCAAACCGTCTTTTCGACGAAATCGATCGTATCGCGACAACATTCGAACTGAGGGCCGGGGTTGCCGAAAACTCCCTCACGTTCGCCCGCACGTCAACGGACAACGCGATCAAAGACATGACGGCACCTGGGCCAATTCGAACGGCTGCCGAGGGAGAGCCGCTGAAGGCTGGTAAGCGGCTAATCCAACTCCTGACGGGTCAGACTCCCGCCCGCCTCGCTGAGCGTCAGCAGGCAATATATTCAGAGCTCGCGGATTACCTTACTCGTCCGGCTGCGCAGGCGATCCCTGCTTTCCAGACGATGACGAACTTTGGAAATCAGTTGGCGACAAATCAAGCACAAGCCCGCGCGATCGCTGAATTTCTCTCTTCAGCCGGGCGGCGTCTCGCCTATCCACTATCAGGCCAATCAAGAGACAAATTGCCAGACCTGTGATGCAGACAATAGCCAAGGTCAGAAATGACCAGGTCTTGGCTCCGTGATGGAGCCACATGCTTAACGGGGTGATGATGATAATCGTCCCAACGGTAACGACAAGCCCCTCATATGGGTATTTCTTCATTTGCTCTCCATAGAGCCGCCTGCCGCAAAATACACGACATCACACCGCCTCGCAATTGCGGGCCTTTTTCGCATGGAGTTGTCCAGTGCCCTTTGACGCAAACGGAAATTTCAGCCTGAGCCCTAGCTATCTGGCAGTGGCGGGGCAGGTCATTCAGCCGTCTCAGCATAACCCACCTCTAGAGGATATCGCTATTAGCGGCCTTTCTCAGGTTCTAGTGCGCGACGGACGAGCTCCTATGACGGGAGCTTTGAACCTAAATGGCTTCAAAATAACGAACCTTCTCGCGGGCTCGAATTCCTTAGATGCAATAAACAAAACGCAGCTTGATGCTCAGGCAACGGCTTTGAGTGCGGCTATTGCAGCGGCTGTAGCTAACATGGAATGGAAATCCCGTTTCATAGGAGAGGTTGTCTATGCCAACACGGCAGTTACAGGGGCCTCACTCCCCCCATCGTCCACGACAGGCACAGTATGGATTGAGCTAACTTCCGGCTTAACGGGGGTTGGCCAGTTCAACAACGCCAAGCTCACCAGTGAATCTATTTCTGGATCGGCGCCGCTCGTGCTGGCAACTGCAGTGATCAATTACGCCGGTTCCCCTATGAACGGCCAAACCATCCGACTGATCAACACGGAAAGCCGTATCCTGCGCCCAAGCATTTCGCCGGGGACGATCCAAGATGACGCATTCCAGGGCCATAGGCATTCTCTCAGCTCAAGCGTCTTTACAGGCGGCGCCGGCAGCCTTGGCACGAGTTCCGGTAATACCAACCCGCTCTCGATCGGCGACCCAACCACGGACGGCACGAACGGGACGCCTAGAACCGCCAACGAAACCCGCATGAAGAACATCGGCGTCAAAGCCTATATGAGGATCGCATAATGCCTTACGCTGTAGGACTGGATCAGATCGGCACCAACAATCCAATATATGACGGCAACGGCCACGCGATCGCGGGCGATTATGTCGAAATCTCCTGGGATGACTATCAGGAGGCAATCAACCTGCTCGTTACCGGGAAACATGTCTGTGTAGTGGATGGGTCTTTTATCCTCGACTACCAGTTGCCTCTTCCAAACTGACGGGCAAGGTTGTAATCCTTCCCTCATGCTCAAGGAACTTGTTAAAGCCGTCGTGCCGCACTCGGTCGTTGTATCCGCGTACCAGTGGCATATGCGGGAGAAGCGTTACGACTCCTGGGTTGAAGCAGCGGCAGCAAGTGCCGATTACGCTGCTCCTGATCTTACTGCCTTTCGGATTCTGCGGTCTCGCGGGATCATTGGCAGCGAAGAAGCTTATATCAGGCCGCCTGCGCGTCTGTTGGAGGCAATAGAGACCAAAACCGGTCGCCTTGTTGATTTCGGCGGCTCGGCCGGTGAAATGTGCGCTACCTTGCAGAAGAAGCTTCCCGGCTGGTCGTTCACCGTCATCGAAACCGCGCCAATGGCGAATGGCTCCAGGCCTCTTCGCCCGTCGATCGCGTATTCTGATCAATTGCCGGACGCCTTTGACGTCTTCTACAGCAGCGGGACGCTTCAGTATCTCGAGAAACCTGAGCAGTTGTGGCGGGACGCTCTAAGCCGAACGGCGCGATATGCCTACTTGGCTCGAAACGCTTTCTCAGATCGGAAGATTTACAGCGTCCAGGTCTCGCGGCTTTTCGACAATGGAGCGGGACCGATCCCGCTGGGGTTCAAGAATATAAGGGTGAGATACCCCAAGCAGACGCTTTCGGAAATCACGATCTGCCAGATAGCCGAAGACGCGGGCTTTGCCCTGGTTGATCGCATCGCCGACCAGAACACGGGCGTCACCGGGACAAAAGACGACGTTTACGGCGCCGATCTGCTATTCAAGCGCAGATAGCCCTTCGAGGATCACGACATTGTTGTTTCGCTATCTCGTCTACCTGCCGGCGAACATCACTCTCGTTGCCATGGCCTACCTACTGTCACCATTCCTCGCGGCCTGGTCGATGAAGCACGGCCCCGTGCTTCCCGGCCGCTGGCGCTGGTTCTCGACGCTGAACGCCGATCTGGACGGCTACATCCCGCAACGTGTCGCTGGGTTCGATCCTGCCGCCAAGGGCTTCAAACTCTGGTGGCAGCGGACCCGCTGGACCTGGCGCAACCCCTGCAACGGCTGGCAGTCGGAATTGCTGGGCGTTGAGGACATAACCAAGGCATTCACCATCAAGCGCGATATCCCGCTGCTGTTCGGATTCCATCTCAAGTGTTGGCTTGGCTGGAACCCGATCAAGCGCGGCGGGAACTATTTCCCATTCATGCTGCAGATAGCGCCTAAGCGCAAAGCCTAACCATCCACCATAATCGGAGCTGTCCCATGACAGAATTTGAACGCGCCCTCACGCGAGTGCTGGTGCACGAAGGCGGTTATGTAAATTTGAAAGCAGATCCCGGCGGAGCCACGAACCGCGGCATCACGCAGCGCGTCTATAACGCTTATCGCCAGCGGCTCGGCCTGCAGCTCGTATCCGTGCGCGGCATCTCCTCTTCAGAAGTGGAAGCAATCTACAAGACAAATTATTGGGATCTTGCCAAATGCGACCTTCTCCCAGCCGGTGTTTCCTACGTCGTCTTCGATGGAGCCGTGAACTCTGGCGTGGCGCAGTCGGTAAAATGGCTTCAGCGCGCTCTTGGCGTCATGGCGGACGGAGTAGTTGGGAACGCCACCCTGGCGGCTATCCAGAACTACGGGAACATGGATCGGCTCATCGATGCCATCTGTGACCGCCGGCTGGCCTTCTTGAAGGCTCTCAAGACCTGGAAGACCTTCGGCAAGGGCTGGGCGTCCCGCGTTGCCGCCGTGCGTGCTACGGGCAAGGCGTGGGCTGCTGGAACAGTGGAGGCGCAACCGCTCGGGCTGGCCTCTGGCGCGCATGCCAAGGCTCTCCTGTCCGATGCCAAGCCTGCCCCCGCGCTCGCTGTGGCCGATGCCTCGACCGGTGGCGGCATCGGCTCTGGAGGCTTAGCCGCAACGCTCCAGCAGGTGCAGGACCAGCTTTCGCCTCTAAGCTACAGCAGCGAGCTTATCGGCAAGATCGTAGCTGGCCTGATCATCGTCAGCGCGGTTCTGACCTTCGGCGGCCTTGCCTACCGCTGGTACGCCGCGCGCCGCCGCAAGGAACGCGCCGACGCCCTTGATCTTCAGGTGACCGCCAATGCTCAAACTCCTGCCTGATTTCATCAAGCTTCCCGCCGCCGCCCTTCTGGCAATCGCTATCGTTTTCTATCCCATCCGCTGGCTAGGCCAATCGGAAGGTCGCCAGTCCGCGGCAACCCAAGCCCTCGAGTCCGCCGTCAAACGCTTCGCCGAGAAAGGAAAAATCAATGGTGAGGTCTCTTCTCTCGATGCTGCTGCTCTCTGCAATGACTTCGGGCTGCCAGACGACGACAAAGCCGATTGCATGCGCAGGATTCGAGAAGCTTCAACCCAGCCTTGAGACATCCGTCTTCATAATTCAGCGCGACAGGCCATTCGCCAATCAAGTCGCATCTCATAACCGCTTCGGCGCCTCCCAACATTGCTGGTGATCACATGGGTATTCCTGTCGTAATTGTTCCCTCTGGTGGGATCCCCGTTACAGAAGCGCCCGCAGGACTTGGCTCTCCTGTTGAGATTGCCTCCAACGGCATAGGGACGGCGGTTACTATCGTCGCGTCTGGAGGCTTGCCGGTCAATGGTAGTGGCGGCGGTGGCCCCGTTGTCGTTCCATTCGCCTATGAGACGGAGACGAACACGCTTGCCGCGGCCTTCAGTGTAGCCCCGACCGCAAACCGGAAGCGCACCATCAACCGCGCCATCAAGCGCCTCAAGGCCGCCGGCATTTGGTCGAAGGCAAAGATGATCATGGCGGTCGGCGCCGACGAAAACGCCTCCCTGCGCTGGTGGAACGACCCAACCAGAACCGCTACCAAGATTGGCACCCCCACTTTCAGCGCGTCTTTCGGATGGACGGCGAACGCCAACGGGCAAGCCCTGAATACGGGACTCCTTGGGACTGAGTTGAACCAGAATGATCTCGGCGCTTATGTCTATTGCACGTCTACTCCGACGGGCAACAGCAACAGTGACATGGGCGTTCTTAACGCCTCGTCTCAGGGCATTTCGATCTGCGCCCGTCGAGCAACCAACGACAACCAGTCTATTCGTCTTGCAAGCGCTGTTTCCACCGCAATCTCCGCCGATGGTGACACAGATGGTGGTGGCCTTACAGGAGCATCCCGTTTCGACGCAACGAACGTCACCGGCTCACACAATGGGGTGGCAAAAAATACGGTTGCCCTGACATCTGTCGCCCTACCAGCTCTCGCTGTCTACCTCCTTGCCACCAATTCGAATGGTACGCCAGGAAGCTTCTCGCCCAGGCGGCAAGGGTTCTGGTACGTCGGCGCCGGCTTGACGAACGCCCAAGAGATCGAACTCAACGCAATTGCCGGCGAGTATCTCGAAGCCGTAGGCTATGGCGATGCCTATATCGAAGAGGTCGGCGTCGGCACATCAACCATAACTGCTGATTTTATCGCATATGGTTTCACTGCGCAGTCCGTCATGGCTTGCCTCCAAGCGGCCCGTAACGGCCTAACTGTCGCGCTTGTGGGCGGATGGCGTGATCGCTTCAACTTCGGCGGCATGACATCCGGTGGCCTTGGATTCGGCGATGTTCAGAGCACGGCGGCTTTCGGGGGGCTCGTCCGGTGGCTGACCAAACGCATTCAGGCGATCGGCAATGTTGCGACAGAGCAGTACTATTTCGAGCCGCGGTGGTGCCAATGGGCGCTGAGGGAGTTGCTGACGCCAGAGAAGAACGGCGGCTATTCCATCCCGGTCTACCAGACGAACGGCATACTTTCCGTCCAGAAGACAGGCGCAAAGGTTACCTCGTTCACGACCGTCGACGGGCGGACCTTTAACATTCAGGGGTGGATGGACGGCTCTTACGAGATGGACTTCGCCCGCGTCGCCGGCTGCTCTTACATTCTTGGGCGCGAGGCGGCATCGGGCTCCAGCGCAGAGGCATCGAACGGAGTCCGCTCTTCCTTCAACGAATATGCGAGCGTCGATCCGTGGAATACGCCTGGGGACACGAGCAGCGGTACGATCCGCATGATCAATGCGGTCAGTTCGTCCTTTACCCCTGGCTTGAATACACTACCTGCTGCGGGCTCGTCGGACAGCAAAACGCAGGCATACAATTTCCGCATGACAATGACGAACTCTCCCAGATGGCGCCGACCGATGCCGAGCACCCCGCCGTCTGGCTATGACGTCGCAGACTATGAAATCCTGCTTCGCTTTATTGCCGCCAACCCGACAAAGACCGCTTTCACGGATTATTTCAAGGCTGACGCCGTTTCCACCGTTAGCGGTGACAGCAAGTTTGATGTGAACAACAGGGCTGGCCCGGCGGCTCCTTCAACCGACTTCATCGGCAAAAACTGGGATTATGCACTGGCGTCCCGATCGACCAGAGAAGCGCTTTGGAAGGCTCACTGGAACTGGATTCTTGGCATGCTGTATCTTCTGCAGTATGGCACTGATCCGCGGATACCGGCGGCGCTTAAAACGAACTGCCTGAATTGGGGCGTCTGCGCCGACCACTATTTCAGCCCACACGAAAACGACATCGTCAACGCGAACCCGCAACTTTACGTCCGTGAGGCAGTGCGCCTCGATGGCGTGGCGAAGATGACGGGGGATGAACTGAAGCGCGCCGATGGCGGTGTTCCTTCGATCTCGACAAATACCGTCTCCTGCATCTCCTATTTCATGGATTCGCACGGTGTGAATTACATCGCGCTCGAGAAGACGGCCGGGAACTGGATCGTCGCGGGCGAGGGAGGCCTTGCTGAAGACTTGGGTGGGACGGATGGCATGTTCCCGCTGCCATTGGAAATTTGCACTCCGAAGGCCGCTGACTGCACCAACGGATATGTTGCGTTCGCCTTCTCGGCAACCCATGTGGCCTTCGGCGCCACCCGCATGGAATTCACCGCCATGCAGGCCGGGCAGAGCCTTGGGCAGGTCGCCGCCGAAGCAATTCTCAATGGGCGCACGTTTCAGGATTCCGCAAACTATGGTCCGGCCCGCACAGCTCTTCTCGCAAACGCCTTTGCGCTGACGAACGAGCTTGTCCCGGTGTTGCCGCAGACGACCTAAGCAAAGCGGCCGAGGCATCAGCTCGCAACCGATGCCTCGGCCTAACCACCCACGATCCACCGGATCGCGATGGCTGGCAGATTATGCCAGTCGAAACGTTCCTAAGCAGTAAATGGCATGCAGGGCATAGGCGGGTTAGAGCAGGATGGCGGACGAAATGAGCGCGAACGGCGGAACACCATTCGATCCCCTGGCCCAATGGGCAAGGCTATCGGAGCGGGTAGAGAACCAGGGCAAAGACATTGTGGATCTCAGATCCAACATGAACACCGGGTTCCAAGGCGTAAACGCAAACCTGGCGGCCTTGTCGAACGAACTGCGCAGCGCCGGGAAAACCCATTGGCCTGTGATCTTCGCCGCTCTGAGCGTCGTCATCACGATCCTCGCCGGCCTCGGGTTTCTCTCGCTGCAGCCCATAAAGGACAATACCGCTCGACTGGAAACGGCTCTTGCGCGTCTGGCCGAGACGACGGTATCGCAGAACGAAATGGAATGGCGCACCCAACGCGGGGCTGAAGACAGGAAGCGGCAGGAGGAGTCCGTAAATGACCTCCGCGCAACTACCGTCAGCCGGAACGAATGGAGTGAGAGAAATCACGCTCGAGATGGTGAGATCACCGAACTCAGCCGGCGCATCGATGAGCTGCGGCAGCAGGTCGGCGGCATCTATGGGGCGACAGACGTTATCAAGGATCTTCAGAACGAGGTGAAGATGTTGCGCCAGCGGCAGTTCGAGGAGGCTATCGCTCAAGGGCGCAGGGTTCCGGAATGAGCGGCCTGCTAAGGACGGAACATCTTTAGAACCGCCTGTGCCAAATTTGTGCCGTTTGTGACAACTCGTTCTCGCGACGTTCCGCTTTTAACTGCAAGAACCTGCATAGGTGATAAAACGGCCATTCGGCGAAAATCTCCAAAAAACGCTTGATTGCCAAACTGTTTCCGCCTATCAGGGCCGCACCGGAGAGGTGGCCGAGTGGTCGAAGGCGCTCCCCTGCTAAGGGAGTATACGTCAAAAGCGTATCGTGGGTTCGAATCCCATCTTCTCCGCCATTTCGATTTCCGCAGCGCATCCAAGTCTTATCTTCTGCTGGCGAATCACGGCCGCTTAGTCGGCTATCGCCCCCAAGTCGCGCGAGGGAGAATCGTTTCGTCTCGACGAGAGAGAATCGTCGGCGGGAATCACGTTTCGCCCTTCTGCCTCAGGCAGCGGCGATAGCGGATCCGTGAACGTGCGGTTACGCTTTCGGGAGCTGTCATCTCTCCCGCAACTGCCGGATCTTGTCAAAAAGGTGTCGCGAATGCGTCGGAAGGCGCCTGTCCAGCTCTTTGTCGATTTCCGCTAAGCAGCCGCAAAATCAGGCTTTTCTTAACAAAACATAAAGGAAATCGGGGCCGGTTGCCCGACTTGTGTCCTTTCGGCAACAGAATGTCGGGAAGGCTCCCGCAAACCACCCATTCGAGTAAGTTGGTGATTGCGTGACGGTCGCCGTCTTGTATTTTCACCCTCGGAAGCAAGGGCGACGGATCGTCCACTTCTTGAAACACGGGGATGGGGCAGGGAACGCTGCTCAGCGAAAGATCCCAAACCCGATCGAAACTTTGAATTGGAGGTCATTTATGAACATCAAGAGCCTTCTTCTCGGCTCCGCTGCTGCTCTCGCAGTAGTTTCCGGTGCTCAGGCTGCTGACGCTATTGTTGCTGCTGAGCCGGAACCGGTTGAATATGTTCGCGTCTGCGACGCTTACGGCACCGGCTACTTCTACATCCCCGGCACCGAAACTTGCCTCAAGATCGAAGGCTACATCCGTTTCCAGGTCGACGTTGGTGATCAGCCGCTCAATGGCTCGGCCAGCAACGATTCGGATTGGGATGCCAAGACCCGCGGTCAGGTTCAGTTCACGGCCAAGAGCGACACCGAGTATGGTCCGCTGACCGGCGTCATCGTCATGCAGTTCAATGCTGACAATGCCTCCGACCAGGAAGCTATTCTCGACTCCGCTTACCTCGACGTCGCGGGCTTCCGCGCCGGTCTCTTCTACAGCTGGTGGGACGATGGTCTTTCGGGTGAAACCGACGACATCGGCTCGATCGTAACGCTGCACAACTCCATCCGCTATCAGTACGAAAGCGGCGACTTCTACGCTGGTCTCAGCGTCGACGAACTGGAAGATGGCTTCTACAAGTCTGGCGAAGGCCCGAACAACGTCGGCGTTGCCTTCGGTCTCGGCGGCAAGGCAGGTGCCTTCAGCTACCAGCTCACCGGCGGTTGGGACTTCGACAACGAAGACGGCGCTATCCGCGCAATGGGTACGGTTGACATCGGCCCCGGCACGCTCGGCCTCGCTGCCGTTTATTCTTCCGGCCCGAACTCCTACTACTCCGCAGCTGAATGGGCTGTTGCTGCCGAATACGCTATCAAGGCAACCGACAAGCTCAAGATCACCCCCGGCGTCCAGTACTACGGCGACTACTATGTCTCCGGCGACGACTTCAGCGGTGGTGATGCCTGGAAGGTTGGTCTGACGGTTGATTACCAGATCGTCGACAACTTCTACGCCAAGGCTTCGGTTCAGTACCTCGATCCGGAAGACGCTGACGACTCTACCTCGGGCTACTTCCGCCTGCAGCGTTCGTTCTAATCTGGTCTGACTTTGGTCGATCAGGAAAGCCCGGCTCTCGAGCCGGGCTTTTTGCGTTGGCGCAAAGGGGCTCCGGTGCCGAGGGGCTCAAAGCTGCCGCGCAGACGTCAGCAGTCGTTGCGCGATAACGGAGTGCATCAGATGGAAAACAGGAGCGTGCTGTATTCATCAGGGGCGACGGGTTGCATCACCGTACCGTGAGAGCATGGGCGCTGTCGGAGACAAAAACCTGTTAGTGCAGCGCCGAAGCCTTAGCTCTCTCACAACTGACGTCGCTTTGAGCGATCACGTCGCCGGATAAACTCGTGTTGCTGCGTTCGAGATAATGCCCATCAAGGAAGGAGCGGTAGGCGTCGGCGATGCCCTCCTTCAGACCGATCTTCGGAGACCAGCCGAGAGTGCGAAGCTTGTCGACGCTCAGGAGTTTACGTGGCGTGCCATCTGGTTTGGCGAGGTCGTGCGTGATCTTGCCTTCAAAGCCAACGACTCCGAGACGAGGCGTGTCAGTTCGAGGATGGTAATGTCTTCGCCAGAACCTACGTTCACATGACTTTCGGCGGAATAGGTCTTCATGAGATGGAGGCAGGCGTCGGCGCAATCGTCAACATGAAGAAATTCGCGGCGCGGTGCGCCAGTGCCCCAGATGCACATCTCTTGCTGCTGGTTGACCTTGGCGTCATGCGCCTTGCGTATGAGTGCCGGCATGACATGGCTTGATCCGAGGTCAAAATTGTCGTTTGGACCATAAAGATTGGTAGGCATGGCCGAGATGAAATCCCTGCCGTGTTGTTTGCGATAGGCAAGGCAGAGCTTTAATCCGGCAATTTTGGCGATCGCATACCACTCGTTCGTTGGTTCAAGCGATCCCGTCAGAAGTGAATCCTCGACGATCGGCTGATCGGCGAACTTCGGATAGATGCAAGATGAGCCGAGAAACATCAGTTTCTCGACCTGAGCTCTATGGGCTGCGTGGATGACGTTCGCTTCAAGAATCAGGTTGTCGTAAAGGAAATCGGCTGGATAGTGAGCGTTCGCGAGAATACCGCCGACCCGCGCAGCAGCCATGAAGACAGCGTCGGGACGATTCTTGCTCATCCAGGCCTCTACCTGCTCCTGCCGTCTGAGGTCGACCTCGGCGCGGGTGGCGGTTAGAATCTCGCAGTCCTCGGAAACAAGACGGCGCACGATCGCAGAGCCAACCATGCCGCGGTGCCCCGCGACATAGACCCTTTTTCCGGCAAGGCTGTAGATCACCTTAGGCATAGGCAAAACCTTTGGTTACACTTACCGCCGGAACATTTCGTGCCATGACTTTCAGGTCCTCGCGGACCATCTCCGTAACCAGCTGATCAAGACTGGTCTCATGTTTCCAGCCAAGCTTCGTATGCGCCTTCGTTGGATCACCGATAAGAAGGTCAACTTCAGTCGGGCGGAAATAAGCCGGATCAATCTCCACCACACACCGACCCGATGACTTGTCATACCCCTTTTCCTCAACTCCGGTCCCACGCCAATCAATCGGCATGCCCACCTTGGCAAAGGCCTTGTCGACAAAGGCACGGACCGAGTGCGTTTCACCGGTCGCAAGGACATAGTCCTCCGGTTCGTCCTGCTGCAGCATCAGCCACATCCCGCGGACATATTCGCGCGCATGCCCCCAGTCGCGCTTGGCATCCAGATTGCCGAGATAGAGCCTTTCCTGCAGTCCAAGATGGATCGCAGCCGCCGCCCGGGTGATTTTGCGCGTCACGAAGGTCTCGCCGCGGATCGGACTTTCATGATTGAACAAGATGCCGTTCGAGGCGTGCATGCCATAGGCCTCGCGATAATTGACCACGATCCAATAGGCGTAGAGCTTGGCCGCGGCGTAGGGCGATCGAGGGTAGAAAGGCGTCGTTTCGCTTTGCGGGACTTCCTGAACTTTGCCGTAGAGCTCTGAGGTGGACGCTTGATAGAAGCGCGTCTTCCTGGTCAGTCCCAGGAGGCGAATTGCTTCAAGTAGTCGAAGTGTGCCGGTTCCATCCGCGTTGGCCGTATATTCTGGCGTCTCGAAGGAGACTTGAACGTGGCTCTGTGCCGCGAGGTTATAGATCTCGTCCGGCTGCGTTTCCTGAATCACACGGATGAGATTCGTTGAATCGGTCATGTCCCCGAAATGCAAGATGAACCGAGGATTCTCGACGTGCGGATCCTCGTATAGATGCTCGATGCGGCTGGTGTTGAAGGACGAAGAGCGTCGCTTGAGGCCGTGAACAATATAGCCCTTCCCCAAGAGAAGCTCGGCCAGATACGCACCGTCCTGACCTGTTATACCCGTAATAAGCGCAACCTTGTTTTTATTCTTCACGACAGCCCTCCGTGATTTGCTTCGCTGAACCAGGCGTGATGCTGCCGTTGTTCATGTGAATTCGTGGTATTTCCGCAAGGACTTCACAAACAATTCTGAATCGCTGAAGTTGTATCTGGCGTGTTGTTTCGGATTGACGTTGTTTATGGCGACGCAAAGCTCCGCGTTTCGTGCGGTCTTCAGCTGATGCAAGCAGAATTCGACGGCTCGACGGCTCGTCTTACCCCATTTAACGACCACGAGCGTTCGTTCTGCCAAGGCCGTCAGATGCATTGTATCAGCCGAGGCGAGCACAGGAGCGCTGTCGAAGATGACGACTTGGCCCAGTGAGGCGGCGATCGAGACGATGTCAGCCGCATCAGTCACGCGGGCGCGCCGATGGAGAGTGGCATTGCCGGCCGGAATGAAGTCGATGCCGCTCGGATGGTGATCGATAATGTCCCGAATTCCAGCCTGTCCACACAGGAATTCATTCAACCCCTGCTGTAGCTCGGACCTGAAAAACGAGTCGAGATTTCCGTGTCTGAGGTCGCCATCAACGAGCAGCACCGGAATGCCGTTGGCGGCGAGATCGATTGCCAGTGATCTGGCGACGAGCGACTTGCCCTCTCCACTGTGAGCTGACGTCACGACGATACTGTGAGGCAGCTTTCCACCGTTGGACTGTTTGAGCGAAGTTATGACGGAGCGAATTGCTTCGTCAAACATCCCGTCTTGAATGTCCCCAAAGAGCATGGATGGCCCCCCCCGGTCTCTCCGTTTCAGGCGTGGGATGAATCCGGCTGGCACTATGCGAGGCATTCCGGCCATCTGATCGAAGCTGCGGACCGAGTTATCCAGCATCTCGACCACAAAAGCGGCCGTCACCGCGATCGATATCGAGGCCAGGAGGGCGCCGACCAGATAGAAAAGCCGTCCGCGTCCCTGCGGTGCCAGCGGCACTGCTGCCGGTGACAAAACTTCCAGTTCCGCTCCCGGCAGCATGGCTTGCGCAGCCAAGCCGCGGCGCTGCTCGTCGAGCTTATCAAGAGCGGTTTGCTCCTTGTCAGCCATTCGCTGGAGTCGCGCCAGTTCCGTCTGCGCCAGGGCCGAGCGAGCGCGTTTCTCATGAGCAACCGCCAAGGCCGACCGGACCGCGTCATCTTCATGATCGAGCGCCGCAAGCCTGGCGCGGACTGATTGAAGATATCGATCGGCCGCAAGGCTGAGATCGGTGCGGGATTTAAGGATCTTCGCGCGCATATCGACCACGGCTTCGGCCGTGTTGCCATAGGTCTCGAGAAGGCGCTCGAGATCTTGCTCCTGCGCACGAAGCTCCCGTTGCATTGCACCAATGCTGTCGGGAATAACCATATTCTGCAGGGCGAGCGAGAGGTCGTCAGCCGCTTCCATTGCAGATATCGTTGCTCTCGCTTCAGCGCGGCCTTGTTCGATTTTTGTTTGTCGCTCGCCCAGCTCCATTATCGACTTGATCTGTTCGACCTGATCGTCGTCATTTGAGACGACGTCCATAGTTTTCTGATACGCGTCGGCGGCGTCGCGTGCCGCCGCAGCACGGTCTTTCTGTTCGGCGATGCGCTGCAGAACCCATTCTTCTGCCGCGTCCAGGCGCCCACGCAGACTGTCCTTCCGCTCTTCGAGATAGATGCTGATGAGCCGGTTCGGGACCGAGGCTGCCAGTTGGGGGTCGCTCGCATCGAAGCCGATCTGAATAACGTCACCCTGGCCATCGCGCCATACGCGCAATGCCTTGTAGTAATTCGGGATGATTGGCTCGATGCTGTCTCGTACCGGCGAGGATGGTTTTTCTCTGTCGACCAGACCGCGCAACATTGCTCGCATCCTGTCGATGAGCGAGGTCTCTTGCAGCGCCGGATTGAATTCCGGCCACTCATCGAGCCTCAGGTCGCGGATGACCCGCTCTGCAATGCTTCTGGAAAGAAGTCGTTCGGTCTCCGATGTGGCGTCCAGCGGATCGTTGCGGCCGGAATCTTCAGGGCCGAGCTTCGTCGCCAGAGGCGTGTGGATAATCAGCCGGGACTCGGCATGAAAACTCGGCTTCAACCCGGAAACCATGATAGCGGCAATCGCCATCATCAGCGTGATGATAGCCACGATCATCACCATCCTTCGCCGGATAAGACGCAAGCCCGATGTCAGATCGAAGTCGTCCGAACTGGTTTCCACCTGAAACCGGGGGTCGTAGCGCATCGACGAGAGCGAGGTGTTGCGGTCTGGCGGGATAGTTGAAATGGTCATCGTTCACCAACCGACGTTTGAGGTTGCGCGGAGACGGCGTCGTAGAGTTTTTCCAGCGATCGCATGTAGGCCCTCATACTGAACTGGTTGAGATAATGAGCCCGGGCCTTGGCCGAGAGGCGGTTGCGGATTTCCGGATCGCTGACGAGTTTCGCCAGCGCCGCAGCCAGGGCATCCTTGTCTCCGACAGGCACGAAGACGCCCGTTTCACCGTCGGAGATGACTTCGCCATGCGCACCGACGCGCGTGGTAACGACCGCAAGCCCGTGGGCGAGCCCTTCGACCACAGCCATTGCCAAGCCCTCGGCATGCGAAGGCAGAACCAGGATATCTGCCCGTGCACACAAGGCTTGCGCCTCGTCGGCGCCGAGCCAGCCCGGCATTTTCACCAGATTTGAAAGGCCCAGGGCTGCGGCCTGGCGTCGGTAGTCTTCCACGGGTCCGTCGCCGGCCAGCACGGCCCGCCACTGGAGCTCCTTCATAATCGGATGACTTAAGGCAAGCAGAAGCTCCCCAACGCCTTTGCGTTCGCTCAATCGGCCGAGAAAGACGATCAACGGCATCTTGCCGACGTGAACACTGCGCGCCCCGGGGTCGGGAACACAATTGCGGATGACGGCCACGCGGCGCTCGTCCACGCCGAGAAGCGTCGTCAGCGTCATGCGGTCGCGCTGACCCAGTGCTACCACCTGGTCGGCATGTTGAAACATCCGGCGTATGAGCATCTGTTGACGTGGCGAGCGCGCGGCAAAGTCACTCGCATAGTCGTAATCGTGCAGGTGCAATATGTGAGAGCACCCGAGGAGGCGGGCAGCCTCGGTGAGGATCAGTTTTCTTGCGGTGCTGCCGCGACCCGCGACATGAATATGGTGAATGCGTGCCGGAGCAATTATCCGATCCTTGGCCATCATCAAGATGGCGCCGAGCAGGCGCATCGGCGACGTAACCAGGGACCAGCGACGCCCTCTGGTATCTGTGACAAGGTGCGTTTCGCCCGCCTCCCTGGCGGTGCTCGATATATACCCGACCAGCCTGCCGATTCCGCCGCCGTTCTCGCAACCACCCGGGACATAGTGGCGGACCGTTGCTGCATTCCGCACTGCTATCCGATTCCCCTCCGTGAGCGCCGTCATCCGCATGCTCCGACCACCTCACGATAAACGGCCGCAGCCTTTGCGCCGACCTGCTCAGGCGAATTCGGACCTGTGGCCCAGGCGAGCGCGCTGGTCCCTAAGCTGCTTCTCAATTCGTTGTTTTCCGCCAGTGTCCGGATGGCACTGGCGAGCTGTTCGACGTCCCCTGGCCGAACCACCATTCCCAGTCCGTTTGGTAGAACGGTGTCGCGTAATTCGCCGACGTCGGTCACGATGACCGGTTTGCCAAATGCCGCGGCAAGGTTGAGGACACCGCTTTGCGAGGCTTCCGTGTAGGGAAGAACAACGATATCGGCATCCAGAAAAAGCTGGGCGACCTCCATATCCTCGATAAAGCGGTTGCGAATATCATAGCGGCCGGCTTCGCCCATTAGGGGCTGGAAGATCCAGGGATCATCGCCGCGGCCGGCGACCGTGATGCGCAGATTGGGGAGCTGGTCCTTCAGCATCGCCTCGGCGCGGACCAGATGCTCCAATCCCTTGTAAGCAAATATCCGCCCGAAAAGCAGGACGCGCAAGGTTCCATCTGCGTGGCGCCGCGTCAGCTTGTGCTGTCGAGCGAGCTCCGCGTAGCGATGAATGGCCGGATGCGACAGGACATGGACGCGATCAGGCGATTTTGAATATCGCTCGAGAACCATTCGTTTCAGCCCCTCACCATGAACGACCACATGACCTGATTGCCGCACCATCAGTTGCGGAGCCCAGGCGGGCAGCGTGCGGGTGTCGGAATCGCCGGGATGCACGTCAACATCGTGGACGGTCGTCACCAGAGGGATCGGGCGCCAGAATGGCGCAGCAAAGTTCAACCAGAGTGTGGAATTGCTCAGAAGGTGAATGATGTTCGGCCGCTCGGTCCGGATGAGACGCGTGAGTTGGTGCAGGAACCAGGGGTTGGAGAGTGAGCGGTGCCGTGGCCAGTCCAAAAGGTGCAGATCGACAGCCGGATCGAAGGCGGAGGCAAGGTTGGCATAGCGCCGATGCGGAACTGCGAGCACGACCTGCAGGTGTTGCGCAACACCGTTGGCGAAGGAGATGGTGTAGTCTTCGAGTTCGGAAACCAGCATCAGCGCCTTCATCGTGCCGACTCCGACAAGCCAACAGCCTGACCGCGTCGAGGAAGGTCGCGGGCTGTCCGCAATGCCTCGCGCATACGCCTCAGCAAGTTTGGTTCTCCGGCGAAAAAAAGCCCTTCAACAGCAAGTCTGAACCGGGTGCGTGTATCTGCGCCCTCCAGCCTGACGGAGGCAACCCGGTACGGAAAGTGATCGGTCAGACGCAACCTTCCCGCTAAATCGTGGGCGGAAAGAAACTGGTTCGTCACTTCGACGACAGTCCGCCAATGGGCCATGCGCTTTCGCAGCATGGCGGCGTCATCGACTGACCGATACCAGTTATTGTTGTGAATTCGGTAGAATCCGAGTGAATCCGACAAGGCGACAACGTTCCCCAGAAATGGGTAGAGGCCCGCGAGCCAGGCGTCGGCGGAAATGTGGAACTGTTCGGGAATATCTCCTGCCGCATCCCACGCGCTACGTCTTACAGCGATGGCTGATGTCAGTGGGAAGGGCCACCAGCCGGCCGATCTCGCAAGCCGTGACGACAAATCTCCCGAACACAAGGTCCGAGGAATTGGCTTGAAGGCTATTGAGCCATCGATCTGCGTCGGCTGCAGTCGGTGATAAACAAGCGATGCATGAGGATTCGACTGGAAAGCAGCGGCTGTTGCCGACAGCTTGCCCGGCGCCCACCAGTCATCGGCATCGAGAAAACAGAGGATTTCGCCACTGCTTGCCTTCACAGCGGCATTGATGGCGGCGGCCTGTCCCCGGTTCTCCTGGAAGAGCACCTTCACCCGGTTTTCATATCCTTCCAGAACCGAGCGCGACTGATCGCTCGAGCCGTCATCGACGACGATGATTTCGGCATTAGACGCCTTTTGGCGCAGGGCGCTGTCGATCGCCCGAGGAAGGAAGCAACCGTAGTTGTAGTTGTTGATGAGGACGCTGATCGTCGGCCGCTCCATGACACCCCCTCTCAAGCGCGTTGCTGCGCGACACATCGGTACGCCGGAGTTGCGGACGCTCGTTCGTTTGGCAACGCGATTTCATGGAAAGGGATGGGAGGCGGACAGGCATCATTCCGCGCGATCAGGCTTGCGCCCTGAGCTCGTAGGGTCACCACCGCAACGCGTGACGCTTCCGTTATAATGCATACGAAACCAGGACCATGACGCAGAACCATAAAAATCCCAACCCTTCCGAGCGTCACCTGCCAACTGCCGGCTGCGCCAGAAATTATTGCCTCACTTCACCACCGACTGCGGCTTAGCGCGGCGTGCTTCGCGGTTCGTTTTCATCGTCAAGCTACCGGCGATTGGTCACGGGTGACATCTGCTCTTATGGGCAATGCCGTTTGCCCAGGCACCAACTTTTGGGGGAGGCGTAGACCGTGAGCTTAACCCAAACAACGTCCTTGGACGGTGGGTACGCGCGTTAGGCTTAGCTCCGCCTTCGTTTGCGTCGGTTGACTAGGGAGGTGGCGGGATGTTCGTTGGTAAGCAGCGCAGCTGTGAAAGGGGACCCATGTCTTTCCAAATTGCCGCGACCAACAGCCTCTCATCTGTCCAGTCAAATCGGGACCGATAATGAGAGCCTATATGCTTAGAGCCGCGAATGGGCCGACCGTCAGTTGGCGAGCGATAGAGTGCTGGGGCGCAGGCTTTTGCCTTTTTCTTCAAACAGGCGCCCTTTTCCCGCTCATGCTGGCGGACGCCGACGCAGCCCTTGGCGATCATGCCAGGTCTATATTGCGTCTGCTTTGCCTGCCCGTATACGGCTTTACATTCTTGATGCTGGTAAGGAATTTTCCGCTGTTTCTAACGGCGCTCAAGCGAAATTGGTTTGTCCCCTTGATGGTCGCCATGCCGTTTGTGTCCGTCTTCTGGTCGGTGGGCCCATCAACGACATTCAGGCGCGCCATCGGCCTGCTCTTTACAGTGCTTCTGGCTTACGTGCTGGCAATACGCTTCACACCACGGCAGTTGCTTCTCCTGGCATTTGCCACCTTCGGAACATGCATCGTCCTCAGCCTTCTGGTCTTCGTGGCGTCGCCGAGTCTCGCTCGCATGCCAATGGACGGGTCCGTGCGTGGCATATTCATCCACAAGAACAGTCTCGGTTGGTACGCCGCCATGATGATACTGGTGTCGACGGCCGTTTTAATTGACGGTAACCGGGGTTTACGGCGAACCGCCTTGCTTTTCTTGATCGCGGGCGGGGCCTGTCTCGTGGCCTCCGGATCGATGACCGCGATCATTGCGACGGCATCGGCCTATTGCTTGATCGGGTTCTATTCCCTGTTGCGGCGGATCGGTGGCATCAGCCGCATCGTCTTCGTCCTGTTTTTTGTTCAAATGTTCGTTGGGCTCCTCCTTTTGCTTCACGAATTCCTGGTTCCATTCCTGGAGGCGCTTGGCAAGGATGCCACTTTGACGGGCCGAGTGCCCTTATGGGAGCTGGTCGATGGTCAGATCGCCGATCACCTGCTGCTCGGCTTCGGCTACCAGGCCTTTTGGACAGAGGCGAACCCCGAGGCCTGGATTATCTGGTCGAGGATCCAATGGATGGCTCCCCACGCCCATAACGGATTCCGCGACACGCTGCTGAACTTCGGAATAAGCGGAATGATCTTGTTCGCTCTGATGCTTTTGCAGGCCTTGCGCCAAGGGGCGGTCCTCCAATGCCGCGATCCGCATTATGGCTGGCTCTGGTTGAATGTCTTTACAGTCGTGATTTTGGTGATGAATCTGACCGAAACGATCTTCCTGATCCAGAATGATGCGATTTTCGTTCTGTTTATGTCGGGCATCATCATGTTCTCTCTATATGAGCCCGTTGTTTCGACGGCTCCCGGCCAGCAACTGCGGGCCTCGGCAGGCAGCACAACGGCGGAGCTGCAGATTTGATCAGGCTGCGCTTCGCACCGATCTTGAGCTTTCTGCTTGCTTCGCTCTTTCCGCAGCCGAGCAACCTGGCCGCAGTGAGTCCGGACGCAGATGCGCCCGACAGGCTGCAGGCAGCGCTCAGGGAAGCGACTTGCGCGGAAGCGTCGCCGGCGACCTTTTCGGACAGGCTGAAGGGGACTTCTCTGAGCAAAGTACTGACGGGCACATCCGCGCCCCGGGCGGTATTCTATGTTTCTCCCGATGGCAAAGACAGTTGGAGTGGGCGTCTTCCCAAAGCCAATCCTCAGCGTACCGATGGTCCTTTTGCCAGCATCGAGCGAGCTCGGGACGCTGCGCGTGAGAAGGGCCGCGAAAACACGATCGCAATAGGCAAGGGGGACTATTATCTCGCTGAACCGATAGTCTTCGACGCCCGCGACGCGGGCCTGGTCATCGCTGCAAGGTGCAACGAAGCGCCGGTTCTGCACGGTGGCCCGCTTATACGCAATTGGACGGCACAGGCCGATGGCCGATGGACGGCGTCGCTGAAGCTGCCTCCAGGCAGGGAGTTGGGCGACCTTTTCGTCAACGGGGCGCTCCAGACGCAGGCCCGCTTTCCCAATGCTCCGCTCGATGGAGACCCGCGCAAAGGATGGCTTTTTGCGGCCAAGTGCGCTGAGGACGACGACATATGGCATGGCAACACGCGTTTTTGTTTCCATGCCGGCGATCTTCCGATCTCCAAAAATACAGCGGGGCTTGTCACCCACATTGTCGGTGGTTTTCGCCCCGGCAGCCAATGGGGCAGTGACACCCTCCCTGTGGTTTCAATCGATACCGCCAACCGGGCCATCAACACCAGAGGCACTGCCTATTTCTTCACCGCGGAAGGCAGCCGCTATTTCCTTGCCGGGGCGGCGGCCCTGCTCGATGCTCCCGGCGAGTGGTGGTATGACCGCGCTGGGGAGCAACTCGTCTACCTCCCAACCGATGGATTGCCAATCAGATCTACGGCTGTCGCCGGTATCCTGCCGACATTCTTCAGGCTGGATGGAGCCGACCGGATGGTTGTATCAGGGCTTCAGTTCCGGGAAGGGGACCCGCGCGGTAGCGGCAAGTTCGGTACCGACACCAGGAGCTTTGGCGCCATACGGATCGAGCGGGCGGACGGCGTCCGGCTGCTCGGCAACTCCATCGACAATGTCGGCGTCGGCATCCATGTTTCCGAGAGCAAGGATGTCTTGATTGCCGGCAACGAGATTGCGGATGTGGCCGGCAACGGGATTTATGTTGGCACGACCTACGGCACTTTCCTCAAATCGGACGGTGCGACAATCCTGTCGAACCACATCCAGGACATCGGCAGGGTCTATTTCGAAACGGCCGGGATATGGTTCCAGGCTGCCGACAATGTCAGGATCGCTCACAATCTCATCGAAAACGCGGCTCAGTTCGGTATTGCCGGTGGCTCGCTATGGGGACCTCAGGACGCAGTTCATGATGCGGTCATCGAACACAACGTGGTCCGCAACGCCAATCAGCAAACGGCAGATGGCGGCGCCATCAAGATGATGGGTGAGCAGGCCGATCCTTTGAACAGCAGCATTCGCTATAATCTCGTCACCGGAACAGGTCAGCTTATGAACAGGGTCGATGGGACATTCTGGCCTCCCGGATACGAAAATACCAGTGAATGGCCTTCTCCTATAAGTTGGGCGATCTATACCGACGGCAAGGCCAGTGGAGTGCGCATCGAAGGAAATACGCTTTCGGATAACATATCGGCGATCGGCATAAACGGCGGCTGGAGCAACCTGGTGACAGGAAACGTCATCACAGGCGGGTCTGGCGCTGCCTTTCGCGTCGATGACGGTACGGGCTGGGGGTGGCATCCCCCTTGGGCAGGCCCCAATCGCATCGAGGACAATATCGTCTCGGTCGAGAGCGGCAATGGGCTTGCAGCATACATTTACGTGCCGGACCACAAGCTCGGATCGGTGCAGTTTGCGCGCAACCGCTACAGCGGCAATCTGAACGACAAGAGCTTCAGGATACACCCGGAGATCATGCTTTCAGGAGAGTTTGGCAGTCTAGGCGATCTTCAGAAGGCCGGGATCGACATCGGGAGCGTGGCGTCGCACCCCGAGTAACGAAACCGGCGGCGCGACGGACCATAGCGCTTTCAGCCATGGCAGCTTGAAACTGCTCGACCACGTCGTGTGCGCGCTCCTTGTGGGTGTGTCTTATCATCCAAACCATGCTCGGCCCGCCGCCGCCGAGCCCGCCCCGAGTACCCACCTCGCGACTTCGGCGTTGCTTGATAGTCAGCCATAAGCGTTCCACCTGATCAGGGTTCAGTGTCCTCTGATGGCGATATTCCCAATAGAACTCAAGTTTTTCTGCAACTGATTGGTTTTCTCGGGCAGCTCTGAAGGCTCGCCAGCCATCTCGCCTATTGGGTTGGCCATTTCCCCCCGCTTTATTCGCGCAAACCACCCCAGCCTGGACGCGAGGGTGACTATCTTCCGCGGCTTTGTGAAGGTCAAACAGCTCTTTCGGGATCGCACTCATCAAAAAGAGCAACGTGGCAGGCATTGGGGGTACGTCGCCTTACTTCGAACATTGTAACTTATCTGGGCCGAAGGCGTAGGAATATGAAGTGTCTTCTACGTCCAATAGTTGGAATTGAAAGTATGGAGACAATCGCGCTGCCGGCATATTCTGATGACAGTTTAGATCGCGAAAGCGCAGGTCATGAGAAAGCAAACAGCAGACAGAATCCAAGCTTCAGTTCTTAAACAAAAGGACTCTTTGGGATGGACTAATGTCCTTGGTGTTCGCATTTCGGCAGTTAATCTTAAAAGCGCGACCGGTTTTATTCAAAAGGGCATCGAAGACGGCAGGAGGGAATATGTGTGCGTTCGCGACGCCCACGGTGTCGTGCGATGTCAAGATGATCCAGAGCTGCGGTCGATACATAACCGGGCGTTCCTCGTAACCCCCGACGGCATGCCACTGGTATGGGCGTTGAAGCGTGCTGGCCATTCGGAAAGCGACAGGGTCTACGGACCTGACCTGATGTTGTCTGTTTTCGAGGCCGGAATATCCAAAGGTCTGCGCCATTTCCTCTATGGCGCAACAGCCGAGACGCTGGAGCAGTTGCAGGCGCGCCTTCTCGCACGATTCCCGCAGGCGCAGATCGCCGGCACCTATGCACCGCCTTTTCATAAGCTGTCGTTGCAAGAGGAGGCTGATATCGCAGACCGGCTCAACCGGTCGGGTGCGGATATTATTTGGGTCGGCCTCAGCAGTCCCAAGCAGGAACTCTGGATGGCGCGCATGCGCGACCGTCTCGAAGCTTCGATGCTCATCGGTGTCGGAGCTGCATTCGATTTCCACGCCGGCCTCAAGCGGCAGGCTCCGAGGATAATTCAAAGAAGCGGCTTTGAATGGGCCTTTCGTCTTTTATGCGAACCGCGACGGCTGTGGCGGCGCTACGCGCTCGTCGTGCCGACCTTCATCTCACTGACAGCATTCCAGAGGCTGGGGCTTCGGAAGTTTCCGATCGAAGACGAGGTTTTTGGATCGAGCGCGCCAAAAACAGCAGCCGCAAAGGTGTGAAGCGATCATGTCCCTATTTGCGTCGTCAGCAATCACGTCCGACCTGCGGAAGGCGGCAAACTCCGTCCCATCAGTGGCAAGCCCCACGCCGGCCGCCGAATTCAACAAGCGGGCAGGGCTGAATATCCCTGTTCCATTGAGGCGCAGGTTGCCTCGGCTTGCTGCTTCGTCATTTCTGGTCGCCGGCGACATCGCAAGCTATCTGATAGCCTATCTTGTTCTGCTGCCGTTTCTTCCGCACGGTTCGGAGAATATGGTGCCGGAGCGCGCTTTCGCCCTCGCAGCACTGGCAGCAATCGTTCTTTATGCATCGAACGCGCTCTATCCCGGATATCGGCTTCACGACCACGAACATCTGCGCCGCCGAACGACAGCGTCCTTCAAGGTGGCCGTCATCGCAGCGCTTGGTGCGATCCTTCTGCCGGAAGGGTTAGGACTGCTGCTTCCGATCATCGGCTTCCTTGGCCTCGGATTGGTTGTTCAACCTGTTATGCGGGGGGCCGCACGAGGACTGTCCTGGAGGCTTGGTATCTGGGGTGAGCCGGCAGTGATCATTGGTGCCCGCAATCGTATCCCTGCGCTTGTGGCGTATTTCTCCGAGCATTGGCACTATGGCATTCGGCCGGAAGTCTCTTCTCCCGATACTTCGGAAGTATTTCTCGACAATGGGCCGTCGATTGCCCTGATCGCTGACGATACGGGTTCATTTATCGCCGAGTTGGCAACGATGCGTCGGCAGTTCGCCGAAGTCATCCTCCTCTCCGACACGCCGAACCTCAAGATAACCGGATTGCGACCGGCAGACGTCAGCGGAGAGATCGGTGTTCGCTTGGCCGTCGGTGGGAGATCGGCAGGCACGAACCTGGTTCGTCGAGTCCTCGATCTCGTGATCGCCGTCCCTGCGACGCTGGTGCTTATGCCCTGCATTCTGGTTGCCGCCGCCGCGATCTATGCCATCGATCCGGGGCCCGTCTTCTTCAGACATACCAGGGAAGGTTTGTCTGGCAAGCCGGTGCGCGTCCTGAAACTGAGAACGATGTACAGAGATGCGGAACAGCGCCTCGAAACCTTGTTCCGGGACAATCCGGCCATACAAGCCGAGTGGTCGAACCACTTCAAGCTTCGGCAGGACCCGCGCATCCTGCCGGTGATCGGGCATGTCCTTCGCGCGTCGAGTTTCGACGAACTCCCGCAGTTGGTGAACATCATTGCAGGAGAGATGTCCTTCGTGGGACCGCGCCCCTTCCCGGAGTATCACCTCTCGGCAATGGATAGCGAGTTTCGTGTCAAGCGGCGTTCGGTAACACCTGGGCTAACGGGGCTTTGGCAGATATCCGAACGAAGCAACGCGGATATCGAACTGCAGCAGCAACTCGACGAGTTCTACATCGACAATCGGTCCCTGTGGTTCGACTGGCACATTCTTCTCAGCACAATTCCTGCGGTTCTGAAAGGCAAGGGAGCTTGCTGAGATGGTTTTCACCCTTGCGGGCAAACATCAACAACGGAGCACATCAATGCACGGATACAAGCGAATCATGGTTACCGGCGGCACCGGATTTCTGGGATCATTCCTGTGCGAAAGGCTTTTGCGAGAGGGCAACGACGTCCTCTGTGTGGACAATTTCTACACCGGTTCGCGCGATAACGTACTGCACCTTCTTGACGATCCTCGTTTTGAGATACTCCGCCACGACATCACCTTCCCGCTTTATGTGGAGGTCGACGAGATCTACAATCTTGCCTGCCCGGCATCTCCGGTCCACTACCAGCACGATCCCGTGCAGACCGTAAAGACCAATGTGCACGGGGCGATCAATATGCTCGGCCTGGCCAAACGCACCAAAGCGAAGATCTTCCAGGCATCGACGAGCGAGGTCTACGGCGACCCGGCGGTTCACCCGCAGCCCGAGGAGTATCGCGGCAGCGTCAGTCCCATCGGCCCGCGGGCATGCTATGATGAAGGCAAGCGGTGTGCCGAGACGCTGTTTTTCGACTATCATCGTCAATATGGCGTGGAAATCCGGGTGGCGCGGATCTTCAATACCTACGGTCCCCGGATGCAGACGAATGACGGCCGCGTCGTCTCCAATTTCATCGTTCAGGCGCTTCGCAACGAGCCGATCACCATCTTCGGCGACGGCAGGCAAACTCGGTCGTTCTGCTACGTGGACGACCTGATCGACGGCTTCATCCGTTTGATGGCCGCCCCCGCTGGGGTTACGGGCCCGATCAATCTCGGCAATCCCGGAGAATTCCAGGTCCGTGAATTGGCCGAAATGGTGATCGAAATGACCGGATCGAAGTCCGGCATCGTCTACAAGGCTCTGCCGATTGACGATCCGACACAACGCAAGCCCGACATCAGCCGCGCGACGCAACAACTGGGCTGGCATCCGAAGGTGAACCTTCGCGAGGGGCTTGAGAGGACGATCGCTTATTTCGAGTGGAAGCTTTCTGGCGGAGTAACGAACAAACTCAGCGCCCACTCCTGGCAAGAGGCATATCCGCATCTGGCGTCACCGGGCGTCGAACTCAATGCTCCTGAAGCCATTCGATAGGGACATGAACAGCAAAGTCGATCATCGAAAGCCGCGGCTCGTTTTTTTTCAATGGGACCATCAGCCCAACGCGAACGCGGCCAGTTACCTGCTGCTGCACATGCAGCAGCAGGTCAAATGTCTTGCAACACATTTCGATGTCTTCGTCGTTAATCGCGACTGCGATTATGCAGAGATATGCGACAGGTACGAACCGGATCTGACGTTATTTGAAAGCGGTTACCGGTCGCATGGCTCACGTCGGATAAAAATCACAAACACCAATACCCATCTCGCCGTTCCGAAGCTCGGTCTTCATAACGCCGATGCGTGGTGCGATCGACGCGCCGGCTTTCTTTCCGACATGGAGCACTGGGGCATCGAGACCTATTTCGCGATCGCAACCATGGCGCCGGAATATATGCCGGCAATGAGGGAGAATCTGTTCGTCTGGCCAAATTTCATCGATCCCGAAGTCTACCGCGACTATGGGCAGCAAAAGGTCATCCCGGTCACGCTCACGGGTCAGGCCTATGGTCTTTATCCCTGGCGACAGATGGTCTTTCCGACGATCCGCGACCGTTACCCCTGCCTGGTCTCGCCGCAACACGCCTATGAGAGCAAGCTGGCCGCCCAGCTCCTATCTGGAGAAGCCTATGCGCGCGCGCTGAACGCGAGCTTCGTCGTCCCCACATGCGGCACTATGGGCGGCGAGGTCGTGCGCAAGCATTTTGAGATCCCCGGGGCAAAGGCCTGTCTCGTGACAGAACGCACGGCAGCCGTGGAGGCGGCCGGCTTTGTCGACATGCAGAACTGTGTCTTTGTTGACGGCAGCAATGTAGTCGAGCGACTGGACTATCTTTTTGCCCATCCTGACGAACTAAGACGTATCACGACAGCCGGTTTCAGCCTGATCCATTCGCGTCATACGTTGAGCCACAGGCCGCAAGTATATCAGTGGTTCACGCTGAACAAGAGCCTGCAGTTCGGCGAAAGGATCATCCAGTCCGGCCCCTTCGGCGATCTTACAAAGGTCAGGCGTATCTCAAAGCAAGAGAGCGTCCATATCGTCGGGGAAGCATGCGATCGCACCTTGCTGAAGCAGGGAGACCTGCTTCTCCAGCAGGGCAGGGTGGAGGAGGCCAAGCACCGCTACCTCAGCTGTCTCGACTACGTATCCTACTTGCCCGAAGCGAAATTCCGCCTTGCCATCTGCGCATTACAGGAGGGCGACGCCGACCGCGCCTGTGATCTTCTGGTGGATCTGGTCAAGGTGACCATCATCGAATATGGGGCGCTCGATCCGGATCCGGTCGAATGGGCCTACTTCCTTCTTGCTTTGATTTGCAGAGGCCAGTTTGAACGGGCGCGGAAGCTGCAAGATTTCTATCCATCTCTGTCCCATGACGAATTCAGGCGCGCGCGCCTCGTCATCGCGCAGCTCGCTCGCTCAGCCGATGGGGTCGCCTTGGGAAGGCATGGCCGGGATCGAAAAAGCATTCATCAGCTTTTCGACCGAACCGACACCGAGTGGTTTGGATGGTTCGCCGAGATTCTTGAACGGTGCCGGCAGCCAGATCTTGCAAATATTCTTCGTCATGCTCCGCTTAGCGCAAGCGGTGGCGAGAAAGTGGCACCTCCGCAGTTCAAACCTGGTGCTGGCTGGCGCCTGCGACTCTATTCGTGCATCGACGGCCTGATGATCAAACTGCGCCTGAATGGCTTGAGGCCAAATGTGCCGCCTCTGCCGGAGTTCCGATATCTCTGGCATCTTGCGCGGGGTCTTATCCCTCATTCGCAGAAAGCGCGGTTGCGCAGGATTCGAACGGCGCTTTCCAAGCATCCTGTGGGCACCGGCAATTAGCTGTGGGGAAAATGCAATTGCGGAAAACAAAGACCTGAAGCGTGACACGCGAATCCGAAAGATCGCGGCACGCTTTAGATCATCGACTCGGCGTATTTCCATGCATCCACCGAGATGTTTTAAGAGAGAATGTGCTCGCGATGCGGAGCAGGATCTGATCGGCTGACCGCATTGGCATCCGTCAGTGTGCTGCTAACCCGCCCGAAAGATTATTCTGAAAAAGATCGTTGAGCTTGAACACGACTTCCGTTCTGTTCGTCGCTTTTACCTTTTTCATGATATTGCGAACATGCACCTTCACCGTGCTTTCTCGGAGATTGAGCTCATAGGCGATGATCTTGTTCGCCTTTCCGCGTCGGAGCGCCTCCACCACTTCTGCCTGACGATCCGTGAATATGCCGGCGAGCGGGTGGGCGGTCGAGTTGCTCGAGTCGAGCAGGTGACGCATGGCGAACAGGGCGCTTGCAGGCACAAATATTCCTCCTGCCACCGACAGCGCGATTAGCTCCATGCAGACGCTGACGCTGACTGAGGCGGGTATGAACCCTTTGGCACCATACTCAAGAGCCCTGACGATTTGGCCGAAATCGTCGCTATCAGCCAATACGATAAGGGGTGTGGCAGCGAATTCCGACGAAAGCTTCCGGATTTGCTCCGAAACGGCCGGTTCATCGACCTTTTTGCCGCCGACGTTCAAAAGGATCGCCGAAAGCGGAGCGTATTCGTCGCGCTTCTGCTTCCACTCCTCAATGGATCCAAAGGCCAGGATCTGCAAATCCGCCTTTTGCGCAGCCATGCATTGCGCCAGGCATTGGCGATCGAGCTCACGATTGTCGAGAATAACAAGCGAATGAGTTTGCCTTGCCGACTTTGCAGGTGCGTGCTCGTTATTTTCTAACTTAAGGGGAAGAGCTACGTTCTCCTGCCTGAGGTCCAAATTCGGTATAAGTGCTGAATTCACAGCTTCACCCTCCCTCTAACACGTTACGCTTCACTACGACCCGAGTACCGACCCCTCTCAATACGGGGGCTTAGGAAACTCTAAAGTAGGAATCGAATACCACAATTCGCGGAACGTTACAGTAGCTAATATAGGCTAAGTACAGCACAACTTCTATAACGGGATGAAAACGGGAAGATAAGCCTGAGTGTAGACTTAGGTCTTACTGGGATTCCTGCAAGATAGTCTCTGTTGTTACATGTCAGTTTTGCGACGAGCCACTAAATGTATGGAAACAATCACTGTCTCCGGCGTAGGCCCGGCAATGGGTGCGGAAGGTGTGAGCTTGCCACCAATGCTGGTGGAGGACGTGAACCAGGGTGTAAGTCGTCATAAGTAGGTACGCCTTTAGGTGAATAAGCTTAAACGTTTTGTTTCTTTACTCGGGCGAAGAAAACAATTCTCTTTGGAGTGCAGAGAAATAGTTGTCCTGTTGGTTTGAAACCTTGGACGCAATCGCCCGATTGTTTGTTCAACTGAAAAATCGGGCCCTGTTGGGAGTAGTAGGGGTTTGCAGGGATGATTGCATCAAATGTCAAGCTGGGTGACGGCAGCGTCATCTACCATCGAGATCTCGTGAATCTGTATGGCTGCACGATCGGCGCAAGGACGCGCATCGGCACATTCGTCGAGATTCAGAAGAACGTCGTGGTCGGAAAAGACTGCAAGATCTCCAGCCATTCCTTCCTCTGTGAGGGCGTGACACTGGAAGACGGCGTCTTCATCGGCCACGGGGTCATGTTTACGAACGACACCTACCCGCGCGCCATTAATCCGGATGGCAGCCTGCAGACGGAGGCCGACTGGGTCCTCATCCCGACGCTGGTCAAGCGCCACGCGTCGATCGGCAGCAACGCCACCATTCTGCCAGGTGTGACTATCGGAGAGGCCGCGCAGGTTGGCGCCGGAGCGGTTGTAACAAAGGACGTGCCTGAGGGCGCCATCGTCGCGGGCGTTCCGGCTCGGGTGATCGGCCGCGTCAATGACGGACCGGTCGACATGTTTGCGTTGGGAGAAATCGAATGATCGGTATCGCTGTCGTCGGATATGGGTATTGGGGTCCGAATCTGGTTCGTAACATCTCGGAAGCGGCCGGCGCCCACCTCGTTTCAGTCTGTGATCTCAATGTCGAACGGTTGGCGGCTGTTAAGAGCCGGTATCCCGCAATAACGATCACCGATAAATTCGAGGAAGTTCTGGCCGATCCGAGAGTGGATGCAATCGCCATTGCGACGCCGGTCTCGACGCATTTCAAGCTTGCAATGCAGGCAATGATGGCCGGAAAGCATGTCTTCGTCGAAAAGCCTATGGCATCGACGACGGACGAAGCCGCACGGATGGTCGAGGAAGCCGCGCGCCGCCGCCTCGTGCTGGCCGTGGATCACACCTTCGTCCATACCGGCGCCGTCCGAAAGATGCGTGAACTGGTCGAAAGCGGCCTCGGCGACATGTATTATTACGACTCGGTTCGGGTCAATCTTGGGCTCTTCCAGCATGATGTCAGCGTCATCTGGGACCTCGCCGTGCATGATCTCTCTATCCTGGACCATGTCGTGCAGGAAAGGCCGGTGGCTGTTTCAGCGACGGGCATGAGCCATGTGCTCGGCGAGCCGGAGAACATCGCCTATCTGACGCTCTTCTTCGAAAGCAAGCTTATCGCCCACGTTCACGTCAATTGGCTGGCCCCGGTGAAGGTCCGCCGCACGCTGATCGGCTGCAGCAACAAGATGATCGTCTATGACGATCTGGAGCCCAGTGAAAAAATCAAGGTCTATGACAAGGGCATCACCATGTGCCCCAATTCCGATGCGTACGGCGAGAAGGTGCATCAGATGCTGGTCGGCTACCGCAGCGGCGATATGTGGGCGCCCAAGCTCGATATGACCGAGGCATTGAAACGCGAACTGGATCAATTCGTCGAGTGCATCGAGCAGAATTCGCGCCCCATTGCAGACGGCCAGGCCGGGCTGCGCGTCGTTCGCATCCTTGAAGCGGCGAGCCGGTCGCTCGCCCAGCGCGGTCGTATCATCGAGCTCGAAGAGGCGAGGCGCATTGCATGATCCCCTTTCTGGACCTCAAAGCACAATATCAATCGATCAAGAGCGAAATCGATGCCGCAGTGCTCGGCGTGCTGGCCTCGGGGCAATACATCCTGGGCGAGGAAGTCATCCGGCTTGAGCAGGAATTCGCCGACTATTGCAACGTCAAACATGCAATTGCCCTCAACACCGGAACGAGCGCCCTGCACCTGTCTCTGCTTGCGGCGGGCGTCGGTCCCGGCGATGAAGTCATCACCGTGCCGTTCACCTTCGTCGCGACCGTGTCGGCGATCTGCTACACGGGCGCAACACCCGTATTCGTCGATGTCGAGCCGATGACGCTCACCATGGATCCGGCTCAGCTCGAGGCGAAGATCACCTCCCGGACCAAGGCGATCATTCCCGTCCATCTCTACGGCCAGATGGCCGATATGGGTGGCATCATGGAAGTCGCTGATCACCACCAGATCCCGGTCATCGAGGACGCCTGCCAGGCACATGGCGCCCGGTATAAGGGCGCGCGCGCCGGCAGCATCGGCGCATCTGGCTGCTTCAGCTTCTATCCGGGCAAAAACCTCGGCGCCTGCGGCGAGGGCGGGATCGCCGTCACGAACAGCGATGAGCAGGCCAAGACAATGCGCATGCTGCGGGATTGGGGTCAGGAGCAGCGCTATCACCATCTGCTGAAGGGCTTCAACTATCGCATGGACGCCATCCAGGGAGCCATTCTGCGCGTCAAGCTCCGGCATCTCGAAGCCTGGACCGAAGCCCGTCGTTCGCATGGTCGCCGCTACTCCTCCCTGCTTGCAGGATCGCCGCATTTGCGAACGCCTGTCGAAGTGCCGGAGCGGCGGCATGTCTACCATGTCTACGCCATCAGAAGCCACGATCGCGATGGCCTGCAACGTGTGCTCACAGCAGAGGGCATTCCGTCTGGTTTGCACTATCCGATCCCCGTTCATTTGCAGAAGGCCCATGCCGACCTCGGTTACCAGGTCGGCGACTTCCCGGTCTCGGAAGCCGCCGCACGCGAGGTCCTCTCCTTGCCGATCTACCCTGAAATGCCCGTGCAGCACGTCGATCAGGTCGCGGCTGCGCTGGAGTATGCCTATGTCAGTTAATCCACGCGAGGCTCGCGTCGTGCAGGCCGTTCACGGCCGTAGCCAGAAGCCGGCAGATCCAGCCTATCAGGCGGGGCTCGCCGAAGAGCTCAGGCAATCATATGGACGTGGCGGTCTGATCGAACTCTACGGCCGTTTCGCGACGGGCGACGGGTTCGTCGACGCGCTGATGCGCAAAGCCATCTGGCAGGCTATCACACGGAACTGCGGCGAAGGCCTGCAGGTTGCCAGCGGCGCCGGTTTCAAACATCCGGAAACATTCGAAATCGGCAGCGGCGTGTTCATCGGCGCTCAGGCCTACATCCAGGGACGCTACGACGGCACCTGCGTCATTGGCGACAATGTCTGGATCGGGCCAATGGCCTATTTCGACGCGCGCGACCTGGTGATCGAGGATTCTGTCGGGTGGGGGCCGGGCGCCAAGGTGCTTGGCTCGACCCACACGGCACTGCCGGTGGATGTGCCGATCATCCGCACGGATCTTGAAATCAGGCCGGTGCGCATCTGTGCAGAGGCCGACATCGGAACAAATGCGACCATTCTTCCCGGAGTGACCATCGGGAAGGGGGCGATCGTTGGAGCGGGGGCAGTCGTCGTTTCCGACGTCGAGCCGTTCTCGGTTGCCGCCGGTGTACCGGCAAAATTCATCCGTTGGCGTTCGGAGAATGATCCGATGACGAACATGTCGCGTGAGGGAAGATCATGAGAAACAAACGAGTGCTCATCACCGGTGGTGCCGGTCTGATCGGTTCGCATATTGCCGATCTTGTTGCATTGGAAAAACCTCGCGAGATCATCGTCCTCGACAATTTCGTGCGTGGGCGCCGGGACAATCTCAGCACGGCAATATCAAGCGGCTCCGTCAACATCATCGAGGGCGATATCCGCGACAGGGCACTGCTGGCGAAAACCTTCGAAGGCGTCGACATCGTCTTCCACCAGGCTGCGATCCGCATCACGCAATGCGCGGAAGAACCGCGGCTCGCCTTCGATGTTCTGGCCGAGGGCACGTTCAATGTCCTTGAAGCTGCGGTCAAGGCAGGCGTGTCGAAGGTCGTCGCGGCCTCCTCTGCCTCCGTGCTGGGGCTTGCTGAAAGCTTCCCGACGACCGAACAGCATCACCCCTACAATAATCGGACGATCTACGGCGCGGCCAAGACCTTCAACGAGGGTCTATTGCGCAGTTTCGCGGAAATGTACGGCCTGCGCTATGTGGCGCTGCGTTATTTCAACGTTTATGGACCGCGAATGGACGTTTACGGTGCCTATACGGAAGTTCTGATCCGCTGGATGGAACGCTTGGCGGCCGGAATGCCGCCGCTCGTCTATGGGGACGGCAGCCAGACGATGGACTTCGTGGATGCACGCGATATTGCGCGGGCAAACATGCTGGCGGCAAAGAGCGACGTTACGGACGAGGTGTTCAACGTCGCGAGCGGCAGGGAAATAAGCCTGCTGGAACTCGCGCGGATGCTGAGCGACATCATGGGATCCTCACTCGAGCCGCAACACAAGGAGGCGCGCGCCGTCAACGGCGTCACGCGTCGTCTTGCCGATATCAGCAAGGCCGAAAGACTTCTGGGCTTCAAGGCGGAAATTTCGATGGAGCAGGGGCTTCGTGACCTTGTCATGTGGTGGCAGTCGAAGACTGCTTCGGCAGGAGGTCAGGCTGCATGAGCCCGTTGGTATCGACAATCCCCGTTGCCAAACCCGTCCTCGGAGAGGAAGAGGCTGAGGCCACGCGCCGTGTCATCCTGTCGGGATGGGTGACGCAGGGGCCGGAAGTCGCGGCATTTGAGAAAGAATTCGCAGCCTTCGTCGGCACCGAGCACGCTTGTGCCGTTTCCAACTGCACGACCGCGCTTCATCTCGCCTTGATGGCGGTGGGCGTCAGCGCTGGCGATGAGGTCATCACCGTCAGCCACTCGTTCATCGCAACCGCGAATGCTGTTCGATACTGTAATGCGGTGCCCGTCTTCGTCGATATCGAGCCGGATGGTTACAATATGGACCCGAGCTTGATCGAAGCGGCAATCACGCCCCGCACCAAGGCAATCCTGTGCGTGCATCAGCTCGGCATGCCCTGCGATCTCCGTTCGATCGTGGCGATCGGCAAACGCCATTCGGTACCGGTTATCGAGGATGCGGCCTGTGCGACGGGAAGCGAAATTCTGTGGGAAGGGCGTTGGGAAAAGATCGGCAAACCGCATGGCGATATTGCCTGCTTCTCATTCCATCCCCGCAAGGTCGTCACCACGGGTGATGGCGGCATGCTGACGACTGTGAATCCGGAATATGACAGAAAATTCCGGCTGTGGCGCCAGCATGGCATGAGCGTCACCGACGCTGTCCGCCACGGCTCCAAACAGGTGATCTTCGAGGATTATGATGAGCTGGGCTACAACTACCGTATGACCGACCTCCAGGCCGCGGTCGGACGGGTGCAACTACGGCGGTTGCCGGAGCTGGTTGCGGAGCGAAGGCGGCTTGCATTGCAGTATTGCGAGGGGCTGTCCACGATCCCAGGCCTGTCGATTCCGACCGAGCCTGGCTGGGCTCGCAGCAACTGGCAAAGCTTCTGCGTGAGATTGTCTGACGAAATCGACCAGCGCGCAGTCATGCAAGCGCTGCTCGATCAGGGGATATCAACGCGGCGCGGCGTGATGAACATTCACCTGGAGGGAGCCTATTCCGGCCTAAGCTCTCATCGCGCCGCCACCAGCCTGACGCGAAGCATATCGGCGCAGCAGCAGACCGTCATCCTGCCGCTTTATGCGCAGATGACGCCAGTTGATATCGTCAGGGTCGTTGAGGCATTGCGCCAGGCCCTTGCCGACGCCAGCACCGGGCGCGTGGTCCGTCAGCCCGAGCCGGGCGCCGTACCTGCCTGAACTGACGCCGGCACACGGCAGCATGTCGTACAACATCAGGAAAGCGTGCATCCTCTGATGCGCGCTTTTTTTCATGCGGATTTCGTGATCCATCCTCGGACGATTGCGGGCACCGACTCCGGCGGAAGCAGTTCGACCAACATGCGCAGCGAGTAAAGCCCGGTCGCGACGATGGCGATGCAGCCGATCACCATGGCCGACCATGACGGCAGGAGCAAAAAGGCCGAGACGACCATCCCCGACGCAGGCAGGAAGAGCAGCGCGTGCCTGCGATTGGCGCGCGACCAGCGGAAGCCGGTGAGGCGACGCACGATCAGGTAAATCAGAATACTATGCCAGACGTAGAGACCGAAAAACGCCATGCCGGCTCCAGTCGTGCCGAGCTTCGCTACGAAGAGCCAAGCCAGCCCCACATGTACCAGCGTTGCTGCGACCTCCGTCCAGAAGAAGATCGTCTGCGCGCCCCTCGCGAGCACGATGAAACCCATCGGCCAGGCGACGATCCTGAGCATCATTCCAAGGCAGATCCAGCGCAGGAGCTCCACAGCCCCATGAAATTCCGCGGAATAGAACATGCTCATCACGAGCGGCGCCAGGGTCAAAGTGGCGATCAGACCGGGGCCGGCCAGCAGCATGCTGATTTCCGCCTGCTCATTGACCAGCCGGTTGCACTCGGCCTTGTTGTCGGCGATTGCGGTCAGGCGCGGATAGAAGTCTGTTCCCATCGCCTGCAGGATGAAACCGGCGTAGAGACCGCCTAACGCCCAGGCTGCCTGGTATAATCCCGCCGCCACAACTCCCCCTTCATTCAGCACGATGATGCGGATGGCATAGGCGGCGCCGAACGTCAGAAGTCCGCTTGCCATGAACGCCATGCCGAGACTGAACAGGGCTTTCGCTTCCCGGCCGAACTGACGCACCGACATGGGCGGTGGCTGCGTGGATATGTGTTTGCTGTACCACCAGGTGGGAAGGACCGAGACGGCCGCGATCGCCACGAGAGAGGGTACAATCGCCTTTTCGCCGAACAGATAGATCAACGGGATGCTGACCATCGTGCCGAAGAGTCCGGAAAGCACGTTGATGCGGGCCAGATTGGCAATGCCCCGCAAGCCTTGGATCAAAGCGGCCTGTCCGGTAGACACTATGCGAAAGAATACGGCAAGGGAGAGCAGAACAATGCCGCCGACGTGCTGGTAGTCGCCGAAAGTGAATTTCGAGACCGGAAGAGCCAACGCCGCAAGCAAAAGCCCGCCGAGCAGCCCGAGCACCAGCGAGATGCGTCTGAGCGCTGTCGCCGACCGCGCGATCCTCTCTCCGTCGTCGGCGCCCGCCGCCTCGGCGACCCGGCGCACACCGCTGCTGCTCACTCCCATACCAGCTATCGCTTGCGCGATATCGAGGATTGCCCCGTAAAGGCCGATAAGCCCCACCCCTTCCGGCCCGAGCAGAACAGCCAGGGCTTTGTTGCGAACGATGCTAAGAGCGACATTCACCAGCGAGGAACCGCCCATCAGCATCGTCGACTTCAGTATTTGGGTATAAGACTGGCCGCTGGGCGGGATCATGCGCAACGTCATCAGATATCCCCAGCGTTTATCCTGTCGGGCTGCATCTCCGACGCTTTACCCTGGGCCTGGCGCCCAACGCAGCTTCGGGGATGCACCGCGCGCGCGGTCTTTTTGCGACCGTCATATCGCTCATGATATTCGAGGCGGCGGGATCTCACCTCCGTAGGTCTCACCGCCGCTTTCACCTTGGTCATGCTTTCGTCGCAGGTCACTGGCTTGTCCGATTTGCGAGCGTCTCTGGCTCCATCTCCCCAGATTGATCGGAGGTAGGCCCGGACGGCTCGTCCGGAATTTGCGGCCGAACAACTCTCACGACGTCACCCGGCGCCAGTGTCGTCGTTTCTGAGGCTTGGAATTGATCGATTCGTCCTTCATTCCGCCGGCTGACGGTAAAAGTGATCGGGAGCTCCACGCTGCGGTTTTTCAAGCCGTCGTCGGCAGCAAGTTGATCGATAAGCAGCTTCTGCGTCATCTCACGCTTCATCTTGAGCTGATCGAGATTTGCCCGTTCCGCCTGCGCTTCGACCGCGACTTCGCTCCGACGCGTGTCGGACAGGCCCTCGAGATTCCGCGTTGTCTCGCTGACTGCCTGACGACCCCGCATGATGGCGGTAACGAGGTCGAGCTTGTCGGAACGGTAGGTCGTCAGCAACCGTTCCAGGTCCAACTGCCTCGACGAGATCGTGAGGCCTTTCTGCACCAGGGACTTGACGCTGGTCAGCTGGTCCTCGACTGATTTGATATTATCGTCGGCGCCCACCAGTTTCTCTTCCAAAGTTGAAATTTCGGTGGTCAAAAGTTCGCGCAATTCCGTGAGCGCCTTTGACTGCCGCTCCAGCGCATTTGCACGAGCTTGAAAAATGACCCTCTCCTCGCTGTATATCCCAGCGGAAAATTGCTGATCGGCCCCTGCCGCCTGATCGAAGGTAATTTCCTTCGCACCGGCCATCTCCGCCTGGAGTCGCGACAGTTTCGCCGTGCTGCGCAGGATAGAATGATCTATTTCCCGCAATTCTCCGACGAGCTTGATCGACTCCGTTTGCAGCGGAGTTTTAGAGCGAAACGGGCCGCCGCTCATCGCTAGGGATTGCAGAACGGTAAGCCCAGGGCGGTACTTATACTCTCCCGGCGTGGTTACGTCTCCCACAACATAGATTGGCGGATATTCGAGAATTTCGATCGTGACCGCGGGTGGCTGAACCAGTCCGATTTTCTCCTGCAGACGCTTGGCGATTTCGTTTGTGAGGTCACTCTTTTTAAGATTGTCGACGGAAAGGGATCCGAGAAAGGGCAGGAAAACCGTGCCCTCATCCGAGACCGTGTATTCGCCACCAAGTGCATCCCATCGTTCGTATTGGCCTTTGGACTGCATCCATTGGACGATCGTCAGACGGATCTTCGTTTGGGGTGCCAAGGATGCGCCATCAGCGAGAGCCGGAGACACGGCTCCGACAAGAAAGGCGAACGCACTGATGACATACGCCGTGCGAAAGAGCAGCTTGGGGATGCGGTGCGATAAATTCATACACATATCTCGCCTGCGAAACATCCTTGCACGGATGCTGATCCAATGCCTTCACGCTGTTCGACCGCCGGCCGGTAGGTCCGACGCCGCATTGTTAGTGTGCAGTCTGGCGAAGGCTTGAGGAAGGTGGAGGTCGTTTGCTTTGCCTCATCAATTTTGATGAGGTGGGGGCGGGTGCCTCAGTCTAAATCGAGCAGGAGCGTATATCTCAGAGAGGTATCATCTTGGAAAATCAATAGCTCATGCACGCAGGAATAGGCGTTCTAGCCGCGAACGACCGCGATCGCATCCTCGTTCCGGATTGAACACGCCGCGATCCCGACGGCTCTTGCCATAGCTCGGCAGACCACCTCCGTTGTTCCTGCTTGGGCGTTTCCGGCGTCAGTGCCGCCATGGGGCGATGGTGGAAGAAGCCACCGCCACGGCTTGGGCCTTGCACCGAGCGCAGCCAAGCTCCGCGGCCCGCCGGTCTCAACTTTTATTGGTTTATACGATACGGCCGTTGCCCAAAGGATACCGCATGTAGAGCAAAAGGTGTAGGATATACTCGCCTGTTTTTCGGCTATACTTCCAGGCTGGTGTCAAACGATCGCTCATAGATTTGATCTTATAAATTTCGCGAGAGGTGCCTGCCATGTATCGCAACGCCCGCCGGTGGACTTCGCGCTCACTCCTCCTGGACTCGCTGGTGCCCCGGTGGTTCACCGTCGGCGGAAAAGAGAGACCGCGCAAGCCTGCTGAAAAGCATAGGGATAGTGCTCAACTTGCGGCATTGGTGCAAACCGCCGATGGACACAAGCAGGGCACCCTTGTCGACGATCCCTATAAGGATGCGGCCCTCAACGAACATCATGGGCAGAAAGCGCACGTGAACGGCGACTCGGACAAAAACGTCGACGAGCGGCCCTTAACCGACACGATCGCCACGCCTAGCGAAATGAGAATTCTAAGCGGTGACGGGGCCGCGCTGTCGGGTTCTATGCCGAATCTTGCGAGTTTCCCGTGGCACGCGGACGGAGTTGCGTTCGGGACGACATCGTCCCTTCAGCGCACCTATACCGGAATGAGCTCCTATCCCGGAATGAGCTCCATGGGCGACGATCCTCTGGCTGCCTATCTGCCGCAAAGCCCGGCATCGACAGCTTCGGGGGAAGGTGTTCCTAAGGTGGCGGCCGGACGTGCTCATTCGGGCAAGGTCGTTATTCTCGAATCGAGCCCGTCAGGGCAGGCGACCGCGCACGACGCCGGCGCGAATTCGCTGGCCTTCGGCATGCCCTTTGGCGTGTGCGGGTGCGGCTACTTTACCTCACCGACGCGCATCCTCGATTGGGCCCATGGCGGCGCCCTGCTTCAACAGGACGGTCAATTGCCGGGGACCAGGCTGACCGAAGGACCTGACTATGTCGCGACGATCAAGCAGGCCATCGGCGCCTCGATCAGCGATCCGCTTTTCGATCGGGACCTGTCCCCGCTCTCGGGCTGGCGCGGAACCGCAACATGGTCGGACGTGGCGCTCACCAATGGAACCCTGCCAGGCGGGGGAGAGACGGGAACGGGAACAAAATCCAAGGATATAGGTATCCTGTCCGGCTCTGTGACGAAGCCACCTAAGCCTTCTATGCAGGGGTCATCGACAACGCAAAGTCTGGCGGTCACGGCGGCGGCTGCCAGCAATGCGATCGTGCTGGAAAACCAGAAGCAGGGCAATCCGGAGAGCGAGTGGGGCATCAACGGTGCCGGTAGCTCCAACATCGAGGGGTTTGCGACAGACATCAGCGTCGATAACGGAAAGACGATCAGCTTTAAGATCAATACCAACTCCACCAATTACCGGATCGATATCTATCGGCTCGGCTATTACGGCGGCATGGGAGCGCGCAAGGTCGCGACCATGCAGCATACCGGATTGCAGACTCAGCCCAGTCCATTGCGCAATGCCACGACCGGCACAGTGGACGCCGGCAACTGGGCCGTCTCGGCGTCGTGGACGGTACCTGATGATGCCGTCTCGGGCGTCTATATCGCCAAGCTCGTGCGTCAGGACGGTACCTCCGGATCTAACCACATTCCGTTCATCGTGCGCGACGACGACAGCCACAGTGACGTCGTCTTCCAGACCGCGGATGAGACCTGGCAAGCTTACAATGGCTGGGGTGGCGCGAACTTGTATGGCGGCAACGGGCCTGCGACGGGGCAGGGCGCCGGCCGCGCCTATGCGGTCAGCTACAACAGGCCGATTGCCACCCGCGGCAATGTCGGCACTTACGCCGGTCCCCAGGACTATCTGTTCGGCGCCGAATATGCGGGTATCTACTGGCTGGAACAGAACGGCTATGACGTCTCCTACTTGTCGGGTGTCGACGCCGACCGCTATGGCAGCCTCTTGCTCAATCACAAGACCTATGTCGATGCCGGGCATGACGAATACTGGTCGGGACAGCAGAGAACCAATGTCGAGGCTGCGCGCGACGCGGGCGTAAACCTGATGTTCTGGAGCGGCAACGAGGTCTATTGGCGTACCCGCTGGGGCAACGCCTATAGCGCCGACGGCACGCCTTATCGCACCCTCATCACCTACAAGGAGACATGGGCCGGCGGCGATATCGATCCTTCCGACCAATGGACAGGCACCTTCCGCGATCCACGCTTCAGCCCACCGGCCATTGGCGGCGGCAATCCGGAGAATTCGCTGACCGGCCAGTTATTCAAGGTCGATGATGTCGGCAATAATCTTGGCGCCATCACCGTTGGCTATGATGATGCCAACCTGCGCTTCTGGCGCAATACGAGCGTTGCCAACCTCCAGCCCGGTCAGACGGCGACGCTCACCAAAAACTATCTCGGTTACGAGTGGGACGAAGCGCCCGATAACGGTTTCGATCCGGCTGGCCTGGTGAAGCTGTCGTCGACGACGCTTCCGGTCAGCACCTACTTGCTCGATTACGGAAACACGACAGGCAATGCGACGGCGACCCACAATCTGACCCTCTATCGCGCCCCCAGCGGTGCGCTGGTATTCGGCGCCGGCACGGTCTACTGGACATGGGGGCTCAGCGACAATCACGACCTCACGGCGACCCCGACGGACCCGCGTGTGCAGCAGGCAATGGTCAATTTGCTTGCCGACATGGGCATTCAGCCTGGAACGCTGCAGTCCGGACTCACCGCCGCAACCGCTTCGTTGGACCACACTGCGCCGACATCGGTCATCACGGTGCCCGCCACGGCGACCGTTGGATCCACTGTGACGATTACCGGCACCGCTGCCGATACCGGAGGTGGGGTCATCGCCGCGGTCGAGGTTTCGACCGACAACGGGGCGAGCTGGCATCCGGCGACGGGCGATGAGAACTGGACTTATACCTGGCAGCCGCAAGCCACGGGCACCTATACTATCCGGTCTCGCGCAGTCGATGATAACGTCAACCTGGAAACGCCCTCGGCGGGACGAACGGTCACCGTCAGCGGGCCGAGTTACACCTCTCTCTTCGGTTCGGCGACGCCAGCGGTCGTCAACACCAACGATACCTCGGCGGTTGAACTTGGCTTCAAATTCCAGACCTCCGTCGCAGGTACGGTCACCGGCATTCGTTTTTATAAGGGCAGCCAGGATACCGGCACGCATACCGGTTCACTATGGTCGAGTACCGGCACGCGGATTGCGACCCTCACCTTCGCGAACGAGACTGCCAGCGGCTGGCAGACCGCCTATTTCACCAGTCCGGTATCGCTGACGGCTGGACAAACCTACACTGCATCTTACCATACGAATACCGGTCACTATTCGTCGACCACCGGCTACTTCACCTCAAATGTAACCAGCGGTCCGCTCACGGCGCCGGCCAGCGGCAATGGCGTCTATGCCTATGGCAGCAACAGCCTATTTCCCACGGCCACCTTCCAGTCGACGAACTATTGGGTCGATGTGATGTTTACCACGTCGAGTTCGAATACGACGCCGACGGCGGTTGCCGATACGGGGGATGCGACCGAGAAGGGCGGGGTGGCCAACGGCTCGGGCGGCGTGGCCGCCAGCGGCAACGTGCTGACCAACGACACCGATCCGGATGCCGGCGATACCAAGACCGTGACGGCGGTCCGCTTCGGGACGACGTCAGGCACGCTCGGCTCATCGCTGAACGGCACCTATGGCAGTCTCGTGCTCAATGCATCGGGCACCTATACCTATACGATCAACGAGACCAATACCGCCGTCCAGGCGCTGCGCCTGTCCACCAACACGCTGAGTGATGTCTTCAGCTACACGATGCGTGATGCCGCCGGGGCCACCGCTACGGCAAACCTGACCGTCACCATCCATGGCGCCAACGATGCGCCGGTGCTGGCCGTCCAGACGACGACCCAGAATGCCACCGTCGGCTCTGCCTTTTCCTTCACGCTGCCGACGACCACCTTCACCGATGTCGACAGCAACGAGACGCTGACCTATTCGGCAACCGCCGCCGACGGCACGGCGCTGCCCTCCTGGCTGACCTTCAACGCCTCGACGCGCACCTTCTCCGGCACGCCGACGACGTCGGCCACCTATGGCATCAAGGTGACGGCGACTGATCTCGGCGGCCTCGCGGCCAACGAGACCTTCAACATCGCCGTGTCAGTGCCCGGGAATACGACGCCGACGGCGGTTGCCGATACGGGCGATGCGACCGAGAAGGGCGGGGTGGCCAACGGCTCGGGCGGCGTGGCCGCCAGCGGCAACGTGCTGACCAACGACACCGATCCGGATGCCGGCGATACCAAGACCGTGACGGCGGTCCGCTTCGGGACGACGTCAGGCACGCTCGGCTCATCGCTGAACGGCACCTATGGCAGTCTCGTGCTCAATGCATCGGGCACCTATACCTATACGATCAACGAGACCAATACCGCCGTCCAGGCGCTGCGCCTGTCCACCAACACGCTGAGTGATGTCTTCAGCTACACGATGCGTGATGCCGCCGGGGCCACCGCTACGGCAAACCTGACCGTCACCATCCATGGCGCCAACGATGCGCCGGTGCTGGCCGTCCAGACGACGACCCAGAATGCCACCGTCGGCTCTGCCTTTTCCTTCACGCTGCCGACGACCACCTTCACCGATGTCGACAGCAACGAGACGCTGACCTATTCGGCAACCGCCGCCGACGGCACGGCGCTGCCCTCCTGGCTGACCTTCAACGCCTCGACGCGCACCTTCTCCGGCACGCCGACGACGTCGGCCACCTATGGCATCAAGGTGACGGCGACTGATCTCGGCGGCCTTGCGGCCAACGAGACCTTCAACATCGCCGTGTCGACGGCGCCGACGACCTACAGCCTGTTCTCCGCCTCCAGTACGCCGGCCCGGACCCTCAACGATGGTCAGCAGCTCGAACTTGGCGTCAAGTTCACGTCGAACGTTGCCGGGGATGTCACGGGCATCAGGTTCTATCGCAGCGCCAATGACAACGGTCAGAATGTCGTCGACCTTTGGACCACGACGGGAACCAAGCTTGCCACCGCCACCTTCACCACCACCACCGCGAGCGGCTGGCAGACGGTGAACTTCACAAACCCCGTCACCATCGCCGCCAATACCACCTATGTCGCCTCCTATCACACGACAGGCGCTTACGTGGCGACCAACAATTTCTTCACGACCGCCGTCACCAACGGTCCGTTGACGGCGCCGGCCAGCGGCAATGGCGTCTATGCCTATGGCGGATCCGCCACCACAGGTCTTTTCCCGACCAACAGCTACAACTCAACCAATTACTACGCCGACGTCGTCTTCCGGCCGCAACTCGTCGCGTGATGCAAAGGATAAAGTTAGGATCGGGAATGAGGCTTATACGACGCAAATGCGGGTCGCAGAGAGGGGAGCTGCCTCCGCTCCCATTCAAGGGACCGCGATGAACAAGGGCGAGCGGCTCCCGGTGACAGTGCTTGCCGGCTTTCTCGGCGCCGGCAAGACGACGCTCCTCAGTCACGTCCTGAACAACCGTCAGGGCCTGCGTGTTGCCGTCATCGTCAACGACATGAGCGAAGTGAATATAGACGCCAATCTCATTCGCGACAGCGGCTGCAACCTCTCGCACACGACGGAGACGTTGATCGAGCTCAGCAATGGCTGCATATGCTGCACCCTGCGCGATGACCTCCTGACGGAAGTGCGGCGACTGGCCGAAGAGAGGCGATACGACTATCTGCTGATTGAAGGGACGGGCATTGCCGAGCCGCGCCCCATCGCTGCCACTTTTTCCTTCCGCGACGAGAACGGTGTTTCGCTCTCCGATTTTGCCAGACTTGACACGATGGTGACCGTCGTGGATGCCGCCAGCCTCCTGGCTGATTACAGCAGTGCCGATCTGCTTCGCGACCGCGGCATGCAGCGGGACGGCGAGGACCGGCGGACACTCATCGACCTGTTGGTGGATCAGATCGAGTTTGCCGACGTTGTCGTGATCAACAAGATCGCGGACGCGACCGAGGAGCTAAGAGCGGAAATCCGCAAGACGGTGGCTGCGCTCAACCCGGATGCGCACCAGGTGGAGACGGACTTCGGCAATGTTTCTCTTGCAACCATTCTCAATACGGGCCTCTTCGACGAAGCAAAAGCCGCCGCTCACCCGTTATGGCACAAGGAGCTGTACAGCCCGGGTGATCATGTTCCGGAGACGGAGGAATATGGCGTGTCGAGCTTTGTCTATCGCACGAGGCGTCCCTTCGACCCCATGCGGTTTCGAGCATTCTTGGACGAGCCCTGGCCGGGGGTCATCCGCGCCAAAGGTCATTTCTGGCTGGCCACGCGACCGCGTCACGTGGGTCTGATGTCGGCGGCCGGCGCGCAGCGGCGCTGCGAACCCATGGGGCTTTGGTGGGCGGCTGTCCCCCGGCAGGACTGGCCGAGCCACCACCAGTTTCGTCAGCAGATCGAGCGCCGATGGGACAGTGCCTGGGGCGATCGTCGGCAGGAACTGGTGTTCATTGGTGTTGACATGGACGAGACAGGCGTCCGCAGCGCGTTGGACGACTGCCTGGCCAGCTCGGATCCGCGGGACTGGTCGGTCCTCGAAGATCCGTTTCCGGCCTGGTAGCACGGCGCGGCGCAGTTCAGCCGGGTCGGCGAAACAATACCAGAGTTCCTTTTCAACGTGCGTCAGCGCCCAGCCAAGCGCTCTCCGCAGCGTCGCAGCCCTGTCGGTCGGGTGCGCGGCGAGGATCATCATATGGGCGTATGGAGGTACCACCCACATACCCCAGATTGCTGTCGTACGTTCCGTTTCGAAAGCTGGCAGGATGAAGTCATCCAATGCTGGTCGACGGGAAACGGGGACGCCGCTCTTGCTGAGATTTCATGTGCGGAATCGCAAATATCTGACTGCTGCCGGCGGCACGCCATGCGTCACTCATGCTATCACCGGCCGGGCCACGCTGCTTGGAACTCCAACCGTAGTGTCTTCGAGCACCCAGGGTTCTTCCGGCTTTGCCAATCAAGGCAGCGCAACCGTCCAATCCTCTTTCACCGGCACAGTCACAGCTTCGCTGATGTCATCCGGCGGTATGCAATCGTCCCCTGCCTCGTCGATGGCCATACCGGCGCCTGAGGCAGATGGCGGGGCACAAGACAGCTCCACGAAGACGGCGTCGGCTGCGACGGTCTTCCAGACGCCTTCCTCGATATCGCAAGACACCGTGCTTGCCCCGGATCCGTACGAAGAGGCTGCGACGCTGCCTGCCGCGCCTGCGCTGACGGGCATTACCAGCGATGCCGACACCGGAAGCGCCACGACGGCTGTGCCGGTCACTTATTCCAGCAGTCTCGACACGACTTCGTTGCGCCTTCAGGCCTCGATAGCATCCCTCTCGGTGGAGCCGAGCCAGGACGCTCCGGCCGACACGAGCGCGGTTTCAGCGCTGGCCGCACCGGCGGTCGCTCCGGCTGCGGTCACGCTCAACAGGATCGCACTCGAAAACCTGAAGCAGGGCAACCCGATCAGCGAGTGGGGTCTGGAGGGCGACGGCAACGGCACCATCCAGGGCTTCGCCACTGAAATCAGCACGAATATCGGCCAGACCGTCGATTTCAAGATCGCCACCGATTCCACGCATTACCGCATCGATATCTACCGAATGGGTTATTACGGCGGGGCTGGTGCGCGCAAGGTCGACTCGATCGAGCAGCAGTTGACGACGGCGCAGATCCAGCCGCATCCGATCGTCGATATGTCGCTCGGTCTCATCGACTGCGGCAACTGGTCAGTGTCCGCCAGCTGGCAGATCCCCACCGACGCCGTCTCGGGCGTCTATTTTGCCAAGCTGGTGCGCGAGGATGGCACCGAGGATGCCAGCATCATTCCCTTCGTCGTGCGCGACGACTCCTCGCACAGCAACATCGTCTTCCAGACCTCGGACACGACCTGGCAGGCCTATAATGCCTGGGGCGGCGCCAGCCTCTATTATGGCGAGGTCCCCGTCGATCCGGCCGATATGATCGGCTACCTGCCGCCGAACTGCAGCTGCGGTCTGACCGCCATCGGCCGCGCCTCTGCAGTCAGCTATAACAGGCCGATCATCACCAATACGAGCCCGGTCGGCGGCTCGCACGATTTCGTCTTCGGCGTCGAGCATTCCGCTATCCAGTGGCTGGAGCAGAACGGCTATGACGTTTCCTATATTTCCGGCGTCGATGCTACGCGCAGTGGCAGCCTCCTGCTGAACCATGATGCCTTTCTGTCCGTCGGCCACGACGAATACTGGTCGGCCGAGCAGCGCACCAATGTGGAGGCCGCGCGCGATGCCGGCGTGAACCTCGCCTTCTGGAGCGGCAACGAGGTTTATTGGAAAGTCCGGTGGGAAAGCAGCATCGACGGCAGCGGCCAGGCCTACCGCACCATGGTCTGCTACAAGGAGACCTACGGCACGAGCACGGACCCGAGCAATGTCGGCACCGGCACCTGGCGCGATCCGCGTTATGCCGATCCGGGGCAGGAGCCGGAGAATTCGCTGACGGGCACGATGTTCCAGGTGGACAGCTACCGCCAGGATACGATCTCCATCCCCTACGACTATTCGAACCTTCGCTTCTGGCGCAATACCGATGTGGCAGAGCTTCAGGAGGGTGAAACCTACAATCTGGTGCAGAACCTGCTCGGCTACGAATGGGATTCCGATGTCGAGAACGGATTCCGTCCGGCTGGACTGATCGACCTGTCGCTCTCCTCGGTCGCGGTGAACACCTACCTCCGCGATTACGGTTCCACGATCGGCGATGCGGTGGCGACCCACAGCCTGACCATGTACCGGGCGGCAAGTGGCGCGCTCGTCTTCGGCGCCGGCACCGTCTTCTGGTCCTGGGGGCTGAATGATCAGCATCAGGGGCCGGCAACGCCAACCGATCGCAACGTGCAGCAGGCGATGGTCAACATGTTCGCGGACATGGGCATCCAGCCGACGACGCTCGATGCGAGCCTGATCCTCGCGACCCAATCGACCGATACGCTGAAGCCCACCTCGTCGATTACCTCGCCCATCGTTGGCGCAAGCTTCCTCGAAGGGCAGCACGTGACGATCACTGGAACGGCGCAGGATTTCGGCGGCGGCATGATTGCCGGCGTCGAGGTTTCCACCGACGGCGGCCAGCACTGGTTCAAGGCCACGGGCCGCGAGAGCTGGACCTATAACTGGGTCGTCCAGGCGAGCGGCACCTATACGATCTTGTCACGCGCCGTCGACGACAGCGTCAATCTGGAGGCGCCATCGGCCGGCAAGCAGGTCACCGTTACGCTGCCGGGCACGCAGGGCCTCTGGACACTGGCCGAAAAGCCCGCGACCGAGACGGCGGTCGATCGCGATTCCGTCGAGCTCGGCCTGCGCTTCCAGGCGACGACGGCAGGCTCGGTGGAGGGGATCCGCTTCTACAAGGACTTCTACAATATCGGCGAACATGTCGTCAGCCTCTGGAGCAGCACCGGGACGCTGCTGGCGACCGGCGTATCGACAGGTGAATCGCTCTCTGGCTGGCAGACGGTGATGTTCTCCAGCCCGATCCAGATTGCGGCCGGCACGACCTATGTGGCCTCCTATCACAGCAACGGCTACTACTCGATGACTGCCAATTATTTCAGCGAGCCCTATGCCAGCGGCGCGCTGAAGGCCGTCGATGGAGGCGGCGTCTACGCCTACGGGACCACTGCCGGCACATTCCCCGGCCAGAACCCCGGCGGTACCAATTACTGGGTGGACGTGGTCTTCGATGCCGGCCCCAACAGCCAGCCGGTCGCGACCGACGACAGCGGGCTGATCATCGGCCACAACGGAACGCTTGTCATCTCCATTGCCGCACTCCTGGCAAACGATACCGATCCCAATGGCGATGCGATGACCATCACCGCCGTCGGCAATGCCGTCAACGGCACGGTCGCTCTCAACAAGCAGACCGGCGCCATCACTTTCACGGCGGCCAACGATTACTCAGGCCCGGCGAGCTTCACCTATGCGCTGTCGGACGGGCGCGGCGGCACGGATCAGGGCAATGTCAGCCTGACCGTTCAGACTGGTTCGGCCGGCGAGACACTGTTTACGGCGAGTGAGGGACCCAGCGGCGGCAGCTTCAACGACAATACGGCGATGGAACTCGGAATGAAGTTCGTCGCTTCCTCAAACGGCACGATCTCGGGCATCCGCTATTACAAGGCTGCCGGCGATACCAGTGTGCACACCGGCTCCATCTGGAGGGCCGATGGCATGCTCGTCGCCACGGTCACCTTCACCAACGAGTCGCTTTCCGGCTGGCAGACCGCGAACTTCGCCACTCCGCTGCAGATCACGGCGGGTGCGACCTATGTCGCCTCCTACCACACGACCGGCACCTATGTGGCGACCTCGAACTATTTCAACGCGGCGCATACCAACGGCTCGCTGACGGCGCTTGCAGGCAGCAATGGCGTCTACGCGGTCGGATCGGGCTCGACCTTCCCGACGTCAAGCTACCAGTCGACGAATTACTGGGTCGACGTCGTCTTCAACCAGTCGGCGGGCAATACGGTGCCGGTCGCCGCCAATGACAACGGCTATACGACCTATACCAATACGGCTCTGTCGATCGCCGCTGCAAACCTGCTCGCAAATGACAGCGACGCCGATGGCGACCCGCTTGTCATCACCGGCGTCAGCGGCGCTGTCAACGGTTCGGTGTCCTACGACAGCCAGACGCAGACCGTCACCTTCACGCCGACGGCAGGATATACCGGGCCGGCAAGCTTCAGCTATTCCATCGCCGACGGTCAGGGCGGCACGGCATCCGCCCAGGTTTCGCTTGCCGTCAACTCCCAGGCAAGCGAGCAGAACGTCTTCAGTGCCAATGAAACGCCCGCAGTCGTCTCCGTGAACGACAATCAGCCGGTCAATCTCGGCATGAAATTTCAGGCAGACACGGCAGGCTGGGTCACGGGCCTCCGCTTCTACAAGGGCGCCGACAATATAGGCCCGCATAACGGTTATCTCTGGACCGCCTCGGGCACGCTGCTTGCCAGCATCACCTTCAGCAACGAAACGGCAAGCGGCTGGCAGACTGCCACGCTCACCCAGCAGGTCGCGGTCGAAGCGGATACGACCTATGTCGTTTCCTACAGCACGAACGGCAATTACTCGGCGACGGGCAATTACTTCAGCACCGAGAAGACGAGCGGCGACCTCAGGGCGCTCAGCGGTGACAACGGTCTCTACGCTTATGGATCGAGCGGGTTGTTCCCGACCAGCAGTTACAACAGCACAAACTACTATGTGGACGTGGCGTTCAAACCGCAGCTCGCGGCGTAAAGGCGAGCGGGGGTATCGATGACGGGTGTAGACAATCGACTTCCGGTGATGGTCCTGGCGGGGTTTCTCGGCGCCGGCAAGACGACTGTCCTCAATCATGTCCTGAACAATCGCGAGGGACGCCGGATCGCCGTGATCGTCAACGACATGAGCGAGGTGAATATCGATGCCGATCTCGTCCGTGACGGCGGCGCCAACCTCTCGAGGACGGACGAAACCCTGGTCGAGCTCACCAACGGCTGCATCTGTTGCACATTGCGCGACGATCTCCTGAGCGAGGTCCGCCGCCTCGCCGCCGCCGGCCGTTTCGACTATCTGCTGATCGAGGGTACGGGTATCGCTGAGCCCCTGCCGATAGCAGCGACCTTCTCCTTCCGTGACGAGAGTGGAGCAGCGCTCTGCGATGTCGCACGGCTCGACACGATGGTTTCCGTCATCGACGCGGTCAATCTTCTCGCCGATTATGCCAGTGCGGAGTTTCTGAGCGATCGCGGCCAGAGCCGTGATGGAGACGACGAGCGCAAGCTCGTCGAACTCCTCGTCGAACAGATCGAATTTGCCGACGTCGTCATCATCAACAAGGCAGGCGACGTGCCGCCCGCAATGCTCGCGGAAGTTCGCCGGGTCGTCGCGGCGCTCAATCCGGATGCCCGTGTCATCGAGGCGGTCTTCGGCCAGGTGCCGCTTGGCGCAATCATGGATACCGGGCTCTTCAGCGAGGTCAGGGCCGCCCGCCATCCGCTCTGGCACAAGGAGCTTTACGGCTGGGGCGATCATGTGCCGGAGACCGAGGAATACGGCATAACAAGCTTCGTCTATCGCAGCCGCCGGCCTTTCGATCCGGCACGGCTGAGCCGCATGCTGGAGCAGCCATTGCCCGGCATCATCAGGGCAAAAGGTCATTTCTGGCTGGCGACCCGACCGGACGAGATCGGCCTGCTGTCGATCGCCGGCACCCAATGCCGCATCGGTACCAGGGGTTTCTGGTGGGCCTCGGTGCCGCGCGCGCACTGGCCGCGCCATCCGCAATTCCGCCAGTTGCTCGACCGGCATTGGGACGATGTCTGGGGCGACCGCCGCCAGGAACTGGTCTTCATCGGCTCCGGCTTCGATGAGAGCGCCATCCGCATTGCTCTCGACGAATGCCTGACTGGGGAGGAGAGGGGTTTCGATCCCCAGACCGCCGTCGGTCTTCGCGATCCGTTTCCGCCATGGCGGCACGACACGCACGCATCGAACCGAAAAATGTGAAGCGGTTTTCGGATAATCCGATGCGTCGACTCAAAGGTGAACAGGTTTTGATTATCAACCAGAGGAGAGAACAATGAGCAGCGAACTTTATGCAGACGGTATCGGCGAAATCACCGTCACGGGAACGATCGTGCGCATCGACCTGATGTCGCTCTCGGCCACCGATCGTGACGCCAACAACAATCCGAAGCCGGTTTTCCGCCAGCGCATCATCATGCCTGTCGATGCCTTCGCCAATGCGGTCGACCTCATGCAGAAGGCGCTTGGCGGTTTGGTCGAGGCGGGTGCGGTTCGTCGCATCGGGGAGATGTCGGCTGCCGCCGCCACCGATATCCAGCCGGCGCAGGGTGCTTCAAACGCGTCGCCGAATTTCAACTGACAACAGGCAAAGCCTCGGTCTCGTAGTGTTTCGGGTGGGCCATGAGTGGTTTTCTGCATACCAATCTGCATTGTCTTGCGCTCGTCGCGCGTCATCACGGCGTCGATCTTTCGCCTGAGCGACTGCAACACGATTATGCCGTCGGCAACGATCCGGTGGCCGTGCGGCAAATGCTCCGGATGGCCAAGGATGCCGGCCTGAGGGCCAGGCATCTGACGCTCGACTGGCGAGGCATGTTCCAGCTCGGCGAGGCTTTCCCGGTGCTTGCCGAACTTTCGAACGGCAACTGGGTGGTCATCGCCGGCGCTCTCGGGGAGGGCGAGGATGAGCGGATCCGCGTTCTCGACCCGCTCGCCACCCGTCCCGAAGTCATGCTGCTGAGCGAGGAGCAATTCGCCAAGGCCTGGCTCGGATCGGTGGTGCTGCTGAAGCGCAACTATCGCATGTCGGATGAGGACCGGCCCTTCGGCTTCCGCTGGTTCGTCCCCGAAATCATCCGGCAGCGCAGCTTCTTCCGCGATGTGGCGCTTGCAGCCTTCGTGCTCTACGGGCTGGGGCTGACGACACCAATGTTCTTCCAGCTCGTTATCGACAAGGTGCTCGTGCATCAGAGCTATGCGACGCTGACGGTCCTGACCGTCGGTATCGCGGTCGCGCTCGTTTTCGATGCGACCTTCAGTTTCCTGCGCCGTTATCTGCTGCTCTATGCCACCAACAGGATCGACATCCGGGTGGCGACGCGCACCTTCGGCCATCTGCTCAACCTGCCGATCGCGCTCTTCGAGCAGGCCTCGGCGGGCGTTCTCGTCAAGCATATGCAGCAGACGGGACGCATCCGCGAATTCCTGACCGGCCGGTTGTTCCTGACGCTTCTCGACGGCGTATCGCTCTTCGTCTTCGTGCCGATCCTGCTTCTCTACAGCGTCAAGCTGACGCTCGTGGTGCTCGGCTTCGCAGCCCTCGTCGGGCTGGTGGTGATGATGCTCGTCGGGCCGTTCCAGCGCCGCCTGCAGGCGCTTTACCAGGCCGAAGGCGACCGGCAGGCCCTCTTGGTGGAAACCGTGCACGGCATGCGCACCGTCAAGTCGCTGGCACTGGAGCCGCGCCAGCGCAAGGTGTGGGACGATTATTCGGCGCAGTCGATCTCAGTGCGTTTCCGGGTCGAAAAAATCTCCACCATCGCCCAGTCGATGACCGGGCTTCTGGAAAAGCTGATGAGCGTGGCGATTATCGGCCTCGGCGCGCTCGATGTCTTCAGCGGCGCGATGACGATCGGCGCGCTTGTTGCCTTCAACATGCTCGCCGGCCGCGTCTCGGGGCCGCTGGTGCAGATCGTCACCATGGTCCACGAATATCAGGAAGTAGCGCTTTCGGTGCGCATGCTCGGCGAGATCATGAACCAGCGGCCGGAGCAGGCCGGCCGCGGCCGAGGCGTGCGACCGCATCTGCATGGCCGCATCGAATTCGACAGGGTCACCTTCCGCTATGCTCCCGATGCGGCGCCTGCGCTCGACAATGTGTCCTTCGCCATTCCGGCGGGCTCGGTCTTCGGCGTCGTCGGCAAGAGCGGGTCGGGCAAGACGACCATCACCCGGCTGATTCAGGGCCTCTACCAGAGCCAGGAAGGGCTGGTGCGCATGGATGGCTATGACAGCCGCGAAATCGACCTCGTGCATCTCAGAACCAGCATCGGCGTCGTGCTGCAGGATAATTTCCTGTTTCGCGGCACGGTGCGCGACAATATCGCCGCCGCCAAGCCGGATGCCAGTATCGAGGAAATCATGGAGGTCGCACGCATCGCCGGCGCGGAAGAGTTCATCGAGCGGCTGCCGCGCGGCTTCGACACAATGCTGGAGGAAAATGCCGCCAACCTCTCCGGCGGCCAGAAGCAGCGGCTCGCCATTGCGCGCGCGCTGATCACCGATCCGAAGCTCCTGATCTTCGATGAGGCGACGAGCGCGCTCGACCCCGACAGCGAGGCGATCATCCGCGAGAATCTGAGGCGTATCGCTGCCGGGCGCACCGTCGTCATCGTCTCGCACCGGCTTTCGACGCTTGTGGATGCCGATGCCATTCTCGTCATCGATCGCGGCAAGGTCGCCGATATCGGCCGGCACGATCAGCTGGTGTCGCGCTGCATGACCTATCGCCACCTGTGGGCACAGCAAATGAGGCAGGTCGCATGAACGCGCGTGTCAGAAAATCCAGCGAGAACCTGCCAATTCCATCAGACAAGGGTGCCTCAGACCATGGCCCTTCAGACAAGGGGCCGCCAGGCAGGGGCGGGCAGCTCGTCGCTCGCCCGCCGCTGCCGCCAGCAATTGCCGAATTCCAGTCCGACGCCGTCGAGCTCGAGGAACGTGCTCCGCCGCGCGTTGCGCGCATGACGCTCTATTGTGTGACGGCGCTGATTGCTGCGATCATCATCTGGGCCTCCGTCTCTGATATCGATGAGGTGGTGATTGCGCCCGGCAAGCTCGTCACCACCCAGCCGACCATCGTCGTCCAGCCGCTCGAAACCTCGATCATCCGCACGATCGATGTGAAGGCCGGCGAGGTGGTGCATGCCGGCCAGACGCTCGCAACGCTCGACGCCACCTTCAGTCAGGCCGATGTCGACCAGCAGCAGGCGAAGTTCTCGGCACTCGACGCCCAGGTGAAGCGCATCGAGGCGGAATTAGCCGGAGACGACTACACGATGATCGCGGGAACGACGCCCGACGAGATGCTGCAGGTGCAGCTCTTCGGCCAGCGGCGCGCCTTCTATACGGCGCAGCTGCAGAATTTCGAGCAGCAGATCGCCGGCCAGTCGGCAGCGCTTGCCGCGGCCAAGAACCAGGAGGCGGTGCTCATCGACCGGCGCGACACGCTCTCGCAGATCGAAGGCGCCCGCACGCGGCTCTACGACAAGCAGAGCGGCTCGCTGATCACCATGCTCGGCTCGCGCGACGCCCGCCTCGACGTCGAGTCCGATCTGACCGCCGTGCGCGGCAAAGCCGACGAGGCGGCGCATGCCTTTGCCAAGCTGAAAGCCGACCGCCAGGCCTTCATCGAGGATTTCCGCCGCGCCGCGATGGAACAGCTGGTGGAGCTGCGCGGCCAGCGTGACATGGCCGACGAGGAACTGAAGAAGATGGAGCTGCGCCGCAACATGGTGTCGCTGACAGCACCTGCCGACGCCGTCGTGCTCGATCTCGCCCAGCGCTCTATCGGCTCGGTCGTGCGCGAAGCCGAACCGATCGTCACGCTGGTGCCGATCAACGTGCCGCTCGAAGCGGAAGTCTCGATCAACACCCGCGACATCGGCCGCATCGCCGTGGGTAAGGAGGCTCGCATCAAGCTGGACGCCTATCCTTTTCAGAAATACGGCACCGCGTCGGGCGAAGTTCGCACCATCAGCCAGGACACGTTTATGACCGGCCAGCAGCAGGAACAGACCGCCACCCCGAGCCAGCCGGCCGCGCCCTTCTTCAAGGCTCGCATCCTGCTTGCCGACACGAGACTGAACGCCTCGGACGTGCCGGTCACACTGCTGCCGGGCATGACCGTCTCCACAGAGATCAAGGTCGGCAACAGGACGGTGATCTCCTATTTCCTCTACCCGCTGCTGCGCGGCCTGGATGATGCCATCCGGGAACCGAACTGAGAAAGCCGCCTCCTACACACGCCGGGGGACGGCGTGCGCCAGGATTTCAGGCAGCCGCCCCCAAACCGTTCGGGTATCGGCGGGTGCCGCATCCGATATTCAGATCCGCGAATGTCGTGAGAAAGGCGACGCGTCCCCAAACCTCCCTCCCTACGCTTGTCACGCGAATCCAGCCTTCGCGCGTCTGCGCGGTGAATGACACCAACTTGCAGGCTGATCAGGCCCTTGTTTGGGGCGCTGATCGAGGGGAAGTCGGAGTAATGGGATGGCATTGTCGAATGCTCTTGAGCTATTGCCGGTGGGCTGTACAGTTTGTTGCCGAAACGATCTCCAATCTGACGGGAGTAACAGGTGGAACCAGATGCGGCGGGTATAGCCGATATCCGTGAGGCCATTGGCGAAGAGTTCGGGCCTGACGGATTGTTTTACAACATGCGGAAAATGAAGTTTCTCAAGATCGCAGCCGTCAGGACGCTGGAGGTAATCCGTCGTATCGATGCAGAATCCTACGATGAGGCGAGCAGGAAGGAGCTGGCCTTACTGATCTGGGAACTGCCGTCGCTAATGCTTTTCTGGCGGGACAGATGTGTGGAGACTGAGGGAGACGAGCTCGAGATTGGGAGATATGCCCTCGAAATCAAGCGGCTCATCGATGAGAAAATGCATGCTTTGTTAAACCCGGATACAGCGACCTATCGGGAATCGAGGGCACGGAAGTATCCGGAGTAATGTGTGGATGGACGCAGCGAGGGGGGAGCTGTTCGCTCCACCCGTGACATCGGCGATGTGTGTGGCGGCAAGAAAGCTCGCATAAGCTCGATGTCTATCCCTTCAGAAATCGGCACGGCCTTGGGCGAGGGCAGAGCGATCAGCCAGGATATGTTCCTCGCCGACCAGCACCAGGAACAGAGCGCCGCCCCGAGGACCGGCAGAAGTTCTTCGAGGCCGGCATCCTGCGCCTTCCGAACATCAATCCGACCAATCGACCTATCGGCAAGTGGCGAGAAAAGCGCGAATTGCTGCAGGGATAGTACCGAGATGAAGGAGGGGCGCATGTCCTTGCCCTTCGGCGCTATGAAGGATCAATCCGGGATGCAGGCGGGCCATTTCGCTCGCGGTTTCCTGCGAAAGCAGCGGTGAATTTTCGCCACGGATCAACATCAGCGGAAGGCGGCTCAGGCTTTCGAACTGTGCCCGGAGATCGGGCAGCGGCTGGCTGAAATCGATGGCTCTCAATGCCTCTGCGATCGCAGGATCGAAGTCGGCGACTGGCCTTCCGCCAACGTCGCGATAAAGGGCAAGCGCCATCTCGCGCCAGTCTTGCTCTCCAAGCGCGGTAAACGAGGCACCATGATTTTCCCTCAATAGTTCGGCCGCCTCGGTCCAGTCCGCCGGTCTCCTGCCGCCGTTGAGGTAATCTCGGATCAGCGCCAGCCCTTCACCTTCGATCACAGGCCCGATGTCGTTGAGGATGACGGCTTCGAGAAGATCCGGGCGTGTCGCCGCGATCAAATGCAGGATCAGGCCGCCACGCGACGTGCCGATGAAAACCGCCCGTTCGATGCCGAATGCCGCGCAGGCGGCAATGATGTCGCCGGTCTCGACGGCGAGATTGTAATTGGCCTTGTTCTCATCCCATGCAGAATTTCCGCGGCCGCGCGAATCGAGCGCGATCACCCTGCGCGGGCCGGTTCTGTCGCGGCTGAGAAGCAGCGCAAGCGGATGAAAGTCCCGGGCATTTCGGCTCAGGCCGGGCAGGCAGATCACCGGCAGCCGTTCGGCGGCTGCCGCCTCCTCGGGCCGGTAGTCGCGGGCATAAAGCCTCAGTCCATCGGAGGAAGAGTAAAATCGTTCCTGGAAACCGCCTGCATCCACGTTCGGCATCGCATCCTCGAGACCTGTCTGATCCAGAAGGTGTAGAGCATGTCTCGCAAGAATGCGCAGCGGTTTTGCGATAAAGACATGCGGAAAACAAAAGACCAGCCTGCTTTTCAAGCCGCGCCAAACGATTCAGGAGGCGCTGCGTCCGCCGATCAGGTCGCGCTCGATATCCGTCGATTGGCCAAGGCGGGCCTTGTAGACTTCATAATTCTCCATCACCCGCTGCACGTAGTTACGCGTCTCGGGAAAGGGGATGCGCTCGATCCAGTCGACGATCTCGTCGATCGGCCTGCCGCGTGGATCGCCGTAGCGTCCGATCCATTCCGGCACCCGCTTCGGTCCGGCATTATAGGCGATGAAGGTGAGGATGTAGGAGCCGCCGAAGGCTTCGATCTGCTCGCCGAGATAATGCGCGCCGAGCGTCGCATTATAACCGGCATCGGCAGTCAGCTTGTCCTTCGAAAAGGTGATGTTGTGGCGCTTGGCCACCGCCTGGGCCGTGCCGGGCAGAAGCTGCAGCAGGCCGCGTGCATTCGCCGCCGAAACGGCGGCCGGATTGAAGGCGCTCTCCTGCCGGGCAATCGCATAGGCGAGGGCCTTGCCGGAGCCGGAGATATTGGCATTCGGCGGGATCACGCCGACGGGAAAGGCGAGCGCGGCGACATCGATGCCGCGGCCATAGGCGATCTTGCCGACCTGCAGCGACAGATGATGATTGCCTGATTGCTCGGCCTGCGCCGCAAGGATCGCCAGTTCACCGGGACTTTGCAGCTGATCGGCGAGCGCGAGATAGAGGATGTCGGCCCGCCATCCATGTCCGGCTGCCTCAAGCCGGGCGATTGCCTGCACGGCCTCGCGCGCCTGGAAACTCTGGCGGTCTGCTGCGCTCGGGATGGGATAGCTGACGTTGAGCGTCTTGCGTCCAAGCCTTTCGGCCGCGAGCTGCCCATAGAAGGTGCCGGGAAAATTCGCGGCCTTGCCATAGAATTCGCCGGAGTTGCCGGGACCGCCGGCCTCGGCGGCCCGCCCGAGCCAATACCAGGCGCGCGACACCGAGATGGGACCGTTCGAAGTCACCAGAATCTTGCGGAAATGCTTTTCTGCCGTTGTCGGGTCCTGCAGCCCGCGCAGCGCATACCATCCGGCATGGAACTCGGCCTCGACGATATCAGTCGGGCTGGTTGCCGCGGAGCTTGCGACGATGCGGTAGGCAGGCTTGAATTGTCCCTGATCGACGAGGCCGCGGCTGACGATCCGCTGCTCGTTCCACCATTCTCCGGAATTGACGAGTTCGCCCGGTTCACGCGGCATCTTCTCCAGAAGCGCCGCCGCTTCGGTATATTTGTCCTGCTTGCGCAGATATTCGATGCGCGCGAATAGCAGGCCGGCATCGCCACGCCATTTCGGCTCGACGCTATTGAGCAGCGCGCCGGCATTGGCGGCTTTGGCGTCGACGGCGGCCCAGGCCTTGTAGAGGGACTGCGCCTCGCCCATGTCGCCGAAGCGCTTGGCCTGCGCCACCCTGCCACGATACATCAGATAGTCCATCCGCGCCTTGTGATCGGCTGGCGTCAGCAGGGCGGAAAACTCGAGGAGGATCTTGTCTTCACTCGCCTTGTCGAGAGCCTCGGTGCGCCAGACCTTGCGGATATATTTTGCCGCCTGCGCCTGCTTGCCTGACGCAGTCAGCGCCCGCCCGAGAATGACGGCGCCCTGCATCGTTTCCGGCGCGGTATCGCCGAAGGCGGCGAGCACCGCTGACGGGGCGGGGTTTTCGTCGTAGAGCGCTCGTTCGGAATAGGCGCGCAGCCTTGAAAGGCCTGGCCATCCCTTGAGCTCCTGCGCGGCACGGGCAATTTCATAGGAGGGAACGCCCTTCAGGCCGGAGACGGCGATCGCCCAGGTGAGGATATGGCGGTCGAGCGTGCCCTCGCGCAGGCTGTCGCGGATCGAGAGGGCCAGTTGCGGATTCCTGGCGGAAAGCGCATCGAGGCCGGTTTTCAAGTCATTGGCGACCGGCGCGACGGCCGGATTGCGGGGGATGGCGCCGGTTGTCAGCGCTTCCGGAATCGATGTCTCGGGAACGAAGCCGATCGGCTTGACCTCAGGCGTCGGAATGCTTTCGCCGGGAAGCGGCGACGCGAGGCTGCCCCACGCGGCGGCAGCAAAGCCGAAGGCGGTCAGAATCAGCACAGCTTTCTTCATCCGGGATCTCGCAACGAAAACACGCCCTGCCCATTTGGCTGGAGGCATCTTAACGAAACCTTACCGTACCAGGTAAAATTCATTCACATCTGCTATCGGAATTTGCCCTAAACCGAACTCTCCGCGCTTGTCGCGATGATTTCGGCGCTCTATGGTGCGCAAAATATTCATGGAATGCGGCCGAAGCAAGGATTTGGTCGTGAGGAGCTTTGCATGTTCAACGGGTCCATTCCCGCCCTCGTCACCCCCTTCACCGATGCCGGACTGATCGACGAAGCGAGCTTCGCCGCCCATGTCGACTGGCAGATCAAGGAAGGCAGCAGCGGTCTCGTTCCGGTCGGCACGACTGGCGAATCGCCGACGCTGTCGCATGCCGAGCACAAGCGGGTCGTGGAACTCTGCATCGAAGTGGCGGCAAAACGCGTTCCGGTCATGGCCGGCGCCGGTTCGAACAATACGCGTGAGGCCGTCGAACTCGCCCAGCATGCCGAAAAGGTCGGCGCCGACGCCGTGCTCGTCGTCACGCCCTATTACAACAAGCCGACACAGAAGGGTCTGATTGCCCATTTTTCCGCGATTGCCGAGGCCGTCGCCCTGCCGATCTATATCTACAATATCCCCGGCCGTTCGGTGATCGACATGACGCCGGAGACGATGGGTGCTCTCGCCAAGGCGCACAGCAATATCGTCGGCGTCAAGGACGCAACGGGCAAGATCGAGCGTGTCTCCGAGCAGCGCATCACCTGCGGCAAGGACTTCCGGCAATTGTCCGGCGAGGACGCGACGGCGCTGGGTTTCAACGCTCATGGCGGCGTCGGCTGCATCTCGGTGACGGCCAATGTCGCCCCGCGCCTCTGCGCGGATTTTCAGGCCGCGACGCTGGCCGGCGAATACGCCCGCGCGCTGGAATATCAGGACCGGCTGATGCCGCTGCACAAGGCGATCTTCCTTGAGCCCGGTCTCTGCGGCGCCAAATACGGCCTCTCCAAGCTCGGCCGGATGAGCCGCAATGTCCGCTCGCCGCTGCTTTCAACGCTGGAGCCGGCAACCGAAGCAGCGATCGACGCCGCCATGCGTCATGCAGGCTTGCTGAACTGAGGGGACCGGTCGTCTTCACAAGGCCGGATCGTTCCCTTACATAAAGGGCAAGCAATGAGGGCGCGACTTTTCGCGCAACCTCGAAGGAAATATCGTCATGGCCCCAAAAGGCAGCCAGCGCGTGGTGAACAAGGTCGTGGCCGAAAACCGCAAGGCCCGCTTCAACTACGAGATCATCGATACTTATGAGGCAGGTCTCGTGCTGAAGGGCACGGAGGTGAAGTCGCTGCGCGAAGGCAAAGCCAATATCGCAGAATCCTATGCGTCGGACGAGGATGGCGAGATCTGGCTGATCAACTCCTACCTGCCGGAATATCTGCAGGCGAACCGCTTCAATCACGAACCGCGCCGGCGCCGCAAGCTGCTTCTGTCGGGCCGTGAAATCCATCGTCTGCGTTCCGCCGTCAACCGCGAAGGCATGACGCTGGTCCCGCTCAAGATTTATTTCAACGATCGGGGTCGGGCGAAGATGGAGCTGGCACTCGCCAAGGGCAAGAAATTGCACGATAAGCGCGAATCCGAGAAGGAGCGCGATTGGAACCGGCAGAAGAGCCGCTTATTGAAGGAAAACGGCTGACCATCACGCCGCAGCCGATCGGCTCGCGGCGTTTTCGATCAGTCCTCGAAATCGCTGGCCGGGGCGACTTCGGCCGGGCGCGGCGCCCGCTCCGCGGGATCGCGACCGATCTCAGCCTTCAGCGACAAGAGATCGATGAAATGATCGGCCTGCCGCCGCAGGTCGTCGGCGATCATCGGCGGCTGCGTCGCCATGGTCGAGATCACCGAGACCTTGCGGCCTCTGCGCTGCAGCGCCTCGACGAGGTTCGTGAAATCGCCATCACCGGAGAAGATGACGAGATGGTCGACGGTTTCGGACTGTTCCATGGCGTCGATCGCAAGTTCGATGTCCATGTTGCCCTTGATCTTCCGCCGGCCCATGGAGTCGGTGAATTCCTTGGCAGGCTTGGTGACGACTTTGTAGCCGTTGTAGTCGAGCCAGTCGATCAGAGGACGGATCGATGAATATTCCTGGTCCTCGATCAAAGCCGTATAATAGTAGGCGCGCAGGAGGTAGCCGCGTTTCTGGAATGCCTTCAGGAGCTTGCGGTAATCTATGTCGAAACCTAGGCTCTTGGATGCAGCGTAGAGGTTGGCGCCGTCAATAAAGAGTGCAATTTTTTCGCGTGGGTCAAACATCGTTTACCAATTCCAATGAGAGAAATCGAAATTCGCAGGGCATCAAATTTCAATAAATACAATGGCTTATTGTGATTTTTGATCTGATGCTTACTTTACCATCTGTTCATATAAGAGAGATTTAGGGCACGGTTCCGCATATTCCAAGCAACCTTTGGTGGAATTGTCACATTCTCCATGGAAATTTAGCTCGGCACCGGATAAAGACGAGGGGAGCCGGAACGAAAAACTTGTATTTGCCCGGTTTTAATTGTATCGGGCGTGCTAATCCCGAAATGACGACCGTAAAGGACAGGCAATGGCCCGTGTCACAGTTGAAGATTGCATTGACAAGGTAGAGAACCGCTTCGAGCTGGTTCTGCTCGCCAGCCACCGCGCCCGGCTGATTTCCCAGGGTGCCTCGATCACCATCGATCGCGACAACGACAAGAATCCTGTCGTGGCGCTGCGCGAAATCGCCGACGAGACGCTTTCGCCCGATGACCTCAAGGAAGATCTGATCCATTCGCTGCAGAAGCATGTCGAAGTCGACGAGCCCGAGCCCGATCCGGCCAGCATGATCGCCGCCGGCGGCGCTGCTGCCGCCGACAGCGAGGAGCAGGATGACCTGCCGGAGACGATCACTTTCGACCAGATGTCGGAAGAAGAGCTGCTTGCCGGTATCGAGGGCCTCGTGCCGCCGGAAAAGAGCGACGATTATTAAGCGTCTCGACCGGATCTGATCCGGAAAAGAGCGACGATTACCAATCGTCAATCTTGCGCCTTTATTGCTTAGGCATATTATTGCCCATGTGTGCGCCAATCGTTGATTGGCGCGCTTTTGTTTTTGTCGGAGTGGCTTTGGAATGATGCGGCAGTACGAACTCGTGGAGCGGGTTCAGCAATACAAGCCCGATGCCAATGAAGCACTGCTGAACAAGGCCTATGTTTACGCCATGCAGAAACATGGCCAGCAAAAGCGCGCGAGCGGCGATCCCTACATATCACATCCGCTTGAGGTCGCCGCGATCCTGACCGACATGCATCTCGATGAATCGACGATCGCGGTTGCCCTTCTGCATGACACGATCGAGGATACGACGGCGACGCGCGCCGAAATCGACGAGCTTTTCGGCGAGGATATCGGCCGACTGGTCGAGGGGCTGACGAAGATCAAGAAGCTCGATCTCGTCACCAAGAAGGCCAAGCAGGCGGAAAACCTGCGCAAGCTGCTGCTCGCCATATCGGATGACGTGCGGGTGCTGCTCGTCAAGCTTGCCGATCGCCTGCACAATATGCGAACCCTCGATCACATGTCGGCCGACAAGCGTGCCCGCATTTCTGAGGAGACGATGGAAATCTATGCGCCGCTCGCCGGCCGCATGGGCATGCAGGACATGCGCGAGGAACTGGAGGAGCTTTCCTTCCGGCACATGAATCCGGAGGCCTACGAGACCGTCACGAAAAGGCTGGAAGAGCTCTCCAAGCGCAACGAAGGCATCGTCAAGAAGATCGAGGCCGAATTGCGCGACCTCCTGGTCGCAAGCGGCCTGACGAGCGCTTATGTCAAGGGCCGGCAGAAGAAGCCCTATTCGGTCTTTCGCAAGATGCAATCGAAGTCGCTGTCGTTCGAGCAGCTTTCCGATGTCTACGGCTTCCGTCTGATCGTCGAGGACATCCCGTCCTGTTACCGGGCGCTCGGCATCGTCCATACGCGCTGGCGCGTCGTGCCCGGCCGGTTCAAGGATTATATCTCGACACCGAAGCAGAACGATTACCGTTCGCTCCACACCACCATCGTCGGTCCGTCCAGCCAGCGCATCGAGCTGCAGATCCGCACCAAGCGCATGCATGAAATCGCGGAATTCGGCATTGCCGCCCACACGCTCTACAAGGACGGCGCTACCAATGCCGATGGCGACATTCTTTCGCGCGAATCCAATGCCTATTCCTGGCTGCGCCATACGATCGAGGCGCTCGCCGAAGGTGACAGCCCGGAGGAATTCCTCGAGCACACCAAGCTCGAACTCTTCCAGGATCAGGTCTTCTGCTTCACGCCGAAGGGCAAGCTGATTGCCCTGCCGCGTGGCGCCACCCCGATCGATTTCGCCTATGCGGTGCACACCAATATCGGCGATACCACGGTGGGCGCCAAGATAAACGGCCGCATCATGCCGCTGGTGACGCGGCTTGCGAATGGCGACGAGGTGGAGATCATCCGCTCCGGCGTGCAGGTCCCGCCCGCCGCCTGGGAGGAGATCGTCGTCACCGGCAAGGCGCGGGCCGCCATCCGCCGCGCCACCCGCATGGCGATCCGCAAACAATATGCTGGCCTCGGTCACCGCATTCTCGAGCGCACCTTCAACCGGGCCGGCAAGATTTTCTCGCGCGAGGCGATGAAACCGGCACTGCACCGTCTGGGTCAGAAGGATGTCGAGGATGCGATCGCCGCCGTCGGCCGCGGCGAGATGTCCTCACTCGACGTGCTGCGCGCCGTCTATCCCGACCATCAGGACGAGCGCGTCACCGTCAAGCCTTCCGGCGACGACGGCTGGTTCAATGTCCGCAGCGCCGCAGGCATGATCTTCAAGATTCCCGGCAAAGCCAAGGCCGGCGCCGAAGGCGGCCATTCGGAACTCGATGCCGATGTCGACGTCGGCCCGATCCGCGGTCTGTCCGGCAATGTCGACGTCAAGTTCGCCTCGACCGGCGCCGTGCCCGGCGACCGCATCGTCGGCATCATGGATCAGAGCAAGGGCATCACCATCTATCCGATCCAGTCGCCGAGCCTGCAGCGTTTCGACGATCAGCCCGATCGCTGGATCGATGTGCGCTGGGATCTTGACGAGGCCAACAAGTCGCGTTTCATGGCGCGTATCATGGTGAATGCTTTGAATGAGCCTGGCACGCTTGCCAAGGTCGCCCAGACCGTGGCCGGGCTCGACGTCAATATTCGCATGCTGAATACGGTGCGCGTGGCAGCCGACTTCACCGAGATGATGCTGGAAGTCGAGGTGTGGGATCTGCGCCAGCTCAACCAGTTGCTCGCCCAGATGAAGGACCTGGATTGCATCGCCACGGTCCGGCGGCTCTATGAGTAGGCTTTTGTTAAGCCTGCCAGGGACCTGATCGACGAAAATGCACATTTTATGATCGGTTTATAATCGTCATGGCGCAGCAACAAGGCAAGGAATGCGTTGAGCGCATAGCTGTGTCCATGTTGCAGCGGTGGTAATTAGCCTTTGGCAGGACTATCTTCTGATCATCGAAAACGTAAACAGAAGATGAGGCAAGGTAATGTTTGATCCTATCAGGAAAATCGCTCGCGCCTTTCGCGCTCCGACCACACAGGAGCGTGAAATGGCCTATCTGAACGGCTCGCTGGATCGTATCGATCTCGAGTTTCGTCAGCGTCAGGTCGACCGCGGTCTGTTCCGCAATCGCTGATACCGCCTTTATACTTGGTCGAGTGAGGGACGTTACGTACGACGAGCGCCCCTCGGCATGAAGATGCTCCTTTGCAAGAAAGATAAGGGGGCTGTTTCGGGCGGTGCCATTTGCCGCTCTTGTCATGGTCCGGTGCACTGCACTAAATAGCGAACATGTTGTTTCGCCGTCGCAAGCCTGCGGGTTTCAAGGAAAAGATGCGGGAGCTTCTATGGCCCCGAAAAGGTTTCCTTCGCCCGATCCGTTACCTGACAATGCGCATCCTGCGCCTGAGCGCTTCGCCGCATGCGGTTGCGGCCGGCGTGGCCGCGGGCGTCTTTGTCTCGTGGACGCCGTTCATTGGCGTGCATTTCGTCATGGCTTTCGTCATCACCTATCTCCTCTCCGGCAATATGGTGGCCGCGGCTCTCGGCTGCGCCGCCTTCGGCAATCCGCTGACCTATCCCTTCATCTGGGGGGTCACCTGGGAGATCGGCCATCTGCTGCTCAGCCGTGAGGATCATCTGGCCGGTCAGGCGGTGGATCTCGCCGCGCTCTTTCACAAGCTGAACTTCACCGAATTGTGGAGGCCAGTGCTGGAACCGATGCTGATCGGCGCTATTCCGCCGGGGATCGTAACCGCCGTTGCGCTCTATGCGCTGACGTTCTACACCGTCAAGGGGTTTCAGGCCCGCCGCCGAACGCGGCTGATGGAGCGGGCGCGCCTGCGCCTGGCGGGTCCGGCCGGCGACATACCGAGCGTATGAACCGGTACAGAATTCTTGGGCGACGGAAGGTTCCGGCATGATCATCGGCATTGGCAGCGATCTGATCGACATTCGTCGTGTCGAGAAATCGATCGAGCGCTTCGGCGAGCGCTTCACCCACCGCTGCTTCACCGAGATCGAGCGCGCCCGCTCCGACCGCCGGGCAAACCGCGCCGCATCCTATGCCAAGCGTTTCGCCGCCAAGGAGGCCTGTTCCAAGGCGCTCGGCACCGGCATCGCCCAGGGCGTCTTCTGGAAGGACATGGGCGTCGTCAACCTGCCGAGCGGCAAGCCGACCATGCAGTTGACCGGTACCGCTGCCGTGCTCCTGGAATCGATGCTGCCCGCGGGCCATCGGCCCGCCATTCATTTGACAATAACCGATGATTATCCCTTGGCGCAGGCCTTCGTTATCATTGAGGCGTTGCCCGAGAGCCTCTGATCGTGACCCCGGGAGCGTTTGATCGTGACCCCGGGAGCGTTTGATCGCGACCTCTCGTCGCTTTTAACGTTGTCGCCATTGCCGCAACCGGCCGAAGCCGCTAGAGAGAACGGCAGAAAGAATTGCGCCTTTACGGCGTCTTGAAGGAATAAGACTGAGTGTCCGAAAAAGTCGATACCAAGCCGAACGCCCTCTGGGAAAATATCAAGGTCATCATTCAGGCGCTGATTTTGGCGATGGTGATTCGAACCGTGCTGTTCCAGCCCTTCACTATTCCGTCCGGTTCAATGATGCCGACGCTGCTCGTCGGCGATTATATCTTCGTCAATAAGTTCGCTTACGGCTATTCGAAGTATTCGCTGCCCTTCTCGCCTGATCTGTTTAGCGGCCGCATCTTGGGCTCCGATCCGAAGCGCGGCGATATCGTCGTCTTCCGCTTCCCGCCGAATCCCGATGTCGATTACATCAAGCGCTGCATCGGTCTGCCCGGCGACCATATTCAGGTCACTGACGGCGTTCTCTACGTCAATGGCAAGCCGGTTCCGAAGGTGGCGGATGGCAGTTTCACCTCGGACTACAAGCTCGATCCGGGCGAGGACGTGCCGGTATTCCGCGAGACGCTTGATAACGGCAAGACTTACGACACGCTCGACCAGTCGCCGGTGTCGCGCGGCGATAACACCCGCGAATTCATCGTGCCGGAAGGCCATTATTTCATGATGGGCGACAACCGCGACAACTCGCTCGACAGCCGCTTCGACGTCGGCTTCGTGCCGGCTGAAAATCTTGTCGGTCGCGCCAGCGTCATCTTCTTCTCGCTTGGCAACGACACGTCTTTCCGCGAAATCTGGAAGTGGCCGACCAACATGCGATGGGACCGCCTTTTCAAGGTCGTTGAATGAGCAAGGCGCAGACGCTTTCTGCGGCAGACCGCGCAAAGCTCGAAAGCCTGATCGGCCATGACTTCGCCGAAAAGGCACGCCTGGACCGCGCGCTGACCCATGCCAGCGCCCGGACTGAAAAGGGCGGCAATTACGAACGTTTGGAGTTTCTCGGCGACAGGGTGCTCGGGCTCTGCATCGCCGAGCTGCTGTTCCGCACCTTCGGCACGGCGGGGGAAGGCGAGCTCTCGGTTCGCCTCAACCAGCTCGTCAGTGCTGAAACCTGTGCCGCGGTCGCGGACGAACTCAATCTGCATCTCTATATCCGCACCGGCGCCGATGTGAAGAAATTGACCGGCAAGCGCATGATGAATGTGCGCGCCGATGTCGTCGAGAGCCTGATCGCCGCGATCTATCTCGATGGCGGTCTCGAAGTCGCCCGCCGGTTCATCCTGCGCTATTGGCAAGGCAGGGCGGTCAGGGCCGACGGCGCCAAGCGCGACGCCAAAACCGAGCTGCAGGAATGGTCACACGCGAAATTCGGCGTCACACCGATCTATCGGGTTGATGAACGTAGCGGACCGGACCATGATCCGCGCTTCAAGGTGACGGTGGAAGTTGCTGGCATAAAGCCGGAAACCGGCGTAGAGCGGTCGAAGCGTGCCGCCGAACAGGTTGCGGCGACCAAGATGCTCGAGCGTGAAGGCATTTGGCAGCAATCGCCTGCCGGAAACTGACGGGACAATGACTCAAGAAAAAGATATCGCGGCCGACGCTGCTGCACAAATCCATGGTCCGACGCATTCGGGCTTCGTCGCGCTGATCGGGCCGACCAATGCCGGCAAATCGACGTTGGTCAATCGTCTTGTCGGCGCCAAGGTCTCGATCGTCAGCCATAAGGTACAGACGACGCGGGCTATCGTGCGCGGCATTGCCATCCACGGCAATGCCCAGATCGTCTTCATGGATACGCCCGGCATCTTCAAGCCGCGCCGCCGGCTCGACCGCGCCATGGTGACATCCGCCTGGGGCGGCGCCAAGGATGCAGACTTGATCATGCTGCTGATCGACAGCGAGCGCGGCCTGCGCGGTGATGCCGAAGCCATCCTTGAAGGCCTCAAGGAAGTCCAGCAGCCGAAGATCCTGGTGCTGAACAAGATCGACCGCGTCAACCGCGAGGATCTGCTGGCGCTGGCCGCGAGCGCCAACGAGAAGATTGCTTTCGAGCGCACCTTCATGATCTCGGCCGAAACCGGTTCCGGCTGCGACGACGTCATGGATTATCTGGCCACCACCTTGCCGGAGGGGCCGTGGTACTATCCGGAAGACCAGATCTCCGATCTTCCCATGCGCCAACTCGCCGCCGAGATTACCCGCGAGAAGCTGTTTCTGCGCCTGCACCAGGAGCTTCCATATTCCTCGCATGTCGAAACGGAAAAGTGGGAGGAGCGCAAGGACGGCTCGGTGCGGATCGAGCAGGTAATCTATGTCGAGCGTGACAGCCAGAAAAAGATCGCCCTCGGCAAAGGTGGCGAAACCATCAAGGCGATCTCGACTGCCTCTCGCAAGGAATTGTCGGAAATATTAGAGCAGCCGGTCCATCTCTTCCTCTTCGTCAAGGTTCGCGAAAACTGGGGTGATGACCCGGAGCGGTTCCGCGAAATGGGCCTCGAATTTCCCAAATAAGGATGGCAACGATTTTATCGGCTAGCCTCCAGAGCCTTGTTTCTTAGGAAAAAATTCGGTTCGTTGCGGAACGAATCCGAGCTTTGAGCATTTCCCCATCGACGGCGCGCCTGACGCGCCGTCGTTGCGCGACCGCAGGGCAGGCATGGCAACCTCGAAACGCATCCATTCCTTCAAGACTCCTTGCGAGCTATGTCCTTTGCGGCCCCTGCCGCATTTCAGGGAATTTAGCCAAGACGAGCTCGAATTCGTTTCGCGTTTCAAGCGCGGCGAACTTGCCGTCGATGCCGGTTCCACCATCCTCGTTGAGGGCGCCCACAGCGCTCATCTTTTCACCGTGCTGTCCGGTTGGGGCTTCCGCTACAAGATGCTGGAGGACGGTCGCCGCCAGATTCTGAATTACATCATGCCCGGTGACCTGATCGGTCTGCAGGGAACGATCGCCGGCGAAATGCAGCATTCCATCGAAGCGCTGTCACCCGTTTCGCTTTGCGTCTTCGAGCGTGACCGGCTGATGACGCTCTACAACAAACATGCGTCGCTCGCCTTCGACATCACCTGGATCGCCGCGCGCGAAGAGCGGATACTGGACGAGCATCTCCTAAGCATCGGCCGCCGCACCGCACTGGAAAGAGCGGCCTATCTCATCGCTTTCCTGTATGAGCGCGGCAGGAAGCTCGATCTCTTCGACGGCCGCAAATTCATCCCCATCACACAACAGCACATCGCCGACACTCTCGGTCTTTCCATCGTTCACACCAACAAGACCCTGAGAAAGCTTGGGGAACGCGGTCTGATCCGCTGGCAGGAACGCGGCTGCGAAGTTCAAAACGGTGAGGAATTGATGGCGATCGCCGGCTGGGAGGGGCTTGGAGAGGGCAAGCGTCCCTTCATTTAGTCGAAGGGCCTATGTCTTTTTTAAATGCGGTTTAGCATTTGGGAAAATAAGGTCGGCCGTCATCTTTCCTCCGACTTTGATTCTTATCGACCGGGCAGAAAAATGGTTTACTCAGAACTGGTGGCGGAATTCACCGATAGCGTGCCATGCGGGGCACCGGAGGGCAATGATGTTGGCGAAAAGGCCGGGGCGCTGCGACAAGTGCCTGACGAGGGGCACGGAATCATGAATGCACTCCGTGTTTTGGTTCTCGAGGACAGTCTGATCATCGCAATGGAGGCGGAGGATATCTTGCGCCTGGCCGGTGTCGACAGCATCGATATTGTCGGCAGTCTCGATGAGGCAAGGGCTGCCATCGCTGCAGAAAAATATGATTTCGCCCTTCTCGACGTCAACCTCGGCGAGGGCATGAGTTTCGGATTTGCCCGCCATCTTCTTGATGCCGGTATTCCCTTCGGATTCGTCAGCGGCTATTCGGATATCCGTGACTTCCCGTGCGACCTTCAGCACATACCGCTGCTGGTGAAGCCTTTCGACGAAAAGGCGATGCGCGAATTCCTGCAGAGACTTCTGCCGGCTGCGGCATGACGCAGTCCGTGACGGAAGCGGGATCTGCTTGAGAGTGCCTGCGCGCAAGATGCTATCACTTTGAAACTGCGGGCAATCCTTCGGGAAATCGATTCCGGTTTCCCGACTTATGCGCTACGATAGGGTAATCGGCCGCAGGGACTTTTTATGCAGTGGCAGGACCATGCAATCATTCTGGGCGTCAAACGCCACGGCGAGACGAGCGTCATCGCCGAGGTGATGACGCGTGATCGCGGCCGTCACCTCGGTCTGGTGCGTTCCGGTCGCTCCCGCGCCATGCAGCCGGTGCTGCAGCCGGGCAACGCCGTCGAGGTCGTCTGGCGCGCCCGGCTTGACGAACATCTCGGCGAATTCCGCGTCGAGCCCGTGACGCTGCGCGCCGCCCGTCTGATGGAAACGGCGACAGCCGTCTACGGCGTCCAGGCGATGGGCGCTCTGCTGCGGCTTCTGCCGGAGCGAGACCCGCATCCGCACCTGTTCGACGCGCTGCAGGTGATCCTCGATCACCTGCATAACCCGGCTGATGCCGGCGAACTTTTCGTGCGTTTCGAGCTGGCGGTGCTGAACGATCTCGGCTTCGGCCTCGATCTTGCCGAATGCGCGGCGACCGGCGCCCGCTCCGATCTCGCCTATGTCTCGCCGAAATCCGGCCGCGCCGTCAGCCGCAGCGCCGGCGCGCCGTGGGCCGACAAGATGCTGATCCTGCCGCCCTTCCTCGGCGTCGAAGGCAATCATGCGGCGGACTTCGACAGCCTTGCAGCCGCGTTCCGTCTTACCGGGTTCTTCCTGCATCGCCATGTTTACGAGCCGCGCGGCATCGAGGCTGCGGCAGCCCGTGACGGTTTCGTCCAGGCCGCCCTCAGGGCGCTTGATCCAGCCTCGCGGACGCTTTCCGGTCCGAATGGCGTCTCCGCCTGACCTGGTTTTTTACTGCTGCAAAACATCCTCCGGATTTGGCGGTTTACCCGCCGATGGGCGGCACCTATCTCTTGACTGCCAATCAAGGAGGATCCCATGCTGACCAAGACCGCATCACCGACGACGATCACGCTCTGGAACGGTCGCGAAATCCCGCGCCTCGGCATGGGATGCTGGGCGATCGGCGGCCCTTTCTACGCTGGTGACACGCCGCTTGGCTGGGGCGAAGTCGACGACAATGAATCGGTCGAAGCGATTGATCGCGCCATCGCGCTCGGCATCCGCTTCTTCGACACCGCCTCGAACTACGGCGCTGGCCATTCGGAAGAGGTGCTCGGCCGGGCGATCGGCAATCGTGACGATATCGTCGTCGCCACCAAATTCGGCTTCGCGACCGATGCCGAGACGAAGCAGGCAATCGGCGCCTTCGCCGATGAGGCTTTCATTCGCCGCTCGGTCGAGACATCGCTGCTCCGTCTCAAGCGCGACCGCCTTGATCTGCTGCAGTTTCACATCAACGATTTTCCGCTGGAACAGTCGGATGCCGTCTTCGATACGTTGGAGGCCCTGCGCGCCGAAGGCAAGATCGACGCATTCGGCTGGAGCACCGATTATCCGGATCGCGCCGCCCGCCATGCCGGCCGCGCTGGCTTTGTCTCGGTCCAGCATACGATGAACGTCTTCGATCCGGTGCCGGAGATGATCGCGGTGATCGAAGGGAAGGGCCTGATCTCCATCAATCGCGGTCCGCTGGCCATGGGGCTCCTGACCGGCAAGTTCACCGCCGACAAGGCAGTGGGCGCCAAGGATGTCCGCGGCGCGGCACTTCCCTGGATGGTTTATTTCAAGGACGGGCGCATGGCTCCGGAATTTGCCGCAAGGCTCGATGCCGTCCGCGATCTCCTGACGTCAGGCGGCCGCACGCTGACGCAGGGGGCGCTTGCTTGGCTCCTCGCGAGGTCTCCGCGCACGTTCCCCATTCCGGGCTTCCGCACCGTCGCCCAGGTGGAGGAAAATGCCGGCGCGCTGGAAAAGGGACCGCTGTCAGCCGAGGTCATGGTCGCGATCGACGCCGCACTCGGGCGCGGGTAGGGGGCGGGCGCGACGCACGCCCCCTCATTCCTGTGACGAGCACGGGAATGAGGGGATGTCGCGACGTATACGGACGAAAGCGCCGTTCAAACAGCCCTTCCGCAATTCGGACCTACCCTCGCGCGCGAACCTTCAGTGCCCAGCCTTCCGGCCGCACTTCAATGATCTTGACGGTGTCACCGATCGTGATCCTTCCACTGTCACGCGGCGTGACGTTCCAGCCGAAGAGCGGCCCGGGCACACGCCGGTCAGCAGACATGCGGATACGGCCCATGGCTGGCATCGGGTTCGGCACCTCGCGCGAACCGGTCAACTGATCCTGCGTCGTCATGATGCAGCGGGAACAGGGCTTGACGAGATCGAAACGGATGCCGGCGATCTCGATCGCCGCCCAGCGGTCCTCCGGCCAGGCCTCGTCGATATCGATGACGATGTTCGGACGGAAACGTTCCATGCCGACCGCGCCTTCGCCATGAACGGCGAGATCGGCATTCAGCGCCTTCAACGAACCCGTCGTCGTCACCAGGATCTGGTAGCCGTCGGTAAAGGTGACGGGCGAGCCTTCGCCGGCCCATTCGGCGCTCGCCGTCCGTCGTGCCTGCCCATCGAAAAAAACCAGCCGCACCTCGCGTCCAAGCCATTCGGAAAGCCGGTGGTTGCTGTCGGGATCGGCGACGGCGGCGCTGACGGTCGATTTCCATACGGTCACATCCATGCGGGCTTCATGCCGAGGCAGAGGCACCGCTAGGTCAGACTTTCCCTGCATCAGCAGCCGAAAGGCGCCGGGTTCCGGGCGTACCGCGATGCGCGCGAGGTCCGGCAGTTCGCGCTGGGTGATGAAGTGACCCTGCGGGTCGGTGATCATCGCCCGCCGGTCGCCGGCAAGCCCCTCGGCGCCAATGTCGGCGGCGGGTAGCGCGATGGCGCGAGCGCTCTTGAGCGGGTAGATGAAGAGGTTGCTGATGCGCATGCTTTCTCCCTGAATCTCGTTCTCTAGATTTCATCCATGAACGCCGCGAGAAAATCGCGCAGGCTCTTGTCGCGCGCGGCCGCAATCCGGCGGCCGGTCTCGGTCTGGAATCCCTCCGCCAGTCTGAACAGCTTCGTCCGGAAGTGGTCAATGGCATAACGCTTGTCGTCGAGGGGACGGTTCGTAGCCGCAGGGTCGAACGGATCGTAGAGCCCTGACCCCATTCGTCCGCCGATATAAAAGCAGCGCGCGACGCCGACCATGCCGATCGCGTCCAGCCGGTCGGCATCCTGCAGGATCTTCGCCTCGAGCGTCTGCGGCGCCACCCCGGCGGAAAAACTGTGAGCGGTGATGGCGTGGGCCGCGGCTTCGATATCCGCTTCGCTCCAGCCGAGTTCGGAAAGGATCACCGAAGCCTTTTCCGCTGCCAAGGCCGACGCTTTTTCCCGCAAGGGCGAATTCTTCTCGACGGCGACGCAGTCGTGCAGCAGCACGGCGGCGGCAAGGATCCGCCCATCTCCGCCTTCTCCCGCATGGATGCGCATGGCGTTCCTGAAGACGCGCAGGATATGGGCAAGATCGTGTGAGCCGTCGTCGCCCTCGGCCGCGTGTGCGACCAGCGCCGCTGCGAGCGTTTCATGAGGGGAGAAGGCTTCGGCCTCGAACATTACGCCACCTCTTGTCGGAAGAAAAACGTCGAAGAGCGCCGGCCGAAAGCGAAGAGCTTCGCAGGAACCGACGCCGCTACGAAACCCGGGGATCTCGAAGTCGGTTTGTAGCGGCTTAACGTGCGAGTCGCAATCGAGGGAGGTCAGCGCTCGAGCGTCGGAAAAGCTGTCGCGCCGCTGCTCTTCGGCGGCAGTGAGAGAAGATGGGGCACGTCACGGACCGGGCGCGGCGGACTGATGTGATAGCCCTGGATCTCGTCGCATTCCTCGCATTCGAGCAGCGTCAGTTGGGCGGCCGTCTCGACGCCTTCGACGGTCACGCGCATGCCGAGCGCATCGCCGAGCAGGATGATCGCGCGCATGATCGCATGCGCTTCCTTGTTGTCGACGATATCGTTGACGAAGGATTTGTCGATCTTGATCTTGTCGAAGGGAAAGCTCGAGAGATAGCTCAGCGAGGAGTAGCCGGTGCCGAAATCGTCCATCGAGATGCGGATGCCGCGATCCTTCAGGGCATGCAGGATCGGCAGCACCTCGTTGAGGTTCTCCATCAGCACGCTCTCGGTGATTTCCAGTTCGAGCCGCGATGCCAAGAGCCCGGCCGCGGCAAGCGCTTCGCTGACGTCCTGCATCAGGTTGCCGCTGCGGAACTGGATCGCCGAAACATTGACTGCGACCTTGACGCTCTCCGGCCATTGGGCCGCATCCCTGCAGGCCCGCCGCAAAACCCAGCGGCCGATATCGACGACGAGGCCGACCTCCTCCGCAAGCGGAATGAAATCCATCGGCGGCACGCGGCCTCGGACCGGATGGTTCCAGCGGATCAATGCTTCGAAACCGCAGGTTCGCCGCTCGGCAAGATCGTAGAGCGGCTGGTAATGCAGTTCGAATTCCTCGTTATCGACGGCGGCTCGAAGATCTGCCTCCAGCGCGTGGCGCAACTGCATCTGCGCTTCCATTTCGCCGGTGAAGAAGCGCTCGCGCTTGCGTCCGTCCGCCTTGGCATGCGACAGCGCCACGCCGGCATTTTTCAGCAGGATATCGGTTTCCCCGCCGTTCTCGGGAGCGATCGCAATACCCATGGAGACGCTGAGCGTCACCTTTTTCTCGCCGTTCAGGAATGGCTCGGAAAGCGATCGGCGGATTTGGTCGGCCAGCGCCGTCACGTTTCTCGGCTGCTGCTTGCCCGTCTGCAGGATGGCGAACTCGTCCGAACCAAGGCGCGCCAGCATGTTTTCCGACCCGGCCGAGGCTCGGATCCGCTCCGCGACCTGCTGCAGGATCTTGTCGCCGACCGACACCCCGATCGTATTGTTGATCGATTTGAAACGGTCGAGATTGAGGTGGACGAGGGCGATCTGCTCGTGCGGCTTGCGCTCGCCGAGCGTCGCATCAACCAGCTCGCGGAAATGCATCCGATTGGGAAGTCCGGTCAGGGGATCGTGATGGGCGAGATAGGTGATGCGCTGGGCCGCCTTTCGATCCTCGGTGATATCGGCATGAATGGCAATGCTGCTGCCGTCGGAGAGGATGGTCACCACGCTTTGAATGATGCGGCCATCATGCATCAGCCATTCGCGCCGGCGGATGCTGCTGCTTCCCGCCTTGACGGGGGAAGGCCGTGCTGTCTGCCGGACGGGTTTGGATGCAGCGCTTTCGTTGCCGCGCATTTTGCCGATGAGTTCGTCGATCGTCGCGCCCGCGGCGACATCTTCCGGCGGCAGGCCGTAGAGCTGAGGGAAGCGGAGATTGTAAAGCGTCAGCCGCTGGCTGGCGTCAAAGACGCTGAGGCCGAGCGGCAGGTTGTTCAGGACGCTCTCGAAGAGTCTTTTCTGTCCGTCGAATGCCTGGCTGAGCGCCGACAGGTTCCCTCTCAGCGTCCGGTTTTCCTTTTGAAGGGTTTCTGCACTTCTCTCGATTGCATCATAGTCGCTTTCATGGCCGCGATAGGTTGCGATCACCAGCTCCATCAGACGCTGCGCGTCAATTGATCCGTCGGCCATGACAGCCTCTGTGCATTGACGCCAGAAGAGCGCTTCAGCCTTCATGGGAAAGCATCTTGGCTGACGGCAATAGCAAGAGCCGTCCGCGTCTGATGGACGTGCCTCAAAATACCGGACATGAAAACCTTTCTAAGAGAAACGATTGAAATCAATTTTTATGAGTGATGTACGGGTAATGCCTGATGACTATTTTGGAGCGGGCGGATTAATATTCGGTTGCAGTGCAGCAGAGTGCACGTCGTCAGACAGGTTGCTTTCCATATTGGAAATTACTGGAATACCGGGGCGGGCAGCGGCGGAAACCCGGTTCGAGCGCGCTCCGTTAATTTCTGTCAACCATTGTTAACGAGTAGTTAACAACTTATTGACGCACTGCGCAAATCAGTTTAACCACCGAGTCAACAGTGATTTCCCACCTCGTATTGCGTACAAACACCACCGGCAAAAGGCGGTGAATGGAGGTTTGTATGACCCGCACCACATCCGTTTCAGACACGTCATATGCGTATCTTGCGACACTTTCACGGCTAGATCTAAACGGCGACGGCGTATTGAGCCGCGGCGAACGTGCCGCCGATGAGAAGCCAGGCATCATCAAGGAACTCCTGGAGGAAGATATGGGCAGCGAGACTCAGCCCAAATTTTCTGGCAGCCTGATTGCGCTGATGATGGATACCCACGACAGCGGCACGACAAGCAGCATCGCCGTGCCCTATCCGCTGCAGCAGAGCGCGTCTGCGACCGGCAGCCAATCCGACGATCTCTACCGCAACACCTACGGCCAGTTCGATTTCGACGCCGTCGCCTGACGATAGCATCGTTCACGTGATCTGAAGCCGGCCCGTTGGTCGGCTTTTCTCATTGGATGCTCCGCAGAGGAACACCTTCCGGGCTGAGACGTTCAGAAGGACATCCGGACGGAAGGAGATCTCCATGAAAGCCATGCGCATCATCGCCGCCCTGAGCCTGCTGGCCCTTGCCTTGCCGGCAAGTGCCCAGGACAAGCAGACGGCGGTCGCCAATTTCGTCGGCGAGGACGGCAAGGAAAATGGTCGGGCCCAATTGACGGCCGCCGCCAATGGCGGCGTTCTGATCGAAGTGGAGATATCGGGGCTGCCGGCGAATAAATGGGTAGCCTTTCATGTTCACGAAACCGGCCGCTGCGACGCGGCAAGCCATTACGAATCGGCAGGCGGTCATTTCAACCCGGGCTCTGCCGAACACGGCATTCTCGCCGCCAAGGGGCCGCATGCCGGCGACATGCCCAACCAGTATGTTGAACAGGATGGCGTGCTCAGAGCTCAGATCTTCGATGGCATGGTCACGCTCGATGGCAAGAAAGATGGCATTCGCGGCCGCGCATTGATGGTGCACGCCAATTCCGACGATTATCGCAGTCAGCCTTCCGGTGGCGCCGGGGAAAGACTTGCTTGCGGCGTGGTCGAATAGGCCGACGATCGCCCCGCGCTGCAATGTTTCACTGCCGTGTTGGCTCTTCCGCCGCCGTGCCGTTAGACCTTTTTCCCAGCGCGGAATTTCCACCGTCCCGCACAGCGGCCGGATCGCCCTTTTCGTCAAAGGCAAGTTTTACCCGCTTCACCATGTCGCGGCTGACCTGCCACCAGTCACCGGTCTTTGCCCAGTAGCGTAGCGTTAGCGATATCGTGCTGTCACCGAGCGCGTCGATGAAAACGCAGGGTGCCGGTGACGGCAGCACCCTTGGGTTGCCTTTGGCAATGCCCATCAACGTCTCCATCGCCTGATCGAGGTCGTCCTCACGAGAAATGCTGATTTTCAGGTCGTTCTGCCGCGTAGGCTCACGGCTGAAGTTGGTTATCGGCGTGTTCCACAGCGTTGAATTTGGCGCCAGCCGATAGAGCCCGTCGCCGGTTCTGAGTTCTGTCGCAAACAATCCGACCTCGCGCACCGTGCCGGCCACGCTGCTGGTTTCGATATATTCGCCGACCCGAAACGGCCTGAGGATCAGGAGCATGATGCCGGCCGCGATATTCTGCAGTGTCCCTTGCAGCGCCAGCCCAATCGCCAGGCCGGCTGCACCGAGGGCGGTGATGATCGAGGCGGTCTGGACGCCGAATTGGCCGAGAACGGTGATGAACACCAGGATCAGCAGCGCATAGCGCACCACATTGGTGAAGAAGCGCGCCAGGGTCTCGTCGATGCCATGGATGCGCGACAGGCCCTCATAGGCCCAGCGGCTGACAAAGCCGGCCAGCGTCCAGCCGATGACGAGCAGGATCAACGCCCCGAGGATCGAGAAGGAATATTGGACTGCAAGTGCGCTTGCCTGGCTGAGTGCCGTGCGGGTGGCGAGGAGGACGTCGGCTGCTTGTTGTTCCATGATCTGGCCCTGTGGCTATTGCGGGGTCGAGGCCAAGATGGAGCAGACGCCAGCAGCGTCAACCGCAGGCAGGGTTCCGGATCGCCAGCAGGAAGGGCGCATTGCCGTCCGCATCGGCGCCACGCCCGATCGCCCTTACCGCCGCAACCAGCCGGCCGCCGCGGCTAAGCAAGGTGTCACCGATCTCGATTAGCCGGGTGTTCGGAGTTGCGAAAGGTGAAGCGGCGCGCAGCCGACGGACAAGCTCTTCCTCGTCCTGATCCGGCGCGATCGACAGAGCGGCGATGAGTGCCGCGGCCGGTGATCGCGACACGCCCATCCAGCAATGGATGAGCAGCGGGGTCTCCTGCCGCCACGATGCGGCAAACTCGATGATCGCCTGTACATGCGTTTCGTCAGGCGCCACGAGACCGCCCGTGCCCTTGAAGGTGATGTCGTTCATCGAAAGCGTCAGGTGACGATCGGGCGCGATCACACCCGGCCGACGAAAGGCCTGTTCTTTGGCGATCAGGCTGATCATGTCACGCGCCTTGTGGCGCACCGCCATTTCGGCGATGCGCGAGAGCGGCGAGACGACGATCAAGCTCACGATACCATCCCCCGCTCGGCCTCGATCGCCGCGAAGCGCTCGCAGAACAGCCGCTGGGCTTCCAGCGCCGGCAAGGGTTCGATCAGCAACATCTCCTTGCTGATGCCGCGCGGCTGGCCGAAGAATTTCTGCGCCTCGGCGGGCGTGAAACCGGCAAGGACTGTTGCCTCGAAATAGGCGGCGATCGTGTCGGCCTTCTTGATCCGGTCCTTGAGATCGCCCGACGGATGCGGCGGCAGGCCGAAGCGCAGATGCACGGCGGCCTCCAGCCGCATTTCCACCGCCTTGTAGCCGCCGCCGACAACGGATTTGAACGGCGAGATCATGTCGCCGATCACATATTCGGGCGCGTCGTGGAGCAGCGCCATCAGACAGTCCTCCGGCCGCGCATTGTTGAAGCGGCGGAAAATATCTTCGACGACGAGGCTGTGCTGCGCCACCGAAAAGGCATGATCGCCTGATGTCTGGCCGTTCCAGCGTGCCACACGCGCGAGCCCATGGGCGATATCGATGAGTTCGACATCGAGCGGCGAGGGGTCGAGCAGATCGAGCCTGCGCCCGGACAGCATGCGTTGCCAGGCACGCGGAGCTTTGGCCGTCACGCGCTGGCCTCGTCGACGCTGGTGGGGAAGACAAGCCCGGACCATGGCGGCAGGGCGAGGGAAACCGGCGTTTGGCCGGCCAGCAGCGGCGTGCCTTCCGCCATCGCGGCACCGGCGCGGTCGATTCGCACGATCGCAAGCCCGCTGCCGCCCTCGACCGAACCGAGTGTCCCCACCGGCTTGCCGGCGGCCGTGATCTGCGTGCCCATTTGAGGCAAGGTCGTTGCGGCGGACACGGTGACAACGCGACGGCGCGCGGTGCCGCGGTGCTGCATGCGCGAGACAACCTCCTGGCCGACATAGCAGCCTTTCTTGAAGGAGAGGCCGTCATTCAGATCCATCAGCACGTCATGCGGGAAGGCATCCTGTAAGGCGAAGTCCGATCCTGAGGTGACGATACCATGGCGGATGCGCAGCGCGTGGTAGAGTGACGGCGCATCATCGCCATGCCTTCCTGCCCGGCGGCGCAGCGGGACACCCGCCTTGGCGAAGCGGCTGTCTCGAGCACCGCCGATGCTATCGGCATCCTCGCCCCAGCAAACGGTAATGCCATTCTCAGCGACGGTCGTAAGCGTAATGGCGGCCCGCAGCTTGTACATCGTCAGCCGCTTCGCCAGCGCTTCGCACTGGCCGGCATCCGTCTCGATCAGATAGCCGACGCCGTCCTGCCAGACCATGAAGTCGAACAGGATCTTGCCCTGCGGTGTCAGCAGTGCTCCGGGCCGCGCCTCGTCCGCGCCCAGGGAAATGACATCGGTGGTGATCAGGTTCTGTAGGAAGGACTGGGCGTCCGCGCCGCCGACGGAGAGCAGTGAGCGGTCTTTCAGGAATACGGCTGGCATGGCGGAACCTGTCGCGTTGGTCGTCGCTCAGAGGTATGACTTCGTAAAGCGGATCGCAAGGTCATGCGACATGCCGCGGGGCGGCGTCAGTCGCCCGCCGTGAAGAATTTCCACTTGCCGTCGGGCGTAATGCCGAGGCGGTAGAAATTATATCCGCCGAACTCCTGCATGTCGGAAAGATCGCCGGCGGTGACGATGCGCAGCAGCTCGACTCGCTCCGGCGGGGTCAGCGACTTCGGATCCTTCTCTGCAAAATAGGGCCAGACATACATGTCGTCGGCTGTGCCCTGGCCGACATGAACGAAACCGGTCGAGACGATGTCGAGCATGATGGCTAGAATTTCGTCTCCGTCGGGATCGCCGGAGAGATCTTTCAGCGTGCCGATCGGGTCGTCGCTCGCTTCGCCCACCGTCACCTGCGTCTGGTCTTTGCCAGTGCCCATCAGCGGCCGCAGCCGTTCGAGGTCGCCGGAGGCGGCGGCCTCGACGATCTGTTGCCGCATTTTTCGAACCGGCTCGGGCGCCTTATTGATGTCGTAAATCACCTCGACCGGCTTGGATGCGTCCTGGGCACCCGGCGTCTTGTCGACGCCCTGATTGTTCTGGCTGTTGACCAGCGGCTCCGCCATGGGAACGCTGGGAGTTGTGCCCTGGGTCTGGTTCTGCCCCTCAGCACTTCCCTGTGCGGGCGGCGCGTCGCTGGGGGCCTGGCCGGGGATCTTGTGGAGTTCGGAAAGCGCGTAGGCCGAGGGCGCAAGGAGGACGGTGCCGGCGGCAAAGCTCAGCGCAAGCAGCACCGGCGCGAGCCGAATTCGCGAAACTTTCTCTTTACCGATGCGCATCGAACTCTCTGATAGTAATTATTGCAGGGTGCGGTTGGCGGAAAATTCGCCGGCAAGCATACGGTCGCGCAGCGAATCGAGCAGAGCTTCGGCGCTGTTTTCCCCGTGCAATCGAATGGTTTCGCGCAGGGCATGCGCGATGGCGGCATCAGCAATGATCTCCGGTTCGATCCCGTCGGCCATGCCGTCGGCCCAAGCCTCGTTCTGGTACTCCAGAGCCGCCTGCATCTTTTCGTGGACGATCATGTCGTCGATGTCGTTGAGGCTTGCTTCCATTGTCTTTTCCTCAGAACTTCTCATGTCTTACTGCACCGTTAATAACACTAACAGCCTTTTCCCAAAACGACACGTCCGCATGCGAAAACAGGTTAATTAAACGTCAATTTCCAAAGCGCGAGGTAATTTCTGTGGCGAGTGTTGCACCTTCGTTACGGTAGCGCTCTTCTGCCACGATGGCCGCCGGGGTGCAATCCGTGTAGACGGACGCGAAGGTTCGGTAGCCGCGATTGAAGGCGGCGGTGAGCCTTTCCTTGCGCTGCGGTTCGTTGCCTGTCTCCGAATCGAGCAGTTGCTTCATGCCTTGCCGCCACTCATCCCCGCCCGGCGCCTTGCAAAGCGTTCTCAGATAATGCACCGAACCCAGCACTTCGGCGAGCCGCGCCAGCTTGTCGTCATAGGGCACGGTCGCGACCGGCGGCGCAATCTCCTCCTGCGCAGGCGCCGTATTCTTGCCCTGCGCCATGGTGGGCCCGGCAAGCACGAGCAGAGACAGGACAACGCGTCGAACGGGAATCATGCTTCCAGTTGATACGTTGAGCGTGACGGCAACAAGGCGCCCTTGAAAGTTTCCACTTCTATTCACCGCCCGCCAGCCGTTCCGCGCATTCGAGCACGCTTTGCGGCACAGGCAGCCGCCGGATCTCCTCCACGGTATACCAGCCAAGCGCCGCCGCATCGTCGGCGGCTTCCGCCACCATTTCCCGGTCGGAGTCGACGCAAAAGACTGACAGGAAGAAATGACTCCTAATGCTGCCATCCGGCCCATGCGTCTTGAGGTCATAAGTTGAAAACAGCCGCGGATTATGCGCCGAGATGCCGGTTTCCTCGCGGAACTCCCGCAGCGCCGTCTGCTCCGGCGTTTCGCCCGGCTCGGCGCGCCCGCCGGGAAAGGCATACATGTCGGCAGAGGGCGGGTTGCGTCGCAACACCAGAAGGAATCGCCCGTCGCGTTCGAGAATGGCGGAGGAGGCGGCTTTGGCGGTGGAGGTCATGGCTGCTCTTGCTGTGACGGCCTGTTCGATCTGACGGGCTGATGATTGCGGGTCGCGGCTGCGGGCCCTGCCCGATTTTCGTGTGGGATAGCGCCCGAGACAACCCCCAAAAATCTCCGCAGCGGTTCCTGAGATAACGATATCTGTGCAACAAGAAGTCAAAATATTCGAAAGGGCTTTGCGTGACCTATCTCATTTACGCCTTTGCCGCCGTTTTCGAGATCGCCGGCTGTTTCGCCTTCTGGGCGTGGCTGAAGCTTGAAAAGCCCATCTGGTGGCTGGCGCCGGGCATGATCTCGCTCGCGTTTTTCGCCTGGCTTCTGACGTTGGTGCCGAGCGATGCCGCCGGTCGAACCTTCGCAGCCTATGGCGGCATCTATGTTCTCGCCTCGCTCTTCTGGCTGTGGCTGATCGAAGGCCGCGTGCCCGATCGTTATGATATCGGCGGCGGACTGATCTGCCTCGCCGGAGCGAGCGTCATCATCTTTGCGCCGCGAGCCTGAAACACGTCACGCAAAAGCATGCAGTACGCCTTGACCGGACTCGGGCCGGATGCAAAGACGGGCCGATGTGTGGACGTTTCGCCCTGACAAGTTCCAGCGCCGACCTGCGCAACTTCTTCTCCGGTCTCGATCTCGACGATTTTCCGGCGCGCTACAACATCGCCCCGACGCAGCCGATCCTCGTCGTCATCGCAGGCGAGGGCAGGGAGCGGGCCAGCAACCTGCCCGACCGGCGCGCCGTACTCGTGCGCTGGGGCTTCACGCCGGGTTGGGTCAAGGATCCGAAGGATTTCCCGCTGCTGATCAACGCGCGCGCCGAGACCGCGATCGGCAAGGCCTCCTTTCGGGCGGCGATGCGTCATCGACGCGTGCTTATTCCGGCCTCAGGTTTTTACGAATGGCAGCGCCCGTCAAAGGAGAGCGGCCGCAAGCCGCAGGCCTATTGGATCAGGCCGCGCCGGGGCGGGGTCATCGCCTTCGCGGGACTGATGGAGACATGGTCTTCGGCCGACGGTTCGGAGGTCGATACTGGTGCGATCCTCACGACGTCAGCCAATGCGGGCATCTCCGCGATCCACGATCGCATGCCTGTCGTCATAAAACCGGAGGACTTCTCGCGCTGGCTCGATTGCAAGACGCAGGAACCGCGCGAGGTGGTCGACCTGATGCAGCCTGCTCAGGCCGATTTTTTCGAGGCCATCCCGGTTTCCGACAAGGTCGACAAGGTTGCCAATATGGGGCCGGACCTGCAGGAGTTGATCGTCGTCGAAACACCGCTCGAGGCGCCTGCGAAACAAGGGCCGGATCACGGCCAGCTCAGCTTTTTCTAAAAGCGGGACCGGCCGCTTCCGGCACGGCCGCTGTTCGGCTCACCCGCGATGCTTAAGGCAGGTCACGAGAGCCATGCCGCAGTCTTGGGATGACGCCATGCCGGATGGGCCAGAAACCGAACGTGAAGCGCGGATGACTGCTGTTCGAAGCTCGGCGCTTCAAGCGGATTTCTTGACGCTGTCCGGCTTGTTCTTTGCCATCAGCGATGCGGCGGCAACGGCCTTCAAGCCGACCGGGCGATAGTTGGCGGCGAGGTCTGGCTTGGCCGCCTGTTGTTCGCCGGTACTGCTCTTCTTCGAAGTCACGATACTCTCCTTGCGTGTTGCTTCCCTGGGTATTTTGTAATTTTGCTTTTCGTCGGAAATAGCGACAAAACGGCGGCGTCGCTTATCAGGATTTGTGAACGCCCACCATAATTCGCGAGGCTTAACTGAAGCCTACGTTGGTTAATACTTACTGAAGGTTGCGGTTCCAAAAAAACCGCAGAGCGGTTTTCCCCGGGAAGACGCGTGGGCGTATGTCCGGGAACAGGCGACAACAGGGAGAGAAGCAATTCCGTGGCCCGGGAGAATCCGGAAGCGCGCGCAGGTCAGATGTGCCGGCCGATATCGTCGTCGCCGACGCCGGGTTCTTCGATCGTCAGGGTTCCATATTTCCGCCGCCATCTGCGAGCGCCGAAGGGAAGGGAGACGAGGTAGGCGGCAACGGTGAAGACCATTACCTCCCAGGTGTAGCTCATCAGCAGGGCCACATAGAGCACAACACCGAGCATCATCGGCAGCACCAGATCGCGCCGCAAGCGGTTGCCTTCAGATTTGCCCGACCAGACCGGCAGCCGGCTGATGAGCAGGAAGGCGATGGCAACGGTATAGACCGAAGAGAGATAGGCGAAGGTGCGGTCCGTCGCCAGGCCGAGGAAGCCGAGATAGACCGGCAGCAGCACCAGCATGGCGCCGGCCGGCGCGGGAACTCCGACGAAATATTCCGATTGCCAGCTCGCCTTGTTTTCGCGCTCAGCCATGACATTGAAGCGAGCAAGGCGAAGGCCGGCGGCGATCGCATAAATCAGCGCGGCGATCCAGCCGAGCGAGCGGGCCTGGTCGAGCGCGAAGACATAGACGACGAGAGCAGGCGCAACGCCGAAATTGACGATATCGGCAAGCGAATCCATCTGCGCGCCGAACTTCGAAGTCGCCTTCATCAGCCGCGCCACGCGCCCGTCGATGCCGTCGAGGAAGGCGGCGAGCAGCACCATTGCGACGGCGAGTTCGTAACGGTTCTCGAAAGCGAGCCGGATGCCGGTCAAGCCTGCGCAGATCGCCAGAATGGTGATGAGGTTCGGAAAGACGAGGCGGAACGGAATCTCGCGCAGGCGTGGGCCGCGGGCGGAATCATCCGGGCCGTTTGGCTCGAAAGGCGGAAAGGGTGTTTCCATGTCGCGTTCCAATCGTTCCTTGAGCAATTCCGGCAAAGGCGCGGAGGTTCCGCGCTTTAGCTGCGGCGGCTGATGACCGGACCCTTGGCGGAGGCGAATTCGGCGATGACGGTTTCCCCGGCAATCGCCGTCTGACCGAGCGAGACGCGTGGCGCCGCACTGGCGGGCAGGAACACGTCGAGCCGCGAGCCGAAACGGATCAGTCCGAAACGTTCGCCGGCGTCCAGCGGCTCGTTGGTGTTTGCCCAGCAAAGAATACGCCGCGCCACGAGGCCGGCAATCTGCACGACGCCGATCTGGCCGTGCCGCGTTTCGATCACCAGCCCGTTGCGCTCGTTGTCCTCGCTCGCCTTGTCGAGTTCGGCGTTGACGAAGCTGCCGGAGCGGTAGTTGATGCTGACGATGCGCCCGCGCATCGGCGCCCGGTTCACATGGCAGTTGAAGACGTTCATGAAGACGGAAATGCGCAGCATCGGCTCGGAGCCGAGGTCGAGCTCTGCCGGCGGGGTCACCATCTGGATCGCCGAGACCTTGCCGTCGGCGGGAGAGATCACGAGATCGTCGTCCTGCGGGGTCACCCGATCGGGATCACGGAAGAAATAGGCGCACCAAAGCGTGAAGATCATGCCGATCCAGAAGAGCGGCTTGAAGATCCAGCCCAGCACCAGCGATGCGACGAAGAAGGCGGCGACGAACGGGTAACCCTCCTTGTGCACGGGCACGATCGTGTTGCGAACCGTGTTGAACAGGCTCATGGCTGCCGGTCTCCTTGCTTTTCGGTTTTTGCTGGTTAGCGAAAAACCAGCTCCTGAGCAATGCTGCGACCCTGGCCCTGGTTCCGCCGTCGTGGTTCTGAACAACAAAAGCCGGTAACGCTACCCATCCACTAACGTAAATGTGGAATCGCTAAGGTTTTATGATCCCACTATGTAGCTTTTGACCGGCTTCGGCCCGATGCGGACATCGGCTAGGATTTCCGCAGCAACAGAAAGCTGCCTTGAAATTGCTTGCGAATCGCATAAGTACGTGCTTATGTGTTTTCATGATCGAGAATGACTTTTTCCGAGCTTTGGCAGACCCGACCCGCCGTGCGATCTTTGAGAAGCTGGCGGCAGGTAGCATGAACGCGAGTGCCTTGCGCGAGGGCATGGAGATTAGCCAGCCGGCGATGTCGCAACACCTCGCGGTTCTGCGCAGTGCAAAGCTCGTGAGGGAAGAACGACAGGGGCGTTTCGTGAATTACGAAGTCAACCCCGATGGGTTGGCTCTCATCGCCCAGTGGCTCGCAAAATACCGCGCCTATTGGCCGGAGCGTATCGCAGCACTCAAAGTCTTGCTGAAGGACATGGATCAATGAACAAAGGGAAGACCAAGGAGCAGGATAGCGGCGTCGAGTTGGAGTTTGACTTGGGCGATCCGCCGCAAAAGGTCTGGCGTGCCGTCACCGTTCCTGAACTTCGGGAAAGATGGTTGCCGAAGGAAGCATTGGCTGATCCCGATGCGATCACCGTCACCCCGGGCCAGGAAGTTCGCTACAAGCTGCGTGACGATACCCCGCCTTTCCTTGAAAGTATTGTGACATTCACGATCACCCCGAATGCCATTGGCGGCACCTGCCTTCGGATCGTCCACCAACTGACGGACGCAAGATTCGATGGAAGGACAAGAGCGCCGGCGAACGGCAACAGCCCGCCTCTCATGCTCGCCGCCTGACCCGGCGAGCCTTCCCCTTAGCTTCTGAAAGTCTGGAGGTCGCCGATGCGCGAAGCGATGCAACTCGTCCCTATGGTCATAGAACAGTCCAGCCGGGGGGAGCGATCCTTTGATATCTATTCCCGGCTTCTGCGCGAGCGGATTATCTTCCTCAATGGCGAGGTGAACGATACCGTTTCGGCGCTCGTCTGCGCGCAACTGCTGTTTCTGGAAGCGGAAAACCCGAAAAAGCCCATCAACCTCTATATCAATTCGCCGGGCGGCGGCGTGACCAGCGGCCTGGCCATGTACGACACCATGCGCTTCATCCGTGCGCCGGTACATACACTTTGCATGGGGACGGCCCGTTCAATGGGATCGTTCCTGCTGATGGCAGGCGAACCCGGCGGAAGAGCCGCATTGCCCAATGCCAGTATCCTCATTCATCAGCCCTCCGGCGGCTTTCAAGGACAGGCTTCCGACATGTTGATTCATGCCGAGGAAATTTTAAAGACCAAGCAACGCATGACGCGGCTCTACGCGGAGCATTGCGGACGTTCCTACGACGACTTTGAGCGCGGGATGGATCGCGACCGCTTCATGACGGCGGAGGAAGCGCTTGAATGGGGTCTTATAGACCGTATTCTGAAGGTTCGGGAAGACACCAGCAGCCTATAAGCCGTGCCGCAAAAAAAACGATTGCTGAAGATCGTTCCAGCGATTCCAAATTTACGTTAGTGGCTGGGTAACGCTACCGCCTCCCGCTTCAGCCTGCCGGGGCAAGCCGCGTGATCACGCCCATCTCGTCGCTGTCGCGCACCTGCTTCAGATGCTCCTCCGCCTGCGTCGCCTCACGCTGGCGGTTCCACATCGAGGCATAGAGGCCGTTCCTTTCGAGAAGGGCGGCATGCGTGCCACGTTCGGCGATCTCGCCGCTTTTGAGCACGATGATCTCGTCCGCGCCGATGACGGTCGAAAGCCGGTGGGCGATGACCAAGGTCGTCCGGTTCTTCGAAACCACGTCGAGGGCCGTCTGGATTTCCCGTTCCGTCGTCGTATCGAGGGCCGATGTCGCTTCGTCGAGGATCAGGATCGGCGGCGCCTTGAGGATGGTGCGGGCGATCGCCACACGCTGTTTCTCGCCGCCGGAAAGCTTGAGCCCGCGCTCGCCAACCTTGGTATCGAAGCCTTCGGGCAGCGTCTCGATGAAATGGGCGATCTGCGCCACCTCGGCCGCCGCAAACACCTCGCCATCGCTCGCCGACGTGCGGCCGTAGCGGATATTGTAGGCGACCGTGTCATTGAACAGCACGGTATCCTGCGGCACCATGCCGATATGAGAGCGCAGGCTCTTCTGCGTCACGGTGCGGATATCCTGGCCGTCGACGGTGATGGTGCCGCTCTGGATATCGTAGAAACGGTAGAGCAGGCGCGACAGCGTCGATTTTCCGGCGCCCGACGGCCCCACCACCGCGACCGTCTTGCCGGCCGGCACCTCGAAGGAAATGCCTTTCAGGATCGGACGCGCCGAATCGTAAGCGAAGTGTACATCCTTGAAGGAGATCGCGCCCTTGTGGATCCGAAGCTCGGCCGCGCCGGGGGCATCCTTGACCTCCGCCTTCACCTCGAGCAAATCGAACATCTGCTCGATGTCGGTCAGACCCTGGCGGATTTCGCGGTAGACGAAACCGATGAAATTGAGCGGCGCGGAAAGCTGCAGCAGCATCGAATTGACGAAGACGAAATCGCCAACCGTCTGCTCGCCGCGCTGCACCGCCAGCGCCGACAGCACCAGCATGATGGTGGTGCCGATACCGAAAATGACACCCTGGCCGAAGTTCAGCCAGCCGAGCGACGTCCAGACGTCGGTCGCCGCTTTCTCGTAGCGTTCCATCGACTTGTCGAAGCGTTTGGCCTCCATCTCCTCGTTGCCGAAATATTTGACGGTTTCGAAATTGAGCAGAGAGTCGATCGCCTTGGTGTTGGCGTCAGTGTCGCTGTCGTTCATCGAGCGGCGGATGGCGATGCGCCAGTCGGATGCGCGGATCGTAAACCAGATATAGGCCCAGACGGTAAAGGCGGTGACGGCAAGATAGGAGAAGCCGTAGCCCCACCAGAAGATCACCGCCGTCAACAAAAATTCGATGACGGTCGGAACGGAATTGAGGATCGTGAAGCGCACGATCGTCTCGATGCCCTTGGTGCCGCGCTCGATGATGCGCGACAGCCCGCCGGTCTTTCGCTCCAGATGGAAACGCAGCGACAGCTCGTGCATGTGCACGAAGGTCTTGTAGGCGAGCTGGCGCACCGCATGTTGCCCGACGCTGGCAAAGAGCGCGTCGCGCAGCTGGTTGAGGCCGAGCTGGATCAGCCTGGTGACGTTATAGGCGATGACGAGGGCGATGGCGCCGGCAAGGAGCGGCGGTACCGCGCCGCCTGCGAGGTCCATCCTGCCGTTCAGTGCATCGGTGGACCACTTGAAGAAATAAGGGACGAGCAGCAGGACGAACTTGGAGATCAGCAGACAGACCGACGCCCAGACGACCCGCATCTTGAGGTCGGTTCGCCCGGCCGGCCACATATAGGGCCAGAGGTTGAATAGCGTCCGCAGCAGGTGTGATTCCGAAACTGTCTTGCCGTTTGCCATGCCGTGTCTCCAGTCCGGATGATTTGCTTCGATGTCCGGCAAGGCGTAGGGCAGGGGCGCGCCTGGCGCGCTTACCTGAATCCCGAACCGCCACCGGCAGATAGGGCGTCGGATCGAGGAATGCAACACGTACAGGGGCCGGGAAAAGTGAGACCGGGCGTTTCTCCCGCCCGGTCTCATCATGTCGCGTTGCGCTTAAGGCGCTACCTTTTAGAGGTGCTGCTTGGAGAGCCGTTTGCGGTGCAGTTCCTCGGCGTTCGGCAGCGCATCCTTCGGCAGGCCGAAAATCTGGCCGGGACGGATGCGATCAGGGTCGACGATCTTGTCCTCGTTGGCGATGTAGATCGTTGTATAACGCACGCCGAGGCCGTAGGTGCGGCGAGAAATCTGCCACAGCGTGTCGCCGCGGCGGATGATGACCGCCGCATTGTTTGCCGTCAGCGGCGCCTGTTCGATCGTCTTCGGCTGATTGCTCGCAGCATCGTTTGCGGTGGGCGCGGCCGGTGCGGGCGTGTCGGTCAGTTCACCGATGATCACACCCAACCCGTCGAGCCCGGCGCCGACCGATTTTGCATCCTTCGGCAGATCCTGCAGCATTTTCAGCGCCTTGGCGGCGGTTTGCGAGGAGGAGCCGGAGGCCTGCTTGAAGCTGTCGGACGCATCGGCTGCCGGGCGGAAGTCGGCGACAGACCGCAGCGCGAATTCCGTTGCCGAGCGCGCCGCCGCCAGCTGTTCGTCGCCGGGCAGCTTGCCATCGGCAAACAGCCCCTTCAAAAGCCCGAACGCCTTGCCGGCTTCGGCCTTGAGTTTGCCGAGTTCACCTTCGTCGAGCGGCACCATCGAGGAAGCACCATTTGCATCGGCGGGGCCGGCTTGAGCAGCAACCCGCACCTGATCGCCGGCCGGGCGATTGAAGTTCACCGCGGCCCGCACGATCACCTTGCCCGCGGGATCGACGACGTCGACGCGAATCTTATGATCGCCGACCGAAAGGGCCGCGACGCCGTCGATGACGAAATGGCCGTCGGGACCGGCCGTGTCCTGGCCGACAAGGCTGTCGTCGGCATAACCGAGGACCTTGGCGTGGGCCCGAGCCATGCCCGCAATGAAGATCTTGTTGCCCTCGATCTCCACGGCGTTGACCATCACATCGGGCGCAGTGGCCTTGTCGGTTTCGCCAGCACCGGGAACAGCCGGCGCCGCGTCTGTCCCACCGGCGGAGGCGCCGGGCAGACCGGGCGTCTGCAGCGCCAACTCACCGGTCGGTGCTGCTGTTGCGGAAGGCGCGTCGGCTGCAGCGGGAGCAGTCGCAGCCTCGCTGGTTGCCGGCTTGTCGGCAGCCGGCGCCAATGGATTGGCGGCGTCGGCGACCTCGGTGCCGCCCGTCGGCGCCGTGATGATGCGGCTCGCCGCGCCGGGCTTGGAGACCATGGCGAGCAGGTTGGCGGCATTGCCGTCCTTCGGCACGGAAACGGTGGCGACTTCTTCGGAGAGAGCGGTCTTGCCATCCTTGCCCGTCACCTTGAGCACGAGCTGGTGGTCCCCGGCCGGAAGCGGGTCGTCGAGGACGGCGGCGAAATCGCCGCTCGGGCCGACATCGGCCGTCGTCACCACCTTTTCGCCGTCGAGTACTTCGAGCTTACCGTTCGGCTCGGCGGAGCCGGCGATGACGGTCGATCCATCAGGCTCGACGCGCAGGACGTCGAAGGCGGGAACCTTCGAGCCGGAATTTGCGGCCGCCGCGGTCGCGGCAGAGGCTGGCTCCGGCGCGCCGATCAGCGCAGCTTCGGCCTTGGCAATCGCGGCAGGCGCATCGGCGATGTTTTCCGGCAGCGACTGCACGATGGCGAGCGCCTTGGCACCGCCTTCCTTGGCCTTGGCGGCAATGGCCTGTGTTGCGGGATCGATGCCCTCGGGAACGGTGAAGCCGACAAGTGCGGTGAGCGTATTCATGGCCTTGGTTTTGGCGGCTGTGAAGACATCGGTGGCTGGGCCTTTGCCGTCGGCGAACAGCGCCTTCAGCTCGCCGAGCGCCATGCCGGCATCGGCCGAAAGGCGTCTAACCTGATCGCCGACCGCAGCCGAGTCGGCCACGGCAGAGCGTGATGTCTTTGCCGCTTCGTTAACCGTGTTCTTGAGCTCCGTGCCCGCCTGGTTGATGGCGTCGCCGACTTTGGATGCATCGCCGCCGATGCGCGGCATGACGAAGAATACCATGAGTAGGATTGCGATTACGAGCACTGCAAGGGCCAGCAAGCCGGCACGGTTCTTCATCATTATGTCTCCCAAGGCGGCAATTTGCCGTAGTAACCGAAATTGCTAGCGATTTCCGATGCTTTTCACAAGCATTCAACGCAATTTGGCAAGCTCGGCATGCTTCTTTTCAGTCAATTTTCTTGACTGCATTGAAATGGAATAGTTGTTTTGCCCTATGACCGAACAATCTGTACCGATTCGATCCATCTGCGTTTACTGCGGCTCAAGGCCGGGACGCGATCCTTCCCACATGGCGGCCGGGCGTGCTCTCGGAAGAGAGATCGCCGAATACGGCCTGCGCCTCGTCTATGGCGGAGGTACCAAAGGCATCATGGGCGCGGTTGCGAGCGGGGTGCTTTCAGGCGGCGGTCAGGTGACGGGTATCATCCCGGAATTTCTGATCGATATGGAAGCGACTCGCCATTCGCTCGGTCAGCTCAACGAACTTATTGTAACCCCTGACATGCACGCGCGCAAACATACGATGTTCGAGCGTTCCGATGCCTTCGTCGCCTTGCCCGGCGGCATCGGCACGCTGGAGGAGATCGTCGAGATCATGACCTGGGCGCAGCTTGGCCGTCATGAAAAGCCGATGGTCTTTGCCAATATCAACGGTTTCTGGGATCCGATGATGGAACTGATGCGCCATATGACGGAAGAAGGCTTCCTGCACACCGCTCATCGGGTGCAGCCGCTCGTCGTCGACGACGTCGCCGGCATCATTCCGGCAATCATGGCCCAGGCCGCCCAGCTCGCCGCCGATCGCGAGGGCGAGGACGAGGTGATCTCCAAAATGTAGGCAGGGTAGGAACCCCTGGCACTGACCAGCCTATCTCTATTCAGCTATAGGCGGAAACAAGCTCCGTCACCTGAGATCGCATCCATCGGTTGGCGGGATCATTGTCGCTTGCCGCCGACCAGACCATCGATATCGGGCTTACCGCTAGATCGAGGGGAACTTCGGCTATCGCCAAGCCGAACAGGCCAGCATACCGCTTCACGATTCTGGTCGGCAGGGTCGCGATCAGGGGCGCTTCGAGGACAGCGGTAAGCACGGTCAGGAATTCCGGCGCAGCCACCGACACGTCGAGTCGCACGTTGATCCGCTTCAAGGCATCATCGATGCATCCTTCGATGGCGTCCTTCTGTGAAACCAGGGCATGCTTGAGCCCGACATAGCTGTCGCGATCCAAAATTTCGGGAAGATCGAGAAGCTTCGGATTGTAGCAACACATTAGCGATTGCTCGAACAGCAGGCTCCGCCGATGTCTGTTGTTGCCGTCATCATAGCAGCCGACGCCGAGGTCGATGATGTTGTCGTCCAGAAGCTTGTGGACAAGCTCGGGGTCGACCGCTCGCGCAAGCACTTTGATACCGGGGGCTATCTCGTTCAACACAGCGGCGAGACGCGGCACAAGCAGCACCTCAAGCTCACTGGAAAAGCCGATGCGGAATATCTGCTCGGCTTGTCCTGGCTCAAAGGTCGCAGGCGTTACGATCGCCTGCTGGGTGTGGCTGAGTATCTGCTCCACCGCTTCGGCGAAACGCAGCGCCCGATGGGTCGGCTGCATGACCTGGCCGACACGCACGAACAGCTCGTCCTGAAGCAATGTACGGAGCGTGCCGAGATTGTGGCTCATGGCAGGCTGCTGGATTTTCAGGCGAACAGCAGCTTTCGTAACGCTCCGCTCCTTCATGAGCGCGTCGAAAGCCACGAGCAGGTTGAGGTCGAAAGACCACAAATTGAAATGATCGATGGAGACAATTTCGTTCATCGATTTGATCGTTGCATGAATCTTCCCTATTGTCCATAGGCATCAGACAGCGCTGTCCCCGGTTCCAATTCAACTCGAAAGGAAGTTCCATGAGCGATCTTGGAAAGGAATATCGTATTGCCGGCGCGACAGTGAGAAAAGTGCAGGAGCAGTATCTGCACAACATCCCGCCCTCGTTTCTCTACCCGGCTGCCGGATCTGAAGAGATCAAGGCCCTCGAGCCGCGGCTTTCCGCCGTCGATATGGAAGAGGGCCGCGATGCCCTTGTGGTGAGCATTCACAGCTGGCTTGTCATTACGCCCGACCACGTCATCCTCATCGATACTGGTTCGGGTAACGACAAGGAAAGGCCGCGCAATCCCGGCTTTCACCATCAGACCATTCCGTTTCTCGACAGGCTGCGTCAGGCGGGTGTAGAGCCCGAAGACGTCGACTTCGTCATAAATACCCATCTTCACGTTGATCATTCCGGTTGGAATACCGTGCTCGAGGACGGAAGATGGATCCCCACTTTCAAAAATGCGCGTTACGTCTTCCCGCGCGCCGAGCAGGAATATTACGCGTCGACGGCGAGCCACAACGACGTCAACATTCCGAGTGCCGGCGTCTATGAAGACAGCGTGCGGCCGGTGATCGAGGCGGGGCTTGCCGATGTCATCGACGGCGCAGGCGGTCCTTTCCTGGATCGATTTTCCTTCTTGCCGACGCCTGGCCACAGCATCGGCCATATGTCCGTTCTGCTCGAGGCGGACAATGAAGCGGCAATCTTCGCGGGCGATGTCACACACCATCCGATCCAGGTGGAGCGGCCCGACCTCAACACGGTCTTCTGCGAATTCCTGGATCAGGCTGCCCAGTCGAGACGCCGCATCCTCGAACTCGCAGCCGATAATCGCGCCCTGTACTTCTCCACCCATTTCCCCGGTTCGTCTGCCGGATATGTCACCCACGACGGCGAAAAATTCAGGTGGTCCTATGTCTAAGAACAATCTTGCATCTTCAGCTTTTGACCGCGGCGAGATCGTATTTGAGGAGCATTACATCGATAGCGGAACCGAAGGCATCAAGCTCTATCTCCGCAACAAGCGAAGGAAAGACCACGAGGACTTTCTCGCGGAGAAAACAATCGTGATGGTGCATGGGGCGACCTTCTCGTCCGGAAGTCTCTACGACGTACCCTTCAACGGGATGTCCTTCATCGACTTCCTCGCTCTTCGCGGCTTCGATGTCTTTGCAGTTGATGTCCGGGGCTATGGAAAATCAACCCGCCCGCCGGAAATGCAGGCGAACCCCGACCTCAACCCGCCGCTTGTCGCCACCGACACCGGCGTCGCCGATTTCGCAACGGCTGTCGATTTCGTTCTCCGGCTTCGCGGCCTGAGGGCCGTCAGTGTCTTCGCAATGTCGTGGGGCGGTACCGTTGCCGGCGCATACGCTGCGCGCAACCCAGACAAGGTCGTCAAGCTGGCGCTGCTCGCGCCGCAATGGCTGAGTGACGTTCCCATCCCCATCGATCAGGGTGGCGCCCTCGGCTCCTACAGGCTTGTTCCGGTCCATGCGGTCCTGGCGCGCTGGCTGGGCACCGCACCCGAATACGCGCGTGAACGTCTTGTGCCCGAGGGCTGGTTCGACCTCTGGGCCGAATTGACCCTCTCGGAGGAGACGTCGCAGGCCGACAGGGAGCAAGGCAGACTGCGAGCCACCAATGGGCCGATCCAGGACATCCGAACCTATTGGAGAGCTGGAAGCCCCTACTATCGGCCGAGCGAGATTCGCGCGCCGGTGCTGCTGTTGCACGGCGAATGGGACATCGACGTTCCGCATGACCTGGCTCGGGCCTATTTCGAGCAACTGACCGGCGCCTTCTACAGGCGATGGGTAGAAATCGGGGAGGCAACGCATCTCGCTCTCATGGAGAGCCACCGCATGCAGGCCTATTCCGAGATCGCCTGCTTCTTCGATGAAGCATTCAAACCGGAATAGAGTCTGAACGACGGGGCTCCGGTAGCGAGTCCGGAGCCCTCGTCCTCCCTCAAGCCGGCAGCGTTCACGGCCATCAATCCAGTCGTTCCCATGACAATTCTGATCACCGCCATTTTGGATGCCGGACGAAGTGCCGTCGACATCGCGATATTCACCTTTCTGCCGCTCATGATCGTGACGTTTTCGCTGATGCGCTACCTCGAGGGCGTGAGTGCACTGCGATCGATCGCCGACAAGGCCAGCCCGCTCTTCCGACTTTTCGGTCTGGACGGTTTCGGGGCCTTGGCAATCATCCAGCTCAGCCTCGTCAGTTCGGCTGCCCCTGTCGCCGCCCTGTCGCTGATGGTGCACAAAGGAAGATCGGAGAAATTTATTGCCGCCGCCTTTGCCGCGGTGCTTGCGGCCGCACCGGCGAATGCCAGTTTTCCGCTCGCAAGCCTCGGGGTCGATCCGGGTTTGATCATCTTAAACGGCATTTGCGGAGCGCTCGTTGCGTCCACTCTCGCCTGTTGGATCGTTGGACGCCGTTCCTTGCCCGGAAAGATCTGTTCCTGCGACAGGGCGGATGACCGCGACGTCGCAAGGCATGATCTGCTGGCTGCGATCAATCGCGGCGGCGCGGATGCCATTGGCGTCATTTCTGCGATCCTGCCGATGCTCGTGATCTCACTTGCTCTGGTAAGGCTTACCCAGAGCACAGGCGCGCTTTCGGCCGTTACGTCTGCTGCGCAGCCATTGCTTCAGCTGCTCGGCGCCTCGCAGCAGGATGTCCTGTTCATCCTCACAAAGTGTCTGGCAGGATCGAGCGCAGCGGTCACGCTGTTAATCGACGCCCACAAGCAACTGAGCCTTCCGCCTGATCCGCATTTCTGTTAAACCCTCTCGACCTTCCCGGCCTCTCCATCCTTGTCGCTTCGGTGCCGGCGCTCCGCTCGGTCGCAGGCGTCGCCGTCTTCAGCGCATTGGCCGGAATCCTCGTCCGCACAGCGCTGCTATCCTGGCTTTGAGCCAGGCGGTCGGATTTGCGATAAGCGCGATGGCTACTCCCTTCCTCGGCTTCCCTTCAGCATCGACCAGCTATAGAGGAACAGTCCCGCCCAGATCAGCGGGAAAGCGATCATGCGCGCCATGCCGAGCGGCTCGTGAAAGGCGAAGACGGCGATCAGGAAGATCATCGTCGGCGCGATATACTGCATGATGCCGATCGTTGAGAGCTTCAGCAGTTTGGCGCCGTTGGCATAGATCATCAGCGGCACGGCGGTGACGACACCGCAGCCGAGCAGCAACGACGTGTCGGCAAGGCCGGTACGGTAAAAATGGCCGAGACCGCTGCCATATTCGAGATAGAGGATGTAGACGAGCGCCGGCCCGCCGAGAATCAGAACCTCGAGGAAGAAGCCCTGGTTGGGCCCTAGCGGCAGCGTCTTGCGGAGCAGGGCATAAAAACCCCAGCTGACCGCCAGCGTCACCGCTACCCATGGAATGCCGCCGCTGTCCAATGCGAGAATGGCGACGGCAAGCGCCGCCAGCGCGATCGCTGCGATCTGCAGCGGCTGCAGCTTCTCCTTGAGCAGCACCGCACCGAGGAAAATGCTGAACAGCGGATTGATGAAATAGCCAAGCGCTGCATCAAGCGAATGGCCGGCGCCGATCGCCCAGACATAGGTGCCCCAGTTGACGGTGATCAACGACGCGGTCAGCGCGCCCATCGCCAGCATGCGCGGCGAGCGCAGTGCCGCGCGGATATCGGCTGTTCGCCCGAGCAGAACCAACACGATCCCGGCCAGCGGCAGCGACCAGACGATGCGGTGGGCGATGACTTCGGCCGGCGGAATATGCGCCACCGCCTTCATGTAGAAGGGCAGGAAGCCCCAGAGCAGATAGGCTGTCAGCGCAAAGGCGAAACCGCGCGGACTGTCTTCGTTCTTGATTAACGGAACGGATGCATCGGTCGACATCGGGTGTTTCCATCTTTGTTCTTCTTCTGATCCGGCCTAGCTTAAGCGCCGTGAATAGGCCAATTCATTTCGTTGAACCGACCCTCGATGGATCTGGGGCGAGACACTGGCGGCGTTTGCCCGCGGTTAGCCGAACCGGCGGGATGGGATTATTCCGCCGCGATCCTGCCGGCCAACTGCCGGTTCTTCATCAGCTTGTAGATAACAGAGTCCATCAGCGCCTGGAACGACGCGTCGATGATGTTCTCCGAGACGCCGACCGTCCACCAGCGCACGCCGTCGCTGTCGGTGGATTCGATCAGCACGCGGGTGATCGCCTCCGTGCCGCCATTCAGGATGCGCACTTTGAAATCGGCGAGCACCAGATCGTCGATTTCGTGCTGATACTTGCCGAAATCCTTGCGCAGTGCGAGGTCAAGCGCATTGACCGGGCCTTCTGCATCGGCAACCGACATCAGCGTCTGGCCGTCGATGGTGATCTTGACCACCGCCTCCGAAACGATCTTCACGCGGCCAAGACTGTCGAAGCGGCGCTCGATCATCACCCGGAAGCCTTCGATGGTGAAGAATTCCGGGATCGTACCGAGCGTGCGGCGCGCCAGCAGCTCGAAGCTCGCATCCGCTCCCTCATAGGCATAGCCGATGGATTCACGTTCCTTGACGATCGAGATCAGGAGATCGAGCTTCGGATCGTCCTTGGCGACGATAATGCCGCGCCGCTTGAGGGCATTGATGAAGTTCGCCTTGCCGCCCTGGTCCGACACCATGACCTTGCGGAAATTGCCGACGCTTTCCGGCGGCACGTGTTCGTAAGTGCGCGGATCTTTCAGCAGAGCGGAAGCATGGATGCCGGCCTTGGTGGCGAAGGCGGAGGCGCCGACATAAGGCATCTGGTGATCCGGCGAGCGGTTGAGCAACTCATCGAAGGCGTGCGAGAGCCGGGTGAGGTTGAGCAGCCGTTCCTCGTCGATCGCCGTTTCGAAACGGCTGTTGTAGGCACTCTTCAGCGCCAGGGTCGGGATCAGCGTCACCAGATTGGCGTTGCCGCAGCGCTCGCCGATACCGTTCAAGGTGCCCTGGATCTGCCGGACGCCGGCTTCCACGGCAGCAAGCGAATTGGCGACCGCCTGGCCGGTGTCATTGTGAGCGTGAATGCCGAGACAGCGGCCGGGAACACCTGACGCGATCACCGCTTCGACGATGGCGCGGACCTCCGGCGGCTGCGCTCCGCCATTGGTGTCGCAGAGCACGATCCAGCGCGCACCGTTTTCATAGGCCGTCTTCGCGCAAGCGATCGCATAGGCCGGATTGGCCTTGAAGCCATCGAAGAAATGTTCGCAGTCGACGATCGCCTCCTTGCCGGCGCCGACCGCCGCCTTGACGCTTTCGGCGATGCATTCGAGGTTTTCCTCGTTGGTGCAGCCGAGCGCCACCGCGACATGATAGTCCCAGCTCTTGGCGACGAAACAGACAGCGTCGCTTTTGGCCTGCAGCAGCCCGGCGATGCCTGGATCGTTGGAGACCGAAACGCCTGCCCGCTTCGTCATGCCGAAGGCGACGAAGGTGGCCTGGCTCGTGCGCTTCTCGCTGAAGAAGGCGGTGTCCGTCGGATTGGCGCCGGGATATCCACCTTCGACGTAATCGAGGCCGAACTCATCCAGCATGTCGGCGATCGCAATCTTGTCCTCGACGGAAAAGTCGATGCCGGGCGTCTGCTGCCCGTCCCGAAGCGTCGTGTCGAACAGGTAGATGCGTTCTTTCATGTCGTTTCCTCCCGGCGAGCGGGTGTTGTTGTACTGCGGATGCTGCCCCTCATCCGGCTGCCGCCCCCTTCTCCCCGTTCTGACGGGGGAGAAGATTTATGCCGGAGCGTCTCGCTGGGCACGTCCCCTCTCCCCGCGAGCGGGGAGAGGGTTAAGGTGAGGGGCTGCCCCAAATCATCAGTCCGGCTTCCCGGCAAACTTATCCGTCGCCCGGATCAACTGATCGAGAATCCCCGGCTCAGAATAGGCATGGCCCGCACCCTCTATCAGGTAGAACTCCGACTTCGGCCAGGCCTTGTGTAGCAGCCAGGCATATTTGGCAGGGCAGGGCATATCGTAGCGACCATGCACGATCACGCCCGGAATGTCCGTAAGGCGGCCGGCATCCCGGATCAGCTGCCCTTCGTCCATCCAGCCGGCATTGACGAAGAAGTGGTTCTCGATGCGCGCGAAGGCATAGGCGAATTCCGACTCCTCGAATTTGCCGCTGGTCGCCGGCTCCGGCAGCAGCGTGATCGTTTCGCCTTCCCAGATGCTCCAGGCTTGCGCGGCCTCAAGGCGCACGTTCCGGTCCTCGTGCGTCAGACGGCGATGATAGGCATGCATCATTTCATGCCGCTCTTCCGGGGGAATGGGAGCGATGAAGCGTTCCCACTTATCCGGGAACATTTCCGAGACGCCGAACTGGTAGTACCAATCGAGCTCGGCCTTCGTCAGGGTGTAGATGCCGCGCAGGATGAGCTCGGACACGCGCGCGGGATGCGTTTCGGCATAGGCGAGCGCCAGCGTCGAGCCCCAGGAGCCGCCAAACACCTGCCATCGGTCGACACCGGCCATTTCGCGCAGCCGCTCGATATCAGCGACGAGGTGCCAGGTCGTGTTGGCATTCAGTTCCGCATGCGGCGTCGACTTGCCGCAGCCGCGCTGGTCGAACAGCATGACGTCGTAGCGAGCCGGATCGAAAAGCCGGCGGTGGGCGGGCGAGATGCCGCCGCCCGGGCCGCCATGCAGGAAGACGGCTGGTTTGGCGCCGGGCGTTCCCGAGCGTTCCCAGTAGATCACATGGCCGTCGCCGACATCGAGATGGCCGGAGGCATAGGCTTCGATTTCGGGATAGAGCGTGCGCAATACCTCGGTCATATTTTCAGGCCTTTCGCGGGCCACGCCCGGGTGTCGTGGTCGGGATGCTGAAAGGAGATGATCGCCTCCTGCCGCGCGTAGAAATCCGGGTCCTTATAAACAGGAGCGTCGAAGATTTCCTCGACCCAGGGCAGGCGGGCCTCGTAATTGACCTGGATCTGAGGCGCGAGATCGCTGCGGTCGTCGAAGGTGCCGATCGCAAGCTCCAGCCCACCTGGATGCCGGTAGGTCATCGGCGTGCCGCAATTGCTGCAGAAGCCGCGATCGATATTGACCGAGGATTGAAAATAGCTCGGCTCGCCGCGCGTCCATTCCATCCCTTCCTCCGGTGCTGTGACCAGCGCGGAGAAGAAGCCGCCGAACTGCTTCTGGCACATGCGGCAATGGCAGATCGACGGCCGCCCCAACTGGCCCGATATGCGGAAGCGCACGGCGCCGCACTGGCATCCGCCTGTTCTGATCTTATCCGTCATGTGTTTCTCCGAGTGGCCAATGGGAAGTGTCCTGATCCGGGTGCTGATGGTTACTTGCCGCGATCGCCTCCTCGCGGTCGGGCGTTTCAGGCTCTGGTTCCACCGGCAGGCCGTCGAGTGTGTGGAACCACGACACCTTGCGCCCGGTGTTCGATTGCATCACGGGCTTGACCTTATCGGGCTCATCAAGCGAGCCGAGCGCGATGTTGATGAAGTCCGCTTCCGGAATATCGTAAAACAGCGGCGTGCCGCAATCGCCGCAAAAGCCGCGCCGGACGAGATCGGAGGAGCGGAACCACTTCGGTTCGCCGCGCGTCAGCTGGAAACGCTCGCGCTTGGCCGCAGCGAGCGGCAGGAAATAATTGCCGGCTGCCTTCTGGCACATGCGGCAATGGCAGATATGGGGATAACCCAGTTCGCCCAGCGCGCGATAGCGAACCGCGCCGCACTGGCATCCGCCGGTCTGTCTCGCCGTTTCCATCAGGCACGCTCCTCCGGCGGCCAGACCGGCGTATCGTGGTCGGGGTGCTGATAGGAAATCAGTTCGTGCAGGAAGGAGCCCGCCGTCAGATCCGCCTCGGTCCGTTCTCCCGGCAGTTCGTGCAGATGATCGACGAAGCCGATCTTGCCTTCCAGACCCCATTGAATGGTCGGCGGCAGCTGCGACGGATCGTCGAACGCGCCCGCCGCAATCGCCATTCCGTCCGGCGCCTCATAGGTCAGCGGCGTGCCGCAATCGCCGCAGAAACCGCGCTCGACGAAATTCGATGAGCGGTACCTTTTGCGCTCCCCCCGCGTCCACTCAAAGTCTGCGCCGCGCACCGAGACCAGCGGTGCATAATAGGCTCCGAACGCCTTCTGGCACATGCGGCAATGACAAATCGACGAATCCTTGAGTTCGCCGCTGACGCGGAAACGGATCGCCCCGCACTGGCAGCCGCCGGTATAGGTCTTGGTCATGGCAGGTCCCTCCGCCAGGATGCCGATAAAAAAGAGAAGACCCCTCCCATATTTGCGATTGCCGGGAGGTTGCTTCGAAGCAGCGTGGCATCGCAGCCCCTCACCCTTGTCGGGAGGGGTTGGGGAGGGGTATTTGCGGCAACTTCGCCGATCACCGCTTGACCTCCCACGTCGTCACCCGCTCGCCGGTCACCACATCCTTACAGTCCTTCAGCTGGATGCCCTTTGCCGTCAGCTCGTCGCGAACCTTGTCTGCCTCGGCGAAGTTTTTCGCCTTCAGCATTTCGAGACGCATAGCGACCAGCGCATCGACCGCTGCTGCGAAGGCTTCATCGATTTCGACCTTCTTCGGCAGCACTCCGAGGAGCGCCGCACTTGCGGCGAAGACGGCATCGTTGCCGGATTGCGCCAGCGCATGCAGCGCTTGCACCGCCGCGACCGTATTGAGGTCGTCGGCAAGGGCATGGAGCACGGCCTCGTCAGGCTCGGCATCGCCGGCTTCCGTCGCAGGCCACTTGGCGAGCAGGCGTTCGGCCTCTTCCAGCCGTTTGATAGAGAAATCGATCGGCTCGCGGTAGTGCGTCATCAGCATGGCAAGACGCAGCACTTCGCCCGGCCATTTGCGGCCGCCGAAGGTTTGCGTGTGCAGCAGCTCGTGGATGGTGATGAAATTGCCCTCGGATTTCGACATCTTGCGGCCCTCGACCTGCACGAAGCCGTTGTGCATCCAGACATTCGCCATCACCTCGGTCCCGTGGGCGCAGCGCGACTGGGCGATCTCGTTTTCATGATGCGGGAAGATCAAGTCCAGCCCGCCGCCGTGAATGTCGAAGACATCGCCGAGATAGCGCCGGCTCATCGCGGAGCACTCGATATGCCAGCCGGGCCGGCCGCGGCCCCAGGGGCTCTCCCAGCCGGGTTCGTTGTGGCTCGAGAGCTTCCAGAGCACGAAATCGCCCGGGTACTTCTTGTGCGCATCGACGGCGACGCGGGCGCCGGCCTGCTGTTCGTCGAGCGGCCGCTTCGAGAGCTGGCCGTAATCGGCCATGGATCTGGTGTCGAACAGCACTTCGCCTGCCGCCACATAGGCATGCCCGTTGCCGATCAGCTTTTCGATGATCTGGATCATCTCGGCGATATTGTCGGTGGCGCGCGGCTCGACATTCGGCTCGAGGCAGCCGAGTTCGGCGACATCCGCGTGAAACTGTGTCTCGGTCTTTTCGGTGACCGCGCGGATCGCGTCGTTCAGCGGCAGCTCCGGATGATCTCTGAGCGCCCGCGCATTGATCTTGTCGTCGACGTCGGTGATGTTGCGGGCGTAGGTGACGTGATCTCTGCCATAGACATGGCGCAGCAGCCGGAACAGCACGTCGAAGACGATGACCGGCCGGGCATTGCCGATATGGGCGAAATCATAGACCGTCGGGCCGCAGACATACATGCGGACATTGTCGGGGTCGATCGGCGCGAAGACCGATTTTTCCCGCGTCAGCGTGTTGTACAGCCTCAGTTCCGGCGTGCGGCCCATTTCACTCTCCCAAATGCACGATCAGAAAAATATCGCGACCGGCAGGCCGGGCGTTTCGCATCTTGACTATTGGGGAGACGAAAACGGCCAGGCCAGCGCGTGCGCTAGCGAATAATCTTTCCGCAGATAATGCAGATAACCGTTTTCATGCCGCGTTTTATGGCGCGGGAATGACGTTTGGTCAAGAGGGGCGAGGAAGGATCGGCGGCAACTGGAACGACCTCTCCGATGCCGTGCGTCCCCTGAGGCTTGTCTGCCATTTTCGTGGCGCAAATCGCGTATAGCCGCTTCAAAAGCTGCTGAAAACACGGGGGAATGAGTGGCAAGCGTTGTTCGATGGACGATCGGTGCGGCTGCAATTCTGGTGGTCGCATCCGCCGCATATTTCGCATACGATTTCGGCATGCTTCGCTTCAACTATCCGTCCTTATCGCAGTATCCAATCCAAGGCATCGATGTCAGCCATCACCAGGGCGACATTGATTGGAAGACGGTGGCCGCGCAGCCGAACGTGCGTTTTGCAATCATGAAGGCGACCGAAGGCGGCGATCACAAGGATTCGAGATTTGCCGAGAACTGGCAGCGTGCCGGAGATGCTGGGGTGGTGAGAGGCGCCTACCATTTCTTCACCTTCTGCCGCCCGGGCAGGGAACAGGCGCAGAATGTACTGGCGACGGTGCAGAAGGCGCCGCGCACCCTGCCTATCGCCATCGATCTGGAATTCGTCGGCAATTGCAACAAGGTCCCGACGGTCGATGAGATGGCGACGGAGGTGAATGCCTTCGTCACCGAACTGAAAGCCATCTTTCCGGAAAAGCCGATCTTCTACGTCACGCAGGAATTCTTCGATCAATATCTGAAGGGCAATGAGGCCCGCTTCCCCGAGCACTACCTCTGGCTGCGAAGCGTGTTCGACGAGCCGACGCAGGAGGGGTGCAATCGCTGGTCGATCTGGCAATTTGCCGACAATGGCGCCCTGGACGGCATCCGGGGACCAGTGGACCTCAATGTCCTATGCCCCGCCGAAACAGATTTCGCACATCTGTTCCCGGCCGTTGCCGCGAACTGAAGCGTCCGTTTATTCCGGCAGGCGGTAGTCGACGAGCTTGTTCTCGCGCACGATGAACAGCTTGCCCGTCTCTGTCACGCCCGGACCGAGCAACGGCAGGATCGCCTTGGCGACCTCGGAAGGATGCGGCAGCGTCTGCGCATCTTCGCCCGGCACGGCCTGCGCCCGCATCGCCGTGCGGGTGGCGCCCGGATCGACGCTGGTGATGCGCAGCGGCGTCGATTGGCTCTCGCCGGCCCATGTCCGGGCCAGTGCCTCGACAGCGGCCTTGGAGGCGGAATAGGCGCCCCAGAAGGGCCTGCACTTGTGGGCCGCGCCCGAGGAGAGGATCACGGCGCGGCCGGCATCCGAGCGGGCGAGCAGCGGATCGACCGAGCGGATCAGCCGCCATGTCGCCGTCACGTTGATGGTCATCACCTTCTCGAACACCTTCGCTTCGATATGGCCGATCGGCGAGATGACGCCGAGCACGCCGGCATTGGCGACGAGGATGTCGAGCTTGCCCCAGCGCTCGAAGATCGAGCCGCCGAGCGCGTCGATCGCGTTCATGTCGGCAAGGTCGAAGGGCACGAGGGTCGCACTGCCGCCGACGGCTTTGATCGCATCGTCGAGATCCTCCAGTCCGCCGACCGTGCGCGCGCAGGCAATGACATGGGCGCCAGCTTTGGCAAGCTCCAGGGCTGTGAAGTAGCCGATGCCGCGCGACGCACCGGTGACGAGTGCGATCCTGCCCTCAAGATTGATGTTCATCTGCCCGGTTCCGGATTTGCTTGCGAAGGTGAGGGGCGCAATAGGCCCCTCGGAAGCGAAAGTCAAAGCGGCAGCGGCTCAGCCGTTGCTGGCAAGCATCGAAAGCTTGTTGCCCATGGATTCGCCGTTCTTGTCGAGCAGCCGGGTCGGATAGTCACCGGTGAAGTAGTGGTCGGTGAACTGCGGGCGGGCCGGGTTGCGGTCCTCGCCGCCGACGGCGCGGTAAAGCCCGTTGATCGACAGGAAGGCAAGCGAATCCGCACCGATATATTTGGCCATGGCTTCGACGTCGGCATACTGATTGGCGAGCAGCTTGTCGGCGTCGGGCGTATCGATTCCGTAGAAATCCGGGAAAAAGATCATCGGACTGGCGACGCGGATATGGACTTCGCGCGCACCGGCCTCGCGGATCATCTGTACGATCTTCAGCGACGTAGTACCGCGCACGATGGAATCGTCGACCAGTACCACGCGCTTGCCTTCGATCATCGCCCGGTTGGCGGAATGCTTCAGCTTGACGCCGAAGGCGCGGATCTGCTGCGTCGGCTCGATGAAGGTGCGGCCGACATAGTGGTTGCGGATGATGCCGTATTCGAACGGGATGCCGCTTTCCTGCGCATAGCCGAGAGCCGCGGGCGTGCCGCCATCCGGCACCGGCACGACGACATCGGCATCGACAGGCGATTCCTTGGCGAGGTTCATGCCCATGTTCTTGCGCGTCGTATAGACGTTGCGGCCGCCGACGACCGAATCCGGACGGGCGAAATAGACATATTCGAACAGGCAGAGACGCTCCGGTTGCGGCTTGCTGGGCTTGCGGGCATCGACGCTGATCGAGCCGTCAGCCTGGATTTCGCAGATGATGACCTCGCCGTTTTCCACGTCGCGGATGAACTTGGCGCCGATGATGTCCAGCGCGCAGGTTTCCGAGCAGAAGATCGGCTTGCCGTCGAGTTCGCCCATGACAAGCGGGCGGATGCCGGTGGGGTCGCGTGCGGCAATCAGCTTGGTGCGGGTCATGGCAAGCATCGAATAGCCGCCTTCCATTTGGCGGATGGCGTCGATGAACCGGTCGGATGTCGAAGCATGGCGCGACCGGGCGATGAGATGCAGGACGACCTCGGTATCGGACGTCGATTGACAGATGGCGCCAGTTGCGATGATCTGGCGGCGCAGCGTCAGGCCATTGGTGAAATTGCCGTTATGGGCAATGGCGATGCCGCCTTCCTCCAGTTCGGCAAAAAGCGGCTGCACGTTGCGCATCGCCACTTCGCCTGTCGTCGAATAGCGCGTGTGGCCGATCGCTATGCTGCCGGGCAGGCGGGCCAGCGTCATCGGATTGGTATAGTGATCGCCGACCAGGCCCATATGACGCTCCTGATAGAAGCGCTTGCCGTCGAAGGAGACGATGCCGGCTGCCTCCTGTCCGCGGTGCTGCAGGGCATGCAGCCCGAGAGCCGTGAGAGCTGCGGCATCGGGATGGCCCAGAATTCCGAAAACACCGCATTCTTCATGCAGCGTATCTCCGTCGAGCGGATCGTCGATTGGGAAGGAATGGGACTGGTTCATTTCTGCGGGCCTCTGCTCTCACAAGAATGGATCGGCATTTCCAATATCATATACCGGAAACCTGGCAGCTTTCCGATAACGTCATGCTGAACGACATTTGCTTTCAAAGCTCGTTTTCCGGCTCTGAAACGGCTGAGGCCCGGCGGAGCTGGAATGCCCGGCCGGACCTTAACTTTACGTCCCGCTCAAATGGCAATTGCCGGACGGCGGGTCAAGCTCTTGAACACTGCGTCAATTCGCCGGCTGCTGCGCGCTGCCTGCAGGCGCGTCTTCCGCCGGCGCTTGATCGGCCGCCGGCGGCGTGGCGCCTTCGCTGCCCTGTGCCGGCTGCATCTTATCACGGAAGCTTGCCTGTATCATCTGGGCAAACTGCTCCGGCAGCACCGCCTTCAGCTTCACGACCATCGAATCCAGAAATGGCTTCGACTTGGCCTCGTTGACCCAGGCCGGCCGGTGTTCGACATCGACCAGCCAGTTCCAGAAGGCGACGGCGACGACCATCAGCAGCAGGCCGCGGGCCGCGCCGAACAGGAAGCCGAGGGTGCGGTCGAGAGCGCCGATGCGGCTGTCGATGATGAAATCGGCGATCTTCATGGTAATGAAGGAGATGACGATGAGCGCGATCAGGAAGACGACGGCTGCCGAACCGGCGATCGCGATGCGGTCGTCATCGGTATATTTCTTCGCATAGGGGAGCAGGTAGGGATAGAGGTAATAGGCGGCGGCGGCCGAACCGCCCCAGCTCGCGATCGAAAGGATCTCCCGCGAAAAGCCGCGGACCATCGCCAGCACGGCGGAGAAGAGCACGACGCCGATGACAATACCGTCGAAAATCGTAATGGGCATGTAAATTCAACTCCAGGACTGCCGCTCGGCGGCCGAGTCGCGCCTTATCGTGTGCCTCCTATATCATCACCATTCCCGGCAATGAAAGGATCAAACCTCGTCTTCCACACGCAGCGCTCCCTTCGACCCGGCGATGCGCGCCACCAGATCCGGCAGGCTTTCGACCTCGCTCCATCGTCCGCCGGATCCCTTCGGCAGCTCGGCGGAGGCGGAAGGAAGCAGCGCTGCGGAAAAGCCCAGCTTCTCGGCTTCCTTGAGGCGCTGGGCAGTGTGCGCAACCGGCCGGATGGCGCCCGACAGGCTGACTTCGCCGAAATAGACGCAATCGGCAGGAAGGGCAATACCAGCAAGCGAGGAAACCAGCGCCGAGGCGACGGCGAGATCGGCCGCCGGTTCGGAGATGCGGTAGCCGCCGGCGATATTGAGATAAACGTCGTGCTGGCCGAGCCTGACGCCGCAATGAGCCTCCAGCACCGCCAGGATCATCGACAGCCGGGCCGAATCCCATCCAACCACCGCCCGCCGCGGCGTGCCGAGCGAGGTCGGCGCCACCAGCGCCTGCACCTCGACGAGCACCGGACGGGTGCCCTCCATGCCGGCAAAGACCGCAGCACCGGGGGATTTTTCGTTGCGCTCGCCGAGGAAGAGCTCGGAGGGATTGGCGACTTCGCGTAAGCCTTTGTCAGACATTTCGAAGACACCGATCTCATCGGTGGGTCCGAAGCGGTTCTTCACCGTGCGCAGGATGCGGTAGTGGTGGCCGCGATCGCCTTCGAAATAGAGCACGGCATCGACCATGTGCTCGACGACGCGCGGCCCGGCGATCTGCCCGTCCTTGGTCACATGCCCGACGAGCACCATGGCGGCTCCCGTCTGTTTGGCGAAACGGATCATCGACTGCACGCCGGTGCGCACCTGCGTCACCGTTCCCGGTGCGGAGTCGGCAAGTTCGCTCCACAGCGTCTGGATCGAATCGATGATGACGAGATCCGGCCGTTTGCCCTCGGCAAGCGTCGCCAGAATATCCTCGACATTGGTTTCGGCCGCCAGCATCACATCGGTATCGGCCGCGGCAAGCCGCTGCGCCCGCAGCCGGACCTGCGCCACCGCCTCCTCGCCGGAGACATAGATGATCTTGTGGCCGCGCCGCGCCAGGGCGGCGGCCGCCTGCATCAGCAGCGTCGATTTGCCGATGCCGGGATCGCCGCCGATCAGCACCGCCGAGCCGCGCACGAAACCGCCGCCGAGCGCCCGGTCGAGCTCCGACATGGCGGTATGGATGCGCGGCGCCTCCTCGATCTCGCCCGACAGCGCCGTCAGCGTCACCGGCCGGCCCTTCTTCGGCGTCTTGCCGGGACCGGAGCCGATGCCGCCCATCGGGTCCTCCTCGACGATGGTGTTCCACTCGCCGCAATTGTCGCATTTGCCGGCCCAGCGGTTGTGAACCGCGCCGCAATTCTGGCAGATGAATTGTGTCTTGGCCTTCGCCATCAATCTTTCTTTCAGTCGCGTTCCACAAATGAAGCCATCGAATGCTTCATCGAATCATTGTCGTGCTCGAGATAATGGCTATCGCGATGGATCAAAACTAATGATTTCCCCATCAGCCTTCGCCGTGCCTATGCTTTTCGCCTGTGATCATCAGGAACGGTGGAAGATGTTCGACTATTCGTTCGCGCATTGGCTTGCATTTCTGTCGGCGGCGGTTTTGCTGAACCTCTCGCCAGGCCCAGACATCGCCTTCATCCTTGGCCATACGATGAGAGGCGGGAAAAGCGCCGGTTTTTCCGCATTGTTCGGCGTCTGGTCAGGCGCCTGCCTGCATGTTCTGATGGCGGCATTGGGCCTTTCCGCGGTGCTTGCCGCCTCTGCCTTGGCATTCTCTGCGGTCAAATGGCTCGGTGCCGTTTATCTCGTCTGGCTGGGCATTCAAGCTCTGCGCGCCAGCGGCGACGGTGGCCTGATCAATGCCACTGGTGAGGAAATCCCGGCCGCAAGGATCTATCGGCAAGGAATCCTGGTGTCGCTGCTCAATCCGAAAGTGGCGATATTCTTCCTGGCATTCCTGCCGCAATTCGTTGCCGAGGGGGCAGGGCCGGCATTGGCCCAACTGATGCTGCATGGCGGACTCATCATCGCCGTCGCCGCCTTCATTGAACCGCCGCTCGTGCTCCTCGGAGGACGCCTTGCCGATGCGCTCAGGCGTAATGCTAAAATCCGACGATGGCTCGATCGCAGCCTCGGCGCGTTTTTCGTGGCGCTCGGTGTGCGTCTTGCCCTCAGCAGTCGATGACAGCGAGGCCTATTCCTCGGCGACGTAGCGCCGTTCGTGGCGCAGCCCCATGCTGGTGAGGATCTCGTAGCCAATCGTGCCCGCCGCCCGCGCCACGTCGTCGAGGGGCATGTTCGTTCCGAACAGCTCGACATAATCGCCGGCGCGCACGGCGTTCTCGGGCAGGTCGGTGATATCGAAGATCGTCAGGTCCATGGTGATCCGGCCCGCGACCGGCACCTTGTGTCCGGCAATGAAGCCTTGCCCGCCCTGCGGCACCACCTGGCGCAGCGGTACGCCGCCGCTCGACTGGCTGCGCATATAACCATCGGCATAACCTGCGGACACGATCGCCAGCCGGCTTTCACGGCGAAGCTGCAGCGCTCGCCCGTAGCTGACGGTCTCGCCGGCCTCGACGGTGCGAACCTGGATGACGCGCGCTTCCGCGGTGGCAACCGGCCGCATCGGGTTGGCCATGCCGCAGACCGCCTCGCCGCCATAGAGCGAAATGCCGGGACGAGTCAGGTCGAAGTGATAGTCTGCGCCGAGAAAGATGCCGGCCGAGGCGGCAAGGCTTGAATCGATGCCTTCATACGCGGCCGCAACCCTACGGAATGATTCGAGTTGCTGCCGGTTCATGGCATGGCTGGGATCGTCGCCGCAGGCGAGGTGGCTCATGACCAGCACCGGCGCAAAGCTGGCCGGCCGCGAGACGTCGTCGGCAAGGGCAATGGCGTCGTCGATGCGCAGCCCCAGCCGATTGAAGCCGGTATCGACATGCAGCGCGCAGGGATAATCGCCATAATCGGCAAGCACTGCCATCCAGAAGGCGAGTTGTTCGTCGGACGAAATCACCGGCACAAGATCGTTCTCGAAGAAGCGCCGTTCGGCTCCCGGCCATATGCCCGAGAGCACGAAGATGCGCGCCTCCGGCGCATAGAGGCGAAGCGTCACGCCCTCGTCGACGGTCGCGACGAAAAAATCCCGGGCGCCCGCCAGGTAGAGCGCTTCGCCGGCATCCTCGATGCCCATGCCGTAGGCATCCGCCTTAACGACCGCGGCGGCGCGCGCTGCGCCCGAGCGGCGCGCCATGTCGCGCCAGTTCTCCGTCAGCGCGGTCAGGTCGACCGTCAGCCGCAGTCCTGCGGAAGCGAAAAGATCGTCGTCTTCGAAGGGGATGGGAAAATCTGTCATGAATCGCCGTGAAGAAATGGAAGGTAACCACCCGAACCAGTCTAAAGACGATTGTGGTCAAGGGAAAGCGCAGGCAGTCCACATACCACCCTTTGCCTCTTGTCCGATCACTTTTGTTCAAGACGCCTACCAGCTTCCGCGCTAATCTTAGCGGATGCACAACGTATCCCAGAAAGAGGCCGCGGAGGCCATGCCGCTTGCCAATGTGGAATCGGCCCGCTTCTGGCGGGATACCCGTTTCCGCGGCATGGAGTGCCTGAGCGCCACCTTTCTCACGCATGAGTATGCGCCGCATGCGCACGATACCTTCAGCATCGGCGCGATCGAAAGTGGCACTCAGATTGCCACCCTCAGCGGCAGGCGGGAGGAAACCGGGCCGGGCGATCTTTATCTGATCGATCCCGGTGTCATCCATGACGGCGCCCCGGGCGGTGAAGGCTACCGTTACCGTATGGTCTATCCCGACATGAAGCTGTTCGTCGATATTCTGGAGGATGTCACTGGCAAGGCCTTCCACGCGACGCCGTCCTTCGCCGGCGCGCTTCCACGCGATCCTGAGCTCGCCAATGCCTTTCATGCCGCCCATCGCACGCTCGAAAGGGGCGCGGGGGCGCTGGAGGCCGATGAAGGCATGTTCTCGGTGCTGGCAGCGATCTTTGCGCGTCACGGCAGCACGATTGTCGTGCCTGTCGATACGCAGGAGCGAAGCGCCGTCGCCCGCGCCCGCGAATACCTGGTCGAGAATTTCGAAAGCGATGTCGGCCTTGAGGAGCTGGCGGGCGTGGCGGGATTGAGCCGCGCTCATCTCATCCGCGCCTTCCGCAAGGAATATCATATCACGCCGCACGCATTTCTGACGGATCGGCGCGTGCAGGTGGCCCGCCGGCTGCTGCGGCAGGGGCACATGCCGGCCGATATCGCGCTTGAATGCGGTTTTGCCGATCAGGCGCATTTCACCCGGCATTTCAAGGCGCGCACGGGGGTAACCCCCGGCCAATTCCGCCTGGGCTGATCACTTTCGTTCAATACAGCCATGGTGGGCTGGGCTAATCCTCCGCGATCTTGATCAGGAGATTGCCATGTTGCAGCACAGCCGGCCATCCAGCGAATTTCTCGCCGGAATGCGTGCCATTTTTCCGCTTGTTATCGCCGTCTTGCCGATCGGTCTCGTCTTCGGCGCGGTCGCCGCCACCAAGGGCCTTTCGCCGCTGGAAACGACACTGATGAGCGCGCTTGTTTTCGCAGGCGGTTCGCAATTCGTGGCGATGGACATCTGGACGCATCCGGCAAGCTGGGTCAGCGTCGGCTTCGCCGCCCTGCTCGTCAATATCCGCCATGTGCTGATGAGCGCGTCGATCGGCACGAAGATGCAGTGCTTCACCGGTGTCAAACGTTATATCGCCATGCTCTTCCTCGCCGACGAGCTCTGGGCCATGGCGGAATTCCGGGCCGGCAGCACGAAGCTGACACCCGCCTGGTATGCCGGAATCGTCATGCCCTTTTACCTCACCTGGGTCGGCTCTTCGCTGACAGGCGCACTGCTCGGCGCCTTTCTCGGCAATCCTGCCGTCATCGGCCTCGACTTCGCCTTTCCGGCCGTTTTCGTCGTGCTCGTCATGGGCTTCTGGAAGGGGCCTGAAACCGGCGCAGTCCTTGCTGCAAGCGGTGCCGCTTCCGTTGCTGTCCACCATTTCGTCCCGAGCGTCTGGTATATCGCCGCTGGTGCGCTGGCCGGTCTGGCAATGGCCCTCTGGCAGGGCAGGGCGCGGGAGCAGGCGGCATGACGCTCGACCTCAACACCTTTATCGCCATCCTCACGATGGCTGCCGCAACCGTCTTCACCCGCGTCAGCGGCCTCATCCTGATCCGGCATGTCGAGACCGACGAGCGCCGGACAACGGCGATCGAGGCCATTCCGCCGGCCGTGCTGATGGCCGTCATCGCCCCGACCGCCTTTGCGACCGGCTGGGCGGAGACGCTGGCCTGCGCGGCAACGGCAATCGCCGCACGCCGCCTGCCGATGCTTGCGACCGTCGTGGTCGGCGTCGCGACGGTTGCATTATTGCGGGCCGCAGGGCTCTGAAGAAAATCGACGCGGGAAACCGCGTCAATGTTCCTCGTATTGTATGAAGGAAGGATCTGCGAGATCGGCGAAGCGCGTGAATTCCGCCTGGAACGCGAGCTTCACCGTGCCCGTCGGTCCGTGACGCTGCTTGGCGATGATGACGTCGGCCGTGCCCTTCACCTTGTCGAACAGCGCTTCCCATTCCGGGTATTTGGGATCATGAGGATCGCGCGGCTCCTGGTTCTTGACGTAATATTCCTCGCGGAACACGAAGAGCACGACGTCGGCGTCCTGCTCGATCGAGCCGGATTCACGAAGATCGGAGAGCTGCGGGCGCTTGTCGTCGCGGCTTTCGACCTGACGCGACAGCTGCGACAGCGCGATGATCGGAACGTTGAGCTCCTTGCCGAGCGCCTTGAGGCCGGTGGTGATCTGGGTGATTTCCTGGACGCGGTTGTCGCTTGACTTGCCGGAGCCGGTCATCAGCTGCACGTAGTCGACCACGAGCACGTCGAGGCCGCGCTGGCGCTTGAGGCGGCGCGCCCGCGCTGAAAGCTGGGCGATGGAGATGCCGCCGGTCTGGTCGATATAGAGCGGCACCTTCTGCATCATCATCGAGCAGGCGACGAGCTTTTCGAAATCGGCATCGTTGATGTCGCCGCGACGGATCTTCGAGGAGGAGACTTCCGTCTGCTCGGAGATGATACGGGTGGCGAGCTGTTCGGACGACATTTCGAGCGAGTAGAAGCCGACGACGCCGCCGTTCTTGGCTTTCATGCTGCCGTCCGGCTGCACCTCGCCCTCATAGGCGGCAGCGATGTTATAGGCAATGTTGGTCGCAAGCGAAGTCTTGCCCATGCCGGGGCGTCCGGCGAGGATGATCAAGTCCGAACGCTGCAGGCCGCCCATCTTGGCATCGAGCGAATGGATGCCGGTGGAAATTCCGGAAAGGCCGCCGTCGCGTTCCTTGGCGACGGCCGCCATGTCGATCGCCAGCGCCACGGCGTCGTTGAAGGACTGGAAGCCGCCGTCGTAGCGGCCATTTTCGGCGAGCTCGAACAGCCGGCGCTCGGTATCCTCGATCTGCGACTGCGGCGGCATGTCGAGCGGCGCGTCATAGGCGATGTTGACGACGTCCTCGCCGATGGTGATCAGCGCCCGCCGCAGCGCGAGGTCGTAGATCGCCCGGCCGTAATCCTCGGCGTTGATAACGGTGACTGCATTACTGACAAGGCTCGCCAGATATTGCGAAACCGTCATGTCGCCGACTTTCTCGTCGGCCTTCAGGAAGGTCTTGATCGTTACCGGATTGGCGATCTTGCCCATGCGGATGATGTCGCCGGCGACCTCGAAGATCTTCCGGTGCAGCGGTTCGTAGAGGTGGATCGGCTTCAGAAAATCCGACACCCGGTAATAGGCGTCGTTGTTCATCAGGATGGCGCCGAGAAGCGCCTGCTCGGCTTCGATATTGTTGGGTGCTTCGCGGTAATGCTGCTCCGACGGAGCAACGGCTGCAATCTTTCGAGCGGCGTCGTTCATCATCATCCGTTCTGTCTTTTTCCAACTCCGGATTTGCAATTCCGGATGGAGAAAATCAAGGGGCTGCGACAGGAGCGGGGCTCGTCTCACTTAAATCCTGAACGCTGTGCCCATTGTTCGACTTCTCCACAGTCCCGGGCGACACAATTCAGAAATACTGGCAGTGTCACCCGCAGGACACGGTACGGAGCCGACTCAGCTCATCCGTTCCGGAGAAGGATATGTTAGCCCGATGGCATCGGGCACGCAGCAAAAACATCCGGGTATCCCCCGCTAAAAAGGCGACCGACGGCTGCGCGAACCCGGAACGCACGGAAAAGAAAAAGCCCGGCGCGGTGGCCGGGCTCTCCCTCTCGCGGACTGTCCGTCGAGAATTATGCTTCGTCTTCGTCGAGGCCGTCGGCTTCCGGATCGAAGAAATCTTCCGGACGCAGTGCGTCTTCGTCAACACCGTAGATCGCGTCGACCGAGGTGAGTTCTTCGCCCTTGGCCTGACGCTCTGCCTCTTCGGCAGAACGGGCAACGTTCAGCTCGATGTTGATTTCGACTTCGGCATGCAGCTGCAGCTCGACCTTGTGCAGGCCGATCGCCTTGATCGGCGTGTTGAGGTGAACCTGGTTGCGGCCGATGTTGAAGCCTTCCGCGGCGAGAACTTCGATAACGTCGCGGGCAGCGACCGAGCCGTAAAGCTGGCCGGTTTCGCCGGCGGAGCGTACGACGATGAAGGACTTGCCGTCGAGAACGTCGGCGACCTTCTGGGCTTCCGACTTGCGCTCGAGGTTACGGGCTTCGAGCGTCGCGCGCTCGGATTCGAAGCGAGCCTTGTTGGCGGCATTGGCGCGCAGCGCCTTGCCGAGCGGCAGCAGGTAGTTGCGGGCAAAGCCGTCGCGAACCTTTACGGTTTCGCCCATCTGGCCGAGCTTGGAGATGCGTTCGAGAAGGATGACTTCCATTTTCTTGTTCCTTTCTTGTGTCTCAGATTTTCGTGTCGGATTGTTTGGAGGTATCGGCATCTTTCGCCGGGGTGAGCGCGATCGCCTTGCGCGTATCGCTGAGACCCAGGACGAGGATGAGGAGAGCTGGCAGCAGCATGAGCATCGAAGCCAGGTAGCAGAGGATGAGGGCCGGTATGCGCCAGTCCTTTCCACGTGTGCGGAAATGCAGCGAGGCGAAGCCGGAGAGCATGAAACCGGCGCCGAAGGTGCCGATCACGGTCGCGCCGACGAGCGCTGGAACGCCGCCGAAGAAGCAGGCAGCAAGCCCGGCCAGAAAGATGAAGATCGAATTGCGGTTCATGCGCAGCGACGAAGGAATATCCTCGCGCGGCCGAAGGCCCCGGCCGGATGCGGCGACGATGCGCACGGCGAAATAATAGGCGGCAAACAGCATGCTGACCCACATGCCGCCCTGCACGGCCGGCAGCATCAGCAGGATAAGCGATTTGGTCTGCGCGGTTGCCGCCGGATCGGGCATGAATTCCGGCTGCTGCTGTTTGACCGAGGTGATCAGCAGATCGACGATCGGGTCGGTGATATCAGGCCCATAGCCGATCATCACGCCGATGACGATGACGGCAAGCGTCACCAGTCCGCACAGATGCAGCAGGATATCGGAGAGCGGATACCAGGCAAGCAGATGGTCGGGGCCGCCGAGTTCGGAGGCGGGACGCGCGAGATTGGCGAGATGGCTCAGCCAGCCGGCCGGCAGCAGCGTCACCAGCGTCATGATGAGCGCGAAAGACGGGGAGATGAGGACCGCACCAAGCGCCGCTCCCATGACGACGGCCGAAATCGCGGCGGCATTGCCCCAGCCAAGCCCGACGATCAGGATCGGCAGCGCCGAGGCCGTGTAGAGCAGCGCGCTGAAAAACGACGGCTGCATGCTCGCGCCCAACACCAGCAGGGCGGCGGTCAATCCGGCGAGTGCGCCGATCAGCAGCGTTTTAAGATCCGGTCGTTTCAAGGTCGCTGTCCTGCTTCATCAAGCAGTTAGAGGCTGTTGCTGAATCGAATTCAGAAACGTCTCAACATGGGTTTTAAGAATTCCGATCCGCGCCCATCGCGAAAGGGAGAAGGGAAGGCACGAATGCCTTCCCTTAAATGTCATCACATCGGCCGATCAGGCGACGACGTAAGGCAACAGGCCGAGGAAACGCGCGCGCTTGATCGCCTGGGCGAGTTCGCGCTGCTTCTTCTGGGAAACGGCCGTGATGCGGGACGGAACGATCTTGCCGCGCTCGGAAATGTAGCGCTGCAGCAGACGTACGTCCTTGTAGTCGATCCGCGGTGCGTTTGCGCCGGAGAACGGGCAAGTCTTGCGGCGGCGATGGAACGGACGACGGACCGGTGCGGAGGAAGCTTCAGACATTCTTATATCTCCTTATGCACGGTCTTCGCGGGGAGCGCGGTCCGGACGCGGGCCACGCTGGAAATCGCCGTCGCGGCGTGGCGGACGGTCGCCGAATTCGCGACGCGGGCCACGATCGCCACCTTCGCGCGGGCCGCGATCGTCGCGGTCGCGCTTCTGCAGCATGGCAGACGGGCCTTCTTCGTGCTTTTCGACGGCGATGGTCATGTAGCGAAGAACGTCTTCGCTGATGCGCATCTGACGTTCCATTTCCTGGATCGCTGCTGCCGGTGCATCGATGTCCATCAGGGCGTAGTGTGCCTTGCGGTTCTTCTTGATGCGATAGGTGAGGGACTTGAGGCCCCAGTTTTCGATGCGCCCGACCTTGCCGCCGTTAGCTTCGATCACACCCTTGTACTGTTCTACGAGGGCATCGACCTGCTGAGCGGAAATATCCTGCCGGGCAAGGAATACATGTTCATAAAGAGCCATGACAGCTTTGCCTTTCTTGCGTTTGGTTCAACCCGATATTCGGCGGCTAAGCCTCAACGACTGCTCCTGATTGGGCGGGCCCAGGCAAGAAAAGCGTTTCCGAGACGGTCGAGAGCGGAGACACGGGAGGCTGGAACGCTTCCGTTCCGAACGATTTCCAAGCGGAAACCGGCCCTCCGTTCAGCCACCAGCCAGAAGACCGGGTTAACGAACAGCGCGGCTTATACGGATTTTTGCGCGAAACGCAAGGGACAGTCAGCATTGTTCTCGCGGCGAGTTCAACAAAGGTAGTCCTGCTTTGCGTAAACCGTCGACGAAGTGGTCGTAGTGGTTGGTGGCGACATAGGGTGTCAGAAACTTCCAGTAGTGTTCGAGGTCCGTCGGTGCGTGTGCTAGAATTTCCGGTATTAGCCGCCGCGCTTCGTCGTGGCGATCGAGCTGTCCTAGACTCGCGAGGAGCACGAGTCGGTTGAAATAAGCACGGCGGAGCGACAGTCCGCGTTCGGAATAGTGAGTAGCCTCCTCGTAGTTGCCGAGATGGTAATGGGACAACGCTAGTCGGTCGAAAAAGAGATAGGTAAAGGGGTCATGCGGACTAAGCCGCAGGGCCATGTGCAGCGGGTCGCAGGCTTCGGCGAAATGGCCGGCGAAAATGCGAGCCCATCCGAGCGCCATGTGCGCGAGTGCAAAATTGGGGTTGAGATCGATCGCCTGCTGGGACGCCTCGACCGCGGCTGGAGCGTTATGAGCCGCAAAATGGCCGAGGCACATAACATAATGAGAGTAGGGATCGCGCGGGTCGAGCGCCACAGCACGTTCTGCCTCGAGGCGAAGTTCAGTACTGTCCCTGTCGACGTCGTCGCTGAAGCCGCGGAGACAGCGGGCGTAGAGCGAGCGGGCCAACATCATGTGGGCGCGCGCAAAGCTGGGATCGAGTTCGATGGCTCGCCGATGCCAGATGATGGCCTCGCTGAAATGCTCGGCCGTATCCTGTGCGTTATGCAGCCAGGTGCCGCGCATGTGGCTCTCGTAGGCATCGAGGTTGTCCGTGGTTCGCAGCAACGCACGGCGGCTTTCGCCGATAAGGATTTCAGGCTCGATGGCACCGACGACGTTTTGGGTAAGTTCGTCCTGAATGGCGAAGATATCGGCGATTTCACGGTCGTAGCGTTGTGCCCAGAGGTGCACGCCGCTTTCCGCCTCGATCAGCTGGCCTGTGACGCGAATACGCATCCCGACCCTGCGCACGCTGCCTTCTACGATATAGCGCACGCCGAGATCGCGCCCGATTTGCTTCACATCAACCGCGCGCCCCTTAAACACAAAGGACGAGTTCTGAGCGATGACGAAAAACCAGCGATAAAGCGAGAGCGCCGTGATGATGTCTTCGGTCAAGCCATCGGCGAAGAACTCCTGCTCCGGGTCATCGGACATGTTGACGAAGGGTAATACGGCGATCGAGGGTTTGTCAGGCAGTCTGAGTGGTCCGCCGAGCACCCCCGCTTCAACAGGGTCCTCGCGGCTCCAGTCAACCCGATGCACGGGCACCGGGCGGGGAATGTTTTTCAGTGTGCGATCGCCCATCGACACGAGCGGAAAGTCCAGCTTGCCCTCGATCTGCTCCCGCAAAGCACCGGAAACACAGATACCTGAAGGCAGCGCCACTTCTTGAAGGCGGGCGGCGACGTTCACGCCGTCGCCAAGCAAGTTATCTCCGGAGACGACGACATCGCCGAGGTTGAGCCCAAGGCGGAACTCCATGCGTCGATCCACAGGCAGGTCCGCATTTCGGCGATGGAGGGCGCGCTGGATCGCGACGGCTGCACGGACGCCTTGCACTGCGCTGTGGAATTCGGCGACCATGCTATCTCCGGCGCTGCCGAAAATCCGCCCGCCATGCTCGCGCACCAGATCACCGATGGTGGCGCCATAGACACTGAGTGTCGCAAGGGCGTCTTCCTCGTTGGCTGCAACAAGGCGACTGTAACCGGCAACGTCGCCGGCAAGTATCACTGCGAGCTTTCGTTCCACGGGGTGAGCGCTCCTGCGGCGCTGCCGGCACTATATAAATCTAGCTGAAATGCCGAGAACGGAGAAGCGAAATCGGCTCCGGAGCGTGACCTCGTCGTTGCAGTGCGTGGTGCGAGGGCCAGGCGATGTACGCTCCGCCGGGAGCGGATCCGACCACGAATGGCCGCATCGATTGTGGGATGTCCGTTTGCCTCACATCGGCATCGGGTACTGGCGGTGAACCTTTTCGATTTCAGCCAAAACCTCGATCGACAGCTTGAGATTGACGGAACTCAGGTCAGTATCGAGCTGCTCCATCGACGTCGCGCCGATGATGACCGACGTCATGAAGGGCCTTGATCGGCAGAAGGCAAGCGCCATGGCTGTCGGATTGAGGCCGTACCGGGCTGCGAGCGCCACATAGGCCTTGGTCGCCGGCTCCTGCAGCGGCTGCAACCGGCCGCCGATATCGGGGTTGATCGACGCGCGCGAACCCTTCGGTCTCAGACCATCGACATATTTGCCGGTCAGGATACCGCCGGCGAGCGGCGAATAGGCAAGCAGCCCGACATCCTCGTGATGCGAGAGTTCGGCGAGATCGAGGTCGAAATGGCGGTAGAGCAGATTGTACTCGTTCTGTACGCTGGCGACGCGCGGCAGACCCTTCTGTTCTGAGAGCGTCAGATATTTCTGGATGCCCCAGGTGGTTTCGTTCGAAAGGCCGATCGCGCGAATCTTGCCTTCCTTCACCAGCGCGCCCAGTGTTTCCAGGATCTCGACCATATTGGCGACAGCCTTGTCTCGATCTTGGGTGAAGGGATTGTAGCTCCAGTTCTGACGGAAGTGGAAATGGCCGCGGTTCGGCCAGTGGATCTGGTAGAGGTCGACGTAATCCGTCCTCAGCCGTTTCAGGCTGGCCTCGAGCGCCTGGCGGATGTTCTTTGCATCCGCGCCTTCGCCGCCGCGCAGATAATCGCGGCCGCGGCCGGCGACCTTGGTCGCAAGCACGATATTTCGACGCTTGCCCGATTTGCTGAACCAGCTGCCGATATAGTCTTCGGTCCAGCCCTGTGTTTCGGGCGAAACCGGTGTGGTTGGGTAGAGTTCGGCGGTATCGAAGAAATTCACGCCCTTCTCGACGGCGTAGTCCATCTGCGCATGAGCGTCGGCTTCGCTGTTCTGCGAGCCCCAGGTCATGGTGCCGAGGCAGATTTCTGAGACGGAAATGTCGGTTCGGCCTAGGGAATTGTACTTCATGGAAAAACCTTGGGAGAGAGAGGGAAGCCTTGGAAGGGTCTGGGCAAATCTAGGCCGGATTTGACGGAGCGCAAGAGCAAAATCCGGGCTTTTGCGCGGGCGCGAAAGGCTTTGCGGAGAATGGCGCGCCACTTGACTCTGCCGGAAAGAATGTCAATTGGAGGCAAAACAGCCTTGAGGGGCACAGTCAGGGACATGAACATGACCATCGCTTTCACTTTTCCCGGCCAGGGCAGCCAGGCCGTCGGCATGGGCAAGGATCTCGCCGAGAATTTCGCTGAAGCCCGCGCCGTTTTCGAAGAGGTTGACGAGGCACTTGGTGAAAATCTTTCCGATGTCATGTTCAACGGGCCTGAGGACACGTTGACCTTGACGGCGAACGCCCAGCCGGCGCTGATGGCGGTATCGATCGCCGTCGTCCGTGTTCTGCAGGACAGGGGGCTGGATCTGAAGTCCAATGTTGCCTACGTCGCCGGCCACTCGCTCGGCGAATATTCGGCACTCTGCGCCGCCGGCACTTTTTCGCTCGCCGATACGGCGCGGCTGCTGCGTATTCGCGGCAATGCCATGCAGGCGGCCGTCCCCGTCGGCGTCGGCGCCATGGCCGCGATCATCGGCCTCGAACATGCCGATGTCGTTGCCGCCTGCGAGGAGGCGGCCGCCATCGGCGCCTGCCAGATCGCCAACGACAATGGCGGCGGCCAGATCGTCATCTCGGGCGAGAAGGCAGCTGTCGAAAAGGCCGCCGGGCTTGCGACCGACAAGGGCGCCAAGCGCGCCATCCTGCTGCCGGTCTCCGCTCCCTTCCATTCCAAGCTGATGGCGCCTGCGGCCGAGGCCATGCGCGCGGCGCTGGCAACGGTCGCCAAGTCCGATCCGGTCGTGCCGCTGATCGCCAATGTCCGCGCCGCGCCGGTGACCGGCGCCGACGAGATCGCCAGCCTCCTGGTCGAGCAGGTGACCGGCCAAGTCCGCTGGCGCGAGACGGTGGAATGGTTCGCCGCAAACGGCGTCACGACGCTTTACGAGCTCGGTTCCGGCAAAGTGCTGACCGGCCTTGCCCGCCGCATCGACAAGACAATCAACGGCGTCTCGGTCAATGGTCTCTCGGATATCGACACGACCGTCGCCGCCCTCATGGCCTGATTGATATCTCCAGATATAAGGAACCTTTCCATGTTCGATCTTTCCGGCCGCAAGGCTCTCGTCACCGGCGCATCGGGCGGTATCGGCGAGGAAATCGCTCGCCTTCTTCATAAGCAGGGCGCCATCGTCGGTCTGCACGGCACCCGTGTCGAGAAGCTGGAAGCGCTGGCGGCCGAGCTCGGCGAGCGCGTGAAGATCTTCCCGGCCAACTTGTCGGACCGTGACGAGGTGAAGGCGCTCGGCCAGAAGGCCGAGGCCGAGCTCGAAGGTGTCGATATCCTCGTCAACAATGCCGGCATCACGAAGGACGGCCTGTTCGTGCGCATGAGCGACGAGGACTGGGATGCGGTTATCGAGATCAATCTGACGGCGACATTCCGCCTGACGCGCGAGTTGACGCATCCGATGATGCGCCGCCGCTATGGCCGTATCATCAACATCACCTCCGTCGTCGGCGTCACCGGCAATCCGGGCCAGGCCAATTACTGCGCCTCCAAGGCTGGCATGATCGGTTTCACCAAGTCCTTGGCGCAGGAAATTGCCACCCGTAACGTGACGGTCAACTGCGTCGCGCCCGGCTTCATCGAAAGCGCCATGACCGGCAAGCTGAACGACAAGCAGAAGGAAGCGATTATGGGGGCGATCCCGATGAAGCGCATGGGCACCGGCGGCGAGGTCGCTTCGGCTGTTGCCTACCTTGCATCCTCCGAAGCCGCCTACATGACAGGCCAGACGCTGCACGTAAACGGCGGCATGGCGATGATCTGAAACGACAAACTGTTGGCACGGGGATATTTCCCGCAATAGCATGTTGAGCAATCACGAAGCGTTGATTTTCTGGCTTTGCGGCAGGCTTAAACCATGTTAAGCGGGCCAATGACTGTGAACAGTCGTCCCGAGAAAGCAGACGGACCGGCGGGCTTTTCGCAAGCCTGGGACATCTCTGAAGCCGGGTGAACGAGTTTGCCGAGGATGTCTGAAAACATCGCAGGCTGAAACAGGGTAGGGATGCCGCAACGGCATTTCGATCAGGACATAAGGTCGAGGAAACCGACATGAGCGATATCGCAGAACGCGTAAAGAAAATTGTTATTGATCATCTTGGCGTTGATGCCGACAAGGTCGTCGAGAGCGCCAGCTTTATCGACGATCTGGGCGCTGACTCGCTCGACACGGTCGAACTTGTCATGGCATTCGAAGAAGAATTCGGCGTCGAAATTCCTGACGACGCTGCCGACTCGATCCTGACGGTCGGTGATGCAGTGAAGTTTATTGAGAAGGCCCAGGCCTGATCCTATATATTTGAGAAAGGGCGGGCCTGGAGTCCGCCCTTTTCTTTTCGGCATATTTCTCCATAGAACATAAGAGACGGGGGAAAGCACGCGATGAGACGTGTCGTCATCACCGGTACCGGCATGGTATCACCCTTGGGATGCGGAACTGAGGTGGCGTGGTCGCGGCTGCTTGCCGGCCAGAACGGCGCTCGTCTGGTAACCGAATTCGAAGTCGACGACCTTCCCGCCAAGATCGCCTGCCGTATCCCGATCGGTGACGGTACCGACGGCACCTTCAGTGCCGATCAGTGGATGGAGCCGAAGGAGCAGCGCAAAGTCGATCCCTTCATCATCTTCGGCATGGCCGCCGCCGATATGGCGCTCGCCGATGCCGGCTGGCATCCCGAAACCGATGAGGATCAGATTGCCACCGGCGTGTTGATCGGCTCCGGCATCGGCGGCATCGAAGGCATCGTCGAGGCGGGTTACACCTTGCGTGACAAGGGCCCGCGCCGCATCTCCCCCTTCTTCATTCCCGGCCGCCTGATCAACCTCGTTTCCGGCCAGGTTTCAATCCGCCACAAGCTGCGCGGACCCAATCATTCGGTCGTCACCGCCTGCTCGACGGGCGCGCATGCGATCGGCGATGCCGCGCGGCTGATCGCGCTTGGTGACGCCGACGTCATGGTCGCCGGCGGCACGGAATCTCCCGTCAGCCGCATTTCGCTGGCGGGATTTGCCGCCTGCAAGGCGCTGTCGACCCAGCACAATGACGAGCCGCAGAAGGCTTCGCGCCCCTATGACCGCGATCGCGACGGCTTCGTCATGGGCGAGGGCGCCGGCATCGTCGTGCTCGAAGAGCTGGAGCATGCCACAGCCCGCGGCGCCAAGATCTACGCCGAGATCGTCGGCTACGGCCTATCGGGTGACGCCTATCACATTACCGCGCCTTCCGAAGACGGCGAGGGTGCCGGCCGCTGCATGGCGATGGCGCTGAAGCGCGCCGGGCTGACGCCGGCCGACATCGATTACATCAACGCCCACGGTACTTCGACCATGGCTGACACGATCGAGCTCGGCGCGGTCGAGCGCCTGGTCGGCAACGCGGCGTCGAAGATCTCCATGTCCTCGACCAAGTCGGCGACGGGACACCTTCTCGGTGCTGCCGGCGCGATCGAGGCGATCTTCGCGACACTTGCCATCCGTGACAATATCGCGCCGCCGACGCTCAATCTCGACAATCCCGAACGCGAAACGGCGATCGATCTTGTTCCGCACAAGGCGCGTGAGCGAGAAATCAATGTGGCGCTGTCCAACTCGTTCGGATTCGGTGGCACAAATGCATCGCTCGTGCTGCGCCGATACGCACAATAAGGGTACCGTCATAGCAGGCCGGGTGAAAGCACAACGACCGGCAGCGGCTTCGTTGAACGGCGGCAGAACCTGCTTTTGCCGCATTGCTTCGCGAAATAGCGGAATGAGGGCTGAGTTATAGAGGATTGCCGGTGAGCGATACGACGAACCAGAGCAACGACACCCAGGCGCAGAAGGGACCGATCATCCCGAAGTCGCCGAGCGAAGCCCTGCGTCCGGAACGTGTTCCGGAGCCGCCGAAACGCTCCAGGAACGCCCGCAGCCAGATCGTTCTTTTCCTGAACTTCATCATGACGATGACGGTGCTGGTCTGCGTCCTCGCCGTCATCGGCTTCTACTACGCGACCTCGACCTATCAGAGCCCGGGCCCGCTGCAGACCAACACCAATTTCATCGTCCGCAACGGTGCGGGTCTGGCGGAAATCGCCACGAACCTCGAGCGCAACGCGATCATCTCCGACGCCCGTATTTTCCGATATCTGACGACGACTCATCTTTCCGCCGGCGAGAGCCTGAAGGCCGGCGAATATGAGATCAAGGCGAGAGCCTCCATGAGCGATATCATGGAGCTGCTGAAATCGGGCAAGTCCATCCTCTATTCGGTGTCCTTTCCGGAAGGCCTGACGGTCCGTCAGATGTTCGACCGCATGCTGCAGGATCCGGTCCTGGAGGGCGACCTGCCGGCCGCGTTGCCGGCAGAAGGCAGCCTGCGTCCGGACACCTACAAATTCTCGCGCGGCACCAAGCGCTCGGAAATCATCGAGCAAATGGCGGCTGCGCAGCAGAAGCTCGTCGATCAGATCTGGGATAAGCGCGACGCCTCGCTGCCGCTGCGATCCAAAGAGGAATTCGTGACCCTCGCTTCGATCGTCGAAAAGGAGACCGGTATTCCAGACGAACGTGCCCATGTCGCCTCCGTTTTCCTGAACCGGCTTGGCAAGGGCATGCGTCTGCAGTCGGATCCGACGATCATCTATGGGCTGTTCGGTGGGCAGGGAAAACCAGCCGACCGGCCGATCTACCAGTCGGACCTGAAGCGGGACACGCCTTACAATACCTATGTCATCAAGGGCCTGCCGCCGACGCCGATCGCCAATCCCGGCAAGGATGCGCTGGAAGCCGTTGCCAACCCTTGGAAGACCCAGGATCTCTATTTCGTCGCCGACGGCACCGGCGGCCACGTCTTTGCCGCGACGCTCGAGGAGCACAATGCCAACGTCAAGCGCTGGCGCAAGCTCGAGGCCGACAAGGGTTCGGATCCGAACATCGCCGTCGACGGCCAGCCGGAAGAGCAGCCGGGCGACAACGGCGCGACTGTCGTGCCGCCGAAGAAAAAGAAGATCAATTGACAGTTTTCGGGAGGCTCGGATGGCTTTGCAGTCCATGACCGGTTTTGCGCGGCGCGAGGGAACGAGCGGCCGCTGGCGCTGGGCATGGGAGCTGCGCTCGGTGAATGGCAAGGGTTTCGACCTGCGCCTGCGCCTGCCGCCCGGCCTCGAACGCATGGAGGCGGAGGTCCGCCGCCTTGCCGGCGAAACCTTCAGCCGCGGCAACCTGCAGGCATCCCTATCGGTCACTGCCGACGAGAACCGTTTCGAGGCGGTGCTGAACAAAGAGGCGCTCGCTGCCGTGCTTGCCATGCGCGAGCAACTGGTTGACGTGATCGATCCTGCGCCGTTGAAGCTCGATACGCTGCTTCTCGTGCGCGGCATCGTGGAGTTCCGTGAAGGCGAGGATGGCGAGGAGGCGCTTGCCGCCCGTGACGCAGAAATTATTGCCGGCCTGCTCGCCGCGCTTGCCGATCTCAAGGCAATGCGCGCACAGGAAGGGGCGGCGCTCTCCCGCATCCTTCTCGATCACGTCGCGACGATCGAGGGTCTGACCCGGACGATCGAGATGGATTCCTCACGTTCGCCGGCTGAGATCGCGGCTAGGCTTGCGGCACAGGTCGCCTTGCTGATGGACGGCATGGCCGCCCTCGACCGTGACCGGCTGCACGCCGAGGCCGCTTTATTGGCGACGAAGGCGGATCTGCGCGAAGAAATCGATCGCCTGAAGGCACATATCGCCGCCGCGCGCGATCTCCTGGAGAAAGGCGGGCCTGCCGGGCGCCGGCTGGACTTCCTTGCACAGGAATTTAACCGAGAATCGAATACCATCTGCTCCAAGTCGAATGCCTCGGCGGTCACTGCCGCCGGCATCGAACTGAAAGTCGTGATCGACCAGTTCCGCGAGCAGGTCCAGAATTTGGAGTAGGACATGAAACCGGCGAAATCCTCGCCCGTACAGATCGCCCGTCGCGGTTTGATGCTTGTAATTTCGTCGCCATCCGGCGCCGGCAAGTCCACAATTGCGCGCACGCTTCTGGAGACCGACAAGCATATCGGCCTCTCCGTCAGCGTCACCACGCGCCAACGCCGCCCGAGCGAGGTCGAAGGCGTGCATTACCATTTTAAAAGCGTGCGCGAGTTCGAGCGGTTGCGCGATAGCGACGCACTGCTCGAATGGGCCGAAGTGCATGGCAATTTCTACGGTACGCCGCGCGAGCCGGTCGAGCAGGCCATGGCCGAAGGTCGCGATATGCTCTTCGATATCGATTGGCAGGGCGCCCAGCAGTTACAGGAGAAGATGTCGGCCGACGTCGTCTCGATCTTCGTGCTGCCGCCGACCATGACGGAGCTCCAGTCGCGACTGCATCGCCGTGCCGAGGATTCCGAGGCGGTCATTCAGACGCGTCTGGCCAACAGCCGCGCCGAGATTGCCCACTGGCGCGAATATGATTATGTCATCGTCAATGACGATCTCAACACCGCCTTCGACGCCGTCCAGTCGATCGTCAAGGCCGAACGCCTGCGCCGTGACCGCCGCCACGGCATGTTCGATTTCGTCCGCGAATTGCTGGAAGAGACGCCGTCGCTCTAGCGAGCCGATTGCGCGAGTTCGTGTCCTGATGCGGCGCTCGCCGGTGACAGCCAGGTCGACACTGGAATTCGCTGACATCAGGTTTGAGACAGCATCGCGCCAGGTCACCTACCACGGCATTGAAATGGCGCGCTCGCTACCTCGGAAAATTCGCTGGGCGCGCCTGCCCCCTCAGAAGGGATAGTGCTGGGCAGAATCCTCCACCGTGATCCAGCGCAGGTCGGTGAATTCGGCAATCGCTGCCTTGCCGCCGAAGCGGCCGTAGCCGCTGCCCTTGACGCCGCCGAAGGGCATTTGCGCTTCATCGTGCAGCGTCGGGCCGTTGATGTGGCAGATACCGGATTCGATGCGGGCTGCAACCGCCATCGCCCGCTGGATGTTGCGGCTGAAGACGGCGGATGACAGGCCGTATTCTGTGTCGTTGGCGATGCGGATTGCTTCCTCCTCGCCGGCGACGCGAATGATCGGCTTGACCGGGCCGAAGGATTCCTCCGCATAGACGCGCATGTCGGGGGTGACGTGATCGAGCAGCGTCGCCTCGACCACGGTGCCGGAGCGCTTGCCGCCGGCCACGAGTTTTGCGCCCTTGGCGGTGGCATCGGTGATCAGCTCCTCCATTTTCCTGGCGACGTCGAGGCTGATCAGTGAACCGAGAACGACATGGCCGCGCGGGTCGCCGGCCGGCAGCTGGCTGGCGCGGGCGACCAGTTTGGCGACGAACTGATCGGCGATCGCCGTGTCGACGATGATCCGCTCGGTCGACATGCAGATCTGGCCCTGATGCATGAAGGCGCCGAAGATCGCGGCATTGACGGCGCCGTCGATATCGGCGTCGTCGAGAATGACCAGCGGCGCCTTGCCGCCGAGCTCGAGCAAGGCGGGCTTGAGATATTTGCCGCAGGTCTCGGCAATGATCCTGCCGACCTTGGTCGAGCCGGTGAAGTTGACGCGCCTGACGGCCGGATGGGCGATCAGTGCGTTGACGATCTCAGGCGCATCCTCCGGCGCATTGGTCAGAACATTGATGACGCCGGCCGGCAGGCCGGCTTCGGTCAGCGCCGTGGCGATCAGCCGGTGCGTGCCCGGGCATTGTTCGGATGCCTTGAGGATGACGGTATTGCCGCAGGCGATCGGCATGGCGATGGCGCGGGTGGCGAGGATGACGGGCGCATTCCACGGCGCGATTGCGAGGCACACGCCGGCCGCCTGGCGAACGCCCATGGAAAGCGATCCGGGTTTGTCGGACGGGATGATTTCGCCTGAAATTTGCGTCGTCATCGCGCCCGCCTCGCGCAGAATGTTGGCGGCGAGCATGACGTTGAAGCCGGCCCAGGGCGCGGTGGCGCCGGTTTCCTCGATCATCAGCCGGGTAAATTCGGCCGCTTTCGAATCCATGATGTCGGCGGCCTTCATCAGGATGGCGCGGCGCTGGCCGGGCCCGGTCTTCGACCAGGCGCCGAAGGCGGCGGAAGCGGCGTCGACGGCCGCAGCGACATCCTCGAGGCTCGCGGCGGCCGCGCGGCTCGCAAGCTTTTCGGTGAAGGGGTCGATGCGGTCATAGGTCCGGCCGCTGGTGGCGGCCCGGTCGGCGCCGTTTATGAGCAGGGAAATATTCATCGTGTGTCTCCTTGGGAAAGAACTAGAAGCCGAGAACCTCGGCATTGATCGATGCTTCGAGGCCGCCGTCGGCGGCAAGATTGGCGCCATTGATCCAGCGTCCGCCATCCGAGCAGAGGAAGAGCACGGCGGGCGCGATATCGGCTGATGTGCCGGCGCGGCCGACGCGGGTGATGTCGCTGTCGACCCTGGCGTCGCCGAGCACGGCGCGGAACTGCTTGAGGATCGGCGTTTCCACCGGCCCGGGGCTCACCGCATTGACGCGGATGCCGCGGTTCTTGAACAGGGGCTGGTGGGCGGCGCGCATGGTCCAGAGCAGCAGCAGCTCCTTGGAGAGCGGATAACCCTGCTCGTCCTTGAGGCCATGTTCGGCGGCAACGGCCGCCACATCTGGAAAGCCTTCGATCGAGGTCAGCGATTTGGCCCGCTCGAGATTGGCGCGCCAGCCGTAACCGGCGATCGAGGCGACGTTGACGATGGCGCCGCCTTCGCGCAGGCGGGGTGCCACGGCTTCCGACAGGGCGCGCAGCCCGTAGAAATTGACGGCGAGCGTCGAGACGACGCCGGTATTGCCGGAAAGGCCGGCGACATTGGCGAGCGCATCGAGACGCGACGGCAGCTGCGCGACAATCTCGGCAACGCCCGATGGCGTGGAGAGATCGCCTTTGATGAAGGCGGCACTTGCATTTGCCGGTTCGCGCACATCGACGCCGATGACCTCGGCGCCCATCTGGCCGGCCAGTTCCGCCGTCCGGGCGCCGATGCCGGAGGCGACGCCGGTCACCAGGATTGTTTTACCAAAAAGCATGGATTTCACCTTTCGCAAGAAAACGGGAAGCAGGTAGGTTCATTCTTCCCATTTGATTTTCGTCGGCCCGGGCAGTTTCAGCCGGTAGCCGACGGGCAGAAGCTGGAAATCGAAGCGGCGCTCGACTTCGCCCCAAAGGCCGCGCGGCAGATAGAGCGAGAAGATCAGCGCGGTGGCGCCAAGCCCGATCAGATACCAGACGCCGGCGCTGCCGAAGAAAGTCTCGATGACGAAGAACAGGATGGCGCCGAGGATCGCGCCCTCGAACCTGCCGATCCCGCCGACCAGCACCATGAAGATCATGTAGGCCGTCCACTGGACGCTGAAATAGGTTTTCGGCTGGAAGGTCGTGGCGGTCGCCAGCCACAAGCCGCCGGCGATGGCGATGCCGAAGGCGGCGAGTACGAAGAGCAGCCGCTTGGTGGCGGTCACCCGCACGCCGACCGAGGCCGCCGCCTCCTCATTGTCGCGGGTCGCCTGCATCGCCGCACCCGCGCGGCTGCGCATCAGCATGAAGAGCGCGCCGAGCAAGGCAGCCATGGACGTGAGGGCAAGCCAATAGATCGCCGCCCGCCGCGTGCCGCTGTCATAGACGTTGAGCGAAATCAGCGAGGTTTCCGTTTCCCCCTGGATCAGCCGGTCGAGATTGACGAGCAGATGCGCGAGTTCGGCCACGACCCACATGCCGATCGCAAACTCGCCGCCCTTCAGCCGCAGCATGAACAGCGAAAGCGGGATCGACAGCGCGCCGATCACGATCGCCGCGGCAAAGACCGAGACGAAGGGATCGAGCCCCGCATCGGCGAGCCGAATGGTGAAATAGGCGCCGAGGCCGAAAAACACCTGCTGGCCGACCGAGACCAGCCCGCCGAAACCGGCAAGCGCATTCCACATGGCGGCCAGGATCACATAGATGAACAGGGCGGTCATCCGGTCGATCGCACCGGCACCAAGCACGGCGGGGGCGAGGATCAGCAGCGCAAACACCGCGGCCATGGAGCCAAGCGCCACCCGCGACGAGGTCGTCCAGCGCTCGATCGATATTCCGTTGGCGACGAATGTCATGTCGGGCTCCGATGGCGTGCGCGAGGGTTGAGGAGGGCGCGGGGTTTCAGAAGCGCTGCGATCTTGTCGAGAACCAGCGGGCGGGAGCGGGACAGCCGGATGAAAAGCACCAGCAGGAACACGGCATGGCCGCCGATCAGGAAGCCCTGGGGATGCAATTGCGCGCCGAGCGATTGGGCAAGGCCGAGGACGATGCCGCCGGCAAGCGTGCCCCAGAGCGATCCCGCTCCGCCGATGACCGCGGCCTCGAAGGCAAAGAGCAGCTGCGGGCCGCCGGCATAGGGACTGAAGGTCGCCCGCATGCCGAGAAAGGCGCCGGCGATGCCGATCGTGACCATGGTAATGGCGGTGGCTACCGCATTCACCCTGCGCGCATCGATGCCGACGAGCCCTGCCGTATCGGGATCTTCGGCGGTGGCGCGAATGGCGCGGCCGAGCGCAAAGCGGCCGAGGAAGAACTGCAGCCCGCCGAGAATGAGGATCGCCGTAACCATCATCATCACGGCAAGCTCGCCGACGAAGATGTGGCCGGGCAGCTGCCAGGATGCGTAGGAGAGATTACCGATGAAGGGCGCGAGCGAGCGTGTGTCGGCGCCGAACTGTTCGAACAGCAGATTGTCGATGACGATCGACAGGCCGAAGGTCGTGAGAATCGGCAGCAGCGCGCCGCCGCGGGCGCTGCGTTCGAGGATGAAGCGCTGCAGCAGCCAACCGATCACCGCCATGACGGGCAGCACGATCAGCAGGCCTGCAAAAGGCGGGATGCCGGCTTTGGCGGCGAGCAGCCACAGCCCGTAGGCGGCGGCGACCGCCAGGCTGCCATGGGCGAGATTGATGATCCGCATGACGGAGAACATGAAGGACAGGCCGCAGGCGATGACGGCGTAATAACCGCCGAGCAGGAGGCCCTGGATCAGGGTGTTGATCATGATGCGCTCCTTTCGCCGGCTGTCCGGTGCAGTCCGAAATAGGCCTTGGTGACTTCGTCGCGGGTGACGGCGGCTGCCGGCCTGTCGAGCACGATGCGGCCTTCCAGCATGCAGATGACCCGGCCGGCGACCCTCATGGCGCGGCCAAGATCCTGCTCGACCAGCACGATCGTTGTTCCCGAAGTCAGGAGCGCCTGCAGCTGGGTATAGACGCGGTCGACGACGAGAGGCGAAAGCCCTAGCGAGACCTCGTCCAAGAGAAGAATATCGGGATTGCTCATCAGCGCCCGGCCGATGGCGGTCGCCTGCTGCTCCCCGCCGGAGAGGTGCCCGGTCTTGGCGTGCCGGCGGGGTTTCAGGTTCGGAAAAGCGTCGAGCACACGGTCGATGTTCCACTCGCCCTTGCGCCCGCAGCTCTTGCCGAGAAGCAGGTTCTCTTCGACGGTCATCTGCGCAAACAGGCGCCGGCCTTCCGGGACCAGGGCGATGCCCTTGGCGATCCGCTTGTGGGAGGGGACTGCAGCCAGGTCTTCATCGCCGAGAAGAACGCGGCCGGCGGCGGGCAGGTGGGCGCCGGCGATCGATCTCAGCAGCGTCGTCTTGCCGGCGCCATTGGCGCCGACCAGCGCCAGCACCTCGCCCTTGGCCAGGTCGAAACTGACCCCGCGCACCGCCTGCAGCAGGCCGTGGCGGACGTCGAGATTGTCGATGGAAAGCAGGCTCATGCGGGCGCCCCTCCAAGATAGGCCTTGACCACTTCCGCATCGCTCATGACAGTCTTCGGTTCGCCGTCGGCGATGATCCGGCCGGCATCCATGCAGATCAGCCGTTCCGCCACCTGCAGCAGGATATGGACGATATGCTCGATCCAGACGATGCCGATGCCGCGGCGGCGCAATTCCAGGATGGTTTCGACGAGTTCGCTCGCCTCGCCATCGGTCAGGCCGCCGCCGATCTCGTCGAGCAACAGCAGCCTCGGCTGCGTGGCGAGCGCACGGGCAAGCTCCAGGCGTTTGCGGTCGAGCAGGCCGAGCGTGTCGGCGGAACGGTTAGCCACGCCGAGCATGCCGCAGAGCGACAGCGAATCCACCACACGCTCATAGGCCTCGTCCCGGCTTGCCGCATTGCCGTGCGAGGCGGCGACGAAGACATTTTCGAAGGTGGTCATGCCGCCAAAGGGCTTGGGAATCTGATGCGTCCGCACGAGCCCGGAACGGCAGCGCTCCGCCGCCGTCCGGTTGGTGACGTCGGCGCCGTCGAAGACGACGGTTCCCGCACTCGGCGGGGAGGCGCCGGCGAGCACGCTGAGCAACGTCGTCTTGCCCGCGCCGTTCGGCCCGACGATGCCGACCGCCTCGCCGTCGCCCATGGAGAAATCCAGGTTCTCCAGCACGACAAGCGCGCCGAACCGCTTGTGGATCCCCTTGGCCGAGAGAAAAGCTTCCCCCGGCCGTCTTTGCGCTTCTTGCCTCTGCACTGCTGTTATCCGTTGTAGGCGGTCAGCTTGGCGCCGACCGGGACATTGGGATCGGTGGCGTTTTCGGTGACGACGTAGTCGAGCGCGAATTTCGAGCCCTCCGGCGCCTTCACCCACTGCGTACCGATGATCGGCCCGGGAGAAACATTGGCGACGGGACCGCTAGTGAAGTCGACCTTGCCGGCGATCGTCGTGGTTTTCAGCGTGGCGAGCGCCTTGGCGACCGCCTCCTTGCTCTTGACGTCGGTGCTCGCCTTCAGCGCATCGAAGCCGGCATCGAGCAGCGCCAGGCTGGCGCCGAGCTGCTGCGTCCACTGCTTGCCGCTGGCCGTTTCATAGCCGTCGGCAAGTTTGGTTCCGGAGACGCCGGTCAGCGTCGATTTGTAAGGGAAGGCCTTGTGCCAGTAGGCGGCGCTGCCGATGTTGAGGCCGAGATCGCCGAGCGCCTCGATGTCGGATGGAAAGAGGCCGGTTTTCGCGACCTGGCAGATCTTGATCTGCTGGGTCAGGCCCTGCTGTGCCGCCTGACGCCAGAAGGCGGCGAAATCGGGCGGGATCGGAAAGGAGTTGAAGATCTCCACACCCTCCTGCCGGAAGAGAGCGATCTGCGCCGAAAAATCGGTGGTTCCGGTTTCATAGGCGCCTGGGTCGACAATGGTGAAGCCCGCCTTGGCAAGTGCCGGAGCCAGATGGGCGCGGATCGCATTGCCGTCGGCATCGTTCGGATACATGACGCCGACCTTCTTGTTGGTCTCGATCAGGCTCCACTGCGAGACATAGGCCTTGTGGAACTCTTCGACGCCGAAGCCGAAATGATAGGTCCATTTGAAGGGCGAGGGCGCGCCGGGCTTGGCGCCGCGGCCGAAATACCAGGCTTCCCAGGGCATGACCGTGGAAAGGCAGGGAATGCCTGCCGCCTCGCAGGCATCGGCCACCGGATTGATGGTTTCGGGCGTCGAGACGGCGAGCATCAGGTCGATCGCCTCATTGTTGATCAGGTCTTTCGCCAGTTGCCCGGCGCGGGAGGGATCTGACTGGGTGTCCTGGTCGAGTATCTCCACCTTCCAGGTCTTGCCGCCCGCCTGCAGGCCGTTCGCCAGCGCCTTGCGCGCCAGTTCCAGCACATAGCCGTCGGTCTCGCCGAAGCCGCCGAGAGGGCCGGTGCGCGGGCTGATGAAGCCGACCTTCAGCGTACCGCCTTGGGCAAAAGCCGTGCGGCCGGAAAGCGCCAGCGCCGCACCGCCTGCGGCAGCCGATGCGATGAAAGAGCGGCGGGTGAGAGTTGCCGCGTTGAGTTTGCCGTTGCGGAAAATGCCGTTCATGAAATCGTTCCTCCTCCTGATGCGGGCCTCCCAGCCCGTTCCCTGTGTTCATCCCGATCTGAAGTCAGATCGGGTAGTGTCGTTTTCCCGATGCCATGGTGATCCATCTGAGCTCGGTGAATTCATCGATTGCGGCCTTGCCGCCGAAGCGGCCGTAGCCGCTTGATTTGACGCCCCCGAACGGCATTTGCGGCTCGTCGGAAACCGTGGCCTCGTTGATGTGGCAGATGCCGGATTCAAGCCGCATGGCAACAGCCATCGCCGCATTGATGTCGGCGCTGAAAACCGCCGCCGAGAGCCCGTATTCATTGTCGTTGGCAACCGTCACCGCCTCGTCGACGCTGCCGACCCGGACGATCGCCGCGACCGGCCCAAAACTTTCCTCGCGGTAGATGCGCATGGCAGGCGTCACGTGATCGATGACGGTCGCATCCATCAGCGTGCCGTTGGGCCGGCCGCCGCAGACGAGCGCCGCGCCCTTCTGCAGGGCATCCTCAACGAGCGACTTCACGCGGCGCGCCGCTTCGGCGTTGATCAGCGTGCCGAGCGGCGTATTGCCGTCCCCGGGATGGCCCGCGACGAGGGTCTCGGCCTTCGCCCGGAATTTGCCGACGAAATTATCGGCGATCTCGTCCATCAGGATGATCCGCTCTGTGGACATGCAGATCTGGCCCTGGTTCATGAAGGCGCCGAAGGCGGCGGCACCCACTGCCTCGTCGATATCGGCGTCGGCAAGAACGATGAATGGTGCCTTGCCGCCGAGTTCGAGCAGGCAGCGCTTCAGATGCCGTGCCGCGCTTTCCGCGATGATCCTGCCGACACGGGTGGAGCCGGTGAAGTTGATGCGGCGCACAGCCGGATGGGCGATCAGGGCATCAACGACGGCGGCGGCATCGCTCGGCGCATTGGAGACGACGTTGACGACGCCGCGGGGAAAGCCGGCGTCGCGGAGGATGTCGCCGATCAGGCCGTGGGTCTTCGGGCAGAGTTCGGAGGCTTTCAGGATGACGGTGTTGCCACAGGCAAGCGGCATGGCGACGGCGCGGGTGCCGAGAATAATGGGCGCGTTCCAGGGCGCGATGCCGACGCAGACGCCGGCCGGCTGGCGCACCGCCATGGCAAGGTTTCCGGCAATGCCCGATGGAATGAGTTCACCCGAAATTTGCGTGGTCATCGCCGCCGCCTCGCGGAAAATATCGGCGCCGAGCCGGCAATTGATCGCCGCCCATTGCCTCGTGGCGCCGGTTTCGCCGGTCATGGCGGCAATCAGTTCCGGCGAACGGGCATCGAGAAGTTCGGCGGCGGCGTTGAGCAGTCTGCGCCGTTCGCCCGGGCCGGTCTGCGACCAATCGGGAAAGGCGGCAGCGGCGGCATTGGCAGCCCGCCTCATGTCGGCGACGGATCCTGCCGAAGCGATCGTCGCGAGGTCGCCGGTCAGCGGATCGATGCGTTCGAAGGTGGCCCCCTCGGACGCATCCATCGCCTCGTTGTTGATCATCAGCTTTGCCGAAAACACGGTTTCACCCATTCGTCACATGCTGGCGCCAAGTGCTGACGCCTGCATTATTGCCACGGGAAAAGACGAGCGGACGCGCCGGCCTGAAGGCCGCTTAAGCGTTCCTGCGTTGTCGGAATGCCTCCTCCCAAAGGCTGATGACGATAAGGTTACGCCGATCGATTGCGGATGGAATGCGATTTATTGGGTTAATATTGTAATTATCCGGCGATTGCGGCACTATTTCACGCGAGCGGAGGACAAGGCTTGGCGACGGACGGAGGCATTCATCATTATGCCAGGGGCGAGTGGCACGCGCCGTCGCTGTCGCACCGGCGCATCCGTCTGCAAAAAGGGCTCTATGCCGATTTCCATCATTTCCTGCTTCTCGGCGAAGGCGCCGCCGAGCTTCATTTCGAGAGCGGCGAAGATCGGCCGCTGCACGGGCCGCTCCTTGCCTTCCTGCCGCCGCAGGCGCGCTGCGATCTGTCGATTGCTGCCGGAAGTGCCGCCCATCTCATCGGCGCCTCGGCGCAGATCATGGTCGACGCGATCGGCGACAAGGTGGAATCCTACTCGCTGCGCCTCCTCATCGAGCAGCGCAAGCTGGTCGAGGCACGGGATCCCTTGCTGGTGGCCGAAATCGGTCCATTGATTTCGGGCTTCGTGCGGGAACTCGGCGATCCCTCCCGGGCCTCCTGGATGGTGGTCTCGGCCTATCTCAGGCTGATCCTGATGACGCTGTGGCGCGGCAGCGACGGCGAAAGAAGTGAGCCGCGTGGGCAGGGCGAAACTGGATCGATCCTGCAGCGCTATCGCCAGCTGGTCGAGGCCGGTTTCCGCCAGCACCGGCCGATCAGCGACTATGCCGCGGAATTGGGCGTCACCGCCGACCGGCTGCATTCGATCTGTCAAAGGACGCTCGGCCGCTCGCCGATCCAGCTTCTGCACGAGCGCGTGGTGCAGGAGGCAAAGCTGAGATTGGAGCGCTCGGCCCGCAACATCCAGGAAATCTCCGACAGCCTCGGCTTCCGCGACCCGACCTATTTCAGCCATTTCTTCAAGCGCAGGACCGGCCTTTCCCCTGCGGGCTACAGAGAGATCGCCCGCGCTTCCGCCGGCTCGGAAAACAGTATGCTCTCCTCGGGTTATGCGGACTGGCCTTAGGTCTGCGCGCATTGCTTCGCCGGAGTTGCCAAGGCTCCTGTTCTGCTCTGGCAAGCCGGCAAAGGGCGGAAGCGGGTTTCAGTCGCGCTTATATATCCGCTTCAGCGCAGCCAGCAGAGCATCCATTTCATCTTGCGAAAACCGGTCGATGAAACGCTGTTCGTGCGCATCGATCAGCTTGCGCGCCCGCGCGAGCATGGCGTGACCGGCCATCGTCAGATGCAGTTCCTGGCGGCGCCGGTCCGTAGCTGAAGGGCGGCGCTCGATGAGGTCGCGGCCTGCGAGCCGGTTGACGAGGGCCATCATGGTCGCGCGGTCGGTGCCGAGCGTATTGGCAAGGTCGATCTGCGATGCACCCGCATTGACTGCAAGCAGTTCCATCACCGCGAGCTGTTTTTGCGTCAGCCCCAGCTCCTCCATGGTTTCAGCGAAGTCGCGGTAGATCGCGACGTGCGCCATACGCAGATGAAAACCGAGGAGATTGCCAAGCCGGCCGACGTCGAGTGACGGGGTCGCCGGAACATCCTCGCTCTCAAAATCATCCTGCGGTGGTTTTCCGGCCATTATTCATTCTCGCCCAGTCAAGGCGCCATAACCATCAAAATCAGCAGGTTAGTCAATATCCGCCTTGAAGATTTCCCAGAGCTTGTCGGAGTGGATGGATTTGCGGCGAGCAGCCTCTTGCATCCTCCTAAAAAAATATTAGTATGTGTTACATACAAATTTGTCGGCCGCGGAGGAGCGGCTGGCATGGGAGGAAAAATGGCGCATTGCCTTTCCGGAAAGTCTTCGTCCGTCGATTGCGGACTGGTGGCGGATGATCCCATCCTTTACCGCGCCCGTGTCGCGCCGGATCGACAGGCCCTGTTCGAGATCGCGACCGGCCGGGAGCTTACCTATGCCGAGCTCGATATGCGGATCGCCCGATGCGCCGGTTTCCTCGATGATATGCTCGGAGCGCGCCGGGACGGGGCGCGGATCGCCATGCTGGCGCGCAACTCGATCGATTCGATCGTGTTGGCTTTTGCCTGCCAGCGCGTCGGCGCCGTTTATGTGCCGCTCAACTGGCGTCTCGGCGCCGCCGAACTGCTGCCGATCCTTGCCGATTGCGCGCCGGCGCTCCTGGTCTGCGACGAGGAGTTTTCGGCTGTTGCGGCGACCCTTGCCGATACCGATCCTGACATGGCGGTGATCTCGACGGCAGATGGCCCAGCCGGGCTTGCGGGCCGCATCGAGGCGAGCGCCTCCGCCGATCCGGTGTCCGGAGATGCCGATCGGGCGTGCGTCCTTCTCTACACCTCGGGCACGACAGGGCGGCCGAAGGGCGTCGTCATTACCGGCCGCAATGCTTTCTTTGCCGCCATCAATTTTTCCTTCGTCGGAGAGATCGGGCCGGCATCGGTCGCTTTGTGCGATCTGCCGTTCTTCCACACGATCGGGCTCATTGCCGTGGCTCGAACCACATTGATGCTGGGTGGTACGCTCGTCATCTGCGACCGCTTCACTCCGGCGCGTACGCTGGCCATCTTGCGTGAGCGTGCCGTCACCCATTATTTCGCCGTGCCGCAGATCGCCCTCGCTCTGCGCAACGATCCCGCCTATAGCGCCGCGGCTCTCTCTGGCCTGCAGGCGCTCTTCGTCGGCGGCGCGCCGCTGACGCAGGCGCTGATCGAAAGCTATCTCGATGACGGCGTTGTACTGGTCAACGGTTACGGCATGAGCGAGGCCGGAACGGTGCTGCATGTGCCGATCGACCGGCGCGCGGTGCAGGACAATCTTGGCAGCGTCGGTCTTCCCGCACCATTGGTCGACATCCGCATTGTCGGCGAGGGTGGCCACGACGTTGGCCGCGGCGAGATCGGCGAACTCTGGCTGCGTGGACCGGCGGTGACGCCGGGCTACTGGAACAAGCCTGCGGAAACCGCCGACGCCTTCACCGATGGCTGGTACCGTACCGGCGATCTCGGCCGGTGCGAAGCAAACGGCTTCTATCGCATCGTCGACCGGCTGAAGGATATGTATATCAGCGGCGGTGAGAATGTCTATCCGGCCGAAGTCGAGGCCGTACTCGCAAGCCATCCCGATATCCTCGACGTCGCGGTCGTCGGCTTTCCCGACAACAGGTGGGGAGAATGCGGCGTTGCCTATGTCGTACTGCGGCCGGGTGCCGTGGTGACGGGCGAGGCGATTGCCGGCCATTGCGCGGCGAAGCTCGCCGCCTTCAAGCGCCCGGCGCACATCCTCTTCGTCGAAGCCGTTCCCCGCACCGCCTCCGGCAAGGTGCAGAAACATGTTCTGCGCCAGCTTCATGCCGACGAAACCCGTCAACGACAGGCCTGATGAAACGGCCCTCGGCAATCACGCCGAAACCAATGGAGTGACCTCATGACTGAAGACCAATCGCCGGTTCTGGTCGAGTTCGATAACGGCATCGCTTTCGTGACTCTCAACCGACCGGAAAAGCGCAATGCGATGAATCCGGCCTTGAATGCACGGATGCTGGAGGTGCTCGACGAGCTCGAGGGCGATGAGCGCTGCGGCGTGCTCGTCCTGCGCGGCGCCGGCGAGTCCTGGTCCGCCGGAATGGATCTCAAGGAATACTTTCGCGACAATGACGACAAGCCGCGCGATGCCACATTGAAGGCGCGGCGCCAGTCCGGCGGCTGGTGGGGTCGGCTGATGTATTTCGAAAAGCCGACGATCGCCATGGTCAATGGCTGGTGCTTCGGCGGCGCCTTCACACCGCTCGTTTCCTGCGACCTTGCCATCGCCGCCGAGGAGGCGAATTTCGGCCTTTCCGAGATCAATTGGGGCATCTTGCCGGGTGGCAATGTCACCCGTGCGGTGGCCGAGGTGATGCGCCATCGCGACGCCCTCTACTACATCATGACCGGCGAACTCTTCGGCGGGCGCAAGGCTGCCGAAATGGGTCTCGTCAACGAGGCCGTGCCGCTCGCCGAGCTCGAAAACCGGGTTCGCAAGATTTGCGCGAGCCTGCTCGAAAAGAACCCGGTGACGCTGAAGGCCGCCAAGGACACCTATAAGCGGGTGCGCAACCTGCCGTGGGATCTCGCCGACGATTACATCTACGCCAAGTTGGAGCAGATGTTGTTTCTCGACAAGACCAAAGGGCGCGATGAGGGGCTGAAGCAGTTCCTCGACGACAAGACCTATCAGCCGGGGCTCGGCGCCTACAAGCGCGGCTGAGGGCGCGGATTGATCTCGGGAGGGGGATAGAATGAAGATTCATGCCGCGGTGGCGCGTGCGCCGCATATGCCGTTTTCATTGGAAAGTCTCGATCTGGAGGAGCCGCGCGAGGGGGAAATCCTGGTTCGCGTCATAGCGACCGGCGTTTGCCATACCGATATCGTCATGCGGGACCAGCATCTGCCGGTGCCGCAGCCGGTCGTGCTCGGCCACGAGGGCGCCGGCATCGTCGAACGTGTCGGGCCGGGCGTTGCCAAGGTGGTCCCGGGCGATCACGTGGTTATGACCTTCAATTCCTGCGGTCATTGCCCGAGCTGCAACGATCATGAAGAAACCTACTGCCACGAGTTCTTCCCGCGCAACTTCTTCGGTGCGCGCGCCGACGGTTCGAGCGGGCTCTCATGCGAAGGAGAGCGTATTCATGGCAACATTTTCGGACAATCGTCCTTCGCAAGCCACGCGCTCTGCCATGAACGCAATATCGTGAAAGTGCCGAGAGATGCGGATCTGGCGCTGCTTGGCCCGCTCGCCTGCGGTATCCAGACCGGCGCCGGCGCGGTGATGAATGCCCTCAGCGTCAAGCCTGGAAAAATACTTGCAGTTTTCGGCATGGGCTCTGTTGGTCTGGCCGCCGTGATGGCGGCGCGGGTCGTCGGTGCGTCACGGATCATCGTCGTCGACGTCAACGAGACGCGGCTGGCGCTTGCAGCGGAACTCGGGGCGACCGACATCGTCAATGGCAAGGCGTGCGACGCGGCCGCCGCGATCATGGCGCTGACCGGTGCTGGCGTCGACTATTCGATCGATGCCTCCGGTGTGCCCGCCGTCATCGACCAGTGCGTGCGGGTGTTGGCGCCGCGCGGCACATGCGGCATCGTCGGGGCCTCGCCTCACGGTGCAACGTTGACGCTCGATCTCACCCATATCCTGTCCGGCGGACGCCGGGTGCGCGGCATCGTCGAGGGCGATTCCAATCCCGACGTGCTGATCCCCTTGTTGATCGACCTTCATCGCCAAGGGCGCTTCCCGTTCGACAGGCTCGTCAGCTTCTACGATTTCGCCGACATCAACCGCGCGGTGGAGGACTCGGAAAGAGGCGTTGTGCTGAAACCGGTCGTGCGCCAGCCGGCCGCCTGACATCGTTTTAAGGGAGGAACCAATGAACACCGTCACCCCAATCGCCACCGATACCGGTGCTGACGCCATGAAGGCGCTGCTTGCCCGGCAACGGGCGTCCTTCCTCAAGGAGGGGCCGCCTGATATCGGGACCCGCATTAATCGCATCGACCGTGTCGTCGCCCTTCTCGTCGATCATAAGGATGCGATTGCGGCGGCTCTCTCGGAGGATTTCGGAAGTCGCAGCGTCGAGGCGAGCCTGCTTCTCGACGTCTTCACCTGCGTCGGTTCGCTCAAATATGCCAAGGCTCATCTTGCAGAATGGCTGAGACCCGAGCAGCACGAGGCATTGTTCCCGGACGCTGTTGCCGAGGTAGTCTATCAGCCGAAGGGGGTGGTCGGCATCCTGAGCCCCTGGAATTTCCCGTATCAGCTCGCCCTTGCCCCGCTTGCGGGCATTCTCGCCGCCGGCAACCGAGCCATGATCAAGCCGTCGGAGGTGACGCCGGCTTCGGCCGCGCTGATGGCCGAACTCGTTGCCCGCTCCTTCGACGAAACGGAAATTGCGGTGGTGCAGGGCGGACCGGCGACCGGCACCGCTTTCACCTCGCTCGCCTTCGACCATCTGATCTTCACCGGCGGCACGGCGATTGCCCATCAGGTCATGCGGGCCGCGGCGGAAAACCTCACGCCTCTGACGCTCGAACTCGGCGGCAAGTCGCCCGTCATCGTCGGCCGTTCGGCCAATATCGCAGACGCGGCGCGCCGTGTCATGACCGTCAAGACGCTGAACGCCGGCCAGATCTGCCTGGCTCCGGATCATGTCTACGTGCCTGAGGAAAGCGTCGAAGCCTTTGTCGAACATGCGGTCGCGGCGGTCGGTGCGATGTATCCGACGCTGAAGGACAATCCTGATTACACTTCGATCGTCAATGCCCGTCATTATGACCGCGTGCAGGGCCTGGTCGACGACGCCAGGGCCAAGGGCGCCCGCGTCGTCGAAATCAATCCGGCAGGAGAGAACCTCTCCCAGCAACCGGCCCACCGCATGCCGCCGACCCTGATCCTCGAGCCCAGCGACGACATGCGCGCGCTGCAGGAGGAAATCTTCGGGCCGGTTCTGCCGGTTCTTCCCTATCGCGATGTCGCCGACGTTATCGATCGCATCAACGCCCGGCCGCGGCCGCTCGCCCTTTATTACTTCAGCCAGGATGGCGAAGAGGAGCGTCGTGTGCTTGACAATACGACCTCCGGCGGCGTGACCATAAACGATTGCATGAGCCATGTTACGGCTGAAGGCCTGCCGTTCGGTGGCGTCGGTCATTCCGGCATGGGCGCCTATCATGGCAAGTTCGGTTTCCTCGCCTTCTCGCATCCGCGCGCCGTCTATCACCAGAGCAAGATGGTTGAGGCGGAACATATGATGCGGCCACCCTTCGGCGAGGCGATGCGCCGCTTTCTGGCCGAAGCGATCCGCAAGTAAAGCGCTTCTCATCAAGCCAGCAGAAAGGAATGCCTTCGGCCTGACATGAGTATCCTTCTTCCTCCCGCAGATCGACCCTGGAATGCGTGCGGCGTTGCACCGACGGCCCGAAACATCGCAGTAGGCCTGGGCGATCGATTCAACAGCCGTCGCGGCCCCTACGGCCCAACAATCAGGTTGTGGCCGAGGCTGTTGCTAGCGGCCTTTGCACTTAGTGCGCGGTGTAGGCTCCATCGACCGCATGGTAGCTACCTGTGATGAAACTCGCCTGCTCGGAGAGAAGGAAGCAGACGAGGGCTGCAACCTCCTCGGGTTTGCCGCGCCGACCCATCGGTTGGAGGGACTCGATTTTTTTCTGCATCGGAAGTTCCTGTTGTTCTGTCAGCAACGGCGTTTCGATCCAGCCCGGCCCGACAACGTTCAGGCGGATTCCAAACCTGGCATATTCAAGGGCTGCGGCTTTTGTCAGTCCGAGTACGCCGTGTTTGGCGGCTGTGTAAGCTGATGTTAACGGTAAGCCAACAGCGCCTAAAATGGATGAAACATTGACAATTGCTCCGCCGCCGCGCGCCATCATCGCTGCGATCTCGCTTTTCATGCAGTAAAAGACCCCATCGAGATTGACCTTGATCACCCGATGCCACTCCTCTATCGGATAGTCTCTCGTCGCTTTGTGGGGGCCGCGAATTCCCGCGTTGTTGACGGCCAGATCGATCCCGCCGCCTTCCGCTTCAGCGAAGGCCATCAATTGCTCCACCGAAAGGGGATCGGTGACGTCGGCAAAGAAGGGGAAGGCGATGCCACCTTCCAAGCGAACCTCTTGTGCAACGCGGCTTGCCCCAGCTAGGTTGATATCGGCGATCACCACGGCCACACCTTCGCTGCCAAGCTGCCGGCATATTGCGGCCCCTATTCCTGAAGCTCCGCCGGTCACAACCGCAATCTTTCCCTGAAGGCCAAGTTTCATCTGCTGGTCCTTGTCACCGCGACGTGAGGCTCATCGCACTTCCTTGAGAAGATAACAACACATCGCAAGCGAATAACCTATAATTCTCAAAATGCTGTTACAGGACCATCACTTGGCATTGCCACTGTATTCTGCAATGATAGCTTGCGGAGAGAGAATAAGAAGGCAGCAGGTGGAAATGGGGATAGACCACATTACGCGCCGGGCAATCATCTTGGGTGGACTGGCAACTATAGTTTCTGGATGTGGCGCTCCGGAAGATTGGACGATAAGGTCAGTCTTCGCTGGTAATCCCGATCAAGATCCGCGCTATCGCAAACAGGAGGTAGCTTACTACGGGTGGGAAGCGCCAGGTACTGTCATAGTTAACACCAGGGAACGATTTCTCTACTACGTAGAGTCCGGCGGACGGGCGACACGCTATGGTATTGCTGTCGGTCAGGAAGGTTTAAGCTTCAAGGGCGAAGCAATCATTGGGCGGAAAGCGGAGTGGCCATCTTGGAGGCCGACCGAGGACATGATGCGGCGCAAGCCGCGACTGGCACAATATGCCAACGGCGTTCCCGGTGGACCGCTTAATCCGCTTGGCGCTGCGGCGCTATATCTTTATCAGGGCGGGCAAGACACCTTGTTCCGCGTGCACGGGACGAACGAGCCCTGGTCGATCGGTCAGGCTGTTTCAAATGGTTGCATACGGATGACCAACGCAAACATCGTTGATCTCTTCAATCGCGTCCCGGTGGGTACTCGGGTAGTGGTAATTTGACGACGTTAACCATCTGAACTGAAGGGTTGGCTATTCGCATTTCAAGCTGCTAATGTAGCGAAGTTGCAGATTGTGTTCTTTATGCACTAGTCAGGAACCGGTTTGCCGCTAAACTTTGATTCGTTTTGTTGATAGCCACTCCAGACTAGCAGAGGACTTCTTGATGAGCAGAATCGTAGTCGTGATCTTTGCAGTGCTTGCTGTTGCCAATCTGAGTGCCTGCGGGACCATTGGCAAGGGAAAAGGTAAGGCGCCGCCGCCCGCTGCGGCTGTCTATAAGTAAATGCGATTTAAGTAGGGGAGGGCTGACATAGTCCTTCCCTCCTTTAAATCCGTCAGGCTTGCTCGTCGGTTTTCGATGCTCGACGTTCAAGAGTGGTCGGTAATTTCCGGCCTGCGTGGCAGGGCAAGCAAATGGAGCGTATTGATGCTCTTTGGAAATGGTCGCTCGTGGCTGGCGATTCTGATGGTAGGTGTGCTGGTCTCTTGCCAAGGAACAGATAAGCCTCAACAACCGCGCTTTACATCCGTCAGTAAGAACGCTGCCGCAACAACCGGTAGGGTTGTCGGGAATCAGTATTTCATCGAATTTCGCTCGAGATATGCGTTGAGTTACGGCCACACTTATGTGGTTTTCGGCAAGTTGGACCAGAGCGGCAACATGATCAATCCAGAGGTGGCAGGACTTGCCCCGGCTTCTCACAGTCCGGCCGACTATGTGCTTGGCCATTTCGTGCCCGTCCCGGCTTCGACCGGGTGGACCGATGGGGATCTTGAAGAGCAATATCGATCTGCAAGTTGGCGTGTGCTGCTCAGCCCGGTGGAATACAGCAATGTTGTCGCCTACATTCGCAAGCTACAGGCTACGTCCAAAACCTGGGAGGCGACCGTCAATAATTGCAACGCCTGGACCGGGCAAATCGCTCGCCACATGGGATACAAAACTCCCGGCATTTGGCTCAGACCACAACAATACATTACTCAGCTTAGAGAAATGAATACGGGCTGAGCGCGTCGGCGTCTTGCCTAGGTCGCCTGCGCTGGGTAAGCTTGCGTTCTGTTTGCTCGTTGGCGTATGGGCGATTGGGCTGTTTGCCCGACACGTTTTCTGCGATCAGCGGCCCGCAACGTAGTGGGTGATCCCTGTGAGCCTTTCGCTGATTACGCTTGGTAAGACGATTTGGGTACTGGGAATCATCGCTTGGTACTTCGTCCGCCGGCCGGCCGCGAGGCGCGCCAAGCGCAATGCGATAGTCAACAATAGACGGTCCGCGCGGGACAGCTTTGGTCTTGTCGCCGCTATCATCGGTCTCGCAGTCATTCCAGGCATATATGTCTTTTCGGGATTTCCAGCTCACTTTGACTATCCATTGGCCGGCTGGGCCCTTGCGCTGGGCACAATCGTCTACGCCGCGGGGATATGGATTTTCCGCCGAACGCATAAGGAACTTGGCAGAAACTGGTCGATTTCGCTGGAGATCCGCGAGGAGCACAAGCTGATATCGACTGGCCCATACAGCGTCATACGCCACCCGATGTACACGTCATTCCTGCTGATGGCGCTCGGCCAAGCATGCTTGCTGGCAAATTGGTTTGTCGGAATGGCGGGACTGATCGGTTTCGCATTCCTGTTCTTCCTGAGAGTGCATAGAGAAGAGAAGATGATGATCGAATTCTTCGGCCCGCAGTATCGCGATTACATGGACAGGACCAAGCGCATCATCCCCTATCTCTATTGAGTGAACTTCATGCGGGGCAAACCGATCAAGCTTTCGGCAGCTAGGCGTCTTGTCGGAGACCTGATGCGATTCTCGATTCGCGTGCCGAGGGTGACCGTACAGCGGCAAATGAACCTTGCTCCATTGGTGGCAGCACGGCGAGCTCGGCCGGAGCGTCCCTCATGGACGGCGCTCTTCATAAAAGGTTATGGGCTTCTTGCCCTTGAAGTTCCCGAATTCCGCCGCGCCTATGTGAAGCTCCCACGGCCTCAGTTCTACGAATATCCCGAAAGTGTGGCGTCGGTGGCCCATGAGCGCGAATACGAGGGTGAGCGTATCGTCCTTTTGTGTCCCATCCGGCGCCCCGAACGCAAGTCCATCGCCGAACTCGATGCACTGATCCGGGACGCACGTACACGACCAGTCACGGAGATCAAGCAATTCCGCCGCAGTCTGAAATTCGCTCGGCTTCCGGCGCCGCTTCGCTGGTTTATTATGTGGATCGGGCTCAATCTCGGTCGGCAGCGGCCGCGCTTTTTCGGCACTTTTCAGTTTTCGGTCTATTCAGGGCTGGGAGCGGAATCATTAAATCCCCTGACGCCGTTGACCACCTTACTCAATTATGGGCCGATCAGCGAGGACGCAACCGTCACAGTCCGCATCCTTTACGATCACCGGGTCATGGATGGCGCGATCGTCGCACGAGCTTTGCAACGCTTCGAGGCGATCCTCAATGGGGAGATCGCTAACGAGGTAAGCGCACCTGCTCAAGACGCGGATGTGCCAACGAATCCTCGCGGGAATAACAATGAAAGTGGATAAAAATCCTCAACCAAGCGTCGTTGTCACTGGCGCGTCGCGAGGTATAGGTCGCGCGATAGCGAAGATCGCAGCAGGCGAGAGCGCCACCGTTGTTCTTCTTGCCCGCTCAGGTGAAGGATTGGCGGCGGCAGCGGCGGACGTACGAGCAGCCGGCGGTAACGCTGTCACACTCGAGCTGGACCTTGCCGCACCTGGGGCATCCCAGCGGCTGGAAATGTTTCTTGACGAGAGCGGTTTGTTTTGTGATGTGCTCGTCAATAACGCTGGCTACGGCGTACGTGGCGCGGCGACGATCATCCCGAGATCCGACCAGTTGGGCATCGTGGATCTCAATATTCGCGCATTGACAGAACTGACACTGCGATTTCTGCCTGCGATGGCGGCGAGAGGAAGGGGCGGAGTGATCAACCTCGGGTCTGTCGCCGGCTATTTGCCGGGCCCAAACATGGCGCTTTATTATGCCAGCAAGAGCTTCGTGCGTTCCTTTTCAACATCGCTGAATGAAGAGCTTCGCGGAACGGGCGTCACCGTGACTTGCGTTACCCCAGGCCCTGTGGCGACTGAGTTTCTCCGTAGCTCAGGTGCAGGCCGCGCCGCCTTGTTCAAGATTTTACCTAAGGTCAGCGCGGAATACGTCGCGGAAAAGGCCTGGCACGGATTTAAGGCCGGCCGCGGGTTCGTGGTTCCCGGGTTTTCGGCGAAGGTAACAATAGCAATTGCCACATTTTTGCCTAAGACCATTCTGTTGCCGCTGATCGGTCGGCTGCAACGGCGTACCAGCGACCTTTGCCCCTGCGGCTCTGGCAAGACTTTCAGACAGTGTCGCGCGTCGGGACATCAGGCAAAGCGCAACGTTGCAGAGTAACTTTCTGCGGTAATATCGCGAAGAGAGTTGGTGTATAGGTCGCTGAAAGAACTGACTTCTGTGTTTGAGGAGGAGTCGCCCAGACCGCGGTTTCCTCGCCTTCTCGCATCCGCGCGCCGTTTATCACCAGAGTAAGATGGCGGAGGCGAAGCATATGATGCGGCCCGCCCTTCGGCGATGCGATGCGCGGCTTTCTTGCCCAGGCGATCTGCAAGCAAAGTGCGCCTCATCAAGCCTGGCGTCCGATCGCCAGTGCGGAAGGCGGCCTTAGACCTAAGGGCGCGTCCTTCTGCATCCAACAGCAGATGTGGCGCTAAAGGCTATTTGCGAGAAGGCAGAATTCTTCGACTGAAAGGGTCTCCGCCCGTCGCGCCGGATCGATTCCCGCCTTGATGAGCAGGCTTTCGCCGCCGAGTGGCTTCAGGCTCTGGCGCAGCATCTTGCGGCGCTGGCCGAAGGCGGCCTGCGTTACTTTTTCCAGATTGGCGACAGCGCAGGGGATGGGGTTCGCCCTGGGAACAAGATGCACCACTGTCGAAGTTACCTTCGGCGGCGGCGTGAAGGCTTGCGGCGGTACGTCGAAGGCCATGCGTGCCTCCGTTCGCCAGCCACAAAGCACGCCGAGACGGCCGTAATGGTCGTCGTCCTCGCCGGCGACGATCCGCGCGCCGACTTCCTTCTGAAACATCAGCGTCAGCGACTGCCAGAATGGCGGCCAGGCCCTCGGCAGCAGCCAGTTGACCAGCAGTTGCGTACCGACATTATAAGGTAGGTTGGCGATGATCTTGACGGGGCCTTCCGGCGCCAATGATTCGAAATCCGTCTTCAGCGCATCGCCTTCGATGACGTCCAGGCGGCCGGGATAGCGATCGGCGATCTCGGCAAGCGCCGGCAGGCAGCGCGCGTCCCGCTCGATGGCAATGACCTTCTTGGCGCCGAGCGCCAGAATCGCGCGGGTCAGCCCGCCGGGACCGGGGCCGACCTCGAAAACGGTGGTCTCTTCGAGCGCGCCTGCCGTGCGGGCGACCTTCTGCGTAAGGTTGAGGTCGAGCAGGAAGTTCTGCCCGAGCGCCTTGCGCGCATCGAGGCCGTGACGCTGAATGACGTCGCGAAGCGGCGGCAGGCCATCGAGTGCTGCCATCAGCGGCGGCCTTCGGCGGTGCGGCCGAGCTGGGCGGCAAGCTTCAGTGCCGCAACCAAGCTCTGCTCACGCGCCAGTCCCTTGCCGGCGATGCCGAAAGCGGTGCCGTGATCCGGCGAGGTTCGCACGAAGGGAAGTCCGAGCGTGACGTTGACGCTGTCATCGAAACCGAGGGCCTTGGCGGGGATCAGCGCCTGATCGTGATACATGCAGATGGCGACATCATATCGCGCCCGCGCCTCGTCATGGAACATCGTATCGGCGGGCAGGGGGCCGATCGCATCGATACCCTCGTCACGCAGCTGCTCGATCGACGGGCGGATGATGTCCTCATCCTCCGAGCCGATCGCTCCGCCTTCACCGGCATGCGGGTTGAGGCCGGCGACGGCAAGCCGCGGCGCGTCGATTCCGAAACGCTGCCTGAGATCCACATCGGCAATCCGGCAGGTTTCGATGATCAGTTCGCCGGTCAGTGCTTGCGGCACATCGCGGACAGGAATGTGGATGGTAACGGGAATGGCCCTGACTTTCGGTCCCGACAACATCATGACCGGCGTCACCGGACTGCCGGTCGCCCTGGCGGCAAGATCGGCGAGAAATTCGGTATGGCCGGGAAACCGGAAACCCGCCTCGTAGAGCACGGCCTTGGCGATCGGATTGGTGACGACTGCGAGTGCCTCGCCGCAAATGACAAGCGAGACTGCTTTCTCGATCGCCGCGATCGTGCCCTTCGCCGTTGCCGCATGCGGCTCGCCGGGCACCACCTCAATGCCGGCCGGGACGCTCATGACGGGCAGCGCATCGGCAAATATGCCGGTGGCCTCGCCCGCCGTGTCGATCTCACGAATGGAAACCGCCAGATTGAGCTGGCGGGCCCGCAGAGCCAAGACATCCGGATCGCCGATAAGGAAAAAAGGCGGAAGCCCGATTTCACGCCGCCGGAGCCAAGCCATCAGGGTGATATCCGGTCCGATGCCGGCGGGATCGCCCTGGCTCAGCGCAAGCGGTCGTGAAAAGGGTATCGCCATCGTCGGTCAGCGATAGGCGATCTGCGCCTTCTTGCGCAGTTCGTCCAGGTATTTCTTGCTGTTTTCGTTTTCCGGCGGGCCATTCTTGCCGGCCTTGGACTTGTCGAGGTCCTCCTGGCGGAAGACCATTTCGGCGGCCTGGTCGTCGGAGACCTGGCGCTGGCTGCAGATCGCCAGATATTCGACGCCCTTCTCGGTGACGCGGGTGCCTGTGGTGTTGCCCTTGGCCTGCTCGACCAGAGGTTTCCAGTCCGGCGGGATCTCGGGAGCGAGCATGCGGCCGAGGTCACGCACGGAAACATCGCGCATTGTCGCGGCAAAGGTCTTTGCCTGATCACAGCCAGGAAATTTTGAGCGCGATGCCTCGGCCTCGCCCTTGCGCTTGCCGGTGACGGCGCCGCGCTTGGCCTCGGGAATGACGAAGATGATCTGCTGCAGCATATATTCCGTTGTTACCGGCTTTTGCTTGTTGTTCTGCATCATGCGCGAGACGAGATCATAGTTCGACAGCCGCGAGGTCGAGCCGTAGCGCGCATTGACGACGCGCGGCCAGCTCATCTGCACGGCGATGAAGCCTTTGAAATGGTCGACGCCGACGCCGGCGCGATCGAGAATCTGCGACATCTGTTCCACGGAAAGTTTGTTGCCGGCCGAAAAGCGCGCGAAAGACGCATCGACGTCTTGCTGCGAAACCGACATATGGACGCGGGCGACCTCCTGGCGCTTGAGCGTCTCGTCGATCAATTGCTCCGTGGCGGTCTTGGCGTCGGCCTTGGTATGCTGCAGGCGCAGGAAGGCCTGACGCTTGGCGACATCGCCGCTGGTGATGGCTGTGCCGTTCACCACGGCCTGGACTCCGCTTGCTGCAAGCGCCGGGCCAGCAAGGCCCGTCAGCAAGGCAATCGCTGCGCCGGCGAGAAAGGCGGTTATGGCTTTTTTTGCGTCAATCATCTGTTGACCTCCCAATTGCGCCGCGAGAGGTTGATCGCGGCGTCCTTACCACAGTGCGAGACACGCGGAAATCGCTTCCGTGGCGGCGCGAAACTCCTATGCCTCTGATATCGACTGGCGGCAATGTCCTGCACAGGCTTACGGCGAAAGAATGACTTGAGGCCATGTTTACGCCGTCCGCCCGCTAGTTGGAGAGAGTGTCGGAGCCGATCTTGATGTCGCCGAGCGTGCGGAACGTCAGCCGCGCGCCAATCGTCCAGTCGCTTGCCGACTCGTCGTCGGAATCCCTGCTATCCGTATAGGCGATCGTGAAGATCGTGCATTCGTCCTCATAGGAAAGGCCGAGCGTCCGGCGGCTGATCACATCGTTGTTCAGATCCCACGCGATGCCGCCGAAGATCGACCAATAGTCCTTGAACTTGACTCTGCTGCTGGTCTGGATCTCGTCGTTGTCCTCGGCGAAGCCATAGGCCGGCTGGGCGCTGAGATGCGTGTAGGTCACCTGCGTCTGGAAGGTGTCGTTCTGGTAGCCTGTCGTCAGGTCGCCACGGCGAAACTCGAAATCCTTCTCGTCGAGCCGGTAGGAGGCCGCAACGGAAACACCATAGGGTGTTTCGACGCCGCCGAGGCCGACATAGTCGGAGCGATCGGTTTCGAGGCCCGAATCCGCGCCGACATTGACGAGGTCATCGGTCGCGAACGAATTCTGGCCGGCAATCTGATAAGACTGGCCAAAAATGCCGTGCAGCTTGTAACCGCTGTCAAACGTCCCGGTATATTGGAAGCCGACATTGGCGCGAGTGCCGCCCTCGACGCGGTCGTAACCTGAGAATTTATCGCGGTCGAAGAGCGAGGTGGCATCGAAAACGAAACTTTGTGCATCCTCGTTCGGCAGCCGGCCGGCGAGCTGCTCGTCGGGGCGTGCATAGATTTGGACGATCGGCTCCAGAATATGCGTGCTGTTATCAGTCGTCATCAGGATCGGATACCGCATCTCCAGCCCGGCGGTGAGCATCGAGCGGGTGGCGGATTCGTCGTCAAGATAATTGCCGGCGTAACCGGTCGGGTCGTTCATGTTCAGCGCGAAAGCGTCGCCGCGCGCGGCCAGAAGCGGCGTGATCACCAGACCGGTCGGCGTGACATAGGTGCGTTTCCATTGAAGTTCGGCAGTCAGGCGCGAAGTCTGGCCCTTCAGGCCGCGGAAGCGGTCGAATCCGTCGACAGTATAGAAGTCGTCGTGTGTGCGCGAAATATTCGTCAAATTGACGTCCGCAGAAAGTTCGCCGCCTGCAAGCGGCTGAGGCGCGACATAGTGATAATCAAGCGCGGGATAGACGATGGCCTGCTGTTTTTCGGCCGTGTTCGTCCGGTCGGCATCCTGGACGTCGAAATAAAACGCCCGCATGTCGAAATAATTCCGTTTCCCGAGCCCCGTCAGGTAGATCTGGTTCGTGCGATCCGTGCCGCTCAAGCCGCGCAGTTTGTAGGTCTTCGAGAAATTATTGTCGCTCTGCACCATGACGTCCCAGCCGAACGTCCAGCGCGGATTGATGCGGAATTCCGCCTTTGACGCCACCATGGCGCGCTGCTCGGCTTCGGCATCGCTGGTGCCCGAGCTGAAATTGCCCGGCTTTGCCTGGTTGATGCCGGCGACGCGCAGGATATGCGTGCCGTTCTCGAAGCGCTGACGGAATTCGCCTTCGACGAGGAAGCCCTGGGCCGTGTAGCCGGTCGCCGTGACCGTCGCATCCATGCTCGGCGAGATCACATAATAATAAGGAATGGAAAGACCGAAGCCGAGGTTCTGCGACAGGCTCATCGTCGGGAACAGGAAGCCGGACTTACGCTTCACCGTATTGTCGGGAACCTCGATGAACGGCACGAAGGCAATCGGGTAGCCGAGCAGCTCGAAACGCGCCCGCTCCAGACGGATCGTATGGGTCTCGCCGTTCTGGATCACGCGCTTTGCCTTGACCTGCCAGAACGGTGCGCGCTTCGGATCTTCGGCGCAGGGAAGGCAGGCGGTATAGACGCCCTTGTTGAGAATCATCTTCGTGCCGCCGACCCGCTCGCCGCTTTCGGCGACGATACGCGTATTGTCGGCGGTTTCGATGCGCAGCGAGTTCAGGAACCCGTCGGCGAAATTGTCGGTCACGTCTAGGTTGTCGGCATAGATGCGGTTGCCGTCCGGACTGACGAGTTCGACATTGCCGAGCGCCATCATCCGGCCAGTCTTCTGGTTGTACTCGACCTTCTGTGCGACCATTTTATAGCCGCCATAGTTGATCTGCACGCCGCCGATCGCCGACACGAGTTCGGCGTCACGGTTATAGACGAGTTCATTGGCCGAAAGCAGAAGCTTGGCCCCTTCGGGAATCTTATTCTCGATATTTTGTTCAGGCGTGCTGGCCTGGCCATAGGAGGCCGGGGCACTGCCGAAATAGGAACATAGAGCCGCACCGACAAGCAGGGCAACCAACTGTTTACTAAAGTACTTGCGGTCGCCTACCGCCACTAGCCGTCCTCCTGATGAAGCAAAATAGTCGCGCCCAAGGCCAACGCGACGACGACCGGTATCCACGTCGCCACGAAGGGAGGCACGACTCCACTGCTTCCGAATGCTTTAACAAGCACGGTGATGACATAAAGCATGAAGCCTGACAGGATTCCACCCAGAATCACGGAGCGGGATTGGTTGAACCGGCTAAATTTTAGGGACACTGTTGCAGCAATGAGAGTCATGGCCACCAGCAGCAATGGCTGAGACAACAGAGAGTTGAATTGCGTCTCCAATGCCTTGGTCGAGATGCCGAATGACTTTGCCGCTGCAATGCGATTGGAAAGGTCAAAGAAACCAATTGTTTCCGGCGCTGTCAGCCGCTCCTGAACGAAATCCTGTTTCAGATTGGTGCGAAGTTGGACCGAAGCTTTGCGCAGCGGGATTTCGCCAGGCTTGCGCTCGACGACGCCGTTAAGCTGCCAGTAACCATCTTCCAACTTTGCCGTGGCGGCATCCTGTCTCAGAATGACTCGGCCGCTTGAATCGAAATGGATCAATACGGCGTCGACCAGCTTGGTTCCGTTCTCCTGGACCGTCTGGGCGCCAATGATGACATCGTCGCGGCCGCTGATCTGGCGCAGCCATGGGATCTGCGGCGCCTTGCGCAGAACTGCGTTTTCGCCACGCCAGTCGGACTCGACCAGCAGCGCCTGGCGCTGTCCCCAGGCGGCAAGCGGGTTGAGCGCCGTCATCGTCAGCACGCCGAGCGCAATTGAGCCGGCGATGAAGGGAAACATGAATTGCCAGACAGAGATGCCTGCCGCACGCGTGACCACGAGCTCATATTTCCGATTGAGCCCGATCAGCACCGTCATGCCGACGAAGAGGGCGACGAAGGGGATTGTCTGCTGCAGGATGAGCGGCAGGCGCACGGCGGTCATCACGATGCCGCCGCCGATCGTGTAGCCAGGCAGGCCGGACATGCGTCCCGCCGTCTCGCTGAAATCAAGGAGGAAGGCGATCGCCGACACGCCGATCAGAAACCAGCAGGTCGTCGCCAGGTAACGGCGAAAGAAATAACGCGACAATGTCCCGAACATCATTGGGCCGTGCCCCCGCCGGACCTGCTGGTCGCGGTAAGCAGTCTTTCTTGCATCCGTCTCCAGGAAGCCGATATCCGGTCCCAGACGAACGAAGGCATGACCAGCCGCTTGTGTAGGCCGAGGAAGATGATCGAGACGAGGCTGCTGACGATCGGAATGGCGTAGAGAACTGCGATATATTCCGGATCGGTGTCGATTTGGTTCGCGGCGTAGAAGGCAGCCCATCGTAGCGCAAAAGCATAGCCGAGCGCGCTCGCCATTGGATGCAGCCGCGCTTCCCGGTGCGAGCGCGCATCGCCGGCGATCGCCAGTGAGAACAATGCAAAGACGACGGGCAGGATCCAGTCCGTCAGCCGTCGATGCAGTTCGGCGCGGTAGCTCTGCGGGCGGATCGTATAGTCCTTGTCGTTCGGATCCGGATTGAACAGGAACCACAGGTCACGGTCGCTGGCTTTCAGCGTCGCCTGCCCGCGGCTCTCCGTCATGTCGGAGAGGTCGAAAGAATAGGAATCGAAATTGATGACCGAGACGTTGCCGTCGGGCGTTTTGCGATGCACCTCGCCGTCGTGCATGATCAGCGTCGTGCCGGTATCGTCGACAGCTCCTTCCTTGGCGTAATAGATGAGCTCGTAGGCCGGGTCCCGCTCGTCGGCGACGAACAGGCCCTTCAGCATGCGCCCGGCCAGGCGCTGCGAGATCTGCACATAGAGACCCTCGTCGAGCTTGCGGAAGGTCTTTTCCTCGATGACCGAGGAGAGGAGATCGGCGTAGGTTTCGGCGATCATCTGACGCGCCACGGTCTTTGCCCGTGGCTCGACGATATTGTCGACGAAGAAGGAAAAGACGCTGATGACGGCGGCAAGCAGCAGGATCGGCCGGACCAGAATGCTGCGCCGTGCGCCGGCTGCGTCGATGACGGTTAGCTCGGAATCGTTGTTCATCGTCGTCAGCGTCTGGGTGATGGCGATGACGAGGGCGAAGGGCAGCACCACGGGAATGATCGACGGCAGGATCATCGTCGCGAGCTTGGCGAACGAGCCGATCGACTGGCCGCTGTCGGTGACGAGGTTAATGCGCTGCAAAACCTGTGTCGTCCAGATGATCGCCAGCACGGGCAGGAGCGCCACGAGAAACATCTGGCCGACGCGCCGCAATATGTATGTCTCGAGTAGTTTCATGCCGGCCCTTGAAAGCACCTGCACGCCCAAACGGCTTGCAGGAGAATCCCTCTACGCTCTTTGTCGCGCTTTTGCGACAAGCAGGTGTCAAAAATTCATTCAAATTTCAGAATTTTTTTGGTCCTGTTGCGACTCAGTTAACGCCAGCAGCGCCGCGAAGACGACAAGCGAGGAGAGCCATCCGAGCGTCACGTCGGAAAGATAATGCGCGCCGAAGGACAGCCGCAAGGCTGGCGTCAGGATCGAGATCGCGGCGACGGGCGGAACCAGCGCGTAACGCATCGATTTCGGCACGAAGAGCAGAAGGCAGAACAGCCATCCAGCGCTCGCCGCCTCGCCGGAGACGAAGGAGCAGTTCGACACGCATTTGCCGGCAAGCGAGCCTGCCTCGACAAAATGCAGGCTCCCGCCGAAAATATCCGTCTGCACCGGCCGCGGCCGACCCCAATGTTCCTTCAGGATAACATTGACGAGCAGCACCGGCCCGATCAGCATCGTTCCGAGTGCGACTTTGAGCTTGCGCGCCCGCTCGGCGTTGAAGGTCGCGCCGTGCTGCTGGTAACATTCGATCAATTTCCACGCCATGACGATCGCCACGACGTAGGGCAGGCGGAAGAAGATGGTTCGCAGCAGGTCGAAATTCCCCGAGTCGCGATAAGGAAAGCCGCCGCAGATGCTCCCGGCAGCGGCAGTCGCGTCACAATCTGCGCCCACGAAAAAAAGCTGGGAAAAATAAATGTCTATTCCAGGGAAGGCGCGAAAGATGGCAAGCAGCGCCCACCACGCCCAGAACAGAAGCAGGAATGCACCGAAAGTCGTTTTCGGCAGGCGGATCACCGGTCTCCGCCATCGATTTTTCGAAAAAACTGTCAACGCGAATATCTGCAAAACTGACGAAAACATGAGGGCCTGGACAGCCGCGGGCGACCATAACAATAGTCGCGAGCCATTGACAGACCCGCCAAACGCGAAATTATCCGCCTGGGACGGATTTCAAGAATCCCAGCGGAGAAGACATGTCAGTAAAGTTCGAAATTTCATTCTCGAAGTCGGCAAAGCTCAATGGCGGGCTGGCGATCCTGTTGAAGACTGCCGAGGCCGGCAGTGCCGCAGGCGCCGAAACGGCTGATCCGGCAGGCGTGATCGCCAAGGCTGCGAAGATCGCCCGATTCTCCGCGAAATCCACGGCTGCGCTCGATATTGTCGCCCCGGAAGGCGCACCCGTCGATCGCATCGTCGTCATCGGGCTTGGCAAGGCCGGCGAACTCGCCGCCCATGACTGGCTGAAGGCCGGCGGTGCTGCGGCATCGAAAATCAAGAATACTGACAAGGCCGCCATCTTCATCGACGTGCCCGGCCTTGAGACGAACGCACGCGCCGCCGCCGATTTCGCGCTTGGCATGCTGCTGCGCGCCTATAGCTTCGATGCCTACAAGACAAAGAAGAACGACGACGAGGAGAAGCCGGCAAAATCGGTCAGGGTGACGATCATCACCACCGATGCGGCCGGCGCCAAAAAGGCGTTTTCCGATTCCGAAGCGATCGCCGGCGGCGTAAATCTCGCCCGTGACCTTGTCAATGAACCGCCGAACGCGCTTGGACCTGTCGAATTCGCCGCCAGGGCGAAGGAGCTGGAAAAGCTCGGCGTCGAGGTGGAAATCCTGACCGAGAAGGAAATGCGCCGTCTCGGCATGGGCGCGCTGCTCGGCGTCGCTCAGGGCTCCGTGCGCCCGCCGCGTCTGGCGGTCATGCAGTGGAAGGGTGGCAAGAGCAAGGACCGTCCCGTCGCCTTCGTCGGCAAGGGCGTCGTCTTCGATACCGGCGGCATTTCGATCAAGCCGGCCGCCGGCATGGAGGACATGAAGGGCGATATGGGCGGTGCCGCAGCCGTGACCGGCCTGATGCACGTGCTCGCTTCCCGCAAGGCGGCCGTCAACGCCGTCGGCATCATCGGCCTGGTCGAGAATATGCCCGATGGCAACGCCCAGCGTCCGGGCGACATCGTCACCTCAATGTCCGGCCAGACAATCGAGGTGATCAACACCGATGCCGAAGGCCGCCTCGTCCTTTGCGATGCGCTCTGGTATTGCAATGATCGCTTCAAGCCGCAGTTCATGATCAATCTGGCCACCTTGACCGGCGCAATCGTCGTGGCGCTTGGCAACGTGCATGCCGGCCTGTTCTCCAATGACGACCAGCTTTCCGCCCAGCTGACGGCGGCCGGCCTTTCCACAAACGAGAAACTCTGGCGCATGCCGCTCGGCAAGGATTATGACAAGCTGATCGACAGCAAATTCGCCGACATGAAGAACACCGGCGGCCGTCAGGCCGGCTCGATCACCGCGGCGCATTTCCTCAAACGCTTCGTGCAGGACACGCCCTGGGCGCACCTCGACATTGCCGGCACGGCGATGGGTTCGCCGCAGGATGAGATCAACCAGTCCTGGGGTTCCGGTTTCGGGGTGCGCCTGCTCGACGAGCTCGTTCGCGCCCATCATGAATCCCGATGACCGACATTCTCTTTTATCATCTGACCGAAACCAGGCTGGAAGACGCGCTTCCGCCGCTCCTCGACAAAAGCATCGAGCGCGGCTGGCGCGTCGTCGTCCAGACGAGCGAGGCCGCGCGGCGCGATGCACTTGATGCGCATCTTTGGACGTTTCGCGAGGAGAGTTTCCTGCCGCATGGGATCGACACGGCTGATTTCGCCGAAAACCAGCCGGTGCTTTTGACGGTCACGTCGGACAATGCCAATGCGGCGACGGTTCGTTTCATTGTCGACGGCGCCGAGCCGCCGCCGGCCGATGCCTATGAGCGCGTCGTCTTCATGTTCGACGGCCACGACCAGGAGCAACTGGAAGCTGCCCGCGCACAATGGAAGAAACTGAAAGGCGAGGGGCATAACCTCACCTATTGGCAGCAGACACCGGAAGGGCGGTGGGAGAAGAAGGCCTGAGCGGGTGCCTGCCGTCGGAGCCGACAGGCAAGGACCGCCCAATCACTCAGTCGTGGAAAGCGTCAACAAATTTCCGCTTGCCGAGCATGAAGGCGTCGGCGACGTGGCGCAGGGGGGCGAGATCGACATCCGATTTGCCCGCCTTGATGATTTCGGCGAAGCGGCGATAGAGCGAGGGATATTCCTGTTCCGGTTCGGCGAATGTCAGCTTACCGTCGATGGAAAGCTTAGCGCCGCCCTCGGAGAGCACCATTTGGCCGGCTGCCGTTTCCGCGACGATGTCCCAGCTCTGCTTGCCGATCTGGCGCCAGTCGAATTCGGCATGAACCGGCAGGCCGTCGGCATCGCGGAAGTGAATGTCGGCGGCGATCGGCGCATCACGATTTTCCGGGAATTCGAGCACAGCCCCGGTGATGAAGACCTGCCGCGGCAGGATATGGGTGACGATCGACAGCGCATTGATGCCGGGATCGAAAACGCCGAGGCCGCCGGCCTGCCAGATCCAGTCCTGGTTCGGATGCCAGTGGCGGACATCCTCTTTCCAGATCACATGCACGCTTTTGATCGTCGTCGAGGCAAGAAACGCTTTGGCGGCTTCGACGGCCGGCGCATAACGTGAATGCCAGCTGGCAAAGAGCGACGCCCCTTGCTTGTTCGCCAGCGCCTCGAGGTCGGCCACTTCGCTCAGTGTTGCACCCGGCGGCTTTTCAAGGAAGACATGCTTGCCGGCAACGAGCGCCTTATAGGCGGCTTCATAGCGGTACTGCGGCGGCATGCAGAGCGAAACGGCATCGATCGAAGGCTCGGCGTCGAGCATCGCGTCGATCGTGATGTAACTGTTGATGCCTTCGACCGTGCCGTGACGGCTTGCCGTGGCGACGAGCTTGAAATCCGGGTTCTTGGCGATGGAAGGAAGGTGCTGGTCGCGGACGATCTTGCCGACGCCGACGATGGCGAGATTGATAGGGGACATGGTGTTTCGCTCGTGTCTGTATGAAAAGTATGATTTATTAAGCCTGTTGTAGCAGAAAGAAGAGCGCCGACAAGCTCTGCTCCTCTATCCTATTGCATGATGGTCTCGCGAAGGAAGCTGTAACCCATCGCCGCGCGGGCGGCGCGCTCCTCGGAACTGCCGTCGCCGCCATGCCCGCCCAAGCCGAATTCGTGGAAGAGCAGCTGATGTCCTTCTTCCTCCAGCCTCGCGGCAAAACGGCGTGCGTGCGAGGGATGCACGCGATCGTCATTGCTGGAGCTTTCAATATAGATCGGCGGATAAGTGACCTCGCCGGCCGGCCTGATATTGTGAAGCGGCGAATAGCCGAGCATGAACTCCCGGTCCGCTGGCGTCTCCGGATCGCCATATTCGTCCATCCACGCCTGGCCGGCGCTGAACAGGTGGAAGCGTGTCATGTCGAGCACCGGCACCTGGCACCAGACCGCGCCGAAATCGTGCGGGTAGCGCGTCAGCATCACACCCGTCAGCAGGCCGCCATTGCTGCCGCCCTGGCAGGCAATCCGCGATGGCACGGTGTAGCCGCGAGCGACGAGATCGCGGGCGATGGCGACGAAATCGGCAAAGGCCCGGTCTCGCCCCTGCCGCTTGGCGCTGCGATACCAGTCAGGGCCAAATTCACCGCCGCCGCGGATATAGGCCTGCACATAGGCGCCGCCTTGCTCCAGCCAGCGGCCGATTACACCGGAGTAATTCGGCGACAGCGAGACATCGAAGCCACCATAGCCGTAGATCAGCACCGGCAGCGCTCCCTTGGTCCACTGTCGCGGCAGCACCAGTTGGTAGACGACCCTGGTTCCGTCCTCGGACACAGCCTCCAGCAGTTCCGACGACATATCGGTCGCATCGAAATAGCTCGGCGCTGCTGCGATGAAGATCGGCTCCGGCTCTCTGCTGCGATCGGAGAGTTCGAGGCGGTAGCAGGTCGGCGGCTGCAGGAAACCCTGGCCGACGATGTGGAGTGTGTCGTCGCCAAGATGCAGATCCGCATGGAGCGGCCTGACATAAGCCGTCTGCATCTCCGCCGGCAGCACGATTTCCCGCTGTTCGGCATCGGGCTTTGTCAGGTCGAGCACCAGAAGACGCGGGCGCAGCCGGTCGGAAACGATGAACACGCACCATTCGCGCATCAGCATCATCTGCGAAATAGACTGGCCCTCGCCAGGCTGAAACAGGATCCGTTCCGGCCCGAGCAGCGCCCGTGAGGCGGGATCGAAGGATTGCAGCACGAGGCTGCCGGTCGCAACGCGCTCATCGGTCTTTGCCCGCCAGAGGCAATGATTATGATTGAACTGAAAATCTGCCTCCTTGGGCAGATCGATGCGCCGTTGCCCGCCATCATCGGCAATGAGGAAAGCGCTGGCCACGCCGATTTCGTGGCTGGTGACGAAAATGTCGATCAGCCCGGCATTCGCCGAAGCGCCAAATAGGGCAGGGTCGATAACGAGATTGGAGCCATACACATCCTCATCGGCGGCTTCGAACATGATGGCGGCATCTTCCGGCCGCTGCCCGCGCTTCAACCGCCGCCCGACGCGCGGCCATCCCGAGCGGGTGGCCGAAAATCGGTCGATCGAGCCGAAATAACAGATCTCATCGCGGCTCAGCCAGGTGGCATGCGACCGCGCGGCGGGCGTGTCGAAACCGCCCTTCACGATCTGTTTGCCCTCGGCGTCGAATTCGAGCAGGCGGATGAGGTCTGAGCCGCCGTCCGAAAGCATCAGCAGAACGCGCGTCGGCTCCCACGGGCAGGTGACAGCGCCGCGCCAGCTCCAGCGCCTGCCTTCGTCCAGACAGAAGGCGTCGAGATCGAAGACTGGCTCCCAATCGGCCTCCGGCAACGGCTGCTGGCCGGCTGCCAGGCGCAGCCAGACCCCGAGCGTATTGTCCTTGCTCTGCCGGAAATCGAACAGCCAACCGCCGCGGCGCATCGGCACGATCAGCCTGTCCTGCCGCTCGATCAGCGCCTTGATCGCCTCACGATCTTCGGCAAATTGCGGCGTTCTCAATACCGTGTCGGAGAGCGCATTGTGTTCGGTGATGAATTGGCGGGTGCGCGGATCATCGTCCGTTTCGAGGTGAAGGTTCATAGCTGACCTGCCGCGTGCATTGACGTCGCCCAGATCTAGGCAGCCGGTCCCGGCTTGGCAAGCCGCCTTAGCGGGTCATCACCAGATCGGCCGAGGCGACGAGGTTGCTTGGCGCCTCCGGCTTCTTGAATTTCAGCGTCACGACATTGTAGCCCTCGGCTTCGAGATCCGAAAGCAGAGTCGGCAGCATGGTTACCGTACGTTTATGGATGTCGTGCATCAGGATGATGCCGCGGCCGCGCTTGTGCAGCAGGGCCATCGTCCGCTGAGTCACGGAGAGCGGCGTTGTGGCGAAATAGTCCTTGCTGTCGATATCGACATCCATGACCACCATATCGCGCATGGCGATCGCGGCACGCAGTCTGTGGCTTTCGGCAAGATAGGGGAAGCGGAAGAAGGCGACGTCGGTTCCCGTCGCCTTGGTCACCGCCAATTCGCCCTTGATCACCTCGGCCATCGCCGCGTCGAAATCGAGCGAACTCAGGTTGGCGTGGTCATAGGTGTGACTGCCGATCGCATTGCCGTCCATCGCCACCTTGCGCGCCAGCGCGGGATACATCTCGGCCATCTCGCCGACCATCATGAAGGCACCCTTGACGCCGAACTGGTCGAGGATCGCCAGCACCTTGTTCGTCCGGCCGAGGATCGGGCCATCGTCGAAGCTCAGGATCACTTCCTTGTCCTGCAGCTTGAGATCGGCAAGCGAGGAAACCTCCAGCGTCCGCCCGGCCAGATGGTGCCAACCGGTCATGCGCGGCGCTTCATCATCCTCGGAGCGCTTGCCGGAAAACGTCCGTCCCTCCGGCGCAATCACCGAGGCGGTTTTGATCGAGGTGTCGGGGGCTTGTCTGGTCGTGCTGCAGGCGGAGAGGGCGGCCGCAAGGGCGATGCAGGAAAGAACGAAAAATCGATGCATGGAAAGGGCTCAACAAATCAGTAATGAATGTTGAGACAACCTTTCGAATTATGGTTAACGATCGGTTGAGATCGGCAGAAATTGTGGTGACGCCGCGCTCCGCCGCGTTTCCCAAAAGACTGTGGCTAGCCTCCCATTGCCTCTTCATATTCGGTTGACAGCATCAGCCACTCTTCCTCGGCAGCAGTCAGTTTTGCCGCTGCCTCGCCACGCTGTTTTGCCTTTTCCGCGGCTTTGGCAGGCGTCTTCTCATAGAGAACAGGATCCGCAAGCTCCGCATCAAGAGCCTGAATCTGTTTCTCCAGCTTCGCCGTCAAGGATTCGATTTCGTTGATCTTTTTCTTCAGCGGCGTCAGCGAGGCGCGCCTTTCGGCATTGAGCTTGCGCTGGTCGGCCTTCGAGGTCGTATCGTCGCTGGTCTGCGGCCTCTCTTCTTTTTTCTTACCGGAACTAACGATGAGGTCGCGGTATTCGTCCATGTCGCCTTCGAAGGTGGTGACAGTGCCGCCGTTGACCAGCCACAGCCGGTCGACGGTTGCCTCGATCAGGTGGCGGTCGTGCGAAATCAGGATGACTGCACCGTCATAATCGTTCAGCGCCTCGATGAGGGCACGGCGGCTGTCGATGTCGAGATGGTTGGTCGGCTCGTCGAGAATGAGCAGGTTCGGCGCATGGAAGGCGGCAAGCCCCATCAGCAGACGTGCCTTCTCGCCGCCGGAAAGGTCTTTGGCGGCGGTAGCCATCTTTTCGGTCGCCAGCCCCATCTGCGCAACGCGGGCGCGCACCTTGGCCTCCGGTTCGGCCGGCATCAGCCGGCGCACATGTTCTACCGCCGACTGCTCGGGGATCAGGTCGTCGAGCTGATGCTGGGCGAAAAAACCGATCTTCAGGCTCGGCGCAACCTTTACTTCGCCACTCTCCGGCGACAATCGCCCTGAGATGAACTTGGCGAAGGTCGACTTGCCGTTGCCATTCGAGCCGAGCAGGGCGATGCGATCGTCGTTGTCGATGCGCAGGTTGAGGTTCTTCAGGATCGGCTTGCCGGGTTCGTAGCCGACGGCGCCGCCCTGGATTGCGACGATCGGCGAGGCGGGCTGCTTCTCCGGCTCGGGGAAGGTTATCGGCTGCACATGGTCCTCGATCACGGCGGCGACCGTTCCCATGCGCTCGAGCGCCTTGACGCGCGACTGTGCCTGCCGGGCCTTGGAAGCCTTGGCCTTGAAGCGATCGATGAAGCTCTGCAGATGTTTGCGCGCCGCCTCGTTTTTTGCCTTTGCCTTCGTCTGCAGCTCGTCGGCCTCAGCCTTCTGCCGCTCGAACTGGTCGTAGTTGCCGCGGTAGAAGGTGAGTTTTTTCTGATCGAGATGAACGATGGAGTTGACCGCATTGTTCAGGAGATCGCGGTCGTGGCTGATGATGATGACCGTATGCGGATAACGGCGGATATAGTCCTCCAGCCACATCGTGCCTTCGAGATCGAGGTAGTTTGTCGGCTCGTCGAGCAGAAGCAGGTCCGGCTCGGCAAACAGTACGGCGGCGAGCGCTACGCGCATGCGCCACCCACCGGAGAAGGAGGAGGCGGGGCGGGCTTGCGCCGCCTGGTCAAAGCCGAGACCGGCAAGGATGCTCGCAGCCCGCGCTTCGGCCGAATGCGCATCGATATCGACGAGGCGCATCTGGATTTCAGCGATGCGATGCGGGTCGCTTGCCGTTTCCGCTTCGGCAAGCAGGGCCGCCCGTTCCTTATCGGCCGCAAGCACGATCTCGATCAAGGAATCCTCGGTTCCCGGCGCTTCCTGGGCCACCTGACCGATACGCGCCGCCTTCGGGATCGACACCGCCCCGGTCTCCGAACCGAGATCGCCGGTGATGACGCGAAACAGCGTGGATTTGCCGGCGCCATTGCGCCCGACCAGCCCCGCCTTCGTGCCCGAAGGCAACGAAACGCTGGCATTGTCGAGAAGCAGACGTCCGGCGATGCGGGCGGAAATGTCGGTAATCGTGATCATGGCCGGCGTTTTGGCCGAAACTGCCCGCCAAGGCAAGACCGCTTATCCCCCGGCGAGCTTGCTCGTCCGGCCGCGAGCCCGCTCGTCCCCCGGCGAGCTTGCTCGTCCGGGCGAACACGCTCGTCCCCCGGCGAGCTCGCTCGTCCGCGCCGACAGCACTCAAACGCCTGAGCGGCCGAAAGCCTGGACCGGCAGGCGGCGGTTCGATTGCGCGGCAAGCAGCGCGACGCGGGCGTTGGCCTGGAGCTGTCCCGGTGTTGCCGCATCGGCGCTGAGCGCCAGGCCGACCGAGATGGTCAGTCTGCCGCTATCACCCTTGTCGGAGGTGGCGAAGACGAGATTTTCTTCGACGGAGGCGCGCAGGCGCTCGGCGATAGCAATCGCATCCTGCATGCCGACATTGGCAAACAGCAAGGCGAATTCGTCGGCCTCTGTGCGGGCGACGAAGTCGTTCTTCTTCACCGACTTCCGAAAGAGGGCGGCAAGCTTCTTCAAGAGCTTGTTGCCTGCCTGAGTGCCGTATCTGTCGTTGAACTCGGTGAAATCGTCGATATCGACCATGATCAGCGCGCTGCCGGCGGCACCCTCTTCACGTTCGTAGAGTTCGGTGATCTGCCGGTTCAGCGCGATGCGGTTTGCAAGGCCGGTAATCTTGTCGGCGACGGTGGCCGATTGCATCGCCGAAATGCCGCGCTCCAACGTTTCCAGCCTGTTGATGTCGTCCTGCAGTCTGGCGCCGATTTCCATCTCCGCCGACATCACCGTTGCAAGCGAGGCGGAGAGGTAATCGACCTCGCCGATGAAGGCGGCAAGGCTCTGGTCCTCGTGACCACCGACAGATTTCAGGATCGTGCCACAGGCGCGAGCAAAGGCGTCTCTGTGCCGCAATCCTTCGGCAAGCCTTTCCGCCACCGCGCGCAGCGTCCGGCTGGCCTCGTTGCGCGACGTCTCGCCCGCCAGCCCGCAATGGCCGACGAGGCGGTATTTCAGCCCGAGTTCGTCGAGCATCGACTGCTGCGGCTGCGATCCGAGCGCCGCGATATCCTGCGCAAGACCAGGATTGTGCCCGATGATCGCCTCATGAAAGAGTTCGTAGTTGCGTGGCAGTGCGGCGACGTTGAGCCGCGCCATGTGCTGGGCGATCTTCTGGATATCCGTCATTGACCCTGGGCGTACAGGCTCCCGCGCCACCAGTGCCTTTGTACTTGCATTCTGCATGACGAACCCCTCGCGCCTGGTCTCATTACTCTCACGTCTGCTATGCTCGCAAGCTTTTAAGAGAGGCTGAATTTACGAAGGGAAGCGCCGGATTGGCGATGGGAACCGGCAAAGGCGGTTAATTCAGTCTTGATGGAGACGGCTGCCTCACATCCACTCGCGGCCTTCGCCGCGCAGAAAGTAGATAAGGTCCAGCCCGAGGCTCGGTTTGCCCAACGCCGTCAGCGTCATATGGCACTGGCCGCGGTGATGCGTCTGGTGATTGAAAAGGTGCGCGAGCGCGCTCGACAGTGGCTGAGTGATCCGGATCGGCTGCGTCACCGGGGCATAGGTGAAGTCACCGGCAAGGCTCGCCTCATCGAGCGTACTTGTCCAGGCAATGATGCGCTCGTCCTCCGCCTTGCGTGCGGCGGCAAGCGCATCCAGCTCTTCGAAAAGCACGGCATCGAGAGTCGCCGGCGCTTCGCCGATGCCGGTGAAACGCCTCATCCATATCCGGTCGGCGACGAGCAGGTGATTGAGCGTGCGATGCAGCGAGCCGAAGAAGGCGCCGCGGTCCCTGCGGAATTCCGTCTCGCTGAGTTCGGCCGCAGCCTCATAGACTTGGGCATTGGCCCAGCGGTTATAGGCCGCGAACATCCTGAAATGTCTAAGCATATATTTCCCCTGACGTTGCTGGAGCAGTCTAGCCGGTTTCCCAAGTAATCCGAGTGATGGCGCCATGAAATTTCCTGATTTGATCACGCTCGCTTTCTGTCGTCGAATGCAGGCAGATCAGACCTCGAAAGGATTATCATGACCAGAGCCCTCTATTCCCTCTGCGGCGCCGACGAACGGCGCTTCTTTTCGCCCCATTGCTGGAAGGCGGTGATGGCGCTCGCGCATAAGAGGCTCGATTTCGAGGAGCTCCCCACAACCTATGCCCGCATCCGCGAAATCGGCGGCGGCGTCTCGTCGACCCTGCCCGTGCTCGACGATAACGGCCGGCTGATCTCGGACAGTTTTGCCATCGCGCTCTATCTCGAAGAGGCATATCCGGAGCGGCCGTCGCTGTTCAATGGCGAGGGCGGCAAGGCGGTGTCGCGCATGGTCGAGGGCTATTCGCAGATGATCATCCACCCGGCGATCATGCGGATCGCCCTTCTCGATATCCACGCGATCCTGGACGAAGGGGACAAGGCGTACTTTCGTCAGAGCCGCGAGGTCAGGCTCGGCAAGCCGCTGGAAGTCTTTGCTGCCGACAGCGAGGCGGAGAAGGCTGCCTTCGGCGCCAAGCTGGAGCCGCTCCGTCACATGCTGAAGTTCCAGCCCTTCATCGGCGGGCAATCGCCGCTCTTTGCCGATTATATCGTCTTCGGCGCGCTGCAATGGCTGCGCGTGTCCGCAGGGCTGGCCATGCTGGCCGCCGACGATCCCGTCGTCGCCTGGTTCGAACGCTGCCTCGATCTTCACGAAAGCCGCGGCAGGACTGTGACAGCGGCGTGAATTTGCCGCCGACCCCTTGTTTTCGGGCGTTGGGGCGGGTAAAGACCGCCCACTTTTCCCGAGAAAACAGAGGATCTGACTATGGCGATTGAACGCACCTTCTCGATGATCAAGCCGGACGCAACCAAGCGCAACCTGACGGGCGCCATCACCAAGATGCTCGAAGATGCCGGCCTGCGCGTCGTCGCCTCCAAGCGTGTCTGGATGAGCCGCCGCGAAGCTGAAGGCTTCTACGCCGTTCACAAGGATCGCCCCTTCTTCGGCGAACTCGTCGAAGGCATGACCTCCGGTCCAACCGTCGTCCAGGTTCTGGAAGGCGAAGGCGCGATCCTCAAGAACCGCGAAATCATGGGCGCGACCAACCCGGCCAACGCTGACGAAGGCACGATCCGCAAGGTCCATGCGCTGTCGATCGGCGAAAACTCCGTGCATGGCTCCGATGCCCCGGAAACGGCTGCCCAGGAAATCAAGTACTGGTTCTCCGACACCGAAATCGTCGGCTGAGGCCGCGCTTCGGCATTGCCTCGCAATACCTTGAATTGACTCTTGAAAGCCGGGGTGTCGCTCCGGCTTTTTCTATGATGGACACTTGTCGGTGTTCGAGAAATCGACGCTGCCGTCAGGCTTGAAGACTTCCGGGTTCTTGTCATAAAGCGCGCCGACGACGAGCGGCTTGCTCGGCAGTACGGTTTGGTCGAGGTCGGAGCGGAACTCAGTCTTCAATTGCTGAAGCACCTTGCCGTCCTTGTCGACCAGCCGGACATTCACCGAATAGGGGCGGTCCTTGCGCACGCAGTGCAGGTTTTCGCTCTGCAGCGCGATCTTGTCGTCGATCGGGTAGATTTTCTGGTTCAATATCAGCGGCGCGCCGCCCACGGGGTTTTCGAATTCGGCGATGATGACCGAGCCATCAGGGATCGGGCCGGTCTTCTTCAGCGTCAGCAGATAGGTGGCGCTCGCCACCCGATAGTTGAAGACGAAGAGGTGGCCGGTGACTTCGACGAGGTTTTCGGCCTGACGCTGGCAGGCGGAAAGCAGAAGCCCCGTGGCAGCCGCCGCTACGATCAGATGTTTTCTCATGGCGTCTCCTCCTTCTTGCGGCGATAGTGACGGTTCGCCTTGGCGCGGTTGCCGCAGACCGCCATGTCGCACCAGGCGCGGCTCCTGTTCTTGCTGCGGTCGATGAACAGCCAGCCGCAATTGCCGCAGATCTTCATGCGCTCAGGATCCGGCATGGCAATCAGCCTGAGCGCCGAATGGGCGGTCGCCGCGGCCAGATTGCCGGGATTGGTTCCACGCAAGATATTGGCCACCGCTTCCAGTAGCCCGGCCAGCAATTGGTTGTCGCTGCCGTCCAGTATACGCTTGCGGAAATAGAGGTCGATCGCTTCCCTCAGCGCGAAGAAATCGGCCTCGTCTTGTGCTGCCAGCGGTGCGATCTCGCCGAACAAGGCCCGTTCGGCGCAGAATTCGGCGGCGGCGCGCGGGAAGTTCCGCATCTGCTCGCGGCTCGCGAAGCGGTCGATCCGCCGCTTTGGGTCGTCGCGCAGCACGACGGTGTTGGCGACATCCAGCGCCAGCGCGCCGCCGGCAAAACGGTGAGGGGTCCAGGAAAAGCTCATGATGAAATTATAACTGGCGAAATAGGTTTTACCAGTTATAATTTGCTGACGCGGAGTTCTCGGAATGGCCTATCTTCTGCAGCAGCTGACGAATGCGGTGCCGCTTGCCGCCCTCTATGCCGCGCTCGCCTTCGGTTATGCCGTTGCCTTCGGCGTGACCAAGCGGGCCGACATCACTTATGGGGCGATCTTCGCCTTTTCGGGCCAGATCCTGTTGCTCTTTACCGAGCTCGCCTATGTCAGGTTCTGGCTGGTGCTGCCGGCCGCCCTTGCCATCGGCGCCTGCGCCGCGATTGTCTATTCGCTGACGGCGGGCATCTGGATCGGCCGCTCGATCATGCTGCCGCTCGCCAGCAAATCGCCGAATACCGTGATCGTTGCCGCCCTCGGCATCATGATCGTGTTGATGGAAACCGCCCGCCTTGCAGCCGATACAAGGGCGATCTGGCTGCCGCCGTTCCTGAACGACGTCGTCGTCTTCTGGAGCGACGGTCCGTTCAAGGTGACGCTCACCTATATCCAGCTGATCGACACGGCGTTGATGTCGGCCATCGTCGCGATCGGTGCGCTGATCCTCAGGCGCACGGCCTGGGGCCGCCTCTGGCGCGCCGTCACCGACGATCCGCTGGCCGCCGAGCTCTGCGGCACCAGCGCCAGCCTTGTCTTCCTTGTCGCCTATGCGGCAGCCGCGCTCGTCGCCACCCTCTGCGGCATCCTCGCCACCTTTTACTACGGTTCGATGGATTTCGGCGCGGGCCTGATGTTCGGGCTCAAGGTACTGCTGATCGCAGCCGTCGGCGGCTATTCCGATCCGCTGCGTTCGGCAGGCGGTGCTGCCGGGCTTGCCGTCATCGAAACCATGTGGGGCGCCTATGGCGCCTTCGTCTGGCGAGACCTGGTGATCTTCTCGCTGCTGGTCCTGCTTCTGGTCATGAGCCGCAGGGAGCGCGTGGTTCTCTAACTTATTTCCACTTGTCGCGCGCGGCATCGTCGGCGTCTTTCGCCGCGACCCAGTCGCCGGCGGCGCCATCCTTGCCGTGTTCCTTCTTCCAGAAGGGGGCTGCGGTCTTCAGGAAATCCATGACGAAATTGGCGCCGTCGAACGCCGCTTGCCGATGCGGCGCGGCTGCGACGACGAGCACGATATTCTCGCCAGCGGCGATCTTGCCATAGCGGTGAATGGCGGTGAGGCCGAGTAGCCCGAAACGGGCGATGGCAAGCTCGCCGATGCGGGTCATTTCGGCTTCGGCCATGCCGGGATAATGCTCGAGCTCGAGGGCGGCCAGCGTGCCGCCTTCATCGCGGCATAGGCCGGAGAAGGTCACGACGGCGCCGATGCCGGGCTTGTGCTTGGAGAGCCGGTCGACCTCGGCCTGCAGTTCGAAGTCCTCGCGCTGGACGCGGATGGTGGGGGTGGTCACCTCACAGACCTCCGTTAATTTGGAAGGTCACCGGTACCCAGCACTCCCTCATTCCTGTCCTCGGGTCAAGCCCGAGGACAAGAATGAGGGAGAGAAACGAAGGCGCAGTCCTAGCCATTGTATGCTTCCAAAGCCCGACTGGGCGGCAATCACCCCCCCGTCATCGGCGGAAAAATCCCAATCTCGCGTGCGGCGCCGATCGGCTCGTCATGCTCAACATGCTCCATGTCGAGCGCCACGCGGATCACCTCGGGATATTGAAGTGCGGCTTCATATTCCTCGCCCAACGTCTTCAAATGATTCAGAAGATCGGCGACGGTGACGACGGAGGAGGGGAGGTCGATCTCCTCATCACCCTTGCCGATGCGCTCGCGCACCCAGGCGAAATAGACAAGCCGCGTCATTCCTCGTCATCCACGATATGTTTCAGCCCGGCACGGAAATAGTCGTAGCCGGTATAGATGGTCAGCAGTGCCGCGATCCACAAGAGCGCGATGCCGGTCTGCGTCGTATAGGGGAAGATCTCGTCGCCGGCCGGGCCGGCAAGCAGGAAGGCGATGGCGACGAGCTGCAGCGTCGTCTTCCACTTGGCGATCCGTGTCACCGGCACGCTGACCTTCAGCGCCGCCAGATATTCGCGCAGGCCGGAAACCAGGATCTCACGGCAGAGAATGATGATTGCCGCCCAGATCGACCAGCCGGCGATGGTCTGGTCGGCCGCGACAAGCAGGAGGATCGAGGCGACCAGCAGCTTGTCGGCGATCGGATCGAGCATCCGGCCGATATTCGACGTCTGGTTCCAGATGCGCGCGAGATAGCCGTCGAGAAAATCGGTGATTGAGGCGATGATGAAGATCCACAGCGCTACCCAGCGCGCCGTATTGCTGATCGACAGCCTGCCCTCGACGAAGAAGCAGAGAACGATCAGCGGCACGGCGAGGATGCGGCCGTAAGTCAAAAGGTTGGGAAGGCTGTACGCACGCGATGCCATGGATCGTTTCTCTGAATTGAAGCGCCGCTGCCGCGCCGCGTCTTTACGAAAACCGATTCCGATTTTCGGGTCGATGTAGATGACGGCTTTGGCCGGCGACCGTCAACATTCTTTCTGTCTTTTCACCGCCATTGCGTGGAATTTGCGACGGCCGCCGCTTATTTCGCGGCGTCGTCGTGGAAATGGTTATAGACCTGCTTTGCCACGGCTTCCGAAATACCTTCCACCGCCATGAGGTCGGACAAAGCGGCACGCGAAACCGCCTTCGCCGTGCCGAAATGCTGGAGCAGCGCGCGTTTGCGTGACGGGCCGATGCCGCCGATCTCGTCGAGTGGGTTCTTGACCATTTCCTTCTTTCGCCGCACCCGGTGCGAGCCGATCGCGAACCGGTGCGCTTCGTCGCGCATGCGCTGGATGAAATAGAGCACCGGATCGCGCGGCGGCAATGTGAAACTCTCGCGTCCCGGCGCAAAGAAGCGCTCCCGCCCGGCGTCGCGGTCGACACCCTTGGCGACGCCGATCGCCGTCACGCTGTCGGTGATGCCGAGCTCGGCCAGGATGGCGCGCACCGCCGTCATCTGCCCCTGGCCGCCGTCGATGAGGATCACATCCGGCCAGGCGGGGAAGGGCATGTCGGCGGCGTCGGCAGCTGCTGCCTGCGCCGTCCGAACGGGAATACCTTCCTCCTTGATCAGCCGCGAGAAGCGCCGCGTCATCACCTCCTTCATCATTCCGAAGTCGTCGCCGGGAGTGATGTCGGTCGATTTGATGTTGAACTTGCGGTATTGGTTCTTCACGAAGCCTTCCGGCCCCGCCACCACCATGCCGCCGACGGCGTTGGTGCCCATGATATGCGAGTTGTCGTAGATCTCGATGCGCTGCGGCGCATAGGCGAGCCCGAAGGTTTCCTTGAATCCTTCGAGCAGCCGCGACTGCGACGCCGTCTCGGCAAGCTTTCGCCCATGCGCTTCGCGCGCATTGCCGACCACATGCTCGACGAGATCGCGCTTCTCGCCGCGCTGCGGCACGAGGATGGAAACCTTGTGGCCGGCCTTTTCGCTGAGGGCCGCGGCGAGAAGTTCCAGTTCCTCGACCGTTTCCGACAGCATGATCTGCTTCGGCACCGGCTTGTCGTCATAGAACTGCGCGAGAAAGGCATTCAGCACTTCGGCGCTTGAAAGCTGCGGGTCGGCCTTCGGGAAATAGGCGCGGTTGCCCCAGTTCTGCCCGGTGCGGAAGAAGAAAACCTGGATGCAGGAGACGCCGCCTTCATGATGGATGGCGAAAACGTCGGCCTCTTCGACACCGGCCGGATTGATACCCTGGTGGCTTTGCACATGCGACAGAGCGGCCAGACGGTCGCGATAGATCGCCGCCCGCTCAAAATCGAGATCCTCGGCCGCCTGGTTCATGGCTTCGGCCATGTGCGACTTCACCTTCTGGCTCTTCCCGGACAGGAAATCCTTGGCCTCCTGCACCAACTCGGCGTAACCGGCATCGCTGACCTCATGCGTACAAGGCCCCGAACAGCGCTTGATCTGGTAGAGCAGGCACGGCCGCGTGCGCGTTTCGAAGACGCTGTCAGTGCAGGTGCGGATCAGGAAGGCCCGCTGCAACGAATTGATCGTGCGTCCGACCGCGCCGGCCGAAGCGAAAGGCCCGAAATAGTCGCCCTTCCGCGCCCTGGCGCCGCGATGCTTGAAGATGGCCGGCGCCCGGTGATCCCCAGTAATGAGAATATAGGGAAACGACTTGTCGTCGCGCAGCAGCACGTTAAAGCGCGGCCGCAAGCGCTTGATCAGATTCGCTTCCAAGAGCAGCGCTTCGGTTTCCGTGCGCGTCGTCACGAATTCCATATTCGCCGTATGGCGGACCATCTGGGCGATGCGGTTGGAATGCACACGGCCGACGGCGTAGTTGGCGACGCGCTTCTTCAGGCTGCGCGCCTTGCCGACATAGAGCACATCGCCTTCGGCGTTGAACATGCGATAGACGCCGGGGCTGTTCGGCAGCCGCTTGACGAATTCGCCGATCAATTCGGCGCCGACAAGCCCGGTCTCGTTGAGGCTGCCGGCATTCCAGTCGACCGCAGCCGCCAGAGGGGCGGCGGAAACCTCGCCTTCCACCTCGATTTCGTCTTCGCTCTCATCCGTATCGTCGTAGAGAACGCCGCCATCCGGCAGCTTTCGTCCGTTCATTCCTTAATCTCCGCCACATCGGGCGTCTGCCAGGCAAGGTGCTGGCCGCCGTCGAGGGCAATCATCTGGCCGGTGATCGAGGGCGTGTCGTAAAGGAAGCGAATCGTTTGTCCGAATTCTTCCAGTGCCGGCCCTCGCTGCAGGATAAGGGCTGAGACCTGCGCTTGGAAGTCCTCCAGTGACTGCCGCTCGCTCGGCATCGAGGGGCCGGGGCCGATCGCATTGACGCGAATACGTGGCGCCAATGCCTGGGCGAGCGTCTGCGTTGCCGTCCACAGCGCGGACTTGGAGAGCGTATAGGAGTAGAAGCTGGGCCTCAGTGCCCAGACCCGCTGATCAATGATGTTGACGATCATCCCCGCTGCCTGAGCTGGCACCTGCTGCGCGAAGGCTGCCGAAAGGATCGACGGCGCACGCACATGCAGGTCGAAGTGCAGCGCCCATGTGTCGGCGTTGAAACTACGTGCGGAATCATGCTGGAAGACCGACGCATTATTGACGAGCAGATCGAGAGGCCCGAGCGCTTCCGACGCCTTCGCGATCAGTTCGCCCGCTTCGCCGATATCGGTAAGGTCGGCCTGCAATGCGGCCGCCCTTTGTCCCTTTCGCCGCAATTCCGCCGCCAGCTCTTCCGCTTCGCGGAGGGAGCTGTTGGCGTGGATCGCAACGGAAAAGCCATTTGCAGCAAGGTCTTCGGCGATTGCCCGGCCTATTCTCTTGGCCGCCCCCGTTATCAGGGCTGAGCGAAGTCTTTTGTGGTTCAAAATCTTGCCTTCTGATCCCGCGAGTCTGTGTGCAGCCTATATAAGGGCGGGCGGAGATTATATAAATAGGCAGCCACGGTTGCATCTGCGGTTGGGATATTCTATGTATTATTTAATAATGTGATTTCTTAAAATAAGTATTTTAAGTTTAACCATTAGGTAGGGTTAATGAAACCTATGTTGCTCTCAAGCAACATCGAATTTCCGCCATCCGGCAGCCACAATGATATCACAATTTGGCTCTTTCAAATCCGCATTTCAGTTCCAATTTCAGTCTCGATCCGGAAGGGACATCTGGCAATTTCCCCGCCAATGCTTCGCTGATAGACAGATGAAAGCGGCGCGGGACTGAAAGGAGAAAAGTATGCGTGTACTCATTGCTGGCCTCATGGCCTCTGCTTTTGCAATCGCGGGCGTTTCGGCAGCTCAGGCGGCTGATGCCGTCGACCAGGTTCCGGAAGCACCGGTCGCCCAGGACGCCCCGGTCAAGCCGGCCGGCAACTGGGAAGGCTTCTATCTCGGCGGCGCCGGCACCTACAACATGGGTGACTTCGGTTCCGATCGCCACACCTACGGTTTCGGCGGCCAGGTCTTCACCGGTTACAACTGGCAAGCAGGCCAGATCGTTTACGGCGTTGAATCCGATCTTGGCTACAGCGGCGATGACGTCTCCTCGGGCGGCGTCAAGAACAAGTATGGTTGGAACGGCTCCGTCCGCGGCCGAGTCGGCTACGACATGAATCCCTTCCTGCTCTACGGTACGGCTGGTCTTGCCCTCGGCAATGTCAAGGTTTCCGACGGCACCTCGGACGAAAGCAAGACGAACTACGGCTATACGGTCGGCGCCGGTGTCGAAGCCTTCGTGACCAACAACATCACGACCCGCCTCGAATATCGCTACACCGACTACCAGAGCAAGGACTACGACCTCGACTCCGGCAGCTTCTCGCGCGGTTACGACGAGAACAGCGTCAAGCTCGGTATCGGCGTCAAGTTCTAAGCCGATTGACCCTTCCGAACATGCAGAAGCCGGGCTCATCGCCCGGCTTTTTGCTGTCCGCTCATGGTTTGCAGGCGCTCCGTTTCGGCTCCGGATCAGGCGCTGGCCTTGAGCTCGCGATGAGCCGGGAATTTCTTTTCGAACTCAGCCAGCCAGTCGATCAGCGGCGCATGCTCGGCTTCCCACTGGTCTTTAAAACGCAGGTCGAGATAGTCGAGCGTGGCGGCCAGCGCGAAATGTCCGCCATTGAGCTTCTTGCCTGTTTTTGGCGGCTTGGCGCCGAGATGGGCGAGTCCGGCCGTCACCTTCTTCCATTGCCGGTCGATCCAGGGCTGGTGAACCTTCTCCTCGTCACGGAAGCGGCGCTCGTAGACGATCGTGAGCAGGCAGTCGCAAATGCCGTCGCAGAGCGCTTCGAGCACTTCCGCATCCGTCCGCTTGCTTTTCTTGGCAGGATAGAGCCCGCCTTCCGTCAGCCGGTCGAAATAATGCATGATCGCCACGCTGTCGAAGATCGAGGTCCCGTCATCGGTCAGAAGCGTCGGGATCTTGCCGAGCGGATTGTTGTCCACGAGGATCGCCGGCCCGGTGTTGGTGTCGACCCGGATGGCATCCAGTTCGATGCTCAGAAAATGCGCGGCCATGCGCACCTTGCTGGAGTAGGGCGAGGCGGGCGAGCAGAGAAGTTTCATGGGGCACCTGGCGAGACTGTGGAGCTGCGGTGCCGACTATTTCCGAAGCCGGTTGCCCGGTCAATCGGCCTTGACCATCTTGTTCTCACCGCGCAACCAGAAGGCGCGGTGCGAGGCGAAACGGTCCTGCGCAAGATGGTCCTTCAGCGCCGGCAGCATCTGGTGCAGCTCATCCTTCAAGGTAAAGGGCGGATTGACGATGACGAGGCCGGAGCCGGTCAGTCCGGAAATGCCGCGGTCGCTGCGCACGCTGAGTTCGGCGCAAAGCATCTTCGGGATGTCGAGCGCCTGCAGAGTCTCGTGGAATTCCTTGATCGGCGCGCCCTTCTTCAACGGGTACCAAAGGCAATAGGTGCCGCCGGGAAAGCGGCGATAGGCCTTTTCCAGCCCGGCGGCGAGGCGCTGATATTCGTCCTCTTCCTCGAAGGGCGGATCGATGAGCACAATGCCGCGTTTCTCCTTCGGCGGCAGATGCGCGCCGAGCGCCAGCCAGCCGTCGAGTTCGGTGATGCGGGCATGGTGATCGCCCTCGAATAGCCGGTGCAGGCGGGCGTAATCCTCGGGATGCAGCTCCATCGCCGACAGCCGGTCCTGCGGCCGGAACAGCATGCGCGCAAGTTTCGGCGAGCCCGGATAGAAGCGGATGCCATCCTCGGGATTGAGTTCGCGGATGGCCGAGAGGTAGGGCTCCAGCAGCTCGGAGACCTGAGGCCCGAGTTCGGCCACGATTAATTTGCCGATGCCAGCCTGCCACTCGCCGGTTTTCTGCGCTTCCTCGGAGGAGAGGTCGTAGAGGCCGATGCCGGCATGCGTGTCGAGCACGCGGAAGGCGCCTTCCTTCTTCTGCATGTAGCGGATCAGCCGCGCCAGCACGGCATGTTTCAACACATCGGCAAAATTGCCCGCGTGGAAGATATGGCGGTAGTTCATTTTCGCTGATGCCCGTATGAATTCGTATCATGGGGAGTTTTTCTGGCTTTTGGCCATGCAGGCCTTGGCATATACAAATGCCATGAACATTGCGACCCCCATCAACGCCAAATCCCCGAAGCTGGGCAGCAAGATCGGCCACACGGCCTGTCCGCACGACTGTCCCTCCACTTGCGCGCTGGAGGTTGAGATATCGGAGGACGGCCGCATTGGCCGCGTGCGCGGCGCCGGCGACCATTCCTACACCTCGGGCGTCATCTGCGCCAAGGTCGCCCGGTATGCCGAGCGACTCTACCATCCCGACCGGCTGATGCACCCCTTGCGCCGCGCTGGCCCCAAGGGGGCAGGGCAGTGGCAGCAGATTTCCTGGGACGATGCGCTGGATGAAATCGCCGAAGCCTTCGTGAAGGCCGAGGCGAGGGACGGCAGCGAGGCGGTCTGGCCCTATTTCTATGCCGGCACCATGGGCTGGGTGCAGCGCGATTCGATCGATCGCCTGCGTCACGCCAAGCGCTATTCCGGCTTTTTCTCGTCGATCTGCACCAACCCGGCCTGGACCGGCTTCACCATGGCGACCGGCGTGCTCCGCGGGCCTGATCCGCGCGAGATGGGCCGCACCGATTGCGTCGTCATTTGGGGCACCAATGCCGTCTCGACCCAGGTCAACGTGATGACCCATGCCATCAGGTCGCGCAAGGAGCGCGGCGCCAAAATCGTCGTCATCGATATCTACGACAACCCGACTATGAAGCAGGCCGATATGGCTCTGATCGTCAAGCCGGGCACTGATGCCACGCTCGCCTGCGCCACAATGCACATCGCCTTCCGCGACGGCTATGCCGATCGTGACTACATGGCGAGATATGCCGACGATCCCGAAGGTCTGGAAGCGCATCTGAAGACGAAGACGCCCCAATGGGCCGCTGCCATCACCGGCCTGTCGGTCGAGGAGATCGAGGCCTTTGCCCGCCTCGTCGGCATGACGAAGAAGACCTTCTTCCGCCTCGGCTACGGTTTCACCCGCCAGCGCAACGGCGCGGTCGCCATGCATGCGGCCGCCTCGGTCGCCACCGTTCTCGGCTCCTGGCAATATGAGGGCGGTGGCGCCTTCCATTCGAACAGCGATATCTTCCGCATGAACAATGCGGAACTGACCGGCCGGTCGATGAAGGACGGCGATATCCGCATGCTCGATCAGTCGCAGATCGGCCGCGTGCTGACCGGCGATCCGGTGGCGCTGCGCCATCGCGGCCCGGTGACGGCGATGCTGATCCAGAACACCAATCCCGCCAACATTGCTCCCGAGCAGCGCCTCGTCAGGCGCGGGTTCGCCCGCGACGATCTCTTCGTCGCCGTCCACGAGCAGTTCATCACCGAAACGGCCGAGATCGCCGATATCGTCATCCCGGCGACCATGTTCGTCGAGCATGACGATATCTATCGAGCCGGCGGCCAGAACCATATTCTGCTAGGACCGAAGCTGGTCGAACCGCCACCGACCGTGCGCACCAATCTCTTCGTGATCGAGGAGCTGGCAAGCCGCCTCGGCGTCGCCGATCGCCCCGGTTTCGGCCTTACCGCCCGCGAGATGATCGACCGCATCCTCCAATCGAGCGACCTGCCGGACTACGACCATTTCCTCGAACACAAATGGTTCGATCGCCAGCCGGCTTTCGAGGACGCCCATTTCCTGAACGGCTTTGCCCATCCGGACGGCAGGTTCCATTTCCGCCCCGACTGGATCAACCAGCCGGCGCCGAACAAGCCGCCGGCCGCAATCGGCGCGCTCGGGCCGCATGCCGAACTGCCGGCCTTCCCCGATCAGGTCGATATCATCGAAGTTGCCGATCCAGAGCATCCCTTCCGTCTCGCCACGTCGCCGGCGCGCAACTTCCTGAATTCGAGCTTTTCGGAGACCAAGACGTCTCGTCAGAAAGAAGGCCGTCCCGAGGTGATGATCAATCCTGTCGATGCCGAAGCCAACGGTGTCGCCCATGGCGATCTCATCCGCATCGGCAACAGCCGCGGTGATCTCCGCATCCATGCCCGTATCACCACCGAGGTGAAGCCGGGCGTGCTGATCGCCGAGGGCCTCTGGCCGAACAAGGCGCATGTCGACGGCGAGGGCATCAACGTCCTGACGGGCGCCGACCCGGTCGCGCCCTATGGCGGAGCGGCCGTTCACGACAACAAGGTCTGGCTTCGCAAGGACGCAGCATGATGCAGCCGAAATCACGGGTAAGGATTGTCAGCGAGGAAACGCTGTCGAATGGGTGGACGCGGCTCGCCAGCTATCTGCTCGACTATATCGACCGTAACGGCGCGACCCAGCGGTTGAAGCGGGAGGTCTACCACCGCACGCCGGCCGCCTGCATTCTACTTTATGATCCGAAACGCGATCTCGTCGTCCTTGTCCGCCAGTTCCGTCTTGCCGTGCATCTCAACGGCGACCCCGCCTGGGTGATCGAAGTGCCGGCCGGCCTGCTCGACGATGACCATCCCGAACAGGCGATCCGCCGTGAGGCGATGGAGGAGACCGGCTATCGCCTGCGTGAGGCGCGCTTCCTATTCAAATGCTACATGTCGCCGGGCGCAATCAGCGAAGTCGTCCACGTCTTCGCAGCCCTGATCGACACCGCCGACCGCGTGGCCGAAGGCGGCGGGCTGGACGAGGAGCATGAGGACATCGAGGTTCTGGAAATTCCTCTCGACGAAGCCGCCCGGATGATAGAGACCGGCGAGATTTTCGACGCCAAGACGATCATGCTTTTGCAATGGGCCGCGTTGAACCGGGATAGGATCGGATAATGGGGCGAGCCGTCAGGGGTGATCTTTCGATTGCCCATGATGGCTCCGGCATTGAGCCGCCAGCGCTCGAAAATTCATACGTTTGTCACGAAGCGGTTCTATCCGCTGCGGTTTGTCGATCATCGGATGCAGTCAGGAGAAAGCCCATGTGGCTCAGCAATTTCACCCTCGTTCTCCCAGACGAGGTGGTGAGCGAAGGTTCCGTGCTTGTTGAGGACGGCGCCATCGCCGAAATCCGGCCGGAGCCGGTTGCCGGGGCTGCGATCGATGGCGGCGGGCGGCTGCTGATGCCGGGCTTCGTCGACCTGCACGGCGACATGATCGAGCGCGAGATCGCGCCGCGGCCGAACGCGACGATGCCGATCGATTTCGGCATCCACGAGCTCGACAAGAAACTTGCCGCTGCCGGTGTGACCACCGCCTTTGCCGCGGTCTCCTTCGCCACCGAAAGCGTCTACGGCCATGTCCGCTCGCTGGAGACGACTTCGGCGGTGATCGAGGGCATCAACCGTCTGCGTAACGATCTGCTGATCGACCACCGCGTTCACGCCCGCTATGAAATCACCAATGTCGGCGCAGCACCTGCGCTCGAGCGCCTGCTGAATGCCCACCAGATCGACATGGTTTCGCTGACGGACCACACGCCGGGCCAGGGCCAGTACAACAACCTGCAGAGCTATATCCTCAGCATTTCCGAGCGCCGCGCCATCTCCGAGGAGATGGCCGCTGAGATCGTCGCCAAGCGCATCGCCATGCGCAGCAATCCTGACATCGAGGCCCAGCTGCGGGAGATCGTCGCGCTGTCGCTGAAGCACAAGCTGTCGCTCGCCTCGCATGACGACGACAGCGTCGAGAAGGTCGCAGAAATGCACGATCTCGGCGTCACCATCAGCGAGTTTCCGGTCACCGCACCCGCGGCCGAAGAAGCGCGCCGCCGCGGCCTCTGGACGCTGATGGGCGCGCCGAACGCGCTGCGCGGCCAGTCGATGTCGGGCAATCTCAGCGCGCTCGATGCCGCCAGGGCCGGCCTGCTCGGCGTCATCGCCGCCGATTATCACCCGGCCGCCTTCGTACCCGGCATCTTCAAGCTCGCCGACACGGTGGAAGGCGGCCTGCCGGCCGCCGTCGCCATGGCGACCGGCAACGCGGCCCGCTCCGCAGGACTCTCCGATCGCGGCGAAATCGCCATCGGTCAGCGCGCCGATCTGGTCGTCGTCGAGCGGGGCGAGATCAACCGCATCCGCGCCACCTTCCGCGCCGGCCAGTTCGTGTATAGCGACGGCACCCTGCATCCATTGCGGGCGCTGGCGGCTTAGCTGCAGGTTTGAACGTCGATGAAGAGATACCTCCGAGGCGAGCTTTCTCATCGGCGGTGCCCGACTATCACATTTCTCCGGAACAAGACTGGCAAGGATGGGGAATCAAGATGTCATCTGAGCCACGGTTGCTACACAAGGAATGGGGGCTCCTGCCGCTCGTTTTGAGTGGAATTGGGACGATATCTGTATTCATCATATCGATTTACTACGATAACCAATACGGAATTTCGTATGTCTATGTAGGTGGAGAGTATATAGAATGCGAAAAGTCGGTTGCTTCTTTGTTGAAGGCCATTGTCTTGGTATACAAATATCCCGGTTTGGCTCTTCTGATTATCTCATTTATTTCGGTAATTTTCTGTTGTGTCCATGACAGAGGTATATTTATCTTTATTACAATATGTCTCATATTTTTTAGCTATCCATTTGCTACCATGTGGGGTGGAGCCAGGATTGTTCTAAGTCAATCATCGACAGTGACGCTGTGCGAGAGGGGAAGTTACGGCTCGGTTGCGATCCACCTTCCGATGTTGTTTTTGTCGTCCTACGTCATCATTGGAAATATGGTTCTGCTGACCAAGCGATGGTTCGGGGGGAGAACCAGCAATACCGATATCTAACCGCAGTCGCCGATCAGCGAAATCAGCTGGGCCTTAGGCGCCGCCGTTGAAGCCTCGAAGCCGACGGCCTTGCCGCCCTCCATCGCCACACGCCCCTCGGCAAAGAGCCGCAGCGCCCTCGGATAGATCTGATGCTCGACGGTCAGCACCCGTGCGGCCAGGCTTTCGGCGGTGTCGGCGGAAAAAACCGGAACGGCGGCCTGGCCGATCGTCGGTCCCTCATCCATGCCTTCGGTGACAAAATGCACCGTGCAGCCTGCGATGCGCATGCCGGCGTCGATGGCGCGCTGATGCGTGTGCAGCCCTGGAAACAGCGGCAGCAGGGAAGGGTGGATGTTGAGCATCCGGCCTTCATAACGCTGGATGAAGGTCGCCGTCAGCAGCCGCATGTAGCCTGCGAGGCAAAGGATATCGGGGGAGAGCGTGTCGAGCGCGGAAAAGATCGCCGCCTCGTGCGCTTCCTTGCTGGCGTAGTCCTTGCGGGGGAAGGCGAAGGTGGCGATGCCTTCGGCCGCCGCCTTGGCAAGTCCACCGGCATCCGCCTTGTCCGAGATCACGCCGACGATCTCGGCAGGGTAGTCGGTGGCCTTGGCCGCCGCAACCAGCGCCATCATGTTGGAGCCACTGCCTGATATGAAGACGACGACGCGTTTGCGCTTCATGCTCATATGGCAAGCGTGCCCTTGTAGACCGTGCCGGCAGCGCCTTCGTCGCGCGCAATCATCCGGCCGAGCGTGATAACCTTTTCGCCTTCGGCTTCGAGCACCTTCGATACCGCGGCGACATTTTCCCCAGCGACAACGACGATCATGCCGACGCCGCAGTTGAAGGTGCGCAGCATTTCCTTGGCTTCGACGCCGCCGGTTTTGGCGAGCCACGAGAAGACCGGCGGCACGTTGACGGCATTGAGATCGATCTCGGCCGCCAGATGCCTCGGCAGCACGCGCGGAATATTTTCCGGGAAGCCGCCGCCGGTGATGTGGGCGAGCGCCTTCAGCGCGCCGGTCTCGCGGATCGCCTTCAGAAGGGGCTTCACATAGATGCGGGTCGGCTCGAGCAGCGCTTCGCCAAGCTTCTTGGCTTCGGCAAAGGGCGCCGGCGCGTCCCAGCCGAGGCCGGACAGTTCGACGATCTTGCGCACAAGCGAAAAGCCGTTGGAATGAACGCCGGAGGAGGCAAGGCCGAGGATCACGTCGCCCTCGGCAATATCGCCTGACGGCAGCAGCTTGCCGCGTTCGGCCGCACCGACCGCAAAACCGGCGAGATCATAGTCGCCGGAGGAATACATGCCGGGCATTTCGGCCGTCTCGCCGCCGATCAGCGCGCAGCCTGCCTCGCGGCAGCCGGCGGCAATGCCGCCGACGATCGCCGCACCCTGGTCGGGATCGAGCTTGCCGGTTGCGAAATAATCGAGGAAGAACAGTGGCTCGGCGCCCTGGACCACGAGGTCGTTGACGCACATGGCGACGAGGTCGATGCCGACGGTGTCGTGGTAATCGGCGTCGATCGCGATCTTCAGCTTGGTGCCGACGCCGTCATTGGCGGCGACGAGAACCGGATCGGTAAAGCCCGCCGCCTTGAGATCGAAGAGCCCGCCGAAGCCGCCGATCTCGCCGTCAGCGCCCGGCCGACGCGTCGAGCGCACTGCCGGCTTGATCTTCTCGACGAGGAGGTTGCCGGCATCGATGTCGACGCCCGCATCGCTATAGGTCAGGCCGTTTTTTCCAGACTGGCTCATGCTGGTCTCCGATGGCTATTTCCAGGCGGCAGACGCGCCGCGTCATCTGCCGGTCGCAATTGCATGACAGGGGCCTTTATGCAAGCGTCGCATGGCAAAAGCCTCCAATTTCCCGTGTCTTTAATCGGCCTTTCCGGGATTTGGCGTGACAGGGTTGACCATCTTTGCGCCTGCATCCTATGTGCTGAATGGCCGCGTCGGACAAGAGGCGGCGTTCGACGGCGGCGAGCGAAACGGGGAAGCAATGCCACAGCATGTCAGCGGCAACAGTCTGAAGCGCCAGATCTTCTTCTGGCTGGCCGTGCTCGTCTTCTTCATCGCCTTTCTCTATGTCTTCAGCTCGATCCTCTTGCCGTTCATCGCCGGCATGGCGATCGCTTATTTCCTCGATCCCGTCGCCGACCGGCTGGAGCGCCTGGGCCTCAGCCGCTTGATGGCGACGGTCGGCATTCTGATCGCCTTTGTCATCGTCTTTGCGCTGGCGCTGATGATCCTCATTCCCGTGCTGATCAGCCAGTTCAACGATTTCGCCGAGCGCTTGCCGAGTTATATCAGCCAGCTGCAGAAATTCATCGCCCAGTCGCAGCATTCGCTGCTGCCGCCGTGGATCAGGAGCCAAGTCGGCACGATCAAGGATAATTTCTCCGGCATCCTCTCCGAAGGCATGGGGTTCCTGACGGGACTCTTCGCGCAGATCTGGAATTCCGGCAAGGCGATTGTCGACGTCATCTCGCTGCTCGTCGTCACTCCCGTCGTCGCTTTCTATATCCTGCTCGATTGGGACCGCATGGTCGCCAAGGTCGACCAGTGGATCCCGCGCGATTACGTCAGCGATGTCCGCCAGATCGCCAGCGAGATCGATCAGGCGATCGCCGGCTTCATCCGCGGTCAGGGCTCCCTCTGCCTTATCCTCGGCATCTATTATGCCGCCGGCCTTTCCCTCGTCGGGCTGAACTTCGGCCTGCTGATCGGCCTCTTCGCCGGCATGATCAGTTTCATTCCCTATGTCGGCTCGCTGGTCGGCCTCGTTCTTGCCGTTGGCGTGGCAATCGTGCAGTTCTGGCCGGATTATCCCTGGATCGGACTTGTGCTCGTGGTTTTCTTCAGCGGCCAGTTTTTCGAAGGCAACATCCTGCAGCCGAAGCTCGTCGGCTCCAGCGTCGGCCTGCATCCGGTCTGGCTGATGTTTGCACTGTTTGCCTTCGGCGCGCTCTTCGGCTTCGTCGGGCTTCTGGTCGCCGTGCCGGCTGCCGCCGCCGTCGGCGTCCTTGTCCGCTTCGCGCTTTCGCGTTACCTTCAGAGCGATCTTTATTTTGGCGGGTCAGCAGACGGCCACGCCCGGAAGACGAAATCAGTACCCAATGAATGACGTGAAGAACGCTGATCCGAAGCGCAAGGCCGAAGAGCAGCTGCCGCTGGTGTTTTCGCATGATGCCGCAAGCGGGCGCGACGATCTCCTGATCTCGGAGCGTCTCGCCGCCGCCGTCTCGATCGTCGATGCGTGGCCCGCATGGGCGTCGCCGGTCGTTATCCTTGCCGGCCCGGTCGGCTCGGGAAAATCGCACTTGGCCGGCATCTGGAGAGAACACAGCGGAGCGGAGATCATTCACCCCAAGGCCGGTTCCAATGCCGCGGTCAGGGCGGCGAACGGCCCTGTCCTGTTCGAGGATGCCGATCGTCTCGGCTTCGACGACAACACGCTCTTCCATGTCATCAACAGCGTGCGCGAAAACGGCACCAGCCTGCTGATGACAAGCCGTCTCTGGCCGATGTCGTGGCCGGTTCTGCTGCCGGATCTGCGCTCTCGCCTCAAGGCCGCCACCGTCGTCGAGATCGGCGAGCCGGATGAAGCCCTGTTGTCGCAGGTGATCGTCAAGCTCTTCGCCGACCGGCAGCTTTATATAGATGACAAACTCGTGCTCTATATCGTCAACCGGATGGAGCGGTCGCTGAACGCGGCCCAGACAATCGTCGAACGGCTCGACCGGCTGGCCCTGTCGCGGGGCACGAAAATCACCCGCACTCTTGCCGCTGAAGTATTGAATGAATTGGGAAATTCGGAGCCGGCCGATTGACTGTCACAGTTCCGTCGTGAAACTGATATAATTGCCATCGCGATTGAAAACGGGGTAAGCCGACCATGGACAGCGCAGTCGCAGAACATCAGGAACTCACTCCGGAAACCAACGACAATATCCCCCCGCTGGACGAGTTGCTGGCAAGCCCCGAGCGCTTCATCAACCGTGAATTCTCCTGGCTGCAGTTCAACCGCCGTGTCCTGGAAGAGACGCTGAATACCGAACATCCGCTGCTCGAGCGCGTCCGCTTCCTGTCGATCTCGGCGGCCAACCTCGACGAGTTCTTCATGGTGCGCGTCGCCGGCCTCGAGGGCCAGGTGCGCCAGAACATCGCTATCCGCAGCCCCGACGGCAAGACACCGGCCGAACAGCTCGATTCGATCCTGCAGGAGATCGACCATCTGCAGATGGAGCAGCAGGCTTCGCTCGCTGTGCTGCAGCAGTACCTCGCCAAGGAAGACATTCTGATCGTGCGCCCGGGCGCCTTGAGCGATGCAGACCGCCAGTGGCTCGCCTCCGAATTCGAACAGGCGATCTTCCCGGTGCTGACGCCGCTGTCCATCGATCCGGCCCATCCGTTCCCCTTCATCCCCAATCTTGGCTTCTCGATCGGCCTGCAGCTCGTCAGCAAGAACGGCCGCGAGCCGATGACGGCGCTGCTGCGCCTGCCGCCGGCGCTCGACCGCTTCGTCCGGCTGCCCGACGATGGAAACACGATCCGCTACATCACGCTGGAAGACGTCGCGAACATCTTCATCCATAGGCTCTACCCGGGTTACGAGGTGCAGGGCTCCGGTACGTTCCGCGTCATCCGCGACAGTGATATCGAAGTCGAGGAAGAGGCCGAGGATCTCGTGCGCTTCTTCGAAACGGCACTCAAGCGCCGCCGTCGCGGCAAGGTCATCCGCATCGAGACCGATTCGGAAATGCCGGCCTCGCTGCGTCAGTTCGTCGTGCAGGCGCTCAGCATCCCCGAAAATCGCGTCGCCGTTCTGCCGGGGCTCCTGGCGCTGAACACTCTGTCGGAGATCACCAAGGCGCCGCGCGACGATCTCAGGTTTCAGCCCTACAATGCGCGATTTCCCGAGCGTGTCCGCGAACATGCCGGCGACTGCTTCGCCGCGATCCGCGAGAAGGACATGGTCGTCCATCACCCTTATGAATCCTTCGACGTGGTGGTCCAGTTCCTTCTCCAGGCTGCGCGCGATCCTGACGTTCTGGCGATAAAGCAGACGCTTTACCGCACCTCGAACGACAGCCCGATCGTCCGCGCTCTGGTCGACGCCGCCGAGGCCGGCAAGTCGGTGACGGCGCTGGTGGAGCTCAAGGCCCGCTTCGACGAAGAGGCGAATATCCGCTGGGCGCGCGATCTCGAGCGCGCCGGCGTGCAGGTCGTCTTCGGCTTCATCGAGCTCAAGACCCACGCCAAGATGTCGATGATCGTCCGCCGCGAGGAAGGGAAGCTCAGGACCTATTGTCACTTGGGAACCGGCAACTACCACCCGATCACCGCCAAGATCTATACGGATCTCTCCTATTTCACCTGCAATCCCGTCATTGCCCACGACATGGCGAATATCTTCAACTTCATCACCGGCTATGGCGAACCTGAAGAGGGCATGCAGCTCGCCGTCTCGCCCTATACGTTGCGCTCGCGCATCCTGCGTCACATCGAGGAAGAGATTCAGCATGCCAGGAACGGCGCGCCGGCGGCGATCTGGATGAAGATGAACTCGCTTGTCGACCCCGACATCATCGATGCGCTCTATCGCGCCAGCCATGCCGGCGTCGAAATCGATCTCGTCGTGCGCGGCATCTGCTGCCTGCGTCCGCAGCTGCCCGGTCTCTCGGAGAAGATCCGCGTCAAATCAATCGTCGGCCGCTTCCTCGAACACAGCCGCATCTTCTGCTTCGGCAACGGCTATGGCCTGCCGTCGGACAAGGCGCTGGTCTACATCGGTTCTGCCGACATGATGCCGAGAAATCTCGACCGCCGCGTCGAGACCATGGTTCCGTTGACGAATCCGACTGTTCATGAGCAGGTCTTGTCACAGATTATGCTCGGCAACGTGATTGACAATCAACAAAGCTACGAGATATTGCCCGACGGTACGTCGCGGCGCATGGAAGTGCGCAGGGGCGAGGAGCCGTTCAATGCGCAGCAGTATTTCATGACCAATCCGAGCCTGTCAGGCCGTGGTGAAGCTCTGAAATCAAGCGCGCCGAAACTGATCGCCGGCCTGCTCGAAGGCCGCAACAACAAGTAAAACTGGACCATATGGTTGAATCTGAAGCCCAGGGGCGCCTTCCAGGGATCGCCCCGGTCTCCGTCGTCGACATCGGATCGAATTCCATTCGTCTTGTCGTCTACGAAGGCCTGTCCCGTTCGCCTACGATCCTCTTCAACGAAAAGGTCCTCTGCGGCCTCGGCAAGGGCATAGCCATCACCGGCAAGATGGATGAAGAGAGCGTCGCCCGGGCTCTGGCAGCGCTCCACCGTTTCAAGGCCCTGTCCGATCAGGCGCGGGCCGCTACCATGTATGTGCTGGCGACGGCCGCCGCCCGCGAGGCGAGCAACGGCCCCGACTTCATCCATCAGGCGGAGACGATCCTGCAGCGCCACGTCCGGGTGCTTTCAGGTGAGGAGGAGGCTCGTTTCGCCTCGCTCGGCATCATCAGTGGCTTCTTCAATCCTGACGGCATTGCCGGCGACCTCGGCGGTGGTTCTCTTGAACTGATCGACATCAAGGGCAAGGAGGTCGGCAAGGGCATTACGCTGCCGCTCGGCGGTCTGCGCCTGTCGGAATATGCCGGCGGCTCGCTCTCCAAGGCGCGAACTTTTGCCCGCAAGCAGGTGAAGACGGCAAAACTCCTGGCGAAAGGCGAGGGGCGCACCTTCTATGCCGTCGGCGGCACCTGGCGAAATATCGCCAAGCTGCACATGGAGATCACCCATTATCCGCTGCATATGATGCAGGGCTATGAGGTATCCCTCGAAGCGATGATGCTGTTCCTCGATCAGGTGGTGACCGCGCGCGATTCCAAGGAACCGGCCCTCCAGGCCGTCTCGAAGCATCGCCGTTCGCTGCTGCCTTTCGGCGCCATCGCCATGAAGGAAGTCTTGAGCGTCATGAAGCCGTCGGTGATCTCCTTCTCGGCACAGGGCGTGCGCGAGGGTTATCTCTATTCGCTGCTGTCTGAGGCCGAGCGCCGCGCCGATCCGTTGTTGGCTGCCGCTGGCGAACTAGCGATCCTGCGTGCCCGTTCGCCCGAGCATGCCCGCGAACTGGCGGAATGGACCGGCCGCATGATGCCCTTGTTCGGCGTCCAGGAAACCGAAGAGGAAAGCCGCTATCGTCAGGCCGCCTGCCTGCTTGCCGATATCAGCTGGCGCGCCCATCCTGATTATCGTGGCCTGCAGGCACTGAACGTCATCGCCCACTCCTCCTTCGTCGGCATCAGCCATCCCGGCCGCGCCTTCATCGCGCTCACCAATTATTACCGTTTCGAGGGCCTGCACGACGACGGCGCCACCGGTCCGCTGGCGCAGATCGCCACCCCTCAGTTCATCGACCGCGCCAAACTGCTCGGCGGCATGCTGCGTGTCGTCTATCTCTTCTCGGCCTCCATGCCCGGCATCGTCAAGCACCTGACCTTCCGCAAATCGTCGAATCCGGACTTCGACCTCGAATTCGTCGTGCCGCCGGAATACCGCGATTTCGCCGGCGAGCGCCTGGACGGCCGCCTGCAGCAGCTGTCGCGGTTGACGAACAAGAGGCTGGCGTTTCGGTTCGAGTAGAGAGGCATTCTTTCCGCGGGCTCTTCCCGCGGTGCGGACCGTTCGCACTCCCTCATTCCTGTGACGAGCACAGGAATGAGGGAGGTCGAAGTAGTGCCATACGCAAAAGGGCGGCGCTGACCGCACCACCCTCCGGATGTCCTCAGGATTTTCTGCTCACTTCGCGTTCAAAAACTCGCCAACCTCGAGCAGGCTGAACTCGTTATTGTCGGCCTTGTCGACAGCGCGGCCGGCCGAGAAGGGCAGGTTGTTGTCGTTGCCGATGATGATGTGGGTGGCGTCGACGCGGTCGACGTTTTCGATGGTGACGAACGGCATGTCATAGACGTCATCCTTGCTGCCGGCCTGCTTCTTGTTGTCGGGGTCCTGAATATCAAGGAGATCGATGTAACCGATCTTGCGGACGGCCTTGCCGAGGTTGGCGTCGTTGAATTCGATCTTGTAGACGCGCTTCAGCACCGCCGGAGCTTCGAAGCAATCCGGCTTCGGCTGCTTCGGGTCGGAGCAGGCCTTGTCGCTGGTGCCGGCGCCGCTGTCGCGCTCGATGACGAGAGCGGTGGAGTCGTCGAGCATGTTGAAATCCCCGATCGATACACCCTTGTCTTCGAATGGATAAAGCCAGCTGCGGCCTGTCCACTTCTTGGAGCCAGCGTCGAATTCTATGACGCGGATGGCCGTATGGCCGTCAGCCGTTTCCATCGTGCCGTCATCCTCGTAGATGGCGCCTTCGAGCAGGCCGTAGAGCTTGGATCCGTCCTTCGACATGGCAAGGCCTTCGAAGCCGCCGGAGCGCTTCAGGTTGAAGACCGGCATCTTGGCGGCCGGATTGCCAGGCAGCTGGATCAGCGGGTTGTCGGGCGAAAGCACCGGCTTGCCGTCGAGCATCGTCGGGATCACGTCCGTCAGGCGACCTTCGGTATCGACCTTGAGGAGATAGGGACCGAACTCGTCGCCCAGCCAGAAGCCGTCGGCATCCGGCTGGATCGATTCGATGTCGAAGTCGGCGCCGGTAAGGTAACGCTTTTCCGTGCCTTCGAGCACGAGCGGGAACGGGGCGATCTTGTTTGGATCGGAGAGGAAGAGGTTCTTGACGACCTCAGCCTTGTTGGCAGTCCAGTCGAACTTCATCTGATGCAGGAACAGCATGGAGTCGGAAGAGTTGGCTTTCGAACCGAAGCCGTTGTCGGAGAGCGTCCAGAAGGTCCCGTCAGCCATCGTCTTGATGCCTGAGAAACCTTGGATCGGCTGGCCGTCGAACGGAAGCTTGAGGTCGGTCACGCGCGCGCCGTCCTTGCCTGGAACGGCGCCGAGAGCTTCGCTGCGCTTGCGGTCCGGCGTCGTGAACTTGCCGGAATGCTTGAGAAATTCGGGGGCGTCGGCCGGAGCCGGAACCATGGTATTGGCTGGCAGGATCGCCTGGCCGGTGAGCTTGGCCGGGAACTGCTGCTGGTCGGCCGAAACGGGGCCGGCAATCAGGATGAAAAGCGATACGGAAGCAAAAAGGACGTTCTTCATAATATCCCCATGGACGGATGCGAATGGCTTCCGCTTAACAGGGCTTCCGTGTCAGCGAATTGACGGTTGGGTGAAGCTTTGGTGACGGGTGATAAATGGACTTGCTCAGCCGTGCAGAACGACTGCGGGCGTGTTCAGAACGGTCACCGCACGCGAGGACAGCGCCATGACGCCGAGTGTCTGGCCGCGTCCCTTGACGGCATGGATCCCGAGATCCTCGCAGGAAATGTCATCGGGAAAGGTCATGCGCCGGGCCAGCTCCGCGGAGATCAGCACCTGCCGGTTCAGGCTGCGGCAGAGCGTCTCCAGCCGGGCGGTCGTATTCACCGTATCGCCAAAATAGCTGATCTTGTGGTGGTCGACGCCGACTTCCGCCGTGATGATCTCGCCGCCATGAAGTGCAACGTGAAGCTTCGGCACCTGGCCGTAATTTTTCCGCCAGCCGGCGGCATTGGCTTCGATATCGGCGAGGATATCGAAGATGCAGCGAACGCAGCGCGCATCCTTGACGCCGCGGGCCAGCGGCCAGGTAATGATCGCCGCATCGCCGACATAGTCGTTGATCATGCCCTTGTGGCGTCTGACCGGCTCGGCGAAAGTCGCAAACAGCGAGCTCAGCAGCTGCTGCGCCCTGAGGTCGCCGTGTTTTTCGGCAAAAGCCGTCGAATCGACGAGATCGATGAACAGGAAGACCCGCTCTTCCTTGACCGGATTGCGATAGCGGCTGATGAGCATGCTGGTGAATACTTCGCGGCCGAGCAGTTCGCGCACGCGCAGGATGAAGATCAGCGCCAAGCAGACGACTAGTGCATAAAGGAAGACGTCGAACGGCATGATGACGAGATCGAGGAGCGACGTCGGCTTCAGCACGCCGACCGAGCGAAGCAGCAGCCCGGCGCAGGCAAAGCCAATGCTCATCAGGATTTCGTAGATCGCCAGTTCGGTTATGATGAAGGCGAAGGTCGGTAGCTTCTGGATGCGTCTGTAGAGTCCGCGGAACAGCACCTTGCGCTCGAAGGCAATGATCGGCATGCCGATGAACAGCGCGAAGATCGCCCCGACGACCGGCGTCTGCTCCGAATAGAACATCGAATCATAGACGACGCCGCTCGCCGCGAGAACGATGACGATCAGGATCCAGTTCTGCGTCGGAGAAATTTCCCGCATGCCGCGCCCTTCGCTTCGCAGTGTCTCCGCCATTGTTTTCGGTTGGGAAAAAGGCGTTGAGCGAATTCGATTTGGTGTCAGAGTGCGACGGTTTCAACCTTCCGGCCGGCGAATCGCAATCCGATCTGGCCCTGGATCAGCTGCAGCGCCGGCTCGCCGAAAAGATCGCGCCGCCAGCCGTGCAGGGCAGCGACATCGGCCTTCTCGCCATCGGCGGCAATCTTGTCGAGATCCTCGCTGTTGGCGATCACCTTCGGCGCCACCCCATGTTTTTCCGAGATCAGCTTTAGCAGCACCTTTAAGAGTTCGACGGCGGCAGCTGCGCCCTCCGGGGCCTGTGCCTGACGTGGCACATGCGGCATCTCGGCTTTCGGAAGGGCGAGCGCCGCATTGACCGCTTCGACGACTGCCGTCCCGGCGGCCGAACGCTCCCAGCCCTTCGGAATGGTGCGCAGGCGGCCGAGCGCTTCGGAATCCCTGGGTTGCTGCTGGGCGATCTCATAGATCGCATCGTCCTTCAAAACGCGCGAACGCGGCACGTTGCGGGCCCGCGCCTCGCGCTCACGCCAGGCGGCGACGTATTTCAGGATTGCCAGCTCCTGCGGCTTGCGCAGGCGCATCTTCAGACGCTGCCAGGCGTCGTCGGGATGCATGTCGTAGGTCTCGCGCGCCTCGAGAATGTCCATTTCCTCGCGCAGCCACGACGTGCGGCCTTCGCGATCGAGTTCCGCCTTCAGCGACAGGTAGACGTCGCGCAGATGGGTGACGTCGGCCAGCGCATATTCCAGCTGCTTTTCGGAGAGCGGCCGGCGGCTCCAGTCGGTGAAGCGCGACGACTTGTCGATATGGACGTTCTTGATGCGGCTGACCAGCTGGTCATAGGAGACGCTGTCGCCGAAACCGCAGACCATGGCGGCGACCTGCGTGTCGAAGATCGGATGCGGAATGAGATTGCCGCGATTGAAGATGATTTCGATGTCCTGACGCGCCGCGTGAAAGACTTTCAACACCTTGGTGTCCGCCATCAGCTCGAAGAAGGGAGCGAGATCGATGCCCTTCGCCAGCGGGTCGACGAGTACTTCCAATGTCGGGCTTGCCATCTGGATCAGGCAGAGCTCCGGCCAGAACGTCGTCTCACGCAGGAATTCGGTGTCGATGGTGATGAAGTCGGACTTGGCCAGCTCTTTGCAGGCGGCCGCCAAATCGGCGGTGGTTTCGATCATATCATTTCATTCGCAAGGAAAAGGTTGGTTGAACCTTCCTTCTCCTTTCGCTTCGATATGTCAATACAACAGCATACGCTTCAAGCATTGCTGAAGAAGAATCACGTCCAAACTGAGGCACAGGGAATGCTTCAGCTCACTCTGATATAGCTGGTCATTCCCGTCTTCTGATGTTCGATGATGTGGCAATGCAGCACCCAGTCGCCGGGATTGTCGGCGACAAAAGCCAATTGCACTTTCTCGTCCGGCTGGACGAGGTAGGTGTCGGACACCAGCGGCATCGCCTCCCGCGCCGAGGAGGAGATCACCGTGAAACTCATCCCGTGCAGATGGATCGGATGCGCGTGCGGCGTGGTGTTCTCGAGGTTGAAGACATAGCTTCTGCCGAGCTTCAGTTCCGCCAGCGGCGCCGTCGGATCGGGCGTGTCTCCGGGCCACGGCACCTTGTTGATCGCCCAGAAGCTGTAGCCGAGCGTGCCGCAGATGCTTTCCACGGCGGCATTTTCCGCAGTGGCGCTCAACACCAGCGGGATCTGTTCGGCAACGGAAAGATCGGCCTTCGGAACAGGATTCTGGCCAAGAGGCCCGAGATCGCCGATGTCGCGCTTCAGCGATGCCCCGACCGCACGCAGGCTGGCGATCGTCTTCGGCGCCGTGCCGCGAATGTCTTCCAGTGTCGCGACGGCGCCTTCATCGTCCGGCATGCGCACCACAAGATCGAGCCGCTGGCCCGGCCCGATCTGCAGGAGGTCGAGGGGGAAGCGTTTCGGCACCGGATTGCCGTCGATTGCGATGACGGTCGCATCTGCGCCCGCCATCTTCAGCAAGAAGATGCGCGTCACGTCGGTGATGGCAATGCGCAGCCGCACCAACCCGCCGGCCGGGGCGTCATATTGCGGCTCCTGGCGCCAGTTGGCCGTGCGCACCGTGCCGTAGGTGCCGCTCTTGGCAGCGTCGCGCGGCCGAAAGGGCGCGATGAACTGCCCGTCGCCTCCGAGACGCCAGTCGCGCAGATTGAGCAACACCTCGGCATCGAATTCCGGATCAGCCGGATCCTCGACGACGAGCATGCCGGTCATGCCATGTCCCATCTGCGTCAGCGTGTTGCAATGCGGATGGTACCAGAAGGTGCCGGCATCGGGCGGCGTGAAGGCATAGTCGAAGCTGTCGCCGGTATAGATATAGGGCTGCGTCACGAAGGGCACGCCATCCATGCGGTTGTCGATACGAAGCCCGTGCCAATGGATCGTCGTCGGCTCATCGAGTCCGTTCTTCAGCCTTGCCGCGTAGGGCCGCCCCTTGGTCATTCTCAGAACCGGCGGCATGCCGTCATGGCCCCAGCTCATGACATCCCGAGTCGGACCCGCCTCGGTCAGGATGGCCTCGGTTTTCACAGCCGTCAGCAGCTGCGGTTCCGACGCCGCCTCGGCCAGTCCGAATTTGCCCGCAACGGCCATGCCTGCGCCATATGCGCCCGCGACGGCGGATGCCTTCAGAATGTTGCGGCGGGTCAGCAGAGGCATGCGGAGGCTCCAGGATGGGAATGCTGATCCTTTTAAAGTTGAGCCGCATCTTCATCAATATGGGAAACGCGGCCAAACTGCCGCAGCCTGCGGGTCGCAGCCTTGCCATAAACGCATGCCAAACCCAGGGGCGGGGGCGCCAAGCCTTGACAAATCGGAGCGTCCATGCGCTTTTCCGCCCGATTTTCTTGTCGGCGCGGGAGGGTCTTCGAACCCCTGCTGCCGTCTTCAGCCACATGCCAGGATTTGAGATCATGCATCGCTACCGCAGCCACACATGCGCCGCCCTCCGCAAGACGGATGTCGGCTCGACCGTCCGCATCGCCGGCTGGGTCCATCGCGTTCGCGACCATGGTGGCGTTCTCTTCATCGACCTTCGCGACCATTACGGCATCACCCAGGTCGTCGCCGACCCGGATAGCCCTGCCTTCAAGACGGCGGAAACCGTGCGTGGCGAATGGGTCATCCGCATCGACGGCCTCGTCAAAGCCCGTACCGAAGAGACCGTCAACAAGAACATGGCGACCGGCGAGATCGAGCTCTACGCGCAGGAGATCGAAGTGCTCTCCGCCGCCAAGGAATTGCCGCTGCCGGTCTTCGGTGAGCCTGATTATCCGGAAGACGTTCGCCTCAAGTATCGCTTCCTCGATCTTCGCCGCGAAACCCTGCACAAAAACATCGTCAAGCGCACCCAGGTGATTTCGGCCATGCGCCGTGAAATGGGCGGCGCGGGCTTTACCGAATATACCACGCCGATCCTCACAGCCTCCTCGCCCGAAGGCGCGCGCGACTTCCTCGTGCCGAGCCGTATTCATCCCGGCACCTTCTACGCTCTGCCGCAGGCGCCGCAGCAGTACAAGCAACTGCTCATGGTCGCAGGTTTCGACCGTTACTTCCAGATCGCGCCGTGCTTCCGTGACGAAGACCCGCGCGCCGACCGCTTGCCTGGCGAATTCTACCAGCTCGACCTCGAAATGAGCTTCGTCACCCAGGAAGACGTCTGGGACACCATGGGTCCGCTGATGACCAAGGTGTTCGAAGAGTTTGCCGAAGGCAAGCCGGTCACCAAGGAATGGCCGCGCATCCCCTATGACGAGGCGATCCGCAAATACGGCTCCGACAAGCCCGATCTGCGCAACCCGATCGTCATGGAAGCGGTGACCGAACATTTCGCCGGCTCGGGCTTTAAAGTCTTCGCCGGCATGATCGCCTCCAACCCGAAGGTCCAGGTCTGGGCGATCCCGGCCAAGACAGGCGGCTCGCGTGCTTTCTGCGACCGCATGAACGCCTGGGCGCAGAGCCAGGGCCAGCCGGGCCTCGGCTACATCTTCTGGCGCAAGGAAGGCGAGAAGCTCGAAGGCGCCGGACCACTTGCCAAGAACATCGGCGAGGAGCGCACCGATGCGATCCGGACCCAACTTGGTCTTGGTGACGGCGACGCGTGCTTCTTCGTCGCCGGAGAGCCGGAAAAATTCTACAAGTTTGCGGGTGAGGCCCGCACCAAGGCCGGCGAAGAACTCAACCTCGTCGACCGCGACCGCTTCGAGCTCTGCTGGATCGTCGACTTCCCATTCTTCGAATGGAACGACGAGGAAAAGAAGGTCGATTTCGCCCACAACCCGTTCTCGATGCCGCAGGGTGGCCTCGATGCGCTCAGGAACCAGGATCCCCTGACGATCAAGGCCTTCCAGTACGATGCCGTCTGCAACGGCTTCGAGATCGCCTCGGGTTCGATCCGCAACCAGTCGCCGGAAACCATGGTCGCCGCCTTCGAGAAGGTCGGTCTCAGCCAGCAGGACGTCGAGGACCGCTTCGGCGGCCTCTACCGCGCCTTCCAGTACGGCGCGCCTCCGCATGGCGGCGCCGCCTTCGGCATCGACCGAATCGTCATGCTGCTCGTCGGCGCCAAGAACCTGCGTGAGATCTCGCTGTTCCCGATGAACCAGCAGGCCCAGGACCTGCTGATGGGCGCGCCGACCCCGGCAACCCCGACGCAGCTGCGCGAGCTTTCGATCCGGCCGATCCCGCCGGTCAAGAAGGACTGAGTTCGGCTCAGCGTCGAACAGAAAAGCCCGGCGGCCGCAAACGCCGGGCTTTTTGTCTGCGCGGATCGTTTGATTTGAAACAAGAAAGGACCCGGCAGCGGAACTGTCGGGCCCTTTCTTGCAATTTGAGCGATCAGTCGTTGGCCGAAACCTTGACGCCGAGCACCTGCGGCAGCGTGTTCGGAGCGCCCATCGCGGCGCCGACGATCGTCGGGAACGGCACCGGCTTTTCAGGAGCGGCCTTCACCGTCAAGCTCTTGGGGTCGTCGAGGAAGGTGTTGACGGCGGCCGAAACGGCGTTCTGCAGTTCCGGGATATTGAGCTGCGCCAGCATGATCGGCGTCATCGCCTTCAGCGAATCCGCCATCTGCTTGCCTGACATGTTCTGCTGCGAACCGGCGTAATCGAGCGCCCGCTTGGTGATCGAGGCATCTTCGAAGCGCACGTGAGCGCCCTCGAAGGACAGCTGCTGCATCAGGCCGAGCATGGCAAGGCCGAGCGCCTGCTGCGACTGTTCCGTGTTCGGATTGGATTCCGATTCCTTCACCGCATCCTGCAGTGATTTCATGAAGGCCATCGTATAGCCGGAGATCTTGAAGCCGAGGTTGAGCTTGCCGATGTTCGTGAAGTCGAAGGCGATTTCCGAAACGTCGAACGTGCCGGGCCCGAGCTCCCAGGCGCCTTTCATGGTGATGTCGCCCTGGACGTGCTGCAGGGCGAGCTTCTCGATCGCATCCTTGCCCTGCGGATCTTCGGCCTTGGTGAGATCGGCCTTCATGCTTTTGAAGGCGCCGTCGAAATCGAAGCCGGATTCGTCCTCGCGCAGCGTCAGGTTCATGTCGCTTTGCAGTAGCGAGAACACTTCCGCGCCGTCCTTGACCACCTTCAGCGGGCCGGTATGGGCGGTTTCGTAGAGCATCATTGTGTCGAGGCTGTCGCCGCCGGCTGTCGCCGGAATGGAAATGCCGCCGAGCGTCAGCTCTTGTGCGGTCATGGTGACGCCGTCTTTCGTCGTGTTGATATCGGGGAAGGCGGCCTCTTCGATGTAATAGCCACCTTCCTCATCTTCCTCCACGCCGGACAGGGTGACTTCGCCGATGGCGAAGCTCTCGTTGCCGGCCGGTTTGATGCTGACTTTCTTCAAGGTCACGGTGGTGCCATTGATATCGACGCCGTCAGCCGAAATCGTTCCGCCCTGTGCGGCATAGGCGGCATTGAGCTTCTTCAGCAGATCATTGCCGTCGAGGGCCAAGGCCGAGCCGGCGAGCGAGAAAAAGGCTGCGCCCGACAGCATCAGCCGCGTTGTCCGATAAATGTTCATAAGGGTGATTCCTCTGGTGGCGTGTGGCGGTTTGGAAATCTGCAGTTACGCTACTACGGATTGGGGCCGCTTTATATTTGCGGACTTCTAAATTTCTGTTGAAGGGAACGGCAAACGAAGTCCAAATTGCGGCGGAACGTTTGTCTCATCCTTTGATGTCGCCCCCAAGACTTCATCCACAGCTGCAATAGGCCGGATTCCTTGCCCGCCGGCCACTTCTGGGCTAGTCAAGGCCCATGGGACAAGAGATTTTGCCGCCTTCCGGCGGAGACGACGACAACATCCAGCCGGTCGACCTCAAGGCGGCGCTCGAGCAGCGTTACCTTGCCTATGCGCTGTCGACCATCATGCACCGCGCGCTGCCTGACGTGCGCGACGGGCTGAAGCCTGTCCATCGCCGCATCGTCTACGCGATGAACGAGATGGGGCTGAGGCCCACTTCGGCCTTCAGAAAATGCGCCAAGATCGTCGGCGAAGTGATGGGTAACTACCATCCGCATGGCGACCAGTCGATCTACGACGCGCTTGCCCGTCTCGCCCAGGATTTCTCGCAGCGTTATACGCTGGTCAACGGCCAGGGCAATTTCGGCAATATAGACGGCGACAGCCCCGCCGCCATGCGTTACACCGAATCGAAGATGACGGCGGTCTCCGAACTGCTGCTCGAAGGCATCGATCAGGATGCGGTCGATTTCCGCGACACCTACGACGAATCGAATTCCGAGCCGGTCGTGCTTCCCGGCGCCTTCCCGAACCTGCTCGCCAACGGCTCCTCCGGCATCGCCGTCGGCATGGCGACCTCGATCCCGTCTCACAATGCGCATGAGCTTTGCGACGCCGCCCTGCATCTGATCAAGCATCCCGATGCGACCATCGAAAAGCTCGTCGAATTCATTCCCGGCCCGGATTTCCCCACAGGCGGCATTATCATCGACAGCCGCGACAGCATCATCGAGAGCTACCGCACCGGCCGCGGCGGTTTTCGCGTGCGGGCGAAATGGCAGACGGAGGATCTCGGTCGCGGCGGCTATCAGATCGTCATCACCGAAATTCCCTTTCAGGTGCAGAAATCGCGGCTGATCGAGAAGATCGCCGAGCTGCTGATCGCCCGCAAGCTGCCGCTGCTGGAAGACATCCGCGATGAATCGGCCGAGGACATTCGCATCGTCCTCGCGCCGAAGTCCCGCAGCGTCGATCCGACCATCCTGATGGAATCGATGTTCAAGCTGACGGAGCTCGAAAGCCGCTTTCCGCTCAACATGAACGTTCTGTCCATGGGGCGCATCCCCAAAGTCATGGCGCTGAACGAGGTGCTGAAGGAGTGGCTGGACCACCGTCGCGAAGTCCTGCAGCGCCGGTCGCGCTTCCGCCTGGCCGCAATCGACAAGCGTCTCGAGATCCTCGGCGGTCTGTTGATCGCCTACCTCAACATCGATGAGGTGATCCGGATCATTCGCGAGGAAGACGAGCCGAAGCCGGTCATGATGGCGCGATGGGATCTGACCGACAATCAGGTCGAAGCGATCCTCAACATGCGGCTGCGCGCCCTGCGCAAACTGGAAGAATTCGAGATCCGCAAGGAGTTTGACGAACTCACCAAGGAAAAGAGCGAGATCGAGGCGCTGCTTGCCTCGGACGACAAGCAGTGGCAGACGGTTGCCTGGGAAATCGGCGAGGTGAAGAAGAAATTCGCCAAGGCGACCGAGGTCGGCCGCCGCCGCACCCAGTTCGCCGACGCGCCTGAGGCCGATGAAGAGGCGATCCAGCAGGCGATGATCGAGAAGGAGCCGATCACGGTCGTCATATCCGAAAAGGGCTGGATCCGCGCCCTGAAGGGCCACATCGCCGACACCGCGACGCTGACCTTCAAGGAAGGGGACGGCTTGAAGGTGGCCTTCCCGGCGCAGACGACGGACAAGATCCTGATCGTCACGACAGGCGGCAAGGCCTTCACGCTCGGTGGTGACAAGCTGCCGGGCGGACGCGGCCACGGCGAGCCGTTGCGTATCACGGTCGACATGGATAACGACCAGGCGGTGCTGACCGCCTTCGTCCACGATTCCGCGCGCAAGCAACTGATCGTGTCGACGGCGGGCAACGGTTTCGTCGTTCCAGAGGCGGAGCTGGTCGCCAATACGCGCAAAGGCAAGCAGATCATGAATGTCGCGCTGCCGGAGGAAACGCAGCTGCTGGTGCCGGTTAGCGGCGATCATGTTGCCGTCGTCGGCGAGAACCGCAAGCTGCTGGTCTTCCCGCTCGCGCAGGTGCCGGAAATGTCGCGCGGCAAGGGCGTGCGCCTGCAGCGCTACAAGGATGGCGGCATTTCCGACGTCCGCTGCTTCGCAATATCAGACGGCCTCGTCTGGGAAGACAGCGCCGGCCGCACCTTCACGAAGAACAAGGACGAACTGGCCGAATGGCTGGGCGATCGCGCTAGCGCCGGCCGCACCGTGCCGAAGGGCTTCCCGCGCAGCGGCAAATTCGCCGGCTGAGGCTTTACGGCGCCGCGCACCTGTCCAGGCGCGCAAAGGACCGTCGTAACGCCTTGGTTTTCTGTCGAATTAAATTCCGCGCTCGGCTCTTGGCGGGCGTGGGAACTTCTCTATCTCATTGCTGTTATCAAAATAGGAGAAGGCCGGTTGCGTGGGCGGACGGAACGGCTGTGGTCCGTTGCGCCTCGAGAAGGCGCCCGTGCCCCTACCGGAGGAAAATCGATGCCCGCCAGCACCATCAAATTGCATGTCAGCCAGACCTACAAGGCCCCGCCCGCTGTGGTCTACGACGCCTGGCTCAACCCCGAAATTGCCCGCCGCTTCCTGTTTGCGACCGATGATGGTCATGTCATCCGTGCCGACATCGACCCGCGTGTCGGCGGCCGTTTCTTCGTCGTTGACCGCCGCCCGACCGGCGACGCCTTTCATCAGGGCGTCTTTCTGGAATTGAAGCGCCCGCAACGCATGGTCTTCAGCTTTTCCGTCGAGGAGCACGACCACAATTGCGATCGCGTCGAAATCGACATCGAGCCTCTCGGCGGCGGCAGCCGGCTTACATTGACCCACGAAATGTGCGCCGAATGGGCCGCACACGAGGAGAAAACGCGGCAAGGCTGGGCGCATGTCGTCGAAGCCCTCGGCCGGGAACTGGAACAGCAGCAGTTGAAGGCTACCGGTTGAGCGGCACGCTGAAGCCCCAAGGGAAGCGCGTCGCTCCTTCATCGTTGTATGACATGGGGCCAGGCAAGCGACAACGTCACATCATGAGACTTGCCTGACGCTCTTGCGTCGCGCCATCCAGAGGGAATGCACGGCGATTGTCGCCGTCAGGATGCCGCCGCCGACGAGTGTCATGGTCGCGGGCGTTTCGGCAAAGATCAGCCAGACCCAGATCGGCGCCAGCACCGTTTCCAAGAGATAGAACATGCCGACTTCAGGCGCGGACAGATAACGTGGTCCTGTCGCCAGGCACCAGAAGGCGACCGGCATCACGATGGCGCCGTTGAAGAGGATCCAGCCGGGATGGACGATGGCAAGCCCTGAGGGCAGAGCCTGCGTGAGGCCGAGTACAGCCGGCAGGATGGCGGCAAGCAGCGGCACGAAGCCCATTTGCCGGCGAGAGGCACGCCCGACCGTAATGGCTGCGGCAAGAATGAGCGCGCTGAGAAGCGCCATGGCGTCGCCAAAAACATGGCCGCTGGAAAGTCCTTCGCTCACGATCAATCCGACGCCTGATATCATGAACAGCATCGCGACCAGCGTTGCGGCCGGAGGCTTCTCCTTGAGGAAAATCCAGGAAAGAAGAGCTCCGAACATCGGGTTGAAGGCGACGATGAAGACGACATTGGCTGTGGCCGTATTGAAGACGGCCAGCACGAAGGTGAGGGAAGAGAGACCGTAGAGCAGACCGGCAAGCAAACCGGGTCGCCCCGGAACGAGAACCGGCCACTTGCCCGAAACCAGGCGCATTGCTCCTAATATGACGAGCGTGGCGACGACCGTTGCTGCGCTCCGCATTCCGAGAATCGACCAGATGTCACCGTCGCCAAGGCGGACGAGCGGGATATCCATGGAAAGCGCCAGCCCGCCGATCGCCGTCAGCAGCAGGCCCTTCCGATGATCGGAAAGAGCGGTGGGGAGCATTTAGAGCCTTTGCTGGTCAGCTTGAAGCATTCTGCCGGAGCAGGTTTTCGTCAGGGCAGAAGCGATTGGCGACGGGCATACCCCAAGTACGTCCGAGCCGATCGCCTCTGCCCTGGCTAGAGATGCCCGGCCCACCGGCCGCACCGCTTCGCCATGGCGAAGCGACAAGTGCGTCCGGCGATTTTTTAGTCTTGCAGATTTGCCTGGCAAATCTGGGGGAGGGTCGGCTGAAACGGGCCGCCTGCTCGACCGGCCGGCTTGGCCGTAGATCTGGGCTACGACGCGCGCCGGCCGGTCGACCATCCGACTCCGTTTGAGCCAACAGAATGCTCCAAGCTGACCGGGAAAGGCTCTAATCGTGGGTGCTTTCGGGCATGGAGGAGGGGTCGAAACGCTCCCAGCCGCGCGGAGTGAGATGCTCCTGCGGCTGGAAACGGGTCTTATAGTCCATTTTTCGTGAACCCTGAACCCAGTAGCCGAGGTAGACATGCGGCAGGCCAAGCGCTTTCGTGCGCCTGACATGGTCGAGAATCATGAATGTGCCGAGCGAACGCCGCTCGAGCGCCGGATTGAAATAGGAATAGACCATCGACAGCCCGTCGCTCATCGTGTCGGTGAGTGCGGCGGCAAGCAGTTCGCCCTTCGGCCGCTCCTCCAGCCCGGAGCCTTCCTCGCGCCGGCGGTATTCGATGATTCGCGTGTTCACATGCGTGTCTTCCACCATGATCGCATAATCGAGCACGGTCATGTCGGACATGCCGCCCTGCTGGTGGCGGAAATCGAGATAGCGCCGGAAGAGTGAATATTGCTCGCTGGAAGGCTGGGCTGCGAATTCGGTGGCGATGACGTCGGAATTGGCGGCAAGCACCCGTTTCATCGATTTCGTCGGTTCGAATTCCTGGGCGAGAATCCGCACGGAAACGCAGGCGCGACAGGATTCGCAGGCCGGGCGGTAAGCGATGTTCTGCGAGCGGCGGAACCCGCCCTGGGTGAGGATGTCGTTCATCTCGGCGGCCCGCGGGCCGACCAGATGGGTGAAGACCTTGCGCTCCATCTCATGCGGCAGATACGGACACGCAGCCGGAGCCGTCAGATAAAACTGCGGGGATGGCGTCGTCTGCGTATTCATTTGTCGCGGAAGTTTCCTTGTCGAGACAGTGCCGTTTTCTGACAGCATGACCTAAGAATAGAAAACGTCAACAGCGCGGCGGTCTCCGCCCTTCATTTCAGTCTTCTAATCTTGGATATGGAGCATCGTGATCCCCGGTACAGGGAAGGCGGAGAGTTTTTTCGTCTCCGCCACCAGGTCCCAGGCAGCAGGATCTCAGGCAGTGCGCACTGTCACCGTGCCGACCAGTAGGTCGTGGATGAGACGGCTGCGCTCGATAAACAGGCCGGCAAGCAGGATGAGCGGCGTCAGCACCGAGTTCAGGATCCAGAACAGCGCCAGATGCACGATCGCCGTCAGGAAATCCATCGGCCGTCCATCGACGCGCACGATCGCAATCCCCATTGCCCGCATGCCGAGCGAAGCCTGGCTCGGTCCGCCGACGGTCAGGCCGAAGTAAAGGCCGGCGACGATGACGAAGAGGGCAGGGTAGAGGAAGAAGCCGAGGCCGAGCGTGACGATCGAAAGGAAGAACAGAACGATCGCCGCGGGAATGCACAGCAGCGCCACGATGAGGTAATCGAGCATGAAGGCAAACACACGGCGGCTCAACACGCCGCTATAGGCGCGCCAGTCCTCCGGTGCGGCATAAAGCGGATTGGGGTTGTAGCTCATCTCGATCTCCTCTCGCAAAAGCGACGCCGCTGATATGGTGTCGGCGGGGCGAAATACAATCATTCGCCCCGAAATCACCTCTTTGCGAGAATTTTCGCCACCTCGACCGCGAAATAGGTGAGGATGCCGTCGCATCCCGCCCGCTTGAACGACAGCAGCGTTTCGAGCATCGCCCGCTCGCCGTCGATCCAGCCGTTCATCGCTGCCGCCCTGATCTGCGTATACTCACCGGAAACCTGGTAGGCGAAGGTCGGCAGGCCGAAGGCCTCCTTCATCCGCCAGCAGATGTCGAGATAAGGCAGGCCGGGCTTGACCATCAGCATGTCGGCGCCTTCCTCGACGTCGAGGGCGGCGTCGCGGATCGCCTCGGTGCCGTTGGCCGGGTCGATATAATAGGTCTTCTTGTCGCCTATCAGCAGGCCGCCTGTCGAGATCGCCTCGCGATAGGGGCCGTAGAAGGCAGAGGCGAATTTCGTTGCATAGCTCATGATGCCGACGCTCTGGTGGCCGGCGGCATCGAGCGCCATGCGGATGGCGCCGATGCGCCCGTCCATCATCTCCGACGGCGCGATGATGTCGGCGCCAGCATCGGCCTGCATCACGGCAGCGCGCGCCACCTGATCGACCGTCTCGTCGTTGACGATCTCGCCGTCTCTCAGAATGCCGTCATGGCCATGGCTGGTGAAGGGGTCGAGCGCGACGTCGGTGATGACACCGATCTCCGGCACCGCCTTCTTGATCGCCGCCGTGGCCTTATTGATCAGATTGTTGGCCTCGAGGCTGTTCGAGCCTGTCTCGTCACGTAGCTCCATCTCGATATTGGGAAAGGTCGCCAGCGCCGGAATGCCGAGATCGGCCGCTTCGCGGGCGGCCTCGACGGCCTTGTCGATGCTCATGCGGTTGACGCCGGGCATGGCCGGGATCGGATCGATGATGCCGGAACCCGGCACGATGAAGATCGGCCAGATCAGGTCGTCGACCGTCAGCCGGTTCTCCTGCACCAGCCGGCGCGTCCAGTCCGCCTTGCGGTTGCGCCGCATGCGGCGATGGCCGGTGATGTCGTCGACGAGATGCGTCTTATCTTGCATGATATCTGTCCCTGGCCCATTCCATTTATCGGAGCGCTCATTATCATGGCGCCCGGAAAATCCAAACCGGACGATTGGCCGCGGCGGAAAAACTGCTTGTAACGATCCGATCCCGAACCGATGTTTGCGCCATGGAAACCGAATCCCCGACACTACCGAAACGCACGCTGGCGGATCTTCTCTTCATCCTCCTCCTGAGGCTGGTGGCCGTATCCTGCTTCTGGTTCGGTCTCCAATATTGGGCGATGCTCGTCGGCTATTCCTTGGTCGGCGCCGGCCGCTTCGATCTTTTGAACCTGCCGTGGAAGGTGGCGAGCACCAGCCTTGCCGTGCTTTTCCCCGTCGCCTCCCTCGGCCTCTGGCTTACCGTCTCCTGGGGGCCGGTTATCTGGGTGCTGGCAGCAGGCGGACAGATCCTGATGTATGGCCTGCTGCCTGATATCTTCGGACCCAACAAGCTGATCATTCTGCTGCATCTCATGGTCGCCGCGGTCTACTGCATATTCCGCCTGTTGCTCTGGCTGGAAAAGCGCCGGCACCGCCGCCAGGTAAGTGTTGATTTACCCTGAGACAACGTGGAGTTTCCGGTAAGGCTCCATTAAGCCTGCGGTTTAAGTCGAATTTTATATGTATTCGATAGGGTCTCACTCAAGGCGGGAAGAAAACGACACCGCCAAACAAACAGTGAGGCAGTCAATATGAACACGAAAATCAAGCCGCAGGCGGTATCCAACTTCCGTGACCAGCAGGATCAGGGCATCCGTGATCTTTACATGGAATCCCTTCATCTGGTCGAACGTCTTCATCGCCGTCTTCTCGACGTCATCAAGGACGAGTTCGACCGCCAGGGTCGCAGCGACGTCAACGCCATCCAGGCGCTGCTCCTTTTCAACATCGGCAATTCCGAGCTGACCGCCGGCGAGCTGCGCTCCCGTGGCTACTATCTCGGCTCCAACGTTTCCTACAACGTGAAGAAGCTGGTCGACCTCGGCTTCATCAACCACCAGCGCTCCCGCATCGACCGCCGCTCGGTCCGCATCAGCCTGACCGACACCGGCCAGGACATCGCCGAAACGGTCGCCAAGCTCTACGAACGCCACATCGCCTCGATCGACAAGGTCGGCGGCATCGGCACCGACGAGTTCACCCAGATGAACAAGCTGCTCCAGCGGCTCGACCGCTTCTGGAACGACTCGATCATGTATCGCCTCTAAGACCCTCGACCTCCTTTCAGGGTTGAAGAAAACCGGATGCGTTCCCTGCGCGTCCGGTTTTGCCGTTTGCGCCCGCGTGGCATCTTTGCAACGCATGGCAGGCAAGCGTAAGGGCCGGTATTCAAGCCGTTTTTTAGCCGTTATTAACCGGCACGATTTACCTCGTCACATGGTTCGTTGCGTGATGACTCGGCCATCGGCAGCGATCTGCGGTCCCGGCAACACGAATTGGCCATATTGGTGTGGCAGCGGAAGGTTAGCAACCGGCGCTTTCAATGGACCAGGAACGTTCAGGCTTCCGCATCGCAGTCTTGTGATGCGGGGGCAGGATTTTCCGATGTGCCGGGAGAACGAATGGATAGGGATCTGCGTTACGGCGCAGTGATATCGCAAAGCGCCGCGCTTCCTTGCATGCGGCATTCAGTGGTTGGGACTATGTCGAAGAAAAACGGAAATGAAGCTCTCTCGCGCCGCGCTTTCCTTGCGTCCGCGGCAACGATTGGAGCCAGCGCTATGGCCGCGCCGGCATTGGCGCAGTCGGCGCTCGATACGCTGATCAACGCGCCGCGCCGCGGCAACTGGGACGACCAGTTCGATGCCAAGGCGGCTTCGCGCACGGCGACCGCCGTCGTTTCCAATACGCCGATCCTCGGTCCCCAATCGGTCGCGAGCGCACAGCAGGCGATCATGCAGTATCAGCAGATTGCGGCAGCCGGCGGCTGGCCGGAAGTCAATCCCGGTGATCAGCGCCTGCAGCTCGGCGTTTCCTCTCCCGCCGTCCAGGCGCTGCGCCAGCGCCTTGCGATCACCGGCGACCTGCCGCGCGAGGCAGGCATGTCGAACGCCTTCGATTCCTATGTCGACGGCGCCGTCAAGCGCTTCCAGGCGCGTCACGGCCTGCCGTCCGACGGCGTTCTCGGCGAGTTCACGCTGAAGGCGATGAACATTCCGGCCGATGTCCGCCTGCAGCAGTTGAACACCAATCTGGTCCGCCTGCAGACCTTCCCGGAAGATCTTGGCCGCCGCCACCTAATGGTCAACATTCCGGCCGCCTATGTCGAGGCCGTCGAAGACGGCAGCGTTGCGACGCGCCACACCGCGGTCGTCGGCCGTCTGAGCCGACCGACGCATCTCGTCAACTCGAAGATCTACGAAGTCATCCTCAACCCCTACTGGACCGCGCCGCGCTCGATCGTCGAAAAGGATATCATGCCGCTGATGCGCAAGGATCCGACATATCTCGAAAAGAACGCGATCCGCCTGATCGACGGCAAGGGCAACGAGGTTTCTCCGGAGACTGTCGATTGGAACGGCGAGGCGCCGAACCTGATGTTTCGCCAGGACCCGGGCAAGATCAACGCCATGGCGTCGACGAAGATCAACTTCTACAACAAGAACGGCGAGTACATGCACGACACGCCGCAGCAGGGCCTGTTCAACAAGCTCATGCGTTTCGAATCGTCGGGCTGCGTCCGCGTTCAGAACGTGCGCGACCTGTCGACCTGGTTGCTGCGCGAGACGCCGGGCTGGAACCGCCAGCAGATGGAACAGGTGATCGCAAGCGGCGTCAACACGCCGATCAAGCTCGCCACCGAAGTTCCGGTCTATTTCGTCTACATCTCCGCCTGGGGCATGCCCGACGGCATCGTCCAGTTTCGCGACGACATCTATCAGATGGACGGCAATGCCGAGCTCGCGCTCGATACCACGGCCGGCATGGAACAGCCGGTTCAGTAAGCGGCGACCTCAGCATCGTGATTTTGAGAACCGCGCCTCGAGGGCGCGGTTTTTTATGCCGGGCAGGGCGCTTCGTCATGCGGCCGCCATTCGTCGGCGCCGCGCTGTCGCAAAATGGCCGGAGCGCGCGCTTTGCTCAGCAAATGTCGTTCTTCGTATTGCCCTTGCCACGGCGGAAGGCTAATACCTCAGCGCATTCCAGTTGAGGAGCCCGCCCATGACCAATGCTTCCACCGAATCCTTCTTCAATCGCTCGCTTGCGGACGTTGATCCGGAAATTTTCGGCGCGATCGGAAAGGAACTCGGTCGCCAACGGCACGAGATCGAACTGATCGCTTCCGAGAACATCGTCTCCCGCGCCGTGCTGGAAGCCCAGGGCTCCATCATGACCAACAAATATGCCGAGGGTTATCCGGGCAAGCGTTATTACGGCGGCTGCCAGTTCGTCGATATCGCCGAGGAACTGGCGATCGAGCGCGCCAAGAAGCTGTTCGGCGTCAATTTCGCCAACGTCCAGCCGAATTCCGGCTCGCAGATGAACCAAGCCGTGTTCCTGGCGCTGCTGCAGCCCGGTGACACCTTCATGGGTCTCGACCTGAATTCGGGCGGCCACCTGACGCATGGTTCGCCGGTCAACATGTCGGGCAAGTGGTTCAACGTCGTTTCCTACGGCGTGCGCGAAGGCGACAACCTGCTCGATATGGATGAAGTCGCCCGCAAAGCCGAAGAGCACAAGCCGAAGCTGATCATCGCCGGCGGCACCGCCTATTCCCGCATCTGGGACTGGAAGCGCTTCCGCGAGATCGCCGACAGCGTCGGCGCCTATCTGATGGTCGACATGGCTCACATCGCCGGCCTCGTCGCCGGTGGCCAGCATCCGTCGCCGTTCCCGCATTGCCATGTCGCGACGACGACGACGCATAAGTCGCTGCGCGGCCCGCGCGGCGGCGTCATCCTCACCAATGAAGAGGATCTCGCCAAGAAGTTCAATTCGGCTGTCTTCCCGGGCCTGCAGGGTGGTCCGTTGATGCACATCATCGCTGCCAAGGCCGTCGCCTTCGGCGAGGCGCTGCAGCCGGAATTCAAGGATTACGCCACTCAGATCGTCAAGAACGCCCGGGCGCTGGCCGAGACGCTGATCGCAGGCGGCCTCGACGTCGTCTCCGGCGGCACCGACAACCACCTGATGCTCGTTGACCTGCGCAAGAAGAACGCCACCGGCAAGCGCGCCGAGGCAGCTCTCGGCCGCGCCTATATCACCTGCAACAAGAACGGCATTCCCTTCGACCCGGAAAAGCCCTTCGTCACGTCAGGCGTGCGTTTGGGCGCACCGGCCGGCACGACGCGCGGCTTCAAGGAAGCCGAATTCCGCGAGATCGGCAATTTGATCGTCGAGGTTCTCGACGGCCTGAAGGTCGCCAATTCCGATGACGGCAACGCCGCCGTTGAAGCCGCCGTGCGCGGCAAGGTGGTCAACCTCACAGACCGCTTCCCCATGTATGGCTACATGGGGTAAGGAGTAGCGATGCGCTGCCCCTATTGCGGTTCGGAAGATACCCAGGTCAAGGATTCGCGTCCGGCGGAGGACAACACGTCCATCCGCCGTCGGCGTATCTGTCCGGATTGCGGCGGCCGCTTCACCACCTTCGAGCGCGTCCAGCTGCGCGAGCTGATGGTCATCAAGAAGACTGGCCGCAAGGTGCCCTTCGATCGTGACAAACTGGTGCGCTCCTTCGAAGTGGCGCTCCGCAAACGCCCCGTCGAGCGGGATCGCATCGAGCGCGCCGTTTCCGGCATCGTCCGCCGGCTTGAGAGTTCCGGCGAGACGGAAATCTCCTCCGAGCAAATCGGCTTGCAGGTGCTGGAAGCCATGAAGAGCCTCGACGATGTCGGCTTCGTGCGTTACGCCTCGGTCTACCGGGATTTCTCGCTTGCCGAGGATTTCGAGAAGGTCATTTCCGAAATCAACGCCAAGATCGCCCGCGACCCGCTGGACAGATGAGCCATGAGAGTCTCGGCGGAGGACGAAGGTTTCATGGCGGCGGCGATCCGCCTATCGCGCCGGCATCTCGGCCGTACCGCCACCAACCCTTCCGTCGGCTGCCTGATCGTTCGTGACGGCGTCGTCGTCGGCAGTGCGGTCACGGCTCTCGGCGGCCGCCCGCACGCCGAGCCGCAGGCGCTCGCCGAAGCCGGCGAACTCGCCCGTGGCGCCACCGCTTATGTGACGCTCGAACCCTGCTCGCACCACGGTAAGACGCCACCTTGCGCAGAGGCGCTGATCGCCTATGGCATTGCCCGCGTTGTCGTCAGCGTCACCGATCCTGACCCGCGCGTCTCGGGCCGCGGCATCGCGATGCTGCGCAACGCCGGCATCGAGGTGACGCCAGGCGTGCTGGAAACAGAGGGCCGGCGCTCGCTGGCCGGCTATCTCACCCGCCAAACGAAGAACCGCCCCTATGTGACTCTCAAGCTTGCCGTTTCCGCCGATGGCATGATCGGCCGTGAGGGGAAGGGCCAAGTGGCGATCACAGGTCCGGAGGCCCGCGCTGAGGTTCAGGCGCTGCGCGCCGAAACCGACGCGATCCTCGTCGGCATCGGCACCGCGATAGCAGATGACCCGCTTTTGACGGTGCGCACGCCAGGCCTCGAAGCACAGTCGCCGATCCGCATCGTCCTTGATCCCGCGCTGGCATTGCCGTTGACGAGCAAGCTGGTTCAGACGGCGCGGGACGTGCCGGTGATTGTGGTGGCGAGGGAAGAGGTTTCGCCGTTGGGGGCGGATGCTGGGGCGCCGACCACTGACCCCGCCGACATGGACTCCCGCCGCACCGCGCTCGAAGCCGCCGGCGTCGAAATTGTCTACTGCAATCCTTATCACCCCGAGGTCCTGCTCCCGGCGCTTGCGACGCGGGGCATTTCTTCGCTTCTGGTCGAAGGCGGCGCAAAGACGGCGCGGCTATTCCTCGAAGCCGGTCTTGTCGACCACATCCAGCTCTATCAGGCGCCTGTCGCCCTCGGTGAGGGCGGTATTGAATCCCCGTTGCAGGCAACCGACATACCATCCGGTTTCATGCATATGAGCACGCGAATCTTTGGCGACGATCGCCTGGACGAGTATGAAAGAGGGCTTTGATGTTCACCGGAATAGTCACCGATGTCGGTATAGTAGAATCCGTTTCCCCCCTGAAGGAGGGCATCAAGCTGCGCGTCGCGACCGCTTATGATCCCTCCACCATCGATATGGGTGCATCCATCTCCCATTCCGGCATCTGCCTGACCGTGACCGGCCTGCCTGATGAAGGCAGCAATGGCCGCTGGTTCGAGGTGGAAGCTTGGGAAGAAGCGCTGCGGCTGACGACGATCGGCACCTGGCAAGAAGGAAGCCGCATCAATCTCGAGCGGTCGTTGAAGATCGGCGACGAGCTCGGCGGCCACATCGTTTCCGGCCATGTCGACGGCAAGGCGGAAATCCTCTCGGTGACATCGGAGGGTGACGCCACCCGCTATCGCCTGCGTGCGCCCGAACATCTGGCGAAATTCGTCGCCCCCAAGGGATCGATCGCACTGGACGGCACTTCGCTGACCGTCAATGCTGTCGACGGCACCGATTTCGATGTCCTGCTCATCCGCCACACGCTCGACGTCACCACCTGGGGTGAGCGCAAGGCCGGCGATTTTGTCAATTTCGAAGTCGACACCATGGCGCGTTACGCTGCCCGGCTGGCGGAATTTCCGAGTGCGCGAGAAGCCGGAAACGTCTGATCCATACGGACGAACGCATAACTGCGAAAATCGCGGTCGATTTTGCAGTTATGCGGGTTGAAAGGGACAGCGCGTCTGGCCGGCCAGACAGTTCACCAATCCGGGGACAGCTTCCGCAGGTACTGGCCGTAGGCACTCTTGCCGAGCTTCTCCGCGAGCTTGGCGAGTTCGGCCTGCGAGATGTAACCCATGCGCCAGGCGACTTCCTCGGGACACGCGATCTTGAAGCCCTGGCGTTTCTCCAGGGTGCTGACGAAACCCGCGGCATCGTGCAGGCTGTCCGGCGTGCCGGTGTCGAGCCAGGCATAGCCCCGGCCCATCAACTCCACGAATAGCTGGCCGCGCTCGAGATAGGTGCGGTTGACGTCGGTGATTTCCAATTCACCGCGCGGTGACGGCTTCAGGTTGGCGGCGATATCGACCACCTGCTGGTCGTAGAAATAGAGGCCGGTCACCGCCCAGTTCGATTTTGGCTCCTTCGGCTTCTCCTCGATCGACAGCGCATTCATCTTTTCGTCGAAGCCGACGACGCCATAGCGTTCCGGATCGGTGACATGATAGGCGAAAACTGTCGCGCCTTCGCGACGACTCGTGCCAGATTTCATGATTTCCGGCAAGCCGTGCCCGTAGAAGATGTTGTCGCCGAGAACGAGTGCCGAGCTGTCGCCGTGCACGAAGTCGGCGCCGATGATGAACGCCTGGGCGAGGCCGTCCGGGCTCGGCTGTACGGCATAGTTCAGCGAAATTCCCCATTGCGAGCCGTCGCCGAGAAGGCGCTTGAAGGCTTCGACGTCGTGAGGCGTGGTGATGATCAGCAACTCCCTGATGCCGGCGAGCATAAGCGTCGTCAGCGGATAGTAGATCATCGGCTTGTCGTAGACCGGCATCAACTGTTTCGAGACGGCCTCTGTGATCGGATGCAGACGTGTGCCTGTGCCGCCGGCGAGGATAATTCCCTTCATGCCAATCTCCTTAAAGACCTTTATTCAAAAGGTCTTGCATGACCACCATCATGGACTGCTTCCACTCCGGGAGTCGGATTCCATATGTTCTGGCGAGCTTGTCGCCGCTGAGACGCGAATTGGCGGGACGCATCGCCGCCGTCGGATAATCCGCCGTCGGGATGCGTTCGACCTCGACCTTTTTGCCGCCGGATTTATGAAGCTCCGCGAATATCTCTTCGGCGAAGTCCGCCCAGCTAGCTTCGCCGCTGCCGGTCAGGTGAAAGGTGCCGCGGAGCGATGGCGCAGGATCCGCTACGATGCGGGTTGCGATCGCAAGAATCGCGTCGGCGATGTCGAGTGCCGAGGTCGGGCATCCTGTCTGATCGGCGACAACGCGAAGATGATCGCGCGTCTCGGAAAGCCGCAGCATCGTTTTCAGGAAATTGGTGCCAAAGGGCGAATAGACCCAGGCAGTGCGCAAGATGACGTGGTTCGGGTTCACCGCCGCGACGGCCTTCTCGCCCGCGAGTTTCGAACGCCCATAGACGGAGATCGGCGCCGTGGCATCCTCTTCGGAATATGCGGAGGCCTTGTCGCCGCTGAAGACGTAGTCCGTCGAAATGTGGATCACCGGGACCTCGATCCGCGCGGCAGCCTCGGCAACCGCCCCGGCGCCGGTCGCGTTGACTGAGAAAGCAAGCTCGGCTTCGCTCTCGGCCTTGTCGACCGCCGTATAGGCGGCGGCCGAGACGATCAGATCTGGGCGCAGAGCCGAGAAGGCGGCCGCAATGCTTGTGGGATTCGCGAGGTCCATTTCCGGGCGCCCGACCGCACTGATGTCGACGTCCGTTTCGGCGCCACGTCTGAGCAGCGACTGAACGAGCTGGCCCTGTTTGCCGGTGACGGCAATGCGCATCGCTTATTGTCCTTTGAGAACGCCGAGGCGTTCGCCGGAGTAGACGTTCTCGCGCAGCGGCCTCCACCACCATTCGTTTTCCAAGTACCAGTGCACCGTCTTCTCGATGCCGGTTTCGAAAGTCTCTTGCGCCTTCCAGCCGAGTTCGCTTTCGAGCTTCGAGGCATCGATCGCATAGCGTGCGTCGTGTCCGGGCCTGTCCGTGACATTGGCGATCAGATGTGCATGAGGTGCTTTGTCAGCGTAGACGCTGTCGAGGATCGCGCAAATGCGATGAACGACATCGATGTTCCGGCGCTCATTGCGGCCGCCGACATTGTATTTTTCCCCAGGGCGTCCTCTGGATGCGATCGTGAAAAGCGCGCGGGCGTGGTCTTCGACATAGAGCCAGTCGCGAACATTCGCGCCATTGCCGTAAACCGGAAGAGGCTTGCTCTCTAATGCGTTCAGGATCATCAGCGGAATGAGCTTTTCCGGGAAATGGAACGGGCCGTAGTTGTTGGAGCAATTGGAGACGACGACGGGCAGGCCATAGGTGCGGTGCCAGGCGACCGCCAGGTGGTCGCTCGCGGCCTTGGAGGCGGAGTAGGGCGAGGACGGATCGTAAGGCGTCGTCTCCGCGAAGAGGCCCTCGTCGCCGAGCGAGCCGTAGACCTCGTCCGTCGAGACATGCAGAAAGCGGAAGGCGCTCTTGCTGCGCGCGTCCAGCCCGTCCCAATAGTGCCGCGCGGCATCCAGCAGGCTGAATGTGCCGACGATATTGGTCTGAATGAAATCGGCAGCGCCCGAGATCGAGCGGTCGACATGGCTCTCTGCGGCGAGATGCATGACGATATCAGGGCGGAAGGACGCGAATGCTTCCTGCATCCTGGCGTGGTCGCAGATATCGGCGCGCAGGAATTGATAGTTCGGCGCCGATTCGACGGATTTCAGCGATGCCATATTGCCGGCATAAGTCAGTGCGTCGACATTCAGCACCTCGGCGCCGATCTCGCTGACAAGATGGCGCACCAATGCCGATCCGATGAAGCCCGCTCCGCCCGTGACCAGTATGCGCATCGACGATCAATCCTTGGGTTGCTGTGTTGAATAAGAAAAATGGCTTGGCAGATCGGCGAGCCGCGGCAGTGTCTTGTCTTTGTCGGACGACACTATCTCTCTCTCATCGAACGGCCAGCGAATGCCGATCATCGGATCGTTCCACGCGATGCCCCGATCATGCTGCGGGCTGTAGGGTGCGGTTACCTTGTAGCTGATAACGCTGTTCGGCTCGATCGTTACAAATCCGTGCGCGAAACCGGCCGGTATCCAGAGCTGCTTGCCAGTTTCCGGCGAGAGTTCCTGAGAGAGCCATCTGCCGAAGCTCGGCGATCCCTCGCGGATATCGACGACGACATCCATGATCCGACCGGCAAGGCAGCGCACCAGTTTGCCCTGGGCAAAGGGCGGGATCTGGAAATGCAGCCCCCGGACGGTTCCAGCCTGCGCCGAAAGCGACTCATTGTCCTGGATGAACGTGACGTTGGCCACATTTTCCCGGAACCAGGCATCCTTGAATACCTCGGAGAAGTAGCCGCGGTGATCGCCGAAGCGTGGCGGCGTGATTGCAACAATGCCCTCGATGGCTGCGGTCTCAATGCGCATGACTTACCTTTTCTGCGGCCTTCATGACGCTCATCAGCATGTCCGCCTGCGAGCGGCTCCGCATGGCCGCAAGGCCAGTCGCGGCAGTGGCATCGCGCTCGTCTGCGTCTGCGATCAGCTTGTAGCAGCGGTCGATCATGTCGTCATAGCGCTCAATTGCCAAGCCGCCGATAAAGGGCTGGAGGTCTGGATCGCGGCTATCACCTTCCGTCAGCACGCAAACGCGATTGGCGAGCAGATAGGAAATACGCACGATCTCGAAAACGCCACTCGCATAATGATGGATGTTTATGACGATCTTGGCGCGGGCAATCGCCGCATCGCGTTCCGCACCATAGATGTTAAAGAGATGCGCGACCTTGAGCCCGCTGTCGTTCAACGTCTTCAGGATATGGTGGCGGCGTTCGTTCATCGAGCCGTAGAAGAGGACGTCGATATCCTTGACGGGGTTGTGCTGGATTTGGCTCAGGCAACCGCTGTAACCGATTTCGAGGACACCGGCGTGATCGATGCCCTTGGCGGCAAGGTTTTCGCGGTTGCGCGGGCTGTAGTCGAGCACCGGCATCGCCCTCAGGATCGACATATAGCGCGAATTGATCCAGCTGCTTTCCTCGGACACCTGCTCGAGGTTGATGATGACGCTGTCCTTCGGCAGATGGGCGGCGATTTCGGCGGGGAGAAGATTGCCGCCGTAGATGATCGGCGCACGGCCTGCGAACGCGTTCATGTCGCGGACGATCGGTGCCGAGCCGCCGAGTTCCTCGAAGGCGCCTTGCAGGCCGAGCGCGACTTCGTCGAAGGCGTGGCTGTGATTGTAGTTTTCGGGCGTCACGATCCAGATGCAGTGACGGTCCTTGTGCGCCTGCCATCCGCCGGCAAAGGGCTGCAGCGGGTTGCGGAGCGGCTGCTCGATTTTCGGCGCGGCTGATATAGCGGGCCTTTCCATCCGTATCGGCTGCTGCGGCGTCGGGGTGGCGCCTGATGCCTGCGGAGCATAGGCGCGCATCAATTCGCGGCCGCCGATGAACTGGCCGCGCGGCATCCAGGCGGGCGGATCATCAGCCATCCAGATCAGATGCGGCTGCTTGATGAGCGGCTGGCGGCCTTCCTGCCACGAGGTCAGGAGCGCCTCGTCAAGGCTCTTCAGAAAGGCTTCCTTGGCGGCGAAGAGCCCATGCAGCAGACGGCCGAGGCGGATACCAAATTTCCATTCGAAATCGGCAAGGGCCGGCACGAAGGCGGCGATTTTCAATCCGGAGGCGGCAGCCTGCTGGACATAAAGCCCGAGCAGGCGCTCGATCACGAAGGGGCGCATCTTCGCATTGGCATCGCGCGAATAGTGAGCCGTGCCGGCATAGGCAGTACCCGCCGGCGTGCCGGCACGCGCTTGGTGTTCCAGCGATTCGAGAATGCGTTCGCAAAAGGCGAAATACCCGGACCAGAATTTCCGGTTGCCGCAGAAATAGTTGCAGAACGCGAAGGCAGTCTTGTCCTGAGGCGGCGCGATCGGATAGCCGAGGTTCTGGATATGCAGGAAGATCGGGTCCATGCCGGGATGACCGCCAAGCAGCGAATGTTCCCAAACGTTGCTGTAGATCGCCGCGTGGCCGATCAGCGGATTGTAAAGATAGGCGTCCGCACCTTCTGCCCTGGCCTTTTCCGCCTCCGTGACAAAGGACGGGAAGCTCGTCACCGACTTCATCTCGAATTTGCTGGAGAGCAGCCCCCAGAATACGTCGTCGCCGAGGCCGATCGCCTCGTGATGCTGATACAGGGTGCGGAAGAGTTCATATTCGCGGGTCGTGGCCTGCGTATTGAACGAGATATCGAGCGGCATGGCCGCTGCGTCGATCTGGCTGCGTTGCGAAGGGTCGAGATAAGGTTGATAGATAATGACAGATCCCGTCCCGGCAGCTTTCTCCGTGAGAAGCGCCAGATCAGGAAGACCGGCCGGCAAAGAAGAAATGGGCTGATTGATCGTCAAGGTATCGTCCTTCGCGAATGGCTGCCGTCTTCGTGATTCACGATACGGCATTCGTATGGGGGTCGACTATTGGACGTGAAGCTTGCGCCACACTGTTGACAGGAATTTCGCTGGTCAGCTTCGCAACAGGTTAAGCCCTGATGTTCGTACCAGGCCCATTTCCGAGATAGGGCCCAACCCTGGACGGCGTCATGAAAAACGAAAAGATCTACGTAACGAAGCCCAGCCTGCCGCCGCTTGAAGAATTCATTCCTTCGCTTGAAGCGATCTGGAGCAATCGCATCCTGACCAATGGCGGGCCGTTCCATGAGCAACTTGAGCAGGAGCTCTGCAATCATCTCGGCGTGAAGCACATCAGCCTCTTTTCAAACGCTACCGTTGCGCTGCTGACGGCGCTTCAGGCGCTCCGCGTCACGGGCGAAGTCATCACCACGCCTTATTCCTTCGTGGCCACTTCGCATTCGCTTCTCTGGAACGGCTTAAAGCCCGTCTTCGTCGACATCGACCCGGTGACCCTCAATCTCGATCCAGCGAAGATCGAGGCGGCGATCACACAGCAGACGACGGCGATCATGCCGGTGCATTGCTACGGCCACCCTTGCGACGTCGATGCGATCCAGAAGATCGCCGATCTCTACAATCTCAAGATCATCTATGATGCCGCCCATGCCTTCGGCGTGGAAGACGAACGGGGAAGCGTTCTCAATCACGGCGACCTCTCCATCCTGAGCTTCCATGCGACGAAGGTTTTCAACACATTCGAAGGCGGAGCCATCATCTGCCCGGACATCAAGACGAAGACCCGCATCGACCAGCTGAAGAACTTCGGTTACGTCGATGAAGTGACCGTGGTGGCGCCGGGCACGAACGGCAAGATGAGCGAGTTCAACGCTGCGCTCGGCCTGTTGCAGCTGAAATACATCAAGTTTGCACTCGAAAGGCGGGAGCTCATCGACGGTTTATACCGCGAGCGGCTCCGCGGCGTTGCGGGCATTGAATGCCTGGACCGTTCCGGCGAGACCGTCTCCAACTTCTCTTATTTCCCGATCCTCGTCCGCGCTGGCTATCCCATTTCACGCGACGGGCTCTACGAGTTACTGAAGGAAAACGGCATTCATCCGCGCCGCTATTTCTATCCGCTGATTTCAAGCTTCTCGATGTATCGCAGCCTGCCTTCCGCCCAGCCGTCGAACCTGCCGGTCGCAAGCGAAGCAGCACTACAGGTGCTCTGCCTTCCTATCTATCCGGACATGGAGATGGAGATCGTCGACAAGGTCTGCGGGCTGATCCAGTCGGTTTAAAACACGATCTTCCGGATGTCATGTCGCACCGCAGATAGAAACGATCTGCTGTGCGGTATCCCTCGCCAATAGGCCAGGCGGCCTCCCTTGTCAGCAGGATTTGGAACGCGGGCTCGGCCTGCCAAACAAGAAATTGCGAAACCGCGCATGCAGCCGGCAACTCACAAGAAAACGGCGTGACCATCGATCACGCCGTTTTCTTTATCCTGTAGACGACAGATTAGAGTGCCAGTTGCGGAGCCTGGATTTCGAGCCGCTCTGTCACAGGGCGCCGTACGCCCCGCGGCTCAATTTCGATCCAGCGCTTTTCCAGCCGCGAGCATTCGATCGCTTCCAGCAGCCGCAGTCCTTCTTCCGCCTCATCGAGCCCGAGCACATAGGGATGGGGCAAGCGTGCGCTATTGGTCTTGCGCTGCAGGAGGGCGTCCGCAAGGTCGGCATAATAATTCGCGAAGGCTTCGATGAAGCCCGAAGGATGACCCGCCTTGAACCGCTCATAGCGGCTAGCGTTGGCGATCATGATATCCGGGCTGGCGCGATCGAGGATCTGCTTGCGGCCGTTGCGGTCGTAGAAATGGGCAACTTCGGGGGTTTCCTGAAGCCATTCGATTGATGCCTTGGAGCCATAGAGCCGCACACGCAGGCCGTTGCGTTGCCCGAGGGCTGTCTTGCCGTACCACATGCTGCAATGCAGGCCGCCGGCGCATCGCACGAGCGCCTGCACATTGTCGAGCACCTGCGGGAAGTTGCCGAAACTCTGGCTGGTCGCGCAGACTTCTTCCGGCTCTCGCTGGGTAAGAAAATGAAGCAACGAGTGCACATGAACGCCGAGATCGAGCGAAACCGTCGGCACGGGACCGTCGCGCAAGCGCCAATCTTGTGGCGTCATCGGTGTCCCGTCGCGGCGGAAACGGAGGAAGCTCTCCTGCGGCATCTCCATATGGATCTGCTGCAATTCGCCGAAAACACCATGCTCGACCATGCCACGGATTTCGCGGAGCATGGGGTATCCCGTGTAATTGTAGGTTACGGCCAAAAAGGTCCCATTACTGCGCGCATTGTCGATCGTGCGCGTCTCGGCGCTCGAACCGGCAAGGGCCTTTTCCGAGATCACCGGAATACCCGCCTCGAGTGCGCCGACAACCTGCTTCATATGCTGCTGCGTCGGCGTAAGCACGACGAGAGCATCGATGTTGCCGGCTTCTTTCGATAGCAAAGTATCGAAGTCGCCATGGCAGCGCTCCGGTGAAATGCGGTACTGTTCCGCCGTCTCGCGATTGATCTCCTCATGGCGGCTGAAGCAGCCAGCGACAAGATCGAATTTCTGATCAAGCTCGATTGCATCCCGATGAGCGCGGCCTACAGCAGAATTGACGGCGCCGCCCAGAAACGCGAGGCGCAGCTTTTCCGGTACTCCTTGGCTTGATCGGCTCATGCGAAGTCTCCTTGCATCGTTTGGAGCGAAATGAAGGTCTTGAAATCCGGCACCACCTTCAGCATCTCGTCTCGCGTCTCGAAGCGGGCGTAGAGGATGGCCAGCTTGTCGAACGGTGCCGAATTCATCGGCTTGCCGGTGGTCTTGAGTTGCGCGATGCGGACATCGGATGATGGAATGGAATGTGAGAAGGAAAACGGCGTCGAGGGCGTGTCAGAGGTGATGGTGTGGCGCCCAAAAAACAGCGGCGGTTTGAAGCGCGGATTGACCGAAAATTCCTCGCCCAGCAGCAGCGTTATGACGAGGTCGGCATAATCGATGCCGAGAGACTGATCGACAAGTGAGCCGTAAAGATCACCCGGGCAGCGTCGCATGCATTCGACGATCCAGACATCGTCGCCATTTGACAGGAACTGCGTATGGATGAGGCCGTCCTGCAGTCCGAGCAGCTTGACGACACGCGCCATAATGGCACGCGTCTTCGAACGAACAGTTTCGGAGAGCCGCGATGGATGATTCGATGAATCGACCTGGTATGGGTAGATTGTGCAATATTCGTCGACGAAGACGTCGAAGACGATTTCCTGATCCTTGATGAAGGCGGAATGGCTGTGCAGGCTGCCTTCGACGAATTCCTCTATCACGATCTCCGCCGCGCGCGAGTTGCGCCGGGCGTCGGCGACGGCGTCGGTAAGTTCTGTCCTGTCGAAAACCTTCGTGACGCCACGACCGCTGAAACTGTCGCTTGGCTTCACAAGCAGCGGATAGCGCAGTGCGCCGGTCTCGACCGGCGAGTCGCCATGCAGGCGCACCGAACGTGGGGCAGGGATATCGTACTGCTCGGTGAAGCTGCGGAACGCCTGCTTCGTGTGAATGATGGTCGCGGTTTCCATGGAATCGAAGCGCGGGAATCCGAGCTTTTCGGCGACGAAGGTGGTCGACATATAGGCAACGTCGTTGCCGGTCGGCACGATGAAATCGAAATCGCCGTTCTCGACGAGGGAGAGCAACACGGTCGGATCGCTGTAGTCGATGAAATGCGACTGATCCGCATGCGCGTGGCAGGGCTCATCCGGCCGGTTTCCGCACACGGAAATATGCAGGCCGCGCCTCTTCAGGGCAAATAGAAGGGGAACTGCGCTGAAGTTGCTGCCGACCAGCAATGCTCTCTTGGTCATTCTCAAATCCCTCCCACATCCCCTGACGAGTTAGGGGCGTTGCGCATCAAACCGCTGGAGCTGCAGATCAACAGCTCTCTTCCATCCGCTTGCGGTGTTCAAAGACTCGAAAACGGACGCGGTGATCAAAATCATAAGCTGCGGGCGTTTCCCGAGGCTTGCTGATCGAGGCGGTTGACTTCCTATCGCTTCGATCAGAGTTTCAGCGCTACAGGATGACTTTCTGCAGAATCCGCTGGGGGCTTATGCCGAGGGCCTCAATCTGATCATAGATTTCCGGCGCGCTTTGCACGGCGCCGATCATGATCGGCAGGTCATCCGACAGGGCGGAATGAGGGGCGCGCACTTCGATGCCGCCGAGCCTCTGGCCGATCATTTCGGGGCGCGGATCTATGAAATAGGCGATCTTGCTCGTTTTGAAGAACTGCGACTTGCGGCGAATGATCTGAGCTTGTCCGCCAATCCCCCAAACCACAACGCCCTTAGGATGGACCGGCTCGAATGCCGTCTCCAGCACCGAAGGTTCCAACTTGGATTTCAGCAATTCCAGAGTATCCGGCGTAACCGTCAAGATCCGCTGCCAGACGAGATCGTCAAGGAATATGAGACGCGCGCCGCGAACTCTCAGCAGATGGTGAAGTTCTACGATCGACACTAACTGCTCATCGGTCACGCGATCCGTTTTGAAATCGCAGCTGATTTGGAAGTTGCAATCGGTCAAGCCATTCTCGACGATCAGGTCGGCATATTGCCGGAGTTCGTCCGAGGAGCTGTTTTCCGGCAAGAGAATATATTTTATGACGACGTTGCGCGAAGAGCAGGCAGCATAGCGGCGGAGGTTTTCGAATACTCGCTCGAAATGTTTGTACTTGCGAATCTCGTTGAAATTCTTGCTGTTTCCGGCGTCGATGCTGGTAACGATATGAGCCTGATCCTTCCGGAGAAGGTCTGCAAGGGGCTCCGAATACATTGTCGCGTTGGTGATGACGCGCTGCTTAACATTGGAAATGCCCTCAGCCAGTTTGCTGAGCAGCTCGTCGAAGCGCGGCTCGACCGTCGGTTCGCCGCCGCCCCAGACGATATATTCCATGTTCTCGAGGGCCTTGGCATCCTTTAACGTGTCAATAAATGCGCCCGCATCATAAGCAGGCTTCTTGCCGCCAAAATACGTCTCGCTGCAATAGGTGCAGCGCATGTTGCAAAGCGAGTGATGCTCGAAGGAAAGATACTTGACGCCCTGATTGAGCGGCCGCCCCCAATCCTCGAATTTCAAGAAGGGACAACCGCGGCATTCATCTGAGTTGTCTCGGTTGATCTCGAGGAACAGGGCATCCTTTGCCTGCTTGATATCGCCGTAGGTGAACTCGAAGTCCTTGCCGTTACCGCCAAAAAGAACCACATCGCCTTTCAGCTCGCCTTCATAGGTGAAGCGCTTGCAGCAGGTGCGCACCTCGCCGGGTCCGAGCAGAATGGAATGATGAAGGTCGTAGCAGCTCCAGAGCTTCGGCGCGATTTCCGCGAAGACTTTCAGCATATCTTCGGTCGTATCGCCTTTTTCCATGCCGTTCATGAAGGCATCGAAGGTGATCCGGTATTTGGTGCGGAAGCCGGATGGCGGAACCGGCAGGGGATAGACGATCTCGGCAAGCTTCATTGAGCGCACGACACGGTCGTGAAGCGTGGAGAGGATCTTGCCGGCATCCTCGAGCTTGACCACCTTGCCGGGCAGCAGCCTGAGCAGGCGAGACGCGGTCACGTTGATGATGCCCGTCAGGAAAGGATTTTTCAGGTCAGGCCACATAGGCGTGTCCGCCACGAGCGCATGCATGGCGTCGAGCGCATCGAAGAAGCCGTCGACGTGACGGGTGCTGAGAGAATTGACGATTGAGCCCTGTGTATCGAGCTTGCGGTAGATCTGCCGGTCGAGACTCTTGACCGAACGCGCGCGCATCAGCGCGTGAAACATGTAATCGACGTCCTCGTGAAGGCCGCCCCGGAACATGATGTTGTTGTCGAGGAGGAAACGGCGGCGGAACAGATGGAAGATGACTGATCGATCAACACGATCCTGAAGATAATCCGCCAGCCTGTCGGCGCCCTCGACTCGGGCGAGATCCTCGCGGATGCTGGCTTTCAGGCTATTGCCGGTTTCTGCGTCATGAAGGCTGGAGTTGAACGCGAGGATATCCGTGAGGTCTTCGACGGATGCTTGAAGCATCTCCAGAAAGTTGTTCTCGACGACGTCGTCGGCATCGACAAAGCAAATCCATTCGCCTTTTGCTCTGAGTACCCCTGCATTCCTGGCGATACCGGGTCCGCCGTTGCCGTCGAGGCGCAGGACACTAACGTTATTATGCCCACGAGCTATCTCTTCGGCTTTAGCGATCGTGTCGTCCGCCGAGCAATCGTCGACGACAATAATTTCAAATGCCGTCTGCCCCTGCTGACTTAATAGGCTCTGCAGGCATCGCCCAATGACGTTTGATGCGTTGAAGGCGGGGACGACGACGGAAAAAGACGCCTGCACGATCTGCTCGCGTCCGCCGATACCCGCCATTGTAGCATCCATCAACTGCATCATTTGAAATCCTCTGCCTGCATGATCGCTCCATGTCGACCATCAATTAAATCGTGAGAATTGTGCGAAACCTGCGGGTACCGCGAAGCTCGCCGGAATCGAGCGGCCCCAAACCGCTACGCGCTCCATCGCCCGGTATCATCAAGCAGTGTGCTCAGGCGAGCGATCCTCGCCTCAAGTTCCGGAAAGGCGGCGCGCCAATACTGGTAGACATTGATCAGATTGCGATAGGAGACCGGCAAATCCTGCGGGCTGAGGAAGCCGTTGGCGTGCGCATAATTCAGAATGTCTTCGTAAAAGATGATGGCGTAGATGAAGATCGGGTTCGTGGTATGGTTTGATTTGGAATTGGAATGTTGCCGGAAATAGGAAAGCGGGTGCGGATGGGCGACGAATGCGCCTTCCTTGGCGAGCTCCATCCAGCCTGAGAGATCAAGAAGGCCGCGGAAGATACCGTTTTCCGGTCTGAAAAGCCGGAACTCGCCGTTCTCATCGAAGCAGTCCGCCTTGCGCATCATCACGGTCGAATATTCGCCGATAAGGTTGAGGTGATGCATGGCTGTCAAGCGGATGAAATCCCGGCCTTCGATGACCTTTAAACCCTGGGCAACCTGGAAATGGTTGATCAGGTTGATGAAATTGTTCCTCTCGTCGATCACATGCCGCGGTGAAAAGGCAAGTTTCGTCCCTCTGCCGCGCGTTGCCTCCAGCGCTTCAAGAAGAAACTGCACGCAGAAAGGGCTAAGCACATCGTCATCGAACAGAAATTTGATGTATTCGCCCTCGGCGAGACCGGCGAGCCTCATGATATTGGTGTATTCGCCGGGATGGGGATTGCGGCTATAAGTAATGAGGCTGGAATACCGTGAACAGATTGCCTCGATGGCGTCCGTCGGGCAATCGTCCGAGACGATGATCTCGACATCCGTATAGCTTTGCGCGATTGCACTCTTCAGGGTGAGTTCAAAGAAATCAGGCTTGTAGGCCGGTATACAGATCGACACGCGCGGCAAATGTTTCTCCCCTTGAAACGCTTTTCTCCAGCCTCAGCCGGCGAAAGCGGTGATCGCCTCGCCGGAGGACCGAAGCAGACGGCTTGCCATCACCATAGAACTCGGGCGTTACGCGAGGCTTGCGCGGAAGGACAGGCAAAATCGGCAAAAGACGCCGCGGATCTCGCCAGATAGATAAATGATTGCTGGGAGAAAGGTGGCACGCCCTCGGGCATTCGCAACTCCGCGTTCCACGAGCATTGGGCCTGCGCGGTGGACTCTCTGCGTTGCGTTCCCCGCTTGGCTGAATTCCCTAACGCGAAAACTGAATGATCTCGCCGTTGTACTGCGTGCGCGTGGTCTCGCGGAAACCGAGCTTGGCCGCGACCCGCAGCGAGGCGTAGTTCTCGGGACTGATGATGCAGCTCATCGGCTGTCCCGGAAAATGCGCCTCCGCCCAGCCGATCAGAGCCGTCAGCGCCTCTGTGGCATAACCGCGGCCGTGGGCTGCGGGCAACAGCGCCCAGCCGATCTCCATCGTTCCCTCGATCGACGGTTCCATATCGCGCCGGGCTTCGAGGAAACCAGCTTCGCCGATGAACCTGCCGCTTTCCTTTTCCACGATGGCCAGAAAGCCGAAACCCATATGGTGCCACATGCCGGCGATGCGCAGCATGCGGCTCCAGCTCTGCTCGCGTGTCGACGGCGCGCCGGTAATGAAGCGAACGACGGTTTCATCCGCCCACAGCGCCGCATGCGCCTCGAAATCGTCGAGGCGGTGAGGGCGAAGCGTCAGCCGCTCCGTTTCTAGGGTGGGGATGTCGATCACGATAGGTCCTTGGGGTATCGCGTTCAGGCGCCGGGCTCGCCGTCCCAATAGTCGAGATCGCCTTCAGTCTTTCCGATATGGCGGAAGCGCCCGGTTTCTGTCGCCTCCCTGTTGGTCTTGGCAAGGAACTTTCCGGAATCGGGATATTCGACGATTTCGGTTTTCGCCATCGTCGAAATGCCGAGATAGACGAGCGTGGTTGTGCCGGTATTGATAAGCTGATGCGCCGTTTCCGGCCCGCCCGCGGGTGCGCCGAGTACGTCGCCCGCCCGGACCGGATGGCGCTCGCTGCCGAAGCGGTATTCGCCGGCGCCTGCGATCACGTAGAACAACTCGTCCTCGACGTGGTGATTGTGGAAAGGGCAGCTCGATTTGCCGGATGGCACCTCATTGTAGCTGATGCCGAGGCCCGCAAGGCCGAGCAGCGCGCCGAACGAGACGTCGGCGCCTTCGTAGAACTCGCCCTGTTTCCAGTGGTCGAGCTTGAGATCAGCGATATTGATGATCGCTTTCGATTCCGCCGCCATGATGTCCTCCTGTTGCAGGAAGAGAAGCTATCATCTTGCCGGAAAATTCAATGGCAATCGCGCGCTGACCCGGGAAAATCCTCGGCATGGGCGGAGAGGAGAACGCCGCCCATGCTTCGAGCTTGCAACAGGTTGTGATCTCAGCGGACGTAGAAAGTCACGCTTCCGTCCGCCGCCTGTTCGGCGTTGACGATGTTGCGTACATCGACGCCCTCATTGTTCAGACGGTGTGCAAGCGATCTGTTGGCATGGATCGAGGCCTGGATTCCGTGTATCGCCTGGCCGGAACGTTCCGGGGCCGAGCGCGGACCTGTCGTCTCGTCGTCGAGATTGTGCCAGTTTCGGACCTGCTCGACATTGAAGTCATTGCCCCGGAAGGTCCTGAGCGTCTGCTCGATGCCCTGGGCGGAGTTCATTCTGAAGCTCTCGGCCCGACTGACGCCGGCAAAAGCGAGTGAGGAGAGGGCTGCGGCGATGGTTATTGTGACAACGCGGTTCATGATTTAATCCTTTCATCTGCTTTGACGGTCGGCTGTCGTGCAGGGGATCGTCTGCGTCACGAGATGGAATTGGCGTTGTCACTTTCGCGATTCAATGGGATAAGTACCTGAAAAAGAATTAAAAATTCGTCATGAAAACCGCCTTCGAATTGCCGTTTTCCACGCCCCCGGAAAAGCGGATTTCGAAGGCTTGGCAGGCTCGGCAGGGACGGTGCGGCTATCCCGCTGTCGATATTTCCTCTTTCGCTTTTGCAGCACTGGCCGAAAGTGCTTGCCATTCTGATGAAGGCATGTTTTGACCGCGGGCTGTCGAGTGGAAAAATTCCCGCCAACCGAAGGTAAACAATGTCGAGAGAGACCGCTCCCCATATTTTGATCGTCGAGGCCCGCTTCTATGACGACATGGCCGACGCGCTGCTCGAAGGCGCGACCTTTGCGCTCGAACAAGCCGGCGCCACCTATGAGGTTGTCACCGTTCCCGGCGCGTTGGAAATTCCGGCAGCGATTGCCATGGCGCTCGATGGGGACGACAATGGCGGCACGCATTATGACGGCTATGTCGCTCTCGGCATGGTCATTCGCGGCGAGACCTATCATTTCGATATCGTATCGAACGAATCCTCGCGCGCGCTGATGGATCTCGCGGTCAGCGAATCCCTTGCCATCGGCAACGGCATCCTGACCGTCGAAAATGACGAACAAGCTTGGGCGCGCGCCCGCCGTTCGGACAAGGACAAGGGCGGGTTTGCCGCCCGCGCGGCTCTGACGATGATCGCGCTGAAGCAGAAACTGGGTGCATAACGAATGAACGACGACAAGACGGAACGGCCGGTCAAGACTGCGAACCAGCGGGGCGCTGCCCGCCTGGCGGCCGTTCAGGCGCTTTATCAGATGGATGTCGGCGGCACCGGCGTTCTGGAAATCGTCGCCGAATACGAGGCGCACCGCCTCGGTCAGGAACTCGACGGCGCCACCTATCTGAAGGCCGATGCCGCCTGGTTCCGCTCCATCGTCTCCGGCGTCGTGCGTGATCAGGTTCGTCTCGACCCCCTGATTGCCGCGGCATTGCAGGATGATTGGGCGCTGTCGCGCCTCGATAGCACGGTGCGGGCCATCCTGCGTGCCGGCGTTTTCGAACTCCTCGATCGCAAGGACGTCCCGGTGGCGGTCATCGTCACCGAATATGTCGAGATCGCTCGAGCCTTTTTCGATGACGACGAGCCGAAGCTCGTTAATGCCGTGCTCGACCGCATCGCCAAGCAGGTCCGCGGCGAGGCGAAGAAGTAACTCTTTAGCCGCCGAACAATCTCCCTACGTCTTTCTTCGTACCGCAATGGTTTTCGGCCTTTGCGGGCTTGACGCCACGTGATCGACCACGCAATCTCCGCACCGCTTAGCTGTGCATTTCTGTGGAGAGGAAGGCGAGTCGGCGGCGTATCTGCCGGAGAAGGAGTGAGCTCCGGCCTATGGGAGGAAAGAGCGAAATGACCATTCTTTTATGCGTAATCGCATCCGGTCTGCTCTCGGTGGTCTATGCCGCCTGGGCAACCCGGTCGGTGCTTGCCGCCGATCAGGGCAACAGCCGGATGCAGGAGATCGCGGGCTACATCCGCGAGGGCGCCCAAGCCTACCTGACGCGTCAATATAGAACCATTGCGCTTGTCGGCGTCGTTGTTTTCATCGCAGCCTGGCTGCTTCTCTCCGCCACTGCCGCCGTCGGTTTCCTGATCGGCGCCGTTCTGTCAGGTGCTGCCGGTTTCATCGGCATGCACGTCTCCGTCCGCGCCAACGTGCGCACCGCCCAGGCGGCGTCCGCCAGCCTTTCCGCCGGTCTCGACATCGCCTTCAAGTCGGGCGCCATCACCGGCATGCTGGTGGCGGGCCTCGCGCTGCTCGGCGTCTCCATCTACTATACGATATTGACAGTCGGGCTCGGACACGAGAGCGGCTCGCGCGAAGTCATCGACGCGCTGGTGGCGCTCGGCTTCGGCGCCTCGCTGATCTCGATCTTCGCCCGTCTCGGGGGCGGCATCTTCACCAAGGGCGCCGATGTCGGCGGCGACCTCGTCGGCAAGGTGGAGGCCGGTATCCCCGAAGACGATCCGCGCAACCCGGCGACGATTGCCGATAACGTCGGCGACAATGTCGGCGACTGCGCCGGCATGGCGGCCGACCTGTTCGAGACCTATGCCGTCTCGGTCGTCGCCACCATGGTTCTCGCCGCGATCTTCTTTGCCGGCGCGCCGATCCTTCAATCAGCAATGGTCTATCCGCTGGCGATCTGCGCTGCCTGCATCATCACCTCGATCATCGGCACGTTCTTCGTCAAGCTCGGCTCGAACGGCTCGATCATGGGTGCGCTGTACAAGGGCCTCATCGTCACCGGCCTGCTGTCGATTGTCGGTCTCGGCGCCGCCACCTCGCTGACCGTCGGCTGGGGCTCGCTTGGCACGGTCGCCGGCGCCGACGTCACCGGTACCAACCTCTTTGTCTGCGGTCTCGTCGGCCTCGTCGTCACCGCGCTGATCGTCGTCATTACCGAATACTATACCGGCACCGGCAAACGCCCCGTCGTTTCGATCGCCCAGTCTTCGGTGACCGGTCACGGCACCAACGTCATCCAGGGCCTGGCAGTCTCGCTCGAATCGACCGCTCTGCCGGCCATAGTCATCGTCGGCGGTATTCTGGCCACCTATCAGCTCGGCGGCCTTTTCGGCACCGGTATCGCCGTCACCGCCATGCTCGGCCTCGCCGGTATGATCGTCGCCCTCGATGCCTTCGGTCCGGTCACCGACAATGCCGGCGGCATCGCCGAAATGTCCCATCTGCCGCCGGAAGTGCGCAAGTCGACCGACGCGCTCGACGCCGTCGGCAACACCACCAAAGCGGTCACCAAGGGCTACGCGATCGGTTCGGCCGGTCTCGGCGCACTGGTGCTTTTTGCCGCCTACGCCAACGACCTGCGGTATTTCGCGGCTCATGGCGACCAATATCCCTATTTCGCCAATATCGGCGAAATCTCGTTCGAGCTGTCGAACCCTTACGTCGTCGCCGGCCTGCTTTTCGGCGGCATGATTCCCTATCTGTTCGGCGGCATCGCCATGACAGCCGTCGGCCGCGCCGCCGGCTCGATCGTCGAGGAGGTTCGCCGGCAGTTCAAGATGAAGCCCGGCATCATGCAAGGCACGGAAAAGCCGGATTACGGCAAGGCCGTCGACTTGCTGACCAAGGCCGCCATCCGCGAGATGATCGTGCCTTCGCTGCTGCCGGTGCTCGCCCCCGTCGTCGTCTATTTCGGTGTGCTTCTGATCTCCGGCTCGAAGGCCTCGGCCTTTGCCGCCCTCGGCGCATCGCTGCTCGGCGTCATCATCAACGGTCTCTTCGTCGCCATCTCGATGACCTCGGGCGGCGGCGCCTGGGACAATGCCAAGAAGAGCTTCGAGGACGGTTTCGTCGACAAGGACGGCGTGCGTCACATGAAGGGCTCGGATGCACACAAGGCCTCCGTCACCGGCGATACCGTCGGCGATCCCTACAAGGATACAGCCGGCCCCGCCGTCAACCCGGCAATCAAGATCACCAATATCGTCGCGCTGCTGTTGCTGGCCGTTCTCGCCGGTTGATGGTCCAAGCACCGCGGTGCGCCGCGGATGCTACCCCGAACATATAAAAACCCGCCGGAGCGATCCGGCGGGTTTTTGTTGGAAATCTGTCCGATCAGCGCAGGCTGCTCGGATTTTGCGGCGTGCCGCCGGCGCCGCCGCCGAACAGGCTGCGGGCAGCACTTGCTGCGCTGCCGCCGGAGAGCATCTGCTGCAGGAAGGTGAGTTCCTTGCCGCCGGTCGGCGTGACGCGCGAGACCGTATCGAAGACCTTGCCGTCCTGCAGTGTGTAGTTGGCGCGGCGGGTGACGACGCCGTCCTTGTCGAAATAGATGGCCAGAACGGTCTGGTCGACGACCTTCAGCTTCTGGAAGGCGACGGCGCGCGTGCGCCGCTGTGAAATATAATAGAAGACCTCGCCGTCGAAGGTCGCCGTCGTCGATGGCGTGCCGAGCGAGAGCAGGACCTGTTCGCGGCTGGAACCTTCCGGAACGAGATTGAGCGACTGCTGATCGACGACATAGCCGCCGTTGAGCACGGTGCCGGTCTGGCAGCCTGAAAGAGCTGATGTGGAGGCGATTATGAAGGCAATGGCCGCGCTGCTGAAGAATTTCATGTCAGACTTGAAATACCGTTTCTTCAACGACATCTACTCCCTTGGGTGTCGATAGCAGCCATTTTGTGCCTTGCACGCTTTCCTCCTGCAAAACCATTGTGGCCATTCCGGGTCGAGTTTCCCGAATTCGCTTCGCTGGCGGCTCGAAGGCGTCGTCCCGAAGCAGGCCACGAACGGCATTGCAATTCGCGCCTGCTTCGGTAAACCAGCTTTCGAAATCATGCAACAAGGCCGGACGCTAGCCGGCGTGAAGAATGAGGCATTTCCGGAAAAAACAATGATCCTCGGGCTCTTCCGCAAGAAAAACAACAATCAGGCGATCGTCGACAGGCAATATGCGACGCTGACCGCAGCCGCGCGCATGCCCGATCTCTACGAGCGGCTCGATGTACCGGATACGGTCATGGGCCGCTTCGAAATGCTGTCGATCGTGATGATTCTGTTTTTTCGCCGCACGCGCGCCTCGGCCGTCAGCGGCCAGGAGATTGCTCAGGAGATCGTCGATGCCTTCTTTCAGGACATCGACTATTCGATCCGCGAGCTCGGCATCGGCGACAACAGCGTGCCGAAACGCATGAAGAAGCTCGCGGGCATGTTCTATGGCCGGCTCGAAACCTATTCGAAGGCGATGGACGCCGGCGACGCCGAGGCGCTGGCGCTTGCATTGATGCGCAATATCCACCCGGAAACCGAGACACCGGCGGATATGTCCGGCCTGGCCAGCTGGATGATGGCCGCAGAATCCCATCTGTCCGCCGTTCCGGAGGAACTGATCGCCAGCGGTTCGGCAACGCTGCCGCCGGTCGCCTGAAGGAGGAAACGATGAAGAACGATCGGGACGATGTTCCCTTCTCCTATCGCGTCAAGGTCGGCCACATCTCGGCCAATCCCGTCGAGGTTCATATCGAGGCCGATGCCAGCGAGTTGAAGGCGCTTGCCGAGGCCTGGAGCGTTGTCTCCGTCGACGATCTCAGCGCCGATCTGCAGATCGCCCGCTGGAAACGCGACGGCGTGCGTGTCAAGGGCCGCGTACAGGCGAAGATCGTCCAGTCCTGCGTCGTGACGCTGGAACCGGTCGAAGCCGTGATCGACGAAAGTTTCGAGCAGATCTTCGTGCCCGAGGGTTCCAAGCTTGCCCGCCAGCCCGGCAACGACGCCGGCGAGATGCTGCTCGATCCCGACGGTCCCGACCTGCCCGAGGCCTTTGTCGGCGACACGATCGATGCCGGCGAGGTGGTTGCCGAATTCGCCGCGCTCGCCATTGATCCCTATCCCCGCAAGGAGGGTGTCGAGTTCAAGGGCCATATCGAGGATAGCGGCGAGAACGATAAAAAGCCCTCCGCTTTCGCGGTCCTCAAGGACTGGAAAAAGGACTGAAGCACCTCTGGCATTTGACATAATTCAGTTGTATGCGACGCCAAAACCGGTATTTTGGCCGAAATTTCGCCCCTCGGCGAAAAGAAGGATCAGGGACGCGTGATCAGAATATCTCTCGACCTCATGGGTGGCGACTTTGGTCCCCAGGTTGTCATCCCCGGCGCCGCCAAGGCGCTGGACCGGCATCCGGATATTTCCTTCGTTTTCTACGGTCTTAAGGAACAGTGCGATTCCGTTCTCGCCAAGTTCCCGAAACTCAAGGAAAAATCAGTCTTTCACGACTGTGAGCTTGCTGTCAGCATGGAAGAGAAGCCGAGCCAGGCGCTGCGCCGCGGCCGCTATGTCTCGACCATGTGGCGCTCGATCGAGGCGGTGAAGACGGGCGATGCCGATGTCGCCGTTTCGGCCGGCAATACCGGCGCACTGATGGCGATGGCGAAATTCTGTCTTCGCACGATGGCCAATATCGAGCGCCCGGCGATCGCGGCGATCTGGCCGACGCTGAAGGGCGAGAGCATCGTGCTCGATGTCGGTGCGACGATCGGCGCCGATGCACAGCAACTGATGGATTTTGCCCTGATGGGCGGCGCCATGGCGCGCGCGCTTTTCGAGATCGAACGCCCGACGATCGGTCTTCTGAACGTTGGTGTCGAAGAGGTGAAAGGCCAGGAAGAGGTCAAGGAGGCCGGCCGGCTGTTGCGGGAGGCGAATATCGATTCGCTCGAATATTCCGGCTTCGTCGAGGGTAACGACCTCGGCAAGGGCACGGTCGACGTCGTGGTCACCGAAGGCTTCTCTGGCAATATCGCGCTGAAGACGGCCGAAGGCACCGCAAAGCAGATCGCCGAATATCTGCGTGCCGCCATGTCGCGCACACTGCTCGCCCGTATCGGCTATCTCTTCGCCAAGAGCGCCTTCGATATGCTTCGTGAGAAGCTCGACCCAAGCAAGGTCAATGGCGGCGTGTTTCTCGGCCTGAACGGCATCGTCATCAAGAGCCACGGCGGGGCGAATGCCGAAGGCATCGCCGCTGCCATCGAGGTCGGCTACGACATGGCTAAGAACGGCCTCAATCAGAAAATAGAAAACGATCTTAAGAAATATCATGCCAAGCGGCTGCCTCCCATTGGCCCGGAAGCGGCATGAGCTATGGGGTTCAATCGAATATGATCCGTTCAGTGGTTCGCGGGTTCGGAGCCGCACTTCCGAAACGCGTGATGACCAACAGTGATATGGAGGCTATCGTCGATACGTCGGACGAATGGATCGTCCAGCGCACCGGCATCCGCCAGCGTTACGTGGCCGGCGACGACGAGACGACGGCCTCGCTTGGCGAAGCCGCCGCGCGTGCGGCGCTTGCCAATGGCGGCCTGACGCCTGCCGATATCGATCTTATCATCTGCGCCACCTCGACGCCGGACAACACCTTTCCGGCCACCTCGGTCAACATCCAGAACCGTCTCGGCATGAGCCACGGCTTTGCCTTCGACGTCCAGGCCGTCTGCACCGGCTTCGTCTATGCGGTCACGACCGCCGACGCCTATATCCGCGGCGGCCTTGCAAAGCGCGTTCTCGTCATCGGTGCCGAGACTTTTTCGCGCATTCTCGACTGGAACGATCGCACCACCTGCGTGCTTTTCGGCGATGGCGCCGGCGCGATCGTGCTCGAGGCGGCAGAAGGTGAGGGCACGTCTGCCGATCGCGGCGTGCTGACCGCGCATCTGCGCTCCGACGGTTCGCACAAGGACAAGCTTTATGTCGATGGTGGACCGTCGACGACGGGCAGCGTCGGCAAGCTGCGTATGGAAGGCCGCGAAGTCTTCAAATATGCCGTCGGCATGATCACCGATGTCATTCAGGCCGCTTTCGATTCGACCGGGACAACGGCCGAAGACCTCGACTGGCTGGTGCCGCACCAGGCCAATCGACGCATCATCGACGGTTCGGCGAAGAAGCTGAACATCGATGCGGACAAGGTCGTCGTCACCGTCGACCTGCACGGCAATACCTCGGCCGCCTCGATCCCGCTCGCGCTTGCGACCGCCGCCGGCGACGGCCGGATCAAAAAGGGCGACCTCGTGATGCTCGAAGCGATGGGCGGCGGCTTCACCTGGGGCGCTGTTCTGCTGCGCTGGTAAGCACGAATCCTAAAAAACTGGCGGCGAACAAGAGCTTGACCGTGAGGCGCAAGACAAATACTCTTCGTTCGCTTTCAAAAAATATTTTGTAATGGGCGGGGAAACCATGACCGGAAAAACAGTGACGCGAGCAGACCTGGCGGAATCCGTTTTCCGCAAGGTTGGTCTTTCCCGGACCGAATCCGCTGAACTTGTGGAAACCGTCATCGACGAAATCTGCAATGCCATTGTGCGTGGCGAAACCGTCAAGCTTTCCTCCTTCGCCACCTTCCAGGTTCGCGATAAGAACGAGCGGATCGGCCGCAATCCGAAGACCGGCGAGGAGGTTCCGATCTCTCCGCGCCGGGTGATGACTTTCAAGGCTTCGAACGTGCTGAAGACGCGCATCCTCAAGGCGCATGTCGCCCGCAAGATCAAGCTGAAGCCGCAAAATTCGGCTCCCTGAGATCGGACTTCCTCCTCTTGGAGCGGTGTTTTTTTCTCGCACTGGTCGATCCCCTGTGCGCAACGTCGAGACATGACTTGAATTGTCGACGCCAAACCTTTGAAATATGGTGAGTCGCTGTTGGATCGAGCCTGCGAGGTTGCGTAGCATATGACGTTGGACAAGAGCCCCGATGCCTTTCGCACCATCAGCGAAGTCGCAGACGATCTTGATCTGCCGCAGCATGTGCTGCGCTTTTGGGAGACACGGTTTCCCCAGATAAAGCCGATGAAACGAGGTGGCGGCCGTCGCTACTACCGGCCGGAGGACGTCGACCTCCTCAAGGGCATCCGGCATTTGCTCTATGATCACGGCTATACGATCAAGGGCGTGCAGAAGCTTCTGAAGACCAACGGCAACAAGTTCGTCATCTCGGTCGGCCACGGTGATCTCGCCAGCGTCGAGGCGCTTGCCTCGGGTGCGCAGGAGATGGGCGCCGGGGAACCGCGTGTCGGCATGGCGGAGGAGGATCAGATTGTCGGCCGCGCCAAGCCGCCGATCACCCGCCGGTTCTTCAATTTCGTCGCCGGCGACGACGAGCAGCCGGAGGTCTCGATCGGCAAATCGAGCGTCGGCAAGGAAGACAGGGCGCTGCTTCAGGAGGCGCTCTACGACCTCCTGGAATGCAAACGTCTGCTCGATCAGGTCCGCTGATTATGGAGAGCCTTTCCGGGTTAGATTGAAGCATTCTGTTGGCTCAAACGGAGTCGGATGGTCGACCGGCCGGCGCGTGTCGTAGCCCGTCTCTACGGCCAAGCCGGCCGGTCGAGCAGGCGGCCCGTTTCAGCCAACCCTCCCGCAGATTTGCCTGGATCAAGACTTTGGAATCGCCGGACGCACTTGTCGCTTCGCCACGGCGAAGCGGTGCGGCCGGTGGGCCGGACGAAAACCTGCTCCGGCAGATGCTTCAAGCTGACCAGAAAAGGCTTGTCTTATGATTTCCACGCTTCTTGTTGAGATAAAGAAGCGCCGGAGAGGACGGCCATCCTTCTCCGGCGATGGGGGACGGATCGTGAAATGGCAGGTCGACGTTCTTGCGAATGCCGGGCCGAGCTAGAGTTTGATCGCCCCCATCTTTTCCTATCGTCCTGAACGGATACCTGAGCTTTGGGCTCGGATGGCAAGCATAGGAGGCGGAAAAGATGACGGATATTACCATCGGCGCGGACATCTCGAAAGACCATATCGACTTGCACCGCCTGCCGGACGGCCAAACGCTGAATGTTACCAATGACCGCAAGGGCTTTGCTGCCATTCTCAAATGGATCGGCCCAAAGGGCGCGGGGCGCATTGTCTATGAGCCAACCGGCCCCTATCACAAGGCCTTCGAGCGCTTCATGGCGATGCAGGGATTGCAGCTCTGCAAGGTCAATCCCCGCGTTGCCCGGCGCTTTGCAGAGGCCACCGGCCGGCTTGCGAAGACAGACAGGATCGATGCCGCACTGTTGGCCCGCTTCGGCGCGCTTCTTGAACCGCGCATCCTGCAAGCCAACACGCAAATCCACAATGATCTGAAAGAGTTGCATATGGCGCGGCTGGCCCTCATCAAGGACAGGACCGCCGCGAAGAACAGGGCGAAGAACCTGTCCAATCCACTGTTGAAGAGACATAACACCCACCGGCTCAGGCAGATCGAGCGCCAGATCAAGGCCGTGGACGAGGCCATCATGGCGCTCATTGCCGAAGACGCGACCCTGAAGGCCAGGCTCGAGATTCTCATCTCGATCCCTGGCGTGTCGCGGGTCACGGCCTTTACGCTGCTCATCGAGATGCCCGAACTGGGGGAACTTGACGAGAAGGCCGCAGCCGCGCTCTCGGGACTGGCGCCGATCTCCCGTCAGTCCGGACGATGGACCGGACGCGCTTTCATTGCCGGCGGAAGGGCAGCCATCGTCCGGCAAGCACTCTACATGCCGGCCCTCGTTGCATGCCGCTTCAACCCGGAACTCAGCGCCAAATACGACCTCCTCATCAAAGCCGGCAAGCCGCCGAAGGTCGCCATCACAGCCATCATGCGAAAGATCATCCTGCTGGCAAACGCACTCCTGCGGAAAAACCAAAAATGGACACCAAAAGCCGCTTGATCAAAACGGATACTCTAGCTTTCGCAAAGCTGCCTCATCGCCTGTTCGAGCTCGCTGAGCTGGAACGGCTTTCGCAGCACCGGGAGCGCGCTGGGGCTGCTGCCTTCCGGGGCGCTGCCATACCCCGTTGCATAGAGATAGGGCTTGCCACGTTCATCGAGAAGCTTTGCGACCGGCAGCGAGCTCCGGCCGGCGAGGGAGACGTCGAGAATTGCAGCGTCGAATTCTGCATCCCTGGCGGTTGCGAGCGCCCGTTCCAGATCCGGTGCGCTCGCACAAACCCGATAGCCGAGATCGCTGAGCATGTCCTCGAGCAACATGGCGATCAGCGCATCGTCCTCGACGATGAATATGTCTTTCATGATCCCGTCCACCCATTCCCCTGCCGGGCATGAAGATTTATGTGGACCGCTTGCGAAGCTCGTCAAGACGCCACGCGCGGCGGTGGTAAAACTTGTCACACAAAACACTGCAGCGGTTTTGAAACGCCGATATGTGTAAACATAAAAGTCTAAGGCGCGGCAAGCGAATCTGGAGGATCGCGCCGCGCTTTGGAAACAGCATATTGCCCGGCGAAATTCGATATGCAAAAGCTGGGATGTCGTTTTCGCGACGGCCGGGAAGGGGTGTGGAATGGATTTGTTGAGTGCCACGGATTGGCTGCGTCACAGGCCGGGCTATACCTATCCGCTGGCCGTTGCCTTCGTCGGCCTGACCTTTCTTCTGAGACTTGCCGCCAGTGATTATCTCTCCGGGTTTCCCTTCCTGAGCTTCCTTCCGGCGGTCTTGCTCGCAAGTTTCATGGGCGGCGCCGGGCCGGGCCTCGTGGCGGCCATGCTCGCCGGTTTCCTCGTCCAGCAGTTTTTCGTCGAACCGGACGATGCCTTCTGGCCGGTGAGCGCCGGCCAATGGATCGGACTTGCGACCTTTCTCATCAATGCGGTGATCATCATTGGCCTGATGGAGACGATTATTGTCGCCCATGGCAGGCAAAGTCGCCTCCGTAGCGAACTCAACAGCTTCAACGCGCGCCTTGAAGAGACGGTGGTGCAGCGCACTGCCGAACTCAGGCATGAGATGGAAGAGAATGCCGCCGCCCAGGCGCAGGTGCGACAATTGCAGAAGATGGAGACGATCGGTCAGCTCACTGGCGGCGTCGCCCATGATTTCAACAATATGCTGGCGATCATCATCGGCAATCTCGATCTCGCCCAGCGGCGGATGACCGGACATGAGGATCCCCGCCTGCTGAACTCCCTTCAGAATGCCAGAGACGGAGCCCAGCGGGCCGCGGTATTGACCGCACGGCTTCTGGCCTTCTCTCGCCAGCAGCCGCTGGCCCCCGAGGTGATTGATGTCAACAAGCTGGTCGGCGGCATGTCGGAGTTGCTGCGGCGCACGCTCGGCGAACATATCCGGATCGAGACCGTGCTTGCCGGTGGCCTCTGGCCGACCTTCGCCGATCTCAGCCAACTCGAAAACGCCATGCTGAACCTTTCCGTCAATGCGCGCGACGCCATGCCCGGTGGCGGTCATCTGACGATCGAGACCGCCAATACCGAACTTGACGAGCGATATTCGCGTATGCATTCGGAGGTCGAGGCGGGCCAATATGTGATGATCAGCATCACCGACACTGGCACCGGCATGTCGCCCGATGTAATCGACCGCGCCTTCGAGCCGTTTTACACCACCAAAGGACCCGGCAAGGGAACCGGTCTCGGGCTGAGCCAAGTCTACGGCTACATCAAACAGAGCGGCGGCCACATTAAGATCTATTCGGAGATCGACCGGGGAACGACGGTGAAGATTTATTTGCCGCGTCATGTCGGCAAGGCGGATGCCCGCCTGGCCGCCGCCGGCGCCCAGCCGATTCCCCAGGGAAGTGTCAACGATACTATCCTGGTAGTGGAGGACGACGAGCATGTCCGCACCATGACCGCCGAAAGCCTCCACGAACTCGGCTACAGCGTGTTGCAGGCGGCAAGTGGCGTGGAGGCGCTTCTCCTTTTGGAGGAGAATCCCGGCGTCGACCTGATCTTCACCGATATCGTTATGCCGCAGATGAGCGGACGTCAGCTTGCTGATGCCGTTCAAGAAAAATGGCCGGCGATCCGGGTCCTTTACACCACCGGTTACACGCGCAATGCCATTGTCCACAATGGCGTGCTCGACCATGGCGTTTCGCTGCTCGCCAAGCCATTCAGCCTGGAGCAACTCGCCCACAAGATCCGTGAACTCTTGAACGTGCCAGTGAACGCGGGAGATGAGGGGACGTGAAGTCGTGCAGGACTGCGCGTCTCCAGCCCCCAATCCCCTACTCGAGAATCTGGATCACGCGATGCGTCTTCGGCTCGACGATCACGCGCCGCTCGTTGACGACCGTATAGGCATAGCCATCGGCATTGGGCACGGTATGGACTTCAACGGTATCCGGCAGCGTCGCGCCAACGGTGATTTCGCCGTCATAGACGACGGATGGTGTGTTTTGCTCCATGACATAGGTGCGCACCTCCCCGGGCAGGACGACGGAGCCGGTTGGTGCCGGATCGGTGACAACCACGGTGCTCTGTGCGAAGGCGGCCGAGCAGATGGTCAGCATGGCGGCCGTAGCCAGCATGATCTTGCGCATGGGGTGTTCTCCTTTTTGAACTCTAGACCTCAGGGCAACGCCGGCCATACGGCATGGTTCCGCAACCGCCTTGATGTCCTGGCAGGGGCCAGCGCGCCGATTGTTTGTTGCTAAAGTGGCTTGTGCACCATACGGTTGAACCGTCCGAATCACGTTCAACGCGAGTCGTCTGGTGGCATCTGGGTCGGCTCTTTACTCTTCGTTAACCATGTCGGCGATTTATGTCAGGCGAGCGGTCGGATGGCCGTTGATTCGACGGTCCGTCGCGTTTCGGTCTGCGAACGGATATCTGGAAAGACCATTACGGCGGCTCGAGACATGCGCTTGGGGAAGACGATATCGCTGTTGGCCGTGGCGGGTCTGATGGCCGGCTGCACGTCGACAGGCGGTGTGCGACAGCTTTCCGGACCGGAGACGGTGGCGCCTGAAAAGGCGCTGGTCCTGCCGCCGCCGGGCGGCCCGTCGATTGTCAGCGTCGTCGAGCGCAAGCGCGGCAATGGCGTCGAGCAGGCGATCTCGCTGTTCACCTCCTCTTCAGTAGCCGGCCAGAATTTTATCAAAGCTGAGTTCTTTGGCGCTTCCGGGAGAAATCCCGGGATGGGCAATGCCAGCTTCAGCATGATCAACGACAGCGGCATTGCCCGCGAGGTAGCCCGTTCGGCTCCCGGCGTGCCGATGGCGACATCGGCGACCTTCCTGCAGAACACTTATGGCCCCTTCGGCTATGCCTCCGGCCGCAGCCGCGCCGGCGATACCTGCATTTATGCCTGGCAGCAGATCCGCTCGAGCGCGGCCGCCAATACCCAGGCGCGCAATTTCGGCATGATCCAGCTGCGCGTGCGCCTCTGTGACGCCCGCGCGACCGAGCGCCAGCTGCTCGGCGTTGTCTACGGCTATACCATCACCGGCACCTTCGACGGTCCGACCTGGAATCCGTACGGTAACCCGCCGCCCACCAGCGCGGCGCTCGGTCGTACCGGTGAACCGATCTACCCCGATGAGGGCGGATATCGCGCCAGCCCGATGCCGATCGGCTATGAGCCGGCGCCTGCCGTAGTCCGCCTGCCGCGGACAGCTCCGGTTCGCAGCGCCCCAAGCCAGCAACCGGCGCAGGGCGCTGCGCGCTTGCCCGCGCCCATCGGGCCGCACGTGCCGCTGCCGAGCGAGGCCCCACAGACGAACGCAGCGCCGGATCCGGCCGCGCCGCTGGAACAATCGGCAAGAGCAATCGGCGTCACCGTGCCCTCGCCGGACTGCATAGGCGACGCGGCCATGACGGCCGTCTGCCGGAGATAACGAGAATGCCAGCGGCCGAACGGTGCCCGGTGGAGCAATTTCGAAGGAACGTCGATGCGCAAAGCCCGCAGTGTCTTCATATGGGCCGTTGTTTCGCTCTGTATGATCGTGCTGATCACTCTGCCGGTTAATCTGCAGACCCAGCTCATCACCAGCATCACGGTCGTCACGGTGATGGCGCTGATTAAAATTCTGAAGGGCGAGGGGACATGGCGCCTGGTGGCGCTGGCCTTCGGCACGTCGATCGTGCTGCGCTACGTCTATTGGCGCACCACGAATACGCTGCCGCCGCTGAATCAGCCTGAGAATTTCATTCCCGGCTTGCTGCTCTACCTTGCCGAAATGTACAGCGTCGCGATGCTGGCGCTCAGCCTTTTCATCGTTGCCACGCCGCTCCCGCCGCGCCCGTCGCGTGCCGCCAATCCCGGTCGCTTGCCGCATGTCGATGTCTTCGTTCCCACCTATAACGAGGATGCCGGCCTTCTCGGAAACACGCTGGCTGCCGCCAAGGCGATGGACTATCCGGCCGACAAGCTGCATGTCTGGCTGCTCGACGACGGCGGCACCCTGCAGAAGCGCAATTCCGGCAAGTTGCTCGAGGCGCAGGCGGCGGCGGCCCGCCATATCGAGCTGAAGCAGCTCTGCCAGGATCTTGACGTCACCTATCTCACGCGCGACCGCAACGAGCATGCCAAGGCCGGCAATCTCAACAATGGTATGAAACATTCGACCGGCGAACTCATCGCCGTCTTCGACGCGGACCACGCGCCGGCCCGCGACTTCCTGATCGAGACCGTCGGCTATTTCGAAGACGACCCGAAGCTCTTTCTCGTCCAGACCCCGCATTTCTTCATCAATCCCGATCCGCTCGAACGCAATCTGCGCACTTTCGAAAAGATGCCGAGCGAGAATGAGATGTTCTACGGCATCATCCAGCGCGGCCTCGACAAATGGAATGCCGCCTTCTTCTGCGGTTCGGCCGCGGTTTTGAGCCGCAAGGCGCTCGAATCCCAGAACGGCTTTTCGGGCATTAGCATTACCGAGGATTGCGAGACGGCGCTGGCTCTCCATGGCAGCGGCTGGAACAGCATCTATGTCGACAAGCCGCTGATCGCCGGGCTGCAACCGGCCACCTTTGCAAGCTTCATCGGCCAGCGCAGCCGCTGGGCGCAGGGCATGATGCAGATCCTGCGCTTCCGCTTCCCGCTTTTCAAGCGCGGCCTGTCGATCCCGCAGCGCCTGTGCTATATGTCATCCACGCTTTTCTGGCTCTTTCCGTTCCCGCGCACGATCTTCCTGTTTGCGCCGCTCTTCTACCTGTTCTTCGATCTGGAAATCTTCACGGCCTCCGGCGGTGAATTCCTTGCCTATACGCTTGCCTATATGCTCGTGAATCTGATGATGCAGAACTACCTCTACGGATCCTTCCGCTGGCCCTGGATTTCCGAGCTTTACGAATATGTCCAGACGGTGCATCTGCTGCCGGCCGTCGTCTCGGTGATGCTCAATCCGAGGAAGCCGACCTTCAAGGTTACCGCCAAGGACGAATCGATCGCCGTCAGCCGCCTGTCGGAGATCAGCCGTCCCTTCTTCGTGATCTTTGCGGTGCAGATCATCGCGCTGATCATCACCTTCTACAGGATTTATGCCGAGCCCTATAAGGCCGACGTCACGCTTGTCGTCGGCGCGTGGAACATCATCAATCTGATCATGGCCGGCTGTGCGCTTGGTGTCGTGTCGGAACGCGGCGAGCGCGCTTTGTCCCGCCGCGTCCGCGTCAACCGGCGCTGCGAGTTTTACGCCAACGGCAAGTGGTATGCCGCCTCGATCGAGGACGTCTCCGTCCACGGTGCAAGGCTGCATATCTTCAACAAGCATCTCGATGAGCTGCTCGTCGGCGCCCCCGGCGAGATGCGCTTCCGGCCCTATAGCGGCGCAGATCTGGAAACCCTGCCGCTGATCGTCCGCAACATCGAGCCATCAGGCGATATCAGCAATGTCGGCTGTCAATACGTGCCGAAAAGCGCGCTTGATCATCGCCTCATCGCCGATCTGATGTTTGCCAATTCCGATCAGTGGACCCAGTTCCAGGAATCGCGCCGCCGCAATCCGGGCCTCATTCGCGGTACCATCTGGTTTCTCGGCCTGTCGCTCTATCAGACCAGCCGCGGCCTGGTTTACCTCTTCCGCAGCATGCGGCCGGAGCGGGAGGCGCAGCAGCGGGCGGCAAAGGTCAATGCCGGATGAGAAAGATCGTCGCCGCCGCGCTTCTCCTGTTGCATGCCCCCGCTGTCACCCAGGCGCAGACGGCGCCCTTCGATATGTCCGGCGAGCGGCCGCCCGGTGGGTCCACCGCCCCGAGATTGACGCCGCCCGCTCCGCCCGCAGCGGCGGCGCCGGTACCTGTCACGCCACCCATTTCCGTAACGCCCGCGCCCGTTCCCGCGCCGATCACTGCCGTGCCGCAGCCGGCGACGCCGGCGCCTCAGCCTGGCGCGGCGGCGAATGCCGCTTCGCAGCCGCGCCACCGCGATAGCAGGCGTTATCTTGTGCCCTTTTCGAAATTCAGCCTCAGCGGCGAATTTGACCGCCGGTCATGGTCTGTCTATCTGACGCCCGAGCAGGCGGCCGCCAAGGCAAGTTTCACCTTCGCTTACCAGAATTCGATCGTCGTCGCGCCTGAAGCTTCCGCGCTGACCGTCTATCTCAACAATCGTCCGATCGGTCAGCAGCGGGTCGGCTCGGCGGACGGCTCTTCCGCCGTCACTTTCGAGGTTCCCTCCGGCCTGCTGCAGCCGGGCGCCAATCTCGTGACCTTCCAGGCAGAGCAACGCCATCGCACCGATTGCAGCATCCAGTCCACCTATGAATTATGGTCGAATATCGATCCGGCCGGAACTTTTCTGAGCTTTGCCGGCGGGAATGCCGCGGAGCTTTCGAGTGCCGACGCGATCCGCGCCATCGGCGTCGATGGCGCCGGCAGGACAGAGTTCGATATCGTCGTCCCGGCGCTGGAGCAGCCGGGGACGACCAAGCCATTGTTGCGGCTGGCACAGGGTTTGTCGGTGCTGAGCAGCATGCCGAACCAAATATTTGCCTTCAACACCGCCTCCCTTGCAGCCGCCGGTCCTGGCAAGCTCGGGGTCCTCGTCGGGACCGCCGCGGAGCTGCGGCCGTTCTTTCCCAGCCTGCCGCCCGGCGCCGAAAGCGCGCCGCTGGCCGCTTTCGTGATCGATCCGCGCAGCGGTTCGCCCGTGCTGCTGATCAGCGGTCCCTCCTGGCAAGCGGTTTCCTCGGCGATCGATACCATTGTGTCGCCAACGGACAGGTCCGCAGATGTCCGCCGCGATGCACTGACCACCGAGCGATGGAGCGCGCCGAATGCGCCGCTGGTTTTTTCCGACACCAGCATCGCCCTCTCCCAACTCGGCGTGAAGACCACGGAATTTTCCGGCCGGCGGTTGCGCGCCAGTTTCAATGTCGCCGTGCCGGCCGACTTCTATGCCAATGCCTATGGCGAGGCGAAGGTGCTGCTCGATGCCGCCTATACCGACAATGTGCTGCCCGGCAGCCATATCGATATCTACGTCAACGACAACATCGCCTCCACCGTACCGCTTACCTCGACCACCGGCGGCATTCTTCGTCATCTGCCGATCCGCGTGACGATGCGCCACTTCAAACCCGGCCTCAATACGATTGGGATCGAGACGATCCTGATGACGAAAAACGATACAACTTGCGCTCCCGGTGCTACCGCCGGCGCCAGTCCCCGTTTTGCCCTGTTCGACACCTCCGAAGTGCACATTCCGGATTTTGCCCGCGTCGGGCAGCGTCCGAACCTGGCCGCCATGTCCGGCACGGCTTATCCCTACAGCCGGGCGACGGAGCCGACGCCGCTGTTCATCGATCGCGTCGATGCCGATACGCTTTCGGCCGCCGCTACGCTCCTTGGTCAGATGGCGGTAATGGCCGGTCATCCGATCGCCGTCGAAACCGTGGCTTCGCCGAATACGATCGGCGATCGGGACGCCATCTTTATCGGCTCGATTTCGCAGATGCCGGCAACCGCGCTGACGCAGGCCAACATCTCGGCGGCGAGCCAAGCCTCATGGCGTCCCGTCGCCGACCCGCAGCCAGGCGTCGTCGATACCGGCACGGCCTTCGAGGAGTGGAATTCCAAGGTGGGCGGCGGTATCTTGCGCAGCCGCATCACTGCCTTCCGTGAATGGCTGGGGCGCAATTTCGATATCACCCGCAGTTCGCTGCAGTTCATCCCCGTCGCCGAGAAGGTCTTCACCCCGTCCAACGCCGACACCCTCATGATTGCGCAGGGCTCCAGCCCCCTGGGAGAGGGTTCGTGGACCGTGGTGGCAGCACCCTCGGCGAAGGATCTGCGCGAAGGGCTCGAGGTGCTGACCGGTCAGCTGAACTGGCCGCAGATGTCCGGGCATATCACCACCTATTCGAGCAAGACGGGCAAGATCGATACCGTGCCCGTCACCCGCTTCGATTTCGTCGCGTCCACGCCTTGGTCGATCGCCAATTACCGCTTGATCGCCGCCAACTGGTTGTCGACGAACATCCTCTCCTATGCTTCGCTGCTCGTCGTCTTCGTGCTGCTGATCGGCGTCGCTACCTCGCGCATGCTAAAAACGCTGGGTCGGTCCAAATGAGGTGGTGGTGCGTGCTTCTGCTTGCGGCGACGGCTGCGTTCGCCCCCGCAGGCCCGTCCGCCGCCGCACAGCAGGCGATGATCAATGCCGATGCGTGGTCCGCCTACAAGGCGAAGTTTCTCGATGCGAGCGGCCGGATCATCGATAACGGCAACAGCAATATCAGCCACAGCGAAGGGCAGGGCTACGGCATGCTGCTCGCTTATCTCTCGGCAAGCCCCGCGGATTTCGAGCAGATCTGGTATTTTACCCGCACCGAGTTGCTGTTGCGCGACGATGGCCTGGCCGTCTGGAAATGGGATCCCAACGTCAAGCCGCACGTGACCGATACCAATAATGCCTCGGATGGCGACATATTGATCGCCTATGCTCTGGCGCTTGCCGGCACCGCATGGAAGCGCAACGACTATATCCTCGCCGCCTCTCGCATGGCGCAGGCGCTGCTTGCCGAAGCCGTCGTCCGCTCGGCGGGCCGGACCCTGCTGATGCCGGGCAGCGCAGGTTTTGGAGCCGCCGATCGTGACGACGGTCCTGTCGTCAATCCTTCCTACTGGATTTACGAGGCAATGCCTGTCATGACGGCGCTTGCTCCCTCCGATGCCTGGAAAGAGCTGTCGGACGATGGCGTAGCGCTGTTGAAGACGATGCAGTTCGGTCCGCGCAAGCTTCCTGCCGAATGGGTCAGTCTCAGTGGCCCACCGCGACCGGCAGAGGGTTTCGATGCCGAATTTGCCTATAATGCCCTTCGCATCCCGCTCTATCTCGCGCGCGGCGGCATCACGGATAAGGCGCTGTTGAACCGCCTGCGAACGGGGATGTCGCAGAATGGCGTTCCGGCCACCATCGATCTGACCACAGGCCGGCCGAAGACCGTGTTGCTGGACCCGGGTTATAGAATTGTTAACGATGTTGTGGCCTGTGTAGTCGACGGGACCAGGCTGCCGGTCTCGGCTCTGCAATTCGCACCCACACTCTATTTTCCGTCCACGCTTCAACTGCTGGGGCTGGCCTATATCGGGGAGAAGCATCCGGAGTGTCTGTGAAATCTTCTCTCGTGGCGATTTCAGCGGCAGTCGTGGTGGCGACCCTCATCACCGGGCTGAAGGATCGTGGCGCCCTGCAGCAAAATTTAGGCCTCGGCTCTGCAGCCAGGCCGGCGCCGGAGCTGCTGCTGATGGGTCGCATCAAGCCGGACGACGCTCCCGCGGGCAATTCCGAATTCAATGCCGAGACCGTCGCCGACAAGATCGAAGCGATCACTTCGTCGCCGCCACCGGCACCGGGCAGCGGTGAGCCAGCACCACAACCCGACGTCCCCCGGACAGCTGCAGAGCCGACTCCGGTCGCACCGCCGATCGTCTCCAATCCGCCAGCGCCTCAACGGGCCGCCGCGTCCGCGCCGCCTGCCGTCGATGAAAGCGCGCTTCGCTATTTTGCCAGCCGCGGCGACAAAGTGCGCCTGCAGGCTGAAATCTCCCGCCTTCAGGCGCTTTATCCAAACTGGGTTCCGCCGGCCGATCCGCTTGCCGTGCCGCAAAACGGCGACAAGCAGCTCGAGGCTATGTGGAAGCTTTATTCCGATGGCCGCTATGCGGAGTTGCGCAAAGCGATCGCCGACCGCCAGGCTGCCGACGCCGGGTGGCAGCCACCGGCCGATCTGCTCGAGCGGCTTGGTGTCGCCGAAGCCCGCTCTCGCCTCATCAATGCTTCGGACCTCAAGCAATATGCGACCGTGGTCGATATCGCCGCCGCGACGCCGAGCCTGCTCACCTGCAGCGAGGTCGACGTGCTCTGGCGTGTCGCCGAGGCCTTCATCCGGACGGAGAGGCCGCAGCGCGGGCAGGATGCTTATGCCTATATCCTGAAGAACTGCACCGACGCTGCCGAACGGCAGGCGACGGTCGAAAAAGCCTCGACGCTGCTTGACTACCAGCCGATGCAGGCGCTGCTGGCGCTGGAAGAGCCAGCTGTCGACGGCAGCAGGGAATTCGATGCAATTCGTGATAATCTTGCCCGACGCTTCGTCGCTGAAAGCAATGACGATCCGAAGCTCGCCATCGCGCCGAATTATATCGCTCACCTCGAAAAGCTCGCCGAAAGCCAGGGGCTGGCCTCCGATGCGCTGCTGCTCGGCTGGCACCAGCTTCGCCGCAACAATCCTGCCGATGCCGAAAAGTGGTTTCGTGCCGCCCGCGACAGGGAGGATACGGCGGCCGCCTCGCAGGGGTTGGCGCTGGCGCTGATCGCCCGCAAGGCGCCTCAGGAAGCCGAGGACGTGATGTTCCGCTGGCGCGCCGTTTCCGATGATGCGACCGCGACCTATCTTGCCGCTACCGCCAATCTGATGGCGCTGCAGCCGCCGGCCGATCTCAGCGAGGACGTGCTTCATCGGATCGCAGCCGAGGTCATCGCCCGGAAATATGTGCCGACGGCGCAGCAGTTCGGCTGGTATGCCCGTTCTCTCAACCAGTTCCAGACTGCCGCGCGCTGGTTCGAAACCGCGCTTGCCTGGAAACCGGATGACGAACCGTCCGCCTATGGCCTTGCCGTCACGCGTGAGCAGCTGAACGACCGCAAGGGTGTCCTCGACCTCCAGCGCGGCTGGGCCGGCCGGTCGGCGCGCATCGCCAATCTTCAGGACACTTCCTTGTCGGTATCGAGCGCCGATACGCAGTCCGCAAAGGCGCCGCTCGCGCCGCAGCAGCCGGGCCAGCCGGTAGAGACGCCGCAGCGTTCGGCCGCTTCCATGGCGCCGCTTCCGGCCGAGCCGGAAGCTATGCAGCAGCCGGAACCGGAAGTCGCCATCCGCGCCGCAAGGCCGGCGATGCAGACGGTGACTGTCAAGCGCGGTCCGCGCCAGGCGCGGGACTGCTCGACGACCATCGACGCATCACGACTCGGGCCCGGCGAGGCGCTGTCGCGCGGCTGGTGCCTGATGGATATTAACCGGCCGATGGAGGCGGTCTCGGCGTTCGAGACGGCGTTGCAGAGCCCGGTCCGCAAGATCCGCGAAGACGCAGCCTATGGTCAGAGCCTCGCCTATCTGCGCGCCGGTCTTTCCGGCAATGCTGCCGTTGCGGCAACCAAGGCGCCGCAGAGCCGCCAGCGCGCTGCCGAACTGCAGGTGGCGATCCTCGCTGATCGCGCCTTGTCGGCCTTCGACGCGGGGCGTTACCGTGAAACCCTCATCTATCTCGATCAGCGCGCCCAGCTGCAGCAGGAGCGGATCGATCTGATGGTTCTGCGCGGCTACTGCTATCTCAATCTGAAAATGTACGATGACGCGATGCGAATCTTCGAAGCCGCCGCTGCGACCGGCAATCGCGACGCCGCACGTGGTCTGGCCGATGTTCGCAACGTCACGCATCCTGATGTCAACGACTGACGTTGACGCCGTCGCTGCTCTCGGCTACTCGCCTGCCGGAGAGGCCCCCACTGCCTCGTGCTCGCAAGGAAACACCCGTGCCCGGTCACCACGACGTCCTCGACAGATCCTATGACGCCTTCCTCTTCGATATGGACGGAACGCTGCTGAATTCCATTGCCGTCGTCGAGCGCGTCTGGAGCGAATGGGCAAGACGCCACGGCTTTGAGCCGGAAGTTTTCCTGAAAACGATCCACGGCATCCGTGCCTCCGACGTGATCCGCGGCCTCGGCTTGCCCGATGTCGATCCGGTGCACGAGGCGGATCTGCTGCTGGCCGAGGAGATGGAGGACGTCTCCGGCATCGTCGAAATCCCCGATGCCGTCCGCTTCCTCAACGCCATCCCCGACGGCAGATGGGCGATCGTCACCTCGGCGCCGATCGAACTCGCCGAGCGCCGCATGGCAGCGGCCGGCATCCCGATGCCGAAGGTGATCGTCAGCGGCGAAACGGTCAAATCGGGCAAGCCGAGCCCCGAGGGTTATCTGCTCGGTGCAAGCCGCCTCGGGGTCGACCCCGCGAACTGCCTGGTCTTCGAAGATGCCGTTGCCGGCATTCTTGCCGGGGAGGCCGCCGGCGCCGACGTCACCGTCATCACCGACACCCACGCCACGCTTTTCGAAACCCCGCATTTTTCGATTGCCAATTATCGGGCGTGGCAGCCTCGCCAGACCGCCGAAGGTCGGCTGAAGGTCGCCGCGATCTGACCGTTGCAAGCGAACTGCTTGCTTTTTGTCGGATGCAGGTTTTTTCTGCTTGCATTGCACGCGCCGAAAAACTAAACGATGCAAGCCGTTTCGGCAGGTCGGGGCGTAGCGCAGCCCGGTAGCGCACTTGACTGGGGGTCAAGGGGTCGCTGGTTCGAGTCCAGTCGCCCCGACCATTTAACTCCTTGAAGACCCTAGTCACAACATCACGTTAACGGTGAGTGCAGCGCGTGCCTGGCTGCGGTAGAGAACGGGTTGTCAGTGCGGTTTCTGCGCGATCGCGATCATCGATTTTGCCAGAAGCGGAATTCTCCCGACATATTCGAAGTCGACGTCTTCGAAACCTGTGTCGAGCAGCAGCGTGCTGAGCGTCCCCGGGGACCAGAATTTGATGTGGCCGTGCTCCTTGAGCGGCATGAAATGATCATCCATCTTTCCGCTTACCGCCAAAGCCAGATTTTTCCAGTAACCGTGAAAAGGCGTCGATACGACCGCGATGCCCCCCGGTTTCACCAGATCGTACATGGTCGCCGAGAAAGCCTTCGGGTCGTAAACATGCTCCACGACCTCTATGCTGATCACCGCATCGAAGGTCCCGTAGCGGCTGGAAAGATCGTCGTAGCCGGAACCGATTTCCAGCGGAAGACCGGGATGGACCGCTTTCGCTTTCGCAATGCCGTCCTCCGACGGATCGACGCCGACGACATCGTAGCCTTTCTCCACAAGCACCGAGGCAGCGCCGCCGGTGCCGCAGCCGAGATCAAAGACCGCCGTTTCGTTTGCCTCGTGGAAACTATTTTCAAGAACGTCGACAACGGCCGGCAGGATATAGGAATGAGCGGTCGTCGGCTTGGCGTGAACATAGGTAGTAGCATCCAGTTCAATAGACATTTTACCTCCTGAAAAAATTGAACGCGCCGAGGCAATGGTACGGCGGACTTTGACGCCAGTGTGGTGCCGTTATGGTAATAAGGTGATCACGCCGGTCGGCATTCGCCGCTATCCTCCGATGCCCAACGGCCGAACCGCTTTAAGATCCTCTTCACCACGACGCGATTGAGGGTCATGCTCGCGCCGGGAATATCCCGAAGCTAATTGACAGGGTGGCGCGAAGATGCTGAAAACGGCCGGACTTCGGGTCTATGCCATTGGGCAGAGAAAGTGATCAGTGTATCGAATTCGATTTTGACCATTTGAAGTAAATTATCCAATGAAATACACTCTTAACGGGAGTGCTTGGAAAATATTTATTCTTGTCCATTTTCGGGGTCCATCAATAATATGGACTGATATTTGTACATTTTGTTAAGGATATACAGAATTCTACGCTGGATAGTCTGCTTTTAAATTTCAGAGAACCTTTTGGTGCTTCGCATTTTTGCGAATATGTGTAGATTAGGATTGTTCCTCTCAGTGATGGCCTGGTGCGAGCGCATGGCGGATATGAACCAGAACCTAACTTGCAGGCAGGCCCTTGCCGATGCTTTCCAAGCTCTGTCGGACGAGGCGGTCAAGGCCGGCTGGCCAGAGGGCGACGTTGCCCTCGCGCTTGCCGAACTTGCCGAGGAACGAGTGATCGAGCTGACCGCCAAGGTGATCATGGAAGGCTTCATCGATCCGCCGTTCATCGCCGCTGGAGGCCGCCGCAACGGCTGAAGAATGTTGCGGTAACGCCAGATCAGGATGAAGCCGAACGGCGAATCTGAAAAATCGCAACACGCCTGAGCCGATTCGGATCCCTGCTGCAAAATGCGCCAGACGCGCGGAAGAAATTTTATTCCGCAGGAGTTTGCGCAGTTGCTAAAGTTCGGACCCTCACGCATAATAACTTCATTGCCGGTTGCGGAGGGCGGCCGGCGATGCAAGCGTGTAGGCGTTTGCCCTCGGAGGGAAGTGCGGCGTGATGTTACGGTCATCAATTCATCCGCATGATTTACCGCTCTTTTCGGAAGATCTCGATCTGCTTTCGCAAGTGCTCGACAAGGTCTGCGACGAACGCGGCCTGGTCAGAACGACGCCGGAAGCCGAGAGGATCGGTGCGGTTATCATTCAGCTTTACAGACAGGGCGTGAGAGACGGCGGCAAACTCGCTGACCTTGCCAAGGCCTATCTCTGACCCGTGGTTCCCGCGATAAGGGATCAGACAGCGAGACGCGACGGACCAATCTGGTCAGTCGTCATTGGCGGCATTGAGATTTTCCGGCCGGATGCCGTCATCGGTTGATGTGCGTGCCCGCAACCGGATGCCGGGGCCGCCTTCATCCTGATTGCCGCTCGACAGGAAGATGATGCCGTGCGCTTCGAGAGTGCTGCGCACGTCGAACAACGCATGCGGCTCACCCTCAAACTCGCCCTTTTCCAAAGCCGTCACGATCTCGACCGGCAGGCCGCTTGCGGCGGCGAGCTCTTCGATGCTCATTCCGATCATGGCGCGCGCGCCGCGTATCTGCGTTGCTGTGATCATGACGCAAAATCTAGCGCATTTGCCGCGCTTCGCAAGTGGCGCAGCGGCTGATTGCGAGCTGCTGCGATCTTCAAGCGTCCTGCAATTTTACACCGAACAGATCGTCATGCATGCGCTCGACGGCGATACCCATGCCTCCCATGAGAGCGGCGCGGTTGCCGAATCGGCTGATCTCGATGCGCGGCGGGTAAGGGGTGCAACGCGGCAGAAAAGCGCGGATGGCGTTTACGAGCTCCGGCCTTGCACCGATACTGCCGCCGGTGATCACCAGTTCCGGGTCGAGAGTTGCTCCGATGGTGGCAATAGCGATCGCCACCAGCCTCGCCGTCTCTTCGATTGCGGCGATGGCGCTCGTTTCGCCTGCATTGAACGCAGCGAAGAGGTCGGCCACGGTAGAGGCGTTGCGCCCGCCGAAACCGGTATAGCGCCGCAGCATGGCGACGCTGCCGACCGCGCTCTCGAAGGTTCCCAGTGTAAAACCGCCTGGATCGAAAGCATCGCCGCCGAGTGGAAGATAGGCGATTTCGCCGGCCGCGCCGCGGGCACCGCGCAACAGCGCGCCATTGGCGATAATGCCCATGCCAACGCCCGTCCCAAGCGCCACGAAAGCGAAATTGCCGACCTCGATGCCGTGACCCCGCCATCTCTCCCCTTGCGCGGCGAGGTTGACGTCATTTTCAATGATCACCGGTATGCCCATCTTGTCGCTGAACGCTTGCCGCAGATCCATTGCGTCCACGCCGGGAATGTTCGGCGCGACGTTGATATGTCCGGTAGCCGGATCGAGGACGCCGGGACTGCCGAGAACGACGAGACGCAGCTTGTCGGCAGTCGTCCCCGCCGCAAGCGCGAGTTGAGTGATCAGGTCGCTGAACTGGTTGACGAGATGCGGTCCGCCGCGTGGGTCAGTGGGCACTTTGGTTTCCGCAACGACGTTACCCAACAGATCGCAGATAGCCGCAGCGATCTTGGTGCCTCCGAGATCGATGGAGACAGCCAGGCCCGCTCTTGCGTTGATTTCATAGATGATCGCATTCCGGCCGGGACGACCATCGGTCTGCCCGACAGCTTTCAGCCACCCATCATCCTCAAGATCGCGCACGACATCGGAAATCGTCTGTTTCGACAAGCCTGTCAGCTTGGCAATATCGGCGCGAGAGATCTTCCCCTTGGCTAACACGGTCCGGATCACCGTATTGGTCGAGATTTTTCGTGCGATGGGAGTCTGTACGATAGACGACGTCGTTGCCATCCGGCTGCGCGTTCCAATTAGTTCGAGGCGTATCCCTAATGTAAGGTCGGTCCGGTTCTCAACCATCGCGAAATGATGGGTTTAGTGCTCAATCCCCATCTCCGTAGCCCAGTTCAGTACACGGAAGCCGACAATTTGTCTACGTCCTTGACAAGAGAGGAGCCGCCTGTAGGCTGGGATCAACGCGTAGTCAAATGCGCGATTGAAACAGGGTCGAGGACAAGTATGCACCGTACATATTGTCTGGGTCGGCGCGTACGCGCCAAGATCGCCCAAAGAGGAACCGGCTCAGGCTGGTTCAGCTGTTTCTTCGTTTCGCATTCTGCAGGTTCCTCAATGCGGCTGTCGGGGACCTGTCTATGATTAAGCCCTCGACCAACGGGCAGCTTTCAGCCGACGCCGGTGTCTTGCTGCCTATAATGGCGCCACGCCTCCAGGCGGATGTTCATCCGGACGGATATGCCGATCTTGCCCTTTGGGGTGCCGGCAGCCTGGGGCGTGTGCGGTTTTCTCCGATCGCCGGCCCCTATAGCTACGCTCCGAACCGACTCGTCTCGAAACAGGGCGGCGTTTTCGTCGCGCAGTCGCTGCCGGTGATGCTGATCAATGGAGTGAGCCTGCAGGGCGTCTATCCAGCGCGCCGTTGCGCCTGGTGGCACGAGCCGGATGGGCGAGACGCGAAAGCGAAGGTGTTCCGCAGCGGTCATCGGAAGATTTTCGAAATGGGCTGGGGCGTCCTTATCGTGGAAGCTCGAGATGCCGATCTGCGGATTGCCTGCGGCGCCTCGAGAGACGAAGCCGAGAGAGCGCTCGATCTCAGCAGTGAAGCCATTGTGACCCAAGCCGCGGAATATGTGGCGCGTTGCGACATGATGCCTGAGGCCGACCCGCTGATGCGCACTATGGTCAGCCAGGGGATCCATGCGGCCCTTTCCAGCATAAGGCGCGACGAAAATGGCGCCTTCGCCGGCCTTGCCGCCGGACAGGCCTATAGCGCTCCGGCGCGGACCTATTACCGCGACGGCTATTGGACGATGCAGCCTCTTTTGACGATTGCTCCGGAGGCGGTGCGCGACGAGATCCGACTGCTCGCCAAGGGAATACAGCCCGACGGAGAGGCCCCGAGCGGAGTTATCCTGACGGGACCGGCGCAATCGGATGCCTGGCAGCGCTTCGTCGCCGACTGCAAGGCTAATCCCAAAAGCCATAAAAGAGCCGTTCCGGAGTATCATAACCGTCCGCAGGATTGGTGGAGCGACCACTTCGACAGTCCGCTTTTCTTCATTCTTTTTCTGGATGACTATTTCGGCGTGACGAAAGACGCGGCCGAGGTGCAGCTTCATTGGCCGACAGTGAGGGCGATCATGGATCGCTATGTCAGTATGGCCGGTCCCGACAGCGTTCTGCCGCTGAAGCCGCGCAACGACCGAGATTGGGCCGACAATGTCTTCCGTGACGGCTTTGTCTCCTACGATCTCGGCCTTTTCGTCGGCGCTATGGATGCGGTGGCGAGACTGGGCGAGGGGCATGATCCGACCCTTGCCGAACATGCGCGCAAGACCGCAATTCTTGCTCGGCGGGAAATCGAAGCCAAGCTCTTCGTCCCGGCAACGGGAGGATATCTCGACTACGGAACGCCTGGCTCTTTTGTCGAGGATCATCTGGCTCTCGACAGCCTGACCTTATCGCGATTTAGTGCTATTTCAGAGGAGAAGGCTGTCGGCCTGCTGAGAGCGTTCGAAACCAGACTTGAAACGCGCAACAATCAGGAACAGCCCTATGGCAGCTGGGGTGTGATGTGCGCCTATCCACCATTCAAGCGGCAAAGTGATTTGCGGTCCAAGACCGCTTTTCCCTACCGCTACCATAACGGCTCGGACTGGCCTTATTGGGACGGCGCTTATGCCGAAGAACGCCTTCGCCACGGGCTTGGAGGCGCCCGCTACGCATTGACACGCTGGTGGGAAACCTGCCTCGACAATGGCTGGATAGGCGCAGTGGAATACTTCTCGCCGCCTTATGGACGCGGCTCCCTGCTTCAGGGCTGGAGCGCCATGCCGGCGGCCGTCGCTTTGAAATATGGGATTCACGCTGCAAATGCGGAGCCGATGTCATGAGCGGTTTGGCGCCGGCGGTTTCAACGGGATCCCTGATCGATCCGCATAGCAAAGGCGACGGCGCCATCGCGTTCGAATTCGGAAAAGCCAAGGTGACGGTAGAAGCCTTTGGCGCGTTCGTTTGCAGGGTCGACCCCGAGATGCACGGCCGTGACCCCATGATTTCGAAGTGCCTGCAGCTCGGTGTCGATCATCTTTCGTCCCCAGCCGCTTGCCTGAAGGCCGGGAAGGACGTTGATGTGGAGATGCGCCGGGTACTGGTGCTGAAGCCAGACCGTTCCACTGCGCGGATTTTGGATTCGTTCCAAGACGTCGGCGTCGCGCGGACGGGTCGGCGCCAGTCCGGCGACCTCTCGGCGCACCAGCGGCCACCAGCTTGCCGCCAAGTCCTGATCGAACCGGCTGGTGTCGGGTGCGGCCACGACATAGCCGGCCGGTCGGTCGTGCTGGACGAGAACAAAGGCAAAGTCTTTGGCGAACTTGAGATATGGCACCGACCAGATGTAACCGGGCAGACGCGGGTCACTATAGAGAGCGCTGGCATCGTGACCGCCATTCGCAGTTTTCAGGCAGATTTCAAAAAAGGCTTCGATATCCGCTTCAGTCGCGGGACGGATGAAGCAACCGGTGTCCATCACTTTGCCACCTCCTGCGTGGCGCTTTGTCGTTTTGGGTCGCGAGAGGAGCTGATGCACTGACGATTACCTCAGATTCGCCGGTCAGGCAAAGCTCTGGGGGAAGAAAACGTTCGGCGGCGCCTGGCGCAAGGCTCGAGCGGGGAGTGGAGAATAAACCAAGTGAGGTGGAGCAGATGAAAAGAAGCGTGAAATCGATCAACATGCTGCCGGCATTTCAAATGAAAACGGCCGTCGCGCTTGCTGGTGCAGCGCTTATGAATCTTGGCCTTTCGGCAGCCGTCAGGGCTGACGATCTGGCTGTTTGGGATGACCAGACCTACGAAGGTCAGAGTGCGGTCATAGAGCAGTTGAACAAAGAGTTCGAGGCTGCGCATCCCGGCGTTACGATCAAGCGTACCGCCCGCACCTTCGATGACATGAAGTTGACGCTGAAGCTCGCGGTTTCGGCAGGGAACGGCCCGGTCGTCACGAAAGTCAACCAGGGCGCCGGCGATATGGGCGCAATGGTCAAGGAAGGACTGCTCCTGCCGGTTGACGACTACATCAAGAAATACAGCTGGGATAAGCGCCAGTCCGATTCCGTCCTGGCGCGAGATCGCTGGGATGGGCCAAAGTTCGGGGTCGGCAAAACCTACGGCATATCAGGCCTCGCCGAGATCGTCGGCCTCTATTACAACAAGAAGATCCTCGACGACGCCGGCATAGCACTGCCGAAGACCTTCGAGGAGCTTTTGGCCGATCTCGACAAGCTGAAGGAAAAAGGCGTGGCGCCCTTCATGATGGGCAGCGCAAAGCAGCATCTCGCCCTGCACATGATCGGTGCCATCGATCAAGCCCATATCGACGCGGGCAATCGCGCCGAACTTGACGATCTGATTTACGGCAGGGGCGGTTCCTGGAATACCAAAGGCAACATCGAATCCGCAAAACTGGTGCAGAAATGGGCGCAGGGCGGCTATTTCTATCCCGGTTTCGAAGGCATTTCGGGTGACGACGCCGTTCAGCTTTTCATATCGGGGCAGGGCGCCTTCCTGATCTCGGGAACCTGGTATTTCGGTGATATGCAGCACAACCAGGATATCGGCTTCATGGCCATTCCTGCCCCGAAAGGCATTACAAAGCCGCTGAGCGTCGGAGGCGTGGATCTTGCCTGGGCAATAACAAGCCTTGCCAAAGATCAGAAAACGCAGGACCTGGCCGGTGAATATATCGACTACATGGTTTCGGAAAAAGCTGCCGAAGCCTGGGCCAATGCCAGCTATCTTCCGGCAACGTCGCTTGCGGCGGATGCGAAGCCAAAGCTCACGCCGCTGCTGAGCTCCGGCATCGAGATGTGGAAGACGCTCAACGCCAACGACGCTCTTGGCCACTATCCCGATTGGTCGAGCCCGACGATGCTGAAGACAATCGACGATAACACGCCGCTTCTCCTGTCCGGCAAGATCACGCCTGAAGCCTTTGTCGACGCTATGGACAAGGATTATCAGGCTTACCTGAAAGGTCAGAAATAAATGGCGCGGACGCAGGCCGCGACCGTCCGCGGCCTGCGTCTCGTCGACATCATCTCAAGAAATCAGCGCCGCGATCTCAGGCTTGCTGCACGACGACGATAGCGTTGGCTTCATGGAGTACCGGAATGAAGCGCTCCCCACTTGATGGCTCCGAACATACCAATTGGATCTATCTATTCCCCGGATTGCTGCTTTACGCGGCCTTTGTCTTCGGGCCGATTGTCGCGGCTTTGGCGTTGAGCCTGACCAGTTGGGACGGCTTGACCGTGCCCAAGTGGGTTGGCCTCGGCAATTACATCGATCTCTTTTCCGATGATCGTTTTTACATCGCCTTGCGCAACAATGCCGAGCTGATGATATTCTATTGCGTCCTGCCGCTCGGGCTCGGCATAGGTCTTGCCGCCTGCGTCTGGAATCTGAAGCAACGGGAACAACTCGCCCTGCGGACATTCCTGTTCCTCCCATATATCATGCCGACTGCCGTGTTGGGCATCATCTGGGCATGGCTCTACAATCCTGCATTCGGTCCGTTCAACCAGTTTTTGAGAGCGGTGGGCTTGGGCATGTTCGCACTCCCTTGGCTGGGAGATTTCAACTTCGTGCTTCCCGCGGTCGGGATCGTTGCCACCTGGTATTTCTTCGGTTTTTGCATGGTGATCTTCCTCACGGGAATCCAACGCATCGATCCCTCGCTCTTTGATGCTGCGAAGGTCGATGGTGCTTCGGCGCGAAAGACGTTTGTCTGGATAACGCTGCCGCTTCTCATGCCGGAGATCAGGGTGGTTTTGCTGCTGACGGTTATCGCGTCGATCAAAAGTTTCGACCTGATTTTCACAATGACCCGCGGCGGGCCCGCCAATGCCACGCTCGTGCCGAATATCTACATGTACCAGCTCGGTTTTGAGCTCAATCGGTTTGGCGCGGCGGCGGCCATCGCCATTGTCGGCGCGCTGCTGACATTCGCCATCAATTTTGCAATTCACCGGCTGGTGGGCTCAAAAAGTAAAGGAATGGCTTGATGAGCCGCAAGTCCAACATTCCCGCTGCCCCGCTCTTCCTTCGCCTTGTCCTCTGGCTTCTTGCATTCGTAACGATTACGCCGTTCCTGCTTCTGCTGCTCACCTCGATCAAGAGCAAGGCCGACGTTCTGCAGGGCGCGTTCGCGCTCCCGGCATATCCGCATTTCGAAAATTACCTCGATGCCTGGAACGCCGGCCATTTCAACATCTACTTCTGGAATTCGATCATCGTTGTCATTCCCGTCGTCGCGGCAAGCGTCTTTCTGGGCCTGCTGACGGGTTTTGCCTTTGCTTATCTGTCCTTTCCGCTCAGGCGCAGCCTGTTCGCTATCCTGACGCTCGGCATGATGGTGCCGGCGGAGGCCTTCATCATTCCGCTTTATTATGAAATGCGGTATCTCGGGTTGATCAACACCTATGCGGCCGTCATTGTGCCCCAGATCGCGATGTCGATCCCATTCTCGACGATCTTCCTTGCCAGCGCGATGCAGCAATTGCCAGAAGAAATTCTGGAAGCGGCCGTTCTCGATGGTGCCGGGCGCTTCTATATTTTGCGCAAGATCGTCGTTCCGCTGATGATGCCGGCAATGTCGACACTGGCGCTCTTCCTGTTCATCTGGACCTGGAACGAGTTTCTGATCCCCTTCATTCTGGTGAACGACGATGCCTATCGGACACTGCCCCTCGGCATGCTGTTTTTCCAAGGACGTTATACTGTCAACACGCCGGTTCTGACCGCCGGTGCGGTCATTGTCATTGCCCCACTCATCCTGACCTATCTCGTTTTCCAGCGACGGTTTATCGCCGGTTTGACGGCCGGCGCGACGAAATAGCCCGCCATAATGCGGCAAGACTACGCCATTCCTCCGGGCATTCGGCCGCGCCTGTGACGCGCTTCCAGCGCCGCGCAGCCCCAGACCGTGCCGAAGAGCAGATAGACATGGCGCCAGTGGTCGATGTCGATAACATTGCCGATCGTCGCATGGCCGAGAACGGAGATCCAGGCAATCATCAGGAAGGGTTGCCACGGCCGGTCGTGAAGCAGGTTCCGGAAACCCAGGATGAGCGTCCAGAGGAGCATTCCGACATAGCTGACGAAGCCGAGCCAGCCATAGGAGGTGAGCGACTTCAGCCAGATGTTATGCTCGTCCTCGGGAAACATGGTGCCGAACACGAGCGGACCGATGCCGAGCGGGCGCTCCATCATCATGGTGAAACCGATCCTGTGGCGCTCGAAGCGGCCGAGATGTTCGCCGTCATACTGCTGCACCAGCTGAGCGCGTGTTGAAAACAGCTCAGCGACCTTCGGAATCTGCAGCGCCACGAGCAGCGATGCGACCAGCATGACGATCGCCGCCAGTGACAGGATCAGCACCCGCAAGCGGAAGGCGCCGCTGCGCTCCTTCAGCAGCATGATGAAAATCAGGAGCACCACGCCGAGCGCAAAGAGACCCCAGGCGGCGCGGGAAAAGGAGAGGAAGATGCCGAGGGCAATCACGAGAAGGGCGGCTGCCTTCAACGGCGATTTCTTCAGATCGCCGACCAGAATGCCGTGGATGAGATGGAGCGACGGCGGCACCAGGAAGGGGCCGAAGACGTTCGGATCCTGGAATGCGCCTTTGGCGCGGTCATAGAGAGTGAACACTTCCGAGCCGGGAAAGGCGTGGAAATAGCCGAGTACGCCAAGCGCCGACGTGACGACGGCAGCCAGGCTCCAGGCGTTGAAGATCAGCGGCAGCCGCTTATGGCTGTCCTCGATGATTGCCCCGTAGAAAACCGCGGTCAGCGCCAGGAAGGTCGAGACAGCGATATACATCGGCGCCGTCGCAAGATCCTTCATCTGCGTCAGCGACAGCATGCCACCGAGATTGAATGTGAGCAGAAGGGCAAGCAACGGCGCGACGCTGCGCGAAATCCTGAGACCCAGGATGAACCAGAGGCCGATCAGCCCCGCCATCCAGAGTTCATAGGGCGCCGGCTCATCGATGACGAAGCCGGAAAGGAAAACACCGAAAGCGACGAAGGCGGAGCCGATCAGCCGCAGCGTTGCCCGCTGCGGCTGGGCGACGCGCGAATATGTCGCCTGGATCGCGCTCAATAGGCGTTTTCCGTGTTGAGCAGCCGGATCGGCGTCAGGAACAGGATTTTGAGATCGAACCAGAGCGACCAGTTCTCGATATAATAGAGATCGTAGGCCGTGCGGAACTTGATTTTCTCATCGTTATCGACCTCGCCGCGCCAGCCGTTGATCTGCGCCCAACCGGTTACACCAGGCTTGACGCGGTGGCGGGCGAAATAGCCTTCGACGACATCAGCGAAGGCGCGGTCGCGCGCCTGTGCAAGAACCGCATGGGGACGCGGACCGACCAGCGAGAGCTCCCCCCGCAGCACGTTGAAAAGCTGCGGCAGCTCGTCGATCGAGGTCTTGCGGATGAACCTTCCGACACGGGTGACGCGCGGATCGCCCTTGGTCACCGCGGCCTTGCCTGAGGGGTCGGCCATGTTGGTGTACATCGAGCGGAACTTGAAGACATTGATGACTTCGTTGTTGAAGCCATGACGCTTCTGCATGAAGAAGACAGGACCTTCCGAGGTCGCCTTGATGGCGATCGCGGTTGCGGCCATCAGCGGCCAGAGCAGCGCAAGCGCGACCAGAGTGAAAAAGATGTCGAAGCCGCGTTTGGCGACGGAATCCCAGTCGCGGATCGGCATCTTGAAAATGTCGAGCATCGGCACAGCGCCGACATGCGAATAGGCGCGTGGCCGGAAGCGCAGCCGGTTGGCGTGCGCCGCAAGCCGGATATCGACCGGCAGGACCCAGAGCTTCTTCAGGAGATCGAAGATGCGGGCTTCGGCCGAAAGCGGCAGGGCGATGATCAACATGTCGATGCGCGTCAGCCGCACGAATTCGACGAGTTCCGCCACGGTGCCGAGCTTTGGGTAACCGGCGACCATGATCGGTGAGCGCTTCTCGCCGCGGTCGTCGAAGATGCCGCAGATGCGAATGTCGTTGTCGGCCTGTTGTTCGAGGATGCGGATCAGCTCCTTGGCCGGTTCGCCGCCGCCGACGATGACAGCGCGCCGCTCCATGATGCCGTTGCGCGCCCAGTTACGGATGCCGTAGGCGACAAGGAAACGCTCGGCCGCGAGAAAGAGCACGCCGACGGTGAACCATGGGACATAGGCATCGACCATCGCCCATGTGGTGCCACGAATGAGCGCGAACAGGCCGATCGTGAGGACAAGCGCAATCGTCCAGGAGGCGAGAATGCGGGGCATCAGCCGTAGCTTCGCCCGGAGTGCGGGAATGGTGTAGGTGTCGGCAAGCTGCAGGGCGATGACGGTCGAGGCCGAAGCAATCGCTGCCATGCCCGTCCGGACCAGCAAGGGATCGCTGCCGTCGCCCGGCCAGAAGTAGCGGACGATCAGGGCAATCGAAAAGAGCGCCAGGAATTCCAGGAGCCGCAATTGGCCGATAATAATGACAGGCGAACGAGTGCCGTCGCGGAACTGTTCGGCGATCTGCCGGGCATAGGGGTTGATTTCGATCGGGTCGGCGGAGTGGGCCTGACCTGCGTCGCCGCGCGCCTCGATGTCGGAAATTTGCTTGCGCAGCACTTCCACGTCGAATTGATCGCTTTTTTCCAATTTGTTCATGGGGTTTTGTCGCTCGTTGTCAGCAAGCGAAATACCAGAAAGCCCCTAAGAAATATTTACGGGGTAACGAACACTGCTTGTTCGGCGGCGGGACTGACGAGCTCATGGTATAATTGCAGGACATCCCGCGCCATCACGGTCGAGGAAAACACGGCCTTTACTGCCTCATGCGACGGCATAGTTCTGGCGTGCCAGCCGGGCGTGCTGAGCGCTTCCGCCATGACGCGAGCGAGATCGTCGGAATTGCCGGGCTCTACAAGAGCCGGACTGTCCTTGCCGAGCACCTCGGGAATGCCGCCGACGCGGCTGGCTATGATCGTTTTGCCGGCCCCCAGCCCTTCGAGCACGATATAGGGCATCGCTTCGGCGCGAGACGGGACGACGAGATTTTGCGCCATGGCAAAGGCTTCGTGGATACGCATTGCCGGCAGCATGCCGATCCGTTTTCCGAGGCCGCGTTCGATCATCATCTCGCGATAGCGGTCGCGGTCAGGTCCGTCGCCGATCATCAATGCCGAAAGCGGCCTGCCGAGCAGCCGCTCGGTCTTGGCGAAGGCATCGACAAACAGATCGGGACCCTTGAGGTCCCGAAGCATCCCGACATAGATGAAATGCACGGCATCCGACCGGGTGTGGATCGGCTCGAATTCACGCTCTCCGATGCCGTTATAGATCAGTTTCGTCTTCGTCCGCGGCTTGCCCACCTTGCGGGCATAGGTGTCGCGCTCGTATTCGCAGATGAAGACCAGCGCATCGGTGAAATATTCCTGCAGGCGCTCCATCCTGAGGACGAACTGTCCTGTGAATGAGGAGCGCGAATAATGCAGGCTTCCGCCATGCGCGGTATAGAGGCGGGCTACGCGATACCTGTTCACCCGCAGGGCTGAGCCGGCAAGTCGCGCGAGCACGCCGCCCTTGGCGCCGTGCCCGTGCAGCACATCCGGCCGCAAACTTTTAATCTTCTTGTACGTATCCCACATCGTCGCGATATCGGACGGGCTGACCGAGCGGCGGATCGGCACGCGCGTCAGGCCGAGCGACAGATATGGGCGGATATCGTCGAACAATCTGTCCTCGTGCTCGCCGCCGGTCGAGCTGTCGCAGAGAATGCCGATGTGATGCCCGGCCTTGCTGTGTTCCTCGACCAGGTCGCGGACATGGCGGAAAATTCCGCCGACCGGCGATCTGAAGCAGTGAAGAATGCGGAGCGGCCTCTCTCTTGCCATTGCTCAGAAGAGCCGTTCGCGAACGTAGATCGTGTCGCCCGCGATGATCGGGCCGGATATATTGATGCGGCCGGTCAGCACCTGTCCGTTTATCTTGCGGGTGACATCGACCATGCTTTGGTTGGCGCGGCTGGAGAAGCCGCCGGCAACGGCGATGGCATTCTGCACGGTCATGCCCGGAACATAGGCATATTGGCCGGGCTGGCCGACTTCGCCCATGATGAAGATCGAACGGTAACGGTCGACGTCGATGGTGACATCGGGATCGCGAAGATAGCCCTGCTGCAGTTTCTGGGCGATCTGCCCTGAGAGTTGCTGGAGGGTTCGGCCGCGGGCAGGGACCTGACCGATGAGGGGGAAGGCGATGTAACCGGCCTGGTCCACCGTGTAGGTATTGGTTAGGCTCTGCTGGTCGAAGACGGTGATGCGCAGCCGATCGCCGCTATCAAGCGTATAGGGCTGGATGGTTGCCTCGTTGAAGGCTTTCGGAGCCGGCTTGTACGTCGTGCAGCCGCCCAATGCCGCCGTCATGGCTGCAAGGCTCAGGGCCAAAAGGATCTTAGGCGGGGCGACAGACATCCGCTTGTGCTCACAGAAAATGAACTCGGTGCAGCCGTTATCGATCCGTTAGGGTTAATACCCGGTAAAAGGCGCATGGCAATCCCCCAATTCTTTGCCGATCTCCTCTATTTCTTGGCGAGATCGAATTAACCGTTGCGTTACCATGGTCGTTTACGCTTGCGGCACCTTTGTTGTGGAGTAAGAGCATGTCCGGGGTAGTGCGTGATCAGGATGTGGACATCGACCTCGGCCAGTTGGTTCGCGCCGTGTGGGCGCGCCGGCTCAGGATTTTGACGATCACGCTTGCGGCGGTCGGCGTCGCCTTTGCCGGCGCCAAGATCATCTCGCCGCAATATCGCAGCGAAACACGCATCCTCATCGAACCCCGCGCGCCAGCCTTCGCCAGTACCCAGCAGGCGAACGAAGCCGGCGGCGGGCCGCTGATGGACGAGCTGAATATCGCCAGCCAGGTGCAGCTCCTGCAATCGGCCGATCTCCTCAAGAAGGTGATCAACGACCTGAAGCTCTACAATCTGCCGGAATTCGACGATGCCGCCAACGGCTCGGCGATGAGCAGCATCCTCGTGAATCTGCATCTGAAGAAGAATCCGATGGAGAACCCGCCGGAAGAACGAGTAATCGATGCTTTTGTCGAGCGGCTGCAGGTCTATCAGGTGCCGGGTTCGCGCGTCATCGGCATCAACTTCACGTCGAAGGATCCGAAGCTCGCCGCCGCCATCCCGAACGCCATGGCGAATGTCTACCTTTCCACCCAGAGCGGCGCCAAGCTCGCTTCCAATTCGGAAGCGACGCGTTGGCTCGAGCCGGAGATCGAAAACCTGCGGAAGAAGGTCAGCGATGCCGAGAAGAAGGTTGCCGAGTATCGCACCACCCACGGTCTGCTGCAAACGAACGGCACGACCACATTTCCCGCCCAGCAGCTTAATGACATCTCCGCAGAACTCACCCGCGTGCGGGGCGACAAGGCCAATGCCGAGGCGAGGGCGCAGGCGGTGCGCAATGCGCTGTCATCGGGCGAAGCCTCCGATACGCTGCCTGACATCATGTCTTCCCAGGCGATCCAGCGGCTGAAGGCTACGGAATCGGGCCTGCAGTCGCAAATATCAGATCTGCAGACCAGCCTTCTCAACAGTCATCCGAGGCTGAAGAGTCTGCGCGCCCAGCTCTCCGATATTCGCGGCCAAATCCGCCAGGAGACGCAGAAGATTCTGGCCAGCATCCAAAATGAGGCGAAAGTTGCCGACCTCCGCGCAAGCGAGCTCGAGCGCCAGAAGGACGCGGTACAGGCTAACAGCGCCCGCGCCGGCGAAGACGAGGTCGGCCTCAACGCGCTCGAGCGCGAGGCAAACGCCCAGCGCCAGCTGCTCGAAACCTATCTGGTGCGCTACCGCGAGGCCGCCTCGCGCGCCGACAGCAATTCCAGCCCGGCTGACGCCCGTATCGTTTCCCGGGCCATCGAGCCGGTCGATCCCTATTTCCCGAAGGTGGTTCCGATCGTCGTCGTCGCGGCCGTCGCAACGCTGATCCTGAGCGCCATCGTCACAATGCTCGCCGAACTCTTCAGCGGTCGGGCGCTTCGTGCTGTCGATGCGTCCCGTGACGCGGTCGAGGCGGAAACGGTCGTCGGAGACAAGGATGTGCCGCAGGCAGCACCGGCCGCCGGAAGGCCCGTCCAGCCGAGCATGCTCGCCGTTGTCACGGAGGATGACGGAAAGGATATGATCGAAGAAACGGCGGCCGCCGAAGAGGCGCCGGAGGACGACAATGAATTTTCCATTGCCTCCGTTGCGGACTACCTCACGGGCAGCCGGGCGCCGCTGGCAATCGTCGTATCTCCAACTGGTGATAACGGTTCGGCGGCGACGGTTTCGTTGACGCGCATGCTCGCCGATGCCGGCCGCCGCGTCATTCTGATTGATATGACCGGCTCCGGCTATCCCACAGAACTGATGGCCGAGAACCAGGTCGCGGCTGGCATCACCGATCTGCTGTGCGGCGAGGCGGCCTTCGGCGACACGATCCACAGCGATCGTCTTTCCGATGCTCATCTGATCCCGCAGGGTCAGAGCGACGTGCGCCGCGCCATGCGCGGTGTCGACCGGCTGTCGCTGCTGCTCGATGCGCTCGCCGCCGCCTACGACCTCGTGGTGGTCGAATGCGGTGCGGCCGACGTTGCCGGCGTCTCGCGGCTCACGCGCAGCCGGGATGTTGAAATTATCCTCTCCCTACCGCGGCTAGAGGAGACGATCTTCGTTGCCCTGATGACGGAATTCCAGGCGGCGGGCTATGACCGCGTCGTGCTGATGTCGGGCGGCCAAGTGGACGAGCAGGCGCTCGGCCAGGCCGCCTGAAGCATGTCGCGCAAAACTGTGCAGCGGTTTTGCGAAGAACGACATGCGCAAGACCAAGAACGCTCAGCCAATCCGTGCGCGGATGCCCTGGGCGAATTTATAGAGCTTCGGCCGCGCCTTGATATGCGCCTTGCTCCGGGTAACGATCCGGTGTGCCGCGCCGGCGGCGAGGCCAAATGGCGAAACCGGCAGCACCACGTCGTAATGAGCGGTCTCAACCGGCGCCCAGGATCGTTTGTAGGTCTGATCGCCGAGGCCAAAATCGAACAGCGCGACGCCTTTGCCGTGCAGTCCGGAAATGGTTTGCCAATAGAGGAATTCGCCGGGGCTGGTATCGGGCACAAGATCTTCGTCGATCGCCCCGAACTGGCAGATGACGTGATCACCCTTGCGCGAAATGCCCGAGACCGCAGCGATCCGGTCCTTGTTCTCGCCCTTCAGCCGCAGCGCATGCATCTGCAGGCCGAGATACTGTCTCGCATCATCCCGCTTACCGATGAGGCCGTGCAGGAAGGCCTGTGTTTCCCGATCGGCAAAGACGTCGGGCAGGCCAAGGCTGGCGAAGCGAATACTCTTCAGGCGGAAGAAGATATCGAGCAGGCGGTGCTGTTCTTCCGATGTTTCCGGGATGGTGTGTTCGACGCCGCCGGCCGCCTCCAGACGCCTCGATTGAACGCGGAATTTCTTACGCCGGCTTTTGGCGTTGAGCTGCTTCAGCGTCTCCTCGAAATTGGAGAGCAACGGCAATTGATAGGCGTGGTTCTGGTTTTGCACCATCGGCAGTCCGGTGAGTGGGGTCTGCCTCCCGCGCCATTCCAGCGGAAGGTTTTGCAGCAGCAGCAGATCGGCATGGCCCTTTAAGGCCTGCCGAAGCTGCGCCGCGAACTTCTCCGCATCGATGCTGCCGCCACTTTCCGCAAAATTGCCGGAGAACAGACCGGTATTGATATTGCTGTGATCGGCAGCGACGAACTTTGCGACGGCCAATCCGCGGGATCTGACGATCTCGATCGGCAGAATGAAGGCCGTCTCCCCGGCATAGGTGCCTTTGAGGATCGCCAGCGGCTGGCGAAAGGCATTGACCCAGGCAGCGCACCAATCATAGCTCTGATGAAGCGAATGGAGATCATCGGTCTCCAGAGCCCGCCAATCATCCTCCAATGGCTCCATCGCGTCAAAAACCGTAATGTCGATTTTCGCCATGGCAAGTTTCATGCTCGCCTGGCGTAGGCGTGAAATCGCCATATCGGCCGGCGCGCCATCGTCCGACGACTGTTCATCAAAATCGAGCTTTTGCGTCTGCACGGGAACTCTCCGGTCAAAATGCTGAACGGGAAAGTAGGTGTGCAGGACGTATATTTGGTTTAATCGCCGCCCATCGACGAGGTTTTCCGCCGATCACGGTTATTCGGTCGTTAATGGTCTACTGCTGCCGCGGTCCGGCCATCCACTTGATGATGACCATTGCCGGCAATACCCAAAGCAGGCCGGTCAGCAAGAAGTAGAGCAGGTGCCCCCACCAGGGGGCGTTGCCGAGCGTCACCACCGCGATCGTGTTCGCCACCAGTGCGTAGACGAGCACAAGCACGATGATAAGGATCGTGCCGATGAATTTGCGGAGGCGGACGGGCATTGTTTATCTCTTGTGTGGGTAGCGCGGAGCGGCGCGACGGCATGCCGCAAAGCTTCGGGGCTTGTTTTGCATGAGCCGGTGGGGCAAATCAACTGCCGGATAGAAGGAGACATCATGGCCGTCGCGAACCTCACCACGGAACAGGCGATCCTGAGCGAAGTACGCAAGCAGAACCGCAACCGGCGCGCATTGCGGCTGTGGCTCGGCTTTGTGCTTTTGGCGCTCTTTTGTCTCGTGCTCGTTGGAGGGGCAACGCGGTTGACCAATTCCGGTCTGTCGATCACCGAGTGGAAGCCGATCCATGGCGTCATTCCGCCGCTGACAGCCGCGGAATGGGAAGAGGAGTTCCGCCTCTACCAGCGTATTCCCGAATTTCAGCAGTTGAACAGTTCCATGAGCGTCGACGAGTTCAAAAGCATCTTCTGGTGGGAATGGGCGCACCGGCTGATCGCCCGCGGCATCGGCGTGATCTTCGCGCTGCCGCTCCTCTATTTCTGGCTGACGGGGCGGATTGAGAAACGCCTGCGCTGGCCGCTCGTCGGCATCCTGGCGCTCGGCGGTCTGCAGGGTTTCATCGGCTGGTGGATGGTGTCCTCGGGCCTTTCCGTTCGCACCGACGTCAGTCAGTACCGGCTGGCGACGCATCTCGTCATGGCCTGCCTGATCTTTGCCGGCTGCATGTGGATCATGCGCGGGCTGTCGCCGCACTCCAACGATCCGGCGCCGGCACGCAGTTCGCGCGGCTTCGCTGCCGCAATCGCTGTTTTCGCGCTGTTCCAGATCTATCTCGGCGCCCTAGTGGCGGGACTCGATGCCGGTTTTTCCTACAATACCTGGCCGCTGATGGATGGCGCCCTCATTCCCTCCGATCTGCTGATTCAGCAGCCCTTCTGGATAAATGCCTTCGAAAATCCGAAAACCGTGCAGTTCATCCACCGCATCGGCGCCTATACGCTCTTCGCAGTGGTGCTCATCAACATGGTGATCGCCCTTCGCGCCGCACCCTGGACCACCCATGCCCGCCGCGCCGTCCTGCTTTTCGCGCTGGTGACCGTTCAGGCGGCAATCGGCATTGCCACGCTGCTGATGCAGGTGCCGCTTCACTGGGGCCTGCTGCACCAGGCCGGCGCGCTTGTTGTATTTGGTTTCGCCGTCGCCAACTGGCGCGGCTTTTACGGCGAATACCCGCACGAGACGATGATCACCGAACGCGATTGAAGCGAGAGGCCTTTCGTTCTAACGCAGCACGCCGTCGAGCAGCGGCATGCCGATAACGGCAGCGGCCGCGATCAGCACGTAGCAGGCGATGCGGAAGGTCCGTTCCTCGGCAAGCCCGAACAGTTTCGAGCCGCCATAGAGACCCAGCGCATAACTCGGCAGGACGACGACGGTGAGCGCGAACACGGCGGGCACGAACAGTCCTCCGACATAATAGCTGATGGCGCTGAACACCGACGAGATCGAGAAATACAGCACGACATTCGCTCTGACACGCGCGAAGTCGGTCTTGCCGCCGAGCCAATAGGCGACGACAGGCGGCCCGCCGAGCTGCGCGGCGCCGCTGAAAAGTCCGGCAATCAGGCCGACGCCGCTGCCGAGCGGCGCGAACGGCGCGCCGTGGTAGCGCCATCCCGATACGAGAAGCGCGAGCAGACAGATGGCGATGATCGTGATGCTCCAGCGCAGCAGCGTCGGGTCGAGCAGCGCCAGCAGCGCCGTGCCGGCCGGGACGCCGAGTGCCGCACCGGCCGCCATGACGAAGACCTCGGACCGGTTGGCGTCGCGCCAGGCGGGTGGGATCATCCCCAGTGTGGCGATGCCGTCGATGACGAGCAGGATCGGCGAGACCAGCTTCGGCCCGACGATGGCACCGCCGAGCGGGACGAAGATCAACGCTGCGCCGAAACCGGAAAAGCCGCGAGCTAGCCCGGCGATCAAGGCAAACGCCATCAGCGCATAAATGCCGTGACCGGGTAGGGCGGCGGCAAACCACGCCTGCATATCGGCGACAAGCCTATCCAGCATCGTGGCCTCAGCTGGCGAGCATCAGGTCCATGTTCTGCACGGCAGCACCCGAGGCGCCCTTGCCGAGGTTGTCGAGCAGCGCCACCAGATTGACCTGGGAACCACCCGGCGTACCGAAGACGAAGAGCTTCATCGTGTCCTTGCCCTCCAGTTCGACGGCGTTGACGCGGGGGAGCGCCTTGCTTTCGGCGAGCGGCACGACCGTGACGATGTCCTGTCCGGCATAATGGGCAACCAGTACCGCGTGAATGCTTTCCATCGTCGCGCCCTCGGCGAGATCGCCGAGATGCAGCGGCACCTGTACGATCATGCCCTGCGCGAACTTGCCGACCGACGGCGAAAAGATCGGGGCTCGGTCGAGCAGGCCATGTGCGGTCATCTCCGGCACGTGTTTGTGGGTGAGCGGCAGGCCGTAGAGGAAATGCGGCGCGGTGATCGCATCCGGATGATCCGGGTTTTCCATCTGCGCGATCATCTGCTTGCCGCCGCCGGTATAACCGGAGACCGCGTTGACCGTCACCGGATAGCCGTCCGGCAGGATGCCGGCGGCGCGCAGCGGCCGGATGAGCCCGATCGCGCCTGTGGGATAGCAGCCGGGGTTCGAGACGAAGCGGGCGGCCTTGATCCTGTCGGCCTGTGCGTCGTCCATTTCGGCAAAGCCGTAGGCCCAGGCGGGATTGACGCGGAAGGCCGTGGAGGTGTCGATGACGCGGACGTTGTTGTTGCCCGACAGCATCTGGACCGCTTCCTTCGACGCGTCGTCGGGCAGGCACAGAATGGCGATATCGGCGCCGTTCAGCATGTCTTCGCGCATGGCGGCGTTGCGCCGCTCGGCCTCGGGAATGGACAGAAGCTCGACATCGCGGCGGCCGGCCATGCGCGTGCGGATCTGCAGACCCGTTGTGCCGTGTTCGCCATCGATGAAGATTTTCGGTGCCATGTTAGACCTGCGCTTTCAATGGGTTCTGAGGATTTCCGGATTCAATTTGAACGATGATAAATCAGCCTTGTGAGGCCGCAATGGCGCGTCGCTCGGCATGAAGGCCAAGCATATACATTGCCACCGTTGCCCCCGCAATGGCGGTGATATCGGCATGGTCGTAGGGCGGCGACACTTCGACCACGTCGGCGCCGCGGATATCGAGCTGGTGCAGGCGCTGCAGCACCGAGAGGATTTTGGCGCTCGACGGTCCGCCGGCAACTGGCGTGCCGGTACCTGGCGCAAAGGCCGGATCCAGGCAATCGATATCGAAGGTGAGATAGGCAGGGGCGCCGCGCGTATGAGAGATGATCGCCGAGGCGATGTCGCCGGCATTCATGTCTTCGACCTGATGACCATAGAGAATATTGAGGCCGCAATCCTCCGGCGCATGGGTGCGGATGCCGATCTGGATCGAGCGGTCAGGATCGATGATACCTTCGCGCACGGCCCGCGCCACGAAGGAGCCGTGGTCGATGCGCCGCTCTTCGTCGAACCAGGTATCCTGGTGAGCGTCGAACTGCACGAGTGCGAGAGGCCCGTGTTTTGCCGCATGGGCTTTCAGCAGCGGCCATGTGACGTAGTGATCGCCGCCGAGCGTCAGCAGAAAGGCGCCGCTGTCGAGGATCGCGTTGGCCTGGCGTTCGATGGCACCAGGTGTGTCCTGATGATTGCCGTAGTCGAGCAGGCAATCGCCATAGTCGATCACCGCCATGTCGGCAAACAGGTCGCGGTTGAAGGGATATTGCGCATCATTGTCGAATATCGCCGAGGCACGCCGGATCGCCTGCGGGCCGAAGCGCGTGCCCGGCCTGTTCGATGTGGCGGCATCGAAGGGGATGCCCCAGACGGCGACATCGACGCCGGCAAGCTCCTTGGTGAAGCGGCGGCGCATGAAGGACAGCGCGCCGGCAAAGGTCGGGTCGCTGGCGGCGGAGGTGAGGCTGGTCGCCGTGAAGGCGTGATCAATGGTCTTGTTCGCCAAGGGGGGGCTCCTTCTCTGTGGGCGCCAACGTAGTCGCGTTCGATGTCGACCTTATATTGCCTGGCCACCGTCACGACCAAACCGCCTGATCCTGCCCCGAAAGGAACTGATGTTCGGTTCGGGGTAGGTAAGGGGTAGGCGAGGTGCGCCGAGATTTCAAGCGATGCCTCGCTTGACGGCCGCTCTGCGTTTTAAGCTGCCGCCATTCCGTGGCAAATTCCTCAGGCGGCCTTCCGCGCTAGCTGACGCAATCCGGCCAACGTTATCAGCGCTGCCGCGCCGGTATAGGCAGCGAGTGGCCAGGCTGTGTTCCCGTCGAGCAGAACCACGAACAATGTGCCTGCAACAGCGACCAGCAGGCTTTCGACACAGAAGTAGAGCGCCACGGCTGTTCCCGCGGTATCGCCGAAAGCCGCAAGCGCACCATTTGCCGTGACGGCTGTCGCAAAGACAATGCCGATCGCGATGATCCACATCGGCAGGATGAGGCCGATAAGGGGTGCCTGCAGAAACATCTCTCCCATAGCAAGCGTTACCGCGCCGACAAGCAGCAACGTCATGCCTCTTGCGAGGCTGCCTGTGATGCCCCAGCGTGTGACGAAGCGCTTGGCAAAACGCGCCGTCACGATCATCACCAAGGCCACCGAGGCAAAGATGAAGCTGAAGGTGATGCCGGAAAAGCCGGCCCGATCGATCAGGATACGGGGTGCGGTCGAGAAGAAGACGAAGAAGGCTCCCATCGCCGCGCTGAAACCGGTCGTGTAGATCCAGAAGGGCAGGCTCGCGAGGATCGGGCGTATGGCGATGGTTGTCGTCGCCGCAGCGGGGCGGGTTTCATGCCACCGCATGCCGGCATTGAGAATGGCAACGATCGAAAGCAGGCCGATGACGAGAAAGATGGCTCGCCACCCATAGTGGTCGGCAATCACCGCGCCGACGACCGGCCCGAACGCAGGCACAAGCGATAGCAGCGAACCGAGCAGGCTATAGATCACGCTGCTTTCCGGCCGTTCGGCGTAGACGTCGCGCACTGTTGCGAAGGTGGCGACAAGAGCCGCCGAGGCGCCGATCGCCTGCAACAATCGCAAGGCCACGAAGAGAAGTGCGGATGAGGCCCCGGCAAGCAGAAAGGACGCAAGGGCAAAGAGTGCCGCCCCGCCGATCAGCACGGGCCGTCGCCCGACGATATCGGAGATCGGACCAAAGACAATCTGGCCGACGCCGAGCACAAGCATGTAGAGGCTGAGGGTCAACTGGATGACTTCAGGCGAGGTGCCAAGTGCCTGGGGCATCGTCGGCACGACCGAGAGATAGATGTCCATGGCAAGCGACGCCAGGACGTCGAAAGGGGCGATCAGCAACAAGCTTGCCGGCACGGAGTAATTCCACGACGGAATTTTCGGATAAGACATGGGTAAGGTCCGCTCAAATGATTTTCATTCGGCGGCGATCTGTCTTTCATCAGTATCGGATTTGCTGGACAGATGCCGCAACAACAGCGCAAAGTTGTTGCGGCTTAGTTGTCTGCGGACTTGGTTGTTCCCATGATGCGACCTTGATTGCCGCTCCGCTCGTTCGCGAAGCGTTTTGTCGGATTTTTACCAGCAGAACCGGAGTGCGGCAATGGCGACCGGCAGGCGCTTCCCGGGATTCATCAAACACCCAAAGAAAAAGGCCGGGTTTCCCCGGCCTTTCGCAAATTCCGTCTGTCCGAAGCGATTAGCGCTTGGAGAACTGGAACGAGCGGCGGGCCTTCGCCTTGCCGTACTTCTTGCGTTCGACGACGCGGCTGTCGCGGGTCAGGAAGCCGCCCTTCTTCAGCACCGAGCGAAGGCCCGGCTCGAAGTAGGTCAGCGCCTTGGACAGGCCGTGGCGAACGGCGCCGGCCTGGCCGGAGAGGCCGCCGCCGGCAACGGTTGCGACGATGTCGAACTGGCCGTCACGGGCAGCCGCGACGATCGGCTGGCGCAGGATCATCTGCAGCACCGGGCGGGCGAAATATTCCGCGAATTCCTTGCCGTTGACGATGATCTTGCCGGAGCCCGGCTTGACCCAGACGCGGGCAACGGCGTTCTTGCGCTTGCCGGTGGCGTAGGAGCGGCCGAGCGAATCGACCTTGCGGACGTGGGCCGGAGCAGCAGCTTCGGAAGCCGTGCCGAGATCCTTCAGGGAGGAGAGGTCAGCCATGATCAGGCGCTCCTTACGTTCTTTTTGTTGAGCGCGGCAACGTCGAGGGCGACCGGCTGCTGGGCTTCATGGGGATGGTTGGAGCCGGCGTAGACGCGCAGGTTCTTCATCTGGCGACGGCCGAGCGGGCCGCGCGGAACCATGCGTTCGACGGCCTTTTCGAGGACGCGCTCCGGGAAGCGGCCTTCGATGATCTGGCGTGCGGTGCGTTCCTTGATGCCGCCGGCATAACCGGTGTGCCAGTAGTAGACCTTGTCGGAATACTTCTTGCCGGTGAAAACGACCTTGTCGGCATTGATGACGATGACGTTGTCGCCGTCGTCAACGTGGGGTGTGAAGGTTGCCTTGTGCTTGCCGCGCAGGCGCATAGCGATGATGGAAGCGAGACGGCCAACGACCAGCCCTTCGGCGTCGATGATCACCCACTTCTTCTCCACCTCTGCAGGCTTCTGTGAGAAGGTTGCCATGTGAATACTCTCTTTTAGGACCCTTGGCCCGAGGGCTTTAAGGGCGTTTCTTGTTGCTTGGATTGGCAAGCGCGAACCTGCCAAAAAGAAAGCAGCCCGGACAGGCTGCGTTCTGGCGCGGTGTATAAAGGCAATGTGACACCGGGTCAATATCGGCTTTCGCGACGGACGGAAAAAAGTACAAATGAAAACAAATGGTTATAAGTGTGGTGTTGTGATACCCCACAATCGAACTGAATATTTGCCCCGCCGTCGGTCGAAAACCATCGCTAATCCTCAAAAGCGCGCAGGCATTTTATCATTTCCCGAAGGCCGCGTGTCAGATGTTTGTCCCGGCGAAGAACCATGCCAAGGCGGCGTGTCAGCTTCGGCCGCAGCGACGATGCCGTCAGGAGACCGGCGCGGTCGCGCTTCACCGCCAACCCCGGCAGGATCGACCAGCCGAGTCCCACGGCCACCAGTTCCTTGATCGCCTCAATACTGCCGAACTCCATCGCCGGTCGGATCCTGGTGCCCGGGGCTGCCAGCCAGGCGTCGATTGCCCGTCTCGTATTGCCGCCCTCATATAGTAGCAGCGTCCTGTCGCGCATGAAGGCGGCGTCCGGTCCACCCTTGGGCACGGGGCTGCCCGCGGGGGCGACAGCCAGCAATTCCTCCTCGAAAAAGGGTTCGATCTCGAAGTTCCGTCCCGATGCCGGCAGGGCCACGACGGCGATGTCGAGACTGTTGGCTTCCAGATCGCGCAGAATATCGTCGGCATTGCCGATCGAGACGGTGATTTCGAGGCCGGGCATGGACTTCCGGGCGGCGGAGATGGCGCGCGGAAGCAGATGGATCGATGCCGTGCCGCCGCTGCCGATGCGCACACGGCCGCTGGCGCCATCCCTGTGGGGCATCATCGCTTCTTCCGCCGCGGCTGCCTCCTGAAGCAGACGCCTTGCATGCGAAAGCAGGTCGATGCCCGCCGCCGTCGGTTGCGCCCGCCGTCCGACGCGCTCGATCAGCCTGACGCCGAGCCGCTGTTCGAGCCCCTTGATCTGCAGGCTGACGGCCGGCTGCGTCACGCCTTCCTTGTCGGCCGCAGCCGTAAAGCTCCCGAGGTCGGCGACATTGATGAAGGTTGCGAGTTGGTCGAGATTGAGAGCCATTCCAAAGAAATCCTTATGCATATAATAATATCCATAAGCTTCTTTCGCGGCACCTTCCATCGCATCTTTCGTCCATCAGGAAAGGATGAAGAGATGACTATAGAATTCGACGAAAGCTTGGAGATACCGCTGAGCGCCCTTCGGCTGAAACATCGTGAGACGGCGCGTTGGAGCAGGCGGCTGCTGGTAGCCGTCGAGTGTCGGCTCGAAAAGCGCCGCAGCCGCCGCAAGCTGTCGGAACTCACCGATGACGAGCTACGCGATATCGGTCTGACCCCTGCGCAGGCGAGGGCGGAGAGATCGAAATCATGGTTCTGGTTTTGACCGCGACGGCGGATCCTGCTCGAAATTGGCGGCGCCTTGTGGCAGAACGAATGTGTGAAAATCGAGTGCAGGGAGCAGCATCATGGCCGAAATCGTATCCTTCCGAAAGGAAGCGGACAGGACGGATGGATTGTTGCTCCGCTCGTTGCGCGACGGCGTGCTGCGGCTCGTGCTTAACGACCCGCCGGCCAATGTGCTTTCGATCGCGCTTCTCGAAGCGCTGATGGCTGAGCTCGAAAAGGCGCAGGCCGATTTGGATGTGCGCGTCATCGTCATCGCCTCCACCGGCGTCGTCTTTTCCGCCGGCCATGACCTCAAGGAACTCACGGCCCATCGCGTTGACGAAGATCAGGGCGCCGCTTTTTTCGAGAAAAGCTTCCGGCTCTGCGCCGATTTGATGCTGAAGATCGCGCATCTGCCAAAACCTGTTATCGCCGAGGTCGATGGGCTTGCAACGGCTGCGGGCTGTCAGCTCGTCGCCTCGTGCGATCTGGCGATCTGCACCGACACTTCGACGTTCTGCACGCCGGGTGTCAATATCGGCCTGTTCTGTTCGACGCCAATGGTGGCCGTTTCCCGTGCCGCGCACCGTAAGCAGGCTATGGAGATGCTCTTGACCGGTGAGACGATCGACGCCTCGACCGCCAAGGATTTCGGCCTCGTCAACCGCATCGTGCCGAAGCAGTATCTGGCGCAGGTCGTTTCCAAATATGCCGCCGTGATTGCCGGCAAATCGCCACTGATCCTGAAAATTGGCAAGGAAGCGTTTTATGGGCAGCTCGAACTACCAGTGGAGGCGGCCTATGATTATGCCGCCAAGGTGATGGTGGACAACATGCTGACGCAGGACGCGCAGGAAGGGATCGGCGCCTTTCTCGGCAAGCGCAAGCCGGAATGGAAGGGCGAATGATCAGGCGAGTTTCAGAACCAGCACGCCGATCGCGATGACGACGCCAGCGACGTAACGCCAGATGCCGGCTTTTTCCTTGAATACGACAACCGAGAGCACCAGGGCAAAGAGGATCGAAGTTTCCCGCAGTGCAGCAACGGTCGCCACCGGCGCCTTCGTCATCGCCCAAAGTGCCAGTCCATAGGATGCAATTGATCCCGCGCCGCCGATCAGGCCGCGCCACCAGTTGCGGCGAACGTGACGCAGCACCGTCAAGCTGCCGCGCTGCGACGCCGCCCAGGCAAGTAGCAGTATCGGCGGCAGCAGCGACATCCACAACGTATAGGAAACCGCATTGCCTGAAAGACGAGCGCCGATGCCGTCAACATAAGTGTAGCTGGCGATGACGAAAGCATTGGCAATGGAGAAGGCGACCGCGTGGCCGCTGCTGCGCCGAGCCTCCAGGGCGAGCGTCAGGACGCCGGCTGAAATCGTCATGGTGCCGGCAAGAGCGGCGCCGGAAAGATTTTCGCGCAGGACGACACCGCTTGTCGCGGCGACCAGCAACGGCGCGCAACCACGCATCAGCGGATAGACGAGGCCGATATCACCGGCTCGGTAGGCGGCGGCAACCAGCTGGAAATAGGCGAACTGCAGGATGGCCGAGGCGCCGATGAACGGCCAGGCTGCGCTCTGCGGCAACGGCAGAAATGCCAGAAACGGCAGCGCGGACACCGCGCCGCCGGCCGAAATCAACGCCGCATCCAGGGATTTGTCGCTTCCCGCTTTGACGATCGCGTTCCATGTCGCATGCAGCAACGCACCGAACAGAACGAGCAGGATGACGTCGAGAGGCAAGGGATAAATCCGGTGCTGCGGAGGAAGGCGAAGCGCCTCGCCCCGACGGGGCAGAATTCTGGAAAGACAACTGATATTTGCACGAAAATGCATTGCCGCGGTCGCGGATGCGTTTTCGGTTCCCATACCATCCTTTCAATATGCAGACAATGTCGGGCTCTGATGACAATTTTTACGTGCGCGCGATATGCGTTCAATCCAGGCGATCTTCTCAACTATGAGATGTTTCTAATGGACGAGAGAACATATATAGCTCTTACGGAGAACATAAGGGGAAAAATACGGGGGGAAATCCGAAGCGGATCTTTCTATGCTGCTGAAATACAGATATTATTCTATAACTTTGATATATACAAAAAAGAAGCTTCAGATTGTATAATCTCGGGGAAATCGCAGCGCGCGATTGAGCTCAAAGCTTGTTTGCAAGCGGAGAAGGCGAACGGCGGCCGGGAGGAGGCGTGACGGCGGCAACGTCAGAGCTGATGATTCGGAATGAAGAGCATCCCGTCAAGGTTGTCTATGTTTTGGCAGTTCAGAACCGGGCAGCGGGGATCGTCCTTTGACGGGATATGGGTCCACTCCGCATAATCGGTTGCGTCACAATAATTGCTGTTGCGGACGTAGCGATCATAAAGCGGTAGCCCGCGGGGAGATTGGTAGCGGAAGATGACGGCGCCCTGATTGTGGATGGCCGCCCGCACGCTGGCGCAGCTCATGGTGAGCGGGTTGTAGCGCGAAATCGCCGCTGCGGGTGACGCGGCGAGCACAAGCGTGAGGGCAAGAGCAATATTTCTCATTGAATCATCCTCAGAGCCATTCAACTCCTATATACGCAAAACACGTGCAGCCGGTTTTGTCGACATGCCAAAAAATGCCGGCGGGCTCAAAGGCATTCCCGGAATGGAGAAATGGAAATGGATCATGACGCCTACACGGATGATTATCTCACCGGAATCCTGCAATCGGTAAAGACCATCGCCCTGACCGGTGCCTCGCCCAATCCGGCGCGGCCGAGCAACGGCGTCATGGGCTATCTGCTGTCGCGCGGCTATGAGGTCATACCCGTCAATCCGGGGCAGGCGGGCAAACAGATCCAAGGCCGCACCGTCTATGCCCGGCTTGCCGACGTTCCGGTGCCGATCGATATGGTCGACGTCTTTCGCGCCGCCGAATATCTCGATGGGGTCGTTAACGAGGCGTTGGCGCTGAGGCCGCTACCGAAGGTCATCTGGGCTCAGCTTGGCGTCCGCGACGATGCCGCGGCGGCAAAAGCGGAGGCTGCCGGCATTAGAGTGGTGATGAACCGTTGCCCGGCGATCGAATATCCCCGTCTCATTGCCTGAGCAGGGCTGCCCTGAGAGGGATTTTCCATCGAACGCCCAAGGGTTGAAACGGATCGCGATTAACTTTCGTCGGCGACAAGCTATGATCCTGCCTCGTGATCAACAATTCGGAGGGCGACATGGCCAAGAACGATCCTGGATTCAACACCTTGGCGATCCACGCAGGCGCACAGCCCGACCCAGCGACCGGCGCACGGGTGACGCCGATCTACCAGACGACCGCTTTCGTCTTCAACGATTCCGACCATGCCGCCGCCCTCTTCGGCCTGCAGGCCTTCGGTAATATTTACACCCGCATCATGAACCCGACGCAGGCCGTGCTCGAGGAACGCGTCGCCGCGCTCGAGGGTGGTACGGCGGCCCTTGCCGTCGCCTCCGGCCACGCGGCGCAGATGATCGTCTTCCACACCATCATGCGCCCAGGCGAAAATTTTATCGCCGCCCGCAAGCTCTATGGCGGCTCGATCAATCAGTTCGGCCATGCTTTCGAGAATTTCGGCTGGCAGGTGCGCTGGGCCGATTCCGCCGATCCGGCGAGCTTCGAAAGCCAGATCGACGACAAGACCCGCGGCATCTTCATCGAAAGCCTTGCCAATCCGGGCGGCACTTTCGTCGATATCGCCGCTATTGCCGACGTCGCTCATCGCCACGGCCTGCCGCTGATCGTCGACAACACGATGGCAACACCCTATCTCATCCGTCCGATCGAGCACGGCGCCGATATCGTCGTGCACTCGCTGACGAAATTTCTCGGCGGCCACGGCAACTCCATGGGCGGCCTTATCGTCGACGGCGGCACCTTCGACTGGTCGAAGTCAGGCAATTACCCGATGCTGTCTAGCCCGCGACCGGAATATAACGGCATGGTGCTGCACGCGACTTTCGGCAATTTCGCCTTTGCGATCGCTGCCCGCGTGCTCGGCCTGCGCGACCTCGGCCCGGCGATTTCGCCCTTCAATGCCTTCCTGATTCTGACCGGCATCGAGACGCTGCCGCTCAGAATGCAGCGCCACAGCGACAATGCCATCGCTGTCGCCCGGTGGCTGAAGGTGCACAGCAAGATCGCCTGGGTGAATTATGCCGGCCTCGAAGACGATCCGAACCATGCCCTGCAGCAGCGTTATTCGCCGAAGGGCGCAGGCTCCGTCTTCACCTTCGGCATCCGGGGCGGTTATGAGGCTGGCAAGACTCTGGTCGAAGGACTTGAGCTCTTCTCCCATCTGGCCAATATCGGCGACACCCGCTCGCTCGTCATTCATCCGGCCTCGACGACGCACCGGCAACTGAGCGACGAGCAGAAAATCGCCGCCGGCGCCGGACCCGACGTGGTGCGGCTTTCCATCGGCATCGAGGACGTTAACGACATCATCGCCGATCTTGAGCAGGCGCTCTCGAAGATCTGATTGTCCTTCGCAGCAAACGTTGTAATTTCGCAGATGATCATTGTCGAAATACAACCAGCGCCGCCTTGCGGATGCCTTCTGCTGGCCGCCATTGCGGGAACATTCATGCCACTCGTCATTCTCACCGGCGCATCGGGAGCCGGGAAAACTACCATTGCTGAGGCTGTCGGACGCCGGCACGGGCAGGAGATCGAAGTCTTTTACAAGGACAGCATCGGCGTTCCGCCTATGCAAGAGATGGTTGACCAATTCGGCTCCGTCGAAGAATGGCAGAGAGCGGCCACTTTCGCATGGATATCGCGACTGTCGCCGCTCCTGGCAGAAGGACGTAGCGTCCTGTTCGAGGGGCAGTCGCGTTTTTCCTTTCTGGCCGAAGCTGCCGAACGTGCCGGGATCGGTTCGCATTCCTGCCTCCTGATCGATTGCGACGACGACACCCGAGCCCGGCGCCTTTCGATTGATCGAGGGCAGCCTGAGTTGGCAAATCCGGATATGATGAACTGGGCCGCCTTCCTACGGCACGAAGCAGCGACATACGGATGCGAAATTCTCGACACATCGAAGCTGACGGTGGAACAGGGAATTGAACGAGTCCTTCGCGAATTGCGGCGGCAGCGTGTTTGATCCGGACCAGGCAGTTGAAGTTTGGCCGTTCCAGTGCGGCGGTTCGTCCGCTTGTTCTTGTAAAAGCATAGAATTCGCGCAGAGGGAGGCGCAGTTGCACCTGACGTTGGAGTTGTTTGTCCAAACGCCCCGGACATCGATTGATTTCTATCAGCGAGTCCTGGGCTTTGAAGTCGAGGGCTCGAGCACGGAATATGCGATGTTGAGAAACGGCGACGCCGCCATCGCGATCAATTCGCGAAGCGTCCTTTCGAGCGATCATCCGTTACGCGGCGAAATTGGCGACAGGGTCGGCCTCGGCGTCGAGATCGTCCTGAAGGTCGCTGATGTCGAGGATGCCTATCGCAAGGCGGACGAGAGCGGCTGGCCACTTTCCGCCCTCGCCGTGCAGCCTTGGGGACTGCGTGACTTTCGCCTTATCGATCCCGACGGCTATTATGTCAGAGTGACCAGTACCCACACGCACTGACAGGTCCATGATGGCGGTCATGGGCTTCGTGCCAAACGCTGAGCGGCTGCACTTCGGTGGCGACCGGTTGCAAATCGGTCGTATCAATTGCTGTCCTCGTAATCAGCGCGACCCATATCGCCGGGCCTCAGGACGCCCGGACAGGAGGTCCCTGAGCCCCTTTCTTTAGTCTCCGCTACTTCACGTTGAAGCAGTTTTATTGCTCAGTTTTCAATTCCAAATTTCAGAAAACAAGCGTATGTTGCGCGGTTAGGACTGCAGTAACCATGCCTTTGAGGGGTCGGGGACGATGTGCTGGAATACATCATCGGCATTCACGCCGGTCGCGCTTGCTTTGCGCGGTCCGGCAACACGCAAGATCGTCCGGACGCTCGGCGATGCGGCGCATCTCCTGATCAACGATTGGCCTTCTGATGACGGCGAGGAATACGTCGCTGCCGTAAAAGCCTGTGTCGATGCAATTACCGGGAAAATTAGCCCGGAACGATTCCGCGAGGCGCTTCTGCTTGCAGCCGATGAAGCGGGTATCGCTGCTCTGACAGTCGTCCCCGTCGGAGTGACAGAGCGGCGACCGGACCTGCGTTCGGCCGCGCCAAGATAGCCCCTATTTCAAGCGGCTCCTTATCAGCCTGGCATTGCGTCAGATGCGGCCGCGGCCAAGGCAGGCAAAACTCTCACAAACTGAAAGCACTACCGACAATTCTAACCGCCATCTTCACAAATGTCGCTCAAGGTGATGGGAGAAGGGGCTCCTGGAATTTCCAAGCGCGGTCAATGCCCTGTGAGACGAGAGACAAATTGCAAAATTTCAAACAATCGCGCGCAGACCCTTGCCGCAAACGACACTGACAGCGGAGAGGTCCACGATGGTTGCGGCGAATTTCATCACCTTCAACATCGACAATGTCGAACCCGAGTTCGGCGCGCCGGAGCCCGCTCGGATCATCTCCGGTGATCCGCAATTTCGCACCTGGAATCTGGAGGAGGGCGACGGCGGCCTCTATTCCGGGATCTGGGAGGCGACACCCGGCAAGTGGCGGATCGTTTACGAGGAGTGGGAATATTTCAGCTTGCTGTCAGGCCATTCGATCGTCACGGAGGACGGCGGTGAGCCGGTCCACCTGAGGGAGGGCGACCGAATGATCTTGAGGCCCGGCTTCAAGGGAACCTGGGAAGTCGTTGAAACGACTCGCAAGGACTATGTGATCAAGGTCTGAACAGCGGCTGCGAGCCGGCTTTGGCGATGGCGGTCTGTCCCGGTTTGCGGCGATTATGATCCGTTTCCCCCGAAATAACCGCCTCTCTTTCACGGATGGAGGGCATTTGATCTTTCCCATTAACGAGACCTACATCGTCAAATGCTAGACCTTATCTGCAGCGCATTGCGGACATGATGTCTCCTGCCGTCACCACAGACATGACCTTGCAGTTCATCTTTTCGGGATTGGCATGTCGTCGAATCTTGCGGGTAGGCACGTTCGAACCCAAACGTCTTCCATCATTGCGACAACCGTTTTCTTCCTCGTCGTCGCGCTCGTCTTGACCGGCCTCATGGCGCATGTCGTCGCCACGATGACGCGGTCGGCGAACGAAATCGATGATGCCAGAGCCAGCCGCGCCGCTCGCGCGGCGATCGCAGCCTTTGTCAGCCGCCTGAGCGCGACAACGACTGACAACGCCGTATGGGATGATGCCTATAAGGCGATCGCATCTCCCGGCGCCGCGGATTGGGCTTATGAGAACTGGGGTAAAACCAGCGAGGATTATCCGCTTTACGACGGCGCCATCGTGACCGGTCCCGACCGCTCGTCGATCGTCTCCGCCTATGCCAAAGGCAAGCCCTTCCAGCCGAGCGCCTTTTTCGGCGAAGCTTTCTACCGGCAGATCAATACGGCCACCGATTTCGGACAGGCGCCGGTTGTCAATTTCATCAAGACGGAAACCGGCATCGCGCTCATCGCGTCACAACCGATCCAGCCTTATCAAGCGGAAGGCGAGCTTCCGACGAAGCTCAGCGTGCTGAGCTTCTACAAGGAATTCAACTCGGACGTTCTCAGCACGCTTTCGAACGAACACGAACTCGAGGGCTTGCGCCTTGCCGCCGCGCCCGAGCCGAGTCTGCTGAACACACCGATCACGGATATGAAGGGTGGCGTCATCGGCCATCTCGTCTGGCCGAGCAAAGCGCCGGGAAGCGCCGTGTTCCGACAGGTCTACCCTTTTGTTGCGGCCGCTATCATCATTCTCGTGCTGTTCCTGGCCGGCGTTCTGCTGGTGGGCGCAGCCGAAGCGCGGCGTCTTCGTCAACTGGCGCAAGCAGCGATTTTCGAAGCGAACCACGATAGCCTGAGCGGCCTCCTGAACAGGCATGGGCTTCTCGCCCTGCTGGAAGACCTGAAAGGCTCGGAGATTTCGCCGCCTCGGCTCTACCTGGTCGATCTCGACGGTTTCAAGGCGGTCAATGACGCCTGGGGGCATGCGGTCGGGGATGATCTGATCAGGATCGTCTCGAACGCGCTGATCGCCTGCCACCCCGAAGTCGTTGCCGTGGCCCGGTTGGGGGGCGACGAGTTCGCTCTGGTCCAGGTCGGAACTGTCGCGCGTCAGGAGATAGAAGAGACGATTCTGGCGCTGTTTGCCGAACCCTTCAAAATCGATGGACGAACGATCGAGGTTGGCGCGAGCATCGGCGCTGCTGCGCGTGACGCAGACATTGAGCCCCTGGAGCTTTTGCGCAGGGCTGACATGGCGCTCTACCGCGCCAAGGAAAATGGCAGAGGGCGGGCGATCGAATACGACCCCGAGTTGGATCGGGAGCGCCAAAGGGTCGCCGAACTGGAAACTCTGTTGAAGAATGCCATCGGCAATGGCGCGATCGAAGCCGTCTTCCAACCTCTCGTTTCGGCGACGACGGGCGTTGTCACCGGTCTTGAAGCGCTAGCCCGCTGGCGCACTGCGACAGGAAATATCAGTCCGGAGATTTTCATTCCGCTTGCTGAAAGATGCGGCCTCATCGATGCTCTCGGCGGTCACATGCTGAAAACATCGATCGAGCACGCCAAGAACTGGCCCGGTTTAGCGTTGTCCGTCAACGTTTCGCCGGTCCAGCTCTGCAATCCGGAATTTGCCGCCGAGGTGATCTCTCTCCTGCAGGAACTCGATTTCGATCCCAGGCGCCTGACATTGGAAATCACCGAAGGCGTCCTCATGACCAATCCGGATCAGGCGCGTCGGTCGATAGATCACCTCAAGCAGGTCGGTATCAAATTCGCGCTCGACGACTTCGGCTGCGGCTATGCAAGCATCGGCGCATTGCGGCAGTTCGGCTTTGATCGGATGAAGATCGATCGCTCGCTGGTCTCCGCTCTCGACCAGGCCTCCAATGGCGCCGATGTTCTCAAGGCGACCATCGCTTTGGCGACCGCTCTGCAGATTCCCGTGACCGCGGAAGGCATCGAGAATATCCGCCAGGCGGCGATCTTGCGGGAGGCCGGCTGCGACCAACTGCAAGGCTATTTGATCGGAAAACCCATGTCGGCGCTCGACATATCCAGCAAGCTTCAAGAACAGGCAGCGTAATGCCGCGAGATCGCACAAGCACGCCGCGCAGAGCTTCCGCTGATCTGCCGACCGGTGCCGATCACCACCGGAGATCCAGCCGGTCGAGCCCGTGAAAATGATAGACGTCCTTGACGACGGGCGTCTTCGCCAGCCTGAGGCCGGAAAGCCGTTCGAACAGGATCGGCAGGACGACGTTGAGCTCCAGCCGAGCCAGCGGTGCGCCGATGCAGAAATGGATGCCGGCGCCGAAGGAGAGGTTCGGCGCCTCGTTTCGGTCTGGCCGGAAGGCGAGGGGGTCGGTGAATTTCGCCGGGTCGAGATTGGCGGCGGCGAGGATGAGGCTTACCTTGTCGCCGCGCCTGAAGGAAACGCCGTCGATCTCAGCGGGCTCGAGCGCCCAGCGCTGGAAGATGTGGACGGGCGCGCAGATACGCAGGGTTTCCTCGACGGTGCGCTCCGTCGCCGCTTCATCCCGGAAGAGTTCTGCCGGATCGCAGCCGCTGTCGAGGATGGTGTGTACGGAGTTGCCGATCTGGTGCACGGTCGCTTCATGGCCGGCATTGAGCAGCACGATCGTCGTTGAAATGAGCTCCTCCTCGGTGAGGTGCTGACCCTTGTGCTCCGTGTGGATCATGTGGGTCAGCAGGTCATCGCGCGGCTCGGCCCGGCGTTCAGCGATCACTACTCTGACATAGTCGGAAAATTCTCTGGCGGCCCGTTCGGCCTCTTCTTCTTGCCGGCGCGTGCGGCCGAACATGTACATGCGCACATAGGCATGCGACCAGGCGAGCAGTTGCGGCCCCATCTCCTCCGGGATGCCGATCATCCGCGCGATCATCGTCACCGGGATGATGTCGGCAAAGGCCGAGAGCAGCTCGACCTCGCCCTTCTGCGCGAAGCCGTCGATCAGCCGGTTGGCAAGCTCGACAAGCTCCGGCTTCATCTTCTCGACATGGCGGGAGACGAAGGCGCGATTGACGAGCGTGCGCAGCCGCGTGTGCTCGGGTGGTTCGAGCTCGAGCAGGGAATAACGTTCCGAGAGATCGAAACTTTCAAGATGCGCCATCGGCTCGGCAAGGCCGAGTTCCTCGCGGCTGGCGATATGCAGGATCTGCCGGCCGAAGCGGCGGTCGCGCAGCAGCGCGTTCACATGGTCGTAGCCGGTGAAGAACCACTGTTTCTGCTCGGTCCAGTAGAAGGTCGAACAATGGGCGTGGAGCGCGGCGTAAACGGCATTCGGGTTGCCGTAGAAGGCCGGATTGCGGACGTCCAGCGAGACATGGCGGAGGGCAGGGTCGATCGAAAGGAAGGGCGGTAACGTCATGAACCGAGGCTTAGCGGATTTACCGGCCCTCGAAAAGATGTGGAGAGGCGTGTTGGGCACGGAACGAGGAGCGCCCGATCTGAATGCGCCAACGGCTTTAAGATCTGTGTCTAAGCCCGGGGATTGATTCTGCTTTTTTTGACTTACGGCTAACTGGCCCGTGACAGGGCGCCCATGCGCCGCAGCGCCTCGACCTGGTCGTCGACCGTCGGCACGAGTTCGCCGGCGGTGGTGCTCGGCGTGGCCGGCGCCGGGGCCGCCGCTTCCTCTTCGCCGAAGGTGACCGTGCAATTGCGGCCGGCGGCTTTGGCCGCATAGAGGGCTCGGTCGGCGGCCGAGATCAGCTTGTCGATATTGGCGTCGATCGAGGAGGCGAGGGCGACGCCAATGCTGACCGTGACCGGAACGATCGCTTCGCCAGTGCTGACGGGAAGGCGGCAGAATTCGGTGCGGATCGCTTCGGCGATCGCCTCGGCTTCCGTCTGGTCTGTGACGCTCGCGAAGGCGGCGAATTCCTCGCCGCCCATGCGGCCGAAGATGTTGTTTGGAATATATTGCCGGGCCATGCGAGCGAAGGCGGTGAGCACGGCGTCGCCGGACTGATGGCCGAAGCGGTCGTTGACGCGCTTGAAATGATCGAGGTCGAAAAGGATCACCGCGACCTGCCGCTGCTCGCTATGGGCTCTCTCCTGGATGGACTCGAAATAGCCGAGCAGGCCACGACGGTTGAGCACGCCGGTCAGGGAATCGGTCAGCGTCATCGCGCGTAGATGCCGTTCGGAGCGTTCCATGACCAGTCGGCAAGTGAGCGCGAAGGCGATGGTGAGCAGGAAGGCGCTTGCCATGGCGGAGACACCGCCGAGATTGGTCGCCTCGATATCGCTTGGCAGCGTCACCGCCATCGTCAGCGCCGAGCCGAAACACAGGCAGCCCTGGATAACGAACACCCCCATCAGCTTGATGCGGGTGCGCTCGCGGCGCATGTCGCCGGCGGCGACCGCCATGGCCAATGCCGTGGCACCCGTCGCAGAAGCGAGATTATAGAGCACGACGCGGTTGGAATAATCGGTGTTGACCCAGGGCAAAAAGACCCCGGCAAGCCAGATTGCCGGCGGCAGCAGAGCCCACCATTCGATCTTTTTGCGGTCGAGCGCCAGAAAGCCCGCCACCCAGGCGCTCTGGCCGAGCAGCGCGATGGCATTGCCCACCTCGATGGAAAGCAGGCTGGGGATTTCGCTGCGCAGCGAGATCATCGCAAAGCCGATGGCGGTCAGAAAGAAGCCGAGGCCCCAATAGAGATAGGCTTCGTTCCTGACATTGTGGCGCCAGGCGACGAAAAGCACCAAAGCGAGCGTCATGGCCTCCGAACACCAGATGGCGAGACCCGTAGCGATATTGAACACGGCAGCAACCCCTTGCCCGTCGACCTGTCTGTTGGCCCGCATCCTTGCGGAGGAAGCTCGCCAGTTCCTTAATGTCGCTGCACTGCGGCATGATTTTCGGCCGGTATCTGGCGATAGGCTTTCCGTTGAGTAAACGTGCATGAGCGCTGTCGAATGGAGTAACCTTTCCTTCATCCTGTCATGGAGAAAAGCCGGGGAGTCGACATCGAGGGCTCGCGGCCAACAGGCGTTTGCGAGAAAGAGGCTGCCGGCGTCGAAGCCCTGCGGCCTTGCCCTCCTTCTTAACGTTATCCCAATGCGTGTCTTGAAGAGGAGGGCAGGGACACTCTATGTAGGGATAAGACATTTTCTTTGATTCCCGGCCTGCCGGCATGACGTTGACAAAGGACGCACATGAGAAACCCAGTTGATACCGCAATGGCCCTCGTGCCGATGGTCGTGGAACAGACCAACCGCGGTGAACGCTCCTACGACATCTATTCCCGCCTGTTGAAGGAACGCATCATCTTCCTGACCGGCGCCGTCGAGGATCACATGGCGACGCTCGTCTGCGCCCAGTTGCTCTTCCTCGAGGCCGAAAACCCGAAGAAGGAAATCGCTCTCTACATCAATTCTCCCGGTGGCGTCGTCACCGCCGGCATGGCGATCTACGACACGATGCAGTTCATCAAACCTGCTGTATCGACGCTCTGCATCGGCCAGGCGGCGTCCATGGGTTCGCTGCTGTTGGCGGCCGGCCATAAGGACATGCGCTTCGCCACCCCGAATTCCCGCATCATGGTTCATCAGCCCTCGGGCGGCTTCCAGGGCCAGGCCTCGGACATCGAGCGCCACGCCCGCGACATCCTCAAGATGAAGCGCCGCCTGAACGAAGTCTACGTCAAGCACACCGGCCGCAGCTACGAGGAAGTTGAAAAGACCCTCGATCGTGACCATTTCATGGATGCGGACGAGGCCCAGGGCTGGGGCGTGATCGACAAGGTTTTGACGTCGCGCCTCGAGATGGAAGGCGAGCAGGCCTAGTAATTAATTGGGATGGTGTTTTTGCCGCCACAGTTCTATCTCATTTGTGATCGAACAAGGCTTTCATCTGGCGGCGAAGACGCTAATAGTAACTATTAATGCTATGTTGAATTTTTATGACATAGCATTTGGCATTCGAAGGGGATTCGTTGCCGCCGGAACCCGAACATGGTTGATTGGGACCGGTTCGTAGCCCCTGAAGCCCTTCTCGGCAAAGGCTCCGGAAACGGAGTGCCGCCAGGAGCTGATAGAGTGGACCGCGATTTCGCCTTGAAATGCGGCGTGCTGGAAGGAAAATGATATGAGCAAGGTCAGCGGCAGCAACGGCGGCGACTCCAAGAACACCCTCTATTGTTCGTTCTGCGGAAAGAGCCAGCACGAAGTCCGGAAACTGATTGCCGGACCGACCGTCTTCATCTGCGATGAATGCGTCGAATTGTGCATGGACATCATCCGCGAGGAAAACAAGTCCTCGATGGTCAAGTCCCGCGACGGCGTTCCGACGCCCCAGGACATCATCAAGGTCCTCGACGAATATGTCATCGGCCAGCGCCAGGCGAAGAAGATCCTGTCGGTTGCCGTTCACAACCATTACAAGCGCCTGGCGCACGCCTCCAAGAACGGCGAAGTCGAGCTGGCGAAGTCGAATATCATGCTGGTCGGACCGACCGGCTGCGGCAAGACCTATCTTGCCCAGACCCTGGCCCGCATCATCGACGTTCCCTTCACGATGGCCGATGCGACGACGCTGACGGAAGCCGGCTATGTCGGTGAGGACGTCGAAAACATCATCTTGAAGCTCCTGCAGGCGGCCGACTACAATGTCGAGCGCGCCCAGCGCGGCATCGTCTACATCGACGAAGTCGACAAGATTTCGCGCAAGTCCGACAATCCGTCGATCACCCGCGACGTCTCGGGCGAGGGCGTCCAGCAGGCGCTTCTGAAGATCATGGAAGGCACGGTCGCTTCCGTCCCGCCGCAGGGCGGCCGCAAGCACCCGCAGCAGGAATTCCTGCAGGTCGACACGACGAACATCCTGTTCATCTGCGGCGGCGCTTTCGCCGGTCTCGACAAGATCATCTCCGCCCGTGGCGAGAAGACCTCGATCGGCTTCGGCGCGACCGTCAAGGCCCAGGACGACCGCCGCGTCGGCGAAGTCCTGCGCGAACTGGAGCCGGAAGATCTGGTCAAGTTCGGCCTCATCCCGGAATTCATCGGCCGTCTGCCGGTTTTGGCGACGCTCGAGGATCTCGACGAGGATGCGCTGATCCAGATCCTGTCCGAGCCGAAGAACGCGCTGATCAAGCAGTATCAGCGCCTGTTCGAGATGGAAGACGTCGAACTGACCTTCCACGAGGACGCGCTGCGCGAAATCGCCCGCAAGGCGATTGTGCGCAAAACCGGTGCCCGCGGCCTTCGCTCGATCATGGAGAAGATCCTGCTCGACACGATGTTCGAACTGCCGACGCTGGAAGGCGTGCGCGAGGTCGTCATCTCCGAGGAAGTGGTGCGCGGTTCGGCCCGTCCGCTTTACATCTATGCCGATCGCCAGGAAGAGAAGGCCAACGCGTCGGCGTGACCTTGGACTTTCGCACGATTCTTTTGGGGGCTTGCCATTGGCGGGCCCCTTTCTATTTGAAAAACCATGCGAGGCGCTGTTAGTATTTGCAGTGGGGACTGGATATGCCTTTGCCGATGTTGTGCAAGGGTGATGCTTGGCAATGATGCGATGATCTCGTAAGCCTGTTGCCGACGTTGTATTTTAGCCTGGTCGGAAGTGGTAAGCGCCGGTCCAGCCACGCGCTTCATAGTGTTGGCGTTCCGTTGTAATAAAGCTGTCACGTCCGGGGAACGCGGGCGTTAGCGTGGCTTGAAAAGCGTAGTCAGAACCTCCACTTGTAGAGCCAAGTGAGAGCCGGCCGGTCCCAAGCGGCCGTGCAGAGAGCCCGGTAACGGGACGATGGAAAGGACAAAAAAATGACGAAGAAAACGTCTGTAGCGAGCAGCACCGCCTACCCTGTTTTGCCTTTGCGCGACATCGTGGTGTTCCCGCATATGATCGTGCCGCTGTTTGTCGGACGGGAAAAATCGATCCGTGCGCTCGAAGAAGTCATGGGCTCGGACAAGCAGATCATGCTGGTGACGCAGATCAACGCCAGCGACGATGATCCGGACCCTTCGGCGATTCACAATGTCGGCACGGTGGCCAACGTGCTGCAGCTCCTGAAGCTGCCCGACGGCACCGTCAAGGTTCTCGTCGAAGGCCGCGCTCGCGCCGAGATCGACACCTATACCAGCCGCGAGGATTTCTACGAGGCGCTCGGCCATGTGCTCGAGGAGCCCCATGACGATCCGGTCGAGCTGGAAGCGTTGTCGCGCTCGGTCGTCTCCGAATTCGAAAGCTATGTGAAGCTCAACAAGAAAATTTCGCCCGAAGTGGTCGGCGCCGCCAGCCAGATCGACGACTATTCCAAGCTCGCCGATACGGTCGCCTCGCATCTGTCGATCAAGATCACCGAGAAGCAGGAGATGCTGGAGACGACCAGCGTCAAGCAGCGTCTCGAAAAGGCTCTCGGCTTCATGGAAGGCGAGATCTCGGTCCTGCAGGTCGAAAAGCGCATCCGCTCGCGCGTCAAGCGCCAGATGGAGAAGACCCAGCGCGAATACTACCTCAATGAGCAGATGAAGGCGATCCAGAAGGAGCTCGGTGACGGCGAGGAAGGCCGCGACGAGATGAGCGAACTGGAAGAGCGCATCGCCAAGACCAAGCTGTCCAAGGAAGCCCGTGAAAAGGCCGAGGCGGAGCTGAAGAAGCTGCGCCAGATGAGCCCGATGTCGGCGGAAGCCACCGTCGTGCGCAATTATCTCGATTGGCTGCTCGGCATCCCGTGGGGCAAGAAGTCGAAGATCAAGGCCGACCTCAACAATGCCGAGAAGATCCTCGAAGCCGATCACTTCGGTCTCGACAAGGTCAAGGAGCGCATCGTCGAATATCTGGCCGTGCAGGCGCGTGCCACCAAGATCAAAGGCCCGATCCTCTGCCTGGTCGGCCCTCCGGGCGTCGGCAAGACCTCGCTCGCCCAGTCGATCGCCAAGGCGACCGGCCGTGAGTATGTCCGCATGGCGCTCGGCGGCGTTCGCGACGAAGCCGAAATCCGCGGTCACCGCCGCACCTATATCGGCTCGATGCCCGGCAAGGTCATCCAGTCGATGAAGAAAGCGAAGAAGTCCAACCCGCTCTTCCTGCTCGATGAAATCGACAAGATGGGCATGGACTTCCGCGGCGATCCGTCCTCGGCCCTGCTCGAAGTGCTCGATCCGGCGCAGAACTCGACCTTCATGGACCATTACCTGGAAGTCGAATACGACCTCTCCGACGTGATGTTCATCACGACGGCGAATACGCTGAACATTCCGGCGCCGCTGATGGACCGCATGGAAATCATCCGTATCGCCGGCTACACCGAGGATGAAAAGCGCGAGATCGCCAAGCGGCACCTGCTGCCGAAGGCCATCAAGGAACATGCGTTGCAGCCGGAAGAATTCTCGGTCAGCGACGATGCCCTGATGGCGATCAGCCAGCAGTATACCCGCGAAGCCGGTGTCCGCAGCTTCGAACGCGAATTGATGAAGCTCGCCCGCAAGGCGGTCACCGAGATCATCAAGGGCAAGACGAAGTCCGTTCACGTGACGGCCGTCAACATCGCCGACTATCTCGGCGTCCCGCGCTTCCGCCATGGTGAGGCCGAGGGCGAGGATCAGGTCGGCGTCGTGACCGGTCTTGCCTGGACGGAAGTCGGCGGCGAGCTGCTGACCATCGAAGGTGTGATGATGCCGGGCAAGGGCCGCATGACGGTTACCGGCAATCTGAAGGACGTCATGAAGGAATCGATCTCGGCGGCGGCCTCCTATGTCCGCTCGCGCGCTGTCGATTTCGGCATCGAACCGCCGATGTTCGAAAAGAACGACATCCACGTGCACGTGCCGGAAGGGGCGACGCCGAAGGATGGCCCGTCGGCCGGTGTCGCCATGGCAACCGCCATTGTCTCGATCATGACCGGCATCCCGGTCAACAAGCATGTGGCCATGACCGGTGAAATCACCCTCCGCGGCCGTGTGCTGCCGATCGGCGGCCTCAAGGAAAAGCTGCTAGCAGCGCTTCGCGGCGGCATCAAGAAGGTGCTGATTCCGGAGGAGAACGCCAAGGACCTGGCGGAGATTCCGGACAATGTGAAGAACAACATGGAGATCATTCCGGTCTCGCGGATGGGCGAGGTGATCAAGCACGCGCTGATCCGGCGGCCGGAGCCGATCGAGTGGGATGGGACGGTGGAAACGCCCGTCATCACTTCGGTCGAAGGCCTCGATGACACTGGCGCAACCATAGCGCATTGAGTGGCATTTGCCACATTTGTGCCCTATTGGCGCAAAAGACGCAAAAAGGCTGGCGGAAACGCCAGCCTTTTTTGTGAAAACGTCATGGAGACGCTTGCTTTTCCTTGATTTGCAGGGCTTTTGGGTTCCCGGCGGGCCTGATGAAACCTAATCTGCGCCTAGCTTAGATTTGAGTCGTTTCATACCATTTAGAAAGGGGTGGAAACATGAACAAGAATGAACTCGTGTCCGCAGTCGCCGAAAAGGCAGGACTGACGAAGTCTGACGCGGCTTCCGCTGTTGACGCGGTTTTTGACGTTGTCCAGGCCGAACTCAAGAACAAGGGCGACATCCGCCTCGCTGGTTTCGGCAGCTTCACCGTTTCTCATCGCGCTGCAACGAAGGGCCGTAACCCGTCGACCGGCGCTGAAGTCGATATCCCGGCTCGCAACGTTCCGAAGTTCACGCCCGGCAAGGGCCTGAAGGACGCCGTCAACGGCTGATTTGATCGTCCGCCGGCCGTAAACGAGAACGGTTGAGCAGGATTTCGAGGGGTTCGGCGCGCCGGACCCCTTTTTGTTTTGCCGCTTGCCGCAGGCAGCGCTTTGTTTTACGAACGGTGCTGTTGGTGAAAGTCCCCACCGGCGGTAAGGGCTGCGGCCCGAGCCCGCGAGCGCCTTCCGAGGCTTTGGCCGGGGAAGGGTCAGCAGGTGCGATTCCGGAGCCGACGGTATAGTCCGGATGAAAGAGAATGAGCATGGCCGCGAGCGGGCAGGGGACTGCCGGCGTCTGTGCGCCGTCGCCTCATGCGTCCTGATTTATGTTGGTCGCCTGCATAATTCCCTAAATCGGAATCGATTCGAGGATGAAATTATGCAGCAATTAAAAGCGCTACAGCGTCCTTTGCGCGTCTGGAAAGACGCGCGGCGCTGTAGTTCTGGGTGGAAGACATGAATCAGAATTCCCTTACAATGCAGCGTTCCCGCGCCTTTGCTGGCGCTGCTTTCATGGTGCTTGGAGGCGTCGCTTTCTCGCTGCTCAACGTCGTCACCCAATGGCTGACCATGAAGCTCGCCTTTCCGCCAGCCTCTGCTGCTTTCTGGCAATATGCCTTCGCCTTCCTCTTCTCCTTGCCCTTCCTGCGCAAATCCGGCCTTGCGGCTATGCGTACGAACTATCCCTGGCGGCACGTCGTGCGCGTCGTCTTTGCCGCGCTCGGCGTCGAGGCCTGGGTTTCCGGTCTTGCCTCAGTGCCGATCTGGCAGGCGATCGCGCTGGTCATGACCTCACCCTTCTTCATCATTCTCGGTGCCCGCCTGTTCCTCGGTGAGCGCGTCGGCGCGGCCCGCTGGGCAGCGACCGGTGTCGGCTTTGCCGGCGCCATGATCATCCTCCAGCCATGGTCGGACAGCTTCACCTGGGCAGCGCTCCTGCCGGTACTCTCGGCACTGCTCTGGGGTGCGTCGTCGCTCATCACCAAGAGCCTGACCGGTATCGAGAGGCCGGAGACCATCATCGTCTGGTTGTTGGTGTTGCTGACGCCGATCAACGGCGGTCTGGCGCTTGCTGCGGGCTTCGCAGTGCCGCCAGGCACGACACTCGCGCTCTTCCTTCTGGCAGGCCTCCTGACGGTCGTGGCGCAGTATCTGCTGACCCTTGCCTATGCCAGCGCCGACGCCGCCTATGTCCAGCCCTTCGATGACCTGAAGCTGCCGCTCAACGTGCTCGCCGGCTGGGCTGTTCTTCGGCTATGCGCCCGCCGGCTATCTGTGGCTGGGCGCTGCACTCATTCTTTCCGCGTCGCTCTTCATCATGAGGAACGAGATGCGTCGGGAAAAACAGGCAGCCTGACGCCGACCCTCTGAAATTTTGGGGGCTGTCATGTCTCTGTCATAGCGGTCCCGCAAAACCCCTCTGTTCGATCTTTTTGGACATTGGGGGTTTCCATGACAGTTTCATCCCGCAAGGCAGCGCTCGCTGCCGTGCTTCTCGCATCCGTGGCCTTCCCGGCTGCGGCCGAGCCGGTTTTCAACCGCATCGCCTCTTTCCCGGTCGCCCAGAACCTGCCTGGTGACAAGGACAAGCTGTCGCCGACATCCGCAGAAATCATCACCGCGACCGACGACGGCAACACCCTGATCTATAGCGACAGCCCGTTCGGTGCGATCGGCTTCATCGACATCACCGACGCCAGGGTTCCAAGGGCCGGCGGCGCGCTGATGATGGATGGCGAGCCGACATCGGTCACCTCGAGTGCCGGCAAGGCGCTGGTTGCCGTCAATACCTCCGAAAGCAAGGCCAGGCCCTCCGGCCGCCTCGCAATCGTTGACGTAGCGACAAAGAAGATCGAGAACACCTGCGATCTCGGCGGCCAGCCGGATTCCATCGCCCTCAACAAGGACAAGACGCTCGGTGCCATCGCGATCGAAAACGAGCGCGACGAAGACGTCAATGACGGCAAGATCCCGCAGATGCCGGCGGGCGACCTCGCCGTTTTCCAGGTCAAGAACGGCACCGTCGATTGCGGCACCATCAGGCATGTGGCGCTGACCGGCCTTGGCGGTGTCGCCCCTGAAGACCCGGAGCCGGAATTCGTTGCCTTCAACGGGCAGAACGAGATTGCGCTGACGCTGCAGGAAAACAACGAGATCGTCATCATCGATGCCAACACGGCTCAGGTGAAGGCCCACTTCTCCGCCGGCAGCGTTGATCTCTCAGGCATCGACACCAAACGCGACGGCGCCCTGAAATTCTCGAGCGAATCGAAGGGCGTCCTGCGCGAGCCTGATGCCGTGAAGTGGCTGGACGACAACCGCCTCGTCATCGCCAATGAAGGCGATTACCAGGGCGGCTCGCGCGGCTTCACCATCTTCGACAAGGCGGGCGAGGTTCTCTATGAATCGGGCGCTTCCTTTGAACGCGCCGTCGCCCATATCGGCCATTACCCCGAAAGCCGTTCTGGATCGAAGGGCGTCGAGCCGGAAGGCCTTGAAGCTGCCAAGTTCGGCGACGACCAATATTTCTTCCTGCTTGCCGAGCGCGCCTCGGTCGTTGGCGTCTATAAGGATACCGGCGCCGACCCCGAACTCATGCAGCTTCTGCCGTCGGGCATTTCGCCGGAAGGCGGGGTCGCCATCCCGCAGCGTAACCTCTTTGCGACCGCCAATGAACTCGATCTCGGCAAGGACGGCGGGGTGCGCTCGCACGTAATGATCTATGAGCGTGCGGAAGGCGACCAAGCCTATCCGCAGATCGTCTCCGCCGACAAGGAAGGCACTCCGATCGGTTTCGCAGCGCTTTCGGGTCTCGCCGCCGTTCCCGGCAAACCGGGCATGCTCTACGCCGTCAGCGACAGCGCTCTGGGCTCGCAGCCGACGATCTACACGATCGACGCAACCAAGAAGCCGGCCGTCATCATCGACGCGCTCGTCGTCAAGCGTGACGGCGCTCCAGCCCAGAAGCTCGACATCGAAGGCATCGCGGCGGCGGCCGACGGCTCCTTCTGGCTTGCCTCGGAAGGAAACAGCGAACGCCTCGTCCCGCATGCCCTCTACAACGTCAATGCCAAGGGCGACATCAAGGCCGAGATCGCCCTGCCTAGGGAACTCGCCGCCAACGAGATCCGCTACGGCTTCGAGGGTGTGACCATTGTCGGCACCGGCGACGATGCCACGCTCTGGATGGCCGTCCAGCGCGAGTGGGGTGACGACGAGAAGGGCTTCGTCAAGCTCGTCTCATACAATCCGAAGAAGAAGGAATGGGGCGCCGTGCGCTATCCGCTCGACAAGACGGAAAGTGGCTGGGTCGGCCTGTCTGAGATCTCCGCCCACGGCGATAGCGTCTATATCATCGAGCGCGACAACCTCGTCGGCGACGCCGCCAGGCTGAAGAAGCTTTACAAGGTGGCGATCTCGGAACTGAAGCCGGCCAAGCTCGGGGGCGAACTGCCGGTCGTGAAGAAGACCGAAGCGCACGATTTCCTCGGCGAACTGAAGACGGCGACCAACGGCTATGTGCTCGACAAGCTCGAAGGCTTCACCTTCGACGCATCGGGCAAGCCTTACGCTGTCACCGATAATGACGGTGTGAGCGACTCGTCCGGGGAAACCCTGTTCTTCCCGGTCAACTTGACCGCCACGAACTGAGTTCGCGTTCCCATCGAACTTAAAGGCCGGGTTTTGCTCCCGGCCTTTTTCTTTTGGCCGATTCGCCCCTGAACGGCCGATGGCCTACGTCATGAATTTGGGCAAGGCAGCCGCCAATGCGTCGACCGCAAGACGAGTCCTGAGCGGCAGGTGCGATGTCTGCAGCCACAGCGCATGACAATCATACGGGAATTCCGGCTCGTCCGGCAGGACCACCACCAGCATCCCTGCCTGCACACGGTCCCGGATAAGCCAGGAGGGCAGCCAGGCGAGCCCCATGCCTGCCGTTGCCGCATCGGCAATGGCATCGAGATCATCGAGCCTCAAACGGCTCTTGGGCCTGATTTCAATCGGTGGCTCGCCGCCGCGTGGAAAAAGCCACGGACGGAACCGGGCGGAGCGGGCATAGACGATAGCATCGTGCCCGCCGAGATCCTTGAGCTGTTCAGGCCTGCCGTGGTCATCGAGATAGGCCGGCGAGGCGCAGACCACCATGCGCTGGCGCGCGACACGGCGTGCAATGACGCCCGATCTATCCTCCAACTCGCCGGTGCGGATCGCGAGATCGTAGCCGCCCTCCGCGAGGTCGACGACAGGATCGCTGAGCGATAGATCAAGTTTGAGGTTCGGATGCCGCTGAGCGAGTTCGATTAGGATCGGGACCACGCAGCGCCGACCGAAATGAACGGGCATAGTGACGCGCAGCCTTCCGCAGGGTTCGGAAAGATGGTCGACTGCAAGCGCATCCGCAGCCTCGGTCTCCGCAAGGATCATCCGGCAGCGCTCGTAATAGGCGCGTCCGAATTCCGTCGGGCTCTGGCGCCGCGTCGTCCGGTTGATGAGGCTCACACCCAAGCGCTCCTCGAGAAAGCGGATATGCTTGCCGACCATCGGTCCGGACAGGCCAAGAGCCGCGGCGGCCGCTGCGAATGAGCCCAGATCGACGGCCTTCACGAAGACGGCCATGCTGGTGAGACGATCCATATTGCAAACTCTTGGTTTCTTCTGTCTTACCTCCGGGCCAATTTATCTTCTGGAGGCGGCTTGGCATAGATCATTCGGTTCAATCATTTTGGAGTTGATATCGAATGCCACGCGTAATCCGCTTCCATGAGCTTGGCGGCCCCGAGGTTCTCCGCATCGAAGATGTAGTGATTCCCGCGCCCCAGCCGGGGTTGGTTCAGATCCGTGTCAAGGCGCTGGGCATCAATCGCGCTGAAGCTTTGTTGCGGTCAGGCGCCTATATCGAAACCGCGCCGCTGCCTTCTGGCCTCGGCCTCGAAGCGGCCGGTATCGTCGAGGCGGTGGGCGAGGGTGTGGATGGTTTTGTGCCGGGCGACCGTGTTAGCATCATCCCGCCCATCTCCATGGTCCAGTGGCCGGCTTATGGGGAACTCATAAATTTTCCCGCCGAATTTGTCGTCAGGCATCCGCCGACGCTGTCCTGGGAGGCGGCCGCTGCCGTCTGGATGCCGTTTTTGACGGCCTACGGCGCACTCATCGACACTGCCGGGTTGAGCAAAGGTGATTTCGTCGCCGTTACCGCGGCCTCGAGCAGCGTGGGTCTTGCTGCGATCCAGATTGCCAACAAGGTCGGTGCGATGCCGATTGCGATTACCAGGACCTCCCGCAAGCGTAAGGCATTGCACGATGCCGGTGCTGCGCATGTCCTCGCTTCACAGGAGGAAGATCTGGAAATGAAGCTGAAGGCCGTCGCCGGCCGGGATGGCGTTCGGGTCGTCTTCGATGCTGTCGCCGGCCCCATTTTCGAACCGCTGAGCGCGGCAATGTCATCGGGCGGCATTTTCATCGAATATGGCGGATTGAACCAGGAGCCGACGCCGTTTCCGCTCCCTGCGGTGCTCGGCAAAGGCCTGACGCTACGCGGTTATCTCGTCCATGAGATTCTCCGCGACCCGGCGCGGCTGCAGGCTGCAAAGACCTTTATCTACGAAGGGCTCGCGTCCGGCGCCCTGGAACCTGTCATATCAAGGACATTCCCTTTCGAACAGATCGTCGAAGCGCACCGCTTCTTGGAATCGAACGAGCAGTTCGGCAAGATTGTCGTGACGGTCTGATCCGGTCCTTCTTGGGATGATGTCTCAGGCCCGGCCAAGTGGCCGGGCGGGCTAGAACGGCCCGTCAGAGCTTACCAGCGCTGATGCACATGCGGTGCGATCAGCCGCTCGTAGATTTCACGCGTCGCCGCCATGACATCGGCCGAAAGCGGCGCGAGGTCGGCGGCGGCCGCGTTTGCCTTGGCCTGTTCGGCATTGCGGGCGCCGGGGATGACGACGGTGACCGCTTCAGCCATCAGGACCCAACGCAGCGCGAAGCCAGCCATAGTGGCGCCGGCTGGCACCAGCTTGCGCACTTCCTCGACCGCCTGCAGTCCGACCTCGAAGGGAACGCCTGCAAAAGTCTCGCCGACATCGAAGGCCTCACCATGGCGATTGAAATTGCGGTGGTCGTCGCTGGCGAAATGTGTAAGCCGGGTGATCTTGCCGGAGAGAAGGCCGCTTGCCAGCGGCACGCGGGCGATGATCGCCACGTTCCTGCGGCGTGCTTCCTGGAAAAACAGATGGGCGGGGCGCTGGCGGAAGATATTGTAGATGATCTGAATACTGACGACGCCGGGATATTCGATCGCCTTCAGCCCGTCCTCGACCTTTTCGACGCTGACGCCATAGCCCTTGATCTTGCCGGCCTTCTGCAGCGTGTCCAGGCTCTCGAAGACCTCAGGCTGGTAAAGCACCTCGCGCGGCGGGCAGTGCAACTGCACGAGGTCGAGACAGTCAACCGCAAGATTCTCCAGGCTGCGATCGATAAAGCCCTCGAGATTGGCCCTGGTATAGCCTTCCGCGACATGCGGGGTGAGGCGGCGGCCTGCCTTGGTCGCGACCATCGGGCGCTCGCCGCCGCGTGCCTTCAAGACATCGGCAATGATCTTTTCCGAGCGGCCGTCGCCGTAAACATCCGCCGTGTCGATGAACGTCATGCCGGCATCGAGCGCGGCATTCAGCGCCGCGCGCCCATCCGCCTCGCTGATATCGCCCCAGGAGCCGCCGATCTGCCAGGCGCCGAAGCCGACATTGGTGACGGTGAAGGGCGTGCGGCCAAAAGCATGGTGTTTCATGAACATCTCCCCAGGTTATGAAAGGCACTCGCCTATCAGGCGGGCAACTGTGCGGCAATTGCCAATCCGGCCTTGATCGGTCGCCTCGATCAAATATCGTCCGGAGACAAGGCTTCAACCGCAATGGACGGAAAGGAACGATCATGGAGATTAAACCCGCTGGCTCTCGCCCTTCAACGAAACCGCCGGCCGACTACTTTACCGGCAATGTTCGCCAGGATCCGCTGATCGAGCCGCCGGCGCCGGCCCGGGTGAGGGCAACCTCCGTCACCTTCGAACCGGGCGCCCGCACGGCTTGGCACACGCATCCGCTCGGCCAGACGCTGGTCGTCACCTCAGGCAAGGGCCTCGCCCAGAGCTGGGGCGAGGAGATTCGCGAAATCCGCGCCGGCGACACCGTCTGGTTTGCGCCGCGCGAAAAACACTGGCACGGCGCCGGCCCGGCCACGGCAATGACGCACATCGCTATCCACGAGGCATTGGACGGCAGTCATGTCGACTGGATGGAAAAGGTCAGCGACGATCAATATTCCGGCAAGGCGTAAAGCATGTCTCGCAAAAGTGTGCAGCGGTTTTGCGATAAAGACATGCGCAAAAAAGACTAAAGCGCGGGCCAAGCGAATCTGAAGATCGCGCCGCGCTTTAGACGGATCAGAGGCGCTTCAGGCAATAGGAAAAATGCGCGTGTGATTCGACCGTCAGGAATTCGAATTGCCAGCCATAATCCTTGCAGAATTTGGTAACCGCCTCGACGACACCGTAGACGATCGGTTTGACCGTGTTGCCGGTGCAGAAATCATGACCGGCAATGCGTCCTGTCCGCTTCACCTTCTTCTCGCAGAGCAAGAGCTCCTGCCAGGTGAGCTCGAACGAATGGTCGGTGTCGATATAGGCCCAGTCGAGGAAGTCATCCGCGAATTCGGCGAGCTTGTCGAGCGATGTGCCTTGCATCAGGTGCAGCCGGCCGGCGCCGATCTCGGCTGCGAAATTCGTGTGAATCGCGTCGAGCCCGGAGCTGTAGCGATCCATCGACCAGGGATCGATGAGATAAAGCTGGGCGGGGCGATTCTTTTCCAGGATCTCCGCCGTATATTCGCCGAAGGCTGCACCCACTTCGACGCCGATGCCGCCATTCGGGATCCGGTAGAGCAGTTCGCCGCGATCCGGCAGCAGCCGGGCGTTTTCCATATGATGGGCGCTGAGCGGGGTGCGCGGCATGCTCGCCCGCAGCGCCTGCCTTTCTTCACGTGTCTTCATCTCTGATCTCGGGATTGGGGCGGCTGACGGCCCTGGTGCGGTTCGAGGGAACGTAGGAGCAGCCGACGCCGATGACAACGGCATGACAAGAATTTGCTTCTTTCGGACAAAGCGTTAAGTTTCGCCTGTGAATGACGAAAGAGCCCTGGGAGGAGCGACTTCATGAGACGGATGTGGCCCGAAGAGTTCAATGCCATCATTGCCGATGCCGAAGAAGTGATGCTGGAATCATCCGCAGAAGCAGGCGCCGGCGAGCCGCTGCACCGGAACGCGCTGAAGGCGCGCATCGCCATGGAAGATTACGAGCGAATCTGGCCGCTCGCCGAGATGCGCTTCCGATTGGGCGAGGGGCCGTTCGCCGGCAAGGCCATCACGCTCATCACCACCAACCCTCATTATCATCCCTGGCATCCAAAGGATGGCGGCAGCGTCGAATCCGTCTCGGACAGCGGCCGCCACTACAAGACGGATTACCTCGTCGTGCATTTCCTGCTCGATGACGTAAGGGAAACCTCACCTGCCTGATCGGTTGCCCCGGGGTTGCCAACGGCGACGCCGGGGATGCTGACGCCGAGTTGATCTTCACCCTGATGACAATGACGGCGATATCGCTAAGCTCGCCGGACCGATCCTTGCCAATTGGAGGTTCCCATGATGGGCAATGTGCTGGATATTCCGGTCAAGACGGTGGATGGTCGACAGATCACACTGAACGAATACAAGGGCAGGGTGCTTCTGATCGTCAACGTCGCCTCGAAATGCGGACTCACGCCGCAATATGAGGGACTGGAAAGGCTCTATGGCGAAAAGCGCGAGCGCGGCTTCGTCATCGCCGCTTTCCCCGCCAACGACTTCAAGGGCCAGGAACCCGGCACCGACGCCGAGATCTTCGATTTCTGCACCACCACCTACGACGTCACCTTCCCGATTTTTTCTAAGATTTCGGTCAAGGGCGAGGCCCAGCACCCGCTCTACCGGCAGCTGACCAAATCGGGCGTGAAGACGACGGGCGAGGGTCCGATGCGCGAACGCCTGAATGCCCACGGCATTTCAGGCGGCGACGAGGATGACATCCTCTGGAATTTCGAAAAATTCCTGATCGGCCGCGACGGCAAAGTCGCCGCCCGCTTTGCGCCCGATGTGACGGCGGATGATTCGCGGCTGGTTTCCGCGGTGGATCAAGAACTGGCGAAGGCATGATTTGTCAGGAGCCGAGCAGGATCTTCAGATCCCGAGCACGGTCACAAGCGGGGGCGTAAAGTCCTTGAAACCCAGTCTCGGCTGGTCGCATCTCCTGTCAAACTTCGTCTTCGATACGTGGCGCTGACAGTTCGGATTCGTTTTGAACGCGTATCCGGGCAGGCTGACATATGTGGCGCTTGGCGCGCCAAGGGCTATCGCGATGCACAGCGTCAATGCGGAGCTGAGAGCCCTCATGGCACACCTCCAGGTGTCATAAGCCTCCAAACGCGAAGACTTTCCGGGCGGCGATTCTCCCACTTTTGCCGGCCCCCATCCATTCGCCCAATAGGAGGTGGCCCGGCGGCCGGAGTAGTCCGTTTTGGCGGAACCTGGTTTCCAGACGGCGCCGCATTTGACCTGCCGGACAGCTATGCTGCGCCGGAACGTCTTGCCGAAGCCGCGTTCCCAGCCGGCAGCCTCTGCAGAGGCAGATAGCTGCGTGAGCCAATCAGCGGCAGATGAGACTGCGGTTGTTGACATCACTCTTTGAAACTTGAGGGGAAGAATGGTGGGCGATGAGAGACTCGAACTCCCGACATCCTCGGTGTAAACGAGGCGCTCTACCAACTGAGCTAATCGCCCATCGCTGGCGAAGCCGATCGGCCTGCTGCGTTGGTGGCCGTCATCTATGCGGATCACGGCAAAACCGCAAGAGTGTTTGTGAAGAATTTTTGATTTTTTTGGCGGTCGTCTGCTGGTCTGCGCTGCCGATCAGGCGCAGTCGGCCTGTGGATAAAGGGGGGGCGGCGGATTTATCCATTTTGCCTGCGCCGCCGGCTCCCATCGTGCCTCGCTGCGGCTGCGGAGGTTGGAATTGCCGGCTTTCCGTTCTGCCTGCAGCGGCTTTACCGAAACAATTCAGCGACTGTCATGGTTTTGTCTCCAAACCTGCTTGACACTAAAAGGCGAACCCCGTAGTTAGCCGCTCATCGAAACGGCCAGCCGTTTTGGTGAGGGTGCGAAGGCATCCGGATTGCTTGAAATGAAGTGCGGGTGTAGCTCAGTCGGTTAGAGTGCCGGCCTGTCACGCCGGAGGTCGCGGGTTCGAGCCCCGTCACTCGCGCCATTTCAAAGCAGGCGTTCAGGCGCCGCCGTCCGGCTCTTCCGTCCGTCATGCGCGGGTGTAGCTCAGTCGGTTAGAGTGCCGGCCTGTCACGCCGGAGGTCGCGGGTTCGAGCCCCGTCACTCGCGCCATTCTCCTCCGAAAGCCATGCAGTTTCCAGGGGTCAGGCATGCAGCTTGAATCGACTTCTGCGGATTTGTCGCGACATCGTTGCATCTGCTTGATAATGTCCGCGCGCGACGCGTCGAATTGCCGCCGTAAAAGTCTTGCGCCGGGGCGTCGGCTGCGCTAACCACGGCTTGTTGCAACGCACGTTCGCTTGTCGGGCAATTGCCCAAAAGCGCCGTCTGGCGCCTCCGACAAGCAAGGATGAACATGATGACTGAACTGCTCAGTTCCTATATTCCGATCGCTATCTTCATCGCCATTGCGCTCGTTATCGGCCTGGCGCTGCTCATTGCGCCGTTCGCCGTGGCTTTCAAAGCGCCAGATTCGGAAAAGCTCTCGGCTTACGAATGCGGTTTCAACGCCTTTGACGACGCCCGCATGAAGTTCGACATCCGCTTCTATCTCGTGTCGATCCTCTTCATCATCTTCGACCTCGAGGTCGCCTTCCTCTTCCCCTGGGCCGTTTCTTTCGGCGCCATCGGCTGGTTCGGCTTCTGGTCCATGATGGTCTTCCTCCTCGTGCTGACCATCGGCTTTATCTATGAATGGAAAAAGGGAGCCCTGGAATGGGAGTGACCCCTGTGAGCAACCAGTCGCTCGTCGCGCCGCAGCCGAAGGGGATCATCGATCCGTCGACCGGCAAGCCGATCGGGAGCAACGACGCATTTTTTGGCGAGATCAACAACGAACTCGCCGACAAGGGTTTCCTCGTCACTTCGACGGACGAACTGATCAACTGGGCCCGTACCGGCTCGCTGATGTGGATGACCTTTGGTCTTGCCTGCTGCGCCGTCGAAATGATGCAGCTCTCCATGCCGCGTTATGACGTCGAGCGCTTTGGTTTTGCGCCGCGCGCTTCGCCGCGCCAGTCCGACGTGATGATCGTCGCCGGCACGTTGACCAACAAGATGGCGCCGGCGCTCCGCAAGGTCTACGACCAGATGCCCGAGCCACGCTACGTCATCTCGATGGGCTCCTGCGCCAATGGCGGCGGCTACTATCACTATTCCTATTCCGTGGTGCGCGGCTGCGACCGCGTCGTGCCGATCGACATCTACGTGCCGGGCTGTCCCCCCACGGCCGAAGCGCTGCTCTACGGCGTGCTTCTGCTGCAGAAGAAGATCCGGCGCACCGGCACGATCGAACGCTAAGGGTTAAGGACAAGGCATATGAGTGAAGCCCTGACTGAGCTTGCCTCCTATCTTGGCGAAGCGCGCGGCAACCTGATCGCCGCATCGCAGTTGAAGTATGGCGAGCTGACGCTGACGGCGACGGGTGAAAACCTGATCGCGCTCCTGACCTTTCTGCGTGACGACGCCAAATGCGGATTCGTCAACCTGATCGATATTTGCGGCGTCGACTGGCCGCAGCGCGAGCTGCGCTTCGACGTCGTCTATCATCTGCTGTCGCCGAAGAAGAACCTGCGCATCCGCGTCAAGGTCGCGACCGACGAGGATACGCCGGTCCCATCGGCCTGTGCGGTTCATCCCGGCGCCGATTGGTTCGAACGCGAAACCTGGGATATGTACGGCGTCCTGTTCACCGGCCATCCGGATCTGCGCCGCATCCTGACTGATTACGGTTTCGAAGGGCATCCTTTGCGCAAGGACTTTCCGACGACCGGTTTCGTCGAAGTTCGCTACGATGACGCAGCGAAGCGCGTCGTCTATGAGCCGGTGGAACTGAAACAGGAATTCCGCAACTTCGACTTCATGTCGCCATGGGAAGGCACCGAATACGTGCTGCCGGGTGATGAGAAGGCGAAACAGTAGTTCTAGGCAGAAGCCAATAGGCAGTAGGCAATAGTGATAAGGGAGAATGGCAACGGCGATTAATTCCTATCAGGATCTTCCGGTGTGGCAGCGCTCCATGGATCTTGCGGTTGAATGTTACGGCCTGACCAAGGGATTTCCCAAAGAGGAAGTTTATGGCCTTACCTCCCAGGTAAGACGTTCGGCAGCGTCCATCGCGGCAAACATAGCGGAAGGTTACGGGCGCGAGGCAACGGGTGCATATGTTCACCATTTGAAAATCGCCCAAGGATCCCTGAAGGAATTGGAGACGCATCTGATACTCTCGGCGCGAGTAGGAATAGCCACGGTCTCGCAGACCCAGTCGGCGCTTTCCTTGATTGCGGAGATAGGGAAGATGCTGCGGTCGCTTATTCGCCGCCTGCAAGATGGACAGAACGAACGTGAGAACTAACCACTACACTATTGCCTATTGCCCACTGGCTAATGCCTGCAATAGCGGAGCGCCTAGCAAATGACCGAACATAACGTCCGCAACTTCAACATCAATTTCGGACCGCAGCATCCGGCGGCGCACGGCGTTCTTCGTCTTGTCCTGGAGCTTGACGGCGAAATTGTGGAGCGGGTCGATCCGCATATCGGCCTGCTGCATCGCGGCACCGAGAAGCTGATCGAGACCAAGACCTATCTGCAGGCGGTGCCCTATTTCGATCGCCTCGACTATGTCGCGCCGATGAACCAGGAGCATGCCTATGCCATGGCCGTCGAAAAGCTGCTCGGCATCGAGATCCCGATCCGCGGCCAGCTGATCCGCGTTCTCTATTCGGAAATCGGCCGCATCCTCTCGCATCTTCTGAACGTCACGACGCAGGCGATGGACGTCGGCGCGTTGACGCCGCCGCTCTGGGGCTTTGAAGAGCGTGAAAAGCTGATGGTGTTCTATGAACGGGCCAGCGGCTCGCGCATGCACGCTGCCTATTTCCGTCCGGGCGGCGTCCACCAGGATCTGCCGGAAAAGCTCGTGCAGGACATCGGCGACTGGTGCGATCCGTTCCTCAAGGCGCTCGATGACATCGACGATCTTTTGACCGGCAACCGCATCTTCAAGCAGCGCAACGTCGATATCGGCGTCGTCTCGTTGGAAGATTGCTGGGCCTGGGGCTTCTCCGGCGTCATGGTGCGCGGTTCGGGTGCTGCCTGGGATCTGCGTCGCGCCCAGCCTTACGAATGTTATTCCGATCTCGAATTCGACATCCCGATCGGCAAGAACGGCGACAATTATGACCGCTACCTCATCCGCATGATCGAGATGCGCCAATCGGTCCGCATCATGAAGCAGTGCGTCAATCGCCTCCTCTCGGATGCGAAGACCGGTCCTTTCTCGTCGATCGACGGCAAGGTCGTTCCGCCGAAGCGCGGCGAGATGAAGCGTTCGATGGAAGCGCTGATCCACCACTTCAAGCTCTATACCGAAGGCTATCATGTGCCGGCCGGTGAAGTTTACGCCGCGGTCGAAGCGCCGAAGGGCGAGTTCGGCGTCTATCTCGTCTCCGACGGCTCGAACAAGCCGTATCGCTGCAAGATCCGCGCTCCGGGTTACGCCCACCTGCAGGCGATGGACTTCATGTGTCGCGGCCACCAGCTTGCCGACGTCGCTGCTGTCCTTGGCTCGCTCGATATCGTCTTCGGCGAGGTGGACCGCTGATGCAGCTTCTGCCGCTGGCCGTCGCAATTCTTCTCTCGGCGTCCGGGGTTTCGGCTCAGGAGGCTCACACCCTCGGCACGCCGCTGGGTCATAAGGAAGTGACGCCGCCGGGGCAGCAATCGTCCATGGGCGAGCTTTTGTCCAAGGGCTATCAGATCAAGGCCGCCATCCCGAATGGCAGCAAATTCGTCGTATTTATGCAGAAAGACCAGTCGGCCTATGCCTGCGAAATGCAGTCTTTGACCGCTTCGCGGTGTGGAACCCTAAACTGACAAGGCGTGAGGAAGAATGTCCGTTCGTCGATTAGCCGAAGATCAATTTCAGCCTGCCGCATTCGCTTTCAGCGATGAAAATGCGGTCTGGGCGGACAAGACGATCCAGAAATACCCCGCCGGCCGCCAGCAGTCGGCGGTCATTCCGCTGCTGATGCGAGCGCAGGAACAGGACGGCTGGGTCACGCGCGCGGCGATCGAAAAGATCGCCAACATGCTTGACATGGCTTATATCAGAGTGCTCGAGGTCGCGACCTTCTATACGCAGTTCCAGCTGCATCCTGTCGGCACGCGCGCCCATGTCCAGGTCTGCGGCACCACGCCCTGCATGCTGCGCGGCTCGGAAGCGCTGATGTCGGTCTGCAAGAGCAAGATCCATTCCCACCCATTCGAGCGCAATGCCGAAGGCACGCTCTCCTGGGAAGAGGTCGAATGTCTTGGCGCCTGCGTCAACGCCCCGATGGTGATGATCGGCAAGGACACGTACGAAGACCTGACGCCGGAGCGCCTCGAGGAGATCATCGAAACCTTTGCTGCCGGCAATGGCGCGAGCATCAAGCCGGGCACTCAGATCGATCGGATATTCTCAGCACCGGAAGGCGGCCCGACCTCGCTGACGACCGAAGAGCCGAAGGCAAGGACACGCGCCAAGAAGAGCGAGGCCGAAACCGTGTCGGCACCGGTCGACGCTGCGCCGGTCCCGCCCTCCGAGGCCGGCCGCCCGAAGAGCACTGATGCCGAGACCAATGCGGTCTTGAAGACACCGGCGACGGCGCCGAAGGCTGCTGCGAAAAACGCCAGGGCAGCCGAGGAGCAGCCGGTTTCCGGCACGGCGCCTGCCGAGGCGACGCCTGCTGCGGCCAAGGCCGAAACCGCTCCGGCGGCCAAGCCCAGCCTGACCGACAAGAACCGTCCGGCCGGCATCGAAAAGCCCGCCGCTCCTGATGACCTGAAGATGATCTCCGGCGTCGGTCCGAAGATAGAGGCGACATTGAATGAAATCGGCATCTTCACCTTCGCGCAGGTCGCAGGCTGGAAGAAGGCCGAACGCGAATGGGTCGATAGTTACCTGAACTTCCGCGGCCGCATCGAGCGCGACGACTGGGTCAAGCAGGCCAAGGCGCTCGCCAAGGGCGGCGAAGCGGAATATATCAAGGTCTTCGGCAAGAAGCCGCGGTAAGAGGTGAAGCATGTTACAAGATAAAGACCGCATCTTTACCAATATCTACGGCCTCAAGGACAAGTCCCTGAAGGGCGCGATGAGCCGCGGCCACTGGGACGGCACCAAGCAGATCCTCGAAAAGGGCCGCGACTGGATTATCAACGAGATGAAGGCCTCCGGCCTTCGCGGTCGCGGCGGTGCCGGTTTCCCGACAGGCCTCAAATGGTCCTTCATGCCGAAGGAAAGCGACGGCCGCCCGCATTACCTCGTCGTCAATGCCGACGAATCGGAGCCCGGCACCTGCAAAGACCGCGACATCATGCGCCACGATCCGCATACACTGATCGAAGGGTGCGTCGTCGCAAGCTTCGCCATGGGCGCCAATGCCGCCTACATCTACGTGCGCGGTGAATACATCCGCGAGCGCGAAGCGCTGCAGGCGGCGATCGACGAGTGCTATGACTACGGCCTGCTTGGCAAGAACAACAAGCTCGGCTGGGACATGGACATCTTCGTCCATCACGGCGCCGGCGCCTATATCTGCGGCGAGGAAACCGCGCTGCTTGAAAGCCTGGAAGGCAAGAAGGGCCAGCCGCGCCTGAAGCCGCCTTTCCCAGCCAACATGGGCCTCTACGGCTGCCCGACGACCGTCAACAACGTCGAATCGATCGCGGTCGCGCCGACGATTCTGCGCCGCGGCGCTGGCTGGTTCTCGGCCATCGGTCGTCCGAACAATGTCGGCACCAAGCTGTTCATGCTCTCCGGCCACGTCAACAAGCCGTGCACCGTTGAAGAGGAAATGGGCATCACCTTCCGCGAACTGGTCGACCGCCACGCCGGCGGCATCCGCGGTGGCTGGGACAATCTGCTCGCCGTCATTCCGGGCGGTGCATCCTGCCCGATCGTTCCGGCCAAGGACATCATCGATTGCCCGATGGATTTTGACGGTCTGCGCGGCGTCGGTTCCTCCTTCGGCACGGCCGCCGCGATTGTCATGGACAAGTCCACGGACGTCATCAAGGCGATCGCCCGCATCTCCGCCTTCTTCAAGCATGAGAGCTGCGGCCAGTGCACGCCCTGCCGGGAAGGCACGGGCTGGATGTGGCGCGTGATGGAGCGCATGGCCAAGGGCAACGCCCAGAAGCGCGAAATCGACATGCTGTTTCAGGTGACCAAGCAGATCGAAGGCCACACCATCTGCGCGCTCGGCGACGCCGCCGCATGGCCGGTGCAGGGTCTGATCCGTAACTTCCGTCCCGAGATCGAAAAGCGCATCGACCAGTATACGGCGAGCGCGCTCGATCACGGCGCGGTTCTGGAGGCGGCTGAATAATCATGACCGACAAGGCATCCAAGAGTGGGAAGAAGGAAGAGACCGCCGATTTCGCGGCCGGCTTCGGCCGTCTTGCCGCCGAGATGCTGGAAAACGCACAGGCAATGCCGGTGCATCCGCTGATGGCACATCCTGCCGCAGCCTTTGCCGCCGCAACGGCTATTGGCTTCGGTTTCTCGACGCAGATGGCGGGAGCCTTTTTCGGGGCCTTCCAGAGTGCTCTGGAAACGACGGGCAAACTCGCCGCCGCCCTCGATGATACGCCGCCCGACGAACCGGCGCCCGCTGTCGATATCCGGTCGGAGAACATCCGCCCGGCCGTCAAGGCGTTCAGCAAGCCCGCGGCCGACAAGCCTGCCGCCGAAAGGAGGGCTGGGCCGAGGCTGAGAGTCGTCAAGCCGGCAAGCGAACCGACTCAGGCAAGCCAGCCGACGCCCAGCGTGAAGGTAAAACCGGCTCAGCGGGCTGCAAAGGCCGACGATCTCAAGCTGATCGCCGGCATCGGTCCGAAGCTGGAGCAGGTGTTGAACACCAAAGGCATTCGCGGCTTCGCCGAGATTGCCGCCTGGACCGACGAGGATATCGCCCGGCTTGACGCCGAGCTCGGCCTTAGCGGCCGCATCGCACGCGACGACTGGATCGGTCAGGCGAAGGTTCTGGCCGGGCGGGGCCGCAGAAGGAAATGAGCTGTCCGGCCGCGCAAACCGGCCGGAAATAGGGCGGATCAGCGAAGGGGCGGAGGGCCCACGCTGCAGATGCCGGTGCGGGTTCCGCGTCTGGAACGCGCGACAGACAATTTGGGCGACATCGGCTGCCAGCAGGACGAAAGATCCGGCTCGGCAAAGAGAATGTTGCAAAACAGGTTTGTTTGCCGTCATCAGGCAAACGGGAAACAGGACTGAGCGACGATGGCAAAACTGAAGATTGACGGCAACGAGATCGAAGTTCCGGATCATTTCACGCTATTGCAGGCGTGTGAGGATGCCGGCGCTGAAGTTCCGCGCTTCTGCTTCCACGAGCGCCTGTCGGTTGCCGGCAACTGCCGCATGTGCCTTGTCGAGGTGAAGGGCGGACCGCCGAAGCCGCAGGCTTCCTGCGCCATGAGCGTGCGCGACATCCGCGGCGGCCCGAATGGCGAACTGCCCGAGGTCTTCACCAACACGCCGATGGTCAAGAAGGCCCGTGAAGGCGTGATGGAGTTCCTGCTGATCAACCATCCGCTCGACTGCCCGATCTGCGACCAGGGCGGCGAATGCGACCTGCAGGATCAGGCGATGGCATTCGGCATCGACACCTCGCGCTACCAGGAAGACAAGCGCGCAGTCGAGGACAAGTATATCGGCCCGCTCGTCAAGACGGTGATGAACCGCTGCATCCATTGCACGCGCTGCGTCCGCTTCACCACCGAGGTTGCCGGCATTTCCGAACTCGGCCTGATCGGTCGCGGCGAGGATGCCGAGATCACCACCTATCTGGAACAGGCGATGACCTCCGAACTGCAGGGCAACGTCGTCGACCTCTGCCCGGTCGGCGCGCTCACCTCCAAGCCCTTCGCCTTCACCGCCCGCCCCTGGGAATTGAACAAGACCGAGTCGATCGACGTCATGGATGCCGTCGGTTCGGCGATCCGCGTCGACACCCGTGGCCGTGAAGTCATGCGCATCCTGCCGCGCGTCAACGAGGTGATCAACGAGGAGTGGATTTCCGACAAGAGCCGCTTCATCTGGGACGGTTTGAAGACGCAGCGCCTCGACCGGCCTTACGTCCGCCGCGACGGCCGCCTGCAGCCGGCCAGCTGGGCCGAGGCCTTCGGCGCCATCAAGGCTGCTGTCAGCGCCACTTCAGGCGAAAAGATCGGCGCGATCGCTGGCGATCTCGCTTCCGTCGAGGAAATGTATGCGCTCTCCGAGCTGGTCAAGGCGCTGGGATCGGCTAATCTCGACTGTCGCCAGGATGGGACGGCACTCGATCCGTCGCTCGGCCGTGCAAGCTACCTCTTCAACCCGACGATTGCGGGCATCGACCAGGCCGACGCGCTGCTGATCATCGGCGCCAATCCGCGTTTCGAGGCGGCTATTCTCAACGCCCGCATCCGCAAGCGCTGGCGTCGCGGCAAGTTCCCGATCGGCGTGATCGGCGAGCCCAGTGAACTGCGTTACAGCTATGACTATCTCGGCGGCGGACCCGACACGCTCAAGGATCTGGTCGATGGCGGCCATGCCTTCGCGAACGTCCTGAAGAACGCCGCCAAGCCGATGATCATCATCGGCCAGGGCGCGCTGTCGCGCAGCGATGGCGCCGGTGTTCTCGCAAGTGCCGCCAAGCTTGCCGGTTCGGTCGGTGCGGTCGTCGAAGGCTGGAACGGCTTCGCCGTCCTCCACACCGCTGCCTCCCGTGTCGGCGGCCTTGATCTCGGCTTCGTGCCGGGTGCTGCGGGCGTCAATGCCGCTGAAATGCTGCAGTCGATGGAGGTGCTCTTCCTGCTCGGCGCCGATGAACTCGACTTCACCGCCAAGAAGGCCAAGCTCACCGTCTATATCGGCTCGCATGGCGATAACGGCGCGCACCATGCCGACGTCATCCTGCCGGCCGCAGCCTATACCGAAAAGTCCGGCACCTGGGTCAACACCGAAGGCCGCGTCCAGATGGGCAATCGCGCAGGCTTTGCGCCGGGCGATGCCCGTGAGGATTGGGCGATCATCCGTGCGCTGTCCGACGTGCTCGGCAAGAAGCTTCCCTTCGATTCACTGAGTGAGTTGCGCGGCCGGCTCTATGCCGCTTTCCCGCATTTCGCCGCCATCGACGAGATCGCCGAAACCGATAGCGCCCAAATTGCCGCAGTCGCGAAAAAAGCCGGCAAGATGAACAAGTCAGGGTTTGCGTCGCCGGTCAAAGACTTCTATTTGACGAACCCGATAGCGCGCGCCTCGGCTGTCATGGCCGAGTGCTCGGCATTGGCCCGCAACAACTTCAAAGTCGCGGCAGAGTAAGGGCAGGAACTCATGGATTCTTTCTTCTCAACCTATGTCTGGCCGGGGATCATCATGATCGGTCAGTCGCTGCTGCTTCTCGTCTGCCTGCTCGTCTTCATCGCTTACGTGCTGCTTGCCGACCGCAAGATTTGGGCGGCCGTGCAGCTGCGCCGCGGCCCGAACGTTGTCGGTCCCTTCGGCCTGTTCCAGTCCTTCGCCGACCTTCTGAAGTTCGTGTTCAAGGAGCCGATCATTCCGGCCGGCGCCAACAAGGCGGTGTTCCTGCTGGCCCCGCTGGTGACCGTGCTGTTGGCGCTGTCCACCTGGGCGGTGGTGCCGCTCGCTGATGGCTGGGTGATCGCCAACATCAATGTCGGCATTCTCTATATCTTCGCGATCTCCTCGCTTGAAGTCTACGGGATCATCATGGGCGGCTGGGCTTCGAATTCGAAGTATCCCTTCCTCGGCGCGCTGCGCTCGGCCGCACAGATGGTGTCCTATGAAGTCTCGATCGGCTTCGTCATCGTCACCGTTCTGCTCTGCGTCGGCTCGCTCAACCTGACCGACATCGTCAATGCGCAGCATACCGGCCTCGGCACCATGCTCGGCCTGCCGGCCTCGTTTCTCGACTGGCACTGGCTGTCGCTGTTCCCGATGTTCATCGTCTTCTTCATCTCGGCGCTCGCCGAGACGAACCGTCCGCCTTTCGACCTTCCGGAAGCCGAATCGGAACTCGTCGCCGGCTTCATGGTCGAGTACGGTTCCTCGCCATACATGATGTTCATGCTCGGCGAATATGCGGCCGTCTGCCTGATGTGCTCGCTGACGACGATCCTCTTCCTCGGCGGCTGGCTGCCTCCTGTCGATATCTGGATTCTCAATTGGGTCCCGGGCATTATCTGGTTCATGCTGAAGGCATGCTTCGTGTTCTTCATGTTCGCGATGGTCAAGGCCTTCGTCCCGCGCTACCGCTACGACCAGCTCATGCGCCTCGGCTGGAAGGTCTTCCTGCCGCTGTCGCTCGCCATGGTCATCATCGTTGCATTCGTGCTGAAACTGATGGGATGGGCGTAATGATCCCAGCTCTCGTTTCCGGCAAAATTGGAGGTTGAAGATGGCAAGCTTGTCCAGCTCCATCAACTCGCTGTTCCTCAAGGAATTCTTCGGCGCGTTCTTTCTGTCGATGCGCTATTTCTTCCGCCAGAAGGCGACCATCAACTATCCCTTCGAAAAGGGTCCGGTCTCCCCGCGCTTCCGCGGCGAGCATGCGCTGCGCCGTTATCCGAACGGCGAGGAACGCTGCATCGCCTGCAAGCTCTGCGAGGCGATCTGTCCAGCCCAGGCGATCACCATCGAGGCCGGTCCGCGCCGCAACGACGGCACGCGCCGCACCGTGCGCTACGACATCGACATGGTGAAGTGCATCTATTGCGGCTTCTGCCAGGAAGCCTGCCCGGTCGACGCGATCGTCGAAGGTCCGAATTTCGAATTTGCGACGGAAACCCGCGAAGAGCTCTATTTCGACAAGGCGCGCCTTCTCGATAACGGGGACCGGTGGGAGCGCGAAATCGCCCGCAACATCGCGATCGACTCGCCGTACCGCTGATTGAGATCTGAAACGCCGCGGTGGAGCTGCTCGCTCCTGTCACGGTCAATATGCACAGGAGCTTTGCCGGCGAGTGCCGCGAAGCTCCATCGGGCAGGGAAAATTCCCGGCTGCCCGGGGGAAGATGAAAAAGGCACCAACATGGGTCTGCAGGCTCTATTTTTCTATCTTTTCGCCTTTGTCGCGGTGGCGTCGGCGTTCATGGTCATCTGGGCGAAGAACCCGGTTCACTCGGTTTTGTTTCTGATCCTGGTGTTCTTCAACGCGGCCGGCCTGTTCCTGCTGCTCGGCGCCGAGTTCCTGGCGATGATCCTGCTCGTCGTCTATGTCGGCGCCGTCGCCGTCCTCTTCCTCTTCGTAGTGATGATGCTCGACATCGACTTCACCGAATTGAGGGCAGGCGTGCTCGAATATGCGCCGATCGGCGGATTGATCGGGATCATCCTGGCGGCCGAACTGATCGTCGTCATCGGCGGCAGCGTCATCTCGCCTGAGATCGCCAAATCAGTCGCCATGCCGATCCCGGCACTGACCGAGCGCACCAATACGGCCGCTCTCGGCGACGTGCTTTACACCAACTACGTCTATTTCTTCCAGATTGCCGGCCTGGTGCTGCTGGTCGCCATGATCGGCGCGATCGTGCTGACGCTGAGGCATCGCACCAACATCAAGCGGCAGAATATTTCCAGGCAGGTTGCCCGCACGCCCGCCACCGCCGTCGAGGTGGTTACGGTCAAGCCGGGGCAGGGCGTCTAAAGGCAGGTCAAGGAACAAAGAACATGGTCATCGGTCTTTCCCACTACCTGACGGTCAGCGCCATCCTCTTCACGCTCGGCGTCTTCGGCATCTTCCTGAACCGGAAGAACGTCATCGTCATCCTGATGTCGGTCGAACTGATCCTGCTTGCCGTCAACATCAACATGGTCGCCTTCTCTTCCTTCCTGAACGACATTGTCGGCCAGGTCTTCGCGCTGTTCATTCTGACGGTCGCGGCTGCCGAAGCGGCGATCGGTCTTGCAATTCTCGTTGTCTTCTACCGCAACCGCGGCTCGATCGCGGTCGAAGACGTCAATATGATGAAGGGCTGAGTGGCTCATGTTCCTCTATAAGGCTATTGTCTTTCTTCCCTTGATCGGCGCGATCGTCGCCGGCCTTTTCGGCCGCGCCATCGGCGCCAAGGCCTCGGAATATGTAACCAGCGGCCTGATGATCATCGCCGGCATCCTGTCGTGGATCGTCTTCTTCAACGTTGGCATGGGCCATCTTGAAGGCGGGCCGATCAAGGTCGAGGTGCTGCGCTGGATCCAGTCCGGCGGCGTCGACGTCTCCTGGTCGCTGCGCGTGGATACGCTGACCTCAGTCATGCTGATCGTCGTCAACACGGTCTCGACCTTGGTGCATATCTATTCGATCGGCTACATGCATACCGATCCGCATCGCCCGCGCTTCTTTGCCTATCTCTCGCTCTTCACCTTCGCCATGCTGATGCTGGTGACGGCCGACAACCTGGCGCAGATGTTCTTCGGCTGGGAAGGCGTCGGTCTCGCCTCCTATCTTCTGATCGGCTTCTGGTTCAAGAAGCCGTCGGCGACGGCCGCGGCGATGAAGGCTTTCATCGTCAACCGCGTCGGCGACTTCGGTTTCGTGCTGGGCATTGCCGGTGTCTTCGTGCTGTTTGGTTCGATTAACCTCGATACGATCTTCGCCAATGCATCGAATTTCGCCCCGCATGAAGGCGGCGGTGAGGCGAGCGAAGTGATCCTCAACCTCTTCGGCATGCAGCTCGACAAGGCGCACGCGCTGACCGGCATCTGCCTGCTGCTGTTCATGGGCGCAATGGGCAAGTCGGCGCAGTTCCTGCTGCACACCTGGCTCCCGGACGCGATGGAAGGCCCGACCCCGGTCTCGGCCCTCATCCATGCCGCGACCATGGTCACCGCCGGCGTCTTCCTCGTCGCCCGCATGTCGCCGCTGTTCGAACTGTCGCCGGATGCGCTCACGGTCGTCACCGTGATCGGCGCGATCACCGCCTTCTTCGCGGCAACCGTCGGCCTGGTGCAGAACGACATTAAGCGCGTCATCGCCTATTCCACCTGCTCGCAGCTCGGCTACATGTTCGTGGCGCTCGGGGTAGGGGCTTACGGCGCGGCGATTTTCCATCTCTTCACGCATGCCTTCTTCAAGGCGCTGCTCTTCCTCTGTGCCGGCTCGGTCATCCACGCCGTCGACGGCGAGCAGGACATGCGCCACATGGGCGGCCTGTATCCGCACATCAAAGTTACCGCCGGCCTCATGATCATCGGCACGCTGGCGATCACCGGCGTCGGCATTCCCTTCACGCCGTTCGGCCTTGCCGGCTTCTTCTCCAAGGACGTGATCATCGAGGCGACCTACGCATCGCATTCGCCGGTCTCGGGCTTCGCCTTCTCGCTGCTGGTCATTGCGGCTCTATTTACCAGCTTCTACTCCTGGCGCCTGATCTTCATGACCTTCTTCGGCAAGCCGCGCGCTTCGCATGAGGTCATGCACCACGTCCACGAGTCGCCCCAGGTCATGCTGGTGCCGCTCTATATCCTTGCGCTCGGCGCCATATTTGCGGGCGTGATCTTCGAAGGCCGGTTCTACGGCGAGGAATATGCCGAGTTCTGGAAGGGCGCGCTCTTTACCGGTGCCGAAAACGAACTCCTCGAACAGTTCCATCATGTACCCACGCTTGTCGGCTTAAGCCCCTTCATCGCTATGGTGCTGGGTTTCGTCATTGCCTGGTACATGTATATCCGCTCGCCGCAGACGCCGCGCGTCCTCGCCAAGCAGCACCGGGTGCTCTACCATTTCCTGCTCAACAAGTGGTATTTCGACGAACTCTACGACTTCCTGTTCGTCCGCACGGCAAGGGCGCTCGGCCGCTTCCTGTGGAAGAAGGGTGACGTCGGCGTCATCGATACCTACGGGCCGAACGGTGTCGCCGCCCGCGTCGTCGCCGTCACCGATCGCGTGGTCCGCCTGCAGACCGGTTACCTCTATCACTATGCCTTCGCCATGCTGCTCGGCATTGCGGCGCTCGTTACCTGGATGATGCTCGGGAGTTCCTTCTGATGACCGATTGGCCTATTCTTTCAACGGTCACCTTCCTGCCGCTCGCCGGCGTGGTGCTCCTGCTCTTGATGAATGGCGACAGCGAAAGCGGCCGGAGAAACGTGCTGGGGATATCGCTGATCACCACCGTCTTCACCTTCATCGTCTCGCTCGTCATCTGGATCGGCTTCGACAATGCCAATCCAGGCTTTCAGATGGTCGAGAAGCATGACTGGCTCGGCACCGGCATTGGCTACCACGTCGGCGTCGACGGCATCTCTATGCTGTTCGTCATCCTGACGACCTTCCTCATGCCCTTCTGCGTGCTGGCGAGCTGGCTCTCGATCGAGAGGCGCCTGAAGGAATACATGATCGCCTTCCTCATCCTCGAAACGATGATGGTCGGCGTTTTCGTCTCGCTCGATATCGTGCTCTTCTACGTCTTCTTCGAGGCGGGCCTCATCCCGATGTTCCTGATCATCGGAGTCTGGGGCGGCAAGGATCGCGTCTATGCGAGCTACAAGTTCTTCCTCTATACGCTGCTCGGCTCGGTGCTGATGCTGCTCGCCATCATGGCGATGTACTGGCAGGCCGGCACGACCGACATCACCGCGCTGCTCGCCTACAAGTTCCCGCCGGCGCTGCAGACCTGGCTCTGGCTTGCCTTCTTTGCCTCTTTCGCAGTGAAGATGCCGATGTGGCCCGTTCATACCTGGCTTCCGGATGCGCACGTTCAGGCGCCGACGGCAGGCTCGGTGATCCTTGCCGGCGTGCTCCTGAAGCTCGGCGGCTACGGTCTCATCCGCTTCTCGCTCGGCATGTTCCCGGTCGCGTCCGATTATTTTGCGCCGCTCGTCTTCGCCATGTCGGTCATCGCCATCATCTACACCTCGCTGGTAGCGATGATGCAGGACGACATGAAGAAACTGATCGCCTATTCCTCCGTGGCGCATATGGGCTACGTGACCATGGGCATCTTCGCCGCCAACATGCAGGGTGTTCAGGGGTCGATCTTCCAGATGCTGTCGCACGGCATCGTCTCCGGCGCGCTCTTCCTCTGCGTCGGCGTCGTCTACGACCGTACTCATACCCGCGAGATCAACGCCTATGGCGGCCTCGTCAACAACATGCCGAAATATGCCGTGGCGATGATGGTCTTCACCATGGCCAATGTCGGGCTTCCCGGCACGTCTGGCTTCATCGGCGAATTCCTGACGCTGATCGGCGTCTTCCGGGTCAACACCTGGGTCGCGCTCTTTGCCGCCACCGGCGTCATTCTCTCGGCCGCCTATGCGCTCTGGCTCTATCGCCGGGTAATTTTCGGCGCGCTGGAGAAGGAAAAGCTGAAGGCGCTGCTCGATCTTTCCAGACGCGAACAGCTGATCCTTTATCCGCTGGTCGCGCTGACCATCTTCTTCGGCGTTTATCCGGCTCCGGTCTTCGATGCGACGGCCGCCTCGGTGGATCTGCTGGTCAACAACTACACGGCCGCCGTGCACGCAGCGCAGAACGTTGCGCTGTCTATGAAATGATGACGGGACTTATCGGACATGACCGCTGAAACAATTCTCCTCAGTCTGCATCTTTCCGCGCCGGAGCTCATCCTCGCGGTCGGCGCCCTGGTCCTGTTGATGGTCGGCGTCTTCTCAGGCGAGCGGTCGGGCCTTGTCGTCACCGGCCTCGCCATCGTGCTGCTGCTCGCATCCGGTCTGTGGCTGCTCTTCGTGCCGGCGGAAGGCCTCGCCTTCGGCGGCGTCTACATGGCCGACGGCTTCTCGCGCTTCATGAAGCTGGTGGCGCTCCTCGGTTCGCTGGTCGCTCTGTTCATGACGATGGGGCATGCCCGCGAAAATCAGCTCGACAAGTTCGAGTTCCCGGTTCTCCTGCTGCTGGCGACTCTCGGCATCCTGCTGATGATCTCGGCCAACGACCTGATCTCGCTCTATCTTGCGCTGGAACTGCAGTCGCTGGCGCTTTATGTCGTCGCCGCGATCAACCGCGACAGCCTGAAGTCGACCGAGGCCGGTCTCAAATATTTCGTGCTCGGCGCACTGTCATCCGGCATGCTGCTCTACGGCATGTCGCTGGTCTATGGCTTCACCGGTCACACCCATTTCGCCGAAATTGCCCAGGCGCTGTCCGTCGAGGGCGCACGGTCGCTCGGCCTCATCTTCGGCCTGGTCTTCATCCTCGCCGGCATCGCCTTCAAGATCTCGGCCGTTCCGTTCCACATGTGGACGCCGGATGTTTATGAAGGCGCGCCGACGCCGGTCACCGCCTTCCTTGCCGCAGCCCCCAAGGTTGCCGCCATGGCGATGATGACACGCATGGTCATCACCGCCTTCCAGCCGGTTCTGGCCGACTGGCAGCAGGTCGTCGTCTTCATCTCGATCGCCTCGATGCTGCTCGGCTCCTTTGCCGCGATCGGTCAGAAGAACATCAAGCGGCTGATGGCCTATTCTTCGATCGGCCACATGGGTTATGCGTTGGTCGGCCTAGCTGCCGGCAATCAGACCGGTGTTTCCGGCGTCATGCTTTACATGGTCATTTACATGATCATGACGCTCGGCACCTTTGCAATCATCATGTCGATGCGCCGCAAGGACGGCACCGTCGTCGAAAACGTCGACGATCTCGCCGGCCTCTCCACGACAAACCCGTTCATGGCCGTCGTGCTGACGGCGCTGATGTTCTCGCTCGCCGGCATCCCGCCGCTGGCAGGCTTCTTCGCCAAGTACTTCGTTTTCGTCGCCGCCATCGAAGCCAAGCTTTATGCGCTCGCCATCATCGGCGTTCTCGCCTCGGTCGTCGGCGCCTATTATTATCTGCGCGTCATCAAGCTGATGTGGTTCGATGAAGCGACCGGCGAATTCGCCCGTGTCTCCGGCGCCCTGCGGCTGGTCTTCGGTGTCTCCGGTCTCTTCGTCACCGCTTATGTCCTCATCGGCGGCCCGATCGGCGGCGCGGCAGAGCTTGCCGCCGCGACGCTCTTCTGATGGCCTCCGACGGACGGCGCCGGATATCGCTCGGCGATATCAGGCATGAGGCTCTGTCGGAAACATCGTCCACCAACAGCGAATGCCTCGCCCGAGCCCGGGCGGGGGATCCCGGCAATCTCTGGGTGACGGCCGAGAGGCAGACGGGCGGCCGCGGCCGTCGCGGCAGGCTCTGGGTTTCCGAACGCGGCAATCTCTACGCCTCTCTTCTGCTGATCGACCCGGCGCCGATTGAGCGCCTCGGCTCGCTGCCGCTGGCAATCGCCGTTGCCGTTCACCAGGCGATCCGCCGGGTGCTGCCGCTGGGCGCCGAGCCGCTCGAGGTCAAATGGCCGAACGATGTCCTCATCGGCAGAAAGAAGACCTGCGGCATCCTGATCGAAGGCGAAAGGCTGCCGGACGGCCGCTATGCGCTGATCGTCGGCATCGGCATCAATGTCTCGGTCATGCCGGACAATCCGCTCTATCCCGTCACCTGCCTGCGCGAGCATGCGAGCGCGGCGTCGCCGGAGGAGCTCTTCGCCCATCTCTTCGCGGCGACGGCGGATGTGCTCGAAATATGGGATCAGGGCCGCGGCATTGCCGAGATCACCGCGCGCTGGCGCGCCATCGCCTGCGGCGTCGGGGAAAATATCACGGTCAATTTACCGGACCGGTCGATTTCCGGACAATTCGCCGGGATTGATGATAATGGCTTGTTGATGCTCGATACCGGCGCTGGCACGGTCATGTCTATTGCCGCGGGTGATGTGTTTTTTGGATAGCGGAAAAAACGAAAATTATGGCGAAACAGGACGAATTGGTATTCCTGCCTCTGGGTGGCGTCGGCGAGATCGGGATGAATCTTGCCCTTTACGGCTACGGCCCGCCCGAGCATCGCCAGTGGATCATGGTTGACTGCGGCGTCACTTTCCCCGGACCCGACCTGCCGGGCGTCGATCTCGTTCTGCCCGATATCCGCTTCCTCGCCAGCGAGCGCAAGAACCTCAAAGCGATTATCATTACCCATGCCCATGAAGACCATTACGGGGCGCTTGCCGACCTCTGGCCGGGCCTAAATGTTCCGGTTTTCGCCTCGGCCTTTACATCGGGTCTGCTCGAAGCCAAACGCAACTTCGAGAAGGCAACGATCGGCGAAGTGCCGGTGACGCCGTTCAAGGCAGGCGACACGATCAATGTCGGCCCCTTCAGCATCGAAGGTGTGGCCGTCAATCACTCGATTCCCGAGCCGATGTCGCTGATGATCCGCACGCCGGCCGGCAACGTTATCCACACCGGCGACTGGAAGATCGACCACGAGCCTTCGCTCGGGCCGCTGACCGATGAGACGCGCTTCCGCCAGCTTGGCGACGAGGGCGTGCTGGCGCTGATGTGCGATTCCACCAACGCCCTGCGCGACGGTGTTTCGCCCTCCGAGAAAGATGTGTCGGAAAGCCTGCGCAAGATCATCGAGGATGCCGAGGGCCGGGTGGCGATCACCACCTTCTCGTCGAATGTCGGGCGTATTCGCACCGTAGCCGAGGCTGCCGAGGCGGCCGGCCGCGAAGTGCTGCTGCTCGGCAGTTCGCTGAAGCGCGTCGTCGATGTCGCTAGTGATATCGGCCTGATGGAAGGGGTCAAACCTTTCATTTCCGAGGAGGAGTACGGTTACATTCCGCGCGACAAGGTCGTCGTCATCCTGACTGGCAGCCAGGGTGAGGCGCGGGCCGCCCTTGCCAAGCTCTCCCGCGACGAGATGCGCAACGTGGCCTTTGCGGCAGGCGATATCGTCGTCTTTTCCTCGCGCGCCATTCCCGGCAACGAGAAGGCGATCCAGGATATCAAGAACGGCCTTGTCGAGCAGGGCGTACATATCATCACCGATACCGAGGCGCTCGTCCACGTCTCCGGCCATCCGCGCCGCAACGAGTTGCAGAGGATGTATGAGTGGACCCGGCCGAAAATCGTCGTGCCGGTGCATGGCGAGGCGACGCATCTGACGGCGCATAAGGAGCTTGCCGAGCAATCCGGCATTGCGATCGTCCCGCGGGTGCGCAACGGGGATATCCTGCGGCTGGCGCCAGGTCCGGTCGAGGTGATCGGCGAAGCGCCGCATGGCCGGATCTACAAGGACGGCCTGCTGATCGGCGATTTCGATGAAATGGGTATCGGCGAGCGCAAGAAACTCTCCTATGTCGGCCATGTCGCGGTAAACGTCTTGCTCGACGCGCGGTATGACATTCTCGGCGATCCCGATCTCGTCTCGATCGGCCTGCCGGTTTATGATGACGAAGGCGAGGAGATGGAAGATACGCTCTACGATGCGGCGATCAGCGCCATCGAAAGCATTCCGCGCGCCCGCCGCAAGGATATCGACATGCTGCAGGAGGCCGTGCGGCGTGCCATCCGCGCAGCTGCAAATCACGCCTGGGGTAAAAAGCCCCTTGTCACCGCCTTCATCACCAAGGTCTGACCATGCTCGGCCGAGTGAACCATATCGCCATAGCCGTTCGCGACCTCGCAGCGGCGACGGCCGCTTATCGCGACACGCTGGGGGCCGCCGTATCGCAGCCGCAGCCTCTGCCGGAACACGGGGTCACCGTCGTCTTCGTCGAATTGCCGAACACCAAGGTCGAATTGCTGCAGCCGCTCGGGCAAGACTCGCCGATCGCAACTTTCCTCGAAAAGAACCCGTCCGGCGGCATGCATCATATCTGTTACGAGGTGGACGATATCATCCTCGCCCGTGACCGACTGGTCGTCGCCGGCGCGCGGGTGCTTGGCGACGGCCAGCCGAAGACCGGCGCGCATGGCAAGCCGGTGCTCTTTCTGCACCCCAAGGATTTCTTCGGCACGCTGATCGAACTCGAACAGGCCTAAAGCAAATACAATCGGACTCGTTTTCGCTGCGGCAGAGTGACCCGAAGACGGCGAAATGTTGCGTTCGCTTTGAGTTGGACGCTATTCCGCCGTATAAGTGCGCCAGCTCCAAGCGGCACCGCGCTTCACGCGTTCTGTCGGCAAGACACCACCGGGAAAGATAATGCTCCAGACCTTCCTTCAGGGATTCGCCGTCTATTTCATCATCTGGTGGATGACGCTGTTCGCCGTTCTGCCGATCGGCCTGCGCACCCAGGCGGAAGACGACGATGTCGTGCTCGGCACCGTGCCAAGTGCGCCCACCCGCTTTCGCGCCGCCTTCGTCTTTTCGCTGACGACGCTGATCTCGGCGCTGATCTATGGCATCTGGTATGTCTGCGACACTTATTTCGGCTGGGGATTTGACGCCCTTCCACAACTCGGGCCTAGCTTCTATTGAAATAGCTTTTGCTCAAACTTTGAGCATATGCAAATCTTATCATGGAAGTCCAGTGGCGTCATGCTGGCGCGTCAGAGCGCTCGCCTAACGGAATGAGGGGCTCACCTTACGGAAGCCGTCTGGAGTTTGAAGGGGAGGAGAGGGTGAAAAACCAAAAAAAAAACAAGGCTAAAAGCCTTGTTTTAAGTATCGCGTGATCTGTAACCGTTGCCGGGGCTGCGACGAGCGCGCCTAAGATCTGATCCTCCCAAGACTTGACCGCGAAATGGCAAGAATTAACTTCCTTGCCTGTTTTGTGAGCTAAAACTAGCCCAAACATTGGGCTTTGTCATTAGCTTTTTTTGCATTTTTGCTACACGCCAGCAAAATTTTTCTGTTGACAAGATTTTCGTTCAAGTCCTTATAAACACGCACTTTTTCACGCCCTTTCATTTTGCGGGTGCGAACAAGCGTGTCCCGGAGGCGCCCGACAGCAGTTGCGGGTTTCCTTCCCGCTGCGAAGCGGCTATGAACGCTCCCACATTCACAACGTATCTTCGATTCCGCTCGCCAGCGGGATCTCAACTGCTCCGGAATCGCCATGCGTCTGTCTCGCTACTTCATGCCCATCCTTAAGGAAAACCCCAAGGAGGCGGAAATCGTCTCCCATCGGTTGATGCTGCGCGCCGGCATGATCCGCCAGCAGTCTCAGGGCATCTATTCCTGGTTGCCGCTCGGCAAGCGTGTGCTAGACAAGGTCAACGCCATTATCCGGGAGGAGCAGAACCGCGCCGGAGCTATCGAGCTTTCGATGCCGACCCTGCAATCGGCCGAGCTCTGGCAGGAAAGCGGCCGTTATGATGCCTATGGCAAGGAGATGCTGCGTATCAAGGACCGCCAGGACCGGCCGATGCTCTACGGCCCCACCAACGAGGAGATGGTGACGGATATTTTCCGCTCCTCCGTCAAATCCTACAAGGACCTGCCGCTCAATCTCTATCACATCCAGCTGAAGTTCCGTGACGAGATCCGGCCTCGCTTCGGCACCATGCGCTCGCGCGAATTCATGATGAAGGACGCTTATTCCTTCGATTTGACGCGCGAAGGGGCGGAGCATTCCTATAATAAGATGTTCGCCGCCTATCTCAGAACATTCGATCGGCTTGGCCTTCGCGCCATCCCGATGCGCGCGGATACCGGCCCGATCGGCGGCAATCTCAGCCATGAATTCATCATCCTCGCCGATACCGGGGAATCCGAGGTCTTCTGCCATAAGGACTTCGTCGGTTTCGATATTCCCGGCGAAAACACCGATTTCGACAGCGTCGAAGGCCTGAAGGCGATCTTCGACAAGTGGACCTCGCTCTATGCGGCCACCTCGGAAATGCACGACGAGGCTGCCTTCAACGCCGTTCCCGAAGCCGAGCGCCTTTCCGCTCGCGGCATCGAGGTTGGCCATATCTTTTACTTTGGCACGAAATATTCCGAGCCCATGGGCGCGAAAGTGCAAGGACCGGATGGCAAGGAACATTTCGTCCACATGGGTTCCTACGGTATCGGTCCGACACGCCTTGTTCCCGCCATCATCGAAGCATCGCATGATGAGAACGGAATCATCTGGCCGGCATCGGTCGCACCCTTCGATGTCGTCGTCATCAACATGAAGGTGGGCGATGAGGCCTGCGACGATACTTGCGAGCTGATCTACGCCGCGCTGAAAAAGGCCGGCAAGGATGTGCTCTATGACGATACCGACGACCGGGCCGGCACGAAATTCGCGACGGCCGACCTGATCGGCGTACCTGTCCAGATCATCGCCGGGCCGCGTGCGGTCGCGAACGGCGAGGTCGAAGTGAAGGACCGCAAGACCGGCGCCCGTGAAACGATGACCATCGAAGCGGCGATCAACAGGTTCGTGGCTTAAGGAAACGGAGGCGAAATGGCAGAGGCAGCAGTGGACCGGAGTTCAAAATCCGGCTTGGGTCCGGCTGGCAAGCCATTTTCCACCTTTGAGCGCCTCGTGGCGTGGCGTTATCTGCGCGCCCGCCGCAAGGAGGCCTTCATCTCGGTCATCGCCGGCTTTTCCTTCGTCGGCATCATGCTCGGCGTTGCGACGCTGATCATCGTCATGGCCGTCATGAACGGCTTTCGCACCGAACTCGTCTCGCGCATCCTCGGCATCAACGGTCATATGATCGTGCAGCCGGTCGACGGACCTTTCACTGATTATGCGGATCTCGCCAGCAGGCTCGCCGCCGTGCCCGGCGTCAAGATGGCGCTGCCGCTGGTCGAAGGCCAGGTGCTCGCCTCCGCCCAGGCTGGCGGCAGCACCGGTGCGCTGGTGCGCGGTGTCCGCGCGGAAGATCTGACCAAACTCAAAGCGGTTTCTGAGCATATTAACCCGGGCGACATGGTGGGTTTTGCTTCCGGCCAAGGCGTGTTGATCGGCACCCGCATGGCCGACCAGCTCGGCCTGCGCGTCGGCGACCTGATTACGCTGACGTCACCGGATGGTGACATTACGCCGATGGGCGTCAGCCCGCGCGTCAAGTCCTACAAGATCTCCGGGCTGTTCGAGATCGGCATGTCCGAATATGATTCCTCGATCATCTTCATGCCGCTCGAGGAGGCGCAGCTTTATTTCAATGCCGAGGGGCTGGTGCAGTCGATCGAGCTTTTCGTCGATCACCCCGACGATATCGATGCTCTGAAGCCCAAAGTGGAGGAAGCGGCAGGCCGTCAGATCAACCTCACTGACTGGCGCCAGCGCAACCAGACCTTCTTTTCGGCGCTGCAAGTCGAGCGCAACGTCATGTTCATGATCCTGACGCTGATCGTGCTGGTGGCGGCGCTGAACATCATCTCCGGCCTCATCATGCTGGTGAAGGACAAAGGCAGCGATATCGCCATCCTGCGCACCATGGGCGCCAGCGCCGGCGCCATCATGCGCATCTTCTTCATGACCGGGGCGGCGATCGGCATCGTCGGTACTCTTGCCGGTGTGCTGCTCGGCGTTCTCGTCTGCGTCAATATCGAATCCATCCGCCAGTTCTTCTCCTGGATATCCGGCACCGTGATTTTCAATCCCCAGGTCTATTTCCTCAGCCAGCTGCCGGCCGAGATGGATATCAGCGAAACGATCTCGGTGGTCGTCATGGCGCTCAGCCTCTCCTTCATCGCCACCATCTTCCCGGCATGGCGCGCCTCCAGGCTCGATCCGGTGCAGGCCCTGCGCTACGAATAAGGAATGCCGCATTCATGAACCGCAACGTCGTCCTCAAGCTTACCGGCGTCGAGCGCCATTACGGGCAGGGTGATACGCTGCTCACGATCTTGAAGGGAGCAGATTTCTCGCTGTCGAAAGGGGAGATCGTCGCCCTCGTCGCCCCCTCCGGCACGGGCAAGTCGACGCTGCTGCATGTGGCAGGCCTGCTCGAGCATCCGGATGGCGGCGAAGTCACCATCAACGGCCATGCCTGTGACGGTCTTTCCGACGAGAAGCGCACGGCGATCCGCCGCCGCGAGATCGGCTTCGTCTACCAGTTCCACCATCTCCTGCCGGAATTTTCGGCGCTTGAGAACATCATGATGCCGCAGCTGATCGCCGGTCTGTCCTGGAAGGAAGCCCAGGAGCGAGCCGGTCAGCTCCTCGACTATATGCGCATCGGCCATCGCGGTTCGCATCGCCCGGCCGAGCTTTCAGGAGGCGAACAGCAGCGTGTCGCGATCGCCCGCGCCGTCGCCAATGCGCCGACGCTGCTTCTTGCCGACGAGCCGACCGGCAATCTGGATCCGGAAACGGCAAGCTACGTCTTCGATGCGCTGGAGGCGCTGGTGCGCCAATCTGGCCTTGCTGCCCTCATCGCCACTCACAATCACGAACTCGCCGGCCGCATGGATCGGCGCGTCACGATCTCCGATGGCAAGGTCGTCGACTTCTAGCTCGACTACGGGACGACCAGCCCGCCGCGGTAATCGAGCACATAAGCCTTCCGCCCGGCGACCATGATGCATTCATGGCCACTGAATCGCTCGCAGCCGCCTTCGCTGCGGTCGACATAGCGGCCGAACGGATGATCGAATTCCATTCCGCCGAGAAAGCGGCCCTCCCGATACATTGCCGACAGCGCCGCCTTGATCACGGTCCCGGCGGCTCTGCCGTCGATGAGATCGGACGCGACGACGCAGCCGAAATAATTCATCGCCCAGACGGGTTCGCCGGTAAACCAAACCACTTCCTGTCCGGCGAAATCGGTGCCGCCGAAATAGCTGTCCAGATAACGCCAGTCGCCGCTGAAGTAGCCGATATCATGGGCACCCGGCCGGCAGGGCGGGCGAGGCACACCGCCGCCGACATAGGTCGCGGCTTTCGCCTCTACGATGAAGTCGTTCAGCACCGCGGTGTCGAGCATGATCATCTTCCTCCCTGTCTCATCTGATACGGAAATAGCAGAAGACAGAGAACATAAGAAGTACAAAAGGCGCCGAGCATTGCTCGATCGCCTTGGGGCAGGTGCATCAGACATCGGATGCGCTGTATGGATCCGTTCGGCAGGCGATGTCGGGCCGGTCGCGCGGAGCATGTTCAAAGCCAGCGCTGAAGCTGTTCGATTCGCAGCACGGAACCCGCATCTTTCAAACGCAAGCGCGAAGGAAAAGATTCCTGTTGACACCGGAACATAGATGGAACAAAGTGAAAACATAACGAGTAAAGGAGAGCCAGATGACTGACATGATCCGTGATATCGCAGCATTCACCTCCATCGCAATGTTCGTTGCCAGCTTCTCGCTTATCGTCATCGCGATCTAAAGTTTTCAGGGGATCGCATGGCAGTCATGCGGTGCACACGCGGGTCTTCTTCTGGACATCATCGCCCTCAATGCCGACAATGCATCCGATTCATTTCGGCTGATTGGGAAGGCATATCATGGCGGAGACGGAAAAGGGTTCAATGGGTGAGGCGACCGGCGGCACGCCGGGCTTCATCCACCTGAGGGTCCACTCCGCCTATTCGCTTCTTGAGGGCGCGCTGCCTCTGAAGAAGATCCTCTACAAGGCGACCGGCGACAGTCAGCCGGCGATCGCCATTACCGACACCAATAATCTCTTCGTCGCCCTTGAATTCTCCCAGAAGGCAATGGACGAGGGCCTGCAGCCGATCATCGGCTGCCAGGTTTCGATCGACATGGAAGACGGATTGGAAAGCGAAAAGCGCGGCGGTCAGCCGGCCCTGATCAAGCTTCCGTCGATCGTTCTTCTTGCCGCGACGGAGGCTGGTTACGAAAGGCTGGTCGATCTCGTCAGCCGCGCCTATCTCGGCGGCGATAGCAACCAGGCCATTCATATCAGAGCTTCCTGGCTGGAAGAGGCAGGCACGGAAGGGCTGATCGCCTTGACCGGCGCGGTGACCGGGCCGGTCGACGCGGCTGTCAGGGAAGGTCACCACGCCCAGGCGGAAGCCCGGCTGCTCACGCTGAAGCGTCTCTTCGGCGACAGACTCTATGTCGAGCTGCAGCGGCACGGCACCTACGACAGGCGGCACGAACAGAAGATCGTCAGGCTTGCTTACACGCATGACCTGCCGCTCGTCGCCACCAACGAAGCCTTCTTTCCGACCCGCGACGATTACGACGCCCATGATGCGCTGATGGCGGTTGCGCATAACGCCATCGTCTCCGACGATAGCCGTTTTCGCCTGACTCCGGATCACTACCTGAAGAGCCGGGCCGAGATGGCCAAGCTCTTTTCCGACCTGCCGGAAGCGCTTGAGAACACAATCGAGATCGCCAGGCGCTGCTCCTTCGTGCTGAAAACGCGAAAGCCGATTCTGCCGCGTTTCACGGGCGCCACCGACGATGCCGAGGAGGCGGAACGCGCCGAGGCAGGCGAATTGCGCCGCCAGGCAGTGGAAGGGCTGGACATGCGGCTTTCGACCCTCGGCATGTCGCCCGGTTACGAGGAAAAGGATTATCGCGAGCGGCTGGAATTCGAGCTCGGCGTCATCGAGCGCATGCGCTTCCCAGGTTACTTCCTGATCGTTTCCGACTTCATCAAATGGGCCAAGCAACATGATATTCCCGTCGGTCCCGGTCGTGGCTCGGGCGCGGGTTCGCTGGTCGCCTATGCCTTGACGATCACCGACGTCGATCCGCTCAGGTTTTCGCTGCTGTTCGAGCGCTTCCTCAATCCGGAACGCGTCTCGATGCCTGACTTCGACATCGACTTCTGCCAGGACCGCCGCGAAGAGGTGATCCGCTACGTCCAGGCGAAATATGGCCGCGAGCAGGTGGCGCAGATCATCACCTTCGGTTCACTGCAGGCGCGCGCCGCCCTTCGCGACGTCGGACGCGTGCTGGAAATGCCTTACGGCCAGGTCGACAAAATCTGCAAACTCGTGCCGAACAATCCCGCCAATCCGACGCCACTCTCAAAGGCGATCGAAGAGGAGCCGAAGCTGCAGGAGGAGGCGGCGAAAGAACCGGTGGTGGCGCGTTTGCTCGACATCGCCCAGAAGATCGAAGGGCTTTATCGCCACGCCTCGACGCATGCCGCCGGCATCGTCATCGGCGACCGGCCGCTGTCCAAGCTGGTGCCGATGTATCGCGATCCGCGCTCCGACATGCCGGTTACCCAGTTCAACATGAAGTGGGTGGAGCAGGCCGGCCTCGTCAAATTCGACTTCCTCGGTCTGAAGACACTGACTGTGCTGAAGGTCGCCGTCGATTTCGTCGCCAAGCGCGGCATCAAAGTCGATCTTGCGGCCATTCCTCTTGACGACAAGCCGACCTACGAGATGCTGTCGCGCGGCGAGACGGTTGGCGTGTTCCAGGTGGAAAGTGCCGGCATGCGCAAGGCGCTGATCGGCATGAAGCCGGACTGCATCGAGGATATCATCGCGCTGGTGGCGCTTTACCGCCCGGGCCCGATGGAGAACATCCCGACCTACAATGCCCGCAAGCACGGCGACGAAGAGCTGGAATCGATCCATCCGATGATCGACCACCTGCTCAAGGAAACGCAGGGCGTCATTGTCTACCAGGAACAGGTGATGCAGATCGCCCAGGTCCTGTCGGGCTATTCGCTTGGCGAAGCCGACCTTCTGCGCCGCGCCATGGGTAAAAAGATCAAGGCGGAGATGGACCAGCAGCGGGAACGCTTCGTCGTCGGCGCCGTCAAGAACGGCGTATCCAAGCCGCAAGCCGACAACATCTTCGAACTCCTGGCGAAGTTCGCAAACTACGGCTTCAACAAGTCGCACGCCGCCGCCTACGCCATCGTCTCCTACCAGACGGCCTACATGAAGGCGCACTATCCGGTCGAATTCCTCGCCGCCTCGATGACGCTCGACATGTCCAACACGGAAAAGGTCAATGATTTCCGACAGGACGCCAAGCGGCTCGGCATCGAGGTGATCGCGCCTTCGGTGCAGACCTCCTTCCGCCATTTCGAGACCGGCGACAATCGTATCTACTATGCGCTGGCTGCCCTCAAAGGGGTCGGCGAATCCGCCGTCGACCACATCGTCGAGGTGCGTGGCGACAAGCCTTTTGCCAGCATCGAGGATTTCTGCCTGCGCATCGATCCGCGCCAGGTGAACCGCCGCGTGCTCGAAAGCCTGATCTATGCCGGCGCCTTCGATTGTTTTGGCACGGACCGCGCCCAGCTGGCCGCCGGCCTCGACCGCATCCTCGGTTATGCCCAGCGCGCCCAGGAAAACAAGCTGAGCGGTCAATCGGACATTTTTGGCAGCGCACTAAACTCAGGTCCGGAGAAGATCTCCTTGCCGCCCTATTCACCCTGGCTGGCATCGGAGCGTCTGCTCAAGGAATTCCAGGTGCTGGGCTTCTATCTGACGGCCCACCCGCTCGATTCCTACAACAACATCCTGCAGAAGATGCGTGTGCAGACCTTTGCCGAGTTTTCTCAGGCGATCAAGCAGGGGGCTGCCAATGCGCGCCTTGCCGGAACCGTCATCTCCAAGCAGGAGCGCAAGACCCGCACCGGCAACAAGATGGGCATCATCGTCTTTTCCGATTCCTCGGGCCAGTTCGAGGCGGTGCTGTTTTCGGAGATGCTGAACCAGTATCGCGACGTGCTCGAGTCCGGGAAATCCTTCCTGCTGACCGCGACCGGTGAGGAGCGGCCGGAGGGCATCGGTCTGCGTATCCAGACGATCCAGTCGCTGGAGGAAAAGTCGCTCCAGATGCAGAAGGCGCTGCGCGTCTATATCAGAGATTCCGGGCCGCTGAAGATGGTCGCCGGCCATCTGAACGCCAAGGGCGACGGTCTCGTTTCCTTCATCGTCATCAAGGAGGACGGCAAACGCGAGGTGGAAGTGGCGCTGTCGGAGAAATACCGCATCACTCCGGAGATTGCTGCCGCTCTTCGCGCCGCGCCCGGCGTCGTCGACGTCGAGCTTGTCTGATCAACCCAGTTGATCGTAATCAACCCGGTCGATCGTGATCAGCCCGGTTGATCTCATCACCCGCGGGTGATCGTGATGAAATCCGTGCCCTCACCGGTTTCGCGACCAAGGCCGGTATCGGAGATCGTCAACGTCGAGCCGGGCGCGATCAGCGCGTCGATCCTGCGGCGTGTTTCGTCGGGGATCGTGATGCGGCTCAGCGAACGGGCGATCGGCCTGCCTGTGACGATCGAACTTTCCTGATTGGTGATCCCGAGCCGCTTCATCGTCTCGCGGGAGAGATTGTTCTCGAGCGTGATGCCCAGCCAATCCGCCGTGCCGGCATGTTCATCGACGGCATGCAGCGTGAAGAAATGCGTGCCGAGTGCTAAGCCCGGATCGGCGATCGTCATCGGGGCCTCGAAGATCGGCCTGAAGGCCTGGCGCACCATGATGACGCCGTTCGGCGGTTCACCCTTGCCGGCGGCGGAATAGACCGATGTGAGAAGTCTGTCGGAGACCAGGCTCCTGTCGCCGGCAAATTCCGCCGGCCGCAGCATCTTGAAGGCGTTGATCGCCTGCACGGTCGACGGACCGAGTAGGCCGTCCGGACCGCCGGCGGAAAAGCCGAGCTGATTGAGTAGCGTCTGGATGTCGATCACCGTCTCGCGCAGCGTGCGCCGCGTGACGAGCATGCTGATCGGTTCGGACGGCGGCTCGGCTTCGGGCGCCGTAATCGACGGATTTGCCGGCATTGGCATCGCCGCGGTATCGTTCATCGCCACCTGCACCGGTGTCCCGGCGCTGTCGGGCATCGAGGGCCGCAGTTCGACATCCGAAAGCAGCGGCCTCGCTGCCGGCGCATCGGGGCGGAAAAGGTTCGGATGGTCGATCGGCTGCGGCACCAATTCGTCGTCGCTGATGATGACGGGAATGCCGGGCTCGGTCATTCGGTAGAGCATTTTTGCGAAGGCGCCGGGCATGCGCACGCAGCCGTGCGAGGCCGGATAACGCGGAACGGAATTGGATTCGTGCAGCGCGATGCCGGACCATGTCAGCCGTTGCATGAACGGCATCGGGGCAGCCGAATAGAGGTTGGATTCGTGGTATTTCTGCTTTTCGAGCACCGAAAAAATGCCGCTCGGCGTCGTATGGCCGTCCTTGCCGGTCGAGACCTTCGAGGTTGCGACGACCTCGGTGCCGTCATAAACCACAAGCGACTGCTTGTTCTTCGAGACGAAGATCTGCAGCGTGCGTGCATCCGCGGCCAGAGCAGGGTGCACGAGTGCGGTGGCCGACAGCAAGCCGAGGCCGAAGACGAGACGCGAGAACATGATACCCAACCATACGCAATACTGGTACGCACATTACGGGACGAAGTTTAAGGAAGATTTTAACCCCCGGACTCGGCGGCTCGCCCGGACCGGTGCAGCGGTTCCGCTCTAACGACGCGCATAGGATAAAAGGCAAAGCATGTCGCATCATCAAAGTTTCAGCTGTCTGATTTAACGCATTCGTACGAATTTCGAATAGCCGCGCGCACTTTGCGCGGGATGTTCTAGTGATCGCGCTTGCCGTTGCCGAAGGTGTAGCCGGTCTCGACTGTGTTCTTGCCGAACTTGTCGCGCAGCTTGTCCATCGCCGCTTCGGCCGCCGCCCGCCGGCCTGACTGCCGGTCGATGAGATCGGGCGGATCGGCGCGAGTGGCGTCGCCGAGATCGGTGACGCCGATGCCGATCAGGCGGAATTTCGTACCGTCCGTTTCCTTTTTAAGAAGCTCGAGCCCGATGCGGAAGATCCTGTCGGCAAGCTGAGTCGGGTCCTCGAGCTTGCGGTTGCGGGTGCGCGTCTTGAAGTCGGCGCTCTTCATCTTCAGCACCACGGTCTGGCCGGCGATATCGTTTTTCTTCAGCCGCCAGGAAACCTTTTCGGAAAGGTTGCGCAGGATCGGCACCAGATCGTCGTGCCGCGAGATGTCGTCGAAGAAGGTCGTTTCGGCCGAAACGCTCTTGGCGGCGTCGTTGAGATGCACCTCGCGGTCGTCGATGCCGCGCGACAGCCGGGCGAGCCGCTGGCCGATGCTGCCGTAGCGGCGCATCAGGTCGTTCTCCTCCATCTGCTGCAACTGGCCGATGGTGCGGATGCCATCCGCCTCCAGCGTCGCGGCAAAGGCCTTGCCGACGCCCCAGATGGTGGTGACGGGACGCGGGGCCAGGAATTCCACCGCTTCTTCGCGGCCGATAACGGAAAATCCGCGCGGCTTCTGCAGGTCGGAAGCGACCTTGGCGAGGAATTTGCAATAGGAAAGCCCGACCGAAACGGTAATGCCGATCTCCTTTTCGATGCGGCGAGCGAATTTGGCGAGCGTGCGCGCCGGTGGATCGTGATGCAGCCTCTCGGTGCCGCCAAGTTCCAGGAAGGCTTCGTCGATCGACAGCGGCTGCACCAGCGGCGTCAGATCCTGCATCAGCGCACGCACCTGGCGCCCAACACGGACATATTTCTCCATGTCCGGGCGTATGACGATGGCCTGAGGACATGCCTCCAGCGCCTTGAACATCGGCATCGCCGAACGCACCCCGTGGATGCGGGCGATATAGCAGGCAGTGGAGACGACACCGCGTTTGCCGCCGCCGACGATGACGGGCTTGTCGGCAAGTTCGGGATTGTCGCGCTTCTCGACCGCCGCGTAGAAGGCGTCGCAATCGATATGCGCAAGCGTCAATGCGTAGAGTTCGCGATGGCGCACCAGGCGCGGGCTGCCGCAGGAAATGCAACGACGCGCCTCGCCCTTCTGCTCGGCAAGGCAGTCGCGACAGAAGCCGGGTGTCTTGTCAGGCGCGGGCGTCATGGTGAGAACAAAGGTTGAACGGCGCGACACTACGCCTTAAGCTTATGAGTCACAAGAGAGGACGGGAGCTTTGCCTTTGGATAAAGATCTTCGTTTCGAGCCGGTGACGGCAGACCGGTGGGGAGACTTCGAAACTCTGTTCGGCCCGCAGGGGGCTTTTTATAATTGCTGGTGTGTCGCGCTGCGCTTGCCGCATGCGGTGAGGACGACGATGGCGGCCGACGAGCGCAAGACGCATATGCGCGAACGGATCGGGGCGGGGCCGCCGCCGGGGATCCTCTGTTATGCAGATGGCGGACCGGTCGCCTGGGTGCAGGTCGGGCCGCGCCACGACGTGCCGCAGTTCAATTCACCGCGCACCGTCTCGCGGCCGTTGGAGGAGGAGGATGCGCGTGATCCCTCTATCTGGGCTGTCAGCTGCTTCTTCCTGCTGCCGAAACTGCGCGGCAAGGGATTAAGTCATCGCCTGCTCGCCGGCGCGATCGACCATGCCCGGCGCCGGGGCGCGCGGCTGCTCGAAGCCTGCCCGATCGATCATGTGAAGCAGTCGAAATCGGTGGCGCTCTGCATCGGCTCGACGGCAATCTTCGAGGCAGCCGGATTCGAGACGGTGGCAATGCGCAAGGACGGCCGTCCGCTCATGCGGCTGGAGCTGCGCGATTGACCGGGCCGGAAAGGAAATGGGCCTCGATCAGCCCGGCCGCATGCGTCCAATCGGTGGCGCGGGTGATGTCGTCGGCTGCCGCCGGCGCGAAACGATGGACGGGCGAGTCCGGCATCAGGTGAATGAGCAGGCAATCGGCCACGTGTTCCCTGACCGAATTCAGATTGTGCACCATATCGTCTATGAAGGCGACAGGAAAGGAGCGGCTGGCATGCAGTGCATGGACGATTGGCCCCTTGGGTTGCTCGCTGGCAAGCAGCGGAAAGAGCAGGCCGGCGCTGTCCAGCAGGCGGCGACGCGGATCCTGGTACCGTGGCGGCATCGCCGTCAGAAAAAGGATATCGGCGTCTTGCGAAAGCCGGCCGAGCGTTTCGACGACGCGGTCGACCGGCGTCTGCCACAATTCCTGCGCTTCGAAAAAATCTTCGATCAGCCGGGTGACTTGTCGGCCCTCGATCTCCGTGCCGTCCGCTTTCGAGACGATGTTGCCGTGAAGCCGGAACGATCGCGGCAGGAATATGTGTCCCAGGCTTTGGAGAAAAAGCTGGAAGGGGTCGATGAACCGCAGCACGACATCGTCGACGTCGCAGACGATCAGCGGCCGCTCGCCGAGGCGGATGTGCGAAATATCGAGCTCTGTCACGCTCAGTATTCTCCCGAATCGAGCCCGGGCGAAGAGAAATGCCGCCAGGCGGCGGTTACCGTATCGGGGCTGAGGCCGCTCGCCGTGCAGAAGGCCATCGCCGTCGGTTCGTGGTTCATCAGGAAGTCCATCATGCCTGAGAGGAAACCCGGATCGTTGACCGCGTTGCGCACCTGCTCGGGCGCCACGCCGGTGAGTGCGAGGAAGCGGCCGAACATGTCGGGATCGGCGGCAAGCCAGCCAAGCACGGCGATCGCCGTCTCGTGCGGGTCGGCCGCCTGCTGTTTCGAAGTCTTGAAGTTGCTTTGCATTTCGAGGGGTAAGTTACCTTTTCTTCAACCAAATACCGGTAGCGTGCGCTATCGGTTTCACGGAGCTATTCATCCGCATGTGCCTTTCTCATGGGACGAACCGCTGCGCGAACGGACGTAGGGACAGCTTGTCATGCCCAAACAGGTGATGATTGTAGAAGATAACGAGCTCAACATGAAGCTCTTTCGCGACCTCATCGAGGCGTCCGGCTATACCACGATCCAGACTAGAAATGGCATGGAGGCGCTCGATCTGGCGCGCAAGCATCGTCCCGACCTCATCCTCATGGATATCCAGCTTCCCGAGGTCTCCGGCCTCGAAGTCACGAAATGGCTGAAGGAAGATGACGAGCTGCACGTTATTCCGGTCATCGCCGTCACGGCTTTCGCGATGAAGGGCGATGAGGAGCGGATCCGCCAGGGCGGCTGCGAAGCCTATGTTTCCAAACCGATCTCGGTTCCGAAATTCATCGAGACGATCAAGACCTATCTGGGCGATGCCTGACGCATCGGAAAGACGCTTATGACCGCGCGAATACTGGTGGTTGACGATATTCCGGCCAACGTGAAACTGCTTGAAGCGCGGCTGCTCGCGGAGTATTTCGACGTGATGACCGCTGCCGACGGTCACGAAGCGCTAGCAATCTGCGAGCGCAACCAGGTCGACTTGATCCTGCTCGACATCATGATGCCCGGTATCGATGGTTTCGAGGTCTGCGAGCGGCTGAAGGCCAGTCAGAAGACCGCCCATATTCCCGTCGTCATGGTCACCGCACTCGACCAGCCTGCCGATCGCTTACGCGGTCTGAAGGCCGGCGCCGACGATTTTCTCACCAAGCCTGTCAACGATCTGCAGCTGATCTCGCGGGTGAAGAGTCTGCTGCGGCTGAAGACCTTGAGCGACGAGCTGCGCATCCGCGCCGACACCGCTCATACGATGGGCATGGGCGATCTCATGCGGGCAGGCGAAGGCCGTGGCGATGAGGCCGGCCAGGTGTTATTGGTCGATGGCCGCGCCAATTCGCAAGAGCGCATCGTCAGGGCGTTGAAGCCCGTCGCCGATGTGCTTGCCCTCTCCGATCCGCAGGCGGCCCTCTTCGAGGCGGCCGAGAACACGTTCGATCTCGTCATTGTCAATGCCAATTTCGACGATTACGATCCGCTTCGCCTCTGCTCGCAACTGCGCTCGCTGGAGCGCACACGCTTCCTGCCGATCCTGATCATCACCGAGCAGGGCTCCGACGACATGGTCGTCCGCGCCCTTGATCTCGGCGTCAACGACTACATCATCCGCCCCGTCGATCCCAACGAGCTCGTCGCCCGCTGCCTGACGCAGATCCGTCGCAAGCGTTATAACGACCGTTTGCGAGCCAGCGTCAAGCAGACGATCGAGCTTGCCGTGACCGATCCGCTGACTGGCCTTTACAACAGACGTTATCTCGACAATCACCTGAACGCACTCTTCAATCGGTCGATGGCGCGGGGCCGGCCGCTTTCGGTGCTGATCACCGATATCGACCGTTTCAAGCAGGTGAACGACACTTACGGCCATGACGGCGGCGATGAAGTGCTGCGCGAATTCGCAAACCGCGTCCGTTCGACCATCCGCGGTGCCGATCTCGCTTGCCGTTATGGCGGGGAGGAGTTCGTCGTGGTGATGCCGGACACCTCGCCGGAAGTTGCCGCAGCCGTCGCCGAGCGCCTGCGCGCGGCAGTCGAGAGCGCTCCCTTCATGCTGAAGCGCTCAAGTGAACTCCTGAGGGTCACCGCTTCCTTCGGCATCGCCTCGCGCAGTGGCGCGGTGTTGACCCCGGATCAGCTGATGAAGCAGGCCGATCTTGCCCTTTACGAGGCCAAGAATTCCGGCCGCAATCGCGTGGTCGCAGCGGCTGCCTGACGAATCACTTTGGGCGCCATATGCGCCATTTGCGAGTTTTCCACTGCGGTAAGCGATTTGTTACCGAATTTTAACCTTCGCCTGTGCGACGCAGGCCCAAGTTTTGCAGCCCGGTAGCCCAAAAATGGACTCCCGGCGTTGCTGTGGATATGGCGCGGCGCGACAGTCTCCGGAATGCCGGAGCCTAGCCCGAAATGAAATGAAGACTATAAAAAACGCCTGCCGCCAACAGGGTCAAATAAATTGTGGCGGCATCATCTCACGTAAGGGGAGGGGCAGCTTAAGTTATTAAGTTATATTGTCGAACTTCTTCGGTTCCACCGTCATAAGGCTTTGCCGTCAAGCAGAGCCGTCAAATCTTTGCATGTTCCAAAACTGGACTTTTAACCATAGAATCAAGCTCAGAAAATTCATCATTAAGAATTTGTTGATTTTCTTTCATTTCTGCGCAAATTATCGGCTCATAAAAGAAGCGCTCCCGCAGAGGAGCTGTCGATACCCCATGATGCTCAGGTCCGCCGCATCTCCTGGGTCGTGGGGTCGGTCGGCTAGTAGGCAAGTCACAACGGTTCCTCGTGCCGTTTTGCATGCTGGCCGACCCCCTTTCAGGAAAACGCCGCCACTTCCCGAAGATGGAAGGGCGGCGTTTGTCTGTTTGCGCTATCATTTTCCAAGGCCATCCTCCGGGGCAATAAAAAACGCGCAACCCGAAGGCGCGCGTTTTTAAAATCCGTCAGGCCAAGTGATTACTTGATCTTGGTTTCCTTGAACTCGACATGCTTCTTCGCAATCGGGTCATACTTCGTCTTCGTCATCTTGTCCGTCATCGTACGGCTGTTCTTCGTCGTGACGTAGAAGAAACCGGTGTCGGCTGTCGACAGCAGCTTGATCTTGATTGTTGTAGCCTTGGCCATGGTCGTCCTGCCTTTAAGAAAATGAAAGCCGTGGAAGCCGGATGGGCTCCACGGCAAATTCTGGCGCGAAACTACGAATCCCGTCCGAAAAGTCAAGTCCGTTTTCGAACGAACATCAATCTGATGCCGGAAAGTAAGGCATAAAGACCGAAGAAAGCGGCAATCGCCCAGGCAAAACCATTGTTTCCGGCGACGTCGATTGCTGCGCCGATCACCTGTGGCCCAGCAACGGTTCCCATCGCATAACAGAAGACGAAGGCGGCATTGGCGGCAGCCAGATCGGAGCCCGTCAGCCGCGAACCGAGATGGCTGAGGCCGACCGTGTAGAGTCCGGAGACGCAGCCACCCCAGAAAAGCAGCATCCCGGCCATTAGCAGCCAGTTGTTGACGAGGATCGGCAGCGTCAGCGAGCCGATAAAGCCCATCAGCGCCATCCCTGCCAGAAGCGGTCGCTTGTCGCGGATGCGATCGGAGAGCAGGCCGAGGGGAATCTGGAAGATGACGTTGCCGACGCCCATCATGGTGAGCAGCAGCGCCGCCTGCGATTCGGTGAAATGGGCGCGCACGGCAAAAATCGGGAAAAGTGACAGCCCGCCAGCTTCGACCGCGCCGAAGATGAAGACGGCCGCCGTCGCTGTCGGCACCAGCAGGACGTAGCGCATGAAATGCAATTCCGGTTTTTCCTCGAGCACCGGGCTTTCGTCACGGGCGATGAAAATCGGAATGGCGGCAAGCAGGATGGCGCCCGCGCCGACCAGGAAGGGAAAGATGCCGTCGCTGCCGAGTATCGAAAAGAGCAGGGGCCCGGCAGCGAACCCGATGGAGAGCACGGTCGCATAAATGCCGAGCACAAAGCCGCGCTTGGATGGCGGCGAGGCGGCGTTGATCCAGAATTCGGAGAGAATGAACAGCGTCGTCGTTGCGCCATGGAAGGCGAAACGTAGCGGAAACCACATCCAGAAATCCTGGGCATAATAGAAGCCGAGCGCGCTCAGCGCCGAAATCAGCACCGCCCAGAGCATCGTCGGCGCAACGCCGTATTTGTGGGCGAGCTTGGTGGTAACGGGCGCCGCGGCCATCGCCGAGATCCCAGCCATCGCCGTATTCAGCCCGATCAACGTGGATGAGATGCCGCGTTTTTCGAGGATGATGCTGAGAAGCGGGAGTCCGAGACCGATTGCTATGCCGACGGCTGAAATGGACGAGATGGCTGCCACCAGAGAAGGCCAATGGATTTCTTCGACATCGCCCGGTGTGCCGGTTCTCGGCTGAGACATTTATCCATCCTTAGAAAGCTGCGCGAGCGAATCGACCTCTCGTCTCACATAGAAGGGACACAGATGTGCCAAATCCAGGTGACGGGCGGCGTTTCGCAGTATTTCCGATGTGATCTGCGGAATGTAAAGCCTGTTCAGACAAGAAAAGCTTACCATGTCAAGTCGTTGAAGATCGTTGACTCCCGCGTGTCGGTGGTGGTCGGTGGAGCGCTGGCACTACACGCTAAATATGTCTGGAAGGTGAAGGCGCTCAATCCGGCCGGCGGGGAAGCTCGTAATCATCGGGACTGTCGCTCTCGCCGCCGAAACCATGCATGCGCAACGCCCATTGCAGGCCGATGACGCCGCCCTTGATCGGTTGGATCGAGGCGAGCGCGGCGATGACCGTGATCGGCGCCCATATGGCAAGATGGACCCATACCGGCAATACCAAGGTCAGATCGGTCAGCATGTAGCCGCCGACGAGGACGTGGCCGAGGACCAGGATGACGATATAGGGCGGCAGATCGTCGGAGCGATGGTGATGCATCGCCTCGCCGCAGGCGGCGCAATGATCGACCGGTTTCAGGAACGCGCGGAAGAGCTTGCCGTCGCCGCAGGCCGGGCAGCGGTTCAACAGCCCGCGCATGATGGAACGTCCGAGCGGACGCTCGGCTTCGGGTCCATCCCCGTAGCGGACGACCGGATCGGTCGGTGTGTTCATTGCATCTTCCTCGTTCAGGCAAAAAGCATGAAGCGCCGCAATAGGACCATTGCTGCTTTCGGCACCGTGGCTTAGCGGCGTCCGCGCGGGGGACGCGTTCCCGGTTTCTTGCGGACCTGGCCCCTGTCGCGGCGGCCGGCCTTATGGAAGGAACGCGCCGCCGTCGGCATCTCGCGTCCTTCGCTCAGCATCTCGAACCGCAGCGCGCCGGCCAGCGGGATTGCTTCCGCAAGCTTCACGGTGACGCTGTCGCCAAGACGATAGCCGAGGCCCGACTTTTCCCCCGACAGTGCCTGATGCGCCTCGTCATAGATGAAATAATCGGTGCCCAGCGTAGATATAGGGACGAAACCATCGGCGCCATAGTCCGGCAAGGTGATAAAGAGCCCGGATTTCGTAACTCCGGAGACGCGGCCGGCAAACTCCTCGCCGACGCGGGTGCTCAAATGATGGGCGATCAGCCGGTCGATGGTCTCGCGCTCGGCTGCCATCGCCCGGCGCTCGAAGGTCGAGATTTCGGCGGCGATATCGTCGAGCGAGGCTTCTTCGTCGGGGGTGATGCCGCCTTCGCCGAAGCCGAGCGAACCGACCAGCGCCCGATGCACGATGAGATCGGCGTAGCGGCGGATCGGCGAGGTGAAGTGGGCGTACTTCATCAGGTTGAGACCGAAATGGCCGATATTCTCGGGGCTGTAGATCGCCTGACTCTGCGAGCGCAATACCATCTCATTGACCATGGTCTGGTGTGCCGTGCCGTCCGCCTTGGCCAGGATGCCGTTGAAGCTGTTGGCCCGCATATTGCCGCCCTTGGCGAGCGAGATGCCGAGTGTCGCCAGGAACTCGCGCAAAACTTCCTGCTTGGCAAGCGTCGGGCCGTCATGAATGCGGTAGACCAGCGGCTGACGCTTCTTCTCGAGCGTCTCGGCGGCGCAGACGTTCGCCTGGATCATCATCTCTTCGATCAGCTTGTGCGCATCGAGCCGCGGCGGCACGAAGACCCGGTCGACCGTGCCGTCCGGTTTCAGCAGGATCTTGCGCTCCGGCATGTCGAGTTCCAGCGGCTGGCGCCGGTCGCGTCCGCGCTTCATTACTCCATAAGCGTGCCAGAGCGGTTTCAGGATCGGCTCGAGCATCGGTCCGGTCTGATCATCCGGTCTTCCGTCGATCGCCGCCTGCGCCTGCTGATAGGAGAGCTTGGCGGCACTCTTCATCATGATGCGATGAAAGGTATGGCCGATCTTGCGGCCTTCGCCCGAGAAGCTCATGCGCACGGCGAGCGCCGGGCGGTCGACGCCTTCCTTCAGCGAGCAGAGATCATTGGAGATGCGCTCCGGCAGCATCGGCACGACGCGATCGGGGAAATAAACGGAGTTGCCGCGCTTCAGCGCTTCGCGGTCGAGCGGCGAATTAGGGCGGACATACCAGGAGACATCGGCGATCGCGACGGTGACGATGACGCCGCCGGGATTGTCGGGGGAGGGGTCGATCTCGGCGTAAACAGCGTCGTCATGGTCCTTGGCGTCTGCCGGATCGATGGTGATCAGCGGCACGTCGCGCCAGTCCTCCCGATGCGACATGGTCACCGGCTTGGCGGCTTCGGCCTCGGCGATCACGGCCGGCGGAAAGACGTGCGGGATGCCGTGCGCATGGATCGCGATCATCGAGATCGCCTTTTCCGAGCCGACCGAGCCGACGACGGAAAGGACCTTGGCGCGCGGCAGGCCGAAGCGTCCGAGGCGCGCGACTTCGATCTCGACCAGGTCGCCATCCTTGGCGCCGCCGGTATAGTCGGGGTCGATCACCATCTCTTCGCCGCGCCGTTCGATTGGCAACAGGCGGCCGCCGCCGCCCGGCGCGCTGCGGAAAACGCCCATCGCCGCACCGCGGCGCCTGTCGATCACCTTGATGATACGCGCTGTATAAGCCGGCCCGCCGCGATCGACGGCCGGGAAGATCTTCGCCAGGATTCGGTCGCCGAGCCCGGCGACGGGCGCCTTGCCCTTACCCTGGCGGCCTGCCGGCGACTGCTGACGGATGGCGACGGCAGGCGCCACACCCTGCTCCTCGGGCCATTCCGCCGGCCGGCCGATCAGGTCGCCGTCCTTATCGCGCGTCGTGATATCGAGAACGGTGACGGGCGGAAGAGCGCCGGGACGAATGAGCGACTTGCGGCTCTTTTGCAGCATGCCTTCCTGCTCGAGCTCCTGCAGCATGTGCTTGAGCTCGACGCGGCTGTCACCTTTCAGCCCGAACGCCTTGGCAAGTTCACGCTTGGAAGCCTTCTGCGGATGATCGGCGATGAAACGCAGGATCACTTCCCGCGAGGGCAGCGTGCCGTGGACGATGTTCAGCGGTTCGACGGCGGAAGTATCCCTGCCGGCGCGGCCGATCTTGCCCGGGCGCTTGCCCGCGGGGTTCGTTCTGTCGCGCGGTGTCTTGCTCACGTCAGCTCTTTTTCGATTTCGCGGGCGCCTTCGCCTTCGTTGCCTTCGGCTTGGCGGCCGTCTTGGTTGCCTTGGCTTCGGCGGCGGCCGCCTTCGGCTTGGCTTTCGCCCTGGCCGTCTTGCCGGCCGGGGCCTTGCCGGCCTTTTCGGTGATCAGCGCAAGCGCCTCCTCGATGGTAATCGCCTGCGGATCCTTGCCCTTCGGCAGGGTGGCGTTTACCTTGCCCCAGTTGACATAGGGGCCGTATTTGCCGTCGCGAACGGTGATGGCGCCGCCATCGGGATGATCGCCGAGGGTCTTCAGTGCCGCCGGCGTACCGCGCGCACCCCGGCCCGGCGCCTTGTTGGCTTTTTCGGCAATCAGCGTCACGGCGCGATTGAGGCCGACGGAGAAGACGTCCTCGACGGTTTCCAGATTGGCATAGGAACCGTCATGCAGGAGAAACGGCCCGTAGCGGCCAATGCCCGACGAGATCATCTTGCCCGTTTCAGGATGTTTGCCGATATCGCGCGGCAGCGAGATCAGCGCCATCGCCTTTTCATAGTCGATATCCTCAGGCTTCCATCCTTTCGGCAGCGAAGCGCGTTTGGCCTCCTTGCCGTCGCCGCGCTGGATGTAAGGGCCGAAGCGGCCGGAACGCAGCGTCAGTTCCTCGCCGGTGGTCGGATCGGTGCCGAGATTCTTCGGTTCGTTGAGCGCGACCCCTTCCGCTTCTCCACCGTTTTCGGAGGAAAGCTGGCGGGTGTAGTTGCATTCCGGATAGTTCGAGCAGCCGACGAAGGCACCATATCTGCCGAGCTTGAGCGACAGGTTGCCGGTGCCGCAGACCTGGCAAATCCTGGGGTCGCCGCCATCCTCGCGTTTCGGAAAGACGAGCGGCGCCAGCGCCTCGTTCAGCGAATCAAGCACGTTGGTGACGCGCAATTCCTTCGTGTCTTCGATCTGCGCGAAGAAATCCTTCCAGAAATCGCGCAGCACCTGCTTCCAGTTCAATTCGCCGGCGGAAATCCGGTCGAGCTTTTCCTCGAGGTCGGCGGTGAAATCATATTCCACATATTTGGTGAAGAAGCTTTCGAGGAAAGCCGTCACCAGCCGGCCCTTGGCCTGCGGGATCAGTTTACGCTTGTCGATCGTCACATAGTCGCGGTCGCGCAGGGTCGCCAGCGTGGCGGCATAGGTCGAGGGACGGCCGATGCCGAGCTCTTCCATCTTCTTGATTAGCGATGCTTCCGAATAGCGCGGCGGCGGCTCGGTGAAATGCTGGGTCGAATTGATCTTCTGCTTGGCCAGCGCCTCGCGTGCATTGATCTCCGGCAGGCGACCATCCTCGTCGCCGTCATCGCTCTGCTCGCCGTCCTCCTTCTGGTCGGTATAGGCGGCGATGAAGCCGTCGAAGCGGATGACCGAACCGACGGCGCGCAGGCCGGCCTTCTCGCCCTTGTTCTCGGCGGTGATTTCGGCCGTCGTGCGCTCGATCTCGGCCGACGCCATCTGGCTGGCGATGCCACGCTTCCAGATCAGCTCGTAGAGCCGGATCTGATCGGCGTCGAGGAATTTGCGCACGCGGTCGGGCGAGCGGTAGAAATCGGTCGGGCGGATCGCCTCGTGCGCCTCCTGGGCGTTCTTCGCCTTGGTCGAGTAGAAGCGCGCCTTCTCAGGCAGGTAGCGTTCACCGAACTGGTCGAGGATGGCACGTCGCGCTGCGTCGATCGCTTCGGGCGCCATCTGCACGCCGTCGGTTCGCATATAGGTGATAAGACCGACTGTCTCGCCGCCGATATCGACGCCCTCATAGAGCTTCTGGGCGATCTGCATCGTGCGCGAGGCGGAGAAGCCGAGATTGGAGGAGGCGGCCTGCTGCAGCGTCGAGGTGGTGAACGGCGGTCCCGGGTTGCGCCTGACCGGTTTTGCCTCGACCGTGTCGACGATATAGCTGGCGCCTTCGAGCAATGCTTTCAGGCGGCCCGCATCCTCGCCGTTGCCGATCGCCCGCGGCTGCAGCCGCTTGCCGTGCGCCGAAACCAGCCTTGCCTCGAACTCGTCGCCGCGCGGCGTCTTCAGCAGCGCCGAGATGTTCCAGTATTCTTCCGAAATGAAGCGCTCGATCTCGGACTCGCGGTCGCAGACCAGACGAAGCGCGACCGATTGGACCCGGCCGGCCGAACGCGCGCCGGGCAACTTGCGCCACAGCACCGGCGAAAGATTGAAACCGACGAGATAGTCGAGCGCGCGGCGCGCGAGATAGGCGTCGACCAGCGGCACGTCGATATCGCGCGGATCGGCCATCGCATCGAGGACGGCCTTCTTGGTAATCGCGTTGAAGACGACGCGCTTGACGGACTTGCCGTTCAGCACCCGCTTCTTGTTCAGCATGTCGAGGACGTGCCAGGAAATCGCTTCGCCTTCGCGATCAGGGTCGGTCGCGAGAAACAGCCCATCGGAGGATTTCACCGCGTCGGCGATGTCCTTCATCCGCTTGGCCGAAGCGCCGTCGACCTCCCAGAGCATTTCGAAATCCTGATCGGGAAGAACGGAGCCATCCTTGGCAGGCAGATCGCGCACATGGCCGAAGGAGGCGAGCACTTTGTATCCCGAACCCAGATACTTATTGATCGTCTTGGCCTTGGCAGGCGATTCCACCACTACAACATTCATGATGATTCTCTAAAAAAGAAACCACGCCAGCTTGTGGGCCAGCGCAACACGCACCGTAACTTGGATACCGGCCCTCCGACATGGACAGGGAAATCGCTGCGGTCAAGGGGTTTGCTACAATTTTACTTCTTGCGTACGGTGCAAGCGAAACAAGATTTGCAGCAGAAAACAATTTTAAATTGCGTCAGTGCGGTTTTCAACACGCAGTTTCCCTGTTCCCCGCAAGCATCAATCGGAAAGCGAGACGAGACCGCCCTGATGCCGATGCAGCCTGCCTGATATATCGAGTTCCAGAAGGATGAGATAGACCGCGGATGCCGGAAGGCCGGTGTGGCGGATGACGTCGTCGATCTCGACCGGCGTCGGCCCGAGCGCGCCGATGATGCGCATCCGGTCCGAATCGCCGGGTGGCATCGTCATTGCCCGGCTCTCGCGTGCCGGCTCTTCCGCCATCGACAAAGGGAAGAGGTCAAGTTGCGCAAGCGGCGCCAGGGCTTCGATGATATCGGCAGGTTCGGTAACGATCGAAGCGCCGTCCTTGAGCAGGCCGTTGGTGCCGTGACAGCGCGGATCGAGCGGCGAGCCGGGCACGGCAAACACCAGGCGGCCGAACTCGCCGGCGAGGCGCGCCGTGATCAGCGAGCCCGAGCGCATCGCCGCCTCGATGATCACCACGCCAAGTGCGATGCCGGCAATCAGCCGGTTCCGGCGCGGGAAATCGCGGGCGCGCGGCTCCCAGCCGAAGGGCATCTCGCTCACCGCCAGGCCGTTGCCGCCGGTTATCTCTTCGATGAGGCCGAGATTCTCCGGCGGGTAGGGCTTGTCGAGACCGCCGGCAAGGGCGGCGATCGTGCCCGTGCCGAGGCTTGCCCGATGCGCTGCCGTGTCGATGCCGCGCGCCAGGCCGGAGATCACCGTATAACCCGCCCGACCGCAGTCGCGCGCCACCATCGCCGCGAATTTGGTGCCTGCGGCCGACGCGTTACGGGAGCCGACGATGCCGACGGCCGGTCGTTTGGCGGCAGCGAGTGCGCCCTTGACCGCAAGAAGCGGCGGCGCGCCGTCGATCTGTTTCAGCGCCTGCGGATAGTCCGGCTCGCCAATGCCGATAAAGCGGGCGCCGAAACGATGCGCCGCCTCCAGTTCCCGGTGCGCCTCGGCTTCGCTGGCAATGCGGATGGCCCGTGTCGCGCCGCCGCGCGCCGAAAGCTCCGGCAGCGCCGCGAGTGCGGCCTCAGCCGAACCGAAATGATCGATAAGATCGCGGAAGGTTGCAGGGCCGACATTGTCGGAACGGATCAGGCGCAGCCAGGCAATCCTCTGCCTTTCGCTTAGCACCGTACCTGTTGATTCCGCGCTCGGCGCGTCCATTATCCTTTCGCCCCGATCTTGCTTTCCGTTCCGCCCATCAGGCGTGAAATATTTGCCTTGTGCTTCCAGTAGGAGATGAGCGTCATGATCGCCATGACGGCCGCGACCTTTTCATTGCCGAGGATCCACAGTGCGATTGGGATGACGAGCATGGCGACGAGGGCCGACAGCGAGGAATAGCGGGTGGTGACGGCGACCGCGAGCCAGACGGCGGCGAAGAGCACCACCATGATCGGCGCGACGCCGAGAAGCGTGCCGATATAGGTGGCGACACCCTTGCCGCCCTTGAAGCCGATCCAGACGGGGAAGAGATGGCCGATGAAGGCGAAGAAGCCGGCGATGATCGCGGCCTCCTCACCGAGGAAATATCCGACAACCCAGGCTGCCGTCGACGCCTTCATTGCATCGAGCAGCAGCGTCGCGGCGGCGAGCTTGCGGTTTCCGGTTCTCAGCACATTGGTCGCGCCGATATTGCCGGAGCCGATGCTGCGCACATCGCCCAGGCCGGCGGCCCGGGTGAGGATCAGGCCGAAAGGGATTGAGCCGAAGAGATAGCCGATAACGGCCGCCGCAAGTGCGATCGGCAGCGTGATCTGCCATGACATGAGATTGGATAACATGTGCCCCCTCAGCCCTCCGTAGCTTACCGTTCCAGCCGTCTCTCAAAGTGCGTGAACAGGCTTTCCCGAGACGTATGTCGCGACTGCCCGCCCGCTGAAGCGCGCGTCCTCGAACGGTGTATTCTTCGAGCGGGAGAGAAGCATGTCTTTGGTGACAAGCCAAGGCTCATCGAGATCGATGAGCGTGATATCGGCTGGCGCACCCGGCTTCAGCGTGCCGGCATTGAGACCGAAAATCTGAGCTGGGCGGGTGGACATGGCGTCGATCAGCCGCATCAGGCTGACCTGGCCGCCATGATGAAGCCTGAGAGCCGCCGCCAGCATCGTTTCCAGTCCGACCGCGCCATCGGCTGCCTCTGCGAACGGCAGGCGCTTCGTGTCGACGTCCTGCGGGTCGTGCGAGGAGACGATGATGTCGATCGCACCGTTGGCAAGCGCCTCGGCCATGGCGACTCGGTCGTCCTCCGGGCGCAGTGGCGGATAGAGCTTGAAGAAGGTGCGGTATTCGCCGATGTCGTTCTCGTTGAGCGCCAGATTGTTGATCGAGATGCCCGAGGTCACCTTGGCGCCACGGCTGCGGGCGCGTTCGATGGCCTCGACCGATTCGGGGACGGAGATCATCGCAGCGTGATAACGGCCGCGCGTCAGCTCTGCCACCCTGAGATCGCGTTCGAGGGGGATCAGCTCGGCTTCCTTCGGAATGCCGGAGAGCCCCAGCCAGCTGGCGAAAAGTCCCTCGTGCATGACGCCATTGGCGCCGAGATATTTGTCGCGGGTCTCGCAGGAGATGACGGCGCCGAATTCGCGAGCATAGGTCATGATCCGGCGCAGCACCTGTGTGTTATGGACGCTGGAATGGGCATCGGTGAAGGCGACCGCGCCCGCCTGCATCAACAGGCCGATTTCCGTCATCTCCTCGCCGGCAAGACCCTTGGTGAGGGCGGCTGCCGGATAGACGTTGACGGCCGCCGTGTCCCGCGCCGTCTTCTTGACGAATTCGACGAGTGCGATGTCGTCGATGACGGGATCGGTGTCCGGCATCATGATGATCGAGGTGATGCCGCCGGCTGCCGCCGCCCGGCTCGCCGAGGCGATCGTCTCGCGGTGCTCGCCGCCGGGCTCGCCGATATGGACGCGCGCATCGACGAGGCCTGGCGTTGCCACGAGGCCGGTGCAGTCGCGCACGGCGGCGCCTTCCGGCGCACCCTGGTTCTGCGCCTCGCTGCCGGCGGCAATAATCACGCCGTTTTTAGCGATGATCGTTCCGATCTCGTCGAGACTGCGCGAGGGATCGACGATGCGGACATTCTTGAGGACGATCGAGCTGCTCATGCCATCATTCCGTCGGTTCGGGGACCTTGGTTCTGCGAGACGAGCAGCGTCTCCATGACGGCCATGCGCACGGCGACCCCCATTTCCACTTGTTCGGCGATCATGCTCTGCGGACCATCGGCCACCTCGGAGGCGATCTCGACGCCGCGGTTCATCGGCCCGGGGTGCATGACCAGCGCATCATCCTTCGCTGCTTTCAGCGTTTCGGCGTCGAGTCCGTAGAAGTGATAATACTCGCGCACCGACGGCACAAAGGCGCCGGACATGCGTTCGCGCTGCAGCCGCAGCATCATCACGACGTCGGCGTCCTTCAATCCTTCCTTCATCGAGTGGAACACCTCGACGCCCATCTCGGCGATGCCGGCGGGCAGGAGGGTGGCGGGCGCGACGACGCGCACGCGTGCGCCCATCGCGTTAAGCAGCAGGATATTGGAGCGCGCCACGCGCGAGTGCAGCACGTCGCCGCAGATCGCCACGATGATGCGCGAAAGCTTGCCTTTGGCGCGGCGGATCGTCAGCGCGTCGAGCAGCGCCTGGGTCGGGTGTTCGTGCTGCCCGTCGCCGGCATTGACGACCGAGCAGGAGACTTTCTGGGCAAGAAGTGCAGCCGCCCCGGCGCTTGAATGGCGGATCACCAGCACGTCGGGGCGCATCGCATTCAGCGTCATCGCCGTATCGATCAGCGTCTCGCCTTTCTTCACCGAGGAATTGCCGACCGACATGTTCATCACGTCGGCGCCGAGCCGCTTGCCGGCAAGCTCGAAGGAGGCCTGTGTGCGGGTCGATGCCTCGAAGAAGAGGTTGATCTGCGTCAGTCCGCGCAGCGTCGACGTCTTCTTTTCTCTCTGGCGGCTGATCTTGACGGCTTCGTCGGCCTTGTCGAGAAGATAGGTGATATCCTGCTCGGTGAGGCCCTTGATGCCGATGAGGTGGCGGTGGGGGAAAAAGACCATGACCCTGCCTCTTGCTGTCTCTTGCGGGTCTATAATGAGTGCCGCCCGCTGGGGCAAGCACGCGCTGTGGGCAAAGGCTTATGTCCCCATGCATTTTCGCTTGAATTCCGATAGAGCAGAATAAAGCGAATCATAACTTCCGGTTTTCCTTGCCGGGTTCTTGCACTAGAAGCGAACAATGACCTCCGCAAACCGGACTGACGACAAACTCGCAGAACTCAACCAGCCGAGCCTGTGGTCCGGCATCAATGCCTATCGATCCGATCCGCTGATCGTCGATCTGACGGCGGCCTTGCCGCGCGGCATCCGTGAAGACCTGGAAAATATCGGTCGCTACGTCACCTCGCCGGAGGCGCAGGAGCTCGCGCGCATGGCAAACCAGGGCGCGCCACAGCTGCGCACCCATGGTCCGCGCGGCGAGCGTCTCGACGTCGTCGAGTTTCATCCCGCCTGGCACGCGCTGATGCGCCGCTCCATGTCGGTCGGCCTGCATTCCTCCGTCTGGGATCCGCAGGCCGATATCGAGGCGAAGGACGCGGGCCACAAGGTCCGCGCCGCGCGATTTTACCTGACGGCACAGCTGGAATCCGGCCATCTCTGCCCGCTGACGATGACGAGCGCTTCGGTGGCTGCGCTGTCGGCGTCCCCTGCGGTGCAGAAGGACTGGGCGCCGAAGATCCTGTCGCGCAAATATGATTCGTCCAACCGGCCCGCCATGCAGAAATCCGCGGTGACCATCGGCATGGGCATGACCGAAAAGCAGGGCGGCACCGATGTCAGGGCCAACCGGAGTGCGGCTGAAAAGGTCAGCGAAGGCATCTATCGGCTCTCCGGCCACAAATGGTTCATGTCGGCTCCAATGAGCGATGCCTTCATCATGCTGGCGCAGACGAAGGAGGGCATGGGCTGCTTCCTGGTGCCGCGCCTGCTGGAGGACGGGTCCGCCAACGGACTGCAGTTCCAGCGACTGAAGGACAAGGTCGGCAACCGCTCGAACGCCTCTTCCGAGGTTGAGTTCACCGATACCTTCGGTTTCCTGCTCGGCGGCCCGGATGCCGGCATCCGCACCATCCTCGACATGGTGACGCTGACGCGGCTTGATTGCGCGCTGGCTTCATCAGGCATCATGCGCGCCTCGCTTGCCGAGGCCGTGCATCATACGCGCGGCCGCAGCGTCTTCGGCAGGATGCTCGTCAACCAGCCGATCATGACGCGCGTGCTCGCCGACATGGCGCTCGACGTCGCTGCCGCTACCGCGCTGTCCTTCCGCTTGGCCGATGCTTTCGACAAGGCGCGCGGCAATGCCGAAGAAGCGGCCTATGCCCGCGTCATGACGCCTGTCGCCAAATACTGGTGCTGCAAGATCGCGCCCTCGCTGATCTATGAGGCGATGGAATGCATCGGCGGCAACGGTTACATCGAGGAGCGCCCGATCGCCCGCCATTACCGCGAGGCCCCCGTCAACGCCATCTGGGAAGGCTCCGGCAACGTGATGGCGCTGGATGTGCTGCGCGTGCTCAACCGTGGCAAGGATCTGTTCGAGACGGTTTTTGCGGGCCTCGCGCGCGATCTCGGCCCCGCCGGCAAGAAAACGATCGACGTGCTACGCGCCGCAATCGCGCTTTGCGAACAGGACGAGGGCGCGGCGCGCCTGCTCGTCGAGCAACTGGCACTTGCCGCCGGCGCGGCGGAACTCTATCGGCTTGGAGCAGGGCGCATCGCCGATGCCTTCATCGAGACACGCCTTGCCGGCGGCTGGCGCTCCACTTACGGCATGCTCGATTCCCGTTTCGACGCCAGCTACATCGTCGATCTGCTCTACCCGCCGGCAGCCTGATCGCAAGGGCGATCAGGCGATCCTGAGACCGAGATGCTCGGCCATGGGATCGAAATCCCTATCATCGTGCAAGAGCGAGTGGCCTTCTTGAATGCAGAATGTGCCAATGATTACGTCGATGATCTTGCGCACTGTGATACCGCGTTCCCGCAGCAGGCGATAATTACGGGCTGCCCTGACGGCGAGGCTGTCGTCAAGCATCGGACGGATCGTGAATTGGCGCAAATTCGCTTCGATGGTGGTTGCATGGCGGTCATTGCGCGCGCCTTGGAGGACCTCCATAAGAATAAGATCGCCAACAAGAATCTCCAGCGGATCTTCGATATTCTGCAGACGCCGTCTGGCGGCGTTTTCCATCCCGCGTAGATGCGCAATCCAGACCGAACTATCGACGACGATCACTGGTTTCGTCCGGTCGATCGCGGCGCATCCCTTCCAGATCACCCTCCCAGCCGATTCCCGAGAGATTTGCGATCGCATTTTTTCTGCGGTGCCTGTCGACGAGGCTTCTGAGGGCCTGTTCGATAGTAGCTTTTTTCGTCGCCAACCCCGTGGCGGTCATCGCTGCGTCGAGCAAGGCATCATCGATATCTATATTCGTCCGCATTTTTTCCTCATGTGTATAACTTTCTTAAAAGATACACATCAGTCTCACGGGGTTCAAGATCAATGCTGATGCTGTCGCCATAAACAAAAATCCGGCCGCGTCGCCACGGCCGGATTATCGTCATTTACGTCCGAAAATCAGCGTTCAAAAGAAGCCACGGCGTTGCCACCAGCCGGCTTTCTTCGGCTTGCTGTCATCGCTTTCGGTTGTTTCGCTGCGGGTGGATTTCACCGTCGGCTCTGAGGAAGAAATATTGGATTCGCGGTTGGCGCGAACCGGCTTTGCTTCCTCCTGCGCGGGCGTTGCGAGATCGGCCGAGGCTTCGACCACCTCCGGCTCTGCTTCTACGGCTGGTGCCGATTCCGCTACCGGTTCTTCGACCGGCGCTGCGGCGGGCTTCCGGCGGCCGCGGCCACGGGCAGGCTTTACCTCTTCGGCGACGACACCCACGTCCTCGACGGCAGCCGTTACAGCTTGGCTCTCCCTGGCCTGTTCGGCAACCGTCTCGACAATTGCGGCTTCACCGGGAGCGACGTCATCCGAAGTGCCGTCGTCTTCATCCTCGCTGCCACTGTCTTCGCCGGCTTCATTCGCCGTCAGCTCGGACCCGTCCTCCCGGTTGCGGCGACCGCCGCGCTTGCCGCGGCGCCGGCGCTTGCGGCGCTGCGATTCCTCGTTTTCGGCGCGGCTCTCGGGTGCAGCGGCGGCGGTTTCGTCGCCCTCAGCGCCCTCGTCGTCGGCATCTTCCTCTTCGTCGCCGGCTTCGCCTGCAGCGGCTACCGGCTGCTCGGCATTGCCGTTGCGGCCACGACGGCGGCGGCGACGCTTGCGCTTACGGTTGCCTTCAGCTTCGCCTTCCGAACGCGCCGCAGCGGGACGTTCGGTCGCGGCAGCCTTTTCCTCGAGATCTTCGTCTTCTTCCTCATCAGCCTCGATAACGATGTCGTCGTCCTCATCCTCGGGGATGGCTGCGAAGTTGAAGAGGCTTTCGATCTTGACCGGGTTTTCGACGGGCTCGCCGCGGTCGATCGCAAAGTGCTGCGCGCCGACCGAACCATCGGCATCGATGATGATCGCTACGCCAAAACGCGCTTCGTAATCGACGATCGTCTGGCGCTTGTGGTTGAGCAGGTAGAGCGCGATGTCAGGCGTCGTGCGCACGGTGATGTTGTGCGTCGTGTTCTTGAGCAGATATTCCTCGATGCCACGCAACACATGCAGGGCGACGGAGGACTGTGAACGGACGTGGCCGGTGCCGCCGCAATGCGAGCAGACCTGGGTCGTCGATTCGAGAACCGAAGCGCGGATGCGCTGGCGCGACATTTCGAGCAGGCCGAAATGCGAGATCCGGCCGACCTGGATGCGGGCGCGGTCATTCTTCAGGCATTCCTTCAGCTTCTTCTCGACGGCGCGGTTGTTGCGCTTTTCTTCCATGTCGATGAAGTCGATGACGATCAGGCCGGCGAGGTCGCGCAGGCGAAGCTGGCGGGCGATTTCTTCCGCGGCTTCGAGGTTCGTCTGCAGCGCAGTGTCCTCGATCGAGTGTTCGCGCGTCGAGCGGCCGGAGTTGACGTCGATCGAAACCAGCGCTTCCGTCTGGTTCATGATCAGGTAGCCGCCGGAACGCAGCGTTACCTGCGGCTGCAGCATGCGGTCGAGCTGGGCCTCGATGCCGGAGCGCGAGAAGATCGGGTGGATGTCGCGGTAGGGCTGAACCACCTTGGCATGGCTCGGCATCAGCATCTTCATGAAGTCTTTCGCTTCACGATAGCCTTCCTCGCCGGCAACGATGATCTCGCCGATATCCTTGTTGTAGAGGTCGCGGATCGAGCGCTTGATCAGCGAGCCTTCTTCATAGACGAGGCAGGGAGCGGTCGACGCCAGCGTCAGCGTGCGGACGTTTTCCCACAGGCGCATCAGATATTCGAAATCACGCTTGACCTCGACCTTGGTGCGGTTGGCGCCGGCGGTGCGCAGGATAACGCCCATGCCTTGCGGCACTTCGAGCATGCGGGCGATTTCCTTCAGGCGCTTGCGGTCCTGCGGATTGGTGATCTTGCGGGAAATGCCGCCGCCGCGCGCCGTGTTCGGCATCAGAACCGAATAGCGGCCTGCAAGCGAGAGATAGGTGGTGAGAGCGGCACCCTTGTTGCCGCGCTCTTCCTTGGCGACCTGAACCAGCAGGATCTGGCGGCGCTTGATGACTTCCTGGATGCGGTACTGCTTGCGCGGCTTGCGCTGCACGCGGTCCGGCACCTCTTCCATTGCGTCTTCGGCGCCAACGGATTCGATGACTTCCTCTTCGCCGTGATCATCGTCGTCGTCGTCGTCATCGTGGCGACGCTTGCTGGTGTCGATGTCCTCGGAAATCGTGTCGGTTTCCACCATCGCGGCCATCGTGCCGCCGGCAGGGGCGTCATCGTCGTTGTCGACACCCGAAGCGCCTTCCGCTTCGACGTCTGTCGGAACGGCGTCTTCCGTCGCCGTCGTTTCGGCAACCTTCTTGCGGCTCCGGCGCGGCCTTGCCTTCTTGGCCGGCGCTTCCTCGGCGGCTTCAGGTGATCCTGCCACCTCTGCCGTTACGGCAATCTCTTCCGCCGCGGCCTCTTCCGTTACGGCAGCCGGTGCCTCTGTCGGCACGATGCCGACATCCGGCTGATCCTGGGTCGAAAGATCGACCATCGGCGCGGTTTCGACGTGCTCGACGTCTTCGTCGCGACGGTGCTCCTCGGCCTCGGCCCGAAGCAGCGCCTGACGGTCGGCGAGGGGGATCTGGTAGTAATCGGGATGGATTTCGGCGAAGGCCAGGAAGCCGTGCCGGTTACCGCCGTAATCGACGAAAGCGGCCTGCAGCGAGGGCTCGACCCTCGTTACCTTTGCAAGATAGATATTGCCGCGGATCTGCTTCTTGTGCTGCGACTCGAAGTCAAATTCTTCTATGCGGTTCCCGCGAACGACAACGACGCGCGTCTCTTCCTCGTGAGACGCATCGATAAGCATTTTGTCTGCCATGTAAGCTGTGCTCCTCGGCGTGGCCGCGAGAGCGCATTCCCGACTGCTGTTGAAACAGAAAGAATGCGGTCCACCGTGGCCGCGCCGGATAATGAAAGTCGCGCTTGACGCGAAGGGGAGAGCAGCAGCCAGACCGCAGCCGGAACCGTTTCGGTCCGGGGCCTGTGCACTTCAGATAAAACCTGCTGCGAAACCATCAACAACCAAGCGTGATCGACAAATACGAAGACCCGGTTCGGGTCCGATGAGGTTGCTCCCTGAGAGCGTGGTGGCTGATCCACCAATGAAGTTCCGACAGATGCCGGAAAATCAGGATCCAGTTCTCGGGTTGAAGCGCATGAGACGGCGGACGATGACCGATGTGGCGCCAGGTCCAGATCTGGCTGGCAGCCCTTGCGGCGACTCTATCCCGTCAACACTTCTACCCTAAAATGCGTTGTATGTTTTCTCTGTCACAATAGCAAGGGAAAAGCCAAATGTGCCATAATATTGATGGATTTCGAATCGCATAGAAACCGGGGGCAGGTGACCGCGATTCGGCAGGCGGCAAGGCGTTTCGCTCTCGGGCGTCCGTTCCGGCCATATCAGGTCCATCGCGGTATAAATAGGGTGTGGCGGTTTATTGTTTAAGAGGGCTCGGATCGTGGCGCAGTTCGCAACGCGGCGATCGACATTGGCTAGGCGGATTCAGACGGCGGTGCTCATTGCAGGTTGCCTCCTGCCCGGCCTCGCGGGTTCGGCCGAGACGAAGGATCCGCTGCTCGCTTATGGGGCGCGCATCATCGGCGATGATGCCAGGACGCGTATCGTCATCGATTTCGACCGCGAACCGCGTTTCTCCGTCCATTATCTCGCCAATCCGGAGCGGATCGTCGTCGATCTGTCAGCCACCGCCTTTGGATTTCCGGCGAAGGATTTGGCCGCCCGCGGCCTCTTCAAGGATATCCGCTACGGCAAGATGGATGATGAGAGCGCCCGCATCGTGCTGACAACGGCAAGGCCGGTGAAGCTCTCGCTCGCCAAGGTGCAAGCCGACGAGGCGGGCAGGGGCCATCGCCTGGTGCTCGATGCCGAGATGATCGACAAACAGGCCTTTGCCGAATTGGTCAAGACACAATCCTGGGACGATCGGACCGACGCGGCCCAGACGACGAGCGCCATTCCGGCGCCAGAAAAAACCGCCCCCGGCGATTTTGTCATTGCCGTCGACGCCGGCCACGGCGGCATCGATACCGGCGCGATCGGCGTCGACACGAAGACCGAAGAGAAGCAAGTGACGCTTGCCTTCGCCAAGGCCCTGGCCGACCGGCTGAACAAGGAGCCGGGCATCAAGGCGTTCCTGACGCGCAGTGACGACGAGTTCCTGTCGCTTTCCCAGCGCGTGCTGATCGCCCGCCAGAACCATGCCGGCCTGTTCATTTCATTGCATGCCGATACGCTGAAACAGAAGGATATCCGCGGCGCGACGGTCTATACGATCTCGGACAAGGCCTCTGACAAGCTCGCAGCCGACCTTGCCGAGCGCGAAAACCTTTCCGACCAGATCGCCGGCAAGGAGACGGTCGCCGAGCCGCCCGAGGTCGCCGACATCCTGCTCGATCTGACGCGGCGCGAGACGCAGGCCTTCTCGATTTCGCTGGCCGAGAGCGTGCTGAATTCCTTCAAGGACCAGATCGGCACCATCAACAATCCGCATCGCCACGCCGGCTTCCGCGTGCTGCAGGCGCCCGACGTGCCGTCGATCCTGCTCGAGCTCGGGTTCCTGTCGAATGCCGAAGACGAAAAACTGCTGCTCGACGAAACCTGGCGCACCAGGATCGCCGATCTTCTGACCGAGGCGGTGAAGCGATACCGCACCGGCGTCGTGGCGAATGGCGGCTGAAGAACGCCGCCCGGATATTTTAATGGGTTCGCTCAGGCGAGCTCCATGAAAACAGTGACTTGGACGCATCCGATCAATCACGTTCTGAGCGGCGCGGTTCGGTTTGTCGCCCGGGAAGGGCGTTGCTTCGATGTGACAGTCCCGATGAAACGCTGCCGAGGCAGCGATTGCGGCGGGCAGAGCCCTATTTTGCTCACATTCGCGCCGTTACTCCGGCTTATGTTTCCTAGCTTGAGGCGCGGAATCGTCTTGTGGCGGTAGCGCTCATGGAGTAAGCCGCGCGCAACGTGCAAATTGTCTCGATCTGTGCAATCGTTGCGTCCGCGCCGATTGTAGATCGAAGAGACCGGTAGCTGAAAATATGCTTAGACTTCTTGGATATTTCTTCGGAATGGCCTGCGTCCTGTTTCTGGTCGCGGCGGCGGGCATTGCCATCTATCTCGCCAATGTCGCGAGGGATCTTCCGGACTATGCCGTTCTGAACAGTTACGCGCCGCCGGTGACGACCCGCGTCCATGCCGGCAACGGCGCTCTCATGGCCGAATATGCCAAGGAAAAACGTCTCTTCCTGCCGATCCAGGCCATTCCCGACCGCGTCAAGGCCGCTTTCCTGTCGGCCGAGGACAAGAATTTCTACAACCATCCGGGCGTCGACCTCACTGGTCTCGGCCGCGCAATCCTCGTCAACCTGCAGAATTTCGGTTCGGGTCGCCGTCCTGTCGGCGCTTCCACGATCACCCAGCAGGTGGCCAAGAACTTCCTATTGAGCTCGGACCAGACGATCGACCGCAAGATCAAGGAAGCAATCCTCTCCTTCCGTATCGAGCAGGCCTACAGCAAGGACAAGATTCTCGAACTCTACCTGAACGAGATTTTCTTCGGGATGAATTCCTATGGCATCGCCGGCGCGGCGCTGACCTATTTCAACAAGTCGGTTACGGAGCTGACTGTCGCCGAGGCCGCCTATCTGGCATCGCTGCCGAAAGGTCCGGCCAATTATCATCCTTTCCGCCATCCTGAGGCGGCGCTCGAGCGTCGCAACTGGGTTATCGATCGCATGGTCGAGAACGGCTATGTCAGCCAGAGCGACGGCGCGGAAGCCAAGAAGCAGCCGCTCGGCGTCACCGCCCGCAGCAACGGACCATCGCTCTTCGCGTCCGATTACTTCGCCGAGGCCGTGCGCCGCCAGTTGATCGACCAATATGGCGAGAAAGTTCTCTACGAGGGCGGCCTTTCCGTGCGCACATCGCTCGATCCGCAGATGCAGCTCGCCGCGCGCAAGGCGCTGCAGGATGGCCTCGTGACCTATGACGAGCGCCGCGGTTTCCATGGGGCCGTCAAGCAGATCGACGCAAGCGGCGACTGGGGCAAGGCGCTTGCCGATATTCCCGCGCTGTCCGACGTTCCGGAATGGCGCCTGGCCGTCGTGCTCTCCGTCTCCGACGACAACGTCGACATCGGCCTGCAACCGGCCAAGGAGGGGAGCGGCAAGGTTGCGGCGGACCGTCTGCGCGGCACCATCGACGCCAAGAACATGCAATGGGCCTACCGATCGGCGGATGGCTCCCGCAAGACGGCGAAATCGCCGGCCGGTGTCTTGAGCCCGGGCGATGTCGTGTATGTCGAGAAGCTCGGTGACGACGCGTCGACCTCCTACCGTCTGCGCCAGCCCCCCAAGGTACAGGGCGGCCTTGTCGCCATGGATCCGAAGACCGGCCGCGTGCTCGCCATGGTCGGCGGTTTCTCCTATGCTCAGTCCGAATTCAACCGCGCCACCCAGGCGATGCGCCAGCCGGGCTCCTCCTTCAAGCCCTTCGTCTACGCAGCTGCGATGGACAATGGCTATACCCCGGCCTCCGTCATCATGGACGCGCCGATCGAGATCGTCTCGGGTGGCCAGGTCTGGAAGCCGGAAAACTACGGCGGCGAAGTCGGCGGCCCATCGACGCTGCGCTCGGGCATCGAGCATTCGCGCAACCTGATGACGGTCCGCCTCGCCAACGATCTCGGCATGAATATCGTTGCCGAATATGCCGAACGCTTCGGTATCTACGATCACATGCTGCCGGTTCTCTCGATGTCGCTCGGCGCCGGCGACACGACAGTGCTGCGCATGGTCTCGGCCTATTCGGTCATTGCAAATGGTGGCAAGCAGATCAAGCCGACGCTGATCGACCGTATCCAGGACCGCTACGGCAAGACGATCTTCAAGCATGAGGAGCGCCTCTGCGAGGGCTGCAATGCCGGCGACTGGCAGAACCAGGAAGAGCCCAACGTCGTCGACAACCGCGAAACCGTTCTCGACCCCATGACCGCCTACCAGATCACCTCGATGATGCAGGGCGTCATCCAGCGCGGCACTGCCGCTGGCAAGATCGATCTCAGCGGTCGCGACGTCGCCGGCAAGACCGGCACCACCAACGACGAGAAGGATGCCTGGTTCGTCGGCTTCACCCCGGATCTGGTCGCCGGCCTCTATATGGGCTTCGATACGCCGGCCCCGCTCGGCCGCGGCGGCACCGGTGGCGGTCTCTCCGCCCCGATTTTCAACGAATTCATGCAGGCCGCCGTCAAGGACATGCCGGAATCGAAGTTCGTCATTCCGCAGGGCATGAACCTGATCCCGATCGACCGCAAGACCGGCATGGCCGCCGCCGACGGCGATCCGAACACGATCGTCGAGGCCTTCAAGCCCGGCACCGGACCTGCCGACAGCTTCTCCGTCATCGGCATGGACAGCACCATGGCGCCGGAGGAGATCCTGAAAACCTCGCCGCAGGCCAACCAGGCCGTTCAGACCGGCACGCCAGGACTCTTCTGAGTCCCCACCCGATTTTAGAAGCCCGCCCCGGCTCTTTACATCCGCGGCGGGCGTCTCTATGTCACCAGCACTTGAAGAAGACCGTTACAGAGAAGCAGGAAAATGCGAGCGGAAATCGAAAACGTGGTCGATGAAACCAAGCAGGCTATCACCCTGCTGAGGAGGCATCTTTGACTGGGACCAGGCGATAAGACGACTGGACTGGTTGAACAACAAGGCAGAGGATCCGAACCTCTGGAACGATGCGCAGGAAGCGCAGAAGCTGATGCGCGAGCGCCAGCAGCTCGATGACGGCGTTAACGGCGTCCGGCAGCTGGAACAGCAGCTGAAAGACAATGTCGAGCTGGTCGAACTGGGCGAGGAAGAAGGCGACGAAGGCGTCGTCAAAGAGGCCGAGGATGCCTTGAAGGCGCTGAAGGCCGAGGCTGCGCGCCGCCAGGTGGAGGCGATGCTGTCCGGCGAGGCCGACAGCAATGACACCTATCTGGAAGTCCATTCCGGCGCCGGCGGCACCGAAAGCCAAGACTGGGCGAACATGCTTTTGCGCATGTACACCCGTTGGGCGGAACGCCAGCGCTTCAAGGTCGAGCTTCTCGAAGTCCATGATGGCGAAGAGGCCGGCATCAAGTCCGCCACCTTGCTCGTCAAGGGCCACAACGCCTATGGCTGGCTGAAGACGGAATCGGGCGTGCATCGTCTGGTGCGCATTTCCCCCTACGACAGCAATGCGCGGCGCCACACGTCCTTCTCGTCGATCTGGGTCTATCCAGTCGTCGACGACTCGATCAACATCGACATCAACGAAAGCGATTGCCGCATCGACACCTATCGTTCGTCGGGCGCCGGCGGCCAGCACGTCAACACGACGGATTCGGCCGTGCGCATCACCCATATCCCGACCGGGATCGTGGTGGCCTGCCAGCAGGAGCGTTCGCAGCACAAGAACCGCGCCAAGGCTTGGGAAATGCTGCGTGCCCGGATGTACGAAGCAGAGTTGAAGAAGCGCGAGGAGGCCGCCAACGCCGAAGCCGCTTCCAAGACGGATATCGGCTGGGGTCACCAGATCCGCTCCTACGTGCTGCAACCCTACCAGCTGGTCAAGGACCTGCGCACCGGCGTCGCCAGCACCGCTCCGGACGACGTGCTCGACGGCGATCTGAACGAATTCATGGAAGCGGCCCTTGCCCATCGCATCAGCGGCGCCGCCGACGCGGTCGTCGAGGATGTCGACTGATAATTCAGCACTATAGAAATCGGAAAGCCCTGGAAACAGGGCTTTTTTTGTTCAGCCTATCGCTCCGGTGTCGCCGTCGTGAAACAGCGCTGCCGATAGAGCGGCAATCTCGTCATGAACGGCCCCCCGTTCGATGCCCGGCGGATCGGTGAAGAGCTCGGCGGCAAAGGCAAGGCCGAGCCCGGTGCCCTCCGGCACAAAGACATAATGCCCGAGGCCGCCGCCGAAGATCTTCAGCGCGCTTCCGGTCAGCCGCTCATGCAGCCATGAAGAACATTCCTCGGCCGGTGCCGCCTTGTCGGCATCGCCGACAAGGATAAGAGTAGGCGCCACCACAGTTTTCAGGCTTTCCGCGCCGAAGCTGAGAACGGAGCGACCCGGTGCGCAGAGGACCGCCGCTGCGATCCTGTCGTCGCGATAGGATCGCGACATGCGGGACCATGATTTGCGAAAAACATCGCTGGTGCGGAGCAGTGAGGGGATATGATCGGCGAGGTCGGGATATTCCCTCGGGCCGTGCGGACCACCTGGCTTCAGCCGTGACGGTTCGAACTGCGAGAATTGGGTGACGGCGCCGAGAAGCAGCATGACGCTATAGGCCCCGGCCGAGAATCCGGCCGCGAATACACGGTCCGCATCGATCCGACCGGCAAGATCGCCAAGCCAGTCGCGACAGCGGTCGAGCATCAAGCTCAGATCCGGAGCCCGCTCCCAGAGACAGGCAAACCCTTCCGCGCGATAAGGCTCACTGCCCGTATTGCCGTGATGATCGACGCCGAGCGCTGCAAATCCGCGATCGACCAGGCGTCGCGCCAGCCATTCCAGTCCGGCCGCAGAACCGCCGGTGCCGTGTGACAGCAGGACGAGGGGATAGGGCCGGTCTGAAGGCCGAATTGGTGCGTCGCGAGCGACCGCTGCCTTCCGAAACCAGCTTCTCTCCTGAGTCTCGCATTCCCGCGCGTCATCGGCAGCCGGATACCATAGCGACCAGCGGACGGGCCTTGGGCCGGCTGCGTCCCAGTCCGGTCTCCGGTCGTCGTAGAGGACGCCCTCGCGAAAGCCGAGCTTCATCCTTGTCGCCTGGAAAACAGCGTCTCGCTGCTCAATTGGTTGCTTTCTCGATGGTGATGTCGCCGAGTTCGTCGATCAGCACGGTCCAGCCGTCCGGCTCGGCCGCGGGATCGGTCTTCAGATAGATCGTGGCAAAGAGGCCGGGTTGCTTGATGATGCCGCTCGAGTTTTCGGGGCGGATATCGGTCACGTAAGGCTTCAGGTCGCTGATCTCCTGCAGCTCAATGGTTGAGGCAATCGCAGGACCGGTCTCGGTCTGGGCAATCTGTTGAAGATAGACTTTCGAGGTCCTGTCCGGCTGACGCACGGCAAAGAGCTTATAGTAACCATGGCTCTTTTCCTGGGAGTCGGAAACGCTTTCGGCAGTGGTGGGCGCCCGCTCGACATCAGGCGCGTTGCCGTCGTTCTCCCAGTAGCCGGTGCTGGTCGCGAAAATCACCGAAGCCGGCAGGATGACGTCCTGCGTGGGAGCGGCGATCGCGGCCGAGCATCCGACGAGGAAAATCGTGGTCATCAATGTCAGGCGCATTGCCATCATCTCAATCCTTGAACTGCTCGGCGAGAATGCGGTCGGACCAGGAGCGGTCGGGATCGGAGAGGATACGCGCCGTCATATGCTCCGACTGGGCGATGCGGACATGCAGCACCGATTTGACTTCCGTATTGTCCGCCACCGCATTCACCGGCCGCTTCACCGGCTCGAGCACGTCGATATCGACAGTCACCCTGTTCGGAAGCAGGGCGCCCCTCCAGCGCCGCGGCCTGAAAGCGCTGACCGGCGTCATGGCGAGCAGGGGCGCCTCGAGCGGCAGGATGGGGCCATGGGCGGAAAGATTATAGGCCGTTGATCCGGCTGGGGTGGCCACCATCAGCCCGTCGCAGATCAGCTCCTCCAGACGCACGCGTCCGTCGACCACGACTCTCAGATTGGCTGCCTGATAGGACTGGCGAAAAAGATAGACCTCGTTGATGGCGAGCGCTGTCGAATTGGTACCGTCGGCATTGGCCGTGGTCATCTTCAAGGGGCGGAAAGCGTTTTCGACGGCGACGCAGATACGCTCCTGAAGTCGTTCTGTGCTGTAGTCATTCATCAGAAAGCCGACCGAGCCGCGGTTCATGCCGTAGACCAGCTTGCCCGAGTTCATGGTGCTGTGCAGCGTCTGCAGCATGAAGCCATCGCCACCCAGTGCGACGATGACATCAGCCTTGTCCTGCGGAACGTCGCCATAGATGCGAATCAGCTCTTCGCGCGCTGCGAGCGCCTCCATCGTCGGCGAGGCGATAAAGGAAAGCGTCTGGAATGAACGGCCCATACAATGCCCTTTGTGAAGCTGCTCTAGCTAAAGGATAAATGGCAGTTGCGACAAGGCCGTTTTGCACGACAAGGCGTTTTGGATCCACGCCGACTGTCTGCGCCGGCACGGATTTTCCTTTACAGGATCGCAGAATCTGTTAGTTGGGCAGCTATTGCCCTTGTAGCTCAGTTGGTAGAGCACCTGATTTGTAATCAGGGGGTCGCGGGTTCGAACCCTGCCGGGGGCACCAGCCTGCTCTGTGAGCTTCGGCTCGGCGAGCCGAAGAGAGCGGCCAAGCGAAGGCTGTCGCGTCGTAGTTCCGTTGGGAACGAAGGCGGACTGGTTCCGATAACGCTCCGGCGCTTTTCCTTGATGAACTCTATCTAAGGACTGCTTCAGCAGCAATTCAGTCGTGTTGGCGCAGTATCTCCTCATCGTCAATGAGGAAGCAGCCATGAAGTTCGCGCCTATTTTCCTGACCGCAGCCATGTCCCTCGGCGCGGCCTTTGCTGCCGTTGCGCCCGCCGCCGCCATGCCTGTCGACCGATCGGCGCTATCCGTGCAAAGCGACATCGTCCAGATTCATGACAGCTGGCCACACGACCGCTGGCGTGACGATCTTGATTGGCGTGACGACCGTGACTGATTGGCGCCGGTCTGAATGGCGTTATGAACGCCGCCCTTGGCGGCCGTGGCGCTGGGAAGAGCGTCGCGAGTGGCACCAATTTGATCGCGACATGCCGCGATTCTATCGCAGCTGAGGATAGTCGGTCCCAGCCACTCGCCATTCCCGGTTTCAATGCGTGATGGATTCGTTGACTCTTGCCTCGATTCTGTCGCCGTTACCGGTCTGTCCGGCACCGGAAGGTGACATCATCGCGATGCTGAGCACGGAGGCGACCATGACAGCGACGATGGCGATCATTATGCGCATAAGCGTTCAATCCCCGTTCGGTGGGATTAACGCGCAATCGCCGTCCGCGTTCCTCTCGCCTATTGCACCGGTCCCGGCGTCGCGGGGCCGGGCGCCGTCGGCGACAGCGGATCGGGCTGGTGGACGGGATGCGACGTGTCCACCCAGATGATGCTGAGGATGATTCCCACAAAGGCCGCGATGAAGAGGATACCGAAAATCAGCGGTCGAATGGCCATGATGGGAATCGCTCCTTCTTGCTTGTGACCGGTCGTTACGGATCGATCGCCGCCAGATCATAATGCTCCAGAAGGTCATTCCAAGGCAAAAAGTGGATTTCTCCGGATCGAGCCCTCAGCCGGGATCAGTGGCGCACGAGCGAAAGCGGCTTGCCGCCTTCTTCGCCGGACTTGTCGAAATTACCGTCGGCGCGCATGTCGAAGCTGAGCGATGAACCATCATGGCTCATCAGCGTCAGCCCGAAACCGTCGATATTCCAGACGGCGAGCTTGAGCCTGGCGACATTGGCGGCGCAGTCTTTGGAAAGCGACAAGGGGGCGTGGCCGTCCGTATCGACGGTGGCGTCGAGTGTCACGCTGCAGAGCTTGTCGCCGCCCGGTCTTTGCATCGCCCATGTCCCGGCAAGGCTCCTGAAGGTCGGCAGGCGATCGACACCATCGGGTGCTGAAACCAGCAGGAGCGGTGTTTCGTCTTCCGTTTTCATCGGCGAACCTTCGTTCTCGACGAAACGGGCGATGACCTTGCGCGTCGCGTCGATCAGAATGAGACCGCCATTGCCGTCGAAATTCCAGGCATAGGACTCGGCAAGCGCCGGCAGCGGCTTAGTGCAGGCCTCCTGGCCGGACAGCGAATGGCCGCCGATCGCCGTACCGGTTTCAAGCGTCATCCGGCATCCCGCGCGGCCGTCTTGCGGGGCAAAGAGATAGGTCCCTGCCTGCGCTTTGAGAATATCGGCATCGATCTCCTGCCCCTGGGCCAGGCCACAGGCAAGGAGGGCAGCTGCCGCAGCCGGAAGCCGGACGACGAAACGGATCATGACACTTCCCCCTTGGCGTGACGACTGCGGTCGTTGGAATTGATCTGGTCGCCTGTTGCCCCGCTTATGGCTTCAGATAGAGCCGCGCCGCATAAAGCGCAATCGCCGCTGCATTCGAGACGTTCAGCGACTTGATTGCGCCCGGCATGTCGAGGCGGGCAAGCGCGTTGACGGTTTCGCGCGTCTTCTGCCTGAGCCCCTTGCCCTCCGAGCCGAGCACCAGCGCCACCTTGTCGCCGGAGAAGGTGCCTTCGAGCGGCGCCGGTCCTTCCGAATCGAGGCCGATGGTGGAGAAGCCGAGCTTGTGCAATTCGCCAAGCGCCTCGGCGAGGTTGGTGATCTGTATATAAGGTATCAGTTCCAGGGCGCCGGAGGCGGACTTGGCGAGCACACCTGACTCGGTCGGGCTATGTCTCTGGGTGGTGATAACCGCCCCGGCATTGAAGGCGACGGCCGAGCGCATGATCGCGCCGACATTGTGCGGATCGGTGACCTGGTCGAGCACGAGCAGGAGAGGGCTGTCCTTCAGCGCTTCGAGCCGGCGCACCGGTAGCGGCCGCGTTTCCAGCATGACGCCCTGATGGATCGCCTCGGGACCGAGCACCTTGTCGATCTCGTGCGGCGAGACGATTTCGAAGGGAATGCCTAGCGTCTCGACGTCGATTTCCAGACGCGCGAGCGCATTCTGCGTCGTAAACAGCTTGATCTTCTTGCGCTCCGGATTGTCGAGAGCAGCGCGCACCGTATGCAGGCCATAGAGATAGACCTGGTCGGGCGCGAGTACCGGCGGCTTCCAGTCCTCAGCTCCCCGCCGGCGCTTCTGTGGCTGGGGTGTCGGGATCTCGCCGCGTTCGCGCTTGGCGTCGCGGTGGGCGCGCCTCAGATTGGCGTAGTGCGTATCCTTGGCGGATGGGTCTGTCGCGGCCTTGCCGCCGGATTTGTTGTCTTTGCTCATGCGGCTTTATAGCCATGGCGTTCGCTGCCGCATAGGCTTTCTTTCATGTGCCGGCTTTCGGCGTCGAATGAAATTTTTCGTGTTTTTTCCATTGTCATCGTGTTGACAGACGGAAATGCTCCGGTCATATACGCGGCGCAGACGACGGGCGGCAACGCTTCGAAGTCTGACGAACTTGGTCTTCAAGATCCGGACGAAAAACTGGAGAGATGCCCGAGTGGTTAAAGGGGACGGACTGTAAATCCGTTGGCTCAGCCTACGTTGGTTCAAATCCAACTCTCTCCACCATTCGTCATTGGATCGGACCATCCCGCGGGTATAGCTCAATGGTAGAGCAGCAGCCTTCCAAGCTGAATACGCGGGTTCGATTCCCGCTACCCGCTCCAGTCTCCCCTAAAGCCAGTTGATGCGATCGCAGTCACGGTCGTCGCGCGCGCTGTTTCCAGCCGTGGGTGTACGCCGACTGCTGTTGCCGTAGGCGAGGGACGCCAATGGCGGCGGCTTCCGCGCGATTTTCTTTGAGATTCCAGCGATTTTTGGAAGGGTCCCGGCGAATCGCCTTGCAGGCGGCGAATTGTCTCCCATATGCGCTGTCACGCCAAGATTGGTCTCTGCAATTAAGTCTTGCGCAATTTCGCCGAAAGCCTTAAACGGCGGCACTAAACCGGTTCGCCGGGGCCACCATTTCGTTCACAGGAAGCATTCAAATGGCAAAGAGTAAGTTTGAGCGCAACAAGCCGCACGTCAACATTGGCACGATCGGCCACGTTGACCACGGCAAGACGTCTCTGACGGCAGCGATCACGAAGTACTTCGGTGAGTTCAAGGCGTACGACCAGATCGACGCGGCTCCGGAAGAGAAGGCGCGCGGCATCACGATCTCGACGGCGCACGTTGAGTATGAGACGCCGGCCCGCCACTATGCGCACGTCGACTGCCCCGGCCATGCCGACTACGTGAAGAACATGATCACCGGTGCGGCGCAGATGGACGGCGCGATCCTGGTTTGCTCGGCTGCTGACGGCCCGATGCCGCAGACGCGCGAACACATCCTGCTCGCCCGCCAGGTCGGCGTTCCGGCGATCGTTGTGTTCCTGAACAAGGTCGACCAGGTTGACGACGCCGAGCTTCTCGAGCTGGTCGAGCTCGAGGTTCGCGAGCTTCTGTCGTCCTACGACTTCCCGGGCGACGACATTCCGGTCGTCAAGGGCTCGGCGCTTGCTGCTCTTGAAGATTCCGACAAGAAGATCGGCGAAGACGCGATCCGCGAACTGATGGCAGCGGTCGACTCGTACATCCCGACGCCTGAGCGTCCGGTTGACCAGCCGTTCCTGATGCCGATCGAAGACGTGTTCTCGATCTCGGGCCGTGGTACGGTCGTGACCGGCCGCGTCGAGCGTGGCATCATCAAGGTTGGTGAAGAAGTCGAGATCGTCGGCATCCGTCCGACGTCGAAGACGACGGTGACCGGCGTTGAAATGTTCCGCAAGCTGCTCGACCAGGGCCAGGCCGGCGACAACATCGGCGCGCTGATCCGCGGTGTGAACCGTGACGGCGTCGAGCGTGGTCAGATCCTGTGCAAGCCGGGCTCGGTCAAGCCGCACAAGAAGTTCAAGGCAGAAGCCTACATCCTGACGAAGGAAGAGGGCGGCCGTCATACGCCGTTCTTCACCAACTACCGTCCGCAGTTCTACTTCCGCACGACGGACGTTACCGGCATCGTGACGCTTCCGGAAGGCACGGAAATGGTCATGCCGGGCGACAACGTCACGGTTGACGTCGAGCTGATCGTTCCGATTGCGATGGAAGAAAAGCTGCGTTTCGCTATCCGCGAAGGCGGCCGCACCGTCGGCGCCGGTATCGTCGCTTCAATCGTCGAGTAACCTTTCAGGTTATCCACAATCAGGAAACCCCGCTGGAAACAGCGGGGTTTTTCGTTTTTGATGCATCTGAGCCGTTTAACAGGTGTTGTAAAAATATCGTTAAAAACGCCCGTCACAGTATTTTGTTCATCTCACGTTCAGAAAGCAGTTGTGATTGGCTCATTTTAGTCCAGACTCCTCCTTGTAAAGAGGAGAGTCGGGATGATTCCAAAGGCCACATTCGTTGCGACGATATTCGCGATGTATGTTTTCACGATGTTTTTCATCGCTGCGATTCCGCAAGAGGTTGTTCAATCGGCCGGAGTGCAGATCAATGAGGTAAGCGTCGTCAAGTGACGACCTTTCCAGTTCATCGCACGGGGCTGCGGTGATAGGGCGATAATTGGCCAGGTGCTCCCGGATAGGGTGCTCCTGGCGCGGCGGGGTGAAGCCCCTCGCAGGACGCTCGCTTGCTCTTCGCGCGGAAGCGTCTAACTATGCCTCCGGTTTCATCATGCGGAGGACATTTCCATGAAAAAGCGGATTCTGTTCACAGGCGGTTCCGGCAAGGCAGGTCGCCATGCCGTGCCATGGCTCGTCAATGCAGGGTACGAGGTTCACAACCTCGATCTCGTGCCTCTGGACAGCCCCGGCGTCACCAATCTCATCGCCGACATCACCGATAGCGGCCAGGTCTTCAACGCGCTGTCGATGCATCGCGATTTTCCCGATCTCGACGCGGGCAGGGGCGTTCAGCCATTTGATGCCGTCGTGCATTTCGCCGCCATTCCGCGCATCCTGATCAAACCCGACAACGAGACCTTCCGCATCAACGTGATGGGCACTTACAATGTCATCGAAGCGGCGGTGAAGCTTGGCATCCGGAAAATCATCGTCGCGTCGAGCGAAACGACCTACGGCGTCTGCTTCGCCGAAGGCCACCGCGACTTCCACCAGTTTCCGCTGGAGGAAGATTACGACGTCAATCCGATGGATTCTTACGGCCTTTCCAAGGTCGTCAACGAAAAGACGGCCCGCGCCTTTGCCGAACGATCGGGCTTCGACATCTATGCGCTGCGCATCGGCAACGTTATCGAGCCGCATGAATATGAGAGGTTTCCGACCTATTTTGCCCATCCCGAGATGCGCAAGCGCATCACCTGGAGCTATATCGACGCTCGCGACCTCGGGCAGATCTGCCATCTCTGCATCGAGAAGGACGGGCTTGGTTATCAGGTCTTCAATGCCGCTAACGATACGGTTTCGGCCAATACGCCGTCGAAAGAGCTGGCGAAGCGATTCTTCCCGAGCGTGCCCTTCACCCGCGAGATCGGTGAATTTGAGGGGCTGCTTTCCAACCGCAAGATTCGCGAGGTGTTGGGTTTCAAGGAAGAACACGACTGGCGGAAATATGTGAAGGTCTGAATGCTCTCCGGTTGCGCGATCGAAAAGCGGACGCCCGCAGAAAAGCGGACGCTCGCAAATGAGCAGAAGGCTTTGAAAATCGAAAATCGTGCTTGCCAATCCGCTGCCGCCGTCTTAAAGGGAGCGCCATGCATTTCGGCAGCGATTTGCGGGTCTTGGCCCGGGGCGCTGAAGGACAGGCATGAAGGGGTATAGCTCAGTTGGTAGAGCGGCGGTCTCCAAAACCGCAGGTCGGGGGTTCGAGCCCCTCTGCCCCTGCCATCTTCCCTGATACGGACAGCGCGGCGATTCTCGCGGCATTCCGGCTCGGGATCGATCGGTGGCAACTAATTTCGTTAAACTTCGGTTTCCCTCTTGTGCATTCGGAAATCGGTGTTTATTTAGGGTTCAACAGACACGCGGTGCGTGGGGCTGATAGTTTCAGCTTTACGCGCCGTAATTGCGTGGGCAGTCGATGGCATCCAAATCCAATCCGTTTGCGTTTCTGCAGCAGGTTCGCTCCGAGACGTCCAAGGTCACATGGCCGTCGCGCCGCGAGACGATGATCTCGACGGTCATGGTGCTGGTGATGGTGGTTTTTGCCGCGCTGTTTTTCTTTGCCGCTGACCAGCTGATCGGCTGGGTCCTGAGCTTCGTGCTCAATACCGGCAACTGATACGGGTGGAGATGAAAATGGCGGCACGTTGGTACATCGTCCACGCGTACTCGAATTTTGAAAAGAAGGTGGCTGAGGACATCGAGAACAAGGCTCGCCAGAAGGGGCTCGAGCACCTGTTCGAGAAGATTCTCGTGCCGACCGAAAAGGTTGTGGAAGTGCGTCGCGGCCGCAAGGTCGATAGCGAACGCAAGTTCTTCCCGGGCTATGTTCTGGTCCGCGCCAATCTGACGGACGAGGCTTACCACCTGATCAAGAATACGCCGAAGGTCACAGGTTTCCTCGGCTCCGACAATAAGCCCGTTCCGATTCCGGATTATGAAGCCGAGCGCATTCTCGGTCAGGTTCAGGAAGGCGTCGAGCGGCCGAAGGCATCCGTTACCTTTGAGATCGGCGAGCAGGTCCGCGTTTCCGACGGTCCTTTCGCTTCGTTCAACGGCACGGTTCAGGATGTGGACGAAGAGCGTTCGCGCCTGAAGGTGGAAGTGTCGATCTTCGGCCGCGCAACGCCGGTCGAGCTGGAATATGCGCAGGTCGAGAAGGTCTGATTGCAAAATTGGAGGCTGGCCTTTGGGGCCTGTTTCCGGCGGACCTAGTCCGCATCCGCGTGGAAGGTGAGGGGTCTTAGCCGGACCCTAATGATCCGCACCACGCAACCGCAGCCGCCGGAGAAATCCGGCATCACGGGCCGGGCGACCGGCCGTTCATGAAAGGCAGAGAGATATGGCTAAGAAAGTTGCAGGCCAGCTCAAGCTTCAGGTCAAGGCAGGATCGGCAAACCCGTCCCCGCCGATTGGTCCGGCGCTTGGTCAGCGTGGCATTAACATCATGGAATTCTGCAAGGCGTTCAATGCCGCCACGCAGGAAATGGAAAAGGGCATGCCGATTCCGGTCGTCATCACCTATTACCAGGACAAGTCATTCACCTTCGCGATGAAGCAGCCTCCGGTCAGCTACTGGCTGAAGAAGGAAGCGAAGATCACCTCCGGTTCCAAGACCCCGGGCAAGGGCGCAAAGGCTGGTACCCTCACCAAGGCTCAGATCAAGACGATCGCCGAAGCCAAGATGAAGGACCTGAACGCAGCAGATATCGAAGGTGCAATGGCGATGATCGAGGGCTCTGCCCGCGCCATGGGCCTGGAAGTGGTGGGTTAAGATCATGGCTGGCAAGCGCACACGCAAGATCAACGAAGGTGTTGATCCCACCAAGCTCTACGCTCTGACTCAGGCCATCGGCATGGTCAAGGAGCGGGCTGTCGCCAAGTTCGACGAAACCATCGAAGTCTCGATGAACCTCGGCGTCGACCCGCGCCATGCGGACCAGATGGTTCGCGGCGTTGTCAACCTGCCGAACGGCACGGGCCGCACGGTTCGCGTCGCCGTCTTCGCGCGCGGCGCCAAGGCTGACGAAGCCAAGGCAGCCGGTGCCGATGTCGTTGGCGCCGAAGACCTCGTCGAAATCGTCCAGGGCGGCAAGATCGATTTCGATCGCTGCATCGCCACCCCCGATATGATGCCGCTCGTCGGCCGTCTCGGTAAGGTTCTCGGCCCGCGCGGCATGATGCCGAACCCGAAGGTCGGCACCGTCACCATGGACGTCGCCGGAGCCGTCAAGGCTTCCAAGGGCGGCGCCGTCGAGTTCCGCGTCGAAAAGGCTGGCATCGTTCACGCCGGTATCGGCAAGGCTTCTTTCGATGCCAAGGCTCTGGAAGAGAACATCCGCGCCTTTGCCGACGCCGTCATCAAGGCGAAGCCGGCTGGCGCCAAAGGCAACTACGTCAAGCGCGTGGCGATTTCCTCGACCATGGGCCCGGGCGTCAAGATCGAAGTCGGCTCGGTCACCGCAGCTCCGACTGCATAAGTTTATGACCGGGCTTCGGCCCGGTCACTGAATTTCCGGCCTCGCAAGGGGCCGGAATATTCCGGAGAAATCCGGAATCCTGTCCGAGATTGCAGGTGGTTTTCCCTTAATCACTTCGCCTGCATGAGACGGGTAAGACCCGAATTGCATGAAGTTCACTTCTCGTAACTCGGTTCGAGCCTTGGATGCCTTGTGCCTCTTTAGCCCTGATGGGCGCGGGAGCGCGGGGGGACAGGATCCTCAAGCGTCGCTTGGGATCTCTTTGGATCCCGGGAGGCAAAAGGCAACCCGGCGGGCCCGTTTTCGGTCCCGCCAACTGGAGATAGGCAGTGGAAAGAGCGGAAAAACGCGAATTCGTCACGGAACTGAACGAAGTCTTCAAGGCTTCGGGCTCAGTCGTCGTGGCCCACTATGCTGGTGCTACAGTCGCGCAGATGAACGATTTTCGTTCGAAGATGCGTGCAGCTGGCGGTACCGTCAAAGTCGCGAAGAACCGCCTGGCCAAAATTGCCCTTCAGGGTACGGAAGCGGAAGGGATTACCAATCTCTTCAAGGGTCAGACGCTGATTGCATACAGCACCGATCCGATCACCGCTCCGAAGGTCGTCATGGATTTCGCCAAGACCAACGACAAGATCGTTGTTCTGGGCGGCGCCATGGGAACAACCACGCTCAACGCCGATGCAGTCAAGTCGCTTGCGACCCTGCCTTCGCTCGATGAGCTGCGTGCGAAGCTGCTGGGCATGATCCAGACACCGGCTACCCGCATCGCTGGGGTTGTTGCCGCACCGGCAAGCCAGCTTGCCCGCGTGTTTGCGGCCTACGCCAAGAAGGACGAAGCCGCTTAAGGCGGTTTTTCGCTGTTTATAATCAACCGGTTCGAACCGAACAAAAGGAACTAGTAAAATGGCTGATCTCGCAAAGATCGTTGACGACCTCTCCTCGCTGACCGTTCTGGAAGCTGCAGAACTGTCGAAGCTTCTCGAAGAAAAGTGGGGCGTTTCCGCTGCTGCTCCGGTAGCTGTTGCTGCTGCTGCTGGTGGTGCAGGCGCTGCTGCTCCGGCTGAAGAAGAAAAGACCGAGTTCGACGTCATCCTCACGGATGCCGGCGCCAACAAGATCAACGTCATCAAGGAAGTCCGCGCCATCACCGGCCTCGGCCTTAAGGAAGCCAAGGACCTCGTCGAAGGCGCTCCGAAGGCTGTCAAGGAAGGCGTTTCCAAGGCTGAAGCCGCCGACATCAAGAAGAAGCTTGAAGACGCAGGCGCTAAGGCCGACGTCAAGTAATCTTGAACTGCACGTGGGAGGTGGCACTTACTGCCTCCCATTTGCCGTTTTCCTGAACGAATTACCCAAAAGCCGCGTGAAAACGGCTTTTGGGTAATGGGTTCTTCAAGAGCATGGTCTCGAACCGAAGCGCCAAGGCAATCCGGCCTGGCTGTTTCGGGAGGTGGGACGAGGTTGAACTACTCATTGATCGGCGGGGTCGACTGGCCATCGGTTCCCGTCCGTTGCAGGCCCGGATGCAATTTTTGAAGGAGCGACGATGGCTCAGACCCTTTCGTTCAATGGTCGCAGGCGCGTACGCAAGTTTTTTGGTAAGATCCCCGAAGTCGCAGAAATGCCGAACCTCATCGAGGTTCAGAAGGCGTCCTACGACCAGTTTCTGATGGTTGAAGAGCCGAAGGGCGGTCGCCCTGACGAAGGCCTTCAGGCCGTCTTCAAGTCCGTTTTCCCGATCACCGACTTCTCCGGCGCCTCGATGCTGGAGTTCGTGTCTTACGAATTCGAACCGCCGAAGTTCGACGTTGACGAGTGCCGCCAGCGCGACCTGACCTATGCCGCGCCGCTGAAGGTCACTCTCCGTCTCATCGTGTTCGATATCGACGAGGATACCGGCGCAAAGTCGATCAAGGACATCAAGGAACAGTCCGTCTACATGGGCGACATGCCGCTCATGACCAACAACGGCACGTTCATCGTCAACGGCACCGAGCGCGTCATCGTCTCGCAGATGCACCGTTCGCCGGGCGTCTTCTTCGACCATGACAAGGGCAAGAGCCATTCTTCCGGCAAGCTGCTCTTCGCCGCCCGCGTCATTCCCTATCGCGGCTCCTGGCTCGATATCGAATTCGACGCCAAGGACATCGTCTACGCCCGCATCGACCGCCGCCGCAAAATCCCCGTCACCTCGCTGCTGATGGCGCTCGGCATGGACGGCGAGGAAATTCTCGACACCTTCTACACGAAGTCGCTCTACAAGCGCGACGGCGAAGGCTGGCGCATTCCCTTCAAGCCGGAAACCCTGAAGGGCGCCAAGGCAATCACCGAGATGGTCGACGCCGATACCGGCGAAGTCGTCGTGGAAGCCGGCAAGAAGCTGACGCCGCGCCTGCTGCGCCAGCTTTCCGATAAGGGCCTGAAGGCGCTGAAGGCCGGCGACGACGACCTTTACGGCAACTACCTCGCCGAGGATATCGTCAACTATTCGACGGGTGAGATCTATCTCGAGGCCGGCGACGAGATCGACGAGAAGACGCTTGCCGTCATTCTCGCGAACGGTTTCGACGAGATCCCGGTTCTCGGCATCGACCACATCAATGTCGGCGCCTATATCCGCAACACGCTTTCGGCTGACAAGAACGAGAACCGTCAGGACGCTCTGTTCGACATCTATCGCGTCATGCGCCCGGGTGAACCGCCGACGATGGAATCGGCCGAAGCCATGTTCAACTCGCTGTTCTTCGATGCGGAGCGTTACGACCTCTCCGCCGTAGGCCGCGTCAAGATGAACATGCGCCTCGACCTCTCCGTCGAGGACACCGTTCGCATCCTGCGCAAGGACGACATCCTGGCCGTGGTCAAGATGCTGGTCGAACTGCGCGACGGTAAGGGCGAGATCGACGACATCGACAACCTCGGCAACCGCCGCGTCCGCTCGGTCGGCGAGCTGATGGAGAACCAGTACCGTCTCGGCCTGCTCCGCATGGAGCGCGCGATCAAGGAACGCATGTCCTCGATCGAAATCGATACGGTTATGCCGCAGGACCTGATCAACGCCAAGCCGGCTGCCGCAGCCGTCCGCGAATTCTTCGGTTCCTCGCAGCTCTCGCAGTTCATGGACCAGGTCAACCCGCTCTCGGAAATCACCCACAAGCGCCGTCTTTCGGCCCTTGGTCCGGGCGGTCTGACCCGCGAGCGCGCCGGCTTCGAAGTCCGCGACGTGCATCCGACCCACTACGGCCGTATCTGCCCGATCGAAACGCCGGAAGGCCCGAACATCGGTCTGATCAACTCGCTGGCGACCTTCGCGCGTGTCAACAAATACGGCTTCATCGAAAGCCCGTACCGGCGCATCGTTGAAGGCAAGGTAACCAACGACGTGCTCTACCTCTCCGCCATGGAAGAGGCCAAGTACTACGTCGCCCAGGCCAACGCCGAGCTGAACGCTGACGGCTCCTTCGTCGACGAATTCGTCGTCTGCCGTCACGCAGGTGAAGTTATGCTCGCGCCTCGCGACAGCATGAACTTGATGGACGTTTCGCCGAAGCAGGTCGTTTCGGTTGCTGCGGCACTCATCCCGTTCCTGGAAAACGACGACGCCAACCGCGCCCTCATGGGCTCGAACATGCAGCGTCAGGCCGTGCCGCTGCTGCGTGCCGAAGCTCCGTTCGTCGGCACCGGCATGGAGCCGGTCGTCGCCCGTGACTCCGGTGCCGCCATCGGTGCCCGCCGCGGCGGCGTAGTCGACCAGGTCGACGCGACGCGTATCGTTATCCGCGCCACGGAAGACCTCGAAGCCGGCAAGTCCGGCGTCGATATCTACCGCCTGCAGAAGTTCCAGCGTTCGAACCAGAACACCTGCGTCAACCAGCGTCCGCTGGTCACCGTCGGTGACGTCGTCAACCGCGGCGATATTCTCGCCGACGGTCCGTCGACCGATCTCGGCGACCTGGCGCTCGGCCGCAACGCGCTCGTCGCGTTCATGCCGTGGAATGGCTACAACTACGAAGACTCGATCCTGCTCTCCGAGCGGATCGTTGCCGATGACGTGTTCACCTCCATCCACATCGAGGAATTCGAGGTGATGGCGCGCGACACCAAGCTTGGCCCTGAGGAAATCACCCGGGATATTCCGAACGTTTCGGAAGAGGCGCTGAAGAACCTCGACGAAGCCGGCATCGTTTATATCGGCGCCGAAGTTCAGCCGGGCGATATCCTCGTCGGCAAGATCACGCCGAAGGGCGAAAGCCCGATGACGCCGGAAGAAAAGCTTCTGCGCGCCATCTTCGGCGAAAAAGCCTCAGACGTGCGCGACACCTCCATGCGCATGCCGCCCGGCACCTACGGCACGATCGTCGAAGTTCGCGTCTTCAACCGCCATGGCGTCGAGAAGGACGAGCGCGCGATGGCGATCGAACGCGAAGAGATCGAGCGTCTCGCCAAGGACCGTGACGACGAGCAGGCGATCCTCGACCGTAACGTCTACGGCCGTCTGATCGACATGCTGCGCGGCCAGGTGTCCATCGCAGGCCCTAAGGGCTTCAAGAAGGGCACCGAACTTTCGAACGCCGTCGTCTCCGAATATCCCCGCTCCCAGTGGTGGATGTTCGCCGTCGAGGACGAGAAGGTGCAGGGCGAACTCGAAGCCCTCCGCGGCCAGTATGACGAATCCAAGTCGCGCCTTGAACAGCGCTTCATGGACAAGGTCGAGAAGGTCCAGCGCGGCGATGAAATGCCTCCGGGCGTCATGAAGATGGTCAAGGTCTTTGTCGCCGTGAAGCGCAAGATCCAGCCGGGCGATAAGATGGCCGGCCGTCACGGGAACAAGGGCGTGGTCTCGCGCATTGTGCCTGTCGAGGACATGCCGTTCCTGGAAGACGGCACGCATGTCGACGTCGTTCTGAACCCGCTCGGCGTGCCTTCGCGCATGAACGTCGGCCAGATCCTGGAAACGCACCTGGGCTGGGCTTGCGCCGGCATGGGTCGTCAGATCGGCGAACTGATCGAAGCGTATAAGGCCAATGGCAACATCGAGCCGCTGCGCAAGACCATCGGCGATGTCGTCGGGGACGGTCCCAAGGCCGAACAGGTCCAGGAATTCGACGATGAGTCCGTTTTGCGTCTCGCCGACCAGTGGAAGCGCGGCGTTTCGATCGCAACGCCGGTCTTCGACGGCGCCAACGAAGGTGACGTCAACGACATGCTGCGTTTGGCGGGTCTCAAGGACACCGGCCAGTCGACGCTCTATGACGGCCGTACCGGCGAGCAGTTCGACCGCCAGGTTACCGTGGGCTACATCTACATGCTGAAGCTCAACCACCTGGTAGACGACAAGATCCATGCCCGTTCGATCGGCCCTTACTCGCTCGTGACCCAGCAGCCACTGGGCGGCAAGGCGCAGTTCGGCGGTCAGCGCTTCGGCGAAATGGAGGTCTGGGCGCTCGAAGCCTATGGCGCCGCCTATACGCTGCAGGAAATGCTGACGGTGAAGTCGGACGACGTCGCCGGCCGCACCAAGGTCTACGAAGCCATTGTCCGCGGAGACGACACGTTCGAAGCCGGTATTCCGGAAAGCTTCAACGTTCTCGTCAAGGAAATGCGCTCGCTGGGCCTCAGCGTCGAGCTCGAGAACACCAAGCTCGACGAAGCGCAGGCAACCCAGCTGCCGGACGCGGCCGAGTAAACATTGATAGGGCGTGCGCTGCCAATGCGGCGCACGCCGGTCCCGCCGGGAGCCGCATCCGTGTCGGCCCGGAAGGGAAGTTTCGCCGCATCTTGCGGTTATTCTCGTTTAAGCGAGGGAGGCGGCTCCCGGGAATTGCCGCCGGCCATCGCATTTTGAGGGCGCTTTAGCCCATGAAGGAGACAGGCATGAACCAAGAGGTCATGAATCTTTTCAATCCGCAGGTGCCTGCACAGAATTTCGATTCCATTCGGATTTCGATCGCGTCTCCGGAGAAGATCCTCTCCTGGTCCTACGGTGAGATCAAGAAGCCGGAAACCATCAACTACCGTACGTTCAAGCCGGAACGCGACGGCCTGTTCTGCGCACGCATCTTTGGCCCGATCAAGGACTACGAATGCTTGTGCGGCAAGTACAAGCGCATGAAGTACAAGGGCATCATCTGCGAAAAGTGCGGCGTCGAAGTTACGCTGTCGCGCGTTCGCCGTGAGCGCATGGGCCACATCGAGCTCGCTGCTCCCGTTGCCCACATCTGGTTCCTGAAGTCGCTGCCGTCGCGCATTTCGACACTGCTCGACATGACGCTGAAGGATGTCGAGCGCGTCCTCTATTTCGAAAACTACATCGTCACCGAGCCGGGCCTGACTGCTCTCAAGGAGCACCAGCTCCTCTCGGAAGAAGAGTACATGCTCGCCGTCGACGAATACGGCGAAGACCAGTTCACCGCGATGATCGGCGCTGAGGCGATCTACGAGATGCTGGCCTCGATGAACCTCGAAAAGATCGCCGGCGATCTGCGCTCCGAGCTTGCCGACACCACGTCGGATCTCAAGCAGAAGAAGCTGATGAAGCGCCTGAAGATCGTCGAGAACTTCATGGAGTCAGGCAACCGTCCGGAATGGATGATCATGAAGGTCGTCCCGGTCATCCCGCCGGATCTGCGCCCGCTCGTTCCGCTCGACGGTGGCCGTTTCGCGACGTCAGATCTGAACGATCTCTACCGCCGCGTCATCAACCGTAACAATCGCCTGAAGCGCCTGATTGAACTGCGCGCTCCCGGCATCATCATCCGCAACGAAAAGCGCATGTTGCAGGAATCTGTCGACGCGCTCTTCGATAACGGCCGCCGCGGCCGCGTCATCACCGGCGCCAACAAGCGTCCGCTGAAATCGCTGTCCGACATGCTTAAGGGCAAGCAGGGCCGCTTCCGCCAGAACCTGCTCGGCAAGCGCGTCGACTATTCCGGCCGCTCGGTCATCGTCACCGGTCCGGAGCTGAAGCTGCATCAGTGCGGCCTGCCGAAGAAGATGGCGCTCGAACTCTTCAAGCCATTCATCTACGCCCGCCTCGACGCCAAGGGTTATTCCTCGACTGTCAAGCAGGCCAAGAAGCTGGTCGAAAAGGAAAAGCCGGAAGTTTGGGATATTCTCGACGAGGTCATCCGCGAGCATCCGGTTCTCCTGAACCGCGCACCGACGCTGCACCGCCTGGGCATCCAGGCCTTCGAACCCACCCTGGTCGAAGGCAAAGCCATCCAGCTGCACCCGCTCGTCTGCACGGCCTTCAATGCCGACTTCGACGGTGACCAGATGGCCGTGCACGTGCCGCTGTCGCTCGAAGCCCAGCTCGAAGCCCGCGTGCTGATGATGTCGACCAACAACATCCTGCACCCGGCCAACGGCGCGCCGATCATCGTTCCCTCGCAGGACATGGTTCTCGGCCTGTACTATCTGTCGATCCTGAACCAGAACGAGCCGGGCGAAGGCATGGCCTTCTCCGATCTCGGCGAGCTGCATCACGCGCTGGAAAACAAGGTCGTGACGCTGCACACCAAGATCCGCGGCCGCTTCAAGTCGATCGGCGAGGATGGCAAGCCCTACTCGAAGATCTATGAGACGACGCCCGGCCGTCTGCTCATCGGCGAACTGCTGCCGAAGAACGGCAAGGTGCCCTTCGACATCTGCAACCAGGAAATGACCAAGAAGAACATCTCCAAGATGATCGACACGGTCTACCGCCATTGCGGCCAGAAGGACACGGTCATCTTCTGCGACCGCATCATGCAGCTCGGTTTCGCCCATGCCTGCCGCGCCGGCATTTCGTTCGGCAAGGACGACATGGTCATTCCGGACACGAAGGCCAAAATCGTCAACGACACCGAAAATCTGGTGAAGGAATACGAACAGCAGTACAATGACGGCCTCATCACCCAGGGCGAAAAGTACAACAAGGTTGTCGACGCCTGGGGCAAGGCGACCGAAAAGGTCGCCGAAGAGATGATGGCTCGCATCAAGGCGGTCGAATTCGATGAGAACACCGGCCGTCAAAAGCCGATGAACTCAATCTACATGATGAGCCACTCCGGCGCCCGCGGTTCTCCGAACCAGATGCGTCAGCTGGGCGGCATGCGCGGCCTGATGGCCAAGCCGTCGGGCGAAATCATCGAGACGCCGATCATCTCGAACTTCAAGGAAGGCCTGACCGTCAACGAGTACTTCAACTCGACGCACGGCGCCCGTAAGGGTCTGGCGGACACCGCCTTGAAGACTGCAAACTCCGGTTACCTGACCCGCCGACTCGTCGACGTCGCGCAGGATTGCATCGTTACGCACGTCGATTGCGGCACCGAAACCGGCCTGACCATGACCGCTATCGTCGATGCCGGCCAGGTCGTAGCCTCGCTCGGCGCCCGTATTCTCGGCCGCACGGCGCTCGACGACATCGATCATCCGGTGACGGGTGAGCGCATCGTCGATGCCGGCAAGATGATCCTCGAGCCTGATGTCATCGAAATCGAGAAGGCCGGTATCCAGTCGATCCGCATCCGCTCGGCGCTGACCTGCGAAATCCAGACGGGCGTCTGCTCGGTCTGCTACGGCCGCGACCTTGCGCGCGGTACGCCGGTCAACATGGGCGAAGCCGTCGGCGTCATCGCCGCCCAGTCGATTGGCGAGCCGGGAACCCAGCTCACCATGCGTACCTTCCACCTAGGCGGTACGGCAACCGTGGTTGACCAGTCGTTCCTGGAAGCCTCGTACGAAGGTACGGTGCAGATCAAGAACCGCAACGTGCTGCGCAACTCTGAAGGCAGCCTCGTTGCCATGGGCCGCAACATGACTGTCCAGATCCTGGACGAGCGTGGCGTCGAGCGCTCTTCGCAGCGTGTCGCCTACGGTTCGAAGCTGCATGTCGACGAAGGTGACAAGGTCAAGCGTGGCCAGCGTCTGGCGGAGTGGGATCCTTACACCCGGCCGATGATGACGGAAGTCGCCGGTACCGTTCAGTTCGAAGACCTCGTCGATGGTCTCTCGGTTCTGGAAGCAACGGACGAATCCACCGGCATCACCAAGCGTCAGGTCATCGACTGGCGTTCGACCCCGCGCGGCTCGGACCTCAAGCCGGCGATCGTCATCAAGGACGCCAGCGGCAATGTCGCGAAGCTGTCGCGTGGTGGTGACGCCCGCTTCCTGCTCTCGGTCGACGCCATTCTGTCGGTCGAGCCGGGCACGAAGGTCTCCCAGGGTGACGTTCTCGCCCGTTCGCCGCTCGAAAGCGCCAAGACCAAGGACATCACCGGTGGTCTGCCGCGTGTTGCCGAACTGTTCGAAGCGCGCCGTCCGAAGGACCACGCCATCATCGCAGAGATCGATGGTACGATCCGCCTCGGCCGCGATTACAAGAACAAGCGTCGCGTCATCATCGAGCCGGCGGAAGACGGTGTCGAGCCTGTCGAATACCTGATCCCGAAGGGCAAGCCCTTCCACCTTCAGGACGGCGACTATATCGAAAAGGGTGATTACATCCTCGACGGTAACCCGGCTCCGCACGACATCCTGGCGATCAAGGGAGTGGAGGCTCTGGCTTCCTACCTCGTCAACGAAATCCAGGAAGTCTACCGCCTGCAGGGCGTCGTCATCAACGACAAGCACATCGAGGTGATCGTCCGTCAGATGCTGCAGAAGGTGGAGATCACCGATGCCGGCGACTCGACCTACATCGTCGGCGACAACGTCGACCGGATCGAGCTGGAGGACGTCAACGACCACCTGATCGAGCAGGGCAAGAAGCCCGCCAGCGGCGAGCCGGTTCTTCTCGGCATCACCAAGGCGTCGCTGCAGACACCGTCCTTCATCTCGGCCGCGTCCTTCCAGGAAACGACCAAGGTGCTGACCGAAGCTGCAATCGCCGGCAAGACCGACGGCCTGCAGGGCCTGAAGGAAAACGTCATCGTCGGCCGCCTCATTCCGGCCGGCACCGGCGGCACCATGACTCAGATTCGCCGCATCGCCACGTCGCGCGACGAGCTGATTCTCGAAGAGCGCCGCAAGGGCACTGGGGCGGCGGTCGCCACCCCGATGCTGCAGGACATGGCCGAAAACGCCCCGGCTGCGGAATAATCCGCAGCCGAGGTCTACGAATTGAAAAACCGCCCGGAGCGATCCGGGCGGTTTTCGTTTGTGCTAGCCTCTGATTGATCGGGGGAGGGAAGGCGTTCCCGTCAGTTGAACCGGATGATCGCGACCTCGCCGTCAACCGCACCCTGATAAGCCGAGGCGTGCGGCTCTTCCGCCGGAATTTCGGTCAGCATGCCGATCTGGTCGAGATCGGCCTCGATGAAGCCCTCCTCGGCAAGAGCGTTCAAGGCTTCGCGCACGGCGGTGTCGTCATCGGGCGCCTTCAGCAGGATGTGCAGGTCGATGCCTTCGCTTGCCTCGGACTCATAGCCTTTGCCGATGATGATGAAGATCATCGGCCCGTCGAAATTATTGTCGTTATCAGGTGTCGTGATCATCGCCTGTCCTCGGTTCATGGAGATTCGCTTTGTCGAATCCGCTGAGAGGACCTAACGCCGCAATTGCTGATTCCTTAACCGCTTTTGCTGCAAGGCCCAAGTTTTTATCTTGGCGCACGTCCCTGAATGCGTCTAGAAGGATGAAAACAGGGCGTTCGGCCCGCATATCAAGGTGATGCGGCCAAGTTTATTTCTTAACCGGCCTTGACGGAACGGGTGGAAACCAGTAGTACCCCGCCCATCAGATCCCATGTGAGGCTTGGCTGTTCGGGGCGACGCGCCCTGAAGTTCACCTCAAACAAGGTTCTAAACGCACGTTGAAGTCATGATGCTGCACGCATGACGCAGGATTTTATGCGTCCTCTGCTCCTTGTGGTCCATCTGCGGAAGCGGATCGGGCCATATTTTGCGCATTGACGGAAAGCATGCGTCATTGCCGGAGACGGCGTGAGTTCAAGCCCGCAAGGGTACTGAGAAAAACGTAAGGGATGGTTGAATGCCTACCGTAAACCAGCTGATCCGCAAGCCTCGCCAGGCGAACGTAAAGCGTAATAAGGTTCCCGCTCTCCAGGAGAACCCGCAGAAGCGCGGCGTTTGCACGCGCGTCTACACGACCACGCCGAAGAAGCCGAACTCGGCTCTGCGTAAGGTCGCAAAGATCCGCCTGACCAACGGCTTCGAAGTCATTGGTTACATCCCCGGCGAAGGTCACAACCTTCAGGAACACTCCGTCGTCATGATCCGCGGCGGCCGCGTCAAGGACCTTCCGGGTGTCCGTTATCATATCATCCGCGGCGTTCTCGATACCCAGGGTGTCAAGAACCGCAAGCAGCGTCGCTCCAAGTACGGCGCGAAGCGTCCGAAGTAATTCGGTTTTGAATAATCCGGCGCTGCGCGAGGTCCTCCGCGTGATGAAGCGCCTTAACGGTTGAAGAGACGAAAAGTATGTCCAGACGTCATAAAGCAGAAAAGCGCGAGATCAACCCGGATCCGAAGTTCGGTGACCTCGTCGTAACCAAGTTCATGAATGCCATCATGCTCGATGGTAAGAAGTCCGTTGCTGAAAACATCGTCTACGGTGCGTTCGACGCCGTCCAGGGCAAGTCCAAGCAGGAGCCGCTTTCGGTTTTCCATTCTGCGCTCGACAACATTGCCCCGCACGTTGAAGTCCGCTCGCGCCGCGTCGGTGGTGCGACCTATCAGGTTCCGGTCGACGTCCGTCCGGAGCGCCGCCAGGCTCTCGCCATTCGCTGGCTGATTGCCGCCGCCCGCAAGCGCAACGAAACCACCATGATCGACCGTCTGTCCGGCGAACTGCTCGATGCGTCCAACAACCGCGGCTCCGCCGTCAAGAAGCGCGAAGACACGCACAAGATGGCTGACGCCAACCGCGCGTTCTCGCACTATCGCTGGTAATTCCGAACGGTATCGAAAGGCAGTCCACAATGGCTCGCGAATATAAGATCGAAGACTACCGCAATTTCGGTATCATGGCGCATATCGACGCCGGCAAGACCACGACCACCGAGCGTATCCTTTACTACACCGGCAAGTCGCACAAGATCGGCGAAGTCCACGACGGCGCAGCCACCATGGACTGGATGGAGCAGGAGCAGGAGCGTGGCATCACGATCACGTCCGCTGCCACCACGACCTTCTGGAAGGGCCGTGACGGCAAGATGCGCCGCTTCAACATCATCGACACTCCCGGCCACGTCGACTTCACCATCGAAGTCGAGCGTTCGCTGCGCGTTCTGGACGGCGCCATCGCGCTGCTCGACGCCAACGCCGGCGTGGAGCCGCAGACGGAAACCGTCTGGCGCCAGGCTGAGAAGTACAATGTTCCGCGGATGATCTTCTGCAACAAGATGGACAAGACCGGCGCGGACTTCTACCGCTCGGTCGAGATGATCAAGACGCGTCTCGGTGCGACCGCCGTCGTCATGCAGCTGCCGATCGGCGCTGAAAGCGACTTCAAGGGCGTTGTCGACCTCGTCGAGATGAATGCCCTGATCTGGCGCGACGAATCGCTCGGCGCCCAGTGGGACGTCGTCGAAATCCCGGATGACCTGAAGGCCAAGGCTGAAGAATATCGTGAAAAGCTGATCGAGACGGTCGTCGAGATCGACGAAGCTGCGATGGAAGCCTACCTCGAAGGCAACATGCCCGACAACGATAAGATCCGCGAACTCGTTCGCCGCGGCACGATCGACGTCAAGTTCCATCCGATGTTCTGCGGCACCGCCTTCAAGAACAAGGGTGTGCAGCCGCTGCTCGACGCCGTCGTCGACTACCTGCCGTCGCCGCTCGACATTCCGGCGATCAAGGGCATCGACTTCAAGACCGAAGCTGATATCGAGCGTCATGCAGACGACGCCGAGCCGCTTTCGATGCTGGCGTTCAAGATCATGAACGACCCCTTCGTCGGTTCGCTCACCTTCGCACGCATCTACTCCGGCAAGCTCGAAAAGGGCTCCTCGGTTCTGAACACGGTCAAGGACAAGCGCGAGCGCGTCGGCCGTATGCTGCAGATGCACTCCAACTCGCGTGAAGACATCGAAGAAGCCTTCGCGGGCGACATCGTTGCTCTCGCCGGCCTCAAGGAAACCACCACTGGCGATACGCTCTGCGATCCGCTGAAGCCGGTTATCCTCGAGCGCATGGAATTCCCCGAGCCGGTCATCCAGATCGCCATCGAGCCGAAGTCCAAGGGCGACCAGGAAAAGATGGGCCTCGCGCTCAACCGCCTGGCAGCTGAAGACCCGTCCTTCCGCGTGAAGACGGACCAGGAATCCGGCCAGACGATCATCGCCGGCATGGGCGAACTGCATCTCGACATCATCGTCGACCGCATGCGTCGCGAGTTCAAGGTCGAAGCAAACGTCGGTGCGCCGCAGGTTGCTTACCGCGAAACCATCACGCGCCAGACCGAAGAAGACTATACGCACAAGAAGCAGACCGGTGGTACCGGCCAGTTCGCACGTGTCAAGATCATCTTCGAACCGAACCCGGAAGGCGAAGACTTCAAGTTCGAATCCAAGATCGTCGGCGGCTCTGTTCCGAAGGAATACATCCCGGGCGTTCAGAAGGGCATCGAGAGCGTTCTGTCTTCCGGTCCGCTGGCTGGCTTCCCGATGCTCGGCGTCAAGGCGACGCTCATCGACGGCGCCTTCCACGATGTAGACTCGTCGGTCCTGGCGTTCGAAATCGCTTCCCGCGCTTGCTTCCGTGAAGCAGCGAAGAAGGCCGGCGCTCAGCTCCTCGAGCCGATGATGAAGGTCGAAGTCGTCACCCCGGAAGATTACGTCGGTGACGTTATCGGCGACCTCAACTCCCGCCGTGGCCAGATCCAGGGTCAGGAAAGCCGTGGCATCGCGGTTGTCATCAGCGCCAACGTTCCGCTGGCCAACATGTTCAAGTACGTCGACAACCTGCGCTCCATGTCGCAGGGCCGCGCGCAGTACACGATGACCTTCGATCATTACGCGCCGGTCCCGTCGAACGTCGCAACCGAAATCCAGGCAAAGTATTCCGGTCAGAAGTGACCGGAATACCAATTGACCGATAACAAGAATTAGCTCCTCTCGGGGACTAGCAAAACGGAGAGCCGAAAATGGCAAAGAGTAAGTTTGAGCGCAACAAGCCGCACGTCAACATTGGCACGATCGGCCACGTTGACCACGGCAAGACGTCTCTGACGGCAGCGATCACGAAGTACTTCGGTGAGTTCAAGGCGTACGACCAGATCGACGCGGCTCCGGAAGAGAAGGCGCGCGGTATCACGATCTCGACGGCGCACGTTGAGTATGAGACGCCGGCCCGCCACTATGCGCACGTCGACTGCCCCGGCCATGCCGACTACGTGAAGAACATGATCACCGGTGCGGCGCAGATGGACGGCGCGATTCTGGTTTGCTCGGCTGCTGACGGCCCGATGCCGCAGACGCGCGAACACATCCTGCTCGCCCGCCAGGTCGGCGTTCCGGCGATCGTTGTGTTCCTGAACAAGGTCGACCAGGTTGACGACGCCGAGCTTCTCGAGCTGGTCGAGCTCGAGGTTCGCGAGCTTCTGTCGTCCTACGACTTCCCGGGCGACGACATTCCGGTCGTCAAGGGCTCGGCGCTTGCTGCTCTTGAAGATTCCGACAAGAAGATCGGCGAAGACGCGATCCGCGAACTGATGGCAGCGGTCGACTCGTACATCCCGACGCCTGAGCGTCCGGTTGACCAGCCGTTCCTGATGCCGATCGAAGACGTGTTCTCGATCTCGGGCCGTGGTACGGTCGTGACCGGCCGCGTCGAGCGTGGCATCATCAAGGTTGGTGAAGAAGTCGAGATCGTCGGCATCCGTCCGACGTCGAAGACGACGGTGACCGGCGTTGAAATGTTCCGCAAGCTGCTCGACCAGGGCCAGGCCGGCGACAACATCGGCGCGCTGATCCGCGGTGTGAACCGTGACGGCGTCGAGCGTGGTCAGATCCTGTGCAAGCCGGGCTCGGTCAAGCCGCACAAGAAGTTCAAGGCAGAAGCCTACATCCTGACGAAGGAAGAGGGCGGCCGTCATACGCCGTTCTTCACCAACTACCGTCCGCAGTTCTACTTCCGCACGACGGACGTTACCGGCATCGTGACGCTTCCGGAAGGCACGGAAATGGTCATGCCGGGCGACAACGTCACGGTTGACGTCGAGCTGATCGTTCCGATCGCGATGGAAGAAAAGCTGCGCTTCGCTATCCGCGAAGGCGGCCGCACCGTCGGCGCCGGTATCGTCGCTTCGATCGTCGAGTAATTCCTTCGGCCACTCCGGTGGGGTGGCCGATTCGATGACAATATTATGATGCAGGCGGCGCAAGCCGCTTGCTTATTACACAGAAATGTAGCAAATGGCGCGCGAGCGCGATTTGCGCGCCGCTTTGGACGACGAAGCGGTGACTGAACAAGCAAATAAGGTGGGCTAGAAGGCCCTGAAGACTGGATAGGGATGTCGGTATCGGCGCCCTCTCGATCTTTGAAACCGGTGGTCCGCCTTAGGAAGAAAGAACAACCCGTGTCTTGTCCAGAGACATGCGGAAAACAAACACAAGGATAACGTCGAATGAACGGCCAAAATATCCGCATTCGCCTGAAGGCGTTCGATCACCGGATTCTCGATGCTTCTACGCGCGAGATCGTGTCGACGGCGAAGCGCACCGGTGCAAGCGTCCGGGGCCCCGTTCCGCTTCCGACCCGCATCGAGAAGTTTACGGTCAACCGGTCCCCGCACATCGACAAGAAGAGCCGCGAACAGTTCGAGATGCGCACGCATAAGCGCCTGCTCGACATCGTAGACCCGACCCCGCAGACGGTAGACGCGCTGATGAAGCTCGATCTCGCCGCCGGTGTCGATGTTGAGATCAAGCTCTGAGCTTGCTCGAGCTGAGTTGGAAGGATTGAACCGATGCGTTCAGGTGTGATTGCACAAAAGGTGGGAATGACCCGCGTCTACAACGACGCCGGCGAGCATGTCCCGGTAACGGTACTGCGTATGGACGGCTGCCAGGTCGTTGCCACGCGCACTGTCGAGAAGAATGGCTATACCGCAGTTCAGCTCGGTGCCGGCCAGGCGAAGGTGAAGAATACGTCGAAGGCGATGCGCGGCAACTTTGCCGTAGCCAACGTCGAGCCGAAGGCCAAGCTCGCAGAATTCCGCGTGTCGGAAGACAATCTGCTGGAGATCGGCACGGAGCTCAAGGCGGGTCACTTTGCCGCCGGTCAGCTCGTCGATGTGACGGGTACGACGATCGGTAAGGGTTTTGCCGGCGCCATGAAGCGCCATGGTTTCGGCGGTCTGCGCGCCACGCACGGTGTGTCGGTTTCGCACCGTTCGCACGGTTCGACCGGCTCGCGCCAGGATCCGGGCAAGGTTTTCAAGAACAAGAAGATGGCTGGTCACATGGGCCAGACGCGCGTCACGACACAGAACCTGGAAGTGGTTTCGACCGACGAAGATCGCGGTCTGATCCTGATCAAGGGTGCTGTTCCCGGTTCCAAGGGTGCCTGGATCATCGTGCGCGACGCCGTCAAGTCGGCCGCGAAGTAAGGGAGCCAGATCAATGGAATTGAACGTCAAGACCCTCGAGGGAAAAGACGCCGGGAAGGTCTCCCTTTCGGACGAGATTTTCGGCCTCGAGCCCCGCGAAGACATTCTCGCCCGCGTTATCCGCTGGCAGCTTGCCAAGAAGCAGCAGGGCACGCACAAGGCAAAGGGCCGCGCTGAAGTCTCGCGCACCGGTGCCAAGATGTACAAGCAGAAGGGTACGGGCCGCGCTCGTCACCATTCGGCTCGCGCTCCGCAGTTCCGCGGCGGCGGCAAGGCCCATGGCCCGGTCGTTCGCAGCCACGAGCACGACCTTCCGAAGAAGGTTCGGGCACTCGGCCTTCGCCATGCCCTTTCGGCCAAGATCAAGGCTGATGACGTTATCGTCATCGACAACCTGGTCGCAGCTGAAGCCAAGACCAAGGCTCTCGCGTCCGCTTTCGAGACGCTCGGCCTGACCAACGCCCTCTTCATCGGCGGCGCAGAGCTTGACGGCAACTTCAAGCTTGCGGCACAGAACATCCCGAACATCGATGTTCTGCCGATCCAGGGCATCAATGTTTACGACATCGTGCGCCGTGGCAAGCTCGTGCTTTCCAAGGCTGCGGTTGAAGCGCTAGAGGAGCGATTCAAGTGACCGATCTTCGCCACTACGATGTGATCGTCTCTCCGGCGATCACCGAAAAGTCCACGCTGGTATCCGAAAACAACCAGGTTGTTTTCAATGTCGCCAAGCAGGCGACAAAGCCGGAAATCAAGGCTGCTGTCGAGGCGCTGTTCGGCGTCAAGGTTACGGCCGTCAACACTCTGCTGCGCAAGGGCAAGACCAAGCGGTTCCGCGGTTTCGTCGGCAAGCAGAAGGACGTGAAGAAGGCTGTCGTGACGCTGGCTGAAGGCCAGACGATCGACGTCTCCACCGGTCTCTGAGGAATAAGAAAATGGCATTGAAAACATTCAATCCGACGACCCCGAGCCAGCGTCAGCTGGTCATCGTGGACCGCTCCTCGCTCTACAAGGGCAAGCCGGTCAAGGCGCTGACGGAAGGTCTGACCAAGAGCGGTGGTCGTAACAACCTCGGCCGCATCACGGCTCGCTTCATCGGTGGCGGTCATAAGCGCAGCTACCGTCTGGTCGACTTCAAGCGTCGCAAGTTCGATGTCGAAGGCACGGTCGAGCGTATCGAATACGATCCGAACCGCACGGCTTTCATCGCCCTGGTGAGCTATTCGGATGGCGAGCAGGCCTACATCATCGCTCCGCAGCGTCTCGCCGCCGGCGACAAGGTCATCGCTTCGGAGAAGGCTGTCGACGTCAAGCCCGGCAACACCATGCCGCTGCAGTATATCCCGGTCGGCTCCATCATCCACAATGTGGAAATGAAGCCGGGCAAGGGCGGTCAGATCGCCCGTTCCGCCGGTTCCTACGCACAGCTGGTGGGTCGTGACCAGGGCATGGCGATCCTTCGCCTGAACTCCGGTGAGCAGCGCCTCGTAAGCGGCATCTGCCTTGCTTCGATCGGCGCCGTCTCCAACCCGGACCACGCCAACATCAACGACGGCAAGGCCGGTCGTACCGTCTGGCGCGGCAAGCGTCCCCATAACCGCGGTGTCGTCATGAACCCGGTCGACCATCCGCACGGCGGTGGTGAAGGCCGCACCTCCGGTGGTCGCCATCCAGTGACACCGTGGGGCAAGCCGACCAAGGGCAAGCGCACCCGGTCGAACAAGTCGACCGACAAGATGATCATGCGCTCGCGTCATCAGCGTAAGAAGTAAGAGAGGAAGTCTCCAATGGCTCGTTCAGTATGGAAAGGTCCGTTCGTTGACGGCTATCTTCTCAAGAAGGCTGAGAAGGTTCGTGAAGGCGGACGTGCAGAAGTGATCAAGATCTGGAGCCGTCGCTCCACGATCCTGCCGCAGTTCGTCGGTCTCACCTTCGGCGTCTACAACGGCAGCAAACATGTCCCGGTCAGTGTCAATGAAGACATGGTCGGTCACAAATTCGGTGAATTCTCTCCGACCCGCACCTACTACGGTCACGGCGCGGACAAGAAGGCGAAGAGGAAGTAACAATGGGCAAGGCAAAAGCCGAACGCCGGCTGAAGGACAACGAGGCGCAAGCAGTCGCCCGCACGCTCCGCGTCAGCCCCCAGAAGCTCAACCTGGTTGCTGCGGCCATCCGCGGCAAGAAGGTCGAGCGTGCACTCGCTGAGCTGGAGTTTTCCCGCAAGCGCATCGCGGGCGCCGTAAAGAAGACGCTCGAATCAGCGATCGCCAACGCCGAGAACAACCACGATCTCGACGTCGACGCACTCGTCGTCGCCGAAGCCTACGTCGGCAAGTCGATCGTCATGAAGCGTTTCCACGCTCGTGGCCGCGGTCGCGCGTCGCGCATCGAAAAGCCCTTCGCGCACCTGACGATCGTCGTTCGTGAAGTGCAGGCAGCAGAGGAGGCCGCATAATGGGTCAGAAAATCAATCCGATCGGTTTCCGTCTCGGCATCAATCGTACCTGGGATAGCCGCTGGTTCGCGGACAATGCCGAGTATGGCCAGCTGCTGCACGAAGACCTGAAAATGCGCAAGTTCGTGATGAGCGAACTGAAGCAGGCCGGGATCTCCAAGGTGGTTATCGAGCGTCCGCACAAGAAGTGCCGCGTCACGATCCACTCGGCTCGTCCGGGCCTGATCATCGGCCGCAAGGGCGCCGACATCGACAAGCTCCGCAAGAAGCTGTCCGATATGACCAACTCGGAAACGCACCTCAACATCGTCGAAGTGCGCAAGCCCGAAGTCGACGCAACTCTGGTCGCTCAGTCGATCGCCCAGCAGCTCGAGCGCCGCGTGGCTTTCCGCCGCGCCATGAAGCGCGCCGTTCAGTCCGCGATGCGTCTTGGCGCCGAGGGCATCAAGATCACCTGCGCCGGCCGTCTCGGCGGTGCGGAAATCGCCCGTACGGAATGGTACCGTGAAGGTCGCGTGCCGCTGCACACGCTGCGCGCCGACATCGACTACGGCACGGCAGAAGCAGAAACCGCATTCGGTATCTGCGGCATCAAGGTCTGGATCTTCAAGGGCGAAATCCTTGAGCACGATCCGATGGCTTCCGAACGTCGCGCGCTGGAAGGCGACGCACAGGGTCCGGCAAGCCGCGAACGCGACCGTGGCGATCGTCGCCGCGAACGCGACAACGCGTAATTAGCGCTGGCGAAAGATAAGCTCGGAGAAGTAAGAAAATGTTGCAGCCAAAGCGTACTAAGTACCGCAAGCAGTTCAAGGGCCGCATCAAGGGCGTCGCCAAGGGCGGTTCTGACCTGGCATTCGGCGAATTCGGCCTGAAGGCTCAGGAGCCCAACCGCGTCAACGCACGCGAGATCGAAGCGGCTCGCCGCGCGATCACGCGTTACATGAAGCGCGCCGGCCGTGTATGGATCCGCGTGTTCCCGGACGTTCCGGTAACCGCAAAGCCGACCGAAGTCCGCATGGGTAAGGGTAAGGGCTCCGTTGAGTACTGGGCATGCAAGGTCAAGCCCGGTCGTATGATGTTCGAGATCGACGGCGTCAGCGAAGAGATCGCCCGTGAGGCGCTTCGTCTCGGCTCTGCCAAGCTCTCGGTCAAGACGCGCTTCGTACAGCGCATTGCAGAGTAAGGATTGAGCTCATGAAAGCCTCAGATGTTCGCGCGTTGACCGCCGACCAACTCAAGGACGAGCTTGCCAAGCTGAAGAAGGAGCAGTTCAACCTGCGCTTCCAGAAGGCGACCGGCCAGCTCGAAAAGTCCTCGCGCATCAACGAAGTCCGCAAGGACATCGCCCGCGTGAAAACCATTGCCCGCCAGAAGGCGGCAGAAGTTAAGGCCTAAAGGAAGAAAAATATGCCGAAGCGCATCCTGCAGGGCGTCGTCGTTGGCGACAAGAACGAGAAGACGGTAGTGGTTCGTGTCGAGCGTCGTTTCGCTCACCCGCTGCTCCAGAAGACCGTTCGTCGATCCAAGAAGTACAAGGCCCACGACGAAAACAACCAGTACAAGATCGGCGATACCGTATCCATCGAGGAATGCGCGCCGATCTCCAAGGACAAGCGCTGGACGGTGATTGCCGCCCAGGGCAAGTAACAGAATTTTGGCCGAGGCCTTGCGTCTCGCCGAAATATCTGTATGAAGCAGCGTCAGAACGCTCGAATGCCGGGCGTTCTTTTGCTTTGAGCGCACGGAAGGTCCCGTTCGGGAAACCACCCTGGCACGATCGACCCCGCGCTATTCAGCTATGCCGTGTTGTTGCCTGCCGTTACGGCAGGTCGGCCGGCGAACATTTTCATAAGCCGGGGTAGGGGGCTTAGGCCCAACCATTCCGGTAAACCAAGAAGGCGACCTGATATGATTCAGATGCAAACAAACCTCGACGTCGCGGATAATTCCGGCGCACGTCGTGTCATGTGCATCAAGGTGCTGGGCGGCTCGAAGCGCAAGTATGCCTCGATCGGCGACGTCATCGTCGTTTCGATCAAGGAAGCGATCCCGCGCGGCCGTGTGAAGAAGGGTGACGTGATGAAGGCGGTTGTCGTTCGTACCGCCAAGGACATCCGTCGTCCGGATGGCTCGGTCATCCGCTTCGACACCAACGCAGCAGTCCTCATCGACAATAAGAAAGAGCCGATCGGCACCCGTATCTTCGGACCGGTTCCGCGCGAACTTCGCGCCAAGAACCACATGAAGATCATCTCGCTGGCTCCCGAAGTACTGTAAGGAGCGAACGATGCAGAAGATTCGTAAGGGCGACAAGGTCGTCATGCTCGCTGGCAAGGACAAGGGCCGCACCGGCGAAGTCGTACAGGTTATGCCGAAGGAAGATCGTGCGGTCGTCCGTGGCGTCAACGTCGTCAAGCGCCACCAGCGCCAGACGCAGACACAGGAAGCCGGCATCATCGCCAAGGAAGCTCCGGTTCACCTGTCCAACATTGCAATCGTCGACAAGGACGGCAAGCCGACCCGCGTCGGTTTCAAGGTCGTTGACGGCAAGAAGGTCCGTGTTGCCAAGCGTTCTGGAGAAGTGATCGATGGCTGAGGCAAAGTACGAGCCGCGGCTCAAGAAAGAATATGTCGAGCGCATCCGCAAGGCGATGCAGGAGAAGTTCTCCTACGCCAACGAGATGATGATCCCGAAGCTTGACAAGATCGTTATCAACATGGGTGTGGGCGAAGCCACGGCTGACTCCAAGAAGCCGACCGTTGCTGCTGCCGACCTGGCTGCTATCGCTGGTCAGAAGCCGGTCATCACCCGTGCACGCAACTCTATCGCTGGCTTCAAGGTCCGCGAAAACATGCCGATTGGCGCGAAGGTCACCCTGCGCGGCGCCCGCATGTACGAGTTCCTGGATCGCCTGGTCAACATCGCGCTCCCGCGCGTTCGCGACTTCCGCGGCCTGAACCCGAAGAGCTTTGACGGCCGTGGCAACTTCGCCATGGGCATCAAGGAGCACATTGTGTTCCCAGAAATCAACTACGACAAGGTTGATCAGATGTGGGGCATGGACATCATCGTTTGCACGACGGCGACGACCGACGACGAAGCACGGGCTCTCCTGAAAGAGTTCAGCTTCCCGTTCCGTCAATAACCGTAACGACGAGCGTAGAAAAGGAACCTGACATGGCGAAGACAAGCGCAGTTGAAAAGAACAAGCGCCGCCGTACTACGGTCGCCAACCAGGCCGCTAAGCGGGCTGCGTTGAAGGCGATCATCATGAACCAGGCTCTTCCGATCGAAGAGCGGTTCAAGGCCTCGATCAAGCTGGCATCCCTGCCGCGCGATGGATCGAAGACCCGTATTCGCAACCGTTGCGAAGTTTCGGGGCGTCCGCGCGCATATTACCGCAAACTGCGCATGTCGCGTATTGCGCTGCGTGAACTGGGCAATCTCGGCAAGGTGCCGGGCATCGTCAAGTCGAGCTGGTAAGGAGCAGGTTAGATGACAATGACTGATCCGTTGGGCGATATGCTCACCCGTATCCGTAACGGCGCTTCCCGCCGCAAGTCGTCGGTTTCGACGCCTGCGTCCAAGCTCCGCGCACGTGTTCTCGATGTCCTGCAGTCCGAAGGCTACATCCGTGGCTATTCCGTTGTCGATTTCGGCAATGGCAAGTCGGAGCTCAGCATCGAGCTGAAATATTATGAAGGCGCATCGGTGATCCGTGAGATCGGCCGTGTGTCCAAACCGGGCCGCCGGGTTTATGTCTCGGTCAAGTCCATTCCGCAGGTCGCGAACGGCCTCGGCATCACCATCCTTTCGACTCCGAAGGGTGTGATGGCCGATCACCAGGCTCGCGAACAGAACGTTGGTGGCGAGGTTCTTTGCTCGGTCTTCTAAGATTGGGCAGGGATCTCCATAGCGAACAGACAGGATTGAAACATGTCTCGTATCGGTAAGAAGCCCGTTCAGGTGCCTGCTGGGATCACGGCTACGGTCGATGGCCAGAAGGTTACCGCAAAGGGCCCGAAGGGCGAGCTGTTTTTCGTTGCTAACGACGAAATCAGCCTCAAGCTCGAAAACAACGCGGTCGTTGTGACGCCCGTGAACCAGACCAAGGATGCGCGTTCGAAGTGGGGCATGTCCCGCACGATGATCGAAGGCATCTTCAAGGGCGTCAAGGACGGCTTTGAGCGCAAGCTCGAAATCAACGGCGTCGGTTACCGCGCCGCCCTGCAGGGCAAGAACCTGCAGCTGGCCCTCGGCTTCAGCCACGATGTGATCTATGAGCCGCCGGTCGGCATCACGATCGCCGTTCCGAAGCCGACTGAAATCGTTGTCTCCGGCATCAATAAGCAGCAAGTCGGTCAGGTCGCCGCTGAAATCCGCGAATATCGCGGTCCTGAGCCCTATAAGGGCAAGGGCGTCAAGTACGCTGACGAGCGGATCGTCCGCAAAGAAGGCAAGAAGAAGTAAGGATCACGCGAAATGGCTAGCAGGAAAGAAGCACTTGCACGTCGTGCCAACCGCGTGCGCCGTCATCTCAAGTCGGTGGCCAATGGCCGTCCGCGCCTGTCGGTTCATCGCTCCTCGAAGAACATCTATGCCCAGATCATCGACGATGTGGCTGGCAAGACGCTTGCGTCTGCCTCCACTCTCGAGAAGGATCTGCGCGGTTCTCTGAAGACCGGTGCCGATACCGCCGCCGCTGCTGCAGTGGGCAAGCTCGTCGCCGAGCGCGCCTCCAAGGCCGGCGTGTCGGAGGTCGTGTTCGACCGTGGCGCCTTCATCTATCATGGTCGCATCAAGGCTCTTGCCGAAGCGGCCCGCGAAGGCGGTCTCACCTTCTGATCAGTTTCCGGCCGGACGCGTCAAGCGCCGGCCGGATTTTCGCCGGACCGCGGCACTCTCCAAAAGGGGAGGCTGATGCGGTCCACATTTGTTTGCCGATTGCACCCGGAAAAGAAAAAGGAAGAGGACAATGGGACAGGAAAGAAGGCCGCAGCGGGAAGACCGCCAGAGCCGTGAAGAGCGCGATAGCGAATTCGTCGACAAGCTTGTCGCGATCAACCGCGTCGCCAAGGTCGTCAAGGGCGGCCGTCGTTTTGGTTTCGCAGCACTCGTCGTCGTCGGCGACCAGAAGGGCCGCGTCGGCTTCGGCCATGGCAAGGCACGCGAAGTGCCGGAAGCCATCCGCAAGGCAACCGAAGCCGCCAAGCGCGAGCTGATCTTCGTACCGCTGCGTGACGGCCGTACGCTGCATCACGACGTTCATGGCCGCCATGGCGCCGGCAAGGTTCTGCTGCGCTCGGCCAAGGTTGGTACCGGTATCATCGCCGGTGGTCCGATGCGCGCCGTATTCGAAACGCTCGGCATGCACGACGTCGTCGCCAAGTCGACCGGTTCGTCGAACCCCTACAACATGGTTCGCGCCACCTTCGACGCTCTGAAGCACCAGGTTCACCCGAAGGACATCGCAGCTCAGCGCGGCATCAAGTATGCAACGCTGCAGGCTCGTCGTAGCGCCTCCGGCAACGCCTCTGAAGAATAAGAGGAGCTGACCAATGGCCAAGGCTACCAAGAAGGCTGAAACGAAGACTGTCACGATCGAACAGATCGGCAGCCCGATTCGCCGTCCGGACGTCCAGCAGCGCACGCTGATCGGTCTCGGACTGAACAAGATGCACCGTCGCCGCACGCTGGAGGATACTCCTTCCGTTCGCGGCATGATCCGTGCTGTCCAGCATCTCGTTCGCATCGTCGACGAGAAGTGAGACGGAGGAAACGCTCATGAAACTCAATGAAATCAAGGACAACGAAGGCTCCACCCACAGCCGCAAGCGCCTCGGCCGCGGTATCGGTTCGGGCTCCGGCAAGACGGCTGGTCGCGGTGTCAAGGGTCAGAAGTCCCGTTCCGGCGTCGCCATCAACGGCTTCGAAGGCGGCCAGATGCCGATCTATCGTCGCCTGCCGAAGCGCGGCTTCAACAACATTTTCGCTTCCGACTTTGTCGTCGTGTCGCTTGCTCGCATTCAGGCGGCAATCGACGCCGGCAAGCTCGATGCCAAGGCGACTGTTGACGCAGCTGCCCTAAAGGCCGCCGGCGTTATCCGCCGCGCCAAGGACGGCGTTCGCGTTCTCGCTGACGGCGAGCTCAAGGCCAAGATCACCATCGTCGTCGCAGGCGCTTCCAAGCCCGCCGTCGAGAAGATCGAAAAGGCCGGCGGCACAGTGACGCTGCTTTCGGCTCCGGCTGCAGCAGAATAATATCTGATGATATATCGCCCGGGGTGCTTCACACCGGGCGATTTTGCTCCCATATGTGGGCCTCACAAAAACTTGGCTGGCGCCCCGCGTCATGCCGGTAAGACTGGAAAACAAGGGTGAGGCATGGGGTTGCGCTGCAATCCGTCCAAAACCCAGTTTTGAATTATTTTCATACTGATTCCGGGGCCGGTATTTCCCCAGAGACGCCGGAATTGGTAGGGCGGAGAATCGCATGGCTTCTGCAGCGGAACAATTGGCATCCAACCTCAATTTTTCGACCTTTGCCAAAGCCGAGGATTTGAAGAAGCGCCTGTGGTTCACACTGGCAGCTCTCCTCGTCTACAGGCTCGGCACCCATATCCCGCTTCCGGGTCTCAATCCCGAAGCCTATGCCCAGGCGTTCCGCGGCCAGGCAGGCGGTATTCTCGGCCTTTTCAACATGTTCTCGGGCGGCGCCGTTCAGCGCATGGCGATCTTTGCGCTCGGCATCATGCCCTATATCTCCGCTTCGATCATCGTGCAGCTGATGACTTCGGTCGTGCCGACGCTTGAAAACCTGAAGAAGGAAGGCGAGCAGGGTCGCAAGATCATCAACCAGTACACCCGCTACGGCACCGTCATTCTGGGTGCGCTCCAGGCATACGGCATTGCCGCCGGCCTCGAGAGCGGCCAGGGTCTTGTCGTCGATCCGGGCTGGTTCTTCCGTATTTCCACCGTTCTGACGCTGCTCGGCGGCACGATGTTCCTGATGTGGCTCGGCGAGCAGATCACCTCGCGCGGTATTGGCAACGGCATTTCGCTGATTATCTTCGCCGGTATCGCAGCCGGCCTTCCGAGCGCTCTTGCCGGCACGCTCGAACTCGGCCGCACCGGCGCGCTGTCGACCGGCCTCATCCTGCTCGTCATCATTGTCGCGATCGCCGTCATCGGTGTCATCGTCTTCGTGGAGCGCGCCCAGCGCCGGCTGCTGATCCAGTATCCGAAGCGCCAGGTCGGCAACCGTATGTTCCAGGGCGATACGTCGCACCTGCCGCTGAAGCTCAACACATCGGGCGTGATCCCGGCGATCTTTGCCTCTTCGCTCCTGCTTCTGCCGGCGACGGTCGCGGGTTTTGCCAACACCACGGCGATGCCTGCCTGGGCGACGTCGATCGTTGCCGCCCTCGGTCATGGCCAGCCGCTCTACATGGTGCTCTATGCGGCGCTGATCGCCTTCTTCGCTTTCTTCTATACGGCCATCGTCTTCAATCCGAAGGACACGGCCGACAATCTGAAGAAGCATGGCGGCTTCATTCCCGGCATCCGTCCGGGTGAGCGCACTGCCGAATATATTGACTACGTGCTGACCCGCATCACGGTGATTGGCGCCATCTATCTCGTCTTCGTCTGCATCCTCCCGGAGATTCTGGTGTCGCAAACCGGCATTCCATTATCCCTTGGTGGGACTTCGCTTTTGATCGTGGTTAGCGTAACTCTTGATACGGTTGCACAGATCCAGGGTCACCTGATCGCGCAGCAATACGAAGGCCTGATCAAGAAATCGAAGTTGCGAGGAGGAAAGAGGGGGCGATGAGACTTATCCTTTTGGGGCCGCCGGGCGCGGGCAAGGGAACCCAGGCCCAGCGGATCGTCGAAAAGCACGGCATTCCGCAGCTTTCTACGGGAGACATGCTGCGTGCGGCGGTCAACGCCGGTACGGAGGTCGGCAAGCGCGCCAAAGCGGTGATGGATGCCGGCAAGCTGGTCTCGGACGAGATCGTCATCGCCATTGTCTCCGAGCGAATCGATCAGCCCGATTGCGCCAACGGTTTCATTCTCGACGGTTTCCCCAGGACGCTCGTCCAGGCGGACGCCACCGAGGCGATGCTGAGGGCGAAGGGTCTAGGTCTCTCTGTCGTCATCGAATTCCGTGTCGACGATGCCGAACTGGTCCGTCGTGTTGCCGGCCGCTATTCCTGCGCACAGTGCGGCAGCGTCTATCATGACACTGACAAGGTTCCGGCCAATGAAGGCGTGTGCGACAAGTGCGGTTCCACCCACTTCAAGCGCCGCCCGGACGACACTCCGGAAACCATGACGGCCCGGCTGCAGGTCTATTACAAGGAGACCTCACCGCTGATCGGCTACTACCATGCCAAGGGCAAACTCAAGTCCGTGGACGGCATGGCGGAGATAGATCAGGTGACCGCCGAAGTCGAAGCCATTCTTTCCAAGCTTTAAGGCTTTGAAAATAAAACTTGGCGGAACGGTTGCTTTTCAGCAGTGATTCCGCTAAACACCGCGCCAACTCGCGACATTCCATGCGATCGGCGCGGATTTCCCAGGGAAGTCCGGGTTCGGTCGTATTGACATGTTGCGGACCTAATTTGAACGGGCGGTTCTCAAGGACCGCATAACGAAGCCCACTTGCCGGATGGCAACTGGAATGCAAGGAGAACAGGCGTGGCACGTATCGCTGGCGTCAACATCCCGACTGCAAAGCGCGTGGTCATCGCGCTGACCTACATTCACGGGATCGGTCCGAAATTCGCACAGGAAATCGTCGAGAAGGTCGGTATTCCGGCTGAACGTCGTGTGCATCAGCTGACGGACGCTGAAGTCCTTCAGATCCGCGAAACCATCGACCGTGATTATCAGGTCGAGGGTGATCTTCGTCGCGAAACCGCGATGAACATCAAGCGTCTGATGGATCTCGGCTGCTACCGCGGCCTGCGTCATCGTCGCGGCCTTCCGGTCCGCGGCCAGCGCACGCACACCAATGCCCGCACCCGCAAGGGTCCGGCAAAGGCAATCGCTGGCAAGAAGAAGTAATTTCCGGGAAACCGGGGTGGGGAGGCTGGCGGTCCGCGCTGGCCTCTTTTGAGTTTGGAGCGGGACCATATAGGCGCCGTTCCGGTGTAGCCGCTGGTATTACGGCGGTGAAGAGATCAACGAAAGGAATAGCATGGCTAAGGAAGCCGTCCGCGTTCGCCGTCGCGAGCGCAAGAATATCTCGTCGGGTGTCGCTCACGTCAACTCGACCTTCAACAACACGATGATCACCATCACTGATGCGCAGGGCAATGCGATCGCCTGGTCGTCGGCTGGCGCCAAGGGCTTCAAGGGCTCGCGCAAGTCGACCCCCTTCGCTGCCCAGATCGCTGCCGAAGACTGCGCCAAGAAGGCCCAGGAACACGGCATGAAGTCGCTGGAAGTCGAAGTCTGCGGTCCGGGTTCGGGTCGTGAATCGGCTCTGCGCGCGCTCCAGGCTGCAGGTTTCATGATCACGTCCATCCGCGACGTGACGCCGATCCCGCACAATGGCTGCCGTCCGCGCAAGAAGCGCCGCGTCTGATCATCGCTCTCGTCACCGGTGAGCGCCCTGGCGCTCCTGGTGGTTTTCAAGCTCGGTTGTCACGATTGGATGGTGGCAACGAACGGAAGGCAAACTCATGATTCAGAAGAACTGGCAGGAACTGATCAAGCCGAACAAGGTGGAGTTCTCCTCGAGCTCGCGCACCAGGGCGACGCTCGTTGCCGAACCGCTGGAGCGCGGCTTCGGCCTCACCCTCGGCAACGCACTGCGCCGCGTTCTGCTCTCCTCGCTGCGCGGTGCCGCCGTCACGGCGGTGCAGATCGACGGCGTGCTGCATGAATTCTCCTCGATTCCGGGCGTCCGCGAAGACGTCACGGATATCGTGCTCAACATCAAGGAAATCGCCATCAAGATGGATGGCGACGACGCGAAGCGCATGGTCGTGCGCAAGCAGGGCCCGGGCGTTGTCACGGCTGGCGATATCCAGACGGTCGGCGATATCGAAATCCTCAATCCCGAGCATGTGATCTGCACGCTCGACGAGGGCGCCGAGATCCGCATGGAATTCACCGTCAACAACGGCAAGGGCTACGTTCCGGCCGAGCGCAATCGTGCGGAAGATGCTCCGATCGGTCTCATACCGGTCGACAGCCTCTATTCGCCGGTCAAGAAGGTGTCCTACAAGGTTGAAAATACCCGCGAAGGACAGGTTCTCGACTACGACAAGCTGAACATGACCATCGAAACCGATGGCTCGATCACCGGCGAAGACGCCGTCGCTTTCGCGGCGCGCATCCTCCAGGATCAGCTTGGCGTCTTCGTCAACTTCGACGAGCCGCAGAAGGAAACCGAAGAGGAAGCAGTCACCGAACTCGCTTTCAACCCGGCTCTGCTCAAGAAGGTGGACGAACTCGAACTGTCGGTCCGTTCGGCAAACTGCCTGAAGAACGACAACATCGTCTACATCGGCGACCTCATTCAGAAGACCGAAGCAGAAATGCTCCGCACACCGAATTTTGGTCGCAAGTCGCTGAACGAAATCAAGGAAGTTCTCGCTTCCATGGGCCTGCACCTCGGCATGGAAGTGCCGGCATGGCCGCCCGAGAACATCGAAGATCTCGCCAAGCGTTACGAAGACCAGTATTAAAAACCAAAAAGGCAGGCTCTTTCGGCTGCCTTTCCCCGTCAAACAGCAGGCCGATCGCCTGCATGTGCCAGGAAACGGCAGGCCCGGTTAACGTAAGGGCACCTGCATTAAAGGAGAGTAGCAATGCGCCATGGTAAAGCCGGCCGCAAGCTGAATAGAACCGCAAGCCACCGCAAGGCGATGTTCGCCAACATGGCGGCTTCGCTCATCACCCACGAGCAGATCGTCACGACCCTGCCGAAGGCCAAGGAAATCCGTCCGATCGTCGAGAAGCTCGTCACGCTCGGCAAGCGCGGTGACCTGCATGCTCGCCGCCAGGCGATCTCGCAGATCCGCGATGCCGCCGTCGTTTCGAAGCTGTTCGACACGATCGCAACGCGCTACGCCACCCGCAACGGCGGCTACCTGCGCATCATGAAGGCCGGCTTCCGCCAGGGCGACAACGCCGCTTTGGCCGTGATCGAATTCGTTGATCGCGACACCTATGCCAAGGGCGCAGCCGACAAGGCCCGCGTTGCTGCCGAAGAGCAGGCCGTCGCTGCTTAAATTTTCCGCTTCGCCGGAAACGGAACAGCCGGGCTGCAAAGCCCGGCTGTTTTTCTTTGTCCATGCGCGTGCGTAAAGGCTCCTTTTGGCGCAATGCTGTCGCCGGAAGCTCCCGACATGGATGCGGCCCATCGATCCGCCGAAACTGCTCAGACCGCTCGAACTTCAGCGAGCCGCTTGGCGGCGTAGTCGTCCTGCCAGCAGACGGCGGCTTCCCATGCGGCTGACGCTTGCGCGGCGATGTCGTGCGCGCCGTCGTCGAGACCGGCAGCGTTGCCGGGCAGCACCAGGTCGAGGTCGGGAGCGTCGACATGTGACTCGTCCCAGTCGATCAACCCGACCCGGTCGGGGGTTATGCGGACGTTGCCAGGGCTGTTGGGATTGCCGTGGACAACGCATCTCTGACGTCCGGCGAGCCGCGCCCACGCTGCGCGACATCGAATAACGCCCTCGGGCGGCATCGCGGCAAGGTTGATCCTCGTTCCGGTTTCCGCGTGAAGGAGGTCGGTCGACGATCGCCAGCCCGGACGCTGCGGCCAGCCCTGTGTCAACCGATGCAGCTCGCGGAGCGTGTCGGCCACGCGACGCCAGTCGGACCCTGTCTCGGGCGCTCCGCCCTCCATGTATTTCATCACCACCAGCCCGTCCACGAACAGCCGGCCGTCCGTCGTCGGGGTCGGCACTGGAACGTGCATGCCTTCACTGTCGAGGTATTGGATCAGCTCGGTTTCCCATGCGAGATCGGCGTTGGTCCGGCTGCCGAGACCACCGACCGCGATCTGCCCGTGGACGCGAACGCTCCACACGCCGTTGGCAACTCCACCCGTCAGTCGTTCGATGCGAACCGCATCTTCACCCCATTGCCCGAGTACTTCCCATCCCATTGGCGATATCCCAGGCGGCTATGATTCAATTGACGGAAGAAATAGAGAAAGTTTAGGACGCCAAGATGTCCGTGTCCGGCGCAAAGCAGCCATGGCGGCAATCATCGAAACTGCCTAAAGCATCTTGGTCAAGGTGCGGCAGCGACACCGCTTACCAAACCCTGGAGATTAAGGTGGAAGGTTCTCTGCGCGAAGCACATTCCCGATCGCAGTTCCTCCGTCTCGCGGCTGTGTTTGTGGTGATTGCGGTCGGCCTGGCCCTCAGGCGCTTGGGCTACGCGGTCGATCTGCCTTTCGTCGTTGTCAAATATGGCGGGTCGGCGCTCTGGGGAGCGATGGTCTATCTGCTGGTGGCGCTCGTCTTCGGAAGGTCACCGCGGGCGGTCATTGCGGTCATGGCGCTTTTCATAGCAATCTCGGTCGAATTGTTCCGGCTTTATCATACGCCCGGGTTGGACGCGTTTCGGCTGACGACTGCAGGCGCCTTGTTGCTCGGCCGGATATTTTCCCTCTGGAACATACTCGCCTACGCGGTCGGCATCGCCGCAGCCTGTGCCTTTGATCCCGCGCGTCGTTGAGACTCGGCTGACTACCGTCAGGAAACCGACGCCGCCGCACGATTGCGTTGCCGCCCCTGGCTTTTTTTCCGACTGCGTGCGATCGGCCGCCAAGAGCGGTAGAGGATGAGCGCGATAATCAAACCCACATAAATAAACTGCTGGAGATCGAGGATCTTGGTCGAAAGCGCAAAATGCAGAGCCCCGCAGGCGGCAATGATGTAGACGAGGCGGTGCAGCCAGATCCAGGTGTTGCCGAGGCGACGGATCGAGAGGTTATTGGAAGTCACCGCCAGGGGAATAAGCATCGCAAGGCCGGCCATGCCGAACATGATGAACGGGCGCTTCAACACGTCATTGATGACGGCCTGAATTTCGATCGCCTGGTCGAGCACCATGTAGACGGTAAAATGCATCAGCGCGTAGTAAAAGGTCAGCAAGCCGAGCGCGCGGCGATAGCGCAGATAGTTCCAGCCGAAAAGCTCGCGGGCAGGGGAGACGGCAAGCGTCAGAATCAAAAAGCGGATTGTCCAGATGCCAAGGAAGAGCTCGAAGGTCTTGACCGGATCGGCGCCGAGCTGATCGGTCGCGCCGAGATAAAAGGCCCAGGCGGCGGGCACGAGCCCGCCGACATAAAGCAGCCAGACGGAGGCAGGCTGCCAGCGCTTCGGGATGGCAAGCGACAGTTCGGCCATCAGAAATTCGCCTTCAGGTCCATGCCGGCATAAAGGCTCGCCACCTCGTCGGCATAGCCGTTGAAGGGCAGGGTGGGGCGGCGGCTTGCGCCGAAGAAGCCGCTTTCGCCGATGCGCCTCTCGCTTGCCTGACTCCAGCGCGGATGGTCGACGGCCGGGTTGACGTTGGCGTAGAAGCCGTATTCCTGCGGATTGGTCACCTGCCAGGTGTTCTTCGGCTGCTGGTCGGTGAGCGTGATCCTGACGATCGACTTGATGCCCTTGAAGCCGTATTTCCACGGCACAACAAGCCGGATCGGCGCACCATTCTGGTTCGGTAGCGTTTCACCATAAAGCCCGACGGCAAGCAGCGTCAGCGGGTGGCGCGCCTCGTCCAGCCGCAGCCCCTCGACATAGGGCCAGTCGAGCGACTGAAAGAAGCCCTTCTGCCCCGGCATCTCCTCCGGTCGCACGACGGTTTCGAAGGCGACATATTTGGCGCTGCCGAGCGGCTCCACCTTGTCGAGCAGCGCCGCCAGCGGAAACCCGTTCCATGGAATGACCATCGACCAGGCCTCGACGCAGCGCATCCGATAGGTGCGCTCCTCGATCGGGAATTCCTTCATCAGCGCCTCGACGTCGAAGGTGCCTGGCTTGTTGACCATGCCGTCGACCTTGACCGTCCAGGGCAGCGGCTTGAAATCGCCGGAGAGAGCGGCGGGGTCGCCCTTGTCGAGACCGAACTCATAGAAATTATTGTAGGTCGTGACGTCCTTGATCGGCGTCGTCTTCCCATCGACCTTGTACTTGCTCTCGACGGCGGAAAGGGCGGCCGCGCTCGCCTTGCCGGCGCCATAGAGCGCCATGGCGCCAAGCGTCGCTGCGCCCAGGAACTCACGGCGACGCAGATAGAGCTGGCGCGGCGTGATCTCCGACGACGCGATCCTTGGGGGGCGATAGCTTGGCATGTCGAAAACCTCCAGGGCGGATATTCCGAATATAGTCCTTAAACGAACCGCCCGCATGTTCGGATCAATTTCTATGCCTTGAATATTGCTGACAGGAAGCCAATTTTTTGTGTTCGGCTGTGATGGAATAGGGTGTAACCAAAGGTCCCGCCGAACCGTATATATTCGAATTGCGCTCAACGCGCTTCTCCCGGCAGCGTACCGGATTTGGCCTTGCCGGTAGTGACAGCCCCCATCGATTGGATTAGGACAATTCCAAAAAGCGGCGTTCGCCCGGCCCGCAGGCTTCATTGCCGGCCCGGCTTCGCCTGATGTTTCCGACATGTCGAGGAAGACACCGATGCCAGCTTACCGTTCCAGAACCACGACCCATGGCCGCAACATGGCGGGCGCGCGCGGCCTATGGCGCGCCACGGGCATGAAGGATTCGGATTTCGGCAAGCCGATCATCGCGGTGGTGAATTCCTTCACCCAGTTCGTTCCCGGCCATGTGCATCTGAAGGATCTCGGCCAGCTCGTCGCTCGCGAAATCGAGGCGGCCGGCGGCGTCGCCAAGGAGTTCAATACGATCGCCGTCGATGACGGCATCGCCATGGGCCATGACGGCATGCTCTACTCGCTGCCCTCGCGCGAGTTGATCGCCGACAGCGTCGAATACATGGTCAATGCCCATTGCGCCGACGCCATGGTCTGCATCTCCAACTGCGACAAGATCACTCCCGGCATGCTGATGGCGTCGCTGCGCCTCAACATCCCGACCGTCTTCGTCTCCGGCGGTCCTATGGAAGCGGGCAAGGTCGTGCTGCATGGGAAGACACATGCGCTTGACCTCGTCGACGCCATGGTCGCGGCTGCCGATGACAAGATCTCCGATGACGACGTCAAGGTCATCGAGCGTTCAGCCTGTCCGACCTGCGGTTCGTGCTCCGGCATGTTCACCGCAAACTCGATGAATTGCCTGACGGAGGCGCTCGGCCTGTCGCTGCCCGGCAACGGCTCGACGCTTGCCACCCATGCCGATCGTAAGCGCCTCTTCGTCGAGGCCGGCCACCTGATCGTCGATCTCGCCCGCCGCTATTACGAGCAGGACGACGTCAAGGCGCTGCCACGCACCATCGCCTCCAAGCAGGCTTTCGAGAATGCCATGGCGCTCGATATCGCCATGGGCGGTTCGACCAACACGGTCCTGCACATCCTTGCAGCGGCCCACGAAGGCGAGGTCGATTTCACCATGGCCGATATCGACGCACTGTCGCGCCGCGTGCCATGCCTATCGAAGGTCGCGCCCGCCAAGAGCGATGTGCATATGGAAGATGTCCACCGCGCTGGCGGCATCATGTCGATCCTCGGAGAACTCGATAAGGGTGGGCTCCTGAACCGCGATTGTCCGACCGTCCATGCCGAGACGCTCGGCGATGCGATTGATCGCTGGGACATCACCCGCACCAACAGCGAAACCGTCCGCAACTTCTATCGCGCCGCTCCCGGCGGCATCCCGACCCAGGTCGCCTTCAGCCAGGAAGCTCGTTGGGACGAGCTCGACACCGATCGCCAGAACGGCGTCATCCGCTCTGTCGAACACCCCTTCTCCAAGGATGGCGGTCTTGCTGTGCTGAAGGGTAATCTCGCAGTGGACGGCTGCATCGTCAAGACGGCCGGCGTCGATGAATCGATCCTGAAATTCTCCGGCCCGGCCCGCGTCTTCGAAAGCCAGGATGCGTCGGTCAAGGCGATCCTCGCCAACGAGATCAAGGCCGGCGACGTCGTCGTCATCCGTTACGAAGGCCCGAAGGGCGGCCCCGGCATGCAGGAAATGCTCTATCCGACGAGCTATCTGAAGTCGAAGGGCCTCGGCAAGGCCTGCGCGCTGATTACCGACGGCCGCTTCTCCGGCGGTACCTCCGGCCTCTCGATCGGCCATGTCTCGCCGGAAGCGGCGAATGGCGGCACGATCGGCCTGGTGCGCGAAGGCGACATGATCGATATCGATATCCCGAACCGCACGATCAGCCTGCGTGTCAGCGAGGCCGAACTCGCCGCCCGCCACGCCGAGCAGGAAGGCAAGGGCTGGCAGCCGACCGAGATTCGCAAGCGCAACGTCACCACCGCGCTGAAGGCCTATGCGGCTTTCGCAACCAGCGCCGACCGCGGCGCCGTGCGGGATCTCAACGCCCGCTGAGTAGTCGAAACTACGACCCCTGATTAAGAGTCCAGCGGCGCGGCCGCTGTCAAAGCGGTCGGTTGATGTTTTTGTAGGTCTCGCCGAGCTGCTTCATCCGCTCGTCATAGGCAGCCTTGATACAGGCGGCGTCGCCCCCGCATTCCTGCCGCTTCTTCAGCCAGGCGGTCTGCTCGTCCTGCAATGTTCCGCGCGAGCCCATGGCCAGCAGACCGGAGAGCAGCTCGAAGGTCGTCACCATCTTGACGTCGGCGTCGTTGAGGACGCGATTGTCGCAGATCGCCTTTTCGTCCGGCTTCAATTCCTTCGCATCACAATCGAAACTCGCCGACCATGCCAGATCCGATGAGAAAATCAGGATCGCCAAACCGAGCGCGGCCGACATTCGCCATGTCATCATCTTCTTCCTTTACTGCCGATCAAATCAGCTTGCGCACCGCCAGAGCCAGAAAGATGATGCAGGCGAGCCAGACGACAAGGATGAAGATCAATCCGGCCCGGCCGGAAGGGCGTTCGATCCGCCTAGCCGCTTCCACGCGAAGCGCAGCCATCACCTCTGCCGGCACGAGCCGCGTCGCCAGCAAGATGCCGAGCGGAACGATGACGAGATCGTCGAGATAGCCGAGCACGGGAATGAAATCGGGGATCAGATCGATCGGCGAAAGCGCATAGGCTGCGACGGCGCCGGCGACCGCTTTCGCATACCAGGGCACGCGAGGATCGCGGGCGGCAAGCCACAGCGCAACGATGTCACGCTTCAGTGACTTTGCCCAGATTTTAGCTTTTGATATCAGTTGCATGGTTGACCTTCCTGAATCAAATTCGCAGCGCCATCAAGGCACTCCCTTGCCTTATTCTTCCATGCTTCCGCCCTCTTTCCTTTCTAGCGTCGGACGCTACAACGTTGCTCAAGAGGATTCAAAAGGGATACCCATGCAAGGCCTGTTCAAGCGCGCCTCCGTTTCGCTCTTCGCTCTGATGCTCGTTCTGCCGGCTGCGGCCCAGGCGCAGACGGCAAAGACGGTGCCTGAGAGCCAGATGCAGATGCAGCTCTCCTTCGCGCCGCTCGTCAAGCAGACGTCGGGCGCAGTCGTCAACGTCTATGCGGAAAAGATCATCCAGCGCCAGTCGCCCTTTGCGGGCGATCCCTTCTTCGAGCAGTTTTTCGGCCAGCAGATGCCGAATCGATCCGAAAAGCAGTCCTCGCTCGGTTCCGGCGTCATTGTCGAGGCGAACGGCACTGTCGTCACCAACAACCACGTCGTCGAAGGCGCCGACGATATCAAGGTGGCGCTGTCAGATGGCCGCGAATTCCCCTGCAAGGTGGTGCTGCGCGACGACCGCGTCGACCTCGCCGTGCTGAAGATCGACACCAAGGAAAACTTCCCGACACTACCGATCGGCAATTCCGATACCGTCGAGGTCGGCGATCTCGTGCTGGCGATCGGCAATCCCTTCGGTGTCGGCCAGACGGTGACGAGCGGTATCGTCTCCGCACTTGCCCGCAACCAGGTGGTCAAGAACGAGTTCGGCTTCTTCATCCAGACTGACGCCTCGATCAATCCGGGCAATTCCGGCGGTGCGCTGATGAACATGAAGGGCGAGCTGATCGGCATCAACACCGCGATCTTCTCGCGCGGCGGCGGCTCGAACGGCATCGGCTTTGCCATTCCCGCCAATCTCGTCAAAGTCTTCCTCGCTTCCGCCGATGCCGGCGTCAAATCCTTCGAGCGGCCCTATGTCGGCGCGAGCTTCGATGCAGTGACGTCGGAAGTCGCCGAAGCCCTTGGGCTCAACAAAGTGCGCGGCGCACTCGTCGTCAAGGTTTCGGAAGGCGGCCCGGCGGCGAAGGCCGGGCTGAAGGCCGGCCAGATCGTCACGTCAGTCAACGGCATCGCCGTCGAGCATCCGGACGCGTTGCTCTATCGCCTGACCACAGCCGGCCTCGGCAAAACGGTCAATCTTACCGTCATCGAAAACGGCCACGAGCAGCAGTTGTCGCTGGCGCTCGACCGCGCGCCGGAGACCTCGCCTCGTGACCAGCGCGTCATTGGCGGGCGGACGCCCTTTACCGGCGCCGTCGTCGAAAACCTGTCGCCGCGCGTCGCAGATGAATTGCGCATGCCCTCGGAATCGGCGGGTGTCGTCGTTGCCGATGTCAAGCAGGATTCCCCGGCTGCTCGTCTGGGTTTTGAGCCCAAGGATATCATCGTTTCGATCAACGGAACGGAAGTAAAATCGACCAAAGAACTGGCCGAGATAGCCAGCAGCGATCCCGGTCTCTGGCGGGTCGAGATCGAGCGCGATGGCCAGCGTATCAGGCAGTTCTTCCGATGAGCAATGATCTCTTCGCGCCGCGTGTTCCGGAAGAGGTTGCCGCCAGGCGGCCGCTTGCCGACCGGTTGCGGCCGAAGACGCTTGCCGATGTCACCGGTCAGGAACATCTGACCGGTGAGGACGGCGTGCTGAAGAGGATGATCGAAAGTGGTTCGCTCGGATCGATGATCTTCTGGGGTCCGCCAGGCACCGGCAAAACGACGGTGGCGCGGCTGCTTTCCGGTGAGGCGGGGCTGGCCTTCGAGCAGATATCGGCGATCTTTTCCGGCGTCGCCGATCTGAAGAAGGTTTTCGAGGCGGCTCGCATGCGCCGCATGGACGGTCGCCAGACGCTGCTGTTCGTCGATGAGATTCATCGTTTCAACCGCGCCCAGCAGGACAGTTTCCTGCCTGTTATGGAGGACGGCACCGTCATTCTCGTCGGCGCCACCACCGAAAATCCCTCCTTCGAGCTCAACGCCGCTCTGTTGTCGCGCGCCCGCGTCCTCACTTTCAAGTCACATGACGAGGAGAGCCTGGAGGAATTGCTGACGCGCGCCGAGGCGATTGAGCAGAAGCCGCTGCCGCTGACCGAGGAGGCGCGCGCCAGCCTGATCCGCATGGCCGATGGCGACGGCCGCGCCGTGCTGACGCTCGCCGAAGAGGTCTGGCGTGCTGCCCGCGAGGGCGAGAGCTTCGATACCGAAGCGTTGACGCGTATCGTCCAGCGCCGCGCCCCAGTCTACGACAAGGCGCAGGACGGCCACTACAATCTGATTTCGGCGCTGCATAAGTCGGTGCGCGGCTCGGATCCGGATGCTGCGCTCTATTATCTTGCCCGCATGTTCGATGCCGGCGAGGATCCGCTCTATCTCGGCCGGCGTTTGGTGCGCATGGCGGTGGAGGATATCGGGCTTGCCGATCCGCAGGCGCTGGTGATCTGCAACGCCGCCAAGGATGCCTATGACTATCTCGGATCGCCGGAAGGGGAGCTGGCGCTGGCGCAAGCCTGCGTCTATCTCGCCACCGCGCCGAAATCGAATGCCGTCTACACCGCTTTCAAGGCCGCAAGCCAGGCCGCAAAGCAGAACGGCTCGCTGCTGCCGCCGAAGCATATCCTCAACGCGCCGACGAAATTGATGAAGGGCGAGGGTTACGGCGAGGGCTATCGCTACGATCACGACGAGCCGGACGCCTTTTCAGGCCAGGATTATTTTCCGGAGAAGATGGGCCGCCAGACTTTCTACGATCCGCCGGAGCGCGGCTTCGAGCGGGATATCCGTAAGCGGCTGGAATGGTGGGCGAAGCTGCGCAAAGAACGCAATCCGCGCTGACGCGTGGGCGGGGTTAACCGCCAAGAGCGACCGCTATGGCGACCAGAAGCAATCCGAGGCAAGTCATCGTCATCCCCGCATAAAAAGGCCTGCCTCCCGAAAATTTCGCCCACGCATAACCCGTCACGAACAGCAGCATGATGAGAAACAGGTTGCTGACTCTCAGAGCGAGGTGGGCGCTGTCGATGAGAAAGAAAGGGGTCACGGCCGGAATGGACGTGACCGAGACGAGAAAAACGACCGCGAGGGCGGCAAGGAGATCATTTTTCGATAGAGACGCCCTCACAGGATCGGCCCTGCGTGCGAGCGTCAGCAGTGATCTATAAAGCGCGTCTGCATCGGCAGCCTTTGCAGAAAACGGTGCTTCTTCGATCGGGAATTCTTTCGCGAGCATGTTGAGCGCCGCAGTCTCGCTTCCGGCGGCTTTGATTTGCCGAAAAAGGCGCAGCCGCCTGCTCTTGTAAAACGTCGTCCCCAGAACGAACAAAACGGCGTCAATGATCCCCCAGGCAACGTTGCATCCGACTGTTGCGACGATCAACTCCTGAGCATCCAACCCCTCTTCTTCAAAAACAAGTCTCGAGCCGACCGTCAAAGTCAGCGCCATGATCAGTCCGAAAAGGACTTCACCGAGTGCATCGCCGGGATCGATGATATCAGTGACACGATCGATCGGGTTCGAAGTCATGGGCTGCCCCAGGTGATGAGATCTTCGTCTGCTGTTCCTCTCTCGGCGATCCGAGTATGAATGGGAGCGGACTGCAGCTGGCGGCGTGGTGGAAGCCCCGCGACTGAGAATTGTGAACGACGACTCGGGATGATTCATTGATCGTGATCAAGATCAGTACGATTGGGCGTCTCGTGATCACGGTTTGTCGACAAAGCACGTCCGTGCCTGTCCTGGCGCGTCAGAAAAGATGCCGGTGCTGCAAAGCTCAGGAAGGGCGTGGTGTCTTCTGATTGACAGGCGCGGCGATCACCTTGACGGCGGATTCCGCGAGCCCGTGATGGCCTTCCATGTCGACGACGACATGCCAGTGGCCGCTTTCCGGAACGGCGAGCTTGACCGGCGACTTGCGCGCCACGCCGCCGATATATTTGAAATCGAGAACCTCGGTGAAACGCTGGAAGTTCGGCGCCGTCATCAGACGAACATTGTTCACCGCATTCAGCGACACCTCGACGATCGTTCCGGCTCGCTGTTCCTTGAGATCGTAATGGGTGAAGCGGAAATTCGGTTTCGGCATCGGTCTCGCGGCGTCTGATAACTTGGCGACGAGATTTTACCAGCATGCCAGTTAACGAAAAGTTGGAAATCGGCCCCTTTAGCCCATGCCTGCGATAGGAAATCCATGCGTGGCGAGGGGCAAAAATATAGTTATGGCATAAAGGCGGGCGGCGGAAATCTCCCACGCCATGTCGGGAAGGAATGGTCGCTCTGATGGCCGCCGTTCTCCTGGTTGTCAGTTGCCGCGCCGGTTTTCCCGATCCAGCTGCGTCACCAGCGCCAGGATCGTCTCCGATACCGGCGTCGGCACGGCAGTCAGGCGTCCGAGCGCCACCAGCATGCCGACAAGCGGGGTAATTTCGAGCGCCTTGCCGCCGATCAGGTCCTGCAGCATCGAGGTCCGAACGCCGCCGATGTGGCGCGACTGCTCCAGCCGCTGCTCGACAGACATGGCGAAATCCGCACCGACCGCATCGCCGACAGCGCGCACTTCCTTCATGACCTTGCTCACCATGTCCATGAGCGCCGGATCCGCCATGATGTCGGTAATCAGCGCCCGTGTCAGAGCGCTGATCGGGTTGAAGGCGGCGTTGCCCATCAACTTGCTCCAGATTTCACTGCGGATGTCGGCCGTGGTCGTAATATTGAGATCGGCGCCGCTCAGCACCGCTGCTATGGCCGAAAGCTCGGCAGACATTTCACCGGAGGGCTCGCCAAGTACGAAGCGGCCTTTGTGGGAAAGTTGGATCTCGCCTGGCTTGACCACTTCCGCGCCTTGATAGGCGACGCAGCCGATCACGCGTTCCGGGCTGATCAGCCGCCAGAGCCTGCCGCCGGGATCGAGCTCGTCGAATTGCAGTTCCTGATGTCCGCTCCTGGGATCGCGATGGAAATACCACCATGGAATGCCGTTGAGGATCATGACGACGCGGGTGCCTTGCTTGAGCAGACCGGCGATCCCTTCGGCGGCAGGCGACAGCTGATGTCCCTTGAGGCCGGTGATGACGAGATCCTGCCGCGGCAATGTCTTCGGATCGTCGGTTGCCGTTACGCGTACCTTGAGCGGGGTTTGCGCATCGGCCTCGCGCAGACTGAGGCCGTGGCTGCGGATCGCATCGAGATGCGCCCCACGCGCGACGACGGCGACGTCGCTATCTTCCCTGCCTGCGAGCTTGGCGGCGATGGCGCCGCCAAGGGCGCCGGCGCCATAAATACAGATGGTCTTGATGGGCATGTGTTGCCTCTTCAGGGGTCACGGTCTGACTTACATCTAGGCCATCCCCGGCGAGAGGCGAATGCCAATTTGCCGCAAGGCGTTCTTTGTATCACCTCCATGGCGCTGCCGCACGTCCAAATCCGAATACGGCGGCATTGGTCTTGGCTGCTCAGGCCCGAGCGGTTGCGTCGCTTGCAAAATCCGTGGAGACGGCAAGCTCGCGCCAGACGGCCAGTTCCTTTTCGACACTCGCATGCTGCGCCTCGATCATGGCGACCGTATCGCTGCCGAACGGCATGCGCAGCGGCGGGTTGGCCGAGTTGACCATTGTCATGATGCCGGCCGCGAGCTTGGCGGGGTTGCCGGGCTGGGCGTGATTGGCGTCGACGGCGAAATTACGCATGTTTCCAGCCGGCGTGCCCTCGTAATCGGCGATGGAAGCAGGACTTATTGCCAGCGAGGTGTCGGCGAGGAAGTCCGTGCGGAAGAAGCCAGGCTCGACAATCGTCACCTTGATGCCGAAAGGTTCGACTTCGGCGGCCATGGATTCCGACAGCCCTTCGACTGCGAATTTGGTCGAGCCGTAGACGCCCCAGCCGGGATAGCCGAAATAGCCGCCGATCGAGGAGAAGTTCAGGATATGGCCGGAACGCTGGCGACGCATATAGGGCAGTACGGCGCGTGTCACCTTCAGGAGACCGAAGACATTGGTGGCATAGATCTTTTCGATCTCTTCGGCTGTGGCTTCCTCGACGGCGCCGAGCAGGCCGTAACCGGCATTGTTGGCGAGAACGTCGATGCGGCCGAAGCGGGCGATGCCGGCGGCCGCAGCCTCCTTTGCCGGCGCCTCGTTGGTGACGTCGAGCGCGACGGCCAGCAGGTTCGGATGGTCCCCGAATTGTTCGATGATGGTCTTCGGGTTGCGGGCCGTGGCGATGACGGCATCGCCTGATGCAAGTGCTTCCTTGGTCATCAGCGCGCCGAAACCGCGGGATGCACCAGTGATAAACCAGACTTTCATGACGAATTCCTTTGTTGGCGTCGCATCTCTGTGCTGACGGACTGAATTTGACTGAAAACCAGATGCTGTATAAGATTCGTTATTATTGAAACTATGATGAGCAAAACTCAGCAATGAGGGCCACTGAACTTTCCGAACTGGCGGCCTTCGTGGCCGTGGCGCGGCACAAGAGCTTCCGCAAGGCGGGCGAGGAGCGGGGCGTCACAGCCTCTGCCGTCAGCCATGCGGTGCTCAATCTGGAAGACCGAATTGGCATCCGCCTGCTCAACCGCACGACACGCAGCGTTTCGCTGACGGAAGCCGGCGAACTCCTGGTCTCACATCTCGTTCCGGCTTTCGGGGAGATGGCGGCCGCGCTCGATGCGCTGAACCGATACCGCGATACGCCGTTCGGCAGGGTGAGAATCAACGTGCCGAATTCCATCGGTCCTTTCGTCATTGGCCGTGTCATCGCCCCATTGCTTCAACGCAATCCCAATTTGCAGCTGGAAATCAACGCGACCGACAGGCTGGTCGACATCGTCGAGGAAGGGTTTGATGCCGGCATCCGTTTCGGCGAACGTGTCACCGAAGGCATGATCGCCTTGCGTATCAAGCCGCGTATCCGCCTGGTCGTGGTCGGTTCACCCGCCTATTTCGAGAGACGCCCGAAGCCGGAAACGCCTTACGAGCTCAAGCGCCACCTCTGCATCCAGAACATGTTTCCCTCCGGTGCACGTTATGCCTGGGAATTCGAGAAGGACGGCCAGACGGTGAGCTTTCAGCCGACCGGACCACTGTCGCTCGACGATCACGAGCTGATGATGCAGGCAGCGCTCGGCGGCGTCGGCCTTGCCTATATCTGGGAGCCCCGCGTCGAAAAGGCCATTGCCGACGGCGAACTCATCCAGGTGCTCGACGACTGGTGTCAGCCGGAGGAACCGCTCTATATCTACTATCCGAGCCGCCGCCATATATCTGCGGGCTTCAGGGCGGTGATCGACGCGATCAGGGCGGTGTGAAAGAGCCCAATCCTACCCGCGCAAGCCAGCGATCGTTTGAAGCGCCTCAAAATAAATCGCCAGGTCTCGGGCAGGATCCGCCGGCAGGGTGGTTGCACGGAATACCTTGCCTCCTGCCGCCTCGACGCCTCCGTCGATCATCAGGTTGTCGGCCATGCCGTGATTTTCGATTGCGATGCCGTCAGGCCCGCGCGGGCGTCCGCTCGTCTCGTCGATCTCCATTCCCGCATACCAGATCGAGCGGACGCGCAAGCCGTAGTCGTCGGGGTGGTTGGTATAGGCGAAGACCGATTTTCCGAGAGCAATCATGAAGCCGATCTCGTAGACCGTGCCCGGATCGGCGCTGACGCCGCGAAAGGGTGTGATGTTGGCGAGGCAGATTTCCGCCTTACGCATGGCGACGTCATTGCGGGCGTAAATCTCCGCAGCTGTCCGCTTTATCGGCGTTTGATTTTCGTCGCTGCCGGGGCCGGTCGGTTCGAAGCCGCACTGACGCGCCAATCGGCGTTTTTCTGCCATGATGGGCATTGCATCGGGAAGAAAGACTTCCGGGCCGGCAAGGTAAATGGTGGTCATCGGTATCCTTCATTTCTACGCGAGCCGAAGCACGGGAGTTGAGGGCAGGGCGGGATCCATTTCCGATGGAAGCCTGGCAGATGGCAAGCCGCGCCGGCAACAATTTCGATTTCTTCCATTGACAGTCCGATCAGCCCGCAGCAGGCCGGCAGCTGCCGCGCGGGCCGGCATCAGCCTGCTCGTTGGAGACGTGAAAAAGCGAAAGGTTGCGCTTGTCACCCTTTTGACTTCGCTGGGCGAAGCAGCCAATGATACGGTCATGGCAGCATCATCGGGAGAGATTGATGAAGGGGCGGATTTTGTCAAATGCTGATCGAAGTGCGCCGAAGCGGCTCGGATATCTGTTTCCCGCCATCGCCGCGCTGATCCTATCGGCACCGCTGGCGCTGGGAGAAGAAATCGGGCCGCAAAGCCAGTCCTCGCGTGCGCAGGTCGAAAAACTGCTCGGCCTGTGGAAGGAGCACTTTGCCGGCGCCGACAGCCTGCAAGAGCGCAGGGCTGCTTTCGCCAGGCTGATGGAAACGATGCCGGGGCCGACGCGCATCCAGGTCCGGCAGGTCGATGCCGACGGCGTGGATGGCGAGCTGATGTGGCCCGCCCGGCTCCATCACCCGATCGGCAAAAGGGTGATTCTCTACATCCATGGCGGCGGCTTTTCCGGTGGTTCCATCCGTACGCACGGCTTGTTCGCCGGTTCGCTCGCCAAGGCCGCATCCAGCGACGTGCTTCTGATCAATTATCGGCTGATGCCGGAATATACCTATCCCGCCCAGATCAACGACGCGCTGACGGCCTATCGCTGGCTTCTTGATAACGGTTATAGCAACGAGAACGTCGTCGTGGCAGGAGACGGCGCTGGCGGCAACATTGCGCTCGAGGCGGTGCTGCGGCAGAAGCAGGCGGCCAAACCCTTGCCGGCGGCCGTGATTGCGCTGAGCCCGATCACCGATCTTGCCGCGACGGGCGGATCGATGACGGCGAATGCCGGCAGCGACCCGCTGGTCGATAAGGCGTTGATCGAGACTTTGCGCAAGACCTATCTCGGCAGCCGGCCTGCCACCGATCCTCAGGCATCACCGCTTTATGCCGACATGACCGGATTCCCGCCGCTATTGTTGCAGGTCGGTTCCGGCGAAGCCCTGCGTGATGACACGCTGCGCCTCGCCGACAAAGCGCGCGGGCAGGGCGTGGATGTCACCACCGAGGTCTGGCCGGGCATGCCGCATCAGTGGCAGCTGTTTCCCGCGATACTCGACGATGCCGATCGCTCGAGCCAGACTATTGCCGAGTTTGCGATTCGGCATTTTGCCGAAAAACCGGAAGAGTAGGGGCCACAGCCGCTGGCGTCAGCCGACACTGCATCATTGCGATGTGCCGCCCGAGGGTGAAGGCGCCAGGGGCCGCTCGACTTCCCGGCCGACACTGAGCGCCTTTCGCACATTCGGCTCCAGCCGCTCGATATAGGCGTGGTCGGGCGCAGCGCCGAGCGCATCCAGCATTTTCGAGAAAAAACAGCGGGCCGCTGTGGCGGCCGTGACGTCGAAAATTTCGGCGTCACTCAGCCCGTGTTTCTTCAACCCGTCTATATCGTGCTGCGTGATCGATGTCGCATCGCGCGCCACCTTGGCCGCAAAGGCCATGATCGCACGCTCGCCGGCATCGATTGGTGCCCTTTCGGTCTCGTTGACAACTGCCGTCAGTCCCTCGCTGGTAAATCCCTCGCGCAGCAGCACCGAGCCGTGCGCCAGCATGCAATAAGAGGATTTAAGCTCCTTGGCCGCCGCCAGCGTCACCAATTCGTAGCGCCTGAGGCTCATATGGCCGCGAATGCTCGAAAGCAGCCCCGCCCAGCTCTCCATCACCTCCGGCCGGTGGCCGAAGGCACGATACATGTTCGGCAGATAACCATAATTCGCCTCGGCCGACGCGTACATCGACGTCGTCCTCTCGCTGGCGGATGCATCCGGGGTGTGAATGAAAGCCATGACATGGTCCTCCTCTATTGCGAGAAGGATAGGGTAGATATGCCGGACAGCAATCCTGCGCAGTCAGTTCGGGAACGAGCCCTCGGCCGTACAGGACGCCGTTTGAGGGCCTGAATGATCAGGCAACGTCGTTGCTCGCCAGAATGTCAGCGGCTCTCTTGATGGGAAGAGTGACGGTGAAGGTGGATCCGCACCCTCTTGCACTTCGCACCTCTATCGAGCCTCGATGCAGTTCGATGATCTGCTTGACAAGATTGAGGCCGATACCGGTTCCGGCAATCCCGGTCGAGGTCCGCGCGCGGAAATAGCGTTGAAACAGCCGGGGCACGTCTTCAGCATCGATCCCCACGCCATCGTCGCTGATCGAAACCTTGATATTGCCCGTCTCCTCCCATGCCGTAACACGAATTTCGGAGGTTCCTGGCGCATATTTCACCGCATTCGAGAGCAGATTGGTAAAGACCTGGCTTAAGCTGCGGGGATCGGCATCGATGAATTCCGGCAGCCCGTCTATGTCGAGCACGAAGCCGTGCGTCTTCGAGATCGCCGACTGCCGCTCGCAGCAGGTTCTGATCAACGTTCCCACGGCGCAGGCGTCATAACTGATATCGATCTTGCCGGTATCGAGGCGTCCGGCCGTCAGGATGCTCTCCATGAGATCGACGATCCGGTTCACCGATGCACGGATCTGTTCGACCTTGTCGTTGAGAAATTCGGGCTCGACCGCGCCCCCTTTCCGGAGCAGCCGCTGAGCGGCAGCATCGATGATTGCAAGCGGGGTGCGGAACTCATGTGATGCCATCGCCACGAACTGCCGCTGCAATTCGTTGATGCTCCGCTCCTGGGCGAGCATCCGCTCAAGCTCGCGCGCCTGCCGTTCGACCTCCGCCGTTCGGTTTTGCACAGTAACTTCGAGCTGATCGTGATGGCGGCGCAGCGCTTCCGCAAGCCGCACGGTCTTCGTGACGTCCTCGTGGGTCGCCACGTATCCGCCGTTCTGCATCGGATTGTGGGTGATTTTGATGATGCGCCCGTCGGTGAGCGCGATGTTTTGGCTCGCCGGTGCGCCGAGTGCCGTCGCTTCGAAGACGACGTCAAAATAGGTGGCGGTATCGGCCGGACCATTTCCCTGTTGGCTTCGATAGGCGAGGATGTCCACCAGCGACGTTCCGGGCCGAGTCAAAAAATCCGGCAGATCGTACATCCGTGCATAGGATGCGTTGCACAATATCAGCTTCTTCGTCGCGTCGAACATGCACAGCCCATGCGGCATATTGCTGAGAGCTGCGTCGAACCGGCGATGCTGTTCCCTCAGATTGTCTTCTACGCGGATATGGGTCGAGATGTCTTCATAGCTGAGGATCCAGCTTCCCGCTCTCGACGGGGCGCAGGTCAATGAGATCATCCGTCCGTTGGCCAGTGCAAACTGCGAGGTGTGCGGCCTGCCGGTAGTCAACCGTGAACAAGCCGCTGCACGGCAGTCGGCGGTGCCGGGCAGGCCGTCGATATTCATTCCTCTGCGCAGAGTGCCGTCGGAAAGGCCGAGAATATCAAGCGCACGGGAATTGAAAGCCGTCACCGTATCGGCAGAATCAAGGAGAATGATCCCCTGCGGCAGGTTCTCCAGAATGGCTTCAAACGAATGCGGCATTTCCGGCCCCGCTTTAGATCTGGCGCGTCCCCTATCCCTAGCATTGGCCACAAACGATAAAGTTTCGCTAATACCTCCGGGAGGGAATTCCTCGAGAGCAATTCCAGCAAAAATGCGTCGCGATTCTGCATCAACCTAATCGATCCACGACATCTGCCGCGATTCATCCTCAGACTTGAAGAGCCAGAGATTTCGCAGGCTGGCCCGAACTCGCAACGTTGGGAAAAGCCTGTCGGGTTGTTTCCATGATTTAAATCGTTCCAAAAACAAAGTCCCCGCTCGTGACGTGATGGGGAGAGAGAAAGGCCAATAAAGAGCAACCCTAATTAAAATGGCTCTTGACATATTTGGAACGTTCCAAATAAATAAGCACCAGTCGACGATGACGTCGGGAGGGTGAAGTGACAAAGGCGCGGGTGACCGTCATCGACATTGCGAAGGCCGCCGGCGTCTCCAAGTCGACGGTGTCGCTCGTGCTTCAGGGCTCCTCCCTGGTCAATGAGGGGACGCGTGCCAAGGTCAATGCCGTGATGCGCGAGCTCGGATACGTCTATAATCGCGGCGCAGCCAATCTTCGGCAGGCCGGTTCCAAATCGAGGATCATCGGAGTTGTCGTGAACGATCTGACGAACAGCTTCTTTGCGGAGTTGGCGGTCGGCGTCGATATGGTCGTTCAGTCGGCCGGTTTCGTGCAGTTCCTGTCGAACACCGGCGAGAGCATCGACAGGCAGCGCGAGGTTGTCGCATCGATGCGCGAACATGGCATTTCGGGCCTGATCGTCTCGCCGGCGCGCGCCACCGATGCCGCCGACTTCAAGCCGCTGGTCTCGGCAGGCATTCCCGTCGTGGTTGTCGTCCGAAACCTGCCTGGCGCCAAGGTCTCGTCGATAGTCTCCGACAACCGGGCCGGCATGATGGCCGCCGTTCAGCATCTGGTGGGTCTCGGTCATAAGCGCATCGCATTTCTCGGCGGCTTTCCCGACACCGCTGTCTTCGACGATCGCCTTTCCGGTTACCGCAGCGGAATAGAGGCGGCCGGGCTCGGATACGACGAGGCACTCGTGATCTCGTCCGCGCCGTCGCGAGCGGGCGGCGTGGAGGCGATCGGAAGAGCGATCGCTCTTGGCGACCGGCCCACTGCGGCCGTCTGCTTCAACGATGCCGTCGCCTTCGGAGTCTGCGACGGATTGCGTTCGCGCCGTCTGGAGCCTGGCGCCGACTTCGCCGTCGTGGGTTTCGACGACGTCATCGAGGCTCAGGCGGCGGTTCCCGCGCTAACGACGGTCTCGGTCGATCCGCAGGGCATCGGGCGTCGCGGCGCACAGATGCTCCTCAAGCAGATCAATGCGGGCAAGGCCGAAGCGGAGACGGTGACGACAGCCGTTCGGCTCGTCGTCCGCGAAAGTTGCGGAGCCGGCACAGCCGCGCCGATAAGGGCCGGCAGAGCGGGAAATTGAAACGGGGTTCGAAGTGACGCACATGAAGAAGCATCTCACACCAGCCGAAGCGGCCGCGCTGATCCCGGATGGCGCCGTCGTTACGGTGTCGTCGTCGAGCGGTCTAGGTTGCCCCGACCTGATGCTGAAGGCGATCGGCGAGCGTTTCGAAGCGACCGGTCATCCCAGTCACATTACCACCCTTCACCCAATTGCCGCCGGCGATATGAGCGGCATCAAGGGCGTCGACCATATCGCGAGGAAAGGTCTGCTCAAGCGCATCATCGGCGGTTCCTATCCCTCGGGACCGTCCTCGGCCGAGCCGCCGTTGATCTGGCAGATGATCACCAATAATGAGATCCCGGCCTATAATATTCCCTCCGGCATCCTGTTCGACATCCATCGCGAGGCCGCCGCCAAGCGACCTGGTGTCTTGACCAAGGTCGGCATCGACACCTTCGTCGATCCCGAGCGGCAGGGCTGCGCAATGAACGCCCTCGCTTCGGGCGATCCGGTGGTCAGGCGCGTCAGCTTCGAGGGCGACGACTGGCTGTTCTTCCCCGCGATCGTCCCGCAGGTCGCGATCATTCGCGCGACGACAGCCGATGAGCGCGGCAATCTCACCTATGAACATGAAGGCGCCTATCTCGGCGGCCTCGATCAGGCGCTTGCCGCCCGCAATAATGGCGGCATCGTCATCGCGCAGGTCAAGCGTATCACCAATGAAGGCTCTCTGAAGCCCCATGACGTCCGCGTGCCGGGAATGCTGGTCGACTATGTGATCGTTGATCCCGATCAGAAGCAGACGACGCAGACTGGGTACGACCCGGCAATATCAGGCGAGATCTTCCGCCCGCTCGATAGCTTCCGCGTTCCGGAGTTCAATGTCCAGAAGGTCATCGCGCGCCGTGTCGCGCAGGAATTAGAGGCGGGAAGCTGCGTTAATCTCGGCTTCGGAATATCGGCCAACGTGCCACGGATTCTGCTGGAGGAGGGGCTGCACGGCGCTGTCACCTGGGTGATCGAGCAGGGCGCGGTCGGCGGTGTGCCGCTGCTCGACTTCGCCTTCGGTTGTGCCTCCAATGCCGACGCCTATATGCCGTCTCCCTATCAGTTCACCTATTTCCAGGGCGCTGGTTTCGATGCGTCGCTGTTGTCCTTCCTCGAAATCGGAAAGGACGGATCGGTCAACGTCTCGAAGCTGTCGTTCCGGCCGCATGTCACCGCCGGCGCTGGGGGCTTCGTCGACATCACGGCGCGGGCGAAGAAGATAGTCTTCTCCGGCATGTTCAACGCCGGTGCGAAGCTTTCGATCGCCGACGGAGCTCTCCTCATCGAAAAGGAAGGCAAGCTGAAGAAGCTGGTGAACGTGGTCGAACACGTCACCTTCAGCGGCAGGCGCGCAATCGAGCAGGGTCAGGATATCACCTATGTCACCGAGCGGTGCGTCATGAAGCTGACGCCTGAGGGCATCGTGTTGACCGAGATCGCGCCCGGCGTCGATCTGCAAACCCAGATCCTCGAGCAGTCCGAATTCCGACTGATCGTCGCGCCCGACCTGAAGGTGATGGACGCCGCACTGTTCCGGGAGGCTGAGATCGGACTCTCGCTTCCGGCAAGGAGGGCGCGGGCGCTGGAGGGCTCCTTCAATGGCTAGTGGATCGGTCAGGATCGATATCGATGGCCATGTCGCGACGCTGACGATCTCCCGGCCGGAGAAGCTGAACGCGCTCGATCTCGATATGCTGAAAGCCTTGGCGGAGGCGGCCGACGCGGTGGAGGCGAACCCGAATGTGCGCGCTGCCGTTCTCACCGGCGAAGGAAAGGGCTTTTCCGCCGGAGGCGACATCAAGGCCTGGGGCGGAATGCTGCCTCAGGAGTTCGGCCACGCCTGGGTGCGGCACGGCCACCGCATATTCGATAGACTGGCGACGCTCAGGGTGCCGCTGGTCGCGGCCCTCAATGGCCACGCCCTCGGAGGCGGGCTCGAACTGGCCGGCGTTGCCGATATTCGCATCGCAGAGGAACACATCAAGATCGGCCTGCCGGAGACCGGCCTCGGAATGGTGCCGGGCTGGTCCGGCACCCAGCGTCTCGTGCGCCGGTTTGGCGCGCAGGCCGTCCGGCGCATGGCGCTCGGCGGCGAGATTTTTACCGCCGAGGAGGCGCGTCTGCTCGGGATCGTCGACGCGGTGGTTCCGACGGGAAACGCGCTGGCGGCTGCCAGGGACTATGCCGAGCGGATTGCCGCACGGGGACCGGCCGCTATCGAGATCGTCAAGCTGATGATCGCATCGGCGAACGGTGAAGACAATGGAACCGCGGTCGAAGCCCTAGGCTCGATCCTCGCCGCCAAGACCGGCGATCTGAAGGAGGGCGTTGCGTCGTTCAGCGAAAAGCGCCCGGCAAAATTCAAGGGAGAATGGTAATGACGGTTCTCGTCAATCCGACCGCGCTTAGCAATGACAAAGCTCGCGATTTCAAGATGCTGATTGACGGCAAATGGGAAGCCGGCGCCGCCGATCCGATCGCGCGCGTCGCGCCGAGCCATGGTGTGGTGGTCAGCCGTTTCCCGGCCGGCAGCAGGAGCGATGCCGAACGCGCCATCGCCGCCGCCCGCAAGGCCTTCGATCTCGGGCCATGGCCGCGAATGACCGCTTCCGAGCGGTCGGCCATTCTGCTCAGGGCTGCCGATCTGATCGCGGCGCGTGCGGAAGAACTGGCATTTCTCGATGCCATCGAGGCGGGGAAACCCATCACCCAGGTTCAGGGCGAGATCGCGGGCTCCGTCGACATATGGCGCTATGCGGCGGCTCTTGCTCGCGACCTTCACGGCGAAAGCTACAACACGCTTGGGGACGGCACGCTCGGCGTCGTCCTGCGCGAGGCGATCGGCGTGGTGTCGATCATCACGCCCTGGAATTTCCCGTTCCTGATCGTCGGACAGAAGCTGCCCTTCGCCCTTGCCGCAGGCTGCACCACCGTCGTCAAGCCCTCTGAACTGACATCGGGATCGACGCTCGTGCTCGGAGAAATCCTGCAGGAAGCAGGCATTCCCGAGGGTGTCGTCAATATTGTCACCGGTACGGGACCTGAGGTCGGCGCGGTCATGACGTCTCATCCCGACGTCGATATGGTCTCCTTCACCGGCTCGACGGGCGTGGGAAAATTGACCATGGCGAATGCTGCGCAGACGCTGAAGAAGGTCTCACTGGAACTGGGCGGCAAGAACCCGCAGATCGTCTTCCCGGATGCCGATCTCGACGCCTTCATCGATGCCGCGGTCTTCGGTGCCTATTTCAATGCCGGCGAGTGCTGCAATGCTGGCTCGCGGCTGATCCTTCACAAGTCGATCGCTGCCGATGCCGTCAGGCGGATTGCCGAGTTGTCGAAGGCGGTCAAGGTCGGCGATCCCCTCGATCCCTCGACGCAGGTCGGCGCGATCATAACGCCGCAGCATCTGGAGAAGATCTCGGGCTATGTCGCCGGCGCCAGGAGCAGCGGCGCTCGGATCGCGCATGGCGGCGAGAGGCTCGACCTTGGCATGGGGCAGTTCATGTCGCCGACGATCCTCGAAGCGGTCACGCCTGACATGGCGGTGGCGCGCGAAGAGGTCTTTGGCCCGGTCCTCTCGGTTCTCACGTTCGAAACGACTGCCGAAGCAATCAGGATCGCGAATTCCATCGATTACGGCCTCTCGGCCGGTGTCTGGAGCCGCGATTTCGATACCTGCCTGACCATCGGTCGGTCAGTGCGGGCGGGCACGGTCTGGATGAACACCTTCATGGACGGCGCCTCGGAACTGCCCTTCGGCGGCTACAAGCAGAGCGGCCTTGGCCGTGAGCTCGGCCGCCACGCGGTCGAGGACTATACGGAGACCAAGACGCTGAACATGCATATCGGCAAGCGCACCAACTGGTGGATGCCGCGAACCTGAGGCTGGCTTCGCCAGCGACGAAACTACGCCTGAGGAGGGCGGGTGATCGGGTGCGGGAATGGGTCCCGCATCTCCAAACGGGAACTGGGAGGTTCTTCGATGCGTAAGTTTCTGACAATGACTGCCGTGATCGCACTGGCCGTGGCCGGCGCCGGCGTCTCCGCACGCGCTGCCGACGTGAAGGAAGTGCAGATGCTGCACTGGTGGACGTCGGGGGGCGAGGCAGCGGCTTTGAACGTCCTGAAGCAGGATCTATCGAAGGAAGGTTTTGCCTGGAAGGACGTCCCGGTTGCCGGCGGCGGTGGTGATGCGGCGATGACGGCGCTGAAGGCGATGGTGGCGGCGGGCACCTATCCGACGGCCTCTCAGATGCTGGGGTACACCGTGCTCGATTATGCCCAGGCCGGCGTGATGGGTGACCTGACGGAGACGGCCAAGAAGGAAGGCTGGGACAAGTCGGTGCCGGCGGCATTGCAGAAGTTCTCCGTCTATGACGGCAAGTGGGTCGCAGCCCCGGTCAACGTCCATTCGGTCAACTGGCTGTGGATCAACAAGGCTGTCATGGACAAGATCGGCGGCACCCAGCCGAAGAGCTTCGACGACCTGATCGCGCTGCTCGACAAGGCCAAGGCTGCCGGTGTCATCCCGTTGGCGCTCGGCGGCCAGAACTGGCAGGAGGCGACGATGTTCGATTCCATCGTGCTGTCGACCGGTGGGCCGGAGTTCTACAAGAAGGCCTTCAACGACCTCGACGAGGCGTCGCTGAAGTCGGACACGATGAAGAAGTCCTTCGACAACCTCGCCAAGATCGTCAAATATGTCGATCCGAACTTCTCCGGCCGCGACTGGAACCTGGCGACCGCGATGGTCATCAAGGGTGACGCGCTGGTGCAGGTGATGGGCGACTGGGCCAAGGGCGAATTCGTCGCCGCCAAGAAGACGCCGGATAAAGACTTCCTCTGCTACCGCTTCCCCGGCACCGAAGGCAGCGTGATCTACAACTCCGACATGTTCGGCATGTTCAACGTTCCCGACGACCGCAAGGCGGCGCAGGTGGCATTGGCGACGGCGACGCTGTCGAAGAGCTTCCAGTCGGCCTTCAATGTCGTCAAGGGTTCGGTTCCGGCCCGCACCGACGTTCCCGACACCGACTTCGACGCCTGCGGCAAGAAGGGCATCGCCGATCTGAAGGCCGCCAACGAGGGCGGCACGCTGTTCGGTTCGCTCGCCCAGGGCTATGGCGCGCCTCCGGCAATCGCCAATGCCTATAAGGACGTCGTCTCGAAGTTCGTCCACGGCCAGATCAAGAGCTCGGACGAAGCCGTGACCCAGCTCGTCCAGGCGATCGACGACGCCCGCTGAGGCCGCCGCCGATGAACACGCTTCCCCGCGTCGTCGCGGGGAAGCTGCAGCCCCTGACGGATATGCGGGGCGATCATGCGGGGAGGGGCATGCGGGCCAGCCCCCCATGACGACATACAGGGAGGAGATGACATTCCATGAGCACAGTTGCGACCACCGATCCGGTTCTGACGCCGCGGCAAGCGACGCGGGTCTCACTCAGGGGCCGGCTGCAGGATGCGCTGCCGAAGATCGTGCTGGCGCCGAGCTTTGTCATCACGCTGATCTTCGTCTACGGCTTCATCGTCTGGACGGCCTATCTCTCCTTCACCAATTCCAAGACCTTCCCCTCCTATGCGTTGACCGGCGCGCGCGCTTATCAGCGGCTGTGGCGCTGGACCTTCGAGAGCGACCCGCCATCCTCCTGGTACACTTCGATCACCAACATGGCGATCTTCGGCTTCCTCTATGTCGGCATCTGTCTGGCACTTGGCCTGCTGCTGGCGATCCTGCTCGACCAGAAGATCCGCGGCGAGGGGCTGCTCAGGCCGATCTTCCTCTATCCGATGGCGCTTTCCTTCATCGTCACCGGGGTGGCCTGGAAGTGGTTCCTCGATCCCGGCCTCGGGCTGGAGCAGACGCTGCACCACTTCGGCTGGACGAGCTTCCACTTCGACTGGATCAAGAACAAGGACTTCGTCATCTACACCGTCGTCATCGCCGGTGTCTGGCAGGCGTCGGGCTTCGTCATGGCGATGTTCCTCGCGGGTCTTCGCGGCATCGACGGCGAGATCATGAAGGCGGCGCAGATCGACGGGGCGTCGCCCTTCCAGCTTTATCGGCGCATCGTCATTCCGCTGTTGCGGCCGATCTTCCTGTCGGCCTTCATCGTGCTCGCCCATATGGCGATCAAGTCCTACGACCTGGTGGTGGCGCTGACCTCGGGCGGGCCGGGCGGCTCGGCCTGGCTGCCGTCGAACTTCATGTATGAATATACCTTCAAGCGCAACGAGATGGCCGTCGGCTCGGCCAGCGCCATCATCATGCTGATGACAATCTCGGCGATCATCGTTCCCTATCTCTATTCCGAACTGAAGGAGAAGGCCCGATGAGCAGCCTCACCTCTTCGATCGGCACGTCGTCATCGGCTGCGGCGGGCGCAGGAGCGGAGCGCGGCAACAGCGCCCGCTGGATCGGCCGCCTCGTCATCTACGGCCTGCTGGTGATCTTCGCCGTCCTCTACCTGATGCCGCTCTTCGTCATGCTGACGACCTCGTTCAAGACGATGGACGAGATCCAGAACGGCAACATGCTGGCGCTGCCGCAGGCGCCGACCTTCGATCCCTGGGTGAAGGCCTGGGGCGAGGCCTGCGTCGGGCTGACCTGCGCCGGCATCAAGGGCTACTTCTGGAACTCGATCAAGATGGTGGTGCCGGCGGTGGCGATCTCCACCTTCATGGGCGCGCTGAACGGTTATGTCCTGACCAAGTGGCGCTTCCCCGGCCATACGCTGGTGTTCGGGCTGATGCTGTTTGCCTGCTTCATTCCGTTCCAGTCGGTGCTCTTGCCGATGGCGACCATCCTCGGCTCGCTCGGTCGCTTCGGGGTGACGCTGCAGAACGCCACCGGCTTTAACTTCGGCTTCGGCAATTCGACGGTCAATCTGGTCTTCGTCCATGTCGTCTACGGCCTCGGCTTCACGACGCTGTTCTTTCGCAATTTCTACGAGGCCTTCCCGACCGAGCTGGTGCGGGCCGCCCAGGTCGATGGCGCCAGTTTCTTCCAGATCTTCCGCCGCATCATGCTGCCGAACTCGCTGCCGATCATCGTCGTCACCGTCATCTACCAGTTCACCAATATCTGGAACGACTTCCTGTTTGCCTCGGCCTATGCCGGCACCGGTGACTCCATGCCGATGACGGTGGCGCTCAACAATGTCGTCAACACCTCGACCGGGGTGGTCGAATACAATGTCAACATGGCGGCGGCGATGATCGCCGCCGTGCCGACGCTCATCGTCTATATCCTCGCCGGCCGCTACTTCGTGCGTGGCCTGATGGCGGGCGCAGTCAAAGGGTAACCCATGGCTTTCCTGGAAATCTCCGGCCTCAGAAAGCGCTTCGGCGCTGTCGACATCCTCAAGGGCATCGATCTCGAACTCGAAAAGGGCGGCTTCCTGGTGCTGGTCGGCCCGTCCGGCTGCGGCAAGTCGACCCTGCTCAACACCATCGCCGGGCTGGAGACGATCACCGCGGGCGAGATCCGGATCGACGGGCGCGCCGTCAACGGCCTGCATCCTTCCAAGCGCGACATCGCCATGGTGTTCCAGTCCTATGCGCTTTATCCGAACATGACGGTGGCGGGCAACATCGCCTTCGGCATGGAGATGCGCGGCGTGCCGCCGGAAGAGCGCAAGCAGGCGATCGACAAGGTCGCCAAGGTGCTGCAGATCGGCCATCTGCTCGACCGCAAGCCGAGCCAGCTGTCGGGCGGCCAGCGCCAGCGCGTCGCCATGGGCCGGGCGCTGGTGCGCGATCCCAAGCTCTTCCTGTTCGACGAACCGCTCTCCAACCTCGACGCCAAGCTGCGCGTCGACATGCGCATCGAGATCAAGCGACTGCATCAGGCGACCGGCAAGACCATCGTCTACGTCACCCACGACCAGATCGAGGCAATGACGCTCGCCACCCGCATCGCCGTGATGAAGGACGGCATCGTCCAGCAGTTCGGCACGCCGGCCGAGATCTACAACAATCCCGCCAACATGTTCGTCGCCGACTTCATGGGTTCACCGGCGATGAACCTGGTCAAGGCCTCGGTCGAAAACGGCGCCGGTGGGCTCGCCGTCTCGCTCGAGCGGCCGAACGCCGCTCCGCTCAGGCTGCCGGTCACGACAACTGCAAACGGTCTTTCCTCCTATGCCGGCCGGCAGGTGATCTTCGGCATCCGCCCCGAGGCGCTGACCGACCCCGACGGCGCCGACCGCAATGCCCGCTCGCTCACCGAAGGCGACTGCCTGATCGAGGTCGTCGAACCCGCCGGCTCCGACACCTTCGCCGTCACCAAGCTCGGCGGCAAGGAAGTGGTCGCCCGACTGCGCGCCGATGCCGGCATCGCACCCGGCCAGCACACACGCCTCGCCTTCAATCTCGACAAGGCTGTGTTCTTCGACCCGGACAGCCAGGCCCGCATCGCGTGATTGGCAAGGTGTTGACATGAGCGGTTCACCAGACATCGTCATCATCGGCTCGGGCGTCGGCGGCGCCACCGTTGCTGCCGGCCTGGCTGTATCTGGTGCGCAGATATTGGTCCTCGAAGCCGGCGAGCATATCGCCGATCTTCCAGTCAATCGCGACCAGCGCGCCATCTTCCAGCGTGGGCATTTCCGGCCGAAGGAAACCTGGTACGAGGCGGACGGCAGGGGCTTCAACCCCGGCAACTATTACAATGTCGGCGGCAATTCGAAATTCTACGGCGCCGTCTTGTCGCGCTATCGCAAGGAAGATTTCGGGGTCATCGAACATCGGGAAGGCGTTTCGCCCGCCTGGCCCTTTCCCTATGAAGAGCTGGAGCCATGGTATTCGCAGGCGGAGCTGATGTATCAGGTCCGCGGCACTCTTGGCGAAGATCCGACCGAACCGCATCACTCGGTTGCCTACGGATTCCCGCCCGTGCCCGACGAGGCGCCGATCGCCGAAGTCAGGGCACGCCTCAAGGCGAAAGGCCTGCATCCGTTTTCGCTGCCGCTCGGTCTGGATCTCCAGGCCTGGCTCTCCAAGGCACGTACGCCCTGGGATGCACATCCGCATTCACGAGACGGCAAGATGGATGCCGAGACCGCAGCCCTCGCGGTGGCGCTGAAACACGAGAACGTGCGGCTTGAGACCAATGCGCGGGTGATACGGCTCGACACAGGGGCGGGGAACCGGATCGACCGGGTCACCTATGTCAAGGACGGACAGACGCTGACCGTCTCGCCCAGGATCGTCATCCTTTCCGCCGGTGCGGTGCAGTCATCCGTGCTTTTGCTGCGTTCGAAAAACGACCGCTTCCCGAGGGGGCTCGCCAATTCTTCCGATCAGGTGGGCCGCAACTTCATGAACCACAACGCCTCGGCTGTGATAGCAGTCTCGCCGCGCTTCAGGAACACCGCCGTCTACCAGAAGACCTTCGCCTTCAACGACTTCTATCTCTCGGACGGGGAGGGCGGACCGCCGCTCGGCAATGTGCAGTTGCTGGGGCGTATTTCCGAAAAGGTCCTTAAGGGCTCTTTGCCGCAGGCGCCGGAATGGCTTCTGCGTTTCATGACGGACCATGCCATCGACTTCTATGCGATGAGCGAGGACGTTCCGAATCCCGAAAGCCGCGTGATGGTCGATGGCGATCGGATCGTCCTCAAATGGCAGAGGACCAACTGGGACGCGCATCTTGCGCTGGTCGCCAAGCTGAAGGCGATCCTGCGGTCGATCGGTTTTCCGATCGTGTTGTCCAGACCCTTCGACAAACGCACGCCGTCCCATCAGTGCGGAACGATCCGCATCGGAAACGACCCGGCAACGGCGCCACTGGATCCATACTGCCGGTCCTACGATCACGGCAATCTTTTCGTCGTCGACGCCGGTTTTCTGCCCACATCGGCTGCGGTCAATCCGGCGCTCACCGTCGCCAGCCAAGCGCTCAGAGTTGCCCATCACATCGCGTCGACAGACTTGCAGACACAGGCAGATCCGTTGGCGCGCGCCGGCTTCAAATAGGACAGTAAAATGGGATTCGACTATATCATCACCGGTGCCGGCCCTGCGGGCTGTGTTCTTGCGAGCCGCCTCAGCGAAGATCCCGATGTCAAGGTACTGCTTCTGGAGGCGGGCGGAGGTGACTGGAATCCTCTTTTCCACATGCCCGCCGGCTTTGCCAAGATGACCAAGGGCGTCGCCAGCTGGGGATGGGAAACCGTTCCCCAGAGGCACATGAAGGGCAGGGTGCTCCGCTATACCCAGGCAAAGATCATCGGCGGCGGCTCGTCGATCAATGCGCAGCTCTACACCCGCGGCAACGCGGCCGATTATGATCTCTGGGCCAGTGAAGATGGCTGCGCGGGCTGGGACTACCGTTCGATCCTGCCCTATTTCAAACGTGCGGAGGACAATCAGCGTTTCGCCGACGATTACCACGCCTATGGCGGTCCGCTGGGTGTCTCGATGCCGGCTGCACCCTTGCCGATCTGCGACGCCTATATCCGCGCGGGACAGGAGCTTGGAATACCCTACAATCACGACTTCAACGGCCGCCAGCAGGCCGGCGTCGGATTTTACCAGCTCACCCAGCGCAATCGCCGCCGGTCGTCGGCGTCGTTTGCCTATCTCTCGCCGATCAGGAACCGGAAGAATCTGACGATCCGCACGGGCGCGCGTGTCGTCCGTATCCTGCTGGAGGCAGGCCGCGCGGTCGGCGTTGAGATCGCCACCGGACACGGCCTGGAGGTCGTGCGCGCTGAACGCGAGGTCCTGGTCTCGTCAGGCGCGATCGGATCGCCGAAGCTCCTGTTGCAGTCCGGCATAGGGCCGGCCGATCATTTGACTGCGGTGGGCGTCAAGCCCCTCCATGATCTGCCTGGCGTTGGCGGCAATCTTCAGGACCATCTCGATCTGTTCGTTATCGCCGAATGCACCGGCGATCACACCTATGACGGCGTCGCGAAGCTGCACCGTACGCTTTGGGCGGGGATACAATATGTCCTGTTCCGCACCGGTCCGGTCGCCTCGTCGCTCTTCGAGACCGGCGGCTTCTGGTATGCCGATCCTAACGCACGGTCTCCCGATATTCAGTTCCACCTCGGCCTGGGTTCCGGCATCGAAGCAGGCGTGGAGCGGCTTAAAAATGCCGGGGTCACGCTCAACTCGGCCTATCTGCATCCGCGCTCGCGAGGGACGGTGCGTCTCTCATCCGCCGATCCCGCTGTGGCTCCTTTGATCGATCCCAATTACTGGTCTGATCCCCATGACAGGAAGATGTCACTGGAGGGGCTCAAGATCGCCCGCGAAATCATGCAGCAGGCGGCGCTGAAACCCTATGTCATGGCCGAAAGGCTGCCGGGACCGAAGGTCATGACCGACGAGCAGCTTTTCGACTATGGCTGCGCCAGTGCCAAGACCGACCATCATCCGGTGGGCACCTGCAAGATGGGAACAGGGCCTGACGCTGTTGTCGGGCTCGATCTCAAGGTGCACGGCCTCGAAGGCCTGAGGGTCTGCGATTCTTCCGTCATGCCGCGCGTGCCGTCCTGCAACACCAACGCGCCGACGATCATGGTCGGCGAAAAGGGATCGGACCTCATCCGGGGCCTGCCTGCGCTGCCGTCGGCGATCTTTGCCTATGAACGCAATGATACCAGGCCGCGGGCCCGCGCCGAAATACGCTAAGGAGTAACGACAATGTCTGTAGTGAAAGTTGCAGTGCTTGGCGCCTCTGGCTGGATGGGGAAGGTCCACACGATGGCCTATCAGACCTTTCCGCATTTCTTCGGCGTGTCGGATGGAACGGCGCGGATCGTTGCGCTTGTCGACAGCAACCCTGACGTAGCGCAGGATATTGGCAACAGGGCGCCGGGGGCCAGGATCTACCAGGATTGGAAGCTGGCGGTTGCCGATCCCGAAGTCGATCTCGTCGATATCTGCCTGCCCGACCATCTGCACTATCCGGTGGCCAAGGCGGCCCTGCTGGCCGGCAAACATGTCTATTGCGAGAAGCCGCTGGCAAATACCGCTAACGAAGCGCTGGAGCTGGCCGAGATCGCCAGAGAAAAGGCTGTCATTACCCGTGTCGGACACGCCTTTCCCCGAAACCCCGTTCATGATCTGGCGAAAGAGATCATCGAATCCGGTGAAATCGGCGAGGTCAAGCTGTTTCGCGGCTGCCAGCACGTCGACATGTATGGGGATCCCACAGCACCGTTCATGTGGCGCGCCGATGGCAAGCTCGCGCCGACCGGGATCGTCGGCGATACCGGTTCGCACATCTTCAGCTTTATGGATTTCCTTGTCGGCCGCGTCAGCTCTCTGATCGCCGACAATCTCATCGTCACCCCGCGCCGGCCGATCGTCGAGGGGCTTGCCTATGGGGAGCAGGTGAAACTGTCGGGCAACGAGGCCTGGGCCGATATCACCAATCCCGACGCGACGAACCTGCTGTGCCGGTTCGAAAACGGCGCCGCCGGCATCGTCGACTTCAGCCGCGTCGCCACCGGCCGCAAATTCATGCAGACCTACGAAGTCTACGGAACGAAAGGCAGCATCGCCTATACCTATGACGAGATAAACCGGTTGCGTTTTTACTCCAACGACGACAGCACGGGACGCCGGGGCTTTCGCGAGATCGACGTCGGGCCTGAGAACCCCACCTTCAGGGCCTTCCTTCCGCTGCCGAATTTCGGCATAGGCTACAATGAAAGCAAGATCATCGAGGTGGCCGAAGTCATAAGATCGATCGTCGCAAACAAGCCGATGTGGCCGACATTCGATACCGGCCACCACATCTGCCAGATTGTCGACGCCTGCATGGAGTCCTCCCGGCAGAGACGCTGGGTGGATATCCCGCTCAATTGATTGTGACGCGCCGATGACCATAGATGTTCCGCAGGAAATTCTTGACGCACTGACCGATGTCGATATGCCGCGGCTTCCGCCGGAGCCGCCTGCTTCCGGTCGAGCCCGCCTGGCTGGCATCGACGTACCGATCTACCGAGCCGGCTGCGTCGTCGTCGGATCTGGCGCTGCGGGTTTGCGTGCGGCGGTGGAAATGAAGCGGCGCGGCGTCGATGTCGTCATTATCAGCCAAAGCGCTTGGGGCGGAACCTCGGCCTGCTCTGGCTCCGACAAGCAAACCCTCCACACCGCGAACACGGCCGACCAGGGCGACAATTACCGGGCGATGGCCCGCGCCATCGGCAGCGGCGGCGCGATGGACGAGGACACGGCCTATGTCGAAGCGGTCGGCTCGTCACGGATGATGGCATCGCTGCAGTTCTTGGGGCTGCCGCTGCCCCAGGATCCGCTCGGCGGAACGCTGAGATATCAGACCGACCATGACGAGGTCGGCCGCGCCACCAGCTGCGGCCCGCGCACCTCGCGCTTGATGGTCAAGGTGCTGGCGGAGGAGGCGATCCGACTGGGCGTGCCGGTCTACAACCAGACCACCGCGGTCAAAATCCTCATCGAAGGCGAGGGGGCTGAGCGTAACGTCGTCGGCACGCTCGTCATGCGCGCCGGCGACCGTAGGCAGGAAAACCCGCTCGGCATCGCTTTGTTCGTGAGTGACGTGATCGTGCTCGCAGCCGGCGGCCCAGGCGAACTTTATCGTGACAGCGTTTATCCCAACGGCTGCTTCGGCTCCCTCGGACTGGCGCTGGAAGCGGGCGTGGAACTCGTCAACCTGACCGAAAGCCAGTTCGGCATTGGAACGCGCAGGGAGGGATTCCCGTGGAATCTGTCCGGAACATATGTCCAGGCGATTCCGCACATTTATTCGGTCGACGGCGAAGGCGCCGAACACCATTTCCTGGCGGGATATTATCGAAGTACCCAGGAGCTGGCGTCAAACATCTTCCGTAAGGGCTATCAATGGCCGTTCCACGCGACGCGCCTGCTTGATTTCGGCTCGAGCCTGGTCGATCTCGCCATTTACCGTGAGACCGCAGCGGGTCGACGCGTCTTTATGGACTTCAATCGTAATCCTCTGCCCGTTCCCGGCGACCTGCCATTCAGCCTGGAACGGCTGGACGAGGACGTCCGTCTCTATCTCGGCAAGGCTGGCGCCGATCAGGAAATGCCGATCGATCGGTTGAAGCACATGAACCCGCTCGCGATCGAACTCTATCGCCGCTACAAGATCGATATTGCCGCAGAGCCGCTGGAGTTCGCGGTCAACAACCAGCACATGAACGGCGGGATCATGGTCGATAGCTGGGGCCGCACCAATCTTAGGGGCTGCTACGCGGTCGGGGAAGCGGCAGGGACACATGGGGTAACACGGCCCGGTGGAGCGGCGCTGAATGCCGGACAGGTCTTCGGCACCAGGGTGGCCGAACACATCGGCGCCGGCGGCGGGGCGAAGCGGGCTGCCGCAGGACCGGTACCGGAGGCGGCAGAGGCGGGCATCGCCGATCTCCTCTCCGCGCTGCGGACTGAAAGCCCGCTCACCGTCAAAGCGGTCCGCTCGGCGGTGCAGGCGCGCATGAGCGAGAAGGCGGGCATCATCTGCGATCAAATGAGCGTCCGCCAGGCCTTGGTCGAAGCGCGGGCGCTGAACGCCAAAGTCCGCGCCAATGGCCTCGCCTACGACCGCGCGGCCGAAGCGGTCCGAGGTGTGCAATGGCGGCACATGGCGCTCGCCTCGGAAGCGGTGCTGAGCGCGCTCGACTTCTTCATTGGCAGGGGCGGCGGCAGTCGGGGTGCACGCGCGATCTGCGATGCGGAGGGCGAATTCCTTCCGCAGGCGAGCGCCGGTCCACTGGAGGACTATCGTTTCCGCAAGGAAAGCGAAGCGCATCGCCAGGAGCAGATCGTCGTTAGGCTCGACGGCGATGAGATCAGGCTTTCAACCCGTCCGAACCGCAATTTGGACGAAGGCGCCAGATCCTTTTTCGAACGCGACTGGCCCGCCTGGTTGACGGGCCGCATCTATGATCTGGACGGCGGCGAATGAGGCGATGTTGTAATCGGTTTCGGCGACAATTGATCGCCGGCCCGGATTTCATCGGTATTGAGATAGTTCTTGCTCTCGCCCATGACGATCACTTCCGGTTGGAGAATTGCGGGGCAGGAATGCCGACCCTTCAGGGTCGGAGCCGGGGACGCCGTCGCCCGCCTCGCGGCAGATGCCCATGCTGACGGGAGGCTTGCGCTGGTCGTCGATATTGGCTTCGGGCAACTCGCCGTCCCGAGTATCCTCGTTCAACGATTTCGGTGGAAGCTTGACGGAATCGGGAATGGGCTTCGTGCGCATCGGACAATCTCCTTTGCAGGCAAACTCCGGCAGGCATCGCAGGTTCCCCGATATTCTGCGATCGATGGCATTGCCGCTCACCCGGCTTCAGCTGCGGGAATATCGAGCTCGATCATGACGGGTGCGTGGTCGCTCGTATGCTCCCACCCCCGCGGCTTGCGCCGGACGGTCGCAGATCGAAGCCACGGCGCCACCGTCGGGCTGAGCAGAAAGTGGTCGATCCGAAGCCCCGCGTCGCGCTCAAAACTGTTCCGCCAATATTTCCAGAAGGTGTAGATGCGCTCGTCCGGATGCAGATGCCTGATGGCATCCGTCCAACCCTGGGAGACGAGCCGGGCATAGGCTTTGCGGACTTCGGGCCTGAAAAGCGCATCGTCTCGCCAGCGCTCCGGCTTGTAGACGTCGATCTCCGTCGGCATGACGTTGAAATCGCCGGCAAGGATGGAAGGCACCTCGATTTCGAGCAGTTCGGCGGCATAGGCGTGCAGGCGACGGAACCAGCGAAGCTTGTATTCGAACTTGGCGCTCGGAAAGGGGTTGCCGTTCGGCAGATACAGGCATCCGATCAGCATGCCCTCGATGACGGCTTCGATATACCGGCTGTGGGTGTCATCAGGATCGCCCGGAAGACCGCGCCGTGTCAGGATCGGTGTCGTGTCCTTTGCCAGGATCGCGACACCGTTCCAGGATCGCTGCCCGTGCCAGACCGCGCCGTAGCCGGCCCGTTCGAGCTCTTTTCGCGGAAACCTGGCGTCGTCGGTTTTCAGTTCCTGAAGGCAGGCGACATCGGGACCATCCTCCTTCAGCCAGCGCAGCAGGTTGGTCAGTCGCCCGTTGATCCCGTTGACATTGTAGGTTGCGATTTTCATGAGAGCTCATGCGAAGCGGTGCTGGCAAGATCGGGAAGCTGGCGCAATCTAACAGGTTCACTTGTCGCGCGTCACCGGTCTACTTTAAACGCATGTCAGCGCTGCAAAGCCGCAGCATGATTTTGCGCGGCATGCTTCAGAAGCGCTCCTGAGTTTCCTCCTCCGGTAGTCCGCGCCCGCAGTCGGCCCAGTCAAGCCGGCTCTCCACGCCGTAATGACCCGCCGGGCGAATCCTCTCGGGGCGATCGAGCGAGCCGACCGTCACGCGGATCAGTTCGTCGCCGTCATACTGAAGGAAGAGCGGCGTTCCGCATTTGCCGCAAAAGCCGCGTGTCGCAATGGGTGAGGATCGGTATACGGCAGGGGAAGCTTTTATCCAGACGAGATCTTCAACCTTGGCCTGGACAAGAACCGCGAAAGGACCTCCGGTCGCTTTCTTGCACAGGTCGCAATGGCAGTATCCCGAATGCGGCGGATCGCCGGCGAATTCGTAACGGCAGGATCCGCACAGGCAGCCGCCGGTCCATTGGCTCGCCATCGTGGTCCTCTCAGCGCGTCGCGCCGAAGACGAAGGCGATGCCGGCGACGATCGCTGCAGCCGTCAGGGGCTGCCGGCGGATCCGATCCTCGATGTCCTGGACGAAACTCCTAGCTTCCGCCTTTGCCAGACGGGCTGTTCCGGACGCCAGCTCCGAGGCGGACTCCGCCATCCGACCGGCTTCTTTCTGAAGCGCGCGCAGTTCCTCGCGGTCGGCATCGAATCTGTCCGAGGCGCGGGCAATTTGGCCGGTGGAGCGTAGGGCTTGATCGACCAGCGGATAGTCTTGGTCAAGCGCGGTCGGATCAGGCTCCCGCTTCACCCGCTCAGCCGCCTCGACATCGCTGCGACCGGCGGGGATGGAGGTATGAGTGGCGGAAACAGGATCAGACGCGGGAAACGTGTCTTCGATCGCTTTGTCCAGTTCGCCCTTTCGGGACTGTTTTCGCTGCTCTGCCTGCTCTTTTCGCAGGGACTGGACGGCGGGTGAATCATTCGGGTTCGGCATCGCGGTGTCCTCTGTTGCACTTTGATAATCAAAGCGATGACGAGGAAAGAAGTTCCAGAAAAATGCGTCTGCGCCTCATCCAGCAATACCACGGCGACAATGTCGACAATATACGCGCCGAGGCAGTATTTGTGATGACATCGCTTGGGGGCGCATCCACTGCATGCCGGACCAAAGTCCTGCCTTTTCTTAGTACCTAGGTCCGGTTGCATTTAGGCTTCGGAAAAGCGAAAATCCTCAAGGCCTTCCATAAGCGTAGGAACGGCGAAAAACGGATGAACAAGGGAATGGCGTTGACTATCTCGAAACGGGATTTTCTGAGATTGGGCGGCAGCGCGGCTGTCGCCTTGGTGGTTGCCGCATCGCCTGTGACAATCAATCTCGATGGCTCGCTTCGCGTTCTGGCGGTGAAACACGCAGAGGCAAAAGACGGCAATAACGGGAACGGCAACGGTGGCGGAAGCGGCAACGGCGGAGGGAATGGCAACGGCGGAGGCAGTGGCAACGGGGGAGGCAGTGGCAATGGGGGCGGAAACGGCGGTTCCGGCAGCAGCGCAGGTGGAAGCTCCAACAGCAACGCCCGATCCTCTTCCTCATCAGCCTCGTCGCCGACAGGATCGAAGGCCAGAGCGACCGAAGGCACCGATGGGTCGATCAACGTTCGCCACGCGAACGGCATCACCGAAAGCCTTCGCAGTGGCCGCTATATCATGAAGGACTCGAAGGGCAGGACGATCATAAGCAGGCAGGCGACGGCTGGCGACGCAAACCGGCTGAGCAATTTCCTTCGCTGAGGCAGAATGCGGAAAACGGCGCCGTAGGGATCGCAGATCGACCAGGCGCTATCGCCGTTCGCGCCATTGCAGGGCCGCTTCGGTCCTGTTCGAAGCGCCGAGCTTGCTCAGGATCTGTGTCATATGGTGCTTCACGGTCTTTTCCTGCAGGTTGAGGCGCAGGCCGATATGCTTGTTTGACAGACCCTGGGCGACGAGATCCATCACCTCGCGCTCCCTTGGCGTCAGACTGTTCTTGTCGGAGTTTCCGTTTTGCAGCGAATTTTCCATCGCCTTCGCCGACATCGTCGGCGAGACATATCGCGATCCGCTGAGGACGGTTTTAATCGCTTCGGCGAGACCGCGGGAGCCGACACCTTTGAGAACGTAGCCCATCGCGCCCTGCTGCAGGGCTCCGAGCAGCGTGTCCACCTCCTCCGACACCGTCAACATCAGCACTTTCGTCGACGGGCTCAGCGCCAGGACATCGCCGATCGCAGCCAATCCGCCGCCGGGCATCGAAACATCGAGAAGCATCACATCGGGGCGGTTGTTCGAGGCGATCATGGCGGCGTCTTCGCTGCTGGCGCCTTCGCCAATGACCACGAAGTCGCTCATCTCCGACAAGCTGCGCGTTACGCCCTCGCGAAAAAGCGGGTGGTCGTCCACGACCCCGACGGTGATTGGTGTCATCTCTAGTCTCCTGCTTCCATAGGCTCGAAGGTCATGGTCACGGTCGTTCCCCCTTCGCCCGTCTCGATATCGAAAGATCCCCCCAGGCTGTCGATGCGTTCGCGCAGCCCCACCAGGCCGAGGCTTGTCGGCCTCACCTCCGTCGGGTCGAAACCATCGCCACGATCACTGACCGCCACACAAACATGACCATTGTGCGACACGGCTTTCACGGTCTGCTGAACGCCACCGCCATGGCGATAGGCGTTGTTCAAGGCTTCCTGAACGAAGCGATAGATACAGATCTTTACGGCAGCGGCGAGTTCGGGTCCATCCTCGTCGATGATCGTTTCGACAACGGTTTCCGTCTTGTGCCGATGCGCTTCGACGACCCGCAGCACGATCTCGGTGATCGACGACTTTTCGATCTGCGGGAGCACCAGGCCACTGCAGATATTGCGGATTTCCGTCATGGCTTCGGCGAGGCTCGAGCGTATCCAGGCAAGTTCTTTTTCCCGTGCTTCGGGTTCGGTGGATGCGTTGATCAATAAGTCGCTGTCCAGCCGCAGCGAAGCATAGGCAATGTGCTGTGCCGGACCGTCGTGAAGATCGGCGCCGATGCTGCGCAGATATGTTTCGTTCAGCGCCGCCACGCGCTGCGAGGCGCGCTGCAGCCGCCGCTGCAGCCCGCGATTTTCCGCCAGCAGCGCAGACAATTCCTTGACCCGTTCCTTGAGATCCCTGCGCTGTGCTTCTATCGTGCGGCTTCCCCGAAACACCAGGGCGGAGAGAACGAGGAAAAAGATGCCTGTGAGAGCGGCGACGGCCCCCCAACTCTGCAGCCTCGCGTGCGCCAGACTGTCGCCGAGGCCTTCTGCCGTCTCGTAGAATTCGAGCACAGCGACCGCCTGGCCGGACCACGGCTGGAGAACCGGATTGTAGATTTCCATCAGCGGCTTGCCGATCGCGCGCTCGGTACCGCTTTCCGGGTCATCGGCAATCTCGTAGCGCGCAACGAGCGAGCCGGCGAATGCCTTCTGCAGCTTGGCGTTCAGGGGAAACTTCTGGCCCACCAGTTCCTTGTTGTTCGAGTAGAGGATGGTGCCGTCGTTTCGCCACAGCCTGAAAGAGACAAGGCGCCTGCCAAGCGCCCCCTGGCCGAGCGTTTCGTCGAGAGCCTGAGCGCTGCCTTCGTCCAGCAGAGATTCCGTTTGCATGTCGGGAAGCAGCGGCGCCACCACACTGTCGACGTAAAGCGCCGTCGCCGCGCCGGAATTATGAATGACGGCTTCCTCGATCAGATGGGTAACAAGAATGCCCACCAGAAACATGGCGGCGACCGAGACCAAACCACCCGCGATGAAAAATTGCGAGGCGAGTGAGCGGGCATTCCAGCGGCGAAGCCAATTCATTTTGATACCGGCATGAGACTTTGCCGACTAACCTACCGCGTCTTTAGAGTTTTTCCAGACGGGATCAGGGCAGATTCCTGGTATCGAAGACCTCTGCGCCTCTGATGCTCTCGGTCAATTGGAGGCTATCGCCTGACATGGCTGCGCCGAAGACATAGAGAAGGCCGGCCAGAACGATGACGAGGGCGATGACGGAGATGTTCCAAGCGTCATTGGCATGGGATCTGTTCCTCTGGGGCATGTGCGGATCTCCTTACGTATCGTTCAAACGACGCGGTCAGGCGGTCGTTCCTCTACGGGGACTTCGGTCGAAGGGGCCTGGGACCAAGGTCCGTCCCCGTGGACAACAGCGGGTTCAGCCATATTTCAGTTCTGATGGAGTTGGGTTTGGAGGCTTATGGTGACAACTTCTGCGAACATCGAAGGCGGCGCAGACGCCGCATTTGTCGCGTCACCCACACCGTTCGGGGCAGGCGTCGCCGACCTTTACCAGGCCCTTCTCGTACCGATTCTTTTCGAGCCCTACGCGTCGGAGATGGCAATCGTCGCCGAACGGTCGAAGCCGGTCAGCGTGCTCGAAGTCGCGGCGGGGACTGGCGCTTTGACCCGCGCTCTGCGGGCGAAGCTCGATCCGACGGCCGAGATCGTTGCCACCGATTTCAGCCAGGCGATGATCGATGTCGGCGCACCATCTCTGACGATGTCGCGAACGCATTGGATGCACGCGGATGCGCAGGATCTGCCGTTCGCCCATTTGATGTTCGATCTCGTCGCGTGCCAGTTCGGTGTGATGTTCTTTCCTGACAAGCCGAAGGCTTATCGCGAGGCGAAGAGAGTGTTGCGGAGCGGAGGCAATTTCCTGTTTTCGACGTGGGATTCGCTTGCTGCCAACGATTTCGCACGATGTGTGGACGAATGTCTGGCAGGCATCTTCCCGCCGGATCCTCCAGATTTCCTGAGGCGCCTGCCATATTCGTATTTCGACCCTGGCTCGATCAAGGCTGAAGTGTCATCGGCGGGCTTCGAGGCCGTTTCCTGCGAACGGCTCGAACTGACCTCTGCCGCGGCCACAGCACATGATGTCGCGACCGCTTTCTGCCGGGGCACGCCGCTCAGCGGAGAAATTGAATCGCGGGCACCGGAGCGCATGTCGGAGATTGTTGATGAGGTGGCCGAGCGGGTGGCGTCCCGCCATGGCGCCCGCCCTTGCGGCAGCATGAGCGCCCTGGTCGTCTCCGGCCGGACCCCTTAACCCCTTCCGGCATCCTCTTGCGCGCGGATAGCCGGTGCCGGGGCTCGTACGGACAACATTGCCCTGCCGCCTGGATTGAACTGACGGTCGCCGATTAGGGGATGAGGCTGTCGTTGGGGTGGGGAGGGGCATGGATCGCGCCGATGACGTGCTGTTCGATCTCGACACAGGTTTCGTCATATTCCCGCACCAGCTTCAAATTGAACCGTCGTCTTCTAAGCCGATCACGCGCTTCGACTGCCATCTGATAGGCCTCGAAAAGCTCGAGCTGCCACGGGTCCCGTGCCTGCATGATCAGCGTCCGCATTTGCGGCAGACGCATGGCCAGGCGCCTGCGTCCAGCTTCCCGGCGGTTGGATCGTGTCATCTCCTTCGGCCTCCTGCCCAAGCCGGCGATGCGATGGCGTTCGGCTCGAGAATAGCGCCGCCAACGAATATTGAAATCCAGACCAAGGGCCGGGATGCCTCAGACCGAGGTCCGGGGCGTGGAACGACCTCGTTGCCAGCAAGTTGGTTTGGCAGCGGCAAGCAGGCCGCATTGAAAGGCAAGGAGGAAAAGATGCTCTTCAAGCTTATTGCAGGCGCGGCAACTGCCATGACCCTGATGTCAGGTGTCGCATTCGCCCAGTCCTCGACCGTGAATGGTGCGGCTGGTGGCGCAATCACCGGAGCCATCGTCGGTGGTCCCGCCGGTGCTGCCATCGGCGGCGTTGCCGGCGCAGTCGTCGGCACGGCGATCGATCCGCCGCCTGAGAAGGTCGTCACCTATGTCCGCGAGGCTCCGGCACCGTCGGCACGCGTCGTTGTGAAGGAAAAGGTGGTCGTCGGCCAGCCACTGCCGGAAACGGTCGTGGTGACCCCCGTTCCGGACGATCCGACATATGCCTACGCGGTGGTCAATGACGAGCGTGTCATTGTCGAACCCTCGTCCCGCAAGGTGATTCAGGTGATCAAGTGACGTGATTGTTCACGTGGCCCTGCCGCGTCTTCCTTTCGCACATCAGCTTTGAGGTTGGCCGCACGAGGGACGGCAGCGTCGTCGTGCGGCCGCACGGATCGAGGAGAGGGAACATGATCTATTCCGAAGAGAAATCCGCTGGTCTCGCCGTGCCGCTGATCGCCATCCTCTTGGCGATCGCCGGCATTATCGCCGTGCTGGTCGCCACCGGCGGTCACAGCAGCGCCGGGCCGCGTGTCTGGGTCCCCCAGGCACAACAGCAGGGAGCGAGCTGATGAATGCCATTGCGACCGTCGCCTTCGGCATCGTCAGCTCGGTTGGCGCCTGCATGGCAGCGGCCTCCGTTGCCTCGCATGTGGTGGCGGATTCCGGACCGCCCGCGCTCACGGACCTTGCCGCCCCCGATCTATGGACGACGAGTCCGGTGAAGGTCGATCCACGTCGGCAGCATTATGAGCGAATTCCGCCGGTCTATTCCAGCTATGTCACCGAGGCTCCGGCGACCGTCGCGCCAAGTATGGCTTCGCAACCCGCTCGTCCGTCGACAGAACTGCAGGCACCGCAGCCAAAATTCGCCGCCGAGCACCTTGCCTGGTGCGCCAAGCGCTACCGTTCCTTCGATCCTGTGACCAACAGCTACCGATCCTATAAGGGCGAGATCCGCGAATGCTCCTCACCGTTCCAGCAGAATATCGCCGCAAGCCCTGAAGACGGCCGCACGAAAGTCAATGCGCAGGCGGCAGCCCGATGTGCCGCCCGATACAGATCGTATCGGCCGGAAGACAACACCTATCAGCCATGGGATGGTCCACGCCGCAATTGCGACATGTCGGATCTGGTCGCGACGAGCAATTAACCATGGAGGGGCAGCGCGTACAAAATGGAACCGTGCCGCCTAGCCAGACTAAAGTCCGTGTTGTAATCGCACCGGTTGTGATATCCGGTTGCATTTGAGGGGGCGGAGAGCGGGGATGGCGACGACGCTGATAGCAGAAATCCACCAAGCGCAGACAAGGCTTCCGTTCTTGAGCAGGGCGGAGCGCGGAGCCCTTATCGTTCGCATTCTTCGCGAGTTGAAGATACTTCGTCGCGATATTCTCGGAAATGTGCCGGCCGATCGCTGCGTTTGGATCGATAAACTGATCGCGTCGGTTTCTTCGACGGTATCGGAAATCGTCACGATGCCGGACGCCGAGTTCAACCGTGTCTTGAACGAGTTCGAAAAGCTCATGGCGACGCTGCATAACATTTCGCACCCGCAGAAGCCGTCGAAGACGGTTCACTAGCGTCGTTAAGGCGACGCACGGCCCGAGGAAACCGATCCTGGCGCGGGAGCGTTCTCCCCCTATGATCGAAACAAAATCGCCCGCTGACCGGGACGAGAAGTCGCTCGGTGACCATGAGCCGAAGCCAGGTGCAGAGGTTTCCTTTCCTTACGACAGGATAACGGTCGACCAGTTCCGGAACCGTTTCCCTCGTGCCCGCTGGAACGACGTGCGAAAAGCCTGGTTCGTTCCCGGCCGAACCGCGTCCCGTCGCATCGGTCGATGGCTTGCCGAGCTGGAGGCCGAAGCCGACGCGCATGCGGATGCGAAGGGGCGCGATGCCTTCGCCTTCGATCCCATCGACAGTCCATATCTGGAACTCGGCAAGGCCGGCTTTCGAATCCGCACGCCTTATTCAAAAACTGTCGTCGATGAGCTGCGCGAGGTGCCGTTCTCGTTATGGGACGGCGATCTTCGAATATGGCACGTGCCCTTTCGATCCTATGAGGAACTGCGACGCAGATGGCCCGACATCGAAGCGGCGGCTCGCAGAAACGAACCGGAGGAGAGGCGACGGCGTGCCGAGGAGCGGAAGGGAACCGAAGGGGAGGTGCGCAGCAGGCTTCGCGCAGCGGAACGCAAGCGACGCCGTTACCCCCTTGCGGCCGACGACCTGCCGCCGACAGGACGTCCGGTGGCGACCGCGTATGGGATCGTTGTTTTTACTTATATCACCGGCGAACTGGTCGATCCGGCTCTGGTCGCGGACTTCTATCCCGGTGTCACCGAGGATCATCTCTGGGGAGTTTGGCGGGTGCCGACATTCGACGAACTTGTCCGTACCTGGCCTGCGAAAACGTCTCCCCGTCGAAATGCCGAATGGTGGCGGCCGACGATCGAAGAACTGAGGCCCGCCCGGCACGCCGCAAGATCACGCGAAGCCAGGAAGCAAGCGAAGGCGCAGTGACCGGAGTCTCGCGGACTTGTAGATGCTGCGTCGACAACGCCGGCCCGACGTGGGAACAAATTCCCACGTCGGCCATTTGTTGTCCATGAAAACAGCCCTGCCGATGTCGCTGCTCGCTCTGGCCCTCTCCGTTGGCGGCGCCGTCGCGCGGGAGCTTCGTCCCGAAGCGATCAATGCCGCTTCCCTTGCCGACATCGGGAAAGGAAAGCTGTCGCCGTCAGATCCGGATCCGGCGATCGTCCGCCTCCAGGTCCTGCTCGACCGTGCCGGCTCCTCTCCCGGCGTGATCGATGGTCTCTCCGGCGAGAACGTCGACAAGGCTGTGGCCGGGTTCGAGGCGATGAACAAGCTTCCTGTCGACGGCAGGCCGGATCCGGATGTCGCCTCCCGCTTGGACGACAATTCGGCCATCATCGAAAGCTATGTCGTCTCGCCGGAGGACGCCACGGGGCTCGTTGACAGAATTCCTGAGGATTACGGCGAGAAGGCAAAGATGCAGAGCCTCGGCTATACCAGCGTTGCGGAGAAGCTGTCCGAGCGCTTCCACATGGATCTCGATCTCTTGAACGCGCTCAACCCGGGTTCGCAGTTCGCGCCCGGCGACAAGGTGTGGGTCGTTAATCCGGGCCCTCCCAGGCAAGGCAAGGTCAAAAGCATCGAGGCTGACAAGAAGGCAGGGCAGGTGCTGGCCTATGGCGAGGATGGATCGCTGCTTGCCGTCTATCCCGCGACCATCGGCAGCGAGGACAATCCGGCGCCCTCAGGAAAGCACAAGGTCAAGGGTGTCGCGCGAATGCCAGTGTACCGATATGATCCGAAGCGCAACTTCAAGCAGGGGAAGAACGACAAGGTTCTAACAATCCCGAAGGGACCGAACGGTCCGGTCGGCAGCGTTTGGATCGATTTGACGGAGCCGACCTATGGCATACACGGGACGCCGGAGCCGAAGCTCATCGACAAGATCGGCTCGCATGGCTGCGTACGGCTGACGAATTGGGACGCCGAAGAGCTGGCCGGCATGGTCAAGCCGGGCGTCCGCGTCGAATTCGTCAATCGCAGCTCCGCCGATCCGAAGTGAAACGCAGGATCTGACGACTACTCACACGCTACCGCCGCGTCAGGATTACGAAGCCTTGGCTTCGAAAGCCGGGGCGAAATCTCCCAGCGATTTCGCCTTGAGGATCGCGCCGCCGATATCCTGCTCCACGATCGACTCGAGATCGGCAAAGCTGTCGATGACATAGTAGATCGGCTGGAGGATATCGATGCGGTAGGGCGTCCGGAGCACGCTCATCAAATCGAACGGCCGGAATTCGCACGCCGTGCCTTCCGTTGCCGCCTTCGCTTCGCTCGGCGAGGAGACGATACCGGCGCCGAAGCATCGGCGTCCTTGCGGTGTGTTGATCAGGCCGAATTCGACGGTGAACCAGAAAATCCGGAACAGATGCCATGAATAGCCCTTGCCGAGGTGCATGGCAGTTTCGCCAAAATGCCGGACGAAATTGGCATAGCTCTGGTTGGTCAGCAGCGGGCAATGGCCGAACACTTCGTGGAACAGATCCGGTTCCTCAATATAATCGATATGCTCGCGGCGGCGCAGGAAGGTCGCCAGCGGGAACTTGCCCTGCGACAGAAGTTCATAGAAGCGCGAAGGCGGAATGAGCGCCGGCACGCCTTCGACGCCGAAACCGGTGGTCTCATTCAGGCGTCTGTTCACATCGAGGAGCTGAGGCACTTTCTCCGGTCTGAGCCCCAGCAATTTGACGCCGTCCAGATATTCCTGGCAAGCCTTGTCGGCCAAGAGCTTCATCTGACGCCGGTAGAGTTCGCCCCAGATTGCATCTTCTTCGGGGGTGTAGTCATACAGGCCGTCCGGGCCGGGCAGTTTGGCGGTGTAGCTGCTTTCCTTGGTCATTGGCTGATCCTCCCGGGAATGGCGATATTTCTGCCATTATGCTCCGTGTTTGCCGGATTTTCTTTTCTTTCATGCCGGTTATCGCCATAGTGGTGGGCGATATTTTCGAATGCGACGGCTAAAATGAAAGAAACTGGGAATTTCCGCCGCAAGCTTCTGCAGCTGATCCAGGCCGACGGCACCCTGTCGCTGGCGGACCTGGCTGAAAAGGCCGGCATGTCGCAGAGTTCGGCCTGGCGGAAGATCCAGGAACTCGAAGCCGACGGCGTCATCCGTAAGCGCGTGACGTTGCTCGATCCCGGCAAACTCGATCTCAAGCTCTGCGTGATTGCCCACGTCACGCTGGAGGATCACCATGAGGAGGCGGTGGCTTCTTTCGCTTCAGTGGTGCTGGAGCGGCCGGAGATCATGGAGTGCTACGCCTTGTCGGGCGCCTTCGATTACATGCTGAAGATAAGGGCGAGGGACGTCGAAAGCTACGAAGCCTTCATGACCCGCTATCTCATGCGCAATCCGCATGTGCGAACCGTCGTATCGAGCTTCGTGTTGCGCGAGCTGAAATTCTCCACCGAACTGCCGCTCTGAGCACGGCGACGAAATCATCGCGCGCTGTCGCCATGCCGGCTGCCCGGCGTCATCACCGGATAGCCTTCGAACGTTTTCAGCGTGTCGAGCACGATTGAGGTTTTCACGTGCTGCACGGATTCGTGCGGCAGCAGAACGTCGTTGACGAACTTCGACAGATCGGCGAGCCCACGGGTCGCCACCTTGAGGTGATAGTCCATTTCGCCGGTCAGCGCATAGGCTTCGAGAACCTCGGGCAGGCCGTTGATCAGTTGCGAAAATCGGCGGGCATTGTCTCGGTTGTGGGTCGCAAGCGTGACGGAAATGACCACCAGCATATCGAGCCCCAGCTTCTCCCGATCGAGGTGGGCACGGTAGCTGCGAATATATCCCTCGGCTTCCAGTCTGGTGCGCCGGCGTGAGCATTGCGACGGTGAAAGCGCGATCCGCTCACCTAGCTCGTTATTCGTGAGCCTGCCATCCTTTTGAAGTTCCAAGAGGAGGCGCATATCCAATTTGTCGAGGGGCTCATCCATTGCGCAAAATCTCCATAATGCTCACAGGTCGTGCATAATTTGTTCCTCCTGCATCAAGAACGCAAGAACTTTGCGCGTGTTTTGAGCCATAGTTTGCATAGAAAATGCAGTCTCCTCTGGAGGAAAAGAAAATGGGTCCGTTCCCGCATGATGCACCTCCGTCGGAAATCACCGCCGACAATCCGGCCGGCACCGACGGCTTCGAATTCGTCGAATTCGCCCACCCCGAGCCTGAGAAGCTCAGCGAGCTCTTCACGCGCATGGGTTATGTAGCGGTTGCCAGGCATAAGACGAAAAACATTACCGTCTGGCGCCAGGGCGACATCAATTATGTCCTCAATGCCGAGCCCGGCAGCCATGCGGCCCGTTTCGTCGCAAAGCATGGTCCCTGCGCTCCATCGATGGCCTGGCGCGTGGTCGATGCCAGGCACGCCTTCGATCACGCCGTGTCGAATGGCGCCGTTCCCTATGAAGGAAATGACAAAGTGCTCGACGTTCCCGCGATTGTCGGCATTGGCGGCTCGCTGCTCTATTTCGTCGAGACCTATGGGGCAAAGGGATCGGCTTACGAGGCTGAGTTCGATTGGCTTGGCGAGCCCAATCCGAATCCCACCGGGATTGGCTTTTATTATCTCGACCATCTCACCCACAACGTCTTCCGCGGCAACATGGACAAGTGGTGGGATTTCTACCGCAATCTGTTCAACTTCAAGCAGATCCACTTCTTCGATATTGATGGGCGCATCACCGGCCTCGTCAGCCGCGCCATCACCTCGCCCTGCGGCAAGATCCGCATACCGTTGAATGAATCGAAGGACGACACCAGCCAGATCGAGGAATATCTGAAGAAGTACCGGGGCGAGGGCATTCAGCACATCGCCGTCGGAACGGAGGATATATACGAAGCGACCGACCGGCTTGCTGATAACGGCCTGCGCTTCATGCCGGGGCCTCCCGAGACCTATTACGATATGTCCTATGAGCGTGTGAACGGCCATAGGGAGCCGATCGACCGCATGAAGAAGCACGGCATTCTGATCGACGGCGAAGGTGTGGTGAACGGCGGCATGACGAAAATCCTGCTGCAGATCTTTTCCAAGACGGTGATCGGCCCGATCTTCTTCGAATTCATCCAGCGCAAGGGTGATGAGGGCTTCGGCGAAGGCAACTTCCGTGCGCTTTTCGAGTCGATCGAAGCCGATCAGATCAAGCGTGGTGTCATCGGCACGGCAGCGGAGTAAACTCTACGGCGCAGTAGAGTTTTCGGAGAGGAGTTGAGCATGGACCAGACATCGATCCAGGCCGCCGATGCGGAAGCGGCGACGGCAAACAGGCTGAAATATATGCCGGGTTTCGGCAACGACTTCGAGACGGAGTCGCTGCCCGGCGCTTTGCCGCAGGGCCAGAACAGCCCGCAGAAATGCAATTACGGCCTTTATGCCGAACAGCTTTCCGGCTCGCCCTTCACCGCGCCGCGCGGGACGAATGAACGGTCCTGGCTGTACCGCATTCGCCCGAGCGTGCGTCACAGCCGCCGCTTCTCGAACGCCTCCTATCCGCTCTGGAAAACCGCGCCTTGCCTGGACGAACATTCGCTGCCGCTCGGCCAGCTTCGCTGGGATCCCATCCCCGCGCCTGAGGAGAAGCTGACCTTTCTCAAGGGAGTGCGGACGATGACTACGGCAGGCGATGCCGTGACTCAGGTCGGCATGTCGGCGCATGCCTATGTTTTCAACGAAGACATGGTCGACGATTATTTCTTCAACGCTGACGGCGAACTGATGATCGTGCCGCAGCTCGGCGCCATCAGAGTGTTCACCGAAATGGGCATCATGGACGTCGAGCCGCTGGAGATATGCCTCGTCCCCCGCGGCATGATGTTCAAGGTCACGACAGTCGGCGAGCAGACGGTCTGGCGTGGCTATATCTGCGAGAACTACGGCGCGAAATTCACATTGCCGGACCGCGGGCCGATCGGCGCCAATTGTCTGGCAAACCCGCGCGACTTCAAGACGCCGGTCGCCGCCTTTGAGGACAAGGAAACACCCTGCCGCGTCCATGTGAAATGGTGCGGCAAATTCTATGTCACCGAGATCGGCCACTCGCCGCTTGATGTGGTCGCCTGGCACGGCAATTACGCACCTTACAAATATGACTTGCGAACGTTTTCGCCGGTGGGCGCGATCAGCTTCGATCATCCCGATCCGTCGATCTTTTCGGTGCTGACTGCGCCGACCGAAGATGCGGGTACGGCGAATGTCGATTTCGTGATATTTCCGCCGCGTTGGCTGGTCGCCGAGCACACCTTCCGGCCGCCCTGGTACCACCGCAACATCATGAGCGAGTTCATGGGCCTGATCCATGGTCAGTATGACGCCAAGGAGGAGGGCTTCGTGCCGGGCGGCATCAGCCTGCACAACATGATGCTGCCCCATGGGCCGGATGCGCTCGCCTTCGACAAGGCGTCCAACAGCGAACTCAAACCGGTGAAGCTCGATCACACAATGGCCTTCATGTTCGAGACCCGCTACCCGCAGCAGCTGACGAAATACGCAGCCGAGCTCGAAACGCTGCAGGAGGATTACCTCGAATGCTGGGATGGCCTGGAACGCAAGTTCGATGGGACCCCGGGCATCAAATGAAGATCCGCCCCTCCGGCACTGGAACTGCGACATGAAACTTGCGACCTTGAAGGACTCCACCAGGGACGGCCGCCTCGTCGTCGTTTCCCGCGATCTGACCCGCTGTTCAGAGGTCGGCCACATCGCCCGCACCCTGCAGGCGGCGCTCGACGACTGGGAGCATGTCGCTCCGAGACTTCGGCTGGTTGCCGAAGGCATCGAGACGGGGGCTCAGCCGACCATCCGCTTTCACGAACACGACGCCGCATCGCCTTTGCCGCGCGCCTATCAATGGGCCGACGGCTCGGCCTACGTCAACCACGTCGAACTGGTGCGCAAGGCGCGCGGCGCCGAAATGCCGGCAAGCTTCTGGACCGATCCGCTGATGTATCAAGGCGGCTCGGATGGTTTCCTCGCGCCGCGCGATCCGATCCTCGTGGCGGATGAGGCCTACGGGATCGACATGGAGGGCGAGGTTGCCGTTATCACCGGCGATGTTGCCATGGGAGCCAGCCCCGAGGCTGCGCGCGGCGCCATCCAGCTGCTGATGCTCGTCAACGACGTGTCGCTGCGCGGCCTGATCCCGGAGGAGCTTGCCAAGGGCTTCGGTTTCTTCCAGTCCAAGCCCGCTTCGGCATTTTCTCCGGTTGCGGTGACGCCGGACGAGCTTGGGGACGTCTGGGATGGCGGCAAGCTGCATCTGCCGCTGCTCGTAAGCTTGAATGGCAAGCCGTTCGGCAAGGCGAATGCCGGCGTCGACATGACATTCGACTTCGGCCAGCTGATTGCCCATGCCGCCAAAACCCGCCACCTCGTGGCCGGTACGATCATCGGCTCCGGCACGATCTCCAACAAGCTCGACGGCGGCCCCGGCAAGCCGGTGGGCGTGGGAGGAGATGGATACTCCTGCATTGCCGAATTGAGAATGATCGAGGCCATCGAGAGCGGATCGCCGAAGACCCCCTTCATGAGGTTCGGCGACCAGGTCCGCATCGAGATGAAGGATCATGCCGGCCATTCGATCTTCGGGGCAATCGAGCAGATGGTGGGAAGATACGAGGGAGCTGCCGGGGGATGAACGAGATCATTCTCTACGACTACTGGCGATCATCGGCGAGTTATCGCGTGCGGATCGCGCTCAATCTTCTGGGCCTCGACTATCAGACGGTGCCGATCAACTTGCTCGACGGTGCGCACAAGATGCCGGACTACCTCGCGCTCAACCCGCAGGGGCTCGTGCCGACACTGGTGATGGATGGGAAAACGCTGACACAGTCGCTGGCCATCATCGAATATCTGGCCGAGTCTCGGCCGGAATACGGATTGCTGCCATCGGATAGCTTCGATCGCCACAGAGTGCGCGCCCTCGCATATGCGATGGCCATGGACATCCATCCGATCTGCAACCTCCATGTCGTCTCGCATCTTCTGACGCTGACCGACAAGGCCGAGGCTCGCGAGGAATGGATGAAGCATTTCATCGGCGATGGACTTCGCAAGCTGGAGATCATGCTCGGCGAATCCGATGGCGCGTTCAGCTTTGGCGGCAGGCCGTCGATCGCCGATCTCTGCCTTGTTCCCCAAGTCTACAATGCCCGCCGCTGGGGCGTTGATATGACTGCTTTCAGACGCATCAGCGATATCGACGCCAGATGCGCTGAACTCCCCGCCTTTCAGGCAGCGCATCCGGACCGCGTGAAACCGTAGGAACTACGCGTCCCGCCACGATGAAAATATCGCAGCCTGGCCCAACCGCTTGCTCGTCTCATCGATAAGCTGCCAGACAGTGAAATTTTCGACCCAGAAACGGCGGCCCGATTTCGCGACCCTGAGGCCGCGGCCGTTATTGACGAAACCATCGCGCGTGACGGCATCGAGCAGCCGCTGGCGCTCGGCGCGATCAGGCTGCTCGGCCGATAGTCGCGACGGCAGCATGATGAATTCGTCCCAGTTATATTCGAAGCAGTTCTGCGCAGTCCTGTTTGCATAGATGAAGCGCGGGTCGGGCAGCGTATTATGCGCGAGGACCACGAAAGGCGCTTGGCTGTAAAGCCAGTCCGGCCCTTGCCCATCCTCCACAAGACGGCGGCCGACAATGCGCTGGTAGCTGCCGGCAAGAAGGGCGAAGAAATCGGGATCATTCCTCAGGTCAAGGGCGTGGTTGTCATAGGAAGAAGTCACGAACTGCCTCACTGGTCAAATGCCTCGGTCCAGGCGACATAGCCGATATCAATTGCACGCGTCTATGATGTCTGGTGAACTGCGATCCTTTTCGGCGAGGGGCGGCATTTACCTTGTCTCATCACTCCTGATTGTGACGCTTGCCAGAAGATCGCCCTTGTGCATTGATCTGAGCTGCTGGGGCAGCTGTCAACATTCTCTGCGAAGCTATTGTTCTTCGGACCGTTATCGGTTTTGGCCGGTCGCGGATGGGGCTGGGGTGGAGCAGGTAATTTTCATCGTCCGGCTATACAGACATGCGCAAGCAATGCTGCGAATGACGACAGGAGAAGTACGGGTGCTCGAGGGCTGGGGAAGAATGCGGAAATTCGTCTCGTTGATATCGATGCTGCTGGCGTTCGTCGCCATAGCCGGGGAGGGGCATGCGGCCATTTCCTACCAACGTCTGGAGACCGCGCCGGGAGAGCGCGCCCTGACGATAAAAGGCGTGTTCGAGGGTTCCGACGATGCGATGACGCTTGTCGACGAATATACGCAGTACCAGCCGAGCTATGTCACCTTTGACTCGCCCGGCGGAAACGTGGTCGCAGCGATCAGGTTCGGCCGGGCCCTCCGCCTCCTGAATGCAAAAACGATACAGATCAGAGCCGCCGAGTGCGCGTCGGCTTGCGCCTTCGCCTTCGTCGGTGGCGTTGAAAGATTTGCCGAGCCGGGCTCTATCGGCGTGCATCGGGTTTCCCTGTCCGACGATGTTGCCATCGACAACAAGTTGGCCGTCTCGACTGTTCAAGCACTGACCGGCGAGATCATCGGCTATCTCACCGAGATGGGGGTAAGCCCCAATCTGCTGCAGCTCAGCCTGTCGATCGACAGCACCGATATACGGTATCTCACCGCTGCGGAAATGCGGGACTGGAACATCAACACGCCCGAGGATATGCCCTCGGCACAGGAAAGCGCGCCGCCCCCGCCGGGCGCCGCACCGCAGGAGAGCGCAACACCCGGCGACATGCCGTCAGACCCGAGCGATCCCGAGGAAATGGCCGCCTCCGAACCCGGCGACCTGACCACGGAGGCGGTTGATTTCGTCAACCGATACAATGACGAATGGTCGAAAGACAGTGCTTCGGCGTTGGCCTTTATGAAGGGCGTCTATGCCGACGAGGTCTCCTTCTTCGGAAACTCGGTCGACAAAGATGCCGTCCTGGAGGAAAAGGCAGCCTTCGCCCAACGCTGGCCGGAGCGCATCTACAGCGTCAAGCCGGGCTCCGTGACGGCCAGCTGTGCCGGAAAATGCGAAATGTCGGGAATTGTCGAGTGGTTTGCCGGAAACAGAGACACGGGTAAGACGTCCTCCGGGATGGCCGAATTCTCTTTCGTGTGGAACATGGCCTCTCTGCAGATCGAGGCCGAGACCGGAAAGGTGCTCGCCACGGACAAGGGGGCAAAGGCGCCGGATCGGTTGATCCATCAGTGGACAGGACTGGACGACATCTGCCGCACGAGTGTCGATCGCAAGGGACCCGATACGCTGCGGGCATGCAAACGGCGCGACGAACTCGGTTCGCTGCTCAATCGCGCCGACTGGTGCTATGGCTATAAGGATGAAGCCGAAATAAACTGGGAGTGGCACAAATGCGATGCCAACTCCCGGAGCTATACGAGTAAGTAGCGCGCAGGCCCAAAGACGAGCGACCGCTGGTTCGCCCGGAGGAGGAAATGTTGGGAAACTCAGATTCCTGAGTGAGGCTGAGCATGTCGGAAGACGCGCATGCCCCATCGAATGCCGTCTTGTCGGGATCCGTTGACCCCGAGAAGCCCGCTGAGCGTTATAAACTCGGCCTCTGCCTTTCGGGCGGCGGCTATCGGGCCGTGCTTTTCCATGCGGGTTCGCTTGCGAGGCTCAACGAGGCCGGTCTTCTGGCGAAGCTCGGTATGATCTCGTCGGTATCGGGCGGATCCATCGCTTCCGGCCTGCTCGCCTACATCTGGCCCCGGCTGATCTTCGAGAACGACATCGCCGTCAACTTCAGGACCGCATATCTGGATCACGTTCTGGCCTTCAGTCAGCTATTCGCTGATGGGCCGAGCTTCCTGAAGGGCGTGTTCAATCCCTTTTCGAGCGCGGCGGACGAAGCCGCGAAACTCTACGAGCGACATCTGTTCCATGGAAAATCGCCAAGCCTGCGCGAGCTTCCAAGCTCGCCCTGGTTCGTATTTTGCGCCAGCAATCTCAGCACCGGTTCGCTTTTCCGGATGTCGAACCGCTATATCGCGGATTACAGGATCGGCTTGTCGTTCCACCCGACACTTTCGCTCGCAACCGCGGTTGCCGCTTCAGCTGCATTTCCGCCCGTGTTGTCACCGCTGCGATTGGACCTGTCGCAATTTTCGTGGGAGAGGGAAAAACTCGACGACACCGTCGGCGAACCGGTTGCTCCGGGCCGGGCAATATTGAGCGACGGCGGCGTCTACGACAATCACGGCATCGAACCGGCGCTGAAACGCTGCGACTGCCTGCTTGTCAGCGACGCCGGTGCGCCTTGGCGTTCCTCGAGCCGCGGTTACTGGAACTATCTCTCCCAGCTGAAACGCGTTCTCGATACGACGGACAATCAGGTGAGGTCGTTGCGGCGACGAGACTTGATCGGCGGCTTCAAGGCTGCAACACAGGCCGATAAGCTTGGCCTCGATGATCTTGCGAAATCGGCGCTGCGTGCAAGAACCCATGGCGTTTATTGGTCGATCGACAGCAAGGACGCCGAACTCAAGCCATACGCCTCTTACACACTGCCGCCGTCCTCGGTCGTTCCCTCCGAGGTTGGCACCTACCTCCATTTCCTCGGCGCCAGAGAGACGGAGCATCTGACGAATTGGGGGCACTACGTGTGTGACGCGATGCTCAACCGGTTCTACCAATCGCCACCGACTCCATCGTCCGGCCCTCCATTGGCAGCCGGGACCGTGACGCCGACTTGGGCGGCGAGGGCGAGCAAGCGCCTGTTCAACATTCTGCCCTTTTGACAATGGCCTGAGGTACCGGCCAAGGAGAGCCCGAAGGCGGAACTCTGACCGGGTGAGGGAAGCGGCTGCCCGGCGTGTAGCATCCGCCATATAGGGAAGAGATACCCGCAATGGATTACCTTGTGGAATCGATCCCAACTGGTTGACGAGAACGGCTTCTCCGGCCAGGTCGGCGCTGTCGAACCATTCTGCCGTGGACGGCCCGTTCGGACCGGCGCGGGCAGAATCGGAACCGTGCACCATGTCCACTAAATTCAAATCGGAAAGTGGCCTTGTTATCCCAAGGATCTCGGCGTTACGAACCGCTCGAGATAACCGGTGCCCGCCGCAATCTCGTCCCATCCGTCGAGATCGAGGTCAATGACGGCGAGTCCTGCCGTCGGGAACTTCTCCCGCATGCATCTCACGGCATCGGCATCGCCGTCCGGCGCGATCAGCGAGGCCGCATTCTCCATGCCGGGATTGTGGCCGACGATGAGCAGCGTGCGGATGCCAGGTTCGACGCCCCGGATCACATCGAGCATGCGCTCGGCCGGCACCTCGTAGATATCCGCCGCCTCGTGTTCGACCTTTTTCAAAATGGCCCCGCGGACGAGCTTCCAGGTTTCCTGCGCCCGGCGGGCCGGCGAGACGAGGGCGAGATCGGGGATCAGTTTTTCGCGCACCATATAGGCGCCGATGACGGATGCCGCCTTGCGCCCGCGATCCGCCAATGGCCGTTCACGGTCGGCCACACCGTCGGGCCAGGCGGATTTGGCATGGCGCAGAAGGATGAGGCGGTGTTTCGGCAGCATGGGGTTCAGCTTCATTTTATCGCGAGGCCGATGTCGTCGGTTAGAGCTTCGTTGCGTGTTGACTCCTGGAGCATGAAGGGCCTCCGATACAGCTCGCAAACTAGGCGGATGTCACAGGGAGGTCAGTCGTTTCGTCCCACCTTTGCGAAACTTGAGCATCCCGCGGGTTTCGGCGTGACGGTGTGCGATCGAGCCTGGAACGCGTCTTGTCCGAAATCGAATTAAGCTCGACCTCGCTGACGAAACTCTGGACGTCGCCCTGAGTTCCGATGCCAGGAGAACCGCAGCAGGGCTTCGAGCAGGCGTCAACCCTTTTCGAAACCCCAGATTGCAGGCTTATGCAGGCAGGCTATTCGCTGCGAATTCGCAAAACGGGCCACCGTCCGGGCACTTTAAGTGCCCAGACGGGCTGGCCATTGCTTCTGTCGGAAATGGCCAATTTCAGAGGCTTTTGGCCAGAACTAGCTTCGATTTCTCAACAGACACTGAAGAACTGCAAGCCTGCTCAGCTGCACCCGCTCGTCGCGCCGCACGTGTCGCACTTCTCGCACGTCCCATTCCGCACCATCGTGAAGTTCTGGCACTCCGAGCACATGTTGCCGGTATAGCCCTGCATAATTGAGCGCTGGCGGCGTTCGGCTTCCACCTTCTTGGCTTCGGTCTTCGCCGTCGCTGCGTCAGCTGCCGCCTTGTCGGAGAAGAGGGCGGTGGCGTCGCTGGTGATTTCCTCGCTTATCTCTTCGGCGATCTCCTCGGCCAATTCCTTGGCGCGTTCCTCGTAGTCGCGCTTGAAGGCGACGATTTCGGAGGTGGAGACGGCAACTGTCGGCTCCAGCTTGCGGGCCGCGGCACCTGCAAAGGCGGTCACGGTGCCGGTGGAGGCGGCGCGGGCAGGGGCTGCGGTGGCAGCACCCTTGGGTTCGCCCGCCTGGCGTTCGCCGCCGGTGCCGGAGACCAGCGTCGGCTTGTAGCCGCGGGTCCAGCCGGTGGAGAGCAGGTTGGTCTTGCCTTCCTGGATGCCCTTGCCAAGCGCCGTGTTCGAGAAGTCGGACGTGTCGACATGGGCGAGATCATGGCGGCCGAGATAGGAGACGGCGAGTTCGCGGAACACATAGTCGAGGATCGAGGTGGCGTTCTTGATCGCATCGTTACCGATGACCATCCCGGCCGGCTCGAACTTGGTGAAGGTGAAGGCCTCGACATATTCCTCGAGCGGCACGCCATATTGCAGACCGAGCGAGATGGCGATGGCGAAGTTGTTCATCATCGCACGGAAAGCAGCCCCTTCCTTGTGCATGTCGATGAAGATCTCGCCGAGGCGGCCGTCGCCGAATTCGCCGGTTCTGAGATAGACCTTGTGTCCGCCGACGGCGGCCTTCTGGGTATAGCCCTGGCGGCGGTTCGGCAGCTTCTCGCGTTCGCGCGAAACCCGTTCGATCACTCGCTCGATGATCTTCTCGGTGACCGTCACAGCCTGGGCGGCGACGGGCGCCTGCAGCAGTTCCTCCAGCGCATCCTCGTCGTCCTCGTCTTCGATCAGCGAGGCATTGAGCGGCTGCGACAGCTTGGAGCCGTCGCGATAGAGGGCGTTTGCCTTGAGGCCTAGCTTCCAGGACAGCATATAGGCGTTCTTGCAATCCTCGACGGTCGCCTCGTTCGGCATGTTGATCGTCTTGGAAATCGCGCCGGAGATGAAGGGCTGGGCAGCCGCCATCATGCGGATATGGCTTTCGACGGAGAGATAGCGTTTGCCGATCTTGCCGCAGGGATTGGCGCAATCGAAGACCGGCAAATGCTCGGCCTTGAGGAAGGGCGCGCCTTCCAGCGTCATCGCGCCGCAGACATGGATGTTGGCGGCTTCGATGTCCTTCTTGGAGAAGCCCATATGGTCGAGCAGGTTGAAGCTCATGTCGGCGAGCTGCTCGTCGGAAACCTTCAGCGTCTCCTTGAGGAAGTCGGCGCCGAGCGTCCACTGGTTGAAGACGAACTTGATGTCAAAGGCGCTCTTCAGCGCGGCATTGACGGCTTCCACCTTCTCGTCGGTCAGGCCCTTGGCCTTCAGCGTCGACGGGTTGATCGCCGGCGCCTGGTTCAGGTTGCCGTGGCCGACGGCATAGGCTTCGATCTCGGCGATCTGGCTTTCGGAATAACCGAGCGTGCGAAGCGCTTCCGGCACGGCGCGGTTGATGATCTTGAAGTAGCCGCCGCCGGCGAGCTTCTTGAACTTGACGAGGGCGAAGTCAGGCTCGATGCCGGTGGTGTCGCAATCCATGACGAGGCCGATCGTGCCTGTCGGCGCAATGACCGAGACCTGTGCATTGCGGTAGCCATGCTTTTCGCCGAGTTCGAGCGCCTTGTCCCAGGCCGATTTGGCATGGACTACAAGATCCTGGTCGGGGTTTTCCGAATGGATCAGCGCGACCGGATCGATCGATAGCGCCTCATAGCCGGAGGTTTCGCCATAAGCGGCGCGGCGATGATTGCGAATGACCCTGAGCATGCTCTCGCGGTTCGGCGCGAAATTCGGAAAGGGGCCGAGCTCGCCGGCGATTTCGGCCGAGGTCGCATAGCAGATGCCGGTCATGATTGCGGTCAGCGAACCGGCGATGGCACGGGCTTCAGCGGAGTCGTAGGGAATGCCCGACGACATCAGCAGGCCGCCGATATTGGCGTAGCCGAGGCCGAGCGTGCGGTATTCGTAGGAGAGTTCGGCAATGCGCTTCGACGGGAACTGCGCCATCATCACCGAGATTTCGAGCACGACGGTCCACAGGCGAACTGCATGTTCATAGTCGCCGATATTGATGCGCTTGGTGGCCTTGTCCTTGAACTGCAAGAGGTTCAGCGAGGCGAGGTTGCAGGCCGTGTCGTCGAGGAACATGTATTCCGAGCACGGGTTCGAGCCGCGGATCGGGCCGCCGGCCGGCGAGGTGTGCCAGTCGTTCATGGTCGTGTTAAAGTGGATGCCCGGATCGGCCGAAGCCCAGGCGGCATAGGAAATCGTTTCCCAGAGGTCGCGCGCCTTCAGCGTCTTCATCACCCGGCCGTCCTTACGGGCGGTCAGCTTCCATTCGCCGTCATCCTCGACCGCACGCAGGAAGTCGTCCTTGATCGAAACGGAGTTGTTGGAGTTCTGGCCGGATACCGTGAGGTAGGCTTCCGAATCCCAATCCGTGTCGTAGGTCTTGAATTCGAGATCCTTGTAGCCCTGGCGGGCGAACTGGATGACGCGCTGGACGTAGTTTTCCGGAACCTGGTCCTTCTTGGCGGCGCGGATTTCGCGCTTGAGGGCAGGGTTCTTGGCCGGATCGAAGCAATCGCCATTATCGCCGCCTTCGCAGTTGAAGCAGGCCTTCATGATCGCCTTCAGGTGCCTGGCGACGATCTTCGAGCCAGTGACGAGAGCGGCGACCTTCTGCTCTTCCTTGACCTTCCAGTTGATGTATTCCTCGATATCGGGATGGTCGATGTCGACGACCACCATCTTGGCGGCGCGGCGCGTCGTGCCGCCCGATTTGATGGCGCCGGCGGCGCGGTCGCCGATCTTCAGGAAGCTCATCAGGCCGGAGGAGCGGCCGCCGCCGGAAAGCTTTTCGCCTTCGCCGCGCAGCATCGAGAAGTTGGAGCCGGTGCCGGAGCCGTATTTGAAGAGGCGGGCTTCACGCACCCAAAGGTCCATGATGCCGCCTTCGTTGACGAGGTCGTCTTCGACCGACTGGATGAAGCAGGCATGCGGCTGCGGATGTTCGTAGGCCGACTTGGACTTGGTCAGCTTGCCGGTGAAGGGGTCGACGTAGAAGTGACCCTGGCCAGGGCCGTCGATGCCATAGGCCCAGTGCAGGCCGGTGTTGAACCACTGCGGCGAGTTCGGGGCGACGCGCTGGGTGGCGAGCATATAGGCGAGCTCGTCCTTGAAGGCGGCAGCATCTTCTTCCGAAGAGAAATAGCCGCCCTTCCAGCCCCAATAGGTCCAGGTGCCGGCGAGACGGTCGAAGACCTGGCGCGCATCGATTTCGGAACCGGTTTGCTCCTCCTTCGGCAGGGTCTTCAGCGCGGCATCATCGGGAACGGAGCGCCACAGGAAGGAAGGAACGTCGTTTTCCTCGACCTTCTTCAGACGAGTGGGAACGCCGGCCTTGCGGAAATATTTCTGCGCCAGAACATCGGTCGCGACCTGGGAGAACTGCGCGGGAACGTCGATATTCTCGAGGCGGAAGACGATCGACCCATCCGGGTTCTTGATCTCGCTCGTCGCCTTGCGGAATTCGATATCCGCATAGGCGCCTTGGCCGGCCTTCGTGAAACGACGTTCGATGCGCATAGTCTTGACCTCGCGTTGGCGCCCGTCCCCTGGGCGCAAATTTCCTATCCGGCGGCACATTGTCGTCGTGCAGCCAGTCTCGTTTCCGTATTGTCACAGGGGTGTCATCCGGAGATGGCTTTCCTGTATCTTGTGGTGATGGTGGCTGCAAACACTAAATATAGTATTAACAACTTATTATCGCCAGTCCCGATGTCACTTTTTTTGGAGGCTGAAAACTGCGCAGAGATTCCCTCGGGCCTGAACCGGTTCCGGCGCATGCCCTCAATCTGCGTCTTGTTTTTCAAAGGGAACCGGGCTCGTAACCTCCGGTCCTGTCGCCGCCGCAACATCACGAACAATAAAGTTTGAAACAGCTGATTCCGTCAAGGGCTGGTTTTTAATTGAATGGTAACCACAACATCTTGTGGATGCGCCTGTGGAGATTGGGGAAAGTCGGGGAGTGCTGAAAATACAAGGACTTGCGGGTGTCGCCGGCTAAGGAAAATCTCGTAGCGGCAAAAAAGCGTCCTGCGGCAAATCTTGTGATGGCATTTCCGGCACAAATGCGCATGCCGATTCGCTGAGCCGGCGAGCGCTGTCGAAGTGCGCCGAGAATGCCGGCGCACTCCGGATAGCGGGGGTCAGCGCGCGCCCTTGGCGATCGGTTCCTGATAAGTGAAGCCCATGTCCCAGGGGAAATAGATCCAGGTGTCCTGGCTGACCTCGGTGATGAAGGTGTCGACGGTCGGCACGCCCTTCGGCTTGGCATAGACGCAGGCGAAATGCGCCTTCGGCAGCATGGTGCGCACCTGTGCGGCTGTTTTGCCGGTATCCGTCAGATCGTCGACCACGAGCACGCCTTCGCCGCCGTTTTCGGTAAGCTCCGGCGCAATTCCCTTGAGGAGCACCATGTCGCCCTGGTTCACATAGTCGTGGTAGGAGGCGATGCAGACGGTCTCGATCAGCCGGATGTTCAGTTCGCGCGAGATGATTGCGGCCGGAACGAGGCCGCCGCGGGTGATGCAGACGATCGCCTTGAAGGCCTGATCGAGGCCGGCAAGCCGCCAGGCAAGTGCGCGCGCATCGCGGTGGAACTGATCCCAGGAAACGGGAAAGGCTTTATCGGGAAGGGACATAGGGCTGCTCCGCGGCATGATTGAGAGGACACGCCGTTTGTCGGCGACCGGACGGCTTCAGCGGCAAAACGCAAATCGCGCAGCCGGAACTGCGCGAGATCGCGAGCTGCCGCGCGAGATCGCACGTGCTACTGCGCGAGGCGTGGCCGGGGCTGGAAGCCTTCATCGGTGGCAGCAATTAGCGGGATTTGGCGGTAAAACGCAAGAGCAGCCGCTCATCGCGACAACAGCGTCAGCGCCGTCATCGATTGCAGCAGGCTCTTCGTCGTGCCGCCGAAGATCGCCTGCCAGAGCCGGGAATGGGTATAGGCGCCCATGACGAGAAGGTCGATGCTGCTGTCCGACAGCCGGTTTTCGATGACATTCGAGGCATTCCTGTCGACGCTGTGGCCCGTCGCAAGCGTCGTCTTCACGCCATGGCGGGCAAGTGCAGCGGCGATCTCGGCGCCTGATGTGAGCGGCGACTGCAGGGCGGTATCGGCCGGGTCGACCGAAAAAATCTCCACCTCCTCCGCCGCTTTCAGGAAGGGCAGCGCATCGAAGGTCGCGCGCGCCGCCTCCTTCGAGCCATTCCAGGCGATCAGCACGCGCTTGATCGGCCTCGGCTGGCGGATAACGTAAGGGATCATCAGCACCGGTCGCCCGGTTTCGAAGAGGAAGCTGTCGACGTCGACATGGCTGTCGGAGGGATTGTCCGGGTCGGCCTGCGATGCGATCAGAAGATCGGCGCTGCGGGCGCTTTCGATCAGCGGTGCGGAACCGTAACCGGTGGAGGTGGCAAAGCTGCGCCATTCCGAGGAGGCGCCGGCGGCCTGCGCTTTCGCCTGAAAGATGCGCTCGACGGCGACCGTTTCACCATGCGCCATATCCTGCAGCGCCTGCACCGCGACGGGATCGGGAATTTCCATCGGCGCCACCAGCGGCACGGCCGAGATGGTTTCGGCATGCAGGCCGATCACGTGAGCACCGCTTTCTGCGGCAATCGCAAAGGCGAAATCGGCAACGACGGCGCTATTGTCTGCCGTATCGAGAATGGCGAGGATGGTTTTGTAGGACATATCAATTCTCCTTGCGCTGAAATGACGTGCGCGAGGGACGGAATGCACCGGACCGTTCTCCCGTTCCATGACGGGAATCAAGTCCAGTCCCTCAAGCCTCGGCAGAATGGTTTTTTGCGATCGCCTTGTTCCGGCCGATGGCGTCGATCATCGCATGCACCTCGGCGCCGGCTGCATCGATTGCCGGTTGCGAGCGGCCGCGCACGACGATCTCGGTCGAGAATTTCTGGCCGAGATAACGTGGGTAGGAACCGATGCTGGTGTCCGGATGCGCTTTCTGGATCGCGGCAAGCGGGGTGCCGATATCACCCTCGCCGTAAGGGCAGGCGATGGCGAGCGAGAGCAGCGGCGTGCCGGTGCGAAGCGTCGGCAGCACATTGTCGACCATGGCCTGAAAGACCTGCGGCACGCCGGCCATGACATAGACATTGCCGATGATGAAGCCCGGCGCCGTCGACACCGGATTGGGGATATGAACGGCACCCCGCGGCATGCGCGCCATGCGCTGGCGCGCCTCGGTGAAGTCCATCTCGCGGCGACGGTACATATCGGCCAGCAGGGTCATTGCCGCTTCGTCATATTCGCAGGGCAGGCCGAAAGCCTTGGCGATTGCATCGGCGGTGATGTCGTCATGCGTCGGCCCGATCCCGCCCGAGGTGAAGACGTAATCATATCGAGGGCGAAGCGCATTCAGCGCCTCGACGATCGCCTCCTCGTCGTCGGCGACGATGCGCACTTCCTTGAGATCGATGCCTGACAGGGTGAGCAGATCGGCGAGGTGGCCGATATTCTTGTCCTTGGTGCGGCCGGAAAGGAGTTCGTCGCCGATGGCGAGCATGGCGGCGGTGACGACGGTGTCATGGCTCATGGGATGTTCCGTGATGTGAGGCTGGTCAATAGGTAGCGCCCTCGGGCCGCTTTGCAAACACTCGCGCGTGATGCGGAAAAGTGTGAGCGGTTTTCCGACGATATCATGCTCATTGGCACCAACCGATGCGTCTCTTTCGCGCTGAAATGCCTGCTCATTCATTCCGGGGCGCTGCCGGCAGAGCTGATCTTATTTTTACGCCCCACGGCTCTTCCCATAGTCGGTGACGCGAGATATTGAAAACGCCGCAAGCGGGCGTGGCGAAACTGGTAGACGCAAGGGACTTAAAATCCCTCGGCCTTAGGCTATACGGGTTCGATCCCCGTCGCCCGCACCAGCCTACGCTCTGTGAGCTTCGGCTCGGCGAGCCGAAGAGAGCAGCCAAGCGAAGGCTGTCGCGCCGTAGTTCCGTCGGGAACGAAGGCGGACTGGTTCGATAATGTCCCGGTTCGCTGCAACAATCTTTATAATCCTGTTTGAATATGCCTGTATATTGCGCGCAAAAAAGCGCGTTGTTGCTTGACAATGACATTTTCGGTGCAAGGATTGCGCCGCGGCGAGTAAGTGTTGTCTTGTGGGAGTAAGACGATGGTTTACGATTGGAGCGGGACCAGGGTTCGGCGCGTCCGGATCTTCAAGACGAGCGTCGCATTTGTTCTTGCAACTGCTGTGGCTGCGATACCGCTGTTTTTCTGGGCAATGGATTTGCCGGGTTTCTGATTCGCAATAATCAGCGTTCTGTGAAAGGCAGGCCGCTTGGAGCTCTGCTCTCGCGCCATCTGTTGATCACCCAGCCGGCAACGAGGCCGAGGGCGGCGCCCATGGCCTTGATGCCCGCGTCATGCAGGCGCGGATGGCGGGTCGGCGCGAAATACTGCAGATATTCGATGGCGACCGCCCCAACGATCAGCAGCACGGCCACCAGTTTCCACTGCTTCGGATAGGCGAGAGCAAAGGAGAGGCCGAGCAGAACATAGGCGGTGCCGCGGTCCGCATCGACCGTCGTCACCGTATTCGGTCTCAGCCCGATCGGCGAAACCGTGACAAACAGGATGAGGGCGAGCAGCAGCCAGGCGAGCGGTCTTGCGAATTTGAAGATCATCATCGCTCCATATAAGTGGCAGGCCTTTTCATTGACAGTTAAAATCAGTTCATCTGCCGCCGATTTTGCGATTGGCTTAAGAAAGGCTCTATGGGCTGGGCCGGCCGATCAGTGAACCCTTTCCTTTGGCCGCCGGCCTGTGCCATAGCGGCGGTGACCAATCATGAGAACGGACCACGCCCGTGACGAGACTTGAAGTCGAAAGCGCCGAAGAGGCAATGCGCAGCCTCTTTCCGGCAACGCCGCTGCAGCTCAATGACCATCTCTCGGCCCGCTACGGCGCCGACATATGGCTGAAGCGCGAGGATCTGTCGCCGGTGCGCTCCTACAAGATCCGCGGCGCCTTCAACTTCTTCCGCAAGGCGATCGGGCAGGGGGCGGCCGGCAAGACCTTCGTCTGCGCCTCGGCCGGCAACCACGCCCAGGGCTTTGCCTATGTCTGCCGTCATTTCGGCGTGCCGGGCGTCGTCTTCATGCCGGTGACGACGCCGCAGCAGAAAATCGACAAGACTCGCATGTTCGGCGCTGAATTCATCACCATCCGGCTGTTCGGCGACTTTTTCGACCAGTGCTATCAGGCGGCGCGCGAGCATGTCGAGGCGGTCGGCGGCGTCATGGTGCCGCCCTTCGACCATGCCGATATCATCGAGGGGCAGGCGACGGTCGCTGCCGAGATCATGCAGCAGCTGCCCGAGGGAACGGTGCCTGACATGGTGATTCTGCCGGTCGGCGGCGGCGGACTGGCCGCCGGCATCACCGGTTATCTCGACGGCATCGTGCAGAAATCGGCCTTCGTCTTCGCCGAACCGGCCGGCGCGCCGAGCCTCAGGCGCAGCATTGAGGCAGGCAAGGTGACGACGCTTGCCAAGGTCGACAACTTTGTCGACGGCGCAGCGGTCGCCCGCATCGGCGACCTGAATTTCGCCGCCCTTCGTGATTTCCCGGCAAGCCAAGTGCAACTGATGTCGGAAAACGCCATCTGCGTCACCATCCAGGAGATGCTGAACGTGGAGGGCGTCGTACTGGAGCCGGCCGGCGCCCTGTCGCTGACGGCGGTCGCTGCGATGGACGCCCAGGCAATCCGCGGCAAGAGCATCGTCGCCGTTGTCTCCGGCGGCAATTTCGATTTCGAGCGCCTGCCTGACGTAAAGGAAAGAGCCATGCGTTACGCAGGGCTGAAGAAATACTTCATCCTGCGGCTCGCCCAGCGCCCCGGGGCGCTCAGGGATTTTCTCAATCTGCTCGGCCCCGACGACGATATCGCCCGCTTCGAATATCTGAAAAAATCGGCGCGCAACTTCGGCTCGATCCTGATCGGCATCGAAACCAAGGCGCCTGAGAACTTCGCCCGGCTGATTGCGAATTTCGAAGCTTCCGGCATGGGTTACGAGGATATCACCGAGAACGAGATCCTCGCTAACTTGATCATTTGACTTGGCGATCGCAAGGCCGCCGTGCTAGAGACGCGTCATGGCTTCATTCTTTTCAAATCTCTTTTCGATGTTCTCCGGCGGGGCTAAACCAGCCTCGCAGGCGGCAGGGCCGTCCGGCGAGCCGCAGCTTTACGGCGATTGCACGATTTATGCGGAGCCGCGCAAGGAAGGCAGCCAGTATCGTCTGGCCGGCCGCATCGAAAAGAAGGTCGGCGACGAGGTGCTGGTGCGCAATTTCATCCGTGCCGATATGTTTTCCTCCTCCGACGATGCGATCGAATGCACGGTGCGCAAGGCGCAGCAGATTATCGATCAGCATGGTTCGTCACTCTTCAGCGATGGCGAGAAGATCCGTCAGGTCTGAAACCCGAATCCCGGCCGGGGGAGTTTTCTTGCTTTTCAAGTTCTGGTTCTGATCCCGGTCATGTGATCTTGCACACGCAATCTTAAAGGATTGCGGCGAAAGCTATCGCTTGCAGGATTTGCAGGGCCGCTCTTGTGCTTCAATTTTTCAGACGATCGATCAAGGGATCCGCTGCCGTTATCGCAGCGCCCGCCCGGCCGCGAAGGCGCCTCCCGGACGCCGCGGTGCCGTGATGGAGACTATCAACCTCGCGCTCTTCGTCGTCGAAGCCATTGCCTATTTCGTGCTGATGGTGACGCTTCTGCATTTCCGCCATCGGCTCGGTCTCGGGGTTTTTTTGACGGCGCTCGGCGTGATGCATTTCATGGAGACCTACCTAGCGGCGGTCTTTTACGTCTCGCTGCCGTTCGGCGACGTGTCCCCGGGGTCTTCGGTCTTCTTCTCCGGCAAGCTGATGATGATCCTGATGCTGTATCTGTGGGAGGATGCCGCGACGGTGCGCCAGCCGATCTACGGCTTGTTTCTCGGCAATCTGCTGACCGTCGGCATCGCCTGGGTGCTGCAGTTGCACCAGCCGCTGCAGCTGTCGTCGAACCACACGCCCGATGTCGATTTCCTGAAGGAGATGGGTTGGCTGATGATCTGGGGCACGGCACTGCTCTACGTCGATTCGCTCGGCATCATTCTGCTCTATGAAAAACTCGGCGATTTCTTCCGCAGGCGTGTCGTTCTGCGTTTCATGATCTCCGGCTTTGTGCTGCTGACTTTCGACCAGGTTGGCTTCTTTGCCGCGCTTCACTATTTCCTCGACGTTCCGGTCGCCGTATTCTGGGGTGGCTGGAAGGCGAAAATGCTCTCCGTCTGCCTCTATGGGGCGATGTTTGCCGTCTATGAATATCGAATCCGCCGCCTTGGCGCCGACGCCGCCGCGCGCTCCATCAGCGACGTCTTTGGTGATCTCACCTTTCGCGAGCGCTATAACGATCTTCTGGAGCGCACCGGCCGCGATATGCTCACCGGCGTTTATGACCGCACGCGCATGGAACTCGAAGCGCCGCTGATGCTGCGGGAGGCCCTGAGGCAGGGGCTGTTTGCCACCGTCCTCATTATCGACGCCGATCACTTCAAGGATGTCAACGACGGTCATGGCCATCTTCAGGGCGACGAGGTGCTGAAGGCGATCGCCGCCCGGCTCGGCACGACACTGCGATCAAGCGACCGCATCTTCCGCTTCGGCGGCGAGGAATTCGTCGCCGTCTGCCCCGGCACAAGCCACGAAGAAGGGCTGCTCCTTGCCGACCGCCTGCGCTGGACGATCGAGACCAGCGTCAAAACACCGGATAACAAGCCGGTGACGGTCAGCATCGGCGTTGCCACAGCTGACGAGGACGGCATCAGCTTTACGACGGTGCTCGCCGCCGCCGACGGCAGGCTCTACGCGGCAAAGAAAAGCGGCCGCAACTGCGTCGTCGGCCGCTCCGGTATGATGCAACCGAGTTAGAGCCTTTCCTGATTAGATTGAATCATTCTGTTGATCCAAACGGAGTGGGATGGTCGACCGGCCGGCGCGCGTCGTAGCCAGGCTCTACGGCCAGGCCGGCCGGTCGATCAGTTGGTCCGTTTCGGCCAACAATCCCGCAGATGCGCAGGGAGCGGGGGCTGGGCAGGTGTTGCCAACCCCCACTTCAGTCAGGCGGCGCGGAAGATCTTGGCCCCGGAGGGTGCGCTCGTCATGCCGCCGTCGACGGTGATCTCGATGCCGGTGACATTGGCGGAATCGTCCGATGCCAGATAGAGCGCCGCCTTGGCGATTTCGTCGGCTTCGCTCATGCGGCCGAGCGGGCTCAGGCCGCCCATGCGAGCCTCGAGCGCCGACATCGCATCTTCTGTAGGTGCCATCGGCGACCAGATCGGTGTCTTCGTGCCGCCAGGAGTCACCTGGTTGACACGGATGCCGCGCGGCGCGAGTTCCGACGCCATATTGCGCGTCATCGCGCGCACCGCAGCCTTGGTGGCCGCATAGGCCGACCAGCCGGGAGCGCCGAGCACGGCATGCACCGAGCCGTTGAGAATGACCGAGCCGCTGTCGTTGAGATGCGGCAGGGCCGATTGCACGGTGAAGAACACTGCCGTCAGATTGGTGCTGATGATCCGATTGAACTGCTCCGGCGAGGTGTCACCGAGCGGTGTCGCGCCGCCGATGCCGGCATTGGCGAAGACGATGTCGAACTTGCCGACCTTTGCGGCAGCCTCCGCAAAAGCCTTCTCGGTGGCGGCGGCATCGGTGACATCGACCTTCAGCGCCAGCACGCCGGCCCCAAGCGCCTTTTCGGCGGCGGCAAGCGTTTCCGGGTTGCGGCCGGTGATCACCACCTTGGCACCCTCATCGATGAACACCTTGGCGGTTGCAAGACCGATACCGCTGTTGCCCCCGGTGATGAGGGCGACCTTGTTTCTTAGACGCATGATGCATGCTCCTCTTGGAAATGACAACGATCTGGATTATGATCGTTAGCTACAAGGATTATGATTGTAATCCATGTAAGTCAAGACGTAATACGGGGAGAAACCGATGGGACGTTCGCAACTGGAAAAACAGAAGACGCACGAGAAGATCGTCGAGACCGCTTCGAAGCGGCTGCGCGAGGAGGGGCTTGACGGTATCGGCGTCGCCGACCTGATGAAGGAAGCCGGGCTGACTGTCGGCGGCTTCTACAAGCACTTCGCCTCCCGCGACGATCTCGTCGCCGAGGCAGTCCAGTTCGCCTTCGATTCATGGGGACGCGGGCTTGAGGCCGAAGGAGTGAACCCGGCAGAGATGACCGCGGCGGATATCGCCGATCGTTATGTCAGCGCCTATCATCGCGACAACCCCGGCGATGGCTGCCCTTTTGCCGCACTGACCTCGGATCTGTCCCGCAGCGGCGAGAAGGCGCGGCGCATTGCGACGGAGCGGCTCGAACGCAATTTCGAGGCTTTGGCGAGCAAGGCCACGGGAGCAAATGAAGCGGAAAGACGGCGAAAGGCAATCATGGCTTTCGCGATGATGGCAGGCGGCGTCGGCCTTGCCAGGGTTTCCTCGGATGAGGCTCTTTCGGGCGAAATCCTGGAGACGATCCGGGATTTCGTCGCCGATATCGACAAATGACGAACGGCCGGCAGGTGCCGGCCGTTCGATGGAGGCTTCGAAAGCCGATCATGCGGCGAGTGCGATTTCCTCGACGCGCGACTTGGCGGCGCCGATGGCCTTTTCAGCGGCTTCCGGGCCAAAAGCCAGGCCTTCGACATAGATGGTTTCGATATCGGTGATACCGAGGAAGCCGAGAACCGATTTCAGGTAAGGCACGGCATGGTTCAGGGGAGCGGCCGGTCCCTGCGAATAGACGCCGCCGGAAGCAAGTACCACATAGACCTTCTTACCGGTTACGAGGCCGACCGGGCCGCTTTCCGTATACTTGAAGGTCACGCCGGCGCGGGCGACATTGTCGATCCAGGTCTTCAGCGACGAATAGATGTTGAAGTTGATCAGGCCGGTGCTGATGACGATCGTGTCGGCGGCAAACAGTTCGGCGACCAGTTCGTCGGAGGTCTTGATGGCTGCGATCTCTTCGGCGGTGCGGGCTTCCGCCGGCTTGCGGATCGCGCCGGTGAAGAGGTCGTCGATATGCGGCAGCGGGGTGGCGGCAAGGTCGCGGCGGACGACGACGCTGCCCGGTTTCTGGTTTTTCAGCTTCTCGGCGAGATCGGCGGCGATCGGCGTCGAGAGCGATTCGGCACGCGGGCTGGACGTCAGAAGAAGAATGGACGACATGGATCATTTCCTTTCGAATTGAACGGAACGGCTCGTTGCTGGGAGGCGAGCCGCGGTGTCGAACAGGAAAATAAGTCTGGCCTGCTATCGAAAAAACGGAGATAATGTCGATCGAAACTATCGATGGAATGGATGGAAGATGCTTCCGAACCCGACTCTGGACCAATTGCAGGTGTTCCTGACCGTTGCCGAGACCGGCAGCTTTTCGGCCGCTTCGCGCGCGCTGAATCGCGCACAGTCGGTCGTCAGCTATACGATCGCCAATCTCGAGGCACAGCTCGAGATGCCGCTTTTCGAGCGCTCCGGGGCGCGCCAGCCGAAGCTGACGGAAGCGGGCAAGGCGATGCTGGAGGATGCGCGACGAATTCTCGGCGACCTGCAGGTCATGCGGGCGCGCGTCAAGAGCCTGAAGGAAGGACTCGAAGCGGAGGTATCCGTGGCCATCAGCGTCATGGTGCCGTCGAAGGCTGTGGTGGATGTCCTCCACGAATTCCGTGAGATGTTCCCGTCCGTTTCCATGAACCTCAACGTCGGTGAACTCGGAATGGTCATGGATCTCGTTCTGAGCGGCAAGGCGACGATCGGAATTGGCGGAGCAGTCCTGAAGCAGGACGATTCGGTCGTCACGGAGCGGATCGGTCACTCCTTCATGATGCCCGTCGCCGCGCGCAACCACCCGCTGGCCGAACTCGATCGGCCGCTGACCCTCGGTGATGTCCGCGAGGAGGTGCAACTCGTCGTCACCGATGCGTCGGGTCGGACGAAGGGGCGCGATTTCAACGTCCTGTCCTACAAGACATGGCGCGTCAGCGATATCGCCACGAAGCATCAGCTCATCAAGAGCGGCCTCGGCTGGGGCGGCCTTCCAGCGTCCCTGATCCATGACGATCTCCTGAGCGGCACGCTCGTCCATCTCGATCTGGATGCTTATGAGCAGGGGGAGTACGCCATCTATTCGATGCGCCGGCTCGCCAATCCGCCGGGGCCGGCGGCCACCTGGATGATCGATGCCTTCCGCTCGCGGCTTACGCGTTGCCCGAGCCAGGCGGACTTGCACGCCCGGATTGCCGAATTGCGGGAACCTGTCGTGCCGCTCGCGGCCGAATGAGGAAGGCGCGGTTCCCGCGCCTTCCTCCAGATTCTGCCCTTAGAGTACCAGCCGGAACTTCGAGAAGCCGTCGGCACCGTCGCCGGCATCCTCGATCTTGACGCTCTTGACCGCGGCGAGGAACTGTTTTGCCTTGGGACCGCTTTCGAAGGTGACGGTCGTTCCCGGTAGCGGCTTGAAGGTCCAGTTCGCATCGGCCGACGGATTGATCGTACCCTGGTCGTGGACATAGCGGACGATGACGTCGCGATTGGTATCAGGTGCCTGGAAGATCACCTTGTCCGCTGCAATCTCGGGGAAACTGCCGCCGCCGCCGGCGCGGTAATTGTTGGTGACGACGACGAACTTCTGAGCCGGATCGATCGGCTTGCCATCGAAGGCGAGATTCTGGATGCGATTGGAGTCCGGATTGATCGTCTTGCCGGATGAATCATACTTCGGCGGCTGCGACAGGTCGATCTGGTAGGTCACCCCGTCGATGACGTCGAAATTATAGGACGGGAAGTCGTTGTTGAGCAGAGCCGCATCCTTCGAGCCGGCTTCGATGTGATTGAACATGCCGGCAGACATTTCGAGCCAGTTCTTCACCTGCGCGCCGGTGATGGCGACAGCCTGCACCGTGTTCGGATAGAGGTAGAGGTCGGCGACGTTCTTGATGGCGATATCGCCGGCCGGAACGTCGGTATAATAATCCGCGCCGCCTCGACCGCCGGCCTTGAAGGGAGCCGCGGCCGAAAGCACCGGCAGATCCTTGAATTCAGTGTCGGCGAGCATCTGCTTGATGTACCAGGTCTGGGCCTGGCTGACGACCTGCACGGAAGGATCGTCGGCGACGAGCGCGAAATAGGAATAGAGCGGCGCGGAGGTCTTGCCGACGGGCGTGCGGACGTAGGCGAGCGTCGCCGCATGCTCTGATTTGGCCGCCTCGACCACCTCTTTCTTGTCGGCGTAATCGGCGACGACTTTCTTCTTGTCGTCGCGATGATAGATCGGCCGTGCTTCCGAGGTGAAATCGACGATCTTCCAGCTGTTGCCGTCCTTTTCGAGCAGCAGGTCGATAAGGCCGAGATGCGAGCCCCAGAAGCCTGCCATCACGGCGGGCTTGCCATGCAGTGTGCCCTTGACCGGGTCGGCATTGGCGACGCCGTCCCAGCTCTTCGGGCCGGGGAAGACGAGATGCTGGTGACCGGTGAAGATCGCGTCGATCCCGTCGACGGCGGCCAGATGCAGTGAGGCGTTTTCCATCTTTTCGGACGGCGCGCTGCCGTCGATGCCGGAATGGGAAAGCGCGATGACGATATCGGCGCCGGCTTCCTTCATCGCGGGGACCCAGGCCTTGGCGGCCTCGACGATGTCGCGCGTCTGCGCCTTGCCTTCAAGGTTCTTGATGTCCCAGAGCATGATCTGCGGCGGTACGAAACCGATGAAGCCGATCTTGACCGGGCTTTCCTTGCCGGCACCGTCCTTGATCTGCTTTTCCACGATGACGTAAGGCTTGAAGAAGAGGTCGTCCCGCTTGGGGTCCGAGGCGAGCTGGCCTTTGGTCAGGTTGGCGCAGACGAAGGGGAAGTTGGCGCCCGACAGCACCTTGAACATGAAGTCGAGGCCGTAGTTGAACTCGTGATTCCCGAGCGTGCCGACGGTATAGCCGAGCGTGTTCATCGCCTTGATCACGGGATGGACGTCGCCGTCCTTCATGCCGTGCTGATAGGCCATGTAGTCGCCCATCGGATTGCCCTGCAGCACATCGCCATTGTCGATCAGCAGCGAGTTGACGGCTTCCGCACGGATATTGTCGATGATCGTCCCGGTGCGCGCCAGACCCATCGTGTCGTTCGGCTTGTCGGCATAATAGTCATAGGGGAAGACGTTGACGTGAATGTCCGTCGTTTCCATCAGCCGGAGATGCGCCTGGTTGGCGCTGGCACGCGCACTGAATGGGTGCAGCAGCACCAGGGCGGAGGTGGCGGCAAGGCCGCCAAGCAGGGAACGGCGGCTCATCAGGCCGACATCGAAAATGGAAGACATGGAAGCTCTCCTTTAAAGATCATGCATCGTCCGGCCCCTCAGCATTAGGACGATTTGGCGAGGAGTACATTGCGAAAATGACAGGACGGAAACAATCCGTGGCAAAGGCGAAATGGTTTTAAAACGCAACCTATAGCGAGATCTTCCGACTGAATCCCTCGGGCGCGGCGCGAGCAGCGTCGTCACTGCAAAGGGTCAAAGATTTCGGGCGCACCGCGGCCGGTGTGGTCGACAAAACGCAGGCGACTTGCGGCGGCGATGTGCCTCGGCGCAAAGACGGTGCGGCCTTACGATTTCAGCGTCGACGTCGCCAAATGAGGTGGGCGGTCGCCGCTGGTCGCGGCTCTAAGCTGACGAACCGCCAGCACCGGCCGTATTTCCTTATGGAAAAAGCGGAAATAGGAAGAGACCTGTGCCCGCGAATTCGAATTCACATCGAACTGCACGCCGATGCGGCCATTGTGCTTCCAGCGGATGATGCCTTCGAGCAGTCCGATATTTTCGGCTTCGATGCGCACCTTGCTGCCGGAAGCGGCATGGAGTGGCGTCTTCGTCTCCAGGGCGGCGCCGGTCACCGACAGGTTGAGAATGCGGACATCCACTTCGCTGTTCAGATATTTGACGCTGCCGAAGACACGGCAGTTTTGCCGGTCCGCCTTTCGCGCGGTGATTTTCAAGTTTCGGGTCATGCTGTCTCCCTCGGATACAGTCGGAGAGCATAGCGCCCGAAAATTGAAATGGTTTTAGTGGCTTGGCTAAAATTGCAATGAAACGGTTGGCGTTACTGCAGGTCGCCAAGATGCGTGCAGCGATTCTGGAAAGCCAATGGTGTAAGACCCGCTAGCGCAGGTCGCCTGACTCCAATGCGACGCCGCGGGCGTTGGCCGTTCTGCGCGCCACCACATGTTCGCGCCAGACCGTGAAGATGCCGGCTCCAACCACGATTGCCGAGCCGACGATCGTGTTGAGACTGAGCGTCTCGCCATAGATCGTCACGCCGATGATCGAAGCGTAGACGAGGGACAGATAGGTCAGCGGCTGAACGGCGGCGGCATCGAGACTATCGTAGGCGCGGATCAGGAAATAATGGCTTGAAATGCTGGTCATACAGACCAGCGCCATCCAGCCCCAGTCGCCCGATGACATCCAGCTCCAGTAGAACGGCCCGATCAGCGTCATCGCGACGGCGCCGACGACACCGGTATAGAAAAAGCTGGTCGTCGAAGAATCGTCGCGGCTGACGAGGCGTGTGGCGATGACGTAGAAGGCGAAATTGAAACAGGAGGCGACGGCGAGAAGCAGCTTCACGTCGAAAAAATCGCCTTCCGGTTTCAGGATCAGCAGCACTCCAAAAAGCCCGGCGCCGATTGCCGCCCATCGCCGCCATCCGACTCGCTCGCCGAGGATCGGCATTGCCAGCAGTGCGATGAGGATCGGCGTCGCCGAAAAGATCGCCTGTGAACGGGCAAGGCCGATCACGGCAAAACAGGTGATGGCCAGAACCACTTGGACCGCGAGCAGCACACCGCGCGCCACCTGCAGGACGGGGCGTTTGGTACGGGCCGTCGCCTTGAGACCGCCGCGCATCTTTGAAGCGAGAATGACTGTGAAAAGCCCGAAGGCCCAGTAGCGGATCATCGTCACGAAGATCGGGGGATAGGTGGAAGCCAGGTGTTTGGAGATGGCGTCCTGCAGCGAAAAGATGGTCAGCGCCAGCAGGGCGAAAATGTAACCGTGTGTCTTCGATTTCATGGCAGGCCAATAAGCGGGAGACGCCCGCGCGTGGCGAAAGTCTGGTCAGGCATTCGGGAAATAAGCAAGGCCTCAAAACCCTACATTCGGCCTGTCGATGATTTCTCTGAGCGCGAAACTCGAATTGATCTTGACCACATGGGGGAGGGCCGACAGCCAGTCGCGATGGATACGCTCATAGTCTTCGAGGTCGCGGGCAGCGACCCTGAGGATGTAGTCATATTCGCCCGACATCAGGTAGCAGACGAGCACGTTGGGACAGAGCTTCACCGCCGACTCGAACTCCGCCAACGTCTTGGCGAACTGGCCTGAGAGTGAAATATGCACGATGGCGATCATCTTGTAGTCGAGCGCCTTGTGCGAAAGCCGCGCATGGTAGCCGTCAATGACGCCGCTTCTTTCAAGAATGTCGAGCCGGCGCGAACAGGCCGAGGGGGAAAGTCCGATCCGCTCGGCGAGCTCGGCATTGGTGATGCGGGCATTGGCCTGCAAAACCTTCAGAATCGCAAGATCGATGGTGTCAAGGTTGACCATTCGAAGAACCTTCGAAAACAAGAGTTAGTGACGCAATAATCACCGAAAAATCGCATCTGCGCAAACCGTCTTTGCAAGGACATTTCGCAGCCTTGATGGTTGGATCGGTCGCAGAGGAGATCCGCGACCGCGGAGACAGAAGGAGAGGAACGCGAAATGCGTGTCGGTTGCCCGAAGGAAATCAAGAATCATGAATATCGCGTCGGCCTGACGCCTGCTTCGGTGCGCGAATATGTGGCTCATGGCCACGAGGTCTGGGTGGAAACCAAGGCGGGTGCCGGCATCGGTGCAGATGATGCCGCCTATGCCGCGGCCGGCGCGAAGATTGCCGCCTCCGCCAAGGATATTTTCGAAAAGTGCGACATGATCGTCAAAGTCAAGGAGCCGCAGCCCTCCGAATGGGAGCAGCTTCGCGATGGTCAGCTGCTCTACACCTATCTGCATCTGGCGCCCGATCCCGATCAGACCAAAGGTCTTCTCGCCTCCGGCGTCACCGCCATCGCCTATGAGACGGTGACCGACGAGCGCGGCGGCCTGCCGCTGCTGGCGCCGATGTCCGAAGTCGCCGGGCGCCTGTCTATCCAGGCGGGAGCGACAGCCTTGCAGAAGGCCAATGGCGGTCTCGGTGTCCTGCTCGGCGGCGTGCCCGGCGTGCTGCCGGCCAAGGTCGCAGTCATCGGCGGCGGCGTAGTCGGCCTGCATGCCGCCAGAATGGCCGCCGGACTCGGCGCCGATGTCAGCATCCTCGATAAATCCCTGCCGCGCCTGCGTCAGCTCGATGACATTTTCGCCGGCCGTGTCCACACCCGTTATTCCAGCATTCAGGCGCTCGAGGAGGAGGTCTTCTCGGCCGATCTCATCATCGGCGCTGTGCTGATCCCGGGTGCTGCCGCTCCGAAGCTCGTTACCCGTGAGATGCTGTCCGGCATGAAGAAGGGCGCCGTCATTGTCGACGTCGCCATCGACCAGGGCGGCTGCTTCGAAACCTCGCATGCGACGACGCATTCCGATCCGACTTATGAGGTCGAGGGCGTGGTGCATTATTGCGTCGCCAACATGCCCGGCGCAGTACCGGTCACGTCGGCGCATGCGCTGAACAACGCCACGCTGGTCCACGGGCTTGCGCTTGCCGACCGCGGCCTGCGCGCCATCACCGAAGATAAGCACCTGAGGAACGGCCTCAACGTGCACAAGGGCCGCATCACCAACAAGCCGGTCGCGGAGGCGCTCGGTTACGAAGCCTTCGCGCCGGAAAGCGTGCTCAACGTCGCGTAAGCTGTCTGGCCCAAGGTCACGTAAAGGCGCCGGTCTCTATCAGGGCCGGCGCCTTTACCTTGTCGATCCGACACTGGAAGCAATTGTTTCGTGCCGAACGCACATGGACATAGGCTATGTCGGCTCGTGCCAGCAGTGTCTCGGCATAGGCCGGAATTTGGTCGAAATCGGTCACCGCGCCGGTGCCGTAGACGATGCGATCATTCGTACTGTAGCCGCGGACGATGAAATTGGGGCTCATCGTCAGCATCGGCGGTTGGACCTCCTCGGCGGCGTAGCGTCGGCAGACTTGTTTATGCAGGAAGACCGGCCCGGTTTCGGCATAGGGCTGCAGCGCCGGAAAGGGCCGGTAGGCGAAAACCAGCAGTTCCTCGCCTTCTTCGATATTCTGCAGGCAATGGCGGCAGGGGTTGCCGTCACCGTCTGATATCATCGTCTCGGGCAGGTTGTCATAGGCATCACGGCCACCGTTCCAGAGGGCATCGGCATCGGCGGTCGGCATAGCGGCAAAACGAATGACGGTCATGACAAATCTCCTTTGTGATTGCCATGAAATTGCACCTGGACGAGCGTGCAAACCACCCGTTTCTTGCACGCAGACAGCCCTTGGACGAGCAAATCAAACCTTCAGCTTTTCCGCGCAAGCTCCAGCAGTTCCTTGTCACTCAGCGGCCGCACAATGCCGGTGCCTGTGGACACAGGGGAGAAGCCGTACATCTGATAGAGCTGCAGTGCGCGCGGATGGTCGAGATTATTGGTGGTCGTGGTGACGCGCTTCGGATCGAGCGCCCAGATCGCATAGAGCGCCTGCAGCAGAAACCATTTGCCGATGCCAAGCCCGAGCGCATGTTCGATCAGGCCGAAATGGCTAAGTTCGATCGTCTCCTCGTCCTCGCAGAAATACTCGTAGAATCCAGCCGGCGCGCCATTCACGTAGAGGACGCTGATATTGTTGCGCTTGTCGTTCAGCGTTTCGGTGAGTTGCTCGTCGCTCATGCGCAGCCGGTCCACCCATTGCCAGCGCGCCCCCACCTGTCGGTAGAGATAGCGGTAGAAGGGCAGTGGTATGCCTGGCGCACGCATGATCGCCGTCTGGATATTGACGGGCACCGGCATGCTGGCCTTCGGCGCCGCTGTCATTTCAAGACGGGTGATATGAGCTTTGAGCGAAGCGGGCGTCTTTCCCATGGCGGTTCAGGCTTTGACCGGCGTCGGTGGACCGGTGACAACAGGGGTATCGTCACGGCTGCCCCATTCGCTCCATGAACCATCATAAAGCTTGTTGTCGTGATGGCCGAGGGATTCCAGCGCCAGCGTGATGATCGCGGCCGTTATTCCCGAGCCGCAGGAGGTGACGACCGGCTTAGAGAGATCAATCCCGGCCTTTTCGATCGTCTGCCTGAGTTCGGGTAGCGACTTGAACCGACCCTGGTTGGCGAAGACACCGGAGGGCAGGCTTCGGGCGCCGGGCATATGGCCGGAGCGCATGCCGGCACGCGGCTCGGGTTCGGTAGCGGCGAAGCGGCCGGCGCTACGGGCGTCGGCGATCTGCATCGCACCGCTCGAGACGATGTCACGCATGGTATCCAGCGTCACGACGCGGCTCTCGTCGAAGTCAGGCGTAAACGTCGTCGGGGCATAGCTGGGGGCCGCTGTTTCGAGCGGACGGCCCTCGGCCTTCCAGCCGTCGAGACCGCCGTCGAGGACGAAGACGTTCTTGGTGCCCATCACCCGGAACAGCCACCAGACGCGGGGCGAGGCAAACACGCCGATACCGTCATAGACGACGATGCGATGATTCTCGCTGATGCCGAGCTTGCCGACTTCGGCGGCGAAGTAATCGGGCGAGGGGATGGTGTGGGGCAAAGACGTCGAGTGGTCGGCGATCTTGTCCTGATCGAAGCGGATGGCCCCGGGAATATGGCCGGCCGCATATTCGGCATCGGCGTCGCGCTTCTGCGCCGGCAGGTAGAAGGAGGCGTCCAGCACGCGCAGATCCGGCTTGCCGAGCTCGGCCTGCAGCCAGTCGGCCGAGACGACGAAACGGCTCTTGCTCTCAGTCATTATGGTCTCCCCTTGTCAGGCTTCTTCGCCGGGCGTGCCGAATCGGATTCGGAAGCGGCGGTTCTCCTTGCCCTTCTTTTCGATCTTGGCGATATGGATCTGACCGACTTCCTGCGTCTCCGAGACATGTGTGCCGCCGCAGGGCTGGCTGTCAATCGAGGAGTTCTCGCCGATACAGACCAGACTGACCCGGCCGAGCCCCATCGGCGGGCGCACGTTCTTTGATTTGACGATGTCTGGGTTGGCCGCAAGCTCGTCGTCGGTAATCCATTGCAAGTAGACCGGATGGTTCTGGCCGACGAGTTCCATCAGCTTGGCCGTGACCTCGTCCTTGTCGATCGTCTCGCTCATGTCGAAGTCGACGCGGCTTTCTTCCTCGCCGACCGCGGCCCCGGTGATCGGATAGGAGCAGATGACCGACAGCAGGTGGCAGGCCGTGTGCATGCGCATCAGCCGGTAGCGGCGCGGCCAGTCGACATGCAGCACCAGCGTCTCGCCAACCTCCGGCCGCGGCTCGTTCTCGAGCGGCACGTGGATGATGACGTCCTTGCCGGCGCCGTGTTTCGTCTGGCCGAGTGCGATCTTGGTGCCGTCGGCGCGTTCAAGCTGGCCAGTGTCACCGGGCTGGCCACCCGAAGTGGCATAAAAGCAGGTCTGGTTGAGCTCGATGCCCCCGTCGTCGTGAACGGCGGTGACGACCGCCTCGCATGTCGAGAGATAGAAGTCGTCACGATAGAGGGCATTGACGGGCATCGGTCTCACACGGGTTCGTAGGGAACGTGTATGTCGGAAGACCGAGCCATCCAGCCCGGAACGGGCAGTCCTTTCGACCTCAGGAAATCCGGATTGAAAAGCTTCGACTGGTAGCGGTTGCCGTAGTCGCAGAGGATTGTCACCACCGTGTGACCGGGGCCGAGGTCCCGGGCGAGATTGACGGCGCCGGCAACATTGATCGCCGTCGAGCCGCCGAGGCACAGGCCCTCGTTTTCGACGAGATCGAAAAGATAGGGAAGTGCTTCGGCATCGGAGACCCGATAGGAAAAGTCCGGCATGAAGCCCTCGAGATTGGCGGTGATGCGGCCCTGGCCGATGCCCTCGGTGATCGATGAACCTTCGGATTTCAGCGTGCCGTTCTTGTAGAATTCGTAGAGAGCGGCGCCATCGGGATCGGCGATGCCGATCTTGACGTCGGCCTTGAAGGCCTTGAGGCCGGCAGCGACACCTGCCAGCGTGCCGCCGGAACCGACGGAGCAGATAAAGCCGTCGATTTTGCCGTCGGTATCCTTCCAGATTTCCGGCGCGGTCGTTTCGACATGCGCCTGCCGGTTGGCGACGTTGTCGAACTGGTTCGCCCAGATCGCGCCGTTCGGTTCGCTCTTTGCCATTTGCTCGGCAAGGCGCCCGGACACTCTCACGTAGTTGTTCGGGTTCTTGTAGGGAACGGCCGGCACTTCGACGAGTTCGGCGCCGAGCAGCTTCAGCGCGTCCTTCTTTTCCTGGCTCTGCGTTTCCGGGATGACGATGACGGTGCGGTAGCCGAGCGCCTTGGCGACCAGCGTCAGCCCGATGCCGGTATTGCCGGCCGTGCCTTCGACGATGACGCCGCCGGGCCGAAGCAGCCCCTTCCGCTCCGCATCGCGGATAATGTAGAGCGCGGCACGGTCCTTCACCGACTGGCCGGGGTTCAGGAACTCCGCCTTGCCGAGAATGGTGCAGCCGGTTGCCGCGGAGGCACCCTTGAGTTTGATCAGCGGCGTGCTGCCGATGGCTTCGAGGACGGAGGGATGGAAGGTCATGGAATCTGCCTCTTTCGAACTCTTACTTTAGGAACGGTCTTTTCCCTTCACAAGGCTGTGTTGGCAAGAAATGCTATTCCATGCCCCTGACGGCCACGATAAAATTTAGCTTTCTTGCCCGAAATGGCCCGCGAGCGCGATCCCACCGTGTCGCGGTGATCCGAAGATTGACTTTCCCCGTACGGATGAGGACAAAGCGACAACGGAACACGGGCAGCGGGGCGTGGCCGAAAACCGAATGGATTACAAGCAGATCGACACGATCGACGCATTGATGGCGCATTATGTCGCCGGCTCCTTGCCCGAGCCGGCACGCGTGCTCGTACACTCCCACCTGGAAATGAAACCTGACAATCGCAACTTGGTGAAGGCACTCGAGCTGCTGGCCGGAGAGGCGCTGGAAAACACGACGGAAGCCGCCATTGCCGACCGCAAGCAGCACCTTGCGGCAATCTTCTCCACCGCTTCTTCCGATTCTGAGCCAGAGGCAGCCAGGAGACCGGCAACTGCGCTGTTTCCCCGTGGGCTGCGCGACCTTGTCGGCTTCGAAGTCGAGGAGGTCGCCTGGCGCAGGCGGCTGCCCGGATTTAAAGAATACTCGCTCAACATGGACGGCTGCGAGGTCCGTCTGATGTGGATTCGCCCTGGACGCGCCTTTCCGGCGCACACGCATAAAGGCGTGGAACTGATCCTCGTTCTCGACGGGGCTTTCAACGATGAGCGCGGCCATTTCGGCCCCGGCGACATCTCGATTGCCGATGAAACTGTCGATCACCGGCCGGTTGCCGAAAGGGACAGGCCTTGCATTGCCTTGGCTGTTTCGGATGGACCGATCCGGCTGACCGGGTCCTTTCGTCAGATGATCGGCGACCTGATCGGCTGAAAGCAGCCACAATGGTGTGATAAAGCCGTAAATCCGGGAGGCGCAAAGAACTTCCGGGCCTGTTTTCGTGCTGGTCAGGCAGAGCCGGAGGAGCATGTCATGCGTGATTTCATCGCCCGTCCCGAACATGGAATCGTCTGGATCTCGGGCGCGAGCTCGGGTATCGGCCGGGCGCTTGCGCTGAAGCTTGCCGGCGAAGGATACAAGGTCGCGGTCACCGCCAGAAGCCACGAAAAGCTGGTCGAGCTGCAGGCCGAAGCCAGCGGCCTTTCCGGCAACATTATCGTCCTCGACGGTGATGTCACCGATGCTGAGGACATGGAACATGTCCTGGCCTCGATCGAATATGAGCATGGCACGCTGGCCATGGCCATCCTCAATGCCGGTATCCATCTGCCTGTTCACGCCGAAGACCTGAACCGCGCCGATTTCGAAATGAGCTTTGCGGTCAATCTTTCCGGCGTCGTCAACTGTCTGTTGCCGACGATCCGCCATATGAAAGCGAAAGGGCAGGGACAGATCGCCATCGTCTCTTCCGCCACAGGCTATGGGGGCCTGCCGACGGGGGCTGCCTATGGCGCCACCAAGGCGGCGTTGATCAACATGGCCGAAAGCCTGAAATTCGATCTCGACAAGATGGGCATCCGCATCCAGCTCATCAGCCCTGGCTTCGTTGACACGCCGTCAGTGGGGAAGAGCGCATTTCCCATGTCAGCGGCGCTGGTGTCGCCCGAGGAGGCTGCCCGCCAGATTGCTGCCGGGCTGAAATCGGAGGCTTTCGAGATCGCTTTCCCCAGGCGCTTCACGACGATGCTGAAGCTGGCGCGTCTGCTGCCTTATGGCGCTTATTTCCCGCTGATGAACCATCTGACTGGCTGGCGGCAGCGGCCACCGCTCGATGATCACCATCCGGTGATGCCGCACCCTGCGGAATGATCAATGGCGCAATAAGACGGGTGGTCGGAACGCGCGGATCAAAAGGTCTGATGCGGAAGAAGTCTTTATTCGCCGCGACATGAAAAGGCCGGCATAAACCGGCCTTTTCCGATGTGGTGCGCTTTTGCGCGACATGTTTCAAAACGGGCGATTGCCTGCTCAGTTGTCGTATTCGCGGCAAGCTTCGCTGATTGATGCGCCGCTCTCACCGCCGCGCGTATCGACACCGGTCCGCTGCTGCGGCATGCCGGCGCATTCCATCGCCTGCGGCGGTTGGATGCTCTGGGTCGTGGTCGGATCGACGGGCGCGACCTGGACAGGGTGCATGCCATTGTCGCTGTTGGTGTAATCGGACGAATAGTTACCCGAACCCGGATCGGTCGAGCCGCCATTTGTCGGTCCGATGGGATCCGGATTCGACTGAGCAAAGGCTGACGATGCCATGCCGATCGCGAGCAGCGAAGCGGCAATAAGGGATTTGGTCATGAGGATATCCTCCTTTGATTTTCATCACGGATGACCTCTGAGTAACCACCTGCAGGAGTCATTGTTCCGATCTTTTTGAAAAACCTGCACGCGGAGTTTGCATCGTGCGCAAACCTTAACGGCCCAAGTTGCTGGAAAGGCTCCAAACCACGCAGCGTCGCTGTCCTGCGCAGGCTTGCAAAACGCAGCGATTTGCCGTTTCATCGGCACCACCACCGTCCGACACTCCTCCTTATCGAGCTACGCCCTTGTACCCGCCGATGCCCCATGGCTTCGAAAAGCCTTATGCCGCCTTCCTCTTCGACATGGACGGCACCATCCTCAATTCGATCCTCGCGGCCGAGCGTGTTTGGAGCGACTGGGCAAGAGGCCATGGGCTCGATGTCGGCGCCTTCTTGCCGAAGATGCATGGATCGCGTGGCATTGACACAATCACCCGGCTTAACCTGCCGGGCGTCGATCCCGAACACGAGGCAAGGCTGGTGACCGAGGCTGAAATTGCCGATGTCGGCGATGTCGTTGCCATTTCCGGTGCCGCGGCGTTCCTCAGTTCGCTGCCGCTGGATCGCTGGGCGATCGTCACCTCTTCGCCCTCGCGTCTTGCCCACCGCCGGATGGAAGCGGCTGGCCTGCCTCTGCCGAAATTCATGGTGACGGCGGAGGATGTGACGGTCGGAAAGCCCGATCCGCAATGTTATATTCTCGGCGCCGAACGCCTCGGCGTCAGCACGCGGGATTGTCTGGTGTTTGAGGATGTTGCAGCTGGCATCAAGGCCGCCGAGGCGGCGGGCGCTGATGTCATGGTCGTTACGGCAACCCATCACCATAAGATGGAGACGCCGCATCCGACCATCTCTTCCTATGACGAGATCGCCGTCCGCATCTCAGCCGACCGTCAAATGCTTGTCGTTCCGAGCGCAACCTGACATCCGACGTCAGCATCCGCGGTTGCGCATTCACTCCGCCGCTGCGGCAAGACAGCGATCGATGATCCTGCCGATTTCGCTGCGGCAGGAGCCGCAATTGGTTCCGGCGCTCGTTTCCTTGCCCACCGCTTCGACGCTATGGCATCCGCCGCGCACCGCGGCAGCGATCTGGTTGACCCCGATACTGAAGCAGGAGCAGACGGTGGCACCGGGATCCGGTCGACCGGCCCCGGGGCGGCCTGCGACCAGCGCAAAGCGTTTCCTGAGGTCGCCATGCACGACGGAGAGTTGCGAGATTGCCCAGTTGCGTGCGACGGCAACCGGTTCGCGAGCGAGAAACAGAGCGGCAAGCAGGATCTCGCCATCGAAGAAGGCGAGCCTCAGGTCGCCGGATTGCCGATCGGCGTAACCCAGGGGTTCGATCTCGGCCGGAATGGCGAAGACCTTCCGGCACCAAGCCGTCCAGTCTTCGACAGCCTCGGTGAAGGCAAGCTCCAGCCGCCAGCCGCCGGCAGCCTTTGCCACCGCCCAATAGGCCGCGGCGGGTGTGTCCGGTTTGATGGCCGAGACCGCGAAACCGTAATGGGTGGCGCGGAAGGGCCGAACGGCAACGGCAACATTCTTCGACGCCGGTTGGCCGGAAAGAGGGTCGGTGATCGGCGCGACCACGGCGTCGATCCGCGCTTTTGCCGCGAACTGGTCGTTCCAGTGCATCGGTGCGAAAACGCCGCCGCGCGCTTGGCGGTCGGCCACCAGCGCCCGCACGATTGCTGTGCCCTGGGGGCTCTCGATTTCGACGAGGCCGGCGCTTGATATGCCGTTCTCGATCGCATCGCGCGGATGGATCTCGGCAAAGGGTTCGGCGATATGGGCGGAAAGCCGCGCGCTCTTTCCGGTTCGTGTCATCGTGTGCCACTGGTCGCGGATGCGGCCGGTGTTCAGGGTGAAGGGAAAATCGGCATTGGTACGATCGGTTGCCGGTGGTTTGACCGCAACGAAGCGCGCCTTGCCATCGGGATGGAAGAAGCCGCCCCCGGCGAAGAAGCGGGTGACGGCGGGAGCCGTCCCTGCCGGCTGCGGCCATTGAAAGGGCGACAGTTCGTCGAAGGCGCCACCGCTGATGTCGGCGTGGACGCCGATATCGAAGTCGCGGCTGCCGTTGTTTTCGAAGGCGGAAAGCGCGGCATGTTCCCCAAAGATTGCCGCCGGCGCGTCAAAGTTGAAGGCGGCGCCGAATCCCATGCGGCGTCCGACCTCCGCAAGCTGCCACCAGTCGGCCCTGGCGTCGCCCGGGACGTCGAGAAACGGCCGCTGCCTGGAAATGCGGCGTTCGGAATTGGTGACGGTACCATTCTTCTCGCCCCAGCCGAGCGAGGGCAAAAGCACATGGGCGTGGCGGGTCGTATCCGTCTCTTTCAGGATGTCCGACACGACGACGAAGGGACAGGCGGCGATCGCGCTTTCGACGCTGTCGGCATCCGGCATCGACACAACAGGATTGGTGGCCATCACCCAGAGCGCCTTGATGCGCCCGTCCGCCACTGCGCGGAACATGTCGACCGCTTTCAAACCGGGCTTTGCGGCAATGACGGGCGAATTCCAGAAGCGTCGCACGCGGTCCCGGTCATCCGCATTCTCGATCGCCATATGGGCCGCAAGCATATTGGCAAGGCCGCCGACCTCACGCCCGCCCATGGCGTTGGGCTGGCCGGTCAGCGAGAACGGCCCCATGCCGGGACGGCCGATGCGGCCGGTCGCGAGGTGGCAGTTGAGGATGGCATTGACCTTGTCGGTGCCGGAGGAGGATTGGTTGACGCCCTGGCTGTAGCAGGTGACAACCTTCTCAGTCGTCTCGAACAGGCGGAAGAACTCCCGGATCTGCATGGCCGGCAGGCCGGTCCGTTCCAGGAGCTCGTTGATATCAAGCGCGGCCGCTGCCGCAAAGGCGTCGCCGAAGCCTTCCGTATGGGCGGCGATATAGTTCTGGTCGATCGCCGGGCTCGTGGCGAGATGCGCAAGCAGTCCCGTGAACAGCGCGACGTCGCCGTCCGGGCGGATTGCGAGATGCAGGTCGGCGATATCGCATGTCATCGTCCGGCGCGGGTCGATGACAACGATGCGCATGTTGGGTCGCACCACCTTTGCGGCAGCGAGCCGCTGGTAGATGACAGGGTGGCACCAGGCGAGGTTGGAGCCGGTCAGGACCACCAGGTCGGCAAGCTCGATATCCTCATAGGTTCCGGGCACCGTATCGGCGCCGAAAGCACGACGATGGCCCGCGACGGACGAGGACATGCAGAGCCTGGAATTGGTGTCGATATTAGCTGAGCCGATGAAGCCCTTCATCAGCTTGTTGGCGATGTAATAATCTTCGGTCAGCAGTTGCCCCGAGACGTAGAAGGCAACCGAATCCGGCCCGTGTTTGGCGACGGTTTCGGAAAAGCGCCGGGCGACGAGATCGAGCGCCTCCTCCCAGCCGCTGCGTTCGCCCGAGATTTCGGGATAGAGAAGCCGGCCGTCGAGATCGATGGTTTCGGCAAGAGCCGAACCCTTTGAGCAGAGCCGGCCGAAATTCGACGGATGCTCGGGATCGCCCTTGACGCTGACCGCGCCAGCCTCGTCGACCGTGGCGACGACGCCGCAGCCGACGCCACAATAGGGACACGTGGTCTTGACCTCTGTCGTCATCTATTCCGCCGCCATCATCAGGCTTTCGAGCGCGATGAAGAGAGCGCCGTCCTCGTTACGGATCGGGATGATCCGCACCGCGCCCTCGTCGGCGCCGAGCGCCTTGCCGGTTTCGAGAGAGATCACCCAGTTGTGCAGAGGGCAGGTGACGGCTTTGGCGTGCACGATCCCTTGCGAGAGCGGACCGCCCTTGTGCGGGCAGTGGTCCTCGATGGCGAAAACCTCATTTTCGGCCGTGCGGAAGACGGCGATCTTGCCCTGCGGCGTCTTCACGCAGCGTGCACCACGCAAGGGGATATCGGAGATGTCACCGATCGGATGCCAGTTTTCATTGGGCCAGGTCATATCAATCTCCTTATTCAGCTGCCTGCGGGTAGCCGATCGTCGCCATCGGCTTGAACTCGTGCTTGTCCTTGCCGGAGACACGCTCCGACCACGGATCGACCTGGGCGAATTTCTGGGAGAAGACGAAGCGGTCGTAATAGGCTTTGCGCTTTTCGGCATCGCCCATGATCTGCCGGCGGATTTCCTCCAGGCCGATACGCTTGGCCCACTTGTAGATGCGCTCGAGGTACCGGGCCTGTTCGCGATACATCTGCGTCAGGGCCACGATATGCTCCAGCGCCTCGTCTTCGGTCTTCACCAGCCCGAGCACCTCGGTGCCCTTGATGTCGAGACCGGCCGCACCGGCGAAGTGGATCTCGAAACCGGAATCCACACAGATCACGCCGATATCCTTGCAGGTTGCTTCCGCGCAGTTGCGCGGGCAGCCGGACACCGCCATTTTCAGCTTGGCCGGCGTCCAGGAGCCCCACATGAACTTCTCGATGCGGATGCCGAGCCCGGTCGAATCCTGGGTGCCGAAACGGCACCAGTCCGATCCCACACAGGTCTTCACGGTACGCAGACCCTTGGCATAGGCCTGGCCCGAGACGAAGCCGGCCTTGCCGAGATCGGCCCAGACGGCGGGTAGATCTTCCTTCTCGATGCCGAGCAGGTCGATGCGCTGGCCGCCCGTCACCTTCACCATCGGGATCTCGAACTTGTCGACGACATCGGCGATAGCGCGCAGCTCGTTCGAATTGGTGACGCCGCCCCACATGCGCGGAACGACGGAATAGGTGCCGTCCTTCTGGATATTGGCGTGGACGCGCTCGTTGATGAAACGCGACTGATAGTCGTCGGCATATTCATCCGGCCAGTCGCAGACGAGGTAATAGTTGAGCGCCGGCCGACATTTGGCGCAGCCGCATGAAGTTTTCCATTCCAGCTCCTGCATGACGGCAGGGATGCTCTTCAGGCCCTTGGCCTTGATCAGCCGGCGAACGTCGTCATGGCCAAGCTCGGTGCAGGTGCACATCGGCTGCACGGCAGCCGGATTGTAGCTGTCGCCGAGCGTCAGCGCCATCAGTTGCTCGACGAGGCCGGTGCAGGAGCCGCACGAGGCGGATGCCTTCGTATGGGCGCGCACATCGTCGAGCGACGTCAGCCCCTTCGACTTGATCGTCGAGGTGATCTTGCCCTTGCATACGCCGTTGCAGCCACAGATTTCCGCGTCATCCGGCAAGGCTGCAACGGCCGCCATAGGGTCCAGCGGCGACCCTCCCTGATAGGCCTGACCGAAGATCAGCGTTTCGCGCATCTCCGAAATGTCGGTCGCCTTCTTCTTCAGGTCGTTGAACCACGCGCCGTCGGCGGTTTCGCCATAGAGCACGGTGCCGATGATCTTGTTGTCCTTCAGGACCAGGCGCTTGTAGACGCCGGCGCTGGCATCGCGCAGCACGATCTCCTCGCGATCGTCGCCGTCGGCGAAATCGCCGAGCGAATAGAGTTCGATGCCGGTGACCTTCAGCTTGGTCGGCGTGTCCGCGTGAACGAAGGCGGGGGACCGATCGCCCGAGAGATGGGCGGCGGCGATACGGGCCATTTCATAGAGCGGCGCGACGAGGCCGTAGACCATGCCGCCCACCTCGGCGCATTCGCCGAGCGCCAGGATATCGCCGTCAGAGGTCTGCATGCCGGCATCGACGACGATGCCGCGGTTGACCGCAAGACCGGCGTCCTTCGCCAGACCGACATTCGGCCGGATGCCGACGGCCATGACGACGAGGGTTGCCGGGATGATGCGGCCGTCATCGAGCTCGATGCCTTCGACCCTGCCGTTGCCGATGATTGCCTTGGTGTTAGCCTTGCAGATCACCTTGATGCCGCGTTCCTCGACCGCCTTCTGCAGGAGATAGCCGGCGGCAGGATCGAGCTGGCGCTCCATCAGCGTCGGCATGACGTGCAGGACGGTGACGTCCATGCCGCGCTGGGCAAGGCCGGCCGCCGCTTCCAGACCGAGCAGGCCGCCGCCGATGACGACGGCCTTTTCGCGCGACTGGGCGGCAAGCAGCATGGCCTGCACGTCGTCGAGATCGCGATAGGTGATGACGCCCGGCAGATCCTTGCCTGGAACCGGGATGATGAAGGGCACCGAACCGGTTGCGATCACCAGCTTGTCGTAGCTTTCGGTGACGCCGTGGTCTGACGTTACGGTCTTGGCTTCGCGATCGATGTTGACGATCTTGTGGCCCTTGTAGAGCACGATGCCGTGCTTGATATACCAGCCGTCACCGTGAATGATGATCTGCTCGTAGTCCTTTTCCCCGGAGAGAACCGGCGACAGCATGATGCGGTCGTAATTGACGCGCGGCTCGGCATTGAAGATCGTCACTTCATAGCGTCCGGGCGCCTGTTCGAAGAGGTGCTCCAGCATGCGCCCGGGCGCCATGCCATTGCCGATGATAACGAGTTTTTCAGTCATATCTACAGTCCTTAGATCAGGTTGCAGCCACGGGCGCGGAGTGCCCCTCGCGCGACAATTGCTTGACGGACAGGTGCATCCAGATGAGCGAGATCGCGACGATCGCGAAAAGCAGCAGGAAACAGCTGGACCAAAGGCCGGTCATATCCTTGAGGAGGCCAAAGGCGATCGGCAGGATGAAGCCGCCGAGCCCGCCCATCATGCCGACGATGCCGCCGACGGCGCCGACGCTGTCGGGGTAGTAGGCCGGAATGTGCTTGTAGACGGCGGCCTTGCCGAGGCTCATGAAGAAGCCGAGCGCGAAGATGACGACGATGAAGATGACCGGAGTGATCGCTGTGGCCGGCAGCGAAAGGATGAGGGTGGCCACAGCCGACACGGCAAACATCGCGTACATGACGCTGCGCGCGCCCTTCTTGTCCGACAGCACGCCGCCGAAGGCGCGGAAGATGCTGCCCGGGATGGAGTAGGCGGCCGCGATCATGCCGGCCGTTTCCAGGTTGAAGCCGTAGACGCCGACGAGATAGCGCGGCAGCCACAAGGAAAGGGCGACGAAGCCGCCGAAGGCGAAGAAATAATAGAGCGAGAAGCGCCAGACCTGAACGTTCTGCAGCGGCGCGAATTCCTCGGCCAGGCTCTTGGAGGCGACGCCGCGGTTGCGGCGCAGCCGGAAGGCCGGGTCATCTGATGTGGTGAACCAGAAGACGATTGCCATCAGCGCCAGGCCGACGGCCCAGATCTCGGCAACCGCCTGCCAGCCCCATGCGAGCAGAACGAAGGGGGCCGCGAATTTGGTGACGGCCGCGCCGACATTGCCGGCGCCGAAGATGCCGAGCGCCGTCCCCTGCTTCTCCGCCGGGAAGAAAGGCGAGACATAGGCGACGCCGACTGCGAAGGAGCCGCCGGCAAGACCGACACCGAGGCCGGCGATCAGCATCTGCGTGTAGGTGTGGGCGTAGGAAAGCAGGAACGTCGCCAATGCGGCGGCAAGCATCGTCAGCGTGTAAACGAGACGGCCGCCGTAACGCCCTGTCCAGATGCCGAGAACGATGCGGACGATCGAACCTGTGAGCACGGGCGTGCCGATCAGCAGGCCGAACTCGGCCTCGTTCAGCCCGAGTTCCTGTTTGATGCGGATGCCGATGATCGCGAAGATCGTCCACACGGCAAAACAGAGGGTGAAGGCCACAGTGGAGATCCACAGTGCTTTGGCTGGTTCGCCGGCTGACATGGGCTGCACTTTCTCAATGGCAGACATAGCTTCTCCGTGGCCCGACAAGGTCGTGCCGATCCATTGCTGGGGGTTAAAACAAAAAAGCCGCTGGTCAGGACGCGCTTGCACGAGGCGCGCGAATATCCTGATCAGCGGCTTTGCTGGCGGCGTCCGCCGTTGGACGCCCAATCATTGGCCTTCCGGCCTATCTACCTCAAAGCAACCCGAAGACCGGGTTGCCGAAAATTTGATCGACTACCGTTTGCTTTGCATGTCGCAACGTAGCCCGTGTCTTGATGAGCGCCTGCGTGTGCCCTTGCCCCGATCGTCGTTGATCTGTGCAATACAAGCAATGCAAACCGCGTGCCAATTTTCTACGTGTTGCTCAAGTCTTTGAAATAAAAGCTCTTCGAGGGAGATTTTGGCCTTGCCTGTTTTTCGAGCAGCGGCAGAAGTGCAAATCTTTTGTGCGTTGCGATAGGGCGAGCGCCGATCCGTGCTGGCGTTTTGTGCAGGCAGGTCTGGCATCAGCTTTCGTCGTTGCCGGTGAAGAAGGGCAGGGTACTCCTGACGGCAAAGCCCGCGACATAATCCGGCAGCTCTGCGGGATCGAAGATCCGACCATCCATGAAGCGATCGTTCTCTTCGCCGCCTTCGATGCGAATATCGGCGTCAACAGGCGCGTTGTTGTCGCCTAGAGCTGCGCGATAGAGGTCCGGGCGGTAGGCGGAGGTGGCGGCCCGTGCCTTGTTGAGGCTGGTCTCGGCCTGCCCCCAGCGAATCATCTGGCTGTAAATCCAGAGGGCATGGCTCGGCCTCGGATAGTTGGCGAAACCGGAATGGAACTGGAAATAATCGGGGATGACGCGGCGGTTGCTCCTGGCATCGAGGTTGAATTCGCCGGCGAGAACGCTGCGGATGATGTTTACCGGGGCGGCGATGTAACGGGGATCGGCAAGGGCGGCCGCCAACGCGTCGTGATTGTCCGAGCGGTCGCACCAACGCGCTGCAGCGTCGAGCGCCACGATCAATCGGGAAACGGTTTCGGGATGGCTTTCGGCCCAATCCGGCCGCATGCCGATCACCTTTTCAGGAGCCGAGGGCCAAATATCCTGCTTGGCGGCGACGATACGGCCGAGCCCGCGCTCAGAGGCAACCATATTCCACGGGGCGCCTACACAGAACCCGTCGATCGCACCGGCCGCCAACGCGTCGGACGTCATCGGCGGCGGCACGACGACGAGCTTGACGTCCTTGTCGGGATCGATGCCGCCCGCCGCCAGCCAGTAACGGAATTCGTAATTATGGGAAGAGAAGGGATAGGTAACGCCGAAGGTCGGCAGCGGCTCTTCGCGTGCCTTCATTGTCGCCAATGTCTTTGCCAGGGCGCAGGCATTGGCGAGCGCGCCTGCCGTTTCCGGCAAGCGGGCGTCCTCGCGCATCCTCTCGAAGAGCCGGGCCGACAGGGTGATGGCATTGCCGCCGCGCCCCAACGAAAAAGGCGTGATCGTCGGCGACGGGTTGGAACCGAGGCCGAGCATCGAAGCGACCGGCATCGGCGAAAGCATATGGGCGATGTCGAACTGGCGAAACGCCAGGCGGTCGCGAACATTCGCCCAGGAAACGTCCTTGACGAGATCGAGGGTCAGGCCTTCTTTCCGTGCAAAACCGAATTCTGTCGCCGCAATCAGCACTGATGCGTCGACAAGCGGAATGAACCCCGCCCGCAGCACCTTCGCGCCTTCGTTGTTCACACGTGCGGGCAAGGGCAGCCCGCCGGAATTGGCGGTCTTCGTCATCATATCCACTCCGGTGTCCTCCGGAAACTCGCAATATCGGCCATTACATCAAAAGCCCCGCGGCGGTGACGACGCTCTGAGCGATCTCCGACATCTTCTTCTTTTCGTTCATTGCCGTCTGGCGCAGCAGGGCGAAGGCCTCTTCCTCGGAGAGGCCGCGCATTTTCATGAGTATGCCCTTGGCGCGCTCGATGAGCTTGCGTTCTTCAAGCGCCGAGCGGGCATCGGCGAGTTCGCGCCGCAGCCGGCTGAAGGCATTGAAGCGGCTGACGGCCATGTCGAGGATCGGCTTGACTCGCTCCTTCTTCAATCCGTCGACGATATAGGCCGAGACGCCGGCGTCGACGGCGGCCTCGATCGACGCCGTATCGGAGCGATCGACAAACATGGCGATCGGGCGGCTGACCGTGCGCGTCAGCTGGAACAGATGTTCCATCATATCGCGGTTGGGATTTTCGATATCGATGATGATCACGTCAGGCATCAGCGTTTCGATCGTTCGCGCGATGCCGTTGACCTCATGTACCACGGTGACGCGCGCATGCCCTGCCTCGCGCAGTCCTTCCTCGATGATGGAGGCGCGTATGGCATTTTCGTCGATCACCAGAATTGTCAGATCGCGATGCGTCATTGGTACAATTTATGACGCGCGGCAGCAATTTTTGCAAGATGTACGCCCGAAAAATGTGCGCAAGAAAACGCTGCACAAATTATAATCATGTTGCGGTGCTTTCGCGCGGAATTAAGGCGTAGCCAAGATCAATCTGCTGCCCTTTGGATGTGACGGAGGAGGTGAGCGCGGTCAGCACCTTTTCAGCGGCCAGTTTTCCGGTTTCGAAGCGGCGGGTCAGGACCGAGGAGAGGGACGGTGCGGCGCAGGCGGCAAATTCGAGATCATGAAATCCCATGATCGCTATGTCGTCCGGCACCCGAATGCCGCGTTTGCGGCACTCCTGCATGGCGCCGAGCGCCAGATTGTCATCCGTGCAGAAGATCGCCTCCGGAACCTCGCCGCCGGCACACGTGATGGCGAAGAGATTGGAGCCGAGCGCGACGGAGCTGTAGCGCGGCTTCTCGGCGATGATCTGCATATTCGGCAAATCGGCCTGCTGCATCGCCGCTCGGTAGCCGTCGAAGCGCGACTGAGCACGGTGATCGAGATTGCCGGTGAGGAACGCGATCCGGCGTAGGCCGCGTTCGATCAGATGTTGCGTGGCGGTCTGCCCGGCTTGTTCCTGCGACATGCCGATATTGAGATCGATCGGATCCGCCGAAAGCTCGAAGGTCTCGACCACGGGAAGATGCGCTTGTGCCAGAAGCTGCCGCGATAGTGGCGTGTGATGAGTACCAGTGATGATGATCGCCTCTACCCCCTGGCCGAGAAGCGCCTTGATGGCGTTTTCCTCCTCGATCTCGGAATAGCGGCTATTGACGACGATTACCTGGAAGCCCGCGGCGACCAGGACGTCGTGAAGCGCAAACAGATATTCCGCGAAGATGACGTTGTAGAGGGTCGGAACAATGACGCCGATCGCATGCGTGCGCGCGGAGGCGAGGCGGCTTGCGGCTATATTGGGGACATAGCCGAGTTCCTTGATGGCGGCGTCGACGCGCAGCCGCAGGGCTGGCGAGACCGCATGAGGCTTGCGTAATACTCTCGAAACAGTAATCGGGCTGACACCCGCGAGATTGGCAACGTCATCAAGGGTTATCCGCCGCATGGAGTTCCGCCGCTCGTTTGAAAAATCAGATTTCATATTCTCTCATGGCAAACAACATTGCCACAACTATAGTTGATAGCGCTAACAAATGCGATTTGACAGCGCTGTCAGCTATGTTAATTTGAAATGTACCGGAAAAATAGGGATGGAATATTTCCGGGCCAAATATGCACATTTAGAAGCATAGAAGAGGCGGCTCAGTTCGCCGGAGGAGGAGAACATTCATGCGTAAGGTGAAGAAAGCAAAACTCGCCCGTATTGCCGCGTTTTCTGCGTCCGCATTTGCCTTGCTCTGTGGCGCGGCCAGCGCGGAGCCAAAGGTCGTATCCGGTCCCGCCGCCGACCCCGGATGCATGGTGCCCTGGGCAGCGGACACACAGTTCCTGCAGTATCCGAAGAAGGACGGCCCCTATCGTATCGCGCTGGCGAACGGCTATATCGCCAATACTTGGCGTATCCAGATGGTGCAGACGGCCAAGGCCTATGCCGCTCAACCGGATGTCGCGGCCAAGCTCAAGGAATTCAAGGTTGTTTCGACCGGCGAGGACGTGCCGGCACAGATCTCCGCGATCAACAACTTCATCGATGCCGGTTATGACGCCATCGTGGTGAACGCTCAAAATCCCACCGCCTTCGGCCCGGTGATCAAGCGCGCCAAACAGGCCGGTGTGATCCTCGTTGCCTTCGACAACATTCTTGACACCAAGGACGCGATCAACGTCAACGTCGATCAGAAGGGGCTCGGCGTCATCTGGGCAGACTGGCTGATCAAGCATCTGCCGAATGGCGGCAAGGTGCTGGAAGTGCGCGGCGTCGCCGGCACTTCGGTGGACACGGATCGTCACAATGGCATCCATGAGACCCTGGACGCCTCCGGCAAGAAATTCACCGTGACCGAAGTGGTCGGAAAATGGGATGACGGCGTTGCTCAGAAGGCGGCGGCCGATGCCATCGCCACCAACGGCCCGTTCGACGGTATCACTGCCCAGGGCGGTGATACCGGCGTCGTGCAGGCGATGATCGATGCCAAACATCCCTTTGTTCCTTTCGGCGGTGAGACGGAAAATGGTTTCCGCAAATTCTGCGCCGCCCATGCCGCCGACGGCTTGAAATGTTCGTCCGCCGGCACGGGACCGGCCCAGGTCGCCGTCGCCATCAAGACCGCGATCGCGGCACTTGAGGGCCAGGTCGTGCCACAGGCGATCAAGCTGCCGACAGCGCTGGTTTCTGACCCGGATTTCAAGGATGGTCAGGATTATTATCCAACTCAATCCGACAACTTCTTCGTCGGCAATTCCTTCCCGACCTGCGGCATCAATTTTACCGCCCAGGAAATCATGGGGCAGACCAAAGAGAACCAATAGCAGCCTTCCTCGGATATGATTGCGGGTGTTCGCACCCGCAATCTGGCCACGACAGAGCGAACGGAGGCTGGACGCATGACTTTGTCCGAACCGATTTTCCGCATGGAAGGCATATCGAAGCGTTATGGCGGAGCCGTCGCGCTTAAGGATGCCCATATCGCCATTCGGCCAGGGGCGATTCATGCCGTCCTTGGCGAGAACGGCGCCGGCAAGTCCACACTGATCAAGATCATGGCGGGCGTCGTGGCGCCGGACGAAGGACACATGCTGCTTGATGGCAAGGAGGTCACCTTTGCCTCGCCGGCGGCCGCCAACGCCGCGGGCATCGTGTGCGTTTTCCAAGAGCTTTCGCTCATTCCCGATCTCTCTGTCGCCGATAACATCGTCATCAGCCATCCGCCACAGAGGTTCGGCATGATAGACCGGCACAAGCAGCGCAAGATAGCCGAGGAAGCGCTGGCTCGCGCCGGCGCGTCCGATATCCATCCTTCAGTATTGGTCAAAGAGCTACCCTTGTCTCGACGGCAAATGGTGGAGATTGCCAAGGCACTTGCCCGCGAGCCGCGACTGATGATCCTCGATGAGGCTACGTCGGCGCTGACGCAGGCGGATGTCGAAAAGGTCTTCGCCGTACTGAAGCGCCTGCGCGCCGAAGGGATGGCGCTTATCTACATCTCTCACCGCATGCACGAAATCGCCCAGCTGGCCGATGACTGCACGGTGTTCCGCAACGGCCGCAGCATCGAATCCTACCCGGCGGGCACCAAGAGCGATCAGCAGGTAGTCGAACTGATGATCGGCCGTGAATACACCAATGTCTTCCCGCCGAAGCCCGCGCATCGACCGGAGAAAAAACCGATCCTTTCCTGCCGCGATCTTTCCTGGGGCGATCGGCTCTCCGGCATCACTTTCGACATCAGGCCCGGCGAGATCGTCGGCCTCGGCGGGCTGGACGGCCAGGGGCAGCGCGATTTGCTGCTGGCCTTCTTCGGCGTGCTGCGTGACCTGAAAGGGGAGATCGCGATCGACGGCATGCCGGTCAGACTGAAGAGTCCCCGTCATGCCAAGTCTAGCGGCATATCCATGGCGTTGATCCCCGAGGACAGGAAGACCGAAGGGTTGATGCTGCCAATGACCGTGCGCGAGAACCTCTCGATTGCAGCCCTCGACCGCGTTTCGCGTAATGGCGTCATTGATCGGACGGCAGAGCGTCGCGAAATCGACGAACTGTTCAAGCTTCTGGCAATCAAGGCTGCGACGATCGACATGCCCGTTGCAGGCCTCTCAGGCGGCAACCAGCAGAAGGTGGTCATCGCCAAATGGCTGATGAACCGGCCGCGCATCATCCTGCTCAACGATCCGACGCGCGGCATAGACGTCGGCACCAAGCAGGAAATCTATCTGCTGCTGCGCAAGCTTGCGGATGCCGGAGCGGCCATCATCTTCTACTCCACCGACTATGACGAACTGATCGGATGCTGCGACCGGGTACTCGTCATGTATGATGGAAGCATTGTCCGCGAGCTTGAAGGCGCCGATATCAACGAACATGAGTTGATCGGCGCCGCGCTCAATATCGGCGGCGACCACGCACAACAAAGGACAGCGCCATGACAAGACTGGCTTTCGGCGAACGACGGTTTTGGTATGCGCAACAGAAGGGGACGTTGTTTGCCGCACTGCTCTTCATCGCCATGTTCGCCCTCTACGTTTCGAACCACCCGGCGGGTTTCACCCCCAATGTCGTGCAGACGGCATCGAATAAGGCGACGCTGCTTGCCTTTGTAGCGATGGCCCAGTGCCTGGTCGTCATCACCGCCGGCATTGACCTTTCGGCCGGCATGGTTTTGGTCCTCTGCAATTGCATTGCCTCCTGGCTGGTCGTCGGAACGCCGCTGGAGACGGCGGCGGGCGTCGTCGTGGTGCTGTTTGCCGGACTCGGCTGCGGCATGCTGAACGGGCTCATTATTATCTTCGGCCGGCTGCAGCCGATTGTCACGACGATTGCGACCAGCGCGATTTTCTACGGCTTGGCGCTATTGCTGCGGCCGACTCCCGGAGGCTCGGTCAACGAGGATCTGGCCGATGCGTTCACCTCGAAGCTTTTCGGGATCGTTCCGGCAAGCCTCACCGTCCTTCTCGCAGTCATCATCGTCATCTGGATACCGTTCAGCCGCTCGACGATAGGCAGGGCAGCCTATGCCGTCGGGTCGGCCGAGAATGCCGCCTTCATGTCGGCGATGCCGGTCAAGCGGGCAAAACTTGCCGCCTATGCCTTGGCCGGGCTCCTTTCGGCGATCGGCGGGCTCTATCTCACCTTCTTCTCCTATACCGGCGAAGCGGCCCTGGCGAGCGGCAACGCCTACACACTCTATTCGATTGCGGCGGTGGTGCTCGGCGGCGTTTCCCTCGCTGGCGGCAAGGGAAGTGCCGTCGGCGCCGTCTTCGGAGCCTTGGCATTCCGCACGATCGGCGACCTGCTGTTCGTCTTCGATTTCGATCCGCTTTGGCAGCCCCTTTTCCAGGGCGTCGTGTTGATGCTGGCGATCAGTATCGGCTGCGTCGGCCTTTCGAGGGTCCGCAATCGGCTGGAGTGGTTTCAATGAGCGAGGAAACTACTTTACGGCAGCTTCGAATGCCTGCACGGCTGCGCGGCGTCGATCCGGCGGTCGCCACCGCTTTCGGATGCATCATCCTGCTGCTGCTCGCTGGCTCAATTTATTCGCGGAATTTCCTGTCGCCCGATTATCTTCTGCAGCAGTTGAAGGTGGCCTCCTTCCTCGGTGTCATCGCCACCGGCATGATGGCGGTTATCCTGCTCGGCCAAATCGACCTTTCTGTCCCGTGGGTCGTGACCACAGGCGCGATGATGGCCTGCGCCGCGACGGCTTACGGAACGACGGGTTCGATCCTGGCAATCCCCTTCGGCATTTTCTGCGGATGCGCGATCGGCCTCGTCAATGGCGTGGCGGTCGCTTACCTCCGAATTCCCTCGATGATCATCACTTTGGCCACCAACGCTGTCGCGCAAGGGCTGATGGTCGTTTACACCGGCGGCTTCTCTCCCCAGGATTCGGCCTCGCCGGCCATGCGATTTCTCGCGGCCGGATATACCGTTCCCGGGCTACCGAATGGCGTTCTCGTCTGGTTCCTGATCGGCCTGCTTGCGGTCTTCCTGCTGACGCGCACGACCTTCGGCCGATCGCTTTATGCCATCGGAAACCGTGAGCGCGCCGCCTATCTGTCCGGCATCGACACACGCCGCATTACGCTTCTTGCCTTCGTCATGTCAGGGGGGCTCAGCGCGCTCGGGGGCGTGTTGCTGGCGGGTTACGCGTCGAAGGCGTCGCAATCCATGGGCGACGCCTATCTGCTGCCCTCGATTGCCGCCGTCGTCCTCGGCGGCACTCACGTGCTCGGCGGCAAAGGGTCCTATCTCGGGACAGTTGCCGGCGTCATCCTGATTACGCTGCTGCAGTCGATCCTTTCTGTAATGCAGATCGAGGAAGCAGGCCGCCAACTCATTTATGGCGCTGTCATCATCAGCATGCTCCTGCTTTACGGCCGCCAGCGGCCGATCTGACGGGCAGGTCCGGACTGCAGACCTCGCCGATCCGGCGCTGCTACGGCTTCGGTTCTCCAGCGACCGATAGAAAGACGATCGGTCTTGTTCTCGCGACAGGGCCGGAAAAATAATACCGGGCGCCGGCCGCAAATCGGAAGAGAATGCCTTCGGTTCTCGTGGTATATGGCTTAAGGAAATGCGACGAAGATCTTGGGATGGGACGGTTTTCTGTCCGCAGCTGCTGCGATCCGTAAATTGCGGTCGACGAAACCTCCGGCAGCCAGCGTCAGTGACCGCCATTTGAGATAACGAAACCCGACAACGGCTTTGGAGGGCCGACCATGAGCTTACGTATCAACGACATCGCTCCCGATTTCACCGCCGACACGACAGAGGGACCGATCAGCTTCCATGATTGGATCGGCAACGGCTGGGCCGTGCTGTTCTCGCACCCGAAGAATTTCACGCCTGTCTGCACGACGGAGCTCGGCGCCATGGCCGGCCTCGCTGACGAGTTTTCCAAGCGCGGCGTCAAGATCATCGGCATCTCCGTCGATCCGGTAGAAAGCCATGCCAAGTGGAAAGGTGATATCAAGACCGCAACCGGCTTCGACGTCGATTATCCCCTGATCGGCGATAAGGACCTGAAGGTCGCCAAACTCTATGACATGCTGCCGGCCGGCGCCGGCGACAGCTCCGAAGGCCGCACGCCTGCCGACAACGCGACGGTGCGTTCGGTCTTCGTCATCGGCCCGGATAAGAAGATCAAGCTGATCCTGACCTATCCGATGACGACGGGCCGCAATTTCAACGAGATCCTGCGCGCCATCGACTCCATCCAGCTGACGGCCAAGCACCAGGTGGCGACGCCGGCGAACTGGAATCAGGGCGAAGATGTCATCATCACCGCCGCCGTTTCCAACGACGACGCGATCGCGCGTTTCGGCTCCTTCGATACGGTTCTGCCCTATCTCAGGAAGACGAAGCAGCCATCGGCCTGAAACGGCTTTCAAATCCGTTCCCGGAGCCGCCGCGGCCATTGCCCGGCGGCTTTTTCATGCCCGCATTGCGAAATGGGGAAGCTTCGCGCCTTGATCGATGTTATCTAACATGAGCGTCGCGATGGAAGTTAACCTGCTGAGATCCGATGATAGGGCGAAAGCGTCAGTCCGGCATTTTGAGGAGATCGGCGAAGGCCTTGCTTTCGCTCTCCTTTCTGTTTTCCGCCGTCGACACGCCGAAAGCTCAGCCGGAAGAGAGTGCTGCCGAGCCGGCCTGTCTCTATTCGGGACCCTCGGCCTCGGGATCGGGCGAGAGGCTCTGCATCCGCAAAGACAGTTTCAATCGTGACCTCTGCAATGCGATCGAGCATTTCGCCGAGGCCAGTCGGTTGCCGCCAGCTTATTTCGCTCGGCTCATCTGGCGCGAAAGCACGTTTCGCCCCGACGCGGTCAGCTTCAAGGGCGCGCAGGGCATTGCGCAGTTCATGCCTGGAACGGCGAAACTTCGCGGCCTCGAGGACAGCTATCAGGCGCTGGAAGCCTTGAGGAAATCGGCGCAATATCTCGACGAGTTGCGTAACCGTTTCGGCAATCTCGGCCTTGCCGCCGCCGCCTATAACGCCGGCGAAAATGGTCTTGCGACTTACCTTACATCAGGCAGGTTACCCTACGAGACGCGTAACTACGTGATGGCGATCACCGCGCATACGGTCGAGGAGTGGAAGGACAATCCGCCTGAAGACGCGGCCGTCCCGCTGGACAGGAACAAGCCCTTCCTCGAAGGCTGCGTGGCGCTCGCCGAAAGCCGGATATTGAAGGACACGCCTTGGCGTCAGGAGGGCATTTGGGCACCCTGGGGCATCCAGCTGGCGGCGAATGCAGATATGGCGGTGGCGCGGCGCATGTTTCGCGATGCCGTGCAGGATCTGCCGGCGCCATTGAATGCGGAGCAGCCGTTGATCTTGCGCCAGCGCGATCGCAGCTTCGGGTTCCGCCCGCGTTACGCCGCCCGTATCGCCCGGCAGACACGTATGGAGGCCAACGACGTCTGCAGCCAGATCCGCAAGCATGGCGGCACCTGCCTCGTTTTCAGGAACCAATAGCAGGCCTGCCCCATTCGCGGCGAAAAGTCTGCTTGCGGGATCGCCGGACGGAGCAGCATAGTCGCAGCGGATCATGCCATCGGGAGGAAGACAATGCGTGTTTTGGTCATTGGGGCAACGGGCCACGTCGGAACCTATCTCATTCCCCGTCTAGTGGAGGCGGGTCACGACGTCGTCACCATCAGCCGCGGCGCGGCAAAGCCTTATACGGCAAACCGCGCCTGGGCCTCCGTCGATCAGCGACAGATGGACCGGGTAGAGATGGAGCGGAAGGGTGATTTCGGTCCGGCCGTGCGGGAAGTGAAAGCCGATATCGTCATCGATATGATCTGCTTCACGCTGGAAAGCGCCGAGCAGCTGGTGACGGCGCTGTCAGGGCATGTCGGCCACTTCCTGCATACCGGCACGATCTGGACACATGGATATCCGGTGGCCGTGCCGACACGGGAGGAAGCGCCGAAGTCTCCGTTCGGTGACTATGGCATCCAGAAGGCGGCGATCGAGACCTATCTGCTGCAGAAGGCAAGACTTCGGGGTTTTCCGGCGACCGTCATTCATCCCGGCCACATTGTCGGCCCCGGATGGGCGCCGCTCAATCCGGCCGGCAATTTTAATCTGCAGGTCTTTTCGACCCTGGCCCGCGGAGAGGATCTGGCGCTGCCCAATTTCGGCCTGGAGACCGTTCATCACGTCCATGCCGATGACGTGGCGGCGATGTTCATGGATGCGATCGCCAATCGGAACGCATCGATCGGCGAAAGTTTCCATGCGGTATCGGAGCAGGCCGTGACGCTTCGCGGTTACGCCGAATCCATCTCGCGATGGTTCGGGCGCGACCCGAAGCTCACCTTCGCGCCCTTCGACGTTTGGGCGAAAGGCCAGACGGCCGAGGACGCGGAGGCGACATGGGAGCACATCGCCCGCAGTCCGAACTGCTCGATTGCCAAAGCCCGGCGCCTGTTGGGCTATACCCCGAGATATACATCTCTGCAGGCGGTGCGGGAATCAGTCGGCTGGCTGGTCGGGCAGGGGCGGATCAAGACCTGATCGCCGGTTAATCGTTCATGGGCTCTAATGGATGAGGATCGCTCGGAAATCGTTGACGTTGGTTCCGGTCGGACCGGTCTCGAAGAGATCGTCGATCGCCTGGAACGCCGTGTAGCTGTCATTGCCGTCGAGCAGCCGGCGCGGATCGAGCCCGGCGGCTCGCAGACGCTTCACCGTGCCGCCATCGGCAAAGGCGCCGGCATTGTCTTCCGAGCCGTCAATCCCATCCGTGTCGGCAGCGAGCACATCAATACCGTCTTGCCCATCGATCGCAAGCGCCATGGCAAGGGTGAATTCGCCATTGCGCCCGCCCTTGCCGCCCTTGGCTCTCAGCGTCACCGTCGTCTCGCCGCCGGACAGGAGGACGACCGGCTTCGAGAATGGCCTGTTCCGCCCGAGAACCTCGCGGGCGATGGCCGCATGCACCAGCGCCACGTCACGCGATTCGCCTTCGATGGCATCCGAAAGGATTGCCGGCGTGATCCCTTGCGATTCCGCCTTGGCGGCCGCCGCCGCCAGCGAAACGCCGGCAGAGGCGATGATGTGATGCTGGTGCCGCAGGAATACCGGATCGTCCGGCCGCGGTGCATCTGCCTTCGGCGAGTTCAGATGGTCGAGCGCGGCCTGCGGCAACTGCAATCCATATTGCCTGATAATCTCCAGCGCTTCGTGCCGTGTTGAACCGTCGGGCACCGTCGGCCCGGAGGCGACATGGGCCGGGTTGTCGCCAGGAATGTCGGAAACAATCAGGCTGACGAGTCTCGCTTTCGTCGCCGCCGCCAGTCTGCCGCCCTTGATGGTGGAGAGATGTTTGCGCACCACATTCATCGCCGAAATCGGCGCGCCCGAAGCAAGCAGCATTTCGTTGAGCGCAATCTCGTCTTCGAGCGTCAACCCCTCCGGCGGGGCGGGCAGCAGCGCCGAGCCGCCGCCGCAGATCAGCGCGATCACCAGATCGTCTTCCGTCAACCGGTTCACCGTTTCCATCAACCGCCTCGCGGCAGCGAATCCCGCAGCGTCGGGCACCGGGTGGGCTGCCTCGATGATCTCGATGAAGCGTGTTTCGCAGCCATAGCCGTATCGCGTGACCACCAACCCCTCGATCGGTCCGTCCCATGCGCTTTCGAGCGCCCGCGCCATCTGCGCCGCGCCCTTGCCGGCGCCAATCACGACGGTTCTTCCTTTCGGTTTCTCCGGCAGGTGCGATTTGATGCTGGTCAGCGGATCGGCGGCGAGAACCGCCGCGTCGAACAGGCTTTTCAGGAAATCACGGGGGGTGGTTATCGTCATCGGTGGTCTCTGCTGCCTCACGGTTCGATCATGATGGGGACTGTCGGCGCATCGGCGTGGCGGCGTCAAGGCCGAAGATGCGATGATCTGACGGCAGGACGCAGAGTCTGGCCATTGAAAGAGGCGAACGAATAGAAAGCATTAACCATCGTCCCGTAGACAACATATAGGATCAAAGGAAACCTGTATTCGATGGCCACTGAAACGACCCGCCGCCCCGCCGCCTCTCACGAAGGCAAGGTTATTGCCTTTCCCTCCGCAACCGGAACCGCCAACGTCGAGCGTTGCGCTCGGGAACTCGGCCGCCGGCATGGTGCGGACGCGATCGAATTTTGGAAGGCCGAGTGCCGCAGGCTTGCCGATCAGCTTCTGGCCGCGGGAATGCCGGAGAGCGAAGTCCGCCAGCGGGTGATGGAGTTTCAGCAAGATGTCCAGATCGAACTGGTCCTCACCCACCAGAAGCAGGCTGTTGCCAAATCGCGGAAACGCTGATGCGTGGCAGCTGGAAGTGGGCAGCAGTTCCAGCTGTAGTTATAACGTTATTGCGCGTCGCACCCATCAGGTTTAACCCTACGCATCTGACCTGCAATCTCTTGCATTGGTGCGCTGCCTGCCGTCTGGACCTCGCTCGACGGCATGAGGAACTTCCGCCCGGATCTGGAGTTGATGTTGTCGATTGACAGCATTGACGCTGCGGGAGCCTTCTTGAATGTCGAACAAATCCAACTTCTTCTCTTCCTTCGCAACCGCCGTCGCCGAGCTGTCGGGAAGGCCGTTCACCTTTGTCGCGGCACTGACGCTCGTCCTCGTCTGGGCAGTGTCCGGGCCGTATTTCGATTATTCCGAAACGTGGCAGCTTGTGATCAACACGACGACCACCATCATCACCTTTCTGATGGTGTTTGTGTTGCAGAACAGCCAGAACCGTGACGGAAAGGCTCTGCAGGCCAAGCTCGACGAGCTCATTTTGACCAGCCAGGCCGCCAACAAGTTCGTCGGCATCGAAAAGCTGGACGAGGGCGAGCTCAGGGAAATGAGCAAGACGCTTTCAGAAAAAGCTGAAAGCATGGAGGAGAAGGCGGAGGAGAAATCTGGCGCAGAGGCAACGTCTGACTAACTGCTTCGCACTTCAGGTTCGCCTCGCCGAAATCTGGTCTCGATGCTGCTGCCGCATGCCTTCAATGGCGTCGACATCTTTCTTCTCCGCCGCAATCCAATGGTTTCCTGCCTCACTCGATCGAATCAGTTCGTCAAGCTTGGTATGCAGCGCCTTCATGTCCCGATTTTGGGAGTGCTGCACCAGCAGCAAAATGAAGAATGTAATGAGTGTCCCCACCATGTTGGTCAGCAAGAACCACTGTCGGGGGAAGGAAAAGCTCAAACCCACCGCGGTCCATGTGGCTGTGAACGCGACCAGCGCGGCAGGAAGCACATGATGCCCTGCCCATGATACGGCGAGGTCGGAAATCTCTCGAAAGCGCCAGCGCATACGGCTCTCCACAGCCCGTATAAAGGAAGATGGAGCAGATCGGAGCCGTGTCCATCAACCAAAGCGCGTTGCATGTCGTTACCGCAAAACCCGGCCTGGTTTTTGCGCGACAATTGCCTGGATGGTCGCGGATAATCCAACCTCCGGAAAGCCGGGCCATCTCAGGGGGCGCAGCATTCAGCTTGCGCCCCATGGGTGCATCCATCAGAGCCGGGAAGTGACGACGAGATCTTCCTCTGCGTCGCGTTGCGATCCTCCCAGAGCCGCAGCCGCAGCGGCTATGAAAGCGCCGACCAGAAGCGACAAGGATCCAAGCAATGCCGTGGTCGAGGCGGCTTTTCGTGCCTCGTCGGCAGCCTTCTGGGTGGCGGCCTTGGCGTCGTCGATACGCTTCAGCACCGCATCCACGCGGGTGCGCGCATCGGCTTCGGAAAGACCGGTTCGCGCAGAGACGATAGTGGCGAGATAGGCCTTGTCCTCATCTGGAACTTGCCCTTCGGCAGCGCCATTGAGGAGGATGCGGGAGACTTCCGATGTTGCCGCAGCATCGTTGGATGTCGCTGCCGCGCGCGCCTGATCAGGGCGTAGCAACGCGTCGGCAAAATAGGCGGTGGAAAGATCCAGCGGCGAGGTTGACGAGGTTGCTGCAGCCGTACCGGCGACCGCAGCAGTCGAGCCAACGGCTTGCGCGGCCGATCCCACCGCCTGTGCTCCGGCACCGGCGAGCGATGTCAGCGACGATGCGAGGAATCCGGCGACAAAGATGGTCGCCAAAGCCCAGCTTAGGAAACCATGCGCGGTGTCGCGGAAGAAAACCTCATCGGTATGGACGGCCGCCCATTTTGTGCGCAGGCGGCCGGTTACATAGCCTCCGAGTGCGGAGGAGAGCCATTGCACGACGACGAGCCAGATCGCAGCTGTGATGCCGAGCGTGCCGAGCGAACTGCTTTGCCCCGACCAGGGCGACACCATCGTCAGCCCAAGCCCGGATCCCAGAAGCAGGAGGATGAGGGTCACTCCGATGGCGGCGGCTGCGCCACCGAAAATGGGTCCCCATGTCATGGCGGATTTGGAGGATTCGACCGGAGTGGCAACCTCTCCGGAACCTGTCACTGAAACCGACATGATCCGTTCCTATCGCATAAACAGAGCCAGAAGAATGATGATAGGCAGTGGAACGCCAAGCAGCCAAAGTAGAATACCGCGACCCATGAGAGACCTCCTGTCCAAGGCGACGTTACGTGGTTGATGCCACACAACTTTTAAGCACGGCGTTTGTTCCCGCCGGTGGAAGCGGTCGGTTTGAAGCGCGCTGGTTTCCTTTCAATCGCGCGGCAGCATTTGAAGGAGCAGCAGATTGCCGGAGCGGTTGCCGCATCCTTGGCATTGAAGGCGTTTGGCCAGACCGGCGAGAGTCAGGTTCTGGCCGCAGCGCCGGGCAACATCCCGCCGGTCGATAAACATCTGGCGGCGACATATGCGGCAATGGCCGTAAATGACAAACCACTCCGGTAACGTCGCCAATGTTGCCTCTTCGATTTCGACGGCGTGGCGATCAGGGGGCGCGAGGCCGATACCGCGACGATGTCTCATCGCCTTTCAAAACTCGTAGTCCGTTCACATGCCATGCCGCGGCTCAGGTCCTTATCTCTCAGGGCAAGCTGAAGTCTGAGGTGATGGCAATCCAGCAGCAGCGTCGTAATGGCGGCACGGACGTCCCCTTGGTGAAAAGCGACAACTGCGTCGACTTCTCCTCTCAACGTTTCTTCTGCCAATTTCTCGGCTGCCTGCGGACGCACGACTTCGATCTCCTTCAGAGCTTCCAATTCGGTTTTCACCTGCCGCCTCGCCGATGTTCCTAGTATGTTCTCATCAACCCCGAGTCAAGAATGAAGGCGTTTCCGCGGCTCGTGGTCCTCAGTCGAGGCGGTGCGCGACGCAGGGACGTTCCTGTACGCTTTCGAACTGAAACAATCTCCAGGGGCTTTTGTTTGCTGCCTATCGGCGATGAAGCAGCGAGGAGGATATCCAATGCTTCTGAGAATGGTGGCAGTAACAGCAATCACGATTGGCCTGGCAACGTCGGCAATGGCGCAATCAAGCGGCGGCTCGGGATCGGGCAGCGGCAGCAGCGGCGGGGCTTCGGATTCCGGCAGCGGCACCATGTCTGGTTCGGACGCCAGCGGTTCCGGCAACACCAACTCCAGCGGTGCCGGCGCAAATACGACGGTCGGCGCCGGTGCGACCGGTGCGACCGGCTCCGGCGGCGATCCGAACGACTGTCAGCGCCAGCAGGCCGGCGGCACCGGCAACCCGGCTCCCACCTTCGGCAATAGCTCGACACAACCCGATGCGGCAAATGCGTGCCGGTGAAAGCTCGCGTCGCTTCATCAACTCGCCCCGGAAATCAGTATCGCTTCCGGGGCATGCGTCGGGTGCTTTCTGGTAATGCCGCCGGATTAGCCAGCGAGACCCCCAATCTGGCATCCCATTTTTACTAAGGAGGGCAGAAATTTCGCGACCGGAGCTGATATCCGTCGAGGAGAGCGCCTATATTTTCAGGCGTAAAGTGATTTCGGGGAGATGAGCTCGGGAAATGCTCCCGTTATTCCCGAGGGAGGGGCTCTCGCTCATCGAGCGCAGCGGAAATGGGAGAAGAAGTATCCATGAACAGATTTCGCGCAACTTTACCAGCTGCGGCAATTATTCTGGCGGCCATTGCCTCGGCGTGCTCGACACCGCCAAATTCATATGGCTCGGCATCGGGGTATCAGCCGGGCGATTCGATGAACCCGGCCTGCGCCGACGGCTTCCGACCTGGCGACGGGCGTTCGTGCAGCTATTAGGGCCTGCGCCGCTTCAAATCTGATGCGGGCATACTGAATCCCCTATCGAGCCCTCCGCCGGCATGAGCGAGGGCCAATTCTGTCACTCGCTGCCCACATGAAGAATTTTGGTTCTGCAATGGTTGGCGGCATGCCGAAGCGGAACCCTTATCGCTCGTCTCCGTTCCTCTTTCCTAACGATAGGAGGAATAAGCCATGGATTGGAACCGCGTCGAAGGTAACTGGAAGCAGATGAAGGGCAAAGTCAAGGAGCAGTGGGGCAAGCTGACGGACGACGATCTTGACGTCATCAACGGTAAGCGCGATCAGCTCGAAGGCAAGATCCAGGAGCGCTACGGCTACGAGAAAGACCGTACCCGGCGAGACATTGACGATTGGTATAGTCGCCAGACCTGGTAAGTCGCTTTGTCGGCGAACGGACCGGTAACTGGGCACGCCCAATTTAATGGGCGTGTCATTTTCGCATCCTTATCCGACGGATGCGGGCGGCAAGGCAGCAGCGCCGCGCCGCGTCGATAGCCGGTCGCCGCCGGCTAGCTGCCCGTGGGCGCTTGCTCTGTCCCTGCGCACAGCATGAAATTAATGGCCGGCTCGAGCACCACCCGCGATCACACCAGCGGCGCGTCGGCTGGTGTTTTCTGTGGGCGGGCAGTCGTTCATCGAAGGTTAATGCTTGTTAACCCAGAATCGCAGCTTGAAAGGATGCGCCGATGAAGATGCTTTTTTCCACACTTGCAGCCATTGTCTTGTCTGCATCTTTCGCCCTGCCGCTAAACGCCACGCCTATCGTCGTGCCGACTGCAGTACATGTGCATTCTCCCGACGTCGAGCAGGTCAAACACCGTCACCATGGTAATGGACATGCGTATGGCCACTGGAAGAAACATCGGTACGTGTACCGCGACTGCCGGTATTATGGCTCGTGCTATCGTCCGCGGTATTACGGCTCCCGCGACTATTACGGCTATCGCGACGATTACCCCTATCGTCGTCGGTCGGGTATGACCGTGTATTTTGATTTTTAGTCGGTAGCACCAGGGACACCAGCCTTGGACCCCACAAGCGCGCCGTCGGTCTCACCAGCCGGCGGCTCTTTTGTTTGAGTGGGGTGACCTGCGCCGTTACCTGTCTGGATCTGATCAACTGCGATACGAGGAGATCAAGGCGTCGGACAGGAGAGGAAGCTACATCAGTAGCCACAGAACTGTCGCAAAAAAGAAGGGTCGGGGCGGTATGGACCGATCGCCAAAGTGGAGAGGGGAGTGGAGAAACAAGTGCCTGTTTTTGGATTTCTCAACAAAAACAGACACTTATTCTCTAAAATGGCTCCCCGGGCCGGATTCGAACCGGCGACCTGTCGATTAACAGTCGAATGCTCTACCGCTGAGCTACCAGGGATCACTGCTTGGCGCGGTGTGAGTGGGCTAATACAAATGCTTGCCCGATTTGCCAAGCGGTTTTTTCAAAAAAATGAAATGAACTTGTATTTGGACAGTCTGCGCCCATCTCTGGGAAATGACAAATAGGAATGATCGCCAAGAGACAACGGGCAACGAGAAGCGCAGAGGGCGGGCAGGGCGCTTCGGTATCGACCACGTAAACCACAGGCTTGTGCTCGGCTCTTTCAGCATCGGTATGCCACGCTCACGCATCGGGCGGATGGCAATCGGCACGGCCCTCGTTTTCTGTGGATTGCTGGGCTTCCTGCCGGTCCTCGGTTTCTGGATGCTGCCGCTCGGCCTCCTGGTGCTCTCGCATGATCTTTCCATCGCCCGTCGGCTTCGGCGCCGGCTGGCAGTTTGGTGGCACAGGCGGCGAAAGCCGGCCGGGTAGCGGCGGTCGCCGGAGACGTCCTGCGGAACTTCGATCGTTTTCTGAATTGGTGCTTTATGGCGCTGAAACGTGCCATGATGGTCCGGGTGAGGATATGAAGCCATTTTTTGTTGTAGTCTTCTGGGTGGCGGCGATCGTCTCAGCCACATCAGCCGAGGCGCAGGCCGTGGACAGCCGCGGTTTTGACGCGAGCGGTATCTGCCGCCGCCCCGAAGGCTGCGTCATCGATCAAGGCCAAGGCGGCTATAATGGGCCGCGCAACTATCGCAATTTTAACGGCCGTAACGAGCGCGACGGCAACAACGATCGCGGTCGGGACGATCGCCGCTTTCGTTCCCAGAACAGGACCTCGCTTGAGAGCGTCGGTATCATCGCTGGCTGATGACGCAAGCCCGGTTGTCGAGTTCGATCTGGATGTATCCGGGTGAATCGATTCTAATTCGATCTCAGTTCGCTTTCCTCGAAAATCCCGCCATGGCCCGGATCAAGCTCGGTTGCCATCAAGAGACTGCAGGCGGCAAGAAGCAGAACGAGCTTCAGCCCGTGGACTGCCATTGAGCCCGATTGTCGACGGGCCGGTGGGACGCGCGATGGCGCGATATAGTATCGGTAATAGAAGTGTGGATCGTTCGTCTCCAGAAGGTTCTGATAGACATGTGGCGGAATGTTCGCATGTCTCACCGGCGCGGAACCAGCGAACTTTACGTGGAGATCCCGGGTCTCGGCATCATATGCCGCACGTCCCTGCCTTTCTTTTAGGGCAGCCCATTCCATCGCAGCTCCTATCCCTCCCACGGCGATAAGATGGCGGGCAGGCGCTCTAAGTCAAGTTGGGAGTTGTTCAAATACCGCCGGTTCTTCGTGTCCCGAGTGGCAGGCAATTCACCAGGATCGGCCGGCGTCGAAATCTTCGCACTCGTCCTCAGTCATCTGGCGGTGAACAAACTGGCCGTCGACGACCTTGCGCATCACGTGGCCGGTGATCGGCATCTTCGTGTTGATGTCGGTGACGGGTTCGGTAACGAGGGCATAGCCCCACTCGTCTTCCTTGCCTCCGTTCACATAGGCCATCGAGCTTCGCCTGAGCGTCGCAAGCAGTGAAAAGAACATGTCTTTGGCGGTCTCGCCGAATGTCGCGTCGTTCATGATTTCTCCCCAGAAAATGGGGATCAACCAAATCGGTTCGCATTACAATCCTAACTATTTGGGGGGATGCCGGAGGGCCGGACTTTTATTGGTATTTAGTTAACCGGCTATCATCATCAGAGGGTGTAGCCGGTCCCGGAGGATTTCCGCAAACGCCTATTCCGAATGAAAAAAGGATCACATTCAGAATGAAAGGTCTTGCGCTCATTCTAGAGCTGGTCTAAATCGCGGCCACCACACGATATTTTTCGATGTCGGTCACAGGTGAGGCCTCGTGGCGGAGTGGTGACGCAGAGGACTGCAAATCCTTGTACCCCGGTTCAATTCCGGGCGAGGCCTCCAATTTCTCCTCATGTCTGCTAAAGAGTTGCGAAACCTCGCTGATTTTCGAGGTGGCGGCTCGGCCGCACGCTATTTTACAGGCAAGCGTACACGTCTTGCGTCGCCCGCCTTAGATTGTCGCAGGCTCAATGCCAGCTACGCGGCAGCGCGCTTCGGCGCTCGGCCTCCTCAGGTCGTTTCACCGTCCAGCAGCCCGCAGCAGAAGATACCGATGAGCGCTGCGAGGATGAAGAAATCGAACAGGGTCAAATATTCGAAAATCGCAGACATGGCCTGCTCCTCCCACTTCTATGAATCATAACATGACGCGGTTGGGCATTCCACGCAGGCGTTGCGCCTGTGGCGTGAAAGAGGCGCCTGGCGGATTCTTTTCGCCGACCGCTGCCAAGCCTTGAAAGCATCCGTGGCGGGGATTAAGAGACGAGGGACAGGAACCGCTTTTCAAGAGCGAGAGGACATGATGGATTTCGAAGCAGCGCGCGCAAAGATGGTCGACACCCAAATCCGCACCACGGATGTTACCTCGCATTCCGTGCTGACGGCATTTCTGACGGTGCCGCGCGAGGCTTTCGTGCCGGAGAAGTCAAAGCTGCTCGCCTATATCGACACTGACGTCGAAATATCAGCCGCCGCACCGGGCAAGCCGGCCCGTTTCCTGATGGAGGCCTCGCCGCTCGCCAAGCTGCTGCAGCTGGCCGCCATCGGCAAAGACGATTTCGTGCTCGAGGTCGGCTGCGGCACGGGATATACATCGGCGCTGTTGTCGATCATCGCCGGCTCGGTCATTGCCCTCGAATGCGACGAGGCACTGGCTACCGAAGCGAAGGCAAAGCTTGCCGGCTACGGCAAGGTCGAGGTTGTGACCGGCCCCCTCGAAAAGGGCTACGCCGCCGGCGCGCCCTATGATCTGATCTTCGTCAACGGCGCGGTCGAGGAGGTTCCGGCCGCTCTTCTCGGTCAGCTTCGCGATGGCGGGCGTCTGGTCACCGTCGAAGGCTATGGCAATGCCGCTCGTGCCAAGGTCTTCGTCGCCGAGCGCGGCGCCATTTCGGAGAACGTCTTCTTCAACGCTTCGGTCAAGCCGCTGCCGGGTTTCGCCAAGGCGCGCGAATTCGTTTTCTGACGCCGTTCTCCCTGTTGAATTCGAGCGACGGGCGCCATTGGCGCCCGTTTTTGTCAGTGCTGCGGAAAAGCCTTCACAAACATCGTTTATTCTGACGCTGCCATCTCCGAATATCGGCGGCAAGCATTCGGTAACAAAACTGTGCATGGCTGCATTCATTTGATTCTCGATGATTTTTTTCGCGTCTGGGGTATTCTAAGGTCGTGGTGATTCGGATGAACGCTCCACACCGTCCGATCGTTGTGTTGGGATAACGGGGATAGATATGGCTCAGCCAAGTGTAGCGCGTGAACCGTCCATGGAAGAAATTCTGGCCTCCATCCGCCAGATCATCGAAAGCAATGAACCCGGCGCCGGCAAGGCGATTTCAGCTTCCGTGCCGCCGGTTTACGGCGCCGACGACGACGAAAACGGCTCCGAAATCCATCTGACGGTGGATGACACCTATGCCGGCGTGGAGTTTCCCGAACCGGCCATGCGCTCGTCCGATCCACGTTTCGTCGCCGCCAATTCGGCCGGCACCGCCCCTGAGACCGAAGCCCCGGCCCGCGCGCTGTCGCTTGCCGATGTCGCAGCCCGCGTGCGCGCCGCCTCCGAGCGCAGCGCCGTGCAGGCCGGTCAAGCCTTGCGCGAAATTCCGAGCGGCTTCCGCCAGCCGGAGCCGCAGCCGGCCGTGATGCCGGAGCCCCCGCGCGCTGCAAGTCCGCAGCCGCAGCCGACACGGCCCGCTTTTGCCGCTGCCGCAGCACCCGTTTCCTCTGTTCCCGTCCAACAGCCGCCAGAACCGACGCTTGCCGAAACACCGCGTGTCGCCGTCGCCGAGCAAGCCGCTGCTGCCGCCGAAACTGCGCCACCGGCTTTGGAGTCCGCTACTTCGTCGACCGAGCGTTTCCTCCCGAGCGTTGTCGACGAGACCCAGCCGTCACTGCTTTCGGAAGACGCCGGTCTGCAGATCAGCCGCTCCTTCGAGGAGCTTGCCGCGGCGATCGACGGCGCCGAGCGCCGCTCGCTGGACGAGATTGCCGAGGACATGCTGCGCCCGATGCTGCGTGAATGGCTTGATGACAATCTGCCAACTTTGGTCGAACGGCTGGTGCGCGAGGAAATCGAGCGCGTGGCGCGCGGCCCGCGCCGCTGATCGGATTGATTTTTCCTGGAAAAGCCGCTCCGGTCTCCGGGGCGGCTTTTTTATTGACTTGGTCGTGGCCATCCTATTTACAAACGCCCATCCTCGAACCTCGAAATTGGTCAGAAAATGCTCGACAAGACCTATGATTCCGCTGCCGTCGAACCGAAAATCGCCGCGAAATGGGATGAGGCGGACGCCTTCCGCGCCGGCGCGAACGCCAAACCGGGGGCCGAGACCTTCACCATCGTGATCCCGCCGCCGAATGTCACCGGCTCGCTTCATATGGGGCATGCGCTCAACAATACGCTGCAGGACATCATGGTGCGCTTCGAGCGCATGCGCGGCAAGGACGTGCTCTGGCAGCCGGGCATGGATCACGCCGGCATCGCCACCCAGATGGTCGTCGAACGCAAGCTGATGGAGCAGCAGCTGCCAGGCCGCCGCGAGATGGGCCGCGAGGCCTTCATCGACAAGATTTGGGAGTGGAAAGCAGAATCGGGCGGCCTGATCTTCAACCAGTTGAAGCGCCTCGGCGCCTCCTGCGACTGGTCACGCGAGCGCTTCACCATGGACGAAGGCCTGTCGCAGGCCGTTCTCGAGGTTTTCGTTACGCTCTATAAGGAAGGCCTGATTTACAAGGACAAGCGCCTTGTCAATTGGGACCCAAAACTCCTGACGGCGATTTCCGACATGGAGGTCGAGCAACACGAGGTGAAGGGCCATCTCTGGCATCTGCGCTATCCGCTCGAGCCGGGTGTCACCTATCAATATCCGATCGCCTTCGACGAGGAAGGCAAGCCGACTGCGTTCGAGACGCGGGACTATATCGTCGTCGCCACGACGCGGCCGGAGACGATGCTCGGCGATACCGGCGTTGCCGTGAACCCCGAAGACGAGCGTTACAAGCCGATTATCGGCAAGCATGTCATCCTGCCGATCGTCGGCCGCAGGATACCGATCGTCGCCGATTCCTATGCTGATCCGACAGCCGGCACAGGCGCGGTGAAGATTACGCCGGCCCATGATTTCAACGACTTCGAAGTCGGCAAGCGCGCGAAGCTGCGTGCGATCAACGTCATGAATATCGATGGCACCATTGCCATCAAGGATAATGAGGATTTCCTTGAAGGTCTCGACAATCCCGCGGCACTGCATGGCGCCTGGGACCGTCTGGAAGGGCAGGACCGGTTCCATGCGCGCAAGGTGATCGTCGAGATCTTCGAAGAGGCCGGCCTTGTCGACAAGATCGAACCGCACAAGCATATGGTCCCGCATGGCGACCGCGGCGGCGTGCCGATCGAGCCGCGGCTGACGGAACAATGGTTTGTCGACAACAAGACATTGGGGCAGCCTGCCCTGGAGTCCGTTCGCGAGGGAAGAACCAGGTTTATTCCCAGGAACTGGGAAAACACTTATTTCAATTGGCTGGAGAACATCGAACCGTGGTGTATCTCTCGCCAGCTCTGGTGGGGTCATCAGATTCCCGCTTGGTACGGTCCTGACGGCCAAGTCTTCGTCGAAAAGACCGAGGAGGAGGCGCTGCAGGCGGCGATCCAGCATTACCTCTCGCATGAAGGGCCGATGAAGGCCTATGTCGAGGACCTGCTCGAAAACTTCAAGCCTGGCGAAATCCTGACGCGGGACGAGGACGTGCTCGACACCTGGTTCTCTTCTGCGCTCTGGCCTTTCTCGACACTCGGCTGGCCCGACGAGACGCCGGAACTTGCGCGTTACTACCCGACGAATGTCCTCGTCACCGGTTTCGATATCATCCCGTTCTGGGTCGTTCGCATGATGCAGATGGGCCTGCATTTCATGAAGGACGAGAATGGCGATCCCGTCGAACCTTTTCATACGATCTATATTCACGCACTGGTGCGCGATAAGAACGGGCAGAAGATGTCGAAGTCGAAGGGCAACGTCATCGACCCCCTGGAACTGATCGACGAATACGGTGCCGACGCACTGCGCTTCACCCTGGCGATCATGGCCGCACAGGGCCGCGATGTGAAGCTCGATCCGGCCCGCATCGCCGGCTACCGCAATTTCGGCACCAAGCTCTGGAACGCCACGCGTTTTGCCGAGATGAACGGCGCCAAGAGCGATCCGCATTTCGTGCCGGAGGCGGCCGAGCTTACCATCAACCGTTGGATCCTTACGGAGCTTGCCCGTACGGAACGTGACGTTACGGAAGCGCTTGAAGCCTTCCGCTTCAACGATGCGGCCGGCGCGCTCTACCGTTTCGTCTGGAACGAAGTCTGCGACTGGTATCTCGAGCTTCTGAAGCCGGTCTTCAATGGCGATGACGAGGGCGCCAAGGCCGAAGCCCAGGCCTGCAGCGCCTATATTCTCGAAGAGATCTACAAGCTTTTGCACCCCTTCATGCCCTTCATGACCGAAGAGCTTTGGGCGCATACCGCAGGCGAAGGCAAGGAACGCGACACGCTGGTCTGCCATGCCGAATGGCCGGCGCCGTCCTATGCGGATGACGCGGCTGCCGACGAGATCAATTGGCTGATCGACCTCGTCTCCGGCATCCGCTCCGTGCGCGCCGAAATGAACGTGCCGCCGTCGGCGACCGCCCCGCTGGTCGTCGTCAAGGCCAACAATCTCACGCGCGAAAGGCTGTTCCGCCACGACGCCGCCATCAAGCGGCTTGCCCGCGTGGAAGCGATATCACTGTCCGACGATGCGCCGAAGGGCGCGGCCCAGATTGTCGTCGCCGAAGCCACCGTCTGCCTGCCGCTCGGCAATCTGATCGACCTTGCTGCCGAAAGGGCCCGCCTGGAAAAGGCGATTGCCAAGATGGATGGAGAAATCGCCCGCATCAATGGCAAGCTTTCCAACGAGAAGTTCGTCGCCAACGCCAATCCCGAGGTGGTCGAGGCCGAGCGCGAGCGTCTCGATGAGTTGAAGGGGCAGATCGCCAGCTTGAATACCGCGCTTTCCAGGGTCAGCGAAGCCGGATAAGTTTCATTGCCGATTTTGGTAAGTTATTTCAAAGACGCGCCTGCTTCGGGGCGCGTCTTTTGTCGTTTGGGGAACGCCTGATTCGGTCTTGAGCGCGGCTGATTTGAGGCGCTGAGCCTGTGGATTTTGGCTTTACGGCTATCCATTTGGTGAAAACTGTCACTGTTGTCGGATTGATACAGCTTCTGCACTGTTTGGAATGAAAACCCAAAAGACCGTCTCAAAATCGATGGCTCTAGAATAGAATTTTATTAACCAGATTTTTTGACGTGTCCGTCAATTTCTTTACGTAAGTTAGCCATTGCAATGCCTGGGAGCGCCGCCGTGGGGCGCGTTGCCATGTCGAGCGAACGCTTACTAAAGTGGCGTACATCAATTGCTGGAGTGGGGGAGACACAATGGCATCGCGTATGTTTTCCAAGGGCGTAACGTCGCTCGTTCTTCTTTCGTCGCTTGCCTTGCCGTCCTTTGCCGGCGGCCTGGAGCGCGGCGGCTATAACATCGATCAGCTGTTCGATACGTCGCCTTTCTCATTTCAGTCGGGCGTGACTTACGTCACGCCGCAGCGCAAGCTGAAGGATGTCCGAGACACGAATACGTCGATACTGACAGGGGGCGGCAATCTGAACAGCCGTCCAGACACGGCTGACGATACCTCAAATTACACCATCCCCTATATTGGTTTTAAGGCTGGTTTTGGCGATGCGGTCGACTGCCTCGTTGACTATTCGGAGCCCTTCGGCGCACACACCGACCCCGGCATGAATTGGGCCGGCGCCAACGATAACATTGAGACAGAGATCAAAACACGGAACTATGGCGGCACCTGCTCCTATCGTTTTGATGTCGGTCCTGGGCAGCTTCGCTTCATTGGCGGCGCTTTTTATCAGGAAGTCGAAGGCTTCAAGGAACGTCTGGTTTCAACGCTTCCGCTTCTGCTCGGGACTGGAACTGGCGTCGGTCGCCTGGATATCGACGATAGCGGTTGGGGCTGGCGCGCCGGTCTTGCTTACGAGATTCCGGAATATGCGATGCGTGCGAGCCTCGTCTATAACAGTCGCGTCAAGTACGATGACCTGTCCGGGACTGTTGATCTCCGTCAAGTTCCGGTTGTGCCGCTATATGGGGGCCTGGTCACACCAGTTTCCGGTTCCGCCGAAGCTCCGGATTCGCTGGAGCTGAAGCTGCAAAGCGGTATCGCTCCGGATTGGCTTGCATTCGGATCGGTTAAATGGACGAATTGGAGCGTCCTGCAGTCGGTAGCATTCTGCCCGACCAACGGCTTGCCTTGCCCCGCGGGTGGTCTAACCTCGCTCGACCTCCTTTATCGTGATGGTTGGACGATCTCCGGCGGTGTCGGCCACAAATTCAATGAACAATGGGCCGGTGCAGTCAGCCTGACATGGGACCGCGGCACCAGCCAGGGGTATGGCGCGCAGACAGACAGCTGGACGCTGGGGCTCGGTGCAGCCTACACACCGACCGAACATATCGAATGGCGCTTTGCCGGTGCCGTGGGCGTGTTGACGAGCGGTTCGTCTGGTGCTGTGACCCGGAATGGCGTCACATACGGAGATGATGTTTCCTACTCCTTCGATGACGATCTGGTCGCTGCACTGTCGACAAGCATAAAGATCAAGTTCTAAATTCCTGATTTGAAGAATTGAGAGCCCGGCACTGCCGGGCTTTTCTTTGTGCGCGGCCCGTTAATCATGTCATTTGCTGGTCTCGTTTTGTGACGATTCAGCAACAGTTTTTTACGATGAATGGCGTATGGTGGCGATGGGGCGAATTTGTCCATTTCCCGCCACAAAGAGAGCGCAGCGGTATTGCGGGCGAGGTGATGGCAGACTTACGGTGCGTGTAATCAGTAGCATGGGTCGATTTTTTTCCGGTAACACCAGATCGTACGGCGCAAGTGGCGACAGCCGCGTGATTGCGGCCGTTTCTCTTTCCGGGCAAGGCTATTGCGACCGTAAATTCGACCTCACGATCATGCCGTCGATCCATTCATTGCCGTCGTTATCTGTCCGTTCGCATAGTCAGGCGGGCTTAGCGGCAGATGTCGATACCGGTTTGGTCACATTTGCTATTTACGAATGCGATATAGGCGGGAAGGCGGATGCCGCGCCCGCCGACGGGGTGCCAGGAAGATTACAGTCGGGCCATGCCGCGAGCCGGGTGGTCCTGAATGAGATGCTGAAAATTCGGCCTCTCGAAAGAGGCCAATGGGCTGGAAGCGACGCGGGCAAAGGGGCCATGGAGCTCGCCGCGGGATCGCTCGCCTCGAAGGAATACATCGGTGGTATGCCCGGCGTCAGCGCCGGCTGCGGGCGATGAGCGAAAGAAATCGGTTGAAATGGTAACGTCCGAGTTCAAATTGTTCAAAATCATGCTGATGGGCATGTGGGTGGCCATGGCGCTGTCCGGTCCGGTTCTCGCTTTCGACATCAAGAGCGACGTCAGCAAGGAATCCGGCCCTTTCGACCTCTTCAAGTTCGGCTTCAAGGCCTACAAAAACGGTCAGAAGGAGGAGGCGGTCGAGGCCTACAAATACGCCGCCGAAAAGGGCCATACCGGTTCGCGCTGGGCGCTCGCCAACATGTATGCCGACGGCGACGGCGTCACCCAGGACGATTTCGAAGCCTTCAAGATCTATAGTGAGATTGCCCAGCAGGGTGTCGAACCCGGCTCGGAAGACACGGGTTTCTTCGTCAACGCGCTTCTCTCGCTCGCCAACTACTACAAGCACGGTATTGCCGGCAGCCCGGTGAAGATCGATCTCACTCAGGCGCGCCAGCTCTATTTCCAGGTGGCCTCCACCTTCGGCGTTCCCGAGGCACAGTTCCAGCTGGCGCAGATGATGCTGGCCGGCGAGGGCGGTAGTGCCAGCCCGCAGCAGGCGAAAAAGTGGTTGAACCAGGCCCGTAAGAGTGGCCATCCCGGCGCCATGGCGGTTTTCGGAAACATCCTTTTCGACGAAGGCCAGACGGCCCGCGGTCTCGCGCTGATGACCGCCGCCCTCGACCGCTGCAAGCCGAAGGATTGCGGCTGGATGGAAGCGCTGCAGGAGCAGGCCTTCTCGGTTGCCAACGAGGCCGACCGTCGCACGGCTGTTTCGCTGTCGCACGCCATTTCGAGCGGTTCTGACTGAAACCTACCACTCAGCGCCACGCGGCATTCAGCCCGCGCATCCTCCACCGCGTCTCTGAAATGACGCTCTGCCAAGTGCTCGGATGTCAGGCCGCGAAATCGAAATAGGCGATCACCGGTACGTGGTCGGACGGCTTTTCCCACGCCCGCACATGTTTTTCGATAGTTGCCGACGTCATCCGGTCGGCTGCTTCGGGTGATAGCAGCAGATGGTCGATGCGGATGCCGTTGTTCTTCGGCCATGCACCCGCCTGATAGTCCCAGAAGGAATAGAGCCGCGTCGCATCCGTCGTCGCGCGCACCGCATCGGTCAAGCCGAGATTTTCAAGTCTGCGGAATGCCTGCCGCGTCTGCGGCAGGAACAGCGCATCGCTTTCCCAGACCCTGGGATCGAAGCAGTCGTGCGGTTCAGGAATGACGTTGTAATCGCCGGCAAGCACCAGCATCTCTTCATAGGCCAGCCGTTCGGCCGCAAAGCTCCTCAGGCGCTCCATCCAGGCGAGCTTGTAGGGGTATTTCTCGGTGTCGACGGGATTGCCGTTCGGGAGATAGATGCAGCAGACGCGCAGGATGCGCGTGTCGGGCAGCGTGAACACCGCTTCTAGGAAACGCGCCTGTTCGTCCAGCGGGTCGCCGGGCAGGCCGCGGTTGACCTCAAAAGGTGAAGTCTTGGAGAGGATCGCGACGCCGTTGAATCCCTTCTGGCCGTGCGTCTCGACATGATAGCCGAGCGCTTCGATCTCCAGCCGGGGAAAGCCTTCGTCGATCGTCTTGATCTCCTGCAGGCAGACGACATCGGGATCGGAATCCTTGAGCCATTGTGTGAGATTGTCGATGCGCGCCTTGACGCCGTTGATGTTCCAGGTCGCGATCTTCATGCTCTGTCCCGTTCGCTAGGGCATGTCGCGCAAAAGTGTGCGGCCGTTTTTGCGATTCACGACATGCGGAAAATCAAAGACCTAAAGCGTGGCAAGCGAGTCTGAAAGATCGCGACGCGCTTTAGTGCGCTCCTTTTATCGCGGTCTTTCGCCGCTGGACAAGCCAATAAACCGGCCGGAAGCAATTCCTCCGACCGTCGTTGGGGACAACGTTCTGCGCTCGGATATTCAGATTGAGAAGCTGGTGCCGCAGCCGCAACTTGCCACCGCGTTCGGGTTCTTGATCTGGAAGGATTGGCCAAGCAGATTGTCGACAAAGTCGATCTCGGAACCTGCCATATAGACGAGCGACAGGCTGTCGATCAGCACCTTCGCGTCGTTTTTTTCGACGACGATGTCGTCATCTCCAGCGCTGTCGGCAAGGTCAAACTTGTAGGAAAAGCCCGAACAGCCGCCGCCTTCAACGGAAACGCGCAGCGCGCTCTTGCCGGCCTCCGCACTGATGATGGCGGCGATACGCTTTGCCGCGGCATCCGAAAGAGTTACACTCGTATCCGTCATATTTCCTCCTGCCGGGGTCAAGATCCGGAGAGAATGGGTTTCGGCACTCAAATGTTCAAATGCCTGATATCAAAGGAACTTAGCATGATCTTCGCAAAAAGACCATGACGCGCCGAAGCGGTCGGGAGAGCGCCTCTTTGCCGTTTCCTCGGGCTATAGGTATGAAGAGGGCAAAGCGGCGTCAATGGGCAGATGCGGCAACAGGCAGAATGACGGTGAAGAATGACGATTGACAGGCGAGCTTTGGGTTTCGGCGGCAGCGAAAGGGCGGTCTATGCGGCAGACCCGTGGACGACGCGTGGGCGTCTCTATCCGGAAGACAGCAGCCCGACTCGCTCCGATTTCCAACGCGACCGCGACCGCATAGTCCATACCACCGCCTTCCGCCGGCTGAAGCACAAGACCCAGGTCTTCATCGCCCAGGACGGCGATCACTACCGCACCCGGCTGACGCATACGATCGAGGTGGCGCAGATTGCCCGTGCGCTTGCCCGCGCCCTGAAACTCGACGAGGATCTGTCCGAGGGCGTGGCGCTGGTGCACGATTTCGGCCACACGCCGTTCGGCCATACCGGCGAGGACGCGCTGCACGAGGTGCTGCTGCCCTATGGTGGCTTTGACCACAATGCCCAATCGCTGCGCATCGTGACCAAGCTCGAGCGGCGGTATGCCGAATTCGACGGCATCAATCTGACATGGGAAAGTCTCGAAGGTCTCGTCAAGCATAATGGTCCAATGCTGACGCCAGATGGTGTGGGCACGCACGGCCCGGTTCCGCAGCCGATCCTCGATTATTGCGAACTGCACGATCTCGAACTGGGCACCTATGCCAGCCTCGAGGCCCAGGTTGCGGCGATCGCCGACGACATCGCCTATAACACCCATGATATCGACGACGGCCTGCGCTCCGGCTATCTGAGTTTCGACATGCTGGAGGAAATTCCCTTTCTCGCCGAGTTGATGGCCGAGGTGAGGGGGCGCTATCCGCATCTGGAACCGAGCCGTTTCACCCACGAGATCATGCGCCGCCAGATCACCCGCATGGTCGAGGACGTTATCGGCGTCGCGCAGGAGCGCCTTTCACTTCTTCGTCCTGAGAGTGCAGCCGACATCCGCGGCGCCGACCGGGTTATCGCCACCTTTTCCGAAGAGATGGCCGAAACCGACAGGCAGATCAAGGCGATGCTCTTCAAGCGCATCTACCGCAATCCCGATATCATGCGGATCCGTGCCGGTGCTGCCCAGATCGTCACGGATCTCTTTGCCGCCTACATGGCCAGTCCCAAGGAGATGCAGAGCCATTACTGGGTCGATCATATCGCCGGGCTCGCCGATGCGCCGAAGGCTCGCCATGTCGGCGACTACCTCGCCGGCATGACCGACACCTATGCGATCAGTGCCCACAGGCGATTGTTTGACCACACTCCGGATTTGCGATAGGCAGCGGTCGCCCGCCGAAGGCCGATTTGCGCCTTTGGCACAGCCTATGCATGGAAGAGTGCGATGAACCTTTTTACCGACTTCGAAGCCAGGATCAAAACCGCCCTTGAACAGATTGATCTGGTCAGGGAAAAGCGATCTGAGCTCGATTTCGGCCGCATCACAGTCGAACCGCCGCGCGATGCGAGTCATGGCGATGTTGCGACCAATGCCGCGATGGTGCTGGCAAAGCCGCTCGGCACCAATCCTCGCGCCCTTGCGGACGTCATAATCGCCAAGCTCAAGGAGGATGCCGACGTCGCCGATGTCTCGGTCGCAGGTCCGGGTTTCATCAACATCCGTCTCGCCGTCCGCTATTGGCAACGGCTGCTCGCCTCGATGATCGGCGCCGGCACCGACTATGGCCGCTCGACCCTAGGCCAAGGTCGCAAGGTCAACGTCGAATATGTCTCGGCCAATCCGACCGGCCCGATGCATGTCGGGCATTGCCGCGGCGCCGTGGTCGGCGATGCGCTCGCCAACCTGCTCGCCTTTGCCGGTTACGGCGTCGAGAAGGAATATTATATCAACGACGCCGGCTCGCAGATCGACGTGCTCGCCCGGTCGGTCTTTCTGCGTTATCGCGAAGCGCTGGGTGAACGGATCGGCGAAATCCCGTCGGGTCTCTATCCGGGTGACTATCTCGTGCCCGTCGGCCAGTCGCTTGCCGCCGATTACGGCGTCCGGTTGCACAATATGCCGGAGGAGCAGTGGATGCCGATCGTCAAGGATCGCACCATAGACGCGATGATGGTCATGATCCGCGAAGATCTGGCGGCGCTGAACGTCCATCACGACATCTTCTTTTCCGAGCGGACCCTGCATGCCAATGGAGCGGCGGCGATCCGCACGGCGATCAACGACCTGACCTTCAAGGGTTACGTCTACAAGGGCACGCTGCCGCCGCCGAAGGGCCAGCTTCCGGAAGACTGGGAAGATCGCGAGCAGACACTGTTCCGCTCGACCGAGGTGGGCGACGACATGGACCGGCCGCTGATCAAGTCGGACGGCTCCTACACCTATTTCGCCGCCGACGTCGCCTACTTCAAGAACAAGTTCGATCGTGGTTTCGACGAGATGATCTATGTGCTTGGCGCCGACCATGGCGGCTACGTCAAGCGCCTGGAAGCGGTTGCACGCGCCGTTTCGGAGGGCAAGGCGAAGCTGACGGTGCTGCTCTGTCAGCTCGTCAAGCTCTATCGCAATGGCGAGCCGGTGAAGATGTCGAAACGTTCGGGCGATTTCGTCACGCTTCGGGACGTCGTCGAGGAAGTCGGCCGTGATTCGGTCCGGTTCATGATGCTTTATCGCAAGAATTCCGAGCCGCTCGACTTCGATTTCGCCAAGGTGACGGAGCAGTCGAAGGATAATCCTGTTTTTTACGTGCAGTATGCGCATGCCCGCTGCATGTCGGTCTTCCGGCAGGCAAGAGAGGCTTTTCCCGGCCTCGATGCTTCGCCCGAGGATCTTGCGAAAGCCGTTGCTGACGTTGGCGATCCGGCCGAATTGCAGCTCGTCGCCAAGCTTGCCGAATTCCCGCGTATCGTCGAGGCGGCCGCCCAGTCGCAGGAGCCGCATCGCATTGCATTTTACCTCTACGATCTCGCCAGTGCGTTCCACGCGCACTGGAATAAAGGTAAAGATCAGCCGGAATTACGATTTGTTAATGATAAAAACCGAGAATCAAGTATTGCCAGACTTGGGCTGGTGTACGCCGTCGCGTCGGTTTTAAAGTCGGGACTTGCTATTACAGGCACTGCCGCACCTGACGAAATGCGATAACGTCACCATTTACCCACAATGCGCTGGCATTTGAGCGTTGGCGTTTGCGAGTGGGATAGGCATGGCTGAGAAACAATTTGCGTATGATACGCGCGGAAAAGACGATCTGTTTGCGGACGACGATCCGTTGGCTGAACTTGCCCGGATTGTCGGTTTCGAGCCGCGTGTTGCAGCGAATACCGTAAGCGACGCCGCCCGGCGCGAACCTGCCTTCGATCTGGAGGATGAGCTCGGGCGAGAATTCGATCGATACGATTCACCACGTCCGCTGGCCGAACTCGATCGGCCGGCCGAGCCGATCTCCGATGGCATCACTTCTGAAGGCTATGTCGAGCCCGTTCTCGATGCTTCTCCCGCTGCCGTAAGCGTGGATGTTCCGGAGCCCGCGTCCGTTGGTCCCGTCGCCGCAGAAGAAGCTGCCCGACCTCCGGCAAGAAACTGGGACGTAGCCGCTGCCGACCCGGCGGCCGGTCAGCCGCAGCTGTCCGCAGATCCTGTTTCCGAGGTGTCGGTCCATACCGCTTTCGGCGGCGCCCGCGACCTGATCGAGGAACTCGAACTGTCGATCGGTGCCGCGCCGATCTCTTCGCTGGCGCAGCCCGCCAAAACCCCGCAATGGTCGGCCGCCAGCATCAGGTTGCCGCTCGCCAATTTCCACGCCCCCAAACGTGAGGAGCCGGTGGCAGCGGTTGAGCCGGCCGCCGAAGCAGTTGCTGCGCCTGCGGCTGAACCAGTCGCTGAACCGGTGGCTGAAGCAGTCGTTGCCGATCTTGTCTCGGCGGAGCCGGAGCCCGTGATCGAGCAGCCGGCGCCCGCCGCCGCTGTCGAGCCTCTGGAGGAGTTCGAATCCGCGGCGCCGTCGTTCGGCTTTCCCGCTGAGCTCGATCGCCACGATGAGGCAATTGCGTCGCAAGAAACTGCTGGAGCCGAGGAATTCGTTGAAGTCGAGGATGATCTGGAAGAGTTCGGCTCCGACGCCGGTTTCGATCTCGCGGCCGCCATCGAGGGCGAGATCCAGGCCGATGCCGCGCTGACTGAGGTCGGACAGGAAGTTCCGCATATCGCCGGCACCTTCGATGTCGACGACCTGCTGGCCGACGTCTCGCGCTATCCCGTGCCCCGCCCGGTATTGCAGCGCGCCAATCTGGCGCCGGCTTCGCCGGAGCCCGCTCCCGTCGAAGTCGACTCGGTCGCTGCCGCACCGGTTCAGCCCGAGGCGATCGCGCCCGTACCGGTCCTCTCAGCTCCGATCGAAATGGCGCCTGCCTATGCTGGCGAAGCCGCAAGACCTGTCGCGTCCCAACCTGTCTCAACGGCCTATTCACCGGCGCCGCAGCCCGCGCCGGAAGCCGATGATCCCTTCGCGGGCCACGATTTCGAACTGGACCTCGCCGGTATCGAGCTGGAACTTGCCGATCTCGATTTTTCCGAAGCAGCCGAGCCTGCGCCGCAGCCAAAGGCACAGCCGGCGCCCGCCGCGCCGGAGCAGGCAACGCCTGAGTACCCGCAGGCCGCTGTCCCGGCGCAGCCCGCGTCGGCCCTGGTTTCCGAGCAGCCGGTCCCAGCTCCGGCTCCGGTTTTCAACTGGGCACCTGCCGGAGAGGCGTCCGCCGCTGAATCGACCGAAGATCTGCCCTTCGATCCGGCGATGATCTCCGATCCGGAGGATCGTCCCGAGACGGTGGACGATATGCATGTGCCGACGCTGCCGCCGGTCGAGCAGCCCGCTCCGGTCGCGAAAACCGCGGATTTCGATTTCGATCTCGATGCAGAGATCGCGAGCTTTTTCGAGCCGGCCAAACCGCGCGAAACGGCGGCGTCCGCCCGTAATATGGCTGCCGCTGCGGCAACGCCGGTCAAGCCGACCATTGCCGACGGTCTCGACGATTTCGAACGGGCGCTGGAGGAAGATTTCCGCCGCAGCGTGCGCGAGCCGGTCGAGCGCCGGGAAACCTCCGAGGTCCACATCGAGTCGGCAAGCCAGGCCGCTGATTTCAGCCGCGCTCGGTCGATGCGCCGGCTGCTGGCCGGCGCCGTCATGCTGGTGGTCTTCGCTGGCGTCGGTTATGGCGTCTATTCCTCCGTCTGGAACGGCGAAGGGCTCGGCATTGTCGCGTCCGGCGAGCCGCGTGTGATCACGGCCGACAAGGAGCCCATCAAGGTCGTTCCGGAAAATCCCGGTGGCAAGACGGTTCCGAACCAGGATAAGGCCGTCTACGACCGCGTTGCGGGTTCTGCCGAGGAGCCGAAGCAGAAGGCGCTCGTCTCCTCGGACGAGGCCCCGGTCGATGTTGTCCAGCGCACCTTGACGCCGGAGGCATTGCCGGAGGATGACGAGAACGCCGGCGCTGACGATCGGGTCACGCCGACCGCGGTTGGTGAGACGGAGGATCCGCGTCTGTTGCCGAACCACGCCAACGCCGACAACGCTTCCGCCAGCGACGCCGACAAGACGCCATCCGTTTCGCCGCGCAAGGTCCGCACGATGATCGTCAAGCCTGACGGCACGCTGGTCGCCCGCGAGGAGTCCGCGCCGGTCGACCAGCCGGCCGCGCCTGCTCAGCCGATGCCGTCTGGCCAGCCGCCAGTGACGGCGCAGTCCGCCCCGTCTGCGCCATCGGCCCCGATCGCACCGCCGGTGGCCGGAACGGCTGCGAGCTTCCCGGCAAGCGCCGAGATTGCTTCCGTCGATGCGCGTTCTGCAGCACCAGTTCAAACCGCGCCGACGCAGCCGTCGCCTGCCGCAACTGCCGATGAGCAGGCGGCAAATCCCGCACCGGTCGATGCGCCGGTACGGCCGGTCAAGACGGCAACGATCGCCGATACGGCCCCGGTTCCGATCGCCCGTCCGGCCGATCAGCCTGTCAACGTCGTCGGCACGGTTACCGATAAGGGCAATGTCCGCACCCCCGCGCAGCAGCCGAAGCCGACGCAGGTCGCCTCGGCAACGCCGGCCGCCGCCCAGCCGCAGCAAGCCGGTTCCGCCGGCGGCTACGGCCTCCAGATCGCTTCGCTGCCGTCGGAAGACGAGGCCAATAAATCTTACGCAAACCTGTCGAAGAAATTCGCCGGCGTGCTTGCTGGCCGCGCCCATGAGATCCGCAGGGCCGATATCGCCGGCAAGGGCACTTTCTACCGTGTCCGCATCCCGGTCGGCTCGAAGGATGAGGCCGCAGCCCTTTGCGAACAGTATCGCGCAGCCGGCGGAAGCTGCCTGATTTCCAAGTAACATCGGGTTATCAAATAGGGAGCGGCGAGCCGGATCGGCCCGCCGCTCTTTTTTGTGCATCGCGCCCGCAGTTACTCGCATTTGGCCCGCCGCCGTCTATGATTCGTCCATGACCGAATCAAAAGCGATGATCCTTGGCTGCAGCGGCCTTGCCCTCACATCCGAAGAAAAAGCCTTTTACCGGGACGAACGGCCCTGGGGCTTCATTCTCTTCGGGCGCAATATCTCCGAAGCAGCGCAGATCACTGATCTCGTCGCCGAACTGCGCGACAGCGTCGGCTGGCATGCGCCGGTGCTGATCGATCAGGAGGGCGGTCGCGTCCAGCGCATCCGTCCGCCGGTTCTGCCGCGTTATCCCGCAGGCCAGGCGCTTGGCGATGTCTATCGCCGCGATCCGGCGCTCGGGCTGCGCGCCGCTTGGCTGATGTCGCGCCTGCATGCCTTCGACCTTTCGAAGCTCGGCATCAATGTCGATTGCCTGCCGGTTCTCGACGTGCCGGTCGAAGGCAGCAGCAACGTCATCGGCGACCGCGCCTATGGCGGCGATCCCGAAACCGTCATCGCCATGGGACGGGTGGCTGGCGAGGGGCTGAAGGCCGGCGGCCTGCTGCCTGTCATGAAACATATGCCCGGCCACGGTCGCGGCTTTGCCGATTCACATCTGGAGCTGCCTGTCGTCACGGTCTCGCGCGATGAGCTGGAGGCCCGTGATTTCCCACCCTTCATCGCGATGAAGGACGAGCTGATGGCAATGACCTGCCATCTCGTCTTCACATCGATCGATCCGGACAATCCGGCGACGACCTCGCGCAAGGTGATCGACGGCGTCATCCGTCAGCATATCGGCTTTGACGGTCTGCTGCTTTCCGACGATAGCTCGATGAATGCGCTTTCCGGCACGATCGGCGAACGGGCGGCGAATATCATTGCAGGCGGATGCGATATCGTGCTGCATTGCAATGGCCATATGGACGAGATGCGGGAGGTCGTGGCAAATGTTCCGCCGCTCGCCGGTCTTTCGCTTGCCCGCGCAAAAGCGGTAGAAGCAGGCTTTGCCGCGCCGGATGGTGCCGATGAGGCGGAATTGAGGGCGGAATTCGAGGCGATGTTTGTGTCGGTGTGATCGTAGGAGAGCAGGGTGGTCAGCACGGTCAAGGGCTCGGAACGTCCGCAGGCGGCAACGCCGATGGACAAGCTGTGGCAGGAGAACGGCGCCGAGCGCGCCAGCCACGAGCCGGCGCTGGTGATCGACGTCGCCGGATTCGAAGGCCCGCTCGACCTGCTGCTCTACCTCGCCCGCAACCAGAAGGTCGACCTGTCGCGAATTTCCGTGTTGGCGCTCGCCGAGCAATATCTGCAGTTCGTCGAAAGCGCCCGGCGCATCCGCATCGAGCTTGCCGCCGACTATCTCGTCATGGCGGCCTGGCTTGCCTATCTCAAATCGCGGCTGCTCATTCCCCAGCAGGTCAAGGATGACGGTCCATCGGGCGAAGAAATGGCGGCAAGCCTTGCTTTCCGCCTGAAGCGTCTCGAGGCCATGCGTCAGGCGGCGGATGGCCTCGTCAACCGCAACCGCCTCGGCCGCGATATCTTCGCCCGCGGTGCACCCGAGCATATTCCCGACCGGCAGCAATCCGCTTATGCGGCAAGCCTCTACGATCTCCTGACCGCCTATGCGGCGCTGCGTCAGCGCCATGCCGTCACCCAGGTGACGATCGAGAGGCGTAATGTCTGGTCGCTGACCGATGCCCGCGAGCTGCTGACCCAGATAATCGGCGAGGTCGGCGACTGGACGGCGATGGAACATTATCTGCTGCGTTATCTCGCAGGGCCTGAGGAACGCGTCACGGCGATCGCCAGCGCCTTTGCCGCCTCGCTAGAGCTGGTGCGCGAGGGCAAGCTCGAAATCCGCCAGGACGGCGCCTTTCAGCCGATTTTCATGCGTCGCGGTCCCAAGCACGCTACGCTGCAGGTGGTGGAACAGGAGCGGCCGGCTTGATCGATCCCAGGAGCGACGAGGGGGAAGGCCGCGACTTGCGGGCCGAGATCGAGGCCGAGCGCACCGCCGAGGCGCTGGTCTTCGCCTCCTCGCAGCCCGTTTCCGAAGTTTTCCTGGCCGAGCGCCTGCCGAGGGGCGCCGACGTGCGCGCGATCATGCTGCGCCTGAAGGAGCAATATGCGCCACGGGGCGTCAATCTGGTCCAGGTCGAAGGCGCCTGGGCCTTCCGCACCGCCGCCGATCTCTCCTTCGTCATCCGCCGTGACGACAACGAGGTGAAGAAGCTTTCGCGCGCCGCGCTGGAAGTGCTGGCGATCATCGCCTATCACCAGCCGGTGACGCGCGCCGAGATCGAGGATATCCGCGGCGTTCAAACCTCGCGCGGCACGCTCGACGTGCTGATGGAAGCCGGCTGGGTGCGGTTTCGCGGCCGCCGGCGCACACCGGGCCGGCCGGTGACATTGGGTACGACGCGCGATTTCCTCGACCATTTCGGCCTCGAGGAACTGCGCGATCTGCCCGGTCTCGAAGAATTGAAGGGGGCGGGCCTGTTGTCGGGCCGTATCCCGGCGAATTTCAATATTCCGTCGCCGTCGATGAACGACGAATTGACCGAGGACGAAGATCCGATCACCCAGATGGATCTCGAAGAACTCGGGTTGCTCGCCCCCCGTTCTACCTCCGAAGATTGAAGGACTTCCTCTTGCTTTTGCCATGCAAGACGAAAACAATGGTGCTCACGATTTTTCGATGGGTCAGTGGCTTGTCATAAAGGGCGATACCGTGACATTAAGCGCAGTTCAAAGGGCTTAATGTTGGAAACGGTGTCAGAAATCCTTACATCGTGGGAACATCGAAACAGGGAGTTAGAGTGATGGGTTCTCTTAGCATGTGGCACTGGCTGATCGTTCTGGTCATCGTGCTGTTGTTGTTCGGTCGCGGCAAGATTCCGGAACTGATGGGCGATGTTGCCAAGGGCATCAAAAGCTTCAAGAAGGGCATGACGGACGAAGACGCGCCGGAAACGGCAAAGACCGTCGATCACAAGGCCGACGAAACGAAGTAATCAAGTCCGGGAAAAAGCGCAGCCCCCGCGCTTCCCGTCCAGGAGCCTTGCATGTTCGATATTGGCTGGACCGAGCTTTTGGTCATCGCGGTCGTGCTGATCGTCGTTGTCGGTCCGAAGGATTTGCCGCCGATGCTGCGCGCTTTCGGCAAGATGACGCAGCGCGCCCGCAAGGTTGCGGGTGAGTTTCGGGCGCAATTCGACGAAGCGTTGCGCGAAGCCGAGCTTGACGATGTCCGCCAGACGATCAGCGACGCCCAGAAGCTCAACCCGGTTAATAGCCTGCGCGAGGCGATGAACCCGCTTCGCCAGATGGGCAACGAGATCAAGGCCGACTTGCAGAAGACGACTGTGGCTCCGGAAAATAAGACCGAAGTGCCGCCGGCTGCCGTCTCGGCCCCGACGCCGACGATGAGCCTGCCGGAAACGCCGCCCCTGGTGCCGGCGCCTGCGCAGCCCGAGCCCGTCGCAGCAGCGACTGCCCAGGCCGATACGGTTGCCGGCAAGCCGAAGGCCGTGCGCAAGCCACGCGTCAAGGCCGCCGACAAGGTCGATGCCGCCGAAGTCGTTGCCGTACCTGTGGAAAAGCCGAAGCGGGCCGCGGCGGTCAGGAAGCCTGCAACGTCGAAGAAGCCGACGCAGACGAAGAAGAAGGACGAGGCATGAGCGGTGATATCGAAGACAAGCCGCAGCCGCTGATCGAGCACCTGATGGAGCTGCGCACACGGCTGATCTGGTCGATCGGCGCGTTTTTCGTGGCTTTCATCGCATGCTTCTTCTTTGCCAAGCATCTCTTCAACTACCTGGTCATTCCCTACAAGACGGCTGTGGAGTGGGCGCATCTCGACGTCGAGAAGGCCCAGCTGATTTATACGGCGCCCCAGGAGTTCTTCTTTACCCAGGTCAAGGTGGCGATGTTCGGCGGCCTGGTGGTCGCTTTCCCCATCATTGCCGCCCAAGTCTATAAGTTCGTGGCACCCGGCCTCTACAAGAACGAGCGCCAGGCCTTCCTGCCGTTCCTTATCGCGTCGCCGGTCCTGTTCCTGATGGGGGCTGCGCTCGTCTATTTCTTCTTTACGCCGATGGTCATGTGGTTCTTCCTGTCGATGCAGCAGGCGCCGGGTCATGACGAGGTGGCGATCTCGCTGATGCCGAAGGTCTCGGAATATCTGAGCCTCATCATGACGCTGGTCTTCTCCTTCGGCCTCGTCTTCCAACTGCCCGTCATCACGACTCTGCTTGCCCGCGTCGGTCTGCTGACGTCGCAATGGCTCGCCGAAAAGCGCAAGTTCGCCATCGTGCTCGCCTTCGTCGTCGCCGCCGTGCTGACGCCGCCGGATCCGATGTCCCAGATCGGTCTTGCGCTACCAACGATCCTTCTCTACGAGATTTCCATCTATGCGGCGCGACTCGTGGAGCGCCAGCGTGCCCGGCAGGCGCTCGAAAAGGAAAGCGGATCCGCGGACGTTGCCAAGACCGACAGCGTCTGAGGCGATCCGGAAATCCTTTTATGACGCCGTCTCATCCGGTCGAGGCCCGGTCAGGCTTTGGCCGGTCATTTCTGTTGCAACGACCTGGAACGACGATGCTCGATATCAAATGGATCCGTGAGAATCCCGAAGCGCTCGATGCCGCTCTTGCCAAGCGCGGCGCGGAGCCTCTGGCCCAAAGTCTCGTGGCCCTCGATGAAAAGCGCCGCTCCGCCGTGCAAAAGACGCAGGATCTGCTGTCCCGCCGCAACGCCGCATCCAAGGAGATCGGCGCAGCGATGGCCCAGAAGAACGGCGAGCTTGCCGAGAAGCTGAAGGCCGAGGTCGCCGAACTGAAGAACTTGCTGCCGGCGATCGAGGAAGAGGACCGTCAGCTGACGGCCGAACTCAACGACGCTCTCTCGCGCATCCCGAACGTGCCCTTCGACGACGTTCCTGTCGGCAAGGACGAGCACGACAATGTCGTCAGCCGCATCGTTGGCGAAAAGCCGCGTTGGAACCACACGCCGAAGGAGCATTTCGAAATCGGCGAGGCGCTCGGCTATATGGATTTCGACCGTGCTGCCAAGCTCTCCGGTTCGCGCTTCACGGTTCTGACCGGGCCGCTCGCGAGACTTGAACGGGCGCTCGGCCAGTTCATGATCGACCTTCACACCAGCGAGCACGGCTATACCGAAGTCAGCTCGCCGCTGATGGTGCGCGCCGAAGCGGTGTTCGGCACCGGCAGCCTGCCGAAGTTCGAAGAGGATCTGTTCAAGACGACGGACGGTCGCTACCTCATTCCGACGGCTGAGGTGACGCTGACCAATCTGGTGCGCGAGGAAATCCTCGACCAGGAAAAGCTGCCGCTGCGCTTCACCGCCTTGACCCCGTCCTTCCGCTCGGAAGCGGGCTCGGCCGGCCGCGACACGCGCGGCATGCTGCGCCAGCACCAGTTCTGGAAATGCGAGCTCGTTTCGATCACCGATGCCGAGAGCTCCATTGCCGAGCATGAAAGGATGACCGCCTGTGCGGAGGAGGTGCTGAAGCGCCTCGGTCTGCATTTCCGCACGGTGACGCTTTGCACCGGCGACATGGGCTTCGGCTCGCGCAAGACCTACGATCTCGAAGTCTGGCTGCCGGGGCAGAACACTTTCCGCGAGATCTCCTCCTGCTCGGTCTGCGGCGATTTCCAGGCCCGGCGCATGAACGCGCGCTACCGCGGCAAGGACGAGAAGAGCAACAAGTTCGTTCACACGCTGAACGGATCCGGCACTGCCGTCGGCCGCTGCCTGATCGCCGTCCTTGAAAATTATCTGAACGAAGACGGCTCCGTCACGATTCCGGGCGTTTTGCTGCCCTATATGGGCGGAATGACCAAGATCGAACGGGCGGCCTGAGGCGATGCGCATCCTGCTCACGAATGACGATGGCATCCATGCCGAAGGCCTTGCTGCGCTGGAGCGGATCGCCCGCACACTGTCCGACGACGTCTGGATCGTGGCGCCCGAGACCGACCAGAGCGGCCTGGCCCATTCGCTGAGCCTTTCCGAGCCGTTGCGGCTGCGCAAGATTTCCGACAAGCATTTCGCCTTGCGCGGCACGCCGACGGATTGCGTCATCATGGGCATCCGGCAGGTGATGGACATCAAGCCTGATCTCGTTCTCTCCGGCGTCAATTCGGGTTCGAACGTAGCAGACGACGTGACCTATTCCGGCACGATCGCGGGCGCCATCGAAGGCACGATGCAGGGCGTGCGCTCCTTTGCGCTGAGCCAAGCTTACCTTTACGAGAACGGCGCGCGCATCGTGCCTTGGGAGGTCTGCGAAGCGCATGCGCCGGCTCTTCTGGAAAAGCTGATGGTGCTCGACCTGCCGGAGGGCACGTTCCTCAATCTCAACTTCCCGAACTGCCGTCCCGACGAGGTCGATGGCGCCGAGGTCACCATGCAGGGCAAGCTTGCCTTCAACCTGCAGGTCGAGGCTCGCTCCGATGGCCGGGGTTTTCCCTATTACTGGCTGAAGTTCGGCGAACGTGCCGGTGCCTTCATCGAAGGTACCGATATTCACGCCTTGAAGCATAATAAGATTTCGGTAACGCCTTTGAAACTGGATCTGACCGATTATTCCGTGACGGACCGCGTGGCGCGGGCCCTGGGATACGGAGCACAAGTTTGACGGCAAGACTGGCGGAGAAGGAGGGCTTCGCGGCGCTTGTCCTCAGACTGCGCGCCGAAGGCATATCCGATCTCGATCTGCTGACGGCGGTCGAGCAGACGCAGCGCTCGCTATTCGTGCCGCCGCAATTTTCCGACGACGCCTATTCGAGCCGGACGATACCGATCGAATGTGGCTCCTTCCTTGAAGGCATCGATTTTGTCGTCCGCATCCTGCATCACCTGAAGCTCAAACCGGGGCAGCGCGTCCTGGAAGTCGGCACCGGCAGCGGCTTCACCGCCGCTGTCATGGGCCGTCTGGCCGAGCGTGTTCTGTCGATCGACCGCTACAAGACGCTGACGACGGCCGCACAGCGGCGCATGGAATCGCTTGGTTTGCGCAACGTCGTCATCCGCCACGCCGACGGCAGCGCCGGCATGCAGGGAGAGGGCACTTTCGACCGTATCCTGGTCACCGCCGCATTCAATGCCATGCCGCGCTTTTATACCGACCAACTCGTTTCCGGTGGTTCGATGATTGCGCCGCTGATGATTTCGGAGAATGAGTGTCGCATGGTGCGGCTGACGAAAACCGGCAGCCGTTTCGAACGCGAGGAACTGTTCGAAGCGCCCTATCTGCCGATCGTTCCGCGTCTTGCCTCGCTGCTGTAGAGGCGGCGTCCGAAAGCCCGCGCAGTTTTCGGCATCACCTTCCAGACACTGCGATTTTTCACCCGTAAGCTATGGTTATCAACTTCTCAAAAATATCGCACTGATTCCAGCGTCTTAACCACGTGGTAATACTAACGCGTTTTAATAGACTCACAAATGGTTGCGTTCTCAGTGGGTCGAGTCAATGCGTTTCAGTCTTTCGCCGAAGTTCGGTAAGTCGGCCGGTAATCTCCTGGTTGTGGGCCTGCTGGCGAGTACCGCAACGGGCTGCAGTTCCGATGTGACACGGTTCGGCGGCCTGTTTTCCTCCTCAGGGCAGGATCAGATCACCACCAGTTCCATTCCGCGCGGCGGCCAGCAAGGTGATCCGGTGCCGCGCGCCGATCTCGGCGGTTCCGCCGTCGCCACCCAGTCGGGTTACGGTGGCAACAATACGCTGAATCAGCCCTATCCGGCGCGCCAGGGTTACGAGCCGGTGCGCACGTCGAGCGCACGCATGGCTTCCTCGCCGGTGTCGATACAGCGTTCCGAACTCGCTGCTCCGACGGCTGTCGCGCCCTCTCGCCAGCGGGAAAGGGAAGTTGCGCTTGCCCAGCCTTTCCCGGCTTCAACGCAGCCTGAAAAACCGCGGCTCGTAGCGCCGGCTGCCCCGAAGCCGACGCCCGATTCTTTGACGACGGGCACGACGCCGAAGGTTTCCGGCTGGTCCGCGACCAACGCGCCTTCTGTCACGCTGCGTCCGGGTGAGAGCATTGCGACGTTATCGCGGCGCTTTGGCGTTCCGGAAAAGGAAATCCTGCGCGTCAACAATCTGAAAATGGCCTCGGCCGCCAAGCCTGGCCAGGCAATTCTGATCCCGACTTTCAACGGCGGCAATGCCGCCAAGGCGGCCTCGCAAGCGACCGATCTTTCCAAGCCCGGCAATATGCCCGACCCGGCCAAGGCGCCGGAACAGAAGGTCGCTGTCGTCCCCGGCGCCAATTCCGCGCGGGACAAGGCCGTGGCGAGCGCCGATCCCACCGGCAAGGTTCCGGTTGGCGCCGGCAAGGACCCGAAGACGCCGGCCGGCAGCTATGTCGTGAAGCAGGGCGATTCTCTGGCGAAGATCGCGAAGGCCACCGGCACCAACATCGACGATCTCAAGGCCGCCAACAATCTTTCGGCGAATTCGCTGCGCGTCGGACAGGCCCTGAAGCTCCCGAACGGCGGTGCCGACACTGTCAAGACCGCCTCGATCCCGGCTGAGAAGGTCGATTCGAAGCCGGCTGATCCGGCGCCCGCTCAACAGACCGCGTCCGTTCAGCCTGCGCCCTACAAGGCGCCGGTCGCCACGCAGACCGTTGACGATGTCGAGAAGAAGTCCGACGTCAGCTCCGACGCGCCGGAATCGACCGGCATCGGCAAGTATCGCTGGCCGGTCCGCGGCCAGGTGATTGCCGCCTATGGCGCCAACGTCAACGGCAACCGCAATGACGGCATCGATATCTCGGTGCCGCAGGGCACGCCGATCAAGGCCGCGGAAAACGGCGTCGTCATTTACGCAGGCAACGGCCTGAAGGAGCTCGGCAACACGGTTCTCGTCCGTCACGACGACGGCACCGTCACCGTCTACGGCAACGCCGACACGCTGAGTGTCACTCGCGGTCAGAAGATTCAGCGCGGTCAGACCGTCGCCGTCTCCGGCATGAGCGGCGATGTCAAGCAGCCGCAGGTCCATTTCGAGGTGCGCAAGGACGCCTCACCGGTCAACCCGATGACTTTCCTGGAATAGGTATAGCGTACCAGGAGCGCAAAAGCCCGGCCACCAGCCGGGCTTTTGTCATTTTAAGATCTCGTCGCGTCGATTCTGTTTCGAGAGGCGCCTACGTCCGGTCGATATGAACGCGTGTGCGTCCGGCCAGATCCTGGATATATTGCCAAGCGACGCGGCCGGAGCGCGCGCCGCGCGTCGTTGCCCATTCCAGCGCCTCGGCATGCATTTTGTCACGGTCGAGTCCGAGCTTGAAGTGATCGGCATAGCCGTCGATCATGCCGAGATAGTCTTCCTGGCTGCATTTGTGAAAGCCGAGCCAAAGACCGAAGCGGTCGGACAGCGAGACCTTTTCCTCGACAGCCTCCGATGGATTGATCGCCGTCGACTGCTCGTTTTCCATCATGTGACGCGGCAGAAGATGGCGCCGATTTGACGTGGCGTAGAAGAGCACATTGTCGGGTCGCCCTTCGACGCCGCCATCGAGTGCCGCCTTCAGCGACTTGTAGGCGGTGTCGTCGTGATCGAAGGAAAGGTCGTCGCAGAAGACGATCACACGGTACGGCGTGTCTTTCAGGAGGTCGAGCAGGTTGGGCAGGCTGGCAATATCCTCCCGATGCACTTCAACCAGCTTCAGCGGCGCGCCGCTTTCCCGCCGGACATCCTCATGCACGGCCTTAACAAGCGAGGATTTGCCCATGCCGCGCGCGCCCCAGAGGAGCACGTTGTTGGCGGCATAACCCTCGGCAAACCGCACCGTATTCTCATGCAGGATATCGCGCACATGGTCGACGCCGCGGATGAGCTTCAGCGCCACCCGGTTCGGCTTCTTCACCGGCTGCAGATACTGACGCAACGGTGCCCAGACGAAACAGTCGGCCGCATTCCAATCGTTGGCGGCAGGTGCCGGCCCGGCCAGACGCTGCACGGCGTCAGCGAGCCTTTTTAGTTCGGCAAGCAGGGCGGTGTTGATTTCCTCGGTCATCATGGGCCTCCTGATTTCTCGCTGCGCCAAGCCGCTTTGATCTTTCGATGCCGCCTACCATGGCGTTTTGCCGGCGGAAAGGTTATGAGGCAGCGAAATCGGTACTGTTCCCGGCTGTTTCTGTTGCATTCATCCAAGCGGCAACTATAGTCCGGCAACCTGAAAAGCAGGCGGAGTTCCGCCACAGAAGCCTGAGGAGTTTAGCATGTTCATCACCCCGGCATTCGCCCAGACTGCGACCGATACCGCAACAGGATTCGGCGGTTCCGGTTTCGAAATGATCATCCTGTTCGTGCCGCTGATGGTCGTCTGGTATTTCCTGCTGATCCGGCCGCAGCGCGCGCAGGCCAAGAAGCGTGAGGAAACTCTCAAGGCGATCCGCCGTGGCGATCAGATCGTGACCGGCGGCGGTCTTGTCGGCAAGGTGACGAAGGTCGTCGATGATAAGGAAGTCGAGGTCGAGATTGCCGAAGGTGTTCGCGTGCGCATCGTCCGCAGCGGCATTTCGGACGTTCGCGTCAAGGGTGAGCCCGTCAAGGCCGACGCGGCGTAACAAGCGATAACGGCGGAACCGCCGGATCGGAAGATCGTCGAGAGAATGTTGCATTTTTCCCGCTTGAAAACACTTCTGATTTGGCTGGTTGCGTTTGCGGCCGTCGTCGTTGCTGCGCCCAATCTCCTGAGCGAGGCGCAGCGCTCGTCTCTGCCGACATGGTGGCAAAACGACCGCGTGACACTCGGTCTCGACCTGCAGGGCGGTTCCCATATCGTTCTGAAGGTCGAGCGTTCCGATATCGTCAAAGACCGCTTGGAAGAGACCGTCGCGAATGTGCGCAAGGCGCTGCGAGGTGCCGGCATCCGCTATACCGGCCTGACCGGCAACGGCCAGACAGTCACTGTCCGGATTACCGATCCGGCTGAGGCGAAAAAGGCAGTCGATCTCCTGAAGCCTCTGACGAACGGTGACGAACATTCAGGGCCTGGCCTTGCGCTTCGACAGGGCGAGGAAGGGCAGCTCTCACTGCAGATATCCGATGCCGGCATCACCGCCGACATCGCCTCGGCCCGCAGCCGGTCGCTCGACATCGTTGGCCGCCGCATCGCCGGCTTCGGCTATGAAGACTTTCAGGTTCGCCCCGATGGCGACGACCGGATCGTCGTGCAGGTGCTGGGATCCGTCGATGCGGAGCGGCTGAAGAATATTCTGAACCAGCCGGCAAAGCTTTCCTTTCATCTGCTCGACGAAAGCATGTCGGGACAGGAGGCGCTGAACGGCCGCTGGCCGGCCAGCTCGGAGGTGCTCTATTCGCTCGACGATCCGCCTGTTCCGTATCTCGTCGACCGCACGGCATTCGTCACCGGCAGCAACATGATCGATATCGAGCCTGTCGTCGATCCGCAGACGCAGGATACCTCGATTGACTATCGCCTCGATGCGGAGGGTACTCAGCGGCTGGCGCAGGCGACAGCGCAAAATATCGGCAGGCACCTTGCCATCGTCTTTGACGATCAGGTGATGTCTGCGCCGGTCATCGATGCGGCGATCATCGGCGGCGAGGGCCGGATTTCGGCGAATTTCTCCGAGGATGGCGTTCGCGACCTTGCGGTGATGCTGCGCGCCGGCGCCATGCCGGCGACGCTGACGAGCGTCGAGGAGCGCAGCGTCAGCCCGAGCTTCGGCGCCGACTCCATCTTCTCCGGCCTGGTTGCCGGTCTCGTCGCCGTCGTGCTGGTCGCAGCGCTGATGATCGCGCTCTACCGTATTCTCGGCGCCATCGCCGTCGTCTCGCTCTTCGTCAATCTGATCTTCATCGTCGCTGCGCTCAGCCTTGCCGGCGCCACGCTGACTTTGCCCGGTATTGCCGGCATCGTGCTTATCGTCGGCATGGCGGTCGATTCCAACGTGCTGATCTATGAGCGCATCCGCGAAGAGGAAAGAGCCAGTTCCTCCTTTGCGCAGGCCGTCGGCCGCGGCTTCTCGCGCGCCTTCGCAACGATCGTCGACGCGAATGTCACGATCTTCATCGCCGCCATCATTCTCCTGTTTCTCGGCAGCGAGTCCATTCGCGGGTTCGCGGTGACGCTGGCGGTCGGCATTCTGACGACTGTCATCACGGCTTTCACGCTGACGCACTCGATCGTCGCCGCCTGGCTGAAAGCGCGCCATCCCAGGCATCTGCCGAAGAGCGTTCTCGCGCATCTTTTCGAGCACGCCAATGTGCGTTTCATGGGAATCCGCCGTTATGTCTTCACGGCGTCGGCAGTGATCTCGCTGACCGCGATGGCGGCCTTTGCCACCGTTGGCCTGCAGCTCGGCATCGATTTCACCGGCGGCTCGCTCATCGAGGTGACGGCGAAACAGGGCAATGCCGACATCGCTGATCTCAAATCACGCCTCGACGATCTCAATCTTGGCGAGGTCAGCGTCGAGCGTACGGGCGGCCTTTCGAATGCGCGGATCCGCATCGCGTCCCAAGGCGGCGGCGAGAATGCCGAGCAATCGGCGGCGACGCTGGTGCGCGGCGAACTCGAGGCCGATTACGATTTCCGCCGCGTCGAGGTCGTCGGGCCCGCCATCTCGGGCGAATTGACGATGATGGCTACGCTCGGTGTCGCAGCCGCACTCGCGGCGATCCTGATCTATATCTGGATCCGTTTCGAATGGCAGTTCGCCGTCGGCGCCATCATTGCCACACTGCACGACGTCATCATCATGCTCGGTCTCTTCGTGCTGACCGGCATCGAGTTCAACCTGACGAGCATCGCCGCCGTGCTGACCATCGTCGGTTATTCCCTGAACGACACGGTCGTCGTCTATGACCGCATGCGCGAGAATCTTGAACGATACAGGAAGATGCCGCTGCCGATCCTGATCGATGCCTCGATCAACCAGACATTGTCGCGCACCGTCCTGACGGCGGCGACGACATTGCTCGCCTTGCTGGCGCTCTATCTGTTCGGCGGTGACGTCATCCGCTCCTTCTCCTTTACGATGCTCTTCGGAGTAGCTCTCGGCACTTTCTCTTCGATCTATATCGCTGCTCCCGTGTTGATCGTCTTCCGGCTGCGGCCGGAGGCTTCCGACGGAGAAGAGAGCAACAAGACAGATGCTGGTCGAAAATCCGGCACGGTGGTTTGAAAACATGGCAAAAGGCATAGAAATCCGCGCGGCGCATTTTCCCGGCCGGGCTCCGATCGACACCTACGGCAATGGCGGTTTCCGTTTTGCCGACATGTCGCATCGCGGCTCGATCCTTTGCCTGCCCTCCGGCATTTACGGCTGGGACATGGACATGTCGAAGCCGCTGTCGCCTGAAAATTTCCGCCGTGTGCTTGATGAGGCTGATGATATCGAGGTTCTGCTCGTCGGCACCGGAACCGAGCTTCGCCGTCTGCCCGACGAATTGAAACAGGCGCTGAAGGCGCGGGGCATTTCTTCCGATCCGATGAGCACGGGTGCCGCGGTACGCACCTTCAACATCATGCTGTCGGAGCAGCGCGCCGTCGCGGCGGCGTTGATTGCGGTCTGACGATGGCTGATGCGAAGATAGCGACCAACCAGGACGTCTGCCTGGCGATGCTGCGCGACAATGATCGCGACCGATATCTCGCCTGTCTTCTGTCGCCGGAGGAGAAACGCGGCGCGCTAGCGGCCCTTTACGCGTTCAATGCGGAGCTTGCCCGCATCCGCGACCTTGTGCACGAGCCGCTGCCTGGCGAAGTGCGCATGCAATACTGGCGTGACCTGCTAGAAGGCAGCGCGCATGGCTCGACGGCCGCCAATCCCGTCGCCGCCGCACTTCTGACCGCGATCGAAACCCATCGCCTGCCGCGCAGGACGCTGCTCAATATGATCGACGCCCGCACCTTCGACCTCTACGACGATCCAATGGAGACGCGGGTCTCGCTCGAAGGTTATGCCGGAGAAACGGCCTCCGCGCTGATCCAGCTGGCAAGCCTCGTGCTTTCGCCGGAGGCCGCCCCGCGCTCGGCGGATGCCGCCGGCTATGCCGGCGTCGCACAGGCGATTGCCGGGCTGTTGCTGCTGATGCCGCTGCATCGCCGCCGCGGCCAGATCTATATTCCGCTGCAGATCCTTGCGGCCACCGGCCTCGATCGCGACGCCTTCCTCGCCGGCGAAGACCGGCCGCGCATCTCGGCCGCCATCGAGGCCTTCGCCGGCCTCGGCCTTGAGCATCTGGCAAAGGCGAGAGGGGCAGGGGCGATTGCACCAGCCGTGTTCCCGGCTTTCCTGCCCGCAACGCTGGCCGAACCGGTGCTGCTCAAGGCGCAGAGGCGGGGTGTTCTCCTGTTCGACCGGCCGCTGCAATCGCCGCAATGGCGCCGCCAGCTCAGAATGGCGCTGGCAGCGGGCCGCCGAAAAATCTGATATCGGTCAAATTCGCGCAAGTCTCGCGCACTACAAGGTCCTTACCACTATGCTTTGAACGGAGATTCGGCGTGGGCATTATCGTCTGGTGCGTCCTTTTCGCCATCGTCATCTTCTTTGCTTTCGTGGCCACACGCATGGCCGCGCAAAACAAGGAGGACAGTCTGCACGACACCGGTCTGGCCATCATCGAGTTCGGCCGCGCCTTTCCCAACGAGGCGATCCGCCAGCTGCAGGCGACGGAAAACGGTCAGGCGATCTTCGTGCGCCTGCACGACAACAAGGCCGGCCTCATGCGCAACATGGCACGCCATTTCTCTTGCCATCTGATCGAGCCCGGCCGCGTGCGTGCCGTAAGCACCGAGACGGGCAGGGGGTTGGCGATCGAATTTCTCGATGCGCCCAGCCACAATGGCAGATTCGAGTTTGCTTCGCCGAAGGAGGCTTCCGAAGTTGCGCTCTGGCTGCTCGGCAATTACATCGCCGAGCCGGATAAGGATCTGCCATCCGACAGTATTTCCGCGGCCAACAAGCAGTAGAACAGCTGCTTAGGCACTTTCGGCAAAGGTCGGTGTCTGACCGAGCCAGGCGGCGCAGTCTGCAAGCGCGCGACGTGCAATCAACTGCCGTTTCATGATCGTTTTGTCCTTGCCGCGAAAGCGCTTGAGGCCCTCGGGCTTGACGATCGAGCCGGGCTCGAGCTCCGGAAACAGCCCGAAATTGATGTTCATCGGCTGGAACGATCGCTTGCCCGGCTCCTCGTCGGTCACAATGTGCCCGCCGGTGATATGACCGAGCAGCGAACCGAGCGCCGTCGTCGCCGGCGGCAGCGAGATCGCCTCGCCCTTGCGTTCGGCAGCGGCGAAACGCCCGGCCATCAGACCCACGCTGGCGCTTTCCACATATCCCTCGCAGCCGGTGATCTGGCCCGCAAAACGCAGGCCCGGCCGTGATTTCAGCGTCAGCGACGGGTCGAGCAGAGTGGGGGAATTGATGTAGGTGTTGCGGTGCAGGCCGCCGAGTCGGGCAAAATCCGCGTTTTGAAGACCGGGAATCATCCGGAAGATTTCCGCCTGCGCGCCATATTTCAATTTCGTCTGGAAACCGACCATGTTGTAGAGGGTGCCGAGCGCGTTGTCCTGACGTAGCTGCACGACCGCATAGGCCTTGACGCTGGGGTTATGCGCATTCGTCAGCCCCATTGGCTTCATCGGCCCGTGGCGCAGCGTCTCGCGGCCGCGTTCGGCCATGACCTCGATCGGCAGGCAGCCGTCGAAATAGGGGGTGCCTTCCCATTCCTTGAAGCCGACCGTGTCGCCTGCGATCAACGCGTCGACGAAGGCGTTGTATTGCGCTTCGTCCATCGGGCAGTTGATGTAATCCTTGCCGGTGCCGCCGGGGCCGACCTTGTCGTAGCGCGACTGATACCAGCAGATATCCATGTCGATGCTCTCTCGGTAGACGATCGGAGCGATGGCGTCGAAAAAGGCGAGCGAATCCTCACCGGTCTCCGCCTGGATGGCGCTGGCGAGCGACGGCGCCGTCAGCGGTCCGGTGGCGACGATGGCAAGATCCCAGTCGCTTGGCGGCAGGCCGGTGACCTCTTCGCGCACGATGGTGATGAGCGGGTGGTCGTGGATGGCGCGGGTCACGGCATCCGAAAAGCCGTCGCGATCGACGGCGAGCGCGCCGCCGGCCGGTACCTGATGGCGGTCGGCAGCGGCCATGATCAGCGAGCCCGCCATGCGCATTTCCGCATGGATGACGCCGACGGCATTGCTTGTCGCATCGTCGGAACGGAAGGAATTGGAGCAGACGAGTTCGGCGAGATCGTCGGTCTTGTGCGCATCCGTGCCGCGCACGCCGCGCATCTCATGCAGGATGACGGGAACGCCCACACTGGCGATCTGCCACGCGGCTTCCGAACCGGCAAGCCCGCCGCCGACGACGTGGATAGGGGAGTAGGAAGAGATCGTGTTCATTCCGGGCTGATATCATGTCGGCAGGTGCGATCCAACACCCCGGAATCAAAAACGGCGCCGATGATGGCGCCGTCTTGAAACATCGTGCCCGTTGCCAGAACCGCGATTAGCGGAAAGACCGGGATGCGATGTTGCGGATGTCGTAGCGGCTGACGCCGATATCGGACAGGGTCTGGTTCGACAGGCTGCCGAGTTCATTGAGTGTACGACGATAGCTGAGCCAGCTTTTTGCGATGCGGATCGGGTTCATTGTCTTCTTCCTCGAACAAATGTCCGCGGGACGGCGGGATCGCCTGTCTCTCTGCGGTTGATGTTTATATAGGCGATATCGGTCGCATTGTGCAGTGCAAATAAAAGGCGTCTGCCATGCAATTGTGCACGATGATGCTCTCAATTTGAGCGGTGAATAATTTTTAAGCGGGCGAAAGAGCTGGGAAGGTCGCAACCGGAGCGGCGGCGGATTGCGTGCAAATGAAAACGCCCGCTGCGGTGCAGCGGGCGTTTCAATCATTGGCGGATCTGCTCGGGAGGAAGCAGCGATCGACTTGAATTAGCGAGAAGAAGCCTCGCGGGCAACGCGGTGAATGTCCGAACGGTCGATGCCGAGGTCATGCAATTCGCGGTTGGTCATGCGGCCGAGTTCCGTGACCGTCTGACGATACTTGCGCCAGTTGTTGAAAGAGCGAGTGATGTTCATGTTGGGCCCCTTTCCGAGGGTTTGATCTGCCAGCAGCCACCGATCGGCGCTGACCTCTATTTGATGGCTGGAATATATGTTGCGACGCGAAGAACGAAAACAGCCAAGTTTTCAAGTCACCCATGCGATCTGTGCAATGCTTTACACAATCTTACCGCAGTCTGGTCAACGAATAGGCAAAATAATCCCTGGAGAATTCTGCCTGTTCTCCCGCTCGCTCGGTCTTGCGATGAAGCAAAGCTGCCCCTCTCGCGATCGGCCCGACCGCGTCTTGCGCTGAGGCGCCAAGCTGTTCATTCATCCCAATGCCGGTGGCAAAGCAATGGGCTCGCGATGCGGTGCCATCAGTTCATGAGGCGGAGCTTCTAGTGCCAAGCTTTGCCGCCAGGGCTGTAATGCGAATGCCGATAAGTGGTTGAATTACAGGCTGTGTTGTCGTCAAAATAAAACGCCCGCCGGGGGAGGATCCGGCGGGCGCATTATATTGACTGGCAACTGGGAGGAGGAGTGTTGCCAGTCTATCGCAACGCGCTTGGGAGGAGGAGTGCGCGGCTGCGAATCTCGTCACGAACAAAACATCCGCGGGCTTCCGGGGAAACCGGGCCGGGGCGCCATCCCCGTGCTTGGTTGAATCGACAAATAGTATGACTAATTGATATTTTGCAGTGCAATAAATACATGAGGGGTATGCGAAAACCGCATACCTTTCCTTCATGCACTCATATTAGCAGTTCCGACGTTACCGGCCGGTTAATATCTGACCCAAATTAGACCAGTGAGGAATTTGCATGTTTGTCGCCGGGCGGGCGTTTGCGAAGCCGCCCGCTGCGGCTATAACGATGGAAGCCGTAGCGCCGGCGTGCGTCACGGAAATGAGGGATGAGGCATGTATCGCGGCAGATTGGAGCGGGATCTCTCGCTCTGGGTGGGCAAGGGTCTGATTGGAGAGGAAGCGGCGGCCAAGCTTCTCGCCGAATATGACAGCCGCCCGGCAAGCTTTAGCCTAGGCCGGGTGTTGATGGCGCTGGCGGCGGTGTTGCTTGCCGCCGCCGTCCTGCTGGTCGTCGCGTCCAACTGGGAGGCCATTCCGCGGCTCGTCCGCGTCGGCGCCATTCTCGCCCTGATTTGGGCTGTGCACATTGCAGCCGCCTCCATGTTTGCCCGGGGTGCGACAGCAGCAGCAAGCGGGCTGCTGGTCATCGGCGCGATGAGCTTCGGTGGCGCGATTTCGCTGGTCGGGCAGATGTATCATCTCTCCGGCGACGAGCAGACGGTGATGTATCTCTGGTTCGCGATTGCGACGATCTCGGCGATCCTGTTCCGTTCGGGCGCGGTCGTCGTCGTCGCAGGCTTTCTCTCCTGGGCGTCCTTTGCCGTCTATCTCGAGAGCAACGACACGCATTGGATCGGATTTGATCCCTGGATGGCGCCGGTCATGGCGGTGATCACAGTCGCTCTGGTGCGTTACACCGGTGCCGAGCGCGCCCGTCATCTCGCTTATCTGCTGCTGATCGGCTGGCTCGCCTGGCTCTACGCTCTTTATGAGGAGATTGCGGTGGCGCTCGCCTTCGCGATCGGCGGAATGGCGGTGTTCGCGCTGACGGCGTTGCCGCACCCCCGCATCGCTTCGCTCGTCAGGAGTGCCGGCGCAGCGCCGGCCTTCTACAGCTTTCTCGTCGCCGTAGTCGGCTTGCTGCTGCTGCATATCGAGATTGAACAAGGCTGGCGGCTGGTGGTGCTCGGGGTGGCGACGCTCGCTGCCGCCGTGCTGGCTATTGCCCTGCACGGCAGGGATAATGGCGCGGTGCGTTATCTCGCCTACACGACCTTTGCCGCGGAGATGCTCTATCTCGCCTCCGTTACCGTCGGCTCGATCCTCGGCACGTCGAGCCTCTTCCTGTTCTCCGGTCTCGTAGTGGCGCTCGTCGCCTGGATCGTCATCCGTCTCGAACGGCGCTTTTCGCGGGAGGCGCGCGCATGAGCTCGTTGATGGCTAGGCTGCAGTCCGGCAAAGGATATCTTATTTCGGCGATCATCGTCGCCGGCTTGCAGACTTTAATCCTCGGCACGATCATTCAGAGCCGTGCGTCGATCCTCAGCAGCGGCGCTGAGGTCCTGCTGAAGACCGCCCCGGTCGATCCTCGCGATTTCCTGCGCGGTGATTATGTCGTCTTGAATTACGACATTTCCACCGTGCCGGTACAGACGATCTCCGGTGGCGTTCCCGCAGAACCCGGCGAACGCACGCTGTGGGTCCGGTTGAGGAAGCAGGCGGACGGTTTCTGGACGGTGAGCGAATCGTCTTTCCAGGCGCTGCCGCCGCAGCCGGAGACGGTGATCCTGCGCAGCAAGCCTTTCTACAGCGGCGGGCTGGCCGCGGGCGACAGCATGCGGGTCGAATACGGCATTGAGCGCTATTATGTTCCGGAAGGTCAGGGCAAACCGATCGAGGAGGCCCGCAACGATGGCAACGTCGCCATAGCGGTGAGGGTCTCGCCGGATGGAAGCGCGCAGATTCGCAGCCTGATCGTCGACGGCAAGGCGGTTTACGACGAACCGCTTTTCTGATCTCCGGCGCCTTCGGGGCAGCCCGGTTTTCGGGCCTTGAACAGCCCGTCATTGGACGTTCATTTTTCCTTTGCCTCGACCAAATCGGGTGATATAGAGACGCCGCGCTCCGGAAGGCCTCATGCGCAGGCATAGGCATGCGGTTCTGTGAACGCGGGTATGGTGAAATTGGTAGACACGCCAGATTTAGGTTCTGGTGCCGCAAGGCGTGGGAGTTCAAGTCTCTCTACCCGCACCAGGCTGTTTGCAGGGGGAGACTAAGAAGTTAGTTATCCCCGATACCCGGAAGCGAGTGCCGTTCCCCCTTGGGTGGAATGATGCAGGAATTGGGAAAAGCCACGCGCGGCACGCTGCCGGCGTCGTGCTCATAGAAACGAACGGCGTCTGGGCACGGCCGCCACGACATGAAGGTAGGAAGACATGCAGGTTATCGAAACGCTCGCTGAAGGGCTGAAGCGCGAAATCAAGGTCGTTATCCCGGCCAAGGACATGGAAGACAAGATGAATGAGCGTCTTGCCGACGTAAAGGACAAGGTCCGCATCAACGGCTTCCGTCCGGGCAAGGTTCCCGCTGCTCACCTGAAGAAGGTTTACGGCAAGTCGATCATGGCCGACCTCGTCAACGAGATCGTCCGCGAACAGCCGGCCGCCATTCTGTCCAGCCGCGGCGAAAAGTCGGCCACCCAGCCGGAAATCGCCATGACTGAGGACAAGGACGAGGCCGACAAAATCCTTTCCGCCCAGCAGGATTTCGAATTCACGCTCTCCTATGAAGTGCTGCCGCCTATCGAGCTGAAGTCCGTCAAGGGCATCAAGGTTACGCGCGAAGTCATCGACATCTCGGATGAGGAAGTCAACGAACAGGTTCTGAAGGTCGCCGAAAGCGCCCGTTCCTACGAGAGCAAGACCGGCAAGGCTGCCAACGGCGACCGCATCACCATGGATTATGTCGGCAAGGTCGACGGTGAGGCCTTCGAAGGCGGCACCGATCAGGGCGCCGAACTGGTGATCGGCTCCGGCCGCTTCATCCCGGGCTTCGAAGACCAGCTCGTCGGCGTCAAGGCTGGCGAAGACAAGACCATCACCGTGACCTTCCCGGCCGACTATCCGGCCAAGAACCTTGCCGGCAAGGAAGCGACCTTCGACATCACGGTCAAGGACGTCGCAGCCCCCGGCGCCGTCGAAATCAACGACGAACTCGCCTCCAAGCTCGGCATCGAATCCGCCGATCGCCTGAAGGAAATCGTCCGTGGCCAGATCGAATCGCAGTACGGCTCGCTGACCCGCCAGAAGCTGAAGCGTCAGATCCTCGACCAGCTCGACGAGATGTACAAGTTCGAGACCCCGGCTTCGCTCGTCGATGCCGAGTACAACGGCATCTGGAGCCAGGTGAACAACGATCTCGCTCAGTCAGGCAAGACCTTCGAGGACGAAGACACGACCGAAGAGAAGGCGCGTGAGGAATACAAGACGCTCGCCGAGCGTCGCGTCCGCCTCGGCCTCGTTCTCTCCGAAATCGGCGAAAAGGCCGGCGTCGAAGTCACCGAAGACGAGATGCAGCGCGCGATCTACGATCAGCTGCGCCAGTATCCCGGCCAGGAAAAGCAGATCCTCGAATTCTTCCGCAGCCAGCCGGGTGCCGCCGCTTCGATCCGCGCGCCGATCTTCGAAGAGAAGGTCATCGATCACCTGCTGACCGAAATCGACGTCACCGACAAGAAGGTGACGAAGGAAGAACTGCTCGCCGAGGAGGAAGGCGAGACGAAGGCCGAGACCAAGAAGGCCGCGCCGAAGAAGAAGGCTGCCGCCAAGGCCGAAGCTGCCGACGGCGGTGAAGGCGAAGAAGCCGCACCGAAGAAGAAGGCTGCACCGAAGAAGAAGGCGGCTGACGAAAGCGCCGAATAATCGCTTTTCAGTTCTGAAACTTGTGAAGGCCCCGCTGTCGTGCGGGGCTTTTTCTTTTCGGGTCATCCGGACGGGGTACTCGACGCCCTCTCCGTCCTGGTGTTATCTTCGCTGGCAACAACAAATAGTTGAGCAAACTGCAAGCATGTCGCCCGGGATGACGACATGCATAAAAAACAAGAGCGTTGGGTAATGGAGGACCTGAAAATGACCGCAAAGAATGACATGAAGACGCTGGTAGAGGAAATCTATTCTGTGCGTGGTCGTGGCGACATCGAGGGTACGCTTGCGCTGTTCGGCGAGGGTTGTACCTTTCGCATGGTCGGCAATGCACGGCTGGCGCCTTTGACGACCGAATCGAGCGGGCATGACTTTCGCCAAACGATAACGCAGCTTATCGCGGCATGGGATCTATCCAAGGTCAGGACGACCGGCATCTATGTGGATGAGGATGAGCAGATGGTCTTTGCCCATCGTGAAGGCGAGGTCAGACACATCCCATCGGGCGTAACCTTCTCTACGGAATTCGTCGACAAGATCCATTTCCAGGATGGCAAACCGGTCAAGATCGTCGAATTCGTCGACACGCTACAAGTGGCCGAGACGAGCCGGATGATCCAAATCGCATAGAGCGTGGCGCGTCTCTGGAAGATCGCGACGCGCTTAGCCGAATCAAAGTCGGAGGCTCCAAGCTTCGCCTTGATGTCGCCTGTGCTCTCCGGCCGGCGGGGAGTCGGCCGCTATTGCAAGAATTTCCGCTTAATGCCCCGTCAGTTGCGCGACTTTCCTGACATGGCTGACGGCTGCGGCGCCGCCGGCGGTCTGGGTGAAGAGGTGGAGCGTTTCTTCTTCGTCGTCGGCGACGGGCGTCAGAGCCTGATCCATATAGGTCTTCGACTTGGCATCCCGTGAAATCAGGAAGGCCGAAATCGTCAGTCCGATAATCGTGCCCGCGAGCGAGGCATGTTTGCGGACGGTGTCCCAGGCAAAACGGGGCCAGAAGACCAGCGGATGTTCGCGCGGCAGTTCCGGGCGCCGCTCCGACGGCGTCTTCAAGCGCAAGAGGCCGCTCTGCAACGGATGCACGTTTTCCAGCGGCACCGTGGTTGCGAAGGAGACGAGTACCTTGACGAGCCTTGCGAGCGGAACCCCGGTCGCCACGGCGCGGCGCAGCAGCGTCTTCATGTGATCAGGTGAATAATAGAGCGACCAGGCCTCATGGTAGATCTCTTCCCATTCCTGCTTGCTCATCTTGGGATGGGCGGTGCAGACATGCTCGACATCGTAGATATTGAGGTCGCCATTCATTTCCACGCCCTTCTTCCAGAGAACCTGATGGTCCTCGGAGCCGGGCAGCGGCGTCAGGATGAAGAATTCGATGACGTCGAGCGGCAGCTCTTCCTGGATGATGGCGATGTCACGGCGGATCGAGTCCGGCGTGTCGGCGGGGAAGCCCAGGATGTAGCCGGCAAGCGTCATGATGCCCTGTGCTTTCCAGGCGAGCAGCATCTTGCGGTACTCGGTGATCTTGTTCTGGTTCTTCTTGGCGGCCGTCAGATTATCCGGATTGACGTTTTCGAGGCCGATGAAGACACGGGTGACGCCGGCGCGCTTGGATTTCTCGATGAAATTGGGGATCTTATGGCAGAGCGTATCCACCTGGATCATCAGGCCGAGCGGAATGCCGTCCCGCTCCTTGAGTTCGATCAGCCGGTCGAAAATCGCCTCCCAATCCCTGTTGCGGGCGAAATTGTCGTCGGTGATGAAGAACTTGTGAATGCCCTGCGCCCAGTTCATCCGCACCAGCTTCTCGACATCGTCGGCCGAGCGGAAACGCGATTTTCGCCCCTGCACGTTGATGATGGTGCAGAAGGAGCACTGGTAGGGACAGCCGCGTCCGGCATCGAAGCTGGTGCTGAGGCCGAGCGTGCGCTGGATATTGTCCTTCGGCAGGAAAGGAACGGGGGTGCCGCCGATGCCGGGAAGGTCGTTCATGAAATTATAAAGCGGCTTCAGCTCGCCGGCGGCAGCATCGCGCAGCACCATGTCCAGCCGCCCCTCGGCCTCGCCGGCGAACATCGAGATGCCCATATCGCGGCAGGCATCGAGCCCGACCGCTTTGCCGTCGAGCATCGACAGGCAACCGGACACATGGAAGCCGCCCATCGAGACCGGCAGGCCGGCATTGCGGAAGGGGCGGGCGATGTCGAGTGCGCGCGGATATTGGTTGGACTGGACGCCGACCAGCGCGACCATGCCGAAATTGCCGTGGCGCCTGAACTGGGCGAGCAGCCCGGGAAAATCGATCCGCGTATTGGTTTCATCGATTACGGTAATGTCGATCGCGGTATCGGGTCCGAGCACCTTGCGCTCGGCGCATTCGGCGGCGATGCCGTAGAGGGCCGCAAGCGAATTGGACGGGATCATCGCCCGCCACCAGCGGATGACGTAGCCATCGTCGTCATAATGCGACGGCTTAATCAGGATCAGCTGAAAACGTCGGCGCGCGGCTTCCGGGACATGGGACAAGAGTATCTATCTTTCTTAGAAGCTTTTGCCAGGAGACAAAATGGCATTGAAGGCAAATATCAGGCACGGCGTAAGGATACGAACCATCGGGCTTCAAACTCGGCCATACAAATCAGCACCGGCGCGATACTCCACGCGGGTTCTCAACCATCAATATACTACATGATGTCAAGCAGCAATGCGCGGTGGTCGGATACCTCCGGCGCCTCGACCACCTCGAATTTGGCGATATTCACCCCCGGTGTCACAAGCATGTAGTCGGCATATCGACCCTCTTTGAGATAGTAGGAGGTTCGCGTGTCTACAAGGCCGTTTCCGGTGACGAGATCGGAAAGCCCAAGTCCGGCGAGAATCGCAAAGGTTGTGCTGTCAGGCAAAACGTTAAAGTCGCCGCAGACGACGAGCCCCTCGTCGCCGGGCCAGACGCGCTCGATGAGCCGGACCAGCGCTGTAGCCTGCTCCTGACGCGCGGCCGTATCGCCCTTGCCGGCGGGATCGCGCAGGCCGTGCATGTGGACGATGGTGACGGTCGAAGCGTGCTCGTGGCTGAACAGACGGATGCAATGGGCGTTGCGCGGTCTGGGATGTTCACCCCAGCCATCGGCGGAAAAACCGCCATGCACGAAGTCCAGCGCCTGGGCGATGACGGAATGTGATTTGCGGACGAAGGTCGCCAGCCCGAATTCAGCGACAATGACGGCGTCGCCGTCGAAGAGCTCGCCTCTCGATGTCGGGCAGAAGAAGCCGTCGTGGCCGGGCAGGGCGGCGCCGATCTCATCGAAGAGGTTGGCGCGCTGCGGCAGTTCCAACCCCGCATCCCGGTATATCGACCATCCGTGGTCGGCATTCGGCGTCCGCAGCACCTCCTGCAGGCACAGCACATCAGGGTTGGCATGCCTGATATAGGCGATCAGGGCCTCGTGCAGTCGGCCGCCCCATGCATTCAGCGAAATGATGCGCAAGCTCTCGGCTCCATCTTAGCTGGCGGAATCAGATGGTGGCGCCGCCTTCAGAGTTCCGACTTGATGTCGCCCATCCGGTTCCAGGCGTCGAGGCCGGCGATCTTGTAGGCTTCGGCGAGCGTCGGATAGTTGAAGGTGTTTTCGACGAAATATTCGACCGTGCCTTTCAGATTGAGCACCGCCTGGCCGATATGCACCAGCTCGGTGGCGCCTTCGCCGACGATATGCACGCCGAGCAGTCGGCGGGTCTTCAGCGAGAAGATCAGCTTCAGAAGCCCGGTATCGAGGCCCATGATGTGGCCGCGCGAGGTTTCGCGGAAGCGGGCAATGCCGCATTCATAGGCGATGCCGCGCTCCTTCATCTCCTCTTCGGTCAAACCGCAGGTCGAGATTTCCGGCACCGCATAGATGCCGTAGGGGAAATATTTCTGCGGCTCCTTGGCGACCGCGCCGATCGCCACGCGCGCGGCGATGCGGCCCTGTTCCATCGAGGTCGAGGCAAGGCTTGGAAAGCCGACCACGTCGCCGGCGGCATAGATGTTTGCAACCGATGTCTGGAAGGTCTCCGGATTGACCTTGAGACGGCCGCGGCTGTCGGCCTCCAGTCCAATGGCCGGAAGGTTCAGCGCGTCGGTGGCTCCCATACGTCCGGCGGCAAAGAGCACCATGTCGGTCACAAGATGGCGGCCGTTGTCGAGCGTCAGCTGGACCTTGCCGCTATCGAGCCGCTCGACCTTCTCGGCCTTCGTGCCGAGCAGCAGCTTCATATTGCGGTCGCGCAGCTGATAGGTGAAATCCTCGACGATTTCCTTATCGATAAAGTCGAGCATGGTCGACTTTGGATCGATCACGGTCACGGCAGTATCAAGCGCCGAGAAGATCGTCGCATATTCGATGCCGATAACGCCGGCGCCGATGACGACCATGGTGCGCGGCAATTCTTCGATATCAAGCAACTCGTCGCTGTCGAGCACGGTCTTGCCATCGAACGGCATATAGTCCGGCCGGAAAGGCTTCGTGCCCACGGCAAGCAGGATACTGGCGCCGCTGACCGTCAGCGCTTCGCCATCATCCTTGATGACCTGCAAGGTGGTGGAATCGATGAAACTCGCTTTGCCGCGCATGTGGTGGACACGGTTTCGGGCGAACTGATGCTCGAGCACCTCCACTTCATGGTTGAGCGTAATCAAGAGGCGACGACGCAGGTCTTCCGCACTGATCTCCTGCTTGACGCGGTAGGATCGCCCATAGAAGCCGCGCTCGCGCCAGCCGGAGAGATTAAGCGCGGTCTCGCGCAGCGTCTTCGAAGGGATGGTGCCGGTATGGACGGACACGCCGCCGACGCGCTTGCCCTGTTCGATGACAAGCACTTTCTTGCCGAGTTTCGCAGCCTGGATCGCGCCGCGGCGCCCTGCGGGACCGCTACCCACCACAACGAGATCGTACTGAAACATCCTCTAGCCTCGGATTGGAAATGGAATCATTTGCGACAAAAATGTCGCTCCTCTATCGGTAGCCGGTCAATGTTACAGATTGTTTTACGGCTGCCGATTCAGCCGGACCTGTGCTTTTCAGATCAGGTCCAGCCCTTTCAAGCTCACATGGCCGTCCTTGCCGATAATGATGTGGTCGTCGACAGTGATATCAAGTGCCTTCGCCGCGTCGGTGATCACCTTCGTCATATCGATGTCAGCGCGCGACGGTTGTTTATGCGCGAGTGATGTAATCCGTGGAAATATCGCTCACGCCACTGACCCCGAGCAACGCCATATTGCTATGCAGTTCCGTTTTCAGGATATCCGCCGCTCTGAGCATGCCCGGTAGCCCCGCGACGGCTGCAGCATAAAGGAACGGCCTGCCCACGAACACGAAACAGGCGCCAAGCGCGAGGGCCTTCATGATATCCGTTCCACGCCGGATGCCGCCGTCAATCATGACGGCAATGCTGTCTCCAACACGTGCCGCAATCTCCGGAAGGACCTGAAGGGGAGATGCGGTGCCGTCGAGCTGGCGGCCGCCATGATTGGAGACGATCACTCCATCCGCGCCGGTATCTGCGGCCCGTGCCGCGTCTTCAGGATGCATGATCCCCTTGACCACGAGTTTGCCGGCCCATCGCTTGCGTATCCGCTCCAGATGGCTCCAATTGAGATGGTCACGCTTGCCGAAATCGCGCGTGACGTTCGAGGAGATGATCGGCGCGCCTCTTGTGGCATAGGAATTCTCAAAATGCGGAATGCCGTGCCGGACAATCGTGCGCAGGAATGTACCGGCTGTCCAGCGTGGATGCGAGATGCCCTGCCATGCCAAGCGGAGCCCGGGACGCAAAGGCGTCGAAAACCCCGCCCTTACATTATTTTCGCGATTGGGCAGCGTGGCGGTATCCACGGTCAGCAGAAGGGTGGCGAGGCCGGCCGCGGCGACACGATCGATGAGAGCGTCGATGCGGTCGGGTTCGCCGGGGAGATAGGCCTGAAACCATGCTTGTGGCGAAACCGCCGCGATCTCTTCCAGGGGGATGAGTGACGAACCGCTTATAATCATCGGGATTCCCGATTGGTCCGCTCCTTGCGCGAGCACAATGTCCCCCCGGTAGGCCATCAGCGCGCTGATCCCCATCGGCGCAATGCCGAACGGTGCGGCATAGGTTTTGCCGAAGAGGCTCGTCTCAGTGCTGCGCCTCGAGACGTCCCGAAGTACACGAGGCCGAAAGGCATAGGCCTTGAAGGCCTCTGCGTTATGCCGCAGCGACGCGTTGGTCTCGGTCGCGCCGGCGATATAACCGAACAGAGGCTTAGGCAGATGCCGCCGTGCCCTCATTTCAAAGTCATCGAGGCAGAGCGCATCGCGGCAGAGCCGGGTCGATCGATCAGTGTTACCGCTGGAGATCGTCATGAAGCTTTATCTTCTTGGTATTTCGGGCGGGTATTGTTCAGCGAGTGGCGGCGCAGGATTGCATAGAATCCCGCGCCGGCGACCTCTGTCAACTGAAGCTTTCCGCAGTGTTCGCTTGCCTCGGATGCTTGCCTGCGACCTCCGGTCGAACGGCAGAATGAGCGTCGGCAGCTGCCGCCGGGAAGAACAGCAGAGCGCCGCTAATCGGACCGCCGGTCCAGCGCGCGCTCGGCCGCGACCTTTCCGTGCAGGAATGTCGCTAATTATCCGTCAATAGAGTAAACCGACGTCTGTCGCTCCGCTCGCGCGCCAACTGCCCCGCCGCTGCGCAGAGATCGGGCGCATAGAGCTGGCAAGTTTTTCGCTTTTCGATTCCCCTATCAATCAGATCCAGAAGTCGTGCAGGTGCGATGTCGGGCGGCGCGGCAATGCGACCGGTGACGACGTGTTTCTCCATTTTCTCATGATCGGCGTGATCGATGTCGGGGTTGCGCCAGCAATTTGCGCACATGATCCTAAAGTTTTCGGTGTGTGAATAGATAATGGCGTCCTCGTCCAATTCCCCGCTTAGATCGATCAGTTGCCCTGCTGTCTCTTGCGTGCCCGCGAAAGCAAAAAACTGGTAGTTCCGGCGCACAAGCGTTGCCAGATGCGGGAAGACCGGGACCTCTTGTTCACCGTAGGTATGATACGTAATCGGAGCGCCGTCCATGAGGACGACATCGCCATAGTCGACGCCGAGACTGCCGAACAGTACGCTGCGAATAATGCCATGACATGGACTTAAACGCTCGATCCATACGGTCTCCTCCTCCCCTGGATCATCCGAGTCCGCCGTCCGCTCAGCAAGAGGCCGCTGGGCAAGTCTCACCTTGCAGGCCGCATACCCGCCTTCCGGTAACCCGAACCGCCCAAGCTCGATCTTCTGACCCATCCGCTTCCACACGTCCAAAGCGGTCTCGGCGTCCCCTGCGCCCGTGGCGCAGATTCCAAGGTTCCACTCGGTGCTGTCGATAACCTCCCGCTGCAAGCTTGCAGCAGCCAGGCCCGCCGCTACGCCTTCTGCGAATCTGCCCCGCGTCTTGTAGAAAAGGCCCAAATTGTATTGATGCGCGCTGTTCCGTGGATCGATTTCCGTCAGTTTCCGGAGACTGTTCTCGGCGATTGCATCCATCTGGCGTGCCATCATTCGCGCCGACGTGGCGAGCCCGCGCAGTATCTGCTCCTGTTCAGGCCGCCCATCATGAAGCTTGGCTAAGCGGTCCAGCGTCGCGACCATCGACTGAAATATCGGGTGTTCCGGCGGTGGCGCGTTCAGATCATCGATGTCGCGGACGGATTCCAGGCATAGTCCGATCGCCGAAAGGAGATCGATATTGTCTTCGTGGGCATCTGCGATCTCGGAAAGAACGTCTGTTGCGTCTTCTCTTGCGAGGCTTTGTTGGTCAACTATCCATAACAATGCCATCGCGGCCTCAGTCTGGCGACGCTGGGCTTTTCGAAATGGTTGGATCTTCTGCCATGCCGCCGACGTGCGGCCCGCCTGTCCTTCTGCGACGACGTCACGCGCTATCGCGTCGATCTCATCGGAAGTGAGAACAGCATTGGGACCATTCGACATGTCGTCTCCGTGGAGGGCTTCGGGGCGGACGATAGTTATGTAGTCGCGTCTCAGCGTAGGGGGATTACATCAACTTCAGCCCCTTCAGGCTGACATGGCCGTCCTTGCCGATGATGATGTGGTCGTGGACGGCGATATCGAGCGCCTTGGCCGCCTCGACGATCACCTTCGTCATGTCGATGTCGGCGCGCGAGGGTGTCGGATCGCCGGAGGGATGATTGTGGACGAGGATGATCGCCGTTGCCGACAGTTCGAGCGCGCGTTTGACCACCTCGCGGGGATAGACCGGCGTATGGTCGACCGTGCCGCGGCCCTGCACCTCGTCGGCGATCAGCACGTTGCGCTTGTCGAGGAACAGGATGCGGAATTGTTCTCGTGTCTCGTGCGCCATGGCGGCGTGGCAATACTGGATGACCGAGGTCCAGGAGGAGAGAACCTGCTTGCTTCTGATCTCGCTCTTCAGGGTCCGGTGAGTGACGGTGGCGATCAGTTTCAAATCGAGGGCGACATTCTCGCCGACGCCCTTCACCTCCGTCAGGAGACCAGCCGGCGCGCCAAAGACGCCGGAAAGCGAGCCGAATCGTTCGATGAGCGCCTTGGCGATCGGCTTGGTGTCACGTCGCGGGATCAGCCGAAAAAGCAGGAGTTCGAGGATTTCGTAATCGGCGAGCGCCGTATCGCCCAGCTCCCGGAAGCGGTCACGCAGCCGCTCGCGATGGCCGTGATAATGTTCCGGCCCGGAAAGCGAGGCGGGTAGGGAGGTCAGTGCGTTCGGCGCGGCTGGTTTTTGCGGCCGGCCGCCGAAGAACGAGCGTTCGTCGGCAACAGGCTCTTCAGTCTCGAAAGGCAGCGTGTCGTCGGAAGATGTCGCAACAGGCCGCTTCGCCATCAGATCGTCACCTGGCAAGCGGCGGCAATCCGGGCCGGTCGAGGCCACCCGGTGACAGCGTGAAGATTTCGCAGCCCTCGGCGGTGACGCCGACCGTGTGTTCATACTGGGCTGAAAGCGAACGGTCGCGGGTCACGGCCGTCCAGCCGTCGGCGAGCACCTTTACATGCGGCCGGCCGAGATTGATCATCGGCTCGATGGTGAAGATCATGCCTTCGCGCAGCTCCGGCCCTTCATTGGCGCGGCCATAATGCAGGATGTTCGGCGAATCGTGGAACAGCCGGCCGACGCCGTGGCCGCAGAAATCGCGCACCACCGAACAGCGCTCGGCTTCCGCATAGGTCTGGATCGCCTCGCCGATCGCGCCGGTGCGGGCGCCTGGCCTGACGGCTGATATGCCGCGCATCAGGGATTCATAGGTGACTTCCAGCAACCGTTCGGCGGCGCGCTTGATCGTGCCGACCGGATACATGCGGCTCGAATCGCCATGCCAGCCGTCGAGCACGAAGGTAACGTCGATATTGACGATGTCGCCCTCGCGCAGCGGCTTGTCGTTCGGAATGCCGTGGCAGACGACGTGATTGATCGAGGTGCAGGTGGATTTGGTGTAGCCGCGATAATTCAGCGTCGCCGGATACGCGCCGTGATCCATGCCGAAATCGAATACGAATCGGTCGATCTCGTCGGTGAGCAGGCCGGGCCTGACGATATCGGCGAGTGCATCGAGGCAGCGCGCGGTCAGCTGGCACGCCTTGCGCATGCCTTCGAACGCCTGCGCATCGTAAAGCCGGATGGCGCCCGTATTCTTCGGCGGCGCGGAGGAGGCTTCGATATAATTCACCATTGCAGGGCCTTAGCGGGGATTGTTAGATTTGTTCATAATGCAGCTATGCCGGGTTCGTCCATCGCGATCAACCGTCGGGACGAGATTTCTGAAGGGTTTCGTGCCGCCTTTCGCGCCCATGCGACGCCGGATTCTGAGTGCTGGAGGAAATATCCACAGTCTTCCCAAGGGGATAGGATTGATCGGATAAGGTCTCCCCGCTACTCACCGATTGGTGACAGTGGGGAACGGTCGGTGATGCTGAATGAAGCTGAAAATCTTGATAATTCGATGGAGGTCGGCGCGGAGCCGGAACGGCGCGTGCGCGATCGCGGCGCCACCGAGCGCGCCATCCTTGCCGCCGCCAAGGGCCTGCTGGCGCAGGAGGGCTTCCAGAATTTCGGCATCAATGCGGTCGCCCGCCGCGCCGGCTGCGACAAGCAGCTGATCTACCGCTACTATGGCGGCCTTGACGGTTTGGTCGAGGCGATCGGCGCGGATCTCGGCACATGGGTGAGGGATCGCATTCCGGAAGATGCCGGCGGCATGTTCATGCTCACCTATGGCGATCTGATGGAGCGACTGGCGCTTCTGCTGCTCGACGCCTTGAGAAATGATCCGCTGATGCGCCGCATCCTCGCCTGGGAAGTATCGGAAAACACCGAGCAGGTGAGGCGGTTGTCCGAGGCCCGTTCGAAGGCTCTCGCCCTTTGGCTGGATCGCATGCGCGGTTCGCTGGCGCCGCCAAAGGGCATGGATGCGGCAGCCGTCAATGCCGTCGTCATCGCGGCAATCCAGCACCTCGTGCTTTCCGGCGCCGCCGGCGGCCAGTGCGCGGGCCTGTCGCTGAAGACGTCGAAGGACTGGGAGAAGGCCGCGACGGCACTGAAGCGTCTCGTGCGCGGCGTCTACGGCTGACCCCCTTTCATCCACGGGCCCCATTCATCCACAGGGAGGAGGCGCGGCGTTAACCTTAACGAATGGTTTACGTTGCGTGGGGCTGGTTAACCCGACAGTGTGGCGGGGAGCAGAGATGATACGAGTGAGAACCTGCGAGTTGACGCCCATGGGAAGCAAGATCGCCAAAGCCGCAATTCTGGTGACGGCAATGATGTTCTTCGCAGTCCTGGCGCTGGATATCGCAATTCCGACGCTGGTGCTTTGCATCATGGCATTGTCGACCTGGCTGGTTTCCCTCGGTCTGCCCGTCGCCCGCAAGCAGGGAGGAGAAGCCGCATGAGGTGGTTTCTGATCTTCTGGGCCGGTCCCATCGTCTTTCTGGGCGCATGGTACTGGCTCTCCTATTACGACATGAATTTCGGCATCTTTATGCTGACGCGGCAGGTCCATGACCTGACCTTCGCGATCTATGGCGAAGCCCTCGGTGTGCCGCCGGAGACCATCCCGCCGCTCGTTGCCCGCGCCATTGCGGTGGATAGCCTCGTCGTCTTCGCCATCATGGGCTTCAGAAAGCGCAAGTTGATCGCCGCCTGGTGGAAGGCGCGTCAGGCGCTGAATTCGTCTCCCGCAGACCTTGCGAGCGAGGACAGCCTGTCGAGGGCGCCCTGAAGGATGAAGCTTGCCGCGGCCGAATCGATCCGTTCGGCCCGCTTGGCGCGCGAAACGTCCATTTCTATGAGCGTCCGTTCGGCCGCGACCGTCGAAAGCCGTTCGTCCCAATAGACGAAGGGCAGCACCGTTTTCTGCTCCATGTTGCGCACGAAGGCGCGCGTCGCCTGCACGCGCGGCCCCGCCGATCCGTCCATATTCATCGGCATGCCGATGATGAAGCCGGCAACCTTTTCCGCCATCGCGAAGTCCAGCAGCGCCTGCGCGTCGATCGTGAACTTGACGCGGCGGATCACCGGACGTGGCGTGGCGAAACGCCGGCCGAGATCCGACATCGAAATCCCGATCGTCTTGGTGCCGAGATCGAGCCCGGCGATCGCCTGCCCGGGAGCAAGGATTTCGGCCATTTCCTCGATCGTCAGCACCGTCATTGCCGTTTCATCCCGTCAAAAAGAAATTGAAGCCGCCGCCGCTTTCCTTTGCCGGCGCATGAGATATGTCCTTACCATCGAAATCCAGTTTTGCATCACGTGAGGATAGATTTCATGAAGATCACCTGGCTTGGCCATTCCGCCTTCCGCATCGAGACATCAAAGGCGAAGATCCTGCTCGATCCCTTCCTCAGCCATAACGCCTCCTTTTCCGGCCAGGACATCAAGGATGTGTCGGCAGGCATCACCCATATCCTGCTGACCCACGGCCATGGCGACCATGTCGGCGACACCGTGGCGCTTGCCAGGGAGACGGGTGCGGTCGTTCTTGCCAATGCCGATCTCGCCGCTTGGCTCGGCTCCAAGGGCGTCGACAGGATCGAGATGGGCAACACCGGCGGTACGGTCACGTTCGGCGGCTTCTCCGCGACGTTCACCAATGCGCTGCATTCCTCGGCCCAGATCACCGAGGACGGCGTCTCGCATGCGCTCGGCAACGCCAATGGTCTGATGCTGCATTTCGACGACGAAGCCTCGATCTTCGCCATGGGCGACACCGACATCTTCTCCGACATGGCGCTGATCAACGAGTTGCACCAGCCCGATATCGGCTTCGTGCCGATCGGCGACCGCTTCACCATGGGCGGCGCGGTGGCGGCACTCGCCTGCCAGCGCTATTTCAGCTTCAAGACCGCGATCCCCTGCCATTACGGCACCTTCCCGATCATCGACCAGACGGCCGACAAATTCGTTGCCGGCATGGAGGGGTCGAAGACTGAGGCGAGGGCGCTGAAGCCTGCCGAGAGCCTGTCGATCTGACGAAACCCCGTTGCACCGGGCGAACATGGCCTTTATAGCGGGTAGGAAAAATCCTATCCGGAGAATGCCATGTCCGTCGATCTTGCCACCGTGAAGCGCGTTGCCAAACTTGCTCGTATTGCCGTCTCCGAGGATGAGGCAAATCGCATGGTCGGCGAGCTGAACGGCATCCTCGGCTTCGTCGAGCAGCTCTCCGAAGTCAACGTCGATGGCGTCGAGGCGATGACGTCGGTGACCCCGATGGCGATGAAGAAGCGGACCGACGAGGTGACCGATGGCAACAAGGCCGCCGATATCGTCGCCAATGCGCCCGTCACCGACCATAATTTCTTCCTGGTGCCGAAAGTCGTCGAATAAGGCTTCGAAGGCCTCTTTCCGCCCCTGTTGCCATTTTCAAGACCGAAGCGAAAACACGATGAGCGAACTCACCAGCCTGACCATTGCCGAAGCCCGCGAGAAGCTCCGCGCCAAGGAAATCACCGCAATCGAACTGACTGAAGCCTATATTTCGGCGATCGATGCGGCCAATGACCGGCTGAATGCCTACGTAAAAACAACGCCGGATCTCGCCCGCGTCATGGCCAGGAAGTCCGACGAGCGGATTGCAGCTGGCTCGGCGGGCGAGCTCGAAGGCATCCCGCTCGGCATCAAGGATCTCTTCGCCACCGTCGGCGTCCACACCCAGGCCTGCAGCCATATTCTCGATGGTTTCGAGCCGCGTTACGAGTCGACCGTGACGCAGAACCTCTGGGATGATGGCGCCGTCATGCTCGGCAAGCTGAACATGGACGAATTCGCCATGGGCTCGTCCAACGAGACGTCCTATTACGGCCCGGTGATCAATCCCTGGCGGGCAGAGGGCTCCAACCAGCAACTCGTCCCGGGCGGCTCCTCCGGCGGCTCGGCCGCTGCTGTTGCCGCCCATCTTTGCGCCGGCGCCACCGCGACCGATACCGGCGGCTCGATCCGCCAGCCGGCCGCCTTCACCGGCACCGTCGGCATCAAGCCGACCTATGGCCGCTGCTCGCGCTGGGGCACCGTCGCCTTTGCTTCCTCGCTCGACCAGGCAGGCCCGATCGCCCGTGATGTGCGCGACGCCGCGATCCTGCTGAAGTCGATGGCAAGCGTCGACGCGAAGGACACGACATCCGTCGATCTGCCGGTGCCCGATTATGAGGCCGTCCTCGGTCAGTCGCTGAAGGGCATGAAGATCGGCATTCCGAACGAATACCGCGTCGACGGCATGCCTGAGGAGATCGAGACCCTGTGGCGCCAGGGCATTGCCTGGCTGAAAGATGCCGGCGCCGAGATCGTCGATATCTCCCTGCCGCACACCAAATACGCGCTTCCGGCCTATTACATCGTCGCGCCCGCCGAGGCGTCCTCGAACCTCGCGCGGTACGACGGCGTGCGCTACGGCCTGCGCGTCGACGGCAAGGATATCGTCGACATGTACGAAAAGACGCGCGCCGCCGGTTTCGGCAAGGAAGTCAAGCGCCGCATCATGATCGGCACCTACGTGCTGTCGGCCGGCTACTACGACGCCTATTACATCCGCGCCCAGAAGGTCCGCACGCTGATCAAGCGCGATTTCGAATTGGCCTTCGATGCCGGCGTCGACGCCATCCTGACGCCGGCGACGCCGTCCTCTGCCTTCGGCGTTGCTGACGAAAACCTCGCCGCCGATCCGGTGAAGATGTATCTGAACGACATCTTCACGGTGACGGTCAACATGGCGGGCCTGCCCGGCATCGCCGTTCCCGCCGGCCTCGACCAGAAGGGCCTGCCGCTCGGCCTGCAGCTGATCGGCAAGGCCTTCGACGAGGAAACCCTCTTCAAGACCGCCTACGTCATCGAGCAGGCTGCCGGCAAGTTTACGCCGGCCAAGTGGTGGTAACGGGTCTCACGATCCGAAAGATAGCCTTTGCCGACCACGAAACGGTCGGCGCCGTCGGCTTTGCCTCATGGGCCGCAGCCGATGCCTTCGACCACAGTTATCGCGACCCCGATGTGATTGCCAGAGTCAGGCAAGAGTTCACAGTGTTTCCGCGAGAGACAAAAGGTGAGATCTTCGTTGCCGAACTCGACGCGGAGATCGTCGGCTGGGGCGCACGTGAAGGCCAACCCAACTATGTGTCCGATCTCTGGGTGCATCCCAATCATCAGGGCAAGGGGTTGGGCGGGGCTCTGCTGTTGCATCTGTGCGAGCTGATGACGGCCGAAGGACTGACGACCGCCCGGATCGACACGCATGCCAGGAACATAGGCGCGATCCGGCTTTACAAACGCTGCGGTTTCACCATCATCTGGCACGGTATCGAATTCTCCAGGAGCATGGGCGTCCCGCTCGAAAAGGTGCACCTGGAGAAGCAGCTAGGCTGAGCAATAACCAAACTGGGAGGGCTTCATGGCAGGCAATGATCTTATCCGCCTGATCGAGGCAATCGACCGCCTTGCCGCCGGCGGCTTCACCATGGGCGCGGATTGGCAGGCGGTTCACGATATCTGTCAGCGCCACGAAGGCGAACAGCCGTTCGACTGGGGCCACGCCCTCTGCCATCGCATCGAGGGCGACGACTGGAATGCCGACTACTGGTATCGCCGCGCCGGCAAGATGCGCGGCACGGGCGCACTGCCCGACGAGTGGGCGGTGATGCGGGCGGAATTGTCTCCAAAGGCTTGAGCTTTGCCCTGACCGCGTCGGTTTAAGGCGCGATCAGGGTTGCCGGACCTATCTGCTGCGACCTGACTGTCCCCAAAAGGCCTGTCGCAAGAGGAGCTCGCACATCAAGCAGGCATCGATCGTACCTATATCAGTTCGCTGGAACGCAGCGTTTATAACGCGAGCATCGACGTCGTGGATCACCTGCAACCGTTTTGGAAATAGAGGCCTCTGTTTGTTGAAACGGCGGCCGAAAAAGTGAAGCTGCCATTGCTCGTGATAGCCGAAATTGCAGTCGGTCTTTACGCCAACCTTCGCTCAATATATATTCTCCTGAAGGAGAATGATTATGGTTGCCACATCACGCGCCTACACGCCCGCCGAAGCAGCAGCTGTCAGTGAGATTGCTGTAAAGTCGGTCCATAATGCAATCGACAAGCGGATCATCAAGGCACATTTTGGCCGCGCTGGCCGAGAACTTTCGGATGACGACCTGCTCCGCCTGAAGCTCTGGTATGGTGTGGGATCGATCCTCTCTGCGGAGCGCCGCAAACGCTTGTTCGAAACGATCGACGAGAATCCTGATGCGGATACGGTGAGGGCAGACGATTATCTAATCGTCGACGTGGCGCGGGCAAGGGAGCAACTGGCTGCGCGGGCAGAGACCCTTCGAGAAGCCGAACGCGCGATCCGAAGCACCAAAGGGGTCGTCGGTGGCGAGCCGGCATTCAAAGGAACCCGAGTTCCGGTGCGCATGATCGCGGCGATGAAGCAGCAGGGCGCCACTACCGAAGAAATCGTCGGGGGTTACCCTTCCGTCACGGCCCGGATGGTGGAACTCGCCGAAATCTGGACGGCAGCTCACCCGGCCCGAGGGCGGCCGAAGAAGCTGTCGGAACAGGGACTGAAGGTGAAGGCTGTGAAGAGTTTGCGTCTCGCCACGACTGGGTCCCGGAAATCCTCGGGCACGACTTCGTGAAGTTCCTGATCGATGAATGCCTGCACACATCGCTCGTGGCCGTGGCTCAAGATCACGGGCACGACTGCTTTCACGTCAACTGGCTTGGCCTAAGCGGCGAGACCGACTGGGATCTGATGCCTCGCATTGTCGCGGGTGATTTCACCTTCGTGACGAACAACGCGCGCGACTTCCGGAAACTCTACGCAAAAGAGGAATTGCATGCGGCCTGGTCATCATCGTTCCTCAGGTGCTGCCGGCACTGCAGCGGGAATTGTTCCTGGCTGTTGTGCAAGAGCTCGCCGACGCCCAGGAGATCGTGAACGAGCCATAGAGATTGCGATCGAAGATGGCCAGGCCGTGCTGACACGCTACGCACTGCCGGGATGAAGTTCAATTTCAACCGATAAGCGACAGATCGATCCGAATCCCATCTCGGTCAACGTCCTCGTTTCCGCCGACTCCCCGTCGTTTGGCTCCGCTGCAGAGTCGGTCCCAAGATTGCCGAAACAGCAAAGCTTTCAGCCCCGACTCCTGCATCGAATCTTATGGGGATTCTCTCTTCTCTGTGCTTGGCGTCCGATGAACTTGCATCGTTCACCGCATCTCCTTGAACTTATCTTCAGATGCGATCAATACCTCAGCTGTTGATGATTGAGAATTATTTCTTGAACCTCACACTTGTCTACTTGCGTTCTTAAATATTTTCGACTTTAGAGAGTGGAAATTTCAGTACGTCTTGATTCATCCGGGGGATTCATGCGTCAGTTTCGTTTGCGTGTTGCGGCTTCGGCTGCAGCGGTTCTCTTTGCGTTGTCTGTCGCGCCGGGCATAAACTCCGCGGTTGTCGGAACCGCGGTTGCGGCCGATACCGCCAAAACCAGTGGCAGTGGCCTTGGCAATGGAAGCACGGCCGGCCTCGGCGCGAAAGCCACCGAGGCTCCAGCAACGTCCAATCTCACCTCCACCGCTGACGCTTCCTCGCAACCAGATAAGACGGTCGACCGAACCACGCTCGGCAAGGGAGGTCTGGCGCCGGCCGAAGGCGCCGCCGACGGTGAGACGCTGACGGTTGACGGGCAGGCCAAGGACGCGGCTTCGTCGGCTGAGTCGAATACGACGCAAGCGGCAGGCGCCACCACGCTAGCGGCGACGGCCACGACAGTCCAGCCGGATTCGGCTGCGGTCAATGCGCCTGAGAAAGCATCGGTTCCGCAAATCTCCAGCAATGGATCATTCACACAGCTCATCAGCCTCGACCTGCCGGATTATTACGATATTGCTCCCAGGCTGACGCTTCGTTACGATTCGGCGCGCAAGTCTCGGCTCGGCGGCCTGTATCAAGGCTGGCTTGGATACGGCTGGGGTCTCGACGGCCTCGATGTCATTGAGCGGGAAAGTCCCGGTGGCGGCGTCCCGACATGGAGTGACGCCAGTGACGTTTATGTGCTGAACGGCGAACCTCTCGTTGCCTGTTCGGCTGCGTCCAGCTGCCAGCCCGGATCGACGCATACAACCGAACATGAGTCGTCTCAGCGGATTATTCTCAGTTCCAACAGATGGACAGTTACAGACAATAAAGGGGTGTTGACGACCTTCCAGTCTGTGGCGGAAATTGCCAACGCACCACATAGTGATCCTAATTGGCGCGGGCGTTATTTGCCCACCTCGGTGGTGGATCCGAACGGCAATCGGGTGACTTATTTCTATACCTGCCCTGATATTCCCACCTGTTATCCGACGCGGATCGAATACGACAGCCGCTCCTATATTACGTTCGGCTACGAGCCGCGGCCTGACTATCAGCCGGTGGCCAATGGTTCGGGCATTACATGGAACCGTTACCGGTTGAAATCCGTCGCTTATAGCGTGGCTGCCGAAGCCGGCCTCAGTGGCGGCTACGCCCTCTTTTACAATCAGGCGCCCTTTTCGAACGCATCCCGCCTTGTGCGTGTCGATCGTTACGGCCGCGATTTGGTCGTCGATTCCAATAACAGCAACATTACCAGTGGAACCCACAAGACCATACGGTCGATGGTTTATGACAACATCAACTACAGCTACACAAGGCTGAACAATCAATTCCCTGCGCCGACGTCCGGGGACCCTGCAAAGCAGCTTTCCTATTTCCTCTCCCGGCAAATCGGCGACCTGAACTTCGATGGCAGAGATGAGTTCTATGGCTCTTTTCTTACCTATCGCTACGATTCGGGTTTGCGTACATATGTGGCTGACCCCCTCAAATTTACGTTGACGAAATTTAGCGGCACCGGCGCTGTCGCCGGCACGTCGACTGTCGCTGTTCCAACGAATTCTTGTTATGAGGGAGCGCTGGTTCCGAACTATTTCGGCGGCCGTTTTGTGTCGGGAAAGCTGACCAAGGATCTCGCATTTACCTATAACGTGCGAAACAGATGCAGCATTATCGACAAGACCCGTGTTAGCGGCATTATCACAACCGATGCCTCGTTGAACGTGTCGACTTCGCTGTGCCCGAACGCCAATACTGCTGTCTGTAACGCCATTCCCACGGATTACGACGGTTCTAATACAGTCAAGAACGCGTCCGTGGATCCGGACGGCGATGGATACGATCAGCTCTTCAATGTCGGCGATTATATTCGCGGTGTTGCAGATTTTTCTGGCGGCGGTCGCCAGGGTTACGTCAGAGGCCAGATTCTCAGCGCGTACAAATACGCCGGCGGCAGCTCGTTTACCGGCCAGGCGATGGGCGTTGACTGCAGTTCCGCGTCCTATTACTGCGCCCTTGCGGATATGAATGGCGATGGCACAACCGACGTTGTCAAGGCGACGCCGTCCGGATCGGGGACCTATGTGGCGACGGTCTGGCTGGGAACCGGCAGCAGTTTCGTTCAGGTCGCCAGCGGCCTTGCCCTAGAGGGCACGCCGATCCTGCGCGACATGGACAATGACGGCAAGGTCGACGTTGTCGCCGCCAAGGATCGAAAGGACACTGATCCCTTCAAGGACCTCAGAGCCTACGGCCTCTGGTTCGGAAGCTCCGGCAACAGTCTCGTCGTCTCGCCTTTCCTGCAGCGCGGTTCCGGTCTGTCGGGTGACTTCAATGGCGATGGCCTTCCCGACTTCGTCGCTTCCCAGACGGACACTGTCATTTCCAATGATCGGTCCGGGCAACCCGAATCTCTTGCGGACCGTCACCTTAGAAACGGGTGGGACGATTTCGGTCAACTACGCCCCTTCGACGAGCTTTACCAACAGCTTCATGCCGGTCGTCATGCATCCGGTGACGAAGGTGACCGTCGCCGATGGACGCGGAAACTCTGCCGCCACCAGCTATTCTTATTCCGGGGGTCTCTACAATCCGGCCGCCCGGAAGTTCCTGGGTTATCGCACCGTCAGCACGACCAAACCAATCCTAGCTGGAGATACCGCCGCTCCGATCGTCGTGACGACCTACCGACAGGATCTGGCGAGTTACGGACTGCCGGACACTACGGTTTTGCGCAACGCAGCGAATACGGCATCCAAGACAATCACCGAAACCTATGACGCCAGCATCGCCTCGAAGCCTTACAAGGCCAGAAACATTGCGACGACGACGAAGCTGACGGAGGGGGGCACGACGGCCTACCTGCGGACGGAGCGCAGTTTCGATGCTTACGGCAATGTGACGGAAATCAAGGATCGCGGCCGCACGGTGGATGCCGCCGGCACGGAGAATGTGAACACCACCGGCGACGAGAAGACGACGACCTTCACCTTCGCCCCGAACACCTCCGCCTACATCGTCTCGCTGCCGACCTCGAAGACGGTCCGCTTCGGCGTCGATGCCGCATCACCGGTCGGCAGCAAAGAGGAATATCTTTACGACGACGCGACGGCGGTTGCGACGCCGCCGGTCAAGGGCAACCTGACGCAGAAGCTCGCCTATATGAGCGTCGGCAGCACGCCGCGGGTGTCGCCGACCAGCTATGCCTATGATGCCTACGGCAACCGGATTGCCGAGACCGATGCGCTTGGCAACCGCAGCGAATGGGACTACGACGCCACCTACCACCTCTACCCGGTGGCGGAACGGGCGCCGCGCTACTTCGCCAATGGCGCCCTGACGGGTGACAGCCGCTTCACCAGCACGACCACCTACGATCTGGTCTGCGGTCTGCCGGCCACAAAGACCGACTGGAACGGCATCGTCGAGACCTTCACCTATGACGCCTATTGCCGGCCCTATGGCTATGTGAATGCCGGATCGGGCAATTACCTCAACACCCGTTACGAGAACGAGGGCAGCCCGACGACGCAGGCGGTGGTGACCTCTTCGCCGCGGACCAACGGGACAGGCGAGGTCTTCAGCCGCACCTATTATGACGGCCTCGGCCGGCCCTGGCAGGTGGAGACGCCCGGGGCGTCTGCCACCGGACCGGTTCGCATCACCGAAACCGCCTATGATGCCCGTGGGAACGTGCAGAAGACGTCACTTGTCCGATTCAAGGCCGCCGCGACCGAGCCTGAGACGGTACAATGGACGACCAACAGCTATGACTGGCAGGACCGGGTGATCAAGCAGGTCAATCCCGACACCAGCCAGAAGCTCTATCAATATGCGGCGCAGTCGGCACTTGTGACCGACGTCACCAGACTGCCGGTGTCGCTGACGGTCCTGACCGACGAGGAAAACCATCCGCATCGCAGCTATGCCGACGCGGACGGCAATGTCATCGCCCTGCAGTCGCAGTTCGGCGCGAACTGGGTCACGGAAAACCGCAGCTACGACCCGCTCGGCCGTCTGCTGGGGGTGCGCGACCCGAAGGGCGCGCAATGGACCTACACCTACGACCTGCTCGGCAACCGGCTGACGGCCAGCGATCCGGATCTCGGCAACTGGTCCTATGCCTATGACGATGCCGGCCGGCTGATCCGCCAGACGGATGCGCGCGGCGCGGTGACGACGATGGCCTACGACCAGATGGGCCGGGTCACCCGCAAGGAGGTGACGGAACCGGGTGCGACGGTGCCGACCCTGCTGGCTGAGAACAGCTATGACGAGCCGGCCGCCACCGGCCAGTCGCACAATGCCGGCATGCTGACCAAGGCCGAGAACGCCAATGCGACGCTGACCTACACCCGTTTCTATAACGGCGCCGGCGACAAGGTCATCACCCGGGCGGTCATCGACGGCGTGGCGAGCACGACCACCGTCGAGCACGGGCCGACCGGCAAGACCACGGCGATCGGTTATCAGCCTGCCAATATCGTCGTCGGCAAAAGGACCTTGCCCTGGCTCTACAACGATGCCGACCTGCTTTCCAGGATCCCGGGACTGATCGACTCGACGAGCTACGAGGCCGACGGCCAGACGCAGACGATCAATTACATCAATGGCGTGACGACCAGCTTCAGCTATTCGCCGACCCGGCGCTGGCTGGACCGGGTGACGACGGCGAAGGGCACGACGGTGCTGATGGACAATCAGTACAGCCGTGACAAACTCGGCCGGATCAAGACCATCACCGGTCTGGCAGCCAACGACAACTGGACCTATGGCTATGACGATCTCTCTCGCCTGACCGGCGCCGACAATGGCGGCGACAACAGCCTCGACGAGACCTACAGCTACGACACCAATCACAATCTTCTCTCCCGCACGCGGATCGGCAGCTATGTCTATCCCGCGGCATCAGCGATCCGCCCGCATGCGGCAACGCAGATCGGTGCCAAGACCATCGACTATGACGCCAACGGCAACATGGTCTCCGATGGCAGCCGCACGCTGAGCTGGGACGGCGCCAACCGGCTGGCGAGCGTCACCGAGAACGGCGCCACGGTGAGCTTCGCCTATGGCCCGGACGGCGCCCGGGTGAAGAAGAGCTGGGGCTTCGGCACGACGCTCTATCCCGACGCCAATGTCGAGATCGACCGCTCGACGCCGGGCACCGACATCTACACGCTCTATCCGCATCCCGACGCCAAGATCGTCGTCACATCAGGCAGCACCACGCAGGACAAGTTCTTCCTGCACCGTGATCACCTCGCCTCGGTGCGGCAGGTGACCAACGAAAGCGGCTACCGGGTCGAGCAGACCGGCTATGCCGCCTATGGCGAAGCCACCAACACCAGCTTCCAGACCAAGAAGAGCTATATCGGCGAACGCTTCGATGCCGAAACCGGGCTGATGTATCTCAATGCCAGGTACTACGATCCGGCGTTCGGGCGGTTCGTCTCGCCGGATGACTGGGACCCGACCAAAGACGGGGTCGGCACAAACCGCTACAGCTACTCCGAAAATGATCCGGTCAATAAGTCCGATCCGAATGGGCATTCGATCAATTACTCAGACAGTTGGGGACAGCGCAGCACCGAGCCGCTTAATGGACGCTTGTCCCGCGCTGATGATGGCTTGAAATCTGAAATCAACGTCAGTCTGAACGCCGGAGCGACAGCTGGCAGCAGGTCGTTTGCAGGCGGCCTATTCGGTGACGAGCCGGATGTAGAAGAAGAAGGTGAAGCCAGCAACTTTGAGTTCCAGCGGCATCAAATGGATGAGCAACTGGAGAAACATATTCTTAGCCCGTCGGCCGGTTTCTTTAACAAAGAAATGCATGGCGTCGATATCAAAGGCATCGGAATTGGCGCACCCATGTCGATGGGAACGTTCAAATCTCCAGCCACAAAAGCATACGCTCGCCCCTCGAATGCCACTACGCCAAAGCAAAGAACCTTTGTTCAAGGTAAATCATGTGTTGAGTGTGGGGCCGCAGGTGGAAAAATGATCGCCGATCATATCAAATCCCTCGTAATAGAATATTATGAAAATGGATCAATCGACAAAACGCGGATGCGAGATATAAAATCGGTTCAGCCACAGTGTGTTATCTGCTCTGCTAAACAAGGCGGATACTTAAGCAATTTTTCTCGTCAGATGAAAAAGGAAAATGGATTTGAATAAGAGCCTTGCAATAGCCCAGAAGGAGATCTGCGATCGCTATGGCTCCCCACTTGTCGCTCCGCTGCCTCATCAAATTGTCGGAATTGCTCGCAATGTTAAATCTGGCTTTCGGCCGATTAATGGCCTCCGGCACCCAGTAGTAGGAAACACAACTGGTTGGTACATCTGGGCAGGTGAATACTCTTTTGCGGATGATTTTTTCAGTCCGCTTCATATCAGTCACTTGGCTGATTGGGCTCCGATCGTTGAACAATATCTTGGCCTTGCCCCGGGATGGCGTTTCTTGATCGACGGGGACTATGAGGACGTATGGTTTGATGAAGCGCTCCTTAGCGAAAGCTAAAGCCGAATTTAACTCTCTTTTCCCTTATCCTGTAAACCAGGGCATCGATTTGGCTGTTGGTGTGGCGATTGACGATCCTGGTAACCACGTCTGCCAGATAGGCCATCGACGCCGATGAGCTTTGCCGTTTTGATGAACGAGGCAATGGTCGCCAATGTTCGGCTCCTGTGCCGGAACCGGTTAAGAGCGCATTCTTACGATTGAGAGCAATTGGCGTTGAGGATCGTTCGACTGTATTGGAATCAAAACGACATGTCTAAGCCCTCGTTCGAGCTCAACATCGTCAATCAGACACTGATCCGGAAGGTGCGATCAAAACTCCGCTTACGCTCAACCCTGAACGCGCGGTCTGAGGCACGGTCAGAGCGCGTCGGTCGCCTGACCCTATCTATTGTCCAGCTGCGACCTGACCAGTCTCAGCCCTCGTTCGGTAATCCGGTAGGGTTGACCGCCTGAAGACCTGATCGCCTTTAGCCGCTTCAGTCTGCGGAAGAGATCGAGGTCGACGCCGGGATAGCGCCAGCCGTCGCGGGTGAAGCAACTGACGTTCTCGATCTTTCTGTTGTCGTCTCGGATAATTTCGATGCGGCCGCCTTGGGCCATGAGATGCAGGATGCGCTGCTCCGTGCGGGAAATGTCCATGTTGTGAGATCCGGTATCGCGCCGTAGGCGCGCACAAAAACGATCTGGCGCGCATTCGAACGTCAGGGCTTCGTTTTTTCGGGCCTATGCGCGCAAGAAAACTTGCGGGCAGGGCCTTTACCGGGTCTCAGGAAGGCTCAACATAAAACACCTCGATCAGTTCTATTATTCAGCGCGGAAAAAGCGGTCAAGAGCATCCCTGTCGATGAAACCTGGTCGAAAACCCTGGTTTCGGTTGATCATGCCTTTGCAGCTACTGGTAAAGTCCGCGACTCAGTGATCTAGTCAGAGGGGTAACGCGGAGGTGTCGTTGATCCACATTCGCAATGCCCGCGACGGGGAAGCGGAGCTATTGAGCGAGATCGGGCTCAGGGCCTGGCAAAAGGCGATGGCGTCGATCGGCGAATCGGATGCGATGATCGACGCGGCGCGCAACGCCTTTCGCAATTTTGTGGAGAATGACTGGCTGACCATCACCGTCATCGAGCAGAACGGCCAGGTCGCAGGCTGGGCTGCACGCGAGGGATTGGATGAAACCATCTCGGATTTCTGGATCGATCCCATCTTCACCCGGCAGGGACTCGGCTCAGCCCTTCTCGAACGCATCGAGAAGGATATCGCCGGCCGAGGCTTCGAGACGGCGGCGGTGCAGACCCATTCCGGCAACAGCGAGGCAATCGGCTTTTTCCAGAAGCACGGATATGGCATCCACTGGCTGTCGGTCGCCTATAATCCGAAGCTTGACCGCGACGTGCCCTCTGTCGGGCTGACGAAGCCGCTGGTTTCGGACAGCCAAGGCGGCTACGGGCAGGAATTCTGAGGTTTCAAAAATTCAGATGAAGGCGAGGGGCCCATAGCGGCGCGAAGGCCAGCACCGTTGCCAAGGCGCCGTGGAGGATCAGGATCGCCGCCAGGATCGACCGGAACGGCTCCTTCCTCGTTTTGTGGCGCAGGATCTGCTGTGCCGCCACCGCACCGAGGCTGCCGCCGATCAGCGCAAGGATCAGAAGCGTACGCTCGCTGATGCGCCACCCGCCCTGGCGCGCCGCCTGCTTGTCGAGGAGATAGACCGAAAAGACGATCAGGTTCAGCGCCAGCAACAGTGCGGCCATTTTGGTGATGTCAGTCATGGTCATGCGGCTACACTGCCATGCCCCGGTTAACCCGCGGCAAATGTCGCCCGTCAAACCGCGGTCCGCGATGGGGAAAGCCTTGCACCGGAATGCCATTTCCTTTACCTCACCAGTGGAAAAGAACAGCCTGCAAAGAGCATCAGATGACCATTGTCGACGTCCGCACGCCCGATCCAAAACGCTTCATTCCCGGCGCCACCGGCGACTGGGAAGTCATCGTCGGCATGGAAGTCCATGCCCAGGTGCTGTCCAATTCGAAGCTCTTCTCCGGCGCTTCGACGGAATTCGGCAAGCCGCAGAATTCGAATGTTTCGCTGGTCGATGCCGCCATGCCCGGCATGCTGCCCGTCATCAACGAGGAATGCGTCAAGCAGGCCGTGCGCACCGGTCTCGGCCTCAAAGCTGAGATCAACAAGCGTTCGGTCTTCGACCGCAAGAACTACTTCTACCCCGACCTGCCGCAGGGCTATCAGATTTCTCAGTACAAGGATCCGATCGTCGGCGAGGGCAAGATCGTCATTTCGCTCGGGCCGGACCGTCAGGGCCAGTTCGAGGACATCGAGATCGGCATCGAACGCCTGCACCTGGAGCAGGATGCCGGCAAGTCGATGCACGACCAGCACGCGACCATGTCCTATGTCGACCTGAACCGTTCCGGCGTGGCGCTGATGGAGATCGTCTCCAAGCCCGACATGCGCTCGTCCGACGAGGCCAAGGCCTATATGACCAAGCTGCGTTCGATCGTGCGTTACCTCGGCACCTGCGACGGCAACATGGACGAAGGCTCGATGCGCGCCGACGTCAACGTCTCCGTCCGTCGTCCCGGCGAGGCTTTCGGCACGCGCTGCGAGATCAAGAACGTCAACTCCATCCGCTTTATCGGTCAGGCGATCGAATACGAAGCCCGCCGCCAGATCGGCATTCTGGAGGATGGCGGCGAGATCGAGCAGGAAACGCGCCTCTTCGACCCCAACAAGGGCGAGACGCGCTCGATGCGCTCCAAGGAAGATGCGCACGACTATCGTTACTTCCCCGATCCGGACCTGCTGCCGCTCGAATTCGACGATGCCTTCATCAAGGCGCTCGAAGCCGATCTGCCGGAATTACCCGACGACAAGAAGGAGCGCTTCGTGCGCGAGCTCGGCCTGTCGGTCTACGATGCTTCCGTGCTCGTATCCGAAAAAGCGATCGCCGATTATTTCGAGGCCGTGGCCACTGGCCGCGACGGCAAGACGGCGGCAAACTGGGTGATCAACGACCTGCTCGGCGCGTTGAACCGCACCGGCAAGGATATCGAACAGACGCCGGTTTCGCCGGCTCAGCTTGGCGCCATCATCGACCTCATCAAGGCTGGGACCATCTCCGGCAAGATCGCCAAGGACCTTTTCGAGATCGTGCTGACCGAGGGCGGTGATCCCACAGAGATCGTCGAAGCGCGCGGCATGAAACAGGTGACGGATACCGGCGCCATCGAAAAGGCCGTGGACGAGATCATCGCCGCCAATCCCGAACAGGTCGAAAAGGTCAAGGCGAAGCCGACCATGGCGGCATGGTTCGTCGGTCAGGTGATGAAGGCGACCGGCGGCAAGGCCAATCCGCAGGCGGTCCAGGCGCTCGTCAAGGCGAAGCTCGGCATCGAGGAATAGCCCGTGTATTTCGTCCGCACCGCCGGAGAGCGCGACCTCGAGAAGGTGCGCGTCCTTCTGGCGGAGAGCTTTCACGCCACCTATGACGAGCTCCACGGCAAAACAAAGGTGGACGATCTGATCGCCCATCTCTTTACGCCGGCAGCGCTGAAGGCGCGGCTGGTGCGCAGGGACGCCGAGTTCCTCGTCGCCGATAACGGCCGCAACATCGGCGGCGTGGGTTATGCGGCGATGTCGCACGCGCTGACGAAGACGGTCATGCTGCATCTCCTCTATGTCAGTCCGTCGCTGCAGCGCCAGGGCATCGGCCGCGATGTCTTCGCCGAGCTCGAAACCTGCTTTCCGGATGCTGAGATCATGCGCCTGGAAGTCGAGCCGCAGAATGCGGCGGCGATCGCCTTCTACCGGGCGCATGGCTTCACCGAAGTCGGCCGCAATGAGAACAGCGGGCCCGGACAATCCGGCATTCCCTCGCTGATTTTCGAAAAACCGCTGGAAGGGCATTGATCCCGTGGCGGTCAAGTTGTCCGATATTCTCATTCGCGAAGCGCACAGGGATGATCTGCCGGCGCTTGTGGCGCTGTTTGCCGCCGATGCTCTCGGCGGTCACGGCGATACGACGGTTGCCGGGGCTTTTGCCGACTATGCCAGGGCCTTCGCCGTCATTGAGGCTTCGCCCGACCAGACGCTTTATGTCGCAGAGTGCGGCCGCGAAGTCGTCGGCACGTTCCAGATGATGCTCACGACCTCGCTGACAGGCCGTGGTTCTTCGACGATGATCATCGAGGCGGTGCAGACGCGGGCTGACATGCGCGGGCAGGGCATCGGCACCGGAATGATCGAATTCGCAATATCAGAGGCAAAAGGCCGCGGCGTGCGGCTGGTACAGCTGACGTCGAATGCCATACGCAGGGATGCCCATCGTTTCTACGAAAGGCTTGGCTTCAAGCCTTCGCATCTCGGCTTCAAGATGGCCTTGAAATGACCCCTGCCTCTCGTGGAATCGCTGGACAATTCGGCTTGGCGACGGCATAAGCGAGGAGCTAAATTCTGGTTTGGCCCGCACTGGCGGGCACAAGGAAAAGACATGCGGAATCTTCTGGTTCAAATCTTCACCTGGTGGAACAGTCAGACGATAGGCACGCGTTTTGCGACCTGGCGTTTTGGCAAGCGCGTCGGCGAGGATGAATTCGGCAACGTCTATTATGAAGGCGGCATGTCTTCCTATGGTCTGCCGAAGCGCTGGGTGATCTACAAGGGCTATGCCGAAGCCTCCGCCATTCCGCCGGGCTGGCATGGTTGGATGCATCATCGCACCGATGTTCCGCCGTCCAAGGAAAACTACGTCGCCAGGGAATGGCAGAAGGCGCATCGTCCGAACCTCACCGGTTCGCCGCAGGCTTACCGTCCGCCGGGCTCGCTCGCGGTTCCCGGCGAGCGGCCGCGCGTCACCGGCGATTACGACGCCTGGACGCCGGGCAACTGAGACGGCTCGGCCGGGTGATCACAAGCCCGGCTTTTGGCCACAATTGACCTTTACCCGCAGGTTGGCCGGGCTTGACCGCGGCCGTGAACTGAAAATGTCTGGAGACGGGTACACATGAAGCTCTTCACGCGGAACATGGTCCTGCGTGGCGCCGGACCGCTGCTGGCGCTCTCGGTTCTGCTTCCACCGGTTGCGGCGCATGCCGCACGCATTGAAAATCCGGTTGCCGTCTTCTCCGGCCTCGACAAGATCACCGGGCGCATCACGACCTTCGACGTCTATGTCAATGAGACGGTGCAGTTCGGCGCGCTGCAGGTGACGCCGAAGGCCTGCTATTCACGCGACCAGGCCGAAGCTCAGAAGATCGACGGCTTCGTCGAGGTCGACGAGATCACCCTCGACCGCAAGATTCGCCGCATCTTCACCGGCTGGATGTTCGCCGACAGCCCCGGTCTCAACGCTGTCGAACACCCGATCTATGATGTGTGGCTGAAGGAGTGCAAGACAAGCTCGGACGTCCCGGCTCCGGACAAGGCGACAGCCCGCTGATTGATATCGGCTGGGACAGGCTCCGAAAAAGCTTCACAATTTCGGCGCCGTCTCCTGGTTAAGCCGCGAGCCTATGCCGTGGGTGTCTTGTTTCGGGTGAAAAGACCTTTGGCAAACCGAAGCGCACCGCCAAGCACGACGACAATAAGGATGCCGGCCTTTTTCAGGAAGGCGGCGGCAAGCGCCAGGAGCCCTACCTTTGCGGCGATCTTGGCGCCAGCACCCGCGGCGATCATCCCGGCCATTCCGTAGGCTGCGATCTTGTCGCCTTCGACGAAGTCGGTATAGGCCATTCCCTTGTCGAACTGCACGAGCGTCGTCACGGTCGGAATGACCTGCTCGATCTCCTTCAACTGGTTCAGGCCGGCAACGAAATCGAACTCGAATACGCCCTGGCGACCAAGAACGCGTACGGAATAGTTAAGCGTATGCGGGGCTTGCGCATCATCGCCGAACAGCAGATCGCGCGCCCAATGCATCGCATGCGCAGATTTGTCGTAATGCGGCGTCGAGGCCCAGCCGACAAGCGTGATCTTTTGAAAACCCTGCTTCTCGCGCTCGACGTTGTTTTCGCGGATGGAATCCTTGATGTTCTGCAGCAGTTCATCGTAATCGGTCGTGGCGGCGTCGGCGTCTGAGACATAACCGTCGGCGCTGTATTCGACGATGGAACCCCAGGCCTCGATATCGGTCGGCGCGTATTTCGCCGGGAAGATCATCCCCATCGTTCCCTCCGCCGCTTGCGGCGGATTTCCCCAGATATCGACCAGCACCTTCTTCGTATCCGCGGAATTGAGATAGTAGAAGCCTTCGGGGATGTTCAGCGTTGCCTGTGCAGCAGGCAGCTTGATCGCGCCCTGCTGAAAGTCGAGCTTTTGCAGCAATGGTTTTTCTGCGTCCGAAAAAGCCCTGGCAGGGAACATCTCCTGGTAAGGGCGTGCCTCGGCTTGACCCGTGAATAAGGCGAAAAGGATTGCGGCCGCAAAATATCGTTTCAAAATTCTATCCCCCGTTGCAAGGCCAAACCTACTCAATTCGGCTCGAAAAGCAACGCAGGGATGAAACGATCACGCTCAAAACTCCAGGTGTGGCGATTCCATCGCGCTGGCAAGCAGCAACGCATATTCAGCCTTCGGCACGTCGATCGCTCCGAACGTCTTCAGGTGCTCGGTGGTGAACTGCGTGTCGAGCAGCGTGAAGCCCTTTTCCCTCAGCCGGTCGACCAGGTGTACAAGGCAGATTTTCGAGGCGTCCGTCCGGCGTGAAAACATGCTTTCGCCGAAGAAGGCCGAGCCAAGCGAGACGCCGTAGAGACCGCCGACCAGTTGATCGCCGTCCCAGGCTTCAACGGTATGGGCATGACCGATTTCGAACAGCGTGGAATATAGCGACCGGATCGTCTGGTTGATCCAGGTGCTCGGGCGCCCCGATGTTTCCTCGGCGCAAGCCGCGATCACCTGGTCGAACGCGTGATCGAATCGGATGTCGAAGGGTTTCCTGCGCACCGTCTTGGCGAGACTTTTCGAGATATGGAAATCATCGAGCGGCAGAACGCCGCGCAATTCCGGTTCGACCCAGAAAATCTCCGGGTCGTCGGCGGACTCGGCCATCGGAAACAGGCCGATGGAATAGGCGCGCAGGAGGATATCAGGGGTTATGCCTGGTGACTTCCTGCGCGATCCTGCCATTCCTGTCCTATGCCGCCGGCGTGTTGGCGAGGTAATGTTCCAGCCAGTGGATGTCATAGTCGCCGTTGGCGATATCCTGGTTGGAGACGAGATCCTGGAACAACGGCAGCGTCGTCTTGATCCCGTCGACGACGAATTCATCGAGGGCGCGGCGCAGGCGCATCATGCATTCGACACGGGTGCGGCCGTGCACGATCAGCTTGCCGATGAGGCTGTCGTAATAAGGCGGGATCTTGTAACCCTGATAGGCGCCGGAATCGATGCGCACGCCAAGGCCGCCCGGCGCATGGAAATGGGTGATCGTTCCGGGCGAGGGCACGAAAGTGCGCGCGTCCTCGGCATTGATCCGGCATTCGATGGCATGGCCGGAGAAGTGCACCTCGTCCTGCGTCACCGAGAGACCGCCGCCGGAGGCGACGCGGATCTGCTCGTGCACCAGGTCGATGCCGGTGATCGCTTCGGTGATCGGATGCTCCACCTGCAAACGGGTGTTCATTTCGATGAAATAGAACTCGCCGTTCTCGTAGAGGAATTCGATCGTGCCGGCGCCGCGATATTTCAGCTTCTTCATGGCATCGGCGCAGATCTGCCCGATCTTCATGCGCTGCTCGACATTGAGCGCAGGCGAATTCGCTTCTTCCCAGACCTTCTGGTGGCGGCGCTGCAGCGAGCAGTCGCGTTCGCCGAGATGAATGGCGTTGCCTTCACCGTCACCGAACACCTGGATTTCGATGTGGCGCGGCTTGCCGAGATATTTTTCCATGTAGACGGCATCGTTGCCGAATGCGGCTGCCGCTTCGGTGCGCGCCGTCGACCAGGCTTCGATCAGATCGGCCTCGCTCTTGGCGACCTTCATGCCGCGCCCGCCGCCGCCGGCCGTTGCCTTGATCAGCACGGGATAGCCGATTTCGGCGGCCGTCCGCAGCGCGTCCTCTTCGGTCTTCACCTCGCCGTCCGAGCCGGGAACGACGGGAATGCCAAGCTCCAGCGCCGTCGTCTTGGCGGTGATCTTGTCGCCCATGATACGAATATGATCCGCCGTCGGCCCGATGAAGGTGATGCCGTGCGCTTCGAGGATATCGGCGAACTTGGCATTCTCGGACAGGAAGCCGTAGCCCGGATGCACGGCGTCGGCGCCGGTGATCTCGCAGGCCGCGACGATCTGGTGGATGTTGAGATAGCTCTCGCGCGAGGAGGGCGGACCGATGCACACGCTTTCGTCGGCAAGACGCACATGCATGGCATCGGCGTCGGCGGTGGAATGCACCGCGACGCAAGCGATGCCGAGCTCCTTGCAGGCCCGAAGCACGCGAAGGGCGATTTCCCCGCGATTGGCGATGAGGATTTTCGAAATCATGGGCTTGGGCCTATTCGATGACGACGAGGGCTTGGCCGTATTCGACGGGATGTCCGTCGTCGACGAGGATCTCGGTCACCTTGCCTGACTTGGGCGAAGGAATCTGGTTCATCGTCTTCATCGCTTCGATGATGATGAGCGTCTGGCCTTCCTTGACGGTGGCGCCGATTTCGATGAAGGGACGTGCGCCCGGAGCCGGTGCCATATAGACGGTGCCGACCATCGGCGCATTGACGACATTCGCCGGGTTGCGGCCGGGTGCTGCGGCGGCTGCTGCAGCGGCCGCTGCCGGAGCGGTGGCTGCTGCCGGAGCGGCAAAGGCCGGTGCAGCGATCGGCGCCTGGACGTATTGCGGCGTGCCGCCGCGCGAAACGCGGATGCGCAAATCGTCCTGCTCGACCTCGATCTCCGTCAGATCCGTCTCGTTGAGAATATTGGCGAGATCGCGGATCAGTGCCTGATCGATACCCGATTTCTTTTCAGCCATGGTGTTGCCCTGTCTTCTTCTTATGCCGTGATGTTCTTCAGCGCATGGAGCGCCAGGATGTAGCTGTGAGGCCCGAAGCCGCAAATCACGCCCTTGCATGCCGGCGCGATCATCGACTCGTGGCGAAATTCTTCCCGTGCATGGACGTTGGATATGTGAAGTTCGATGACGGGAATTGAAATAGCGCGGATCGCGTCGTGCAGCGCGACTGAAGTATGCGTGTAGGCGCCTGCATTGATGGCGACGCCAGCGGCCTTTTCGTCGGCCTCGTGGAACCAGTCCACGAGCGTGCCTTCATGGTTGCTCTGACGGAAGTCGATATCAAAGCCGAGCTCGCGCCCTGCTGCCTTGCAGTCTGCCTCGATGTCCTTGAGCGTCTTGCCGCCATAAATCGCGGGCTCTCGTTTGCCCAGCATGTTCAGGTTTGGCCCGTTCAGGACAAAAATCGTTTGCGTCATCGAATGTTCCGTAAATGCACGACGGCAACCTATAGACTCCGCGAGGGCTGAATGAAAGCCCTTACGGGTTGGCCGGCAGGAATCGCGCCACATTTGTCCACATGGCTGCAACGCTTCGATTCTGGCGGTTTGATGAGCGGCCGGTCGGCTGTCTGATTCCTCAGCAGGCGGTCTTGCCGCAGCTGCGCATGTTCTTGACCTTGGCTTCGAGATCGTCGAGCCCGACGGCGCCCGGGACCAGCTCGTTGCCGATGACATAAGAGGGCGTGCCGCTGATGCCGAGACTGGAGGCAAGCTGATAGGTCGCCTGAACGATCCCATCGTTCGGGCTCTTCGCCATCTCGGCACGAATCTTGTCTTCGCTGATGCCGAGAGAGCCTGCGACGGCGATCGCGCTTTCTTCCGAGGCGCGGCCTTCGCTGCTGAGAAGGGCGATATGGAAATCGGCATATTTCGCAGGCGCCAGCCTGCGGAAAGCGTCGGCCACTTTGTGGGCGGCAACCGAATCCGGCCCGAGGATCGGGAATTCCTTGAGCACGAAGCGGACGTTCGTGTCCTTCTTCAGCATCGCCTGCATATCGGGAAGCGCGTGACGGCAGTAGGTGCAATTATAATCGAAGAATTCGACGACGGTCACATCGCCCTTGGGATTGCCGAGCGTGACGTCATCCTTTGAATTGAAGATGTTCGCGGTGTTCTCCTCGATCGCCATATTGGCCTTCACCAGCCGCGCGGCTTCCTGCTTCTTCTGCAGCGCCTCCTGGACGTCGAGCATGATCTCCGGATTTTCGATCAGATATTGCTTGATGAATTCGCCGAACTCCTTCTTCTGCTGATCGTCGAGCGCTGCGGCCGGAAACGGGATCGCGATCGATGCGGCAAGCGCCAGTGCGGTGAAGTTTTTCGGGAAGAAGGCCATGATATCCTCGTCATCGGCGATGTGGTCTTGGTCGAGAAAACCGTCGCCGGGTTATGGACTTGAACGCGTCGCGTCAAGGTACGGTGCGTCGAGTTCTGTTCAAACAGGAATTTTCATCCCTGCACCGCCCTCGCGGGATTGTGATGAGCCGATTAATGCGGCAATTGTCTGGCCAACAGCGAAGAAGCCAAGCGAGAAGCGATCTTGTTTTCCATATCGAAACGCAGCGAAGTCGAGCCTTTTCATGCGATGGATGTGTTGGCGGAGGCGACGAAGCGGCGGGCAGCGGGTCACGCCGTTATCTCGATGGCGGTCGGCCAGCCCTCGCATCCCGCGCCTCGAGCTGCGCTCGAAGCGGCACGCGCCGCCCTTGTCGAAGGCCGGATCGGTTATACGGATGCGCTGGGGATGGCGCGGCTGAAATCCGCACTTGCCTGGCACTACAGGGACCGTCACGGCCTGGAGATCGATCCCAAGCGCATCGCGATAACCACAGGTTCCTCGGCAGGGTTCAATCTTGCCTTTCTGTCGCTTTTCGATGCCGGCGATGCCGTGGCGATCGCGAGACCGGGCTATCCCGCTTATCGCAACATTCTCGGCGCGCTTGGGCTGAAGGTTCTCGAAGTGCCGGTGACGGCCGAGACCCACTTCACCCTGACACCTGAGAGCCTCGAGGCGGCGCAGCAGCAAAGCGGCGTCAGGCTCAAAGGCGTGCTGCTCGCAAGCCCCGCCAACCCGACCGGCACGGTGACCGGCCGTGACGGGTTGAAGGCGCTTGCGGATTACTGCGCGGCCCAATCCATCGCCTTCATCTCGGATGAAATCTATCATGGGCTGACTTTTGCTGGGGAGGAGGCGAGCGCGCTTGAGCTGACCGACGAGGCGATCGTCATCAACTCCTTCTCCAAATATTACTGCATGACTGGCTGGCGAATCGGCTGGATGGTGCTGCCGGAGCGCCTGGTGCGGCCGATCGAGCGGGTGGCGCAGAGCCTCTATATCTCGCCGCCCGAGCTCTCCCAGATTGCAGCGGTGGCCGCGCTTGGCGCAAGCGAAGAGCTTGATCATGTCAAGGCGAGCTACGCCGCAAACCGCGCGCTGCTGCTCGACCGCCTGCCCAGGATCGGCCTTGCGCCCGCTTCGCCGATGGACGGCGCCTTCTACGCCTATATCGATGTTTCGCGCTTCACCAATGACAGCATGGGTTTTGCCAAACGCATGCTCGCAGAAATCAACGTCGCGGCGACGCCGGGCCTGGATTTCGATCCGCTGGAGGGACATCGAACATTGCGTCTCTCCTATGCGGGTTCGCAAGGCGAGATCGCCGAGGCGGTGGAGCGGATAGCAGTCTGGCTGAAGTAGGGCTGCGGGGGCAAGCGGCTGCTTGCCCACCTGCTCCCAGAGCTTTTCCGGGTTAGATTGAAGCATTCTGCCGGAGCAGGTTTTCGTCAGGGCAAAGGCGATTGGCGGCGGGCATACCCCAGGTACGTCCGAGCCGATCGCCTTTGATCCTGGCGGAAGCATGCCCGGCCCTTCGGGTTGGCTGAAACGGGCCGGCTGATCGACCGGCCGGCTTGGCCGTAGAACTGGGCTACGACGCGCGCCGGCCGGTCGACCATCCGACTCCGTTTGAGCCAACAGAATGATTCAATCTAACCCGGAAAAGCTCTAAACTAGCTGCGCGACGAAAACAGCGAGGCGAGCGTCGAGGCGGGCTTGTTGTTCAGCCGCGGCACCACCACGAGCTGCTTGATCTCGCCGCGTTTGTAAGCGGCCAGAAAGCGCTTGTAATCCTTGAAGGAAACGCAGCCGTTGGAATCGCCGTTCTTGCCGAGCATATAGGTGTGGGCGAGCAGGCCGACGCGGTCGAAGATGGCGTCCGAGCCTTCCACCGGTGTCAAACGCAGCGCTTCGACACCGTGAAAGAGGGCCTCGCGCATCGTGAGGACATAGGTGTGCGGCGGCGTCGGTCCGCGCATCTTCTTATCCACGTAGCGCGGGTTGTCGCGCATCTTTCCGAGACCGGAATGAGCCTCCAGCCGTTCGCCGTTCGGCAGGTAGACGGTGCTGTTTTCGATGTCGTAGATCGCGACGCCTGCCCGCAGTTTCGGCGAGAAGACCGGCTTGTCGTAGCGCGGCACGGCATCGTCCTCATCGTCCACGATCGGCGAGTTCGGCTGGGCATAGGCCAGGGCCGGCCCAGCTGAGCGCTGCGCACCCTTGGCGGCCGGCGCCGGTTTGCCGATGAGTCCGTCCGGACGCGCCATCGGCAACGGCACGGAACCTGCGTCGGGCGACAGGACGAGATCGAAGGGTTGATCCTCTGCCGTTGCGACCACCACCGGTGCTGATTCCGTTGCAGGAACTGAGGCGGTCCTGACAGGAGACGCGATCGGCTCGATCGGGGCCGGCGCGATCTGCCGGGGGTCTGCATCGGCAAGCACCAGCATCGCCTGGAGTTGGGCTGCGGCGACGGCCTCCTTCGACGGGACGATGATCCGGTTGCTGTCGTCTTCTTCAATCTCTGCCGAGGCGAGTTCGACCGGCGGCAGCGCGATCGCATCATCCTTGCGGAACTTGGCACTGTCGGAAATCGCGGCGACGACCGGTTGCTCGGCGGCCGTGACGAGCCGCTTGCTTTTCGCAAGAGCTGCCAATGCCGTTGCGGCGGCGGCAGTCTTTTCGGCGTGAGACTGGATGAGGCTTGCCGTCAGCGGCATCTTCGGCTTTGCGTCGAAGGCTGTCAGCCGGTCACCCTTGCCGACATGGATCAACCGCTCAAGGCGAGCTGACGGCGCCACCTTTGGGGCGGCCCCGATCTGTGCCAGCCGATCGGGTGGAGAAAAGGGCGTGGCCACCGAATGCATCGTTGCCAAGGTCGCGATCAGCCATGTTGAGGTTAAAAGCCCGGCGCCGACGACACCGTAAAGAAAACCGCGAGATCTGCGCGAACGCAAAGCAGATCCGCCAAGAGGGGCGACGTTATCCAACGTCCCTACCGCAAACGCCATACTACACTCGTCTTTCAAACTCGCTACGCAGGCCGGCGGCACTGACTGACTAAAACTTCGCCGGGGCCGGTAAGGGCGCAAAGGGGCCGAATTTAGGCCGCCCGCGACTTCCGACTGTTTCGCGAGGATGACGAATTATGGTTTCTAATTTGTTTACGCGATATCGCTGTTTCTTGGGATGTCCCAAAAAGAGATGCCTGCCGGCGTCTCAGGTGCGTTCCATCACATAACTTCCCGGTGCTTCTTCGATCGCGTTCAGCGCATCGCCGCCGGGTTTGCGCGCCGCAACGCGTCTGCCGTCCTGCGTCTCGATCCACGCCTGCCAATGCGGCCACCACGATCCCGGCGTCTCGGTGGCCCGCTCGAGCCAGGTCTCATAGTCGCCCTTGGCCGGGCCGCCCGTCCAGAACTGGTATTTCTTCTTGTCGGGCGGGTTGACGACACCGGCAATATGTCCCGAGCCGGTGACGACGAATTCCACCTTGCCGCCGAAGAACTGGCTGCCGAGGAAGACCGATTTTGCGGGCGCGATGTGGTCCTCGCGTGTGGCGAGATTATAGATTGGGATCTTCACATCCTTCAGCGATACGCGCTTGCCGTCGAGGATCATCTCGTTCTGCGTCAACGCATTGCGCAGATAGCAGTTTCGCAGGTAGAAGGCGTGGTTTGCCGCCGCCATGCGCGTCGAATCGGCGTTCCAGAACAAGAGGTCGAAGGGCAGGGGCTCCTGGCCCTTGAGATAGCTGTTGACGAAATAAGGCCAGATCAGCTCGGAAGCGCGCAGCATGTTGAAGGCCATCGACATCTTCGTGCCGTCGAGATAGCCGGTCGCCTTCATATGCTCTTCGAGCGCGGCAAGCTGCTCCTCGTCGACGAAGACCTTGAGATCGCCGGCATGGGTGAAATCAACCTGAGTGGTGAAGAGCGTCGCGGTCTTGATGCGCCGGTTTTTCTCCTTGGCGTGCAGCGCCAGTGTCGCGGCCAAAAGCGTGCCGCCGACGCAGTAGCCGACGGCATTGACGTCCTTCTCGCCGGTCGCCTTCTCGATCGTCTCGAGCGCGAAATCGACGCCCTCGCGGGCATAGGCCCCCCAGTCCTTCTCGGCGTGACGCGCATCCGGATTGACCCAGGATATGACGAAAACGGTCTGGCCCTGGTCTACGCACCATTTGATGAAGGATTTCTGCGGGTTGAGGTCGAGAATATAGAACTTGTTGATCCAGGGCGGGCAGATCAGGAGTGGCCGCTTCAGCACGGTTTCGGTCGAGGCTTCGTACTGGATGATCTGGCAGATATCGTTCTGGGCGATGACTTTTCCCGGGGTCAGCGCCATGTCGCGGCCAACGGCGAATTTCGTCATGTCGGTCTGTCGAAGGCGAAGCTCGCCGTTCCCGGCAGCGATGTCCTCGGCGAGCATCTTCATGCCGCGCACCAGGTTTTCGCCGTTGCTTGCGATCGTCTCGCGGTAAAGCTGCGGGTTGGTAGCGATGAAGTTGCTCGGCGAAAGCGCTGCCGTGATCTGCTTCACGTAGAATCCGGCCTTGTGCTTGGTGTGCTCGTCGAGGCCGTCGGTCTCCGACACCAGCTTGTCAACCCAATCGCTCGTGACGAAATAGACCTGGCGGAGGAAATCGAAGAACGGATTTTTCTGCCAATCCTCGTCGGAAAAGCGTTTGTCCTTGCGGGTGTCGGGCTCGGGCGGCAGGGGCTCGCCCTGCATCCCGCGCGTGCCCTGCACGCGCTGCATCGAGCGCATCCAGATGCCGAAGAAGGACGACATCAGCTGAGTCTGCGCCTCGAAGGTGCGGCGGGGATCGGAAATCCAGTATTCGGTGACCTTGGAAAGCGTCTTGACCATGTCGGTCATGGGATCGATGGCGGTTTCGGTGATCTCGCCGCGTTCGCGCGGCGCAAGCCAGGCCGAGGCGGCCTGACCGAGATTTTCGAGCGCCCGGGCGAAATTCATCGCCATGGTCTCGGGATCCTTCAGCAGATAGGGTTCGAGATCGGTCGCGTCGTAACCGGTCTTGTCGCCATTCTTCTGGCCGCCACGCTCCTGCTTGCTGTCGGTCACCATTTCCTCCGGCGGCAGCACTCTTTTTATCCGTTTGTTGTACATCGTGACCGAACGAGAAAACAAGTTCCACCCGCATCGGCTCGTGCTATTGCTTTGTGGCTGCGACAAATTTAACAGTCGAGGCAATCAGAACTGGATTTTGAGGCATGATCAAGAACGGCATTCGGCGCATCGCAACCTTCAACCGCATCGCATTGATCTGCGCCGCGGCGGCGATGACCCTTGCCGGATGCAATCTGACGGCGGAGGAAAAAGCCGCAGCCGCCGCCAAGCGAGCGGCGCCGACCGCCGTCGTCATGCCGGCAACCAAGGGCGAGGCGGTCGAGGGCGGTCTGACGAAATCACCGGACGGCTATCCGAATTTCGGCGCGCCGCTGACGGCGGCCAATGTCCAGATGAGCGACGAGCAGGCGGCCGAACTGCAGCATCAGTTGACCGCGCTTACCGCCCGGCGCAAGGCCGGCGCGATCTCGGAAGCCGAATATCAGGCCAAGGTCGCTGAAATGCGCCGCCTGGCTGCCGAGCACGGCGCGCAGACGCTCTCCGAAATCTCCAAATAAATCTTGCCTTTCAGGCAATTTGGACGCAAAGCCTTCCGGATGGATCGGAAGATGCGATTTTCCCGATAATGCGTGGTTGTGCGGCCTTTCCGTCAAAGATTTGCCGCTTGGCTTGGGTCTGATGAATACGGCGCTGCGATTGTGAAGTTCGTGTCGCAGCCGCCGGAAGACGGAACGAACTTCGACCGCGGCTTAAAATGCCGCCTTTCCATGGGGAATGAAATGGAAGAGTTTCACAAAGTCCGGCGTTTGCCGCCTTATGTTTTCGAACAGGTCAACCGTTTGAAAGCAAGCGCGCGAGCGGGCGGCGCCGATATCATCGATCTCGGCATGGGAAACCCTGACCTTCCGACTCCCCAGGCGATCGTCGACAAGCTGTGCGAGGTCGTACAGGATCCGCGCACGCACCGTTACTCCTCGTCCAAGGGCATACCGGGCCTGCGCCGTGCCCAGGCCGCCTATTATGCCCGCCGTTTCGGGGTCAAGCTCAACCCGGATACCCAGGTGGTCGCCACCCTCGGCTCCAAGGAAGGCTTCGCCAATATGGCGCAGGCGATCACCGCGCCCGGCGATGTCATCCTTTGCCCGAATCCCACCTATCCGATCCACGCCTTCGGCTTCCTGATGGCCGGTGGCGTGATCCGCTCGATGTCGGTTGAGCCGGACGAGACCTTCTTTCCGCCGCTTGAGCGCGCTGTCCGGCATTCGATCCCGAAGCCCCTGGCGCTGATCCTCAACTATCCCTCGAACCCGACGGCCTTTGTCGCGACGCTCGATTTCTACAAGGACGTCGTCGCCTTCGCCAAGAAGCACGACATCATCGTGCTGTCCGACCTTGCCTATTCGGAGATTTATTTCGACGACACGCCGCCGCCGTCGGTTCTCGAAGTGCCGGGCGCAATGGATGTGACGGTCGAATTCACCTCGATGTCGAAGACGTTTTCCATGCCCGGCTGGCGCATGGGCTTTGCCGTCGGCAACGAGCGGCTGATCGCTGCGCTCACCCGCGTCAAATCCTACCTCGATTACGGCGCCTTCACGCCGATTCAGGTGGCGGCGACGCATGCCCTGAACGGCGACGGCTCCGACATTGCCGAAGTTCGCAACGTCTATAAGCGCCGCCGCGACGTCATGGTCGAAAGCTTCGGCAAGGCCGGCTTCGAAGTGCCGCCCCCGGCAGCCACCATGTTCGCCTGGGCGAAGATCCCGGAAAAGTTCCGTCATCTCGGTTCGCTTGAGTTCTCCAAGCTGCTGGTCGAGAAGGCCGACGTCGCCGTTGCTCCGGGCATCGGCTTTGGCGAGATGGGCGACGACTATGTCCGTCTGGCGCTTGTCGAGAATGAACACCGCATCCGTCAGGCTGCGCGCAACATCAAGAAGTTCATGTCGACGGCAGACGAGACGATGCATAACGTCATCTCGCTCAACGCCCACCGTTAATTCCAACTCTTGGGCAGCCGCGTTCGGCGGCTGCCGCCACAGGACATTTCAGGATCGATCCATGGCAGATGCCCTCAAAATCGGCATTGCGGGCTTAGGCACCGTTGGCGCCTCGCTTGTCCGCATCATTCAGCAGAAGAGCAATGAGCTTGCCGTCACCTGCGGGCGTCCGATTACGATCACCGCAGTTTCCGCGCGCGACAAGACGCGGGATCGAGGCGTCGATCTTTCCGGCGTCACCTGGTTCGATCGGCCCGAGGATCTGGCCGAAAAGGGTGATATCGACGTCTTCGTCGAGCTGATGGGCGGCGCCGAAGGGGCTGCCAACGTCTCGGTGCGCGCCGCACTTCAGCGTGGTCTCCATGTGGTGACAGCCAACAAGGCGCTGCTCGCCTATCACGGCGTCGAGCTTGCGACGATCGCGGAAGAGAAGGGCTCGCTGTTGAATTTCGAGGCGGCGGTCGCCGGTGGCATCCCCGTCATCAAGGCGCTGCGCGAATCGCTGACGGGCAACGCCGTCTCGCGCATCTACGGCATCATGAACGGCACCTGCAATTACATCCTGACCAAGATGGAGAAGGAGGGGCTTTCCTTCGCCGAATGCCTCAAGGAGGCGCAGCGGCTGGGTTATGCCGAAGCCGACCCCGCCTTCGACATCGAGGGCAACGATACCGCCCACAAGCTCGCTATTCTGACGACGCTTGCCTTCGGCAATCGCATCGCGGCCGACGACATCTATCTCGAAGGCATCACCAATATCTCGATCGAGGACATCCACGCCGCCGCCGAGCTCGGTTATCGCATCAAGCTGCTCGGCGTCGCCCAGCGCACGGAGACCGGCATCGAGCAGCGTGTGCATCCAACCATGGTGCCGGTCGATTCGGTCATCGCCCAGGTCGACGGCGTCACCAATGCGGTGGCAATTGAATCCGACGTACTCGGCGAACTGCTGATGGTCGGCCCCGGCGCTGGCGGCAAAGCGACGGCTTCGTCCGTGCTCGGCGATATCGCCGATATCGCCAAGAGCCAGCCGGGCGCTCAGCGCGTGCCGGTGCTTGGCCATCCCGCAAAGGCGCTGGAGCCTTACCGCAAGGCGCAGATGCAGAGCCACGAGGGCGGATATTTCATCCGCCTGACTGTGCTCGACCGCACCGGCGTCTTTGCAAGCGTCGCCACCCGCATGGCGGAAAACCACATCTCGCTCGAATCGATCGTCCAGCGCTCCACGCAGCACCTGGCCCCATCGCATCACCAGACGATCATCCTCGTCACCCATGCGACGATGGAGGAATCCGTGCGCAAGGCGGTCGCCTCGATAAAGTCGGAAGGTTATCTCTTCGGCGAGCCGCAGGTGATTCGCATCGAACGGCCGAAAGAAGAAGCTTAAGCATTTCTGCTGGGCACATGAGCCGCTCTGTCTCTGGCAGGGCGGCTTTTTCGATTCGTTCAGTCTCCCTGACGGAAGTTATATTACCAAATGCCGAAATATTGATATAAATAAAACCATAGATGGTGAGTCGTCGGCGTGGAGTATTTCATGAGCAAGGACAGCCACGCCGGAAAAGAGCATGGCAGCCCGAGCAAGGTGCCGCCAGCCCGCCCTGATATGTTTGCAGACATCCTCAAGCCGGTGATCCCTGACATTCGTGACGAGAGCCATGACGAGGCCCTTGACGATGAACACACGGAAGGCCGCAACTGGGCTATCCTGCTGACGCTGTTTTCGGTTCTGCTGGTGCAGATCGGCGGCATCGCCGTGATCGTCTGGCTGATCTTCTGGTAAAAATCCGTGTCTGCAAATCCATCGCTATGTTATCTCCGCTGCTCCTGTAGAAAGAACAGATGAAGTCAGCGGAGTTGGGCATGGCAGATCTCGTCGATCCGGTACAGCGCGCGTTTCTCGGCGTGGAGAAATCCGCGCTCGACAATCGCTGGGTTGCAAGACTCGATCAGGCAGGCCAGAACCGGGCGCTGGCCATGGCGCAGGTTCATGGGCTGCCGGATCTGATCGCCCGTGTTCTCGCAGGACGCGGCGTTCCGGTGGACGAAGCGATCGAATTCCTCGATCCGACGATCCGCAGCCTGATGCCTGATCCTCACACGCTGACCGATTGCGAGAAGGCGGCAACCCGCCTCGTGCGTGCGATCGAGCGCGGCGAGAGCGTGGCGATTTTCGGCGACTACGACGTCGACGGCGCCGCCTCCTCGGCGCTGATGTTCCGCTTTCTCAATCATTTCGGCGTCAAGGCAAACATTTACATTCCCGACCGCATCTTTGAAGGTTACGGCCCCAATCCGGCGGCGATCAACCAGCTGATCGACAACGGCGCCCGGCTGATCGTCACCGTCGATTGCGGCTCCACCAGTCACGAGGCGCTTGCGGCCGCCGCCGCGCGCAACATCGATGTCGTCGTCATCGATCACCACCAGGTGACACATGAACTGCCGCCCTGCCATGCACTCGTCAATCCGAACCGTGAAGACGATCTGTCGGGGCAGGGGCATCTTTGCGCAGCCGGCGTCGTCTTCATGGTGCTGGTCGCGACATTGCGGCTGCTGCGCGCGGCCGGCAACAAACGCATCCTGGCGCTCGACCTGCTGCAATGGCTTGATATCGTGGCGTTGGCGACGGTCTGCGATGTCGTGCCGCTGAAGGGCCTCAACCGCGCCTATGTGGTGAAGGGGCTGGTCGCTGCCCGGCACCAGAGCAATGCCGGGCTTGCCGCGCTCTTCCGCAAGGCGGGGCTCGCGGGCCCCGTGACGCCTTATCATTTCGGCTTTCTGATCGGCCCGCGTATCAACGCCGGCGGACGGATTGGTGACGCCGCACTCGGAAGCCGCCTGCTGACGCTCGATGATGCCGGTGAGGCGGAAATGATCGCGCAGCGCCTCGATGAGCTCAATCGCGAACGCCAGGCGATGGAGGCGATGATGCTGCAGGAGGCGGAAGCCGAGGCGCTTGCCGAATATGGCGACGGCGAGGGCGCCTCCGTCATCGTCACCGCCCATGAGAAGTGGCATCCGGGCATCGTCGGGCTTATCGCCGCGCGGCTGAAGGAGAAATTCAAGCGGCCCGCCTTCGCGATCGCTTTCGATCCTTCCGGCCGCGGCACCGGCTCGGGCCGCTCCATCAATGGTTTCGACATGGGCAGGATGGTGCGGGCTGCGGTCGAGGAGGGCATCCTCGTCAAGGGCGGCGGCCATGCCATGGCGGCTGGCCTGACGGTCGAGCGCGCCGATCTCGGCAGGTTGAGGACCTTCTTCACCGAGAAGGCCGCAAGGACGGTGGCGAGTCTCGTCGCCAACGAGACGCTGAAGATAGACGGTGCGATCGGCGCGAGCGGCGCCACGCTTGAACTCATCGACCGTCTGGAAGCCGCTGGCCCCTATGGCTCCGGCCACGCCCAGCCGCTCTTTGCCGTACCGGCGCATCGGGTGCGAGACGCGCGCCTTGTCGGCGAGAAACATGTGAAGGTGACGCTGGAGGCGATGGACGGTTCGCGGCTCGATGGAATCGCCTTTCGCGCCGCCGACACCGGCCTCGGCGATCTTCTCATCAATTCACGCGGCGCGAACCTCCATGTCGCAGGCTCGCTCGGCGCCGAACATTACCAAGGCGCACGCCGCATTCAGCTGCGCATCTGCGACGCGGCGCCGGCAAGATAGAATGGTTGAGAAAAAACGCTGTCGGATGAGCGAATATAAGGAAGTAGAGTGGCACGCCCTAGGGGAGTCGAACCCCTCTTCCCAGAATGAAAATCTGGTGTCCTAACCGATAGACGAAGGGCGCTTCCTTCGTGGTGGCGCCCTTATAGTCAGCAGCTTCGAAAGCCGCAAGCGCCAAGGCGCGAAAAAATCACAGTTTTCGCCGATTTTTTTGGGCTGTGGAAAACCGTGGCGCTGCGAGGCCTGATAGCTGGAAATATCGATGCGACGGGTGGTGGCGACAATCACAAGCTCAATGGTACGCCCTAGGGGAGTCGAACCCCTCTTTACAGAATGAGAATCTGTCGTCCTAACCGATAGACGAAGGGCGCAGGCCAGCCTCGTTAAAATAGGCGTGTGCGCCGGCTTCTGCAAGCGGATGCGATGGCTTCTATATGGAGAGAAAGTGGCACGCCCTAGGGGAGTCGAACCCCTCTTCCCAGAATGAAAATCTGGTGTCCTAACCGATAGACGAAGGGCGCTTCCTTCGTGGTGGCGCCCTTATAATCAGCACCTTCGTATGCCGCAAGCGGCAAATTCGATTTTCTTCAAAAAAATGACAGATATTTTCGCGGCGGAGTCATTTGAGATTACCTGTGTCGAATCAACGGCTTGCGCAGCTTGCCAGAAGCGCATGAAACTCAGTTGACGTAAGGTCAGGGGGCAGACTTGCGATATCAGATCGCCCTTGCGGTGGTCACCGGTGCCTGTTTGCCACCGCAGCCCCAGTTCCAGTCGCGGGTCTTGCCGGTGTCGAGGTGGACCGAGTCGGTGTGGCAATAGGTGCCGACGCCGCCGCGATCGGGCAAGGAGCGGATATAAGCGGCGATATCCCATTTGGATACGCCGTCGATCTGAATGTCCGCCGCCTCACAGTTCTTGTGCATCGATTCGTCGGCGCCGCCAACGAGGCGGTTATGTTCTTCGTCGCGATAGCCGGATGTGACGATCACAGGCCGGCCGAAATGGTTCTCGACGGTCTTGATCACTTTCAGCAGGTTCGGCTTGAAGCAGCCGACCTCGACATGATCGTTCTGGACGTGCAGCCCGTTCGGCGCAACGCGCGTCATGCCGGGCAGGGCGGCTTTGTGCAGGAGGCCGGAAAGACTGCCGAGCAGGTTCTGCTTCGGTGCGCTGTAAAGCGCGTTTGTCGTCGAGGCCGGGATAGCGCCCGTCGCCAGCGAGGCTGTTTGTCCGAGTGCAGGCTTCGTGTCGGAATTTTCTGACGATTGCTGCGGCAGCACCGGTGCTGCCGGCTGTGAGGGGATGATCGGCTGGCTGTAGACGCTGCTTTTTGCGGGTGCCACTCCGTCCGTCGGCGCATAGGCTTGCGGCTGAATGACGGTGGACGTGCTGTTGTTTTGCGGCGGCGGCTGGTGATCCGAAAAGATGCTCATCGCCTGCGCGTTGATCCGTGTCGACTGCATGACGAGCCCGCCTATATTGGCAGGCGCCGCCATTGCCGGATCGGCCGGCGGGACGGCGGCACTCGCATCCCCTGCCACGACCTGTGGCGCGGCCTGGGCGCCGGAGACATTGACGAGCCGGGGGTCGGAATAGACTGAGCGCGGGGCAGATTTCACGGGCGCCGTTGCGCCAAGCTGTGGCGCTGCGGCCGCCGTCGCCGGAACCGCCGGAACGGCCGCGGCGGAATCGAGCGCCTTCTTGCTCGATACGCAGCCCGAGACCGCCAGCATCGAGGTGGCGATCAGCAATGCGCCGGTAATGGGCATCCGCGTCTCAATATTACGCAAGCAATCAGTCTCCGGTTGATGCGGAAAACGGCGAAATATCGCCATCCTCCGCTTCGAGTCATCGGGAGATTGCCTAAGGGGCCGGGTCGCGGCAAGCGCCAAGGCGCCGGTCGGACCCGAAATCGCAAAAGCCGCAAGCTTCGCAAAAGCCTTGCGGCCAAAACCCTTACCAGGCGCCGGTATTGCCCATCGAAGCCCAGGGTTCGGCGGCCGGAAGCGGGCTTCCCTTCTGCAGAATTTCGATCGAAATGCCGTCGGGCGAGCGCACGAAGGCCATGTTGCCGTCGCGCGGCGGCCGGTTGATGGTAATGCCGTTATCCATCAGCTTTTGGCAGATCGCGTAAATATCATCCACCTCATAGGCGAGGTGGCCGAAATTGCGTCCTCCGCTATAATCCTCCGTATCCCAGTTGTAGGTAAGCTCGAGGCAGGGGGCTTTTTCGCTGCGCGCACGGTCGAGATCGTCGCGAGCGGCCAGGAAAACCAGGGTAAAGCGGCCCTTCTCGTTTTCGTGACGGCGAATCTCCTCCAGTCCGAACAGCGTGGTATAGAAGGCGAGCGAAGCGTCCAGATCTTTGACGCGAACCATCGTATGAAGATAACGCATTCTATCTACTCCTTTATAGGGGCTGGCCTTTTTGGCGAGCCGAGGTCAGCTTCGGGCAAGTCATCTTTATAAAATGTGCAGCTGGGAATAACCGAAAACTAGGACTTGCGCTTATCCGTTACCAAGATGTTAATCTTGATTTCAAGAATCAGTTAACCGTAACAGTGTGACGCGTATTCGAGGGGCTGGCGATAATGGCTGATAGGATTTCATCGAACGCATACACCGATGTCGACGAGCTGTCGTCAGAAGCGGTCGATCTTGTCGAAATCACCGGTGTCGTCAAGTGGTTCGACGTCGCCAAGGGCTTCGGCTTCATCGTGCCTGATAACGGCATGCAGGATGTTCTCCTGCACGTGACCTGCCTGCGCCGCGACGGCTACCAGACGATCCTCGAGGGAACGCGCATCGTCGCCCTTATCCAGCGTCGCGAGCGCGGCTACCAGGCCTTCAAGATCCTTTCGATGGATCAGTCGACCGCCATTCATCCCTCGCAGCTGCCGCCGGTGCGCACCCACGTACAGGTCACCGCGACGAGCGGGCTCGAGCGCGCGCTCGTCAAGTGGTTCAATCGCACCAAGGGCTTCGGCTTCCTCACGCGCGGTGAGGGCACCGAAGACATTTTTGTGCACATGGAAACGCTGCGCCGCTTTGGACTGACGGAGTTGCGCCCTGGCCAGGTCGTCCTCGTCCGCTTCGGCGACGGCGAAAAGGGCCTGATGGCCGCAGAGATCCATCCCGACGTTCCGAGCCCGGCAAGCCGGTCGCACTGAAATGCGCGGCATCGTCCTGTTTCATGCGATCAGAAGCGCCGTCATGGCGCTTTTTTTCTTGGTCGCCCTGCCGGCTTTGGCCGACGAGGAGATGCGGTTCGACAAGGAGCCGCTGCTCATCCAGACAGCCGCGGGCAAGATGCTGCATTTCACCGTCGAGGTCGCCGCCACTGGCGATCAGCGCGCCCGCGGGCTGATGTTTCGCAAGTCAATGGCCGATGACGCCGGCATGATTTTCGACTTCGGTCAAACCCGGCGCGTCGCCATGTGGATGGAGAACACCATCCTGCCGCTCGACATGCTCTTTGCCGACGACACCGGCACGATCCGTCACATCAAGGAAAACGCAAAACCCTATTCACGCGACATCATCGATTCGATGGGCCCGGTGAAATACGTCGTCGAACTCAATGCCGGCATCGTCGGCAAATTCGGAATCAAGCCAGGCGACAGAATCGTGAGCGCCACGACGACGAAGGCGAAGTGACGGGCGCGTAGTCGCGAGCGCACCAGCTACGATGCGCCTATCAAGGAATTCGCTGGGATATTGAATGGTCGGAGTGGAGAGATTCGAACTCCCGACCCTCTGGTCCCAAACCAGATGCGCTACCAGACTGCGCTACACTCCGTGCCGTGATTGGCAGCGGGAATACACGGTTCACTTCACCGTCGCAACCCATAAATCCAGTCGTGGCCTGAGATTTCTCACCAGGCCTGTGGACGCAAGAGAAAATCTCGTTCGGGCGTCAATTTATCTGTTGAGCGAATTGGACTCAGAGCGACCGGCCTCAACCGCGGGCGATCAGGCCGATATATTGGGCATAGCTGATCACGACATAGAAGAAAGCGGTGATGACAGCTCCTATCATAATGGCATTGAACTCTGCCGAACGTCTCATGATGCGTGCAATCCACTGAAACCGATTGAGCCGCAACCTAGTGCCGGTGGCTGGCTGCGGCAATCAGGTTGTGATCACAACATGAGACAATTGGTAATATTGCGCAACTGCCCGGAATTCCTGTAGTTTTGACTGGGATGGCAAAGCGACATGAGGGAAGAATGTGCTGAGCCGCCTTCCCCAACACATTGGCGCATCGTCGGTGTGGCTGTGGCTACGGCGTCGCGATCCGCTTTTTTCTTGAAAAAACGGGGATTCGCGGATAAGCAAAATTCATCTCTTCGCGTTGTCGCTGACGACGAAGCAAAGGCCCGGCAACGGGATTGAGACCATGAAAGGCGGGGCGCGCTATCCCCCGCATATTCGGAGATGCCGCAGTCATGTCTGCCAAGATCTATCGTCCTGCTAAGACCGCCATGCAGTCCGGCAAGGCCAAGACCCACCTCTGGGTGCTTGAATTCGATCAGGAGTCGCCGCGCAAGATCGATCCGATCATGGGCTACACGTCCTCGGGCGATATGCGCCAGCAGGTAAAACTCACCTTCGAAACGCAGGCGCTCGCCGAAGCCTACGCCCAGCGCAACGGCATCGAATACCGAGTCATCGCGCCGAAGGACCCGGCCCGTCAGGTGGTGGCCTATCCGGATAATTTCCGCTATACCCGCACGCAACCCTGGACGCATTGAGAATTCTCGTCCACATATGCTGCATTCGGCCGCGCCTCTTGGGCGCGGCCGGCAGTGGGCCCCTTAGCTCAGCTGGATAGAGCACCTGCCTTCTAAGCAGGTTGTCGCAGGTTCGATTCCTGCAGGGGTCGCCATCAATTTTCTACGGGATTGTTTTTGTTTCGCTTTCCGGCGTGAACCCCTCATCGGGTCTAGATTGAGGGGTTAGGCTGTTCTCATTCAGTTTCGCAGCGCCCGAAATAGCTAACCTCTTTTTATCGGCCTTGCGCGTGTAGTGGTTGGCCATGGCATCGCTTCGCCAGCCAAATCGCGCCTCAGTTCGCTGTTGCTATTGCCGCTTTCGGCCAGCAGCTGGGCAAGCGTTTTCCTAGGCCGTGCGCCCGGCCTTCCACTTCTGCCTCGGCGCACATGTCCCCGAACCAGTTCCCAAATGCGGCCGCGCTCCTGAACGGCCGGCCGTGAACTGGCGTGACCAGGTAAGCGAGGTGATCAGTTTTCGTCACCTCGAGCACCGCCTCCAGATCCGGGTGCATCGGGATATAAACCCACTCGTCGTTCTTGCCGACGCGATACTCGATCACGTCGCCCTTGATGTGTTGCGGGCCGATTCGGAAGATGTCCGACCGACGAGGGCCGGTGAAAAGCAGCATGTCCCTGGCGAGCCGCGCCTGCGAGCCTTCGGGGTGGGTGGCATAGAACTTTTCGACGTCGGCTGCTTCCCAAGGCTTGAAGCCATCGGTTTTCGCCTTCGGCATCTTCACGTCGCGGGCTGGGTTATGCTTCAAAATGCCAGCATCAACGGCAGAGCAAAAAGATAGCCCATGATCTTGAGGTATGAGATCGCCGCAAAAGGGGTATCGGCCCGGCGGTCGCGGCCGGCTGCGATTGTGGCTCTGTCGATCTTTGACAGGATCATCTTGCCGCCTGTCTTGCAAACTGCCTTCAGCACGTTGGCGCGGGCGCGCTGCGTTGACGGCTTTAATCCCTTCAATGCTGCGCTTTCCTGATATTTGTCGACGAGCCACTGCAGGGTGTGCCGGCTAGGCTCCGGCTCGGTGTCTTCCTGGGCCATGCACCGCTTGTAGTCGGCGACGAATTCTTTCGAGCCCCAGTCACCCCTCAGGCGCGTTCTCTTCCCTTGCCGACACGGAAATACCAACGGACATTGCCGATCGGCGCGCTGATGGAATGGCTACGGCTACCGTGAAACGTCGATGGGGAATTTGGAGTAGTTACAATTGTTCAACGAATAGAAGGACACGTCGTCGTCTAATTTGTTGGCCGAAAGTTCCCATTCAAAGGTATCTTGGCCGCCCAGACCAGCTATCAAAGCCATCGTGCCAAGCTCCCGCAATCGATCCGGAGGGGGGTACGGAAAGCCATACAATGTCGCCTTCTTACCGGTGAACGTGCCTTTGATGACCCTCTTAATTTCCAGATCGATACGTATCATCCGGTCCGGAAAATCCGGACCGAGCAGCAGGCCGGACGCTCCGATCCAGAACGATGTCACGCGTGCCTCAACCACGAGCTTGGCCTTCGCAAACGTATCGTCACGACATGGAGGTGTAGCGGCGGCCACGCCTGGAAAAGAGAGCATTAAGGTCAGAATTATCTGTATGCACAGTCGCAGAGATGAGTTTGCAAGCATCTGCGGAATCGGTATCCCTATGGTTTAGCCGATGCCTATTTCAGAAGGATTGTGTGAGGCTTAATAGCACCACCGTAAGCGGTGTTCTCGGGTCACGGTTTGATGGTGGCTTGGGTCTGACCGATACCAGCCGATTCATCGGACCGTAACGCTTTCTGATCTCGATAGCAGCATCAACGAAACTGTCGAACTCTTCTGCATCGAAAGGGTAATATTGATAGTTGCCCGATGCTTTAGAGGCTAACACCACATAGACGCCGCCGCTTCCGCTATCGCGTTTAATACGCAAGGACATAATGCAACTGCCGTTCATAATTTGAACGTCTGATTGTCGGATTATCTTTCCAGTCAGCACTCTCTTCAATGATTTAAACAGTCCCGCCACCTAACCCCTAGAACTCCAACAGCAACATCGTTTCTCATTGATATCATCGTGTACAGCGGAACGAAAGCTTAGCGGTTTGTCGCGAGGGGCTTGGCAAAATTGCATAATGGAATCAAAGGCGCTAATTCGCCCCTCAAAATAAGCAGATTTTATTGAAATCATTAATTTTCGACAATTCGCATTCCTTCAGGGGTCGCCACAAATTCAATGACTTGAATCTGTCCCATCACCAGCCTGAAGGAGCTTGGTCATTGGACCCTTGCATTTGGACGGTCGTCCGGCCAATCCGGCGTACGGCCGCCCCCCGGCCAACTGTCTCTGGAAGCGGAGGACAACACGCTAGACCGGCGCGGAACTCTGATTTCGCAAAACTTCGAAGAGGCGCCACCTGATCACCAGCAATCTTCCGTTCGACGAATGGACAGAGCCCAGAGCGCCGAATGGGCGCTCTGCTGATCCGCATCACCCGCCAAGTCAACGTCCTCGAGATGAACGGCGACCGCTTTCGCCACGTGCAAAGCTGCACCGGAAAGGCGGGCTGACACCTGTAAAAAAAATGCAGCGCGTGGATGGGATCGCCGCTCGGGCTCCGCCCTCCCGGCTTGCTCATCCACGCGCTGAAGTAGCCGAAGCTTGCGCGCCGCGTGGCGGGTTTTTACTCCGCCGTCGACATACTTCCGATTGTCAGCCCGATTGTTGCGGCGATCGAACGACCGCCACAACGAGTATTAGTTACAGGAGAAAATCGCTTGCCCCCACCTGTACGTGGCCCTGCAGCTGAATCTCGAAGTCATGAACGCCGTCGCCGTTCAAGTCGGCCTGAATAACGGTATGGTCGTCCTCGTAGTGCCAGGCGAGCGCGCCAGCCTTCTTGTCAAACAAGGCATTCTCCTGTGCCTGGAAATGGAAGGCTGCATCGCCAAGCGCAGAGCCATTCGCATCTATCGCTGAGAGGTCGATCTTATCGACGCCGTGCTGGAAGTCGGTGATGACGTCGCGGTCCCAGCCCGACCCGGTTTCCGTCGCTGTTTTGAAGACAAACGTATCCGAGCTGGTGCCACCGGTCATCATGTCCTTCCCGGCACCGCCGATGATGACGTCCCCGCCGGCGCCGCCGTTCAGCTTGTCCGCGCCGGCCCCGCCATTGAGAACGTTGCCGCCGTTATTGCCGCCGGTCAGCACGTCGTCATGGCTTGAGCCGATCAGGTTTTCGATGCTGACGAGCTTGTCACCGGTGGCGTGCCCGCCCGATGCGGTCCAAGTCGCCAAGCTGACGTGGACCCCGGCGTCGGAGCCCGCGTAACTGGCCGTGTCATTGCCGCTACCGCCGTCGAGCACGTCCGCGCCGGCGCCGCCCTTCAACAGGTCATTGCCGGCGAGCCCCTTGAAGGTTTCGTTGCCGCCGTTGGACTGACCGGTGTGTGGCATGATGTCGTTGCCGTTGGTACCGGTGTATAGCTTCGTCGTCGTGGTCGGCGTTCCCGTGGTTGGGGTCTCCGTAGTCGGCGTGGTCGGCGTTCCCGTCGTCGGCGTCCCGGTGGTCGGCGTTCCCGTGGTGGGCGTTTCCGTCGTTGGCGTCCCGGTAGTCGGCGTACCGGTGGTAGGCGTTGTTGGTTGCGTCGGTGCGGTCGGCGCGGTTGGCGTTCCCGATACCGGGGCAGAGCCGGATTCGTAGGCACCCATATCGACAGTTCCGACGACGCGCGCGTCGCCGTCGAGATCGACTGAGCTGACCCCGTACTTGCTGGTTCCGCTGTCAACCGCCGCCGAGCCGGAGCCGAGGTGGAAGTCGTCGCTCGAGGCCCCAAGGAACTTCGGGTCGACGCCGAGCTTGTTGCCGTCCGCCGAGCTGGGCATTGCGTTGCCGCCATCGGTTTTGACCGAGGCCTGTCCGGCCGTGCCGTTGTAGGTGATGTTGTTGGCCCAGACGACGTTCTTGTTGGTGTAGGCGTCGGTGGACGTATTATCGATCGCAGTATTGTTCTTGTTCAGCGATGGGTCGGCTACGGCGATGTTGTTGACCCAGGTGTTGTTGCTCGACGCCGAGTTGCTGAGCTCGCCCCGCCAGGTGCCGGTGTTCGCCGGGTCTTGATTGTTGTGGTACGCGGTGTTGTTCTTCACGGTGACGGAGTCGCTCCAGGTAACCTGGATACCTTTGCCGCCGTTCCCGTAGACGAGGTTGTTGTCGACCAGCGTCTTGAATGTGTAGTTCGGATTACCGCTCGCCTGCGTGCTCTGGAAATCGTCAATGATGATGCCGTTGCCATCGGTGTGCTCACCCGACTTCGTGATGTTGTCGTGCGAGATGTTGTTCCGCACGATCGTCCGGTAGCCGTCAGTCGAGGTGTCGCCGGTGATGTTCCGGTTCTGGTAGATCGAGATGCCCGAGAACCAGCCTGTGGAAGCGTTATTGTAAGTCTCGTTGCCTTCAATGCGGATGAAGTCCGACTGGTTGAACTGGATGCCCGACTCCCCGCTGCCGTGGACCTTATTATTGAGAATCTGGACGTGGTGGACATTGTTTGCTTCGATCCCGTCGCCGTTGGCGCCGGCGATGTCAAAACCGTCGATGACCACGTGGTTGGCGTTGACGCTGATCGCGTTCCACGAGCCCGCGGGCGGCCGGATCAGCGCCCCGCCCGGCACTTCCGAGCGCAGCGTGATGTCGCCTGCCGCCGAGCCGTCCTTGTCGATGTTGATGGCCTCATTGTAAGTCCCCGCCTTCACCACGACCTCGTCGCCAGGCTTAAGGTTCGAAGCCATCGCCTCACTGATCGTGCGAAAAGGAGAGGAGGCACTGCCGTTACCGCCGCCGCTGCTGCTCGAAGCTACGTAGTATGTTGTCATGGTTTTGTTCCTCAACTTCAGCGTTGTCTAATATTTCGTAGTTAATCATGTGTTGCGGCGGGGTTTATAGGGCGAGGTTTTGAATGGTGCAACAGCACCGAAACAGTAAGTACTTGAGAATCATAGCCATATTGCTGCCACAATATCCGGATCACTCCCAAGTTACATTTTGAAATATTTGCGGAAATTCGATTCGCCCAAATTGGGACAAAATATATGTCTCGCTTTCCGCGAATTATTCTTTCTGCAACCACAGCGACATCCGCTTATTGAAAAGATTAGGAAAATCTGATGGATGTGACCGGAATCCTGCCGCCGACGCGGGATCCAACATTTTTTCTGAATTTTTCAATTTTTGGCAGTTTCGCCTTCACGATTGGGGCCAATTGAGATGGCCGTGGCGAGGCCGGCCCCCTCACCAGGGTGCTCGATTCGATCATGAGTCGCTTTCAAGACTGATTAGATAATGGGCACACCGCTCCTCCGCCGACACATGCTAGCAGGTGAAATTCGCCTTCGAAGCGCAGGCTCTGGCGGAAGCCCATACTCAGCGCAACGGCATCAAATGCGTGTGATCGCGCCGACAGAACACCCTTCAGGTGGTGGCGTATCCTGATCAATCCTGAACTCGAACCCCGCCAATTTAGAGGGCGTGGGCAGGGCAATTCATCCGCGGCTCGGGTTCCAATCGCCAGATTATAAGGGAAATTTGCTCGGACCCATCATCTGGCATGGAGGCGGCTGATCCCAATTGCGCCGCGGGTCCGTCGGCGTCACATCGAGCGCCACGGCGAATGTTCAGACGCTCTCGGCCTCGCAGTTCTCCCATAGGAGAGAGAAATATTGATCTTCTTCGTGGCTGGTCTTTCCGATACCGGAGCCATGACGATTTCGGTTGGCTGTCATGTCGTCATGCAGGCGGCAAGCAGTTCCATGGAGATCATCTTTGATACATCGCGGACGCGAATAATATTGTCCAAGACTGTCCAGTAATCGTCGCAAGAGGTTTATTTCGTGTGGTGCGACGCAGCCAATACAAAGACAGAAATTCTGAGGATGTCGCCGAAAAGTTGAAATGTCGTAGGATTACATATGTTCAACCTGCGCTATACTGTTTCATAGCTACAATAGGTAGGATTTGGCTGCTGTAGACGGCGTGTACCCTCCCTGGCAATTCTTAGTGGGAGAGTATGAGAGCGATCTTCCCGAGCATAAGCGCTGCTGCATTTCTATATGCAATGAATGCCTACGCCGTTGATCTTCCTGCGGGGGCAAAAAGGCCACAAGGGACGAGTTCAAAGCTTTTGCTGACGGCAAGCAGGTGGAAGTGGAAATTCTCGATCTGAAAAAACCTGTAACCGCCGAACTCGTTTGGAGTTGGAAGAAGGGGACTACGACCGGCAGGGCCGATGTCGCCGGCAAAATGATCGACGTGAAAACGAAACTCACCTTCAAAGGCGATAAGGCCTGTTCAGCCGGCAAAGGCGAAAAGCCAAGCTGCCATTTTATCTATATCGACGGCGACAAGTTCTACGAAGTTCGAGATGACATGAAGTACAGGCGGTGTCGACCGTCGGTTGAGGTCCGCGTTGCCCTGAAAGCAGCGCTGCAGCTTCCGTCATCCCTGTGGTAATTGCCGGACGGCAACGGCCGGCCATCCGACAGCCGCCAAAAGCTGATATGCGGCCGCCGCCGTCGACAAGCCACGCCAATACAGCCGTGCTTATGTTCCTGGCTTTTGAAGTTCTATGGCAGACTACATCCGTTCGGTTCTTCTCAGCGATCCAAAAAATGATCGAAATAAATCTTGGGGATGGGGTAAGCGTAGACGCCTCTATCGACAATGCCGCGCCTGTAGAGGCAATTTCTGAGCGCCGCGTTATAATGCAGGCTCTGCGGATCCGGCGACCCGCGTCGCCATGAGCCCGCCTCCGGCACGCACCACCTAAGAGCTATGTCGTATCGAGAGAGGAGGGCAGGGTCTGTGTCGACCCGAATGCCGCTGTAGGATTGATAGTTTGAAGGAGATTCTGCGGCCGAAATACAGCCCAGGCTAAGTGCAACGCCAACGACTGCCATCAATCTCATTGGGTTTAGTTCTCCTATGGTTGATCATCGAAGTAATCGAGCGGGAGGTTATTTGTTTCAACGCCTGCGGGCAAGAGGGATGGGCTGTCAGAGCAATTCTAGAAAAAGCGGGAAACGGCTTTCCGTCAGGAATTGCGTAAAAACAAGAACTTAAGCAGTTCTGCGCTTCCATGAAAAAGCTGAACCGCTCTAGGCATGGCCGGGACCACCGAGCGTGGCGGCGGGCATCCATTCTCTTAATGACTCAATCCAGGAAATCGGGCGGCACCTTCCGCTGAGCGGCGGCGATTCCGTCCTACCCGCATCTGCAGTCTGTTGCAGGCGACCGCCGCCCGCTGAACATGAAAGACCCGCCGAACCCGAAGGGGTGCGGCGGGTCTTTCATGTTCAGCGTTCGGGGGTCAGTGCAGGATCTGGCTGAGGAACAGCTTGGTGCGCTCGTGCTGCGGATTGTCGAAGAATTCGGCCGGCGAGTTCTGCTCGACGATCTGGCCCTGATCCATGAAGATGACGCGGTTGGCGACCTGGCGGGCAAAACCCATTTCGTGGGTGACGCAGAGCATGGTCATCCCTTCTTCCGCGAGGCCGACCATGGTGTCCAGCACTTCCTTGATCATTTCGGGATCGAGCGCCGAAGTCGGCTCGTCGAACAGCATGATCTTGGGGTTCATGCACAGCGACCGGGCGATCGCCACGCGCTGCTGCTGCCCGCCGGAAAGCTGGCCCGGATATTTATTGGCCTGCTCCGGGATCTTGACCCGCTTCAGGAAATGCATGGCGATTTCTTCCGCCTGCTTCTTCGGCATCTTGCGCACCCAGATCGGAGCCAGTGTGCAATTTTCGAGGATCGTCAGGTGCGGGAAGAGGTTGAAGTGCTGGAACACCATGCCGACCTCGCGCCGCACTTCGTCGATCTTCTTCAAATCGTTGGTGAGCTCGGTGCCATCGACGATGATCTGGCCTTTCTGGTGCTCTTCGAGACGGTTGATGCAGCGGATCATCGTCGACTTGCCCGAGCCGGACGGCCCGGCGATGACGATGCGTTCGCCGCGCATGACCTTCAGGTTGATGTCGCGCAGCACGTGGAAATCGCCGTACCACTTGTTCATGTTGATGATTTCGATCGCCACTTCCGTTGCGGAAACGGTGAGCTTTTTCGCTGGAGCTTCAGCCATGATTATTTTCCCTCATTTTTATCGTTTGTGGCCGGTGTCGAGGTGACGTTCGATGAATGCTGAATAGCGCGACATGCCGAAGCAGAAAAGCCAGAAGGCGAATCCGGCGAATATCAACCCCGTGAGCGGCGTTACTGCGGTTGCCCAATTCGGATCGACGAAGTTGAGGCGAACGATGCCGAGAAGGTCGAACATGCTGATGATCGACACCAGCGATGTGTCCTTGAACATGCCGATGAAGGTGTTGACGATGCCAGGGATCACCAGCTTGATTGCCTGCGGCATGATGACCAACCGCATCTTCTGCCAGTAGCCCAACCCGAGCGAATCCGCCCCCTCGAACTGGCCCTTGGGAATAGCCTGCAGGCCGCCGCGGATGACTTCCGCCATATAGGCGGAGGCGAAGATCGATACCCCGATGATCGCGCGCAACAGCTTGTCCACGGTCCAGCCGGCCGGCAGGAAAAGCGGCAGCATGACGCTCGCCATGAACAGGACCGTTATCAGCGGCACGCCGCGGACGACTTCGATGAAAACGACGCAGAACGTCCGGATGACCGGCATCTGCGAGCGCCTTCCCAGCGCCAGGATGATGCCGAGCGGGAAGGAGACGGCGATGCCGACAAAAGAGAGCACCAGCGTCACCAGCAGCCCGCCCCAGAGTGGGGTCTCGACGATTTCCAGACCAAATCCGCCGTAAAGCAGAAAGAAGGAAACGATCGGAAGAACGCCGAAGAGCAGGAGGGCGTTGACGCCCTTGCGCGGCGCCGAGGGGATGAGCATCGGCACCAACAGGAGTACGAAAAGAATACCGACCAGCGTCGGGCGCCAGCGCTCGTCGAGCGGATAGCGTCCAAAGATGAACTGGTCGAATTTGGCGTTGACGAAGGCCCAGCATGCACCGCTCCAGCCATCCGGCTGGATGCCACCCTGTACGGCAGTGGCGCAGAAGGTGCGGTCCGGACCGCTCCAAACCGCCTGCACGAAGAGCCAGTCGAGCGCGTGCAGGAGGGCCCAAACGACAAAGACCAGCGCCAGGATGGTAAGGACGATGTCCTTGGGCGTCGCAAGCAGGTTGCGGCGAATCCAAGCGACCGGGCCTTTCTCTGCTGAGGGCGGCGGCTCCGGCGCCAGTATGGCGGTTCTGACGAAAGCGTTGCTCATCTTACCTCTCCACCAGCGCCATCTTGGCATTGAACCAGTTCATTAACAGCGAAGTGACGACACTGAGGCTGAGGTAAATGACCATCCAGATGAGGATCACCTCGACAGCCTGACCTGTCTGATTCAGCGTCGTGCTACCGACGGCGACCAGATCGGCAAAACCGATGGCGATCGCCAGCGACGAGTTCTTGGTCAGATTGAGATACTGGCTGCTCAGCGGCGGAATGATGATGCGGAAGGCCTGCGGAATGACGACCAGCCGGGTGATCGACGAGGGGTGAAGCCCGAGTGCGCCTGCAGCTTCCGTCTGTCCCTTCGGCACGCCGCGAATGCCTGCGCGCACGATTTCAGCGATGAAGGCAGCGGTGTAGAAGGAAAGTGCAAGGAAGAGCGACATGAATTCCGGCCCGACGACGGAGCCGCCGGTGAGGTTGAACTTGCCCGCGATCGGATAGTCGAAGGAAAGCGGCGCGCCTGCGACCAGGAAGACGATAAGCGGCAGGCCGACCAGCAGCCCGAGCGAAGCCCAGATCGTATGGAACGGCTGACCTGTCGCCGCCTGCCGGCGATGCGCCCATCGGGCCGTGACGATAACGGCGATGATCGCGACGACGAAGGCGACGCCGACGAGCCAGAAAGTCTCGCCGAAAATCGGTTTGGGAAAGGAAAGGCCACGGTTGTTCAAATACGCTCCGAGCGGCAGATGCAGCGACTCGCGCGCATTCGGCAGAACCGCCAGAACGCCCGAATACCAGAAGAAGATGACAAGCAGCGGCGGGATGTTGCGGAAGACTTCGACATAAACCGTGCACAGCTTGGCAATCAGCCAGTTCCTCGACAGGCGGCCGATGCCAATGATGAAGCCGATGATGGTGGCGGTGATGATGCCGGTAACGGCGATCAGGATTGTATTCAGAAGGCCGACGACCAGCGCGCGGCCGTAGGTCGAATCACTCGAATAGGCGATCAGCGACTGACCGACCTCGAAGCCGGCACGGCCGTTCAGAAAGCCGAAGCCCGACGCGATGTTGGCGCGCGCCAGATTGACGGCAGTGTTGTGCGCAACCCACCAGACGAAGACGACCAGCAGGACGATGGTGAGAACCTGGAAGAAAATGCCCCGAATTGTCGGGTCGTAGAGCGCGGACTGAAAGCTCCAGCCGCCTCTGGATAAACGTGTTGAATCCAAAGCCTGGTGCGTCATGCTTGGCCAATTCCCCATTATGCTCCTTTTCGGAGCTTTTTTATTGGAGGAGGAAAGGCGGTCGCCCGCCTTTCCGTCTTCATACGTGACGCGCTCAGCGAACCGGCGGAGCGTACTGAATGCCGCCCTTGTTCCACAGGGCGTTGAGACCGCGCGCGATCTTGAGCGGGCTGCCCTGGCCGATGTTGCGCTCGAAGACTTCGCCGTAATTGCCGACGTTCTTTACGATGTTGTAAGCCCAGTCGTTGGTCAGGCCGAGATCGGTGCCGATCTTGGTATCCGCCTCGACGCCGAGGAAGCGCTTGATGTCAGGGTTCGGCGAGTTCTTCATGTCGTCGACATTGGCCTGGGTGATGCCGAATTCTTCAGCATTGATCATGGCATAGCCGACCCAGCTGACGATATCGAACCACTGGTCGTCACCTTGACGAACGGCCGGGGCGAGCGGTTCCTTGGAGATGATTTCCGGCAGGATCGCGTGTTCGTCCGGATTCTTCAGCGTCAGGCGCAGCGAATAGAGACCGGACTGGTCGGTGGTGTAGACGTCGCAACGGCCGGCATCATAGGCGGCGTTGACCTCGTCCAGCTTTTCGAAGACGACCGGATTGTACTGAAGGTTGTTCGCCTTGAAATAGTCGGCGAGGTTGAGCTCGGTGGTCGTGCCCGACTGGACGCACACGGACGCGCCGGAGAGTTCCAATGCCGACTTCACGTTGAGGCTCTTGCGGACCATGAAGCCCTGGCCGTCATAATAGTTGACGAAACGGAAGTTCAGGCCGAGTGCCGTATCGCGGTTGATCGACCAGGTCGTATTTCGGGCGAGCACGTCGATTTCGCCCGACTGCAGGGCAGGGAAGCGATTGGCGGCGCTGAGCGGGGTGAACTTCACCTTGGTAGGGTCGCCGAACACGGCCGAAGCGACAGCCTTGCAGAAGTCGACGTCGAAGCCCGCCCAGTTGCCGGAAGCGTCAGGCGCGGCGAAGCCGGCGAGGCCGGTGTTGACGCCGCACTGAATGAAACCCTTTGCCTTTACATCACCGAGAGTCGTGGCCGAAGCAGCCGAGGCGCCAAGAGCGAAAACTGCTGCGCCGATCGCGGCGGACAGAAGCTTGTTCTTCATTTTTTTCCCAACCTTTTCCGTTGTATTATATTTTCTTGTGGGGCGTTCCGGCGGAAAACTCTGCCACCCCCATCGTCTCGACACCCTCCCGGCGCGAGTACCCTATCACAGTCGCAAATGTCACCATGGTCAAGTGTCGCGATCAATAATTGCGGCAAAATTCAGCATTTTGCCGGATTGCGCCACATTCGAAGGCGGTTGGCTAGGAAATGAGCGCCCTATTGCGGAAAAATAACGCGAATTTAGAAAAACCCAGCGACAGCTGTCCCCCTCTTCGAGGGGTTGACCAGGCCGGTCGAGGGGTCCAAAAGTCTGATTTTGCGCCCCCCGCCAAAGGCTTTTTCCGACATGAAAGACAAAGACAGCTTGCTGCAGACCGCCGGCATCAATACCCGCCTGACCCATATTGGCAACGACCCCTTCGACTATCACGGCTTCGTCAATCCGCCGGTCGTGCATGCCTCGACGGTCCTGTTTCCGAATGCGGCGACGATGGACACGCGCTCGCAGAAATATACCTATGGAACGCGCGGTACGCCGACGACGGACGCGCTCTGCGAAGCGATCGACGCGCTCGAAGGTTCGGCCGGCACGATCCTCGTTCCCTCGGGGCTGGCAGCGGTCACCATTCCGTTCCTCGGGTTCAGCGCCGCCGGCGATCACGCGCTGGTCGTCGATTCGGTTTATGGCCCGACCCGCCATTTCTGCGATACGATGCTGAAGCGGCTCGGCGTCGAGGTGGAATATTATGATCCCGCGATCGGCGCCGGCATCGAGGCGCTGTTCCGGCCGAACACCAAGATCGTCCATACCGAGGCTCCCGGCTCCAATACCTTCGAAATGCAGGATATCCCGGCAATCGCGGCCGTCGCGCATCGTCTCGGCGCCGTCGTCATGATGGACAATACCTGGGCAACGCCGCTCTATTTCAGGCCGCTCGATCACGGCGTCGATATCTCCATCCACGCGGCGACGAAATATCCGTCCGGCCATTCCGATATCCTGCTCGGAACGGTATCGGCCAATGGCAAGCACTGGGAGCGTCTCAAGGAGACGAACGGCGCCCTCGGCATCTGCGGCGCGCCCGACGATGCCTATCAGATCCTGCGCGGATTGCGCAGCATGGGCCTGCGCCTCGAGCGCCATTATGAAAGCGCCCTTGATATCGCCGAATGGCTGGAGGGCAGGGAGGATGTCGCCCGCGTGCTGCATCCGGCGCTGCCGAGCTTTCCCTCTCATACTATCTGGAAGCGCGATTTCAAGGGCGCCAGCGGTATCTTTTCCTTCGTGCTTGCCGCTGAGGGCCCCGAGAAATTCAAGGCGAAGGCCCATGCCTTCCTCGACGCGCTGAGGATTTTCGGTCTCGGCTATTCCTGGGGCGGCTTTGAAAGCCTTGCGCTGCACGCCAATCTGAACGACCGCAAGATCGCGAAGGCCCCGAAGGAGGGGCCCGTCATCCGGCTGCAGATCGGCCTTGAAGACGTGGCCGACCTGAAGGCCGATATCGAACGAGGTTTTGCGGCGGCAAGCGCCGTCTGAGCCATTGCGGCGTAAAACAAACACCTAAAGCGCAAGGAGCGGATCTGAAAGATCGCGACGCGCGCTTTAGGCGCTGCGGCCGCTTGCGGCGCCAGACAGCGTGCTATGAGCCCGGTAGCCATAGATCCAGTCGAGACCGGCCGCCAGGCTTTGCGGCGACTTCAGGCCGAGCACCAGGTCGCGGCCGATCCGGATCGGCCCCTTCGCATGATAGGCAAATTTGTTGAAGGCGCCGCGCTGGCGAAGCTTTGCAATGCGCGGCATACGATGCCTCTCAAAGAGGCCCAGTGCCTCCGCCGCCGGGCGGTTCGAAAGAAAAGTGGCAAGTTCGTAGGCGTCTTCGATCGCCATGGCCGCTCCCTGAGCGGCAAAGGGCATCATCGCATGCGCGGCGTCGCCGATCAGAACCGTCCTTCGGCCGTCCTGCCACGCGCCCGATGTGGTTTCGAAGAGCGGCCAGAACGTCAGCTTCGGCTGTTTATCGAGCAGCGACACGATCGCGGTGTTCCAGCCGGAAAGCTGCGCCCGGAGCCGCGCGCACTGCTCTGCCGTCGGCTCGTTTCGCCAGGCCTGCGGCGCGGTATTGCCCGCGGTGATCGCCACCATGTTGATGCTGCCCGTCTCCTTCAGCGGATAGCAGACGAGATGCGCCGATCCGCCAAGGAAAGCCGAAACGCTTGTCCGGTCGAGAAAGCCCGGCGCCTCGCCTTCGGCAAGAGTGAAGCGGTAGGCGATGTTGCCGGAAAAACGCGGCAAGGGGCTGCCGGGTACGGATTGCCGGAGCTTCGACCAGACGCCGTCCGCGCCGATGACGACATCGGCGGCCCGCTCGACGGGCGGCGAATTCGAATCCATTCGCACACCAAGATGAAGCCGGCAGAGCGGATCGGCCTCGACCGCGGTGAGGAGCGCATTCTGCAATGTGGCGCGGTGCAGCACGCCATAGGGTGCCCCCCAGCGCTGCCGCGCGAATTTGCCGGCCGGTACAGCCGCAAGTTGGCGCAGCGAAGCGCCTGACATCAGCCGGATCGTCTCCGGTTCGAGCCAGACTTTTGAAAGTCCCTCGAGGACACCGAGTTCTGCCAGGATGCGGGAGGCGTTCGGCGAAACCTGCAAGCCGGCGCCGACTTCGACAAGCTCATCCGCCTGCTCGAAAATCTCCGAGCTGATGCCCCGCCGCGAAAGCGCAAGCGCAGCGGTCAGCCCGGCAATGCCGGCGCCGATGATGGCGGCATGTTCGACCGGCATTATCAGTCCGATCCGAATTCTGGACGGTTACGCCGCCTTCACGTGGAAAACGCAGCCGGCCGGATTGGTCTGGCTCGGTTTGAGAGAAGAATTATAACGGTAAAGCGTCGAGCAATAGGAACAGACCTTTTCATTGTCGTCGCCCATGTCGATGAAGATATGCGGATGGTCGAAAGGCACCGAAGCGCCGGTGCACATGAATTCCTTGACGCCGACTTCGATGACGCGGTGACCGCCGTCGTTCTGGAAGTGGGGAATGTTGTGGCCGGCCATGTCGCTCTCCGAATGCTTTGAAAGTGCGCGAACCTTATAAGCCTTCGCCGCAAATGTGTAGAGCCAAAGCGCTGCGCCGGGCACAGTTTTTACCCACAATTTTGGCTTCCCGCCGAGAGGCGGCTCGACTATGGTCGCGCCAGAAGGAAGGCCCGATGAACCTGAATATACCTGCATTTTCAAGCTTCACCCATGACGGATTGAACATCGCTTTTTTCGACGAGGGCGATCCTTCCGGCTCGCCTGTCTTGCTGATCCATGGCTTTGCCTCGACGGCCAACGTCAACTGGGTGCATCCGGGCTGGCTGAAGACGTTAGGCGATGCCGGCTACCGGGTCGTCGCCATCGACAATCGCGGCCATGGCGCAAGCGACAAGCCGCACGACGCCGAAGCCTATCGCCCCTGGGTCATGGCCGGCGATGCGATCGCCTTGCTTGACCATCTCGGTATTCCCGAGGCCAATCTCATGGGCTATTCGATGGGCGCGCGCATCTCCGTCTTTGCGGCACTCGCCAATCCCCATCGCATCCGCTCGCTGGTGCTCGGCGGTCTCGGCATCGGCATGACCGATGGGGTCGGCGACTGGGACCCGATCGCCGATGCGTTGCTGGCTCCGTCGCTGGAGGTCGTGACGCATGACCGCGGCCGCATGTTCCGCGCCTTCGCCGAGCAGACGAAGAGCGACCGTACTGCGCTCGCCGCCTGCATACGCGGCTCGCGCGACCTTGTCGCTCGCTCCGATATGGGCAAGCTCGACATGCCAACCCTGATCGGTGTCGGCACCAAGGACGATATTGCCGGCTCTCCGCAGGAGTTGGCTGCCCTGATGCCCGAGGCCGAAGCGCTCGATATTCCCGGCCGTGATCACATGCTCGCCGTCGGCGACAAGGTTTTCAAGCAGGCGGTGCTGGCCTTCTACGCAAGGGTCGCTGAGGGGTGACATCATCGTGATGCCGAAAAACCATGCTAAAAAACCATGGTGACGGCACCCATTTATGTTATGGGCGTTTTCCACTATATATGGGCATTCCGAAAACGGCATTCCGGCTGGCAACGAGGAGAGCGGCGATGGTCGCCAAGACAGATATTCGTGCTTTTGAGACAGGCCATCCGCTGAAGGTGATGGATCCCATCTGGGACAGCCTGCGCGAGGAAGCTCGGATCGCGGCCGAAAAAGACCCGGTTCTTGCCGCCTTTCTCTACTCGACGGTCATCAATTACCATTCGCTTGAGGAATGCGTCATCCACCGCATCTGCGAACGTCTCGACCATCCAGATATGCAGGCGAACCTGCTGCGTCAGACCTTCGAGGAAATGCTGCTCGACTGGCCGGAGTGGAGCTCCATTCTTCGCGTCGACATCCAGGCCATCTACGACCGCGATCCCGCCTGCCTGCGCTTCATGGAGGCGGTGCTTTATTTCAAAGGTTTCCATGCGCTGCAGACCCATCGTCTGGCCCACTGGCTGCTGAACCGCGGTCGGCGTGATTTTGCGCTCTATCTGCAGAGCCGTTCCTCCAGCGTCTTCCAGACCGACATCAATCCGGCCGCGCGTATCGGCAAGGGCATCTTCCTTGACCACGCCACCGGCCTCGTCGTCGGCGAGACGGCCGTCATCGGCGACAATGTTTCGATCCTGCATGGTGTGACGCTCGGCGGCACCGGCAAAGAGGGCGCCGATCGCCACCCAAAGATCGGCAGCGGCGTCATGATCGGCGCCGGCGCGAAGATCCTCGGCAATATCGAGATCGGTTACTGCTCGCGCGTTGCCGCAGGTTCCGTGGTGCTGAAAGCAGTGCCGCCGAAGAAGACGGTCGCAGGCGTTCCGGCCAAGGTCGTCGGCGAGGCCGGTTGTTCCGAGCCGTCGCGCAATATGGATCAGGTGATTGGCGCCGATATCTGAGCGCTAGATAAAGGGATGAGGGAAGGTCGGCGGGCACCGGGCGGGGACAGTCGTCGCCAAGTGGCAACCTTGCCTTTACACCGCTGCTTTTCGTGTGCAAGAAGCGGCCAATCAAGACCGCTTACGGAGATGACAGAGTGAAGCCAGAAGAAATCAAGAAGCTCGACGCCTACTTCAAACGTACGCTCAACCCGCAGATCGTCGTCAAGGCGCGTCCGCGCAAGAATGATTCTGCGGAAGTCTATCTGGGCGAAGAATTTCTGGGCGTCGTCTATGTCGATGACGAAGACGGCGACCGCTCTTACAACTTTTCGATGGCGATCCTCGACGTCGATCTTTAATCGCGCGTGAGAGCTTGAAGTGGACCGGGCGGCGCCATCCGCCCGGTCTTTTTTTGTTTTTTTGCTGTCGAATCAAAATTTCTTTAAAACGCATGGTTGTAGCATTGTGCTATATATTAGCAAAAACCGTTAAAGACGTACGTTCACCGGCGCGCTTGCTTTGTTTTGTCTCCGTAGCGCAACCTGTAGATGTTTTGCGTCGCACAAGACTACTTGACTATTTGTGCGTTGCAGCTACCCTGCCGGCACTAACAGCCCAAACGGAGGATGGCTCATGTTCAACTTTGACGATGCAAACAGGAAGAGCAAGGAAGCCGTCGACACGGCGCTGAGAACTTATTCCGACACGGCCAAGGGCTTTCAGGCGATCGCTGCCGAAGCCGCTGAATATTCGAAGAAATCCTTTCAGGATGCGGTGACGCACTTCGAAACCCTCGCCGGCGCCAAGAGCTTCGAGGCCGTCTTCGAGCTGCAGACCAGCTATGTCAAATCTGCCTATGAGAGCTTCGTCTCCGAAACGACCAAGCTCGGCGAAATGTACGCCGACCTCGCCAAGTCGGCCTACAAGCCCTACGAGGCTCCGATTGCCGCTGCCGTCGTCAAGACCACCAAGTCGGCGCAGCCGGCTGCGCCTGCCGCTGCGTGAACTGATCTTAACGGCGCAACCTGCGCTGCATATTGAAAATCGAGGACCGGCTACACATTTGTGGCCGGTCTTTTTGTTTCCTCTTTCGCTGCAACCTTCACATTCGACAGGCCGGGGACTTTTTTGGTCTTTCCCGTGCATGCCGGCATTTCTTGATTGCAGTGTCTGACAGGGGGCTTAAAATCGGCCTATTATGAACTAAGTTAGTGTTTCAGATATTCGGCGGGAAAAGCGCCCTCCCATGCTCCGCCGGATTGATCGAGGAATGAATGACAATGATCGCAAAGCCGATCCGGATGCAGAACGACAGCGAAAGGAACGGGGATAACGGAAATCGCGGAACCTCGGTCATCACGCGCACCAAGCCGAAGACCAAGAAGCCCAACCTCTATCGCGTGCTGCTTTTGAATGACGATTATACGCCAATGGAATTCGTCATTCATATTCTGGAGCGTTTTTTTCAGAAGGACCGTGAAAGTGCCACCCGCATCATGCTCCATGTCCACAATCACGGCGTCGGCGAGTGCGGAATATTCACATACGAGGTGGCGGAAACGAAGGTCAGCCAGGTGATGGACTTCGCCCGGCAGCACCAGCATCCGCTGCAATGCGTCATGGAAAAGAAGTGAGGATCTCAACGTGCCAACATTTTCGCCTAGCTTAGAGAAGGCGCTCCATCAGGCACTGACCTTTGCCAACGAGCGGCATCATGAATATGCGACGCTCGAGCATCTGCTGCTCGCACTGATCGATGATGCCGATGCGGCCGCGGTCATGGGCGCGTGCAATGTCGATCTCGACGCGCTGCGCAAGACGCTCGTCGAATATGTCGATAACGAACTGTCCAATCTGATCACGGGTTACGACGAGGATTCGAAGCCGACCTCCGGCTTCCAACGTGTCATCCAGCGGGCCGTCATCCATGTGCAATCGTCCGGTCGCGAGGAAGTGACCGGCGCCAACGTGCTCGTTGCGATCTTCGCCGAGCGCGAAAGCCATGCCGCCTATTTCCTGCAGGAACAGGAGATGACCCGCTACGATGCCGTCAACTACATCTCCCACGGCATCGGCAAGCGGCCAGGCGCGTCGGAGACCCGCACTCCGCGCGGCGCCGAGGAGGAGGCCGAGAGCAAGCCGACGGCGCGCGGCGGCGAGGAAGAGGGCGGTCCCAAAAAGCAGCAGGATGCGCTCAAGGCCTACTGCGTCAATCTCAACGAGAAGGCCAAGGGCGGCAAGATCGATCCGCTGATCGGCCGTCATGCCGAGGTCAACCGCACCATCCAGATCCTGTGCCGTCGTTCGAAGAACAACCCGCTCTATGTCGGTGATCCCGGCGTCGGCAAGACGGCGATAGCCGAAGGTCTTGCCAAGCGCATCGTCGAAGGGAAGGTTCCCGAGGCGCTCGCCGATGCGACGATCTTCTCGCTCGATATGGGCACGCTGCTTGCCGGCACACGCTACCGTGGCGACTTCGAGGAACGTCTGAAGCAGGTCGTCAAGGAGCTGGAAGAATATCCGGGCGCCGTCCTCTTCATCGACGAAATCCATACGGTGATCGGCGCCGGCGCCACCTCAGGCGGGGCGATGGATGCATCGAACTTGCTAAAGCCGGCGCTGTCATCCGGCGCCATCCGCTGCATCGGTTCGACCACCTACAAGGAATATCGCCAGTTCTTCGAGAAGGACCGGGCGCTGGTCCGTCGTTTCCAGAAGATCGACGTCAGCGAACCGTCGATCGATGACGCGATCGAGATCATGAAGGGCCTGAAGCCCTATTTCGAAGAGTATCATCATCTGCGTTATTCGAACGACGCCATCAAGTCGGCCGTCGAACTGTCGGCCCGCTACATCTCCGACCGCAAGTTGCCCGATAAGGCGATCGACGTGATCGACGAAACGGGTGCGGCCCAGATGCTGCTGCCGCCGTCAAAGCGCCGCAAGCTGATCACCGAGAAGGAGATCGAGGCGACCGTCGCCACGATGGCGCGCATTCCGCCGAAGACTGTCTCCAAGGACGACGAGGCGGTGCTTGCCAATCTCGAGCAGGAACTGCGTTCGGTGGTCTACGGACAGGACATCGCGATCGAAGCTCTTTCGACCTCGATCAAGCTGGCGCGTGCCGGCCTTCGCGAGCCGAACAAGCCGATCGGCGCCTATGTCTTCTCCGGTCCGACCGGCGTCGGCAAGACCGAGGTGGCAAAGCAGCTGGCAGCGTCGCTCGGCGTCGAGCTCCTGCGCTTCGACATGTCGGAATATATGGAGCGGCACACGGTCTCGCGTCTGCTCGGCGCACCTCCCGGCTATGTCGGCTTCGACCAGGGTGGCCTCTTGACCGATGGCGTCGACCAGCATCCGCATTGCGTGGTCCTGCTCGACGAAATCGAGAAGGCGCATCCGGATATCTACAACATCCTGCTGCAGGTCATGGACCATGGCACGCTGACCGACCATAATGGCAAGAAGATCGACTTCCGCAACGTCATCCTGATCATGACGACGAATGCGGGCGCCTCCGAAATGGCCAAGGCGGCGATCGGCTTCGGTTCGTCCAAGCGCACTGGCGAGGACGAGGAGGCGCTGACCCGTCTCTTCACGCCGGAATTCCGCAACCGTCTCGACGCGATCATTCCCTTCGCGGCGCTGCCGACGGCTGTCATTCACAAGGTCGTTCAGAAGTTCATCATGCAGCTGGAGGCCCAGCTTTCCGAAAGGAACGTCACCTTCGACCTGCATGAGGATGCGATCGCCTGGCTTGCAGAAAAGGGTTACGACGAGAAGATGGGCGCCCGCCCGCTGGCCCGGGTGATCCAGGACACGATCAAGAAGCCGCTCGCCAACGAAATCCTCTTCGGCAAGCTGAAGAAGGGCGGCGTCGTCAACGTCACCGTCGGCCCGAAGGAAGATGGCAAGCCCGGCATTCTGCTGGAAGCCATTCCGGATACGGCGCCGATCAAGCCGAAACCCGAGGCCGAGGTCGTGCATCCCGAAGCTGACGACGAGGATGATGGCGAGCTGAAGACGAAGACGGCCCGCAAGACCCGTGCCAAGACGGTCCCGCAGGCCGAGCCCGAAGTCCGCGACGCACCGAAGAAGGGAAGCACGGTTCCCAAGGTTCCGCGCAAGAAGTGAGGGCTCGTCACCGAATTGGAAAAGGCCGCGTCACCCGCGGCCTTTTTTGTTTCCCTCGTTGGCAGAGATCCGCGTTACGCCAGGGCCGCCCGGATTTTTTCGGCATTGGCGGCGAGTACCGCGCCGTCTTCCATCTTGCCGGAATGCGGCTTGAGCGCCACGCCCTCATGGCGGGGGATGATGTGGAAATGCAGATGGAACACCGTTTGTCCAGCCGCCGGTTCGTTGAACTGGGCGATGAACACGCCATCGGCGTCGAAAACTTCCTGAACCGCCTGGGCGACCTTTTGAACGACGGTAATGGCATGGACGAGGGTGGCGGGATCGGCATCGAGGATATTGCGCGAAGGCGCCTTCGGAACGACGAGCACGTGGCCCGGCGCCTGCGGCATCACATCCATGAAGGCGAGCGTATGCTGGTCCTCGTAGATTCGGTGCGAGGGAATTTCGCCGCGCAAGATCTTGGCGAAGATATTGTTGTCGTCATAAGCGCTGGTCATCGCGAAATCTCCTCACGTTCCATTGATCGGGTAGCGCGCTCGGCGGGGCGGCGTCAATCCTCCTGCTGACGCTCACCCTTGCGGAAGGGGCTGTGTTCGGCCAGCACCTCGCTCATATGTTCGACATCGGCACGCTCGCGCGCGAGATAATCGCCGATCGCGCGGCGCAGTCCGGCATGAGCGACATAATGAGCGGAGTGCGTCGTCACCGGCAGGTAGCCGCGGGCGAGCTTATGTTCGCCCTGCGCCCCGGCCTCGACCCGTTTCAACCCTTTCGCCAGGGCGAAGTCGATCGCCTGGTGATAGCAGACCTCGAAATGCAGGAAGGGGTGGTCCTCAATGCAGCCCCAGTGACGGCCGTAGAGCGTATCGCCGCCGATGAAATTGATCGCGCCGGCAATATAGCGCCCGTCGCGCTTGGCCATGACGAGCAAGATATCGTCGGCCATGCGCTCGCCGATCAGCGAGTAGAATTTGCGGGTGAGATAGGGCCGGCCCCATTTGCGGCCGCCGGTATCCATGTAGAATTTGAAGAACTGGTCCCAGATCCGCTCCGTCAGATCGCGGCCGGTCAGCCAATCGACGCTGATCCCGTTCTCGAGCGCGGCGCGGCGCTCCTTGCGCAATGCTTTGCGTTTGCGCGAAGCGAGCGTTTCGAGAAACTCGTCGTGATTGGCGTAGCCGTCATTGATGAAATGGAACTGCTGGTCGGTGCGGTGCAGATAGCCATCCATCTCGAAGACGCCGATCTCTTCATCAGGGACGAAGGTAATATGGGCCGAGGAAACACCGAGCCGGCGCACGACCTCTTTCAGGCTTTCGGCGATCGCGCTCTGGATCGGCAATCGCTGCAGCCCTTCGGCGACGAGAAGACGCGGCCCCGTCGCCGGCGTGAACGGGATCGAGCACTGCAGCTTGGGATAATAGCGCCCGCCGGCCCGCTCGAAGGCGTCGGCCCAGCCATGGTCGAAGACATATTCCCCTTGGCTGTGGCTTTTGAGATAGCCGGGCAGGGCGCCGATCAGCTCGCCGCGATCGGTTTCGAGCAGCAGGTGATGGCCGAGCCAGCCGGTTTCGGCGGCGGCCGAGCCGGATTCCTCCAGCGACGATAAAAAAGCGTGCGAGACGAAGGGATTGTAGGCAAGCGTGCTGCAAGTCTTCGACGCCCCGGAAAGCCTGGACCAGCTCTCCGGGGAAATCGCGGTGAAGGAGCGTTCTACGCGAATGGATAGTTCATCGGTCATGGGGCAAATGCGAAGCCTGTGGGGAGGGGACGGTTCGGCTCTACCTCAGTCTGCGCATGATCTTGGCCAAAAAGCGAGCATCAAACGGCCTCGCGCGGATCGAAGCCTTCGAAGGTCATCTGGTCGGCGTTTTGGAATGTACGCCGGCATGCCTCTTCGTCACGCACCGTCCAGGTGATTACAGGCAAGCCCTTTTCGCGTTCGCCTGTGATGAAGGCATTCGGCAGATCGCCATAATAATAGGAGATGAAATCCAAACCGATCTCCATCGCCTGCGCATGTGTTCTGAACTGCTCCGGCGTATTGCCGTCGGCCGTCAATCCGAGCGGGTAGGGTGCATCAAGCGCCTTCAGATCGCGCAGCAGCCAATGGTCGAAGCTCATCAGCGCCACCTTGCCTTCATAGCCTTCGAGTACTTCGAGCACGGATTCGGCAAAACCCTCGTCGTCGGCCTCACGGCCCTTCAGCTCCAGCACCAGCGGCACCTTGCCCTTGACGAGGTCCAGGAGCTGGCGGAGCGTCGGCACCTTGTCGCCCGTGCCGCCGACGGCGATCAGCCCGAGTTCCCTGGAGGTGCGCTCGCGGACGTCGCCGTTCAGATTGCACAGACGCTGAAGATCCTCGTCATGAAAGATGATCGGTACGCCGTCGGAGGCGTAATGCAGGTCGCATTCGATCGCAAAGCCGGCTTCGACCGCGCGCGAGAAGGCCGAAAGCGTATTTTCCCAGACAAGCTTATTCAGGTCGTGATAGCCGCGATGGGCGACCGGCACGTCCTTGATCCAGTCCGCATTGGTCATTCTGCGATTTCCATGATAGCGTCGATCTCGACGGCGGCGTTGAGCGGCAGAGCGGCCATGCCGACGGCGGCGCGCGCATGTTTGCCGGCCTCGCCGAGCACACCGGCGATCAGGTTCGAAGCGCCGTTGATGACGAGATGCTGCTCGATGAAGTCGGGCGCCGAGGCGACGAATCCGTTCAGCTTGATGACGCGCCGGATGCGGCCGAGGTCGCCGCCGAGCGCAGCTTTGGCCTGGGCGAGGATGTTGATGGCGCAGAGCTCGGCGCCGCGCTGGCCGCTCGCAACGTCGACCGTTTTGCCGAGATGGCCGGATACCGCGACCTTGCCCCCTTCGAGCGGCAGCTGTCCGGAGATGTAGAGAAGATTGCCGCTGATCACATACGGAACGTAGTTTGCGGCAGGTGCCGCAGCTTCAGGCAGGGTTATCCCCATCTCGCTCAGGCGCGCAGCAATTTCATTGGACATTTTCGTCTCCGCTTTTGTTGTCAATGTTTCAAAAATTATGCATCAAGACTAGAATCTTTAATATGACAGCTTCGAGCCTCGATTTGGCCGAAAGCTTTCTTATAACATCGCGGCCGAGTCCAACAGGAGTGAATGAATGTTCCGATCGAGTCTAGCCGCTCTGCTTCTCGCCGGCCTTTCCGCCCATGCATGGGCGGCTGCGCCTGCGGCAAGTGCTGCGATCGCGACCGGCCTCGTCGCCCATCGCGCGGTCTACGATCTGGAATTGAAGGACGCGTCGGACCGCTCCGGCATCGCCTCCATGTACGGCCGCATGGTCTATGAATTCGACGGCAGCTATTGCCAGGGCTTCACTACAAATTTCCGCTTCGTGACGCAGATCGATACCGGCGACAGCGTGCGCGTCAGCGATCAGCAGACAAAGACCTTCGAGAACCTGAAGGACCGCAAATTTACCTTCGACACCAAATCCTTCACCGACGACCAACTCGACAAGGAGGTCAACGGCGCGGCCGAAAATCAGGCCGATGGCGTCAAGGTCGATCTCAAGCAGCCGGCGAGCCGCGAGCTGCAGCTTGGCGAAAGCCGCTTTCCGACAGAGCATATGCTCGATGTGATCCAGAACGCCAAGGAGGGAAAACGTTTCTTCGAAGCCCGCGTTTTCGACGGTTCCGATGACGGCGACAAGTCGCTGGTGACGACGACGATCGTCGGCAAGCAGGAAACGCCCGCTGCCGAGGAAGCCGACGCCGGCAATGCCGGCGCCTTCTCGAAGACAGCCTTCTGGCCGGTGACCATTGCCTATTTCAACGAGAATGCAAAATCGGATTCGGTGCCGGTCTATCGCATGTCGTTCAAGCTCTACGAGAACGGCATCACCCGCGACCTGACGATGGATTATGGCGATTTCGTCCTGACCGGGAAGCTTGCCAAGCTCGAGCTGCTCGATCACAAGGCTGAGGTCTGCAAGTAGGCCGCAGCTCCAGCGATCGGAAAACGCCGGGCTCGCCGATCAGCAACGGTCAAAGTGCCGTCAGCAAGCTGATCTTCCGCTGCGATGACGTCAATTGTTGTCCTGCATAGGGCGTTGGATCGGTTTTTCCAGCATGGGCCTTGCTTTCGTGCCAATTCGAATGTATGGGCACCGGCATTCCACACGTAAGGCATGGGATCGCCCGGGAGAAATCCGGGCTGTTCCGCCGGTGGCATTCTCGAAGAGGGTGCTGTTCGTCTTGCGGAGGTTCAACCGGAAAAGGAGTAACAAGGCATGGCATTGCCTGATTTTTCTATGCGTCAGCTTCTTGAAGCAGGCGTCCACTTCGGCCACCAGACCCATCGCTGGAACCCGAAGATGAAGCCGTATATCTTCGGCGATCGCAACAACATCCACATCATCGACCTGGCCCAGACCGTTCCGATGCTGTCGCGCGCCCTCCAGGTCGTCAGCGACACCGTCGCCCGCGGCGGCCGCGTTCTCTTCGTCGGCACCAAGCGCCAGGCGTCCGAGATCATCGCCGACAGCGCCAAGCGCTCGGCCCAGTACTACGTCAACTCGCGCTGGCTCGGCGGCATGATGACGAACTGGAAGACGATCTCCAACTCGATCCAGCGCCTGCGCAAGCTCGACGAGATCCTCAATGGCGAAGCGCAGGGCTTCACCAAGAAGGAACGCCTGAACCTCGAGCGCGAGCGTGAAAAGCTCGACAAGGCTCTCGGCGGTATCCGCGATATGGGCGGCACGCCCGACCTGATGTTCATCATCGACACCAACAAGGAAAAGATCGCGATCGACGAAGCCAAGCGCCTCGGCATCCCGGTCGTCGCCATCATCGATTCGAACTGCGATCCGGACCTGATCGACTATCCGATCCCGGGCAACGACGACGCATCGCGCGCCATCGCCCTGTATTGCGAGCTGATCTCCCGCGCTGCCATCGACGGCATTGCGCGCCAGCAGAGCTCTTCCGGCCGTGATCTCGGCGCATCCTCCGAAGTTCCGGTCGAGCCGGCTCTCGAGGAAGCAGCCGAAGGCTGATGAAGGCGGGCGGAGACAAAACTCCGTCAAAGCTTGCAGACTGGGAAGGCCGCTCGCGACTCATCGAAGTTCGGCGGCCTTACCTGTTTCAAGGCGGAGGCGTCAGGCGCTCCGTCAGTAAAGTTTCGTTATGGCGCGTCTTCATCACGCTGTCATACATACAGGTACATTTCGTGCCTCAATCCGGTGCCGCGCCGCTTTGCGGTCCACCGTTTGAACCGACAAGAGGAAGATAATGAGCGAGATTACGGCTGCAATGGTGAAGGAACTGCGCGAAAAGACCGGCGCAGGCATGATGGACTGCAAGAAGGCTCTTGCTGAAACCGGCGGCGACATGGAAGCGGCGATCGACTGGCTGCGCGCCAAGGGCATCGCCAAGGCTGACAAGAAGTCCGGCCGTACCGCCGCCGAAGGCCTCGTCGGCGTTTCGAGCGAAGGCACGAAGGCCGTCGTCGTCGAAGTCAACTCCGAAACCGACTTCGTCGCCCGTAATGATGCCTTCCAGGATCTCGTCCGCGGCATCGCCAAGGTCGCCGTCTCGACGAACGGCACTGTCGAGGCCGTCGGCGCTGCGACCTACCCGGCATCCGGCAAGTCCGTTTCCGACACCATCAAGGATGCGATCGCAACGATCGGCGAGAACATGAACCTGCGCCGTTCGATCGCTCTCTCCGTCGAGGACGGCGTCGTCGCCACCTATATCCACAATGCGGTTTCCGACGGCCTTGGCAAGCTCGGCGTTCTCGTGGCGCTGAAGTCGACCGGTGACAAGGAAGCCCTGAACGCAATCGGCCGCCAGGTCGCCATGCACATTGCTGCGACCGCGCCGCTGGCGATCCGCCCGGAGGAGGTCGATGCCGCCGTCGCCGAACGCGAGCGCAACGTCTTCATCGAGCAGTCGCGCGCTTCGGGCAAACCCGACAACATCATCGAAAAGATGGTCGAAGGCCGCATGCGCAAGTTCTTCGAGGAAGTCGCTCTTCTCTCGCAGTCTTTCGTCATCAATCCCGATCTCACCGTCGCAGCCGCCATCAAGGAAGCTGAAAAGGCCGTCGGCGCCCCGATCGAAGTTGCCGGCATGGCACGTCTCCTGCTCGGCGAAGGCGTCGAGAAGGAAGAGACCGATTTCGCGGCTGAAGTCGCGGCTGCCGTCAAGGGTTGATCTTTCAGCCATAATTGGGAAAACGCCAGGGCATCGCGTGACAACGCGGTGCCCTTCGTGTATCGGGCATTCACGGCAATTTACGAGGAGCCAAGATGTCTTTAGAGCCTGTCTATAAACGCGTTCTGCTCAAGGCTTCCGGCGAAGCGCTCATGGGTGGCCAGGGCTTCGGGATCGATGTCGCGGTGGCGGACCGCATTGCATCCGATATCGCCGAGGCAAGGCATATGGGCGTGGAAGTCGGCGTCGTCGTCGGTGGCGGCAATATCTTCCGCGGTGTCGCAGTCGCATCCAAAGGCGGCGACCGGGTGACCGGCGACCATATGGGCATGCTCGGCACCATCATCAACGCGCTCGCGCTGGCAACCTCGCTGCGCAAGCTGAACATCGATACGGTGGTGCTTTCGGCCATCTCCATGCCGGAGATCTGCGAGAGCTTCTCGCAGCGAGCGACCCTTTATCATCTGTCGATGGGACGCGTGGTGATCTTTGCCGGCGGCACCGGCAATCCCTTCTTCACCACCGATTCCGCCGCAGCACTGCGCGCCGCCGAAATGGGCGCGCAAGCGATCTTCAAGGGCACGCAGGTGGACGGCATCTACACCGCCGACCCGAAGAAATATCCCGATGCGACCCGCTTCGACCGCCTGACCCACCAGGAGGTGCTGGACAGGGGGCTTGCGGTGATGGACGTTGCCGCCGTGGCGCTTGCCAGGGAAAATTCCATTCCGATCATCGTCTTCTCGATCCACGAGAAGGGTGGTTTTGCTGAAATCTTGACGGGCGGTGGCCTCAAGACCATCGTCTCCGACAACTGATACAAGCCGCGCCGCGGTTTCGGCGCAGCCCTCGCTAGAACATGGTTGAGCTTTAGGTCCGGTTGGCCTGAAAACTGAAACATGTTCTACATTAAAGAATTAGAGCATGAGACGTCCCGAAAACCGCTGACTTTTCGGCATCGCTCTAAACGGGAGCATCGACATGAGTGAAGGTATCGATATCAAGGAACTGAAGCGCCGGATGGACGGCGCGGTCTCTGCATTCAAGAGCGACATCGCATCGTTGCGCACCGGCCGTGCTTCGGCCAACATCCTCGATCCGGTGACGATCGAGGCCTATGGTTCGCGCGTGCCCTTGAACCAGGTCGCCAACATCACCGTGCCCGAGCCGCGCATGCTGACGGTTTCCGTGTGGGACAAGTCGATGGTCAGCGCCGTCGAACGTGGCATCCGCGAATCCAATCTGGGCCTCAACCCGATCGTCGACGGCCAGAGCCTGCGCATTCCGTTGCCGGAGCTGAACGAGGAGCGCCGCAAGTCGCTCGTCAAGGTGGCGCACGACTATGCCGAAAAGAGCAAGGTCGCGATTCGCCATGTCCGCCGCGACGGCATGGACGGACTCAAGAAAGCCGAAAAGGACGGTGCAATCGGCCAGGACGAGAGCCGTGCGCAGTCCGAACGCGTACAGAAGATGACGGACGAGACGATTTCCGAAATCGACCGCTTGCTTGGCGAGAAGGAAAAGGAAATCATGCAGGTCTAGTGGACCTGTGCCTTTGCCTGGAAAGACCGGACGGGAAATGTCGGAATCTGTATTTGTGACTGTGCCAGAGCATGTTGCCATCATCATGGACGGCAATGGCCGTTGGGCCAAGCAGCGCGGCTTGCCGCGCACGATGGGCCATCGCAAGGGTGTCGAGGCCGTACGCGAGACAGTCCGCGCCGCCGGTGCGGCCGGCATAAAATATCTCACCCTCTTCGCCTTCTCCTCGGAGAATTGGCGCCGGCCCGAAGCCGAGGTTTCCGATCTGCTCGGTCTGCTCAAGGCTTTCATTCGTCGCGACCTGGCCGAGCTTCATCGTCAGAATGTGCGCATCAAGGTGATCGGCGACCGCCACAGCCTGCGCAGCGACATTCTCGGCCTGCTGCTGGAGGCGGAGGAGACCACCAGGGACAACACGGCGCTGACGCTGGTCATCGCCTTCAATTACGGCTCGCGCGATGAAATCTCGCGCGCCGTGGTGAGCCTGGCGAAGGACGTCGAGTCCGGCCGCCTGCGGGCACAGGACATCACCCCCGCGCTGATCAACGCCCGTCTCGACACGGCGGGCATCCCCGATCCGGATCTCATCATCCGCACCAGCGGCGAGGAACGGCTTTCCAACTTCCTGCTTTGGCAGGCCGCCTATTCGGAATTCATCTTCGTCCCGGAATACTGGCCCGATTTCAGCCCGGAGATTTTCCGCTCGGCGCTGGAAAAATTCGCCTCCCGCGACCGGCGCTTCGGCGGCCTGTCATCGCAGGCAGCTGCGGTCGGCACCTGATGCAGAGGGAATTGAAGCTCCGCATCGTTTCAGGATTGATTCTCGCGGTCATCGTTCTCGTCGCCACCTGGTATGGCGGCCCTGCCTTTCGCACCCTGGCGACGGTGATTGGCCTGCTGATCTATTATGAATGGTCTAAGATAACCGGCATTGCGCGGGATTGGGTCGCCAATGTGGTCGGCTGGATCGGCGAAGCGGCGGTCGCCTTCCTCGTGCTTGTCGGCAATTTCGAATTCGCCGCCGGCATGCTGGCCGGGGTCACCGCCGTCGGCATAGCCCTGATCATTCTGCACGGCACGAGTCGCTGGCTGCCTGTCGGCCTCTTCTATGCCGGCGCCACGGGCCTGGCACTCGCCGCGATCAGAAGCGACGACCAGCCCGGTCTTTACGCCATGCTTTTCGTCTTTGCTGTCGTCTGGGCGACCGATATCCTTGCCTATTTCGTCGGCAGGAGGCTCCGCGGACCGAAGCTTGCCCCATCGATCTCCCCGGGAAAGACATGGTCTGGTGCAATCGGGGGCGCCGTTTCTGCGGTCGCAGCGGGCATCCTTCTCGCCTATTTCCTCTTTCCGGGCGCCGAAGTCGCCGCCGCCGGCGTGGCGCTCATCCTGTCGATCTGCAGCCAGTCGGGCGATCTTTTCGAATCCTTCATCAAGCGAAAATTCGGCGTCAAGGATTCGAGCCGTCTTATTCCGGGCCATGGCGGCGTCATGGACCGCGTCGACGGGCTGATTTTCGCCTGTTTTGCGGCGTTCTTGCTTGCTACACTGTTTTCCCTGATAAAGGGGGCTGGCATGACGTCGCTCGGAGCGGCATTGTTCGGCCTCTGATGACGCGGCAGCCTGACGGAAGGAACCCATGGACGCGATGACCGGCATATACGCATTTGTGATGGGGAACATCGTCACCTTCATCCTGGTGCTCTCGCTGCTCGTCTTCGTGCATGAGATGGGCCATTACCTTGTCGGGCGCTGGAGCGGCATTCGTATCCTTGCCTTTTCGGTCGGGTTCGGTCCCGAGCTGTTCGGCTTCACCGACCGTCATGGAACACGCTGGAAGATCTCCGTGATCCCGCTTGGCGGTTACGTCCGCTTCTTCGGCGACGAGGATGCGTCGAGCAAACCGGACAGCGACAAGCTTGCCGCCATGTCCGAGGAGGAGAGGGCGCGCTCCTTTGCCGGCGCCAAGCTGTGGAAACGTGCCGCGACTGTCGCAGCCGGTCCGATCGCCAATTTTCTGCTGGCGATCGCCATCTTCACTGTTCTCTTCACCGTCTATGGCCGCATGATCGCCGACCCGGTCGTTGCCGAGGTCAAGCCGGAGAGCTCGGCGGCCGCGGCCGGCATCCTTCCCGGCGACCTCCTGGTTGCCCTTGATGGCGGCAAGGTCGAGACGTTTGAAGATGTGCGCCGCTATGTCGGCATGCGCCCCGGCCAGAGGATTGTCGTCACAGTCGAGCGCGGCGGCCAGAAGCTCGATGTGCCGATGGTGCCGCAGCGCGTCGACCAGACCGATCAGTTCGGCAACAAGATGGAAGTCGGTCAGATCGGCATCGCTACCGACAAGAACTCCGGCAATTTCCGGCTGCAGACCTACACGCCGCTCCAGGCGCTGCGTGAGGGCGTGATCGCCAGCGGGCAAATCGTCACGGACACCTTCAAATATATCGGCAACATCTTCAGCGGATCAATGCGGGCTGATCAACTGGGCGGGCCGATCCGTGTGGCGCAGGCTACCGGCCAGATGGCGAAGCTTGGCCTGGGGGCAGTGTTGCAGCTTGCTGCGGTGCTGTCGGTTTCGATAGGATTGCTTAACCTGATGCCGGTTCCGGTACTTGATGGTGGCCACCTGATGTTCTATGCGGTGGAAGCGGTCAGAGGAAAACCGCTGGGTGCCAAGGCCCAGGAAATTGCATTTCGTATAGGCCTGGCAATGATATTGACATTGATGGTTTTCACGACCTGGAACGACATCACCCTGAGCTGAGGGTAAACGCGTAAGGCAAGGGAATTACTATTTATTTACGATGTTTCAAGGCTGTAGTGGCGAATGGGTCACGCTTGGAAATGAAGTAAACAGAAATTAACGCCCTCCCTTGCTTGTATGTCAAAAGCGGGTAAAACGACACACGTGACCGGAATCGGGTTCTCCCGGGGACGGGGACGAGGGAAAAAAGGTAATAGGTGAAATGAAGGCTGGTTCAAAGTTTTTGAACGCAGTATCGGCGGTTGCGCTGTCTGCTAGTGTTGTTGCTTCGGGCGCAGGTGCTTTGACGTTCGTTTCCGCTACGGCCGCTGAGGCCGCGGTCATCCAGCGCATCGATGTGCGTGGCGCAAGCCGCGTCGGCGCGGAAGCTGTCCGGTCGAACCTCACCATCACGCCGGGCAAGAGTTTCTCGAACACTGATATCGATAACTCGGTCAAACAGCTTTACGGCACGGGCTACTTCTCCGATGTGAAGATTTCGGTTTCCGGCGGCACGCTCGTCGTCAACGTCCAGGAGGCCCAGCTCGTCAATCAGGTCGTCTTCAACGGCAACCGCAAGATCAAGGACGACAAGCTCGCGACGATCGTCCAGACGCATGCTGCCGGTCCTTACAGCGACACGCAGATCCAGTCCGACATCCAGGCGATCAAGGATGCCTATGCCGCCACCGGCCGCAGCGAAGTCGAAGTGACGACGCAGGTGGTGCCGCTCGGCGAGGGCCGCGTCAATCTCGCCTTTGTCATCAACGAGGGCGATCGCACCAAGATCGATTCGATCAATTTCGTCGGCAACAATGCCTACAGCGCCGGTCGTCTGGCTGCCGTCATCAATACCAAGCGTTCGAACTTCCTTTCGTTCCTGACCCGCAAGGACGTCTACAACGAAGACAAGCTTCACGCCGACGAGGAAGCGCTGCGCCAGTTCTATTACAATCGCGGCTATGCCGACATGCGCATCGTCTCTTCCGATGCCAGCTTCGACGAGGCGACCAACAAATACACGCTCACCTTCAACATCGAGGAAGGTCAGCGCTACGACTTCGGACCGGTGACCGTCCAGTCGACCGTCGAAGGTGTTGGCTCCGATCAGCTGCTGCCGCTGGTGCGCACGAAGGAAGGTCACGTCTATAGCGCCAAGGAAGTGCAGAAGTCGATCGAAGCGATCTCTGATCAGGTTGCGTCGGCCGGTTATCCCTTTGCGCGCGTCACACCGCGCGGTAACCGCGACCTCAACAACAACACGATCGGCGTCGAATATCTCGTCGACCAGGGCGAGCGCGCCTATGTGGAGCGCATCGAGATCCGCGGCAACAGCCGTACGCGCGACTACGTCATCCGCCGCGAATTTGACATGAGCGAAGGTGACGCCTTCAATCAGCAGATGATCACCAAGGCCAAGCGTCGTCTGGAGGCGCTCGGTTACTTCTCTTCCGTCAATATCTCCACGCAGCCGGGCAGCTCCCCCGATCGTGTCGTGGTGGTGGTCGACGTGCAGGATCAGTCGACCGGTTCGTTCGGTGTCGGCGCGGGTTATGCCGCCGGCGGCGACGGTCTGCTGCTCGAAGCATCGATCGAAGAAAAGAACTTCCTTGGCCGCGGTCAGTACATCCGCATCTCGGCCGGCGGCGGTCAGGAAGGCTCGCGCGCCTACGGCGTCAGCTTCACCGAACCCTATTTCCTCGGCTACCGCCTGGCGGCGGGCTTCGACGTCAACCACAGTGAAACGTCGAGCAACGACAATTACGACTACCAGGAAACCAGCGTCGTTCTGCGCGTCACGGCGCCGATCACCGAAGATCTGGCGACGACTTTCCGCTATAACTACAAGCAGATGAAGTACGACGCTGACAACAGCGATCTTTCCGATCTGTCCGCTCCGTATCAGCACCTCGTTGAGGACAGCCCGTGGACACGTTCCTCCGTCTCGCAGACGCTGACCTACAACACGCTCGATGACACTGTTCTGCCGCGCGAAGGCATCTACGCGACGGCGACGCAGGAAATTGCCGGCCTCGGTGGCGACTCGCAGTTCTATAAGATCTACGGCAAGGCCCGCTACTACCACCTGCTTGCTGATGATGCCGATATCATCGGCTCGGTTTCGGCCTCGGCGGGTTATGTCGTCGGCTTCGGTGAGCACCTGAATGTCTTCGACCAGTTCACGCTGACCAATGGCGACATTCGCGGTTTCGAGAACAAGGGTATCGGCCCACGCGTCAGGGGTGACAACGACGATCCGCTGGGCGGCACAACGTACTTCACCGCATCGGCCGAAGCGACGTTCCCGATGCCGGGCTTCCCGCGCGACTTCAACCTGCGCGGCGCGGTCTTCGCCGATGCCGGCACGTTGTTCGGCAACGACGTTGACCTGAGGGGCGACGGCATTGAGGGCGAAGACGCCTCGCTGCGCGCTTCCGTCGGTGTCGGCGTCGTCTGGCAGTCTCCTTTCGGTGCATTGCGTCTGGATTACGCAATCCCGGTTCTCAAGGAAGACTTCGACAAGACGCAGAACTTCAAGTTTGGCATCAACAACCAATTCTGATATCGGCAGTCCGGAACTGTAAGACTCAATTCCGTTCTGGAGCATTGCCGATGGAGCAAAACGGTTTTTTTCTGCCCCATGAAGGTCTGAGGCTCGCTGAGCTGGCAGAGTTTCTTGGGGCAGAACTCGCCAATTCCGATCATGCCGATGTTATCGTCAAGTCTGTCGCCCCCATCAGCCGGGCGCGGGCTGGCGATGTCTGTTATATCCTGTCGCGCCGTAACCGGGAGGAGTTTGCGACATGCGAGGCCTCGGCGGTGATCTGCGACAAAGCGCTTGCCGATCTCGTTCCTCCGCATCTTCCGGTTATCTTTTCGTCCAATCCGCATGCTGCCTTCGCAATGGCGGGAGGCTTGTTCTACCCCGCAGCATTGCGTCCGGTCGCTCTTTCGGGTGAAAGCGAGATTGCTCCGAGCGCGATCATCGATCAGAGCGCCAAACTTGAAAAGGGCGTGATCGTCGAACCGTTGGCCGTGATTGGTGCGCATGCCGAGATCGGGACGGGAACGCGCATCGGCGCGAACAGCGTCATTGGCCCGAATGTCAAGATCGGCCGGGATTGTTCGATTGCGGCTGGAGCGAGCATTCTTTGCGCGCTGATCGGCAATGGCGTCATCCTCCACAATGGCGTTCGGATCGGCCAGGATGGTTTTGGTTATGCACCGGGGCCGCGCGGCATGATCAAGATCGTTCAGATCGGCCGGGTGATTATCCAGGACAATGTCGAGATCGGCGCCAACACCACCGTCGACCGCGGCGCCATGGACGACACTGTGATCGGCGAGGGGACAAAAATCGACAATCAGGTCCAGATTGGCCACAACGTCCAGATCGGCCGCCATTGCGCCATCGTTTCGCAGGTCGGCATCGCCGGCAGCACGAAGATCGGCAATGGCGTGCAGATCGGCGGCCAGGTGGGAATCAAGGGGCATGTGACGATCGGTGACGGCGTGCAGATCGCTGCCAAAAGCGGTATCATGACCGACCTTGCCGCCGGCGGACAATATGGCGGTGTCCCTGCACGTCCGCTAAAAGACTATCTGAGAGAGGCCGCGCAACAGGTGTCGAAGTCCAAGTTGCGCGGGAGGAACCCTGGAGGCAAGCAAGATGACTGAGGAAGCCACGACGACGCTTTCTTCGGCTGATATTTCCGAAATCATGAAGCTGCTGCCGCATCGCTATCCGTTTCTCATGGTCGACAAGATCATCGAGATCGACGGCGACAACGCGGCGATCGGCATCAAGAACGTCACGGTGAACGAGCCGCATTTCACCGGCCATTTTCCCGAAGCGCCGATCATGCCCGGGGTTTTGCTGATCGAGGGCATGGCGCAGACGGCGGGCGCCATCTGCGCCAAGAAGGAAGGGCAGACCGGCAACCTCGTCTACTTCATGACCATCGAGAATGCGCGCTTCCGCAAGCCGGTCGTGCCCGGCGACCGCGTCGAATTCCACGTGAAGAAGCACAAGCAGCGTGGCAATATCTGGAAATTCCATTGCGACGCCAAGGTCGACGGCGCACTTGTCGCCGAAGCCGATATCGGCGCGATGATCGTTCGTAAGGATCAGGCATGAGCAATATCGCCGAAAGCGCCCGTATTCATCCGATGGCTGTCGTCGAAGACGGAGCTACCATCGGCGAGGGCGTCAAAATCGGTCCTTTCTGCCATGTCGGGCCGCATGTTGTCCTGCATGCGAATGTCGAGCTCCTGGCGCATGCGGTCGTCAACGGCCGCACCGTGATCGGCAAAGGCACGCGCATCTTTCCGATGGCCGTGGTCGGCGGTGATCCGCAGAGCGTGCACCACGGCGGCGAGGAAACGACGCTGACGGTCGGCGCCAATTGCACGATCCGCGAAGGTGTGACGATGAACACCGGCACGGCCGATTTCGGCGGCCAGACGATCGTTGGCGACAACAACCTTTTCCTTGCCAATTCCCACGTCGCGCACGACTGCCGGGTCGGCAACCATGTGATCATGTCGAACAACGTCATGCTCGCCGGCCATGTCGTCATCGAGGATCGCGTTATCCTGGGCGGCGGCTCGGCTGTTCACCAGTTCACCCGCGTCGGCCGCCACGCCTTCGTCGGCGGCCTGTCGGCGGTGAGTTACGATGTCATTCCCTATGGCATGCTGAACGGTAATCCAGGTCTGCTGGGCGGCCTCAACGTCGTCGGCATGACGCGGGCCGGCATCGACCGCGCCGTCATCCACCGGGTGCGCCGCGCCTACAAGGCGATCTTCGAAGGAACGGGCTCCGTGCGCGAAAACGCCGCCGCGATCCGTGAGGAATATGCCGATTGCGAGCAGGTGGTGCAGATCCTCGACTTCATTGCAGCCGACAGCGACCGCGCACTGTCCTCGCCGACCCGGGGGCAGAAGGGCTAGTCCGTGGCTTTAACAGGCGACACCGCTGCGGGCCGGTTGGCGATCATCGCCGGCGGTGGCCTTCTGCCTTGCTATGTCGCCGAAGCCGCGCGCGCGGCTGGCGAAAATCCCGTTATCGTCGCGCTGAAGGACGAAAGTGATCCACGTTGGGAAGGCTATGATCACGCCGTTATCGGCATCGGCGATTTCGCCGCCCTTGAGGGCCTCTTCAACCGATATGGCGTCGGACGTGTGGTGATGTCGGGAAGTGTGCGCCGCCGGCCGGAATGGCGCGAGGTGCGCCCGACGTTGCGCATTCTGATGAAGGTCCCGGCCGCCATTCGCACATTGCTCTCAGGCGGCGACGATACGGTTCTGCAGATGGTGATCCGGTTGATCGAGGGGAACGGGCGGCGGGTCGTCGGCGCCCACGAGATCGCCCCCGACCTGCTCGCTTCCGTTGGCCCGCTTGGTGCCGCCGCCCCCGGCGAGGAAGACCGGCGAGATATCAGCCGAGCCGCCGATGCCGCCGAGACGCTTGGCCGGCTGGATGTCGGGCAGGGTGCAGTCAGCATCGGCGGGCGCGTTGTCGCGCTGGAAGGACTTGAGGGCACAGATGAGATGCTGGACCGTGTTGCCGGCCTCAGGACCGCCGGACGGATTTCGCCGCGCCGCCGCGGCGTGCTCGTCAAGCTCTGCAAGCCGCAACAGGACATTCGCGCTGACCTGCCGGCGATCGGCGTTGCCACAATCCTGAACGCTGCGAAAGCCGGCCTTGCCGGCATCGCAATCGAGGCCGGTCGCTCGCTGGTGCTTGATCGGACCGCGGTCATCAGCGCCGCCGACGAGGCTGGGTTGTTCGTCTGCGGCATCGATCGTGGTCTGCCGGCATGGGGGCTCGAATGAACGGAGCGCCGCTGAAGATCGCCGTCATTGCCGGGGAAGTGTCGGGCGATCTGCTTGGCGCCGATCTCATCGCGGCGCTGAAGCGGATTTACAGCGGGCCGGTGGAACTTGTCGGCGTTGGCGGCGAGGGGCTGCAGGCGGAGGGGTTGAAATCCCTGTTCGATTTTTCCGAGCTGTCGATCATGGGCATCACCCAGGTGCTGAGCCGGCTGCCAAGGCTGTTTGGCCTGATCCGTCAAACCACGGCTGAGATCGTCGCCGCAAAGCCGGATATCCTTGTCATCATCGACAGTCCCGATTTCACCCATCGCGTCGCCAAGCGCGTGCGCACCGCGTTGCCCGATCTGCCGGTCGTCAATTACGTCTGTCCGAGCGTCTGGGCCTGGAAGGAATATCGCGCCACGCGCATGCTCGCCTATGTCGATCACGTGCTTGCCGTCCTGCCCTTTGAACCGGCAGCCATGCAGCGCCTCAATGGGCCGGCGACGACCTACGTCGGGCATCGTCTGGTCGCCGACCCAGCGCTGCTGGAGACACGTCGCCTGCGCCTGGGAAGGCAGCCAGGTAACGCTCCGATCCTGCTTCTTCCCGGCTCGCGCTCCTCCGAGATCCAGAAGCTTCTGCCTTACTTCGAGATCGCCGCGAATGAAATCGTCGCCCGCAATGGGCCGACACGCTTCATTCTGCCGACGGTGACGCACAGGCAAGCGCTTGTCCGCGAAATCACGGCGGCGTGGGCGGTAAAGCCGGAGATCGTCGTCGGCGCGCAAGCAAAATGGAAGGCCTTTGCCGAGGCCGATGCGGCCATGGCGGCGTCCGGAACCGTTATTCTCGAACTCGCCCTTGCCGACGTTCCCGTCGTCTCCGCCTACAAGGTCGACTGGATCATGCGCATGCTGACATCGGGCATCAAGACCTGGACCGGCGCGCTGCCGAACCTGATCGCGGATTACCCGGTCGTGCCGGAATATCTGAACGATGTCGTTCGCGGCGCAAGCCTTGCGCGCTGGATGGAAAGGCTGTCGGCCGACACCTATCAGCTTAAGGCGATGAAGGAAGGCTACGAGCTCATCTGGCAGCGCATGCAGACGGAAAAGCCGCCCGGCGAACAGGCCGCCGAAATCCTTCTCGACGTTTTGAACAAGAAAAAACCCGGCCATTCCTGACCGGGTTTCTTTTGAGCTCTGAAGCGATCAGCGCTTCGAAACCGGGATGTAGTCGCGCTTCGGTTCACCGACATAGAGCTGGCGCGGACGGCCGATGCGCTGTTCCGGATCCTCGATCATCTCGTTCCACTGGGCGATCCAGCCGACGGTGCGGGCAAGCGCGAAGAGCACGGTGAACATGGTGGTGGGGAAGCCCAGCGCCTTCAGCGTGATGCCGGAATAGAAGTCGATATTGGGATAGAGCTTCTTCTCGATGAAATATTCGTCGGTGAGCGCGATGCGCTCCAGCTCCATCGCAACTTCCAGCAACGGATCGTCCTTGATGCCGAGTTCGCCAAGCACTTCATGCGTCGTCTTCTGCATGATCTTGGCGCGCGGATCGTAGTTCTTATAGACGCGGTGGCCGAAGCCCATCAGCCGGAACGGATCGTTCTTGTCCTTGGCGCGGGCGACATATTCCGGAATGCGGTCAACGGTGCCGATTTCTGTCAGCATGTTGAGAGCCGCTTCGTTGGCGCCGCCATGGGCGGGGCCCCAGAGGCAAGCGATGCCGGCAGCGATGCAGGCGAACGGGTTGGCGCCCGACGAACCGGCGAGACGGACGGTCGAGGTCGAAGCGTTCTGCTCGTGATCGGCATGCAGGATGAAGATGCGGTCCATGGCGCGGGCAAGCACCGGATTGACCACATATTCCTCGCAGGGGACGGCAAAGCACATGCGCAGGAAGTTCGACGCATAGTCGAGGTCGTTCTTCGGGTAAACGAAGGGCTGGCCGATATGATACTTGTAGGCCATGGCGGCAAGCGTCGGCATCTTGGCGATCATGCGCAGGCTGGCGACCATGCGCTGGTGCGGATCGGTGATGTCTGTGGAGTCGTGATAGAAGGCCGACAGGGCGCCGACACAGCCGCACATCACAGCCATCGGATGCGCATCACGGCGGAAGCCGGTGAAGAAGCGGCTCATCTGCTCATGCACCATCGTGTGGTGCGTGACGCGATAGTCGAAGTCCTTCTTCTGCGCGGCCGTCGGCAGTTCGCCGTAGAGCAGGAGGTAGCAGACCTCGAGGAAGTCGCCGTGCTCGGCAAGCTGCTCGATTGGATAGCCGCGGTGCAGCAGCACACCTTCGTCACCGTCGATATAGGTGATTTTGGATTCACAGGATGCGGTCGAGGTGAAGCCCGGATCGTAAGTGAAGGAAGCGGTGTTCTTGTAGAGGGCACCGATGTCGATGACGCTCGGGCCGATCGTGCCGCTTTTAACGGCGAGGTCGACTGATTTGTCACCGATTTTTATTGTAGCGCTTTGATCCGTCATGCTGATCCTCCGAAATGTCGGTGGCGCCACAAAAGCGCCATAGGGGTTAAGCGTCCTTTCCGATAGCTATATGATCGTGACGCTAATGCCAAGTTACCGTGATGGCATTTTGTGCATTGCGGCATCACCTTTTAGGCACCGCAGCGATGAGCCGCACGCATAACGGAAGCCGATGATTCGACTTGCCTTTTGCTCCTTTGGTTTTTCCTTCGTATTTCAACCGATTATTCTTGCCGGATTTGCGTGAAGGTTGCATTCTGGCGACTTCGCGGGGTCATTTTGGGCGGCGCATGCAGGAACAGACGACAGCCGAATTGCGGCCGCAAGTGGGCGCCGGCCTTGCCGATCCGCCGAATTTTCCTGCGCCTGCGGTGGTGACTCAATCGGTAAGGACGCAGTCGCAGACCCCGTTGCGTCATCGGCTGCTGGCCGCCGCCCGGCAATCGCTGCCTGCCGGAGCCTGCATGCTGGGCGAAGAGGCCGATTATGGCCGAATGCTGCTGTTCTCGCCGGTCTTCCTCGGAGCCGGCTCGGCCTTCTGGTTTCTTGCGGCATCGGATTTGCCCCTCGTTCCATCGCTGCTCTGCTTGCTGGTGTCGGCGGCGGCGGTTTTCCTCACCGGTCCCAGCCGACCGGCCTTGCGCGCAAGTTTGATGGCGCTGGCACTTTTCGCCGGCGGCATGCTCTCGGCTCAGTTTGAGAGCTGGCGGGCTTCGACGGTGATCCTCGATTCATCCGTGACGACGACGGTGACCGGCCGTGTCGAACGGCGGGAAGGGGACGGCCGCGGGCGCTGGCGCTACATTCTTGCCGTCACAGGCACCGAGGCTCCGGAGCTGAAACGGCCGCCGAGACGCATCACCGCGATCGTCCGGGGCGCCGATGCGCCTTTCGAAATCGGCGACATCATCACCGGCAAGGCACGGCTGACACCGCCGGCGGGCCCCGCACTTCCCGCGCTCAACGATTTCTCCTTCGGTGCCTATTTCGACGGCATCGGTGCCAACGGTTTCTTCTATGGTGCGCCGGAGAAACTCGACTTGGAGGCGGGCCCGCAGGCGGCCAGCTCGACGTCGGACGCTCTGTTCGAATGGCTCTACCGGCTGCGCAGCAGCATCGGCGACCGCATAAGATCGATCCTGCCCGGCGATACCGGCGCTTTTGCCGCTGCTCTGGTGACGGATGAACGGCGCGCCATCTCGAAGACGACGACGGAGGCGCTGCGCCAGTCCGGCCTTGCCCATATCGTCGCGATCTCGGGCCTCAACATGGCGCTGTCGGCCGGCATCTTCTTCGTCGGCTTCCGCATGCTGCTCTGCCTCTTTCCCGGCGTCGCCCAAGCCTATCCGACAAAGAAGATCGCCGCCGCCGGTGCGCTCATGGCCGTCACCGCCTATTACCTGATCTCCGGTTTCGGGGTTTCGGCCGAGCGCGCTTTTATCATGATGACCATCATGCTGATTGCCGTCTTCTTCGATCGGCCGTCGATCAGCCTGCGCAATGTCGTTCTCTCTGCGCTCATCATCATCGCCATTTCACCTTCGGAAGTATTGGGACCGAGCTTTCAGATGTCCTTTGCCGCGACATTGGCTTTGGTATCGGGCTATCAGCTGTGGAAGGACAGGCGTGTCCGTGAAAACGCTTTCCTGAAATTGCCGATCATCAGGCCGGTGGTTGTCGTCGCCGGTTTCTTCGGCGGCGTCTTCCTGACCTCGCTGATCGGCGGTTTTTCCACCGCCCTGTTTTCGATCGAGCATTTTCATCGCCTGACGGCTTACGGCCTGCCGGCAAACCTTGCGACGATGCCGATCATCTCCTTCATCGTCATGCCGGCCGGGCTGCTGGCGATGCTGCTCATGCCCTTCGGGCTGGATGCTCCGCTCTGGACGGTGGTCGGATTCGGCCTCGATCTGGTGATTGCGGTTGCCAAGACGGTGTCCGGCTGGGGCGGCGATATCGGCATCGGCCGCTTGCCCGCCTGGTATTTCGCAGTGGCGGTGGCAGGCTTTCTGCTGCTGACGCTGCTGCGCACCCGGCTGCGCCATGTCGGCACATCCATCATCGCCGTCTCGACACTCACCGTACTGCTGCTGCCGGCTCCCCGCCCGCCGGATCTGGTGATTTCGGAGGATGGTGGTCTGGTTGCGGTCGTTGCGGCTGAGGCAATCGCGTCCAACCGTGAAAACCCGCCGGATTTCATCTTCGACCAGTGGCAGCGAGCGCTGGTCCTGCCGACACATGTTCCACCGAAGATGCTGGATGGTCCGGCTATCCCGCCGGAAGGAGAAGACCGCCGAGTCAGGCTTTCCCGCGATCAGCAGAACGAAGCGAGCGCAGCGATGCGGGCAGCCGCAGCAGGCGGTGAAGCAAACCGGTTTTCCTGCGTCAAGAAGGCGTGGTGCACATCACGACTCGGCAATGGCCATATCGTCACCGTCATCGACAATGCCGCCTATCTCGGCCCGGCCTGCGATACGGCCGATATCGTCGTGACCTCGGTCCGCCTGCGTTTCAACAGCTGCCGTTCAGGCGGGACGCTCTTCACCGGCGAGACGCTCCGCAGGACCGGTTCCGTCGAATTGCGCTTCGCCGATGCCGGCCTGCAGGTCGCAACCGCATTCGAGGCGCTATCGCGGCCATGGATGCGCCATCGCGCCTATGATTGGCGCAAAGACAGTTTTACCGAATCCGGTCCGGCTGCTGTCAGTGATAACGGCGAATGAGGCCGACGAGCTTGCCCTGCACCTTGACGCGGTCCGGCCCGAAAATCCGGGTCTCGTAAGCCGGGTTGGCGGCTTCCAACGCGATCGAGGCGCCCTTCCGGCGGAAGCGTTTCAGCGTTGCTTCCTCGTCGTCGACGAGGGCAACGACGATGTCGCCGGGACTTGCGGTGCTGCCGTTGCGGATGATCACGGTGTCGCCGTCGAAGATGCCGGCGTCGATCATCGAATCGCCCTTGACCTCCAGCGCGTAGTGCTCACCGGAGCCAAGCATGTCCGCGGGAATGACGATGTCATGCGTGTTGTTCTGGATCGCCGAGATCGGAACGCCGGCGGCGATTCTTCCCATGACCGGCACGGAGACAGAGTTGCCGTTGTCGGCGACCGGCTTTGCGGCAGCGGGGGCGGCGACCGGCTGGGGTTTGCCGAGGCTGCCCTCGATGACGCTCGGCGAAAAACCGCGGCGCTGTTGCAGGCTGGGGTTATAGGCCTCCGGAAGCTTGATCACTTCAAGCGCCCGGGCGCGATTCGGTAGGCGGCGAATGAAGCCGCGCTCCTCGAGCGCCGTGATCAGGCGGTGAATGCCGGATTTCGAGGCGAGATCCAGGGCATCCTTCATTTCGTCGAAGGAGGGAGGGACGCCGGATTCCTTCATGCGCTCATGAATGAAAAGGAGAAGCTCCTGTTGTTTGCGCGTGAGCATCGACGTCAGACCCCTGATTGAAACAAATCCAGAACAGACACTATATGTTCCATATGTGTTCCGCAAGTAGCTAAATTTCCGTAAAACTTCGGGCCAACTCGTCGAGATTTTTAATTTCATTCGACGGGATTGGCGCACATCGCTTGCATTCGGGGAGGGGCTGTCGCACATCTTTGCCCCTTTCAGGAGGATATCATGAACGCGCATTCCGCCAAGTCGCATCCGCTGGATCACGTCGTGCTGCCGGTGGTCAATATCGATCTGGCGCGTGAGAGGCTCGGCAAGCTCGGTTTCACCGTCGCCGCCGATGGGCGCCATCCCTTCGGAACGGAGAATGCCTGCGTCTTTTTCGCCGACAAGACCTATCTGGAGCCGCTTGGCGTGGCGAGCGTCGAGGAGAGCGAGGCAGCGGCCCGCCACGGCAATGTCTTCATCGCCCGCAATCGCGCCTTCCGCTTCCGCTGCGGCGAGGAGGGATTGTCTGCGCTGGCCTTCCTCAGCGAGGATGCCGGCCTCGATCATAAGCGCTTCGTCAGCAACGGCGCGAGCGCCGGCGAGATGTTGCAATTCAGCCGGCCGATGCGGATGCCGGATGGTTCGGAGACCGTCGGCAGCTTCAAGCTGGCCTTTGCAGCTGATCTGCGCGCACCCGATTTCTTTCTCTTTACCTGCCAGCGCATCAATTCCTTCCCGACAGATCGCGCCGCGCTGGAGACGCATGCCAATGGCGTGATCGGCATTGCCGAGATCGCGCTTTGTGCGCCGGACCCGGCGGCATTCGCCGCCTTCGTCGGGCTTGCGATAGGGCAGGCGGCGGCGGAGAAAACCGGTTTCGGCGTGAATATCGCGGCATCAAATGCGAAGATCAGCCTGATGACGCCCGAAGGGCTGGAGGCCTATTTCGAGCTTGCCGTCTCATCCGCCGATCGTGGTCTGCGCGGCCGGGTAATCCTCTTCACCGTCGCCGATCTTGCCGTGACAGAAGCGCATTTGGGTGCTAACGGGATCACATTCACGCGCAAGAACAATCGCATTCTGGTGAAGTCTACGCCCGGGCAGGGTGCGCTCTTCGCCTTCGAGGAAACACGATGAGCACCGACACGAATTCCGAAGTCAGGATCGGCGAAGGCGAAGGTCAGGTCACCTTTTCCAATACCGCCCGCCTGTCGCTGATTGCCGGCCCCTGTCAGATGGAGAGCCGGGACCACGCCTTCATGGTCGCCGGCACGCTGAAGGAGCTTTGCGCAAAGCTTGGCATGGGTCTTGTCTACAAAAGCTCCTTCGACAAGGCCAACCGCACCTCGCTCTCGGCCGAGCGCGGCATCGGCCTGGAAAAGGGCATGGAGGTCTTTGCCGACCTCAAGAAGGAATTCGGCTTTCCGGTCATAACCGACGTCCATACGGCCGAGCAATGCGCCGAGGTGGCCAAGGTGGTCGATGTCCTGCAGATCCCGGCCTTCCTCTGCCGTCAGACCGACCTACTGATCGCCGCCGCAAGGACCGGCCGTGCCGTCAATGTCAAGAAGGGCCAGTTCCTCGCCCCCTGGGACATGAAGAACGTCCTGAAGAAGCTCAACGCCAGCGGCAATCCGAATGTGCTCTTGTGCGAGCGTGGCGCTTCCTTCGGCTACAATACGCTGGTCTCCGACATGCGCTCGCTGCCGATTATGGCGGCGATGGGCGCTCCCGTCATCTTCGACGCGACGCATTCCGTCGCTCAGCCGGGCGGGCAGGGCGATTCCTCCGGCGGCCAGCGCGAGTTCGTGGAAACGCTGGCGCGCGCGGCAGTGGCGACGGGAATTGCCGGCGTCTTCCTCGAAACCCATCAGGACCCCGACAACGCGCCGTCCGATGGCCCGAATATGGTTTATCTCAAGGACATGCCGCGACTGCTCGAGAAGCTGCTTGCCTTCGATGCGATCGCCAAGTCCTGACGTTCAACAAGCTGACATGTTCGTGGTTTAGGCCACGACGGAATGCTGGTTCGGAGGCCGGAAATTGCGGCATTGTAATTTGCACGCCTTCGATTATGACAGGCTTCGAACGACTTATCACCCACCGAGCAGGAAGAACCCATGACTGCAATCACCGATATCATCGCCCGCGAGATCCTCGATAGCCGTGGCAACCCCACCGTCGAAGTCGACGTCTATCTCGAAGACGGCAGCATGGGCCGCGCGGCCGTTCCCTCGGGCGCCTCGACGGGCGCGCATGAGGCGGTCGAGCTGCGCGACGGCGGCAAGCGCTATCTCGGCAAGGGCGTCGAAAAGGCGGTCGAGGCCGCCAACACCGAAATCTTCGACGCGATCGGCGGCATCGACGCCGAAAACCAGATTCAGATCGACAACATCATGATCGAGCTCGACGGCACGCCGAACAAGTCGCGCCTCGGCGCCAACGCCATCCTCGGCGTCTCGCTCGCCGTCGCCAAGGCTGCCGCCCAGGCATCCGGCCTGCCGCTTTACCGCTACGTCGGCGGCGCTTCCGCCAGCCTCCTGCCGGTGCCGATGATGAACATCATCAACGGCGGCGCCCATGCCGACAATCCGATCGACTTCCAGGAATTCATGATCCTGCCGGTCGGCGCCGATTCGATCGCCGACGCCGTGCGTATGGGGTCGGAAGTCTTCCATACGCTTCGAAAGGAGCTTGCCGCGCAGGGCCACAACACCAATGTCGGTGACGAAGGCGGCTTCGCCCCCGGCCTGAAGAGCGCGCCCGAAGCCCTGGATTTCATCATGAAGTCGATCGAGAAAGCCGGCTACAAGCCGGGCGACGACATGTGCCTCGGCCTCGACTGCGCCTCGACGGAATTCTTCAAGGACGGCAAGTATGTTCTCGAAGGGGAAGGCCGTACGCTCGAATCGGGCGCCATGGCCGAATATCTCGCCGAGCTCGCCGGCAAATACCCGATCATCTCGATCGAGGACGGCATGGCCGAAGACGACTGGGACGGCTGGAAGGCGCTGACCGATCTGATCGGCAAGAAGACCCAGCTCGTCGGCGACGATCTCTTCGTCACCAACTCCGCCCGCCTTCGCGACGGCATCCGCATGGGCGTCGCCAACTCGATCCTCGTCAAGGTCAACCAGATCGGCTCGCTGACGGAAACCCTCGACGCCGTCAACACGGCGCATAAGGCGGCCTATACCGCGGTCATGTCGCACCGCTCCGGCGAAACCGAAGATTCGACCATCGCCGATCTTGCCGTTGCCACCAACTGCGGCCAGATCAAGACCGGTTCGCTGTCGCGTTCCGACCGTCTCGCCAAGTACAATCAGCTGATCCGCATCGAGGAAGGCCTCGGCCCCCAGGCCCAGTATGCCGGCCGCTCGATCATCAAAGGCTGATCGTTCCGATTTTCAACGGCTCGACCCGCGCCTCCCGGCGCGGGTTTTTTCGTGCGCGCTTTCTACGGTCAATGAACGGTTAATCTCTGCGCGTTATGCTGAGCGAATTGGTAATGCGTTCAAGAGCATGCGTGTATGTGGACAAAGCATCATAAGAAGAGAAAGCTCGGCCGCTTCGTCATTCCGGCCATGACGGTCGCCTTCCTTTCCTATTTCGGTTATCATTGCATCCATGGCGATTATGGCCTGCGGGCGACGGAGACGTTCGAGCGTCAGCGCGTCGCGCGCGAAAGGGAGCTTGCCGTCCTTAAGGCGAAGCGCGAACATCTGGAAAGCCAGGTCGCGCTGCTGAGTGATGGCTCGCTCGACAAGGATATGTTGGACGAAAAGGCGCGATATCAGCTGAATATGTCGCGCGCGGACGAGATCGTCATTTTCAACCATTATTCCAATTAACCGAAATCGGGTTAATTGGAATTCCAGATTTGTTTTCAATGATTTAGCGCCGAATACGAGCCATGCAATTATGGCATTGCTGTGGTCATATTTCTTCCCTATGGTACGCGCCACCGAGAAACGACAAACCCATAGGGAGGGTTGAATGGCGCCGCGAAAGACCGCGACCGTTTCCAGCCGCAAAACTGCAGCAAAACCAGCAGCCAAAGCATCGAATGGAGGCCCGGTAGCCGACTTCGATCGGGATGAGGAACTCAAGGCCTATCGCGAGATGCTACTGATCCGCCGCTTCGAGGAGAAGGCCGGTCAGCTTTACGGCATGGGCTTCATCGGCGGCTTTTGTCATCTCTATATCGGTCAGGAAGCCGTCGTTGTCGGCATGCAGATGGCACAGAAGGAAGGCGATCAGGTCATCACCGCCTATCGCGACCACGGCCATATGCTGGCAACCGGCATGGAGGCGCGCGGCGTCATGGCGGAGCTGACCGGGCGCCGCAGCGGCTATTCCCACGGGAAGGGCGGCTCGATGCACATGTTCTCGAAAGAGAAGCATTTCTACGGCGGTCACGGCATCGTCGGCGCCCAGGTTTCGCTCGGAACGGGGCTTGCTTTTGCAAACCACTACCGCGGCAACGGCAATGTCGCCATCGCCTATTTTGGCGACGGCGCTGCCAACCAGGGCCAGGTCTACGAGAGCTTCAACATGGCGGCGCTCTGGAAGCTGCCGATCGTCTATATCGTCGAAAACAACCGTTACGCCATGGGCACCTCGACCGCCCGTGCCACCGCCCAGTCGAACTATTCGCTGCGCGGCTCCGGTTTCGGCATTCCCGGCATTCAGGTCGACGGCATGGACGTTCGCGCCGTCAAGGCGGCGGCCGACGAGGCGCTAGAACATTGCCGCTCCGGCAAGGGGCCGATCATTCTCGAAATGCTGACCTATCGTTATCGCGGCCACTCCATGTCCGATCCGGCGAAATATCGCACGAAGGAAGAAGTGCAGAAGATGCGCTCCGAGCAGGACCCAATCGAGCAGGTGAAGGCGCGCCTCATTGAAAAGGGCTGGGCTTCCGAAGACGATCTGAAGGCGATCGACAAGGATGTCCGCGACATCGTCGCCGACAGCGCCGACTTCGCCCAGGCCGATCCGGAGCCGGATGCATCCGAGCTCTATACCGACATTCTGCTTTAATCGGGGAGGGAACCCATGCCTATCGATATCCTCATGCCCGCCCTCTCTCCGACCATGGAAGAAGGCACGCTGTCCAAATGGCTGAAGCAGGAAGGTGACAAGGTCACTTCAGGCGACGTCATTGCCGAAATCGAGACCGACAAGGCGACGATGGAAGTCGAAGCCGTTGACGAAGGCATCATCGGCAAGCTGCTGGTCGACGCCGGCACCGAAGGCGTCAAGGTCAACACCAAAATTGCCGTGCTGCTGCAGGACGGCGAATCCGCTTCGGATATTTCCGCCAAGCCGGCCGCCGCCGCTCCGCAGGTGGCCCAGGAAGAAAAGCCGACCAACACCGGTTCGGCCTCAGCGCCGCTTCCGGCCGAGCCGAAGGCTGTCGTTCCGAATGACCCGGAAATTCCAGCTGGCACCGAAATGGTGTCAATGACCGTGCGTGAAGCGCTGCGCGACGCCATGGCCGAAGAAATGCGCGCCAGCGACGACGTCTTCGTCATGGGCGAGGAAGTCGCCGAATATCAGGGCGCCTACAAGGTCACGCAGGGCCTGCTGCAGGAATTCGGCCCCCGCCGCGTCATCGATACGCCGATCACCGAGCACGGCTTTGCCGGAGTCGGCGTCGGTGCCGCCATGGCCGGCCTTCGCCCGATCGTCGAATTCATGACCTTCAACTTCGCCATGCAGGCGATCGACCATATCATCAACTCGGCCGCCAAGACGCTGTATATGTCTGGCGGCCAGATGGGCGCTCCGATCGTCTTCCGCGGCCCGAACGGTGCCGCCGCACGCGTCGGCGCCCAGCACAGCCAGGACTATGCCGCCTGGTACAGCGCCATCCCCGGCCTGAAAGTCGTCATGCCCTACACGGCATCCGACGCCAAGGGCCTGCTGAAGGCGGCAATCCGCGACCCGAACCCGATCATCTTCCTCGAAAACGAAATTCTCTACGGCCAGCACTTCGACGTGCCGAAGCTCGATAATTTCGTGCTGCCGATCGGCAAAGCGCGCATCCATCGCCCGGGCAAGGACGTCACGGTCGTGTCCTTCGGCATCGGCATGACTTATGCGACGAAGGCGGCCGCCGAGCTCGAACAGCTCGGCATCGATGTCGAACTGATCGATCTTCGCACCATCCGCCCGATGGATCTGCCGACCGTTATCGAATCGGTAAAGAAAACCGGCCGCCTCGTCACCGTCGAGGAAGGTTATCCGCAATCATCCGTCGGCACCGAAATAGCCACCCGCGTCATGCAGCAGGCCTTCGACTATCTCGATGCGCCAATCCTGACGATCGCCGGTAAGGACGTGCCGATGCCTTACGCCGCCAATCTCGAAAAGCTGGCCCTTCCGAATGTCGGCGAAGTCGTCGATGCGGTGAAGGCCGTTTGCTACAAATAAGGGGAGGGTATTTCGATGCCGATCAATATCACGATGCCCGCCCTCTCTCCGACCATGGAAGAAGGCAATCTTTCCAAGTGGCTGGTCAAGGAAGGCGACACGGTCAGGTCTGGCGATGTCATCGCCGAGATCGAGACCGACAAGGCGACGATGGAAGTCGAAGCCGTCGATGAAGGCACGGTTGCCAAGCTGGTCGTTCCGGCCGGCACCGAAGGCGTCAAGGTCAACGCGCTGATTGCGGTTCTCGCCGCTGACGGTGAGGATGTCGCCGCCGCCGCAAGCGGTGCCGGCTCCGCCGCGCCGGCCAAGGCTGAAGCCGCACCCGCTCCGAAGGCAGAGGCTGCACCGGCGAAGGCTGAGTCCGCTCCGGCTGCCGCCGCTGCACCGGCATCGGTTTCGGCAGGCGGTAACCGCACCTTCTCTTCGCCGCTCGCCCGCCGTCTCGCCAAGGAAGCCGGTATCGATCTTTCCGCTGTCGCAGGCTCCGGCCCGCATGGGCGCGTCATCAAGAGCGATGTCGAAGCCGCCGTTGCCGGCGGTGGCGCCAAGGCTGCGCCGGCTCCGGCCGCTGCTGCTTCCGCTCCGCAGGCCGCTCCGGCCCCGGCCGCTGCAGCGCCGAAGGGCGCTTCCGAGGAAGCCGTGCTCAAGCTCTTCGAACCGGGTTCTTATGAGCTCGTGCCGCATGACGGCATGCGCAAGACGATCGCCCGGCGCCTGGTCGAATCCAAGCAGACGATCCCGCATTTCTACGTCAGCGTCGATTGCGAGCTCGATGCTCTGATGGCGCTGCGCGCTCAGCTGAACGATGCGGCCCCGCGCAAGGACAATGCCCCGGCCTACAAGCTCTCGGTCAACGACATGGTCATCAAGGCCATGGCGCTGGCGCTGCGCGATGTTCCGGATGCAAACGTCTCCTGGACCGACAGCAACATGGTCAAGCACAAGCACGCCGATGTCGGCGTCGCCGTCTCGATCCCCGGCGGCCTGATCACGCCGATCATCCGCAAGGCCGAGCAGAAGACGCTGTCCGTCATCTCTAACGAGATGCGCGATCTCGGCAAGCGGGCCAAGGACCGCAAGCTGAAGCCCGAGGAATACCAGGGCGGCACCAGCTCGGTCTCGAATATGGGCATGATGGGCGTCAAGAACTTCGCAGCCGTCGTCAACCCGCCGCACGCGACGATCCTCGCGGTCGGCGCCGGCGAGCAGCGGGTCGTCGTCAAGAACGGCGAAATGGCGATCGCCACGGTCATGAGCGTTACGCTGTCGACCGACCATCGCTGCGTCGACGGTGCGCTCGGCGCCGAGCTGCTCCAGGCCTTCAAGGGCTACATCGAAAACCCGATGGGCATGCTTGTCTGATAGCGAAGCGGAGGCGGAAATGACCAAGACCGTTCTTTGCTATGGCGACTCGCTGACCTGGGGTTATGACGCCGAGACGATCGGCCGTCATGAGTACAAGAATCGCTGGCCGAGCGTGCTTCAGGCAGCGCTCGGCAGCGAGGCGCGCGTCATCGCCGAAGGCCTGAACGGTCGCACGACCGCTTTCGACGATCACCTCGCCGATTGCGACCGCAACGGTGCGCGGGTTCTGCCGACGATCCTGCAGACACATGCGCCGCTCGATCTCGTCATCCTGCTGCTCGGCACCAACGACATGAAGCCGGTTGTTGCCGGTTCGGCCTTCGCCGCATGCCAAGGCATCAGCCGCCTCGTGCGGCTGATCCGCAATCATGCCTGGCCCTTCGAATTCGACGGGCCGGAGATCCTGATCGTGGCGCCGCCGGCGATCTGCGCGACGGGCAATGTGCCTTTCGCCGCCTCCTTTCCCGGCGGCATCGAGGAATCTGCCAAGCTCGCGACACTCTACCGTGACCTTGCCGACGAACTCGGCTGCGGCTTTTTCGACGGCAACTCCGTCGCCAAGACCACGCCGATCGACGGCATTCATCTCGATGCGGAGAACACGCGTGCGCTCGGGCGCGGCCTGGAATCGATCGTGCGGATGATGCTGGGGATCTGAGGATATGACCGCCTTCATCGCCCTGCGGCAGGCCTCACGGCGCGATGCCTCGGAACTGGCGATCCTGGCGGATATCGCATCGCATGGGTTTGCCTCCTGGCTCTGGTTTGCCGATGTGGCGAATGGCGTCAGCGACACGCCGTTGGAGCGGGGGCGGCTGAAAATGAGTGAGGAGCAGGCTGTCGGCGGCTGGCGGGATGCTGTGATCGCCGAGGCTTATGGCGAGGTCGCCGGTGTGGCGATCGGCCATGCGCTCGATGAAGGCATAGGCGATATCGAGGCGACGATCCCGGCGACAGAGCCGATGCTCGCCTTGCAGAAGACGGTGGTGGGAAGCTGGTTCATCGGCAGTCTCGGCGTCTATCGCCATCTGCGCGGCATCGGCATCGGGCGCAGGCTGCTGGACGATCAGATCGAAAGGGCGGATTACCGCCCGGTCAGTCTCATCACCGCAAGTGATAACGAGGCGGCTCTGTCGCTTTATGGAAGAAACGGATTTCTGGAGGCTGCGCGTGCCGATGCCGTGCCGCTCTTCGAAAACAGCAAGAGACACGCGTGGGTGCTCATGACCCGCAGCGCAGCGTAACAAAAGGGCAGGAAACACATGGCTGAATCCTACGACGTCATCATCATTGGCTCCGGTCCGGGCGGCTATGTCGCCGCCATCCGCGCCAGCCAGCTCGGCCTCAAGACCGCGATCGTCGAGCGCGAGCATATGGGCGGCATCTGCCTGAACTGGGGCTGCATTCCGACAAAGGCGTTGCTGCGTTCGGCCGAGGTGCTCGATCATGCCAATCACTTCAAGGATTTCGGCCTCGTTCTCGAAGGCACGGTCAAGCCGGACGCCAAGGCCGTCGTCGGCCGCTCGCGCGCCGTTTCCGCCCGTCTGAATGCCGGCGTCGGCTTCCTGATGAAGAAGAACAAGATCGACATCATCTGGGGCGAAGCGAAGTTGACGAAGCCCGGCGAGATCGTCGTCGGCAAGTCGTCGAAGCCTGTTGTCGAGCCGCAGCATCCGCTGCCGAAGAACGTCAAGGGCGAGGGCACCTATACCGCCAAGCACATCATCATCGCGACCGGCGCCCGCCCGCGCGCACTGCCCGGCATCGAGCCGGATGGCAAGCTGATCTGGACCTATTTCGAAGCGCTGAAGCCGGACGCGCTGCCGAAGTCGCTGATCGTCATGGGCTCGGGTGCGATCGGCATCGAATTCGCCAGCTTCTACCGCTCGATGGGCGTCGACGTCACGGTCGTCGAAGTCATGCCGACCATCATGCCGGTCGAGGATGCCGAAATCACCGCTATCGCCCGCAAGCAGCTGGAAAAGCGCGGCCTCAAGATCTTCACCAGTGCCAAGGTGACCAAGGTCGAGAAGGGTGCGGGAAGCATCACGGCGCATGTCGAGACGTCGGACGGCAAGGTGCAGCAGATCACCGCGGACCGGATGATTTCGGCTGTCGGCGTTCAGGGCAACATCGAGAACCTCGGCCTCGAGGCACTCGGCATCAAGACCGACCGCGGCTGCGTCGTCGCGGACGGTTACGGCAAGACCAATGTCGCCGGCATCTATGCGATCGGCGACGTCGCCGGCCCGCCGATGCTGGCGCACAAGGCCGAGCATGAAGGCGTCGTCTGCGTCGAAAAGATCGCCGGGCTGCCGAATGTTCATCCCACAGACAAGGGCAAGGTTCCCGGCTGCACCTATTGCAACCCGCAGGTCGCTTCCGTCGGTTTCACCGAAGCCAAGGCCAAGGAACTGGGCCGCGACATTCGCGTCGGCCGCTTCTCCTTCGCGGCGAACGGCAAGGCGATCGCGCTCGGCGAAGACCAGGGCATGGTGAAGGTGATCTTCGACAAGAAGACCGGCGAGCTGCTCGGCGCCCACATGGTCGGCGCCGAAGTTACCGAGCTCATCCAGGGCTTCGTCGTCGCCATGAACCTCGAAACGACCGAGGAAGAGCTGATGCATACGATCTTCCCGCATCCCACGGTTTCGGAAACCATGAAGGAAGCGGTGCTCGATGCCTATGGCCGTGTGCTGAACGCTTGAGAATTTCGGGGCCGCCCTTTTTTGCCGGAGCGGGAAGTCGCTCCGGTCGGGTGGAAAAAGCGAAAGGAAATCATCATGTCTATGGAGACGCAGGCGTTGCTGGTGTTTTTGCTGATCGGTCTGGTTGCGGGCTTCCTGGCAAGTCTGGTCGTCGGTGGCGGCGGCCTGATCAGATGCCTGCTGAGCGGCATCATCGGCGCCTTCGTCGGCGGTTATCTGTTCAGCGCGCTCGGCATTTCGCTGGGCATTGAAAACGCGCTGGTCGTGCAGATCATCCACGCCACGGTCGGCGCCATCATCGTGGTGCTGGTCGCAAGGGCGGTCGCGTAGCGCAGTTTGAGGTCAGGACAGGCATGGAAGGCGTGGGCTGGATTTCGGCAATCATCATCGGCGGACTTGCAGGCTGGCTCGCCGGCAAGCTGATGGATGCCCGATACGGGATTTTCCTGAACATTGTGCTCGGCATCGTCGGCTCGGTCGTCGCCACCGCCATCCTCGCCCAGTTTCACGTTCAGCTGGCCGGCGGACGGCTCGGCTATTTCGTGACGGGTTTCCTCGGCGCCTGCCTGCTGATATTCCTTGCGCGACTGGTGCGGCGCTAGATCGCGACGCGCTATAGAGACTGTGCCGCATAGGGCGGCGGAAAGCTGATACTGTAATGGTGACCATTCTCGACACGATCAATCCTGACGCCAAGCGCGTACGCCATCCGGAGAAGGCGCATCGGCCGGATACGGAAGTCATGCGCAAGCCGGACTGGATCCGCGTCAAGGCGCCGACCTCCAAGGGATATGCCGAGACCCGCGCTATCGTGAAGGAGCACAAGCTCGTCACCGTTTGCGAGGAGGCCGGCTGCCCGAATATCGGCGAGTGCTGGGACAAGAAGCACGCGACCTTCATGATCATGGGCGAGATCTGTACCCGCGCCTGCGCCTTCTGCAACGTCGCGACCGGCAAGCCGAACGCGCTCGACATGGCCGAGCCCGAGAACGTCGCCAAGGCCGTCAGGGAGATGGGCCTCAGCCACGTCGTCATCACCTCCGTCGACCGCGACGATCTCGAAGACGGCGGTGCCGAACATTTCGAAAAGGTGATCTGGGCGATCCGCGAGGCCTCGCCGGCAACGACGATCGAAATCCTCACGCCTGATTTTCTGAAGAAGCCGGGCGCCTTAGAGCGCGTCGTCGCCGCCAAGCCCGACGTCTTCAACCACAACATGGAAACGGTTGCCGGCAACTATCTGACGGTTCGCCCCGGCGCCCGTTATTTCCATTCCATCCGGCTCTTGCAGCGGGTGAAGGAACTCGATCCCGCCATGTTCACCAAGTCGGGCATCATGGTCGGCCTCGGCGAGGAGCGTAACGAAGTGCTGCAGCTGATGGACGACCTGCGCACCGCCGATGTCGACTTCCTGACGATCGGCCAGTACCTGCAGCCGACCCGCAAACACCACAAGGTCGAGAGCTTCGTCACCCCGGACGAGTTCAAATCCTACGAAACCGTCGCCTACAGCAAGGGCTTCCTGATGGTCGCCTCCAGCCCGCTGACCCGTTCTTCCCACCATGCCGGCGATGATTTTGCCCGGCTGAGAGCGGCGCGTGAGAAGAAGTTGTTGCTGGCGGCTGAGTAAGGTTTGGGTGCTGCCAAGCTCTCTCTCGTCATGCTCGGGCTTGTCCCGAGCATCTGCAACCGATCGATAGGGCAGCAGATCCTCGGCACAAGGCCGATGATGACGTCGAGTAGGATGGGGAGGTTAGGCAACAAACTGACTGCGGTGGATTTTGCCAAGGTTTTCTTTGGGCAGCCAATGAATATCATATCCGGATTGAAATCGACGCTGGCCGATGCCGATCGCATCCTGGTGATCGGTTGCCCTGGCAGCGGAAAGAGCACGCTTGCAAGGGGGCTCTCGCGAAAGCTCGATCTTCGCTACATTTCCATGGACCGCGACTTCTACTGGCTGCCGGGCTGGAGAAAGAGGCCGCGCGACGAGATTGACCGTCTTATCGCCGATGCCGTGACGGAAGAGCGCTGGATCATGGATGGAACCGGCCTCAATTCCTTCCATCTCCGGCTGCCGCGCGCCGAGGCCGTGATTTGGCTTCGTCCGTCAAGATATGCGTGTCTGTTTGGCGCCGTCTCAAGAACGTTTCGTTATTTTCGGCGTAACCGTCCCGAACTGCCGGCCGGCTGTCCTGAGCGCATCTCGCTGGATGCGCTTGCCTATATCTGGAATTTCGAGCGGGACGCCGTGCCACTGATCGAAGCCGCACTTCGGGATTATGTCGCCGGAAGCGCCGAACGCGGCCTTGGCAACCAGGTTCTTCAGCTAAAATCCCGCCGCCAGATGCGCGAACTCCTTGATCTTCTGGGCGCGCCCGCTTAAGTGCCGCCTATGCCGCAGTTCGAAACGCACCGATCCGTACCGCATACGCCCGACCAGATGTTCGATCTCGTTGCCGATGTCGAGCGTTATCCCGAATTCCTGCCGCTCTGCGAAGCGCTTTCCGTCAGGAGCCGCAAGGAGCGCGACGGCAAGATCCTGCTCCTGGCCGACATGACGGTTGGTTATAAGGCGATCCGCGAGACCTTCACGACCCAGGTGTTGTTGAACCGGGCCGAACACGTCATCGAAGTCAAATATATCGACGGCCCGTTCAAATATCTCGACAACCGATGGCATTTTGCCGAGACGCCGGCCGGCGGCTGCACGATCAATTTCTTTATCGATTACGAGTTCAAGAGCCGCATTCTGGGCGCGCTGATGGGCTCGATGTTCGATCGCGCCTTCCGCATGTTCACCGAAGCCTTCGAGACAAGAGCGGACAGGATCTACGCCACGGTGTGACCGACGACCGCAGCCGGCGTCAGCCGGGCAGCAGCGAATGCACCATCTCCAGCGCCGTCTTGACCGTGGCCAGCCGCACCGCGTTGCGGCCGATATCGCCGTAGAGCATTTTTCGGTGAATCAGTGCGCCGGCGCGCGATCTGGCCGCGAGATGCACGAGCCCGACCGGTTTTTCCGCCGACCCGCCGCCGGGGCCGGCAATGCCGGTGACGGCGACGGCGATCGCGGCGCGCGAGCGGAAGAGGGCGCCATGCGCCATCTGCCGGGCGGTCTCTTCGGAAACCGCGCCGAAGCCGAGCAGCGTTTGTTCCTGCACCCCGAGCAGCTCCATCTTCGCCGTATTCGTGTAGGTGACGAAGCCGCGGTCGACGACGGCGGACGAACCCGATATTTCGGTCAGCGCCCCGGCAATCAGCCCGCCGGTGCAGGATTCAGCCGTCGAGATCGTCATCCCGGCAGCCATGAAGTCACTGATGATCGCCTCAGCCGCCGAAATTATATCCGGGGGAAAAAGGCTCATCATTTCCTCCCGCGATAGACGACGGTCGCCGTGGCGATTGCCGCGATGCCTTCGCGCCGGCCGACGAAGCCGATCTTCTCGTTGGTCGTCGCCTTGACCGAGCAGCGTTCGAGATCGATGCCGAGATATTCCGACAGTCTTGCCCGCATGGCCTCGCGATACGGGCCGACCTTCGGCGCCTCGGCGATCAGCGAGACGTCGGCATTCATGATGGTGCCGCCGCGCTCGCGTACGATCCGGGCGGCATGCTCGATGAAGATCTTCGAGGCCGCGCCCTTCCATTGCGGGTCGGACGGCGGGAAGTGATCGCCGATATCGCCGGCGCCGCAGGTGGCGAGCAGGGCGTCGGTCAGCGCATGCAGCGCGACGTCGGCGTCGGAATGGCCTTTGAGCTTCTGATCATGCGGAATGAACACGCCGCAGAGCGTCACGCCATCGCCCGGCTCGAGCTGGTGCACGTCATAGCCGTTGCCGGTGCGCACGTCCGGAAGCAGCGAGGCCGAGAGTTTGTCGTCGGCCATAGCGATATCGCGCTTGACCGTCAGCTTGACGTTGTCGGGCGTGCCCGCGACGATCGTCACCGGAATGCCCGCCCATTCGGCGATCGAGGCGTCGTCGGTGAAATCGCTTCGCCCGCTGGCCGCCGCCTTCTCATGCGCGCCGAGGATGGTTTCGAAGGCGAAGGATTGCGGTGTCTGCGCCGCGTAGAGATGCTCGCGCGAGACCGTCGTCAGCACGGTGCCGGCGCTGTCGGCGCGTTTCAGCGTATCGGTGACTGGCATGGCCGGCAGCACCGCCTGCGCGCCGTCGCCGAGGCGCTCGGCAATGCGGCCGAGAAGCCCATGGTCGAAGAAGGGCCGCACCCCATCGTGGATCAGCACATGGCTGACATTCTTGTCCTTGAGATATCGAAGGCCGGCAAGCACGGATTGCTGTCTGGTCGCGCCGCCATGCACCGTTTCGATCGGTGTCGCCGAGACGACGTGGCAGAGCGCCGTCGCAAACAGCGCCTCGTCATCGGGATGAATGACGACGACGATCTGAGCTGCCGGCTCCCATGTCATGAAGTTTTCAAGCGTATGCGCGATAACCGGCTTGCCGCCGATCATGCGATATTGCTTGGGGCCTTCCGTGGAGGATCCGGCGCGCTCGCCGCGGCCGGCGGCGACGATGACAATCCCAGCCGATATTGGTTGCTTGGACGGCATTTGCAGCATAAATCCCCTAAATTATGCGGAATTGACCGGAGTGCTCTAACCCCTTGCTTTGGCCTTTTCCAGCATCTGCCCGAAAAATATCGATTCCGATCCGAGCCCCCTTGGCAAAGGCACCGATCTGTGGCTAAAAATAATGCAGTTCCATGGTGTGCCTGAAAGATAATCATTTGATTTGCAAGAAACTCGCAGCGCCTTTCCGAATCGGACCCGTTTCCGTGCGGAACCGCGTTGTGCTGGCGCCGATGTCCGGCGTCACGGATATGCCCTTCCGTGAGCTTGCCTGGCGCTTCGGTGCCGGCCTCGTCGTCACCGAGATGGTGGCGAGCCGCGAGCTGGTCAACGACACCGCCGAATCCTGGTCGCGGCTGAAGGCTGCCGGCTTCCGGCCGCATATGGTGCAGCTCGCCGGGCGCGAGGCGTATTGGATGGCGGAAGCGGCGAAAATCGCTGCCGATCATGGCGCCGATATCATCGACATCAATATGGGTTGTCCGGCAAAGAAGGTGATCGGCGGCTATTCCGGCTCGGCGCTGATGCGCGATCCCGATCACGCGCTCAGCCTGATCGAGGCGACGGTCAAGGCCGTCGACATTCCGGTGACGCTGAAGATGCGCCTCGGCTGGGACGAGAATTCCATCAACGCGCCCGACATTGCGCGCCGCGCCGAGGCGGCTGGCATCCAGCTCGTGACCATTCATGGCCGCACCCGCATGCAGTTTTACGAAGGCCGCGCCGATTGGGAAGCGATCGGCGCTGTCCGCCAGGTCATCTCCATTCCGCTGATCGCCAATGGCGACGTCGAGACCGCCGACGACGCGCAGGAAATCCTGCGCCGGTCCGGCGCCGATGCCGTCATGATCGGCAGGGGCTGCCAGGGCAGGCCGTGGCATGCCGGCGTGCTCGCCGGAGTGGCGGAGCCGCGACGCCAAGAGATTGCCGATATCGCCGTCGAACATTACCGGATGATGCTCGACTTCTACGGCGAGGCGGTGGCGATCCGCCATGCCCGCAAGCATCTCGGCTGGTATCTCGAGCGTTTTGCTCCCGCGCTTGCCGGTGGCGAGAAGGCAGACATCATGACCTCGCGTGACCCGCGTGAGGTAGCCGGGCGCCTTTATGACGCGCTGGCTGCAGGTGCGCTCGATAGCCGGGAGGCGGCATGAACAAGGATATGACCTCTCCGCCCGACTACGCCGGCGGAACCGTTGCCATGGCCGTGCTGAACGCCATCCAGAACCCGGTCGTCATGGTCGACGAATCCGGTTTCGTCGCCTTCGCCAATTGGGAGGCGGAGGCCTTTTTCGGTGCCAGCGCCTCGCATCTGGCGCGATACCGGATCTCGACCTTCATTCCCTTCGGCAGTCCGCTGCTCGCCCTGATCGACCAGGTGCGTGAGCGCAAGGCGCCGGTGAACGAATACCGCGTCGATCTGAGTTCGCCGCGCCTCGGCCAGGACAAGCTCGTCGATCTCTATGTCGCCCCGGTGCTGAGCGAGCCCGGCGCCGTCGTCATCGTCTTTCAGGAACGCTCGATGGCCGACAAGATCGACCGGCAGCTGACGCACCGCGCCGCCGCCCGCTCGGTGACCGGTCTCGCCTCGATGCTGGCCCATGAGATCAAGAACCCGCTCTCCGGCATCCGAGGCGCCGCCCAGCTGCTCGAACAATCCGTCATCGACGACGACCGGGCACTGACCCGGCTGATCTGCGACGAGACCGATCGCATCGTCTCGCTGGTCGACCGCATGGAGGTCTTTTCCGACGAACGCCCGGTCGACCGCATGCCGGTCAACATCCATTCCGTGCTCGATCACGTGAAGGCGGTCGCCAAGGCGGGGTTTGCCCGCAATATCCGCATCACCGAGAGTTACGACCCGTCGCTGCCGGCGGTCTATGCCAATCGCGACCAGCTCGTTCAGGTCTTCCTCAACCTGGTGAAGAACGCCGCCGAAGCGGTCGGCGATCGGCCGGATGGCGAGATCATGCTGACGACCGCCTATCGTCCTGGCATCCGTCTTTCGGTCGCCGGCACCCGCGAAAAGATCTCGCTGCCGCTGGAATTCTGCGTCCACGACAATGGCCCCGGCGTTCCTGCCGACCTGCTGCCGCATCTCTTCGATCCCTTCATCACCACCAAGACGAATGGCAGCGGCCTCGGCCTGGCGCTGGTCGCCAAGATCATCGGCGATCACGGCGGCATCATCGAATGCGACAGCCAGAACAGCCGCACGACTTTCCGCGTTCTCATGCCGGCGTCGAAGGACGCCTCGCTCGAGGATGCTTCTTCCGCAAGCTCGACAGGACCTTCTCGATGACAGCCACGATCCTCGTTGCAGATGATGATGCCGCCATCCGCACCGTGCTCAACCAGGCGTTGAGCCGCGCCGGTTATGACGTTCGCATCACCTCCAACGCCGCAACGTTGTGGCGCTGGATCTCGGCGGGTGAGGGCGATCTTGTCGTCACAGACGTGGTGATGCCGGACGAGAACGCCTTCGACCTGTTGCCGCGCATCAAGAAGGCCCGTCCGGATCTGCCTGTCCTCGTCATGAGCGCCCAGAACACCTTCATGACCGCCATCAAGGCCTCCGAGAAAGGCGCTTACGACTATCTGCCGAAGCCCTTCGACCTGACAGAACTCATCGGCATCATCGGCCGGGCGCTCGCCGAGCCGAAGCGCAAGCCCGCCAAGCTCGAAGAGGATATGCAGGACGGCATGCCGCTGGTCGGCCGCTCGGCGGCGATGCAGGAAATCTACCGTGTGCTCGCCCGGCTGATGCAGACCGACCTGACGCTGATGATCACCGGCGAATCCGGCACCGGCAAGGAGCTCGTCGCCCGCGCATTGCACGATTACGGCAAGCGCCGCAACGGCCCCTTCGTGGCGATCAACATGGCGGCGATCCCGCGCGACCTGATCGAATCGGAACTCTTCGGCCACGAGAAGGGCGCCTTCACCGGCGCGCAGACGCGCTCGACCGGCCGCTTCGAACAGGCCGAAGGCGGCACGCTGTTTCTCGACGAAATCGGCGACATGCCGATGGACGCCCAGACCAGGCTTCTGCGCGTGCTGCAGCAGGGCGAATACACCACCGTCGGCGGCCGTACGCCGATCCGCACCGATGTGCGCATCGTCGCCGCCACCAACAAGGATCTGAAGCAGGCGATTAATCAGGGACTGTTCCGCGAGGATCTCTACTATCGCCTCAACGTCGTGCCGCTGCGCCTGCCGCCGTTGCGCGACCGCGCCGAGGACATTCCCGATCTCGTGCGCCATTTCATTCAGCAGGCCGAGAAGGAAGGGCTCGGCTCCAAACGCTTCGATCAGGAAGCGCTGGAGCTGATGAAGGCCTATGCCTGGCCGGGCAATGTGCGTGAGCTGGAAAATCTCATCCGCCGGCTGATGGCGCTTTATCCGCAGGATGTCATCACCCGCGAGATCATCGATGCCGAGCTGCGCTCCGACGTGCCCGACAGCCCGATCGACAAGGGGCCGATCCGCAGTGGCTCGATGACGATCGCCCAGGCGGTCGAGGAGAACATGCGCACCTATTTTGCGAGCTTCGGCGACAACCTGCCGCCGCCAGGCCTCTATGATCGCGTGCTGACCGAATTGGAATATCCGCTGATACTCGCTGCGCTCACGGCAACGCGCGGCAATCAGATCAAGGCGGCCGACCTGCTCGGCCTCAACCGCAACACCTTGCGCAAGAAGATCAGGGAACTCGGCGTCTCTGTTTACAGAAGCTCCCGCACCGCCTGAAAAAAAGGCGGTGGGCTCCTCGTTTGCCCACCGCCACTCCTCCCCAGTATCCGCCGCCACGGTCGGGAACAAAACCTAATCTATCCAAGCTCGGTCGCGGTTTGTATCTGCGCCGGCAAACAAAATTGCAGTGTCATTCAATGGTCACATAGTATTTGTGAGCTATTATTTGCCGTGTACCAAATGTCATTGAAGTTGCTGCGGTCATCGGCGCCGGGCCTGTGGATAAGCTGTGGATAACTGGTGGATGGCATGGCTCGATCAGCGGGCGAGAGCATTCCCAAATCCGCTCGCATGTTGCCTATCTGTTCCGCATCTCGTCATCTGCCGCTGCTGCTGTCGACTTCCGCCGCAATTGTCGTCGCCCGCATGCCATGGGCGCTCCGGCTGATGCCGTGGAGCGCCCTTTTCTTTACGGTCGGGCTGACCAGAGCCGCGGCATCGTGTTTCAGGCGGCCAATTTAGCGGGCTGCGCCTCGTATATCCGCGCGGACGCCATAGATTAGACCGATCGGTCGCCGATCGAATGTGATGTCGAGGCCGGTAAATTGTCGGCCCATGTTCTAACCTGCGGGAGCTGCGTGATGGAATATCGTCGTTTGGGAAAATCGGGCCTGAAGGTGAGCGAGTTCTCCTTCGGCTCATGGGTCACTTTCGGCAAGCAGGTGAATGGCGGCGACGCTGTCGACCTCATGCGGCTTGCCTATGATAACGGGGTGAACTTCTTCGACAATGCCGAAGGCTATGAAAGCGGCAAGTCGGAGATCGTCATGGGCGAAGCGCTCAAGTCACTGGGCTGGAGCCGAGACAGCTTCATCGTCTCGAGCAAGGTCTTCTGGGGAGGTGAGAGGCCGACGCAGCGCGGCCTGTCGCGCAAGCATGTGACCGATGCCTGCCATGCGGCGCTGAAGCGGCTTCAGGTCGATTACCTCGATCTCTATTTCTGCCACCGCCCTGATATCGACACGCCGGTCGAGGAAACGGTCCGGGCCATGCACGATCTCGTCGCCCAGGGCAAGGTGCTCTACTGGGGAACGTCCGAATGGTCTGCCCAACAACTGACCGAAGCCTATGCCGTTGCCCGCGACCTGCGCATCACGCCGCCCACCATGGAGCAACCGCAGTACAACATCTTCGAGCGCCAGAAGGTCGAGGCCGATTATCTCCCGCTCTACGAACTGCTCGGCCTTGGCACCACGATCTGGTCGCCGCTCGCCTCCGGCGTCCTCACCGGCAAATACAATAACGGCGTGCCCGCCGACAGCCGCATGAATCTGCCCGGCTACGAATGGCTGAAGGAGAAATGGTCGAGCGATGCCGGCCGCGCTCAGCTCCGACAAGTCGGCGAACTCGCAAAACTCGCGGACGAGATCGGTTTATCGATTACCCATCTCGCGCTTTTGTGGTGCCTCGCCAATCGCAACGTCTCGACCGTCATTCTCGGCGCCTCGCGCGCCAGCCAGCTGCAGGGTAATCTCGCGGCCCTTTCGCACAGGCACAAGCTGACCGCTGATGTGTTGGAGCGCATTGATGCGATTGCCGGAAACAAACCGGAAGAACCGCGTCGCTTTTAAACAGTCGCCAAAACTGTGAGGCTGCGGGTGCTTCGCCTTGACAACATGACGAGGCGCGTTGCATTTTCGCCACAATGCGTTGCTTAAAGGTCACGCAAGGGTTTTGGACATTTCGCTCCCGATCGAGTCGTTCCGACGCTGGCTCTCCTGAGCCGGCGTTGTTTGGTTTCGATCAGATGGCGGGACGGCGGATGCCGTCTGAAGAGAGGCCGAATGACGCAGGATGGGGTAGCGCCGGCGGCGGCGGCCGAGGCGGTGACGACGGTGACCGATCGCCGCGCGCTTTTCGCCGTGCCCGGCCTCGTGCTCGCAGGCGGCGCGCTGCTCTGCGCCACGATCACACTCTTCATACTGCTTGGCCTGACGCCGATCGCGCCGACCTCGCATGTCGTCATCACCTCGGTGATCGTCAATTCCTTCTTCGTCCTGACACTGCTGGCGCTGATCGCCCGGGAGGTGGCAAGGCTGCTCAAGGCGCGCACCCGGGGCAGGGCGGCTGCGCGCCTGCACATTCGTATCGTCGTGCTCTTCTCGATCGTCGCGATCACGCCGGCGATCCTCGTCGCCATCTTCGCCAGCATTACGCTGAATGCCGGCCTCGATCGCTGGTTTGCGCTGCGCACCCAGTCGATCGTCAGCTCGTCGCGCAATATCGGCCAGGCCTATATGATGGAGAACGCCAGCTACCTGCAGGGGCAGACGGTGTCCATGGCCAACGACCTGGAGCGCAACCGCGCCCTTTACAGCCTCGACAGGACGGGCTTTGCCGAACTGATGACGCGCCAGGCAAGGGGCCGCGGCCTGCTCGGCGCCTTCCTTGTCGAAAGCGACGGTTCGGTGGTCGTACAGGCCGATATCGCCACGGAAAAACCGTTGCCGGCCATTCCGCAGGATGCGCTGGAAAAGGCAGCGGCCGGCCAGCCGACGCTGATCCCGCCCGGAGTCACCAACCTCGTCGGCGCCATCATCAAGCTCGATGCCATCCAGGGCACGTTTCTCTATACGGTGCGGGCCGTCGATCCCAAGGTCATGGGCGCCATGCGCATGATGGAGGAAAACGCCACCGAATACCGCTCGATGGAGGCCAACCGCTTCTCACTGCAGATCGCCTTCGCCGTGCTCTACATCGGCTTCGCGCTGATCGTGCTGCTTGCGGCGATCTGGACGGCAATTGCGGTCGCCGACCGCATCGTGCGGCCGATCCGGCTGCTGATCACCGCGGCTGACAGCGTTGCATCGGGCAATATGGATATTGTCGTGCCGGTGCATGCCGTCGATGGCGACGTCGCCAATCTGTCGCGCACCTTCAACAAGATGATCTCGGAAATCCGCACCCAGCGCGACGAGATCCTCGAAGCCAAGGACGAGGTCGACGATCGTCGTCGCTTCATCGAAGCGGTGCTGTCGGGCGTGACCGCCGCCGTCATCGGCGTCGAACAGGATCGCCGCATCGCCATCGTCAACAGTTCGGCCGAGACGCTGATGTCGCTGTCGGCCGACGAGATGCTCGGCAAGCAGCTCGCCGACATTGCGCCCGAGGTCGATCAGGTGCTGACCGAGGCGGCGGTGCGTCATCGCGGCGATTTCCGCAAGCAGATCGCGCTCGTGCGCGGCGGCACGGTGAGAACACTGAGCGTGCAGGTCACCCGCGAGGAAGTGCGCGACATGAGCGAATCCTACGTGATCACGCTCGACGATATCACCGATCTCGTCATCGCCCAGCGCTCGACTGCCTGGGGTGACGTGGCAAGGCGCATTGCCCATGAGATCAAGAATCCGCTGACGCCGATCCAGCTGTCCGCCGAGCGCATCCAGCGCCGCTACGGCAAGCAGATCAACCAGGACGACCGCACCGTCTTCGATCAGTGCACGGATACGATCATTCGCCAGGTCGGTGATATCGGCCGCATGGTCGACGAATTTTCCGCTTTCGCCCGCATGCCCAAGCCGACCAAGGAGCCGAGCGACCTGCGCGATATCCTGCGCGACGCGATCTTCCTCCGCGAGATGGGCAATCATCACGTCACCTTCCTCTCGGAGTTCGGCGATAAGCCGCTAGAGGGCCTGTTCGACAGTCGCATGCTCGGCCAGGCGTTCGGCAATCTTATCAAGAATGCCGTGGAATCGCTGGAAGCCGTTCCGAGTGACGAACGGGACGAGCGCAAGGTTCTCGTGCGCGCCGCGCTCGATGTGGCCCGCGACCGTTTCACCATCGACGTGATCGACAATGGTCGCGGTCTGCCGGTGGAAAACCGCCACAGCATTCTGGAACCCTATATGACGATGCGCGAGAAGGGCACCGGCCTCGGCCTCGCCATCGTCAAGAAGATCATCGAGGAACATGGCGGGCAGCTCGAGCTGCACGATGCGCCCGCCGATTTTGACCGGGGAAGAGGGGCCATGATCCGCGTGCATCTGCCGCGCCTGGAGCCAGCGCCCGCCGCTCCCGCAGCCAATGACAAGGAAAGCGCTTATGGCCTCTGATATTCTCGTCGTCGATGACGAGCACGATATTCGCGAGATCGTTTCCGGCATTCTCTCCGACGAAGGTCATGAGACACGCACGGCCCATGACAGCGACAGCGCACTGGCGGCGATTTCCGATCGCGTGCCGCGGCTGATCTTCCTCGATATCTGGATGCAGGGCAGCAAGCTCGACGGCCTGTCGCTGCTGGATGAGATCAAGACCCGTCATCCCGATCTCCCCGTCGTGATGATCTCCGGCCACGGCAACATCGAAACCGCGGTCTCGGCGATCAAGCGCGGCGCGTTCGATTTCATCGAAAAGCCCTTCAAGGCCGACCGGCTGATTTTGATCGCCGAGCGCGCGCTGGAAAATTCCAAGCTCAAGCGCGAGGTTTCCGAGCTGAAACGGCGCACCGGCGACGCCTTGGAACTGATCGGCACTTCGGTCGCCGTCTCGCAGCTGCGCCAGACGATCGAGAAGGTGGCGCCGACCAACAGCCGCATCATGATTCTCGGCGCGTCCGGCTCCGGCAAGGAGCTGGTAGCGCGGATGATCCACAAGAAGTCGGCCCGTGCCAACGGCCCCTTCGTGGCGCTCAACGCCGCCAATATCACGCCCGATCGCATGGAAGTGGCGCTCTTCGGCACCGAGGGAACGCCGGGCCAGGCGCGCAAGATCGGCGCACTCGAGGAGGCCCATCGCGGCATCCTCTATCTCGACGAGGTCGGCGAGATGCCGCGCGAGACGCAGAACAAGATCCTGCGTGTGCTGGTCGATCAGCAGTTCGAGCGGGTCGGCGGATCCAAGCGCGTCAAGGTCGATGTCCGCATCATTTCCTCGACGGCCTATAATCTCGAAAGCCGCATTGCCGAAGGCTGGTTCCGCGAGGATCTCTATCATCGCCTGGCCGTCGTGCCGGTGCGCGTGCCGCAGCTTGCCGAGCGCCGCGAGGATATTCCCTTCCTCGTCGACCAGCTGATGCGCCAGATATCGGAACAGGCCGGCATCCGTCCGCGCCGCATCGGTGATGACGCCATGGCGGTGCTGCAGGCGCATGACTGGCCGGGCAATATCCGCCAGCTGCGCAACAACATCGAGCGGCTGATGATCCTTGCCCGCACCGACGGCCCGGATACGCCGATCACCGCGGACATGTTGCCGACCGATCTCGGCGACATGCTGCCCAAGGTTTCGGCCAAGAACGATTATCACATCATGACGCTGCCGCTGCGCGAAGCCCGCGAGATGTTCGAGAAGGATTATCTGATCGCCCAGATCAATCGCTTCGGCGGCAATATCTCGCGCACCGCCGAGTTCGTCGGCATGGAGCGCTCGGCGCTGCACCGCAAGCTGAAGTCGCTCGGCGTCTGATCATACCGGCGCGGCAACGCCGCGCCCGGTCTCTCTCACATCTCGAAGACCAGGTTTCCCATGCCGAGAATCGCCTATGTGAACGGCCGCTACGTCAAGCATTCCGATGCCAGCGTGCATATCGAGGACCGCGGCTATCAGTTCGCCGACGGGGTCTACGAAGTGTGCGAGGTGCGTCACGGCTATATCGTCGATCTCACCCGCCATCTGAACCGTCTCGACCGTTCGCTCGGGGAACTCAGCATCGCCTGGCCGATGAGTCGGGCCGCGCTGACGCAGGTTATTCGCGAGACGCTGCGCCGCAATCATGTGCGCAACGGGCTTTTCTACCTGCAGGTGACGCGCGGCGTCGCTCGCCGCGACCATGTCTTCCCAGCCGAGGGTACGCCGCCCTCGCTTGTGATCACCGCCAAGAGCACCGACCCGAAGATCATCGCGGCCAAGAACGCCAACGGCATCAAGGCGATCACCGTCACCGACAACCGTTGGGACCGCGTCGACATCAAATCCGTCGGCCTGCTGCCCAATGCCATGGCCCGCCAGCAGGCCAAGGAAGCCGGTGCCCAGGAGGCGATCTATGTCGATGGCGACGGCATGGTGAAGGAAGGGGCGGCGACCAATGTCTGGATGGTCGATTCGGGTGGAACGCTGGTGACGCGGCCGGCCGAACACGGCATCCTGCGCGGCATCACCCGCACCACATTGTTCGACGTGGCCGCCAGGCTGGGCTTGAAAATCGCCGAGCGGAATTTCTCCGTTTCCGAAATGCTCGCAGCCCGCGAGGTCTTCCTGACGGCAGCGACAAGTATCTGTTTTCCGGTCGTTTCCGTCGATGGCCTGCCGATCGCCAACGGCCATCCCGGCAGCATCTCGCAGAAAGTCCGCGAAGCCTTTTTCGACGTTGCGGAAAAGATTGCGATTTGATACCAAGATTTGCTGGACCGGTGGAATGAGGGTGCTGCCGGTCTCGCATGGAGAGGTTGATTGATATTCTACCGGCCAACTCGGGTCGGCAATAAAGAAAGAAGCGGCGCGATGGCGGAACGTTCTCAGAATCTGCAGGACTTATTTCTCAATACTGTTCGCAAGCAAAAGATTTCCCTGACAATCTTTTTGATCAACGGCGTGAAACTCACGGGTGTTGTTACCTCTTTCGACAATTTCTGTGTTCTTCTTCGCCGTGACGGCCACTCGCAGCTGGTGTATAAGCATGCGATCTCGACGATCATGCCGGGTCAGCCGATGCAGATGTTCGAGAGTGAAGAAGCCGCGTCCTAACAGGATCAGCCGTCATTTCGACACGCGATACCAAGAACGATTCGATCATCCCTGAGGCCGCCAAGCACAGGGACGACATGCGCGCGACTGTCGTCGTGCCGGTTCTGAAATCGCGCAGCCGCGGCGGCCAGACGGAATCGGCCTCGACCCGAACGCCGGAAAGCCGGCTCGAAGAAGCGACGGGCCTTGCCCAGGCGATCGACCTCGATGTCGTCAACGGTTCGATCGTGCCGGTCAATGATCCGAGACCGGCGACCCTGCTCGGCACCGGCAAGATCGAGGAGATCAAGGCGCTGCTCGACGAGCGCGATTCCGGTCTCGTCATCGTCGATCATCCGCTGACCCCGGTGCAGCAGCGCAATCTCGAAAAAGAATGGAACGCCAAGGTGATCGACCGGACCGGCCTAATTCTTGAAATTTTCGGCCGCCGTGCCTCCACCAAGGAAGGCACGCTGCAGGTCGATCTCGCCCATCTGAACTATCAGAAGGGCCGACTGGTGCGCAGCTGGACCCACCTTGAACGCCAGCGCGGCGGCGGCGGCTTCATGGGCGGCCCCGGCGAAACCCAGATCGAAGCCGACCGGCGGCTCTTGCAGGACCGCATCATCAAGCTCGAACGCGAGCTGGAACAGGTCGTGCGCACCCGCCAGCTCCATCGCGCCAAGCGCCGCAAGGTGCCGCATCCGATCGTCGCGCTCGTCGGCTACACCAATGCCGGCAAATCGACCCTGTTCAACCGCATCACCGGTGCCGGCGTGCTGGCCGAAGACATGCTCTTTGCCACGCTCGACCCCACGCTTCGTCGCATGAAGCTGCCGCATGGCCGCACCGTCATCCTGTCCGACACCGTCGGCTTCATCTCCGACCTGCCGACCCACCTCGTCGCCGCCTTCCGTGCCACCTTGGAAGAGGTGTTGGAAGCCGACCTCATCCTGCATGTCCGCGACATGTCCGATCCAGACAACCAGGCGCAGAGCTCCGATGTGATGCGCATCCTCGGCGACCTCGGCATTGATGAGGCCGAAGCGGAGAAGCGGCTGATCGAGGTCTGGAACAAGATCGACCGGCTGGAGCCTGAGGTCCACGACACTATGGTGCAGAGGGCGGCGGGCGCCAGCAACGTTGTCGCCGTCTCGGCCGTCAGCGGCGAGGGCGTCGATACGCTGATGGACGAGATCAGCCGCAGGCTTTCCGGCGTGATGACCGAAACGACGATCCGCCTTCCCGTCGACAAGCTGGCGCTGCTGCCCTGGCTCTACGACCACGCGATCGTCGACGGCCGCGAGGACAATGAGGACGGCTCGATCACGCTCGATCTGCGCTTGTCGGAAACCGAGGCGGCCGAACTCGAGCGCCGCATCGGCAATGGGCCGAAGGCTTCGAAGGAAGATTGGGAGCGGTAAGGCGGCTTTTTCCTTCTCGCCAGGGGGCCGAAGGACGGGTCGAGACCCGCGGCTCGATCCCGGTCAGTGGCCCGAAGGGTCGGATGAGGGGGACACACGGCAGAACATCCATGTTGCCCTTCGCTTGCGCTCAGTGCCTCGCTCCTATTGTCGCTCGCTCCCTCATCTGCCTGCCGGCATCTTCTCCCCGCTGGGGAGAAGAGTCTCGTGGCAATGCGTTAGCTCCTCAGGCCGGCTAGTTTGGCGAGAAGCCAACCTCAGTCTCCGTCATCCTCGGCCTTGAGCCGAGGATCCATGCCACTGGCGCTGGTGGATGAGGTGTGGATGCTCGGCTCAAGGCCGAGCATGACGGAGGGTGGGGCTGCCGTCACAGCCCTCTCGATCGCCTTCGCCGCCTGCCAGATTTCCTCCATTCGCTCCAGCGTCGCGCCTTCAAGTGTCTCGCCTTCCGCTTCAAGAACATGCTCTATATAGCTGAATCGGCGTCTGAATTTCGTGTTCGTTCCCCGTAGTGCCTGTTCCGGATCAGCCTTCACATGTCGGCCGATATTGACGACCGCGAAGATCAGATCGCCGAGTTCGTCGCTGACCTTGGCGCGGTCGCCTTCGCGAAGTGCCACTCTGAGTTCGCCGATCTCCTCCTCGATCTTGTCGAGGATCGGCTCGGGCGCTGACCAGTCGAAGCCGACCTTGGCGGCGCGTTCCTGCAGCTTCAGCGCCTCGGTCAGCGCTGGAAAACTGCGCTGCACAGAGCCCAGGAAGCCGCCTTTGAAATCCTCGGTGATCCCGCGCCTGGCCCGGCGCTCGGCGCGCTCGCGCTTTTCAGCCTGCTTGATCTCGTCCCATTGGATCTTCACCGCGTCGGGTGTGTCCGCTTCCGAGCGGGCGAAGACATGCGGGTGGCGACGGATCATCTTGGTGGTGATGGCGTTGACCACGTCGCCGAAGGAGAATTCGCCGGCCTCCTCGGCCATGCGGGCGTGAAAGACGACCTGTAGAAGCAGGTCACCGAGTTCATCACAGAGATCGTCCATATCGCCGCGCTCGATCGCGTCGGAGACTTCATAGGCTTCTTCGATTGTGTAGGGCTTGATCGTCTGGAAATTCTGCTCGATGTCCCAGGGGCAGCCGGTTTCGGGATGACGCAGCGCCGCCATGATCTCGATCAGCCGTGAAATGTCTTTGGAAGGTTCCATGGTGCCTCAATTAAGCGGAATGTCGTTGGCGCTCTTCGACGACTGGTAGGTGGAAGACAGCGCGTCGTAGCGCGCCTTGATGCGGGCGGTCTGCGCCTTCAGCGCCGTTTTCCGAGAAACTTCCTCGGTCTCGACCAGATCGGCGATGGCAAAACTGTTCCAGAAGGCGTTCTGCCTGCGATAGCCGCCGGGTTCAAGCCCGAAGACCTCCTTCAGGATCTTCAGATCATGCGGAATGGCGAAGGCGTCGCGGGAATCCTCGTGGCTGAAGAAATAGTAGAAATTGTCGAAGCCGGCCCAGGTGATCGCCGACATGCACATGGTGCAGGGTTCGTGCGTCGACAGGAAGATCAGGTCCTTGGTCGCCGGCTTGTCGCCAAGCTCGTAGAAGCGCTTCAGCGTATGCACCTCGCCATGCCAAAGCGGATTGTCGAGCTCGTTATTGGTCTCGGCGACGACCAGCGACAGATCGGATTTGCGTAGGATCGCTGCGCCGAACACCTTGTTGCCCAAGGAGACGCCGCGTTCCGTCAGCGGCAGGATATCATCCTCGATAACCGAAAGAAGGCGGGCGGCAATGGTCTTGTCGGGCATTGATGGTCTCCGGTTTTGCCACAGTCTATCGCCTTGGCGGCACGAGCGAAATGCGGCAAACGCCGGTGGACGTCGTTTGCCACAGGCTTTACACTGCACCGCAACAAAGAGAGTGAGAACAGGTGGTTGTCGTCAGCACGGTTGACTTTTCTCAAATCGCCGATGAGGCGAGCAAAAGAATACGCGCTTGCCTGGGCTTTCGGATTTCTGTTCCTTCAATCCCTTGTCGATCACGGGCATATTCTGGCAACTTCGAAGTGGATTGATAATGTCTTCCAGGACTGAGCAGCTTTCGGTATTTCCAGCCTTCTTTCGCGTGGAAGGCCAGAAGACGGCTGTCTTCGGCAATGGTGACGAGGCTTTCGCCAAGGTGCGGCTGCTGTTGAACACGCGGGCGCGGATTATCGCCTATGCCGACCAGCCGGAAGCCGATTATCATGCCTTTCTGATCGCCAACCGCATCGAGACGGTGCGTGCCGGCTTTTCCGCCGGCCAGGTCGAGGGTGCGGCCCTTGTCTTTGCCGCCACCGGGAATGAGGCCGAAGACCGCCGCATCGCCGACACCGCCCGCGCCGCGAATATCCCCGCCAATGCCGTCGATCAGCCCGATTACTGCGATTTCTTCACGCCGGCGCTCGTCAACCGCGCCCCCGTCGCCGTTGCGATCGGCACCGAAGGCGCGGGACCGGTTCTGGCGCAGATGATCCGCGCCCAGATCGACCAGCTTCTTTCCCCCTCGCTCGGGCGCCTGGCCGCACTGGCGACGAACTACCGCAGATCAGTTGAACAGCTGGTCCCCCGCGGCGTTTCCCGCCGGGTGTTCTGGCGCCGGTTCTTCTCCGGCCCCGTTGCCGACGCAATCGCCAATGGCAATCTGCCGCAGGCTCGCCACGCCGCCGACCGGTTGCTGCATTCCATGGATCGGGTCGCCGGCCATGTCTGGCTTGTCGGCGCCGGTCCGGGGGCTGAAGATCTGCTGACGCTGCGCGCTCAGCGCGTGATGATGGAAGCCGATGTCATCGTCTACGATGCGCTCGTGCCGCAGGCGATCGTCGATATGGGCCGCCGCGATGCCGAGCGGCTTTCCGTCGGCAAACGCAAGGGCTGCCATTCGAAGTCCCAGGAAGAGATCAACGAACTGCTCGTCGAGCTCGGCCGCCAGGGCAAGCGCGTTGTCCGCCTGAAATCCGGCGATCCGCTGGTCTATGGCCGGGCAGGGGAAGAGATGGCCGCGTTGCGCGCCGCCGGCGTCACCTATGAGGTTGTGCCCGGCATCACCTCGGCCTTCGCTGCCGCTGCCGATTTCGAGCTGCCGCTGACGCTGCGCGGCGTTGCCTCCTCGCTCGTCTTCACGACCGGCCACGATCTCACCGGCGACGTGCTGCCCGATTGGGCAAGCCTTGCCGTCTCCGGCGCGACGATCGCCGTTTACATGGGCCGCACGGTCGCCGCCTCGGTCGCCGAGCGGCTGATGCGGGCCGGCATTCCCTCCGAGACCACGGTCGCCGTCATCGAGAATGCCAGCCGCACCGAGCGCCGTCTGCTGCATGGCACGCTCGCCGATCTGCCCGATCTGCAGCATCGCGACGAGTTGACCGGGCCGGTCATGGTCATTATCGGCGATGCTGTCGCCGGCGCCAATTTCGAACTGTCCGAGCCGCTGACGCGCGAGAACGCCCGGCTCGAGGAACTTGCAAGGAGCTGAATATGGGTGACAAGGTTCTGACAGCCAACCGGCTGACGGACGGCATTGCCGTCTGGCTGGATGCGAACGGCAAATGGTCGACCTCGCTGCAGGAGGCGCTTGTCGCCCGTCACAACGAAGCCGTCGAAGCATTGGAAGCCATTGGCAAAAAGTCTTATGCCGACAACGAGGTCGTTGACGTCGCCGTCGTCGATGTTCAGGAAACCAACGGCATTCTCTGGCCGTTGCGCCTTCGCGAGCGCATCCGCGCGCAAGGGCCGACCATGGAATATGCGCCGGGCTACGCTCCTGCCGATCCCGAATTCATTGCAGTCTGAGGAAGACGATGTACCGTTACGACGAATTTGATCATGCCTTTGTCAGCGAGCGCGTCGAGCAGTTCCGCGACCAGGTTCAGCGCCGCCTTTCGGGCGAGCTTGCCGAGGATGCGTTCAAGCCGCTGCGCCTGATGAACGGCGTCTACCTGCAGCTTCATGCCTATATGCTGCGCATCGCCATTCCCTACGGCACGCTGAGCGCGCGCCAGCTGCGCATGCTCGCCCATATCGCCCGCACCTATGACCGCGGATATGGCCACTTCACCACGCGCCAGAACCTGCAGTTCAACTGGCCGAAGCTGTCTGACATTCCCGATGCGCTGGCCGATCTGGCGAGCGTCGAGATGCACGCGCTGCAGACCTCGGGCAACTGCATCCGGAACGTCACCGCCGATCACTTCGCCGGTGCGGCCGCCGATGAGATCGCCGATCCCAGGCCCTATGCGGAAATCCTGCGCCAGTGGTCGTCGGTCCATCCGGAATTCTCCTTCCTGCCGCGCAAGTTCAAGATCGCCGTGACCGGCGCCGAGCGCGACCGCGCCGCGATCCAGGTCCACGATATCGGCCTGCACCTGAAGAGGAACGACAAGGGCGAGATCGGCTTTGCCGTCTATGTCGGCGGCGGCCAGGGCCGCACGCCGATGATCGCCAAGCTGATCCGCGACTTCCTGCCCGAGGAGGATCTGCTCTCCTACACCACGGCGATCGTGCGCGTGTACAATCTGCACGGCCGCCGCGACAACAAGTACAAGGCCCGCATCAAGATCCTGGTGCACGAAACCGGCGCCGAAGAACTGACGCGGCAGGTGGAGGCCGAATTCGCCGCGCTCAGGGATAGCGAACTCAAGCTGCCGGAACAGGATGTCGAGGCGATCGCTGCCTATTTCGCGCTGCCTGCTCTGCCCGAGCGCGCCGAGGGCTGGGAAAACCTCGCCCGCTGGAAGAAGGCCGATCCGGCTTTCGCCCGCTGGGTCCAGCAGAATGTGCAGCCGCACAAGAATCCCGATTACGGCATGGTGACGATCTCGCTGAAGCCGATCGGCGGCATTCCGGGCGACGCCACCGATGCGCAGATGGGGGCCATCGCCGATCTCGCCGAAGAATATGCCTTCGACGAAATCCGCGTCAGCCATGAGCAGAACCTCATTCTGCCGCATGTGGCGCTGGCCGATCTCGAAGCTGTCTATCGTGGCCTCGTCGCCATCAATCTGGCCGAAGCCAATGCCGGCCTGATCACCGATATCATCGCCTGTCCGGGTCTGGACTATTGTGCGCTTGCCAATGCGCGCTCCATTCCGGTCGCACAGGAAATCTCCCGCCGCTTCGGTAGTCCCGAGCGCCAGGCCGAGATCGGCGAGCTGAAGATCAAGATCTCCGGCTGCATCAACGCCTGCGGCCATCACCATGTCGGCCATATCGGTCTGCTCGGCGTGGAGAAGAAGGGCGCCGAACTCTACCAGATCACGCTTGGCGGTTCGGGCGACGAACATACCTCGATCGGCGAAATCATCGGCCGCGGCTTCGAGCCGGACCGGGTGACGGATGCGATCGAGACGATCGTCGACACCTATCTCGGCCTGCGGCTTGATCCGTCCGAAACCTTCCTCGCCGCCTATCGCCGCGTCGGGCCACAGCCGTTCAAGGATGCGCTCTACGGCTCGGCCGCCGAAGCGGCTTAAGGAGGGGATGATGACGAAGATCTGGAGAGAAACCGGTTTTGTCGACAACGATCCCTGGGTTGTTGAAACCGACGAGGTGAAGGCAACAGGCGCGCAGAAGCCGCTGCTCGGTCTCGACGAACTGATCGCCAGGGCCGGTGAAAGCAATGATGTCGGCCTCGGCGTGCTGATCAAGCCGGCGGACGACGTGCGCCGCCTCGAGCCATACCTCGATCGCCTTGCAATCGTGGCGGTCGCCTTTCCCGCCTTCAACGACGGCCGCGCCTTCAGCCATGCCTCGCTGCTGCGCCAGCGGCTCGGTTACACCAGCGAACTGCGCGCCGTCGGCGACGTGCTGATCGATCAGGTGCCGCTGATGCTGCGCGTCGGCATCGACAGCTTTTCCGTGACCAACGCCACGGCGCTGAAGCGGCTCGCCGAACACCGTCTGCCCGCCATTCCCCATCATTATCAGCCGGCGGTGCGTGACGCCGAAGCCGGCAAGGGCTATAGTTGGCGCCGTCAGGCGAAGCCGGCCGCATAAGCGGCCGGTCCGCCTCTTACGATGGCGGAATATAGCATGAAGACATTTGAAATCGCGGTGATCGGTGGCGGCCTCGCCGGCATGATCGCCGCCATTGCGCTTGGCCGCGGCGGCCGCAGCGTGGCGCTGGTGGCTCCCGTTGCCGCAAAGGAGGACCGGCGCACCACGGCGCTGATGGATCAGTCGATCCGCTTCCTTGACCGCCTGACGCTCTGGGAAAAGCTGCGCTCGGCGGCAGCACCTCTCACCAGCATGCGAATCATCGACGGCACCGACCGGCTGCTGCGGGCGCCGACCACGACTTTCCGCGCCGCCGAGGTCGGCCTCGATGCCTTCGGCTACAACTTCCCCAACAAGGCGCTGACCGAGATCCTCGAAGCGGCCACGGTAGGCGAGGGCAATATCACCCGCTTCACCGAAATGGCCGAATCGATCGAGATATCAGCCGAGAGGGTGTCGATCACGCTTGCCGGCGGCGAGACGCTGGCGGCAGATTTTGCCGTCGGAGCCGACGGCCGGGGCTCGAAGCTGCGCGAGGCGGCAGGTATCGGCGTGCGCAACTGGTCCTATCCGCAATCGGCCATGGTGATGAATTTCGCCCATTCGCTGCCGCACCAGAATATCTCGAGCGAATTCCACACCAAACACGGCCCGTTTACCCAGGTGCCGCTGCCGGGAAGCCGCTCCAGCCTCGTCTGGGTGCAGGATCCCGCCGAGGCGACCGCCCGCATGGAATTGCCGCTCGCCGAACTGGGCTCTCTCGTCGAGGCGCAGATGCAGTCGATGCTCGGCAAGGTGAGCATCGAGGAAGGCGTCCAGGTCTGGCCGCTGTCGGGCATGATGGCCCATCGTTTCGGTAAGGGGCGCATCGCGCTGATCGGCGAGGCCGCCCATGTCTTCCCGCCGATCGGGGCGCAGGGGCTGAACCTCAGCCTGCGCGATATCATGGCGCTCACCGACATTCTCTGCGACAGGGCCGAACTGCCGGTGCCGGCCGATGCCGGCGAAAGCTTCGACCGCCGTCGCCGCGCCGACATCGTGACGCGCACGGCGAGCGTCGATCTGCTCAATCGCTCGCTGCTTTCCGATTTCCTCCCCGTTCAGATGCTGCGCGCGGCCGGACTGCATATTCTCTCGGCCATTCCGCCGCTGCGCAACCTCGTGATGCGCGAGGGCATCGAGCCCGGCCGGGGCTTCCGCGATATTCCGGACTCGCTAAGGGAAAAGCTGAAGCGGAAGAAGGCCTGAGCGGATCGCGATCAGCCAGAGCGAAACGCTTGCCACCGAAAGCACCGTCGTGATCAGGATCGTCGCCGAGGCGCGCTCCTGCCAGACGCCATATTGCTGGCCGATGATGAAGACATTGGTCGCTGTCGGCAGTGAGGCGAGCAGCACGGCCGCCTGGATCCAGACCGGCTCGAAACCGCCCACAGCGGTCAGCGCGATGAAAACCGCGATCGGATGCAGGATCAGCTTCGCCGGCACGATATAGGAGATCTCCGCCGGAATCCGCTTCAGCGGCCTCAGCGCCAGCGTCACCCCCATCGCGAAGAGGGCGCAGGGCGCGGCCGCCTGGGCGAGGTAGTCGACGAGGCGCTGGAACGCCAGCGGCTGATCGATGTGGAAGGCGGCGACGGCAAAGCCCGCCGCCGTCGACAGAATGAAGGGATGCAGCGCCACCTTGCGGGCGATATCGGCGGCGAGCCGGCCCGGCGAGCGCTTGTCGTCGCCGGCTGCCGCCATCAGTGCCGGCGCCACGATGAAATGCAGCGCGTTCTCGAAGCAGATGATCAGCGCCACCGGCACGGCAGCGCCTTCGCCGAGCGCCAGCAGCGCCAGCCCAGGCCCCATATAGCCGATATTGCCATAGGCGCCGGCAAAGGACTGGATGGTGCATTCATCAAGCGGATTGCCGCGCACCAAACGGCCGATGACAAAGAGCAGGATGAAGACCGCATAGGTCGCGGCGATATCTGTGACGATGAAATCGAGCCGCGTCAGCTCTTCGATCGGCGTGCGCGAGACGAGCTTGAAGAACAAAGCGGGCAGGGCGGCGTAGATGATGAAAGAGTTCAGCCAGCCGAGCGCTTCGGCCGGCTGCTTCGTCGCCTTGGCGGCGGAATACCCGATCAGGATCAGGCCGAAGAACGGCAGCAGCAGGCTGATGATGTCGGCCAAGGGAAAGTCCGGATTTCGCGGGTGGTCGGCGGGGAAGAATCTCTTCTAGCCGATTTGCATCAGGATCGGAAAGGTCTGCTGGAACCAGATCGCCACATCGCTGACCCAGCCGAACAGGAAGGCGAGGCCGGTGAGGATGAGGAAGATGCCCATCACCCTTTCGACCGTGCCGAGATGGCGGCGGAAGCGCGACAGGAAGCGCATGAAGGCGCCGGAAAAGCCGGCGGCGATCCAGAAGGGGATGGCAAGACCGAGCGAATAGATCGCAAGCAGCCCGGCGCCGGAGCCGACCGTCTCGCGCGCGGCGGCGACCCCGAGGATGGCGCCGAGCACCGGCCCGATGCAGGGCGTCCAGCCGAAGGCGAAGGCAAGGCCCATGACATAGGCCCCGGTCAGCGTCGCCGGCTTGCCGCCGCCCTGGAAGCGCGCTTCGCGGGCAAGCAGACCGATCCGGAAGAGGCCGAGGAAATTCAGCCCCATGACGATGATGACCAGCCCGCCGATTTTGGAGAGCAGATCGAGGTGCTGGCGAAGCGCCATGCCGATGCTCGATGCACCGGCGCCGAGCGCCACGAAGACGGTGGCAAAGCCGAGCGTGAAGAGCAGCGCCGAAAACAGCACGCCGCGCCTGATCGTCGGCGAAACCGCCACCGCCCCGCCGCCGCGGAACTGCTCGACCGAAATGCCGGCCATATAGCAGAGATAGGGTGGGACGAGGGGAAGCACGCAGGGCGAAAGAAAGGATAGCGCCCCTGCCAATAACGCGCTCCACAGGGAAATATCGGCAATCGACACGCATTCTCTCCGGCTGCAATCTGCGCCCTGTTCCTAGCGTCGCAGGCCCGGGATTGCCAATCACCTTTTTGCGTGGGCGACAAATCTGCCTTTGCGCGCCAGAGAAATGTGCCTTACCTTTGCAAAAGCCGAATTTTTCGGTTGACCGCAATGGGTCACCTGCCTATGTTCCGCCCACTTCCAGCCGGGGTGCTTCACACCCGCGGAGAGGGAGAGCGTAGCTCAGCCGGTAGAGCAACTGACTTTTAATCAGTAGGTCTCGGGTTCGAACCCCGACGCTCTCACCATAATGCACCGGACGAGTGATTTAAGCTTTCGTTGCAAAACTGAAGGTCGCTACACTCAACGAGCATTTCGCACATCTTGTTGGCAGAGCCGGCCGGCATCTCCTTGGTCTTTCTGTTGCTCAGGTGCTCAAGATATCGCTAAGGGTTGCTTTATAAACATGTCTTTGGCAACTTAAAGTCGCTATCGAAAGGGGCGATTCATGGCGTTTGATGTTGTTGATATTGGACCAGACAAGGTCGCGGATTTATTGGATTTGCATGAGGGGCATTTTGCAGATCTGAAGAGCAGTGAGATAGCTCCCGCGAAGCTTGCTAAAACTTTCTCTGCATTCGCCAACACCGGGGGTGGTGATGTCTACATAGGCATCGAAGAAGTGGTGACCACAGATGGAAAGGAGAGGATTTGGAAAGGCTTTGCTGATCAGGAGGCTGCCAATCCGATTTTCCAAGTGATGGAGACACTTGGTCCGCTCGCAAACAATTACTCTGCTGAATTTTTTCGCAGTGCCAAAGACCCGGGCCTAGTGCTGCATATAAATATATTCAAGACGCAGGAGATCATCAGCGCCACGGACGGCAAAACCTACGTGCGAAGAAACGCGCAAAGCTTGCCGCTGGCTGGCGCCGATGCGATCGACCGTTTGAAATATGATAAAGGCGTAAGATCATTCGAGGACGAAGTCCTTAATGTGGACGCCACAGAGATTACCAACTCAGTGACCGTACTGGAATTTTTGATTGATGCGATTCCTACCGGAGAACCTGAAGAGTGGCTAAGTAAGCAGCGGGTGACGATCGGTAATCGACCAACTGTTGCGGGGGACCCTGCTATTCTCTGACAATCCGCAAGCGATTCTTCCGAAGCGTTCAGCGATCAAAATCCTTCGTTACCAGACAAAGAAAGAGGCCGAGCGGGATTTTCTCGCGTTCGATCCTTTAACAATCGAAGGGCCTGTCTACACCCTGATTAATGATGCGGTGGACCAAGTTAAACAGACTGTGGAGGGTATAGAGAAACTGGGCGACGAGAAAATGGAGAAGATTGTATATCCTGAGGAAGCTCTGCACGAGATTGTCACTAACGCAGTACTCCACAGAGATTACAGCGTTGCGTCTGATGTACAAATTAGAATTTTCGATAACCGTGTAGAGATCGAAAGCCCTGGTCGGCTTCCTGGACATGTGACGCCTTCCAATATCACGAGGACACAGTTCGCACGAAACCCCAAACTGGTCAGACTGATCAACAAATTTAAAAATCCGCCGAACAAAGACGTAGGTGAGGGGGTCAAAACGGCATTCGAAGCCATGGGAAAGCTGCGGCTTAAGCCTCCGCAAATCAGCGAAAGCGAGAACTCTGTTATCGTGATCCTGCGCCATGAGAGCTTGGCCTCTCCTGAGCAAATGGTGATGGATTATCTAAAAGATGAGCCCGAGATCACTAATCTGATAGCTCGTGAGCTAACCGGTATCAAATCAGAGAACTCAATGAAGTCGGTCTTCTATCGCCTTCGAGAGCGCGGCCAACTTGAGCAGGTGCCAAAAGTGAAGGGAAAAAAACCGGCTTGGAGAAAGCCGATTGGGTGACGTTCATTCCGTATCTTTTTAGATGCCGTGCTGGTGCAGAGCCCTCGTGCTCAACAATATGCAGAAGGACATCTACTGGGCGATGCCCCGCGGTTCCGAAGAGCATCTTCTGACGGCACTCTTCGCCATCGCTTACGATCGTGCGATGTTAGGGGCGATCAGGAAGAAAATGTCGCTAATCTCGAGCGAAAGCAGAATACTAGCGGCCCGAGCAGAAACGCATCGGGCCTTATTTCACAGATAAATGTCGGCCCTTATTTCACAGATAAATTTAGATTGAGAGCATCTATCTTTTTGTCATGATCATGAATCATCCGCAGGCAAGGCTCCATCACCGCTGGACAATAACGCGGGTCCCCGGCTGGACCATATCGTAAAGCTCCTCGACATCCTCACGGTACATCCGAAAGCATCCGCTTGAGGCATTGGTGCCGATGGAGGAGGGATCGTTGGTGCCGTGGATGCGGAGCAGTCCGTCGGCAAGGTAAATCGCCCGGGTTCCAAGCGGATTTGCGGGTCCGGGTTCTACGACTGCCGGGAGTCTTGGGTTCTTCTGGCGCATGCTGGCGGTTGGCCGCCATTCGGGATGCAGTCGTTTCGACACGACCCGCGTTGTCCCGTACCATTGTTTGCCTTCGCGGCCGACGGCGATGGGGTAGGCAAACTGCTCACCCGCTGACGTCGTGTAGATAAGGGTGTGCTCACGCGTGGCAATGACGATGGTTCCTCTTCCAACGCGCGTCGATGGCTGCCGACGTTCTGGAAAGGGTTCCTGATAACCAGGATCCGGCTCGTAATAGGGAGGGGGGTAGGGGCTGTAAGGGTCATCATAGCCATAGCCGTCATATTCATCGTATCCATCATACGGCGCGTAAACTTGGGCTTGGGCCTGCACCGCTATCAGAAACAGGGCCGCAGTAAGGAGAACCAGCAATCTCATTCGTCGCATCCGCTTGGTGTCCGATCATGATTGGGTTGAATTCTATGGCGGCACTATGGCGGCGCGGGTCTCGATTTGACGGTCGCTCGTTCTCCGCCGAGTTCGCGCATCTCGCCTAGGAACACCCTCAAAGGGAGGCTGCGACGGGTGATATGTTTGCTGAGAGCATTCGTGAAGCTCAAGGACTGGCTTCGCATCGCTAACCGCTGCGATAGATGCGCCCGCACCCTCTCTTCGGCCATCTGCATCGCAGCCGCCGTCATCCTATGGCTCTGATCAACGAGCCCCGAGCCTAAACCTTGCCCAGATGCTTCGGCCAGAATTCCTGGTGGACTTCGGCGGCTTCCCCTTCGAGGTTCGTCGGGCCAACCACGGTGACGCTACGCGCGCCGGTCTGCAACACCGCCCGGCTGGGCACGTTCAACCCGATCCCGGCAATCTCGCCGAGCCGCGTTTCGGAGCACGCAAACACCATACGTCCGATGCCCGACCAGTAAATCGCCCCGGAGCACATCGCACAGGGCTCAGTGCTGGTATAGAGCGTGCAATTGGCGAGAAAAACAGGGTCGTAGTGCTGCGCCGCCAGCTTAACCAGGTTCATCTCGGCGTGGTTTGTCATATCGTGGCCGGTGAAGACGCTGTTTTCGGCGCGCAAGATGACTTCGCCGTCCCTGACCAGGACCGAGCCAAACGGTTCGTTACCGTTTGCCATCGCGGATTTCGAGAGCGCGATCGCCTCGCGCAGAAACGGCTCGTGATTTTCCATGACACCCCCCACAGCTAGAGCGGAATGATCTTCCCTCGGATTGGAAGAATTTCCAAGGGCTGCAAATCAAATCGAGATTGGTGATCTGCATTGCCTTCCGCGCAGACGCTGACGGGCGGTCCCCGGCTCATTCTCGGAACCAAAAGCGCCCGCATCGACTTTCACCCCTGAGTTATCTTGGAGGTCCCCTGATGGACAGAACACCGAAAACGGCCATCCGCGGAATGATGTCCTATGTGCTCGCGCTTCTTGTCCTCGGCATCCTGGCGGGCGCCGTTTATACGCTCTACGGCCATCCCGCCGATCCGTCCGAGCAACCAGCGACTGAGACCATTCCGCAGAAGGCGACAGCTCCGCAGTGAGAGGCCCCACAACAGCTTTTTGATTGATCGCCCTCCGGAACGAATGGTGAAAGAGGGGCGCTCTGCCGGATCCGGCGCCCCACCCGGTCCGGTCGTGTTGCAACGCCTGCGCTCCACCGCGAAACGCCGCGCAAGCGGCAACCAACAGGGCTTCGGAAGGCAAGGCAGAAATTCTGCCGCAAGTCCTTCCCACCATTAGAGAGCTTATATTTATAGGGGGAACAACCTGCGACAGGGGGAAATCGGCACCCGAACAGGCATCCCGAAATCGGGGAGGGTCAACGCGGCGGGTCGGCCCGCTATGGCGGATTTTGCGCTCGGACAATGTGAACAGAGGAGTTCGCGGATGAAAGAACATGCGGTCGTGATATCGGGAGGAGGGCCGACGGGGCTGATGCTGGCGGGTGAACTGGCCCTCGCGGGCGTCGACGTCGCCGTCGTCGAACGGCGCGAGAATCAGGAGATCGTCGGTTCGCGGGCCGGCGGTCTGAGTTCGCGCACGCTCGAGGTCCTCGACCAGCGTGGCATCGTCGACCGGTTCCTCAAGGAAGGGCGGATCGCCCAGGTCACAGGATTTGCGGTTAGCCGGCTCGATATCAGTGATTTCCCGACGCGGCACAATTACGGGCTGGCGCTGCGGCAGAAGCATATCGAGCGCATTCTGGCCGACTGGGTCGGCGAGCTGCCGGTGACGATCTATCGCGGCCGCGAACTGGCCACTTTCCGGGAGGATGAGGCCGGCGTCACCCTCGACCTCTCCGATGGGTCGTCGCTGCGCGCGGGCTATCTCGTCGGCTGCGATGGCGGCCGCAGCCTGGTTCGCAAGCTGGCCGGCATTGCCTTTCCGGGATGGGATGCGACGACCAGCAATATTCTCGCCGAGGCTGAGATGGAGGAGGAGCCGCCGCTCGGTGTCCACCGCACTCCGCTCGGCATGCATGCCTTCGGCCGCGAGGAATATCAAATCCGCGATGGCAAGGTGGTGTTTGCCGGCGAAGGTCCGATCAACATCATGGTGACGGAACAGACGGCCGGCGGCGCAGGCGAGCCGACGCTTGACGATCTCAGGCAAGCGCTCATCGCCGCCTGCGGAACCGATTATGGCATCCACGGCCTGAGGTGGATTTCCAGGTTCACCGACATGTCGCGCCAGGCGGAGGTCTACCGCAGGGGCAGGGTGCTGCTGGCAGGTGATGCCGCCCATGTGCATTCGCCGGTCGGCGGGCAGGGGCTCAATACCGGTGTGCAGGATGCCGTGAACCTCGGCTGGAAGCTCGCCCCGGTGGTGAAGGGCGTATCGCCTGAGGCCTTGCTCGACACCTATCACGCCGAGCGTCATCCGGTTGCCGCCCGCGTGCTGCGCACGACGATGGCGCAGGTCGCATTGCAGCGGACCGATGATCGCACCGAGGCTCTCAGAGAGGTCGTGCTGGAACTGCTTGGCCTGGAGGAGGCGCGCAAGAAGATCGCCGCCGAAATGTCCGGGCTCGGCATCCGCTACGACCTCGGCGAGGGGCATCCGCTGCTCGGCCGCCGCATGCCCGACCTCGACCTGGTCACGCCGGACGGCCCATTGCGTCTCTTTACCCTGTTGAAAAACGCGAGGCCGGTGTTGTTGAACCTCGGACCGCGCGGCAGCCTCGACAGCGGGCCATGGTCAGGCCGCGTGCCTTTGGTCGATGCGCGCTATGACGGGCCATGGGAGTTGCCGGCGGTGGGGGCGGTCGCAGCCCCGACCGCGGTGCTGATCCGGCCGGACGGTTATGTGGCCTGGGTGGGCGAGGGGTCTCAGGATGGCCTCGACGCCGCGATGAACACCTGGTTCGGGCCGCCCCGCTGACAGACTAAAAAGCCGCTGAGCTAGGCAGCCAGCGAAATCGGCGCGACGTCCGGCATTGGCTCCGGCATCGGTTTGCCGCGGCGCTCCCAGGTGCGGCGGCTGATGCCGAAGGCCTCCCAGGGGCGGGCTGCGCTGAGCGAATTGTCGAGATAATCGGCCCTCGACACGGCGCCGGCGGCCCGCCGCCGCTCTTCCTTTCGGTTTCGGTCGCGCTGGCGCCGCTTTTCCTTTTGCAGCCTCGCTCTTTTCGCCTTCGGCACGTCGAAGGCGCCGATGGTGCGAATGTCGAGCGCGCTGCGTTCGGCAAAGCTCAGATGCAGGGCGTGACCGAGCGCGTCGGCGGTCAGGGGAGAAAAGCGCAGTTTCGTGCGCTCATAGATGATCACCTCGATCGCGGCTTTCTCAGCCCAGGGCAGCCATCGCGCCGCCCAGCCGAGAACCACCTCGACAAAGTCTTCCCCGAACTCGACAAAGGCGAGACCGGCGATCACCTCGACATAAATGAAGGCGTCATCCGCCTCGGGTACGATCTCGCCATGACGATGGCGGATCAATTTTTCGATCTCGCGCATCCGGCCGCGGAAATGGTTCCAGCGGCCGCCTCGCATGCGGCGCTGCACGGCCTTGTAACCGAGGAGGCAGTCGCCGATTTTGATCGCGGTAACGTCCCGCGCAAGACCCTCCGCACGCCCGGCCTCGTCAGCCCGATCTGTCGAGCGAGCCCCTTCATCCGCGCCGACGAGACGATCCATCGTTTCTCCTTTGCGACCAGGCCCGAGAGGCCGAAACGCGTGATCGTAGCGGAAGTGGGGGCGGTGAAGCTCGCTTTTTCTGCGCGAGATCCACCGATTTTCGCGGGGGGTCGCGCAACCGCAAAACGGACGATCTCGCCCCCGGTTTTCGGGCGCCGCCGGACCCGGGCGATCGGGGACGAGCGGCATCCGCTCCCGTTGATTTCTATTGGGAACGTCCCGTGTTATCATGCCCGGCCTGACGTCATCAGCCGTATTGTCAGTACAGAGACTTGTCCGATGAGCGAAGTGGACGTGCTTTTTGCCAGCCTGCGACAGGCGGCTGACCCGCAGACGGTCGAGTGCATCGAAAATGTCGTCAAGCACGGCGCCGATCGGGATCTCAACCGCGTCAATGCGCTCGCTTTCGCCGCCAAGCACCATCTTGACGAAGAGAAGACCATCGCCGCCTTTCTGCATGCGGCCCGCATCGGCGCATTCGAGATGACCTGGAATGTGCTATGCCCGGGCTGCGGCGGCGTCCTCGACAGCGGCGCAACCCTCAAAGGGGTCAACCAGGACAGCTATCATTGCGCCCTTTGCGCCGCCGGATACGAGCCGACCCTTGACGAGATGGTCGAGGTCACCTTCACGGTCAGTCCGCGGGTGCGCCGGATTGCCGCGCACGAACCCGACCGGCTGCCGCCGCTCGAATATTACCGCCAGATTTTCTTCAGCTCCGGCGTCGACCTGCCGGAGGATCTGGAAGCCAGGTTCGACCGCATACTGCTGGAACTGATCGAGCTGGCCCCGGGCGAGAAGGCCTTCGTGTCGCTGCAGCTGCCGGCGCAATTCGTGATCATCTTCGATGCGGTGACCCATTCGGCGCAGTTCATCGATGTGCAGGGGGAGCCGACCGACGAGCGCCAGAACCTCTCGATGGTCATCAGTCGCGGGCATGCGCTGAACGAAACCGTGACGCTGCGTCCCGGCTCGCTGCGGCTCACGCTCGAAAATCACACCGATCGCCGGGTGGTCCCGAATGTCTGTATTGCCGGCGATGACCTGCACGACCTCCTGGGCCGCAGGCGGGAGTTTCTGACGGCCAAGCGCCTGCTGACGAACCAGAGTTTTCGTGACATCTACCGGACCGATACGCTCGATGTCGACCAGCGCCTGAAGATCACCAGCCTGACGTTCCTGTTCACCGATCTCAGGGGCTCGACCGCTCTCTATGAGCGCGTCGGCGATCTTGCCGCTTTCGATCTGGTGCGGGCGCACTTCAGGGTTCTTCACGAGATCGTCGCCACCGAGGCCGGAGCGGTTGTCAAGACGATCGGTGATGCCGTGATGGCGACCTTTCCGAGCCCGGACCGGGCGGTGGCGGCGGCGCTGAGGATGCGCGAGGCGATGCGGCGGCTGAATGCCGAACACGGCAGCGAAGACCTCCTGCTGAAGATCGGCATCCATGAGGGGCCATGCCTCGCCGTCAACCTCAACGACAGGCAGGACTATTTCGGTCAGACGGTCAATATCGCCTCCCGCGTCCAGGGCCTTGCCGACCCGAATGTGATCATGACGACCGAGGCGATCGTCGAAGATGCCAATGTCTCGGAGATCCTGCGCGACAGCGGCGTCACATCGGCCTCACGAATGGCGGAGCTTCAGGGCATCGGCAGGGAGGTCAGGATCTTCGCCCTGTCGTGAGCCTCATCCACCGACCAGGCTTCACTGCGGAGCATCGAGCCTTCTGCATCGGCATCTCACGACCTCGACGCCGCGTTTGGCACGTTCCCTCTCCCCGTTGGAACGGGGAGAGGGGCAGCCATCGGCGCCAAGCCGACAACTGAGGCACATGACGAAGGAGAAGGCAGTTTACGCCACCAGCCCCTTGGTCAGTTCCAGCGCCTGCCGCTCGAACAGCCGGCGATAGATGCCACCATTAAGCCGGATCAGCGCCTGGTGATCACCTTCCTCGACGATCTTGCCCTTGTCGAACACCAGCAGCCGGTCCAGCGCCCGCACCGTGGAGAGCCGATGCGCGATCACAAGCGTCGTGCGGCCGTCCATCAGGCGTTCCATGGCTTGCTGGATCTGCACTTCGCTTTCGCTGTCGAGGCTCGACGTCGCCTCATCGAGGATCAGGATCGGGGCATCGGCCAGGAAGGCGCGGGCGATGGCGACACGCTGCCGCTCGCCGCCCGACAGCTTGACCCCGCGTTCGCCGACCATCGTCTCATAGCCCTTCGGCAGGTCCACGATGAAGCCGTGGGCATTGGCCTGTTTCGCCGCCTGCTCAATTTCGCGGCGCGAGGCGTTCGGCCTGGAATAGGCGATATTTTCCGCCAGCGTGCGGTGGAACAGGATCGGCTCCTGCTGCACGATCGCGATCTGGCCGCGCAGGCTCGATTGTGTGACCTCGGCGATATCCTGCCCGTCGATCCGGATGGCGCCCGAGTTCACGTCATAGAGGCGCTGGATGAGCTTGACGAAGGTGGTTTTGCCCGAGCCCGAATGCCCCACCAGCCCCACACGCTCGCCCGGCCGAATGGTGACCGAGAAGTCCTCGTAGAGCGGGTCGGGATGCGCGCCATACTGGAAGGTGACGCAATCGAATACGATCTCGCCCGCGCCGATCGCAATCGGCTTGGCGTGCGGCTTGTCCTCGATGCCGAGCGGCATCCTGTCGAGCAGCACCAGTTCCTCCATGTCGTTGACAGCGCGCTGGAGGTTCCGGATGTCCTGGCCGACATTGCGCAGATAGCCCTGCAGAACGAAGAACATCGCCAGCACGAAGGTGACGTCGCCGGGGCTCGCCAGCCCCTGCCGCCACATGATCAGGCCCGTCCCCAGAATGCCGGCCTGCATGGATACCATCATGAAGCCCTGGATGGTGCCGCTCAAGGTGCCGCGCTTCCATGTCCGCCGCGTGCGGCTGTCCCATTTCGCCAGCACATGGCGCAGGCGGGCTTCTTCGCGGGATTCGGCACCGAAGGCCTTGACCACCGAATTGCAGCTGATCGCATCCGCCAGCGCGCCGCCGAGCCTGGTGTCCCAGGCGTTGGCGAGCCTTGCCGCCGGCGATACGAAGCCCATGGAAAGCGCCACGGTGACGCCGATATAGACCAGCGATCCGAGAGCCACGATCAGACCCATGACCGGCCAGTAGCTGCCGAGCACGATACTGGCGCCCACCAGCATGACGATGGACGGCAGCAGCGCGACAAGCAGCAGATCATTGAGCGAGTCGAGCGCCCACATGCCGCGGGTGATCTTGCGCACCGTCGAACCGGCGAAGCTGTTGGCGTGCCAGTCGGTCGAGAACCGCTGCACCTTGTGGAAACCGTTATTGACCACATCCGCCATGATGCGCAACGTCAGCCGGATGATGCCATTGAAGATGAACCAGCGCAGTGCCACGCTGATAAAGCCGAGAACGACGACGACGGCAAAGGCGCTGAGTGCGCCGTCGGCCGCGTTGCCGCCGGCAATGGCGTCGACGATGCGGCCGGAAAATACCGGCACCATGACCTCGGCCAGCGTGCTGGCGGCAACCAACACGATGATAACGCCCACCAAAACAGCACGGTGGCTCCAATGATGAAGAACAAAGCCGAGCACGTGACGATAGGCATCGGCGCGGAAATCGAGCTTCTTGCGAGTCATTTTTACAAGCCCGGCCCGTATCGGAAACCGGTCCTCAAAATCGAGAGTTGAAAGGCACAGCCCGCGCGGAAGACGAAGTAATGCCGTCAGATCAATCGGGCTGAGGGAAGAGAAAACCGCATGTCGCGCGCGCTTGAGGCGGGGCGCGAATGGATATGACCTATCGTCGGGACATACCACACGGGAAGGCTTCGATGATTGCTGATGTCATTCAACGCCTCCCTTTTGTTCGATCTGAAGCGGTAGCGTTTTGTAGCGAAGCAATTCGCCGTTGCCAAGAGGGAATCTACAACCGTACGGAAAGTGATGCGAAAACGACAATTTATGGGCTGCGAAAACTCGTGGCGCCGCCGAGGCCCGCGAGACCACCGCCGACCTTGCGGACTATCTCGACAATTGCCTTCACACCGAGGTCAAAGGCGGCCGTATTGCGCCATCCCGTGTCATCGACGATAAGGCTCACCCGTTTGCCATGCAGGGATTGCGGCATGGTGCGGCCCGCCCAATGCTTCGCAAGCTGGCCGGCTCGGTCGATATCGCAGCGACAGTGTCCAGCGGCAGTGAGTGGAGTTCAAGGAAATCTCTGTTCAGCGTAGGATCCACGGTGTTTCCAATGTTTCTCTTGGCTATGCAGCCGATCGACCGCTCTGCAACGGTTATCGCGGCTCCTGATGCGCCAAACCTCCCATTGCCATAAGCGGACTTTTCAGTAGCTGCACGAGCGAGCATTGCCGGGTCTGAAACCGCCCGCACAGGCCGGGTTCCTCGAAGTATCCAGCTGATATTGATAATCCTCCCGATCCAGCCTCGCGGGCGAGGTACAGGAAGCCGCGAGCGTGGACGCGCCGATCATCGCGCTGGTCGCGAACAAGGTGAGGAATCGGGTCATCTGAGCTTCTCCTGAGGTTGGTCTCGGCAATCTATCATGCCGGCACAAACAGATGCGAGAACCGGAGAGGGCAATCACGCTCATCTGATAGGAAATGGCTTCGATGATGAAGGGACCGCTCTTCGCTCCATGGGAAATTCAGGGGTAATTTTCTCGGACTATTCTGCGATTATGGAAGTAAGTCCGCAGTGTTGGCAAGCGAATGATTCCCGATTTTGTCTTGAACAAATCGACGATTTTCAGTAGTATTATCGCATAAAAAGTAATATAAATGGGAGGTTACTATGTCGGAAGCTCGGTTCGAGCCGGTTTTTCTTCATCGTCAGCATTTCGTCGCCGAGATCACGTGTCTCGACGAAATCTTCGAACTTCTGGATGAGTGGCCGCAGGACAAGCGAGGTCTGGCATATGACACACTGCTGAAGGCGTGCAGGGATACCGCCAAGGGGCATTTTCCGCTCAGCGCTGCGCGCGAGAATTTTCGCCGTTTTCTGAAGATGTCGGGCATGCTCGACAGCGGTCCCAAATTCGAGGGGATGGGCGATCGAAACGTCGGCAATGCTTGAAGAGCCAAGTCTGTTCGTAACGATCTGAGCCGGCGTGCCGCTACGTCATAAGCGGCGCGTCCGGTCGCGAACCTCCGGTCAGCCAGGGCCGGCAGCCGCCCAATCGCAGCGGAAGACCAGCATGGGCTTCGAAAATCCCTTGATGCGCCGGCGCGTCGCGTGGGCAAAGAGGTCGCCAGCGCCATATTCCCGGAATACATTCTCGGACACGAGAATCTGGTCGCTGGCTGCGGCCGCGCAGAGGCGGGCTGCGAGCTGCACCGTGGAGCCGAAGAGATCGTTGCTGTCCTCGACCGGCTCACCGCAATCGAGCCCGATGCGAACATGGATCGGCTCGGCCTTGCTGCCGTTGTAATGCTGGAATTCCTGCTGGATCGCCATGGCGCATTCGACGGCCGCGGTCGTCGCCGCGAAGGCCGCCATGATGCCGTCGCCGGTGTGCTTCACCTCGCGGCCGGAATTTTTGCCGAGGCACCGGCGCACGATCGCGTCATGAGCCCTGACCAACTCTGTCCCCATGCGGTCGCCGAGGCGCGCCGTCATCTCGGTCGAGCCGACAATATCGGTAAAGAGGATCGCCCGGTGGCCAGGATCCATCTGCGGCGCGGATTGGCCGGGCGCCGGATCGGGGTCATTAATGCGACCGAGAAAGGCCTCGACGGCCGACAGAGCCACCTCGACGACCTCATTGGCGACGAAACCGTGCGCCTCGCGATGTACGCAGTGGACGGTTTCGACATCGGGCGCATCCACCAGACAGAAGGCCGTCCCGCGCCGCTCGTCGAACCAATACGTCAGAAACTTGACGCCGTATTGATCCTGAATGTCGATATCCATGCGATGCGCCTGGGCAACCTCGGCGGCCGAGGTTCCTTTGAGGTAGTGCCGGTCCATGAAGATAGGCATCGCGTGTTCTCCCAGATCCGCCGCGTGCGGGTAGTGGCATTGTACGATCAGGAAGCATTCCCGTCCACCTTCGGGACAAGCAATGGCAGATCGTTGCAAGGCGTTGCTTCCGGAAAGGCAACGTGTTGCTGCACATTCAATAGAATATGCATGGATGTCGGCGGTTTTAATGAGTAGGCGTGGTGGGTTCTGTCTGATATTTACCATAATCGGTCGTTTAATGCTGATAGCCAGATTTCCGGAACCCCCTCGAGAAGCTTCAGACGTTTCCTGTTTCAAGCGTCGCCTGCCGGATCCCGCCGTGAGAGATATGTCTGTCACGGTCATGGTGCCAAGGATCGAAGGCCGCTGCCAACGGCATGCTAATTGCATATTGTCGGTTAGCTCGCCGAAATTAGGAAAAGCTGTAGCAAAGTGAGACAGACGGCAAATTTTCGACCGGTCGGCTTGGCCTCAATGGGGCTTGGGCATTATGCCGTTATCAACTCTGTGTGGGATGCCGCGCGCACGCTGCTCCGTGACTGGCCGGTGGATGACGGCGAAGAATATTTCGAAGCGGTCAAAGCCTGCCTGGATGCGATTACCGGCGATCTCCCGCCGGATCATGTGCGCGCCGTCTTCATCAGGGCGGCGCAGGAGGCGGGCATCGCCGTCATAGAAGCCGCCGACTGACCAGCGGCCGCATCCTAGCTCCCGTTTCTCCTTCCGTTTTCATGACAAGCTCGTCGTCGCGCTTGACTTCTTCGAGCGAAGGTCTAAATTAGAACAGAACATGAACATTGGAGATGGTCATGACACATACCGAACAGGTGATCGCCAACGCCCTTGCCCTCGTCGAAGCCTCCCGGGCGGCCCGCGAGCGGGACCAGCAGCGCCGCGCCGCTTGGCAGAAAAAGGTGGAACTCAGCCGACCGCTGCCGCCCTTGCCGCGTCCGGTCCAATTGCCGCTGGCGCTAAACTGATGCAGCCGAGCTTGAAATCCCGTCAGGCCAGGCTTGATCAGTTGGAATCCGATGATGCTTGGGAAGTGGAAGCTGTGCTCGCCTGGCATGACGATGATGCCAAGGCGGCGATCCGCTCGCTGCTCGATGACTGCAAGCATCTGCGCCGGCAACTGGCGCTGGCCGAACGGGTGATGAGCCGCGGCATGGCGCGCGGCTGGACGCCGCGTTACGAGCGCGACGCGCTTTAGCAATCGGGCGCAGGCAACTGAAGCAGCGACTGACGGGGACGCAGGCGTTCGGCTCGCTTCAGCAAAACACCTTGGCGGCCGTGACTTCGACTTCCACGAGGAATTCCGGGCGGGTGAAGCCGCCGACGATGATCAGTGTTGAGGCCGGCTTCGGATCGAGCGTGTAACGATCCCGCACGGCCATGTAGGCTGGGAAATCCTCTCGCTTCGTCACGAAGGCGGAGATGCGGATAACGTCGGCAAAACTCATCTCGGCCTCGGCGAGAATTGCCTTGATGGCTTCAAAGCAGAGTTCCGCCTGTGCGCCGATATCCTCCGGTACCGCCTCGTCGGGGCCGATGCCGAGCTGGCCCGAGGTCACGAGCAGGGAGGCGCCCGGCGGCACCAGCAGCCCGTGATTGTAATGCCCGAATGGGCGGCGGACGGAGATCGGGTTAAAAACCTTCTTCATCGGAAATCCCTGCCTGAACCAGGTGTTTCGGCGGACAGTCCTTCCGCATGCTCAGAAGCGCTCCATCGCGCTCTTCACCTTCTGCAGAAACCGTGTCCGCGTTTCCTCGGTACAATTATTCATGTCGTAATGGGCAAGAAAGGTGACCGGCCGCAGCGGGTTGATCTGCGCTCGCAGCACGCGCTTGACGATCTTCCTCGGCGGGTTGCCAGCCACGAAGGCGCGGAACGGCGTCGCGCCATAAGTCAGCACGGCGGCAAGCTTCCTGATATGGCGCAGCCGCGATTCCACCTTGCCGTCGACCAGTTCAAAGGAGACACCGGGAAGCCAGACGCGATCGAAATATCCCTTCAATATCGCCGGGAAGCCGAAATTCCAGACCGGCGTGACCAGCACCAGCCCTTCGGCCCGCTTCAGCCGCTCGACATAGGATTTCACCAGCTCGGTATTGGAGGGATAGTCGTGATAGCTGAGCCGGTCATGCCGGGAAAGAACGGGATCGAAATTCTCGGCATAGAGATCGCATCCGTCCACGTCATGGCCGGCTTTGCGCAGGCTTTCCAGCGTCTGCTTGTAGAGCGCCTTGCCGTAGCTTTCCTCCACCGGATGCGAATGCAGCACGAGAACCCTCATGAGGCCTCCATGAGGCCCGCAAGGCCGGGGAAGAGATAGTTCTTGCCGGCATTGAAATCGAAGTCCGGGTTCTCCCAGGCGATCATCTTGCCGGGGTTCAGAAGCCCCTTCGGATCGGTTTCCTGCTTGAAGGCAAGCTGCACCTTGTCGGTGCGCTTCATGCCGCCTTCCTCGAGCGTGTAGCGGTGCGGGTTGAAGATCGGGCAGCCGTGATCCTGATGGATCCGGATGATCTCTTCGAGGCGCTCTTCGGTGGTGTAGCGCACCAGCGGCAGGCCGGAGCACTGGATCTGCCCGTCGAATTTGATGAACTCTAGATGCCCCGGAACTTCGTCGCCGAAGATTTCCACCATCTTGGCGACCTTGGTCACGTGATCCGGCCCCGGATACTGGACCTGCAGATAGGTGAAGCCCGGATCGACCTTCAGCGCCCGCAGCGTCGTGTGGTTCCAGGCAAGTTCATAGGCATGCGGGATGCCCTTCATGCTCTCGACCTTGTCTGAGCGGAAGATCACTTCGCCCTTATGGGCCGAGGTGAAGGCCAGGAAAGCGTCCATCGCATGCGGCGCGATCATCAGCACCACCACCGACTGCCCCTTGCGGATGTAGGGCTTGTGGCGGGTGAAATAGTCGTGCGGGATCGGAGCGGCGATCGGCGCGATTTCCTTGACGAGAATGCCGTTGCATTTGGCGAGCGCATCGGAGAAGCGCACGGCAGCCATGAAGTCGTCATAGCCGACGAGAACGTCCACCCAATCATAGGCAGGCGCCAGCGGCATTTCGATCTCGGTGATGACGCCGTTGGTGCCGTAAGCGTGACTGACCTTCTGCAGGTCCCAGCCGGTGAGATCGAGCACGCGCGGCTCAGCCTCCATGGTGACGACGCGCAGGCGCAGAATATTGCCGAGATCGCGCAGGCCGCCCCAGGTGATCGAGCCGACGCCGCCGGAGCCGCCGGCAATGAAGCCGCCGACGGTCGCCATCTGCGCCGTCGAGGGGTGGAACCGCAGTTCCTGGCCGGAATGCGCCTTGGTCTGCTTGTCGAGCTGGGCAATGATGATGCCCGGCTCGCAGATCACCCTGCCGGGATGAATTTCCTTGATCTTGTCCATGGCGGCAAGGTTCAGCACGATCCCACCGGAAAGCGGCATCGCCTGGCCGTAATTGCCAGTGCCGCCGCCGCGCGGCGTGACCGGCACGCCATGCGCGAAGGCGACCTTCAGCGTCCGGATGACCTCTTCTTCGTTTTTCGGGGTAACGACGAGATCGGCCGTCACATTGTCGAGCTGCGCCTTCAGGATCGGCGAATACCAGTAGAAATCACGACTCTTCTGGCGCACCAGTGCCGGATTATCCTCGATGGCGATGCCTTCGAGTTCCTTTTTGATCGTCTGATAATCCGGCATGTCAGGCTCCAACGACGCTGTCGAGTTCACGATAGTCCGGCAGGCTGCGGTCGATCACCTTGCCGCGGCGAAGGACGACGCGGTCGGACTGCGGACGGGAAAGAAATTCGCTCCAGCGCCTGGCGCTGAAGAGTACGAGATCGGCCGCGGCCCCGACGGCGATACGCCCCATATCCGGCCTGCCGAGAATATCGGCGGGCGAGGTGGTGACGACGCGTGCCGCCGTATCCAGCGGATGGTCGAGGTGCAGGATACGGACCGCCTCGCGGAACACCTCCACCGGATCCAGATCGCCGTAGGCATAGAAGGGATCGCGAGTATTGTCGGAGGCGACTGCGGTGGCAACGCCGGCCGCGGCCAGTTCCTTGAACAGGGTGACGCCGCGCCAGCGTGGTGTGCGGCCGGGATAGCGGTCCTGCAGATACGTGTTGCACATCGGCAGCGAGACGATGGCGACACCGGCCTCCGCGACGAGATCGACCGTGCGTTTTGCCGTCTCCTCGTCCTGGCGGGCGAGCGAGCAGCAATGGCCTGCCGTTACCTTGCCGCCGAATCGGTTGCGCAGCACCGCTTGCGCAATCGCCTTCAGGGTTTCCGCAGCCGGATCGTCGGTCTCGTCGACATGAAGGTCGACATCGAGGCCATTCTCGGCCGCAGCGCTGAACAGCGTGTCGAGCTGGCTGTCGAGATCGCCGCTCATCCGGGTGACGCCGCCGATCAGCCCACCCTTTTCGCGCACCACGGCGACCAGATCGGCGAAATAGGCCGCGTCCGCCATGTTTTCCATCGGAAACAGCGCCACCGCCTGTAAGGCGATCCTGTCCTTCCAGACATCGCGCATTTCGGCAAAGACTTCGAATGAAATGCGGTGCTGCGGCGCAAGGGAATCGAGATGGGTTCGAATGAGGCTGGTGCCGTGTGCGTAGGCGGATCGAAGGGAAAACTCCATGCGCTTCCTGACGTCGGCAGCCGACCAGTGCGCCTCGCGGTCTGCGCGCACGGCCTCCAGTGCTCCCGGGAATGTGCCGTCCGGATTGGCGTTGCGCGGCCAGATGTGGCCCTTGTCGAGATGGGTGTGCATGTCTGCGAAGCAGGGCCAGACCATGCCCTCCTTCAGGTCGGACTTCGCCAGTTCCACGGGCGCTTCCCCGGGCGGCAGTACACCAGCAATGATGCCGTCGGCGATGACGATATCGGCTCGGACGAGCCCCTCGACAACAGGCGCCTCGTAACCGGCGACGGCGGCGGAGGGCAGGGTCGCATTGCTCAGCACGAAGCGGCCGGCGTTGGGCGGGGAGATGAGCGAATAGGTCATCAGTTTTCCCGTTTCAGGCTGCTTTCGTGCCAGCGGTGCAGGGCAAGCCACGAAATGAACGAGGTGACGGCGAAAATCGCCACGCCAAGCAGCGAGAGCATCAGCAGCGCCGCGAAGAGCCGTGGAATGTTGAGCCGGTACTGCGCTTCGAGCAGCCGGAAGGCGAGTCCTGAGCCTGCCCCCGCCGAACCTGCGGCAAATTCCGCGACGACGGCGGCAATCAGCGCAAGGCCGCCGCCTATCCTGAGGCCGGTCATGAAATAGGGCTGGGCGGCCGGCAGCTTGAGAAAGAGCAGCGTCTGCCAGCGCGAGGCGCCGTAGAGCTCGAAGAGGTTGATGAGATTGTGATCGACGCTTTTAAGCCCCTGAACCATATTCGAAAGGATCGGGAAAAAGGCGACGAGGAAGGCGCAGATCAGAAGCGCCACCTGCGTTGACGGCGCATAGATCAGGATCAGCGGCGAAATCGCCACGATCGGCGTGACCTGAAGTATGACGGCGAGCGGATAGAAAGCGAGTTCGATCCAGCGCGACTGCACGAGGAAGACTGCGAAGCCGACGCCGCCGACGAGCGCCAGCATCAGCGACATCAGCGTGATTTTGGTGGTGACCCACAGGGCAGGGGCAAGCGTGCCCCAATCCGTGATGAAAGCGTTGGCGACCGCCGCCGGACCCGGCAGAATATAGGGCGGCACGCCGGACAGTCGGACATAGGCATACCAGATCAGGATCAGCGCCGCGATGACCAGCAGCGGGATCATTATGCGCAGCGCCAGATCGCGGCCTCGGGCGCTTGCAGTGGTTTTGAGAAGCAGCGGCGCCGCGGCCGTTTCATCACTCATCGATGGTCCTCCACCGCGTTGATCGCCCCGATCAGCGAATGCGACACCGTCTCGCAAGCTCTGCGGTATTCTTCCGAGGTGCGGTAATGGGCATCGCGTTCAAGGCTGGTCGTGAGCGGTAGGTCGGCATGAACGCGCCCAGGCCTTGCCTTCATCACGACGATGCGGTTCGAGAGATAGGCGGATTCGAAGACCGAATGAGTGACGAAGATGACTGTGATGCCGGTCATCTTCCAGAGCCGGAGCACGTCGTCGTTCAGCTTCTGGCGGGTGATCTCGTCGAGAGCCGCAAAGGGCTCGTCCATCAGCAGCAGCTTCGGCTTGGTCACCAGCGCCCGGGCGATCGAAACGCGCATCTTCATGCCGCCTGATAGTTCGCGCGGATAGGCCTTGGCGAAATCCTGCAGGCCGACGGTTGTCAGCGCGTCCAAGATCTGGTCGTGCGCCGCCATCTTCGAAATATGCCTCAGCTTCAGCGGCAGATGCACATTGTCGAACACGGTCTTCCAGGGCATCAACGTCGGCTCCTGAAAGACGAAACCGATATCCCCCTCCGGAAGGCCCTTGGAATTGATCCGAGAACTCGGCCAGTCGATCGCGCCTGACGTGACATCGCCGAGGCCGGCGATGATGCGCAGCGCCGTCGACTTGCCGCAGCCGGAAGGACCGAGCAGGCTGATGAACTCGCCGCTCTCCACTGTGAGCGACATCTCCGAAAGGGCGACGGTTCCGGTGGAGAAGGCTTTCGAGACCGATTGCATGACGACCAACGGCCGCTTGCGCATCTCTTTCGGGGATAGGGCCTGAGCTTCTGCTGGGGGCATTGGCTGTCTCGTTCATCAGGGAATGGAATCCGCCGTATGCGGCGGATCGCCGACGGAATCTTCGGCTTACTTCTTCATCGCCATTCCCGTGCCCTTGCAGACGAATTTCGTCGTGAAGGCCTTGGTGTAATCCGTCTCCGGCTTGAACACCTTGATCGCTACCATTTCGTCGAAGAAGGCCTTGTAATGCGCCTCGGTCAGGCAGCCGATGCCCTTGTCGAGGCTGTCGCCGGACTCGATGATGCCGTACTCCTTCATCTTGGCGATGGAATAAGCGATCTGACCATCCGTCATTTCGGGATTGTCCTTCTTGATCAGTTCGTTGGCCTTGGTGTTGTCGCCGTAGAGATAGTGGTACCAACCTTCGATCGAGGCATCGACGAAGCGCTGGACGACATCGGGCTTGCTGTCGATCATCGCCTGCGTGGTGGTGATCATCGTCGAGTAGGGAGAGTAGCCGTTGTCGGCGAGCAGGAAGACTTTCGGCTCGAAGCCGGCCTGCTTCTGAATCTCGTAGGGTTCCGAGGTGAGATAACCTTGCTGCGCGGAATCCTTGTCGGCAAGGAAGGGCGCCGGGCTGAAATTGTAGGGCTTGTACTGTTCGTCCCGGAAGCCTTTGAAGTTCGCCTTCATCCATTCGAAATAGGTGAGATAACCGTCCTTGCCGAGGAACAGCGTCTTCAGCTTGGCGAGATCTTCGAATTTTTCGATGCCGGCATCGGGGTGCGCGATCAGCACCTGCGGATCCTTCTGGAAGATCGCAGCGACATCGACGAGCGGAATGCCCTGCTCGACCGCCGAAATCTCGCCCTGCGGCCCGCCCATGTAGAAATCGATCTTGCCGGAGATCAGCAGCGCGCTGTTGGCGGCGTTCGGGCCGCCCTGTACGATGGTGACGTCGAGGCCGTGTTTGGCATAGGTGCCGTCGGCGACCGCCTGGTAGAAGCCGCCATGCTCGGCCTGCGCAAGCCAGTTGGTGCCATAGGTGACCTTGTCGGCCGCCTGAGCGGACGCGATGGAGGCAATCATGCCGCCGAGCCCGGCCAATGCGGAAAAGACCCTGTTCTTCTTTGTCATGGGCATGATCGACGTTCCCCTTCTGAGTTCGCAGCCGTCGCGGCGACGTCCGATTTTCTTCATAGGAGCCGTTGCTTTGCTCTTTGAAAAGCATCAAATTTCGTGCGCAATGATGCCTTTTCGGCATCTCACCGAAAGCCTGTGCCCATTTTACGCTGCGTGCCTGATATTTGTGCAACGAGGTTCTGATGCTGCATTCCAGAAAGCTTCTCTATATCAACGAGATCGCGCGTTCGGGCTCGATCCGCAAGGCGGCGGCACGGCTGAACGTGGCCTCTTCTGCGATTAACCGGCAGATCCTTGCGCTGGAGGAGGAAATGGGCGCGCCGCTCTTCGAACGCCTGCCGCGCGGATTGCGGCTCACCGCCGCCGGCGAGCTCTGTATCGAACATATTCGCGATGTGCTGAAGAATTACGAGCGGCTGGAGGGGCGTATCCGCAGCCTGAAGATGCAGCAGGCGGGCAAGGTTCGGCTGGTGACGACGGTCGGCCTTGCGGCAGGGCCGCTGCCGGAAATTATCGCCCGGTTCCAATCGGAACATCCGCGCGTCTTCATGCAATTACGCAACGACGCCGGCACGATGACGGTCAACCCGGTGCTTTCAGGTGAGGTGGATATCGGCCTCGGATTCAATATTCCGGCAACGCCCGGCATCCGCACCCTCGGCAATTTCGACATACCGATCGGCGTGGTTCTGCCGCCCGGCCATCATCTGATCGGCCCCGGTCCAATCAATCTCGCGGATATCGTCCAGGAGCGCCTGGTGCTGGCGCAGCAGGGGACCAGCCTGCGCGACGTGATCAATCTGGCCCTGGCGCGCCTCGACGTCCATGTCGAACCGGTGCTCGAAACCAATGCCTCGGAGATGCTGAAGAAGCTGGTCAAATCGGGGGCGGGGCTGACGATCCTGAACCCGCTCGATGTCATCACCGAATGCAGGCAGGGCGAACTGGTTTTCCGCCCGATCGCGGAGCCGCATGCGCGCCATCAGCCGATGAAGCTTTTTGCCCGCGCCCGCGCGCCGCTTGATTCCGCCACCAGCCTGTTCGTCGAGTACCTCCTGGCTGAACTGGCCGGCCTGGTGCAGGAGCTGCAGGCGAAGGGCCACATTGCGGCCTATGCTTCCGCCGCGATGTGAGCCACCGCCTTACTTCGAGTAGAGATTGGAAAGCGGGTAGCGCTTCAGGTCATAGAGCAGCTCTATGAAGCCCCTGACCTGATGGCGGCAGATTGCTTCGCCCTTTTCGGCTGTCCCGAGTGAGGCGTTGCCGACGACGCCGTGGGGATTGAGGTCGTGGGCGATCCAGGCGAGCGAATGCGGCGGCAGCGGCTGAATGTATTTCGATTGCCCGCGCATCCATTCCGCCTTCGAGGCGAAATTCTGCGCCTTCTCCATCCGCACCAGATCAGGTCGGAAATACAGCATCAGCGACGTTTCCACCTCGCCGCCATGGATGCCGTATTTCAGCTCATTATCGCCGATCATGCCCTCGGGATGGCCGAAGCGGCTCCATTGGGTGGAGACGACGGCCATCGCATAGCGCACGCGCAGCTCGCGAGCCACGATGCTCATGATATCGACATTGCCGCCATGCGAATTGACGATCACCATCTTGCGGATGCCGGCTTCGGCAACCTTTCCGCCGATTGCGGTCCAGACTGGAATGAGCAGTTCGGCGCCGAGCGACAAGGTTCCCGGGCCGTAAACGTGTTCATTGGCCTTGCCGATTTCTTGCGTCGGCAGCACCAGACAATTGAGATCGACCGGTTTCTGCTTGCGTAATTCGGCGAGCATGCCGTTGGCGATAGCGACGTCGGTAGCAACGGGTAGATGCGGCCCGTGCTGCTCGGTCGAGGCGATCGGCAGGACAGCGATCGTGGTGTCGGGAGACAGTCCGGCGAAGTCGTCGCTGACCAATTCGTTCCAGTAAAATGGCACCGTCATACCGTTCGCCTCTCATTGCCGTTCGAGACAGTGAGTAGGGAATAACGCTACCTGCGAAAAGCATCAATTTGCGCCCGCACCGATGCCTTTTTGCGGATGATGGAACAACGGCGCCGTCGAGGGCGCCTCTTGGCCGCAATGTCTCCGCGAATGTCTCGCCGAAACCATTGCGCTAGCGCGTCTGCAATGGTTTTCTGGCGCTTCTTCTATGACAACGCTCTCCGGTGATTCCCAATGTTCGATATTCTGTGGCGCGGCCTGGCGATTGGCGCCGGCGCAACCATCCTCATGGACCTCTGGGCAATTGTGCTCACGAAGGTCTTCGGCCAGACGCCGCCGAACTGGGCGCCGGTCGGCCGCTGGTTCTGGCATCTCGGCCGCGGCAAGGTCTTTCACGAGAACATCGCCGATGCCGAGCCGTATGCAAATGAACTCGCTCTCGGCTGGATCAGCCATTACGTTGTCGGCATTCTCTATGGTTTGATCTTCGTGTTCATCATGGGGTCGGCCTGGTTGGCAGCCCCGACATTTCTTCCCGCCTGGATTTTCGGCATCGTCACCGTCGGGGCAGGGTGGTTCCTGCTGCAGCCGGGCCTCGGCCTCGGCTGGGCTGCTTCGAAACATCCGAAGCCGAACAAAGTCCGGTGTTTCAATCTGCTAGCGCATATGGTGTTTGCATTAGGACTTTATGGTACGGCGTTGATTTTGCGGTGAGATTGACGCTTGCCCCTTGCCCTAACTCTCTCCCCGTTTTGACGGGAAGAAGGTGGCGGCAGCCGGATGAGGGGCAAGCCGAACCCGTGAACCGAAAATCGCTAAGCTACCGCGCCGCCCAATTGGCGCCGCGGCGGAAGATGGTCTTCATTTCCGGCACGTCGAACTCCTTGGCCTGGTGCCCGAGTGAGGAATAGAAGACGCGGCCCTTGCCGTATTTGCGCTTCCAGACGACGGGCATGACGACGCCGTCGATCCAGTAAGCGTGTTCGCCGGTGAACCTGGTCGTCGCCAGCACCTCGTTCGAGGGATCGACATGCATGTAATATTGCTCCGACGTATAGGGGAAGTCGGCAATCCCCTCCATCAGCGGATCGTCGGGCCGGGTGATGTTGACGGTATAGTCGATGATGTTGCCGGGATGGGCGACCCACTGGCCGCCGATGATGAACTGGTAGTCGACGGAGTCGCGGAAGGCGTCGCCCGCGCCGCCGTGATAACCGGCGATGCCGACGCCGCTTTCGATCGCGGCGGCGAGGTTCTTGACCTCCTCCTTTTCGATCTTCGACATCGTCATGATCGGCACGACGAGGCTGAGATCGTGGACCGAAGGGTCGGCAAGCGCCTCGGTCCCGTGTTCGAGATAGACCTTGAAACCGTCTTCCTCGAGCATGGTCTTGATGATTTCGGCGCATTCCTGCGGCTCGTGCCCGCTCCAGCCACCCCAGACGATCAGTGCTTCACGCATTCTCTTTCCTCCTGAAATTATTTTGCCAGCCGTCCGTCGACGATGGAATCGGACAGGGGGGCAGGGCGCTCCACCGCCGTGGTAATCGTCACCCTCCGGCCGGTCTCGGACGCTGTATGGAAGGCTTCCATGACTTCGAGCACATGCAGTGCCAGATCACCATTGGCACGGTGCGGCCGGTTCGAGCGGATCGCATGCGCCATATCGGCGACGCCGAGCGAGCGGAAATTGCCCTCGGCATAGGGGGCGGTGACCGGCTGGTCCTCGAAGGCGCCGCCCTTCTTCAGATATTCGACAGGGCCCGCAAACTTATTGGGGTCGGGGACGATAAGCGTGCCCTCGGTTCCGTAGACTTCGAGCGGCACATGCTTGTGGCCGGCGACGTCGAAGCTCATGGCGATCTGCACGACCGCGCCGTTGGCAAAAGCCATCATGCCGGCGACATGGGTCGGCACATGCACGGGAATGCGCTCGCCATTGCGCGGCTCGCTGGTGATGAGCCGTTCGGCCCGCGGCGTCGTCGCAAAGCCGGCGACCTGGGAAACCGGCCCGAGCAGATTGACGAGATCGGTGATGTAATAGGGGCCCATATCGAGCATCGGCCCGCCGCCGACTTCGTAATAGAAGGCCGGATTCGGATGCCAGCGCTCATGGCCCGGGCACATGAAGGTGGCCGAGCCGCCGACCGGCTGGCCGATGACGCCTTGGTCGATCAGGGCGCGGGCCGTCTGGTGGCCTCCGCCGAGGAAGGTGTCGGGCGCCGCGCCGATGCGCAGATTTCGCCCGCGCGCCGCCTCGGCCAGTTTTTTCCCTTCCGCGAAATTAATCCCGAGCGGTTTTTCGGAGTACGTGTGTTTGCCCGCATCGAGCGCCTGGAGCGCGACGGCGACATGGGCTTTCGGGATCGTCAGATTGACGATGATTTCGATCTTGGGATCGGCGAAGAGCTCTTCGACTGATTTGACGGGAACGTTGAATTCGCGCGCCTTGGCCTCTGCGAGCTCCCGGTTGAGATCAGCGACGCCGCGGATATCGAGGATGGGAAAGGAGGCCATCGCTGTAAGATAGGCGCCCGAAATATTGCCGCATCCAATGATGCCGATACCGACTTTGTCCATGAATTCCTCCATTTGATCTTGCTTGTCTCGGCCGTCAAAGGGCCGGCCCGGTCGTGCTCCAGGGCGATTCGTAGAGCTCGTAGAGCGCTACTGCGGCAGCGCCCTGAGCCCAGAAATCATCGCTCGAATCATCGAAGACGAGTTCGCTTACCCCCTTCAGCGACGGCGGAATGGCGAGCGCATAGGCGTCGCGCAGGCTGTTCAAGAAGGGTTCGCCGAGCGCCAGGCTCGAGCCGACGAGGATGACGCGCGGCGGCGCAAACAGCGTAACGATGTTGGCGATGGTCAATCCGACAGCTTCGCCGGCGCGGATGGCAGAGGCGATCAGCCGGTCGTCGTCGGCCTTGATCAGCGCCTGGGCGTGGGTCATGCCGCGCCCGAGGCGGATGGCTTCGGCAAAACGGCCGTCGGTCTGATGTTCACCGAGGATGGCGCTTTCGCCGGCCTGGCTGAAGAGCCGCACCACGCCGTTCGGTCCCATGCCGAGCACAAGGTCGCCAAGATTGTGGCTGAGGCCGCCGGCGCCGCGAAACAGGCGGTTACCGTGCAAGACGCCGAGACCGAGCGTCTGTTCCAGCGAAATCAGCACCATGTCCTCGAGATCGCGGGCTTTCCCGAACCAGTGATGGCCGAGCGTGATGGCGTGGGCGTCGCTTTCGACGATGGTCGGCGTCGATAGCCGCGTCGACATCTCGGCGGCGAAATCGACATTGGTGTCGCGAAAGATCGGGCTGCTTCTGATGTAGCCGGTGCGGTGCTCGATAACGCCCGGAAAGCCGAGGCAGATGCTGTCGACATCTTCGAGCGACAGGCCGGCATCGACGACGCAACGCCGGACGCCGTCCTCGACGAGATCGGCGATGACGCCGATCGGCTGCCGGTCGATGCGGATCGGCAAAGCCAGCTTCGACAGCACGTCGCCGCGAAAATTGGTGACGACGAAGACCATGCGGCTGGCGGCGATCTTGCCGCCGACGACGCGGGCGGCATCGGGATTGAGCTCCAGCGCCACGCGCGGTCTGCCACGCACCGCCTCGTTGCGGATATCGCCTTCATGCCGCGGCAGGATCAGCCCGTCATCGAGCAGCGAGGCGGTGATGGCCGAGACGGTTGTCGTCGACAGCTCCGTCCGCTCGCTGATTTCGATGCGCGAGATCGGACCATGGCGCCTGATGGTGTCGAGCACGTTCAAGCGATTGATCGCGCGCATCAATTCTGGATCTGCAGTCTTCATGAAAACGTGCCGGCAGTCGTTTGGTTGGGCGGAAGCCAATATTTATAACGGGTTACGAAATAAATAGCAGGCAATTACGAGGAGCTGTCAAGCGATTTCGGCAAAAATTAACGCATCGGGTTGACATCCGGCGCAAGGTCCGCTGAATTAATCCGCATAGGGGAAAAATTGTGAGGATAGGTCCCCTGGGAGGAAAATCATGAATTTCATGCTGAAGAACGCCGCTTTCGGCGGCAGGCGCATCGTATCCATGGCCGTGGCAGCCGGCATGTTGCTGGCCGGAGCCGGGGCCGCCTCGGCGACGACGGTGGTCAAGTGGCTGCATCTCGAAACAGATCCGAAGAACGTCGCGGCCTGGGAAGACATCGTCAAGAAATACGAGGCCGAGCATCCCGACGTCGACATCCAGATGCAGTTTCTCGAAAACGAGGCCCTCAAGGCCAAGCTTCCCACGCTGCTGCAGTCCGACGATGTGCCGGATTTCTTTTTCAGCTGGGGCGGTGGCGTCCTGAAGCAGCAGTCCGAGACCGGCGCGCTCCAGGATGTGACGACAGCCCTCGACGCCGATGGCGGCAAGCTGCGCAAGGCCTATACGCCGGCCTCGGTCGACGGCCTGACCTTCGACGGCAAGACCTGGGCAATCCCGTACAAAGTCGGCCTGGTGAGCTTCTTCTATAACAAGGCGCTGTTTGCCAAGGCAGGCGTCAAGGCCGAAGACATCAAGACCTGGACCGATTTTCTTGAGGCGGTGAAGAAGATCAAGGCGGCCGGTATCGTGCCGATCGCCGGCGGCGGCGGCGAGAAATGGCCGATCCACTTCTACTGGAGCTATCTTGTCATGCGCGAGGGCGGCCAGAAGGTCTTTGAAGCGGCCAAGAAGGGCGAGGGCGAAGGCTTCCTCGATCCGGCCGTCATCAAGGCCGGCGAAGATCTCGCCGAGCTCGGCAAGCTCGAACCGTTCCAGCCCGGCTATCTCGGCGCGACCTGGCCGCAGACGCTCGGCGTTTTCGGCGACGGCAAGGCGGCAATGATTCTCGGCTTTGAAGCGACCGAGGCCAACCAGCGCAAGAATGCCGGCGACGGCAAGGGGCTTTCATCCGACAATATCGGCCGTTTCGTCTTCCCGACGGTTGAAGGCGGCGCCGGCAAGCCGACGGATACGCTCGGCGGCCTGAACGGCTGGGCGCTTACGAAGAAGGCCTCGAAGGAAGCGATCGATTTCCTTGCTTTCCTGACGAACGCCGACAACGAGCGCGCCATGGCCAGATCAGGCATGCTGCTGCCCGTCGCCGTCGGCGCCGATGACGGGGTCGTCAATCCGCTGCTGGCCGAATCGGCCAGACAGCTTGCCGGTTCGACCTGGCATCAGAACTTCTTCGATCAGGATCTCGGTGCGGCCGTCGGCCGTGTCGTCAACGACGTCTCGGTGGAAATCGTCTCCGGACAGATGAATTCGAAGGACGGCGCCCAGATGATCCAGGACGCTTTCGAACTGGAACAATAGCCAGCGCCCGCAGAACCTTCCGGCGCTCCTGCCAATCGGGAGCGCCGGCATCGCTGCCGACGAGATGCGAAAGCAGGAACCATGGCCAATATCTCAGTCCTATCGACACCGAGCGCCGCAAGGCCGGCAAGACGAGCCGCAAACCGGAAGAGCTCGGTCGCCCATGACCGCCTGACCGTGCTGCTGCTCTTTCTGCCACCGGCGTTGCTGCTCTTCACGCTCTTCGTCATCATGCCGATGGGCGAGGCGGCCTGGTACAGCCTCTATAAGTGGAACGGTTACGGCGCGCCGACGGAGTTCATCGCGCTCCGCAATTTCCAGGTCCTGTTCCGCAACGCGGCGTTTACCCAGGCGCTGGTCAATAACGGCCTGATCATCGTCATTTCGATCTGCATCCAGGTGCCGCTCGCCATCTGGCTGGCCACCATGCTGGCGCACCGCATTCCCGGTGTCGTCGCTTACCGCCTGATCTTCTTCCTGCCCTATGTGCTGGCGGATGTTGCCGCAGGCCTCATCTGGCGCTTTGTCTATGATGGCGACTACGGTCTGTTTGCCGCCGTTTCCAACTTCTTCGGTTTCGCCAATCCTTACGTGCTCGCCGACAAGGACGTGGCGATCTATGCCATCCTCGGCGTTATCGTCTGGAAGTATTTCGGCTTCCACATGATGCTGTTCATCGCCGGCCTGCAATCGGTCGACAAGAGCGTGCTGGAGGCGGCCGAGATCGACGGCGCCACCGGCTGGCAGAAATTTCGTTACGTCACGCTGCCGCTGCTCGGATCGACCCTGCGCCTGTCCATCTTCTTCGCGGTCGTCGGCTCCCTGCAGCTCTTCGACATGATCATGCCGCTGACCGGCGGCGGCCCGTCGAACTCGACGCAGACGATGGTCACCTTCCTCTATACCTACGGCGTCATGCGCATGCAGGTCGGCTTGGGAAGCGCCGTCGGCGTGGTGCTCTTCATCATCTGCGTGACACTCGCCTTCGGTTACAAAAGGATCTTCATGCGCCATGACTGATACGAGTTCTTCCATCCGCATGAGGACATCCACCCGCATCTATCTCTATGTGTCGCTGAGCCTGATCGCGGCGATCGTGCTGGTGCCGCTGCTGACGACGGCGCTCGGCGGCTTCAAGACCCTGGGGGATCTCCGCACCAATCCCTTCGGCCTGCCGACGGAGTGGCAATGGGCGAACTATACCGACATCCTCTTCGGCGAGCGCTATTGGCTGCAGATCGGCAATTCGCTTGTCATCGCGGCGCTGACCGTGCTCTTGACGCTGATCGTCTCGTCGATGGCGGCCTTCGCCTTTGCCCATGTCCGCTTCTTCGGCTCGTCCTTCCTGCTCAATTATTTCCTGCTCGGGCTGATGTTTCCGGCCGCCACCGCGATCCTGCCGCTGTTCATCCGCATCCGCGATCTCGGCCTGTTGAACACCTATTGGGGCGTGGTTCTGCCGCAGGTCGCCTTCGGCCTCGGCATGAGCATCCTTCTGTTCAGAAACTATTTCCGCAATCTTCCGGAAGAGTTGTTCCAGGCGGCTTTCGTCGACGGCTGCGGTTATATGAGATTCTTCTGGCATATCTCGCTGCCGCTCTCCCGCCCGATCGTCGCCACCGTCAGCATCATCTCCTTCGTCGGCAGCTGGAACAGCTACATCCTGCCGCTGATCATGCTGAACTCGGAATCCAAATATCCCTGGCCGCTCGGCATCATGGTCTATCGCGGCGAATTCGGGACGGAATGGCAGCTGGTGCTCGCCTTCATCACCCTCACCATCCTTCCCACAATCATCGTCTTCTTCGTCGCCCAGAGACACATCATCGCCGGATTGACCGCCGGTGCCGTGAAGTCCTGAGCCGAACCATTGGAGCTGCATCATGGCATCCGTTGAGCTGAACAATATTCGCAAGGCCTATGGCGCCGTCGACGTCATCCACGGCATCTCGCTTCATATCGAGGATGGTGAATTCGTCGCCCTGGTCGGCCCGTCCGGCTGCGGAAAATCGACACTGCTGCGGATGATCGCCGGCCTCGAGGAGATCACCGACGGCGAGATCGCCATCGGCGGCAATGTCGTCAATGCGATGACACCGCGCGAGCGCAACATCGCCATGGTCTTCCAGTCCTATGCGCTTTATCCGCACATGACGGTGGCCGAAAACATGGGTTTCAATCTGAAGCTCGCCGGCGTTGCCAAACCCGAGATCGAGGCTCGTGTCGCTGAAGCCGCCCGCATGCTCGATCTCGCCAAGCTGCTCGACCGCAAGCCCGCCCAGCTTTCCGGCGGACAGCGCCAGCGCGTCGCCATGGGCCGCGCCATCGTCCGCAACCCGGCCGTCTTCCTGTTCGACGAGCCCTTGTCAAACCTCGATGCGAAACTGCGCGTGCAGATGCGTTCGGAGATCAAGACGCTGCACCAGAAGGTCAAGACGACGTCGATCTACGTCACCCACGACCAGATCGAGGCGATGACACTCGCCGACCGCATCGTCGTGCTCAATCACGGCAAGGTGGAGCAGCAGGGAACACCGCTCGAACTCTACCGGAAGCCGGCCAATCTCTTCGTCGCCGCCTTCATCGGATCGCCGGCGATGAACATGCTGGAGGGCACGGCAGACGGCGAAAATGGCGAGCCCGCTGCCCGCCTCGAAGACGGCACGGCGATCCGCATCGCGCCCGACCGCAAGGTCAAGGCCGGCCAGGCCGTGACTATCGGCCTGCGCCCCGAACATCTGGTTCCCGGCCTGTCGGGCGGCACGCCGCTTGCCGGCCGAACCATGCTGGTGGAACCGACAGGCGCCCAGACCCACGTGGTCTTCGACCTTGCCGGACAACAGGTGACCGCGATCGTCGACGGCGAATATCCCGCCCGCTACGGCGCCGTCTTCGAGGCCAGCATCGCCAGCGACCAGGTGCACATTTTCGACCGCAGGACTGGTGTGGCGCTGTAGCGAATCCTCGGCCCAGGAGATCGCCGAGAACAGCCTTTTATCCTAGATCTCTCCCCGTGAACGGCGCGAGGGGACGTGCCATGCGGTCCAGGCACGCCCTCAATCATTAACCTATTATTCCGCCGCGATCCGTTCCACGCCGTTGGCCTGGATGATCTCCTCCAGCAGCGCCAGCTCTTCCTGCGTGAGATCCGTCAAAGGCGGACGCACCGGCCCCGGATTCTGGCCGAGTACCCGAAGGCCGGCCTTGATGATCGAGACGGCATAGCCCTTTTTGCGATTGCGCAGGGCGACGAAGGGGAAGAAGAAGCCCTTCAGGATTTCGTCGACGGTCGCCTGGTCGCCGGTGCGCAAGGCGCCGTAAAAGCGCTGGGCGAGCGCCGGGACGAAGTTGAAGACGGCCGATGAATAGGTCGTCACGCCGGCGGCGAAATAGGCCTGGGCGTAGACTTCATGGGTCGGCATGCCGCCGACATAAACGAGGCGGTCGCCGAGCAGGGTGGTGATCTCGATCACCTTGTCGACGTCGCCGACGCCATCCTTGAAACCGATCAGGTTCGGGCATTCGGCGGCCAGGCGGGCGATGCTGTCGGCGGTCAGCACGGCATTGTCGCGATTATAGATGATGACGCCGATGCCGACCGATTGGCAGACCGCCTTGACATGGGCGATCAGTCCGGCCTGTTCGGCAAACATCAGATATGGCGGCAGAAGAAGCAATCCGTCCGCGCCGGCCCTCTCGGCCGCCTGTGCGATCTCGATGGCGAGCGACGTGCCGTAGCCGGTTCCCGAAATGATCGGCGTCTTGCCAGCCGAGGCCTTGGCGGCTTTGACGACCTCAGGGATCTCGCTCGGATTGAGAGAGAAGAATTCACCGGTGCCGCCGGCGGCAAACAGAGCCGCGGCGTCGTAACCGGCAAGCCATTCGACATGGCGGCGGTACTTCGCCTCGTCGAATTTAAGCTGATCGTCGAAATGCGTGACCGGAAACGAGAGCAGGCCACTGCCGACGGCCTTCTTCAATTCAATCGGGTTCATCATCAAGTCCTGTTCCTTAGGTGTTGAAAATCGTGTCAGGCGCTCTCGAGCACTTGCAGAAGTGCCGCGATGTAGCCGTAACAAAAGGCAAATGCGGTGGCGGACGGGTCCTTGCCGCTGACGGTCGGCACATGGTCGGGCATCAGCATGTACTTGTATCCGACCTCCTTGTAGATCCTGGCCGAGCGGACCATGTCCATGTCGCCCTCGTCCGGGAAGGTCTCCATGAAGGAGAGCTTGCCGCCGCGAATATTGCGGAAGTGGACGTTGAAGATCTTGTTGCGCTCGCCGAACCAGCGAATGATGTCGTCGATCTCTTCGCGCGGATTTTCGAGCATCTCGCCGACCGAGCCCTGGCAGAAATTGAGGCCGTGATAGGGGTTTTCGCGCATCTGCACGAATTTCTTCAGCCCTTCCACCGTGCCGAGCACGCGCGTGACGCCGCGATAGCCGGGCGGCGTATAAGGGTCGTGCGGATGGCAGGCGAGCCTGACGCGATTGCTTTCGGCGACTGGCACGACGCGCTCGAGGAAGTAATCGATCCGTTCCCAGTTTTCATCCTCGGAGAGCACGCCGGCAAGACCGGGGGCTGCCTGCTGATCGGTCTTCTCCCAGCGGAAGCTCGCATTCATCGAGCCGCCGCGTCCCGGTTCGTCGGGCGTGCGGGGAATGCCGATCAGGTTGAGATTATATTTGACGGCCGGAATGCCGGCCGCCGCGACATCCTCGATCATCTGGCAAACCGCATCGATCTGCCGGTCACGCTCAGGCCCGGCAAGCAGGATGTCGGGATAGGAAGCCTTCTCGATCGGCTGCGAGGGCAGGGGCAGCTGGATCATGTCGAGGATCAGGCCGAAGCTTTCGACCTTGTCGCGATGACGCTCGATATCGGCAAGCGTCCAGCTGCTCGGCGCTCCCGGCGGATCGGCGCTGATATGCTTCACTCCCAATTGCGCGAAGATCCGATAATCGTCATCGTCGCGCGCCGCCACCTGTGTTCCAAGATACATCAGAGACCTCTCCAGATTCAACAATGTCATATGACATAATATGAATTCCTGAGGGTGTCGAGCCCTATTGCTGTTCGGCGAGCATCCGATAACGGCGTTGGCTCGCCATCAGATGCGCGCGCATCGCCTGGCGGGCACGGTCGGGATCCTGATCGGCGATCGCCGACAGGATGTCCACATGCTCGGCATAGACCTTCTGCAGATACTCGCGGTCATTGGCGTCCGGCAGCGTCGGAAACTGCCCACGGGGGATGGCGCGCGGGCCGAAATGACGGAGAACATCGACATAGAACCGGTTGTTGGTGGCGGCGGCGATCGCCATGTGAAAGGCATAATCCGCCTCGACGGTCTGCTGTCCGCTTTCGATCAGTTGCGCCATTCGGCGGTTGGCCTCCCGGATCGCCGCTTCCTGCTCGGCCGTGCGGCGATAGGCGGCAATCGCTGCCGCTTCACCCTCGGTGGCCATGCGAAACTCCAGCAATTCCAAGGTTTCCGGGATGCTTTTGATTTCCACCGGCGTCAGCGACATGACCGAATGAACCTTCGGATCCGCAACGAACACGCCTTTGCCTTGGATCGGCCTAACGAAACCTGCAGCCCTCAAATCCGCAATCGCCTCGCGCACCACGGTGCGGCTGACGCCGAAGGTCGATTCGAGCTGCGGCTCGGTCGGCAGCTGGTCGCCAACGCGCAATTTCCCCGTCTCGATTTGTGCTCGCAGTTGATCGATGACCTGCTGCGCCAGTCTTTGCCGACCACGGCCAAGTGTCGTCATTCTCGTTTCCTCAGTTTCTGTGCCTCACGTCTTCCGCACGGGGCTTGCAAATCAAATCGGACTTCGATAAATCATAATACGACATACGGACGACATAATATGTCTCTTATAGTAATCCAGGGAGGAGTTACAATGAAGCATTTTTCGAAAGGCCTGTTCGTCGGCGCCGTCATCGGCGCGCTGACGATCGCTGCGCCGCTCTCGTACGCCGCCACCCCAAAGGACCAGCTTGTGCTCGGGACATCGCTGGCGCAGGTCCTGTCGCTCGATCCGCATCAGGCGACCGAGGGCAAGGCGGTCGAGATCATGTCGAATCTCTACGACCGGCTGGTCAACAGCACGCCGGATGGCAAGATCGTGCCGCAGCTGGCCGAAAGCTGGAAGGTCGATGACAAGGGCATCACCTTCACGCTGCGCCAGGCCAACTTCGCCTCCGGCAATCCGGTGACGGCGAAGGACGTCGTCTATTCGCTGGCACGGCTCCTGAAGCTCGACCAGGCTGCCGCCGCCAACCTCAAGCGCGTCGGCTACGACAAGACCAATGTCGACAAGCTCGTCACGGCAGTCGACGATAAGACGGTGCGCATTGATTTTTCCGGCCAGGTGACCGCCGAAATGCTGCTTTACCGGCTGACGACCTCGACCACCAGCGTCGTTGACAGCGTCGAAGTCGAGAAACATGTCGCTGACAATGATTACGGCAATGCCTGGATGCGCACGCATTCGGCCGGCTCCGGCCCGTTCACCCTGAACCGGTGGTCGCCGAACGAACTCGTGATTCTCGACGCCAACAAGGATTATGTCACCGGCGCTCCGAAGATGAAGCGCGTCATCGTCCGCCATGTGCCTGAAAGCCAGGTCGAGCGGCTGATGCTCGAACGCGGCGACATCGATATCGCCAGCGCCATGACCGCAGCCGATCTCGCCACCTTCAAGGACAAGCAGGGCTTTACCATCCAGCGCATTCCCACGGGCGGCTTCTACGTGCTGTCGATGAATGCCGGCAACCAGTACCTGTCCAACCCGAAGGTTCGCGAGGCCATTGCCTACGGCATCGATTATAAGGGCATTGAAAAGACCATCATGGGGCCCTACGGGCGGGCGAGAAACGTTCCGGTTCCGGAGAATTTTGAGTCTGCGATCCCGAACCCCGACTGGCATCTCGATGTCGAAAAGTCCAAGCAGCTGTTGGCCGAAGCAGGGTTCAAGGACGGCTTCTCGCTGACGCTGAAGACGATCGCGCAGACGCCGCGCATCGATCTTGCCACGGCTATCCAGGCGTCGCTTGCCCAGGTCGGCATCAAGATCGACATCCAGCAGGGCAACGGCTCGGAAATCATTGCCGCCCACCGCGCCAGGGATTTCGATCTGCTGATCCCGCAGACCAGCGCCTACATGCCGAACGTGCTCGGCTCGATGGAGCAGTTCTCCTCCAATCCCGACAATTCGAAGGAAGCCAACAACGCCGGCAACTTCGTCTGGCGCTCGGCCTGGGACATCCCGGAGCTGACGGCTCTGACGGCCAAGGCGTCGATGGAGCCGGACGCCAAGAAGCGCGGCGAGCTCTATGTCGAGATGCAGAAGATGTTCGTCGAACAGAAGCCGGCGGTGCTGCCGATGTTCGAACGCTTCGAGCCGATCGTCCTGTCGAGCAAGGTGCAGGGATATGTAGGCCATCCGACCCAGCTGACGCGGCTTGAGGGCGTCACGAAGTCTGAAACCCAGTAATACTCCCGAGGCAGCCGATCATGAAGGAACTCTCTGTAGCCGAATTTGGCCGACGCCTGGCGCATCTGCTCGTCAGCCTGTTCATCCTCCTATGTGTGACCTTCGTGATCGGCCGCGTCCTGCCCACGGATCCCGTCGGCGCGATCGTCGGCGAACTCGCCGATCCCGCCGCCTATGCGGCGATGCGGACGCGTCTGGGGCTCGATCTGCCGATCTATCAGCAGTTCTTCCTCTATCTGAACGGGTTGGCGCATGGTGATTTCGGCACGGCTGTGCTCACCGGCAATCCCGTCTCTTCGGACCTCGCTCAGGCCTTTCCGGCGACGTTCGAACTGGCGACGCTGGCGGTGATCATCTCGACCTTCGTCGGCGTCCCCCTCGGCCTGGTCGCGGCGCTGTTTCGCGACAGCCTGATCGACAAGGTGGCCCGTGTCGTCGCCCTCGTCGGTCACTCGATCCCGGTTTTCTGGTTCGGCATCGTCGGGCTCGTGATTTTCTACGCCGGCCTGAACTGGGTCGGCGGGCCGGGCAGGGTCGATGTGTTTTACGAAGGCCTCGTCACCCCGCAGACCGGGCTGCTGTTGGTCGACAGCCTCCTGCAGGGCGAGACGGAAATCTTCTGGAATGCGCTCGGCCATATCATCCTTCCGGCCATCATCCTCGCCTATGCCGCGATGGCCTACATCACCCGTATGACCCGCAGCTTCACCTTGGAACAGTTGAGCCAGGATTATGTCATCGCCGCCCGCGCCAAGGGTGTCAGCCCGATCGGCACGATCCTGCGCCATGTCCTGCCGAATATCGCGGTGCAGCTCATCACCATCCTTGCCATTTCCTATGGCGGGCTGCTCGAAGGCGCAGTCGTCACCGAGATCGTTTTCTCCTGGCCGGGGATCGGCCAATATATGACGAACGCGCTGATGATCGGCGACATGAACGCAATCGTCGCAGCCACCATCATCGTGGGATTCATCTTCATGTTCCTGAACTTCCTGGCCGATGTTGCCTACGCCTTGCTCGATCCGCGCATGCGGGAGGCAGCCCGATGAGTGACGCCGTCCACAGCGCGATCCGCATCCGTCCGCCGAGCATGCCAAGCCGCGTTGCCGCCTCGTTCGGGCGCGCCGGCCGCAAGCTGGCCGACGAGCCGCTCGGCCTTGCCGGCTTCGTCATTCTCGGGCTCCTTTGCGTAGTTGCGATTTTCGCGCCGCTTCTGGCCCCCTACGATCCCACTATTCAGTCGCTTGGCGATGCTTTGCAGCCTCCGAGCGTTGCCCATCTCGCCGGCACGGACGAATTTGGCCGGGACATTTTGAGTCGCCTGATCTTCGGCACGCGCATCACCATCCAGACCGTGTTGTCGGTCTCCCTGATCGTCGGCCCGATCGGGCTGCTGATCGGCGTCGTCGCCGGCTTCTTCGGCGGCAATACCGATGCTTTCCTGATGCGCGCCACCGATATCGTGTTGTCCTTTCCATCGCTGATTCTCGCGCTTGCCTTTGCTGCCGCCCTGGGCGCCGGCCTGGGCATGGCCATCATCGCCATCTCGCTCACCGCATGGCCGCCGATTGCAAGGCTTGCCCGCGCCGAGGCGCTTGTCGTCAGAAATGCCGACTACGTGGTCGCCGCCCGCCTTTACGGCGCTTCGCCCCTCCGCATCCTGCTTCTCTATATCGCGCCGATGTGTATTCCGTCGGTCATCGTGCGCCTGACGCTCAACATGGCGGGCATCATCCTGACGGCGGCCTCGCTCGGCTTCCTCGGCCTCGGCGCCCAGCCGCCGGCACCGGAATGGGGCGCGATGATTTCCAACGGCCGCAAATTCATGCTCGATTATTGGTGGGTCGCCGTCATGCCCGGTATCGCCATCCTGCTGACGAGCCTTGCCTTCAACATCGCCGGAGATGCTCTGCGCGACATTCTGGACCCCCGCCATGCAAGATCGTGATCTCCAGCCGGTTCTTTCCGTCAAGTCGCTGAATGTCCGGTTCGGTCGAGGTGCTGTGCCCGCCGTCTCCAATGTCAGTTTCGATGTCGGCCGCGAACGGGTCGGAATCGTCGGAGAATCCGGTTCTGGCAAATCGACAACGGGGCGGGCGATCATGCGTCTTTTGCCGCCGGCGGCGATCGTTTCTGCCGAGTGCCTGGATCTCGCCGGCACTCCGCTTTTGGCAAAGAGCGAGCGCCAGATGGGCGCGCTGCGCGGCAAGGACATCGCGCTGATCATGCAGGATCCGCGCTATTCCTTGAATCCGGTGCTGTCGATCGGCAAGCAGATCGCCGAGGCCGCCCGCCTTCATCTCGGCCTGCGCGGCAAGCCAGCGCAGGATGCGGCTCGCGCCATGCTCGAGCGGGTGCGCATCACCGATCCCGAGCGGGTCATGGCGCTTTATCCCCACCAGATCTCTGGCGGCATGGGCCAGCGCGTGATGATCGCCATGATGCTGCTGGCGCGGCCGAAGCTCGTCATCGCCGACGAGCCGACCTCGGCTCTCGATGTCAGCGTGCGAAAGGACGTGCTGCTGCTGCTCGATGAGCTGGTGCGCGAAAACAATTCTGGCCTGCTCCTTATCAGCCACGACATCCGCATGGTCGCGGCCTTCTGCGAGCGTATCATCGTCATGTATGCCGGACGTATCGTCGAAACGCTGACCAGCCTTGCAGAGGCCCGTCATCCCTATACGCGCGGGCTGATAGCAGCGCTGCCCGATCCGAAAAATCCGGTTCGCCGGCTTGCCGTTCTCGACCGGGCCAAATTCGATCCGGAGGCGGCGCAATGATCAAAGTCCGTGACCTCGATGTTGTCTTCACCTCGGGCAAATCAAGCAACCATGTCGTCAGGGGCATCAGTTTTCAAGTCAATCAGGGCGAGACGCTCGGCATCGTCGGCGAATCCGGCTGCGGCAAATCGACGGTGCTGCGCTGCCTCGCCGGCATGGAGGCCGGTTGGACCGGTCAGATCGAGCTTCGCGGCAAGCCGATCGGCAAGAAGCGCTCCCGCGAGGAACTGACCTCAGCCCAGATGGTGTTTCAGGATCCTTACGGCTCCCTGCATCCGCGCCATCGCATCGGCACTGCGCTTGCCGAACCGCTGCGCGCCATGCGCCATTCCGACATCTGGTCGAAGGTCGAAAGGGCTTTGATCCAGGTGGGCCTGCCGGCAAGCTTCGCCAACCGTTTCCCGCACGAACTTTCCGGCGGCCAGCGGCAGCGCGTGGCGATCGCCCGGGCGCTGGTCCTGTCGCCGCCGATCCTGCTGCTCGATGAGCCGACATCGGCGCTCGACGTCTCGATCCAAGCCGAAATCCTCAACCTGCTTGCCGACCAGCGCGAGGAGAAGGGACTGACCTATCTGCTCGTCAGTCACGACCTCGCGGTCATCGCCCATATGTGCGACCGGGTGCTGATCATGAAAAACGGCGGCTTCGTCGACGAACTCACAAAGGCGGACCTGCAGGCCGGCACGACGCATGATGCCTATGCGCAGGAGCTGTTCGAGGCGAGCTTCTTGGAGGCTTGACGGGTCGTTGCGCAGCCGAGACTCACGCTGGGCTGCAATAGCGGGCGAAAGCCTCGAGGAAACGGCGCATCTCCTGCTGATGCCGAGGCGCGGAAAGATGCTCGGCAATTTCTTCCGGGGAAAGCTTCATCAGATGGAAGCGAAGGAAGAGATGCTCGTTGAAGCGCTCGCTCAGCGTGGCGAGAACGGTGCGAAGCTGCTGCAGCATGTCGTCGCCGCGATGCGACGCGTGCGCAAGCACGATCGGTTTGCCGATCACTTCGTTACGGGAGACGAGCCAGTCGATGGCGTTCTTCAGCCCGCCGGGGATTGACCTGATATATTCGGGGCTCGCCAGGATCAGTCCATCCGCATCCGTGATCGCCTTTGCAAGAGCCGCCACTTCGGAAGGAGGCTCGGGAAGTTCGAGATCGGGCGAGAAGACCGGGAGCTCGCCAACACGATCATAGACCGAGAGCGTATGCGCCGGCCCGGCAGCCGACTGGAGGGCATATAGCACGGCCGTATTGGTCGAGGCTCTGCGGGCGCTTCCGGATATTGCCAGGAATTTCATGACCGGCATAACCTCACGCGATTGGCTTGATGTGATCCGCGGCAGCCGGATGGTGGACGGCTGCGACGCTGCTTCTTTCGACGACATGGCAGGCAAGCTCGACACGGCGGCACGGCAAGGCGAGGCCAAGCATCATGTCGCGCAAGAGGTCGAGCGCGGTGGCGCCGAGTTCGCGCATCGGGATGTGCACCGTCGACAATGGCGGATTGAGAAAGGCCGATTGCGGCAGGTCGTCTATGCCCATGACGGAGACATCCTGCGGCACGGCATAACCCATCGCCTGCAGCCCGCGCACGGCGCCGTTGGCGAGACTGTCGCCCGCCGTCAGAACGGCGGTGAAGCAAAGGCCCTTGTCGCCGACGAGACGGGTGATCGCCTCGGCGCCGAGTTCCGGCAACCAGTCCTCGACCTCGAGCACCAGGTCGGCATCGGCCTTCAGTCCATGATGCTGCAGCGCGTCGCGCCAGCCCTCCAGGCGCCGCTCGATGGTCCGCCGTCCCGGCCGCAGCATGAACAGGATGCGTTGATGGCCGGCCTCGATCAACCGCTCGGCGGCAATGAACGCGGCCGATCGGTTGCAGGGCGTCACGCTCGAAAGCCGCATGTAAGGGTCGTCGCTGTTGACGAGCACGACGGGCTTTCCGAGATTGGCGGCCGCCGTCAGCATGTCCTCCTCGTCGACTGTCAGGATCAGCATGCCGCCGAAACTTGCATCATTGCGCATCTCGGCGATGACGCGGGTTTCATCAGCCTTGTCGGCGACCGGGCGCATTGCCATTTCGATGCCGAGGGCGGACGCGCGAGCGTTCAGTCCTTCGAGCACGTGGAGGGTGAACTGGTTGCGGACATAATCGATCATCGCCGCGCCGGAGGCGACGAGCATGACCTTCTTGCCGGCGACACTTGCCGGCAGCGCGTAGCTGACAGCGCTCGCCGTTTCCAGCACCAGCTTGCGGATCTCGGGCCTGACGCCCTTTTCGCCGGCGAGCGCGCGCGACACCGTGCTGATCGACACGCCGCACCGGGCGGCGATGTCGTCCAGGCGTGTGCGCCTGCCCTTTTTCTGCTCCGCGGCCATCTCATCTCCTCGCTCGCACGAAGTATGCAAAAATCTTTCAGATTGCGCAAACGGAATGGCTATGCACAATTGACGTGTCAGCGACAGGCGCAGAGCAGGGAGGCTTTGAAGATGCGGTTTGACGGCAAGTCCACGCGTCGGCGTTTTGCTCGGCGTGTTAAAGCTCAAGCGGGCTGAAGCATGGCCGCCGAAGAATCCTATCTCCGCCGCAAGATCGGGAAACAGAGCCCGATCGTCTACTGGCAACTCGGCCCCCTCGCGCAGGCACGCTACGATGTCGCCGACCGGCCGATGGAAGGGAGCATGGATCCGTTTTTCTTCGTCACCAAGACGAAGAATTTCATTCCGCATGAATATCCCTGCCGCACCGAATTCAAGGCATCCTTTTCCGGCCGAAGACCGCAGCCGGCGACCGAATTCGAGGCCGTCCGCTGGTGGCTTCCCTTTTCATCGCCGCGCGTCGATCTCTCCGGCTTCTGGTTTCGCCCGACGCGCATCGGCTGCTGGGCGCGCACCTTCCTCGATGCGCAGTCGGCGGGACCAGCCACGCTGCGCCTGTCGACCTGCGGCGGCGCCGTCCTCTTCGTCAATGGGGCCGAGCGGGGCTTCATGGCGCCTTACGTGCGCAATCTGGAAGCCCAGCAGACCTTCGAAGTGGAGTTGACGGCGGGGCTCAACGAGATCCGCATCTATTTCGACGATCTCGCCGAGCGCGACGCCCGCTTCTATTTCCAGCTGGATTATCTCGATGGACCGGAGGTCGAAACATCGGTGCCTGTTCCCATCGCCGCCGGTGACGCGGACGGGCTGGAGGCAATCCTCGAAGGCATGCGCTTCGACCGCGCCGCCTATCTCGGCGAGGACGTGACGATCCTGTTTCCCGCGCCGCTGCCGGTGGCGTTGAGCTGTCATGTCGAGATCGAAGGCGACTTCATGTCGGTCGAGCGCTTCGACTATGATTTCGCGCTGGAAAAAGGCGCGACCCAGCTGGAACTCGGCCCCTCGGCTGATATGCCCGCTGATTTCCGCCATTTCCGGATCACGTTTAAAACGGGCGGCCTATCGCTCGGCCGCACGCTCGGCGTCGAAATCTGTCACGTCCAGCGCCAGGGGCAGGCGCCCGCCGCGCTAGACGATCGCGTCGCCGAGGCGCTTGCCGAGGTCGCCGCCCATTCCGAGCCCGATACGGTCTGCGCCTTCGCGCGGCTGGCCTTGGGGCAGGGCGGCGAAGAGACCGAGGCGATGATATCGGCGATGTTGCCGGTGATCGAGGATTGTCACGATTGCGCGGACTTCGTGCTGGTGCCGCTGCTGTTTGCCTATACCCGCTGGAGCGACCTCTTGTCGGAAGGGCTGCAGCAGCGGATCGAGCACGCCGTTCTCAATTACCGCTATTGGATGGACGAGCCGGGCAACGACGTTCAGTGGTATTTTTCGGAAAACCACGCGCTGCTCTTCCACACCGCCGCCTATCTCGGCGGCAGGCTGTTCCCTGATGCCGTCTTCGTCCGTTCCGGCCGTACCGGCGCCGAGCAGATGAAGGTCGGCGACGAGCGGGTTCGCGCCTGGCTCGATCATTTCGAGCGCTGGGAGATGGCTGAGTGGAATTCCGTTCCCTATTTCCCGATCGACCTCAAGGGGCTGACGGCGCTTGCCGCCTGCGCGCCGGATGAGACGATCCGTGCTCGCGCCAATGCCAGCATCGTCCGGCTGATGGAGATCGTCGCCCGCTCGGCCCATCATGGCATGCTGACCGGCAGCCAGGGCCGCTCTTATGAACATACACTGCGGCCGGGGCGCTCGGTCGAGCTGTCGGCCATTGCTCGGCTGCTCTGGGGGCGCGGCTGGTACGGCCGTCGCGTCCACGCGCTGCCGCAGCTTGCCGTCTGCATCCGCGATCATGGCCTCCGTTTCCCGGAAGCGCTTGCTGAAATCGCCGCGCACCACTCCGACGACGCGCAGGAATGGACCTTTTCTCAGGGCGAGAACCGTTTTGCCGCCCTCTACCATTATAAGACACGCGACACCGCGATCGGCACCATCGCCCACTACCGCCCCGGCGCCTGGGGTTATCAGGAGACGGTTCTGCATTTGCGTTTGGGCGAGCGGCCGGAAGCGCAGATCTGGATCAACCATCCCGGCGAAACCATCCAGTTTGGCTACGGCCGGCCGAGCTTCTGGGGCGGCTGCGGAACGCTGCCGCGCGTGCATCAATATCGTGACCTCGCCATTCTCGATTTCGACATTCACGAAGGCCAGCCGGATTTCACCCATGCCTGGTTCCCGCTCGAAGCCTTCGACGAGACTTTTGTCGACGGCAAGCTGGCGCTCGCGCGCGCCGGCAATGGTCTGGCGATGCTGATCGGCAATGGTGTGCTCGAACCGGTGAAGCATGGTCCGACGACGGATATCGAGCTGCGCCTGGCCGGCCCCAACGGCCGCTGGATCGTCCGCCTCTCCGATCTCGGGCGCGAAGACGGCCTCGACGGCATGCGGGCACGTTTCGCCACGCTTGCCGCCCGCCGCGGCAATGAGGGCGCCTTGATCATCGAGGACCCGGATTATGGTCAGGTCGTCTTCGAAGAGGACGGTACCGTGCGCGCCGAAGGCCGTATTCTCAAGCCGTCGGACTGGTCGGTGCGGGGAGACGCGGTACATCTTGAAATAGCGGGCAGGCAGCAGCGGAGCGCTGCCTCTTAATGACATGTCCGGACAGGTGGAGGACCTGCCTGGATGCAGAAGTTCATCGGTCAAGAGGAGGAGACTATGACCAGAATGAAATCGATCGGCGCGGCCTTTGCTGCGGTTCTCTTGAGTTCCGTCGCCGCCCATGCCGGCGACGTGCGCATCATGTGGTATTCGGATGGCGGCGAAGGCGAGGTGATCAAGGACCTGCTGTCGCGCTTCTCCAAGGCCAATCCCGATGTCAACGTCATCCTCGACGAGGTTTCCTATGACGTCGTCAAGGAACAGCTGCCGGTGCAGCTGGAAGCCGGGAAGGGGCCTGACATCGCCCGGGTCACCAATCTGAAGGCGCAAGCGCAGCACTGGCTCGATCTCCGCCCGCTCCTCGCAGATGCGAAATATTGGGACGAGAATTTCGGCGCTCAGGCCGATTGGATGCGTCCTGACGGCTCGAACGCCATCACCGGCTTCATGACCCAGCTGACGCTCACGGGCGGCTTCGTCAACAAGACGCTGTTCGAGCAGGCCGGCGTCGAAATTCCCGGCCCGAAAGCCACCTGGGACGACTGGGCGGCGGCGGCCAAAAAGGTCGCCGACAGCCAGAAGGTCTTCGCCATGGCGATCGACCGTTCCGGCCACCGCGTCTCAGGCCCGAATATCTCCTATGGCGCCAACTATATCGCCGCCGACGGCAAGCCGGCGCCCATCGATCAGGGCGCCAAGGAATTCCTCAGCCGCTTCGTCAAATGGAACGAGGACGGCACCGTCAACAAGGACGTCTGGGTCAGTGCTGCCGGAAGCACCTATCGCGCTGCGGCCGAGGACTTCATCAATGGCGGTCTCGCCTATTATTATTCCGGCAGCTGGCAGCTTTCGGGCTTCGCGCAGAAGATCGGCGACAGTTTCGACTGGATCATGGCCGGAAGCCCCTGCGGCACGGTGGCCTGCAGCGGCATGCAGGGCGGCGCCGGTCTCGTCGCCGTAAAATACACCAAGAACCCGAAGGACGTCGCCAAGGTGATGGACTACCTGGCAAGCGCCGACGTGCAGAAGGAATTTGCCGAGCGCAGCCTGTTCATTCCGGCGCACAAGGGCGTGGCCGCCGGCCAGGTGGACTTCAAGACCGATAATCCGCATGTGAAGGCGGCGCTGAAAGCTTTCGTTGAATCGGCCGGCCAGACGGCCCCTGCTGCGATGAAATTGCCGGGCTGGAAGTGGTCTGACGCCTATTACAGCGCCATCGTTGCGCGCATCAGCCAGGTGATCGCCGGCGAGATGAAGCTCGACGACGCCTACGCCCGCATCGACGAGGACATCAAGGCCAAGGTCGGCGGCAACTGACGGACGAACGAATGGCGGAGAAGACGGTTTCTTCCGAACCTGCGGCGAAAGCCGGTCTGCAGCAGGCGCTCCTTGCGCCTGTCAGGCTCGCCATGGGGATCGTCGATATCCCGATGCGCGCCTGGCAGAAGCTGACGGGGGTGAACGGCATGGCCGGTGTCTTCCTGGCGCCCAACATGCTGATCTTTTCCATCTTCGTCCTCCTGCCGCTGGTCATCAACTTCATTTATTCGACGACGAGCGGAGGCGCCATCTTCCTGCCAAACAGGACCTATGTCGGCGCCGAGCAGTACCGCATCCTCTTCGATTGCCGCTCCTATCTCGACCCCTCGACCTGTGCGGCCGACACCTTCTGGGCCGCGGTGCGCAACACCGCGGTCTTCGTCGTCTTTCAGGTTTCGGCCATGCTGGTCGCGGCACTCGCAACGGCGTTGATTCTCAACCGCGAGCTTTCCAATCGTGGCTTCTGGCGCGCCGTCTTCTTCTTCCCGGTGCTGCTGTCGCCCGTCGTCGTCGGCCTGATCTGGAAGTGGATCCTGCAGCGCCAGGGCCTGCTGAACTATGCGCTGAGCCCCTTCGGCTTCGAGCCCTTCTCCTGGCTCAGCGATCGTTTCTGGGCGTTCTTCTTCGCCGTTTTCGTCTCGGTGTGGGCGCATATGGGCTTTTATGCGCTGATCCTGCTCGCCGGCCTGCAGGCGATTCCGAGGGATCTCTATGAGGCGGCGGCGATGGACAAGGCGAGCCCCACCCGAATTTTCCGGCGCATCACCCTGCCGCTCTTGATGCCGAACCTCATCGTCGTCCTGGTCCTGGCGCTGATCCGCGCCGTGCAGATCTTCGACGAGGTTTTCGTGCTCACCGGCGGCGGGCCCGGCACCAGCACCATGTACATCACCCAGTTTATTTACGAGACCGGCTTTGCCAGTTCGCTGCGCAATCCGGGGCTCGCATCGGCCGCCTCGATCCTGATGGGCATCGTGCTCGTCATCCTGACGCTGATCCAGCTTGCCGCAAGCAGCCGCAACGAGAAGAAGGGGAAACGCCAATGAGCGCTGTCGGCGCCTTCCTGCTACGTCGCCGTGGCCGCGGCTGGCACTGGACGGATGTCGTCACCTGGATCTGGCTGATCTCAGGCGTCATCCTGATGTTCGGCCCGGCCATCTGGCTGGTCTTCTCCTCCTTCAAGACGCCGGCGGCGCTCGCCGAGTTCCCGCCGTCCGTCCTGCCTTATGTCACCGAGCAGGCCGTGGTGCCGGGATACGACAAGCCGTTGCCGCTCTATAACGTGACGATGCCGGATGGCAGCACCCGTGTGCTCGCCGAAGTGCGCCGCATTGGCATCATGGGCCAGATGGTCGATCCGAAACAGCCTGATGAAATCGTCAAGGTCAACATCAAGGTCCGCACGCCGGTGCGTGAGGTCGAATTCGCGACCAACAACTACACCGAGCCTTTCCAGCGCTTCGACTTCTTCCTGTTCCTGCGCAACTCGGTCTTCGTGACGGTGGTGGCGACGGCCATCACCCTGTTGGTCAATTCGATGGCCGCCTTCGCGCTGTCGAAATACCAGTTCCCCGGCCGCACCGCCGTCATGCTGATGATCCTGGCAACGCTGATGGTGCCGCTCTCGGTGATCGTCGTGCCGCTCTATTCGGTCATCGGCAGCTTGAACCTCTTCGACAGCCTCTGGGGCGTCATCCTGCCGACCGTCGCCACGCCGACGGGCGTCTTCCTGTTGCGCCAGTACATGCTGACGATCCCCGACGAGCTGATCGACGCCGCGCGCATGGACAAGGCCAGCGAATGGCAGATCTACTGGCGCATCATCCTGCCGCTGTCGGCACCGGCGCTGGCGGTACTGGCGATCTTCTCGGTGGTCTGGCGCTGGAACGATTTCCTCTGGCCGCTGATCGTGCTGTCGCGCAAGGAACTCTACACGCTGCAGGTCGGCCTCAACGTCTATGCCGGCGAGCTCAATGTGCAGTGGCACTATATCCTCGCCATGACCGTCGTCTCGATGATCCCCGTCGTGCTGATCTTCGTTTTCCTGCAGCGCTTCATCACGACGGGTATCGCCGGCTCGGGGCTGAAATAATAGGAAACAGGAGAGCGCATGAGCGGACTCGAGCTCAGGAACATCGTCAAGAATTTCGGCGCCGTCGAGGTGATCCGCGATGTCTCGCTTGAGGTCAACGACGGCGAGTTCGTCGCTTTCGTCGGCCCGTCCGGGTGTGGAAAATCGACGTTGCTGCGCCTGATCGCCGGTCTCGACAAGCCGACGGGCGGTAGCATCGCCATCGACGGCAAGGACGTCACCGCGATCGGTGCGGCCGACCGCGGCCTTGCCATGGTCTTCCAGTCCTATGCCCTTTATCCGCATATGAGCGTGCGGGAAAACCTTGCCTTCGGCTTGGAGAACACCAAGGTGGCCAAGGCCGAGATCGAAGCACGCATCGCTGACGCCGCGCGCATGCTGGAGATCGAGCCGTTTCTGCAGCGCCGCCCCGGCCAGCTCTCCGGCGGCCAGCGTCAGCGCGTCGCGATCGGCCGCGCCATCGTGCGCCGGCCGGATGCCTTCCTGCTCGATGAACCGCTCTCCAATCTCGATGCCGAACTTCGGGTGAGCATGCGCGCCGAACTCGCCGCTCTGCACGCCCGCCTCAAGGCGACGATGATCTACGTTACCCATGATCAGGTCGAGGCGATGACGCTCGCAAACCGGATCGTCGTGCTGAGAGGCGGCAGGATCGAACAAGTGGGGACGCCGCTTGAACTCTACAACAAGCCGGCAAACCGCTTCGTCGCCGGCTTCATCGGCGCGCCGCACATGAATTTTCTGGAAGCCTCGATCGTCGGCCACGACGGCGGTTTCGCGCAAGTCGAAACCGTGGGCGGCCATCGCCTTTCCGTCGTCGCCAGGGAGGCGCGCCCGGCGGGCGAGAGGGTCAGCATCGGCATCCGGCCACAGCACATCACACTTGCGGATGCAGCCGCCGCAGGCAGGCTGGACTCGCGGATCACCCTTGTCGAGGAGCTGGGTTCTGAAACCGTCGTCCATACCGAAGCCGCCGGCAAGAAGCTGATCGCCGTCTTTGCCGGCCAGCAGAAGATGAAATCGGGCGACAGCCTGCCGCTCCATCTCGACCCCGAGGTTCTGCACCTTTTCGGCGAGGACGGCCGGCGTCTGTCTTGATGCTTCAGCGTCCGTCCACAAGGGCGCCATTCGTCAAATCGCAGCTTCGCTCTGCCGTCCGAGTCGCGTTATAGTCTATGATGCTATCTAAATGCCGACCAGCTTCAAGGTCACAAAAAAGCCCGCGCCGGAATGGAGGGCGCGGGCCAAGTTTCATGTCATCACAGCCTTAGTGGCTGTTCTTGTGGCTTTGTTGACCAGCCTTTACATGCTGCTCATGGCTGCCGCCGCGGGATCCGCTGGACTGCGCGTCACGGCCGCCTGAAGAGGCGCTGCGGGAATTGGAGTCGTTCTTGTGACTCTGCTGCCCAGCCTTGACGTGCTGTTCATGGGTTCCACCTTGGTTTGCCATTTGGTTTCTCCTTGGTTTTGAACTGAGGCCACGTCGACCTCGAGTTCACAACCTTCGCTCCGGCGCATGCGTTCCGCATTTTAATATTTCGTGATCTCGCCGGAGACTGAGATAAGTTGCGGGCCGGGCGGGAAGGGAGCTCGCTCGCCATTTCAGTGGCCATCGGGAGAAAGCGGGAAAATCCGATGTTCTCCATCGCCGCCGCGACCGCTTTGGCGCGGCCCGCAACCTCGCTCCGAAAGCGATCTGTCAGCGGCAAGATTTCAGGAAATTCAGCCGCATCCGTCGCGTTTTGCGGCCCTGCCGAGGCCGCTCGACTCTTTTCAATTGGATAAGCCGCTCTAACTTAAAGGGAAGCTGAGAAAGGAGAAAACCATGACCGACGCACCGAAAACGGCGACCCCGGCGCGAAGAGTGTTGCGTGGCCGCCCCTACAGCATGAGCGAATTTGCCAGAAAATACCGGTTGGACGACAAGGAGGCCAAGCGCCTCTATGACAAATTTGGCCCCTCCGCCACCGAGCTCGACCTGTTGATGGCTGCCAAGCGCCGTCCGCCGCGGCTCCCCACCAAGCTCGACTCCTGACGGCCGTCCATGAGGATCAGGACGGGAAGCTGCCTTTGCGGAGCGGTCGCCTACCGGGTGGAAGGCGAGCCGCTTCGCGTCGGCCTCTGCCACTGTGCTGATTGCCGCAAATCGAGTGGTTCCGCCTTCGTCTTCTTCGCGCTCTGGTCTCGCTCGGCTTTCTCCCAAAGCGGCGAGATTGCCACTTTCGCTGGCCGCAGCTTCTGTCCCACCTGCGGCAGCAGGCTTTTCTGCCTTCAGGAGGCGGCGGTGGAAATCCGCCTCGGCTCGCTCGATAGCCCGCCGACGGATCTTGAGCCGGACCATGAAGTCTGGATCAAGCGGCGCGAAGCGTGGCTGCATCCGCTGCCGGGTGCCGGGCAATATGCCGAGGATGTTGATTGACGGTCGGCAATTGCTGCCTGTCGGGAGCGCGAAAGCGCTGCAGATTTTTGCGCGAGAGGCGCCGCTGGGCGGAAACTTGAGTTTTCTTACCAATATTTCATTTCACCTGTCCGCAATTCCGTGCCAGTTCGGCGGCAACGCTAATTCCCGGTTCATCTGCGGTGTGATTATTTCATTGCAGGCCGATGCGGCCACTGACTGATCGAGGATGACATGAACAAGATCGTAAGCGGCGACGAAACCGGAGCAAAGGCCGGCGCGACGCCCGATCTCGCCGCGGTGCTTGCCGCTTCGGGACGGCAGAACAGGCGGAGCCGCTGGCGCGCCCGCCTGCTCGTTGTGCTGATCCTCCTCGCTGCCGCCGCGGCGGCCGCTTACTTCTACATCGGCCGCGGGCAAAGTGAGGTGAGCTACACCACGCAGCCGGCAAAACGCGGCGACCTGACGGTGCTTGTCACCGCCACCGGTTCGGTGCAGCCGACCGAGCAGGTGGACATATCGAGCGAGCTTTCGGGCACCGTACGCGACGTCAACGTGGATTATAACAGCATGATCAAGGCGGGCGACGTGCTGGCGCTGCTCGACACCAACAAGCTCGAGGCGGATGTGAAGAGCTCGCGCGCCAAGGTCAATTCGGCCAAGGCAAACGTCGCCAAGGCCAATGCCGATCTCGAATCGGCGAGCACCTCGCTCGAGCGGTTGAAGAGCCTGGTCAGGAGCAACGTCTCCACCCAGCAGAGCCTCGACGATGCCACTTACAAATATGATTCCGCCGTGGCCGCCAAACAGATCAACGAAGCCGAGGTGCTGGCCTCGGAGGCCGACCTGCAGCTTGCCGAGGTCAATCTCGCCAAGGCAAAGATCGTCTCGCCGATCGACGGCGTCATCCTCACCCGGTCCGTCAATCCGGGCGCCACGGTTGCCGCCTCGCTTTCGGCGCCCATTCTCTTCACCATCGCCGGCGATCTGAAGAAGATGGAGCTGCAGGTCGATGTCGACGAGGCCGATGTCGGCAAGATCGCCGTCGGCCAAAAGGCGATATTTACCGTCGATGCCTATCCCGACCGGTCCTTCCCGGCCGAGATCGAGCAGATCCGCTTCGCCTCCGAAGTGGTCAACAACGTGGTGACCTACAAGGCGGTGCTCTCGGTCGACAACGCCGACCTGCTGCTGCGCCCCGGTATGACGGCGACCGCCGATATCACCGTCGAGGCCGTCAAGGATACGCTGATGGCGCCGAACGCGGCGCTGCGTTATGCCCCCCCGCAGGCGGAACGGCGCGGCCGCGGCATTCTCGGGATCTTCGGGCCGCCACGCCGGCGCGGCGGTAATTCCGGTGAGGTGCTGACGGGAGCGCAGCGCCGCGTCTGGGTGCTGCGCAACGGCCGCGCCACGCCCGTCGTCATCCAGGTCGGTTCGTCCGACGGCCAGTTCACTCAGGTGGTCTCCGGCGAACTCAAGGAAAATGACGCATTGGTGACTGACGCCACGGTGCGGACGAATTAGGCGGAGAGACGGATGGCAAGCCCGCCGCTCATCGAATTCAGGAAGGTCTCGAAGATCTACGGCGAGGGCGAGGCGGCGATCCGCGCTCTCGACCATGTCGATCTTGCGATCGATGCCCATGAATTCGTCGCGATCATGGGGCCGTCAGGCTCCGGAAAGTCGACGGCGATGAACATTCTCGGCTGCCTCGATGTGCCGACATCGGGCGACTACATCTTCCAGGGCATCCCGACCAGCGGCTTCGACCGCAGCCAGCTGACGCTATTGCGCCGCCACATGCTCGGCTTCGTTTTCCAGGGCTTCAACCTCTTGTCGCGCACCTCAGCCGCAGAGAATGTTGAGCTGCCGCTGATCTATCGCGGCATGGCAGTGCGTGAACGGCGCGAAAAGGCGCGCGAGGCGCTGGCGCTGGTCGGCCTGTCGGGCCGCGAGCATCACAAGACGCAGGAGCTCTCAGGCGGTCAACAGCAGCGCGTCGCCATCGCCCGCGCCATCGTTACCGAGCCGGCGCTGCTCCTCGCCGACGAGCCGACCGGCAATCTCGACACGAAGACCAGCTTCGAGATCATGGAACTGATGACGCGGCTGAACCGCGAGCACGGCATCACCATCGTCATGGTCACGCACGAGTCCGATATCGCCGCCTATGCCGGGCGGCTGCTGCGCTTCGTCGACGGCCAGCTGGAGAGCGAGGTCGAGCAGGCCAGGAGGACGGATCATGTTCTTTGAGACGTTGAAGCTGGCGTTGCGTGCCATCAACCGCAACATGCTGCGCTCCTTCCTCACCGTGCTCGGCGTCGTCATCGGCGTTGCCGCCGTCATCGCGCTGGTGACGATCGGCAACGGTACGACCGCGCAGGTCTCGACCGAACTGTCGCGGCTCGGCACCAACATGCTGTTCGTTCGTCCCGGGCAGTTCGGCCCCGGCCGGGTGAGTTCCGAGGCCAAACGCTTCAGCCTCAAGGATGTCGCCGCCATCCGCGACCAGATCGGCGGCTTGAGGGCGGTGGCGCCGCTCAACCAGTCAACGGCAACGGTGATTTTTGGCGGCCAGAACCATTCGACCAGCGTCTCCGGCACCACCAACGATTATTTCGTCGCGCAGGACTGGAACCTGGCGCTCGGCCGTAATTTCACCCCCGCCGAGGAGCGCGGTCAGTCCCGCTGCATCATCGGTGAGACAGTGCGCTCGCAACTCTTCGGAGCCGCCGATCCGCTCGGCCAGCAGATCCGCGTCGGCAAGGTTTCCTGCCCGGTCATCGGGGTGCTGGCCAGGCGCGGCCAGTCCGGCATGGGCACCGACCAGGACGACGTGGTCATCATGCCGGTCAAGGTGTTCGAGCGGCGCATCAGCGGCAACAGCAACGTGCCGCAGATCATCATTTCGGCGCGCGATGGTGTCTCGACAGCCAAGGTGCAGGCCGATGTCGAAAATCTGCTGCGTGAGCGCCGCAAGATCATTCCCGGCCGCCAGGACGATTTCAACGTCAACGACATGACGCAGATCGCCGAGGCGATGACCGGCACGACGACACTCTTGACCGGCCTGCTCGGCGCCGTCGCCGCGATCAGCCTGCTCGTCGGTGGCATCGGCATCATGAACATCATGCTCGTCTCCGTCACCGAGCGAACCCGCGAAATCGGTATCCGCCTGGCGATCGGCGCGCTCGAAAACCAGGTGCTCACCCAGTTCCTGGTCGAGGCGGTGGCGCTGTCGCTCTTCGGCGGCATCACCGGCATCGTGCTCGGCCTGAGCCTCGGCCTGGTGGCGGTCACCCTCCTGAAAGTCCCCTTCGTCTTCAGTCCGATGATGGTCGCCGTCGCCTTCCTCTTCTCCGCGGCAATCGGTATGATCTTCGGCTATTTTCCGGCGAGACGGGCAGCGCAGCTCAATCCGATCGAGGCGTTGCGACACGAGTGAAGGGCGGACGCGCGGTTCGGTCGTGCGGACCTGCGAATTTGGGTTTCACTCCTTGGATGTCTGCGTCGCCTTGTCTTCGACTTTTTACCGTGGCAGAATGTGATATATCAGGCCGGCTACGGGATTATCGGCAGTGCAGACGTCACAAAGCCACCTTGCCTATCTAGCACTCGAGCACCTGATCGTTACGCTGGCGCTGAAGCCTGGCGCACTTGTCACCGAAAAGCAGCTGATCGATATGGCGGGCCGCGGGCGCACGCCGGTGCGCGAGGCGATTCAGAAGCTCGCCTGGCAGGGGCTGATCCTGGTGAAGCCGCGGGTTGGGCTGCAGGTTGCCGAGATCACACCGGAGGATCATGGCAATGTCATGCAGGTCCGCCGCGAGCTGGAGCCGATTGCGGCAAGCCTGGTTGCCGAGCATGCCACGGACGAACATCGTGAGCGCCTCAGCGATTGCGCCGACGCGATGGAGAAATGCGTCGTGACCGGCGATCTCACCGGCTTCTTCGCCGCCGACAAGGCCTTTGACGCAATTCTCGAGAACGCGTGCCCGAACGGCTTCATCATGGCCGCACTCGGTCCGGTGCAGGCGCATGCGCGCCGCCTCTGGTATTCCACAGCAAGCCCCGAGCGCATGGACCGCGCCATCGCGCTGCATGTCGCCGTCATCCGCGCCATTCGGCAGGGCAGGCCGGATGAGGCGCGTGGGGCGATGGCGGTGCTGATCGACTATCTCGCCCGCAAATAAAAACGGCCCCGTTTCCGGAGCCGCTTGCATTTGATCGTTGAAAGAGTGTCAGCCGACGAAAGCGCGTTCGATGACGAATTCGGCGGGCTTGCTGTTGGCGCCTTCATTGAGGCCAGCCTTTTCGAGCAGTTCCTTGGTATCCTTCAGCATGGCCGAGGAGCCGCAGATCATGCCGCGGTCGATTGCCGGATCGAGCGGCGGAACGCCGAGATCGGTAAACAGCTTGCCCGACGAGATCAGGTCGGTGATGCGGCCACGATATTCGAAATCCTCGCGCGTGACGGTCGCGTAATGGCGCAGCTTGTCGCCGACCACTTCCTTCAGCAGTTCGTCATTCTGGATCTCGTGCACGAGATCGAAGCCATATTTCAGCTCGGCGACGTCGCGCGTCGTGTGAGTGAGGATGACTTCCTCGAACTTTTCATAGGTCTCGGGGTCGCGGATCAGGCTGGCGAACGGCGCAACACCGGTTCCGGTCGAGAACATGTAGAGACGGCGGCCAGGGGTCAGCGCGTCGAGCACCAGCGTGCCCGTCGGCTTCTTGCGCATCAGCACCTGATCGCCGGGCTTGATCGCCTGCAGATGAGAGGTGAGGGGACCGTCCGGCACCTTGATCGAGAAGAATTCAAGCTCCTCGGCCCATGCTGGGCTGGCGATCGAATAGGCACGGAAGACCGGCTTGCCCTCGACCATCAGCCCGATCATCGCGAATTCGCCGGAACGGAAACGGAAGCCCTGCGGCCGGGTCATCGTGAAGCGGAAGAGCCGGTCGGTGTAATGCGTCACGCTCAGCACCGTCTCGGCATAGACGCCGGCGGGGATGGACGAGGCGAAGTCTTCGGTCTTTGCAGGCGCGTTCATTTCGGTAGCGGATCCCGTATTCGTCGGATGAACTGTCGGATTGGGAGCGAGATATTACAAATCCGGCCGGAATTAAAGGCATTCCATTCCACGCGACGCTTCAGAAGGGAAATATGCATGTCATGGTCAGGATTCAATGGCGAGCGGGGAATGTCATATTTCCCGCTGGCGAAGCCGGGCAAAGGATGCATATTAGAGCGGCGGACCGCAGCCGAATGCTGATTTTCGGCAAAAGCGGTGCGACAACAAAGACCTACGGCGTCGAACCCAGCCCGATTCAGGAGCAGGGTCCGGTGATGATGGCGAAAAAATACACGCTTGCCGGGGCGAGCGCGACAGGCGGTCGGGGGACTATGAAGATTTTCAACTACAAGCGTGTTCCTTACGCCGAGATGCGCGCCTTTTCCGTCCATATCCTGACGGCGTCCGGCTCGTTCCTTGCCTTTCTCGGCGTCGTCGCCGCGGCCGAGCATCGCTTCATCGACATGTTCTGGTGGCTGGGTCTGGCGCTTCTGGTCGACGGCATTGACGGGCCGATTGCCCGCAAGGTGCGGGTCAAAGAAGTGCTGCCGAACTGGTCCGGCGATACGCTCGACAATATCATCGATTACGTCACCTATGTGCTGCTGCCGGCCTTCGCCCTCTATCAGAGCGGCATGATCGGCGAGCCCTGGTCCTTCGTCGCAGCCGGCATGATCGTCGTCTCTAGCGCCATCTATTATGCCGATATGGGCATGAAGACCGAGGAGTATTTCTTCTCCGGCTTTCCCGTCGTCTGGAACATGATCGTCTTCACGCTGTTCGTCATCGATGCGAGCGCCACGACGGCGCTAGTCGTCGTGACGATTTCGGTGGTGCTGACCTTCCTGCCGATCAATTTCCTCCATCCCGTCCGCGTCAAAAGGTTGCGCCCGCTCAATCTCGGCGTCTTTTTCCTGTGGTCGGCGCTCGGCGTCTATTCGCTGCTGATGCATTTCGAGATGCCGGAATGGGCGCTCATTCTCTTTATCGTGACCGGGCTCTATCTTTACGTCATCGGCGCGGTGCTGCAATTCTTCCCCTCCCTTGGACGCGAAGCTTAGGACAGGCGATATGACGAAGACGCATGCGATTTCATTCTCGCAGACGGGCGGACCTGATGTTTTCGACTACGTCGAAATCGATCTTCCGCCACCCGTGACAGGCGAGGTGCAGATCCGGCAGGCGGCGATCGGCCTCAACTTCATCGATGTCTACTTTCGCAACGGTTCCTATAAGGTGCCGCACCTTCCATTTGTCACCGGCAAGGAGGGCGCCGGAATCGTGACGGCGGTCGGACCTGATGTTGCCGATTTCAAGCTTGGCGATCGTGTCGCCTATGCCAGCGCTGACGGCGCCTATAGCGTCGAGCGCAATATCGAGGCGCGCCATCTGGTGCATGTGCCGGACGGCATCGAGCTGGAAATGGCGGCGGCGATGATGCTGAAGGGCATGACCGCCGAATATCTCCTGAACCGCACGTTCAAGGTGGGCCATCAGACGGTTCTGCTGTTCCATGCCGCCGCCGGCGGCGTCGGCCTGATCGCCGGCCAGTGGGCGAAGGCGCTCGGTGCCACGGTTATCGGCACGGCGGGCTCGGAGGACAAGATCAAGCTGGCGCTGGCCCACGGCTACGACCATGTGATCAACTACAAGAGCGAGGATTTCGTCGGGCGCGTCCGCGATATAACGGGCGGCAAGGGCGTCGATGTCGTCTATGATTCGATCGGCCGCGATACTTTTCCACAGTCGCTCGATTGCCTGAAGCCGCGCGGCCTTTTTGCCTCCTTCGGACAGTCTTCCGGGCCGATCGAGAATTTCACCCTCGCCATGCTGGCTCAGAGGGGATCGCTCTTTGCGACTCGCCCGACGCTCTTCACCTATATCGCCACGCGGGGGGAATTGGACGACAGTGCAAAGGCGCTATTTGATGTTGTGCAAAGCAACAAAGTGCGTATCAATGTCAACCAAACCTATCCGCTGCGTGAGGTTGGGCGAGCTCACGCGGATCTGGAAGCAAGAAAAACAACAGGAACGACGCTGCTGATTCCATGAGATCCGAACGGACCGGTCGGCAGAAGAAATGAGGGGAACGTGTCTGCATTGAATGTGCCGGATCCCGGTGCGTTGTTGTCCGTCCAGAAGCTGACGAAGTTTTTCGGTGGCTTTGCCGCCTGCAATGACATCGATCTCGACATTGCGCCGGGCGAGATTCATGCGCTTCTCGGCGAAAATGGCGCAGGCAAATCCACATTGGTCAAGATGCTGTTCGGCGTGCTGGAGCCGACGCACGGGCAGATCCTGTGGGAAGGAAGCCCTGTCCTCATCGCCTCTCCGGGCGAAGCCCGCAAGCACGGCATCGGCATGGTTTTTCAGCATTTCTCGCTGTTCGAGGCCCTGACAGTGGCCGAAAACATCGCGCTGTCGCTCGATGACGCCATTCCGATCGATCGGATCGCCGAGGAGGCGAGGGCGCTGTCGATCGCCTACGGCCTGCCGCTCGATCCGCATGCCCATGTCGCCGATCTCTCCGTCGGCGAGCGCCAGCGCATCGAGATCGTCCGCGCGCTACTGCAGAACCCGAAGCTCATCATTCTCGACGAGCCGACCTCGGTGCTGACGCCGCAAGAGGCCGACAGGCTGTTCGAGACGCTGTTCAAGTTGCGCGCCGAGGGCCGTTCGGTTCTTTATATCAGCCATCGTCTGGAGGAGGTGCAGCGCATCTGCGATCGCGCCACCGTGCTGCGCCATGGCCGGGTGACCGGCGCCTGTGATCCCAGGCAGGAAACGCCGGCCTCGCTCGCCCGCATGATGGTCGGCAGCGAGGTGGCGACCGTCACCCATCCCGAGCGCAGCGACAGGGGCGAGGTGCAGCTTGCCGTTACCAACCTGTCGGTTTCCGCGCGCACGCCTTTTGCCATGCCGCTGCGCGATGTCTCCATGACGGTGCGATCGGGCGAAATCCTCGCGATTGCCGGCGTCGCTGGCAACGGCCAGAGCGAGCTGTTCGACGCGCTGTCCGGTGAATATCCGGTTGCCTCAGCCGAAGCGATCATCATCCGCAAGAAGCCGGTGGGCACTCAGGGCATTACCGCCCGTCGCCTGCTCGGCGCCGGTTTCGTGCCGGAGGAGCGGCACGGGCACGCCGCCGTTTCCGCCATGAAGCTGTCCGACAATCTGGTGCTGGCCCGCAGCCAGTCGGATCGCAAGGCCTTTCTGGGCGTGCTCGGCATCATCAGGCAGGGCGCGGTAAAATCTGCGGCGCGGCGCATTTCCGAAGCAATGGATGTCCGCAAGAGCGGTGACGATCCCGCCGCCGGTTCGCTCTCCGGCGGCAATCTGCAGAAATTCATCGTCGGCCGCGAGCTCGACCGCCAGCCGGCCGTCCTCGTCGTCAACCAGCCGACCTGGGGCGTCGATGCGGGGGCCGCAAGCCGCATTCGCCAAGCGCTGGTCGATCTTGCAAAGGCCGGCTCCGCCGTCGTCGTCATCAGCCAGGACCTCGACGAAATCTTCGAAGTGGCAACCGATATCGCTGTCATCTCCGAGGGGCGCCTTTCCCGGCCCTATCCGGCCGGCGAACTCACCCGCGAAAAGATCGGCCTGCTGATGGGCGGCCTGCATGAAGGCAGCTCGGCCGCGGAGACTGCCCATGCGCATTGAACTGGAAAAACGTCCCGACGTCTCGAAGCTCTTCGCCTTCGTCTCGCCGCTCCTGGCCCTTGCCCTGACGCTCGCCTTCGGCGCCGTCATGTTCGCTATGCTCGGCAAAAACCCCGTCGAGGCGCTCGATGCATTCTTCGTCGAGCCGCTACTCGAGGTCTGGTCGCTGCACGAGCTGGCGATCAAGGCAGCACCGCTGATCCTGATCGCCGTTGGCCTTGCCGTCAGCTACCGCTCGAACAACTGGAATATCGGCGCCGAGGGGCAGTTCACCATTGGCGCCATCACCGGCTCCTACCTGCCGATTGTCTTTTACGACTGGCATTCGCCGCTCGTCCTGCCGCTGATGCTGCTGCTCGGAGCGCTTGGTGGCGCGCTTTTTGCCGCCATTCCGGCGCTGTTGAAGGCCCATTTCAACACCAATGAGATCCTGACATCGCTGATGCTGGTCTATATCGCCCAGCTCTTCCTCGATTGGCTGGTGCGCGGCGCCTGGCGCGATCCGCAGGGCTTCAACTTCCCGGTGTCGCGGGATTTCGTGCCGGAAGCGGTGCTGCCGGCGATCTGGGAGGAATCGGGCCGGGCCCATTGGGCCTTCATCTTCGCCATCATCGCGGCGATCGGCGTGTGGTTCATGCTGCGTTATACGCTGAAAGGTTTCCAGATCGTGGTGCTCGGCCAGTCGGAGCGGGCAGGGCGCTTTGCCGGCTTCTCATCGAAGAAGATGATCTGGTTCAGCTTTCTGTTCTCGGGCGCGCTTGCCGGCCTTGCCGGGATATCAGAGGTCTCCGGCTCAATCGGCCATCTGCAGCCGGCGATCTCTCCGGGCTACGGCTTCACCGCCATCATTGTCGCCTTCCTCGGCCGGCTCAATCCGCTCGGCATCATCGCGTCCGGCCTGGTGCTGGCGCTGACCTATCTCGGCGGCGAGGCGGCGCAGCTGTCGCTCGGCGTCTCCGACAAGGTCACCCGCGTCTTCCAGGGGCTGCTGCTCTTTTTCGTGCTCTCCTGCGATACACTGATCTACTACAAAGTCCGTATCGTCTGGTCGCGGCTGAGGAGCGGTGCGGCATGAGCATTTTTGAAGCCATTCTGCTGACCGTCATCACTGCCTCGACGCCGCTCGTCATCGCCGCGCTCGGCGAACTGGTAGCGGAACGCTCCGGCGTTCTCAATCTCGGCGTTGAAGGCATGATGATCATGGGCGCGGTCGCCGCTTTTGCCGGCGCGCAAGCGTCGGGCTCGCCCTATGTCGGGATCATCTGCGGCATAGTGGCGGGTGCGCTGTTCTCGCTGCTGTTCGCCTTCCTGACGCTGACGCTGGTGGCCAACCAGGTGGCGACGGGACTGGCGCTTACCCTTCTCGGCCTCGGCGCATCCGGCATGCTCGGTGAGCCCTATGTCAGCGTTCCCGGCATTCGCCTCGAAGAGATCGTCATTCCCGTCCTGTCGGATATTCCTGTTATCGGCCATGTTCTGTTCAGGCAGGATCTGATCTTCTACCTGTCGATTGCGCTTGTGATCGGCGTCAGCTGGTTCCTGTTCCGCAGCCGGGCCGGGCTGAAACTGAGAGCGATCGGCGACAGTCATATGTCGGCCCATGCGCTCGGCATCGGTGTCATCCGCACGCGCTATTTTGCGGTGATGTTCGGTGGCGCCTGCGCCGGTCTTGCCGGCGCGCAGCTCTCGCTCGTCTACACGCCGCAATGGGCGGAGAACATGTCGGCCGGCCGCGGCTGGATCACCCTGGCGCTTGTCGTTTTCGCCTCCTGGCGTCCATGGCGGGTTTTTGCCGGCGGTTATCTCTTCGGCGCGGTGACCATATTGCAGCTGCACGCACAGGCCTTCGGTCTCGGGATACCCGCGCAGTTCCTTTCGATGCTGCCCTATGCCGCGACTATTGTGGTTCTCATCATCATTTCCCATAATCGGCGCACGACGTTGATCAACACGCCCGCGTCGCTCGGAAAAGCCTTCGTGCCGGAGCGATAAAGCAACAAGATCAAAGACGGGTTTCCGGAATAACTTCAAACCAACAGGGGTAACCATGAAGAAGTTCGCATTCGCACTCGCCGCCTCGGCTGCTGCCGTGATCGGCATTTCCTCCGCCGCTCAGGCCGCGGACAAGACGAAGGTCTGCTTCGTCTATGTCGGTTCGCACACCGATGGCGGCTATTCGCAGGCCCACGATCTCGGCCGCCAGCAGGTCCAGGCCGAATTCGGCGACAAGATCGAAACGCCTTATCTCGAGAACGTGCCGGAAGGCCCGGACGCCGAGCGCGCCATCGAGCGTCTGGCCCGGTCCGGCTGCAAGCTGATCTTCACGACGTCCTTCGGCTTCATGGATGCGACGGTGAAGGTCGCCGCCAAGTTCCCGAAGGTCAAGTTCGAGCATGGCACCGGCTACAAGACCGGCCCGAATCTCGCGACTTACAACTCGCGATTCTATGAAGGCCGCTATATCCTCGGCCAGATCGCCGCCAAGACCTCGAAGAATCACGGCGCCGCCTACATCGCCTCCTTCCCGATCCCCGAAGTGGTCATGGGCATCAACTCCTTCGAGCAGGGCGCCAAGTCGGTCGACCCCAGCTTCAAGCTGAAGGTCATCTGGGTCAATACCTGGTTCGACCCCGGCAAGGAAGCCGATGCGGCCAAGGCGATGGTCGACCAGGGGGTCGACGTCTTGACGCAGCACACCGATACGACAGCGCCGATGCAGGTTGCCGAAGAACGCGGTATCCATGCCTTCGGTCAGGCGTCCGACATGATCGCAGCCGGCCCGAAGGCGCAGCTGACGGCGATCGTCGACACCTGGGGCGCCTACTACTCCAAACGTGTTCACGCGCTCCTGGACGGCACCTGGAAGTCCGAACAGAGCTGGGACGGCCTGAAAGACGGCATCCTGAAGATGGCGCCCTACACCAACATGCCTGACGACGTGAAGAAGATGGCCGAGGAAACCGAAGCCAAGATCAAGTCGGGCGAGCTGCATCCCTTCACCGGCCCGATCAACAAGCAGGACGGCACGCCCTGGCTGAAGGCCGGCGAGAAGGCAGATGACGCCACGCTGCTCGGCATGAACTTCTATGTCGAAGGCGTCGACGACAAGCTGCCGGCGCAATAATTCCGCAGGCTTTCTGCAACTTTCAAGGGCGTCCTGGCGGGCGCCCTTTTTTTCTTCTGTAACGTTAAAAAAAGCGATTTACAAAAGTAATACTATATGATTTTTTGACCCTGCGCCGCGAAGGAGCGGCATTGGGAGGATATCATGAAATTGAAGACTGCACTTTTGAGTGCCACGATTTTGGCTGCCTGCATGTTCGGTTCGGCTTCGGCCGGCGGCTTGACCGTTGGCTTCTCGCAGATCGGCTCGGAATCGGGCTGGCGTGCGGCTGAAACCACCGTCACCAAGGAACAGGCCAAGAAGCGCGGCATCGATCTGAAGTTTGCCGATGCGCAGCAGAAGCAGGAAAATCAGATCAAGGCTTTGCGCTCCTTCATTGCTCAGGGCGTTGATGCCATTCTGATCGCTCCGGTTGTTGAAACCGGCTGGGACGACGTTCTGAAGGAAGCCAAGGAAGCCAAGATCCCGGTCATCCTTCTCGACCGCACCATCAAGGCTCCGGACGATCTGTACCTGACGGCCGTTACGTCGGATCTCGTTCACGAAGGCAAGGTCGCAGGCGACTTCCTGGTGAAGACCGTCGGCGACAAGAAGTGCAACGTCGTCGAACTGCAGGGCACAACCGGTTCGTCGCCGGCGATCGCCCGCAAAAAGGGCTTCGAAGAGGCTCTCGCCGGCCATGACAACCTCAAGATCGTTCGCAGCCAGACCGGTGACTTCACTCGCACCAAGGGCAAGGAAGTCATGGAAAGCTTCCTGAAGGCTGAGAATGGCGGCAAGGATATCTGCGCTCTCTATGCTCATAACGACGACATGGCTGTCGGCGCCATCCAGGCGATCAAGGAAGCCGGCCTGAAGCCCGGCAAGGATATCCTCGTCGTCTCCATCGACGCCGTTCCGGATATCTTCAAGGCGATGTCCGAAGGCGAGTCCAATGCCACCGTCGAACTGACGCCGAACATGGCCGGCCCCGCCTTCGATGCCCTCGAAGCCTATCTGAAGGACAAGAAGGCCCCGCCGAAGTGGATCCAGACCGAGTCCAAGCTCTACACGCCTGCCGACGAGCCGATGAAGGTCTACGAAGAGAAGAAGGGCCAGGGCTACTGATTTGAACCTGGAACCGCACTGGCTCATAATGGGCCGGTGCGGAACTGCCGGTGCCGGATCGGGCGTCAGCCCGGTCTTGGTGCGGGCGCACGGCGCAAATATCAGGACACAGCAGCCCTCATGGTTCACAATAACGAGAATATTCTCGCAGCCTCGGCCATATCCAAGTTTTTTCCCGGCGCTGTCGCCTTGGACAAGGTTGATTTCACGCTACGCCGCGGTGAGGTCCATGCGCTTCTCGGCGAAAACGGCGCCGGCAAATCGACGCTGATCAAGTGCATCACGGGCGCCTATCATCGCGATGGCGGCAGCCTGATGCTCGATGGCGAGGAAATCAATCCGGCCAATACGCTCGCCGCCCAGAAGCTGGGTATCGGCACCGTCTATCAGGAGGTCAACCTCCTCGCCAATCTGAGTGTCGCCGAAAACCTCTTTCTCGGACGCCAGCCGAGGCGTTTCGGCATGACCGACGTGCGCGCGATGAACCGCAAGGCGCGCGAACTGCTTGCCGGCTACGGCATCGATATTGACGTCACCGCCGAACTCGGACGTTTCTCCGTCGCCGTCCAGCAGGTCGTCGCCATCGCCCGCGCCGTCGATCTCTCCGGCAAGGTGCTGATATTGGACGAGCCGACGGCGAGCCTCGACAACCAGGAAGTGGCGCTGCTCTTCCGCATCATCGGGGACCTGAAGAAACGCGGGCTCGGCATCGTCTTCATCACCCATTTCCTCGAGCAGGTCTATGCGATTAGCGATCGCATCACCGTGCTGCGCAACGGCAAGCTCGTCGGCACCCGCGACGCCGCCGAACTGCCGCGCCAGGGCCTGATCGCCATGATGCTCGGCCGCGAACTCGCCCAGGCTGAAGAGGCGGTCGGGGAGCGCAGCATTGCAGCCGGCGAGGTCCGGTATCGCTTTTCCGGCTACGGCAAACGCGGCAAGGTCAAGCCCTTTGATCTCGATGTCCGCGCCGGCGAGGTGGTCGGCGTAGCCGGGCTGCTCGGCTCCGGGCGCACCGAAACCGCCGAATTGTTGTTCGGCGTCGAACATGCCGACAGCGGCAGCGCGACGATCGACGGCCAGCCCGTCACCCTTTCCAGCCCGCGCGCTGCAATCGAGAAGGGTTTCGGCTTCTGCCCCGAGGATCGCAAGACCGATGGCATCGTCGGCGACCTGTCGATCCGGGAAAATATCGCGCTGGCTCTGCAGGCCCGCCGCGGCTGGACCCGGCCTCTGTCGCGCGCCGAGCAGAATGCGCTCGCCGACCGCTACATCAAGGCGCTCGACATCCGCACCACCGACCGCGAAAAGCCGATCCGTCTGCTTTCCGGCGGCAATCAGCAGAAGGCGATCCTTGCCCGCTGGCTGGCGACCAATCCCAAATTTCTCATCCTCGACGAGCCGACCCGCGGCATCGATGTCGGCGCCCATGCCGAGATCATCCGGCTCATCGAACAGCTCTGCGCCGAAGGCATGTCATTGATCGTAATTTCCTCGGAACTTGAAGAGCTTGTCGCCTATAGTTCACGTGTCATCGTGCTTCGCGACAGGCAGCATATCGCCGAATTGACGGGCGAGCGCATCACCGCAGCCGGCATTGTCGATGCCATCGCCGCCGCCGAGCACAAGAAGGAGGATGCATGAAGTCCTCTCGCAATGCGCTGGCCTATCGCCTGGCGCCGCAACTGATCGCGCTCGTTGTCATTCTTCTGTTGAATTTCATAACGTCGCCGCAGTTTTTTAATGTCGTTGTTCAAAACGGTCGCCTGTATGGCAGCCTGATCGATGTGCTCAATCGCGGCGCGCCGGTGGCTTTGTTGGCGATCGGCATGACACTGGTGATTGCCACCAAGGGCATCGACCTTTCCGTCGGCGCGGTCATCGCCATTTGCGGCGCCGTCGCTGCATCGTCGATCGTGTCCGGAAATTCAGTCGCTTACACAATTCTCCTGACACTGACGATCGGGCTTGCCTGCGGCGTCTGGAATGGTTTCCTGGTGGCGATCCTCAACATCCAGCCGATCATCGCCACACTGGTGCTGATGGTCGCCGGCCGCGGCATCGCCCAGCTCATCACCGAAGGCGCGATCCTGACCTTCAACGATGACGGCCTGATCTTCTTCGGCAGCGGCTCGATGGCGCTCCTGCCGATGCCGGTTGTCATCTGGCTGCTCGTCGGCCTGCTCGTCATCCTGCTCGTTCGCCGCACCGCGCTCGGCATGCTGCTCGAGGCCGTCGGTATCAACCGCCGCGCCAGCACGCTCTCCGGCATTCAAACGCCGGTGCTGCTGATGGCGGTCTATATGCTGAGCGGGCTTTGCGCCTCGATCGCGGGCATTATCGTCGCGGCCGACATCAAGGGCGCCGATGCCAACAACGCCGGTCTCTGGCTGGAGCTTGATGCTATCCTCGCCGTCGTCGTCGGCGGCAATTCGCTGCTCGGCGGAAGATTCAGTATTGTCGGGTCGCTGATCGGCGCGATGATCATCCAGGCTGTGAATACCGGCATCCTGTCTTCCGGATTCCCGCCCGAGTTCAACCTGATCATCAAGGCGGTCATCATCATCGTGATCCTCGTCATTCAGTCGCCGGCGGTGCAATCGTTCGCCATCTTCGCCAGCCGCCGGCAGGGCGGAAGGGAGTAGCCGAAATGAACTCCAAATATCTGCCGCTGCTCGCGACCATCGTCATCTTCGTGCTCGCCTATGCCGGCTGCACGCTGCAATATCCGAACATGCTGTCGACGCGCGTCATCGGCAATCTTCTGACGGATAATGCCTTTCTCGGCATTGCCGCCGTCGGCATGACCTTCGTTATCATCTCCGGTGGCATCGATCTGTCGATCGGTTCGATCATCGCCTTCACCGGCGTCTTCCTCGCGGTGATCCTGCAGAACACCTCGATCCATCCGCTGCTTGCCTTCGCGCTGGTGCTTGTCATCACCACCGCCTTCGGCGCCATCATGGGCGCGATCATCCATTACCTCGAAATGCCGGCTTTCATCGTCACGCTCGCCGGCATGTTCCTGGCGCGCGGTATCGCCTTCGTGCTGTCGATCGACAGCATTCCGATCAACCACGACTATTATTCGACGCTGACGAGCCTCTATTGGCGGCTGCCCGGAGGCGGACGGCTGACGCTGATCGGCGCCGTCATGCTTCTGGTCTTTGCCGCCGGCATCTTCATCGCCCACCGTACCCGCTTCGGCACCAACGTCTACGCGCTCGGCGGCGGGCCGCAGACGGCGCGTCTGATGGGCGTGCCGGTCGGCCGCACCACGATTCAGATCTATGCGCTGTCGGGTTTTCTCGCCGGTCTATCCGGAATCGTTTTTTCGCTGTACACATCTGCCGGATATTCTCTTGCTGCAGTCGGCGTCGAACTTGACGCCATCGCTGCAGTGGTCATTGGGGGGACGCTGCTGACCGGAGGAGCGGGCTTCGTGGCGGGAACCTTGATCGGGATTCTGATCCAGGGGCTCATTCAGACCTACATCACCTTCGACGGCACGCTGTCGAGCTGGTGGACGAAGATTCTGATCGGCCTGCTGCTGTTTGCATTCATTTTGATGCAGAAGGCGATCCTGTTCCTTTCCAGCCTGAACAAGAGGTATGCCTGAGGGGGGCGGCTCGCTTGCGCAACAAATTCATCGAGACACGCAAGACGGGGCGCCGAACCCGGACGAGCCATGCACAGGTGGTCGACGAGCTCGGCAAGGCGATCGTCGCCGGCACCTATCCGGTCGGTTCGATCCTGCCGGGCGATACGGAACTGGCGCAGCGCTTCAAGGTATCGCGCACAGTCTTGCGTGAAACGATGAAGACGCTCGCCGCCAAGGGCATGGTCGTCGCCAAGGCGCGGGTCGGCACGCGGGTGACCGAGAAGAACCTCTGGAACATGTTCGACAGCGAAATCATCGCCTGGCACTTCGACAATGGTGTGACGGAAGAATTCCTGCTGCAGCTTTACGATATCCGCCTTGCCGTCGAACCCTTTGCCGCCGGTCTGGTCGCCGAGCGCGCCAGCGCCGAAGAGATCGAGACGCTTCGCGAACTGGCGCAGGAAATGGCGGCGAGCGGGCACACGGCCGACAGCCTGGCGCTCGCCGACCTGCGCTTTCACCTGGCGATCGCCGAAGCCTCGCACAATCCCTTCATGCGCACCCTCGGCAGCCTCATCGAAGCGGCTCTGGTCGGCATGTTCCGCATCAGCACGCCGCCCTCCGAAAACGGGTTCGCCAATATCGCCGATACCCATATGCGCATCGTCGATGCCATCGTTTCCGGCGACAGCGCCGCGGCGCGGCGTGCGATGGAAGTCGTCATCGTCGACGGCCGTGATCACGTGCACGAAGCTTTCGCGGCCCACGGCTCTCCTGTCGTCCTGGGACCGATTTCGCCCGCAATCTAGTCCTGAAATCGATTTCCGATTTCAGGAATTATGCAGTATGAGGCAGAAAAGCCGCCTCATCGCGCGGATTCGCGGAGCAGATCATGGAACGTACTTGTCTTGCCGTCATCCTTGCCGCCGGTGACAGCACGCGGATGAAATCCTCAAAATCGAAAGTGCTGCATCCGGTCGCCGGCCGTCCGATGATCGCCCATGTCGTCGAGGCGGTCTCCTCCGCCGGCATCTCCTCCGTCGCCCTCGTCGTCGGCCGCAACGCCGAGGAGGTGGCAAAGGCCGCAAGCATCGACGGCGTCGGGATCGAAGCCTATCTGCAGCAGCAGCGCCTCGGCACCGGCCATGCGGTGCTGGCAGCGCGCGAGGCCATCGCCAAGGGCTATGACGATATCCTCGTTACCTATGGTGACGTGCCGCTGCAGACCGAGGGGCCGCTCAAGGCCGCCCGTCAGGGACTCGCGGAAGGCAGCGACGTGGTCGTCATCGGTTTCCATACCGACAGACCGACCGGCTATGGCCGCCTGCTCGTCAAGGAGGGCGAACTCATCGCCATCCGGGAGGAGAAGGACGCCACCGACGCCGAACGCACTGTGACATGGTGCAACAGCGGACTGATGGCGATCAACGGCCGCAAGGCGCTCGACCTGCTCTCGCGCATCGGCAATGCCAATGCCAAGGGCGAATTCTATCTGACCGATCTCGTCGAGATCGCCCGTTCGCTCGGCGGCCGCGTCACCGCCGTCGACGCGCCTGAAATCGAGATGACCGGCTGCAACAACCGTGCCGAACTCGCCGTCATCGAACGCTTCTGGCAGGAACGTCGCCGGCGCGAAATGATGCTGTCAGGCGTTACGATGATTGCGCCGGAAACGGTGTTCCTCTCCTACGACACCGTCATCGGCCAGGATGCGCTGATCGAGCCGAACGTCGTCTTCGGCCCCGGCGCGGTGATCAACAGCGGCGCCATCATTCATGCCTTCTCGCATATCGAAGGCGCGCATGTCAGTGAAGGCGCGACCGTCGGCCCCTTTGCGCGGCTGCGGCCGGGTGCCGATCTCGCCATGGGATCGAAGGTCGGCAATTTCTGCGAGGTCAAGAACGGCCGGATCGGCGAGGGCGCCAAGGTCAACCATCTCACTTATATCGGCGATGCGGTTGTCGGCGCCGGCAGCAACATCGGCGCCGGTACGATCACCTGCAATTATGACGGGGTCAACAAGAGCGAGACGGTGATCGGCGAAAACGCCTTCATCGGCTCCAATTCCTCGCTGGTCGCGCCGGTGACGATCGGCGACGGCGCCTATATCGCCTCCGGTAGCGTCATCACCGTCAACGTCCCAGCCGATGCGCTGGCGCTCGGACGCGCTCGTCAGGAAATCAAGCCCGGCCGCGCGACGCTGTTGCGCGAGCGCGCGCTCGCCATCAAGGCGGCCAAGAAGGCGAAGGCTTGAGCAGCTTTGCGTAACCGGCGGAAATTGAAAGTGACCGTCGAGGCCATTGAGAAATAAGCGGAAACCGTTAGGAGTGGCCTCATTATCAGAGGCTTATGGGGATATTGCATGTGCGGTATTGTGGGGATCGTCGGAACTCAGCCTGTTGCCGGGCGCCTGGTCGATGCGCTGAAGCGTTTGGAATATCGCGGTTATGATTCTGCCGGTGTCGCCACCATCCACGAGGGGGTGATGGATCGCCGCCGCGCCGAGGGCAAGCTCTTCAACCTGGAAAAGCGCCTCGACGTCGAACCGCTGCCCGGCACGGTCGGTATTGCCCATACGCGCTGGGCAACCCACGGCGTGCCGAACGAGACAAATGCCCATCCGCATTTCGTCGAAGGCGTCGCCGTCGTTCATAACGGCATCATCGAGAATTTCTCCGAGCTTCGCGACGAATTGAGCGAAGCGGGCGCGGTCTTTGTAACCCAGACCGATACCGAGGTCGTCGCGCAACTGATGGCGAAATATCTGCGCGAAGGCCTGGAGCCGCGCGCTGCCATGCTGAAGATGCTGAACCGGGTAACCGGTGCCTATGCGCTGGCCGTGATGCTCAAAGCCGATCCCGGCACGATCATGGCCGCCCGTTCCGGCCCGCCGCTTGCCGTCGGCTATGGCCGCGGCGAGATGTTCCTCGGCTCGGACGCGATCGCGCTTTCGCCCTTCACCAACGAGATCACCTATCTGGCCGATGGCGATTGCGCCGTTATCACGCGGGAAGGCGTCGCCGTGCTCGATTTTGCCGGAAAGCCGGTCAAACGCGCCCGCCAGATCTCGCAGGCGACCGCCTATGTCGTCGACAAGGGCAATCACCGCCATTTCATGGAAAAGGAAATCTACGAGCAGCCGGAGGTGATCTCACACGCGCTCAGCCATTACGTGGATTTTGCCGAGAACACGATCGGCGCCAATGCCGCCGTAATCGATTTCAAGGCGGCGAGCGGCTTGGCGATCTCGGCCTGCGGCACCGCCTATCTCGCCGGCCTTGTCGGCAAATACTGGTTCGAGCGTTATGCCCGACTGCCCGTTGAGATCGACGTCGCCTCCGAATTCCGCTACCGCGAAATGCCGCTCTCGCCATCGCAGGCCGCACTCTTCATCTCCCAGTCCGGCGAAACCGCCGATACGCTGGCATCGCTGCGTTATTGCCGCGACAACGGGTTGAAGATCGGCGCCGTCGTCAATGTCCGCGAATCGACGATCGCCCGCGAATCTGACGCCGTCTTCCCGATCATGGCCGGGCCCGAGATCGGCGTCGCCTCGACCAAGGCCTTCACCTGCCAGCTTGCCGTGCTGGCGTCGCTGGCGATCGGCGCCGGCAAGGCGCGCGGCACGGTGAGCGCCGAGGAGGAGAGGGCGCTGGTGCGCCATCTCGCCGAGATGCCGCGCATCATGAGCCGGGTGCTGAACCTGATCCAGCCGCAGATGGAAAGCCTGTCGCGCGAACTGTCGAAATGCAGGGATGTGCTCTATCTCGGCCGCGGCACCAGCTTCCCGCTCGCCATGGAGGGCGCGCTGAAGCTCAAGGAAATTTCCTATATCCACGCCGAAGGCTATGCTGCCGGCGAACTGAAGCACGGGCCGATCGCGCTGATCGATGAGAACATGCCTGTCATCGTCATCGCCCCCTACGACCGCTTCTTCGAAAAGACGGTCTCGAACATGCAGGAGGTCGCAGCCCGCGGCGGCCGCATCATCTTTATCACCGACGAGGCGGGTGCGGCGGCCTCAAAACTGCCGACCATGGCGACGATCATCCTGCCTGTCGTCGACGAAATCATCGCGCCGATGATCTTCTCGCTGCCGATCCAGCTGCTCGCCTATCACACCGCCGTGTTCATGGGCACCGACGTCGATCAGCCCCGCAATCTGGCAAAATCCGTGACTGTGGAATAAGCCGGCAAGGTCGGATCTTGGCGCCGAAACATATTGTGCGGCGCCTGGAATTCTGGCAATTTTACCATATGGACGAGGGGGAAGGGCCGGAGTTCCGGCCCGTCCAGGACTGAGATGGAGTTCATCAGTAGAGATGACCGACAATGCCCCCAGAATGCCTGTCGCGACCCGGTTGCGGAACAATTTTCTAGCAGGGCTGATCATCTGCGCGCCGATCGCCATCACCATCTGGTTGACCTGGACCTTCATCCATTGGTCGGACAGCTGGGTCAGGCCCTATATTCCGGCGCGCTGGAACCCGGAAAGCTATCTCAACTTCGCCATTCCCGGCTTCGGCTTGCTGATTGCCGTCGTGCTGATCACCGTCGTCGGCTTTCTCGGCAAGAACCTGATTGGCCAGAGCATCGTCCGGTTCGGCGAATCGATCGTCCATCGCATGCCGTTGGTGCGCACGATCTACAGAAGCGTGAAGCAGATTTTCGAAACGGTGCTGAAAGAACAGTCGAACTCCTTCAAGAAGGTCGGCCTCATCGAGTATCCGGGTCCCGGCCTTTGGGCGCTGGTCTTCGTCGCCACCGACGCCAAGGGCGAGATTGCCTCGAAGTTTAACGCCATGGGTCAGGATATGGTGGCCGTCTTCCTGCCGCCGACGCCGGTGCCGACGGCCGGTTTCCTCATTTTCGTGCCGCGCGAAAAGATCGTCATGCTCGATATGAGCCCGGAAGACGCCGCCAAGTACCTGATATCAGGCGGCCTCGTGGCTCCCGAGCATAGACCGTCCGAGCCGAAGCAGAAGCATTTGCCGCGGCCGAAGCCGGTGGCGGTTTCGAAAGCCGATTAACCGGCCCTCAGGAATCGGATCGCCTCGTCGCGCCGGAACAGATAGAGCAGGGTGCGGATCGCCTGTCCTCTTTCGCTGGTTAGTTCCGGATCGCGCTCGATCAGATAGGCCGCATCCTTGCGGGCGATCTCGAGCAGGTCGGCATGCGCCTCGAGGCTGGCAATGCGGAAGCCCGGCGTGCCGGATTGGCGGGTGCCGAGCAATTCGCCTTCGCCGCGCAGTTTCAAGTCTTCCTCGGCAATACGGAAACCATCCTCCGTCTCGCGCATGATCGACAGCCTGGCATGGCCGGTTTCGCCGAGCGGTCCCTTATAGAGCAGGATGCAGGTCGAGGCCTCGTCGCCGCGCCCGACACGGCCGCGCAGCTGATGCAGCTGCGCCAGGCCGAAACGCTCTGCATGTTCGATCACCATGATCGTCGCATCCGGCACGTCGACGCCGACCTCGACGACGGTGGTGGCGACGAGAAGACGGGTCTCGCCATTCTTGAAGGCCATCATCGCCGCATCCTTCTCCGCGCCGCTCATACGGCCATGGATGAGGCCGATATCGGGGCCGAGCGAGGAGACGAGCGTCGCATGCCGCTCCTCTGCCGACATCAGGTCGAGCTCTTCGGATTCTTCGACCAGCGGGCAAATCCAATAGGCCTTCTTACCTTCAGCGATCGCGCTCCGCAGCCGTCCGACGATTTCGCCGGTCCGCTCCATCGGCACGGTGATCGTCTGGATCGGCTTGCGGCCGGCGGGCTTCTCGGTGAGTTTGGAAACATCCATGTCGCCGAAGGCGGCGAGAACCAGAGTGCGCGGGATCGGCGTCGCCGTCATCACAAGCATATGCGGCGAGATGCCCTTTGCCGTCAGCCGCAGGCGCTGGTGAACGCCGAAACGGTGCTGCTCGTCGACGACGGCGAGCATCAGGTTTGCGTAACTGACGCTCTCCTGAAACAGCGCATGTGTGCCGATGATGATCTGCGCCGCGCCGGAGGCGATGCGCTCCAGGATTTCCTCCCGTTCGCGTCCCTTGGTGCGCCCGGTCAGCACCTCAATGTCGAGTCCGGCAGAGGCGGCGAATTTCGAGATGGTCGCGTGGTGCTGCCGCGCCAGGATTTCCGTCGGCGCCATCAGCACCGCCTGGCCGCCGCTCTCGATCACCGCCGCCATCGCCATCAGCCCCACCAGCGTCTTGCCGGAGCCGACATCGCCCTGCAACAGCCGCAGCATGCGCTCGTGACCGGCCATGTCGTTCAGAATCTCGGCGATCGCATCGTTCTGGCTTGACGTGAGCGAGAAGGGCAACGCCTTCACGATCTTGCTGCTGACCGCACCGGTCGCATGCACCGGCTGGCCCGCCACTTTGCGCAGCCTCTGGCGCACCAGGCTGAGCGACAGCTGGCCGGCCAGAAATTCATCATAGGCGAGCCGCCTTCGGGCAGGGGCCTGCGGATCGACATCCAATGGATCGCGCGGTTCGTGCAGCATATGGAAACTGTCACGGATCGTCGGCAGGCCCTGCTTCTGCGTCAGCGTCAGGTCGATCCATTCCGGCATCTCCGGAAAGCGCGGCAGGGCGGTGTCGATGATCTTTCGCAGCGTTTTCGGCGAAAGCCCGGCCGTCAGCGGATAGATCGGCTCGACGAGCGGCAGGCTCTCCGTCTCCTCCGCTTTGACGATATAGTCGGGATGCACCATCGAGGCGCGGCCGTTGAACCAGTCAATCTTGCCGCTGACCGTCACCTCCGCATCGATGGGTAGCTGCTTTTCCAGCCATGCCGCCTGGCCGCGGAAGAAGACCAGCGTCAACTCGCCGGTCTCGTCATGCAGGAAGACGCGGTAGGGAACATTGCTTTTGCCCCGCGGTGGCACCTGGTGTCGGTCGACGCGCGCGGTGATCGTGACGATCGCACCCTGTGGCGCGCGGGCGATCCCCGGCTGGTTGCGCCGGTCGATCAGCGAGAACGGCGCATGGAACAGAAGATCGATGACCCGGCAATCCTCCACCGTCTCGCGCCCGAGCAGCTTAACCAGCAGTTCGGCGATCTTCGGGCCGACGCCCGGAAGGCCCGAAACGGGAGAAAACAGAGGATCGAGAATGGCGGGGCGCATGCGGCCAAAATGCGATGAACAATGCGGCCTTGGCAAGGCTGACAAGCCGCTTTCGAGGGTCTATAGAGGCGCATCAACAGGAAGGTAATGCCATGACAGGTGTCACGCTCACGAGTGCCGGTCTCGACCCGCGCCGCCGCCGAATCCTCTTCCGCTGCTGGCACCGCGGCATCCGCGAAATGGATCTGGTCTTCGGCCAGTTCGCCGAAGCCGAGATCGCGACGCTTTCGGAAGCCGAACTCGACGAGCTCGAGACGATCATGGCCGAAGAGGACAATGATCTCGTCCGCTGGATCATGGGAACATGGCCGGTGCCTGAGCGTTTCCAGACACCGATGTTTGCCCGCCTCGCCGCCTATACGCCCGATTTCGACAAGCCCCTCAGGACGCCGGAATGATCCCTGGTTTCGATGCGAAGAAGCTCGCGGCCATTGCCGAGCCGCTGACGATCGGCAATGTGCCTACTGGTCTCGAACCGCTGCTGCTCGCCGAGCTTGCCCGAGCGGGAGAACCCGTCGCCTATGTCATGTCGGACGGCCATCGTATGGCCGATCTGGAACAGATGCTCGGCTTCGTCGCCCCCGACATCCCGGTTCTCACCCTACCGGCCTGGGACTGTCTGCCCTATGACCGCGTCTCGCCGAGCGCCGATACCTCGGCCCGCCGGCTCGCCGCGTTGGGCGGCCTCATCGCGCATCGCAAGAAGCCGCATGCCGCGATCGTGCTCGTCACCGCCAACGCCATGCTGCAGAAGGTGGCGCCGCAGGATGTCATCGAAAGTCTGAGTTTTTCGGCCCGTCCCGGCAATCAGCTGCGCATGGACGATCTTGCCGGGCGCCTGGAGCGCAATGGCTTCGATCGCGTCGCAACGGTTCGTGAAGTGGGCGAATACGCAGTACGCGGCGGCATTCTCGACGTCTTCGTGCCGGGTTCGGAAGAGCCGGTGCGCCTCGATTTCTTCGGCGATACGCTGGAGAGTATCCGCAGCTTCGATCCGGCGAGCCAGCGCACGACGGGCCAAGTGCGTTCCCTCGATCTGAACCCGATGAGCGAGGTGACGCTGACCCCGGATACGATCAGCCGCTTCCGCAAGAACTATCTCTCCGCTTTCGGCGCGACAACGCGTGACGATGCGCTTTATCTCGCCGTCTCCGAAGGCCGCCGCTATCCCGGCATGGAGCATTGGCTGCCGCTCTTCTACGAGAAGCTCGATACCGTCTTCGATTACCTCAGCGGCTTCCGCATCGTTACCGACCATACGGTGCGCGAGGCGGCGGAGGAACGTTCCAAGCTCGTCCTCGATTATTTCGACGCCCGCCTGAATTCCGGCCAACCGGCGAAGGGCCAGATGGCCCAGGGCACGCCTTACAAGCCGGTGACGCCGGGCCAGCTCTATCTCGACAGCAAGCTTTTTGCCAAAACGCTCGACGCGCTCGGCGCGATCCGCATCAGCCCGTTCAACGAGCATGAGGGCGAGGCGAGGCGGGTAATCAATGTCGAAGCTCGCCAAGGTCAGCGCTGGGCTCGCGCCAATGCCGAAGGCGGCGGTGATGCCGAACGCATCAACATCTTCGACGTCGTCGTCAAGCATATAGCCGACCGCCGCGCCGCCGGCGCAAAAGTGCTCGTCACCGCCTGGACCGAGGGCTCGCTGGAACGCCTGCTGCAGGTTCTGAACGAACACGGGCTGGAAAAGGTCAAGCCGGTCGAGGCGCTGAAGGATCTCGGCTCGCTGGCGAAAGGCGAGGCCGCTGCTGCGGTGCTCAATCTCGAATCCGGCTTCGAGGCGGGCGAGCTCGTCGTCATCGGCGAGCAGGATATTCTCGGCGACCGCATGGTTCGCCGCTCCAAGCGCCGCAAGCGCGCCGCCGATTTCATCGCCGAGGTTGCCGGCCTCGACGAAGGTTCGATCGTCGTCCACGCCGAACATGGCATCGGCCGATTCATCGGCCTCCGGACGATCGAAGCGGCGGGCGCCCCGCATGCCTGCCTCGAACTGCAATATGCCGACGAGGCCAAGCTCTTCCTGCCGGTTGAAAACATCGATCTTCTCTCGCGCTACGGCGGCGAGGGCACTGATGCCCAGCTCGACAAGCTCGGCGGCGGCGCCTGGCAGATGCGCAAGGCCAAGCTCAAACGGCGCCTGCTCGACATGGCCGATGCGCTGATCCGCATCGCCGCCGAGCGCCTGACGCGTCATGCGCCTGTTCTGACGGCGCCGGATGGCCTGTATGACGAGTTTGCCGCCCGCTTCCCCTATGACGAGACCGAAGACCAGGACAACGCCATCGACGCCGTGCGCTCTGATCTCGGCGCCGGCCGGCCGATGGACCGCCTCGTCTGCGGCGATGTCGGTTTCGGCAAGACCGAAGTGGCCCTGCGCGCTGCCTTCGTCGCGGCGATGAACGGCGTCCAGGTCGCCGTCGTCGTACCGACGACGTTGCTCGCCCGCCAGCATTTCAAAACCTTTTCCGAGCGTTTTCGCGGCCTGCCGGTACGCGTTCAGCAGGCATCGCGCCTCGTTGGCTCGAAAGAACTGGCGCTGACCAAGAAGGAAGTCGCGGAAGGCAAGACCGATATCGTCGTCGGCACCCATGCGCTGCTTGGCGCCGGCATCAAATTCGCCAATCTCGGCCTGCTCGTCATCGACGAGGAACAGCATTTCGGCGTCAAGCACAAGGAGCGGCTGAAGGAGCTGAAGAGCGACGTGCATGTGCTGACGTTGTCGGCAACGCCGATCCCGCGCACACTGCAGCTTGCCATGACCGGGGTGCGCGAACTGTCGCTCATCACCACGCCGCCTGTCGACCGCATGGCGGTGCGCACCTTTATCTCGCCGTTCGACAGCCTGGTCATTCGCGAGACATTGATGCGCGAGCACTATCGCGGCGGCCAAAGCTTCTATGTCTGCCCGAGGCTTGCCGATCTCGCGGATGTGCACGCCTTCCTGCAGTCCGACGTGCCGGAGCTGAAGGTCGCCGTCGCCCATGGCCAGATGCCGGCCGGCGAACTCGAAGACATCATGAACGCCTTCTATGAAGGCCGCTATGACGTGCTGTTGTCGACCACCATCGTCGAATCCGGCCTCGACGTCCCCACGGCCAATACGCTGATCGTCCACCGCGCCGATATGTTCGGCCTCGCGCAACTCTATCAGCTGCGCGGCCGTGTCGGCCGTTCGAAGGTGCGCGCTTTCGCGCTCTTCACCCTGCCGGTCAACAAGGTGCTGACGGCGACGGCCGAGCGCCGGCTGAAGGTGCTGCAGTCGCTCGATACGCTCGGTGCCGGCTTTCAACTCGCAAGCCACGACCTCGATATTCGCGGCGCAGGCAACCTGCTCGGCGAGGAGCAGTCAGGCCACATCAAGGAGGTCGGCTTCGAACTCTATCAGCAGATGCTGGAAGAGGCGGTCGCCGAGGTCAAGGGTGTCGACGAAATCCACGATACCGGCTGGTCGCCGCAAATTTCGGTCGGCACCACGGTGATGATCCCCGAGAACTACGTGCCGGACCTGCATCTGCGCATGGCGCTCTACCGCCGACTCGGCGAAATCACCGACCTCAAGGAGATCGATGGCTTCGGCGCCGAGATGATCGACCGCTTCGGGCCGATGCCGATCGAAGTCCAGCATCTCCTGAAGATCGTCTACATCAAGTCGCTCTGCCGGACCGCCAATGTCGAAAAACTCGATGCCGGCCCGAAGGGCGTGGTCGTGCAGTTCCGCAACAAGGAATTCCCGAACCCGGCGAATCTCGTCGGCTATATCGGCAGGCAGGGCACGATGGCGAAGATCCGCCCCGATCACAGCCTCTTCCTGACCCGCGATCTGCCGACCCCGGAGAAACGCCTGCAAGGTGCCGCCGTTGTTATGACGCAACTTGCCGAGATGGCGAAGTAATCAGAAGGAAACAGAGATGGCGAAATACAGCGCAACGATCGCTTGGCAACGGAACGGCGAGACCTTCACCGACAACCGCTATAGCCGTGTCCATCGCTGGACCTTCGACGGCGGCATCGAGGTGAGGGCGTCCTCATCTTCGCATGTCGTGCCACTGCCATATTCGGCCGAGAATGCCGTCGATCCGGAGGAGGCTTTCGTCGCCTCGCTTTCGAGCTGTCACATGCTCTGGTTCTTGTCGATTGCCGCCAAACAGGGCTTTTGCGTCGACAGCTACACCGATACCGCCGAGGGTGTGATGGAGAAGAATGCCGAAGGCCGTCTCGCCATGACTGTCGTGACGCTGAGGCCACGTGTCGTCTTCAGCGGCGAAAAGCAGCCTTCGCTCAGCGAGTTGGAAGCCCTGCATCATCGCGCCCATGACGAATGTTTCATCGCCAATTCGGTGAAGACTGAGGTGCGTTGCGTTCCGGTTCTGGGCTGAACGGCGCCAAACCGGAAGCCCCGGAGTTTTACCCTGGCGCGGCTCTTCGATCTCGATCCGCACAGCCGGCCTCAGTTGAGGCCCGATCGCGCCTCCGCCTTCGCCTTGGCAATATCGCGCAGCGCATTTGCCAGCACATCGGGTGTCTGGGCGCCGCTGACGGCATATTGCTGGTCGAAGATGAAGAAGGGCACGCCGTTGACGCCCATCTCCTGCGCGGCCGCGATCTCCGCGACGATCAAATTGCTATCGGCATCGGAGGCGAGCAGCGAGGCGATGACCGAGCGGTCGAGGCCGGCTTTCTCGGCGATATCGAGCAGCACCGCGTGGTCGCCGACATTGCGGCCTTCCTCGAAATTCGCCTTGAACAGCGCCGTAACCACCTTGTCCTGCTTCTCGCGGCCCTCGATCATCGCCCAGTGGATCAGCCGGTGGGCGTCGAGCGTGTTCGGGCCGATGTTGATCGCTGCGAAATCGAAGGCGATGCCGACCTCGCGGCCGTAGTCGGTGAGCATCTTGTGCGCCTGCGCCACGCGTTCCTCGCCGCCGAGCTTCTGAGCGAGCGCCCTCTTCTGGTCGACGCCTTCCTTGGGATAGTCGGGATTGAGCCGGTACGGCCGCCAGTTGATGTCGACGCCGATCTCGTCCTGCACTTCGGCCATGGCGAGCTCCAGCCGCGCCTTGCCGAGATAGCACCAGGGGCAGACGACATCCGAGACGACGTCGATGGTGATGCGCTCCATGATGATGTTCCTTCTGTGTGTCTCCGGAAGAGACATAGGGCCAAAGTGTTGCGGCCGCTTCTATTGGGCGTTTGTATCCCACCAGACCGGCAGCTGGTAACCGTAAAGCGGTACCGTGTCGGGATGGCCGATGCGCTTGCTGCGGGCAACCCATTGCTGGTCCATATGATAGAGCGGCAGCACGTAATGGCTGGATAGTAGCAACCGGTCGTAAGAGCGCACCGCGGCAGTGAAATCCTCGTTCGAGCGTGCTCGCAATACGTGATCGATCAGCGTGTCGAGATCGGGATCATTGGCGCCGGCAAAGCTATCCTTGCCCTCCTGAGTGCGCGCTGCCGAAGACCAGCGGCCGAGTTGTTCGGTTCCGGGCGACAGCGACGAAGTATAGGACTTGATGATCATGTCATAATCGAAGCTGTTCGTCCGGCTCTGATACTGCGAATCATCGACTGTGCGAATCGAAGCAGCAATGCCGATCGTCTGCAGCGAACGCTGATAGGCGACGGCAAGCTTCTCCTGGTCGGCATTCTGCGTCATGATCTCGAAGGCGAGCTGGCGGCCGGAGGCGTCGACCATCTTGCCGCCCTGGATCGTATAGCCGCCCTGTTTCAATAATCCGACCGCCTGCTTCAGCACGTTGCGGTCACGGCCGGAGCCGTCGGTAACCGGCAGCTTATAGGTGCCGTCGAGAATTTCGGGTGCGATTTTGTCCTTGATCGGCCCGAGCAGCGCAAGCTCGGCCGCATTGGCGGGGACGCCGAAGCTCGAGAGTTCCGAGTTCTGCCAGAAGCTCTGCGTGCGCTTATAGGCGCCGGAATAGAGATTCTTGTTCGCCCATTCGAAATCGAACACCAGCGACAAGCCTTCGCGCACCTTCGGATCGGTAAAGATCGGCCGGCGAGTATTGAAGACGAAGCCGAGCATGCCGCTTGGCAGTTTCGGCGTGAACACATCCTTGATGACGGTCCCGGAGGTGGCGGCGGGGAAATTGTAGGCATTGGCCCAATGGCCAGGATTACCGTCAGGATAGAGGTCGATATCGCCCTTCTTGAAGGCTTCGAACAGCGTTGTGTCCTGCAGGAAATACTGAACCGTGATCTGATCGTAATTGTCAGTGCCGACCTTCGGGGGAATGTCCTTACCCCAGTAATTTGGATCGCGCTCATAGGTGATGCTCTCGCCGGGTTTCACCGTCTTCACCTTGTAGGGACCGGAACCGACCGGCGGCGTCAGCGAGGTGCGGTCGAAGGTTTCCGGATCGACCAAATGTTTCGGCAGCACCGGAAAAAGACCAAAAATCAGCGGCGTCTCGCGGTCAGCCTTCTCATTGAAAGTGAAGCGCACGCTGCGTTCGCCAACCTTCTCCATCTTAGCGACGACTTTTAAGCGTTCGGAATAGGGCACGCGTCCCTTGTCACGCATCAGCTCGAAGGTGAATATGACGTCCTCCGGCGTCACCGGCTGACCGTCGGACCATTTCGCCTTCGGATTGAGGTTGAACTGGATGAAGCTCCTGTCGTCGTCCCATTCGACCGTTTCGGCAAGCAGGCCGTAAAGTGTGAATGGCTCGTCCCGGGAGCGCTGCATCAGCGATTCGTAGACGAGGTTTCCATATTCCGGATCCCACATGCCGCGCGCCGTCGTGCGCATGCTCTTCAGGATGAACGGATTGAGGTTGTCGAAGGTACCGACGACGCCATAGGTGATCTTGCCGCCTTTTTTCACGTCGGGATTGACGTAGGGAAAGTGCTTATAGTCAGGCGGCAAGGCCGGCTCGCCATGCATCGCGATGCCGTGCAGCGGCTCTGCGGCGACGGCGCCGCATAGCAAGGAGAGGACGACGGTGACGATGATCCGGAGCATTCGGCAATCCTTGATCCGCGAAAAATAAGTGCATGATTCATCGCGAGATTAGCATGGGGTCGACCGATTCCAACACGCAGGCGCGATTTCTTTAGCCTGTCGATGAAATTGCCAAAGAAAAGCTGGATATCTTGAACGCTGCGATGTAACAGGTGAACCCGAAGTTTCGGGGTCATGCATTTGCCTTATTTTTCCATGAGGTGGAGTGCCGAACGACCCGATGGTTGGGGTGGCACGTCGCTGCTCCGAACGGATATCAGGAGACGGAATTCGTTATGATGTTCAAGTCTGAAAAGAAAATGCGGGCAGCACTGTCCGTTCTGGCAGTGATGTTCGGCGCCGCTTCGGCTCCGGTCTCCTCCTTCGCCCAGGATGCGGCGGCACAGGGCCCAGCCCAGGGCGTCGGCTCGCCCAAGCTCGGCTGGTACAAGACCTGCAGCAAGCAGGAAGATAACGACGTTTGCGTCGTCCAGAACCTGATCCTCGCCAATGGCGGCCAGCTCGTCACGGCCGTCGGCCTTATCTCGGTTACCGGCAAGATCAACCGCAAGCTCCTGCAGGTTTCGGTCCAGAGCGCGCGTCTCATCCCGCCTGGCATCAGCATGCAGATCGACGGCGGCAAGGGGCAGAAGCTCGATTATGTCATCTGCCTGCCGGACAAGTGCACGGCTGAAGTTCCGTTGACCGACGCGATGATCGCCAGCCTCAAGAAGGGCAGCGACGTGGTCTTCACCTCGATCAACTTCCGCCGCGCTCCGAACCCGATCAAGATCTCGCTCGAAGGCTTCACCGGCGCTTATGACGGCGAACCGGTTTCCGAATCCAAGCTCGCCGACACCCAGCGTAGCCTGCAGGAAAGCATGCAGAAGAAGGCCGAGGAAACTCGCAAGAAACTGGAAGACGCCCAGAAGGCAGCCAAGGCGCAGTGATCCTGCCGCCATTTTGAATAGAAACCCGGCTTCAGGCCGGGTTTTTTTATTGGTAAGCCTCTATCTCCTCGGCCTTGAGCCATGGCTGTCTGGTTCGCACCGGCGATTTGCCCCTCACCTAACCTCCCCGTTCTGACGGCGAGAGGGGACGTGCCCTGCGAGGCGTTGAGGGGGACCGAGAGCTTGCGGCATGTCCCGTCTACCCGCGATCGGGAGAAGGTGGCGGCAGCCGGATGGGGGGCCTTGCCAGCCAAAGCAAAAGAGAAATTGGCGGGAATTGTCAGCAGTTTAACCTGGCAACTGGATTTCGCGTCAAAAGAAAAGGCCTCGCTGGGAGAGGCGAGACCTTGATTGACCGATCCGCACGTCTGATCTAGTGAGCGAAGCTCATCTTGGGCTTGAACTGCCCCGACGGCGCCTGATCGAAGATCTGGTAAATCTGCGGGTTGCGAAGCGGCGTGCCGCTTTCGTCGTTCACCAGGTTCTGCTCGGAGACATAAGCGACATATTCGCTTTCCTCGTTTTCGGCGAGCAGGTGGTAGAAGGGCTGGTCCTTGCTCGGCCGCACCTCGGCCGGAATTGAATTCCACCATTCCTCCGTATTCGCGAATTCCGGATCAACGTCGAAGATGACGCCGCGAAACGGAAAAACCTTGTGCCGGACCACTTCGCCGATACTGAACTTTGCTATTCTTTCTTTCATGGTACGACTTCCTTTCATCACCAAATTTGGTGATTGGTGCGGTGCAAATCAAGATTTTTGCACCAGCGCGTCACATGAACGTCATATCCTCCTTCTGCCGTTCATGACCGGGGAGGTGAAAGTCCCGGCGGACCGGGACTTTCCGTGTTACGGCCGATCAGGCCGAATAATACATGTCGTATTCGACCGGATGCGGCGTCATTTCGAAACGCATTACTTCTGCCATTTTCAGCTCGATGAAGGCATCGATCTGGTCATCGTCGAAGACGCCGCCTGCTGTCAGGAACTTGCGGTCCTTGTCGAGGCTTTCGAGCGCTTCGCGCAGGCTGCCGCAGACGGTCGGGATTTTCTTCAGTTCCTTCGGCGGCAGGTCGTAGAGATCCTTGTCCATGGCCTTGCCGGGATGGATCTTGTTCTTGATGCCGTCGAGGCCGGCCATCAGCATGGCGGCGAAGGCGAGATAGGGGTTGGCGGTCGGATCCGGGAAGCGGACTTCGACGCGCTTGGCCTTCGGGTTGGAGCCGAACGGAATGCGGCAGGAGGCCGAACGGTTGCGCGCAGAATAGGCGAGCAGGACAGGCGCTTCATAACCCGGGACGAGACGCTTGTAGGAGTTCGTCGACGGATTGGTGAAGGCATTGATCGCCTTGGCGTGCTTGATGATGCCGCCGATGTAGAACAGGCAGGTCTCGGAGAGGCCGGCATATTCGTCGCCGGCGAAAGTCGGCTTGCCGCCCTTCCAGATCGACTGGTGCACGTGCATGCCCGAGCCGTTGTCGCCGAAGATCGGCTTCGGCATGAAGGTCGCGGTCTTGCCGTAAGCGTTGGCCACCTGATGCACGACATATTTGTAGATCTGCATCTTGTCTGCGTTGCGCACCAGCGTATCGAACTTGATGCCGAGTTCGTGCTGGGCGGCGGCGACTTCATGGTGGTGCTTTTCGACGACAACGCCCATCTCGGAGAGCACCGTCAGCATTTCCGAACGCATGTCCTGGGCGCTGTCAACAGGCGGAACCGGGAAATAGCCGCCCTTGACGCGCGGGCGGTGACCGAGGTTGCCGGTTTCGTAATCGGTGTCGTCGTTCGACGGCAGTTCGGTCGAATCGAGCTTGAAGCCGGTATTATAGGGATCGGCCTTGTACTTGACGTCGTCGAAGACGAAGAACTCGGCTTCCGGGCCGACAAAGATCGTGTCGCCGATGCCTGATGCCTTGAGATAGGCTTCGGCCTTCTTGGCAGTGCCGCGCGGATCGCGGTTATAGGCTTCGCCGGAGACAGGATCGAGAATGTCGCAGACGATGACCATGGTCGACTGAGCGAAGAACGGGTCCATATGCACCGTTTCGGTGTCGGGCATCAGCACCATGTCGGACTCGTTGATGGCCTTCCAGCCACCGATCGAAGAGCCGTCGAACATCACGCCGTCAGCGAACATGTCCTCGTCGACGCTGGCAACGTCCATTGTGACATGCTGCAGCTTGCCCTTCGGGTCGGTGAAGCGCAGATCGACGAACTTGACGTCGTTTTCCTGGATCTGCTTCAGAATTTCGCTTGCGGTCGCCATTAAATACCTTCCTCCAATTTGTGATAACAATAGGTGGGCGCGATGACGCTATCGGACTTTGCGCGCTTGGCAAAGTGGTCAGATGGCATCGATGCCGGTCTCGCCGGTACGGATGCGGATAACCTCTTCGACATTGGATACGAAGATTTTGCCGTCGCCGATGCGACCGGTTTGAGCCGCCTTGCGGATCGCGTCGATGACCGCCTCGGCGTTCTCGTCGGCCAGCACCACCTCAACTTTCACCTTCGGCAGGAAGTCGACGACGTATTCGGCGCCGCGGTAGAGTTCCGTGTGGCCCTTCTGACGACCGAAGCCCTTGGCTTCCGTGACTGTGATACCCTGCAGGCCGACTTCCTGAAGGGCTTCCTTCACTTCGTCCAGCTTGAAGGGCTTAATGATCGCTTCGATCTTTTTCATGAGAAAATGTCTCTCCGCTTCTCCTGTTATGGCAGGGATGTTCCCGCTCGCGGATATGATGCAGATATCGTGCCAGTTTGAAATCCGTCTTATCGAAAAAAGACGTCGATTTTGCCGAAACCGGCGCGTCTGCGGGGAATTTGATGTCGATTTGTTGAACGGAAAGGTGGAAAAACATCAGCCAGCGAAGAAAATTCGTCGCAATATCGAAAAACCCGGCTTTTCCTTCAGTTGCGAAAGCAGGTTGCGAAGCGATTAAATGATAGGCAAATGCATAAATTTCGATCTCCTTAGCGCCAATGCAGACGGTTGTTTTTTGTGCGTTTTTTGAATTGAATAGGCGGATGAGCAACCATCTCCCCCACCTTCTGGTAACGCCTGCCGAAATGAGCGCCATCGATGCGGCCGCGGCTGCTTCGGGAATCGATTCCTTCGGCCTGATGGATAGAGCAGGGGCTGCCGCCGCGGCCGCCGCGCTCAGGCTTCATCCCGGGGCGTTGCGTTTCGTCGTGCTCTGCGGTCCCGGCAACAATGGGGGCGATGCCTATGTCGCGGCAAGGCATCTGCGAGAGAGCGGAGCGACCGTGGCGCTTTTCCATCTCGGCGATCCCGCAAAGCTGAAGGCTGATGCTGCCCGCGCTCGGGCCGGCTGCGCGTTGAAGGGGCAGGAGCTCGGCCTATACCGGCCGGAAGCCGGCGATGTCGTCATCGACGGTCTGTTCGGAGCAGGGCTCGGGCGCGCGGTGCCGGCCGATGTGGTTGACTTGATTAAGCGCGTCGCCGAGGCCGGTATCGCGGTGCTCGCCATCGATCTGCCCTCCGGCGTGGATGGCCGCACCGGCAAGGTGCTGGGTGCTGCCTTCCAGGCTCGCAACACCATCACCTTCATGACCCGCAAGCCCGGCCATCTTCTGATGCCGGGCAGGGAGCTTTGCGGCGAGTTGGAGGTCTTCGACATCGGCATTCCCGCCCGGATCATCCGGGCTGAGGCGGGCGGCGCTATCGCCGAGAACACACCTGACGCCTGGAAGGGCGTGCTGCCGGCCGAGCAGCTGGAAACCCACAAATACAAGCGCGGTCATATGGTCGTTTTTTCGGGCGAGGCCGACAAGACCGGGGCTGCGCGCATGTCGGCGGTCTCCGGCCTGAAGGCCGGCGCCGGCCTGGTAACGATCGCCGCACCCGGTGCAGCGATAGCCGCCAATGCCGCGCATCTCACAGCCGTCATGCTGCATGCAGTCGACGACGAGGCAGATCTGGCAGAGTGGCTGTCCGACAAGCGGCTGCAGACCTTCGTCCTCGGTCCCGGCTTCGGCGTCGGCGCGAAAGCCCGCGGCTTCGTCACCGCGCTTGCCGATCGCCGGCTCGTGCTCGATGCCGACGGCATCTCTTCCTTCAAGGACGATCCGCAACAGCTTTTCGACCTGTTCCGCGGCGAGCCGCGTCTGGTGCTGACGCCGCACGAGGGCGAATTTTCGCGGCTTTTTGCGGATATCTGCGGCGACGAAACACTGGGGAAGGTGGACAAGGCGGTGGCGGCTGCCCGCCGCGCCAATGCCGCGATCGTCTATAAGGGCGCCGATACCGTCATCGCCTCGCCGGACGGGCGCGCGCTCATCAACACCAATGCGCCTGTCTGGCTTGCCACCGCAGGTTCCGGCGATGTGCTTGCCGGCATCATCGGCGGACTGCTTGCCCAGGGCCTGCCGACTTTCGAGGCTGCGGCAGCCGGCGTGTGGCTGCACGGAGAGGCTGGCCAGCGCGCCGGCAAGGGGCTGACGGCGGAAGAGCTCGCGGTCGAGGTCTTGCCGCTTTAGCTCGGGCTAAGTCCCAACCGCCTATTTCGCCAGCAACTGCTGCAGGGCGATCGCCCCGTGCGGCGCATTGACCTTGCCCTCGTGGATCATGAAGGCAAAGACGTCGCGCGGCTCCGCCTTCACCTGGCGCTTCCCGTCGATCAGCGGCAGATCGTCCGGGACCTTGCCCTCGGCCCAGGTCTCGAGCCGCCTTGCCCAGGCCTTCAGATCCTTATCGGGATAGCAGGTCGGGATGTCATCCGATCCCTTCTGTAGCCTGGCATAGACGAAATCGGCCGTCACATCGGCAATCATAGGATATTCGAAATGTTCGGCACAAACCGGCGCCACGCCGTATTTGGCAAGAAGAGCAACGAATTCCGGCACCTTGAAGGAATCATGCCGCACTTCGACCACGTGACGGAGCGCTAGCCCATCCTGTTTCGCCGGCAGCAGCTTCAGGAAAGCCTCGAAATCGTCCGGATCGAATTTCTTCGTCGGCGCGAATTGCCAGAGCAGCGGCCCGAGGTGATCGCCGAGCTCGCTGATTCCGGATGTGAGGAACCGCTCCATCGATTCACCGGCTTCCGCGAGCACCCGCCGATTGGTGACGAAGCGAGTGGCCTTCAGCGAAAAGATGAAACCCTCTGGCACGTCAGCCGCCCATTTGGCGAAGACCGCCGGTTTCTGTGTGCTGTAATAGGTGCCGTTGACCTCGATGACCTTCAGCTGACGGCTGGCATAATGCAGCTCGTCCTTCTGTTTCAGGTCGGCGGGGAAGAAATGCCCGCGCCAGGGCTCGAAGGTCCAGCCGCCGATGCCGGTGCGGATAGTGCCGGATTTCGTCATGTCGTCCTCCCAGTTCGCGGCCGTCAGGCCGCATGAATCTCTTTCGTCATGTCGATGAGCGTCCATCCTGGCCGATAAGGGTTCGGTCGGCGACCCGTTTTCCGGAACCCGAAGACACTATAAAGCGCGATAGTCCGTTTGGAGATCGTCGGGCGACGCCAACCTCATCGTCATTCCGCCGCGACCGCCTTCTTCGCCGGCCGCCGCTCCAGCAATTCCTTCAGGAACTGGCCGGTATAGGAGCGCTTTTCCCTGACGATCGCTTCCGGTGTGCCGGTCGCGACGATCTCGCCGCCGCCATCGCCGCCCTCGGGGCCGAAGTCGAGCACCCAGTCTGCCGTCTTGATGACTTCGAGATTGTGCTCGATCACCACGACGGAATTGCCCTGGTTGACGAGCTCGTGCAGCATTTCCAGGAGCTTGGCGACGTCATGGAAATGCAGGCCGGTCGTTGGCTCGTCCAGAATATAGAGCGTGCGTCCGGTCGAGCGTTTCGACAGCTCCTTGGCGAGCTTGACGCGCTGCGCTTCGCCGCCAGAGAGCGTATTGGCCTGTTGGCCGACCTTGATGTAACCGAGGCCGACATCCTTCAGCGATTGCAGCTTGTCGCGCACGGCAGGTACCGCCGCAAAGAAATCGACGCCTTCCTCTACCGTCATGTCGAGCACGTCGGCGATCGACTTCTGCTTGAAGGTGACGTCGAGCGTCTCTCTGTTATAGCGCTTGCCGTGGCAGACGTCGCAGGTGACATAGACATCGGGCAGGAAGTGCATTTCGATCTTGATGACGCCGTCGCCCTGACAGGCCTCGCAGCGGCCGCCCTTGACGTTGAAGGAGAAGCGGCCCGGCTGGTAGCCGCGCGCCTTGGCTTCCGGCAGGCCGGCGAACCAGTCGCGGATCGGCGTGAAGGCGCCGGTATAGGTCGCCGGATTCGAGCGCGGTGTGCGGCCGATCGGCGACTGGTCGATATCGATCACCTTGTCGATATGCTCGAAACCGTCGATGCGGTCGTGGTCGGCCGGAATTTCGCGCGCGCCCATGACGCGGCGCGCCGCTGATTTATACAGCGTCTCGATCAGGAAGGTGGACTTGCCGCCGCCGGAAACGCCGGTCACCGCCGTAAAGACGCCGAGCGGGATCGAGGCGGTGACGTTCTTCAGATTGTTGCCGCGCGCGCCGACGACCTTGATCTCGCGACCCTTCTTCGGCTTGCGGCGCTCGTCCGGAACCGGAACGCCGAGTTCGCCCGAGAGATATTTGCCGGTCAGCGACTTCGGATTGTCCATGATATCCCGCGGCGTGCCATGGGCGATGACCTGCCCCCCATGGATACCAGCCGCGGGGCCGATGTCGACGACGTCATCGGCCGTCAGGATGGCATCCTCGTCATGCTCGACGACGATCACGGTATTGCCGATATCGCGCAGGTGCTTCAGCGTGTCGAGCAATCGGGCATTGTCGCGCTGATGCAGGCCAATCGACGGCTCGTCGAGCACGTAAAGTACGCCCGTCAAGCCCGAGCCGATCTGCGAGGCGAGGCGGATGCGCTGGCTTTCGCCGCCCGACAGCGTGCCTGAATTGCGCGACAGGCTGAGATATTCCAGGCCGACATCGTTGAGGAATCGCAGCCGGTCGCGGATCTCCTTGAGGATCCGCACGGCAATCTCGTTCTGCTTGGCGTTGAAGGTCGCCGGCAGCGTTTCGAACCAGTCGCGGGCGACGCGGATCGACATCTCGGTCACTTCGCCGATATGGAGCCTGTTGATCTTCACCGCCAGCGCTTCCGGCTTCAGGCGATAGCCGTTGCAGGCCGGGCAGGGGGCGGCCGACATGAAGCGCTCGATATCCTCGCGCGCCCAGGCGGAATCGGTCTCCTTCCAGCGGCGCTCGAGATTGGTGATGATGCCCTCGAAGTTCTTGTGGGTCGTATAGGAACGGGCGCCGTCGGCGTAATGGAATTCGATCTTGTCGTCGGTGCCGTTGAGGATCACATCCTTGGCCTCGTCGGAAAGATCGTTCCAGCGGGTGCCGAGCTTGAAGCCGTAATGTTTGCCGAGCGCCTCCAGCGTCTGGTTGTAATATGGCGAGGTCGACTTGGCCCAGGGGGCGATCGCCCCGTCGCGCAAGGTGCGCTCCGGTTCGGGCACGATCAGGTCCGGGTCGATCTTCTGCTGCGCGCCGAGACCATCGCAGGTCGGGCAGGCGCCGAAGGGGTTGTTGAACGAGAAGAGGCGGGGCTCGATTTCCGGAATGGTAAAGCCCGAGACAGGGCAGGCGAACTTCTCCGAAAACAACACGCGCTCATGCGTTTCGTTCAGCGACTTGTTGGCCGAGCCGCCGGCCGACGTTTCCTCCGGCGGCAGCGGCTTGTCGGCGAATTCGGCGACTGCCAGCCCGTCGGCGAGCTTCAGGCAGGTCTCCAGGCTGTCGGCCAGGCGCGCCGACACATCGGGGCGCACGACGATGCGGTCGACGACCACGTCGATGTCGTGCTTGTATTTCTTGTCGAGAACAGGCGCCTCGGCGATCTCGTAGAACTGGCCGTCGATCTTGACGCGCTGGAAGCCCTTCTTTATCAGCTCCGCCAGTTCCTTCTTGTATTCGCCCTTGCGGCCGCGCACGAGCGGCGCGAGAATATAAAGACGGGTGCCTTCGCCAAACGCGAGGATGCGGTCGACCATCTGGCTGACGGTCTGGCTCTCGATCGGCAGGCCGGTCGCCGGCGAATAGGGAACGCCGACGCGGGCAAAGAGCAGGCGCATATAGTCGTAGATCTCGGTGACGGTGCCGACCGTCGAGCGCGGGTTACGCGACGTGGTCTTCTGCTCGATCGAGATGGCAGGCGACAGCCCGTCGATCTGGTCGACATCGGGCTTCTGCATCATTTCGAGGAACTGCCGGGCATAGGCCGACAGGCTTTCGACATAGCGCCGCTGGCCCTCGGCGTAGATAGTGTCGAAGGCGAGCGAGGATTTGCCCGAGCCCGACAGACCGGTCATGACGATCAGCTTGTTGCGCGGCAGATCGAGATCGATGCTCTTCAGATTATGCTCGCGCGCGCCGCGGATGGAGATCGTCTTCAGTTCGCTCATCGTCTCTGCTTTGGTTTTCTGGATAACAGCCCTTATTTAGTGATGCCGGCGGGCGAGTCGAGGCTGAATATCCGGGAAGCTTCAAGGTTTTCGATTCTGTTGACAGGATCATACGGATAAACTAGAACAAATAAAGAACAAAATTCCTGATGAATGCATGCGGCTTTCTGATGGATAAACATGTGGATGAACGACCGTTTACGCGCATTGGCGGTCCGCGATGGTTTAAGGTGCGCTGATCGATTAACGCCGCCGGGCAGGGCGGCAGGCAGGGTGAGAAGCATGGCTGGTAGCGTGAACAAGGTAATTCTGGTTGGAAACGTGGGTGCAGATCCCGAAATCCGCCGCACTCAGGATGGCCGGCCGATCGCCAATCTCCGTATCGCGACCTCGGAGACCTGGCGCGACCGCAATTCCGGCGAACGCCGCGAAAAGACCGAATGGCACACTGTCGTCGTCTTCAACGAAGGCCTCTGCAAGGTCGTCGAGCAATATGTGAAGAAGGGCGCCAAGCTCTATATCGAAGGCCAGCTGCAGACCCGCAAATGGCAGGACCAGCAGGGCCAGGACCGTTATTCGACGGAAGTGGTGCTGCAGGGCTTCAATTCGACGCTGACCATGCTGGATGGACGCGGCGAGGGCGGCGGTGCGAGCTCCGGCTTTGGCGGCGGCGGCGGCCGCGGCGGCAGCAGCAACAATGATTACGGCGACGATTACGGAGCCCCGGCGTCGTCCTCATCGTCGAACCGCGGCGGTGGCGGAGGCAACTTCTCGCGCGATCTCGACGACGACATCCCGTTCTGATCGATCGCGGTTCCTGACTTTATAAGCAGCTGAGAGCATGGTGTCCTGAGCGGCACCATGCTCTCTCTGCTTTCCGACTGCAATTGCTTCAGTCGGCGCCTTGTCAGTGCGGCGTCGCGCTGATCAGATTGAGCGCCGATTTTGCCCCGTCGACGACGAATTGCGCCGCAAGCGCGGCGAGGATGACGCCGAGCAGCCGTGTCAGGATTGCCCGGCCGGTGACGCCAAGGAAACGGTCGAGCCGTTCGGCGACGAGCAGCATGACGAAGGTCAGCAGCAGATTGGCGGCAAGGACGCCGATCAGTTGCAACTTTCCGATCGAGGTCGCGAGCGTCCCGGCAAGCAGGATCGTCGCCGAGATCGCGCCGGGGCCGGCGATCAGCGGCAAGGCGAGGGGAAAGACGGCGACATTTTCGATATGATCCTTGGTGATCGCCACCTCGGTCGCCTTCTCCTTGCGGTCCTGCCGCTTCTCGAAGACCATTTCGAAGGCAATCAAGAAGAGCAGCAGCCCGCCGGCGATGCGGAAGGCCCCGATCGAGATGCCGAGCACGCCGAGCACGCCGGCGCCGAACAGCGCAAAGACCGCGAGGATGATGAAGGCGATCGTCGAACCGCGCAGCGCCACCTGCGTGCGCTGGGCTCTGCTCATGCCGGTTGTCAACCCCAGGAACAGCGGCGCCAGCCCTGGGGGATCGATGGTGACGAGAAGCGTCGTGAAGGCGTTGATCAATTGGTCGGCGCTTGCCATCGTCTCTCCCAAAGCCCATATGGGTGTGTGATTTACTGCGATTGTGAAGCGGGGATTTGGATTTGGCAAATGTGCCGCGGCGGCCTGCGGCGGATTTGTCCGGTCCGGCCGCACAACTCCGGTGCTTTACCCTTTTTCGGCCGCAAAAGCCTGTTCAAAACGCGCTCAGAAATTGGCGCGGGAACAGGCTTTCCGCTATAAATCTTCAAGTGATTCTAGAAGAGATCGTGATCTGTTTTGACTGAGCAAACACCCCCCGGCGGCGGGAAGCTCCCGCCAGGCATCGAGCCCATCTCCATCATGGAGGAAATGCAGCGGTCGTATCTCGATTACGCCATGAGCGTCATCGTCAGCCGCGCGTTGCCCGACGTGCGCGACGGCCTGAAGCCCGTCCACCGGCGCATCCTCTACGGCATGTCCGAGCTCGGCATCGACTGGAACAAGAAATACGTCAAATGCGCCCGCGTTACCGGCGACGTGATGGGTAAATACCATCCGCACGGCAACGCTGCGATCTATGATGCGCTCGCCCGCATGGCGCAGCCCTGGTCGCTCAGGCTGCCGCTGATCGACGGTCAGGGCAATTTCGGCTCCGTCGACGGCGATCCGCCGGCGGCCGAACGATACACCGAGTGCCGCCTGGAAAAGGCTGCTCATTCGCTGCTCGACGATCTCGACAAGGAAACCGTCGATTTCCGCGACAACTATGACGGCACGCTCTCTGAGCCGGTCGTGGTTCCCGCCAAGTTCCCGAACCTGCTCGTCAACGGCGCCGGCGGCATCGCCGTCGGCATGGCCACCAATATTCCGCCGCACAACCTCTCCGAAGTGATCGACGGCTGCATCGCGCTGATCAACGATCCGGCGATCGAGCTGCCGGAACTGATGCAGATCATTCCCGGCCCTGACTTCCCCACGGGCGCCAAGATCCTCGGCCGTGCCGGTATCCGCTCGGCCTACGAGACCGGCCGTGGCTCCGTCATCATGCGTGGCGTCGCCACCATCGAGCCGATGCGCGGCGACCGCGAGCAGATCATCATCACCGAAATTCCCTACCAGGTGAACAAGGCGACGATGATCGAGAAGATGGCCGAGTTGGTGCGTGAAAAGCGCATCGAGGGCATCTCCGACCTGCGCGACGAATCCGACCGCCAAGGCTATCGCGTCGTCATCGAATTGAAGCGCGACGCCAATGCCGAGGTCATCCTCAATCAGCTTTATCGCTACACGCCGCTGCAGACCTCCTTCGGCTGCAACATGGTGGCGCTGAACGGCGGCAAGCCGGAGCAGCTGACCCTGCTCGACATGCTGCGCGCCTTCGTCTCTTTCCGCGAGGAAGTCGTTAGCCGGAGAACGAAGTTCCTGCTGCGCAAGGCGCGCGAGCGCGCGCACGTCTTGGTTGGCCTCGCGATCGCCGTCGCCAATATCGACGAAGTCATCCGCGTCATTCGCCAGGCGCCCGATCCGCAGTCGGCCCGCGAAGAGCTGATGACGCGCCGCTGGCCGGCCGAAGATGTCGAAAGCCTGATCCGTCTGATCGACGATCCGCGCCACCGCATCAACGACGACCTCACCTACAACCTCTCCGAGGAGCAGGCGCGCGCCATTCTCGAGCTGCGCCTTGCCCGCCTGACTGCACTCGGCCGTGACGAAATCGGTGATGAACTCAATAAGATAGGCGAGGAAATCCGGGATTACCTCGATATTCTTTCCTCGCGTGTGCGCATCCAGACCATCGTCAAGGACGAACTGTCAGCCGTCCGCGACGAGTTCGGCACGCCACGCCGCACCGAGATCGTCGATGGCGGCCTCGAAATGGACGACGAGGATCTGATCGCCCGCGAGGATATGGTCGTCACCGTCTCGCATCTTGGTTACATCAAGCGCGTGCCGCTGACCACCTACCGTGCCCAGCGCCGCGGCGGCAAGGGCCGCTCCGGCATGACCACCCGCGACGAAGATTTCGTTAGCCGGCTATTCGTGGTCAACACCCATACGCCAGTCCTGTTCTTCTCCTCCCGCGGCATCGTCTATAAGGAGAAGGTCTGGCGACTGCCGATCGGCACGCCGACCTCGCGCGGCAAGGCGCTGATCAACATGCTGCCGCTCGAACCCGGCGAGCGCATCACCACCATCCTGCCCTTGCCCGAGGACGAGGCGAGCTGGGATAATCTCGACGTCATGTTCTCGACGACGCGCGGTACGGTTCGCCGCAACAAGCTGTCGGACTTCGTTCAGGTCAACCGCAACGGCAAGATCGCCATGAAGCTGGAAGAGGAGGGCGATGAAATCCTCTCCGTCGAGACTTGCACCGAGCGGGACGACGTTCTTTTGACCACGGCACTCGGCCAGTGCATCCGCTTCTCGGTCGACGATGTCCGCGTCTTTGCCGGCCGCAACTCGATCGGGGTGCGCGGCATCAATCTCGGCGAGGGCGACCGCATCATCTCGATGACGATCGTCGGCCATGTCGATGCCGAGCCATGGGAACGGGCCGCCTACCTCAAGCGCTCTGCCGCCGAACGCCGGGCGATAGGCGTTGATGAAGAGGATATCGCTCTCGTCGGAGAGGAGGTCACCGAGGAGGGACAGCTCTCCGACGAACGCTACGAGGAGCTGAAGGCACGCGAACAGTTCGTGCTCACCGTCTCCGAAAAGGGCTTCGGCAAGCGTTCGTCCTCTTACGATTTCCGTATCTCCGGCCGCGGCGGTAAGGGCATCCGCGCTACCGATACGTCGAAAACCGGCGAGATCGGCGAACTGGTTGCAGCCTTCCCGGTCGATGACGGCGATCAGATCATGCTCGTCTCTGATGGCGGTCAGCTCATCCGTGTGCCGGTCGGCGGCATCCGCATCGCCAGCCGCGCCACCAAGGGCGTCACCATCTTCTCGACGGCCAAGGACGAGAAGGTCGTCTCGGTCGAGCGCATCAGTGAGCCGGAGGAGGATGAGACGGAAGGGGCCGTCGAAGGCGCCGATGAGACGCCGGTCGCCGATGGTGATCCGGGCGGTGCTGCCGAAGAATAATCGAATGAACGGGGCGGCTTCGAGCCGCCCTTTTCTGTTAGAGCCCGGCTTTCAGGCTGAAGCATTCAGTTGGCTCACTCACTGGCCAAGAAAAAAAGCCGGACGCTGGGTGCATCCGGCTTTGAAAGCCCCAGGAGCGGAACGGTGCCGCTCATGGGAGGGAAAGAGAGGAATGTCAGAACGCGCTATGCTTTTCGTTCAGCGCCTTCACCTCTTCGCCTTCACGCCGCAGCGCTGATATCGTCGAGGCCACAGACACGATGAACATGACGCTGATGAGGGCGGTGAGCACTGTCAAGATCGTGAACATAGGCATTCCTTTCCTGGGGAGTTGCGTACTCGCTCCTCAGTACTGGCCCAGTACGGCCGTGCGAGCCGAAGCATAAGGGCCATAAACTTTGGAGGCATCGACCTTCTGGTCATAAAGAGCGACAGTTGCGGTGAGCATGCCCGTGACCATGACCATCCAGAGCACGTTAATCATCGTAATCTTGCCGGGCATTATTAGTCCTTCCTGCCGCGCTTTGACGCATTTCTGTGTCGGTTGAGTGAACGCATCCGTTTAAAAATGGTTCCGCCGGATGTTGAGCGGGTGTTTACCAATGGCGATCTGAAGCATCCTTGAATGTCTCGTTCATCTGGCGTTCAGATTCGAAATCCGATTTTTTCTCGCAGCCGACCCTCATTTCCGCGCAGGCGGCCTTGGGCGCGTACAATCGCCGCATGTTCGGCAAGCTCCGGCCGCACCCAGTTCACCTCGTAGCGATCGGCGAAGTAGCCATACGCCATCTCGGCGGCGAGGGAGAAAACAATGGCAAGCGCAACGAGCACGATCAGCATGGATTTCGATCTTTTGGGAGCGCCGGCTGCCGGAATGGCATCGGCTTTGTTGATGATCCGAGTTAAACAGATCCCGCCTGAAACGGCCTTGAATGGCATGTTCATCCGTTGTTCAGCCGAGCGGCGCGGCCGGGTAAATCACTTGCGACAAGTCCGCATCCGTGACAAAAGGCGTCAAACCAACGGCCGGGCCAGATGACGACAGCTTTTTATCCTGGGTCCTTCGACCCGATCACCAACGGACATGTGGATGTTCTGGTCCAGGCGCTGAACGTCGCCGAAAAAGTCATCGTCGCGATCGGCATCCATCCCGGCAAGGCGCCGCTCTTTTCTTTCGAAGAGCGAGCCGAGCTGATCCGCCTGTCGCTGGCCGAAGCCTTGCCCGGCAAGACCGGCGACATCACCGTCGTCGCCTTCGACAATCTGGTCGTCCATGCCGCCCGCGCCCATGGCGCCACACTTCTGATCCGCGGCCTTCGCGATGGCACGGATCTCGACTACGAAATGCAGATGGCCGGCATGAACAGAACGATGGCGCCAGATATCCAGACCATCTTTTTGCCGGCCGGCACGGCGTCGCGGCCCATTACCGCCACATTGGTCCGCCAGATCGCCGCCATGGGCGGCGATGTCAGCGCTTTCGTCCCGGCCGCGGTCTTGCAAGCCCTCACATCCAAGCGCCCAAACTAGCAAGCGCAAAGCCTAGGCGGATAACGCCGCAACGGAGCTCACATGAAACTCTTTTATCTCGCATTTGCCGGCGTGCTATATCTTGCCTCCTTCGCGGGGGATGCCTTGGCCCAGTCGGCCGATCATTATCTCACCATTCAGCTGAAGAACGGCCCGGTGGTGATCCAGCTGATGCCGGATGTGGCGCCGAAGCATGTCGACCAGATCGAGGCGCTCGCCAAGAAGGGCGAATATGACAACGTCGCCTTCCACCGCGTCATCGACGGCTTCATGGCCCAGACCGGCGACGTCAAATACGGCAACATGGAAAAGGGCTTCGATGCCAGCCTTGCCGGCACCGGCTCCTCCGACATGCCCGACATCCCGGCTGAATTCTCTAAGACCCCGTTCGTGCGCGGCACTGTCGGCATGGCTCGTTCGCAGGATCCGAATTCCGCCAATTCGCAGTTCTTCATCATGTTTGCCGACGGTTCTTTCCTGAACGGCCAGTATACCGTCGTCGGCAAGGTCGTTTCCGGCATGGAAAATGTCGACAAGATCAAGCGTGGCGAAGGCCAGAACGGCGAAGTCAAAAATCCCGACCGGATGATCAAGGTCACCCTGGGCAAGAAGTAAGTTACAAGAGAAACAAGAGGAGAAGACAATGGCCGAGATCAAGGATCCCGAAAACACCATCATTCTGGAAACCACCAAGGGCAAGGTTGTCATTCAGCTGCTGCCGCAGGTCGCTCCGGAGCACGTTGCCCGCATCAAGGAACTCGCCCGCGAGAAGGCCTATGACGGCGTCGTTTTCCACCGCGTCATTCAGGATTTCATGGCCCAGACTGGCGACGTCGAATATGGCAAGAAGGGTTCTGAAACCTTCAATCCCGGCCGAGCCGGCATGGGCGGCTCCTCCAAGCCGGACCTGAAGGCTGAATTCTCCGCGACCTCGCATGTTCGCGGCACCTGCTCGATGGCCCGTTCGCAGAACCCGAACTCGGCCAACTCGCAGTTCTTCATCTGCTTCACCGACGCGCCGTGGCTGAACAAGCAGTATTCCGTCTGGGGCCAAGTGATCGAAGGCATGGACAATGTCGACAAGATCAAGCGCGGCGAACCGGTCTCCGATCCGGACTCGATCGTCTCGATGCGGGTTGCCGCCGACGTCTGATTGTGATGTTTGCTGAAACCCGCCCTTGCGCGAGAGCGCGGGGCGGGTTTCGCTTTGCCTGAAAGTACACTTATGCGCGTTGACCTTTTCGATTTCGATCTGCCCGAGGAGCGCATCGCCCTGCGGCCCGCCGAGCCGCGTGACAGCGCACGGCTGCTCGTCGTGAATGCAAATGCGGCAAGCGCACTATCGGATCATCGTGTTTCCGATCTGCCGTCATTTCTGCGCGCCGGGGACGCGCTTGTCTTCAACGACACGAAGGTCATTCCCGCCCAGCTCGAGGGCATCCGTCATCGCGACGGCGCTGGCGGGCAGCAGGTCTCAGCGACGCTGCACATGCGCGTCGGTCCCAGCCGCTGGAAGGCCTTCGCCAAGCCGGGCAAGCGCATCAGGGAGGGCGATCGCATCGCCTTTGGCCACAGTGGCGAAAGCTGCATGATCGGCTCGCTCGATGCGACGGTGGAGGAAAAGGGCGAAGCCGGCGAAGTGACCCTCGCCTTCGATCTTTCCGGTCCGGCGCTCGACGAGGCGATTGGCGCCGTCGGCCATATTCCGCTGCCGCCCTATATCGCCGCCAAACGCCCCGAGGACGAGCGCGACCGCATCGACTACCAGACGATCTATGCCCGCGAGGAGGGCGCCGTTGCAGCCCCCACCGCCGGCCTGCACTTCACGCCTGGCCTGTTTGAGACCCTCGACAAGGCCGGTATCGAACGCCATTTCGTCACTCTGCATGTCGGCGCCGGAACTTTCCTGCCTGTGAAGGCTGACGATACCGCCGATCACAAGATGCATCTCGAAAGCGGTTACGTCAGCGCAGAAACTGCTGCCCGGCTGAACGCGGTAAAGCAAAGAGGCGGGCGTATCGTCTGTGTCGGCACCACCTCGCTGCGGCTGATCGAGAGCGCCGCCGAGGAAAGTGGAGAGATCAAGCCCTGGGCCGGCGCCACCGGGATCTTCATCACGCCCGGCTACCGTTTCAAGGCGGTCGACATGCTGATGACCAATTTCCACCTGCCGCGCTCGACCCTGTTCATGCTGGTCTCGGCCTTCGCCGGCTTCGAAACCATGCATGCGGCCTATGAACACGCTATTTCCATGGGCTACCGCTTCTACTCCTACGGCGACGCGAGCCTTCTTTTCCGGAAAGACTAGATGACAGAGAACTTCCAATTCACGCTCGAGAAGACCGATGCCGGCGCCCGTCTCGGTGAGATTTCCATGCCGCGCGGCGAAATCCGCACACCGGCCTTCATGCCGGTCGGGACGGTCGGAACCGTCAAGGCCATGTATCTCGACCAGGTGCGCGAGACCGGCGCTGACATCATTCTCGGCAATACCTATCACCTGATGCTGCGCCCGACAGCGGAGCGCGTCGCCCGCCTCGGCGGCCTGCACAAGCTGATCCGCTGGGAACATCCTATCCTGACGGATTCGGGCGGCTTCCAGGTCATGTCGCTGTCCGGCCTGCGCAAGCTCGACGAGCAGGGTGTCACCTTCAAGTCGCATGTCGACGGCAGCCTGCACCACATGTCGCCGGAGCGCTCGATCGAAATCCAGGGCCTGCTCGGCTCCGACATCCAGATGCAGCTCGACGAATGCGTGGCGCTGCCGGCCGAGCCGAAGGAGATCGAGCGCGCCATGGAAATGTCGCTGCGCTGGGCCGAGCGCTGCAAGGTGGCCTTCGGCGAGCAGCCCGGCAAGGCCATGTTCGGCATCGTCCAGGGCGGCGACATCCCGGCGCTGCGCGTCCGTTCGGCCGAGGAGCTGACCAAGCTCGACCTCAAGGGATACGCTGTCGGCGGTCTTGCCGTCGGCGAGCCGCAGGATGTAATGCTGCGGATGCTGGAAACGACGTTGCCCGTGCTTCCGGGTGAGAAGCCCCGTTACCTCATGGGCGTCGGCACGCCTGACGATATCCTCAAATCTGTCGCCCGTGGCATCGACATGTTCGACTGCGTCATGCCGACCCGCTCCGGCCGCCATGGCCTGGCCTTCACCCGCCGCGGCAAGGTCAATATCCGCAACGCCCGTCATGCCGAGGACATGCGTCCGCTCGACGAACAGTCGAACTGCCCGGCCTCGCGCGATTATTCCCGCGCCTATCTGCACCATCTCGTCCGCGCCAATGAGGCGCTCGGCGGCATGCTGCTCTCCTGGCACAATCTCGCCTATTACCAGGAACTGATGCAGGGCATCCGCAAGGCGATCGCCGAAGGCCGCTTCGCCGACTTCATGGCGGAGACCATGGAGGAATGGGCAAGGGGCGATCTCGACCCGGTTTGAGGCTAGCTCGCCCCCGCGGGAAGCTCAGATGCTGGTCTTGGCGCAGTCATTGTCTTGAGCTTTTTGCGCACTGGCTCGTCGAAGTGAATGGCGACGATGCCCGCCATGATGATAATCGCTATCACGACGACCATCCCAGCTGCCGGAGAGGCCGGGAGGTCAAAGCCCTTTTGCCGCAGTAAATGCAGCAACTCGAAGATGGGGGCGTGCAGTATATAAATCGGATAGGAAACGATCCCCAGCCAACGGAATGCCAGCCCGATTAGGCCGGTCTGCCTCGTGCGCATTGCGACCCAGACAATGGCCGGGAAAATCACGAAGCATACGAAAAGATCAAAATAGGGAAAACCGTAGAATGTGCTCGCGGGTATATTCGTGATCACAATCAGCAAACCACAGAGGAAAATGCCGATGGTATTGCCTCTATTGACCGCATTCGGCCTCCGAAGTTCGTGCAACCTGCGAAGGCAGATCCCGAGCGAGAACGAGAACAAAATTCTCGAGAAGCCAAATCCGAAATAGCCCGCCTGATGGCCAATGTCGAAATTGCCCCCAAGGGCACCGTACAAGGTGATACCCGCTGTTGCGAGGGCGATGGCGAGCAAGATTCTGGACGATAGTCGCACCAGAAGAACGGAAAACAGCACTCCGGCCCAGAGTTCGAAGAAGAGCGACCAACTAGGCCCGTTCAGAGGAAAGGCGCCGCCCGTGCCTGCGTTTGGAATGAACAGAACCGCCTTCAGAAGAAGTCCGGCCAGGGTGAGGCAATCGAAGCCGAATTGAATTCCATAGCTGACAAGGCCAACAGGCAGAGAAAGCAGATATACAGGATAAAGCCGAATGATACGCTGCAGCAGAAATCCTGCAGGCGAAATCTGTCCCGTTGCCAGTTGCCATTCGTACGAATTCGCAAGCACGACGCCGCTCAAAAGAAAGAAAAGGTCAACGGCAAGGTAGCTGATGTTGACAGGTATCGGACCAAGCGTGCCGCCAGTGTGTAGGAACATGACCACGATGGCCGCGATTCCTCGCAACGCTTCAAGTGCCGTGAAAAACTGCTTGCCTGTATTCAACCCGCCAATCCCCCGCTGACGGATTTTTACTCCAGCACGATTTCAAAATGGTTAGTGCAACGAATCCAAGTGCCGGGCAGTGTTTCATCCAGCCAAGAACAGCGCTTCAAATGCCTTTGCTGTCGGCATCCGGCATCATCTGCACGCCGTTGATCCGGTAGCTGCCGTCCGGCTGTCGGGTCATCTGATAGATCGCCGTCCAATCCCTGCCGTCGCGGCCCGATATCAGCACCTCGTGGTAGATCAGAGCGCCGTTATCGATCGAGCGGCTGCGGCCAAAGGCGTAATTGCCGGGATGATAGACCGGCTCGTAGCTCTTCTTCACCATGGCGAAGAACAGGTTCTTGTCGGGATACATCGCCTTAATGGCGGGAGCGGCGAAGGAATAGGCGGTCTCGGCATCCTCGTTGAGGAAGGCTTTGATCTGCTCCTCGATCATCGTCCGTGTCGTGTCGATCGGGTCTTCGGCGCGGGTTGAGACGGTGGAGACGAGGGACGCGGCACACAGGATGAGAACTGCGAAGAAGGCGCGCATGGATGATCTCCGGCTCTGTCGGAGAAAGATCCCCGACAGTGCGGAAGTGTAGGCGATTTCCGGCGCAATTCCAGCAAAACTGCGCAGCCGTGTTACGACCAGCGCCGGAACAGGGCGCTGGCATTGACGCCGCCGAAACCGAAGCCGTTGGTGATGGCATAGTCCATCGCCAGCGGCCGCGCCGTCTTGCCGACGATATCGATGCCGTCGGCGGCCGGATCGACTTCATTGAGGTTGCGGGTCGGCGGCGCGAGTTGATCGCGCAGCGCAAGAATGGTGAAGATTGCTTCCAACCCGCCGGCCGCGCCGAGCAGATGGCCGGTCGCCGACTTCGTCGCGCTGACGGCAATGGCGCCGTTGCGGCCGAAGACCGTGCCGATCGCAGCGATTTCGCCTTTGTCTCCGACCGGTGTCGACGTCGCGTGCGCATTGAGGTGCCGGACCTCCGAGGCCGGAATCTTCGCCTGCCTGAGTGCTGCCTCCATCGCCCGGCGCGCGCCATTGCCATCTTCTGGGCCTGCGGTCATGTGGTAGGCATCCGCCGCCGTGCCGTAGCCGACGAGTTCTGCAAGCGGTGTGGCCCCGCGGGCCAGCGCATGGTTCAGCGTTTCGATCACCAGGATGCCGGCGCCTTCGCCCATGACGAAACCGTCGCGCGCTGTGTCGAAGGGCCGCGAGGCCAGTTCCGGCGTCTCGTTGAAGCCGGTGGAAAGCGCACGCGCGGCGGCAAAGCCGCCGAGGCTTACCTTGTCGATGCAGGCCTCGGCACCGCCGCAGATCGCCACATCGGCTTCGCCGGAGCGGATCAACCGCGCCGCATCACCAATAGCCTGGACGCTGGCGGCACAGGCCGTCACCGGCGCGCCGAGCGGACCCTTGAACCCATAGCGGATGCTGACCTGGCCGGCGGCGAGGTTGACGAGGAAGGAGGGCACGGTGAAGGGCGATAGCCGCCGCACGCCTCGCGTCTCGCCGATCCGCACTGCTTCGGCGATCGCAGGAAAGCCGCCGACGCCCGAAGCGATGATCGTTGCGGTGCGTTCACGGCTGCCTTCATCGGTCGGCATCCAGCCTGCCTGCTTCACCGCCTCCTCCGTCGCCGCCATGGCGAACTGGATGAAGCGATCCATTTTTTTCTGGTCCTTCGGCGTGATGGAGCGGTCGGGGTCGAAACCAGCCTCGACATCCTCGATGAGGCCGGGGACGACACCGCCAACCTTGGCCGAAAGCTCGCCGACGACATCGGCCGGCAGCACCCTCAGACCGGAGGCGCCGTCGACGAGACGTTTCCAGGCAGGCTCGACGCCGGTGCCGAGGGGCGAGACAAGTCCCATGCCGGTGACAACGATGCGATCCATGGTATTTTCCTCTCTATGCGTCGATGCCGAGATACCAGGCGCGCATGCGGGCGATCCGCGCACGCACCTCGTCGTCGGCGGCTGGTCCAGCGAGCAGGCTGGTGTTTTGGGGCGTTACTTCTTCGCCGGTTCGTGCGTCCACAAGGACCGTCTCGCGCGCTTTGCCGGAGGCGGCGTCGCTGAGTAGAAAGGCGAGATCCTCTTCCGGAATGTGCCGACTTCCCCAGGAAAACAGCGCCATCAGCACCGGAAAGAAATCGCGCCCCTTTTCTGTCAGCAGATATTCGTAGCGGGCAGGGCGCTGCTGGTAGAGCCGTCGTTCGAACAGCCCTTCATCCGTCAGGTGTTTCAGCCGTCGCGTCAGGATGTTCGGGGCCACGCCGAGGCTTTTTTGGAAGTCGTCGAAGCGCGACAGCCCCTGGAAGGCGTCGCGCAGGATCAGGATGCTCCACCAGTCGCCGACGCTGTCCAGCGCGCGCGCCGCCGGGCATTTGAATTGGCTGAAACTTGTCCGCTGCATGGCAGATGTCAGTACAGGAGTGACTATCATCATGCAAGTAACATATGCGTAGGAAAGCTCTAGATGCCGTCACCTCCGAAGAAGCGGGCGAGCAGGATGCCGGTGACGAGCATGCCAGCCGCGGCGAAGATCGTATCGCCCGGAGTGCCGATATAGAGCGGCCCGATATTGGCAAAGAGCAGGAAGGCGATGAGGAAGTTCGCCCAGCCCCATATGACATTCACCGTCGGCGAACTTGGATTGGCGAACGGGGTGCGGAAGCGCCGGCCGCTGGCGCCGTTGACGAAATGCGGGATGCCGTTGACCAGAAAGGCCGCGGCGATGAAATGGGCGATGTAGGCGATCCAGGGCAAAGGGTTCTCCTGACCTGCGCGAGTGGCGTCACAGGAGAATGTGGCCGGGATCATCCGGCCGGCAAGAGGAGGTTATGGCCTTCCGCAGGCTGCTTAGACGAAGCCGAGCGGCAGTTTTTCCAGTTTTCTGTCGGCGCCGTAATCGCGTTCATGTGGGGAACGACGGCGGCCGTCACCGCGCGACGAAAGGTCGATGCGGTTTTCGGCGAAGATCCCGTCGGAATAGGTGCCGGTATCATGGCAATCGGCGTCGATCTTGGGAGCAAGGATTTTCAGGATCATCGAGGTTCCTCCACGGCGCAGCAACAACATGCGGAAAGGCCGCCTGGTTCCAATATAAACTCCGAATTATTAATAAATTAACCATAAAAGCCAGCCGAGTTTCAGCGGATCTGACCCTCGGCGCAGCATGCACAGCATGGAAATGGCGTCGTTGTGGAACTCCTGCTGCTGATCGCCGTTGGTTTGGCATGAACACAGGAGGCTCCCATGCAGTTGATTGATACGCGCGTGACACAGTCCGGCAACTTCTTCATTGTGGAATTCCTGGGCGAGGGAGGAGAGTCGATTGCCGTCAAAATCAACAATTCCCATGGCGAGCTCGACAGTTCGACGGCGCTCGACCACGCCAAGGTGATGATGGTTCAGCTGACCGCCTTTCCGGGCCGCAACGCGGACGGCAGCATCAACCGGTACGACGCCCTGAGCAACGGCAATTTTGACGAAGGCAGCAAGGGCCTCGTCGGCCAGCCGAGCGCGCGTTCCACCCACGATAGCGAAACGCTGGAAGAGGAGCTTAACGAAGGTCTCGAGGACACCTTTCCGGCAAGCGACCCCGTTTCGGCGACGGTATCGTCCATTCCCGCCAACGCGCCGCGGCATTGATCTCCATCCGATCCCGCAGGTTAGCCGGCTCCCGATGCGGGAGCGGCCTGCGCCTGTGTGACGGATTGACGTCAAAACTGAAAAACAGCTGAAAACCGCAGCTGTCTGATTGACATGGGAGCCCTCTAGAGAGGGGCCGAGAAGGGAGCGTCCAGGAGACGCTTCCGAGGTTCTCGGAGACGCGCGCGCCCCATGAAAATCATTCAGATCACCGACACGCATTTCAGCCCCGGCAAGCCGCATTTCAACGGCAACTGGGCACCACTTTTAAGCTGGATCGAAGAGACCGGCGCCGATCTGATCGTCCATACCGGTGATCTCACCGTCGACGGCGCCGACAAGGACGAGGACATCGTCTTCTCGATGGATCTCATGCGCCAGGTATCGATCCCGATGCTAATCGTTCCCGGCAATCACGATGTCGGCCACCTCAAGGGTTCGGACCAGCCCGTCAATGCCGAGCGGCTGGCCCGCTGGCGCAGCGTCGCCGGCCCCGATCGCTGGCTGGAAGATGGAGCCGGCTGGCGCTTCATCGGCTTGAACGCGCTGCTTCTCGGTCATGAGGACGATGAGGAGCAGGCGCAGTTCGAATGGCTCGAGCGGGCGCTTGCCGACAGGGCCGGGCGGCGCGTGGCCCTGTTCGCGCATAAGCCGCTGTTCGTGGATGCACCCGACGAAGGCGATACCGGCTATTGGAGCGTCCGGCCGGCTCAGCGCCAGCAGCTCTACGAGCTGATCGCCGCCCATGACGTGGCTCTTTTCGCCAGCGGCCACCTCCATTGGGCCTGGCAGGGCGGCTTCGGCAACACCCAGCTGACATGGGGGCCGTCGGCGGCCTTCATCATCGATAAGATGGAGCGGGAAATGCCGGGCGAGCGCCTGATCGGCGCCGTCGTCCACGAGTTCGATACGTCGGTCGCAAGCGCGATCGTCGCCGTGCCCGGCATGACCGCGCATGTGCTCGATGACGTCGTTCACGAGGTCTATCCCCAGGCGGTCAAGCAGCGGGAACCGGTGGAATGAGCGCGCTCTCGCTTCGCGGCATCACCAAGTCCTTCGCCGGTAACCAGATCCTGAATGGCGTCAGCCTCGATGTCGGCGGCGGCGAATTCATCGCGCTGGTGGGTCCTTCCGGCTGCGGCAAGAGCACGCTCCTGCGCGTGCTTGCCGGCCTCGACCACGCCAACGGGGGCGAGATCCTGATCGGCGGGAAAGATATGTCGGGCGTGGCAGCCGCCGACCGCAACATCGCCATGGTCTTTCAGTCCTACGCCCTCTATCCGCATCTGACGGCGTCGCAGAATATCGCCGTGCCGTTGGCGATGCGCCGCCTGTCGAACATGCAGCGGCTGCCCTTCATCGGTTCGTTGATGCCGAGCCAGCGCGCCATCCGCGCGGCGATCGCCCGCGACGTCAGGGAAATGGCGACATCACTCAAGATCGAACACCTGCTCGACCGCAAGCCCGGCCAGATGTCCGGCGGTCAGCGCCAGCGCGTGGCGCTCGCCCGCGCCATGGTGCGCCGGCCGAGCATCTTCCTGATGGACGAGCCGCTGTCCAACCTCGACGCCAACCTGCGCGTCCACGCCCGGGGCGAGATCGTCGACCTGCATCGCCGCGCCGGCGTGCCGACGCTCTACGTCACCCATGATCAGGCGGAAGCGCTGTCGATGGCGGATCGCGTCGCCGTGATGATGGGCGGCCGGTTGCTGCAGATCGCAAGCCCCGAGGTCATCTATGACGATCCCGCCCATGTCGAGGTCGCCCGTTTCATCGGCCAGCCGCGCATCAATCAACTGCCGGCGGAAGCCGAAGACGGTGTGGTTGCCTTTGGCGACCTGCGCCTGACGCTGGAAAACTCGCCCGCCGGCAAGATGCCGGTCACGCTCGCCATTCGCCCCGAGTTCGTCTCTCTCGACCGGAACCGCCAGGACGGGCTTGCCGCCCGGATCGAGCGCGTCGAGTTCCTGGGATCGGAGGTCATCCTCCATTGCCGTCTCGATGCGATCGGCGAGACCGTGATCGCCAAGGTTCAGCCGCCGGAGGCTGCAGGCCTCGCCGCCGGCGATCCGGTCGGGCTGCGGCTTGCCACAGGCCGGACGATGGCTTTCGCCAAGGATGGCAGCCGGCTGGCCGCTCGCGCGGAGGCCGGCAATGAGCTCGCCGCAGGCGATATCGCGCGGGAGAGGGCGCATGGCTAACGTCGTTTCCATGGGCGTAGTTGGCAATCCCGCCGTTGCACATCGGAGCAGCGAGGCCCGCATCGCCTGGATGCTGGTGCTGCCGGCGATCGTGCTGCTGTTCCTCTTCGTGCTTTTGCCGGTCGCGGCTGTCATCTTCCTCGGCTTTACCGATTTCGAACTCGGCTACGGCAAGTTCCGCTTCGTCGGCTTCGAGAATTACGCGCATTTGATCACCGACCGCACGTTCCGCAAGTCGCTCTGGAATACGACGGTCTATACGGCGATCGTCGCGCCCGTCTCGATCCTTCTCGGCCTCGGTATCGCCATGCTGATCGAGAGCGAGACGGCGGCGCGCAGCTTCTTCCGCACCGCTTATTTCCTGCCGGTCGCCTCACTGATCGTCGCTATGGCGACCGTCTGGCAATATATGTTTCATCCGACCATCGGACCCATCAACGCGCTTCTGGCATTGGCGGGATTGCCAGGGCCGAACTGGCTGGGCAGTTCCGGCACGGTGCTCTACAGCCTCTCGATCATCGGCGTCTGGCAGTCGGCCGGCTTCAACATGGTGTTGTTCCTGGCCGGGCTGACGGCGATCCCGCGCGAACTTTACGCGGCAGCCGAAGTGGACGGCGCCAAATCCGCCCTCGATCGCTTCCTGCTCGTCACCTGGCCAATGCTCGGGCCGACGACGCTCTTCGTCATCACGATCAGCATCACCAACGCGGTGAAGGTCTTCGAGACGGTCAAGACGCTGACGGAAGGCGGGCCGAACAAGGCGTCGGAGGTGCTGCTCTTTACCATCTACCAGGAAGGTTTCGTCTACCTGCGCGTCGGCTACGCCTCGGCGATGACCGTTGTCTTTCTCCTGATCCTCGTGGTGCTGATGTTCCTGCAGTTCCGCATCCTCGATCGGCGGGTGCATTACACATGACGCGCGCTTTTTCCCTCGGCCGGATCATCCGCCTGACGCTGCTTTCCCTGGGCGCGATCATCTTCCTTTCGCCCTACGTCTTCATGATTTCGGCGGCAGGCAAGGCGCAGAGCGATATTTTTACTTCGTCGCTGTCGTTGATCCCGGCGCACCTCACCTATGCGGAGAATTTTGCCAGGGCCCTGAGCCGGGTGCCGATGGCGCGGCTCCTGTGGAACGGCGTCGTCGTCTGTGGGCTGATCTTCTTCTTCCAGGTGCTGGTGGCGATCCCTTGCGCCTATGCGATGGCGAAGCTGCGCTTTGGGGCCGCCCGTGCCATGATAGTGCTGGTCATGCTCGGCCTGCTGGTGCCGATCCATGCGACCGCCTTGCCGCTCTATGTCGCCTTCGACCACGCCTCGCTGCTCAACGGCTACGCCGCCCTCGTTGCGCCCTTCACCATTTCGGTCTTCGCGATCTTCATGTTTCTGCAGTTCTTTCGCGCCATGCCGGATGATCTCATCCATGCTGCGCGTCTCGACGGCATGTCCGAGCTCGGCATCGTCGCTCGCGTCATCGTGCCGAATGCCTGGCCTGCAGTCACTGCCTTCGCCATCTTCTCGGTCGTCGCGCACTGGAATGACCTCTACTGGCCGCTGGTCGTCATCAGCAGGCAGGACTACGCCACGCCGCCGCTCGGGCTGATGTATTTTCGCGCCGCCGAAGCCGGCGACGACTACGGCGCGCTAATGGCCGCCACCCTCATGATTACCCTTCCCCTCGTCATCGCCTTCCTGCTTGCGCAGAAGCGTTTCGTCGAGGGCATCACCATGACCGGTCTCAAAGGCTGATCGGTTCAACTCAGGAGAACGAGCGATGAAACATATCACCCAGCTTCTCGCCGCAGCGGCCGTATCCCTGGCAATCGCGCTTCCGGCGCATGCCGAGACGACGCTGACGGTTCATTACCCGATGCCGGGCTTCTTCAAGGACGTGATGGACACGATCTCGAAGAAATTCATGGCTGAGAACCCCGACATCAAGATCCAGTTCGCCAGCCCGTCCGCGACCTATGAGGAAGGCATCCAGACGATCCTTCGTCAGGCCGGCACCAGCGAAATGCCCGACATCACCTTTATCGGCCTGAACCGCCTGCGCATGCTCGACGAGCGCGACGTCGCCATCGATCTCGGCCCGCTCGTCCAGAAGGACGGCAACATGGCCGAGCAGGGCTTCTCTGACACGATCCTCAAGCTCGCCCAGGTCAAGGGCAAGCAGGTCGGTCTCGCTTTCGCCACTTCCAACCCGATCATGTATTACAACGCCGATCTCGTGAAGGCGGCCGGCGGCAATCCCGATAATCCGCCGAAGACCTGGGACGAGGTCATCGCGCTCGGTGGTAAGATCAAAGCGCTCGGCAACGGCGTCGACGGCATCGATTTCCGCTGGCAGGGCGATGACTGGATGTTTTCCGCGCTCCTCTTCGGCGCCGGCGGCAAGATGCTGAGCGACGACGAAAGCAAGGTCGCCTTCAACGGTCCGGAGGGCAAGAAGGCCGTCGAAGTCCTGCATCGCCTCGTCACCGAAGGCGGCATGCCGGTTTTCACCAAGCCCGCCGGCGAACAGGCTTTCGCGGCCGGCAAGGTCGGTTTCGAATTCCAGACGACGGGCGCCTTGCGCAATACGATCAAGAACGTTGGTAACAAGTTCGATCTGCGCACCGCCAAGATCCCGCTGATCGATCCGCTAAGCGGCCGCTTGCCGACGGGCGGTAACGCCGTCGTCATCGTAACGCATGACGCCGCCAAGCAGGACGCCGCCTGGAAGTTCGCCAAATTCGCTGCCGGCCCTTACGGCGCCTCGGTCGTCGTGCCCGGCACCGGTTATGTCCCGAACAACGAGCTCGCCGCCAAGTCGCCCGAATATCTCGGCGATTTCTACAAGCAGAACCCGCTGTTCCAGGCTGGCCTCAGCCAGATGCCGGTGATGATCCCCTGGTATGCCTTCCCCGGCTCGAACGGCGTCAAGGTCACCCAGACGATCGTCGACAACCTCTCGCGCATCGTCGACCAGTCGGCCGAGCCGAAGGAAGCGCTCGACGACGCGGCCGCTGATGTCGAGGGCATGCTGCCGCGCAGCTGATCGCTTTTCCGATAAGGAAAGAGTTGGGCCGCTACGCCGAGCGCAGGGCGGCCCTTCTTGTTTTCAAGCGTCTCAGATGGGCCGCACCGTGCCGCCGCGGCGCAGCGTAAAGGCGACATCGAGATGGCGGGCAGGGGCGGCATTCTCCGCCATGTCGAGAAGCAGCGAGGCCGCCGTCGCCCCCATGCTGGCATCCGGCATTTCAATGGTCGTCAGCGGCGGATCGATCAGCCGGCCGATGGCGATGCCGTCGAAGCCGGCGACCGAAATATCCCCAGGCACCGAAAGCCCCTCACGCTTCAGCGCGCCAATGACGCCGAGCGCCAGAAGATCGTTGGAGGCGATGATCGCCGTCGGCGCAAGCGCGGTCATGATGGTGCTGAGATCGAGCTGGTCGTAACTGCCGACGAAGGGGATCTGCACGGCATCGAGTGGTGCCAGCCCGGCCTCGGCCAGCGCGTCGAGATAACCCTGGTAGCGAAGCCGCGCCCGGTCGGAGGCGGCGAAATTGCCGGAGAGGAAGAGAATGCGGCGATGGCCCCTGCCGATCAGGAAGGTGGCGATCTCCCGGCCGGCGCCGCGATTGTCGGCGGTGACCGCCGCCGGAAACTGTGCCGTCGGCCGGTTGTGGAGCAGCACGGTCGGCGGCAGCCTGGCAAGCAGCGCCTCGCTGGTCGACGGATCGCAAACAGTCAGGATCAGCCCTGTCGGTCGGTCGTTCAGCAGCGCCGCGACGGCATCGGCCTCGCGTGCCGGATCGTAATTCGACTGGGCGATCAACACGCCATGGCCGGCGACCAGCATGCGGTTCTGGATGCTTGACAGCGACGAGGCAAAGACCGGATTGGTGATGCTTGGAATTAAGACGCCGACCACCGGCCTGCGGCCGAGCCGTCCGGCCGCATGATAGCCGAGTTCTGCGGCGGCGCGGCGCACCCTGCGCACCATCAGATCGCTGGCTGGTCCGTTGCGGCTGAGAACTCTGCTTGCGGTCGCCAGCGAACATCCTGCCCGGAACGCGACCTGCTGCAATGTCGCCATCAAAAGCACCTCGCATCAATCCAATTCATTGCGGGGCGCTTTAAAGGGTTTCGATGACATTGATCTGACACTTCACTGCGGCGATCGGGGAGGGCGCCGGTCAGAGGCGGCGCCGCGCCGTTTCTCACCCCAAAGAAGCAATGCCAGGACACCGCTGAGCAGACCGAGAGATAGTGGCAGACCCTGAGGCCCGATCAGCTGCATCGCCAGTCCGGCCGCCGGCGAGCCCGCCATGCCGCCGATGCCCCATGCGAAGGCGAAGGCTGCATTGCCGGCGAGCAGGGTCCAGCCGTTGAAACGCTCGCCGAGCTCGATCAGCGATGTGGTGTAGAGCCCGAAGGAGACACCGCCCCAGACAAAAACCAGCGGCCAGACGAGCCAGGTGTTGAAGATGAACGCCAGCAGCAGGCAGCCGGTGAGGCAAGCCAGCACACAGAACAACATGGTCCGCGGCGCGCCGAACCGCTCGGCCGCCCGCCCGAGCAGGATCTGCAGTATGGCATTGCCGGCGACGAAACAAGTGATGAGCGAAGCGATACGCTCCTCGGCGCTGCCGAGTACCGTTCCATAAACGGTGAACAGGGAAAGCAGGATCTGCTCGAAGGCGGCGGCGGTGAAAACCGCAAACAGCAGCAGCGGCGCCAGCGCGAAGAAGCCGCCGACCGACGTTGCCTTGCCTTCGTCGGGCATGTCAGGCAGGTGTGGGGCAACGGCAAGCACGATCAGGCCGCAGGCAAGGAAGGCCGTGATGCCGATCGTGAAGGGGGGCCAGCCTTCCGTGCCGGCGAGGCCCAGGGATAGTGGGCCGATGCCGAAACCAGCCGAAACGATCGATGAATAGAGGCCGAGGATTCGGCCGCGGCGCGGTGCCGGCGTGATCGTGATCAGCCAGGTTTCGCTGATCACGTAGAGCGGATTGGCAAAGAAGCCGAGCAGGAAACGCAGCGGCATCCAGGCCCAGACCTGCTGGGTCCCGGCAATCGCGACCAGGGTAAGGGCAGCCAGGATCGAACAGAGGATGGCCAGCCGCGCCCCGCCTACGCCTCGCGAAAGCGCCGGAATGAGGGGCGCCGATATGATGAAACCCAGTGGCGTCATCGCTGCCGAGAGGCCGATCAGGCCTGATGTTATTCCCTGTCGCTCCAGGATGAAACTCAGCAGCGGGTAGGTCAGTCCCTGCGCCGCGGCAAACACCGTCACCGTCGCGATAATGCCGGCCATCGCAGTCCATGGAATCCGATCCTCCCTCTGTGATGTCGTGCTTGCGGTGGTCATGCAGATCTCCTCCTTGATCAATGGTGGGTCGAGCCCATGAGTTGAAAGAGGATGGAATTCTGCAGGATAGGGGGAGCGGCGTAATTAAGCCTCGCCAAAACGTTCTCAAAAACTTCCAAACGGACTATAGATCCGCTTTATGCAGGGATCGCGCTTTGCCTTTGGTCCGTTCGTGCTTGATCCGGATGCGGGAACGCTGCTTCGGAACGATGATCCCGTTGCCATCAGCCACCGCGGGCTGAAGCTGCTTGCGGCGCTCGTCGGGCGAACGGGAGAAATCCTCGCGAAGACCGATCTGATGGACGCGGCCTGGCAAGGCATGGCGGTCGAGGAAGGCAACCTCACCGTCCAGATCGCGCGGCTGCGCAAGCTGCTCGGCTCGTCCGCCGGCGGCGGTGAATGGATTGCAACGGTTCCGCGCGTCGGTTACCGCTTCACGGGAGCCGTGCATCGGCTGAGCGGCATGAGGCGAAAAACCTTGCCGCTGCCTGATAAACCGTCGATCGCCGTGCTGCCCTTCCTGAATATCGGCAACGATCCCGAACAGGAATCCTTCGCGGACGGGCTGACGGAAGACCTTATCACCGACCTCTCCAGGATGCCCGGGCTGTTCGTCATCGCCCGCAACTCGGTCTTCGCCTACAAGGGCCGAGCCACGCACGTGCGAGAAATCGCCGAGGAGCTCGGTGTGCGCTACCTGCTCGAGGGCAGCGCAAGGCGTGCCGCCGGGCGCGTGCGCATCAACGCCAAGCTGATCGACGCGGCGAGCGGCGATCATCTCTGGGCGGATCGCATCGATCGCAGCCTGGACGATATCTTCGCGGTTCAGGACGAGGTGACGGCCAGGATCGTCGAAGCGCTGCTCGGTCGGCTGCGCGCGCCGCCGCCGCGAAATCGGCCGAAGAACCTCGATGCCTACGACCTTTGCGTGCGGGCGCGCAAGCTGATGGACGATTCCCCGCAGGCAGCCGAGGAAGCGCATCTGATGCTGACGCGCGCTGTCAGCCTCGACCCGGACTATGCCGAGGCCTATCGCTGGCTTGCCATGAACCACTGGATGGGATGGGTCCATAGCGGCGGGCCGACGGAATCGAACCGCGACGCTGCTCTGGAACTGGCGCGTAAGGCTATTGCGATCGATCCGAACGATGCCGGCTGCCGTTGGGTTCTCGCCTATCTGCTTGCTTATGCACGCGATTTCGTCGAGGCGGATGCTCAATTCGCCAAGGCAATCGAACTCGATCCGAATGAGGCGGACACCTTTGCCGCATTATCCGATATCTCGGTCCTCGCCGGACGGATCGACGAGGGGCTGGAGCATATCGGCAAGGCATTCCGGCTGAACCCCTTTCCGGCAAGCTGGTATTATCTGGCGCTCGGCCAAGCGCAGTATGCGGCGGGGAAATACGAGGCCGCTATCGAGACGCTGCGGCGGGATGAGACCTATCGCACAAGCTCACGCCGGTTCCTGGCGGCCAGCCTGGCCCAGCTCGGCCGGCTCGACGAGGCGCGTGCCGAAGCCGAACTGTTCCTCGTCGCCAACCCCCATTTTTCAACCAGTCACTGGGCGACGATGGAGCCTTTCCGCGAGGCGGCTACGCTTGAGCATTTCGTCGATGGTTACCGCAAAGCTGGGCTCCCCTGACCGCATCTCGCGTACAAGCGGCATTCGAAGGCGCCGGGCGAGCCTTAGCGTCGGGCGGCTTCCGTATTTGATTTGAATCAAGGAAGTTTGCGACGAGCGGGCAGATGATTGCGCTGTCGTCACGGCTGCAACCGCGGCCGGTCGGAGGATCGTTCGATGGCAAACACTGTTCTTCATGCTCAACCTGCAAGTTCCCCGGCGATGCCGGGGCATGTCTCCGTGCCGGTGCTCGGCGCGACGCTCGCCGCTTTCGCCACCATCTCATTCCTGCTGTGCATGCTGCTCGGTTTCATCTCCCCGGAATGGGGTCTGCATAGGCCATGGCTGCAGTTCTACCTGGGGCTGACCGGTTTCGATGTTCGAAGCTTGGCGCTCGGCATCGTTCAAAGCCTTATCTTCGGCGGCTATGCGGGTGCGCTGATTGCCACTATCTTCAATTTCATCAGCCGACGTTTCGGCTGAGGGGGAACGGAGCCGGACAGATGGCCGCCGACCGCTGCTGTTTCGATTGGATGAGCGCATTGCAGGCCGTCCTGATCGCGCTGGCGCTTCTTTTCGTTCCGGCGTCCGGCTTGCAAGCGATGCAATGCCATGACGGTTCGGTTCATGACCCTTCGGTCCAAGAGCAGTTCGAACGCTCCCCCCTCCACAGCGATGCCCATACCTGGCGTCATACCGGCTCTCAAGCACCCGACCATAAAGCCTGCTGCTCCGCGCCATGCGGTTTTTGCATTGCCGCGGTCTTGATCGACCGTCTCGAAGCTCCGGCAGCCCAAAGTTCTTTTCTTCCTTTTGCGTGGCGCAATCAGACCGGCAGCGGCCTGGCGTCTCCTCCCACGCTAGGCCCTCCTCGTTTCCCAGTCTGAGGATGCCGGATTGCGCCTCGGCGCTATCCGGTCGTTCCGCGGGCCTCCTTGCGGACACCCAGACCAATGGTCGGCACCGCCGATCCGGATAAAGGACCAACTGCAATGAATCGCCGTAATTTCTTGAATGGTCTGATGGCCGGCGCTGCAGCGCTCGGCACATCGACCGGCCTTCGACCCCTCTGCGCCTTCGCGCAGCAGGCCGGACCCTCATCCGCACCACAGATGACACCTCATGCACTCTCGATCGGCTATCGAACCATTGAGGTGAAGGGCAAGTCCGCCCGCGTCTTCGGCCTCGTCCGACCGGACGGAACGCCGGGACTCGCGTTGGACGCCGGAACGGAATTCGACGTCATGCTGTCGAGCGCCATCGACCAGCCGACGCTGATCCACTGGCACGGTCTGACCCCGCCCTGGGCTGCAGATGGCGTCCCAGACAATCCGGCCGCACTGCTGAAGCCATCGGAAAGTCGCCACTACACCTTCCCGGTTGGCGCGGGCGGTACGCACTGGATGCACGCCCATACGCTACAGGAGCAGAACCTGCTCGCGGCTCCGCTGATCGTGCAGGCGGCAGATGACAAGCTGCGCGACGAACAGGAGGTGATCGTGCTGCTCCACGATTTCTCGTTTCTGTCGGCGGAGGAATTGCTGGCAAAGCTGAAAGGGAACGGCGCCTCCGGCGGCATGCCGGCTCACCTCGGCTCGATGCAAGGTATGGCCGGCATGCAGCATATGGTGTCCGGCGACAACATGGCGGGCATGGCGACGCCGGCAATGGCCATGGATGTCAACGACATCGACTATGACGCCTATCTCGCCAACGACCAAACGCTCGACGATCCCGAGATCGTAAAGGTCGAGAAAGGCGGCCGAATCCGCCTGCGCATCATCAACGGCGCCACCGCCACCGCATTCACCATCGACACGGGCAGCCTCTCCGGGGAACTGTTTGCCGTCGACGGGCAGGGCGTGCAGCCGGTCGCCGGGACGTCCTTCCCGGTGTCGATGGGACAGCGCCTCGACATTCGCCTCAGCATTCCGAAGGATGGCGGCGCGTTTCCCGTCCTTGCTCTGCGCGAAGGAGCATTGGAACGCACAGGCGTGATCCTTGCCACGGCTGGCGCGGACGTTCGTAGGGTCGCGGACGCGGGTGACGCCAAGGGGCCAGTCCTCGGGCTCGGTCTGGAACAGCGACTACTTTCCCTCAGACCGCTGGCTGCTCGCGCCACAGACCGCCTCTTCAAGCTGTCGCTGGGCGGCGACATGGCCTCCTACGCCTGGGGCATCGACGGCACGGACGGTCTGGTGGTCAAACGCGGCGAGCGGATCGAGATCGCCATCACCAATTCCTCGATGATGGCGCATCCGATGCACCTGCACGGGCATCATTTCCAGGTGGTCGGCATCAACGGAACCCCCGTCGCCGGCGCGGTCAGGGACACGGTTCTGCTGCCGCCGATGGCGAGCGTCGTCCTGGCGTTCGACGCCGACAATCCCGGCCGCTGGCCGCTGCACTGCCATCACCTCTACCACATGGCGTCGGGCATGATGGCCTTCGTCACCTACGACGGCATCGGTTGACGCGGCTCCGAGAACCGCGAAGCCTCCTGCGAATTCATTAGAACGAGGCATCCTCATGAACGACAATCATCCTCCGTCGGCCTGGAGCAGCTACAGCCGAACCGTCTTCATCGCCTTCGCCGCGATCGCGCTGGCCCTCATCGCATACGAACACCGTGTGCATGTCCTCGGCATCCTGCCATGGCTCCTCATCCTGGCCTGCCCGCTGATGCATCTCTTCATGCATCACGGCCACGGCGGTCATGGCGGCCATTCCGGCCAGGACCATGCCAACTATCGGGCTGGCATGAGCAAGCAGGACCGGAAGGAGGCCGACGATGTCTGACACCCCTGCCTACGGGCTCTGGAGCCTGGTGATCATCAATTCCGTGGTGTTCATCGTCTTTGCCGCGAGCTTCACGAAGCTCGGGACGAATCGGGACTGGCGGTCGCTCGGTCCTTTCTCCGCCTTCGTCGTCGCGCTTTTCACGGAGATGTACGGCTTCCCCCTGACGATCTACCTGCTGTCTGGCTGGCTCGGGCGCCAGTTCCCGGGCGTCGACTTCTGGTCGCACGACGCCGGCCACCTTCTCGAGATGATGTTCGGCTGGCGGGTCAATCCGCATTTCGGGCCGTTTCACCTCGCCAGCAATGTGCTGATCATCGCCGGGTTCTGGCTGCTCGCCTCGAGCTGGCACGTGCTCTATGCCGCTCAGCGCGAGAATCGCCTGGCGACCACAGGTCCGTACGCTCGCGTCCGGCATCCGCAATACGACGCTTTCGTTGTGATCATGATTGGATTCCTGCTGCAGTGGCCGACGCTCGTGACGCTCGCGATGTTCCCGGTGCTGGTGTGGGTGTACGTGCGACTTGCGAGGCGGGAGGAGGAGGCCTCCAGAGCGGAGTTTGGAGCTGCGTGGGACGCGTATGCCAGAACCGTTCCGCCATTTATTCCGAGGCTTGGTCATGGCGCGGATGCAGCCGGAAGCAGTCGAGGAGGAGCGGTCCATGACTGATCATCACTCGCATGAAGCCCACGCGCACGCCCATAACGATCATTATCGTCATCAGGAAGACAAGAAGCCTGTCGTGCAGGTGGGCACTGCTCCGAGGCCTCTGGAAGGCGTTATCTATACCTGCCCGATGCATCCGCAGATCCGGCAGGTCGGACCCGGCACCTGCCCGATCTGCGGCATGACGCTGGAGCCCGAGGTCGCGACCGAAGCGGCAGGACCGAGCGCCGAGCTCGTCGACATGACCTGGCGGTTCTGGATCGGTCTCGTGCTGACCTTACCGGTCCTAGCCCTGGAGATGGGAGGTCATCTCACCAACCTGCACATGCTGCTCGGCGCGCAGCTTTCCAACTGGATCCAGCTCGTGCTGGCAACGCCGGTCGTGCTCTGGGCGGGATCGCCGTTCTTCAAGCGGGCCTGGTCCTCGCTCGTCAACCGCAGCCTCAACATGTTCACGCTGATCGCGATGGGAACGGGCGTCGCGTGGGTCTACAGCGTCGTCGCAACGGCGGCACCGGACATCTTTCCTGCCACGTTCCGCGCCGCCGACGGTTCGGTTGCGATCTATTTCGAGGCGGCCGCAGTCATCACCGTGCTGGTGTTGCTGGGCCAGGTGCTTGAGCTCAGGGCGCGGGAGCAGACCGGCGGCGCGATCCGGGCGCTGCTTGATCTTGCCCCGAAGACCGCCCGCCGCATTCGGGACGATGGTACGGACGAGGACGTCGTGCTCGATGTTGTCGCAGTTGGCGACCGCCTGCGCGTCCGTCCGGGCGAGAAGGTCCCGGTCGACGGGGAGCTGCTAGAGGGGCGTAGCTCCGTAGACGAATCCATGATCACCGGCGAATCCATGCCGGTCACGAAGGAGGTAGGCGCCAGGCTGATCGGCGGCACGATGAACCAGAGCGGTGGTTTTGTCATGAAGGCGGGCAAAGTTGGACGCGACACGATGCTCTCGCAGATCGTCCGCATGGTAGCCGAGGCCCAGCGCTCCCGCGCGCCGATCCAGCGGCTCGCCGACCAGGTGTCGGGCTGGTTCGTCCCAGCGGTGATTTTGGTCGCAGTCGCTGCCTTCGTGGCCTGGGGCGTCTGGGGGCCGGAGCCGCGCTTCGCCCACGGCCTCGTCGCCGCCGTCGCCGTGCTGATCATCGCCTGTCCGTGCGCGCTGGGGCTGGCGACGCCGATGTCGATCATGGTCGGGGTCGGACGTGGCGCGAGGATGGGTGTGCTGATCAAGAACGCCGAGGCGCTGGAACGCTTCGAGAAGATCGATACGCTCGTCGTCGACAAGACCGGCACGCTGACGGAAGGCAGGCCTAAGGCGACTGCATTGAAGGCCGTCCAAGGATTCGACGAATCCGAACTCCTGCGGCTGGCCGCAACGCTCGAACGTGCCAGCGAACACCCACTCGCCGCGGCCATCGTCGCCGCGGCGCAGGAGAGGAGCCTTGCCCTGGGCGAGGCCCGCGAGTTCGACAGTCCCGTCGGCAAGGGCGTCACCGGTACGGTCGACGGGCGGAATCTCGTCATCGGCAGCCATCGGATCATGGCCGAGGCCGGCGTCGACTTGTCGTCGCTCGCGGCCGAGGCCGAGACGCTGCGCGGCGAGGGTGCGACGGTGATCTACGTAGCCATTGACGGCAAGGTGGGCGGTCTCATCGCCATTGCCGATCCAGTCAAGACGACCACGCCCGCCGCGCTGCGTTCGCTGAAGGAGGAGAACATCCGCGTCGTCATGCTGACCGGAGACAACAGGACGACGGCGCAGGCCGTGGCGAGAAAGCTCGGCATCGACGAGGTCGAGGCCGAGATCCTGCCGGAGGACAAGGGCAAGGTGGTCGCGCGGCTCCGAAGCGAAGGACGCGTCGTCGCCATGGCAGGAGACGGGGTCAATGACGCCCCTGCACTTGCCGCCGCCGACGTGGGCATCGCCATGGGAACGGGGACCGACGTGGCGATCGAGAGCGCGGGCGTCACGCTGCTGAAGGGCGACTTGCAGGGGATCGCAAAGGCCCGCAAGCTCAGCCATGCGACCATGAGCAACATTCGCCAGAACCTGTTCTTCGCCTTCATCTACAACGCGGCGGGCGTGCCCATCGCTGCAGGCGTACTCTATCCCGCCTTCGGGCTGCTGCTCTCGCCGATCATCGCGGCCGCGGCCATGGCGCTGTCATCGGTCAGCGTCATCGGCAACTCGCTCAGGCTGCGCCGTTCGGCCATCGACTAGGTGACCTGCGGCTCGCCCGCTGGACACGGCATTCGCATCCATCCTGTTCCCGGCAAGCGGGCGCGGATAGAACCAGCCAAAGGAGAAACGACATGGGAATGACAATGCCAAATGTTATCCTGCTGGCCGCGGCGATTGCCGTCGGCAGTGCAGAGCTCGCCCTTGCGCAGACGAGCGGGGCGGATCCCCATCATCCTGCGGACCCGGCGCAGGCGACTCAGCCGTCGGGAATGGAGGACACGACCGTGCAAGGCCAGGGCGCGATGCCGGGCGGATCAGGCATGATGCAGTCCGGCATGATGGGACAAGGCAAAGGCAATACGATGCCAATGCAGTGCATGATGATGCAGCCTGGCGCGGCCGGGGGCATGCCGATGCAGCCCGGCATGATGGGGGCGATGCCAACGATGGCTATGCGCGGACCCATGATGAAGATCATGTTCGCGATCGCCGACACCGACGGGGATGGCGCGCTGTCCTTCGAGGAGGTGACGGCGATCCACAAGCGGATCTTCGGTAGCGTAGACGCCAACAAGGACGGCAAGGTCACACCCGAAGAGATGCAGACGTTCTGGAGGCCATAGCGGAGGCGACCCCGAAGGCCCTGTCGCGAAGCCTCCAAGGATATGATAGGATCGAAATGCATTCACCACGGGAGGGGTAAATGCGCCGTGTCCTTCTGACTTTGCTCCTTTGCGCGCAGTCCGCATCGATGTCGGCGGCGGCCGAGCTTGCCGTATTCCACACCGCTTCGTTCGGCGGCAGCCGGTCGGTCAGCCTCAGTCTAGCGGAGGGAACTGCGTCCCGCGATCACGCCTTCGACTTCGACGTCGTCATCACGCTGTCGGAATTCGACGGTGGCGGGGCTGTGCTCTATCAAGACGGAGGAAGACACAAGGCGAGGGTGCGATGCGTTTCGCCCGCCATGGTCCGGATCAATTCCGCCGACTATGCGGTTGACGTTTCGGCGCGGCCGGGAACCGACTGGAAACACGATCTCTGGTCAGCGCTCTGCAACGCCCCGCTCTCCTGATCGGCATTGCGGCATGCTTTGTTCAATCGACGCGTTAACCCTTCGGCGGGCGGATTTCCATGAACACGTATGAGGCACCGATCCCCGACGGGATCGCATAAACGTCGTAGGACGCCTGCGGGTCGTCGCCCATTCCCAACGAACCGGACGGCATGCCCGGCACGGCCAGTCCCCGGAGCGGCGGCCGCTCCCGCAGCAGTCGCTGGACGGCCTCGAGTGGCACGTGTCCCTCGAGGTAGTATTCCTCGACGACGGCGGTGTGGCATCCCACCAAGTCGGCGGGAACGCCCAGCCGAGCCTTTACCGCGGCGAGGTCGTCGGTGTTGTGGGCATCGACGGAATATCCCGCCGCAGCCATAGCCTTCAACCATTCGTGACAGCAACCGCAGTTCGGATCCTTGTAGACCGTCATTCTCGCCGTTGTGGCGGCGAAGGCCCCTCCGCCACGAAGCGCAAGGGCGGACGCCGCCATTGCGATGAAGCTTCTCCTGTGCATCGTCTCCACTCCTCGATGCCCTGTCGCCCGGATGTATCCGAGCGACAGGGAGTGCGTTATTTTACTTCGGTGACGGTCAGCTTGCCATTCACGCGTTCGGCAACGAACTCGATGCTCGATCCTTCCTTCAGCTTTTCGAGCAGAGCCGGGTCCTCGACGCGGAAGACCATCGTCATCGCCGGCATGTCGAGGTTCTTCAGGTCCTCGTGCTTGATGGTGACCTTCTTCGCCTTGGCGTCGACCTTGTTGACCACGCCCTTGGTGAACTCCGCAGCAAACGCACCGAAGGCTGCACTGAAAGAGAGCAGGGCGGCTAGGCTGATTTTGATCATTGCAGTTTTCATTTCATGGCTCCTTTTGCGCGTTACTTCCCGGCGACGGTGACGTCGCCGTGCATGCCGGCTTCGTAGTGGCCGGGAATCAGGCAGGCGAACTTGAACTCGCCGTCGGTGGTGAACTTCCAGACGATCTCGCCGGATTGACCGGCCGGAAGGCGGATGGAGTTGGCGTCGGCATGTTCCATTTCCGGGAACTTTTCCATCACCTTCTTGTGCTCCAGGATCTTTTCCTCCTGATCGAGCACGAATTCGTGGTCGACGGTGCCGGCGTTCTTGATCGCGATCTTGATGGTCTGTCCCTTGCGAACGTTGAAGACCGCGGGCGTGAACAACATCCTGCCGTCGTCGGTTTCCTTCATCGTGACGCGGATCGTCTGTGTCGCCTTGGCCTTGTCGCCAGGCTCTCCGACAGCCATTTTCTCGCCGTGACCGCCGGCGTGATTGCCGGAGGCGAGGGCAGGGGTTGCAAGCGCGGCGAGTGCCAGTGCCATTACATAATTCTTCATGCGTAGATCCTTTTTGATTTGGGATACTGAATCTCAGCCGTTCGTCGGCTTCGGCGTGATTTGCGTCTTCGCGTCTTTGGCCCTGGCGGCGTCCGGCAGTTCGCCAGTCCACTCCCAGGCCTGCGTTCCGGGCGGGTTCTCGTACCAGCCCGGATCGGAGTAATCGTCCGCCGAGATGCCCTCGCGGACCTTCACGACCGAGAACATGCCGCCCATCTCGATCGGGCCATGCGGCCCCCAGCCGGTCATCATCGGAACAGTGTTCTCGGGAATGGGCATTTCCATTTCGCCCATATCGGCCATGCCCTTGGTGCCCATTGGCATGTAATCCGGTTGCAGCTTCCTGATCTTCTCGGCGAGCTTCGACTTATCCGCGCCGATGAAGGTCGGGATGTCGTGGCCCATCGCGTTCATCGTGTGATGCGACTTGTGGCAGTGGATCGCCCAGTCGCCGAGGTATTTGGCGTCGAACTCATAGGCGCGCATGGCGCCGACGGGGATATCGATGCTCACCTCCGGCCATCGAGCCTCGGGCCGCACCCATCCGCCATCCGTGCATGTCACCTCGAAGTCATAACCATGCATGTGAACCGGGTGGTTCGTCATCGTAAGGTTGCCGACCCGCACTCGCACGCGGTCGTTCCTGGAAACGACCAGCGGGCTGATGTCCGGAAACACGCGGCTGTTCCAGCACCACATGTTGAAGTCGGTCATCTCCATGACCCTCGGCACATACGAGCCGGGATCGATGTCATAGGCGTTGAGCAGGAAGACGAAGTCGCGGTCGACGCGCATGAACGCGGGGTCCTTGGGATGGACAACGAAGAAGCCCATCATGCCCATGGCCATCTGCACCATCTCGTCGGAATGCGGGTGGTACATGAAGGTGCCCGACTTCACGAGATCGAACTCGTAGACATAGGTCTTGCCGACCGGAATGTGCGGCTGCGTCAACCCGCCGACGCCATCCATGCCTGACGGCAGAATCATGCCGTGCCAGTGAATCGTCGTGTGTTCCGGCAGCTTGTTGGTGACGAAGATGCGCACCCGGTCGCCTTCGACCGCCTCGATGGTCGGACCCGGAGACTGGCCGTTATAGCCCCAGAGATATGCGGTCATGCCGTCGGCCATCTCGCGTTCGACCGGCTCTGCGACGAGGTGGAACTCCTTGACGCCGTTGTTCGTCCGGTGGGGCAGGGTCCAGCCGTTGAGGGTGACGACCGGCTGGTAATCCGGGCCGGAAGTCGGATGGAGCGGCGGCTGCATGTCCGCCGACTCCATTGTCGCGGCGTCGGGCAGACCCATCGCCGAGGTTTTCGTCCAGGCGCCGGCCGCCAACAGGGATGCGCTCGCACCGAACAGTTGTCGTCTGTTGAACATGGTGGGTTCCTTTCTCAATGGCCGCCGCCGCTGCTGCCGGAAGCAGCGGCGACTTCGGTCTCTGCCGGCGCGCTGGTCGCGCCGCCGCCGTAAATCGCAGGCGCAAGGTTGGCTTCGGCGAGCCAGAAATCGCGCTTGGCGTTGACGGAGAGCAGGATGGAGTTGATCTTGTCGCGCGTGTCGGTGAGCAGCTCGAAGGTGTTGGAGATCATGCCGTTGTAGGTCAGGAGGGATTCCTCCTCGACCTTGGTGCGCAGCGGCACGACATTGTTGCTGTAGTGCCGCGCGATGTCGTAGTTCGAGCGATAGGCCTCGTATGCCGAGCGTGCTTCCGAGCGGACGTTGACGGCCTTCTCCGCGAGCTGGTTTGCCGCCCGCATATAGGCCAGCTCGGCCTTGCGCATCCGCGCCTTGCCGGTGTCGAAGATCGGGATCGCGAACTCCAGATCGACCTGGCCGGTGGTTCTGGTGATCTTCTCCTCGTCCTCGATTTCCCGTTCCGTTTCGAAGCCAGTCAGGATCTCGAGATCGGTGACATAACGCGTCGCTTTGGTGAGCCCGTACGACCTTGCGGTTGCCTCCAGCTCAAGCTTCGCCACCTGAAGATCGATGCGGTTCCTCAGAGCCTCGGCCTCGATCGTATCGCGTCGGGCGACGGCCTTGGGCAGCGGCGGCAGGCTGTTCGGAATCTGGTAGTCCAGGTCGGCCCCCCAGAGACCCATCAGCCGTGTCAGTTCCTCCTTGGCGAGACGAGCTGCGAGGCGCGCCTTCGCGGTCTCGCCGGCGAGCTCGGCGACGAACACATGTTCGCGCGCCTGGGCGCCCTTGGTCATCGCGCCAGTCTCGCCAAGTTTCTCCGCAAGTTCGGAAGCAGCGTCCGCCGTCGCCTGGGCGCGTTGCAGCTGCCCGACATTCTCCCAGGCGGCCACCGCCCCGATCCAGGCGCCCCGCGTCTCGGCGGCGACCTGTAGCGTTCTTACGGCAGCGGTCAGTTGCGCCTGGCGGAAGCGGGTGTCGGCGATCGCCACGTCACGGTTCCTCGTCGCAAGCGCCAGGATGTTCGTCGTGATCATCCCCTCGATGGTCTTGAAGGCCTCCAATCCAGGTGTGCCGAAGCCTGTCGTGCCGATGGAGACTGTCGGGTTGATGAGCATGGTCGACTGCCAGGCATCGGCCGCACTGTCGCCGAGATCGGCGTAGGCAGCCTGAAGGCCCTTATTGTTGAGCAGGGCGATCTGAACCGCCGTCTCGACGTCGAGGATTCTCCGTCGCGCGAGCAGATTTTTGACCTCTGCGGCGACAGAGCGCGCCTGAACCTGGTTCTGGATCCAAACCGTTTGCTTTGCCGTCGCTATTGCGGTCTTGTCGGCAACGGAAGCGAACCCTGCTTGCTTGCTGGAATATTCGGCGCCCGTGACGCAACCGCTCAGCACCAGCGGGACCGCCAGCACGGACGTTAATTTTCTGAGGCCGATCATGAGGCGTCTCCTTTCGCGGGAGACTGCAGATCGTTCTGTCTACGCCACGGCTTGGGATCGACGGGCTGCCTGCCAACATAGCCCGAAACCGGCGACCGATATGCGATAGGGCGCGGCGAGGGCTGTTCGATCGCGGCGGAAGATGCCACCACGTCGGGAGGAAGCGTGGATGCGCAGCCGCCGATGACAAGCGGCAGCCCCACCACGAAAAACGAGCGTTTCATTATGAAATTTCCGAATAAGAGATAACCTACGGGCGCTCGCCCGAAGCCAGGCGGCGACCGAATGGACCCGATCGAGCGGGCGCGTCTCTATTCAGATATTCGGAGGGCGGTGGAGCGGCGGCTGTTCGCCGAAGGTCGTGCGGTCGTCCAGGAACTGCCGGATCGAGGTTACAACTGGCCCACCGACGTAGGGGCTTTCACAAATGATGCCGAGGCCGCCGCAGAAATCCTTGCAGCATTCCTGCTTGACGAGCTTCGATGGACCTCCATCGTCATCGGGCATATCGATGCGCGAATGGTCGTGGTGGCCCGCTTCCGCCAAGTCGTGGCCTTCATGGGACGGCATCATCTCTGCGGCGGCGACGCGCAGTTCCGGGAATGCTGAGCCATGCATCGCCGCACTGGCGTTCGCCAACGAGTACCCGGCCAGTGATACAACGATCACCAGCCGCATCATAACGAGCAACATGCTCACTGTGATTCGGTACATCTTTGCCATTCCCGAAGAGCTACAGGTAATGCAGCCCGTTTTCAATCGCGGACCTAGCTATTGCCGACATGAGTCCTTAATATGACGCATCCCGCGGGGTTGAGGCTGGCCACTTAGACGTTTTTTGCTGGCCGCGGCAGCAGCATCCGGTCCACTGTCTCGTCACGGGCGACCAGCGTGTGCCAGGCCGCTGCGGCAAGATGCAATGCCACCATCGCCAGGATGATCTTCGAGCCCACGACATGGTAGTGTGCGATTCCGAACCAGAAATAGCTGGCGACGCCCCCCATGCAGGCCTGTCCGATGATTGCGGCGTAGAAGACGTGATGAAGCGCCGTGGCGATCCGTCCGGTCCATGTGCCGGGCGCGGCAGGCTCGGGCGGCTGAAATATGCGGAGAACGAGCCGCACGCCCATCAGCAGGCCAATGCCGATCCCCGCGTAGTTGTGGAGCTGATGCTGGACGACGTCCCACGCAGACGGCGTCATCCCCATGTGGACTGCATGATGAATTCTCTCGATGCTGCCGCCGGTCAGATACTGCACCGGCACCATGAAGGCGACCAGCCAGTGAAGCCCTATCTGAACGAGCGAATAGCCGCCTCTCATTAATCCACTCCGAGCCAGAGCCGCAGATTATTCGGCGGCGGTTAACGCTTCGTCATCGGCCCATTGCCGAGAACATCGGGGAGGGTATCCGCCCTCTTGCTGCCCAGATGAGAAGGGATATGCGTGGAAGCGGGATCACGTCGGCTTGGGAAATAACTCTATGAGACGGACCTTTTTCGTGACGACTTTTGGACTGCTCCTTGCCATGGGAGCCGCTCTCTTGACGACAGTCCCGTCGCCGGCCGCCGAGGATGTCGTGGCGCTTCGGCAGGCGGACATGAAGGCCATGGCCGCCGCGGCAAAGACAATTTCCGGCATGTTTAAGGATCCGGCGAGCTACAAGGCAGCCGAGTTCCGATGGGCAGCAGACACCATCCGCGACAGATCCGGCGTCGTTCTTTCCGAACACTTCGTATCCGAGGCGACCAGCCCGCAATCAAAGGCCAGGCCGAACATTCTTGAGGAGCGCGAGCGGTTCGACCGCATCGCAAACGACCTGCGCGACTACGCCATCGCGCTCGACGCCGCTGCGCAGAATAATCCGGGACCGATGCCTGCCGACATGCGCATGAAGCCTGGAGAGGCCATGGGCAGCGGCCCGCTCGGCACTCACGTCCGAAGCGAGCAGGAGCTGTCGGCAATGCCGGCGGAGCACGCCTTTCACCTCATGCTGCAGACCTGCACGACGTGCCACGCCCGCTTCAGGGCGCAATAAGCACAACTGGTGTCAAGCAGCCATATTCGAAGCCGCCGACATCACATCCCGAGGCGCGGGACCGCCGAACAAGTTGCGGCCACCTTCCTCGACTTCCGTGAAACACCAGCGCACGACGCCATCGCGGTCGAGCAGGAATTCGCCGACAAGCTGGCCATGGCCGGTGGCGATCATCCGCGTATCGTCCTCCGTGAATTCGTAGCCGTCGGCCTTGTCGAGATAGTCGATCGCCGCCATCACATCCATGGGCTCCGGCAGCTCGCCCGGCATGTCGATCCGCATTGAGGACATCGTGCTCATGCTGACCTTGTGCGGCCATTCGTTCTCGGATTCGGTGAACTCGATATTCGGCAAGCCGAAGGCTCTGTGCGATACCCGTTCGGGGTCGGAGGCGGCCAGTAAATTGGGAAGCGGGTGGTAGCGGAAATAGAGGCGCGCTCGCTCGATTGGCGTATTGACGACTGTCAGGCTGTCGATGCCTTTCTCCTGCAACGCACCGGTGAGTTCGGCCATGGCGGCGATCTGCCGGCGGCAGAAGGGGCAGTGTAGGCCACGAAACAAGCCGACGAGCACCGGCTTCTGACCGCGGAAATCATCGATGGCGATCTTGCCATGGCGGGTGATCGCATCCAGCACCACGTTGGGCGCGCGATCTCCAGGCTGTAATGGTTTATCGGCGTGGTTCTCCTGCATTGTTAGTTCCTCCCTGTATGTTTCTGAATTATCTGGTCTAATTGATGCAGAGCTAGATACGAAGCCTTCAGTCGAGAAACGGCAAGACGACGAATGTGCCGGGGTCGAGCTTGTGGCGGATGCACACATCCTGCGCCAGCGCGAAATACCGTTCCGCTTCATCCATGTCGTCGTGTTCAAGGCTCAGTGTCGCCAAGCCATCATAACACGGAAAGAGCAGTTGCGGCTCGTCAATTTCCTTCGCAACCTCAAGGGCTTCCTCGTAATACTTACGAGCTAGCTTCGGCTGCCCATGACATTGGTGTATCTGACCGAGCACGATCAGCGGTACGGAGAGATGGTCGCGCTGATCGAGCGCCCGGTCGATCTCCACCGCCTTTTCCGCCGCCGGCACGCCCTCCGCTCCGCAGCGATCGGTGAAGGTGCAGCAGGAGACCGCGAGATTGGCGAGAAGACGCGCCTGGAAGCCGAGATCGCCGATACGAGTGGCGACCTCCAACCCGCGCCGGCAGATTCTGATGGCGTTGGCCGGATCGACGATTGTGTAGAGAACGCCGAGGTTGGAATAGGCGCGGCAGGCGGCACTTTGCAGATCGGCCTTTTCGGCGACCGAAAGGCTGCGCTCCACTTCCTGCACGGCATCACGGCGGCGTCCGAGCCGCGCCAGCGCTGCACCCTTGGTGTTCAGCGCCTCTGCCATCGCCCGCGCCGCCTCCCGTCCGGCCTCCGTCGTTCCATCGATCGGCAGCGTTTGCAGGCATTGCAGCGCCTGTGTCGCCCATTCGGCGGCAGCAGCCTGGTCGCCGGTGCGGAAGGCGAGGTGGCCGCGTTCCTGCAGGAGATGCGCATGTTCGACCGGCGCATCGATCGGCGCGATCATCGCTTCGGCTTCGGCGCAATGGGCCTCCGCCTGATCGCGACGTCCCGCATCGAGATGCAGGCGGCTGATCTTGCGCAAGATTCTCGCCACGGAGATCCGATCATCTTTCACGCGGTGGGTCGCAAGTGCTCGCTGATAATGGTTCAGGGCGGCCTCACGCCGGCCGGCAGGACCGCAGAGATCGCCAAGGCGCTCCAGCAGCGCCGATTGCTCCGGCGTCGCCTCCGGCTCGTCGGCAAAGGCAGCAAGAGCCTGACGGTAGAGACGCATGGCATCGTCATTGGCGTAAATCTTGCGGGCCATATCGCCCGCCGCCATGAGATAGCTGGCGCCCTTGGCCTTTTCGGTGGTCAGGCTAAAATGATGGCCGAGCTGCGCCAGATGCTCCGCCCGATCCGGCGCCACGCCATATTGGCGTTCCAGCGCCCGGCCGATCCGTCGGTGAAGCTCCATGCGCCGTTGCAGCAGCAGATTGTGGTAGATGACATCGTGCATCAGCGTCTGGCTGAAGCGATAGCCCGGCGCTATCTCGGCGTCCGGCCCGCGCAATTCCTCGATGATATTGGCATCGCAGAGATAATCCAGCGCCGCATCGATGCCGCCCGGGTCGGTCGCGACGGTGCGGAGCAGGGCGGTATCGAACTTCGGGCCGACTACCGCCGCCTCTTGCGCCAGACGCCTGATCTCCTGCGGCAGCCGGTCGACGCGGGCAAGTAACAGGGCCTGCAGATTGACCGGTATATCGACATCCGCGTCTTCGGCCGCGACATGCCAGCGCTGGCCGTCATTGTGCAGCGTGCCCATGTCGATCAGCCCGCGCAGGATTTCTTCGATGAACAGCGGATTGCCGCCGGCGCGATCGAGGATGCGCTTGCGCATCGGCGCCGGCAGCTCGCCGTGACCCTCGCCAAAAAAGGCGGCAAGCAGCGTCTGCCCATCGGCAGCGAGGAGGGGGCCGAGACGCTGGACGGTGACGCTGACGCGATTGGAGTCCAGCGGGTCCGTCTGCGACGTCGGCCGATAGATCGCGAGCAGCATCAGCCGGCTGCGCTCCAGCCGGTCCATCATGAAGCGCAGCACCTCCAGCGAGGCCGCATCCGCCCAGTGGAGATCCTCGATGACAAGAAGGAGAGGGCCTTGCGCCAGCCGCCGCTCGAAAACGGTGCGGACCGCATAGAAGATCTGCCGCCGCAATTGTTCCGGCTCGATGTGCCGGAGCGCGCCATCGGGATCGCCGAAGCCGAGAACATGCAGAAAGAGCGGCAAAAGCGCCTCGATGTCGTCAGGCCTGAGATCGAGGGCGCGGAACCCTGTTGTCAGCAGTTGCCGTGTCTTGTCGGGATCGTCGCGCTCGCCGATTCCGTAGGCGCTCCGCACGACCGCGGCGAGCGTGCCGTAGGATTGTTCGCCGAGGGGAGAACAGCTGGCTCTGCGGATGGCAAGGCCGGGGAAACGATCCGCATCGGCGGCGGCCCCGACGAATTCGCTGGCCAGACGCGATTTGCCGATTCCTGCTTCGCCGATCAGGCGGACAAGCTGCGCGGCGCCGCCACAGGCAAGGTCGAGGCCGGTCAGCAGGCGCGACAATTCCGCGTCCCGTCCTACCATCGGCGCCTGAAGGCCGAAACTTTCGAGCCCGCGCGCCCTATGCGGCGCTTCCAGCAGCCCGGTCAGCCGATGCACGAGCACGTTTCCACTCTTGCCGCGCAAGGCCTGCGCGCCGAGGCTGTCGAAGGCAAAGGCGTGGCGGGTGAGGCGATAGGTCAGCGGACCGACGAGAATATCGTTTTCGCCGGCCATGGATTGCAGCCGTTGCGCGGTGTTCACCGTGTCGCCGGTCACGGAATAGGATTTCGCACTGGCGGCGCCGAAACCGCCGGTGACGACAGGGCCGCTGTTGATGCCGATATGCAGACGCAGCGGCACGCCGGCGCGCGATTGCCAGCGTTTGCCGACTGTAGCGGCACGGTCGATCATATCAAGTGCGGCGCCAAGCGCCCGCACCGGGTCGTCCTCATGGGCGGCTGGCGCACCGAACAGCGCCAGAAGCGCATCGCCGACAAATTTGTCGACGAAGCCGCCATAGGCTTCCACCGCCCGGGTCATCTCTTCGAACAATTCGTTCTGCAGCGCCCGCATGACTTCAGGATCGATCTGCTCGCTTAGTGAAGTGAACCCGCAGAGATCGGCAAAGAGCACCGTCACCGGCCGCCGGTCGGCATCGCTATCGGCTTCACCCGGTGCTGTCTCGATGGCCGGTTTCGCGGCGGGCTGGGTCTTGCTTGAGATCGATGCGCCGCATCTCGGGCAGAAGGCAAAATCCGGCTGACATGGATAGCCGCAGGCCGCGCAAGAGAGAGGTTGCTTTGAGCCGCATCGCGGACAGAAAGCAAAACCGCTCTGAATATCGAAACCGCAGCCGGCGCATTCCATCGCAGGCATCTCACAAAAACCCGATATGCGACAGCGATATCGGCCGCTGCCGGCGGGCTTCTCAACGGCGATAAGAATGAACCTGCTGACGAAGACCCGCAAGCACAAACAGCCGCCGGCCAACCTTATCGGCCTGCTGCGGTTCCCTTATCCGTCCGACGGCAAAATTCGATCAGTTGCTCCGAGGTCATTGGCCTTGCCAGAGCGTAACCTTGCAGCAGATGGCAGCCGAAATCTTTCAGGATCTTCGCGTGCTCCATTGTCTCCACTCCTTCGGCAACGATGTCGATGTTCTGTGACCGGCCGATTTCGATAATCGAGGAGACCAGACGGCGTTGAGAAGGCGAGGCGACGATCGGCTTGACAATCTCTCGATCGATCTTGAGCCTTCGGGGTTCAAATCGAAGCAAGCTGACGATACTGGCATGTTCCGTGCCGAAATCGTCAATTTCAATTTCTATGCCGAGCGCCTTGATTGCTGGAATCACCTCATTGAGAGCGGGCTGAAGCTCGTCGAAGGAGATTGTTTCAAGCAGCTCGAAACACAGGCGCCCCCTCGCTGCGGGAAGCGCCGAAAGCTCGGCAAGGAGATTCGCCTGCGCCAGTCGGCGCGCCGAGATATTCACTGAGACCCGTGGGATTTGGAGTCCCAAACCGTCCCATCTCGTCAGCTCGAAGAGTGCCTTTTGCAGGATCAGCTTATCCATGTCGCCACTACGGCCGAGCCTTTCCGCAGCATCAAGAAACTCGGTCGGGCCGAGCAGACCTCTTCGCGGATGGTCCCAGCGGGCGAGGGCTTCGACGCCTGCGACTGCCAATGTGGATGCGTCGAACTGCGGCTGGAAGAACGCTACAAACTCGTCGCGTTCGAGCGCTTGATTGAATTCATCCGCCAGTTCTTTCGAATGAATTGCGGCGCTGCGAAGCTCTTCCGTGAAAACGGCCGCGCGACCACGACCCGCCTTCTTCGCCTCGTAGAGAGCCAGATCGGCATTCAGAAGCAATTGGCTGAGGTCCCGACGAGAAGGTTCAGCCTCCCAGGCGACACCGACGCTTGCTCCGACCACATATGCTGCTCCATCGATAAAGATGTTGCGCTGAAGCGCGTCGACAATCTGCCTGGCCGATTCGGTTGCTTTAGGCTCCGGATTGGCGCTCCAGCTGGCGAAAATGAACTCGTCTCCACCGATGCGGGCCGCGACGTCGTTCGGGCCGGCCAAATCGGCGAGCCGCAAAGCCGTGGTCTGGAGGACGATGTCACCGCCGGCATGGCCTTTCGTGTCGTTGATCTCCTTAAACCGGTCAAGATCGATATGAATGAGGATCAGGCAATCTTCCGGAGCGGGCCGCGGCGGCTGCGAGATCATCTGGTCGACGAACCGCCGATTGGGAAGTCCCGTCAGTGCGTCGTGCAGTGAGAGGTATTCCAGGCGCTGACGGGCGCGAACGAGCTTCTTCTTGTGCAGGCGAAGTTTTTCGATGGTCCTTTGGCGCGACCTGGTCAGAAAGCCGACCCAGACGATGGGGGCAACGACACAGAAGGCCAATAAACTTGCATAGAACTCGAAGGCGCCGATCCCGTTATTTCTACCCCATCCATGCTTCGGACGCGCGGCGAGGGTCCATCGGCCGTAGGTCATATCCACATTTGCCACGACCGGTTGCCTTTGAAAGGTCTCCAGGCTGCCGAGAAAAACCTGTTTGGGCGATTCCGGCTCCGGTTCGGTGCTGATGGCAACCTCAAGGTCGGTCGAACGAAGACCGCTATCGCCGTAAAGCCTTGGAATATCGATGATTCCGGAAAGAAGGCCCCAAAAGATCTGGCTATTTCCATCGGTGACATAGACAGGGCACCTGACCACGAAGGCCATTCCGCCTTGGACAAGCTCCACCGGGCCGGTCAAGACGATATTGTGGGTGTTGCGCGCCAGCATCGCGGCAGCCCGTTGCTTCTCATTCTTCCGGTAGTCGAGCCCGATGGCTCTTTCATTTTCCATTTCCGGATAAACCCATCTGACGACCATGTCCGGCGCCGCGGCGAAGCTTCGCAATTGTGAATCGGGCTGCAGGATCCGTGCTGCAAGTTTGGAGAACCCGTTCTGACCCATTGCGGGATCGACGGAGATACCCGCCGCCAGCCCTTGCAACAGTTTCACATTGCTGTTCAGGTTCGTCTGCAGCCGAGATGATATCGTGGCAAGCTCGCCGGCAACGACCGAGCGTTCATCGGCCAAAGAGCGCTCCAGCCGCCAATTCGTTGCCACCCAGACGACGATGACTGCAATAATGGCCGCAAATACCGCTGGCGCGAACGCGCTCACGTGGCCGGTTAGGCAGCCCGCGCGGCTGCGCGCTATCTCTGGGTCTTTTCGAAACGTCATCAGCTCGCCGGTGTGGTGGTAAGAGCGTATCCTTGCACAGCTTCTTTAAGGCAACGCTAAACCGACCAATACGGTTCGAATGTCGTCAGTCCGGCATGCACGAATGGCTAGATTTTTGCAGGGCTGGGGACACACCGCGCGGCGCTATCAGTCCCATCCGCCTATCTCCCAGGTCATCAAACCAGGGGAGAGTGACATTCTTACTTTGCAGAAACAGGACACTTTAACTTTGCGGCTACAGGTGATTGTCAAAGCTGATTAGAGATGCGGCGCCGCTGGCCAGTTAGAAATGCGACGCTCTGGCTGTCCCGGCCCTGCCGGTCAGCCCCCGATCCGACCGGCTGGGCCGGATTGCAGGGAGGAGCGGGGGCGGGTAGGACGCACCCCTTCGGCTTTAGCTTTGAGACTATGTCCCTCACCCTTCATTCCGCAGCTTCCATCCGCGCCAGCGCCTTCTGTCGTTTGGCAATCACCTCCGGATCGTTCATGAAGTCCGTCCGCCGGCCGGGCTTGCGGCCACACTTCTGATAACCATTTCCCTGGCTGCCATCCGGTATCCCAAACATATGATCCGTCTGACCGGTGCGGCGAGGGCCGCTTTTACTGCGCTGCAGTTCCCGTCCAGCCTGCAGCTCAGCGACGATCGAAAGCATGTCGTCCAAACGCTTGTTCTCGACGACCTCCGGCCGGTGGATCGACCGCAATGTGTCGAAGGTTCTGTAGGGCAGGGTAAAACTCTCGTGCATGATCTCGAGGCGGCCGTCCGGGTAGTCGCAAACGACGACCTTCTTACCCGCCAGGGGCCTGGAAAGCTCCGTCGGATCGAGAATGAACAAGACCTTGTCGTAGCGGAGCGTCAGGGACTGCGACAGCGTGCGGACCTCCTTCCGGCACATGGCACCATCGAGGTTCTCATGATCGGCCACAGGACGATGCATGTCCTTCGGATTGCGCGGCGGTTTGCCAAAACGGACATTGAAATCCTCGATAAACGCCGGTGCATAGAGGTTTGCGGCCTCGATCGTGTCGATGCCGCGAAGCCGCAGTTCCTTCACCAGCCGATCCTGCAGCGTCTGATTGGCTCGTTCGACGCGTCCCTTGGCCTGCGGGGTGTTGGCGCAGATGATGTCGATGTTGAGCTCATAAAGCGCTCGCCCGAACTGCGTCAGGCCGCTCGTCCGGTCTTTCTCCGACGCATGGATCGAACGAAAGACACCATGCTTGTCGCTGTAGAACGCCAGAGGCTTGCCCCATTGCTGCAGATAGGCCTTCGTCGCATGCAAGTAATCGAACGTGTTCTCCGATCCGGCAAACCGCAGATGTAAGAGCTTGCCGGTAGCATCGTCGATGTAGACGAGCAGGGCGCACTTGGGGCCGCGGTTCTCGAACCACCAGTGATGCGAGCCATCGATCTGGACGAGCTCGCCGAGACAATCCCGCCGGCCGCGCGGCTGGAAAACCCGCTTCTTACGTTCGCGCCGCGAGATCCAGATGCCAGCCTCGGTCATCCATTGGCGCAGCGTCTCCTTGGCGACCGAAATCTGATGCAGTTCGATCAGCTTCTCGCGCGCCAGCGTCGGACCGAAATCCAGATAGCGTTCGCGGATCAGATCCAGCGCCGCATTGCGAAAATCCTCGCTGTGGCGCCGATTGCTCGGTCGGGATCGCTTCTTCGAAACCAGGCCGGCTTCACCGAAACGGTCATAGTCCCGCAGCAGCCGATGAACCTGACTTCGACTGAGATCAAGCAACTCGGCGGCCTGGATAATGCTCAGGCGCCGGTCGCGGATCTTCTGAATGACTTCGAGGCGATGCAACTCTTTCTGCGACATGGTGATCAAACAGGACATCACGACTCCGACCGCTCATGGTCTCGACCAGGCTGAAGGTCGTCATCCTTGCTCCCAACGTTGGCGTTGACCAGAACGTCGAGAGGCGAGACTGTCGCATCTCTAACTGGCCCAACTGTCGCATTACTAAATAGCCGCTACACACCAAAATTGCATAAGGTAGATTATGGAACCGAATGATGTATGCGAACAGAACCGCTCCCTCGCATGAGGCGGAACTAAAATGATCTTAAACGGTTGATTGGTAACTCAAACCGTCATTTCGGCGCATTCTTCGCACGGAGCGCATCTTGGCCCAGATTTTCCCGGCGCGCACCTCCTCTCCTCGCGACAGACGAGCACCGAAATCTCGCGACGTCGCACTGCCCGGCGATACGGCACATGCAGGCCAAGGTCACGTTCGCATCGCTCCAGGAAGAACATTGAAACGAAGTTCGCGGTGGTCGAATAGAGCGTTGTCTACGGTTCTATTGCTGTCACTCGTCTCCTGTTCGAACGAGGATGAGCAGTCTCGCAGGCAAGTGCAGGAAATCCTCATGTGGAGCGCCAGCGCCGAGATGATCCTCGATGCCCGCCTTGGCGGACGTGTTCCAGAAGGCTTCACCGATCTTGCCGTGCAACGATGCCACAGGGAAATATCGCATCTTTCATCGCAACTGCCGCAAACCCCGAGATATGACCAAGCGAGAGCGGCTGTCGTCAGGCTCAATGGATTGATCGCCGCGGCGCACGACGAGATCGGACATGGGCGTTTCGAGCAGGCCCATCAAAATCTTGTTGAGCTTCATCGCTACGAGGTCGACCAGCGTAAACTCCCTGGTGCCGGCGGATGAAAAAGCTACTTCAGATTTCGCTGGGGATAGTCACCAGCGTCGGGGGATTTATCGAAACAGGCCAGATCGCAACATCGAGCCAGGCGGGAGCGGCCTATGGGTTCAGCCTGCTTTGGCCCATTGTCGTCGGCACTGTCTGTCTGATTTTCCTGATTGAAATGTCGGGTCGATTTGCCATTGCAAGCCATCACACCGTTGCCGATGGTATGAGGGAACGTTTTGGAGCGAATTACTTCCTGGTCACTTTGTTGATAATCTCGATCGTCAATCTGCTCGTCCTCGCCTCAGAACTTGGTGGGATTGCGCTGGCACTGCAGTTTGTTAGCGGTGCCGGCTTTCAGTGGTGGGCATTGCCGGTCGCCCTGACCGTATGGCTTCTGCTCTGGAAGGGCACATTCGGCATGATCGAAGATGGTGTGGCCGTCATGGGCTTGGTGGCAGTATGCTTCGTGGTGGGTGTGTTTGTCATGGATCCGCCCTGGCTGGAGGTGGCAAAAGGGCTGGTGCCGACGCTGCCCGAAAAAGAGCCGCTGCACTATGGTTTCATTGCTGTCAGCATTCTCGGAGCCGTGATAGCCCCGTTTCTGTTCTTGTTTTACTCGTCAGGCGCGATCGAGGAAAAGTGGGATAAGAGCTTCCTTGGCGCTAATCGGGTGATCGCGACGGTTGGGATGAGCTTTGGCGCCGTCATTGCAGCGTCAATCCTGATCGTGGCGGCACTCGTCTTTCCGCCGCGCGGCATCACCGACATCCAAGGATATGACCAGATTGCGCCGATATTGACCCCAGCGTTGGGAAAATGGGGTTTTTACCTTTTCGCCGCATCGCTCGGAATCAGCTGCTTTGGCGCCGCGCTCGAAGCAAGCCTTGGCCAGGCGTACCTGGTTGCCCAGGGTTTTGGTTGGAATTGGTCGGAAGATGCCAAGCCCCGCACCGATCCGGCATTCGCGCTTGTCTATACAGGCTTCATCGGCATCGCAGTCCTGCCGATCGCGGTTGGCGTCGATCCCCTGCAACTGACGATTTTTTCAATGGCGATCACTGCGTTGGCATTGCCCTTCGGCGTGATTCCGTTTCTGTTTTTGATGAACGATCGCAATTTTGTTGGAAAGCACCGTAATGGATGGATCAGCAATACCGCCGTGTTGGTCATTATCGGCTTGTCGTTCATCGTCGCCCTGATAACCCTTCCCCTGCAGATCTTAGGAGGATAATATGCTTTTGATCCGCGACGTCCTTGACAAGCAAATGGTCGACAAGGAACAAAATCGTATCGGTAAGGCAGACGGCGTCGTCCTCAGCCTTTCTGACGGCGACGCTCCCAAAGTCGCGTTCATCGAAATGGGCGGTGTGACGCTGTCGCGACGGATGGGCCGCCGGCCGCATCGCTTCCTACTTTGGCTTTACCGAGCGGCTGGCAAAGATGATAACATCACGGCTTTCCGCGTGCCCTGGGCAAAAGTGAGAGACGTTGGGATCGACATCGAAGTGAATGTGGATCGTCGCGAGACGCCATTGGAGCAGTGTCAGGATTGGCTGAAGCGCCACATTGTTATGTGGATCCCGGGAGGGCAATCATGAACGAGGTTCGACTCGAACTGCTGCTGGGAAAACAGGTCTACGACGTTGATGGCAAGGCCGTTGGCCGTGTGGAAGAGGTCAAGGCTGAAGCGCGCGGCGCGGACCTCTATGTCGTCGAATATCACCTCGGCGCCTACAGTTTCTTTGAGCGGCTGTCGGCGCTTGCCATCGGTCGCGCGGTACTGACCGCGATAGGGGCGGAAAAATCCGGCAGCAAAAAAGCGGTTCCATGGGACAAGCTCGATATGGGAGATCTCGGGCACTTGCGAGTGACGTGCAGGGAGACCACCCTGCAGACGCTCAACTGAAGCCACCTATCCAGCTGCCGCACCCCTCACCCCGTTACGGCTCCTCGGACTAACACCACCGTGCCTCCACCGGAATCGCTTCGTCGCTGGGAGATGCCGACGGATTCCCTCGATCAGGTCCGCCGCTGCGACGGCGGCGTCGAACATGATCTTGAGAAGGCGCCTCGGGCCGAGGTCGGGAGCCGACATCTGGCGAAGATGTGGCGATGTAATTTCGCGTTACTCGACACCGTACATCCCCAGGAGATGCCGCCGACAGCGCCCAGCCGGACGGCTGCGCTGCAATGCGTCGGCGGGTTTTCAGAACGTCGCGGGCGATGGTCAGCTCGTGGGTCGGGGTGCGAGTATCTTTGGTGGCGCCGTGCAACCCGCTCGTCGAGACGGGCCAGCGCGATGCCGGCGTCCGAGATTGGTCGCAGAAGGTTCTGGATGGCAGTTCGTCACTACCTATGATGCTCCAGGTTGCTCCTGGCTTTCCGATAAGCAGTACTTATCGGAAGTGACTGATTTCAGCGCGCAAATCAGCGAAAACGAGCGAGTGGACGGCCAAGACAGCCGTTTCGCCAACCCGCTTTCGCCTTCAGGAGGCACTTTTGGACATCCTTGCCCGAAAACGCTGCCTCAGATGCTATCGCCCGCCGCGCCGAAACGCTCGACACCATTGCCGCTTGAGGACGTAGCTGAATGTAGACGTGACTGTCAGCATCCGATTGTCAGCGTCCAAGTTGCTCCGGTGCCAATTGGGATCGCCAGGGGCAGACCTTCTCGACATATTCAATCAGCAATATAGCGCCGTCGGTCAAGGGGATGGAGCCCAATTGCGGGTTGTCACTCCTCAATCGGCAAGACGGGTTTTGGTGGTCTCTGCAGCTCCGACGCGGCAGCGGATGACGCTGCATCGGCCGTTCCGCCGGAGACATGTACCGTCGGTGTTGCAAACTGGATGCCCTTTTCGGCGAAGGTCTTCTTCAGCATGGCAAGCGCCTTTCGGCGGACGCCAAACTGTTCGCCCGGTTTTGCCATGAATTTCAGCCTTATCTGCACGCCATAGTCCGCCATCTGCTCGATGCCCTGCATTTTCAAGGGCTCGATGATGTGGGGCCCGAGCTCAGCATCGTCCAGAAGCTCGACGCCGATGCGCTTGATGGTCTTGCGAACCTCCTCGAGGTCGCTGTCGTAGTTCAGTGTAAGCGTGATGATGTCGATGACCCAGTCGCGGCTCAGATTTTGCACCGCGCCGAGTTCGCCGAATGGAACGATGGTGACAGGACCGCGGTGGTGTCGCAAGCGGATCGATCGCAACGAAAATCCTTCGACAGTACCTTTGTATTTTGCCGCCTGGATATATTCTCCAATCCGAAAGGCATCGTCGAACAGATAAAAGACACCGGAGATAATGTCCTTGACGAGCGTTTGCGCACCGAAGCCGACGGCTATGCCGACGACACCGGCGCCCGCAAGCAGCGGCCCGATCTGGATGCCGACAGCATCCAGGATCATCAGAAAGCCGACAGCGCCGATCGCGAGGAACAGCACGTTGCGAAGAATGGGAAGAAGCGTATTCAACCGCTGACGCCGGCGCGCCTCTGGCCCCTCCTGATGGCCTGCATTCACGCTTCTCGACGCCACTTCCATCTGCGTGTCGATCAGAGTGCTGACGAGCTTCCAGATGACGTCGGTCACCAGCAAGACGATCACGATTCGGATTCCCGCGCGGATCAGACGTGTGGTCATCGTTTCGGCTGCGGCAAGATCACCGAGATTGACATCCCACGAGCGGGCGATGAGCAGCGCGGCAACCACGATAAGGCCGTTGCGCAACGTCTGCATGATAACGACCGACCATCCCAAGATGGCCGGATCCTCCACCGCACGCTCATCCTGCGAATTTATAATGATGCGGCGAGTGATATCGCGCGCTACCGATACCGTCAGCGGCAGAAGCGCAATGACGATTACCGTCCAGAATGCAGCACGCAGTCCCGACACCCATAACAGCCACGAGAGAATGATGCCTGCGCTGAAGCCGACGCTGATCAGCCGGTTCACCGGCGGCCCGTCGGAACGAAACTGCCGCAGCCAAATCATCGCGATCAGCGCGATCGAGACGACCACGAGCCATGCCGCTGTAAAAAGATCGACCAATATGGCTGAAGCCCCGATCGTCTGAATCACTTCGATGGTGGCCCAGCCGGTTGCTAACAGCGCGGCCGTTGCAAGGAGCCAGTAGTACCAGAACCACGCAAGCGACGTCACAAGGGTCACAAGCCGCATATGCGGCAGGCGGGCGCCCGGCGCGATCACGATGCGGCCCGCCAGCACGCCGAGGCGCACCATGAGCGCAGCTGACAGCAGAATGAGCGCAACATCGCGAAACACAGCGGGCCATGGAAAAAGGATAAAGGCGCCGAGGCTTCCGATGAGGTAGCCGATCAATGCGAGAAGCCCCATTGACAGCCGCCCGGCGTGCAGTTTGATCCGCTGCCGGACCGTGTCGGCAGGTGCGGTCAGTATAAAATGAAGAAGCCCTCGCCCCGACCACCAGGCGATGCGCTGCGCGAGAAATCCGCCAGCTACGAAGAGTGTGACCGCCAGCATCAGACCGACAGGGTCTATACGATTGTCTGTCTGGAAGAGCCGGATCGCCGCCTGGATCTGTCCCGGAAGGGTTGGAACTGCGTTGACGAGCGAGAGCAAGCGCTGGCGCAAATCCTGCAGTGAGGTCGCGATCGACGGCGGTGCTGGCGCCGGTGAGACGGCGACTGGCCGCGTGGGCTCCTGATTGCCGGGAACGATCCGATCGACCAGAGCGCGACCGGAATCGTCATTTGGCAATTCGATGATGACGCGGATCGGCGCTGAGGATCCGGATGACTCGGCCGAGGAAGCAGGATTAATACCGATTGGCAGCAGCGTGGAAAACCCGACCGTCAGGATTGTGAATATCTTCCGCAAGCGGTGGCGGTCGTCGTTGCTGCGCATGTGATCGTGTTCCCCGGGACGGTGCCGCTTGTGCTGTAGAGGCTTGGCACTTTGTGAAGTGTCACGCCATCAACGTCAATCGACGAACCAGTCTGGCCGAGGCAGGCTGATCGTTGCCCAGCTACGATCATTGCCGATCCTTGTCTCGGTGACGTATCATCGGGGCGCCCTCCCCGGCCTGCAGACTCCCTGCGGCACAGTGCCGGCGACGGTTGGTAATGTCAGAAATGAATCTGGGGCAACAGCTGCGAAGTGCGGCCCGCAGTCGGATCGCGGGCCGCAAATCGCTCTCTCCGAGTTGTCGGATGACCGAGCGTATCTGATGGTCAGCCATTCACCACCGTCTCGTCTCGGAGAGGTGGCCGGCAAATCCGGCCAGCAAAACGCCGAACGGAAGGCTGCGAACGATTCTGGCGGCAATGAACGCCGCGCCCGTGGCCAAGGCGAGCTTTGCCCAGGGATAGCTGCCGAGCTGGACATGGGCGCTTGCGTCTATCAGGTTTGCCTGGGCTTTCAGCGCCGATTCCGCATCTTCGCGCAAAATGCCGAGCCGGGCGCGCAACAGCCTCACTTCGTGCTGCAGGAGGTCGAGATCGTGCTCGGCCTTCTCACGCGCGGTTGCGCTGGCGGCATCGGCAAAGGGCGGCTCGCCTTCCGCGACCAACTCATCGGGATCCGGCGGAAAGAAACCGTCACGATTGATGGAGGATTGCATGGACGTCTCCTTCGAATATGAGCTAGAGCGAACGTCGCCGGCTCTCATGCCTGGAACTGGACATCAGTGATCGCGTCGGAATCCCTGACTCTGGTTCGATCCGCCTTGCGTCTGCGTTTGCCGATCGGCATCGGTTGATGGCGAGCCGACCCCGGGAGAGGTATAGGCGCGGACCTTGGCGCTTCCATGCGTGGTGTCGCGCATCGCGACCGGTCGCGTTTCATCTTCGAACGCGCTTTCGGACACGGCCAGGTCGTCCGCGGCTCTGCCGCCTCGGGCTGTGCCGGCAAAACCGGTATTGGATCCGCCTTCGCGGCCGCTTTCCGATAACCAGAGATCTGCCCGCTCATCAATGTCGATGCTGCCCTCATCGTCGAGAATATCGTGAACGGTCTCATAGAGCGCGTCATCGATATCGTTGACTTGAACCAGGAAGCCGCCTCGCCGCAGCCCTTCTGCATACATCGCGCGATCTTCATCCGGGAAGAAGAAGTCGGCCAGCGCGTCGAAGAAGCCGCTGCGGTCGTCGCTTATGGCGCCGGCATTCCTTCCATCCGCTTCATAGCCCGGCATCAATCTGATCCTCGCGACCGGCACACCTGCGTCCTCGAGACGGGAGATCGCAGATTCGGCTTCGTTCCGGCTGTCGAAAAATGCGGTAAGACTGCCGCCGCCCATCGGGCCTGAAGAACCCGGGTTCGTATCGTGGTGAATGTTGCTCACGGAACGCTCCTCTCGATGTCTTGTTCCAGCCGTCGGACCCGACGCCTGGTTTCTGACTTGAAGAACCGGCAGCCGAGATGAATGTTCCACGGCAGTGGGACGGATCGGCGGCATTCCATGGCAGTTCCATAACGTTGCCGCCTGTCCTTTTTCAGATACACCAGGCGGTGAATCGCACCGTCTGTTGCAGCCTTCGGCGGTTGACGTCAAACCATCGAGACGCTAGCACGGCTTTCGACGCATTGGGGACATTTCATATGGACATCTTCACGGCAGCCGGTCTGACGGCTTTGCTGCAGGTCATTGCTATCGACCTTGTTCTCGCCGGCGACAACGCTGTGGTCATCGGTCTTGCCGCTGCCGGCCTCGAGGCCACGCAACGGCGCAAGGCGATCATCGTCGGCATTCTTGCCGCAACGGTCCTGCGTATTCTCTTTGCCAGTGTCGCCGTCTATCTGCTGGCGATCGTCGGCCTGCTGCTGGCCGGCGGTCTGCTGCTGCTTTGGGTCTGCTGGAAGATGTGGCGCGAGCTTCGCGACGGCCATAACGAGGATCGCGTAGCGGAAAGCGGCGAAGGCGCGCCGAAAAAGACCTTCTTCCAGGCGGCAACCCAGATCGTCATTGCCGACGTTTCGATGTCGCTCGACAACGTGCTCGCCGTTGCCGGTGCTGCGCGCGAACATCCGAGCGTCCTGGTCATCGGCCTCGCCCTGTCAATCGCACTGATGGGTATTGCCGCAAACCTGATCGCCCGGCTGCTCGGCCGCCATCGCTGGATCGCTTATATTGGTCTGCTGATCATCCTCTACGTCTCGCTCGACATGATCTACCGCGGCGCCGTCGAGGTCCTTCCCTATATGCAGTGACCTGTGCCAGGGTCGGGGCTCAGTCCCCGATCCTGCCGCGCGCGTGTAAGCACGCTGCAGCGCTGGGTTAAGCGAAAAACTCCGTCTCGAAGCTCATCTGATCAAACGCCGGCACCACGTGGTCCGGCGTCTGCGCCATCACCGCGTCATAATCCAGCGGCGTATGCATATGGGTGAGAATCGCCCGTTTCGGCTTCAGCCGGCCGATCCAGTCGAGCGACTGTTCCAGCGACAGATGGCTTGGATGATAGGTGTACTGCAGGGCGTCGATGATCAGCACATCGAGATTTTGCAGTTTCTCGACGGTCTGGGGCGGGAAATCGCTGATATCGCTGCAATAGGCTACATCGCCGATGCGGAAGCCGAGCGAATTGATATCGCCATGCTGCTGGATATGCGGAAAAAAATCGATCTTGCCGCCGGGGCCGCGGATTTCGACGGGTTCGTTGAGATTTTCGATGACGACAGGCAGCACGATCGGCGGATAGTTGCTGCCCGGCGGCGTCTCCAGGCAATAACCGAAGGCTTCACGCAGCCTGTCCATCGTAAATTGGTCGGCGTAGATCGGCACTCGCCGGCGCGTATTGTGAAAATAGCCGCGCAGATCATCTATGCCATGGATATGATCGGCATGCGGATGGCTGTAGAGCACGGCATCGACATGGTCGGCTCCCGCCCTGATCATCTGCTCGCGAAAATCCGGCCCGGTGTCGATGACGACGGTCGTCACACCGCCATCAGGAGCGAATTGCTGCACCATGAACGAGGCGCGTGTGCGCCGATTCCTAGGGTTGTCGGGATTGCAAGCGCCCCAGTCGCCAGTGATACGCGGCACGCCCGGTGACGACGAACAGCCGAGAATGGTGAAGCGCCGCCGATAGAGCACCTGCTAAATCCTTGGCATTTTCGAGAACAGGCGCAAAGCGTTCTCCGTCGTGATCCGTGCGGTGTCCGCATAGGAAAGGCCGATCGTCTCGGCGAGCACTTCGGCCGTGTTGACGACATAGGACGGCTCATTGCGCTTGCCGCGCCAGCGCTTCGGCGCGAGATAGGGCGCGTCCGTTTCCACCAGCAGCCGCTCATGCGGGATCGTCTTGGCGATCTCACGCAGCTCTTCCGACTTCGGGAAGGTCAGAATGCCGGAGAAAGAGATGTAGCCGCCGAGTTCGACACCAGTGCGCGCCAGATCCGGTCCTGCCGAGAAGCAATGCAGGATGAAGGGAAAGCCCCCCTTCCCCGTTTCCTCGGTCAGGATGTCAGCCATGTCGGCATCGGCGCTGCGGCTGTGGATGACCAGCGGAAGCTGGGTTTCCCGAGCGGCGGCAATATGGCGGCGAAAGCCGGTCTGCTGGTCTTCAGGTGTCTGCGTGTCGTAGAAATAATCGAGGCCCGCCTCGCCGATCGCCACCACTTTCTCATGCGCCTTCGCCAGGCGCACCAGGTCTTCGGTCTGGATGTCCAGCTCGTCGCCGGCATTGTTCGGATGCGTGCCGACGGAGCAGAATACCGACGGATATTTCTCGGTGATGGCGAGCAGCCCGTCGAGCTTGCGCACGCGCGTCGAAATAGTCACCATCTGCTTGACGCCGGCTTGGTGGGCGCGCGTGACAATTTCGTCCCGCTCCGCTTCGAAGTCGGCAAAATCGAGATGGCAATGGGTATCGATCAGCACGGCCTCAGGCCTCCGGAGCCACATAGCGCGGGAAGACCGGCGTCGGCGCTTCGAGCGCCGTCCCGGCAACAAGACGGCCAGCCTCGCCAAGCGCGGCGAAATCGCGCTTGTCGCCAGGCGCGGCGACGAGATTGAGCAGCTTGCCCGACGATTCCGGCATGAAGGGCTGCAGCAGGATGGCGATCTGGCGCACCACCTCGGCCGTGACGTACAGCACCGTGCCCATCCGCGCCGGATCCGTCTTCTTCAGCGCCCAGGGCGCCTGGCCGGCAAAATAGCGGTCGGCCTCCGAAACGACTGCAATGATCGAGGCGAGCGCGCGATGGATGAGCTGCTTGCTCATGTCCTCGCGCGTCGATGCATGCAGCGCGTCGGCCTGGGCCAGCATCGCCTTGTCCTCGTCGGTCAGCGCCCCGCATTCCGGGATCTTGCCGTCGCAATTCTTGACGATCATCGACAGCGACCGGCTGGCGAGGTTGCCGATGCCGTTGGCGAGATCGGAATTGATGCGCGTGCCGATCGCCTCTTCGCTATAGCTGCCGTCCTGACCGAAGGAGACTTCGCGCAGGAAGAAGTAGCGCACCTGATCGAGGCCGAAATGGTTCACCAGATTGACCGGATCGACGACGTTGCCGAGCGACTTCGACATCTTCTCGCCCTTGTTGAGCAGAAAGCCGTGGGCGAAAACGCGTTTCGGCAGCGGCAGCTTCGCCGACATCAGGAAGGCCGGCCAATAGACCGCGTGGAAGCGGATGATGTCCTTGCCGATGATGTGCACATCGGCCGGCCAGTACTTCGCCCTCGGACCATTCTTGTCCTCGATATAGCCCGTCGCCGTTATGTAGTTGGTCAGCGCGTCCACCCAGACATACATGACATGCGCAGGGTCGTTCGGCACCTTGATGCCCCAATCGAAGGTCGTGCGCGAGACCGACAGGTCCTTGAGGCCCGACTTGACGAAGGAGATCACCTCGTTGCGGCGTTCGGCCGGACCGATGAAATCGGGATTGGCCTCGTAGTGGGCAAGCAGCCTGTCTTGGTATTCGGAGAGCTTGAAGAAATAGCTTGCCTCTTCCACCCACTCGACGGGCGTGCCTTGCGGGCCGTAACGCACGCCGTCGGCGCGCAGATCCGTCTCGCTTTCCTGGTAATAGGCCTCGTCGCGCACCGAATACCAGCCGGCATAGCTGTCCTTGTAGATGTCGCCATTGTCGGCCATCAGCTTCCAGATATTCCGCGACGTCTCGTGATGACGCTCCTGCGTGGTGCGGATGAAGTCATCGTTGGAGGCGTTGAGCAGCTTCGCCATTGCCTCGAATTCGCCGGAGTTGCGGTCGGCGAGCGCCTGCGCGGAGATCCCCTCGGCGCGCGCCGTCTGCTGCATCTTCTGGCCGTGTTCGTCGGTGCCCGTCAGAAAGAAGACATCCCTGCCGTCCAGGCGCTGGTAGCGCGCCATTGCATCGGTCGCGATCAGTTCATAGGCGTGGCCGATATGCGGCTTGCCGTTCGGATAGGAAATCGCGGTGGTGATGTAGAAGGGTTTTTTGTCTGTCATGGCGGCCAAGGTCCGGCTTATTCTATCAATGGTCAGCCGCTCTTAGCGCATGTCACCGTCAAGCGAAACATCAAGTTTCGCTGCCGTCCATGATTTCCGGGACACGTGGTCGTGAGCTTGACTCCACCCCGCACGCAATTTACCGGTCGTCACAAAGAGAGGCGGGACCGAACGAAGTGCCAGTTTTCACCTACCACAATCCCCGTGGCCAGGCGCCGTCGGAGGCGCTTGCTTGACATTCGAGCCTCTCTATTCAATTTCGGGACTGTTTGTAGGCGCCCTCGTCGGCATTACCGGCGTTGGCGGCGGCTCGTTGATGACACCCCTGCTGGTGCTGCTCTTCGGCGTCCATCCGGCAACTGCCGTCGGCACCGATCTTCTCTATGCGGCGATCACCAAGACGGCGGGCACCGCCGTTCACGGCATGCATGGGCGCGTCAACTGGAAGATCGTCGGCAGTCTCGCCGCCGGTAGCGTCCCGGCCGCCTTGCTGATGCTCTGGCTGCTGGCAGGTGTCGATCGCAAGAGCATCGGCGTGACCAACACCATTACATCAGCCCTCGGTTGGCTTCTCGTCATGACTGCGATCATGCTGATCTTTCGTGGCCCGATCCTTCAATTGGCGCGCCGCGCCATCGGCGGACGCAACCCGCCGCGGCCGACGACCATTCTTGCCCTCACCGTCATTCTCGGATTCTGTCTCGGCGTGCTTGTCACCTTGACTTCGGTTGGCGCCGGTGCGCTCGGTGTGACGATCCTGCTCGTGCTCTATCCGAGGCTTGATGTGCGCGAGATCGTTGGCTCCGATATCGTCCACGCCGTACCCCTGACCCTGATCGGCGGCACCGGCTATTGGCTGATTGGTGAGATCGACTGGGCGATGCTCCTTGCCCTGCTCGTCGGCTCGATACCCGGCATCATTCTGGGAAGTCTTCTGGCGCCGAGGCTGCACGAACGCATCATTCGCATTGTCTTAGCCGTCACCCTTGCGCTCGTCGCGTGGAAGCTGCTGGCCAGCTGATCCGCTAGAATCTTGGCTGCTTGATATCGGCGAGGATACTGATGATCGTCTGCTTGCGGTCGAGATTATAGGCATCGGAGACGGTAAGTCGCTCGGTAACCTCCGAGTAGAGCCGTGCCAGCCGTTCGGCCGTGGCGATATGTCCCTCGCCTGCCGCCGCGCGAGCGCGGCTCATGATGTCGTCGCCGACGTGACTGACGAAGAAATCGAAAATCGTATCGCTTTCCTTGCCCGAGAGCGCCTCGGCCAGCCGGTGCATCGCCTTGCGGGCGGCTGGCCCCTCGGCGGAAAGCACCTCGTCATAACCGGCGATGATTTCGCTGCCGCCATAGTTCAAGAGCTTCAAGGCTTCGCCGACGCTGCCCTTGGCCGCCGAAAGCACACTGCCCTCGCCTGCTATGCCGAGATGGGCAAGGGCGGCAACGAGTCCTTCGTCGGCAAGCGGCGCTAGTTTCAGCGGCAGGCAGCGCGAGCGGATCGTCGGCAACAACCGCCCGGGTGCGTGCGAAAGCACCAGAAACAGCGCCCGCTTCGGCGGCTCCTCGAGGATCTTCAGAATGGCATTGGCCGCATTGCGGTTCATGTCGTCAGCCGGGTCGATGATGACGATTCGCCAGTTGCCGGTGCCTGAGGTCTGCGAAAAGAACTTGCCGGCGCGGCGCACCTCGTCGACGGTGATCGCCGATTTCACCCTGCCCGTCTTTTCGTCCACCGGCCGGGCGAGATGCAGGAGGTTGTGCGAGGCGCCGGAGGCGATCTGCCGGCTGACCGCCGAGGCGGGATCCGGATCGGCGATCTTCTCCGGCGCCGCGTCGGGATCGGGATGCGAGAGCACGTGGTTGGCGAAGCGGAAGGCGAGCGTCGCCTTACCGATGCCCTCCGGCCCTTCGATCAGGATGGCGTGATGGCCCTTGCCGGATCGGTAGGACTGGGCAAGGAAGGATTCCGCCTCCTCATGGCCAAACAGCCTGGTATTTTCGGCGGGCCAGATGGCGCCGTCCAGCAGTCCCGGCCGATCTTCACTCATAATGGGCTGCTTCCGGCATCCGAGCGCGGTCTGGGGGCGACATCAGCCGCTTGACGATCGCCAGGATTTCGGCGGCGATCGCCTCTTCCGTCTGCATGGCGTCGACCACGTGGCAGCGCTCCGGCTCGTGGGCGGCGATATCGAGAAAGGCTTCGCGTCGTTTTTCGTGCGTTTCGAGCCGCTCCTTTTCGAAGCGATCGGGACCTTCCGAAGCGCTGCGTTTCTGCGCCCGCTCCAGGCCGATCTTCGCGGGAATATCCAGTATCAAGGTGCAATCCGGCATGACGCCGTTGATGGCGATCCGCTGCAGCGTCTCGATGAAATCGGGCTCGAGATTGCCGGTGATGCCCTGGTAGACACGCGAGGAATCCATGAAGCGGTCGCAGAGCACGATCTTGCCTGACGTCAGGGCCGGCCGGATCACCTCTTCGACGTGATCGTTGCGGGCTGCCGCAAAGAGGATGGCCTCCATCCGGGTGCCGAAGGCCTCGGCAGCGCCCGACAGAAGCACGTGGCGGACGGCCTCCGCGCCCGGCGATCCGCCCGGTTCCCGTGTCACCAGCACTTCATGCCCTTCGCCTTTCAACGCCTCGGCGAGGCGGCGGATCTGCGTCGATTTCCCCGCGCCTTCCCCGCCCTCAAACGTAACGAACAGTCCCGTACCGGATGACAATGACAACTTCCCGCATTCCGGACGCCGCACGCACGGGCGCCCCGCCTCTTCTATCTATCCGAAGACATCGGGAAGGAAAACCTTTCGCGTCGGCGACACAATCACCTTCCCCGGCAAATTGTATCAGAAGGTCAGGCATTCAAGTCTGGAACATGACTGTGCGGCAACGGTATGCGGGAAAGGAAGCGCTATCCGCCAGAGCCTGATCTTGGGCTCGCGATGGGCATAACACGTTCAGCCGCCAGCGGACTTGTCCCAGAGCCAGGAGAAGAACAGCGATTCGCCGAGTTCCAGCATGGCGTCGACCGCCCGGCTTCTGAGCGAGCCCTCCCCGACCGCCTGCGCGGTATAGAGCGGCACCTCCCTGAGCAGCCGGCTACCGGCGAAAATCCTGAGCGTGCCGGCCTGATAATCCGGCTTTACGGGCGCCGTCAGCGGCCAGCGATAGACGACGCGCGCCGAAAGCCGGTCGGGGTTGCTGATCGGAATATAGACACTGACCGGCACTTTGGCGACGAGATCGACGGTGGGCGCCGAGCCGCCATAGACGCTGGCCGCGCCAATCACTTCATGCTCGGTGAAGATCTGACGGCTCTCGAAGGCCGTCAGCCCCCATTCGAGCACGCGTTTGGCCTCCTCCGTCCGTTCCTTGTCGGAAGCGATGCCGGCAAGCGCCAGAAATAGCCGCCGGCCGTCGCGCTGGACCGATGCGACGATCGAATAACCTTCTCCCTCGGCAAAGCCGGTCGCAAGCCCGTCGGCGCCGAGATCGAGCCCGAGCAGCGGATTGCGGTTGCGCTGGAAGATCTTGTTCCATTCGAAATCCAGCTGCGCAAAGTAAGGATAGAGATTGGGATAGGACTGCTGGAGAGCGGCGGCAAGCGTCACCATCTCACGCGCCGTCACTTTGCTCTTGCCGTCCGGAAGGCCGGTGGAATTGCCGAACACCGCTTTCTCCATGCCGAGCTCGCGGGCGCGGCGGATCATCGACTGCGCGAATTGCTGCTCGCTTCCGGCCATCCCCTCGGCGAGGATGATGCAGCTGTCATTGGCGCCCTGGATCGCGACACCCTTGATCAGATCCTCGACGCGCACGCGTGATTTGAGAGCGGCAAACATCGTTGCTGTCCGCGACGGCGCGCCGCCGGTGCGCCAGGCATATTCGGAAACGGGATATTCGGTATCGAGCGTGATCTGGCCCTTGGTCACGGCATCGAAGACCAGATCCATCGTCATCAGCTTGGCGAGCGAAGCCGGCGAAAAGCTCTGATCCTCATTCTTGGCGAGAAGCACCGTGCCGGTGGAGGCCTCGATCATATAGGCCTGCGCTGCCTTGGTGGCGAAACCGGCAGCGCCCCCGTCGGCGGCGTGTGCGCCGGCGGCGAGCGGCATCAGGCATGCAAGCAGGCGAAGCACGGGCCTCAGCATCGCAACTCCCATCGGTCAATGGCGTTTTGAGAAGGTTAGAGCGCGGCGAAATTCGACGCAATCGCCATGCTCAATGCGCTGCCGATTTTGCCTGCTGGCGCTTGGCCGAGGCAAGGATCGAGGCCTGCGTCAGCCCGTCATTGCGCACCATCACCGCGTCGAAGGCGAGATCGACCGTCACCGTCTTTACCGCCTCGTTCTGGTAGCCGAGCGCTAGGGAGTCTTGCGAACCGCCATAGGGCCGCTCATAGGGCATCGGACCGATCTCCGGCAGCACGACCATCCGATCGACGCCTGGCGTGGCATTGGAGGAAGCAGCTGAAGGCGCCACCAGAACATGGGCTGCCGGCGCAAGGCCGGGCGCCGCATTGTAGCGTGCGCTCGGCGTCGAACCCGCATAGGAGGTCGCCGACAACGGCACCGGCACATTCGCCGGCGTCTCGTAGTCTTCCGCGTTCTGCAGCTGATCGCGGGTGATCTTGCGGCTGTTGGAGGCGACCATCACGCCGGATGCGATCTGCCCTTCCGGATTGACGCCGGGGATGCGGCTGCCCTTCGGCACGTAGGAGGCCATCAGATAGGGCATGTCATGGCCGTCCATGCGGGCGCGGCCGACATATTGCACGCGCACCTTGCCGGTGCCGCTGTGCTGCAGATCCAGCATGTCGGCCGTCTTGTTGGAAAGGTCGATGATGCGGCCCTCGTGATAGGGGCCGCGATCGTTGACGCGGACGACGATGGAGGAGCCGTTCTCGAGATTGGTGACGCGGGCGTAGCTCGGCAGCGGGAACGTCGGATGCGCGGCAGAAAGATGCATCTGGTCGTAGACTTCACCATTCGCCGTCAGGCGTCCGTGAAAGGCTGAGCCGTACCAGGAGGCGACGCCGACCTTGTTATAGGCAAAGTCTTCCTTCGGATAGTACCACTTGCCCTTCACCTCATAGGGGTTGCCGACCATGTAGCGGCCGCCGCCCTTCGGGATATTGTTGCCGGTGGCGACGCGGGGGCTGGCTTTCACGCCATATTCGGATTCAGAGAAATATTCCTTGCCGTGGGCTCTTTTCTTCGGCACGGCCTGTGTCGTGCCGCACGCCGCAACCGTCGCACACATCGCCGATATCGCCAGCCACCGTGCTGTCGTTGCGAAAGACGCCCCGTATTCCAGTTTCATGTGCCCCACGCCGCTCAAAGATCGTTATGGTTAAGGAACTCTGCCCCATCCTGGGTCAACAACGCCTTATCCCCGCCCACCTAACGAGACTTTAATCTTGGTGAGTTCATGGCAAATATACGAACGATTTCGCAGCGATAGCGACAATTCCAATGATTATGGTTAATGAATTGCAAACACAAGGCCTGCTGCCCTGCCCTCTCGCTATTGCAATGAGAGCCGAAATCGGCGTGCCGATGCGGGGCACATGGTAAATGTTGGAGGGATTCTAGAGGTCGGGAAGTACCGGATCGAGACACCGACGACAGCAGCAGCTGTTCTCCGGACGCCGGCTGCAACTGCAGCCTTCATCCCAAGGTAGTAGATTGGCTTTTGCTCTCTTGTTTAGGTGTCCTTCACAGCAACGGCATCGGCCATCACTCCCTTAGGGCGTGTAGTTTGTTGCTTGACTCAAAGGGGAGTAGAAAGTTTATTTGCAGCGTTCGGGTCGCAGCCTGACGTCCTTTCCACGCTCATCTTTAGGAGACGAGCCATGGCAAATCACAAACCAATAGTGCCTGACGTGTCGGTCCACGACTACGCACCAGCGGAGGCCATCGAAGGAAACCTTCTCGACAACGCCTCGGATTCCGACGGCGATCTGCTTCAGGTTCAGTTCGTCAACGGAATGAGAATTCCTAATAAGGCGGGCGAGCCGGGATATCTTACCATCGCGGGTGAGCACGGAACGCTGACGATCTGGAGCAACGGCAGCTATAGTTACACGGTCAATGATCCGAGCGCGCTTGAGCCCGGCGGGATCTTCGGCGAGAATTTTTCATTCAAGATCTCCGATGGAAAAGGCGGCACGGATGTCGGCAGCCTCAACATCGGAGTCCACACTCCTCCGCAAGGACAGTATTCCATCGATTTCGAGAATGCTCCCACGGAATATCCCGGGCTGCCTGACGTCGCCTCCGGTTATGCAGGATTCAAATTTGGCGACAAACTCGATGGCAACCTTTGGACGGTCGCCGAATCCGGCGGCAACGAGTATGTCGTCACCAATCCCTACAATCCGTTTTTCGAACGCGTTGACGGCAAGCTCTTCACGATAGAGGGCGTCGATGTCGCAACCAATTTCGACCCCGCCTATGAAGGTGTCGACGCCCTCGTAACCTTCGAGGGTTATGTCGGTGGCAACAAGGTGAGTGAGATGTCGCTGACGGTCTATGGTGACACCATCGCCGATGGCCAGCATATCTCTCTGGCAGCCTTGGGAGCGGTCGATTTTGTCCGATTCGACATTCAACCCGACGTCGAGCCGACGGGCTTTCCGCAACTCGCATTTGACAACTTCACCGTCCTGGTCTGACGGCGGCAGAGAAGCGGCTGTCAAAGCCGCTTCGCTGCAGAACAAGTTGACGCTGCCATCAAAGCTGCTAAAAAGCCGGCCTGTGAGTGAATGGGCAGCAAATCGGCAGAAACCACCGATCCACCGGAAAGACCGAAACTGGCTTTCTTCAGGCTTCCCAAATACTTGGAAGAGTGTCCGAGTGGTTTAAGGAACCGGTCTTGAAAACCGGCGTGCGGGAAACCGTACCGTGGGTTCGAATCCCACCTCTTCCGCCACCTGCAATTTTCTCCATCAGACCAGCCGGCCGGATCAGTCGCAGCCACTATTCAAGCATGACGACGGCTTCGACTTCGAACAGCATCGGATCGATTGCAAGTTTGGGAACGGGGACAAGGGTCTGGGCCGGGAGTGCGTCGCCAAACATGTCTTTGACGTTCCTCGTCAGCACCTCGAGCTTGGACAGATCGTGATCGACCACGAAGATCGTCAGTTTGGCGACCTGATCCGGCCTTGCCCCGAGCCCATCAAGCGCACTGCGCAAATTTGCGTAGGCCTGCTTCACCTGAACGGCGAAGTCCGGCGACAAGGCTGCCGTGCTGTCCTGGCCACCCTGTCCGGAGATGTAGGCCAACCGGGCGCCGCGGGGGACGATCACCGCCGTGCTATAGCCATTCGGCGTCGGATCGTGGAGGTTTTTTGGATTGACGATGGTCAGCTTGAGGTCACCCTCATTCGCCGTCGTCGCGTTGGGAATTCCTGTGGTCATGATGATCAGCCCTCCGATAAGCAGATGTTTGATTGCATGTGACATGATGTCCTTTCCGGCGTGAGGACTGCGAGGAACGACCCTCGCCGCCTGCTGGATTGCGCCTTTAACTCTTCCGCAACCGAGCGACGCGTACAGCGTACGATTCCATCGCATCGTACATTGTACGAGTCAACTGGAGAGGATCGACATCCGTCGCTGCGCCGGCTTAAATCGATGACCCGATCTTTTTAGGAAAGACACATGGCAGCCAAACGCGACGGCACTCAGGATAAACGGCCTCACCGGAAAGCTGCCCCGGTCCCCTCCGCACAGGAACCGCCTCTTTCGCTCGACCGGATCGTAGCGAGCGCGGTTGAACTGCTGGACGCCGAAGGTGTCGACGGATTGAAAATGCGTCGGCTGGCCGATCGCCTCGGCTCGGGCGCGATGAGCCTTTATTGGCACGTCGCCAACAAAGAGGAGGTTTTTGATCTCGCGCTCGACTCGGTGCTCGAATATCGTGGACCATCGCAAACGATCGAATCGCCGGACTGGCGTCAGGCGGTCTTTCACATGCTTGAAGACTGGCGCGCCAGCATGCTGCGCCATCCCTGGTCGGCGTCGCTGTTGCCGCGCCGGGCGCTCGGCCCGAACATCCTCGGTCGCCTGGAACTGCTGGGCAGGGTCTTATCCGGAGCCGGTGTCGAGGAGGCGGATTTGAACGGTGCGATATGGTCGCTCTGGAATTATGTTATGGGCGCGACCATCACTCGTGCGAACTTCGACCTTTCGGACGAAGACATGCTCGCCGGGCAGCAGCGTCTTGCTCATTTCAGCGAAGAATATCCGACGATCGAGCGTGCTCGTCTGCTGTTGGACAATGACTGGGACGGCGTTTTCAGGAAAGGCCTGGACTTCCTGCTTGACGGGCTTGTTCCGAGCCGATGAACCAGGGCTCAGCTCCCGAATTGATCGGCAAGCTCGGTCAGAAAACATCCGCTCACGACAACATCGAATATATCAGCGCGCCGATGGAACCCCAGAAAATAACCGGCGTCAGTATCAACCCCACAACGAAGATTTTGGTCACCGCTAAACTCCGCAGATTCGTCCCGCCACGAAAACCTATTGCAGCGATCGAGGGTTTGGTATCGGCATGAAGTCCGGGTCGGATCGGACCTTGGTCTCAGTCTCGACGGCGCTCTGCGTCAGCCGCCGCGGCGGTAAGTCACGGTGGCGATGGCGAGTGCTGCGGCGATCGCCATGGCTGCGACGGCAAAGGTGATCTGCATCCCTGAGTGAATGGCCTCGGGGCCTGCCACGGCGACATCCGATGTTCCCGATGCTCGCGCGAATACCGCACCCATGACGGAAGCGCCGGTAATCAGCCCGAGATTGCGCGACAGGCTGAGCGCGCCCGAGATGACGCCGCGCTGGTCAGGGCCGACATCCGCCATGACGGCGGTGTTGTTGGCCGCTTGGAACAGCTGATAGCCGGGCGTCAGGATGGCGATGGCGGCGATGTAGCCGATCATTCCGGGAAGCATGGCGAGTGCGATGGCGCCAGCGGCCATCGCGATGAGGCCTGCCGCGATCACGAACGGCGCGTCCAGACGATCGACCAGGCGACCGGCCGGGACTCCAGCAAGGATGGAGATGACGGGGCCAATCGACATGACGGCGCCAACGGCGGCCTCGCTGAGCCCGAGCGCACGGGAGAGATAAAACGGGCCGACCACCAGCGTCGCCATCATCACCGTCGAGATGAGCGCGTTCATGACCAGGCTTGCGCTCAGCGCTGCATTGCGAAACACCGCCGGCCGGATCAGTGGTGATGAGGCTTTCCTCTCGGCGAAGACGAAGAGACCGGCCCCGAAAAAAGCCGCCGCCAGCAGGGAGAGATTCAGCATTCCAAAGCTGCCCCGCCCGGTCGTCATCGCCAGCGCATAGGCGAAGAGCGCCAGGGCAAGCAGCAAGGTGCCTGCCATGTCGAAACCGGCGCGCTTCATCTTCCCCATGTTGACGTCGGCAGGCAGAAAACAATAGGCGAGGGTGAAGGCAACGATGCCGAGCGGCACGTTGACGAGAAAGATCGCGGGCCAGCCGAACCCGGCAATCAGAGCGCCGCCCAGCGACGGGCCGAGAGCAGTGCCGATCGCCGACATGGTTGCGAGCAGCCCCATGGCGCTGCCGGTCCTCGCCTTCGGCACCGTTTCGCCGACAAAAGCCATGGTGAGGGCCATCATGATCGCTGCGCCGAGACCCTGCAGCGCCCGCCCGGCGATCATCAGCCAGAGCGCCGGCGCAACCCCGCAGATGACGGAGGCCAGCGTAAAGAGCAGGATGCCGATGAGCAGAAGCCGTCTGCGGCCGGTCATGTCGCCAAGCCGCCCGACGCTGACGATGAGGGTGGTGATGGCAAGAAGATAGGCCAGCACGATCCACTGCGCCTCCTGGAAGGAGCCGCCGAAAGCCTGCGCCAGGGCCGGCAGACCAATATTGGCGATGCTGGTGCCGAGCGATGGCAGCAGCATCGAAAGGCAAAGGCTGGCGAGTCCCCAGCGGACGGAATAGGGGCGTTCGGCGACTGCCTCCCCCTGTTCTGCAATGATCGGTTTCAACAGGACCTCCATGTTCAAGCTCCTGGAAAGGGAGCCATCGAACCCTAGTCCCGCAACTGGCATGGCGGAATGCGCAGCATTTGCACTTCATTCATGCGGCTGGCGCCATATCACTCTGAAATCATGTTATACCGCATGCATGTTGACTCCTGACCTCAACCTGCTTGTCACCCTTGATGTCTTGCTCGCCGAAGGCAGCGTCGCCCGTGCGGCCGCGAGGCTGCGGCTCAGCCCATCGGCCATGAGCCGGGCGCTGGCGCGATTGCGCGAGGCCACGGGCGATCCGCTGCTGGTGCGTGCCGGCCGCGGCCTGGTTCCGACACCCCGGGCGCTCGAGCTGCGCGAGCGGGTCGGCCGCATCGTCGAGGATGCTCGGGCGGTTCTGCGTCCTGCCGAAGCGCTTGATCTCGGTCGGCTCGTCCGGACATTCACGCTGCGCGCCAGCGAAGGTTTTGCCGAAAGCTTCGGCCCCGATCTCATCGCTCGCCTCGGCAAGCAAGCCCCTGGCGTGCGGCTGCGCTTCATGCAGAAACCGGACAAGGACAGCGCGCCGTTGCGTGACGGAAGCGTCGATCTGGAAACCGGTGTCGTCGGCGAGACGATGGGACCGGAGGTGCGGGCGCAGGCCTTGTTCCGCGACCGCTTCATCGGCGTCGTGCGCACCGGCCACCCGCTTTGCCGCGATGAGATCACGCCCTCCCGTTACGCGGCCGGCGGCCATATTGCGGTCTCGCGGCGCGGGTTCGACAAAGGAGCGATCGACGACGCTCTGAATGCGCTCGGGCTGGAACGGCAGGTCGCCACCGTCGTCGGCGGCTTTTCCACGGCACTGGCGCTCGCCCGCGCCTCGGACCTGGTCGCCAGCGTTCCTGAACGCCACACGGCGGCCTTGCGGGCGGGAATGCACAGTTTCCCCCTTCCCGTTCCGACGCCGGAGCTCACGGTTTCGTTGCTTTGGCACCCGAGGATGGATGCCGATCCCGCGCATCGCTGGCTGCGCAGCTGTGTTCGTGAGGTCTGTTCAGCCGCGGAGGCAGGAGAACGAGATCGGACGGGACGGGACTGGTGATTGACTCTCCCCTGTCGTCGTGATTTCCCCTCCCGCATCACCAAGCGAGGATATCATGGCCGAAGACATTATTGTAAAGGACAGCAACGGAACCCAGCTTCACGACGGCGATTCCGTGACGTTGATCAAAGACCTCAAGGTTAAGGGCACCTCGGAGACGCTGAAGCGTGGGACCTTGGTCAAAGGCATTCGCCTGACCGACAATCCCGGCGAGATCGAGTGCAACACCAAGCAGGTCAAAGGCCTCGTGCTGAAAACGGAGTTCCTGAAGAAGGCGTAGGATCTACCTGCGGTAGCCTATGGCTCCGTGGCCGCAACTTACGGCACTTCCTCGGTGATCACCTCGAAGCGGGAAAGCGTCGCCGGGCCGAAAGCCGTCGACATCGCGACGTCGGTGGCATCTCGGCCTGTCGCCATCAGAATTCTGCCGATACGCGGGGTGTTGTGGCGGGCATCGACCGTATGCCAGTGCCCGCCGAGAAAGACCTCGAACCAGGCGCTGAAATCCATTGGATTTGGATCGGCGGGAACGCCGATATCACCGAGATAACCGGTGCAATATCTGGCAGGAATATTCATGCATCGACAGAGTGCAATGGCGAGATGGGCGAAGTCGCGGCAGACGCCGCTCTTGTCGGTAAAGCCGCCATGCGCGGTTCTGAGAACGTCGGCCTTCTGATAATCGAAGGTGATGTGGTCATGCACGAAATCGCAGATCGCCTGCACGCGCGCCCAGCCGAGCGGCGTTGATGAGAAGGTCGCCCAGGCGAAATCCGAAAGCCTGTCTGTGTCGCAGTAACGGCTGCCGAGCAGGAAGACGAGCACTTCGTCGGGCAGATCCTTGATCGCGTGCTGCACCGCCTGGACGGGAACGATGTCGGCCTGCCCGGTGTCATAGATCTCGAACTCGGTGGAAATCGTCGTCAGTCCCGGCGGAGCGACGATCCGGCTGCAGGCATTGCCGAAGCCATCGGTATATTCCCACGCTTCGATCGGCCGGTCGAATGTCAGGACCTGCTCGCTCAGAAGATCGGCGCGACGGGAGGGATGAATGTTGAGGACCAGCAGCATCGGCGTCGGCTGTATGCATTCATAGCCCAGATGAAACCCGGCGCGTATCTTCATTGTGGCTTCCTCGTCCCTCCCGGCATGGGCGGAGGTGAGAATGGAACGTCGATCGCACCAACCCGGTTCCCGCGATGCAATTCCCCGGGGCAATGCATCATTACCCCTCGGTAATCCATGACTGCCGCGTGGTCACGTTGACCTGCACCGTCATGCCCTCGAAATCCGTCCCCTCCCCGTCATAGCTGCCGCTCAAAGGAATTGCCTGGCGCGGGTCGCGGGCAACGGCCACACGAATGAGATCGCGGTTGCCGACGATGCCGTTGGTCGGATCGAACTCAGCCCAACCGGCCCCGGGAAGATAGACCTGGCACCAGGCATGCGTGGAGCCGCCGCCGAGCACGGTCGAGCCGTCCCGGTCGGGAACGTAGACGTAACCGGTGACGAACCGCGCCGCCAGGCCGAGCGAGCGTGCCGCCTCCATCATCAGAAGCGCGAAATCCCGGCAGGTGCCGGAGCGAAGCCGCAAGGTCTGCAGCGGCGTTTGCGTTCCATGTTCCTGGCGACGTGCATAGACAAAGCTTTCGCGAATGGCATAACAGAGCGTCATCAGCAGGTGCCCGGTCTCTGTCGGGTGCCCCATGCGCACGAACTGGCGCGCCCAGCGGCCGACCTCATCGCCCGAATCCGGATAATGGCGCTGCATCGCCGGCGCAAGATCGGCGATTTCGTCCTTGTCGTAGGAGAAAGGATAGGTCAGCGCCGCCTCGTCGATCCGAATGTCCGGGCCGAACTGCGGCGTATGATCGAGTGTGATCCAGGTTTCGAAACGAAGCTCCACCGACGGCCGCGAAAAATCGACGAGCGCCACGCAATTGCCGAAAACATCGTGGATCCAGCGCACATGGCTTTGCTCCGGATAGGTGGTCAGCGACGCCTCGATCAGCCGCTGGTCGAAACTGTCGCGCGGCCGGAACATCAGGCGATGCTCGCCGAAATCGACCTCCCGGCGGTAACGATAGGACGTGATGTGGCGAACGGAGAAAATCGTCATGGACTGGCGCCGGCTGATTTGTTCACGTTGCTGCTCCTGCAGCGCCGCGCGTCTTATCAGACGCCGCAAGCGCCCTGCTCCTTTGCCTGCTCATCCCGATTTCTTGTCATATAAGCAGTTTCGAAAGATTGCTATTGTACCTTCACCGATCGACGGCAGAGCCGTCCAACCTGAGAGGATAACATGCATATCATCTGGGACGTTCTGACGCTTCTGCTGACCATCGGTTCGCTCTATGGCGGTCGCGAATACCGGATTATTCGCGCCCGTGCCCGCGCTCAGAATTGGGGCAACTTCTGACCCGATTCTGACGCCGCTGCCGGAACCTTTCGGTCGCGGTTACGTCGAATGACGTACAGCGGCGCCTTTAAGGAAATGCTGTATCAGTCGGGACGGTTTTCGTCCGTCCATTCTCTCTGTTGTGCTAAGCCCGCCTCACCCCAGGCGGGCTTTTTTCATGCAAGATTTGCCGCGTGTCGCCGGCAGCCGCCATTACCTATTGGCGCCGGCCGAAAGCACCCGATGGGTCGCATTATCCATTGCGTGGCTCGCCTCCTGTCCATCCTTCTTCAGCCCGTATGCGGTATTGCCGCAGCCGGAGAGCGTAAGCAGGCAGAGGCAGCAGGCGATGGCGATTGCAGCTTTTGGCATCGAGATTTTCCCTGATTGAACGAACCCCCGGAAAAATGACGCACTCCGAGCCAAAATCAATCCGCCGGCGGCCGGACATAACGCAGCACCTGCGCCGAATTGGTGCATCCGGCCGCTCCCTGTTCCGTCAAGAAACGGATTACTCGAGTTAAAGCTCTCCGAAATGTAGAATTGTTGGAAGGAAAGTGATTTGGATGCCGGTCGTCCGTGTATTTCCTCCTCATACCTCCGGAATTTCGCGACCGTTCCCTGAAATCTATCATTTTACTTAAATATCGCACTTAACCAATTGTTAGTAATAACCTTGCGTAACACGCACTTCGGCTTATGCTTTATTTAAAAAAGGAGAGGAGAGAATGTTTAGCAAAAGCCTGATCATGCCTTTCGGCTTCGCAATTCTTGCGCTAAGCGGGCTAATGTTCCAACTCGTCGCTTACCTGCTGGAAACACCCGTCACCGTGCTGCATCCTTGAGTGCTTAAGTTCCTCCAGGAGTGGAACTTTCTTTCGTTTCGTGCATTCTTGCGAGTCGTTTCACCAGGAGGGATCACTATGGAAAACGCAGGCGTGGGTTGGATTGCGGCCATCATCATCGGCGGCATCGCCGGATGGCTGGCAGAAAAGGTCATGAGCAGCAATATGGGCGTGCTCATGAACATATTGCTCGGCATCGTCGGCGCGATCGTCGCCAACTGGATCCTGGGTCTGCTGCACATCCAGCCGTTGGCGGGATGGCTTGGTTACCTGATCACCGGCTTCATCGGCGCCTGCATTCTGATCTTCATCGGCCGTGCCATCCGCCGCTGATTGTCGAGGCGCAACTGGCAGACATGACTAAAAGCCGGGCGCGCCTTGCGTCCGGCTTTTCTGTCCCGAATTCCATGTTCAGCGGCGGCTCAGCAGGCCGAAAAGATAGGCTACGCCTGCCGTTATCGCGAGCGCCATGATCGGTTCTTCGCGAACCTTGTCGCGCAGCCGTTCCGTCATCAGCGAAGCTTCGTCCGTAACCACCGACTTTGCCCCCTGCCCCAGCGCCCGCACACTGTCCGTCAATCTGGAGAGATCTTCACGGAGTGCCGTGACCTGCGCCGACAGATCGTCTGCTGCGATATCCGCCTTGACGCGCGCAGCGGTGGATTCGGCGGAAGCGGTTTTCATTTCTGCCATGGTCTGCTCCTGTTTCATGGGATGCCGCTTCAACGAAATGGCGGCCCGAAAGGTTCCGCCGGGAGCCGATCTTTTGTTCGCCATCAACGCCTTGCGTCGCCCTCGCGGCCATCCGCAGCTTTTCGCGTGACAACCCTTCATTTCCTGTCGGCTTTGTTTTAAGGAACGTCGAATGTCTGCCCGTGCGCGGGTCAATAAATGCTGCGAGGTTTGCGTTTCCATGTTCCATCTTCTGAGAAGAGCTGCTCAGACCTGGGTTGCCAAGTTGCTCCTGCTTCTCCTGGTGGCCTCTTTCGGCATCTGGGGCATATCGCGCGAGCTGATATCAGGCGGCAGCAGCACCACGGTCGTGACTGTCGGCGATCAGAAGGTGGGGGTCACCGAATTCCAGCTTGCCTATCAGCGTCAGGTGGCAAACATCGGCCAGCAGTTCGGCATGCGCCTTACGCCCGAGCAGGCCCGCGCCTTCGGAATCGAGCAGCAGGTGCTGTCACAGCTCGTTGCCGGCGCCTCACTCGACCAGCTCGCCGAAGATATGAACCTCGGATTGTCCGAGGATCGTCTCGCCCAGCTGATTGGCGACGATCCGGCCTTCAAGGCCGTCAACGGCCAGTTCGATCGCGAGCTGTTCGTTTCGCGCCTGCGCAATGCGAACATCCGGCAGGACGATTACATCAAGGAGCGCAGCAAGGTCGCCGTCCGCAGCCAGATCGTCGATGCCGTTTCCAACGGCTTTGCCGCGCCGAAGACGCTGATCGACGCACTGAAGCTCTATGGCGACGAAAGCCGCAGCGTTGACTATCTGCTGCTGACCAACGCAAATATCGAGCCGATCAAGGCCCCCGCCGATGACGTGCTGGCGAGCTGGTTCGAAGGCGTCAAGCAGCGCTACCGCGCGCCGGAATATCGCAAGATCACCTATCTCAAGCTGCAGCCGGCCGATATCGCCGATGCCGCGACCGTAACCGACGACCAGATCCGCGAAGCTTTCGAGAAGGGCAAGGATAGTTATCGCACGCCGGAAAGCCGGACGATCGAACAGCTGACCTTCACCAGCAAGGATCTCGCCACCGCCGCCGAAACGGCGCTGAAGAGCGGCACCAGCTTCGACCAGCTGGTCACCGACCAGGGCAAGACGGCAAGCGACGTGCTGCTCGGCGAGTTCACCAAGGACAAGGTTCCCGACCAGGCCGTCGCCGATGCCGCCTTTGCGGTGTCGAAGGATGGCGGCACGACGCCGGTCGTCGACGGCTCGTTCGGCCCGGTCATCCTGCGCATCACCAACATCAAGCCGGAAACTGTCAAGAATTTCGACGAGGTGAAGGAAGACATCCGCAAGCAGCTGGCGCTCTCCAACGCTTCTCAGGAAGTGATCAATGTTCATGACCGTATCGAGGATATGCGCGCCGGCGGCTCCACGCTCGAAGATATCGCCGGTCAGCTGAAGCTCAAGGCGGTGACCATCGACGCCGTCGATGCGACCGGCGCCGACAAGGACGGCAAAGAGGTCAAGGATCTTCCCGCCAAGCAGCAGCTGCTCGGCGAAGCCTTCAAGACCGAGGTCGGCGTCGATGCCTCTCCGCTTCCGATCGGCAATGACGGCTATGTCTGGTTCAACGTCCGCGAAATCACACCGGACCGGGACCGCCCGATCGCGGAGGTGCGCGAGAAAGCCGTCGAAGACTGGACGGCGGAGCAGCAGAAGGCCGAACTCGCCAAGAAGGCCGACGAATTGAAGGCCGAGGCGCAAAAGGGCGTAGCCCTTGCCGATATCGCGGCGCCGCTCGGCATTGCCGTCGAAAGCAAGAGCGGCATCACCCGCTCCACCGATGATCCGGTTCTCGGACGAGCCGCAGTCAAGGCCGCCTTCTCCGGCCCGGTCGATACGGTTGCGAGCGCGGTCGGCGCCGATCCCTCGACGCAGATCCTGATGAAGGTCACTGAGGTCAACAGCCAGCCGACCAGCGACGTGCTGAACAACCGCGATGCCCAGCTCACCGCCATGGCTAATGCCGCCGGCGATGATATTCTCGATCAGATGGTCAACCTCCTGCAGACGCAGTATGGGGCTTCGATCAACCAGACGCTCGCCGAACAGGCGACGGTCCGCTAGGAGGTTTTATGACCGATCTGAAGCCGTTCCTGGCCAAGGCCGCGAGCCGCGAGCCGCTGACGCGTGAAGAGGCCCGTGCCGCCTTCGACATCCTGATGTCGGGCCAGGCAACGCCCTCGCAGATCGGTGGCTTCCTGATGGCGCTGCGCGTGCGCGGCGAAACCGTCGACGAGATCGTCGGCGCCGTCACCACGATGCGGTCGAAAATGCTGACCGTCGAGGCGCCGGCCGATGCGATCGACATCGTCGGCACCGGCGGCGACGCCAGCGGCACCTATAATATTTCGACGCTGGCGGCGCTGATCGTGGCCGGCGCCGATGTGCCCGTCGCCAAACACGGCAATCGGGCGCTGAGCTCGAAATCGGGCGCGGCGGACAATCTGGCCGCACTCGGCGTCAATATCGATGTCGGTCCCGAGATCATCACGCGCTGCATTGCGGAAGCCGGCGTCGGCTTCATGTTCGCCCAGCTGCATCATTCCGCCATGCGCCATGTCGGCCCCTCCCGCGTTGAACTCGGCACGCGCACCATCTTCAACCTGCTTGGGCCGCTCTCCAATCCGGCCGGCGTCCGTCGCCAGTTGCTCGGCGTCTTCTCGCCGCAGTGGCTGGTGCCGCTCGCCGAAGTCATGCGCGATCTTGGCTCGGAATGCGTCTGGGTAGTCCATGGCGATGGCCTCGATGAAATCACCACGACCGGCATCACCAAGGTCGCAGCGCTCGAAGACGGCAAGATCCGCAGCTTCGAGCTGTCGCCCGCCGATTTCGGCGTCAGCCCCTGCGTGCTCGCCGATATCAAGGGCGGCGACGGTGTCGCCAATGCCGCAGCGCTCCGGCAGGTTCTGAGCGGCGCCCGGAATGCGTATCGCGATGTCTCGCTTGCCAACGCCGCCGCCTCGCTGGTCATCGCGGGCAAGGCCGAGACGATCCGCGACGGCATGGCGCTTGCTGCGCATTCGCTGGATAGCGGCGCCACGGCGCTCGCCCTCGACAAACTCATCGCCGTTTCCAACGATATCGATTAGGATTGGCCGATGACCGATGTCCTGAAGAAGATCGAACTCTATAAGCGCGAGGAAATCGCCGCCGCCAAGGCGACGGTGTCGCTTGCCGATTTAAAGGCGATGCAGGCCGATCAGTCAGCGCCCCGCGGTTTCCATAAGGCGCTTGTTGCCAAGCGTGAGGCCGGCCAGTTCGGTCTCATCGCGGAGATCAAAAAGGCAAGCCCATCCAAGGGGCTCATCCGCCCGGACTTCGATCCGCCGGCGCTGGCAAAGGCCTATGAAGCCGGCGGCGCGGCCTGCCTGTCCGTGCTCACCGACACGCCGAGCTTTCAGGGTGCACCGGAATTCCTGACGGCGGCCCGTGCTGCCTGCGCCCTGCCGGCGCTGCGCAAGGATTTCATGTTCGAGACCTATCAGGTCCACGAGGCGCGCGCCTGGGGTGCCGACTGCATTCTGCTGATCATGGCGTCGCTGAGCGATGACGATGCGGAGCGTCTGCAGGACGAAGCTTTCTCGCTCGGCATGGATGTGCTGGTCGAGGTTCACGACGCGCCGGAAATGGAACGGGCGCTGAAGCTATCCTCGTCGCTTATCGGCATCAACAACCGCAATCTGCGCACTTTCGACGTCAGCCTGACGGTCAGCGAGACGCTTGCCTCTATGGTGCCGGCCGACCGGCTGCTCGTCGGCGAAAGCGGCATCTTCACCCATGCCGATTGCCAGCGCCTGCAGGCCGTCGACATCAATACCTTCCTTGTCGGCGAAAGCCTGATGCGCAAGGACGACGTGGCGGCCGCCACCCGTGCGCTGCTCTTTGGCGAAGCCGCCATCGCGGCCGAATGATATGAGCGGCGCAAAGCCCGGCCTGACCCATATCGATGCCTCCGGCGAGGCGCATATGGTCGATGTCTCCGATAAGGCCGAGACGGTGCGCATCGCCACCGCCGAGGGCCATGTGAAGATGGCGCCGGAAACCCTCGCGCTCATCCGCCAGGGCAATGCCAAGAAAGGCGATGTGATCGGCACCGCGCGCCTTGCCGGCATCATGGCGGCAAAACGCACCGCCGATCTCATCCCGCTCTGCCATCCGCTGATGCTGACCAAGGTCACGGTCGAAATCGAGGAAGATTCCGCCCTGCCCGGCCTGCGCGTCATCGCCACCGCCAAACTGACTGGCAAGACCGGTGTCGAGATGGAGGCGCTGACCGCCGTTTCGGTCGCTTGCCTGACGATCTACGACATGGCCAAGGCCGCCGACAAGGCGATGGAGATCGGCGGCGTCAGGCTGCTCGAAAAATCCGGCGGCAAATCAGGCGATTTCCGTCATCCGGAGGCAAGATGAACCTTCTGCCGGTCGCCGACGCCTTGGACCGCCTGCTCTCCCGCGCCAAGCCTGTCGCGGCGTCTGAGACGCTGCCGCTTGCCGAGGCTGAGGGCCGTGTGCTGGCCGCCGATTTGACGGCGCGGCTGACCCAGCCGCCCTTCAATGCCTCGGCCATGGATGGCTACGCGCTGCGCCGGGAGGACGCGCCGGAGCCGGGCGCCGTGTTGAGGGTCATCGGCGTGTCATCCGCCGGCCACGGCTTCGGGGGAAGCGTGGGCCAGGGAGAGGCCGTGCGTATCTTCACCGGCGCGCCTGTTCCGCCAGGCGCCGACAGCGTCCTGCTGCAGGAGGATGCGGAGAAGATCGACGGCGGCATCAGAACCACCTTCCCGGTGCGGCAGGGCCAGCATGTGCGCCCCCGCGGTCAGGATTTCGCCGAAGGTGAAGCGGTGCTGCCTGCCGGCACCGTGCTCGATTTCTCCCGGCTGACGGTCGCGGCCGGCATGAACCGGCCCGATGTCGAGGTTCTCAAGCGCCCGCTGATTGCCATCCTCGCAACCGGCGACGAACTGCTGCCGCCCGGAAGCAAGCCCGGACCTTCGCAGATCATCGCCTCCAATACCTTCGGTATCGCAGCCCTTGCCCGCAAAGCCGGCGCCGATGTGCTCGATCTCGGCATCGTGCCGGACGATAAGGCAGAAATTACCGCGGCGGTCGACAGGGCCCGGGATGCCAAGGCCGATGTCATCGTTACGCTCGGCGGCGCGTCGGTCGGCGATCATGATCTGGTGCAGGTCACGCTGATCGACGCCGGCATGCAGCTCGACTTCTGGCGCATCGCCATGCGCCCCGGCAAGCCGCTGATGGTCGGAAGCTTCGGCGAAACCCATGTGCTCGGCCTGCCCGGCAATCCGGTCTCAAGCCTCGTCTGTTCGCTGCTGTTCCTCGAGCCGCTGATCCGCAAGCTCGCCTCCCTGCCGCCGGTGCGACGTGAGACGACGGTGGAAGCAGCCGTCACACTGCGCGCCAATGATCACCGGCAAGACTATATCAGGGCGAGGCTTTCGAAATCCACGGCCGGTAACTGGCTAGCCGAACCGTTCGGCAAGCAGGATTCCTCGATGATGAAGGTGTTTGCGCGAGCCGACTGTCTCATTATTCGCCCGCCGCATGCGCCGGAACTGCCGGCCGGAGCAGCCTGCCCGGTCTTGCTATTGCGGCCGGATCTTCTCGTATAGTCTCGCCTCTTCCCGATCAGGAGAGCGAAAAAACGCCCGCTTGCACCGCGCTACCGCTCGCGGCCGCGCCGAAGTCCGCAACCGCCTGTGTCGAGATTCGCCGGAGTTCTCGATCGGGCAAATAGGCCCGCTCGGGATCGCCGACCAGCACCTCGATGCCGCTTGCCCGGCAAAGCCGCAAGAAAGCCATCACCCGCAGGGCAAGCGAGGGATCATAGAAAAGATCGCCGACCACAATGAGATCAGCCGCTTCCGGCGGCGGCCCATCGAGAATATCGGCGGCGACTGCCGAGATGGTCACGTCATTGATTGCCGCGTTGAGACCGATCGCGGCAATCGCATTGGCATCGACATCGACCGCCGTCACCATTGCTGCTCCAGCCTTCGCTGCAGCGATCGCGACCAGCCCGGAGCCGGCGCCGAGATCGAGGACGCGTCGGCCGGCAACGATTTCCGGCCGGTCGAGCAGATAACGGGCAAGCACGGCGCCGCCGGCCCAGGGATAGGCCCAGTAAGGCGGCGGATTGGCTTCTCCGCGACCGGCAAGCCGCCAGAGGCCGCTCGCAGGCCCAGCAGTGTGGAGCAGGATCTCGGGGATTGAGGGGACCGCTGAGATCGGCAGATTGGCCTTGACGAAGGCGGCCGGATCGACGCGACATATGCCGGAGCGTTTCATCGTCGTCTGATCCTGCCGGTCAAGAAATCACGTGGCGATCACAATCAGCCGGGCTTCTTCTTCGAGAATTTGCCTTTCGGCCCAGCGCCGCCCTTGCCCTCATGCTTGCCGCCGTCGAATTTCGGCTTGTCATATCTTGGCTTGTCGGATTTCGCGCCATCGTAGCCGGGCTTGCCGGCCTTTTTGTTCCAGGGCTTGGCGTCGCGCCGTTCCCCGCCGCCATTTTCGGCTGCGGCATAACCGCCGCTCGAACCCTTGCCGAACTTTTTCTTCGGCCGTTCGTCGCGGAACGCCTCGCCCGGCCGTTCGTCACGGGATGCCTTGCCGGCATAGGGTTTCGGTGATGGCGCGCGGCTGAAATCCGGCGTGCCGGCGAGCCTCGTCACGCGGATGCCGCGTTCGAGCGCCTTGTTCGGTCCGATCGCATTCAGGAAGCTCTCGGCGCTCGCTGCCGCGATCTCCACATAGGTTTCCTCGGGCTGCATCTTGATCGCGCCGATCTCGCGCTTCGTGACGTTGCCGTTGCGGCAGAGCATCGGGATCAGCCAGCGCGGCTCGGCATTCTGCTTGCGCCCGACCGAGACGGAGAACCAGACGCTCGGGCCGAAATCTTCGCGCGGGCCCTTTTGCGCCGGCTCGAAGGGGGCGGCATTGTCGCGGCGCTTACGGCTGCGATCGTCATGAACGGCAACCTCAATCAGATCTTCCGGCGCCGAACGGTTGGTGCGGTAGAGACGCAGGAAAGCGGCGGCGAGCTTGTCGGCGCCGTGGCTCGCGAGAAGCTGCTGCACCAGCTTCTGTTCTTCCTCCTGCGGCGCGTCGTGAAAGACCGGGTCGGCAAGCAGCCGCTCGTCGTCGCGCTCGTTCACCTCTTCGGCCGACGGCGGCCGCGCCCAGGCCGCCGAAATGCCGGCATTCTCCAGCAAACGCTCGGCCTTGCGCCTTGCACTCAGCGGCACGATCATGGCGCTGATGCCCTTGCGCCCGGCCCGGCCGGTACGGCCGCTGCGGTGCAATAGGGTTTCCGGATTGGTCGGCAGGTCGGCATGAATGACGAGATCGAGGCCCGGCAGGTCGATGCCGCGGGCGGCGACGTCGGTTGCGATGCAGACGCGGGCGCGGCCGTCACGCATCGCCTGCAGCGCGTGGCTGCGCTCGTTCTGCGTCAGCTCGCCGGACAGCGCCACGACGGAGAAATTGCGGTTGTTGAAGCGCGCGGTCAGATGATTGACGGCGGCACGCGTCGAACAGAAGACGATGGCGTTGGTCGCTTCGTAATAGCGCAGCACGTTGATGATCGCGTTCTCGCGGTCGCTCGGGGCAACGACAAGGGCGCGATATTCGATATCGACATGCTGCTTTTCCTCGGCCGCGGTGCTGATGCGCACGGCGTTGCGCTGGTAGCTCTTGGCGAGTCTGGCGATTGCCGCCGGCACGGTTGCCGAAAACATCAACGTCCGGCGCTCGTCCGGTGCCGAATCGAGGATGAATTCCAGGTCCTCGCGGAAGCCGAGGTCGAGCATCTCGTCGGCCTCGTCGAGCACGGCGGCCTTCAGCTGCGACATGTCGAGTGCGTGTCGGCGGATGTGGTCGCAGAGTCGGCCGGGCGTGCCGACGACGATATGGGCCCCGCGCTCGAGCGAGCGGCGCTCGCTGCGGATGTCCATGCCGCCGACGCAGCTGGCGATCACCGCGCCGGTCATTTCATAAAGCCATTCAAGTTCGCGCTTCACCTGCAGGGCAAGCTCCCGCGTCGGCGCGATGACCAGCGCAAGCGGGGCGCCGGCAGCACCGAAGCGCTCGCTACCGTCGAGAAGCGTCGGCGCCAGTGCCAATCCGAAGGCGACGGTCTTGCCGGAGCCGGTCTGGGCGGAGACCAGCGCGTCCGAAGCGGCAAGCGCCGGATCGAGCATCGCCTGCTGTACCGGGGTAAGTTCGGCGTAACCGCGCTTCTGCAACGCCTTGGCGATCGCCGGAACGACGCCGTTGAATTCTGTCATGAGTTCGATCTTTCGGAGCTTTCAGGCGCGAAATGCGCCATGGCCGGAGCCAGCCGGCAGGTGTTTGCGCCGTTCCTAGCCGCTCCCGCGGCGATTGTCAAAGCGCGCGGCTGCGCCACAGCCAGGCGTCGATATGGCTCGTCCGGCCGCGCAGTTCCGTTTCCAGCGGCCCTTCGATCCGGCCTGATTTGAGGAGCACGCTGTCCGGGCCTGCGGCGCCGACGATTTCGGCGCTGAGCGCCAACTCCACGCCATGGCGGGCGGCAACCTCCATCAGGCGGCTTCCGACGTTCACCGTATCGCCCGCCGCCGTGATCTGCTGCCTGTCGCCGGAGCCGAGCCGCGAGGCGACGATCGGCCCGCAATGGGCGCCAACCTTGAAACCGATGTTCTTCCCGGCAAAGCCCCCCTGCGTTCGAAGCCAGGCGCGGGTGCGCTCGCAGAGCCTGACCGCGCAGTCGATGGCTCGGGCGGCATCGTCGTCGGCGGCTTCCGGTAGGCCAAACAGGATCATCGCCCCGTCGCCCATGAAGCTGGTGATGGCGCCGCCATGAGCGCGTGCCTCCTCGTCGATGATTTCGAAAAAGCCGCTCAGCACCTCGCTCACCTTGACCGGTCCTACATTTTCGCTGAGGCCGGTGAAGCCCGAGAGATCGATGAAGACGACGGCCGCGTTCTGGCGCACCGGCGCGGCAAGGAAATTCGGATGGCGCGCCAGCCATTCGCCGAGGCCCGGCGCCTCGATGCGCTGCAGTAGCGCGCTCTGTTCGGCGAAATGGCGGGCGCGGCCGCGGTCGAGCCAGAGCTCGGCTGCGCCGAAGATCAGCGCCGGTGGCAGCGCTGCGGCAATCGGCAGGGCGGCACTCAGCCAATAGCCATGCGCAAAGGCCGCCAGATTGAGCATCGCCCAGACGATCAGCGCCAGCACGATGATGGCGTAGCCCGCAGCACTGCGCCGCCAGGCGGTCAGCGAAACCAGCATGACCGACAGCCCGACGGCGGTGCCGGCATCGATCAGCCTGGTCCTGTGGTCCCGCACCATGCCGTCGCCGGTGACGAGATGGGTGATCGCGGTCGACATCACTTCGACGCCCGGCATGACGGGATCGAACGGCGTCGGGAAGACGTCGCCGCCGCCGGTGACGGTCGAGCCGATGACGACGATGCGGCCGGTCACCGCATCCGCCGCCAGCTTGCCTTCGAGCGCATCGGCGGCGCTTGACGTGGCGATGCTGCCGCGCCGGCCATAGAAGGTCACCGGCAGGCGCTGGCCCATATCCGTGGGAATGCGCAATACTCCGAGCATGATCGCATCGCGCTCGATCGTTGGGTCGACACCGAGCGCCACCGAGGCGGCTCGCAGCGGAAAAGCCGGATCCAGCCGGTCTGCGGCGCGCGAGATAAGTGGAATGAAACGCGGCGTGCCGGTCTGGTCGGTGGCGACATTGACGACACCGACTGCGGCCGCGCTGGCAAAGCGGGGAAGCGGCAAGAGAAGCTGATCTGCCTCGGGGATGGCGGCAAGCGGATCGTCCGCCAAGTCGGTGACCTGCTGCCGGCTCTGCGCAAAGGTGGCCGCCGCCGCAATCACGCTCGGTCCCTCTCCAAGGGCAGCGGTCAGTGCTGCATCGCCCCCCTCCGGTCCCGGATCGAAGAGCAGGATGTCGAGCGCCAGAGCTTTCGGCTTCATAGCGTTGATTGCATTGACCAGACGCGCCAGCGTCGCCCGGTCCAGGGGATAGCCGTGGGCCGCCGCCGTACGGTCGTCGATCGCGATGATCGAGACGACGGGAGGCGGCGTCTTCGCTCCGACGACGATGCTGCGAATGTCGGCAAGCGAGGCCTCCATCCGATCGAGAAGGCCTATCCCGCCATTGAGATTGAGATAGCCGAGCGCCGCGCCCCAAAGACCGGCGACCAGCAGCGCGATCACAGTCAGCAGGCGATGACTCATGGCATTTATTGGCCGAGCCGGGCGAGAAGGGCGGCGACACGCGGTGCTGGCCAGCGGCGCACAACCAGCGGCTCGGTTCCGCTGCTGACATCGACGCCCTCGCCCGGTGACAGCACCACCGGCTCGCCGGCAGGCCGGCGGACGGCCACGCTGCCTCTGATGACGAGGACCGAGGTCTTGTCGCCTGCGGCGTCGACAGCCCATTGTGTGCCGCGCACGGCAGCGATCGCCTGCGGTGTCACCACCTGGAAACCACCGGCGTGCTGACTGCCGTCGACATCGACGAGGATGGCCTTGCGTCGCAGCGACGCCGAATCGGGACTGCCGTCACGATTGCGGTCGGAGAGCCGGAAAGACGCACCGGCCTCCGCCGTCACCTTGACGCCGCCGGGGCAACTGAGCGTCTGGCGGGCACCACCATCGCGCGAGATCGCGCAGCCCGCAGATTGCGCGAGTGCCGCGTCATGCGGAGTGACGCCGGCAGCGAGCCCAACGGCAAACAGCTTGAGAAATGTCATATTCATGGAAAGCCCCCGTGACCGTGCGGAACTGCTTCAGCGAAAGCGCCCGCCAACCGTCTTCTTCCATGCGAGGCATGATAGCCGAATTCGGATATTTCCATAGGCGAAAAAAAGCGGACCGCGCATCCTCAAATGCTGCTCTTCATATGGGGCGCCGGTCCGGTATAACGCGCCCGTGGCCGGATCAATTCGCCGCTTTCGATCTGCTCCATCGCATGCGCAAGCCAGCCGGTGCAGCGTGCAAGCGAAAAAATGATGATCGGCGCCTCTCTCGGCAGATCGAAGGCGGCCGCCATCGCGGCAAGTGCGAAATCGATATTGACCTTTTCCCCGACGATCTCCTCGCCCCTATCCCTGACCTCGGCGAACTCAGGCGGCAGTGGAAATCGCGAAAGCAGCGCCAGCGCCCTGATATCGCCGTCCGGATAGAGCGGGTGACCGAAGGCGGATAAGCGATTACCCTGGGCAAGGGTACGGCGGATCGCCTGCGCCGGACCGAGGGTGCAAGCCGCCTCGATCAATGCATCGACGCCCTGCCAGGCGGCGCCATGCAGCGGTCCCGTCAGCGTCGCCAGGCCGGAAAGCACGGCGGCCGACAGTGCCGCACCCGATGAGGCGGTGACTCGTGCCGCAAAGGCCGAGGCGTTGAGTTCATGATCGGCAAGCAGCACCAGGGCGCGACGCAGGCAATCGCTGGCCTCCGGCCGCTGCCAGCTTGCCGCAAGCCTGAGATGCAGCGGTCGGTCCGAAGCGCCTGGCGCCAGCGCATCTGCGATCGTGGCGAGAATCCCGTGCGCCTCGCGCCGGAGTGCCGCCGGCGAGCGGCCAAGCGACGGCAGGTCCAATGTCACCCGCCCTGCAAGCGCCAGGAACGCGGCCTGAAGCGATGGAGGGCCATGCGCGGCCGCGGTAGCGGAGGCGGGCGTTTCCGCTCCGTTCCAAAGCAATGCCGCCGTCTGCTCCAGCGTCGCCGTCTCGGCGAGATCGGCCACATCCTTTCCGCGATAGAAAAGGCGTCCGCCCGAAACGGTGGAGATTGCCGAGGAAAGCACGGGATCGCCCCAGCGGATCGTCTCGGCCGCGACGGTTTCGGCCTTGCGGCGGCCGGAATGGCGATCTGCAAGCCGCCGCACGTCGGCAGCGTGATAGAGGCTGCGGCGCGGATCGGCGGGATCAGGCTTGGCGCGGATGCGCCCTCGGCTGACATTGGCGTAGAGCGTCTGCGGTTTGGTCTTCAGCGCCTGCAGCGCCTCCTCGGCAGTCAGCCACGACATCACGGCCTCACATTGATCAATTGCGTCAAGATTGACGTCAATGAAACTAGGTCGGATCATTCGAGCCGTAAAGGAGAAACCCATATGAAAAACGGCTTGGAAGATGTCATTGCCGCCGAAACGCAGCTGTCGGATGTCGATGGCGAAGCGGGTCGACTGATCATCCGCGGCGTATCGCTGGATCATCTGGTCGCAGACGGCACCTATGAGCGCGTCGCTGCACTGCTGCTCGACGGGTTGATGGAGCGAAGCTTCGATGAGGCGCTCTTGCGCGACTGGCTGGCACAGGCACGAACGAAGGTTTTCGCCAATATCAAAGCCGCCGACGCCGCCTTGATCGCCCTGCCGCCGGTCGATGCGATGCGCGCGCTGATCGCCAGGCTGGCGGATGGTGAGGATTTCGACACCGCCCTCGCCCTTCTGGCAGCACCGGCAGTCTTCCTGCCGGCGATTCTCAGGCTGCAGCGCGGGCAGAAGCCGATCGCGCCCGACGCCTCGCTGCCGCAAGCGGTCGATATCCTGCGCATGCTGACCGGACGATTGCCGACCAGGGAGCAGACGGCGGCACTCGACGCCTATCTCGTGACGATATCAGATCATGGCCTCAACGCCTCGACCTTCGCATCGCGGGTTGTCGCCTCGACGCAGGCCGGCCTCACCTCTTCGGTTCTGGCGGCGTTGAGCGCACTGAAGGGGCCGCTGCATGGCGGTGCGCCTGGTCCCGTCCTCGATATGCTGGATGCCGTCGGAACGCCTGGTAATGCCGGCACATGGCTTGCGGATGCACTCGATCGCGGCGAGAGGCTGATGGGCTTCGGCCACCGCATCTACCGCGTTCGCGACCCGCGCGCCGACGCGCTGAAAGGCGCTCTGAAGCCTTTGATCTCGTCAGGCCAGATCGACAGCGCCCGCGGCGAACTCGCCGAAGCGGTGGAAGCCGCCGCATTGGCAATCCTGAAAGCGCGCAAGCCCAACCGGCCGCTCGACGTCAATGTCGAATTCTATACCGCGCTGCTGCTCGAGGCGCTCGGCTTCCCGCGTCAGGCCTTCACCGGTGTCTTTGCAATCGGCCGTACGGTCGGATGGCTGGCGCATGCCCGCGAACAGGCGCTCGACGGCCGGCTGATCCGGCCGCGTTCGGTCTATATCGGGCCGTTGCCGGCCGCTGCCTGAAATTGGAATGGCGGATTAGCCAGATCGCGCATAACCGCGCGATCTGGCGCCGCATGCGTCAGACGAGACGGCTCTGTTCGGTCGCCGCTTCGATGAAGCTCGCAAACAGTGGATGCGGGTCGAGCGGCCGGCTCTTCAGTTCCGGGTGATACTGCACGCCGATGAACCACGGATGGTCAGGATATTCGATCGTCTCCGGCAGCACGCCATCGGGCGACATGCCGGAGAAGACGAGGCCGCAGCTCTCGAGCCGGTCCTTGTAGTCGATGTTGACCTCGTAACGGTGGCGATGACGCTCGGAAATATCCGTCGAGCCGTAGATATCCGAGATCTTCGTGCCCTTCTTCAGCGCCGCCTTGTAGGCGCCGAGGCGCATGGTGCCACCGAGATCGCCGGCCGCCGTGCGCTTTTGCAATTCATTGCCCTTGACCCATTCCGTCATCAGGCCGACCACAGGCTCCTTCGCCGGGCCGAACTCGGTCGATGACGCATCCGGCACATCGGCAAGATTGCGCGCCGCCTCGATGACGGCCATCTGCATGCCGAAGCAGATGCCGAAATAAGGCACTTTTCGTTCGCGGGCAAAGCGCGCCGCATGGATCTTGCCCTCTGAGCCGCGCTCGCCGAAGCCGCCGGGCACCAGGATGCCATGCACCTTTTCGAGATAGGGTGCGGGATCTTCCTTCTCGAAGACCTCCGACTCGATCCATTCGAGCTTGACCTTGACGCGATTGGCAATGCCGCCGTGATGCAGCGCCTCGATCAGCGACTTATAGGCGTCCTTGAGGCCGGTATATTTGCCGACGATCGCGATCGTCACCTCGCCTTCCGGCGTACGGATGCGATTGCAGACCTCTTCCCACTGGTCGAGACGCGGCTTCGGCGCCGGCTCGATGCCGAAAGCGGCCAGCACTTCGTCGTCGAGTCCTTCCTTGTGGTAGGCCATCGGCACGTCGTAGATGTTGGCCACATCAAGCGCCTGGATGACGGCCGACGGACGCACGTTGCAGAACAGCGAGAGCTTGCGGCGCTCGGCTTCCGGAATTTCGCGGTCGGCGCGCACAAGCAGGATATCGGGGTGAATCCCAAGCGCCTGCAGCTCCTTCACCGAATGCTGGGTCGGCTTGGTCTTGAGCTCGCCGGCCGCCGGAATGTAAGGCATCAGCGTCAGATGGACGTAGACGGCGGTGCCGCGCGGCAGGTCGTTGCCGAGCTGGCGGATCGCTTCCATGAAGGGCATTGCCTCGATGTCGCCGACCGTGCCGCCGATCTCGCAAATGACGAAGTCGTAGTCCTGATTGCCCTCGGTGACGAAATCCTTGATCTCGTTGGTGACGTGCGGGATGACCTGCACCGTCGCGCCGAGATAGTCGCCGCGGCGTTCCTTGTCGATGATGTTCTTGTAGATGCGGCCGGTGGTGATGTTGTCGGTCTTGGTCGCCGAACGCCCCGTGAAGCGTTCGTAATGGCCGAGATCGAGATCGGTTTCCGCGCCATCGTCGGTGACGAAGACCTCGCCGTGCTGGGTCGGGCTCATCGTGCCCGGGTCCACGTTCAGATAAGGGTCGAGCTTGCGAAGCCGGACCCGATATCCACGGGCCTGCAGCAACGCTCCGAGAGCCGCGGCCGCAATTCCTTTTCCGAGGGAGGAAACCACGCCGCCAGTGATGAATACGTATCGCGCCATGGGCTTCACCGGATACCTTTTCAAAAACGATTCCGCCAGCCCCAAAAATTCTTTTCCGGAATTTTCGGAGGGTGGCGCGGGAATCTGAACAAAAGAAAACCGGCAGACCCGAGGGCCTGCCGGCGGTTTATGTCGAAGATCGGTTTACTGTCCCGTCGGGACGCCCGAAGGCTGAGCCGGCGCCGGCGCGGCCGGAGTTGCGGGCGCTGCCGGGGCAGTTGTCGCCGGAGCCGTCGCTGCCGGCGCAGTTGTTGAAGGCGCGGTGGCAGCAGGGGCCTGTGCTGCCGGAGCCTGCTGTGCGGGCGCAGCTGCACCGCTGCTCGGAACGCCATTGCCGGCCGGCGGGTTCGCCGGGGCCTGTGCACCGCCGCCGAGCGAATCGAGAATGCCGTTGCCCTGGCCGCTCGTCGCGGGGATGCGGTTGAGAATGTCGCTCGGACGACCCTCGTAACGCGTCAGTATGCCGAGGCCGAGCGAGGTGAGGAAGAACAAGGTCGCAAGGATCGCGGTCGTGCGAGTCAGCGCATTGGCCGTCCCGCGGGCCGACATGAAGCCCGAACCGCCGCCGATGCCGAGGCCGCCGCCTTCCGAGCGCTGGATGAGCACGACGCCGACGAGGGCAAGCACGATCATGAGATGGATGACAATCAATACTGTCTGCATGGGTCCAGTCCTGCCCGTCTGGAGACGGACATAAATAAGAATTCTGGCGGCTCTTTACATGAGGCTCTCGCCTATTCCAAGCCCTTCTGCCGGAATAAACCGAGCTATGAACAACGCGTCAGGCGAGCAGCGCCTCATAGGCCCGGTAGATGGCGAGGAAGTCGGCAGCTTTCAAGCTCGCTCCACCGATCAGCGCGCCGTCAACATTGGTGATGCCAAGCAGTTCCCCGGCATTGGCGGGCTTGACCGAGCCGCCATAGAGAAGCCGCATCTTACGGCCTTCGTCGCCGAAGCGGGACACGAGCTCCGCACGCATGAAGGCATGCGCCTTCTCAACATCCCCCGATGTCGGCGTGACACCAGTGCCGATCGCCCAGATCGGCTCGTAGGCGATGACTGTATTCTCGGCGGTTGCGGCATCGGGAACCGAGGCGGAAAGCTGGCGCTTGATGACGTCAAGTTCCTGCCCGGCGCGGCGTTCTTCGGCCGTCTCGCCGATGCAGATGATCGCAGTGAGATCGGAGGCGAAAGCCGCCTCCGCCTTGGCGCGGACCAGATGGTCCGTCTCGGCGTGGTCGGTGCGCCGTTCGGAATGGCCGACGATCACATAGGTGCCGAAGCTATCGGCGATCATCTCGGCCGATATGTCGCCGGTATGCGCGCCGGACGGCTTCTGGTGGCAGTCCTGCGCGCCGATCGCAAGCGGGCTGTCGGTGCAGAGCGCGGTTGCCACGTAGAGCAGCGTCGTCGGCGGGCAGATCAGCGCCTCGACCTTTTCGGCGAACGGCGGACGAACACCCTCGGCGATCGCCTTGATCTGATCCAGGGAGGCACGCGTGCCGTTCATTTTCCAATTTCCCGCCACCAGCGGGCGCACGTCAGGTGTCATGCCGGCCTTCCACAAACTTCATATCCCTGGCCGCATTATCAAAAGCTTGCGGCAAAGGAAAGCATCATGCCTCTGACGTAACGGGAATCTCTGCTATCTCGCGTATTTTTTGCCGAAATCCTTCGTCAGCGGCCGAGAACCCAGTTCAGAACCCTCCGCCAGTCGATCATCCGGATCGGCGTTCCGTGGTTTCCGGTCTGAAACAACGTGAAATGCGCCGGATATTTCGCCTTTTGCAGGCTCTCGAACAGCGCCTGCTGGTCGGCGGCGGCGTAGACCGGATCGCGGCTGCCATGCGCGAACCAGAGCGGCAGTTTCGCCTTGTAAAACGCGCTCCTGGTGAAATCGGGATCGGTGACACCGCTCATAACAAGCATGCCCTTCAGCCGCTTGACACTGTCGCCGTCACGCGCAACGCCCCAGCAAATCTGACTGCCCATCGAAGCACAGGAAAGGACGATCGGCCGGCCGGGCGATTGCGCGCTGGCATAACGGATCAGTCCTTCGATCGCGGCAACGCCGTTGCTGTCGAAGCTCCTGACCGTCGGCGAATAATAGACCCCGCCATTGCCGGCGACGAGGTTCTTCAGCCGGTTGAAATTGCCGCCGAAGCTGTAATCATTGGCCCCGAGCCGGCGGTCGCCATCGCGGCCGTGAATGAAAATCACCGTGAAGGCGGCATTCTGAGATGGTCCCACCCTGGTGACATCGAGCCTGATGCCGTCGAGCGAGAGGGTTTCGTCCGCCTGGGTCTTGCGGATGCCGAGCGACACATATTTCTGCTGCGCCCGCTTCTCCGGAATCTGGTCGCGGCCGTTGATATCGCGCATCTCGTCGTAGTCGATCACCTCGGAGGCGCCGCCGTCGCTCGTCTGCAGCACAGTCTGCCTCGAGAACAAATCGTCCTTGAAAGGCGGCAGGACGTCGGCTGCACGTGCCGGTCCGCCGGCGGAAAGGACGGCTGCTGACAAGAAAAACGCCGCAATTGCGGTGAAAACAGTGCAATGACTTGTGGACATTCGCATGCGGATGGTTTCCTGAAGCCTGCCGCCGCTTGCCATTCCGCGCCCGGCAACGCAAATCATGTCTCAAAGGCCGCCAAAAGAGGCGGTGTCGCGTATAGAGGTGCTTTCTGGCAGAATCTGCCTGATTCGCAAACGTGACATGAAATGCGGTGATTTTGGGTCGGCGGCGGATGCAAGACCCAAGACAGGATGAAGATCTGAACGGCTCCATGGACGACAGCAACGACCTTTTTTCCGGACTGCCCCTCTCCGAAAAACGCGAGGAGGCGCAGAAGCCTGCCGCGCCGAGCGAACGTCCGCCGGCGGCCGCTCCCTTAACGACCGTGCCCTCGGCGCCGGCGCGCCCGGCGCCTGTCGCCTCAAACGCGGATGACTATGGCGCCTCCTCGATCCGTGTCCTGGAAGGCCTCGAGCCGGTGCGCATGCGTCCTGGCATGTATATCGGCGGCACCGACGAAAAGGCGCTGCATCACCTCTTCGCCGAAGTCATCGACAACGCGATGGACGAAGCGGTCGCGGGACACGCCAATTTCATCGAGGTGCATCTCGACCTGCAGGGCTATCTCACCGTCACCGATAACGGCCGTGGCATTCCGGTCGAAAACCATCCGCAGGTGCCTGGAAAGTCGACACTTGAAGTCATCATGACCAAGCTGCATGCCGGCGGCAAATTCGACGGCAAGGCCTATGAGACTTCGGGCGGCCTGCATGGCGTCGGCGTGTCGGTGGTCAATGCGCTCTCCGACTTCCTCGAAGTCGAGGTAGCGCGAAACCGCAAGCTTTACCGCCAGCGCTTTTCCCGCGGCCTGCCGCAGGGCGGGCTCGAAGAACTGGGCGACGTCCACAATCGCCGCGGCACCCGCGTGCGCTTCCATCCCGATCCCCAGATCTTCGGGGAGCACATGAAGTTCGAGGCCGCTCGCGTCTTTCGCATGGCGCGCTCCAAGGCCTATCTGTTCGGCGGCGTCGAGATTCGCTGGAGCTGCGAGCCTGGCGTACTGCCTGAGGGGTCGGAGGTGCCCGACAAGGCCACCTTCCACTTCCCCGGCGGCCTGAAAGACTATCTCCAGGCGACGATGGGCAAGGAATTCACCGTCACCCGCGAGATCTTCGCCGGCAAGACCGAGAAGGCCAGCGGCCACGGCTCGATGGAATGGGCGATCACCTGGTATGGCGGCGATCCGCAGGTGCATTCCTATTGCAATACCATCCCGACTCCGGAAGGCGGCACCCATGAGGCCGGCCTGCGTATCGCGCTGACCAAGGGGCTGAAGGCCTATGCCGAGCTGACGCAGAACAAGCGCGCCGCCCAGATCACCACCGACGACGTGATGATCTCCGCCGTCGGCATGCTGTCGGTCTTCATCCGCGAGCCGGAATTCGTCGGCCAGACCAAGGACAAGCTTGCGACCGTCGAGGCCCAGCGCATCGTCGAGAACGCGCTGCGCGATCCCTTCGACCACTATCTCGCCGACAACCCGAACGAGGCGGCCAAGCTGCTCGACTGGGTGATCGAGCGCGCCGAGGAGCGCCTTCGCCGCCGCAAGGAAAAAGAAGTCAATCGCAAGACGGCGGTGCGCAAGCTGCGCCTGCCCGGCAAGCTTGCCGACTGCTCGCAGAACACAGCCGAAGGCGCCGAACTCTTCATCGTCGAGGGCGATTCGGCAGGAGGTTCGGCGAAACAGGCGCGCAACCGCGCCAACCAGGCGATCCTTCCGCTCCGCGGTAAGATCCTCAACGTCGCCAGCGCCGGCCGCGAGAAGTTCGGTGCAAACCAGCAGCTCGCCGATCTCATCCAGGCGCTTGGCTGCGGTACGCGCTCGAAATACCGGCAGGAAGATCTGCGCTACGAGCGTATCATTGTCATGACCGATGCCGATGTCGACGGCGCCCATATCGCCTCGCTGCTCATCACCTTCTTCTACCAGGAAATGCCGGAACTGGTGCGTGGCGGCCATCTCTTCCTCGCCGTGCCGCCGCTCTACAAGATCACCCAAGGGGCGAAGTCCGCCTATGCGCGCGACGACAATCATCGTGCCGAGCTGATGCAGACGGAATTCAAGGGCAAGGCCAAGGTGGAGATCAGCCGCTTCAAAGGTCTCGGCGAGATGATGCCCGCCCAGCTCAAGGAAACCACCATGGACCCGGCCAAGCGCACCTTGCTCCGGGTGCTGATCGACGAGGTGGATTTCGAGGGCACGCGCAGCGCCGTCGACGATCTGATGGGCACCAAACCCGAGGCCCGCTTCCGCTTCATCCAGGAGCGTGCGGCCTTCGCCGAAAACCTTGATATTTAAACACGTCTCAGGCGCGCCGAACGATCTGACAGATACGCCCGGCGCGCCGCATTTTAGCATCTGCGATTTCACGGAACTGACGAAGAACCGTAACAACTCCGTCAAATAACCGGCGCATGAAGCGGACGGCGCGCGGACCTCCCCCGGGAATGGCGCCTGCGCCGGTTCGAGCCGTTTTCAACCTTTGCCGGATTTTTCCATGACCAAGCGTTTTGCTGCGACCGCCGCTTTCGTTCTCCTGTCCAGCACCGTCACCGCCAGCGCCACCGACATCGGCGCCACCTTCGAAAGCGCCTGCCCCTTCGGCGATTGCGCCGCCGGCATTTCGCTCTCCTATCTCGGTGAATTCGTCATATCCACGGGGCACATGGAAAACGGCGTCGAATTCGGCGGCATATCAGGCCTCGATTTCGATGCCGCCACCGGCCACTATATCGCCATCAGTGACGACCGTTCGGACAGGGCACCCGCCCGCTTCTATGAACTCGACATCGATGTCGATGCGTCGGGCCTCAAGGGCGTTTCCGTCGTCAAGCATGTGACGCTGAAAGACAAGACCGGTGAACCCTTCGCTGCCAAGACCGTCGACCCGGAATCGATCCGTCTCGGCAAGGACGGCATCTACTGGGGCAGCGAAGGCGACGCCAAGGTGCTGCTGCCGCCCTTCATCCGCGTCACGACGCCGGACGGTTCATTCGTACGCGAGTTCAAGCTGCCGGAGGGCTTTGCTCCGACCGTCGACAAGTCGGCCGGCATCCGCGATAACCTCGCTTTCGAGGATCTCGCCGTCGCGCCCTCAGGCGACGTTTTCGTTGGCGTCGAAGCCGCCCTCTATCAGGATGGGCCGAAGCCGTCGCTGACGACGGGCAGCCTGTCGCGCATCATCCGCTATGACGGCGCAACCGGCGAGCCGAGGGCTGAGTATGTCTATCCCGTCTCACCGATCCCGCAGGCCGCCACCAAGGCCGACGGCGGCAACGACAACGGCATGTCGGAAATGCTCGCGCTTGACGATCACCGCCTGCTCGCCGTCGAGCGCAGCTACGCGGAAGGCTTCGGCAATAACATCAAGATCATGATGGTCGATCTCGCCGACGCCACCGACATATCCGCCATCGCCTCCCTCGCCAACAGCGCCCAGCGTGTGGTCCCCGCCCGCAAGAGCCAGGTTCTCGATCTCAGGGCAATCGGTCTCGTCCCGGACAATATCGAGGCGATGTCGCTCGGAAAGGCCAAGGACGGTACCGACGTCCTCATCCTCGGCTCCGACAATATTTTCTCGACCCACCAGAAGACGCAATTCTACGCCTTCAAGGTTCTCAGCCGCCCGCGGCAGTAAGACGCCGCGTCTGACGGCCGAACAGTGATGCTTTATATCGGCTTTCGCGGCGCGGACCTTGAAACCGCCGGGTTCATGGCCCATAACCAGAGTACAAGAATAAGAAGAGGCGCGCGTGGGTGTGTTCAACCGTCAGAAAACCAATCATGAGCCGCGATGGCTGGGGTCATCGGCGCCGACACGCACACCGCTGATTCCCTCCATTTCGGCGGCGCGCTGGCTGCTGGTGCTGGTCGCCGCCGCCGGCGTGTATTTCTTCTACGGCTTCCTCGTGCCGGTGCTTGCAGCCCTGGTCATCGGCTTCGCCAGCTGGCCGCTCTATCGCAAGCTGCTTGCCCGGGTCGGCGGCAATACCACGGTCGCGGCGACCATCGCCATCATCATGATCGTCACTTTCCTGGTCATCCCGATCGTGCTTGCGATCACCTATACGACAGGCGAAGTGCGCAATTGGGTTGCCTGGGCGATCCACGCCAACCGCGCCGGCGCCCCGACGCCGGACTGGATCGTCGCACTGCCTTGGGCAGGCGCCTATCTCGATGAGATCTGGACAAAATATATCGGCAGTCCCGGCGCCTTGGGTGAGGTCATCCAGGCGGTTAGCGGCGCCAATATCGGCAACATCTATCGCGCCGTGCTGGCAGCCGGCGGCGGCGCTTTCCATCTTCTCCTGACGCTGCTCTTCATGCTGATCGCGCTGTTCTTCGTCTATCGCGACGGCTTCTCCTTCTCCAAGCAGATCGACATGCTGGGCGAGCGCATCCTGCCGAACCGCTGGGAACGCATTTCCCGCGTCGTTCCGGCAACGATCAGCTCCACCGTCATGGGCATGACGCTGATTGCAATCGGCGAAGGCATCGTGCTCGGTGTGGCTTATTGGATCGCCGGCGTGCCGTCTCCGGTAACGCTCGGCGTGCTCACGGGGGTGATGGCCCTGATACCCGGCGGTGCGCCGCTCTCCTTCACGCTGGTTTCCATCTATCTCCTGGCAAGCGGCTCGCATGTCGCCGGCGTCGGCCTGTTCGTCTGGGGCACTGTCGAGCTTTTCATCGTCGACAAGACGCTGCGGCCGAAGCTCGTGGGCGGCCCGATCAAGCTGCCCTTCCTGCCGACCTTTTTCGGCCTTGTCGGCGGCGTCAAGACGATGGGCTTTCTCGGCCTGTTCATCGGCCCGGTGCTAATGGCGCTGATCGTCGCCATCTGGCGCGAATGGATCCACGAGGCCCGCAACGCCGAGAGCAACGAGACGATACCGCCGATCGTCATCGACGAGCAGGCACCGCCGGCGAAGCCGGTCCCGCGCGTCGCCGAAGGCTGACCTGTCTTCAAAGACCGCTATCCCAGCCGCTTTTCCATGAACAGGCTGAGCGGATCCGGTAGATAGGTGCCGAAAGCCTCGATCTCCCGATATCCGTATTTGCGATAGAGGGCGATCGCCTCCGGCTGATAGATGCCGGTCTCGAGCCGGACTGCCGTCAGCCGCTTTTCCCTCGCGATCGCCTCCAGCGCATTCATCAATCCGCTCGCAATCCTCAATCCCCTCGCCTGCGGGTCAACGAACATGCGCTTGATCTCCGCCGTGCCGTCGCCGGCCTCGACCAGCGCGCAGCACCCGACGATCGCCCCCTCATTGCGGGCGACGAAGAAGCTTACCGAAGGTTTCTCCAGCAAGGAGAGGTCGACCAGGTGGTTGCTCTCCGCGGGATAGAGCGACGCTGCATAGGCGTCGGAGAGATCGAGAAGGCGGATGACGCCGTCCTGGCGCGGCGGCTCCTGGGCGATGGTGACGGACATGCTAGTTTCCAATGTTTGCGGGAGGCGCAAATTTTTGCTGACCTGACGAAGAGTTAATGCCTTCGCCTTCTTTCGGTTGGAATTGGGCCGTCTAAGGCGATCTCAGGGTTCAATAGCCAAGGAGGCAGAATATGCAAGCGGTGCTCATCGCAATGACCATTCTCGGTTGCGACGATTCCGTCAGCCAATGCAGCTATGTCGCGACGGTCGACAAGCGCTGGGAGACCGTTACCGCTTGCGATGCCGAAGCCGAACGCCGGCTCAAGGCCTATGCCAATGTCAGCTATCCCTCGGTGATCGCCGTGTGCGAGGCGCCGAAAGCGCTTGCCGCCGCCGCACCCCCGAAACCGGCGCCCTTGCCTGCCGCCGCGGGCGACGCCGCTCCTGCGGCACCTGAAGAACCAACAGGACTCGCCAGCTTTGCTGAAAACATCGCCGGCCAGGTCCGTTCACATCTGCCATCCGGCCGTGACGTCAAGGAGACGCTGTCCAAACCCGTGCATTTCGTATCCGCCAGCTATTCCTGGGTAGTGACCCGGCTGAACGACTAGGCCGCCGCAAGCGCCGCATAGACACGGGCCGATTGTCGCTGTTCGGCGACGTGAAGCTTTTCCACCATGTCGAGCAGTTCTCCGGCCGCGCCGTGTGCGCCATGGTGATGGCGGAATTTTTCGAGAAGACGGCCGCCGACGGTGCCCAGCACGCTGCCCGGGGCTTTTCGAGCGGCCTCGCGCCACAGAAGCGTCGCCTCGACGAAGATCACGCTGATATCCCTCGGCAGGCCGACGGATTCGTAGAGGGCGCGCACGGCATGCATGCGCCCGGTTGCCAGGATCGAGCGCACCCTTCGCTCGCTGCACGCCGTCAGATCGACGATCGCAGCAGCGAAAAAGTCCAGCTTACCAGCGCAGAGCGCATGCATCAGCAAGGACGGCGTCAGCCGGCCGTTGAGGCGCAGATGCTCGACGAGATCCGGTATCTCCCGCGGCGCAACATCCCCGGCGATCGAAACGATGGCTGCCTCGGTCGCCTCGCGGCTGATGCGCTGGAGCCGCTGCAGGCCGATCGCCGCCTGCGCCAGCGGCAGGCCGACCAGCGCATTGCTGACATGCTGGGTGAGCAGCTGGCGGGCATCGGCCGGAAGATCGCTGCGGTCGAGCAGCAGGTTGCGGATATCACAACAATCGCCAAGCCGCTCGGCGATGCGCTTCAACGACTGGCCGGAGATGGCCGCGTCGTCGTTTTCGAGCAGGCAGAGCAATTCGTCTTCATCGCCGACCTCCGCGAGTGCAGCCGAGACCGGGCGCGTGACATAGGCCCTGGCCGCAATCAGCATGCGGGTGGCGCCGCTGCCGCGTGCGGCGAGGTCGACGAGATCGGCGTCGCTGAGAAGCGGCGAACAGGTGACGGCGTGGCAGGCAACCTCGGGCTGGTCCGCGGCAAGCGAAAGGATCAGGCTGCGCGGCGCGTCGGGCGACCAGGCGATCGCCTCGGCCAGCGCAAGCCGCACACGCGGCGACGGGTCATCGAGAAGAAAGGTCATCGCCATCTCGGCTGCCGCCCGCTCCTCGCCGCTCATCTCGGATTGCAGATAGGCTCGACCGAGCGCATTCGCGGCCCTGGCCCGGTCGCCGGTCTTGGCAGTTTCTATCCAACGAAGGAAAGCTTCTACGATCACGCGATGCCTCAGCACTTGAACGCGATTCCTTACGCGTTCCATTCAATGCTGTGACCGTAGCGACAAAAGGTTTAAGATTGGTTCACCATATTTCTTAAGCCTTTGTATGCTTTGCGCTCAGACCTTTCGCATCTGCGGCCGGAACATCTCGAAAACATCGCTGCCTTCGCTGTAGTCCATGTAGCCCATGCGCGCGACGGGCCGGGCGATCGACATGTCGAGGCGGCCGTCCCTGACGATCGCCTCGTCGATATGGACGCCGACCACCTCGCCGAAGACGAGAATGTTTTCGGACGGCGCACCCGATAATGTCTTCGGCTCGATGATCTCGGTGACCCTGCATTCGAGCACGGCATATGCCTCACCGACATAGGGCGCGTCGATCAGTTCGGACTGTCTCGGCGTCAGCCCGGCGAAATCGAATTCGCTGTTGCCGTAAGGCAGCGCCGCCGAGGAGCGATTCATCTTTTCGGCGAGATCGCGGCTGACGAAATTGCAGGTGAAGGCGCCGGTCTCCGCCGCATTGCGCTGGCTGTCCTTGCGACCGGCGGAGGAAAACATCACCAGTTTCGGCCGGTCGGCAACGGCGTTGAAAAAGGAATAGGGAGCAAGATTGACCGAGCCATCCCTGCCCTTGCTGCCGATCCAGCCGATCGGCCGCGGCGATACGATCGCCTTGAAGGGATCATGTGCGAGCCCGTGTCGATTGCTGTCGGTGGTGTAGAACATCAGTCCGCTCCGCCGACCCAGGTCACGGTATCGGCAAGCTCCGGCCGCGGCCGTTCGATCGCCGGAAATGTCGTTGAGCCGATATGGATGAAGCCAGCCACCTTTTCGCCGGACTCGAGGCCGAGCAGCGGATAGGCGCGCTGGTCATAGGCGAACCATTCCGTCAGCCAGTTGGCGACGTAGCCGCTGGCATTGGCGGCGAGAATGACATTGAGGCAGAGTGCGCCCGCCGACATCAGCTGCTCCCATTCCGGGATCTTGATATGCGGCCCCGCCTTGCTGACGACGGCGACGACGACCGGCGCTCGGGTGAAGCGGGTGCGCTCGACCTGGATCATCTCTTCGGAAAGCTCCGGCTTGGTCTCGAGCGCCAGTTTGAGAAGCTCCTCGCCGAGGCGCGCACGCTCATCTCCGCGATAGACGATGAAGCGCCAAGGGGCGATCTTGCCGTGGTCGGGAACACGCGAAGCAAGCCGCAGGATCTCTTCGATCTCGGCTTTTTCGGGGCCGGGTTCGCACATCTGGAAAGCGGGGATCGAACGACGCACGGCTAGGTAATCGATCAGCTTGATATCGGATTTCATGCGGGAGAAACTTTCATTTTTATGCTGCTGCAAAGCGTGGGTCTTGAATTTGCCATCGCGTTGGTCTTGAAGTGGCCTTTGCGATTTCAGAAGTCAATCGGTTCACGAAACAGATGTTTGGCATTTCGCCTCTTGCACGCATCGGCCTCGCCATCGCGCTGATGGTATTGATGCCCGTCGGCGCCGGTGCGCAGGATGCCTTCAAGGACTTCAAACAGCTCGATTCGACATCGAAGATGCCGAAGCTCAACGCCTTCATTGCGCCCGGCACCGCGCCCGAAGGAGCCAAGCTGCGCGACATCGAAATGGAAGCCAAGCTGACGGCCGACGGTACGCCTGTCGAGGATGGGCTTTCCTGGTATGTCTTCAGCCCGATCGCTGGCACCGACGGCAAGCTGCCGCTGATCGCCAGCGCCAAGGGCGGACCCGCTGCCTTCCAACTCGCTCCGGGCGATTATTTCGTCAATGTCTCCTTCGGCCGCGCCGGCGTCACAAAGAAGTTGACCGTGCCCGCTGACGGCGAGGTCGACAAGCAGGTGATGGTCCTCGATGCCGGCGGCTTGCTGCTCAACGCCGTCTCCGGCACCGATGCCCGCATCCGCCCCGACCAGTTGAGTTTCTCGATCTATTCCTCGGAAGTGCGCGACGACGGTGAGCGCGGCCTCGTGGTGGCCGATGTCTCGCCGAACACTGTCGTGCGCCTCAATGCCGGCACCTATCACATCGTTTCCGAATATGGCAGCGTCAACGCCGTCATCCGCGCGGACATCCAGGTCGAGGCCGGCAAGCTCACCGAGGCAACGATCCAGCACCGCGCCGCCCAGATGACCTTCAAGCTGGTCTCCGAAGCCGGCGGCGAGGCGATCGCCGACACCGCCTGGTCGATCCTGACGGCAGCCGGCGACAGTGTCGGCGAAAGCGTCAGCGCCTTCCCGACCATGGTCCTTGCCGAAGGCGAATACTCGGCCGTCGCCCGCAACAAGGACAAAATCTATCAGCGCGATTTTACAGTGGTTGCCGGCCGGAATACCGATGTCGAAGTTCTGATGAAGGACCAGCAGCCGCAACAGCCCGAGAGCCCGGCGGCCCGCACGGTGCAGCAGGCGCCGGCCGGCACGCCGCCGCCCCTGGGTGTCCAGCCGGCTCCGGAGGAGCCTCTGCCCTCCTACGAACAGCTCGTGCCGCAGGGCGGCGGCGACGGCGCCAGCCTGGATTGATTCTGCCGGGCACGCTTCTGCGGCGTACCAGCGATCAAGCCGATCGGCCGGCGTTCTGCAGCGCCGCGCGTCTGATCAGACGCGCAACGACGCTACCATTTTGGATCTACGCATCGGCCGATACCGCTAGACTAGGCGCGCATTTCATTCATTGGCAGGAAGATTTGGAAGTGGAGACGGGAGGCGCACGAGTGGCTGCCCCTCGCGAAAGACATTTCCGACAGCGCCGAAATCGGCGCTGTCGTATTCCCCCTATTTTCAGGCCGCCTTGACTTTCTTTGCCTCGGCCTTGCGACGGACGTCGGGCGGCGTCGCCTCGAGCATGAGGCTCTCGACGGCGGCGTCAAGCTCCATCGAAACCTGGTCCTGGCTGCCGAGGCGGCGGATGTTGACCGTGCGCTCCTCGGCCTCCTTCCTGCCGCAGACGATGATGACAGGAACCTTGGTGACCGAGTGCTCGCGGATCTTGTAGTTGATCTTCTCGTTGCGGAAGTCGGTCTCGACGTTGAGGCCGGCATCGCGCAGCGCCTCGGCGACTTCAAGCCCATAGGCGTCAGCTTCGGAAGTGATCGTTGCGACCACCACCTGCAGCGGCGATACCCAGAGCGGCATGTGACCGGCGAAGTTCTCGATGAGGATGCCGAGGAACCGCTCCATCGAGCCGCAGATGGCGCGGTGGATCATCACTGGCTGCGTCTTTTCGGAGTTGCTGTCGATGTAGAAGGCGCCGAAGCGTTCCGGCAGGTTGAAGTCGACCTGCGTCGTGCCGCACTGCCATTCGCGGCCGATCGCGTCCTTCAGCGTATATTCGAACTTCGGCCCGTAGAAGGCGCCCTCCCCCGGCAGGATGCCGGTCTTGATGCGGCCCTCGGACTGCGCCTCGATCGTCTTCAGGACATCGGTCATGACGGCTTCGGCGCGATCCCAGAGAGCATCGGAGCCGACGCGCTTTTCCGGCCGGGTGGAAAGCTTGACGACGATTTCCTTGAAGCCGAAGTCTTCGTAGACCGACAGGATGAGATCGTTGATCTTCAGGCATTCGGCCGCCATCTGCTCGTCCGTGCAGAAGATGTGCGCGTCGTCCTGCGTGAAGCCGCGCACCCGCATCAGGCCATGCAGTGCGCCCGAAGGCTCGTAGCGATGCACGAGACCGAATTCCGCCAGACGGATCGGCAGTTCGCGATAGGACTTCAGGCCATGCTTGAAGATCTGCACATGACCGGGGCAGTTCATCGGCTTCAGCGCAAAGACGCGGTTATCAGCCTCCTTGTCTTCCGGATGCGTCATCGCATGCGCCGATTTCACGGCGAACATGTTCTCCTGATACCAGCCCCAGTGACCCGACGTTTCCCAAAGCGAGGTGTCGAGCACCTGCGGCGCGTTGACTTCTTCATAATCAACAGCGAGTCGGCGGCGCATATAGGCGACGAGCGTCTGGAAGATGCGCCAGCCCTTGCCATGCCAGAAGACGACGCCCGGGCCTTCCTCCTGGAAGTGGAAGAGGTCCATCTCGCGGCCGAGCTTGCGATGGTCGCGCTTCTCGGCTTCGGCCAGCATATGCAGGTAGTTGTCGAGATCGGCCTGGTCTGCCCATGCCGTGCCGTAGATGCGAGACAGCATGGCGTTGTTGCTGTCGCCGCGCCAGTAGGCGCCGGCGACCTTCATCAGCTTGAAGGCGGTGCCGACCTGGCCGGTGGAGGCCATATGCGGGCCGCGGCAAAGGTCGAACCATTCGCCCTGGTTGTAGATCTTCAGATCCTGCCCTTCCGGGATCGCATCGACGAGCTCGACCTTGTACTGTTCGCCCTTGGCGGCGAAGACTTCCTTGGCCTTTTCACGCGACCAGATCTGCTTGGTGAACGGCGCGTTGCGGGCGATGATTTCCTTCATCTTCTTTTCGATCTTCGGCAGATCGTCGGGCGTGAAGGGTTCGTTCTTGGCAAAGTCGTAATAGAAGCCGTTCTCGATGACGGGACCGATCGTTACCTGCGTGCCGGGCCAAAGCTCCTGCACGGCTTCGGCCATCACGTGCGCGGCGTCATGGCGGATGAGTTCCAGCGCGCGCGGGTCCTTGCGGGTAATGATCTCGATCTTGCCGTCGGTAACGGCATCGGAAAGGTCGCGCACGCCGCCGTCGATCGCAATGGCGACGGCGCTCTTGGCGAGCGACTTGGAAATGGATTCGGCGACATCCCGGCCGGTGGCGCCAGCCGGGAAGCTGCGCATGGAACCATCAGGGAATGTTAGGGAAATGACTTCAGACATCGAAATTCTCCTTGTCCAGTCCCGCCAACGAATGCGGGTGGTTGCAACGACAGCGCTTCTCTTTGTTCGATGCGCTGCCGCCTGATACTCAGATTTCGCCCGGGAGTAAAGAAGCAGCCGGCTCACATGATCATCTGCGCAAGACCGCAAACGGTGTTCCAGTTGCGCATGGTTCCGACGCCGAGGCGCTTGGTCGTCAGCGCCGAAAGCAGTTTCGATTGGCTCGGTTTGCCGGCGAAATCGATCCAGAGATCGCCGCCGACGACGGCGAGGCGTTGCCCTTCCGCCATCAGCGGTTTCAGCGCCTCCACCTTCTCAGGATCGATCGGCAGGCGCATCACCCGGACGATCACCTGGTCTCCGCTGCCGTCCCGGAAGGGATTGGTGCCGCAGAGCGCCATCCAGGTGCAGTCGCTGCGCACGATGATATCGACATGTTTGCCGAACTTCTCTTCGAAACCCTCTTCCAGCGCGACCTCGAGTTCATGCGGACGTATTTGGTCGGCCTCGAAAACCAGATTGCCCGTTGCTACCAGCGTGCGCGGCTCGCGATAGCCGAGTTCTCTGGCAAGCGCGCGCAAGTCTTCCATGATCACCCGGCGGTCGGGCGAGAGCACGATGCTGTGCAGGAGGGCGACAAACATGCTCATGGCCACTCGCTCTCCTCCTCGCAGTCGTAGTCACCGAACAGTGACCGCGGCTCTCGCATCATCGCTGCCCTGACCTCCGAAACACAATGATGTTCGCCGAGCATCGTCACTGCGTTCACCCATTCTTGCGTCCAAGGGCGAGATAGCGCCATGGGGTCCACCAGCGAAAATCGTTGCCGAGTGTCTCAGGCACCGGGTCGAGGCCGCTGGTGCCGCCCGGACCGCAGCGGCCGACGCGAAACAGCGTCATCCAGCCGCCAGCCCATAATCCGTGACGGGCGATCGACTCGTAACCATATTCCGAACAGGTCGGGATATGGCGGCAGGAGTTGCCGACAAAGCCGGAAAGCGTCAGCTGATAGAGACGGATAAGCCCCATGCCGAGCAGGCGGTCCGGGGTCTTGCGGAACGGCTCGCTATAATTGCGGGAGCAGCGTGCGGATTTTTCGATCGGCCGTCTCGATCCGGCCGCGCCGCCATCGTCCTCATCGTCAGCCTGCCGGACGCAGAACTCGCACATCTCGGTTACGCCTCGACAACTTCCGCCTGTTTCGCCTCGATCTGCCCGATCGCGTCGACGACCGCGTCGAAGGTCAGCATCGTCGAAGCATGGCGGGCCTTGTAGTCCCGCACGGGCAGGAGATAACGCATGTCTTCGAACCGTCCGCCGGGCCCTGCCCCATCCGCCTTCAGCATGGCGAGCATGTCCAGACGCGCCTGCCGCAATTCGCCCGATGTCGCGCCGACAACATGGCGGGCCATGATCGAGGACGAGGCCTGGCCGAGCGCACAGGCCTTCACGTCATGGGAAAAACCGGTCACGACATCGCCATCCATCTTCAGCCAGATCCGCACCTTTGAGCCGCAAAGCCTGGAGTGCGCCTGGGCGGTCGCATCGGCATCATCAAGCGTCCCGATCAACGGAATATTGCCGGCGAATTCGAGGATTTTGCTGTTGTAGATGTCGTCCATGCTGGATTTCCGCTCCAAAATCGCTGCGGATCGGCCTAGATCGGGCTGTCATTGTCGTTGAAACAAAAAACACACCGTGTCATCTGAGGATACTTACATATAATGGCCGTCTTCCTATATGTATGTCGTTCCAAGGCCATGAAAATGCAATGGCCTTGTGTAAGTTTGATTGGGAAACCGTGCCGGATGGGCGCTTGAATTAGCCCTGAAAGCCCCGGAGCCTGCCAAAGGTGCATGAATTCCCGCATGGGACTGACCAGTGGCGATTCCGACAGATGGGTCCGCGACGCGGGCCAGGAGACCATTGATCATGGACGCCATCGTAAAGAACTTTCCGCAGCCGAACCGCGACTCGGACCGCCCTTCCCAGCAGGAGGCCGAGGAAGCCGTTCGCGTTCTGTTGCGCTGGGCCGGTGACGATCCGACGCGCGAAGGCCTCATCGAGACGCCAGCCCGTGTCGCCAAAGCGTACCGCGAGCTTTTTGCCGGTTACGACATGGCGCCGGAGGATGTGCTTGGCCGAACCTTCGAGGAAGTCGCCGGTTACGACGACATGGTCCTTGTCAAGGACATTCCGTTCTACTCGCATTGCGAACACCATATGGTGCCGATCATCGGCAAGGCCCACGTCGCCTACATGCCTGATGGCCGCGTCCTCGGCCTGTCGAAGATTGCTCGTGTCGTCGAGATTTATGGCCGGCGCCTGCAGACCCAGGAAACGATGACGGCCCAGATTGCCCGGGCCATCGACGATACGCTCAATCCGCGGGGTGTTGCCGTACTGATCGAGGCCGAACATATGTGCATGGCGATGCGTGGCGTTCAGAAGCAGGGTTCGACCACCTTGACCACGACGTTTACCGGAACGTTCAAGACCGAACCGGCCGATCAGGCCCGTTTCATGAGCATGGTGCGGAGCCGCTGATACCGGCTCCCTCAGGAGGGCCGAAATGAGTCAACTGATCTTCAATCAACCATCCGAGGACAAGTCGGCGTTGGAAGACGCCGGCGATTTCACGCCGCGTTTCGACGACCGCGGCCTGATCACCGCGATCGTCACCGACGCCGGCGATGGCGAACTGCTGATGGTGGCGCATATGAACGCCCAGGCCCTGGCGCTGACCATCCAGACGGGCACGGCCCATTATTTCAGCCGGTCGCGTGGCAAGATCTGGAAAAAGGGCGAGACCTCGGGCAATCTTCAGACGGTGAAGGAAATTCGCACCGATTGCGACCAGGACGCCATCTGGTTGAAGGTCGAGGTCGCCGGCCATGACGCCACCTGTCACACCGGCCGCCGTTCCTGCTTCTATCGGACGGTGACGCTGCGCGACGGAAAGCCGATGCTCGACATTGTCGACGACGAGCGTCATTTCGATCCGCACGACGTCTACGGAAAATAGACTGACCGTCCCCGCATTTGCCCCTTATTGTGCCAGAAACCGGTTCTATATACCTTTTGGCAACCGATCGGGCACACTATCGTGACATACGTGTTCTGCTGGAGGGGAGAGCGCAATGCTGAATTGGAGTCTGCACCGTCAAAGCGCTGAAGGCGAAGGCTCCGGTTCCGGCATGTCGACGATACTCGAGACGATCCCTGCGCCCGCGCCTGTCAACAAAATCAAGATCGCACTCGCGCTTGGCGGCGGCGCCGCCCGCGGCTGGGCCCATATCGGCGTGTTGCGCGCCCTCGACGAAGCGAAAATCGAAATCGGCATGATCGCCGGGACATCGATCGGCGCGCTGGTCGGCGGCTGTTATCTCGCCGGCAAGCTCGATGAACTCGAAAGCTTCGCGCGCTCGCTGACCATGCGCCGCATCGCCAGTCTGCTCGATCTGACGATCGGCGGCAGCGGCCTGTTCGGCGGCATGCGGCTGACCAAGCGTATGCAGGAGCATCTCGAGGGCCTGAACGTCGAGGATCTGGACCGGCCGTTTGTCGCGGTCGCCGCCGAGGTCAATACCGGCCACGAGGTCTGGATCGCCAATGGTTCGCTGATCACGGCGCTGCGTGCCTCCTATGCGCTGCCCGGTATCTTCGAGCCGGTCCGCAGCAATCACCGCACTCTGGTCGACGGCGCGCTCGTCAATCCGGTTCCCGTCTCTGTCTGCCGCGCCTATGAGCAGCCGCTGGTGGTCGCCGTCAATCTCAACTACGATCTCTACGGCCGCTCGGCGGTCGTCCGGCACAATGCCAGCCTCTCGCAGCAGGAATTGCAGAAACAGGAAGAGGCGCCCTATGCCCGCCTCGGCATGACCGGAGTCATGGTGCAGGCTTTCAACATCATCCAGGACAGGATTGCCCGCGCCCGCCTTGCCGGCGATCCGCCCGATATTTCACTGCAGCCACGCCTGAGCTATATCGGCCTTTCGGAATTCCACCGCGCAGGCGAGGCGATCGAACGCGGCTATGAGGAAGCGAGAGCCAGGCTTCCCGAGATCAAGCGCATGCAGGAAGTCTACGCCAGCCCTCCGTGAGGCGTCGTCCCGCGACGGCGGCTGGGACGACGGCATCATTCAAAAAACCGAAACTTCAGCCGGCGATATAGGCCTTGATGTCCTCGGCCTCGCGCTCAACTTCGGCGATCCGGGATTTCACCACGTCGCCGATCGAGATGATGCCGGCAAGCTTGCCGTTGCTTTCCACCGGCACGTGGCGGAAGCGGCGGCTGGTCATCAGTTCCATCAACTCGTTGACGGTCGTCTCCTCGTGGCAGCGGTAGACCTTTGAAGTCATGAGCTGAGAGAGCGGCTGATCGAGGCCATCCTTGCCGTGCTTGGCGATGGCATGCACCAGATCGCGCTCGGTGAACATGCCCGAAATCCGGTTCTCCATGCCGACGACGACGATAGCGCCGATCTTCTTCTTGCTCAGAATGGCGGCCGCCTCGGCGACAGTGGTGTTCGGCCCGGCGGTGATGACGTCCCTGCCCTTCAGGTCGAGGATTGCTTTGACTGAACTGGTCATTCGAACCTCCTATGTCGAGCCTGTGACGTGTGTCACAGGCATCCGCGGCGGTTGCTCCCCCCAATCGCGGATCGTTCGATGGTGCACTGCCCGGCTTAGGATTGCAACATATCCTTCTCCGTTCCCGCCGGTTCTGCAGGCGGCCGTGGCGCCCGGTCAAACAGCGAAAACAAAAGGAAGCCGAAGACGAAGCCGCCGATATGCGCGTCCCAGGCGATCTCCTGGTCGCTGTCGCCCACGAGCGGAATGCCGGCGGCGATGAGCGCGTTGCCGACCAGCCAGAGAAGCATGAAAATGACGACGGTCCGGCTCTTCAGGGCGTCGATGATGGAAAGCCGGGCGTTGAGATGCGCCACCGGCATCGGTCGCCGATCGGCCGGAAAGGCGAATCGGCAGGCAGCCCCCATCAGCCCGGAAATGACGCCCGATGCGCCGATCAGCAGCGATACGTCTCCCCAATTGAGGATCGCATGCAGGGCGGCGGAAGCGACGGCGGACAAGATCCAGAAGAACAGGAACCGTAACGTGCCGATGCGGCGCACGACCGGCGCGCCGAAGGCCATCAGCCAGAAGGCATTGAAGAGGATATGCTGGGTGCTGCCGTGCAGCAGCGAATAGGTAACGGGCGTCCAGAACAGCTCCAGCCCCTGCTGCGACAACGGAATCACGTAGCGAGCGGGGACGAAACCGAAGGTAAACAGCAGCCAGCCCACTGCATCGTCCGAGAGAACGAGCGCCTGCACCGCATAGATAAGGATGAGCAGACAAAGGCTGAAGAGCAGCGCCGGCGGAAGGTTGAAGACCGGCACGCGGGGGGGCCGCGCCGGCGGCCGCGCCTCGGAAAGTTCGGGCGTCTTGTCTGGCTCGCCCGTCTGCTCGTTCATCTTTATCGCCTCGTTGAGGGCCTCAGCCATACAGGAGCGCCTGTCAAAAAAAAAGCCGCCCGTAGTGCCGGGCGGCGTAACCCGAATTCCTGAAAAGACCCAGGATCGGCAGATCGTGCTGAACTCCGAAAGTCGAAGCGATGGCTGGACATTGTCACGACAGACGTCGCGCCTCAACCGAAACCCTTTCTTAACCTTAACGGCCTGGATCTGGCATGAAATCCGCAAGGTAGAAGCTGTACGGGCAATGACTGCCCGAAAATGCTCCGGAATGGGACAGGTTGGTGTGAAATGCGTGTGCAAACGACCATCGAAATTTTTGACTATTGGAACCGTATCCGCGGCGCTGCCGATGCGCCGCTGAAATCACAGGTCGAACCCTCTGCCGTTCCCCATCTTCTGCAAAGTCTCTTCATCCTTGAGACGCGCGACGGCGGAGACATCGTTTTCCGGCTCGCAGGCACCCGCATCTGCGATTTCTTCGGGCGCGACCTGCGCGGTGAACGTTTTTCGTCGCTTTGGGCGCATGGCCAGCATGCGGACATTGAACGCACGGCGATGGGCGTCATGAACCATGCCATGCCGGCCCTGTTCAACACCACCGGCTACAGCACCGTCGGTCATCAGGCCTCCTTCGAGATCATCATGATGCCGCTGCGCTCGCCGGATGGCGCCTGCGACCGGCTGCTCGGCGCGATCGCACCGACGGCGGCTGCGAGCTGGCTGGAAATCGTGCCGCTGGAATTCCTGGCGCTCGACCGCAGCCGTCTGCTGCCCGAAAAATTCAGCAAGGCCGCGCCAGCCGAACTGCGCTCGATCAACGAGGTCGTCGCGGCAAAAGGCATCGGATTCGGCCAGGCCATGCGCCGCATGGTGTCACAGCTGCTGAGTGCCGAGGCGCGTTGAGCGTCTCGTTTCAGGACAAGGCGCGCACTCGTTTTCGGCCATGTCACAATAAGGCGAAACAACCTTCTGTTAATGGATTGGAGGTAAGGATTAATCTCTCCAGTTTTTATGAAGAAGCCCTTTGATGCACTCGTTCCAGCCAGCTCAGACGCAACGACCTGCGCCGCGCCCTGAACAAGGCGTTTTTCAGCGCGTGCCGATCAATATGCAGGGCCGGCTGATGCTTGCGAATTACGAGGAATTCGAATGCATGGTGATCGATATGTCGCCCGGCGATATGTACGTCACCTGCACCGGCCGGCCGCGCGCCAACGAACGCGTCGTCGCCTACATCGACCATCTCGGGCGCGTCGAAGGTTATGTCCAGACGCTCGACGGCCGCGGCTTTACCATGTCGATCAATGCCACCGAGCGCAAGCGCGAGAAGCTCGCTGCCCAGCTCACCTGGCTTGCCAACAAGCACGAGCTCGGCCTGCCGGAAGATCGTCGCCACGACCGTCTGACGCCGCGTGATACAAAGACCGAACTCACGCTCGAGGATGGCACGCGCTATACCTGCCGCATCATGGACCTGTCGCTGTCGGGCGCCGCCATCGATGTCGAGATGCGTCCCTCGATCGGAACGGCGGTGCGCCTCGGTAACATGCGCGGCCGCGTCGTGCGTCACTTCGTCGAAGGCGTGGCGATCGAATTCTTGTCGATCCAGTCCCGCGAGACACTGCGCGAATTCCTCTGACAGCCTAAAAATCACGATGCCCTGCGGCGGATCAATTCGTGGCCGATTGCTTCGAAAGCGCGTGCCAGGTCCGGGGCGCACCGGGTCGAGTCGTATTGAAAGCAGGAAGCACCACGGCAAGCGATCTGCAAGCGGCGGCAGATCCGGCTTTGGAAGGCTGGCGCGAAATCCTGTCGCAAGTCGTTCCAACCAGTAAATCAGGTAGAATTATGAGTGGAACAAGCTGCGACACCGATCGGGCGGAAGCGGCCGCGCGAAATTAGGCAGGATCTTGCATCGAGGAATTTCCGTCGGCCGTCCATCTTCCCTTCGTCATGAACATGATGGATAAGGTCCGCCTCGACCGCAGGTGCACCGATGCCAGCCCTCTACCCGGAAATCGAACCCTATGATCACGGCCTGCTCGATGCGGGTGACGGCAACCTGATCTATTGGGAAGCCTAAGGCAACCCGATGGGGCGGACGGCGCTCGTCCTGCACGGCGGGCCGGAAAGCGAGCTCGTAATCCTTCCGCACGCTTCCCATTCCACTGCAAACCCCGATATGAGTGCGGCAATCGTCGCCGCCACCGATCGATTTCGCGATTTTCCTCAAAAATAATTTTAATGCCGAACCCCGGAATCCGAGCGATATTCTGCTTTCGGCCCGTTCCAACCGGCCGATTCCACCGGCATCGCCACCGCAAGCATCCCGCCGCGGCGGCGCCGGCTTTTATCCGGCTCAGCGAAAACTCTTAACGACGCAACGGCAACGCAGGCTTTCCCTGGGCGAAGTCCTTGTCGCGTCCACTGCAATTTTAATCGATTTCGACACAAATACGCGCTGAATTTTATTCGCATTCGAGCCAAGTTTTATCGGCATTTGATTCAACTAAGCATTTAATTCTATTGCGTAATTTTGCGTGGGATAAAAACGTCCATGTCATTGTCGTCTCAACTTAGGGGAGACGGCAATGACAACTGCGAACATCCTGAAAGGCGGCCTTCTGGCCAGTGCGATCATGATGGCAATGGCGAGCTCGGGACATGCAACGCCCGCCAGCATGGCACTGGCGGGCAATGCCAGCCCGCCGATCGGACACTATGAATTCTGCAAGGCCAATCCGGCGGAATGCACCTATGCCGGCGGCGATGCCGGGCCGGCCGTCCTCACGGAGGATCGCTGGAAGGAAATTCTCAAAATCAACTACACGGTCAATTCGTCGATCCAGCCGGAGACGGACGAACAGATCTACGGTGTCGAGGAACGCTGGGCATATCCCACAACCGTCGGCGATTGCGAGGACTATGCCCTGCTGAAGCGCAAGATGCTGATCGAGGACGGCTTCTCGCCATCCGACACGCTGATCACCGTCGTGCTGCAGCCGAACGGCGAAGGTCATGCCGTGCTGACGGTCCGCACCGATCACGGCGACTTCATTCTCGACAACATGCGCAACAAGGTGCTGCTGTGGTCGGACACCGAATACACCTATCTGAAGCGCCAATCCGCAAGCGACCCGGCCCGCTGGTCGAAGCTTCAGGACGGCCGCGCTGTCGCGGTCGGCAGCGTCAGGTAAGCCAGCCCGCCGGCAAAGCCGGCACAGGTTTCGGCCCGGTCAGTCCCCGCATCCCGTCCCCGACCGGTGCCCAAGAGCCGTTCCCGCTGTCCCGGGAACGGCTCGCTCCTTTTTGGGACAAGGGTCCATCCCGGTGCGACCCAAATCTTAGCGAAGTATTAACCCTGCCGGTTCGATGATGGCGATCAGATTCATCATCGGCACCGGCGGTTCATGTTCTTCCTGCGGCGGACCGAAACGCGAAGAACCGCCATGAGCCAAGCCGCCCAAAGCGCACCCGACGAGCAGCCGCTTCTTTCCATGAGGTTTCTCCTGCGCACGATGGCGGTGATATCAGTCCTGGCGGTCCTGACCGTCGCCATCAGCATCGCCGGCCGCTGGTTCGGCCGGCACATCTCCCTTGCCGGCAATACCGACAGCACGACAGAAATCACGCTGACCATCGGCCGCGACACCGTGAAATTCCCCGAAAATACCATACGCTTCCCGAGCCAGAGGCATGACGGCGCCGCCGAACGCGTCGATCTCTACCTCGCCTGGCCCTCCATGCAGGGTTACGGCAAGGACAACCATCTGCGATTCGACGACATCGCCCAATCCTCCAGCCTCATCTTCCTGCAAATCACTCAGAGCACCATGTCGCGCGACATGTCCGGCCGGCTGGAGCCGATCTATTCGCATCTGATCGAAGGAGCAGCCGAGCCGTTCCGGGACGGATTGACCCTCCATCGACTTCGCGCCGACGCCGGTTATGGCGGAGAAGTGCTGCTCACGGCACCGGTCAAAGGCGGGCCGGACTACGTCGTGCGCTGCATATTGCCTTCAACTCAGGACAAGGCCGCAAGCGGAGATTGTCAGCGCGACATCAAGGTCGGCAAGGATCTCAGCGTCCTCTACCGCTTCTCCAGCAGCCATCTCGCCGACTGGGAACATATTGATGCCGCGATCCGCCTCTTTGTGGAGCCGCGTCTTGTGAACCGTTCTGTGACAGGTCCCTAAAATGCCGCCGGAGAAGGCATGAAACGATTCATCATAAACGGATTGGTAACGCTGAATCGGTAATTTCAAAAGACGAGCTGTGCGGCGGGGGTGTGCGGTTCCCGCCCAATATCTGAAATGCAAAGCGAAGAGTGGAATAGTGTCAAGGTCAGTCTCCTCCGTATCATCGTCCCGGTCCGGCAGCTTTTTCGCAAAGCTCCTGGCGATCCTTTCGATGGCTCTCACGGTCGTCCTGGTTGATTCGGTCAATGCCGACGCGGAGGCGGCCAATCCGAAATATGCGGGCATCGTCGTCGACGCCAAGACCGGCAACGTTCTCTACAGCGAGAATGCCGATCGGCTGCAATATCCCGCCTCGCTGACCAAGATGATGACCCTTTATATGACCTTCGAGGCCTTGGAGCAGGGTCGCATCCGCCTCGATACGCCGGTTCCCTTCTCCGCTCACGCGGCCGCCCAGGCGCCGACCAAGCTTGGCGTGCGCGCCGGCGGCTCCATCACCGTCGAGCAGGGCATCCTCGGTCTCGTCACCCTGTCGGCCAATGATGCAGCAACCGCGCTTGCCGAGATGCTCGGCGGCAGCGAAGACCGCTTCGCCCAGATGATGACTGCCAAGGCGCATGCACTCGGCATGACGCGCACCACCTATCGCAACGCCAATGGCCTGCCGAACACGGCGCAGATGACGACAGCGCGCGACCAGGCCCGCCTCGGCATCGCCCTTCGCCAGCATTTCCCGCAATATTACGGTTATTTCTCCACCCGCGCCTTCAAGTTCGGCACCCGCACGATCCGCAGCCACAACCGGCTGGTCGGCTCCGTGCGCGGCGTCGACGGTATCAAGACTGGTTATACGCGCGCCGCCGGCTTCAACCTGGTGAGTTCGGTACAGGTCGACGGCAAGTCGATCGTCAGCGTCGTGCTCGGCGGCACGTCCGGCCCGGCTCGCGATGCCCAGATGCGCAATCTGATCGCCACCTACCTGCCGAAGGCGTCGAGCCGCGGCGGAAATTCGGCGCTGGTGGCCCAGGCAGCCCCTGCCCCTGAAATGATCGAAACGCCCGCTCCGGTTCAGCCGCAGAAGGCCCGACAGCAGGTCGCCCCGGAACAGGTCGCAAAAACGATCACTGCGACGCAGCCGCCCATTTCTGCCGCTGCCGCCGATCTCAGCCTGCCGCATAAGGGCCCGCTGCCGGATGCCCGTTATCAGGTGGCCGAGGCCGAAGTCGCCTATACCGAAACATCGGCGCCGAAATCAGAGAACCCGCTGGTTGCCCAGACGATGCCGGCTGCGACCAAGGTCAAGACCACGAGCTTCAAGCAGCAGGCCCCGGTCGTCGCACCGGCTGCACAGGACAACGCCGCCGTCGACCACGTCACGACCGCTTCGACCAACGCCACCCCGGCAAGTGCCGCGCCTGCGGGCTGGGTCGTCCAGGTCGGCGTCTCGCCGAGCCGGCAGATGGCCATGGACCTCCTGGAGAGCGCGAAGAGCAAGGGCGGCAAGGCGTTGGCCTCGGCAAAGCCCTTCGCCGTCGCCTACGGCGCAGGCAACGACCAGGTCTACCGCGCCCGCTTCGGCGGCTTTGACGATCAGCGCGATGCGGTCAACGCCTGCAAGACCTTGAAGAAGGCCGGCATCAAGTGCTGGGCGGCAGCACAATGAGCTATTCGGTGCCGCCTGCGACAAGGCCGGCGGCATCTGGAACGGCCGGAATCGGTATTTGCGTTTCCGGCTATCGGTTTGAACTCGATCAGTAGTGCGTACGGGGAAAACTATGGCGATCAATGAGAATGTTCCGGGAATGCCAGGCGACCGCCGCGGCGGGGCCAAAGGGCGTTCATCCCTGCATCCGCTGCACGAAGCGGCGCTGCGACTTGCCGAAATCGGTCTGCAACGGCCGAGGGCGAAGTCTGCCAAGACCCGGGATCTCATCAATCTGCTGCTTTGCCATGGCGCCCGCGCCTGGCGCTATTCGCAGCCGGAAGCCCGCATTCATCTGCATGTGACGTCGCCGGACGGCAGCGCGCCGGTGCAACTGCGTCTGCACTGAAATCCGCATGCCGTCGTCCGAAACCGGTATCTTGGGCGATAGAATTAGAGCAGGCCGAGATCTGTCAGTTCGCGGCGCAGTTCCGCGGGCATTTCGGCGATCCCGGCGCCCAAGCTCGTCAGATCGGGCGGCACGTCATCCTGCGTGTAGTAGCGCCAGCCCTGAAAAGGCCGCTTCGGCTGCACCGCGGTTTCGATGACCTCCGGCCCGAGCATCAGACGGCAGCGTGAAATCCCTTCATCGTCTGTGAACGTCTCGATGTCGAGCAGCCTCTGCCTCGCCTGCACCTGCCCCTTGATCACCCAATAGAGCGAGCCGCCGTCAAGAAGCTCCTCCATGCGTTTGGGCACCATGCGCGTGGTGTGAACCGAATGCGGTTCGAGCCCGGCGGCAATCGCGCGCAGCGAGCGCTCCGCCACCCATTCGCGCAGGTCCTCGATCGAGTCGGCGCCGACACAGAGTTTGATGAGATGCAATGCCATGCCGCCGTTCAAATCCTTTTGGCGGCGGGCGTCAAGTGTGAAGCGAAGGAGTCCGCACGCTCAGCATTCGACGACGTTGACAGCCAGGCCGCCGGTCGAGGTTTCCTTGTATTTCTCGCTCATGTCGTGGCCAGTCTGGCGCATCGTCTCGATACAGGCATCGAGCGGCACGAAATGCTGACCATCACCTTTGACGGCGAGCGAAGCCGCGGTGACGGCTTTGACGGCGCCGAGCGCATTGCGCTCGATACAGGGAACCTGCACGAGGCCTGCGACAGGATCGCAGGTCATGCCGAGATGATGTTCGAGCGCGATCTCGGCGGCATTCTCGATCTGCTCCGGCGTGCCGCCCATTACGGCTGCAAGGCCTGCAGCCGCCATCGCCGCGGCCGAGCCGACCTCGCCCTGACAGCCGACCTCGGCGCCAGAGATCGACGCATTGTGCTTGATGATGCCGCCGATCGCCGCTGCCGTCAGCAGGTAGTCGCGGATGCCGTTCTGGTCCCAGTCCTCGTGGAAATGCTCATAATAACGGATCGTTGCCGGAATGACGCCCGCCGCGCCATTGGTCGGCGCGGTGACGACGCGCCCGCCGGCGGCATTCTCCTCGTTGACGGCCATCGCATAGACGCTGAGCCAATCATTGGCAAGCAGCGGATTGACGCGATTGCTACGCCACTCCTCCTGCAGCTTGTCGTGAATGCGGCGGGCGCGGCGCTTGACGTTAAGGCCGCCGGGCATGACGCCCTCGACCTTGAGGCCGCGCTCGATGCAGGAGCGCATCGCTTCCCAGATGCGGTCGAGCCCCTGATCGAGCTCCTCTTGGCTGCGCTGGCTCTCCTCGTTCGCCCGCTTCATCTGCGCGATCGAAAGCCCGGAGCGCTCCGCCATCTCCAGCATCTGTTTGGCGGTCGAGAAGGGATAGGGGACGCGCACGCCGCCCGTGGCATTCTTCTTCGCCCGCATCTGTTCCAGCTCGGTGTCGGTAACGACGAAGCCGCCGCCAACCGAATAATAGATGCGCTTGAGGAGCAGCCGGCCGTCCTTGTCAAACGCCGAAAAGATCATGCCGTTGGCATGGCCCGGCAGCGGCTGTTTCTTGTCGAAGATCAGGTCGGTCTTCGGCTGGAACTGGTAGGCCGGATGGTCTGCAGGGGTGATGCGTCCGGTGCGCTCGACGGTATCGATGATGCCGTCCATCCTGTCGGGATCGACACTGTCCGGCGCCTCACCCATCAGTCCGAGAATGACGGCCCTGCCCGTTCCATGGCCGATTCCGGTATGAGCGAGCGAACCATGCAGGCTGACCTTGATCGCGGCGACCTGCGCGCCCGATGAAGGGCGTGGCCATTCATTCGACAGGATCAGATCGAGAAACCGGTTGGCAGCCGACATCGGACCCATGGTGTGCGAGCTCGACGGCCCGACACCGATCTTGAACACGTCGAATACCGAAAGAAACATGGATGCGCCTTTTGAATATGAAGTTGTAAGCTTAAGCAAGGTCGGTTTCGAACCCGCGCGGGCCACCGACATCGCCTGCAGCCGATGCGACATTCCCGGGACCATACACCCGGAGTGCGATGCCGAAAAGCGGCAGTAGTTTCGGACAGTATCATGCGCTAACTATTTAATTTGGAACAGGATTCAAAGCTCGAGCCGAGCCGGCCCGAAATAGTCCTGTTTCAGCGCATCGGCCGGAATATCAGAATCGCTTTTCGGAAAGTACGATGTATCGATACAGAGCGTTGCAGCGTGCTTTCGGACACGCCAGGCGCCGAAATCCGGCGGCCCGGCCTTCCGGTCATTGCAGCATTTCGATGCATATGTAAGGTGGCCGCACTTCATGCGGAGACTGAATCACTGATGACGACGGCGGACTACATTGCTCTGGCCTTCTTTGCCTGTGTCTGGATGGGCTATTCCTGGCTGCTCAAGGGCCGCACCTTCTTCGGCCGCACCAGTCTGACGCATGCGATGACCGAACGGCGCCGCGAGTGGATCTACAATTCGCTACGCCGCGACCTGAAGATGATCGACACACAGATCATGGCCGGCTTGCAGAACGGCACGGCCTTTTTCGCCTCGACCTCGATCTTCGCGATCGGCAGCTGCTTCGCGCTGCTCGGCGCAACCGAGAAGGTCGACGCCGTCTTTGCCGACCTGCCCTTCGTGCTCCATGGCGGCCATGCCGCCTTCGAGATGAAGGTCGGCGGACTGGCGGCGCTTTTCGGCTATGCCTTCTTCAAGTTCGGCTGGTCCTATCGGCTGTTCAATTACTGCACCATCCTTTTCGGCTCCATCCCGATGATGCGCGATGCCGAGAGCGACATCATCGCCGCCGAGCGGGCCGCCGAGCGCGTCATCCGCATGAATGTCATCGCCGGCAGCAATTTCAACGAGGGTCTCAGGGCAATCTTCCTGTCGATCGGCTATCTCGGCTGGTTCATCAATCCTTACGTCTTCATGCTGACGACGGCGACCGTCATCTTCGTGCTGACCCGGCGACAGTTCTTTTCGGAGGCGCGGCTGGCGATCATGGATGCAGGCCCGCCATCAAATCTCCACCTTTCTGCTATTCGCCGCGACACGCCGTCGAACGACGGAAATGATTCGACCAGGGGACTTTGATGACCATGCCGGCAATGCACGCCGATGCGGTGGCAAAACCGCCGCGCATCGGTCTATTGGATACGGCGCGCGGCGTCGCGCTGATCGCCATGGCGAGCTACCATTTCACCTGGGACATGGAGTTCATGGCCTATCTGGCGCCGGGCACGGCCGAGACCGGCTGGCTGAAGATCTATGCCCGGGCGATCGCCACGACCTTTCTCTTCATCGTCGGCGTCAGCTTGGTGCTCTCCAGCACGCCGACGATTCGCTGGCCGTCCTTCTGGAAACGTTTCGGCATGATAGCTGGGGCCGCCGCGGTCATCTCGGTCGCCACCCGCATTGCAATCCCGGACACCTGGATCTATTTCGGCATCCTGCATTGCATCGCGGTACTCACGCTCATCGGCATCGTTTTTGTCAGATTGCCGCTCGCCTTGACGCTCCTCGTCACCGTCGCGCTCCTTGGCGCCTGGATCCTCGACAACTTCGGCACACCGGGCCTGCTCCGCTCATCCTTCTTCGATCCGAGATATCTCGCCTGGATCGGGCTTGCCGAAACGCCGCAACGCTCCAACGATTACGTCCCACTGTTTCCTTGGGCTACGCCGTTTTTCGTTGGCTTGAGCATCGCCTTGATCGCCATCAGAACCAGGCTGCCGCATCGGCTCGCGGCCATCAGCACAGGCTCCTGGTGGCCGGCGAAGCTTGGCCGCCACAGCCTTGCCTTCTACCTCATTCATCAGCCGGTGCTGATCGCGATCGCTTACGGACTTTCCATTGTCGTCCCGCCGCCGCAGCCGGATCCGGTCGAAACTTACCTTAGGCAATGCAACTCCGCTTGCGTCATGCAGCAAGGCGAAGCGCTCTGCCGCAGCTTTTGCCAGTGCACGCTCGACAGATTGCAGGCCCAGGCGCTGCTGATACCGCTTCAGGCCGGCAAGATCGATCTTCAAAACGATGAGCGGGTCCAGACGATCGCCAGCGAATGCAGTGCCGAGGCGCAATAAAGGACCGGCAAACGTTTTGCGGCAAGTCTCAGGTGGTAACGCCGATTTCGGCGAGGCGGCCGAGGCAGGCCTCTTCGATATTGTCGAGCTCCGTCAGCGTGTCGTCTATGTCCTTACGCTTCTGGCGCAGGTCCTCACGCTTCTCGTCGACGCGCTTCATCAGAAGCTTCAGCTGGCCGAGCTCGCCGGGCGGCTCCTTATAGACCTGAATGATCTCGCGGATTTCCGCGATGGTGAAGCCGATCCGCCGTCCGCGCAGGATTTCTCCAATGAGCCGTCGGTCCGCCGGCCGGAAGAGACGCGTGCGCCCTCGCCGCTCCGGATGGATCAGTCCCTCGTCTTCGTAGAAGCGGAGCGTGCGCGTCGAGACACCGAATTCGCGCGTCAGCTCCGTTATGCTATAATATTTGTTCACAGGCATGTGTTCCCCGTCGTCGAACCGGCAATAATATTGACTTTTACGTAATAGTCAATTTCGGCGCCCGTCAGATGCCGAACCACCAAGTGGCGATGCCGAGAAAAGCGAAGAAGCCGGTACAGTCGGTCACCGTCGTCACGAACACCGACGAGGCAATCGCCGGGTCCGCTCCCACCTTGTCGAGCAGCAGCGGCAGCAGGATGCCGGCAAGCGCGGCCGCCATCAGATTGATGATCATCGCCGCCGCGATCACCCCGCCGAGCTGATAGTCGTGAAACCAGATACCGGCGATCGCGCCCATGATCGTCGCAAAGACGGCGCCGTTGAGAATGCCGACGCCGGCCTCCCTGCGGATGATGCGGCCGGCATTGTAGATGTCGAGATCGCGGGTGGCGAGCGCACGCACGGTCACCGTCATCGTCTGCGTGCCGGCATTGCCGCCCATCGAGGCGACGATCGGCATCAGCACCGCCAGCGCGATCATTTTCTCGATCGAGGCGTCGAACAGGCCGATGACGCTCGCCGACAGCATCGCCGTGCCGAGATTGATCAGAAGCCAAAGGAAACGCGATCGCGCCGTCGAGATCACGTTGTCCGACAGTTCTTCATCGCCGACGCCGCCGAGGCGCTTGATGTCCTCGTCCGCCTCTTCGTGGATGACGTCGACGACGTCGTCGATCGTCAGCACGCCGACTAGCCGGCCGTTCTCGTCGACGACGGCAGCCGAGAGCAGGTCATATTGTTCGAAGAGCTGGGCGGCCTCCTCCTGATCCATCTCGGCGGGAACCGGATGGTTGGTCTCCCGCATGATCTGCTCGATTTTCGTCTGCCGCTTGGTGCGCAGGATCTGGTCGAGATCGACGGCGCCGAGCAGCTTGAAGGTCGGATCGATGACGAAGATCTGCGAGAAGGAATAGGGCAGATCCTCCTCGTCGCGCATGTAGTCGATCGTCTGCCCTACCGTCCAGAATGGCGGTACGGCGACGAACTCGGTCTGCATGCGGCGGCCGGCCGAGCTTTCGGGATAGTCGAGCGCCCGGCGCAGCCGCACCCGCTCGGTAAACGGCATCTGGGCGAGGATTTCTTCCCGGTCCTCCTTGTCGAGGTCTTCGAGAATGTAAACGGCGTCATCCGAATCGAGCTCGCCGATCGCCGCTGCGATCTGTTCGTTCGGCATTTGGTCGACGATCTCGCGGCGGATCGCCTCGTCGACCTCGGTCAGCGCCGTCATGTCGAAATCTTCGCCGAGCAGGCGCACAAGCGCCAGGCGCTGATCCGGCTGGATGGATTCGAGCAGGTCGCCTATTTCGGATTCATGCAGGCGGGCGACATTCCCACGCAGGAACAGCGTATCACGATCGGCGATCGCCGCACCAACGAGCGCCAGGAAATCGCCGCGGACATTGCCGTCCTCGTCGTAGATATCCGCTTCCTCGTCATCGCGCCGGCGGATGCGGTCTTCCCCATCGGTCGTGGTCATCTGCCGCCCTCGCACCTGGTTCGAATTTCAACGATTACCGCATCGCATTCGCAAATGTCGGCCGAAAACACATTGTCAACAAGCGGATAAGCGAATCCCGCGCGAAGCGCCCGCAGCCGGAATTCTTGGCCCCTGCTAGCTCAAAGCATCCTTGTCGTAAAGCGCCAACCGTGCTTCGTGATGACAATGTCTGCGGCCGGCGATAGTTTCCCCGCCGCTCAAACAGAGGGGAGCCTGCCTCATGCCCATCCGTCCGATCCTGCGCTATCCGCATCCGGGCCTGAAGACCGTCTGCGAACCGGTGACGGTCTTCGATACGTCGCTGGCAGCGCTCGCCGACGACCTGCTGGCGACGATGCGCGCAGCCCCCGGCGTCGGCATCACCGCCGCCCATGTCGGCGTCTTCCTCCGTGTGACAGTGCTGGAGCTCGACCGGGCCGACAGTGCGCGCCTCTACGTCAATCCGCAGATTACCTGGAGGTCGCAGGAGACGATGAACCATGCCGAGGGTAGCGTCTCCATGCCCGGCGCGACCGAAGAGCTCACGCGCCCACGGGCGATCCGCTTTCGCTATCAGGATCCCGGCGGCGTCGTGCACGAGGAGACCGCCGAAGGTTTCCTCGCCATCTGCGTCCAGCACGAGGTGGACCAGCTCGACGGTATCTTCTGGCTGCAGCGGCTTTCGCGGCTGAAACGCGAACGCCTCGTCAAAAAATGGGAGAAAACCCAAGGCTGACAAATCGCACCGCCACACCGAACCATTCGCCCCTGTCGGCGTTGTCACGAGAGAAACTAGGAGCGACTATAATGGCAAGGATCGGTGACAAGACCCCGATTTCACGCGAGGCCCCCGAGCTTTCCCGTGAAGAAGATTATCGCGACCTCGAGGAACGCAATCTCGATGATGGCTGGCCTTATGCCGATGGCACCGCTGCCAGCGACCCGGCAAACCGTCCCTATGGCGAGACTGCGGCAAATTTCGACAGCGATCCCAACACAGGGTTCCGAGTCGATGGCACAGACCGAGACGGCAACGAGAACCGCCTGAAGGATTCATTGCGCGCCGGTATGATCGATCGCGATGAAAGCGACGAGCTCGAGGCGCGGGTGAACGACGCTCTCGAAAACATTCCCGAGGTCGATATCAACAGTATCGAGGTTCATGCGGACGGTCACGTCATCACTCTCGAAGGCTCGGTCGAGACGATCGGCATTGCGCGCAAGGTCGAGCTCGGCGCGCTTTCGGTCGACGGCGTCCACCATGTTCGCAATAAGCTGCAGCTGACCGGGGTTGACGCGCATATCCCGAACGAGGACTGATCTGTGACGCCCATGGTTATCATTGAACGGAGGCGGCGTCGCCTCCCGTCCGGTCTTACCTCACATTACCAAAAGTTAACAATTTGCGATTGCAGCATGAGCAGGCAGTCTGCCGTCCATTTGGTCCGGTGGCTGCCGTAACGGAAGCGTCACGGTCATTGACAACACCGTGATTTCATTTGAAGAAAAGGCAGTGAATCGGCCAACTTCCGTTCACAATATTGCCGCAATTGGCGCGCGAAATCCTAGCTGCCGGGGATGGTTTATGTTGTTGAATGCAACAACAGATTGAGGAGAAGTACCATGCGCATCAGATTTGCCCTCGCCGCGTCCCTGTTTGCCGTCAGCCTTGCCGGCGCTGCCTTCGCTCAGCCGACTTATTCCGATGATTATACCAACGACAGCGATGGCTTTGCGCCCTCAAAGATGGCGCAGCCTGCCCCCGTGCACTATGGCAACAACCACAAGGCTCCGGCCTATTCCAGCGACTACACCAATGACAGCGACGGCTTCGCCCCGGTTGCCATGACGAACCCGGCGATCGACAAGACCGCGACCGCAAGCATCAAGACCCTGCCCCCGTGCCACAGCATGATCGGCCCGAGCGGCTCCCATACCAAAGGTGCCGACAGCGGCGCCTCGCGCACCGAAGCCTGCCGCGCAACGCATTGATCGGCCACAACAGACGATCGGGACGAAAGGGCCGCAGTCGGCCCTTTTTTCTGTTCAGCTGTCCGGTGCCGTGGCCGGGGACGCGCTGATTTCCTGCGTCGCGGCACTCTCGCGTATATCTGGGAAAATCAAGACATAAAAAAACCTCGTGGAACCAAATGGTCACGAGGGTTTTTTAATAATCTGGTGCGGTCGAGAAGACTCGAACTTCCACGGGTTGCCCCACAGCGACCTCAACGCTGCGCGTCTACCAATTCCGCCACGACCGCATCGTGGTAGATGCCGATTTGCGTCGGCGGGGCAGCATGTAGCAAAAGCATTTGGGGTGCACAAGGGCGATATGACAGTTTTTTTGAAAACCTTTCACGGCATTTGAATTGGCCGGAAAACGGGTCCATATAGGTCTCCTGCCGCCCCTATTTCGTCAGGCATTTGGGACAGGCGGCAAGGAATGGCCATGCTTCGCACCGATCTCGAATTCTCCATGCTCCCGAAACTCGGCACCCGGCCGGTGCGCTGGCGCATCGCCGATGAACTCGTTGCCTATGAGGCGGCGGTGGCGACGATGGAGCGCGAGGTGGCGGCGATCGGAGAAGGCGGCGACGAGCTTGTCTGGCTCGTCGAGCATCCACCGCTCTATACCGCCGGCACCAGCGCCAATGCGGGCGACCTCGTCCAGCCGGACCGCTTTCCGGTCTTTGCGACGGGACGCGGCGGTGAATATACCTATCACGGACCCGGTCAGCGCGTCGCCTACGTCATGCTCGACCTGAAGCGCAGGCGCCAGGACGTGCGCGCCTTCGTCGCCGCTCTCGAGGAGGTCGTCATCCTCACGCTCGACATGATGAACGTGCGCGGCGAGCGGCGCGAGGATCGTGTCGGCGTCTGGGTCCGCCGCCCGGAAAAGCCGTTGCTGCCGGACGGCACGATGGCTGAAGACAAGATTGCCGCCCTCGGCATCCGGCTGCGCAAATGGGTGACCTTCCACGGCCTGTCGCTCAACGTCGATCCCGATCTTGATCATTTCAGCGGCATCGTGCCCTGCGGGATATCGGCCTATGGCGTCACCAGCCTCGTCGATCTCGGCCTTCCCGTCATGATGGCGGATGTCGACATCCGGCTGCGGGCCGCTTTCGAGACGGTTTTTGGTGAAACGGCGAATGATCTCTGACCGCTTGAGCGGTTTCACGGGCTTGATTTGTCCGGCTTTCCCGTGATTGATGGGCGCTGTTCCCACAAGAATCGGCAGCCATGTCAAAGCCCCCTGAAAATTCCCTGCAGGGCATGGCCATCATGTCCGGCGCCATGTTCATCCTGCCGGTCATGGATGCCATCGCCAAATACATGGCGACCTTCGAATCGATGTCGCCGGCTCAGGTCACCTTCTACCGCTTCTTCTTCCAGATCGCCTGCACCCTGCCGATTCTCTTTGCCATTTTTGGACGCGAGGCGCTTTCCGCCAAGCGGCCGTGGATGAATCTGCTGCGCGGCGTACTGCACGGGGCTGCGAGCCTGCTGTTCTTCGTCGCCGTCAAATACATGCCGCTTGCCGACGTCTTCGCCATCTATTTCGTCGAGCCCTTCATGCTGACCGCCATGTCGGCCCTGTTTCTCGGAGAGAAGGTCGGCTGGCGGCGCTGGATGGCAATCGTCGTCGGTTTCGGCGGCGCGATGATCGTCATCCAGCCGAGTTACGAGATTTTCGGCCTGAAGGCGCTGCTGCCGGTAGCCTGCGCCTTTCTCTTCTCGCTCTATCTTTTCCTCAATCGCGCGATCGGCGAGGCTGATTCACCGCTCACCATGCAGACGATGGCCGGCATCGGCGGAACGATCTTCATGGCGGCCGCCCTTCTCGTCGGCAGCAGCGCCGGTAATGGGGACTTCGCCATTTCCCTGCCCTCCTCCGGCCTCGGCCTTGCGCTGCTTGTCGCCCTCGGCTCGATCTCAGGATATGCGCATATGTTGGTGGTGCGGGCTTTCCGGCTTGCACCGCTGTCGCTGCTTGCCCCGTTCCAATATTTCGAGATCATCTCGGCCACTGTGCTCGGCTATGCGCTGTTCAATGATTTCCCGAATTTCTCCAAATGGATCGGCATTTTTATCATCGTGGCATCCGGCCTCTTCATCATCTGGCGAGAGCGGCTGCAGGCGCGATCGCTAAAATCTTCGTGATTGGCGCAGCAGGCGGTTAACTCCCCTTCTTGAGGGATCGTCAATTCCCGACCGCTAAAACTGTTTCCGGCTTCATGACGAAGCCTGGAGTTAAAACATGAGCGAATTCCGTCTCGCTTTTCCGGCCTGTGTCGTGGCCGGTAAGCATCGGCTGACGGCCGAAGATATCGTGCTGCTGCGCAAACATGCTTTCCCCGAGGGGATCCGGACGTCTCAGGATGTCGTTGCAATGTTGGCGCTCAACAATTCCTGTCCCGAAAAATGTGCCGAGTGGAACGCTTTCTTTGTGGAGCAGATCGCCGGTTTTATCGTCCATTACACCTATCCGCAGGGCTCGCTTGATGAAATCAACGTTGCCTGGATCATGCGCATGTTCGCGACCAACGGCGTCGTCAACTCGGCGCTGGAGCTCGAGCTCATTCTCCACGTCATGGAGATTTCGACCGATGTCCCGGGTGAATTGAGAGCGCTTGCCCTCGACCAGCTTCGCCTGGCGATCACCGACGGCATCGGCGGCTATAATCTGTCGCGCGCCGTCGACCGCAAGAACATCACGCGCCAGGACGTCGATTTTGCGATGCGCATCTTCAGAGGCATCGCCGCAGGCGGCGTCATCGCCGTGTCGCCGGCTGAATATGGCGTCCTCAATCAGATCGAGCAGGCAACGCTGCCGGGCGCCAACCATCCGCACTGGGCTGGGATCATGGCCTCCGTCACGCTGCGCGATCGCCCGGAACCGCGGCGCAGCCGCTGGCTGCGCATCGTCGATGAGGAATCCGTTGCGGAAGCCGCCGTCGCCTGACATTCGGCGGCTTAGCCCCACATCTCCCGCGTGCCGGCCCCAAGCCGATTGTGCGTTCCGGTATTTTATGCGTAAAACTCCGGAACGCATTTCTGGGTGGAGTCTCGATGTTCAAGAAAATCCTGATCGCGAATCGCGGCGAGATTGCCTGCCGCGTGATCAAGACCGCGCGCCGCATGGGCATTTCGACCGTTGCGGTCTATTCGGACGCGGATCGGGACGCGCTGCATGTCGAAATGGCCGACGAGGCCATCCATATCGGCCCCGCCGCAGCGTCGGAAAGCTATCTGGTCGCCGAGAAGATCACCGCCGCCTGCAAGGCGACCGGCGCCGAAGCGGTGCATCCGGGTTACGGCTTTCTGTCCGAACGCGCCTCTTTCTGCGCCGAGTTGGAAAAGCAGGGCATCGTCTTCATCGGCCCGAAGCCGAAGGCCATCATGGCGATGGGCGACAAGATCGAATCGAAGAAGTTCGCCAATGCGGCCGGCGTCTCTACCGTGCCCGGCCATCTCGGCATCATCGAGAACGCCGCGCATGCGGAAACGATCGCTGGCGGGATCGGCTATCCGGTCATGATCAAGGCGTCTGCCGGTGGCGGCGGCAAGGGCATGCGCATTGCCTGGAACGAAGCCGAGGTGCGCGACGGCTTCGAGCGCGCCCGCTCGGAGGCGAAGAGTTCCTTCGGCGACGACCGCGTTTTCATCGAGAAGTTCATCGTCGAGCCGCGCCATATCGAGATCCAGGTGCTGGCGGATGCGCATGGCAACGTCGTCTATCTCGGCGAGCGGGAATGCTCGATCCAGCGGCGGAACCAGAAAGTCGCGGAAGAGGCACCCTCACCTTTCCTCGACGAAAAGACCCGCAAGGCCATGGGCGAACAATCGGTGGCGCTGGCGAAGGCCGTCGACTACCAGAGCGCCGGCACGGTCGAATTCATCGTCGACCGCGACCGCAATTTCTATTTCCTCGAAATGAACACCCGCCTGCAGGTCGAACATCCCGTGACCGAACTCGTCACCGGCATTGATCTCGTCGAGCAGATGATCCGCATCGCGGCGGGAGAGCCGCTCGGCTTCGGCCAGGAGGCTGTCAGGCTCGATGGCTGGGCGATCGAAAGCCGGCTCTATGCTGAAGATCCATACCGCAACTTTCTGCCTTCGATCGGCCGACTGACGCGCTACCGCCCGCCGGCGGAAGGCAAGACCGGCAACATTGTCGTTCGCAACGATACCGGCGTTTTCGAGGGCGCCGAGATCTCGATGTATTACGATCCGATGATCGCCAAGCTCTGCACCTGGGCGCCGACGCGCAGTGAAGCGATCGAGGCCATGGGCCAGGCGCTGGACGGCTTTGTCGTCGACGGCATCGAACACAATGTTCCCTTCCTGTCGGCGCTAATGAAACATCCGCGCTGGCGCGAGGGCCGGCTTTCCACCGGCTTTATTGCCGAGGAATATCCTGACGGTTTCGCGCCGATGAAGCCGGACCGGCAGGAGGAAGCCACACTTGCCGCAATCGCGCTGTCTGCCTCGCTTATCGAAGCGAACCGCCGCGACCGTTTCGCCGATCGCCTGCGCACCGCATCGGCCACACTGCCGGAGCATTGGGTGGTCAAAACAGGAGGCAGCTACGTCGCTGTCAGAGTGCTCGATGGCCTCGTCACCATTCCCTTCGATATGGAGATGGAATTCGAGGGTGAAAGCCGGAGCATTGTCACCGATTGGAGACCGGGTGATCCGGTCTGGAGCGGCAAGGTCGGCGACAAGGATATTGCCGCGCAAATCCGTCCCGCCCTCAACGGCGTGCGCATCGACTGGCAGGGACTGTCGGTGACCGCCAAAGTCTTTTCGCCGCGCCACGCGGAACTCGACAGGCTGATGCCGGTGAAGCTGCCGCCCGACACCTCAAGGCTCCTGCTCTGCCCGATGCCCGGCCTCGTCGTGTCTATAGCGGTCGCCGAGGGCCAGGAGGTCAAGGCCGGTGAAACGCTTGCGATCGTCGAGGCGATGAAGATGGAAAACGTCCTGCGCGCCGAACGCGATCTTGTCGTTTCGAAGATCAACGCCGCTCCCGGTGAAAGCCTAGCCGTCGATGCCGTGATCATGGAATTCGCCTGAAGGAACACGGCAGCGGCGGCAGCAGTGCCGATCGGCGTTTTCTCTTGAGCCCGGCTTGCCTGACATGCCAAGGTTCGTCTGATAATGTTACAAGGGAGATTGGGAAGATGGACGTTCGCGCCGCCGTTGCCGTTCAGGCTGGAAAACCGCTCGAAGTGATGACCGTGCAGCTCGACGGCCCGAAGGCCGGCGAAGTGCTGGTGGAAGTCAAGGCGACCGGCATCTGCCACACCGATGATTTCACCCTGTCGGGCGCCGATCCGGAAGGCCTGTTTCCGGCCATCCTCGGCCATGAGGGCGCCGGCATCGTCGTCGATGTCGGCCCGGGTGTGACCTCGGTGAAGAAGGGCGATCACGTCATCCCGCTTTATACACCGGAATGCCGCGAGTGTTATTCCTGCACGTCGCGCAAGACCAATCTCTGCACTTCGATTCGATCAACCCAGGGTCAGGGCGTGATGCCTGACGGCACCTCGCGCTTTTCGATCGGCAAGGACAAGATCCACCACTATATGGGCTGCTCGACCTTCGCCAACTACACGGTGCTGCCCGAGATCGCGCTCGCCAAGATCAATCCCGACGCGCCCTTCGACAAGGTCTGCTACATCGGCTGCGGCGTCACCACAGGCATCGGCGCCGTCATCAACACCGCCAAGGTCGAGATCGGATCGACGGCGATCGTCTTCGGTCTCGGCGGCATCGGCCTCAACGTGCTGCAGGGGCTGCGGCTTGCCGGCGCCGACATGATCATCGGCGTCGATATCAACCCGGATCGCAAGGCCTGGGGCGAGAAGTTCGGCATGACGCATTTCGTCAATCCGAAGGAGGTCGGCGACGACATCGTTCCCCATCTGGTCAACATGACCAAGCGCAACGGCGACCTGATCGGCGGCGCCGACTACACCTTCGACTGCACCGGCAATACCAAGGTGATGCGCCAGGCGCTGGAAGCTTCGCATCGCGGCTGGGGCAAATCGGTCATCATCGGCGTTGCCGGCGCCGGCCAGGAAATCTCGACGCGGCCATTCCAGCTGGTGACCGGCCGCAACTGGATGGGCACCGCCTTCGGCGGCGCGCGCGGCCGCACCGACGTGCCGAAGATCGTCGACTGGTACATGCAGGGCAAGATCCAGATCGATCCGATGATCACCCACACGATGCCGCTCGAAGACATCAACAAGGGCTTCGACTTGATGCACAAGGGCGAAAGCATCCGCGGCGTGGTGGTGTACTGATGGCGGCAGCCAACTACCGGGTCGATCTCAGGCATTTCGATGAGCTCCCCGCGCGGGAGCTCTACGACCTCCTTCGAATGCGGGTCGATGTCTTCGTCGTCGAGCAGAACTGTCCCTATCCGGAACTCGACGGCAAGGACATCGATGCTCTGCATCTGCGACTGCTGGAGGGCGGTGACCTCCTGGCGGCGGCGCGGATCCTGAAACCACATGAGCCACAGGAGCCGTCAAAGATCGGCCGCGTCGTCGTCTCGCCTGCCCATCGCGGCAAACGTCTGGGCGATGCATTGATGCGCGAATCGATCACCGCCTGTGAGCGGCTTTATCCGGCAAATCCGATCGCCTTGTCGGCGCAGGCCCATCTGCGCCGCTTCTATGAATCCTTCGGCTTTGTCGGGACGTCACAGGAATATCTGGAAGACGGCATTCCCCATGTCGATATGGTCAGACAGCCTGCCATTCATCTGGCATGAGGATACCGCCATGATCTATGTCGACGCCGATGCCTGCCCGGTGAAGCCGGAAATCCTGAAGGTTGCCGAACGCCACGGCCTCGAAGTTACCTTCGTCGCCAATTCCGGCCTGCGCCCGTCCCGCGATCCCATGATCCACAACGTCATCGTTTCCAACGCCTTCGATGCCGCCGATAACTGGATCGCCGAGCGCGCAGGCGCGGGCGACGTCGTCGTTACTGCCGACGTGCCGCTGGCCGTACGCTGCGTCGCGACCGGCGCTTTCGTCAGCGGCCCGACCGGACGTGTCTTCGATGAAACCAATATCGGCATGGCGAGCGCCATGCGCGATCTTGGTGCGCATCTGCGCGAAACCGGGGAAAGCAAAGGTTACAACGCCGCCTTCAGCCCGAAAGACCGCTCGCGATTCCTCGAGACCTTCGATCGCCTCTGCCGCCGCGCCAAGAACCTTTCCAGCGAGGCCGGCGGCCGGCCATGATCTCCTCCGCAGGCCGGCAAGAAACGGGTGGCATGGCAGCCATGCCCATTCCTACCTTGAAGACGGCCGTTCCCTCACTGATATAGGCACTATCGCAGACGACTGCGGCGTCCAGAGGATGCAACCGTCGCGGGGACGGCCTCGCTCTTGAACAAGGAGAGGCGTATGGCCTGGTTTCTGCTTTTTCTCGCCGGTCTTTTCGAATGTGGCTGGGCGATCGGCCTTAAATACACCGAGGGTTTCACGCGGCCGCTGCCGACGGCGCTGACCGTCATTTCAATGGTGGTGAGCGTCGTCCTGCTTGGCCTGGCGGTGAGGTATCTGCCGATCGGCACCGCCTATGCGGTCTGGACCGGCATCGGCACGGTCGGCACCGTGCTCCTCGGCATTTGGCTGCTTGGTGATGAGGCAAGTGTCTCCCGTCTCGCCTGCATCGCGCTGATCGTCACCGGCATCGCCGGCCTCAAGCTCACCGCCTGATTCCGAAATGCTGCGGGGCGCCGAAACGCCCCGCAGTCATTGTCCGTTTCAAGCCATCTTGCGGTTATCGACCGCAAAAGCGCCGGGACCGGAGAAAAACAGGTAGAGGAAGACGAAGCAGAACAAGATCGCGGCGTCGCCCTGGTTGAGGGCCGGGAAGAAGCTGTTCGGGGCATGCGCCATGAAATAAGCGACCGCCATTTGGCCGGCCAGCAGGAAGGCGACCGGACGCGTCAGCAGGCCGACCAGAATGAGGAGACCGCCGACAAGCTCCAGAAGAGCCGCGAAAAGCATCAATGGCGGCAGCGGGCCTGGCATCTGCGCAGCCGGAAAGGCGAAAAGCTTCATCGTGCCATGCTCGATGAACAACAGTGCAGTGATGATTCTGAGAGCGGCCAGCCCATAGGGGCGATAGGCGGAAAGACGCTCGAAAGTTGACATTAAACCTCTCCATTAAAGAAATTGCAGCCGAGCGTTAGCCCGTCCCCGGCCGCGATTGAACACACGGATCGCTGACGGCCGTTCACTTTTTCGACAGCAGGCAACACGCGGCCGGATATCAGAGCGGGATATTGTCGTGTTTTTTCCAGGGATTGGCGAGATCCTTGTTGCGCAGCATCTTCAGACCGCGCGCCAGCCGCCGCCGGGTCGAATGCGGCATGATCACCTCGTCGATATAACCGCGCTCGGCAGCGACGAAGGGCGACAGGAACCTGTCCTCGTACATTTTCGTATGGGCGGCGATCTTCTCCGGATCGGCAATATCCTTGCGGAAGATGATCTCGACCGCGCCCTTGGCGCCCATCACGGCGATCTGCGCCGTCGGCCAGGCATAATTCAAATCGCCGCGCAGATGTTTAGACGCCATCACGTCATAGGCACCGCCAAAGGCCTTGCGGGTGATGACGGTGAGCTTCGGCACCGTTGCTTCCGCATAGGCGAAGAGCAGCTTGGCGCCATGCTTGATCAGGCCGCCATATTCCTGCGCCGTGCCCGGCAGAAAGCCCGGCACGTCGACGAACGTGACGATCGGAATATTGAAGCAGTCGCAGAAGCGCACGAAACGCGCCGCCTTGCGCGAGGCATCGCTGTCGAGCACGCCGGCCAGCACCATCGGCTGGTTGGCGACGAAACCGACGGTAGAGCCTTCGACGCGGCCGAAGCCGCAGACGATGTTTTTGGCGAAGCTCTCCTGGATCTCGAAGAAATCCCCCTCGTCCGCCACCTTCCGGATCAGCTCCTTGATATCATAGGGCTTGTTGGCGCTCGCCGGCACCAGCGTGTCGAGCGACGCATCGGTCTCGGTCACTGACTGGTAACATTCGATCTCAGGCACCGGCGACGTGTTCGAAAGCGGCAGGAAATCGATCAGCCGGCGCACCTGCAACAGCGTATCGACATCATTCTCATAGGCGCCGTCGGCAATCGACGAGCGCACCGTATGCACCACGGCGCCGCCGAGTTCTTCAGCCGTAACCGTCTCGTTGGTCACCGTTTTCACCACGTCGGGGCCGGTGACGAACATGTAGGAGGTATCGCGCACCATGAAGATGAAATCGGTCATGGCGGGCGAATAGACGTCGCCGCCGGCGCAGGGGCCCATGATCACGGAAATCTGCGGAATGACGCCCGAGGCAAGCACATTGCGCTGGAAGACTTCGGCATAACCACCAAGCGCGGCCACTCCTTCCTGGATGCGCGCGCCGCCGGCATCGTAGATGCCGACGATTGGCGCGCGGTTCTTCAGCGCCATGTCCTGCACCTTCATGATCTTCTCTGCATGCGCCTCCGAAAGCGAGCCGCCGAAGACGGTGAAGTCCTTGGCGAAGACGAAAACCGTGCGGCCGCTGACCGTGCCCCAGCCGGTAACGACGCCGTCGCCGGCGATACGGCTCTTATCCATGCCGAAATCAGTGGAGCGGTGCTCCACGAACATGTCGAACTCTTCGAAGGAGCCCTCGTCGAGGAAGAGGTCGATGCGCTCGCGCGCCGTCAGCTTGCCGCGCTTGTGCTGAGCATCGATGCGCTCCTTGCCGCCGCCTAGGCGGGCGATGCCGCGGCGGCGTTCCAGTTCTTCGAGAATTTCCTTCATGCGATCTCCCCTCGCCGCTCTCGCGGCCGATATGCGCTAGCGGCTGCGTCCGCTAAGCGAGAAAACCGAGCGAATCCGTGCAGCGACGTCCTCGGCGATGATGTCGTCGGCAAGTTTCGGATCGGCGGCGATACTGGTCACATCGAAGGCGCTGACGGCAATCACCGAGCCATCCTCGACCGAAGCCGCGTCGACGCTGATTTTGGCGACGTTGCGATCCTTTTGGAAACCGAGTCCCTTCTGGATCGAGACCACGCGGATCGTCAGCACCACCCGCGGCAGCACGGTGTCGCGCATCGTTGCATTGATCGCGGCATTGACGCGGTCGTTGATCCCGGCAAGCAGCTCGGCCGGGATGTTCGGGCCGGAAAGAACGACGGCGCTGCGCACATCATAGAGCGGCGCCTTCGGCTTGTTGGCCGAGAGGCTGCCGCAGGCCGTCAGCGCGATACAGACGAGCACGGTCCGGCAAAAACACGACCTCAGCCAATCCATCGCAAAATCCCGCACCACCCGTTGGAGTCGCAGATTTCGCCATAATGTCTGAGAAGGCAATATGTTTCAGGCGCTTAGGGCGAAAAAAACGTCCGCTGCCGCTTTGAACTCGGCAAAGCGCTTGGCCCGCCGCTCTTCGGCTTCCTCGTCGCGCCCCCAATGCTCGATCGTCCAGTCCTCATCGAGATGCGCAAGCGACCATGTCTCCTCCACCGTCACCCGGCCCTCGGCCAAGGCAACCGCCAGGATCGCCGAGCCGGTCAGCGTCGTGATCGTATGGAGGGCGGCGAGCGCCATCGCACTCTGATGCCGCGCCAGCGTCACGGCGAAGGCAGCGGTCGCCTCACGCGGCTGTTCGTGATGCATTAACCCCTCGACGAGAATGAAACGGGCACCGAGATCGCTGGCCGCCCAGTCGATGATCGGGTCCCAACGTTCCCTCTGGCGCTCGACCAGCAGCTCCGGCCCGTCGGCGCGGTAGCAGATGAGGTCGCTCGAGGAAAAGCGGAGAATGTCTTCGAAGATCGCCTGCGTATTGGTTGTCACACCATCCAGCGCGGTGTTGACCAGCCGGGTCACCGGCATAGTGACCGGATCGATTTCCTCGCCCTGCCCACGCCATTCGGCGGCGACAAGTTGTGCGAGCGCCTCTGTGGGAACGGCAAGAACCTGCCGTGCCGGCGTGCGCACCGACTTGCCGTCGAGCATGATTGCGAAACTGCCCTCGTGCTCGGCGACCGCCACGTCGGTGTAGAAACGCTTCGGCAGCGGCTTTTTCGTCTGGATCTGGGCTCGACGGATGGGATCGGGATGGCTCAGTCCCTCGGACAGATCGTTCAGCAGATCGCGCATGGGCTCACCTCAGGAAAAATGGCGCAATATCTCGTTCGGATGGTAGGCGATCGCATCGGCGCCGTTGGCGATCAGCTCATCCACGCTGGCATAACCCCAGGCAACACCGATCGCTTTTGCGCCGGCAGCCTTTGCCATCTGCATATCGTAAACCGCGTCGCCAATGACAATGGTATCGGCGGCATTCATCCCGGTTTCGTCGCAGCATTCCGTCACCATGGCCGGATGCGGCTTGGAGGGGCAGTCGTCGGCGGTGCGCGCAACGACAAAATGCTTGTCGAAGCCGTGCGTCTCCATCACCAGCTTCAGCCCGCGCCGGGATTTGCCGGTCACCGCCCCGATCAGCAGATCCTCGCGGCCGCTGATCGCATCGATCATCTCGCGAATGCCGGCAAACAGCGGCTCTCTGTGGTCGAGATCCCTACGCACGATCGTAAACAGCGATTTATAATGCGCCGTCATGTCGATGTCTTCCTGCTCGACATGCGGCCTGCCCTGCATGCGGGCGATCGCGATATCCAGCGACAGGCCGATAATGGCCTTGGTGTCGTCAAATCGAGGTTCCGCCTTGCCGAACTTCGCGAAGGTGCGGCGCATCGTTTCGTGGATCAGCTCGGCACTGTCGACCAATGTGCCGTCGCAATCAAAAAGCGCAAGTTTCATGCTTCGTCGTCCAGGATGGGAGCCGAATTTTCATCGAAGCCGAGCAAATTCCAGCTCTGCACCATATGCGGCGGCAAAGGCGCGGTGACGCGCAGCCGGCCGCCGGAGGGATGCGGAATGTCGATATGGCGGGCGTGCAGATGCAGCCGCTTCTGGATACCGCCGGGAAAATCCCAGTTCGGATCATCGTCGAAATATTTGGGATCGCCGATGATCGGATGGCCGATGTGCAAAGCGTGAACACGAAGCTGGTGTGTGCGCCCCGTATAGGGCTCCATCTCCAGCCAGGCGAGACGTTGCGCCGCCGTCTCGACGATGCGGTAATAGGACACGGCATGATCGGCGCCCTCTTCGCCATGCTTGGCGATGCGCATGCGGTCGCCATCAGCCGTCGGCTCCTTGACGAGCCAAGTCGAAATCTTGTCCTCACGCTTGCGCGGCACGCCTTTCACCAGAGACCAATAGGTCTTCTTCGTATCGCGCTCGCGGAAGGCGGCCGTCAGCTTCTGTGCCGCGCCCCGGGTGCGGGCGATGACGAGCACGCCTGACGTGTCGCGGTCGAGGCGGTGAACGAGGCGCGGCTTCTCGCCCTTCGGGCTGGTCCAGGCCTCGAGCATCTGGTCGATATGCCTGGCGACACCGGAACCGCCCTGCACGGCAAGGCCGGCCGGTTTGTTGAGGACGATCACCTTGTCGTCCTCATGCAGCACCATGCGTGACAGGAGGTCGAAATCCGTGGAATGTTTGAGATCCTTGCCGGCGATCGGCCCGGTTTTCAGCCTGGCGTCGACATCGAGTGGCGGCACGCGCACCGTCTGACCGGGCTGCACGCGTGCATCCGATTTCACGCGTCCGCCGTCCACGCGTATCTGGCCGGAGCGCAGCAGCTTCTGCAGCGGCCCGAAGCCCAGCCCGGGAAAATGCACCTTGAACCAGCGATCGAGCCGCATGCCCGCCTCGTCAGGTTCAACCTTTATATGTTCTATGCCAGCCATGAATAGTCTTTCGGAAATTGCAGCGCGGGCCAAGCCGGCGTTCTTGCCGCAGCCTTAGAGCATTTTCATGCAAAACGGAAACCGGAATCAGACCAAAGTGCGCATGATGGCGAGGCCCGCGAACACTGCCGCCATCGAAAGGCCGACGCTGGCTGCTATGTAGAGGCCGCCGGCGACAGCCTCGCCGCGCTCGAAGAGCGAGATGGCATCGAGCGAGAAGGCCGAGAAGGTGGTGAAGCCGCCTAGAAAACCGGTGATCAACAGCAGGCGCAGTTCCACCGATGCGTTGAACTTCCGCGCGACCAGTTCGGCAAAGACACCAATGACGAAGCAGCCGACGACATTGACCGCGAGAGTGCCCCAGGGAAAGGCCGGCCCCAGGAGCCTCAGCGCCCATTGACCGACAAAATATCTGAGGACGGAACCGATGGCGCCACCGACGGCGACGAGGAGAGCCTGGATCATGGGCGGAATATCCGAGTTTGAGAACGCAGCCGATCGTGACGGAATAAATTCTTTAAATTCAGTAAAATGCTAACAACTTTCTTATGCCGGCGCCAAGGTCCTGTCGATACTGTGCCGGCATGACCCAGCTCCTGTCCATTTCGGCAAGCACCGCCGCCATTGCCCTGGAAACGCTGAGAATACCGCAGCGCGTCGCCACGAGCACCGCCGCCCGCGACTCGCGCCGGCTCGCTGACCGGCAGTTAAAGGCCGAAGGCACCGAAGGAGTCGACGATCCCGCCAGTATCATCCAGTCGACCGAAGTGGCGCTCGACCTGATGGAGAGGGGCAATCGTCAGCCGCAGGCCGGCCTCAAGCAGGCGCTGCAGTCCTACGAAGACGTCTGAGGCAAGGCAACCGCCTCTCCAGCGAAAAGCCCGCGTCGCGGGCTTTTCTGTCTTAACCAGCCTGTGCTCACTTGCCTTGCGCCGAAAGTACCTGCAGCACCAAGTCAATCTTGCCGGCTTTCTCGAAGCTCAGCGTCACCGGCACCGTATCGCCCTGCTTGAACGGCGTCTTCACCTTCTGGAACATCAGATGCAGGTTGCCGGGCTCAAGCTTCACGGTCTGGCCTGCAGCAACGGCGATGCCATCCTTCAGCTGGCGCATCCGCATGACATTGTCCTTCGTCACCATCTCGTGAATCTGAACCTCACCGGCTGCCGGCGAGCTTACCGACACCAGTCGATCGTCCGTCTGGCCGTTATTCTTCACCGTGAAGAAGCCGCCGCCGACCGGCTGGCCTGGCAGCATCGCCTTGGCGAAGCCGCCGGAGATTTCGAGGTCGCCAGCCTTGACCGTTTCCCCGGCCGGGGCCCCAGCCGCCATAGCGGACATGTCCATGCCGGCTTTGCCGGTCGTGTCCATGCCGGCTTTGCCGGTCGTGTCCATGCCGGCTTTGCCGGTCGCGTCCATGCCGGGCATGCTCATCCCAGCCATGTCGTCATGGTCGTGGCCATGACCTTCGCCGGCAACGATCTTCAGCAGCGGCGCCGGGCTTTTTAGCTCATGCGCATCGCCGCCAGCCATTGCCACCTGATCCCAGACCGTGACCGCATCGCCGCAGAGCTGCGTCACCGGAAAGGCAAGCGAGCTGCCGGCCTCGACGCCCGAAACCTTCCCCTGGATGACGAAAGCATCGTAGAAATCATCAGAAAGATTGCCATTCTTCCAGCGGATCTCGATAGCGCCCGTCTTCACCTTGTCGCCGTGATTGTCGTAGGTCTTCTGGTAGTCGCCCTTGATCACTTCGAGCTCCCAACCGGCCTTTGGCTGCGGCTTGGCGAAGACGAAACCTTCCGGCAGTTTCACCCGCACTTCCGTGGTCGCCTTGCCATCACAGCCATGCGGCACCTGCAGCGTGGCGAGAATCGTGGTGTCCAGCGGCACCTCGCGGTCGAGGAAGCTGACATGCGCCTCGGCGCCGGCGAAGGCGGTAGCGGAAAGAAGCGCGGAAAGCGCGAAAGTCTTGATTGTTTTCATCGGATATCTCCTCGCCGGTCGCTATCTTCTTTGGGCGAACCGGCATTCTGCGTCTTAGGTTGCGGAGGCAGATCAGATGAGGGAAGGAGGCGCACGCGAATTTGCCCGGCTGACGGCGCTGACGCCGGCAACGGCCGCGGCCTCCATCGGGGCATTGACGAGCGAGGCGAGCTTGCGCGCGAGCCACGAACCCGCATCCGGCATCGGCAGGATCACCGACGCAGACAGCCGGCAGGCTTCGCAATTCGGCTTGAAGCCGACAGTCTTGCCTCCCGCCTCCTTCACTGTGACGCAGAGCGACGCAAAGCTGCCATCCGGCAGCATGTAGGCCGCGGCATCATAACCATCTGAAGCGGCAGCCTGCGGGGCCTGATGGGCGAATCCGAGCAAAAGCAGGCCCAAGGCGCAAAACATGCGCAGGAAGAGCATCGCTTTCAGTCCTGTCCGCCGCATGAAATCCCCTTCAACAGCAAGTCGCGATAGCCGTTTTCACGGCCGAATGCAAAAGCAGATTTGCCGCAGATCGCGCCCTGCCGTGAGTATGGCGACAAAAATTTGTCAGGTCACGACATTTGGCCTTGCCAAGTGCTGCGCCCGCCGGATAATTGCGGCCAACCCTGTTGGGAGAATCCGGTGCTTGTGCCACCGGTGCCGAAGGAGCAACCGCCCCGGAAACTCTCAGGCCAAAGGACCAGCAAGGGGGCAGACGGAACTCTGGAGAGAAGCGTTCTCGAAACGCTCGCCGAAGGGATAACAATCTCAGGCAAAGGGACAGAGGGGGCTCAGGAGAGAAGCGCGCAGCCGCGCCTTCAGATTTGAGCCCGCGCCTCAGCAAAAGGCGCAAACCCCGGAGGCGTCGTTTGGACGATACTGCTGCCCTCAACAAAACCCCGCTGCATGCCCTGCATCTTTCGCTCGGCGCCCGCATGGTGCCGTTTGCGGGTTACGACATGCCGGTGCAATATCCCGCCGGCGTCATGAAGGAACATCTTCATACCCGCGCCGAGGCTGGCCTCTTCGACGTCTCCCACATGGGCCAAGTCATCGTGAAGGCGAAGTCGGGCAGCTATGAGGATGCGGCGCTGGCGCTCGAAAGCCTTGTGCCTGTCGATATTCTCGGGCTCCCGGCAGGCCGCCAGCGCTATGGCTTCTTCACCGACGATACCGGCGGCATTCTCGACGATCTGATGATCACCCATCTCGACGACCACCTTTTCGTCGTCGTCAACGCCGCCTGCAAGGAGGCCGATCTCGCCCATCTGCAGGCCCATATCGGCGACCAGTGCGATATCACCCTTTTGGATCGCGCGCTGATCGCGCTGCAGGGACCGCGGGCGGTCGAGGTTCTCGCCGAACTCTGGGCCGACGTCGCGGCGATGAAATTCATGGATGTGCGCCACTGCCGCCTGCACGACGTTTCCTGCCTTGTCTCGCGTTCCGGCTATAGCGGCGAGGACGGCTTCGAAATCTCCGTCCCGGCTGACAAGGCCGAAGATGTCGCCATGCGGTTGCTCGAACATCCGGACGTCCAGGCGATCGGCCTCGGCGCCCGTGACTCCCTGCGTCTGGAAGCCGGCCTCTGCCTTTATGGCAACGACATCGACACCACCACCTCGCCGGTCGAGGCAGCGCTCGAATGGGCGATGCAGAAGGCGCGGCGGGCCGGCGGCGCACGCGCCGGCGGCTTTCCGGGCTCCGGCCGCATCCTCTCCGAACTCGAAAACGGCGCGGCCCGCCGTCGTGTCGGCCTGAAGCCGGAGGGCAAGGCGCCGGTGCGCGGCCATGCCAAGCTTTACGCCGATGCCGAGGGCAAGACCGAAATCGGCGAAGTCACATCGGGCGGCTTCGGCCCCAGCGTCGAAGGTCCCGTCGCCATGGGCTATCTGCCGATCTCCCATGCTGCGGTGGGCACCCAGGTCTATGCCGAGGTGCGCGGCAAGTTCCTGCCCGTCACTGTCTCCGCCCTGCCCTTCGTCACGCCGACCTACAAACGCTGAAACCCTGTTTTCCGAAAGGATTTTTCCATGCTGAAATTTACCGCTGAACATGAATGGCTCGAGCTCGACGGCGATGTCGCAACCGTCGGCATCACCACCTATGCCGTCGAACAGCTCGGCGATCTCGTCTTCGTCGAACTGCCGGAAGTCGGCAAGAGCTTTGCGAAGAACGACGATGCGGCAACCGTCGAATCCGTCAAGGCGGCCTCCGAAGTCTATTGTCCGCTCGACGGTGAGATCACCGCGGTCAACGAGGCAATCGTCGCCGATCCCTCGCTCATCAACTCCGATCCTCAAGGCGCCGGGTGGTTCTTCAAGCTCAAGCTCAAGAACCCAGCCGATGCCGACGGCCTGCTCGACCAGGCCGCCTACAGGGAGCTCACCGCGTAATGACGACGCCGACCGAATTCCAGTTCACCGACTATCAGCCCTACGATTTCGCCAATCGCCGGCATATCGGCCCCTCGCCGACGGAGATGACCGAGATGCTGAAGGTGATCGGCTATAGCAGCCTCGACGGCTTGATCGATGCGACGCTACCACCCGCCATCCGCCAGAAGGCGCCGCTCGTCTGGGGGGCGCCGATGACCGAGCGCGAGGCGCTCGACAAGCTGCGCGAGACCGCCAACAAGAATAAGGTGCTCGTTTCGCTGATCGGCCAGGGTTACTACGGGACGATCACGCCGCCAGTCATCCAGCGCAACATCCTGGAAAATCCTGCCTGGTATACGGCCTATACGCCTTACCAGCCGGAGATCAGCCAGGGCCGCCTCGAAGCGCTGCTGAACTACCAGACAATGATTTGTGACCTGACCGGCCTCGACGTCGCCAACGCCTCGCTGCTCGACGAGGCGACCGCCGCCGCCGAAGGCATGGCGATGGCCGAGCGCGTCTCCAAGTCGAAGGCGAAGGCCTTCTTCGTCGATGCCGACTGCCATCCGCAGACCATCGCCCTCATCCGTACCCGCGCCGAGCCGCTGGGCTGGAGCGTCATCGTCGGCAATCCCTTCACCGATCTCGATCCGGTCGATGTCTTCGGCGCGATCTTCCAGTATCCTGGCACGCATGGTCACGTGCATGACTTCACCGGCCTGATCTCCCGCCTGCACCAGACCGGCGCAATCGCCGTGGTCGCAGCCGACATTCTGGCGCTGACGCTGCTGAAATCACCTGGCGAAATGGGCGCCGATATCGCCATCGGCTCCTCGCAGCGCTTCGGCGTTCCCGTCGGCTACGGCGGTCCGCATGCGGCCTATATGGCGGTCAAGGATGCCATCAAGCGCTCCATGCCCGGCCGCCTCGTCGGCGTGTCCGTCGATTCCCGCGGCAACCGCGCCTATCGCCTGTCGCTGCAGACCCGCGAACAGCATATCCGCCGCGAGAAGGCGACCTCCAACATCTGCACCGCCCAGGTGCTGCTTGCCGTCATGGCGTCGATGTATGCCGTCTTCCACGGCCCGAAGGGCATCAAGGCAATCGCCCAGCAGGTGCACCAGAAGGCCGTGCTGATGGCCAAGGGCCTGGAGAAACTCGGCTACAAGGTCGAGCCCGAAAGCTTCTTCGATACGGTCACCGTCGATGTCGGCCACATGCAAGGCCTGATCCTGCGCGCCGCCGTCGCCGAGGGCGTCAATCTGCGCAAGGTCGGCGAGACCGGAATCGGCATCAGCCTCGACGAGCGCACGCGCCCCGCGACGCTCGAAGCAGTCTGGCGCGCCTTCGGCGGCAATTTTGCCATTGCTGATTTCGAGCCATCCTACCGCCTGCCGAAGGACCTGCTCAGGACCAGTGATTATCTCACCCACCCGATCTTCCACATGAACCGGGCCGAAAGCGAGATGACGCGTTACATCCGCCGGCTCTCCGACCGTGACCTCGCGCTCGACCGCGCCATGATCCCGCTCGGCTCCTGCACGATGAAACTCAATGCCACCGCGGAAATGTTGCCGATCACCTGGCCGGAATTTTCCGACATCCATCCCTTCGTGCCGGCAGACCAGGCGCTCGGCTATCGCGAAATGCTTGATGATCTCACGGAAAAGCTCTGCGCCGTCACGGGCTACGACGCCTTTTCCATGCAGCCGAATTCCGGCGCGCAAGGCGAATATGCCGGCCTGCTGACCATCCGCAACTACCACATCGCCAACGGCGAAGGCCATCGCGACGTCTGCCTGATCCCGACCTCGGCGCACGGCACCAACCCTGCCTCGGCGCAGATGGCCGGCATGAAGGTTGTCGTCATCAAGGTGCGCGAAAACGGCGACATCGACATGGAGGATTTCCGCGCCAAAGCCGAGGAGCATGCGGCAAATCTCTCCTGCTGCATGATCACCTATCCCTCGACGCACGGCGTGTTCGAGGAGACGGTCAAGCAAATCTGCGAACTGGTGCATCAGCACGGCGGCCAGGTCTATCTCGACGGCGCCAACATGAACGCCATGGTCGGCCTGTCCCGCCCCGGTGACATCGGCTCCGACGTCTCCCACCTCAACCTGCACAAGACCTTCTGCATCCCGCATGGCGGCGGAGGCCCCGGCATGGGCCCGATCGGCGTCAAGGCACATCTGGCGCCCCACCTGCCGGGCCACCCTGAAACCGACGGTCGTCCGGGCGCGGTTTCAGCAGCCGCTTTCGGCTCCGCGTCGATCCTGCCGATCTCCTGGAGCTACTGCCTGATGATGGGCGGCGAAGGCCTGACGCAGGCGACCAAGGTGGCGATCCTCAACGCAAACTATATCGCTGCCCGGCTGAAGGGCGCTTATGACGTGCTCTACAAATCGAAGACCGGCCGCGTCGCGCATGAATGCATCATCGACACGCGCCCGCTGGTCGACAGCGCCGGCGTCACCGTCGATGACGTCGCAAAGCGCCTGATCGACTGCGGCTTCCATGCGCCGACGATGAGCTGGCCTGTATCAGGCACGCTAATGATCGAGCCGACAGAAAGCGAGACCAAGGCCGAACTCGACCGCTTCTGCGAGGCGATGCTGGCGATCCGCGAGGAAGCCCGGGCCATCGAGGAAGGCCGCATGGACAAGGCCGACAACCCGCTGAAGAACGCCCCGCACACGGTGGAAGACCTTGTCGGCGAATGGGATCGTCCCTACAGCCGGGAACAGGCCTGCTTTCCGCCCGGCGCCTTCCGCGTCGACAAATACTGGTCGCCGGTCAACCGAGTCGACAATGTCTATGGCGACCGCAACCTGATCTGCACCTGCCCGCCGGTGGAAAGTTACGCAGAGGCGGCGGAATAACAGCAATTGCACAAGCCCTCCCGTGCCGTTCGGGAGGGCTTGCACGCCGGCATTGCACAGGCGGCGAACGGCGGACTGAACCCGGCCCCTTTTCAAGGCATTGGATTCAAATTTAACCTTTCTTAGCAAGTGTCTGTTAGCAATTTCAAATGGGCGGTTTTCCCTACCGGAAACGTCGCCATCGATCTTGGTTTTGCGTGCAGGTTCTTATGCGTCCATCGGCTGTATCAGCAATTCTCCTCGCCGCCGTGATCCTGTCGGGATGCTCTACAAGTTCCGGCGCCGAAGATGTACTCACCCCTGTGCCGTCGAAGGAAACTACCAACGCCATCACGAAGCCGAGCGGCCCGATACCGGCCGCTGCCGTTGGCGACGCCGCCCCGCAGGCAAGCCCGCCGCAGGAAGCATTGAGCTGGACCGGACCGGTTCCGGAACCTCAGGCGCTGGTGCCGACGGAGAGACCGGTCGGCATGCCGATGCCGACGGAACGGCCGGTTGCGATATTAATGCCTGCCAATCCGGGGATTGATCCGGATGCCGGCCCGAAATCACCGACGCGCTCGCGAATTTATAGCCACCGATTCCGCGACGCCAAACCGATCAACTTCGGCTCGACCTCACCCCGAAAGCTCGCCGTGCATGGCGTCGACGTCTCGCGCTGGCAAGGCGAGATCGATTGGGACACTCTGCGGCAGCAAGGCGCGAATTTCGTCTACATCAAGGCGACCGACGGCGGCGATCACCTCGATCCGATGTTCAGAAAGAACTGGCGCCGGGCCAAGGAAGCAGGCCTGAAACACGGCGCCTATCACTTCTTCTACTGGTGCCGGACAGCCGGCGAACAGGCCGACTGGTTCATCCGCAACGTTCCGAAGGAAGCCAACGCGCTTCCGCCCGTCATCGACGTCGAGTGGAACGGTGAGTCGAGCTGCAAGCGCCGCATCTCCCCGGCTCGGGTTCGAGAAAAGATGCAGGTCTTCATGGACAAGCTCGAGCGTCATTACGGCCAGCGCCCGATCATCTACACGGCGCCGGATTTCTATCGCGACAATCTGAAAGGTCAGATGCTCGATTATCCCTTCTGGCTGCGCTCGGTCGCCGCTCACCCGTCCAAGGTCTATCCCGGCCGCAAATGGCTGTTCTGGCAATATTCCGGCTCCGGCCTCTCCGACGGCGTCGACGGCAAGATCGACCTCAACGTCTTCAACGGCAGTGAAAGCGATTGGCACAACTGGGTGGTGTCACGTTAATCTCGACAGCCTGAAAGCCCATGTCCTTGCCTTCGTCACAGCCTATTACTGTGCCAAGCACCTCAAGGCTTTGCGGTGGCGAACGCCCTACCAGGCAATCTGCGATGCCTGGACAAAAGACCCCTCAATCCTCAAAATCAATACGCACCAGTTCATTAGGGGCCGATCCTTTCTATGGCGCGAAGCGCTCTCGGTCCGAAACGGGGGCCCGGGCGGTTGGTGACGCCGAGATCCATGGGTATCCCGGTGATCGCAACCTGGAGATTGCCGAAGTCCGGCTCATCGTCTGCGACCTGCATATAGGGTGCGCTGAGGAATGTCGGTACGCCGGCATATGGCGCCAGTCTCGTGCCGTTCTTGGAGATGATCTTCTCCGCCACTTTCCGAAACCTCTCATCGAATATCTCACCACCATTGGCGTCCGCGAAATCTGCGCGCATCTGTTCGAGTCGGTTTTTGTCCCACACCATGAGCATATGTCTTCGCTTCGGTCCCGTCTCAGGCGACAAAGGGATTGAGAAGGTAATTGGTATCGTTGTAGCAATTGCTATCAATGAGAAATCGACATGATCGCTGCAAAACCCAATTTACGTGTTTCCCGACTCTCTGCCCCGCCCATTCCTTCCGTCATTGCCTGGAGCCGCGAATATAAAGGCAACAAGGGGCCGCTCATCGATCTATCGCAAGCCGTACCCGGCTATCCCGCCCATCCGGAGATGCTTCGCCGGCTTGCCGAGGCGGCCGGACAACAGGCGATGACAGGCTACGGTCCAATCGAAGGCGAGCCCCTGTTACGCAAGGCCTATGCAGCACATCTCGCCGCGCTTTACGGCGCCGACCTTTCCGAAGGCAATATCCACATCACCGCCGGCTGCAATCAGGCGTTCATGTGCGCGGCGATCGCCCTTGCTGGCGCGGGCGATACGGTGGCTCTCACCAATCCCTTCTATTTCAATCACGATACGACGCTGTCGATGCTGGGAATCGGACGTCGATTGGTTGAGTGCGATCCTGCCAGCGGTTTTCTGCCTAACCCGAGTTCGACCGAAGCAGCACTTGCGGCCGGCGCCAAGGTGCTGGCAGTCGTCTCACCCAACAATCCGACCGGAGCGGTATATCCGCCAAGCCTGCTGCACGAGCTTTTTGTTCTTTGCCGGAAGTATGGCACCTGGCTGATCCTTGATGAAACCTATCGCGACTTCCTGGGCGAGGATTGCGGCCGGCCGCACTCACTCCTGTCCGAGCCGGGTTGGGAGGACACGGTCGTGCTTCTTTACAGTTTTTCGAAATCCTTTTGCATCCCCGGCCACAGGCTGGGTGCCATCACGGCAGGACCCAAGCTCGTCGCCGAGATCGCCAAGGTGATGGACAATATGCAGATCTGCGCACCGCGCTCGGCTCAGATCGCCGTTGCATCGGCTATCCCCGCGCTTGCCGATTGGCGGGCCGGCAACCGGCTGGAAATCGCGCGCCGGGCGGATGCGTTAAAGCTGGTCTTTTCCAGCTTGCATGATTGGGAAATAGGAGCGATCGGCGCATATTTCGCCTTCGTCCGTCACCCTTTCGCTGATCGATCATCTTCAGAGATCGCCGAAAGACTCGCCAGGGAATCGGGCATCGTCTGTTTGCCCGGCGCCTATTTCGGCGAGAGACAAGAGCATTACCTCAGACTTGCCTTTGCCAATGCGGATGTTGCCTCGATAGGGCTATTGTCGGAGCGGCTCCGCTAGAACGTGGCAATCGACCTCCGCCGGAAGTTCACGATAGCCGCCGCGCCAATAGATGAGCGGCCCTATGCCTTGTCGGACTTGGATGGCGCAAATATGCCCGATCAGAATCGCATGGGAATGATGGTGGAATTCCGTTTCGAGCTTGCAGTCCAGCACGGTAAGAGCGTTTTCGAGAACGGGCGCGCCAGTCGTGAGGCGATACCATCCCGCATTACCGAAGCGTTCCACGCCCTTGCGTCCGTCGAAACCTGCAAAGGATTGCGCCACCTGCTGCTGGTCGGCCGCGAGCACGTTGACACAGAAACAGCCGTACCGCTGCAATACCGGCCATGAGGAAGATGCGCGGTTGACACTGACGATGACGGAGGGCACCTCCGCCGATAATGAAGAGACCGAGGTTGCGGTGAAGCCGGTGTGGTCTTGTCCGTCGCCGACCGTGATCACACTGACCGCACCCGCCAGATGACGCATCGAAAGCTTGAAATCTGCTTCGCTGATCAAAGCCGCTGCACTCATCGGGCCGGCGTCTGCGTTTTGGCAAAACGGTTTGCCGGCATTGAAAGACCGAGGTTTTCGCGCAGGGTCCTTCCCTCATATTCCTCGCGGAACAGACCGCGGCGGCGAAGCTCGGGCAGGACGAGCCCCACGAAATCCTCGAGGCTGGACGGCAGAGTCGGGAACATCAGGATAAAGCCATCGGCGGCCCGCGTCTCGAACCATTCCTCCATAAAGTCGGCGATCTGGGTGGGCGTACCTGTAATGCCATTTCCGGTATGCTTCTCGGCATAGTGCCGGATGAGCTCGCCGACGGTATGGCCGCTCCTGACGAAACCGACCAGTTCGTCGAACAAGGCGCGTGAACCCTTCGGCGCCGCCGGAAGCCGATCCATGGGGAAGGGCTTATCGAGCGGCACGTCGCGCAAGTCCGCTTCCAGGAATTCGGAAAGCATTAACCGGCCGACATCAGGATGCATCTTGTCGATCAGATAGTCGACCTTCGCCTTCGCCTCGGCTACCGTTTCACCGACGTTGAGAACGATGCCCGGCATGATCTTCAGGTCGTCGGCATCGCGCCCATAGGCCGGCATCCGGCTCTTGACGTTTTCGTAGAAGGCCCTGTTCCGCTCGATATTCGACGCGAGGCTGAAGACGATCTCGGCAGTGCGCGCCGCCATGTCCATTCCGGGTTCTGAACCGCCGGCCTGGGCGATGACGGGACGGCCCTGGGGCGTTCGCGCAATGTTGAGGGGTCCGCGGACTTGGAAATGCTTGCCTTTGTGATTGAGGGTGTGGTGCTTGTCCTTGTCATAATAGACACCGTTTTCGCGGTCGAGAAGCAGAGCACCTTCCTCGAAGCTGTCCCAAAGGCCGAAAACGACATCGACGAATTCGTTGCCGCGCTCATAGCGTAGCGCGTGCGGATCAAGTCCCTCGCGATTGAAGTTGTAGCCGGTTTCGTCATGGTCGGAGGTGACAACATTCCAGCAGACGCGCCCGTTGCTCAGATGGTCGATCGAGGCGAACAGGCGGGCGACATTGTATGGCTCGTAATAACTTGTCGACACCGTCGCAACGAGACCGAGATTGCTGGTCGTGACCGCCAATGCTGATAGCAGTGAGAGGGGTTCGAAGCGATTCATCTTGGTCGGAATACGGGCAAGCGCATTCGGATCACCGACGGCGGCAGCCGGAGAATCCGCCATGAACATGAAATCGAACTTGGCCGCCTCGGATCGTTTGGCGACATCGAGCAGATGGGCGAAGTCATTGGCGCCGCCGACATCGCTGGCCGGATGCAGCCACGAGGCTGGATGAAAGCCGAAAGTGTAGACGAAGGTCCCAAGTTTCATCTTGTCAGTTCGCGCCATCGAGCTCTCCCCCTTATGCATGCTGCCGATTGAAGGTGGCCGCGCAAATTATCACCAGGCGCAAATTTTCATCAACATCGCGGCGCTAAGGTCCGTTTTAGATTTTCTAAAACGTTCACTTGGGGGCTGACACCAAAGCTTGCTGACGGGAAATGGCGACGAGCCAGTCGCGGAATTCGCGGCCGCGCGGCTTTTGCAGTGCCGCGCGGTCCCAGGCGAGAAAGTAGCTTTCGCGCAGCGGAATCCGCATATCGACGGGAGTGACGAGCGTCTGCGCCTCGAGCTCATCTGATATCATCGACATCTGCGCGAGGACGACGCCACGCTTGTTGACGGCTGCATCGATCGCGCTGCTCGACAGGGTAAAGGAGAGGCCGGGCGTCGACGCGTCGAACGGTATACCGGCCATGGCCGCAAACTCCGCCCAGCTTGGGTAAGGCGTGAAGTGCCTTTCCCACTCGACATGCAGAAGCGGCTGCTCGAAGAGATCTCGGGCCGCGTGCGCGCGATCCTGCATTAGCGACGGCGAGCAGACAGGCACGACCCAATCGCGAAACAGTTCAGTATAATGGTCGTGCTGCAGGACGTCCGACCCGTAGCTTACGCGGAAATCGACATCGTCGAAACCAATCCTGGGCTCCTTGTCCCGTCCAATAATTCTCACTTGAACATCGGGGTGTAGGGCCTGCCAGTCGAAGATTCGCCTGCCGATCCATTTGTTGACGACGGAAGAAAGTGCGCTAAGGACCAGCGGCGTCTCGTTGCGTGCCCTTTCCAATAACTGCTGAGCGAACGCAAATTGCTCAAATCCCTTCGAAATCTCCTGATGATAAAGCCGGCCCCAGGCGGTCAGCTCAACGGTTCGCCCGCTCCGCTCCAGCAGCGAAACTCCAAGAAAACTTTCGATCTTGTGAATTTGCTGGCTGATTGCCCCCGGCGAGACCTTGAGCTCCAGTGCCGCAGCCGTCACGCCGCCGCAACGCCCCACCGCCTCGAAGGCTTGCAGACCCTTGAGCGGGATCGTCTTGAAGCGCTCATCGATCACTTGCAGAACCTCCCGTGGTGTGCGCCAACTCAATTTGCCATCGGATGAAACGTCCCTGCGAACTGGAACCGGTCGCCTGGATGGGTAATCTCGACATATGTCACCGTCCGGCCGTTCTGCCAGGTCTGCCGGATTAGGCTAAGGCACGCCTGGCCTCTTTCTATCTCCAGCATTCGCGCCGTCGCCGTATCGGCCGAGACGGCGCGGATGACGTGTTTGGCCTTGGACCAGGGAACTTCTGCAAGCAGCCATTTGCCGGGCGGGATCGAGGCGAAGCTCTCGTCGCGCGCACGTGGGACGGCGTCGAGCATGATGATCCGCCGTTCGATGGCATTGGGTCTGCCGTCCACGATATGCAGGCATTGAAGCCTGAGTATCTCCGCATCGGGAGTTTCCGACAGCTGTTGTGCGTCCGTTTCTCCAAGGCGTTCGACTTTACGGGTGAGAAGCTCGAAGCGGTGTTCGTGCCCGGCCAGTTCCGCTTCGGTGCTGATATCCTGAATATCCATTACCGTGCGGTCGATCTGGGGCGACGCAACAAACGAACCGGCCTTGCGCCTTCTGACGATCATGCCGCGCTCGACCAGAGCCGACAGTGCCTTGCTGACGGTCATGCGCGAGCATTGATATTCCGCGACCAGTTCATGTTCTATGGGAATACGGTCGCCGGGCCGCCAATCGCCGCTAATGATCTTCGCCTCGATATCCGTGTAAATGCGCTGATAAATCGACACCAAATCCACACCTCGTTGGGCGTCACGATCAAAGTGCCGGAGCGGTCGCGTCACACCGGCAAAGATTGCCGCCACCCGGCACAATTTTTGCGTTCCTTGACTTTTACATTGACACTCTAGGCCAGCCTATATCTATTTGTATAGTCAAAAGCGGAGCATAAGAATCCGCGCATTGAAATCAAAATCGGGAACAAAACTCCTCCGTCGGAGGAATAAAACTGGAGAGATGATCATGAAGGCAAAGTCACTGCTGACGGGTCTGGTCGGCGCTGCGTTCCTGTTAGGAGCAGCCTTTTCCGCCCACGCAGCCGATACGCTGGCGGCCGTCAAGGCAGCCGGCACGCTCAAGGTTGGCACCGAAACGGCTTTCGCACCGTTTGACTATATCGACGCCGGTGAACATACGGGCCTGAACGTCGACCTTTTTGCCGAGATCGGCAAGGAACTTGGCGTCAAGATCGAGTGGGTGGCACTTCCCTGGGACGGCGTCTTCCCCGCGCTTGAGGCTGGCAAGTTCGATATCGTCGCAGGTCCTGCAACGATCACCAAGAAGCGCATGGAGCGCTATCGCTTCACGCCGCCGATCGCCGAAGCGACGATTGCCATCCTTAAGAAGGCCGGTGACACGACGATCAGCAAGCCGGAAGACATTGCCGGCAAGACGATTGGTGTCGGCAAGGCAACTGCCCAGCTCGACCAGCTGAAGGAATTCTCCGACACGCTGCCGACCAAAGTCGATGTGCGCGAATATCCTGCCTTCACGGAGACCTACGCCGATCTCGCAGCCGGCCGTATTGCCGGCGTTGCCAATTCGCTCCCGAACATCGCCTTTGTCGCGAGCCAGCGAAAGGGCACTTTCGAAGTCGTCCTGCCGCCTTTCGGAAAGAAGTCCTATTTCGGCTTCATCGGTCTCAAGGACGCCGATCACGCCCCGCTGATGGACGCGGTCGATGCCGCGATGCTCAAGATCAAGGCAGACGGGCGTATGGCAGAGCTGCAAAAGAAGTGGTTCGGTGCGTCTTTCGACACACCGGACGCTGTCAAGGATCCGGCATTCTAATCATTGCCGGTGAAATGCTCGCGCCCCGCCATCGGTCGGGGCGCAATTTGCCGTGCGAACAGACGTGACGGCCGCAGCACGCAGGCAAGTACCGCCCATGTCCACCAAACTTTTCGAACTTCTTCTGCAAGCTTCGATCTACACGGTCACGATCAGCGTGGTTTCGATTCTGATCGGCTTTGCGATCTCGATCATTGTTTCCGCCATGCTCCTTTCGCGGCAACGGCTTTTCGTGCTGCTGGGGCAGGTTTTCATCAGCTTCTTTCGCGGCGTACCGCTGCTGGTGCAGCTGTTGCTGATCTACAACCTTCTGCCGGTGATCGGCATCAACGTGCCGAGTATCGTTGCGGCCATCGTTGGCCTTTCGCTGTGCACGGCTGCCTATCAGGCTGAAAATCTGCGCGGCGGTTTTGCCAGCGTCCCCTCGGGCCTTGTCGAGTCCGCCGAGATGGTCGGTCTCACGCCCATGCAGATTTTCCGCCGGATCAAGGCGCCAATCGCTCTGCGGCTGACCTTTCCGGCGCTCGTCAACGAAGCGATCCTTATTTTGAAGGCTTCTTCGCTGGTCTCCGTTGTCGGGATCGTCGAGCTGACCCGCATGGCCCAGGACCTTGCCGGCAGCACCTTTCTGCCGCTCGAAATCTTCGCTTCCGCCGGTCTGATCTACCTCGCCATCAATTGGATCGTAGCGCTTGCCGGCGGTCTGATCGAGCGCTCCCTGCCGGGAGCACCGCGATGACGTTCGATATCAATGTGATTTTCAGCCATTTGCCGGAGATCGCCAGCGGTGCCTTCGTGACAATCGTTATCTGGATCGTCGCCGCTCTTGCCGCTGCCGTTCTGGGTTTCCTTGTCGCTGTCGCGCGGCTTTTTGGCGGGGTGCTCTTGGACAGGGCGTTCGGGATTGTCATCGCAGTGCTGCGCGGCACGCCCTTCCTCATTCAGATATTCCTCGTCTACTACGGCGGCCCCTTCGTCGGATTGTCGCTCAATCCGATCCCGGCAGGCGTCGTTGGCCTGTCCATCTACGGCGCGGCCTATTTCAGCGAGATATTCCGCTCGGGCTTTGCCGCCGTCCCGAAGGGGCATATCGAAGCGGGTCTATGCGTTGGCCTGACACACACGCAGATCGTCAGGCGCATATTGCTGCCTGAGATGACCATGCTGGTGCTGCCGCCATCGCTCAACATGACGATCATCCTCATGAAGGAGACGGCCGTGTTGTCCATCATCACCGTGCCGGAACTGACGGCAACACTGAGCGCCATCGGATCGCAGCAATATGCATTTGTCGAAGCGCTTTTTGTCCTCGCCCTCTTCTACTGGGCGCTTGTCGAAATCACCGGCTGGCTCGGTCGTCTCGCCGAAACGAAACTCACCAGATTCAGGTTTTTCAACATATGAGTGTTCCCGCGATCGCAGTCAAAAATCTTGTCAAGACGTTTGGCGATTCCACCGTACTGAACGGTATCGATCTTGATATCGCGCAGGGACGGGTTTCCTGCGTGATCGGTCCATCAGGATCCGGCAAGAGCACGCTGCTGCGCTGCATGGCGTTTCTGGAAGAATCGACAAAGGGCACCATTGCCGTCAATGGCGAGGTGCTCGGCTTTGCGGAAAATGCGAAGGGCGTAAGGGAGCGATTGCCGGCCGCCGCAAATCGGCGGATTCGTGCCCAGATCGGCATGGTTTTTCAGCAATTCAATCTCTGGCCGCACATGACGGCGCTCGGCAACGTCAGCGAGGCGCTGAAGACGGTTCACAAGATGAACCGCAAGGACGCGGAGGAGCGGGCAATGGCCCAGCTCGCCAAAGTCGGTCTCGAGGGTCGGGCAAACCACTATCCGTCACAGCTCTCGGGAGGACAGCAGCAGCGTGTTGCTATCGCGCGGGCCCTGGCTCTCAACCCGAAGATCATGCTCTTTGACGAACCAACCTCATCACTCGATCCGGAACTGACTGGCGAAGTGCTGAACGTCATGCGCGATCTCGCCGCCGAAGGCATGACAATGGTCGTCGTTTCTCACGAGATCGGGTTTGCCGCAACGGTCGGCCAGCAGATCATCTTTCTCGATCACGGCAAGGTGCTGTTCACCGGTCCGCCCCAAGAGGTTTTCAAGCGACCGAGAAACCCGCGCCTCGAGCAGTTTCTTGATACCTATATCGATCGCGGAGCCTCGATGTTGCTGTGATGCTCGTCCTTACTTGATCCGTCCAGGCGTCTTGGTTCTGTAGGTTTGTGCCCGTGGAGATCCCGATATGGCTGCGCGCCGTGCCATTGCGAGGCACATCTGACGGCATGGTTGCGTACCCATAGGTCTTTGCTAACGCAACGCCTTCAGCATTCCCTAAATCCCTCCGGGTAAAAGACGACTATCCAGTTCTGGGGAAACGGCTGATGAGCATATCGAGTATTGCAGGCACTGCTCTTTTGGGAATGCGGGCACAGACGACGCGGATCAGCGCGATCGCCAGCAACGTCGCAATCAGCAGCACCCCTGGTTATAACAGTCTGAACACCAGCCTCACCTCCGTTGCCTCAGGCGTCGGTCCCACGGATTCGGATGTCGATCCAGCCACCGAACTCACCGAGCTGATCGAAGCCGAGCAAAGCTACAACGCGAACGCCATGGTCTTCGAGACCGGCGCCGACATGTGGGAAATGCTCATGAGCATCAAGCGCGACTGAGCGCGATTATCAGCCGCTGCACTGGTTGTTATTTTGTTTGCATCATGCCTGTGACGATCCACATAGTGCTTCAGTCGTCGCGAAATCAGCTGACCCGCTTACAGTAATTGCTATATCTAGACCCTATTACGTTTTCAGCGAAGAATTCCGCTTGCGCCGCATTACCTTGTTCGTACTTCTGAATTTATCTCTGATAACCAGCGCCGGTGCTAGCGAAGACCTGTCTGGTGTTTGGCGCGACCTGTTCACACGATGTCGAATTGCCGTGGAGACAGGCAAAGAATTTGATGCAAAAGGATTACGTGACCTTGGGCGCGACATGAGGACGGTAGCCCCGAAGACCGCTCCCGGGGTGCCCTTTCCATTTTTACCTGGATACCAGGTAACCGAGCAGCACTGGGAAGTTCCCGGTGCTCGTTTTGTCATCGTGGAAGCCGAATATGCACCTGTTCGTGGCAAATCGAGACGTTCATGCAAAATTGAACTCGGTCCGAGAGCGGAGTCGATATCGGCAGCCGAGGAAGCGCGCCTGACGGCCGCATTTGTTGCGGAACGAGATAGACTCTTTAGCACTGGATACTACGAGCAGTGGAATCCCGATCCTGTATTTTCCACGAACCTCGGTGTTCGGCTGGCCGGCAACAACCCTCATGGCTGCCGTGTCGTCTCATACCTAGATATCGAGACGCAACACGCACCATCGTTTCTTATGACAGGTTCTGCTGAGCAGGACGGAACCTGCGGTGCGGCGCCTCGCTTTGCTCACCCACAATAAAGAGCGATGCGGCCCCGACCAAGGCCACCGGATCTTATCACGAATGCGCCGGCTCGCTCTGGCGCTGTGCGGCGAGAGCCGCAAGATCGGCAGGTTTCAGCTCGACGGATTCGCCGCAGCCGCAGGCCGACGTCTGGTTCGGATTGGTGAAGGTGAAGCCGGAGCGGAGCGTCGTCTGCTCGAAGCCCATCTCGGTGCCGAGAAGATAAAGCACGGCTGAGGGCTCGATCCAGACCTTGGCGCCGTCGCGCTCGATCAGATCGTCCTTTGCATTCGGCTCGGTCACCAGGTCAATGGTATATTCCATCCCGGCGCAGCCGCCCTTCTTGATGCCGACACGAACGCCCTTGGCTTCCGGCCCGGAATTTTCGACGATCGCCTTGACGCGGGCGGCAGCCCCTTCCGTCATGCTCATCACTGCAAAGCCCATCGGCTTCATCTCCTTCCACAACCGGGGTCAAGATCCGGTGCTTCGTGAATCAAATGTAGTCGCCCGAGGTAAATGGATCAATACCGCGCGCGGTACTGTGTACTAGCGTAGCTCAGTACCAGCCGACGGCGACCTGCGCCTCCTCGGACATGCGGTCCGGCGTCCACGGCGGATCAAAGGTCATTTCGACCTCGACGCCCGACACACCTTCGACGGCGCCAACGGCATTCTCCACCCAGCCCGGCATCTCGCCGGCGACCGGGCAGCCGGGAGCGGTCAGGGTCATCATGATCTTGACCATCCGGTCGTCCTCGATGTCGATCTTGTAGATCAGGCCGAGTTCGAAAATGTCGGCAGGGATTTCCGGGTCGTAGACGGTTTTCAGCGCGGCGATGACGTCATCACTGAGCCGCGCCAGTTCATCGGCCGGGATGCTGGAATGCACGATGCCTTCGCGCACGTCGATCTTCTGTTCGCTTTCGTCCAGGCTCATCACGGACACTCCTCAGGCAAAGAACTTGCGCGCATAATCAAGCGCATCGGCCAGCGCATCGACCTCGGCGCGGGTATTGTACATGCCGAACGATGCTCGGCATGTGGAGGTGACGCCGAAGCGTTTCAAGAGCGGCATGGCGCAATGCGTGCCGGCCCGCACTGCAATGCCCTGCCGGTCGATCACCATCGAGACGTCATGGGCATGGATGCCGGCAAGCTCGAAGGAGAAGATGCTCCCCTTGCCGGGCGCCGTCCCGAACATCCGCAGCGAATTGACCGATCTGAGGCGCTCGGCTGCGTAAGCCGCAAGATCGGCCTCATGGCGGGCGATTGCCTCGCGCCCGACCTTCTCCATATAGTCGAGCGCATAACCGAGCCCGATCGCCTGGACGATCGGCGGCGTGCCGGCTTCGAAGCGATGCGGCGGATCGTTGTAGGTGACCGCGTCCTCGGCGACTTCGAAGATCATCTCGCCGCCGCCCTGGAAGGGGCGCATCTGCGAGAGCCGCTCCTTCTTGCCATAGAGCACGCCGATACCCGACGGGCCGTAGAGCTTGTGGCCGGTCATGACATACCAGTCGCAATCGATGTCCTGCACGTCGACCGACAGGTGCACGGCACCCTGACTGCCGTCGATCAGCACCGGGATGCCGCGTTCATGCGCGATCCGGCAGATTTCCTTGACCGGAACGATCGTGCCGAGCGCATTCGACATATGGGTAATGGCGACGAGCTTGGTGCGCTCCGTCAGGCTTTTCTCGAAATCCTCGATATGGAAGGCGCCTTCGTCATCGACCGGAACCCAGACCAGCTTCGCGCCCTGGCGCTCGCGGATGAAGTGCCAGGGCACGATGTTGGAATGGTGCTCCATGATCGTCAGGACGATCTCGTCGCCTTCGCCGATCTTCGGCATGCCCCAGCCATAGGCGACAGTATTGATCGCTTCGGTCGAATTTTTAGTGAAGACGATGTCGTTGACCGAGGGCGCGTTGAGGAAGCGGCGGACCTTCTCGCGCGCTGCCTCATAGGCATCCGTGGCGGCGTTCGAAAGGTAGTGCAGGCCGCGATGCACATTGGCATATTCATGCGCGTAGGCATGCGAGATGGCGTCGATGACCGCCTGCGGCTTCTGCGCCGAGGCGCCATTATCAAGATAGACCAGCGGCTTGCCGTGCACCTTCTCCGCCAGGATCGGGAAATCCCGGCGGATGGCTTCGACGTCGTACTCAGTGGCCGGCACTATCTTGTCCATGGCATTTATCCGATCAGGCGTGCTTTTCGAGCCAAGCCGAAATCACGCTTTCCAGCGCCTCGACCAGGGCCTCGTCTTCCAGTTCCTCGACGATCTCGGCGACGAAGGCGTTGACGAGCATCGCCCGCGCCTTGTTCTCCGGAATGCCGCGCGCCATCATGTAATAGAGATGATTGGCATCGATATCGGTGACCGTCGCGCCATGGCCGCATTGCACGTCGTCGGCGAAGATCTCGAGCTCCGGCTTGACCGAAAACTCGGCGTCGTCGGACATCAAGAGCGTGTTGCAGGCCATCTTGGCGTCGGTCTTCTGCGCATCGGGCGCAACCCGGATCATGCCCTGGAAGACACCCTTGGCGCGGTCGAAGACGACGTTGCGAATCACTTCGGTCGAACCGGTATGTGGGACGTCGTGGCCGAGCACCATCGTCACATCGGTATGGCTATCGGCCCCGAGCAGGTTGATGCCGCGCAGCGTCAGATCGGCGCCCTCGCCCGTCACCTTGATATTCAGTTCCTGGCGCACCAGCTTGCCGCCCGCATTGATGACAAACAGCCGGAGCTTGGCGTCGGCGCCGAGATCGATGCGGATCTGGCCAAGATGAGTATCGTCGGGACCCTGCTGCTGCAGGATGATCCAGGTCAGCTCCGTGCCCTCGCTGACTGTGATGTCACTGATATGGGACACGAAGGCGGCATCGCCCGTCACCGCACGGTGACGCTCGATGACAGTTCCCTTGACGCCGGCGCCGAAGGAAACCGGAAGACGCGTATGCGTCTGCCCGCCGGCATGGATGAACTGGATTTCCAGCGGATTTTCAAGTTCGGTTTCATCAGGCATGTCGACCACATAGCCGTCGCGCACGAAGCTGCCGTTGATCCGACCGACCGCATCGTCGCTGCCCAACGCATCGAGCCTTTCGACGGCGGAACCGTCGATCAGCCGTTCGGAATAGGCCGACAGGCCAAGACCGTCGACGGCCGCCTTCTGATTGGCATGGCCCTGAATGACCGCCAGCACCGAGGAACCGGCAACGACCGGCTCAAGCGCGTTGGAGCCGGCATCACCCACTTGCGCCGGCAAGGCGCGCAGCAGATTCTTGAGGTCGGTATAGTGCCAGGCTTCGATGCGGCGCGTCGGCAGGCCCGCCTTCTTGAGGTCGTCGAGAAGCCGGTCACGCAGGGCCGTCACTGCACCATTGCCGGGCAGGTCGCCGATCTGCTGATTGAAGGCGTCGATCAGCGCCGTTTCGGCCGCGGTCAGGCGGCTCGTCGTCTGCATGTTCATGGACGTCGTCCTTTCCACCCGAACTCAGGCCGCTGCGCCGATGATGTCGGCGTAACCATTGGCTTCCAGCTCATGCGCCAAGGTCTTGTCGCCCGACTTGATGACCTGACCCTTGTAGAGAACGTGGACGGTGTCAGGCACGATATAGTCGAGCAGGCGCTGGTAATGGGTGATGACGACGACGGCGCGATCAGGCGAACGCAGCGCGTTGACGCCATCGGCAACGATCTTCAGCGCGTCGATATCGAGGCCGGAATCGGTTTCGTCGAGCACGCAGAGCTTCGGCTCCAGCAGCGCCATCTGCAGGATCTCGGCACGCTTCTTCTCGCCGCCGGAGAAGCCGACATTGAGCGGCCGCTTCAGCATCTCGGTATTGATCTGCAGCTTGGCCGCGGCTTCCTTGACGCGGCGCATGAAATCCGGCGTCGTCAGCTCGTCCTCGCCGCGCGCCTTGCGCTGCTCGTTCATCGCCACCTTGAGGAACTGCATGGTGGCGACGCCCGGGATTTCGACCGGATACTGGAAAGCGAGGAAGATGCCCTTGGCGGCGCGCTCGGATGGATCGAGCTCGAGAATGCTCTCGCCGTTATAAAGGATGTCGCCTTCGGTCACTTCATAGTCTTCGCGGCCGGACAGCACATAGGAAAGTGTCGACTTGCCGGAGCCGTTCGGCCCCATGATCGCCGCAACTTCGCCGGCCTTTACCGTAAGGTTCAGACCACGGATGATCTCGGTGCCGTCTTCGGCGATGCGGGCATGAAGGTTTCTGATTTCAAGCATTTTTCGTTCCTGCGTTCCTCTGCGTAGCTCGTCTGAGCCTCGCGTAATTTCTAAGGGCATCGACATGTTGTGCTCGGCGCTATCGCCAAATGAAACGGATGACACGGAAAACCGCGACAGTTATGAGCCAGAGCCATTCGAGGAATTCCGGAATTCCTTCAATGATCTTCCCCGGTTTTTCCATGCGCTGCTGGAGAAACACGTAAGGCTGCTCCGGCGGCTTTTCCGTTTCGTATCTTTGCTCGCGGGGGCGAATTTTCGCCAATATTTCGCCCCGCATATTCTCCAGACGTCCAAAAATACGCTATTTGTCCGTCTCGTTCATATCAACCGACCGAGCCTTCCAGCGAGATGCTGATCAGCTTCTGGGCCTCGACCGCGAATTCCATCGGCAGTTCCTGCAGGACTTCCTTGACGAAACCGTTGACGATCAGCGCGATCGCCGCTTCGGTGGGGATGCCCCGCTGCAGGCAGTAGAAAAGCTGGTCCTCGGAGATCTTCGAGGTCGTCGCTTCGTGCTCGAACTGCGCCGTCGAGTTTTTCGCCTCGATATAGGGCACGGTATGAGCGCCGCACTTGTCGCCGATCAGCAGCGAATCGCACTGGGTGAAATTGCGCGCGTTCGACGCCTTGCGGTGGGCCGAGACCTGGCCGCGATAGGTGTTGTTGGAAACGCCGGCCGCGATACCCTTGGAGACGATACGGCTCGACGTGTTCTTGCCGAGATGGATCATCTTGGTGCCGCTGTCGATCTGCTGATGGCCGTTCGACACGGCGATCGAGTAGAATTCGCCGCGGCTGTCGTCGCCGCGCAGGATGCAGGACGGATATTTCCAGGTGATCGCCGACCCGGTTTCGACCTGCGTCCAGGAAATCTTCGAGCGATTGCCACGGCAATCGCCGCGCTTGGTGACGAAGTTGTAGATGCCGCCCTTGCCTTCCTTGTCGCCCGGATACCAGTTCTGGACGGTGGAATATTTGATCTCGGCATCGTCGAGAGCCACGAGCTCGACCACGGCCGCATGCAGCTGGTTTTCATCGCGCTGCGGCGCAGTGCAGCCTTCGAGGTAGGAGACGTAGGCGCCCTCTTCCGCGATGATCAACGTGCGCTCGAACTGGCCGGTGCCCTTCTCGTTGATGCGGAAATAGGTGGAAAGCTCCATCGGGCAACGAACGCCCTTCGGCACGAAAACGAAGGAACCGTCGGTGAAGACCGCCGAATTCAGCGTCGCATAATAATTATCCGAGGTCGGCACGACGGAACCGAGATATTTGCGCACGAGATCGGGATGCTCGCGGATCGCTTCCGAGATCGACATGAAGATCACGCCGGCCTTCTTCAGCTCCGCCTTGAAGGTGGTGACGACCGAGACGCTGTCGAAAACGGCGTCGACGGCGATCTTCGGCTTCTCGACGCCGGCCAGGATCTCCTGCTCACGCAGCGGGATGCCAAGCTTCTCATAGACTTTCAAGAGCTCCGGATCGACCTCGTCGAGCGACTTCGGACCCGGCGCGCTTTTCGGCGCGGCATAATAATGGATGTCGTTGAAATCGATCTTCGGATAATTGACGCGTGCCCAGGTCGGCTCTTCCAGCGTCAGCCAGCGCCGATAGGCCTCGAGACGCCATTCCAGCATCCACTCCGGCTCCTGCTTTTTGGCCGAAATGAAGCGGATGATATCCTCGGACAGGCCCTTCGGCGCCTTGTCCATTTCGATGACGGTCTCGAAACCGTATTTGTACTGGTCCACATCGATCAGGCGCACCTGGTCGATCGTTTCCTGCACGGCAGCCATTTCGTTCTCCAATCTCGCCGGATACAAGGTCCGGCAGCTTGTAGCGTATGGGCAGTTGACTTGCCCCGGGCAAAATCCTTTGCCCTGATGTAGGAGGCCAAAAGGAACTTTTCAGCCCGATTGGCAAGCGGAAATTTGTGTTTCCGCAAGTTTATGAGGCGGTCAAGCCGCCTCGCCCGCCGACCTGCGCCGGCAGGCTATCTTCGCGAAGGCGGCAATCGCCCTATCGATATCCTCTTCCGTTGTGGAAAAGCCGAGCGAGATGCGCAGCGCCCCCAGCTTGGCGTCGCGCCCCATCGCCGTCAGCACATGGCTTTCGCCGACCTTGCCGGATGAGCAAGCAGAGCCCGCCGAAAGGGCAACGCCTTCAAGATCGAAAGCGATCTGCCCGGTCTCCGCCTTCAGGCAAGGGAGCGTGAAGAAAATCGTGTTGGCGACCCTCGGACCACCGGCGCCATGGATGATGACATCGGGCGCGGTAGCGTGCATGCCGGCTTCCAGCCTGTCGCGCAGCGCAGCAATCGCAGCGTTCCGTTCCTCAAGATCCTGAAGCACGGCTTCCGCCGCAGCTCCGAAGCCAATCAGCGCCAGCGAATTCTGTGTCCCCGACCGGTGACCCTTCTCCTGCCCGCCACCGCGGATCAACGCCTTCGGCATCAGCGCCTCGCCGCGCGCGATCAGTGCACCCGCCCCCTTCGGTCCACCGATCTTGTGAGAGGAGACGATGATGAAATCCACGCCGATGCGCTCGATCTCGATCGGCAGACGACCGGCCGCCTGCACGGCGTCGACCACAAAGAGACCACCGTGCGCCCGCACAATCCTGGCCGCTTCTTCGACCGGCTGGACAATGCCCGTCTCGTTGTTGACGAACATGATCGCGACCATCGGGAGGCCTGTCGATGTGTCATGGGCATCGAGCAATGCGGCCAGCGCTTGCAGATCGACGATACCGGCGTCCGTCACCGGGATCTCGGTCGTGCGGTCCTTCGGGAATCGGCCTCCCTCTCGTACAGCCAGGTGCTCGACGGCGGAAAAATAGAGATGGCCGAGCTGAAGCGGCGTGCGGCCCATGCGAAAATCCGGCGTCAGCACCAAGTTGGCGGCCTCCGTCGCGCCGCTGGTGAAGATCACATTGCCCGGATCGGTGCCGGCAAGAGCGGCCACCTTGCGCCGTGCGCCTTCGATGGCGGCGCGGGCGGCGCGGCCCTCCCCATGCACGCTGTTCGGATTGCCGAATATGTCAATGGCGCGCATGATCGCCTCGCGTGCTGCGGGATGCAGCGGCGCTGTGGCGTTCCAGTCGAGATAAAGGCGTGGCGGCGCCATGATCTTCAGTCCTGCGCTTGACGAGCTTGCTTCAGCGGCCGCGGTGCATTTTTCTTGAAATTTCCGCCGGGCTTGCCTTATGACACGTTCCACGAAGCGTGGATCGCCATGCAAGTTTCGAATTGTTCTAAACTGCGTTTTAGAAAAGCTGACAACGTTAGTCAAGTCATGTTGTCGTCCAACGCAGCGCGAACGCGAAATAAAACCCGGAGTACCAATGCCCGAAGTAATTTTCAACGGCCCAGCCGGCCGTCTTGAAGGCCGCTACCAGCCCTCCAAGGAAAAAAGCGCGCCCATCGCGCTCATCCTGCACCCGCACCCGCAGTTCGGCGGCACGATGAACAATCAGATCGTCTACCAGCTCTTCTACATGTTCCAGAAGCGCGGGTTCACGACGCTGCGTTTCAATTTCCGGGGCATCGGCCGCAGCCAGGGCGAATTCGATCATGGTGCCGGCGAATTGTCCGACGCCGCCTCCGCGCTGGACTGGGTGCAGAGCTTGCACCCCGATTCCAAGACCTGCTGGGTCGCCGGTTATTCCTTCGGCGCCTGGATCGGCATGCAGCTTCTGATGCGCCGGCCGGAAATCGAGGGCTTCATGTCGATCGCCCCGCAGCCGAATACCTACGACTTCTCCTTCCTGGCGCCCTGCCCCTCTTCCGGCCTGATCATCAACGGCGAGGCCGACAAGGTGGCGCCGGAAAAGGATGTCAATGGTCTGGTCGAAAAACTGAAGACCCAGAAGGGCATCCTCATCACCCATCGCACGGTCGCCAACGCCAACCACTTCTTCAACGGTCAGGTGGAGACGCTGATGAGCGAATGCGAGGATTATCTCGACCGTCGCCTCAATGGCGAACTGGTGCCAGAGCCGGCGGCCAAGCGGATCCGCTGACCGGCAGAGCACCGACGTCTGCCACCGCCATCGTCACGACGCACTGGGGTTCTTTCGCCTGTCACGGCGTTGCCAGCACGCCGCCGCTGACGGGAGCCGCAACTCCCGTCGTGCCGGGAAAGGTCAGCGGCAGCCCGTCCAGCGAGCGTACGGCGAGATAAGCCCAGGCTTCGGCCTCCATCGCATCGCCGTCGAAGCCCGCGGCCTCGGCGCTCAACACTCTCGATCCCTCGGCCATCGCCGAGAGCTCGGCCATCAAGGTGCCGTTCAGCCGCCCGCCGCCGCAGACGATATAGGCCGAGGGACGTTCGGGCAGAAATCCGGCGGATTTGACGATCGATGCTGCGGCGACATGCGCAAGCGTCCTGGCGCCGTCTTCGAGGCTCGCCTCATCAGGCCGAAGCGGCGCGAAATCGCCGCGATCGAGCGACCGACGGATATTGCCGCGGAAGAACGGGCTGTTCAGATAGCGCTCGGCCAAGGCGGGGACGACCGTGCCGCGCCCGCCGATCTCCCCGCCGGGATCATAGGGTCTGCCGGTCCGCATCTCTATCCATTGGTCGATCAGCGTATTGCCCGGGCCGCTGTCGAAGGCGGCAATCCGGCCGTCAGCGTCGATATAGGTGAGGTTGGAGATGCCGCCGATATTGACGAAGCACACCGCCTCTCCCGCCTGCTGCAGTTTTCCCGCCAGTGCTGCGTGATAGGCCGGCACCAGCGGCGCACCCTGCCCGCCATGCACCATGTCGTTGGCACGCATGTCGTAGACCACTGATACGCCCGTCCGGCGCGCCAATTCCCGGCCGTCGCCGATCTGGATCGTCAGCCCATCGTCAGGACGATGCAGCACCGTCTGACCGTGAAAGCCGAGGACATCGACGGCACCGGCTGAGAGCCCGTAACGCTCCAGAAATGCCGTAACGGCAAGAGCATGCCGTTCGGTCAGCTCGAGTTCGATTTCGCGGAGTTCCGCGGGCCGCTCGCGCCGGTTGGTCAGCGGCCGCGCCAGTTCCAGCGCCCGTTTGAGACGCCCGCGAAAATCGGCCTCATAGGGCACGCCGAGGAAGGGCCCGCGCTCGATGAAGCCGCGGCCGTCGGTCCTGATGAGCGCGACATCGATTCCATCCATTGACGTGCCGCTCATCAGTCCAATCGCGGTTCTGACCACATCCATGAGGCTTGTCTCCCATGCGATTCCCGGATGCACTTTTGTAAAAACAGTGCTAAACGCGCCGCGACAGATCAACAACAACGAAGTTGCGTGAAGCCCGGTGGGCGCAGCGCAGGCACGAAGAGACGAAAGCCATGTCCGAGTTCAAGTCCGATTTCCTCCGCACGCTGAAAGAGCGCGGCTTCATTCATCAGGTTTCCGATGAAAGCGGCCTCGACGACCTGTTCGCGAAGGAGGTCGTGACGGCCTATGTCGGCTACGACGCAACGGCGACGAGCCTGCATATCGGCAATTTGATCTCCGCCACCATGCTCCACTGGCTGCAGGAGACCGGCCACCGGCCGATTGCGCTGATGGGCGGCGGCACCTCGATGGTCGGCGATCCCTCCTTCCGTGACGAGCAGCGCAAGCTTCTGACGCCGGAGGCGATCTCCGCCAACATCGAGGGCATCAAGAAGATATTCTCGCGCATTCTGCGCTTCGGAGACGGCCCGACCGATGCCCTCATGGTCAATAATGCCGACTGGCTGATGAAGCTCAACTATGTCGAATTCCTGCGCGATGTCGGCCGGCATTTCTCGGTCAACCGCATGCTCTCCTTCGACAGCGTCAAGCTGCGCCTCGACCGCGAGCAGTCGCTCTCCTTCCTCGAGTTCAACTACATGATCATGCAGGGCTACGACTTCGTCGAGCTCAACCGCCGCTACGGCTGCCGCCTGCAGATGGGCGGTTCGGATCAGTGGGGCAACATCATCAACGGCGTCGATCTCGGCCATCGCATGGGGACGCCGCAGCTCTACGCGCTGACGACGCCGCTTCTGACCACGAGCTCCGGCACCAAAATGGGCAAAACCGCCTCCGGCGCCGTCTGGCTGAACGAGGATGTCTTCAGCCCCTATGATTTCTGGCAGTATTGGCGCAACACCGAGGATGCCGATGTCGGCCGCTTCCTGAAGATCTTCACCCGCCTGCCGCTCACCGAGATCGCCAGGCTCGAGGCCCTTGGCGGCGCCGAAATCAACGAGGCGAAGAAGATTCTCGCCACGGAAGCGACCGCGATCGTCCACGGTCGCGAGGCGGCCGAAGCGTCCGCCGAAACGGCCCGCACCACCTTCGAGGAAGGCCGCGTCGCCGAAAACTTGCCTTCGGTCGAGATCCCGGCCACCGAACTCGACGGCGGCATCGGCCTGCTCTCGCTGATGGTCCGCGCCGGCCTTGCCGGTTCCAACGGCGAGGCCCGCCGCCACGTCCAGGGGGGCGCAGTGCGCATCAATGACGAGGCTGTCAGCGACGAACGCCGCCTGATCGGCAGCGGCGAAATCACCTCCGACGGCGTCATCAAGCTCTCCCTCGGCAAGAAGAAGCACATCCTGATCCGCCGCGCGGCCTAGGTTGCTTCAAACCGAACGGATCTTTGAAGCCGGCGCCCCGCGCCGGCCTTTCCTTTTGAACGTGATCAGTCAGCTCGCCAGCCGTATTCCGCGTCCTTTTGTTTCGTCTCGCGAAAGAGCGATCCGGGCGGATTGACGTCCGAAGTGGGCCTTACGCGCGACCACCAGCTGATCGAGAAGATCGGCGGCGTCATCTTTGCGTCGAGGGGAACCAGCAGCACATGCTCAGAGGGGGTGCTCTTCACCGGCTTCAGCCGTCCGCCTTTTTCTGCAGAATTCGAGGCCTCGCCAACTGTCACGGCCATCATGGTGGCCGATAGGAAAGAGACCGTCCGAGCGCACTGCATGGCATCCTCCGACATTGCACCGATCGCTGTTGCAGCTGGCACCCACATTACATCAGAATTATCTAAAATAAGCAAAGCATCAATGACCAGCCTGTCGCTATAGGTCGGAATTATCCAACTGGCCGCGCACAATATCGCCTTGCGGAACATTTTCCGCCCGACGGGATTTGCGACCAGATGCATTTGGAGCGCCGGCATGATCAACGACCTCTGGTATAAGAACGCCGTCATCTACTGCCTGTCCGTCGAGACCTTCATGGATGCGAACGGCGATGGCGTCGGTGATTTTCAGGGCCTGATGCGCCGTCTCGACTATCTCTCCGGCCTCGGCGTGACGGCAATCTGGCTCATGCCGTTCCAGACTTCGCCCGGTCGCGACGATGGCTACGACGTCTCGGATTACTATAATGTCGACCCGCGGTATGGCTCGCTCGGCGATTTCGTCGAATTCACCCATGGTGCCAAACAGCGGGGCATACGGGTGTTGATCGATCTGGTGATCAATCACACCTCCAAGGATCATCCCTGGTTCGAAGACGCCAGGAGCGATCCGCATTCACGCTATCGCGATTGGTACGTCTGGTCAGACAAAAAGCCTGCAAACTCAGATCAGGGCATGGTCTTCCCGGGCGTCCAGAAGACGACCTGGACCTATGACGAAAGAGCCAAGGCCTATTATTTCCACCGCTTTTACGATCATCAGCCCGATCTCAACACGTCCAATCCCGAAGTGCAGGCCGAGATACTCAAGATCATGGGCTTCTGGATCCAGCTCGGCGTCTCGGGCTTCCGGATGGACGCCGCCCCCTTCATCATCGCCACCAAGGGCGCCGAGGTCACCAAGCCGGTCGAGCAGTTCGAAATGCTTAGGAAATTTCGCGAATTCCTGCAATGGCGCATGGGAGATTCCATCGTGCTGGCGGAGGCCAATATCCTGCCGAAGGACAATTTCGAATATTTCGGCGACGATGGCGATCGCATGCAGATGATGTTCAATTTCCAGGTCAATCAGACGCTGTTTTATGCTCTCGCCACGGCCGACACGCGGCCTCTGAAGAAAGCGATGGAGGCCACGAAGCCGCGCCCGGCGACCGCGCAATGGGGGCTGTTCCTTCGCAACCACGATGAACTTGATCTCGGTCGCCTGACGGATAAGCAGCGCGACGCGGTATTCGCCGCGTTTGGACCCGAGAAGGGCATGCAGCTTTATGACAGGGGCATTCGCCGGCGCCTGGCACCCATGCTCGGCGGCGACCGTCGCAGGATCGAGTTGGCCTACAGCCTGCTGTTCTCGCTGCCCGGAACGCCGGTCATCCGCTACGGCGATGAAATCGGCATGGGCGATGATTTGTGCCTGCCGGAGCGCAATTGCGCGCGCACCCCGATGCAATGGTCGAGGGAACCGGAAGGCGGTTTCACCAAAAGCGCGAAGCCCGTTTCGCCCGTTATCAAAGACGGCCCCTACGGCTTCGAACATATCAACGTCGCCGTCCAGCGGCGCGACCCCAATTCGCTCTTGAACTGGACCGAGCGGATGATCCGGATGCGCAAGGAGGCTCCCGAGATCGGTTGGGGCGATTTCTCAGCGGTCGACACAGGTGACGACGGCGTCCTGGCGCTGCGTTATGACTGGCGCGGCAATTCGGTGCTGATCCTGCACAACCTGCATCCGCACCCGATGGAAGTGACCTTCGATCCTAATGTTGGTGAACTCGGGCGATCGCTGATCGATATTGCCGATGGGGCAAGTAGCGAAGCCGACGACAAGGGGCGCCATACGGTCATGCTCGATGCCTATGGCTACCGCTGGTATCGGGTCGGCGGCCTCGACTATCTCCTCAGGCGGAAGGATATTTAATCTTGCTTTCCCTCACTGGAATTCGAAAATCTGCCGGAAGACTCCCGGCGCAATGATCGACAGCGGATTGATCTGCAGGTTCGGCTGGTCGAACTTGCCGGTGAGCTTGAAGGTGATGCCGATCAGACCGCGGTCGCTGCCATTTCCGAGGATGACGCCGATCAGAGGCAGTTCGGCAAAGAGGCGATTGAGGCCGTAGGCCGGCATGAAGGTGCCGGTCATATCCATATTGCCTCGGCGGTCGCGGACCACGCCCTGGAAGGTCGCGCCGATCTGGTCGCCGCGCAGCACGCCGTTCTCGATACCGACCATGCCGTTGCGCGAGACGATGCGGGCAAAGCCGCGCTGGAAGCGTTGCGACGAGGTATCGATGTCGCGTTTGACCGCCTCATTGAGGCTGCGCTGCTCGTTGCCGACAGGTGTTGAGACGATGGAACGCAGGCGCTGTTCGTTGACGATCGAGAAGCGGCGCACATCGAGCGAGCCGTCCCATCCGCCCTGCGGCGAAAGCCGGATCGCCAGGTTGAGCAGGCCGCCCTGCATGTGCTGATAGAGATCGGCAAAACGTGACACCGCACCGGCATCGCCGCTGGTGATATTGATGAGACCGCCGTCCTTCATCTGGCTGACAACGGCCTCGCCGCTGTCCGTGATGCCGGAAAAATTCAGCGTCTGCAGCTTGTCGCCGCGCAGCGACACCTGCGCCTGGAAATTGCCGACCTTCTCATCGTTGAAGCCGACGACATTTTTCAGTCTGGCGCGCACCGACACGCCGGTGTTGTCGTTGTCGCCGTCCTCGCCGCCCTCCGAGCCCGATTTCAATCGCGCGATGACCGGCCGCGCATCGGCGCTGTCGCCCGAAACGGAGACGTCGAAATTACCCTTGCTGCGCTTGACCGACAGAGCGAAATCGTCGAGCGAGGAGAGCCGAACGCTGTCGAAATCCGCGGAGAGAAGGCCGGCCTTACCGACAACAAGCGATCCGCTGGCACCGAAGCCGTCGCCCTTCAGCCGGAAATTCTTGATCTCAGTATTCTCGGGCGGGCCGGACATCTCGAATTCCGCGGAGGCGGCAATGCCGCTGCCTTTCGACCAGCCGATCCACGGCAGGTCGAGCATCGATTTGGTGAGGTCGAGCTGAACGTCTTGCCGGTCGTCGTCGATCCGCGTCATCACCATCTTCAGGTTGCCCCTGACGATATCGGAAAGCCCGGGCATCACCTTGCTGCGCTGCTCATCGGAGAGCGTGGCCGTGATCACGCGCTGCCGCTCAACGCCGGACGACGACTCGACCGGCTCGGTCAGGTCGATGTCGGCGGGAATGCCGTCGATCTCACCCTTGGCGTCGAGCGTAATCTGCTTCGGATCGCCATTCAGCATGCCGCTGACATTGCTGATCGTGCGGCCGGAAAACGGCTTGGCAAGATCGACGTCAGCGAGCTTCATGGCGGCCTTCCACTCAGCCGGCGGCGGGTTTTGTGACGACAGCAGTCCGAAATGCGCCTTCACATTCGCGTCGATGTGCCCCTTGAAATCGTCGGGCGTAAAGCCGGCGCGCTGCAGCACCCGAATCGGCTTGTAGGTCAGGAGCTCGCCTATGGCGTCCGCCGCACCCGATACCGCCAGGTCGATATCGGCCATGAGCGGTTTGTCGTAGGCGGACGGTATGACGAACGTTCCCTGCCCGAGGTCGACGGACCGGCCGGAGGGGAAATAGGACACGCCGCTCTTGATCGAAATCGTTGCAACGGGACCGGTCAGGTCGAAATGCGCCGCCGTATCGCGGACCGGCGGAATGTCGCCGGCAACGTTCATCCGCGCACCGGCAATATCGAAGCCGATGCGGATCTGACTGGCATCGAGCTTCAATCCTTTGCCGCCGGCTGCCTCGTTGAGCCGACCGAAGGGGATGAAGACGGAGATGGCGGCGTCAGTGACGGTGCCGCCAAAGAGATTGCCGTGAACCCATGCGCGCACCTTGGGCGCCATCCAGAACGGCCACAGCTGCTTGATCGCCGTCGTCTGCAGCTCTCTGGATTGGCCGGCAAAGCTGATTTCCGGCGATTTGTCGCCGAGCCTGACGTGCAACGCCCCGTAAAGTGCGCCGAGCGGGCTGGAGACGGTCATGTTGGGAAACAGGAATTCCCGGCCGGCGACCAGATAGCGTCCGGTCGCCTGGATGTCGAAAGCAACAGGCTGTTCGCCGGAGCTGCTCGGGGCGGCGGTGCCGCCGCTGACGAGCAGATCGATACCGAAGCCCTTGCCGGCTTTGGGATCGAGTTTGTCGAGATCGATCAGCGCGCCGTTAAGGGGCAGTATGGTCGCGCCAAACCGGGCGTTCGACCGAGCGATCTCCAGCGTCTGCTTGGCGAAATCGTAGGTGAGGTTGATTTGCCCGCCCGACAGTTCCTGCGGATCGCCGTCCGCATAGATCAGACCGGGATCGACGTCGATCGTCGCCGCGAGCGCCGGCTCGACGCCATCGCGCGCCCTGGTCGCCGACACGGTCAGATCGGCAAAGGCACTGAGCCCCTGCCGTATCGCACCCTGATCATTGCGTTTCAGCGCAAATGGCGTCAGGTCCGCATGCTCGAGCGTCGCCACCACCTTCGACACCTGGCCGTTTTCCTTCTCGGCCAGCACGTCGAGTTCCGCCACCTCGCCGTTGAGCGCAACTTCGCCTCTCAATTGCAGCGAGGATGGCCCGGCATGAGCGAACACCAGATTGTCGACGACGAGCGACAGCGGGCCATTCGCCGTATCGGCAAGCTTGATGTCAATGCCGGAGATGCGCACGGAATTCGTCGAGCCGCGCGTCACGATGCTGTCGAACATGTCGAGTTGCTCGAAGATCGTCTCCATCGCCGCCGGCATGGCGTCGATGCGCAGATCGTCAAGCTTGACCGGGTTGCCGGAGGGCAGAAGCGCGGTGTCGAGCGCGATATCCTCCGCTTCGATATCCGCGACGGCGATACGGCCGCGGAAAAGCTGCAGCGGATCGAGGCCCAGGCGCACCGAACCCGTCGTCGACAGGTGCTGGCCGCTTTTCTGGTCGATCATGTTGACGTTGCGCGCTTCCAGCGCCAGCCGGAAGTCGGAGGTGAAACGGATAACGGTGGAGCCGACTTCGGCGCGGTAACGCGGTCCCGCCACGCCATCAAGCGCCGCCTGCGCCTGCTGAGACAGCGGCTTGTCGAACATGCCGCTTTCGATGGTGAACACGATGGCAGCAATGATGAGGAGAATCAGTGCGAGAAAAACTGACGTCAGCTTCGCCGTCCGGCGCATCGGCGAACGCGGCGGCGGGCAATGAACGATGATCGGATCCTCGGCCTGAGCGGACGGCAAGCGGTCCAGCGCAACGATATCCTTCTTGCGAAACGTGACCTTTTCGCCGCGGATGGCTGACATGCGCCTTCGGGCTCTCCCATAAATCGAAGAATTGAACCCGGCCATGCTGGACGGGTTTCCGTCCACTATATAATTCGGGGACGGAGAGTGTCATCCATAAACCCGGCAAAAGAAAGGTTTTCCCAATGGCGGTTCCCGGCATCGGTGCCCTGGCCCCCGACTTCAATCTCCCCCGCGATGGCGGCGGCCGTGTGTCGCTTTCGGATTTTCACGGCAGGCCGCTCGTTATCTTCTTCTACCCCAAGGACGACACGACGGGCTGCACGGCCGAATCGCTGGCTTTCACAGCGCTGGCGCCGGAGTTTGAAGCAGCAGGTGCTGCCGTTGTCGGCATGTCGCCCGATTCGGCAGCCTGCCATGACAAGTTCATCAAAAAGCATCGTCTTTCGGTCGCGCTCGCCTCGGATGAGGACAAGACGACGCTGCAGGCCTATGGCGTCTGGAAGGAAAAGAGCATGTACGGCCGCAACTTCATGGGCGTCGAACGCACGACTTTCCTTATCCGCCAGGATGGCACGATCGCGACAATCTGGCAGAAGGTGAAAGTACAGGGCCATGCCGAGACCGTCCTGGAGGCCGTCAGGAATCTGGCCGCGTGACCGGTGATCTCGCGATAAGCTCGCTGCGCGGCGGCGCTATCGACGCCATCCGCTCGGCCGACCTCGACCGCAAGACCGCCCTTGCGCAGGAAAGCGCCACCCGCTGGTTCGCCCGCCGGGTGTCGCTGCGATCACCGCTCGACGGAGCCCTGCCGGAGAGGCCTGGCCGGCCCGAGAGACCGGTGCTGACACCGCCGACCCACGTGGAGAAACGCTCGCTGCACACGCTGAAAGGCCGCATTGCCCTCCTCCATGCCATCGCCCATATCGAGCTCAACGCCGTCGATCTCGCGCTCGATATCGTCGCGCGATTCGCGACTGAGCCGGTGCCGAATTCCTTCTTCGACGGCTGGATGCAGGTCGCCTTCGAGGAGGCGAAGCATTTCCGCATGGTGCGCGCCCGCCTCAACGATCTCGGCGCCGATTACGGCGATCTTCCCGCCCATGACGGGCTGTGGCAGGCGGCCCATTCGACACGCAACGACCTGACGGCAAGGCTCGCCGTCGTGCCACTGATTCTCGAAGCCCGCGGTCTCGACGTCACGCCATCGCTGCAGGCGAAGATGCGTGAGACCGGCGATCTCGAAAGCGCTGCGGTGCTTGATGTCATCTACAACGACGAGAAAGGTCACGTCGCCGTCGGCGCCAAATGGTTTCGCTTCCTCTGTGCGCGGGAGAAGCGCGATCCGGCGAAGGCCTTTCAGGAACTGGTGCGCGCCAATTTCCGCGGGCCGCTGAAGCCGCCTTTCAACGATCTCGCCCGCGCCGAGGCCGGGCTGACGCCATCCTTCTACCGCTCCCTGGCATCGATCAGCCATGCGTGAGAACATTCCGGTGAGGACGCTGTAGCACCTGGAATTGATGCACCATTTCGACCCGCATAACGGCAGAGTAAGCGTTCATTAACCATAAACGTGTCTAATTTTCCGAAAGAGGCGTGGAGCATCAATCGGGAGAGCCTGCGTGAACGGCGGACATCAGCACCGGGTATTCGGCAGGCGGGCGCAGGAGCATATTCTCATCCTGGCAAGCGGTGACAAGGTCCGCCACATGACGGTCCGGCCGTGGATGGCCGCCCTCGCATTCTGCTTCGTCGGCGTCTTTTCCATCGGCTATCTCCTGGCGACCTCCTATCTCGTGCTGCGCGACGACCTGATCGGCGCCACCATGGCGCGCCAGGCCCGCATGCAGCACGACTATGAGGACCGCATCGCCGCCCTTCGCGCCCAGGTCGATCGCATCACCTCCCGCCAGCTTCTCGATCAGCAGGTGGTGGAAGACAAGGTCGACAAGCTGATGGAGCAGCAGATGGCGCTCACCTCTCGCCACGGCAAGCTCGACAACCTGCTCGACCGTGCCGAAAGCTCCGGGCTCACGGACAAGGACAGCGCGCCGTCTTCGCCTGCGCAATCCTATGCCCCCGCCATCAAGGACAAGCGCGCTTCGCTCGGCGAAAGCGGCATCGAGGCGATCGAGAAACAGCTGGCAGGCGGCGCACCAGCCGACGCCACTCCCGACAATACGACCCTCGCCTACGTCCCGGCCACCGAGACGGTCGGCGACCGCGCCGACCGCATCTTCTCCAAGGTGACGCTGTCGCTGAAGGATGTCGAACAGGACCAGCGCAACCGCGTCGAGCAGCTGACGAGCGACGCCGGCAACGCTGCCAACGCCATCGAGAGCGTGCTGACCCGGTTCAAGATCGCCATGCCCGAGACCGCAGCCAAGCAGGACTTGGATGACAGCGCCGTCGGCGGCCCCTATGTCGAGCCGGAGAGCAATGACGATTTCAACAATTCGCTGATCGCTCTCGACGGCGCACTGACACGGCTCGAAGCTGTACGCAGCACCGCCGAATCCCTGCCCTTCCGCAACCCCGCCGTCGGCAAGGAAATGACCAGCCCCTTCGGCAACCGCCGGGACCCTTTCCTCGGCCGCCTGGCGCTGCATTCCGGCATAGACTTCCGCTTTTCGCCGGGCGAAAAGATCCGCCCGACGGCGCCGGGCAAGGTGATATCAGCCGGCTGGACAGGCGGTTACGGAAATATGGTCGAGATCGATCACGGCAACGGCATCTCGACGCGTTACGGCCACATGTCCCAGGTCCTGGTCACGGCCGGCGATACTGTCGACCGCAACGACGTCATCGGCCTTGCCGGCAGCACCGGCCGCTCGACTGGCACGCATCTGCATTATGAAGTGCGCCAGAACGGCCATGCGGTCGATCCAGTATATTTCATGAATGCAGGCCTTAAACTCGCCACCTATATCAAGTAATACCCGCCTGGTAACCAAAGCTTCACTCTGCACGGGGTGCGGCCTTTGTATTTCTTGACTTGCCGGCCATTCGGGGCTATGTCGCGCTGCATTGCGGCATGCAATCCCGCCGACTCGTTCAGAGCTCGGCCGAACCGGAACGGAAACTGTTTTCCCTTTGACGACATTCGCTGACCTTGGCTTGAGCCAAAAAGTGCTATCCGCTGTCACAGACGCGGGCTATACGATCCCCACACCTATCCAGGCGGGGGCTATTCCCTTTGCGCTCGAGCGTCGCGACATTTGCGGCATCGCGCAGACGGGCACCGGCAAAACGGCATCTTTTGTCCTGCCGATGCTGTCGCTTCTTGAAAAGGGCCGCGCCCGCGCCCGCATGCCCCGCACGCTGATCCTCGAGCCGACGCGCGAACTCGCCGCCCAGGTTGCCGAGAATTTCGAGAAATACGGCAAGAACCACCGCCTCAACGTCGCCCTCCTGATCGGCGGCGTTTCCTTCGAGGACCAGGATCGCAAGCTCGAGCGCGGCGCCGACGTTCTGATCTGCACGCCCGGCCGCCTGCTCGACCATTTCGAGCGCGGCAAGCTCTTGATGAGCGGCGTCGAAATCCTCGTCATCGACGAAGCCGACCGCATGCTCGACATGGGCTTCATTCCCGATATCGAGCGCATCGCCAAGCTCATCCCCTTCACCCGCCAGACGCTGTTCTTCTCGGCGACCATGCCGCCGGAGATCCAGAAGCTGGCCGACCGGTTCCTGCAGAACCCGGAGCGCATCGAAGTGGCAAAGCCCGCTTCGGCCGCAAAGACCGTGACGCAGCGCTTCGTCGCCTCGCACAGCAAGGATTACGAGAAACGCGCGGTTCTGCGTGAACTCGTCCGTGCACAGACTGAGCTCAAGAACGCCATCATCTTCTGCAACCGCAAGAAGGATGTCGCCGATCTCTTCCGTTCGCTCGAACGCCACGGCTTCAACGTCGGGGCGTTGCATGGCGACATGGACCAGCGTTCCCGCACGACGATGCTGCAGAATTTCCGTGACGGCAACCTCCAGCTGTTGGTGGCCTCCGACGTTGCCGCCCGCGGTCTCGACATTCCCGATGTCAGCCATGTCTTCAATTTCGACGTGCCGATCCACTCCGAGGACTATGTCCACCGGATCGGCCGCACCGGCCGCGCCGGCCGCTCCGGTGCCGCCTTCACTCTCGTCACCAAGCGCGACACGAAATTCGTCGACGCGATCGAGAAGCTGATCGGCGAAAATGTCGAATGGTTGAATGGCGACCTGAACTCGCTGCCACCGGCGGAAGAAGGCAAGGACAGCGACCGTCCGCGCCGCAACGGACGCGAACGTGGCGACAAGGATCGCGGGCGCGGACGCGGCAGGCACAGTGCTGCGAGTCATAAATCTGATAACGACATACAGGATAGTGACGTCCAAGTGATCGCAGCAGCACCAGCAAAGGCCGAAGTCGTGAAGAACGAGCGCAAAGCAGAGCAGAAGCCGCAAAACAATGCGCGCAACAATCGGCCCTATCCGGCAAATGACGACAGCCGCGACCGCCGCCGTCATCGCGATCACGACGACGGGCCGACCCCGGTCGGTTTCGGCGACGATATCCCCGCCTTCATGCTGATCGCCGGCAGCGCCAAGGTCTGAGCATCCCATGGGTAAGCCTGGCGTCGACTTCCCGGGCCTTGGGGTCGGTTTGGTGATTCTGCGCCAGGGCAGGATCCTTCTCTATAGGCGCATACGCCCGCCTGAAGCCGGCTACTGGAACATCGTCGGCGGCAAGGTCGATCACATGGAGCCGGCTGAAGAAGCTGCGCGCCGCGAGGCCGAAGAAGAAACCGGCCTCACGATCGGCGGGATTGAGCGCATCGGCATGACCGAACAAATCATCGATGCCGACCGCCAGCACTGGATCTCCATCCTGTATCTCGCGCGCGACGTCGATGGCGAGCCGCAATTGACCGAGCCGGACAAGCTTTCGGATTTCGGCTGGTTTCCCTTGACTGATTTGCCCGAGCCGCTGTCAGCCTTCACCAAGGCGGCGATCGCTGCCTTGCCGCCAGGCTTGAGCTTTCCGGGTTAGATTGAAGCATTCTGCCGGAGCACGGAAAAGCTCTAGCCCGCTCAACCTTCGGCGCGAAGCGCCGCCTCATAGGCAAGCCGCACCCACTTCGCCATCAGATCGGGATCGTCGTAGGCTTCTTCGGGGATTGACCAGTAGGGCATTTTCACCGGCTTGCCCTTCTTGCCTTCATAGGCCCATTGCGTGGCGCCGGCGGCAGCAAATTCCGGAGCGCTCGTCTCATCGGCTTTCAGCAGCATCTCGTCGCGCACTTCGACGGCAACGATGCGCCCGAGATGATAAATGCCCTTGCCGCCAAACATGCGCTTGATCGTGACGGGGCCGAGCCCCTGAAACATTTCCTCGATCCCGGCATTATCCATTCTCTGTTTCCTCGCATACCTGCCAGCCGGATTACAGCGTGTGATAATCCCGGTTCATATAGATGAGCGCCGGGTGCTTCTCGCTGAAGCGGACGGCGGCAACCTCACCAAAGATGACATTGTGCGTCGGCATTTCCTTGATGTCGGTCACCCGGCAATCGAAGGCGGCAAGCGCATCGGCAAGAACGGGCGCGCCGGTGACGAGCGTGTCGAAACGGGCGCTGGCGAAGCGCTCGTCATTGGCAATCGCGGTGCGCCCGGAGAAAGCGTCGGCGACGGCCTGATGGTGGGCGCCGAGCGTGTTGAGCACGAAGATGCCGCTGCGGAAAAAGATCTCGTTTTTCGGATTGGTGTTGTTGAGGCAGATCAGCACCGAAGCCGGATTGTCCGAGACCGAGCAGGCGGCAGTGATGGTGACGCCGCGGCGCAGACCTTCCATCGCCGTCGTGACGAGCTGCACATGACCGGCATAACGGCTCATGGCATCGCGATAAAGGCCGGGATCGATATGCTGTCTGTTCAACACCTGCTTCTCCCATGCACGTTCATCTGCCTGGATCGTCTTGCTAGAGCATATCGCCGAAAAGCGTGCGGCGGTTTTGCGACAACGACATGCGTAAAAACAAAGACGTAAAGCTCGAGGAGCGAATCTGAAAGATCGCCATGCGCTTTATCGCGCCAATATGGCGAGCATCGGTTACCTTTTCTACAATAGGACCGGTGAAAAGCGCTGGGTTCCGCTTGTTTTTCTTTGACGATTGCGGCCTTGCGGATAAAAGGGCATGGACGATGGCTAGGGATCTTCGCCTTTCATGATCAACCTGCGTGGCATAGCAGCCTTTCTGACGCTGCTCGGAACGGCGGCGCAAGGCCATGCGGCCGGCGTGACGATCGGCGTCGTCGCCCCGCAGGGCGGGCCGCTCGGCCTGCTCGGCGCGCAGATCGCCGCCGGCGCCGGTTTCGAGATCCAGCAATCCGGCAATACGCTCGTCGCCGTCAACGAGACCTGCGAGGACAATAGCGGCGCGGCGGTTGCCGATGCGCTCGTCAGTGCCAGGGTGCAGATTGCCGTCGGTTTTCTCTGCAGTGAGACGCTGGAGGGCGCACTGCCGAAGCTGAAGGACGCCAATATTCCGGCGATCACCGTTTCGGCGCGTTCGCGCATCCTGATGGAGGATGCGCTGAAAAACGGCTGGCCGCTCTTCCGCTTGGCACCTGCCGATGGCACTGAGGCGGCAAAGATCATCGAGGTGATCCTCAAGGACTGGGCCGCCGACCCGATCGCGCTGATCGAGGACGGCACCATTCATGGCCGCGAACTGACGGAAGCCGTGCGCAATGCGCTCGAGCAGAACGGCCTGAAGCCGGTTTTCACCGATACCTACCGGCCGGGACAGGAGCAGCAGATCGCCCTCGTGCGCCGACTGAAACGGGCCGGCGCCACCAGGGTCTTCGTCGGCGGCGATCGCAACGATGTCGCCGTCATCGCCCGCGACGCCAAGGCGGAAAACATTCCGCTGTCGATCCTCGGCGGCGATGCCATGCGCGCCGCCGATCAGCCGCTGCCTCTCACTCCCGGCGTGCGTGCGGTCGCCCTACCCGAATATGCGCTTTCGCCCGAAGGCGCGCCGGCGGCCGACGCGCTGCGCGCCAAGGGCACCGAGCCGGAAGGTTATGTCCTGCCATCCCTGGCGGCCGCGCTGATTGCCGGCCGGGCGGCCGAAGCCGCCGCTGCCGCCGGCAAGCCGCCGCGGGAAACCCTTGTCGGCGCTACTTTCCAGACACCGATCGGCGCCGTCGCCTTCACCGGCGCGCATGAACTTTCGCAAAACCCCTACCGCCTGCTTGAATGGCGGGGCAATGGCTTTTTTCCACCTGCTGCGCCGACGCAATGAGCGGCCGCCAGCACTGAATTCCGGCGCCATGCGCAGATGGCGCCCCTACGGGAGTAAGACTTGATGAAGCTGCCCATTCGCATTGCCCCTTCGATCCTCGCGGCGGATTTCGCCAGGCTCGGCGAGGAGGTGCGCGACGTCACGGCCGCCGGCGCCGACTGGATCCACCTCGACGTGATGGATGGACATTTCGTGCCGAACATCTCCTTCGGTCCCGATGTCATCAAGTCGCTGCGTTCCTACACACCAGCCACTTTCGACTGCCATCTGATGATCTCTCCGGTCGATGACTATCTCGAAGCCTTCGCCAAGGCCGGCTGCGACCGCATCACCGTCCATGCCGAATCCGGGCCACATCTGCACCGCTCGCTGCAGACGATCCGCAATCTCGGTAAGAAGGTCGGCGTGACGATCAATCCGGCGACGCCGCTGAGCGCCATCGAGAACGTGCTCGACGACGTCGACCTCATCCTCATCATGTCGGTCAATCCCGGTTTCGGCGGACAGAAATTCATTCCCGCGATGACGGCCAAGATCGCCGCGGCAAGGTCTCTGATCGGTGACCGGCCGATCGAACTCGAGGTTGACGGCGGCGTCACCGTGGAAACGGCGCCTGATATCGCGCGCGCCGGCGGCAACGTCCTCGTCGCCGGCTCGGCAATTTTCAAGGGTGGTACGGTCGACAACTATCGCAAGACCGTCGCCGAATTGCGTCAGGCAGCCGAAGGGGCACGTACATGACGAAGCGTCTGATCTTTGGCGGCATGCTAGCAGCAGTCGCCGGCCTGCCTGGCTTGTCACTGGCCGGAGACATTGCCAGCATCCAGCCGATCGGTTTTTCCGCCGACGGCAAGGTTTTCGCATTTCAGGAATTCGGCATCAAGGAGAACAGCAAGACTCCCTATTCGGAAACCTATTTCATCGATACCGACAGCGGCCAATATCTCGAAGGCACCCCCTTTCGTACCGAACTGACGGATAAGAACGCCAATCTTTCCAAGGCCCGCCGCCAGAACCTGACGGCGGCGCGCAGCCAGATGGATAAGTACGACCTTCTGACAAATCCGGGTCTGATTGCCGCCTTCAACCCGCCAACCGAGCTCGGCTCGCCCTCGAAGACGCTTCGCTACACCACACTCGCAATCGATGGGCCGCCGAAAACGCCCTATACGCTCTCACTCGGCGAGATGCCGGTGCCGACGCCGAAGGAATGCGCGACAGTCGACAAGCGGGTCCTTGGTTTCAGCCTGCAGATGATCGAGAAGGAAGGTGTCCCGAACCGTCAGGCAGCGCGGCAGGCAACGATTGTTCCAGCCGAGCGGACATGCTCGGTCGAATTCAGGATCGGCGGCGCGGTGGTCTACCAGCCGGAAGGCGGAAATCAAATTCACATTGCGCTGGTCCTCGCCTTCGATGCTGAAAGGAACGGACGCTGGATCGCCGTTCCGGTCCATCCCTGAGCATGGATCGCCCCAGGATGGATCGTCTAAGGGCGGCAAATCCGCCCTCCTCCGATCTCTTTGCCGGCGCATTGCTCTGGGGCGTGCAGATGCTGGCCGCCGCCATGCTCGGCCTTTACCTCCGCAACGGCCTCGAGACGAGCCGGCTCGCCGAGGTGGCGGCACTCTATTTTCTCGGCGGCCTGCTCTCCTGGCCCTTCGCCCTGCCGGTCGCTCGCTTTTGTGCCTTTAACAGGCCACCGGAAGCGCGCTTCGCCGCCTTTTTCGTGACGCTGACGGCAGCCACGATCCTGATGACCGCCTTCCTGTTCGCCATGGAATACCGGATCTTCTATTCGCGCTGGCACGCGCCCTTCGGCAGCATCGCCTGGGCCTTCCAGTTCGTCTTCACCGGCATCAGTGCCGTCTACCAGTTCCTGGTGATCGGCCTTCGCCTTTTCCTGCCGCTCGGCCTCGCCTGCCTTGTCGTCAGCAGCTATCATCTCGCCAAACGCATGCGTTGAGATTACCGCCCGTCTTTGCTAAAGGGGCGCTAGCTCGATGCAGCAATTTCAGCAAAAGTGCCCAGCGGTTTTGCCAGGCAAAGCGCGAAGCGGTTTTGCCGGGAATTGCGTCTTAGACGTTCAAACCTCTCGAAGTGAAGGCAGCCGCCCATGATCCCGCGTTACTCCCTGCCCGAAATGGTCGCCATCTGGTCTCCCGAAACCAAGTTCCGCATCTGGTTCGAGATCGAGGCGCATGCCTGCGACGCGCTAGCCGAACTCGGCGTCATCCCGAAATCGGCGGCAAGGACCATCTGGGAAAAAGGCGGCGCGGCCACCTTCGACGTCGCCCGCATCGACGAGATCGAGGCCGTCACCAAGCATGACGTCATCGCCTTCCTCACCCACCTCGCCGAGATCGTCGGCCCGGATGCGCGCTTCGTCCACCAGGGCATGACCTCGTCCGACGTGCTCGACACCTGCTTCAACGTCCAGCTGGTGCGTGCCACCGACATCCTTATCTCCGATCTCGACCGGCTGCTCGCAGCGCTGAAAACCCGGGCCTTCGAACACAAGGACACGGTCACTATCGGCCGCTCGCACGGCATCCATGCCGAGCCGACCACCTTCGGCGTCAAGCTAGCGCTTGCCTATGCCGAATTCGAGCGCTGCCGCCAGCGCCTCGTCGCCGCCCGCGAGGAAGTCGCGACCTGCGCCATCTCGGGCGCCGTCGGCACCTTCGCCAACATCGATCCGCGCGTCGAGGAACATGTCGCCGAAGCGCTCGGCCTGAAGGCCGAGCCGGTGTCGACCCAGGTCATCCCGCGCGACCGCCACGCCATGTATTTCGCCACCCTCGGCGTCGTCGCCTCCTCGATCGAGCGTCTGGCGACCGAGATCCGCCACCTGCAGCGCACCGAGGTGCTGGAGGCCGAGGAATACTTCTCGCCCGGCCAGAAGGGCTCCTCGGCGATGCCGCACAAGCGTAACCCGGTGCTAACCGAAAACCTCACCGGCCTCGCCCGCATGGTCCGGTCCTACGCCGTGCCGGCCATGGAAAACGTCGCCCTCTGGCACGAGCGCGATATCTCCCATTCCTCGGTCGAACGCATGATCGGTCCCGACGCGACGGTCACCCTCGACTTCGCCCTCTCCCGCCTCGCCGGCGTCATCGAAAAGCTGCTGGTCTACCCGGAGAACATGGAGAAGAACCTCAACAAGTTCCGCGGCCTCGTCCACTCCCAGCGTGTTCTCCTTGCACTGACCCAGGCCGGTGTTTCCCGCGAGGATGCTTACCGCCTCGTCCAGCGCAACGCCATGAAGGTCTGGGAACAGGGCAAGGATTTCCTGGAAGAGCTGCTGGCTGATGCCGAGGTCAGGGCTGCGTTGTCCGAAGAGGATATTCGGGAGAAGTTCGACCTTGGGTATCACACCAAGCATGTCGATACGATCTTCCGCCGCGTCTTCGGCAACGCTTGAGTGGGCTGCAACGATATGACGGCGTCTTTCAGGCGTCGTCAGGCTGTTGACAAACCACTGCGAGACTCGCGACGTCATCCTCGGCCTTGTGCCGAGGAACTGCGCTGACCCAATAAGTGGCTGAAATTCCCGTTAGGAAATTGCAGAGGTAAGATGCTCGGCGCAAGGCCGAGCATGACTGAGGAGATTTTTCCAACAAACTGACGGTCCTTCAGGGCGTCGTTTTCAATTGTGCCTTGTTATTTTTGTGATTGCAGAATGGATGATGGTCAGCTTTTCTCAAGTGGCCGTTGTTTCTGCTTCAATGCTTTGGCATTGGCAGAGCGTTTGCGCGCCTGCGCTTTTTTCGGCGGCGGCATCGCTTGCGCGATCTCGGTCGTTTGGCAGGCCTCCGTCTGCCCCCGTCCCTTGGCCGCCTTGGCGACCAGTTCGTCCAGATGTTTCAGCTCTTCCTCGTCGAGATTTTCGATGCCGATGAAGCGGTTCTCCGCATGGCTTGTCAGAATGATTTCGTTGAGCTTGGCCTGGATCGCCCGGGTGTCGCGCGTCTGGGCGTTCTGCAGCACGAAGACCATCAGGAAGGTGATGATCGTCGTGCCCGTGTTGATGATGAGCTGCCAGGTTTCCGAATAGTTGAAGAAGGGGCCGAGCACGGCCCAGATGATGACGACGCTCAGGGCCAGGATGAAGATGACGGGCTTACCCGCCCATTCCGATATCTTGGTTGCGAAGCGGGCGAACAGATGCTTCATCGTCACCTCTGAAATCGAAGTCCATGCTAAAAACGCCGTGGCAGGTTCGTATGTTCCCCCGGGACCCCGGTCTGGGCTGAGGTCCCGGGAGAAGCCGTGATCATACGGCTTCGCGAGCGACCAGCTTGCGGTAGAGATGCCAGGTCGCATGGCCGAGGATCGGGATGACGAGCGCGAGCCCGGCAAAGACCGGGATCGTGCCGATGACGAGAAGTGCGGCGACGATCAGGCCCCAGAGCAGTACCGGCACCGGATTGGCGATCGTCGCGCGGATCGAGGTCACGACGGCGGCAACCGCTCCGACGTCACGATCGAGCAGAAGCGGAAAAGTGATGACCGATATGGCCAGCACAACAAGCGCGAAGACAAAACCGATGAGATTGCCCCAGATGATCAGTTGCAGGCCCTCGGCCGTGCCGAAGACCTGGCGGCTGAAATCCGCCATGGTGCGCGGAAACACGTCGCCAAGAAGATTGGTGTACAGCGTCTGCGCCGTCACAAGCCACACGACGAACAGGCCAAAGAGCATCAGCCCGACCGCGATGATCGACGGCAGCGCCGGCGAACGGCGCACCTCGAGCGCATGCGTCCATGAGGTGTCGAGGCCTTCCTCCCGGCGGCGGCTGATCTCATATAGGCCGATCGCCGCGATCGGACCGATCAGCACGAAGCCGGACATCAGCGGAAAGACCATCGGCAGAAGGTTGGCGCCGGAGGTCCACAGCGTCAGGAAGATGCCGGCGATCGGATACATCAGGCACAGGAACACGTAGTGCGAAGGCTTTTCACTGAAATCGTCGAGCCCGCGCTTCAGCGCATCGAAAACATCGGCGATGCCGATGCGGTTGACCACGGGCCAAACAAAATTTTCGCTGGCACCCGTCATGACATGAAATGCCGCCATGGCTTTCTCCTCCTCAGCCGAGACTTGGTCGGCCGCGGACATGCATCGGCGGATAAGCCGATACGAAATCCGCAACCGGCACTGGAGCAACATAACAAACTTCAGCGCCCGTGTCGCTCCCTTGCCGCCCCCTCTTGACATCTTGGTCAAGCCTTCTCACATCGGCGGCACTATGAAAGCCTCAGACGCAGATATTCTCATCATCCCCGGCTACACCAATTCCGGCCCCAGCCATTGGCAGAGCCGCTGGCAGGCGAAGCTCAGCACGGCGCGGCGCGTCGAACAGGCCGAATGGACGAAGCCGGTCCGCGAGGACTGGATCGCCCGCATCGCCGAAGAGGTGAACGCCTCGACCCGCCCGGTCGTGCTCGTCGCCCATTCGCTCGGCGTGCCCTCGGCAATCCATGCCATCCCGCATTTCCGAAAGCGGGTGGCAGGCGCTTTCCTTGTCGCTCCGCCTGAAGTCACCAATCCAGACATTCGCCCCAAGCACCTGATGACCTTCGGCCCCTATCCGCGTGACCCGCTGCCCTTCCCTTCGATCACCGTCGCCAGCCGCAACGATCCGTTCGGCAGCTACGACCATGCTGACGATATCGCCAGCAGTTGGGGTTCCTTCCTCGTCGATGCCGGCGAGGCGGGGCATATCAATGCTGATTCCGGGCATGGCCCGTGGCCCGAAGGAACAATGGTCTTCGCCCAGTTCCTCAGTCGCCTTTCTGCCTGATTTGGAAAACCCGGCCTTCGCCTTTTCAGCGACCGCTTTCTAAGCCTTTCTTAATAGAAAGCCCGCAGACTGCGCCGAGATGAAATCAGCGAGAATGCCCGTGAAGAAAGCCCGCCCGGAGGCCGATGAACCGCATGGCGATCTCGCAGCGGCTGAGGCCGGCGTCGGCAACGGGTCAACCGACGATTCCGATCTGGCTGAGCGCGAGAGCCGCTGGAACCATGCGCTTGTTGGTTCCGGCCTCGGCGTATGGGATCACAATTACCGTCTCGACCGGAAATATTATTCGCCGACGTGGAAAACCATCCGCGGAATGGCGCCGGACGAGGACGTCGCCGGCGACTATGAGGCCTGGTTGCAACTCGTCCATCCCGACGACCGCGACTTCGTTGCTCATGCGATCGAGCGGCAGAATGCCGGCGATCCGGCCTATCAGATCTTCCAATATCGTGAACGCCACAGGGACGGCCATTGGGTCTGGATCGATTGCCGTGGCGCCTGCGTCGAATGGGATGAGAACGGGGTCCCGACGCGCATCGTCGGAACGGATACAGATATCACCGCCCGCAAGGAAGCCGAGGAGACGCTGTCGCGTCTGTCGCGCCGGCTCGACCTGGCGCTGGAAGTTTCCCGCATCGGCGTCTTCGAGGCCGATATCGAAAATGACGTCGTCGAATGGGACGATCGCCTGATTGCCATCTACGGCTTGCAGGGTGCGGCGCGCAAGATCGGCGCCGACGCCTGGGCCAAAAGCCTGCATCCGGACGACCGTGAGCGCGTGCTCGGCCTCGCCGATCGCAGCGTCGAAAGCGGCAGCGACTTTCAGCAGGAATACCGCATCATCCGCGGCGACGGCGTCGAACGGATCATCCGTGCCCGCTCGGCCTTCTTCGTCGACGGCAACGGCCAACGCAAGCTGATCGGCGCCAATTGGGACGTCACCGAGGAGGTCGCGCTTCGCAACGAGCTGCAGCGCGCCAAGGAACTGGCGGAAGCCCGCAACCGCGAACTCGAAGCCGTCAAGGAAAACATCGAGCACCTGGCATTGCACGATTATCTCACCGGCCTGCCCAACCGCCGTTATCTCGACAAGATGCTGGACGACCGCGCGGCGGAATGCCGGGCCAGCGGTCTTGCTCTGGCGGTTCTGCATATCGATCTCGATCGCTTCAAGCAGATCAACGATACCCTCGGCCATCGGGCGGGCGACGCCATGCTGCAGCACGCCGCAAATGTGCTCAGACATTCCGTCCGCGCCGCCGATTTTGTCGCGCGTATCGGCGGTGATGAATTTGTCGTCCTCTGCGCCGTCGATGCTGCATCGAAGAAGATCGCCAGCCTGGCCGAACGCCTGATCCGCGAATTGCGCCGGCCCGTCAGATACGAGGGGCATGACTGCCGTTTCGGCGCCAGCATCGGCATCGCGCTCAATGGCGGCACCAAGCTCGACGCCAAGCAGACGCTGCTCGACGCCGACATCGCGCTCTATCGCGCCAAAGGGCTCGGCCGAAATCGCTTCGAATTCTACTCGGCATCGGCCCGCAACGATATCGTCTCGGCCAAGCAACTCGCCGACGAAATCCTGATCGGCCTGGAGCGCAATGAATTCGTGCCGTTCTATCAATTGCAGTTCGACGCCCGCACGCTCGATGTCACGGGTGTCGAGACGCTCGCCCGGTGGCAACACCCCGTACACGGCCTGCTGACCCCAGATCGCTTTCTCGATATCGCAGAGGATCTCGACGTCGTTTCGACGATCGACGCCCTGATCCTGGAGCGCGCGCTGGCAGACCGCCGTGCCTGGATCAAGGATGGGCTGTCGATCCCGAAAATATCGGTCAACGTTTCCGCCCGCCGGCTGACCGATCCCGACCTCGGCAAGAAGCTCCGCGCCCTGAAAATCGAACCCGGCGCCATCGCCTTCGAACTGCTGGAATCGATCTCGCTCGACGATTGCGACGAGGCGGTGGCCGCCAATTTGAAAAAGCTGCGCAAGCTCGGCATCGACATCCATATCGACGACTTCGGTACCGGCCACGCCTCGATCGTCAGCCTTCTGCGCCTGAGCCCGAACACGCTGAAGATTGATCGCGAACTGATCCGCATGCTGCCGCAATCTGCCGAGCAGCGTAAACTCGTTGGCTCCATCATCGATATCGGCCGCTCGCTCAATATTCTCGTCATCGCTGAGGGCGTCGAAACGGCGGATCATGTGCGCATTCTGGAGCAACTCGGCTGCGACACGCTGCAGGGCTATGCGCTCGCCCGGCCGATGCCGGCCATACAGATCCCCTCCTTCATCCGCGCCGGAAGCTGGCGCCATCTGACCGCCGCGCGCGGCTTGCAGACGCATCTTCTCCGCGCGACGCCAAGCAGAACCGCCAAATAAAACCTGTATAAGCGGCCCGCCATTTCGCCTTCATTCCACCGTAGAGAAAAAGCGGCTAGAGTCGTAAAGCGAATTCATTCGATTCTCTTCGCGCTATTCCGTAAAATCCGGAAACAGGGCCATGAAAACCGGCAGCCGGGGCCACGAAATCCGGAAACCGGGGAAGGAGCGACAGGCGGATTGTGAAACACTCTCTTTTCCTTTAAGGGGACGCCACGAGATCGATCCACTCGCGCTATCCCAAGAGCGCCAACAACAGAGAATGACCAAGATGAACCGTCGCCGCCGTATCTACGAGGGCAAGGCAAAGATTCTGTATGAGGGTCCGGAGCCGGGCACTTTGATCCAGTTCTTCAAGGACGATGCCACCGCCTTCAACAAGAAGAAACATGAAGTCATCGACGGCAAGGGTGTCCTGAACAACCGCATTTCCGAATATATCTTCAGCCATCTGAACAAGATCGGCATTCCCACCCATTTCATCCGCCGGCTCAACATGCGCGAGCAGCTGATCAGGGAAGTGGAGATGATCCCGCTGGAGATCGTCGTGCGCAATGTCGCCGCCGGTTCTCTCGCCAAACGCCTCGGCATCGAGGAAGGCGTCGTTTTGCCCCGCTCGATCATCGAATTCTATTACAAGTCCGACGCGCTCGACGATCCGATGGTCTCCGAAGAGCACATCACCGCCTTCGGCTGGGCCAATCCGGCCGAGCTCGACGACATCATGGCGCTCGCCATCCGCGTCAACGATTTCATGACCGGCCTCTTCCTCGGCGTCGGCATCCAGCTCGTCGATTTCAAGATCGAATGCGGCCGCCTCTTCGAAGGCGATCTGATGCGCATCATCCTCGCCGACGAGATCTCGCCGGACAGCTGCCGGCTCTGGGACATCGAAACCCGCGAGAAGATGGACAAAGACCGCTTCCGCCGCGACCTCGGCGGGTTGCTCGAAGCCTACTCCGAAGTCGCTCGCCGTCTCGGCATCATCAATGAAAATGAGCCTGTGCGCGGCACCGGCCCCGTTTTGGTTAAATAAAAATTCGTCTGGTCAAGTAAGGCAGGAAAGACAAAGTGATCAAGGCTCGTGTCACCGTCACGCTGAAAAACGGCGTTCTCGATCCGCAGGGCAAGGCCATCGAAGGCGCGCTCGGCGCCCTCGGCTTTTCGGGCGTCGGCCATGTAAGGCAGGGCAAGGTCTTCGACTTGGAGCTCGAAGGCGCCGACAAGGCCATGGCCGAGGCAGACCTCAAGGCGATGTGCGAAAAACTGCTCGCCAACACGGTCATCGAGAACTACGCGATCGCAATCGACTGACCATTGCTGACCTGCCCGTCAACCGGCGGGTCTTATGGATTGAGCGTCATGCTGAAGGCAAAGCTGGAGACGGAAGTCTCGAAATTCATGAGCTATGTTTTGCGCCATGCGCCGGATGCCGCAGGCTTGACGCTTGATGCCGAGGGTTGGGTATCGTTCGATGATCTCGAAAGGGTGCTGACGTCGAAATACGGCATCTCCCGCGCCGATATCGTCGAGATCATCGACAACAGTCCGAAGAAACGCTTCACGCTTGTCGATAACAGGATTCGCGCCAACCAGGGCCACAGTGTCGAGGTCGATCTGGGATTGACCCCGGTTGAACCGCCGGCAGTTCTCTTTCACGGCACGTCACTCACGAACTGGCCGTCGATCAAGCGCGAAGGCCTGAAGAAGATGGAGCGGCACCACGTCCATCTGTCGGCTGACATCGATACGGCGAAAATAGTCGCCGTGCGCCGCAAGGGCGACTATATCATTCTGCGTGTCGACGCAGCCGCCATGTTTTCAGAAGGCCATTCTTTCTTTGTCGCGGACAATGGAGTATGGCTCGCCGAGAGCGTTCCAGTCCAATATCTTTCGCGAAATGCGGGGACTCTATGAAATCAGCCGTCGTCCAACTTCCGGGCCTCAACCGCGATCGCGACATGATCGCAGCTCTCACCAATATCTCGGGTCACCAACCGGTGACGATCTGGCAGACCGAGACGGAAATCCCCGACGTTGACCTGATCGTCATCCCCGGCGGCTTCTCCTATGGCGATTATCTGCGCTGCGGCGCGATCGCCGCCCGCATGCCGGTCATGCAGGCGATCATCGACAAGGCTGCAAGGGGCGTGAAGGTCCTCGGCGTCTGCAACGGATTCCAGATCCTCGTCGAAGCGGGCCTGCTGCCTGGCGCGCTGATGCGCAATGCCTCGCTGAAATTCGTCTGCCGCGAGATCAAGCTCGAAGTCGTCAATGCCGAGACGGATTTCACCCGCGCCTACGCGCAAGGGCAGGTCATCCGTTGCCCTGTCGCCCACCACGACGGCAATTATTTTGCCGACGAAGCGACGCTGGCGAAGATCGAGGGCAATGGTCAGGTGCTGTTCCGTTATGCCGAGGGCACCAATCCGAACGGTTCGATCAACGACATTGCCGGCGTGATGAACGAAAGGGGCAATGTGCTCGGCATGATGCCGCATCCGGAAAACCTGATCGAGACCGCCCATGGCGGTTCGGATGGCCGAGGCCTCTTCGCCTCGGCGCTCGACGTCGTCGCCGCCTGACCCCACCTCAGCCATGCCGCCCGTAGGCGCGCCGCGGGCAACGGCATGTAACTCAGAAGACTTTCATCCGGATCGCTGGAGCAAGATCAATGCGCCCTCGCCTCACCGTCGCAAACACCGCTTTGTTGACTGCTCTGGCAACCATTGTGGCGGCCTGCCAGTCGCCGGCACCGGCAGCAGGTCCAAACCGGGCGGCGTTGCCGACGATGGAGCGCGTAGCGCTCGGCGCCAATGCCTGCTGGTTCAAATCGGGCGATCCGGCCTTTGCCGCCTATAAGCTCGCTCCGGAACTCAATTCCTTCTCCGGTCGGCCGCGTATCCTGCTCGTCCACAAGGGCAGCCCGGAAAGCCGGCCGCTGCTCGTCGTCCAGGCCGAGGGAAGCCCTGCCCATCTGCAGGCCTTTGGTCCGATGATGCAGGAGCCTGTCGCCGGCCGCATCGCCGCCGACGTCAACCGCTGGTCCGGCGGCAACAGGGCCTGCAATTGATCGCTGTGATCATCCGCAGCGTCAGTCCCAGAAAAATGACTTGCCGATTTCGCGTGCGGCTTCGGACTGCGATACCCCGATGTCCTTGAGTCCCGCCGCCGAAAGCTCCCTGAGCGCGCGGCGGCCCTCCCGCTTCTGATGCCAGAGACGAATGGCAGCCCAGATCCATCCCAGACGCGTCGTCGCCTCGGCAGGCGGACTGGGAAGGATGACGCGCCGGTCCTCATAAGAGACAATCGGCACAATTGGCGTATTGATTTCGGGCAATGCAGACATTCCAGGAATCCTCTCGGTTCGTCCTTGGAATTGACTCTTAATCTTGACAGGGACATGGTGACAATATAGCAATTGTCACCATGACAAATTGGCTTCCAGATCTTTCCCGCGGCTCCGGGCCGGTCTATCTCCGGCTTGCCGACAGCATCGAATCCGCCATTGCGAGCGGCGCCCTGCCCGCCGGCAGCAAACTGCCGCCGCAGCGCAATCTTGCCTATGATATCGGCGTGACGATCGGCACGATCGGCCGCGCCTATGCGCTGGTGCACGAGCGCGGCCTGGTTGCCGGCGAGGTTGGCCGCGGCACCTATGTGCTGAACCGCGCCGAGACGCCGCCCGGTGAACAAGCCGATCCAGTGGCCGTCTCGCTCGGCGGCACTCGCTTTCAGGACGCGCCTGCCGACAAGATCCGTTTCGATACGACAGCCGCCCCCGACCTCGGCCAGGGCAAGATCATCTCAGCCATCCTCGCCGAGATCGGCGAACAGCATCTCACCGAGATTTCCTCCTATTCCCGAAGTTTTCCGCGCAACTGGTTCGAGGCGGGCCGCCGCTGGCTTGCCCGCAGCGGCTGGACGCCGGAAGTCGAAAACATCGTGCCGACGCTCGGCGCCCATGCCGCGGCGGTCGCCGTTATTGCCGCTGTCTCGGCGCCGGGCGACAAGATCGTTTTCGAAAATCTGACCTACACCCAGGTCAGCCGCAGCGCCCGCCTTCTCGGCCGCCGCACGGTAACGGTCGCATCCGACGAATTCGGCGTCATTCCCGATGATTTCGAACGGCTCTGCCAGCAGCAGCATCCGAAGATCGCCTTCCTGATGCCGACTGTCCACAATCCGACAGTGACGATCATGCCCCATGAGCGGCGCGCGGCAATTGCCGCAATCGCCCGAAAGCACAGCGTCTGGCTGATCGAGGACGACCTCTACGGCGGCATGGCCGACGATGAGACGCCGCTCATCGCCTCCCTTGCGCCCGACCGCACCTTTCTGGTCAACGGCCTGTCGAAATCAGTCGCCGCCGGTGTGCGCGGCGGCTGGGTCGCCTGCCCGCCGCATTTTGCCCAGCGCATCAAGGTGACGCACAGGATGGTCACTGGCGGCTTGCCTTTCATCCTGGCAGAGACCTGTGCCCGCCTGGTCGAAAGCGGCCGGGCGCACGACATCCGCAAGGAGGTTATCGGGGAACTCTCCCGGCGCGCCCATCTCGCCCGCGAACATCTGCAGGGTTTCGACTTCGCGTCGCATCCGCATGCGCCTTTCCTCTGGCTGAAATTGCCGGAGCCCTGGATGTCCGGCACCTTCAAGAATGCCGCCTTTCGCGACGGCGTGCTGGTCGATGACGAAGACGAGTTCAAGGCGGCCCGCGGCGAGAAAACCTACTACCGCATTCGCATCGGTTTCTCCTCACCCAAAACAGGCCAGGAATTGACCGCAGGCCTGATGATCCTGCGCCGGCTGCTGGAAAATGGCGGTTCCGCCTATGACGGCGAAATATGATCTGTTGCAAATGCACGCCATAATTTCGAAAAAGCGCACACGCCTGACGAGAGCGCTTTACCGCCTCGCCCCCCGTGCTACCTCTTTGTTATTCCCGCTTGGTGCGAATCAAAGGACGGCAGATGAGGGTCGAGTTCGGAAGGATCGCGTTACGCTTCTTGGGGCTGGCATCCGTGGCAGTCGTAGCCGCCGCCTCGATGGTGGATTCGGCCAATGCCAGCGAGCAGATATTCGATGAATTGCGTTTCGGGGCTTCCGCCTCGGTGCAATCGGGTCGGGCCGGGGAAGATGGCGTCTTTCCGGAGATTACCGCTCTCTTCGATCCTTTCGGATATGAGGGGGCTGTCGGCTGGCAACAACAGCTGCTGCATCCCCGCGTCCATCTTGGGACCTCCATCGGCACCTCGGGTGAAGCAACGCAATTCTTCACGGGCTTCACCTGGACGGTCGATCTCAACGAAAAGCTCTTTGCCGAAACCGGATTCGGCGGCGTCATCCACACCGGCGAGCTGGACGACAATGATGACGGCCCGGAACTCGGCTGTCGCGTTCTGTTCCACGAATATGTCGGCGCCGGTTACCGTTTCACCCGCAATTGGAACGTGATGGCCCAGATCGCCCACTCCTCTCATGCCAATCTCTGCGACGGCCCGAACGACGGCATGACGCGCGCCGGCATCCAGATCGGCTACAAGTTCTGAGCGATTGCCGCCTTTACGAGAAAAGCCTGCCCGCCCTCTGTTGACGGTGGGCTTTTTTCTGTCGCGCGTCGCCGCTACATAAGCTAAAGACAGCGCAAAACGCGCCAGGGACTTTCCGCTCATGACCATTCCAAACACCATCCCGATCACGCCGGACCTCATTGCAAACCACGGCCTGAAGCCGGATGAGTATCAGCGCATTCTGGATCTGATCGGCCGCGAGCCGACCTTCACCGAACTCGGCATCTTCTCGGCCATGTGGAACGAGCACTGCTCCTACAAATCCTCGAAGAAATGGCTGCGGACACTGCCGACCAAGGGGCCGCGCGTCATCCAGGGGCCCGGCGAGAATGCCGGCGTCGTCGATATCGATGACGGCGATTGCGTGGTTTTCAAGATGGAGAGCCACAATCACCCCTCCTACATCGAACCGTATCAGGGTGCTGCGACCGGCGTCGGCGGCATCCTTCGCGACGTCTTCACCATGGGCGCGCGGCCGATCGCCGCGATGAACGCGCTGCGCTTCGGTGAGCCGGATCATCCCAAGACCCGCCATCTCGTCTCCGGTGTCGTCTCCGGCGTCGGCGGCTACGGTAATTCCTTCGGCGTTCCCACCGTCGGCGGCGAAGTCGAGTTCGATGCGCGTTATAACGGCAACATCTTGGTCAACGCCTTTGCCGCCGGCATCGCGAAATCGAATGCCATCTTCCTGTCTGAAGCCAAGGGCGTCGGCCTTCCGGTCGTCTATCTCGGCGCCAAGACCGGCCGCGACGGCGTCGGCGGCGCGACGATGGCCTCGGCTGAATTTGACGAATCGATCGAGGAGAAGCGCCCGACGGTTCAGGTCGGCGATCCCTTCACCGAAAAATGCCTGCTCGAAGCCTGCCTCGAACTGATGAAGACCGGCGCCGTCATCGCTATCCAGGATATGGGTGCGGCCGGCCTCACCTGCTCGGCCGTCGAAATGGGCGCCAAGGGCGATCTGGGTATTCTTCTGGAACTCGACAAGGTGCCGGTCCGTGAAGAGCGGATGACCGCCTACGAGATGATGCTGTCGGAAAGCCAGGAGCGCATGCTCATGGTGCTGCAGCCGGAGAAGGAAGAGCAAGCCAAGGCGATCTTCGTCAAATGGGGCCTCGATTTCGCCATCGTCGGCAGGACCACCGACGACCTGCGCTTCCGCGTCATGCACCAGGGCGAAGAAGTCGCCAACCTGCCGATCAAGGATCTCGGCGACCAGGCGCCGGAATATGATCGCCCCTGGCGCGAATCCGGCAAGCCTGCGCCCCTGCCCGCCAATCTCGTCGCCGCCCCCAAGGATTACGGCCAGGCGCTGCTCCAGCTCGTCGGCTCCGCCAATCAGTCGAGCCGCCGCTGGGTTTACGAACAGTATGACACGCTGATCCAGGGCAATTCGCTGCAGCTCCCCGGCGGCGACGCCGGCGTCGTGCGCGTCGATGGCCACAAGAGCAAGGCGCTCGCCTTCTCCTCCGACGTGACGCCGCGTTATGTCGAGGCCGATCCGTTCGAGGGAGGCAAGCAGGCGGTCGCCGAATGCTGGCGCAACATCACCGCGACGGGCGCCGAGCCGCTTGCCGCCACCGACAATCTCAACTTCGGCAACCCCGAAAAGCCTGAGATCATGGGCCAGTTCGTTCAGGCGGTGAAGGGCATCGGCGAAGCATGCCGGGCGCTCGATTTCCCGATCGTCTCCGGCAACGTCTCGCTCTACAACGAGACCAATGGCGTCGCCATCCTGCCGACCCCGACGATTGCAGGCGTCGGCCTGCTGCCGGACTGGCGCAAGATGGTCCGCATCGGCAGCGCCAATGACGGCGACAAGGTGATCATGATCGGCGTGGACGGCAGCCATCTCGGTCAGTCCGTCTATCTCAGGGACCTGCTCTCCAGCCGTGAAGGGCCGGCGCCGGAAGTCGATCTCTTCGCCGAGCGCCGCAACGGCGATTTCGTCCGCTCCGTCATCCGCAACGGCCAGGCGACCGCCTGCCACGACATTTCCTCGGGCGGCCTGGCCGTCGCGCTCGCCGAAATGGCCATGGCCTCGAACAAGGGCATGAAGATCGGTCTGGGCGAAGGCAAGGGTGCTGCGCATGCGCTGCTCTTCGGCGAAGACCAGGCCCGTTACGTGCTGGCTGTGCCGGCCGATGTTGCCGATTTCGTCTGCGTCAATGCGGAAGGTGCCGGCGTTCCCTTCCGTCGCCTCGGCACGGTCGGTGGAGATGCACTTGATGTCGGCGATCTTATTTCACTGCCGATTCAGCAATTGCGCGATGCCCATGAATCGTGGTTCCCTGATTTCATGGAAGGCCGCGGCGAACTTGCCGCGGAATGATGCGCAAGGAGTAACATCATGGCCATGAAACCCGGCGATATCGAAGACATGATCAAGGCTGGGATTCCCGGTGCCAGGGTGACGATCCGCGATCTCGCGGGCGACGGCGATCACTACGCCGCCGAAGTCGTCGCCGAAGCCTTCCGCGGCAAGAGCCGCGTGCAGCAGCACCAGATGGTCTATGAGGCGCTGAAGGGCAACATGGGCGGCCTATTGCACGCTCTCGCTCTGCAGACATCCGCGCCGGATTGACATACCGGCTTCGGCCGGTTGAAGCTTTGAAATAAAGAGACCCGGATGGAAGGATTCCTTCCTGCCGGGTCTTTAGTTCTCTGCAAAGCGGTTCTGGATGACAAAGGTGTCCGGCCTCGTTGTGCGCCGTACTTCAACCTCCCTCATTCCTGTCCTCGGGCCTGACTCGAGGGATGTCCCAGGGATGCCGCCACCGCGCGTAACGCTCCCGACCGCCGTGAGCTGGCACGCAACCATTTAGGTCAGGCTGATTCGCTTGCCCGCTGCGGCGGATCGCTTCACGGCGTCGATAACCTTTAAGGTTTCTAGTCCCTCACGTCCGCTGACCAGCGGCGCTTCTTCCCCTCTAATGACCCTGCAAAGCTGGCGTATCTGCAGGACCAGCGGATCCTGGTTTTCGATTTTGGCGCGATGACATTCGAACGGTTCCGTCCAGCCCCTGCTGCCGGGATTGCTCCACATGTTTAGTGACGGCACCGACAGCGACCCGTGCGTGCCGCCGATCATGTAGCAGGCCTCCTCAGTTTTAGGATAGGCGGGGTTTTCGCCGGTCGTCATCTCCCAACTCCATGGCGCGACGACGGAATCCGAAACGGAAGCAGTGCCGAGAATTCCGTTTTTGAACTCGATCAGGATCACTGCGGTCTCCTCAACGGCGTTTCCGCGAACTGCGTTGGATTCGAGCGCCTGGACCGCCGTGATATCCCCGAATAAATAGCGGAGGTTGTCGATGTCGTGGATCAGATTGAGAAAGACTGGTCCCGCGCCGCGTTCGCGCCGCCAGGAAGTGTCGAAGTATTCCTCCGGTTTGAATAGCCAGAACATGGCATTCACGATCAGTATTCGCCCGAGCTTTCCGCTTTCGATAACCTGTTTAGCTTTTTGCATCATCGGATTATGTCGGCGATGATGCCCGGTCAGCAGCGGAACCCCTTTGGCCTCGGCCATCTCAACGAGCCTCTCGCCAGCGGCAATATCGTCGACGATTGGCTTCTCGATCAATGCCGGGATGCCGGCTTCTACGGCTTCAAAACCGTTTCTGACGTGGATCTGGTTGGGTGTCGCAATGATGACGCCGTCAGGGCGCGCTGCGGCGACCATCTCAGCGAAGGTCGAAAACCATTTGGCGCCGACCTCGCTGGCGATCGCCTCTCCAACCGGGCTCGGGTCGACGATAGCGACAAGCTCCGCCATCGGTTCGTCCAGCACGTGTTTGATGTGGCGCTTCCCGATAAGCCCCGCGCCGAGGACCGCCAGTTTGACCGGAGGAGTCATTTGTCAGTCCTTCGTCGTTGCCGTGAGCATCGTCGCGACGCGCCGGATTCCGAGCTGATAGCCCTCCGTACCAAGACCGGTGATGATGCCGTCGGCGCGGTGGGAAACGAAGGAATGATGACGGAAGCTTTCGCGCTTATACATGTTGGAGATATGGATCTCGATGACTGGACCTTCGAACGTGTTCAAGGCATCGAGTATCGCAAGCGACGTGTGGGTGAATGCGGCCGGATTGATGACGATACCGGCTCCGTCTTCGCGCGCTTCGTGGATCCAGTCGATGATTTCGTATTCACGGTTGCTCTGGTGGAAACGGATCTCGTGGCCGAGTTCCGAGGCCAGTTTCCGGCAGTCTGCCTCGACACCGGCCAGCGTCTCGTGACCATAGATGTGAGGCTGACGTTTGCCGAGCAAATTGAGGTTTGGGCCATTAAGAACGTAGATCAGGCTCATTGCGATTTTCCTTGTGTAAGGCGTTGCCAAGCTCAGGCGAACGCTATTTCCTGGAATGCGAAATTCGGATCGGATTCGTAAAGATCGGCCCGCAGCCCCAGCCGGCCTGCTTGCAGCGCGGGAGCTGCGACAGCGCGCGCAGCTTCGAGGACCGACTTCAACAATTCCCGCTTGGTTTCTGCCGGCCGGCCAGGCGCCATGCGCACGATTATCTGGATGAAGTGATTTTCCGGATGCTCGTCGCCGACGCAGGAGAAGGTCGCCTCCCTGGCGAAGGTCCGCACGGCAGTGGGCTTCACCAGGCCTCCGTCTCGCACCCGGTGGTGGACCGCTCTGGTCAATTCATCGATCGCCACCCGTTCGGCAGCACCCTGGCTATAGTCGATAATGATGTGCGGCAAGGCGTGTCCTCCCGGTCAGGCTGTAGCTCTACACAATTCTTCGAAGTGGCGCGACATGCGCTCCGCATCCGGTTTTACACCCGTGAACAGTTCAAAGGCCGCCGCCGCCTGGAACACCGTCATGCCGCCTCCCGGCAAGGTCCTGCACCCCTTCTTCTCTGCCAGAGCCAGAAGTTCGGTCACAAGCGGCATGTAGACGATATCGGCGACCCAGTGACGTGGGTGAAGCCATTCCGGTTCGATCGGGAGACCCGGATGACTTCGCATGCCCGTCGGCGTAGCGTGAATCAGCCCGTCGGCCGAAGCGAGCACCGCACCGACGTCTCTGATCGGTTGGGCGCAGGTTCTGGAAAAGCGTCGGTTGAGCTGATCGGCAAGTGTGGCGGCGCGATGTGCGTCCTGGTCGAAGATCGAGAGCATCCCGATGCCGAGCTTGATTGCCGCATGCGCGACGGCGACCCCTGCGCCGCCTGCCCCGAGCAGGATGGCGTGAGTTTTGGCGACACCAGCCATACCGCGCTCGAAATTCTTGTAGAATCCATACCAGTCCGTATTGTGCCCGATCCGCTCTCCGTCCCGAAGCACGACCGTGTTGACTGCTCCGAGCATCTCGGCGTCCTCGGATAGGCTTGTGAGATGAGCGATGACCGTCTGCTTGCACGGGTGCGTGATGTTGCTTCCAGCGAAGCCGCGGTCCTCAAGTTCGGCGAGCAATTCAGGCAGCGCAGAAGCGGTTAGACCGCGTTCGGCGAAATCGAAGAGTTCGTAATGGTAATCCAGCCCCAGGTGCCGCGCCTCGGTTTCGTGCAGTGCGGGAGACTTCGACATTTGGATGTCGGCCCCGATGAGACCGACGAGAAATTTTTTGTTATTCATTTCAATAACCCAATCACCTCAGTGATGTGCGAGGATCTCGCCAAGGAAAGCCTTGGTGCGCTCATGCTTCGGAGACTTGAAGAAGACCTCGGGCTCGGCCTCCTCTACGATCTCGCCGGAAGCCATGAAGATGACCCTGTCTGCAACCTGGCGGGCGAAGCCCATTTCATGGGTGACGCAGATCATGGTCATGCCGTCGCGTGCCAGTCCGATCATCGTGTCCAGCACTTCCTTGACCATTTCCGGATCGAGCGCAGATGTCGGTTCGTCGAACAGCATCGCCTTGGGTTCCATGCAAAGGGCCCTGGCAATAGCGACACGCTGCTGCTGCCCTCCGCTGAGCTGCGCGGGATACTTCTCCGCCTGATCAAGGATTCGAACCCGTTCGAGGTATTTTCTCGCCAGTCGCTCGGCGTCAGCGCGGCTCGTTCCGCGGACCCTCATGGGCGCGAGCGCGCAGTTCTGCAGAACGGTCATGTGCGGGAACAAATTGAAGTTCTGGAACACCATCCCGACTTCGCGCCGAATGGCATCAACCGCCTTGCTGGTGCCGTCGAGCAACTGCCCCTCGACGACGATCCTGCCCTCCTGAATTAGCTCGAGGGCGTTGATGCAGCGGATCAACGTCGACTTGCCGGAACCCGAAGGCCCGCAGAGGACGATCTTCTCGCCTTTGCGAACCGACAGGCTGATGTTTTTCAGCGCATGGAAGGAGCCGTACCACTTCTCCACTTTTTCAAGCGATATCAATGTCGGCTGGTCGTTAGCGGAACTGAGCACGGCGCCCTCCATTTATGCTTTACTTGACGGTGAACGGGATGTTGGGAATGGATTCCGGGAACGTCGGCAGATCGATCTTCATCCACTTCTTGGTGATGGCTGCAAGTTCGCCATTAGCCTTGATCTTGTCGAGGAAGGCATTGACGGCCTCGTTCCAGTCCTTCTCGCCCAGTCGCGTTCCGACGCCATTGTAAGTCGTCAGGAAGTCGATCTTCCGCTCGTAGGTGCCTGGGCTGGCGGCATCCAGCCGCTGTCCGTAGAACATGTTGCCTCCGACGGCCTTGACCTGTCCGGAGACCAGCGCCTGAATGGTTGAAGCGTCGTCGTCGAAGCGGCGGACGGTCGCCGTCGATCCCACAGCGTCGGTAATGGCCTTGTCCTGCGAGCTGGACTTCGGCACGCCGATTTCCCACCCAGCAACATCGGCAGGCGTTTTCGCGGTGTCGGCCTTTGCCGCATAAAGCGAGATCGTGTTCGCCGCGTATGGCTTGCTGTACTGGATCGATTTGGCGCGCTCTTCCGTCATTGCCATCGTGGCGAACAGGATGTCGACCTTGCCGGTGGTCAGGGCCGGAATGCGGTTGGCGACGGCAAGCGGTTGGAACTGGACTTTAACTCCGAGTTCCCTGGCGAAAAGTGTCGCGACATCGGCATCGAACCCGTCCTGCTTGCCGCTCGTGTTGACGAAGCCCCATGGCGCGTTGTCGCCCTGAATGCCGACGACGATCGTGCCCTTGGCCTTTATCTCCTCGACGGTCGCCGCGGAAGCCGCAGCTGCGCCCACCGTGACGAAGGCGGCCGTAGCCAGGGCCATTCCAAGAAATTGTCTGCGATTGCTATGCATTACGTTCTCCTCCTCTGTGGTCTTGCTTCGGGCGAAGCAAGGTTACCGGGCAGCTTTCGCCATCCGTTTTTCGAGGCCGCTCCCGATGTGGGAAAGAGGCCAACAAATAATGAAGTAGACCATTCCGACGATCCCAAAGACGAGCAGTGGACGGTAGGTCTGGTTTGAAATGATCTGTCCGGCACGGGTAAGCTCGATAAAGCCGACGATTGCTGCGAGCGATGTGCCCTTGATCAGCTGAACGAGAAATCCGATGGTTGCAGGCATCGAAATCTTCAGCGCCTGCGGCAGGACAACGTCCTTCATCCGGGAGACGTAATGCAGCCCCAGTGCGTTCGCGGCTTCGGTCTGGCCCTTCGGAACGGCCTCGATCGAGCCGCGCCAGATCTCGCCAAGGAAGGCGCTTGCATGGAGGGTGAACGCGATGGCCACAGCGATCCATGCATTGACGTCGACGCCCAATAGCGCGACGCCGTAGTAGACGACGAAGAGCTGCATCAGGAGCGGCGTGCCCTGGAAGAGCGCTATGTAGCCCGACGATGCGTAGCGTGCGACAGGGTTCTGCGACGTGCGCACCAGAGCGATCAGGATTCCAAATACACCTCCTCCGACAAACCCGATGATGGCCAGCAGCACAGTCCACTTCAGACCCTGCAAGAGAAAGAACAGCTCGTTTTCACCGATGGGACCCATGAACGCCTCCTATCGGGTCGGGTAGTTGAAGTAGGAACGGGAGATAAGGGCGAAGATGCCCATCATCAGGCTCGAGATGAGCAGATAGATTGCGGTCACGCTGAAATAGACCTCGAAACTCCGGAAAGTGTCGGATTCGATTCGCTGCGCCGCCGAGGTCAGCTCGTAGGCGGCGATCGAAGTGCAGACCGAAGTCGTCAAGGTCAGCATCACGAACTGGCTGGTCAGGGACGGATAGATCGCCCGGAGAGCCGGCTTCAGAACGATCAGCCGGAACACATCGGTTTTATGCAGGCCTAACGCAAAGCCCGCCTCGACCTGCCCCTTGCTCACGCTTTCCACGCCGCCTCGTATGATCTCAATCGCATAGGCGCCCCCGTTGATCCCCAGCGCGATGATGGCGGTAGCGGTGGGGTTGAGACGGATACCCATGAGCGGAAGCGCGAAGTAGATGAAGAATATCTGCACCAGAAACGGTGTGTTTCGGACAATCTCGACAAAGGCAATCACCGGAGCCCGAACGAGTTTGTTCTTGGACGTTCTCGCAGCGACGCCGACAATACCGATCGCGAGCGCAAGGATCATTCCGACAACCGCCAGACCGAGCGTTCCAAGCGAACCCCACAGCAATTCCGGGGCGCGGTCGAAGACCGCACCAAAATCGAACGTATAACCCATATGTTGACTTCCTCCCTCCGACGCGGCTCACGCCTCGCCGGCGCCGGATCAGCGATCCGGCCCGAATAATCCTTCGGCGTTGTCGTACAGATGTTTCAAATGCGTCTCAGGCGGGACAGACCCTGCGAGTGGGACTTCCACCGAGATCGCCGCGGAGCTATCGACCGTTGCGACGAGTTCCTTCAACGGCAATTCGCCCTCCCCCGGTGCGAGCCGCCCACCTCTAGCTTCAGCGACCATCTCCTCTGCTGTCACCGGCGCCGGTCCAGCGACATCGCACAACTGAACGTGCTTTACCCAGCCGATCTCGGTTCGGAGCGAGGCGAGTGTGCCGCCATTCCTGAAGAAATGGACTCCGTCGACGAGGACACCGGCATTGCGGGCACCGCTCGCCTTCGCAAGATTGACGCTGTCCTGAAAGGTTTTAATCACCCGCCAACCCATGTTCTCGATGTCGACAGCTAAGCCGTACTGGCCCGCGAGGCCGCAGAAATCCGAGAAGTTCGATACCAATCTGGCTTGGTCAGCATCGTCGCCGCAGACACTGAGACGGCGCGCTCCAATGTTTGCAGCCGCAGCGATGGTGGCCTCAACCGACGAGGCCTTGAATGAGGGGTCGATTACGAAGAATTCGATATCGAAAACCTCGACGCCTTCGCCGGCAAGCACGGATTTCAGATCGCCTGCAGCCGAACCACCGACAGGCAGCTCGTAGTAAGGCGCACCAGGGAACGCCGGATTCAGCCTGAGCCCGATCCTGGAGAACCCTGCGCGGGCGGCAACCTTCGCAAATTGCACGGGAGGCAGCAATATCGATGAGAAATGCGCAACGCCAATCAGGGGCGCCGATTTCGATGTCGCGTCGGCCATCATGCGATCCCTTTCGTCGCGAGATGGTTGCGGAGATTGGTGCCGGTGCGATGGATGTGCTGGCGGAGCTTCTCACAGGCATAGCCGACATCACGCGCGACCGCTCCCTGGGCAATCTCGCTGTGCTCCTGCCCTACATTGCGGTCTCCCGATGTACGGATCAGGAAAACGCGGCGATATCGGTCATTGAGATTCAGCAGAAGACTGCAGAAGTGAAATAGCAGAGGTTTGCCACAGCCAGAGATCAAGGTGAGGTGGAATTCGCGATGAAGCGCTTCCCAGTGCTCTAGCGTTTCGGGACGCGCGGCGTCGCGCTCCGTGCGGTTAAGACGATGAAGCGCACGCATGATGTTGCCCTCCCATTCGACGTCGCCAAGACGCATGGATTCACGCAGCGCGAAAACCTCGAGCTCCTCGCGCAGGCTCGTGACCTCTTCGAGATTAGCCAGCGAGATTGGCGCGACGCGATAGCCTCTGTTGTCCTGAAACTCGACCAGGCCGTCTGAAATGAGCCGGGCTAAGCCCTCCCGCAACGGGCTTAGGCTGACGTTGAAAGTCTTCCGCGCCTTGTCGAGATTGATCTTGCTTCCCGCTTCCAGCTCACCGGAGATAATCGCCTCCCGAAGGCGCGATGCGAGTTGGCTGCCGATGGTGTTCTTGCCATCGTCGAGAAAGCCGATTGACGGCACATCTTCTGTCAACGGCCCAAGAGAGCTGTCGTCGGCCGTGTCCATTCTTCCTCCCAGCAATCCAGCGCAAGTTTCGATTATCGGTACAATAAACGATTATTCGTGTCAACCCGGACGCACCGAAAAGCATTGAGCTTCCGTGGCTGCGCCTTTATAACGCCATTTTAATCATGATATTTCAGAGGTTTATTGCCATATTCAGGCGTATTTACATTAGCCGTCAGGATGGAATGTACAGTTACAGCTTGACAGATAATCGATTATTTTGATAGTCGAACCTCATTGGGAGGTAGCCTTATGACAATCAGAACGGAAAGCGAGTTGACGCCGGCCGTCCTCGCCGTGATGAACCGCACCGAAGATCCACGGTTGCGGGACATACTCGTCGCAATGGTGAAGCATCTCCACGCATTCGTGCGGGAAGTCAGGCTGTCGGAAGTCGAGTTTCGCGAAGCGACCGCCATCCTCAACGAAATCGGCCGGCTGCAGACCGACAGCCACAACGAATTCGTGCTCATGGCCGGATCGCTTGGCGTCTCCTCGCTTGTGTGCCTGCTCAACAACGGCGACAACGGGCAAACCGAGACTTCACAGTCGCTACTCGGGCCGTTCTGGCGGCTCAACTCTCCGCGGGTCGAAAACGGCGGAACCATCATCCGGTCGGAAACGCCGGGAACACCCTTGTTCGTCCACGCGAAGGTGGTTGATCGGGGTGGCAAGCCCATCCCGGGCGCCGAAATCGACGTATGGCACGCCTCTCCTGTCGGCCTTTACGAGAACCAGGATCCTGATCAGGCGGAAATGAACCTGCGCGGCAAGTTCACCACGGACGACGAGGGTCGGTTCTGGTTTAGAACGGTCAAGATGGTGGGCTATCCCATCCCTGTCGACGGGGTCGTAGGTCGGCTTCTCCAAGTGCAAGGCCGCCACCCTTACCGACCTGCGCATCTGCACGCCCTGATCTTCAAAGAGGGATACAAAACTCTCATCTCCCAGGTCTTCGACCCGAGCGATCCGAACATTGATTCCGATGTGCAGTTCGGCGTCACCGCGGCTTTGACAGGCGACTTTGTCCGTCATGACGAGCCGCACCCGTCCAACGCGGACGTCACTGGCCCGTGGTTCTCGCTCGACTACACCTACGTCATGGAGCCGGGCGAGGCCATCCTGCCGCGTCCCCCGATCAAGTAAGCAACCAGCAGAGCTAAATAATGATCACCGAAAAGGAACGCCAGGCCGCAGCCGACGCGCTGCTGAGGGCAGAAACTGACCGCAGACCCATCGTCCAGCCAAGTAAGACATACCCGGATCTCGAACTTGAAGACGCATATAAGATCCAGGCGCTTTGGGCGCAGGCACGGATTGCAAAGGGCGCGCGGATCGCGGGTCATAAAATCGGGCTGACATCTCGGGCGATGCAGATGGCCTCGAAAATGACCGAGCCCGACTACGGCGTCATTCTCGACGACGCCCTCTATAACGACGGCGCGCAGATCAGGGCGGAGCTGTTTATCAAGCCTCGCTTGGAAGTCGAGCTCGCCTTCGTAATGGGAGAGGATCTCGAAGGACCGAGCGCTCGGATCTATGATGTCATGCGCGCGACTGAATTTGTCGTTCCCGCGCTTGAGATCATCGACTACCGAACCGAGGTGCCCAGAGCGATCACCGATACGATCGCCGACAACGCCGCGTTCGGAGCGATCGTCGTGGGCGGCCGCATCATCCGGCCGATGGATATCGACATCCGCTGGGTCGGCGCGACGCTTTCGAAAAACGGCATCATCGAGGAATCTGGTGTTTCCGCAGCTATAATGGGGCATCCGGCCGCGGGTGTCGCCTGGCTCGTGAACAAACTCCATGCCGTCGGAGGCGGCTTGAAGAAGGGCCAGATCGTGCTTGCCGGCTCGTTCACCCGCCCCGTGGACATCGTCAAGGGCGATGTCATCCAGGCCGACTACGGTCCGGTCGGCTCCATCGGCGTCTCGTTCGTGTGAGGCGCCGATGGAACTTCCCGTCAATCACTTCAAGCGGAAACTGAGAGCCGGTGAAAGCCAGATCGGTCTCTGGTGCGGCCTTCCCGGAAGCTACGCGGCAGAAATCGTCGCGCCGTCAGGCTTCGATTGGGTGCTGTTCGATACCGAGCACTCTCCAAGCGACGTCCTCACCGTCCTGCCGCAATTGCAGGCGGTCGCGCCTTACGACGTTTCCCCGGTCGTACGCCCGGCATTCAACGATCCGGTGCTGATCAAGCGCTTTCTGGATATCGGCGTCCAGACGCTCCTCGTTCCCTATGTGCAGAACGAAGAGGAAGCGAAGGCGGCGGTCGCCGCCATACGGTATCCGCCGCACGGGGTTCGCGGGGTCTCCGCCTTGACGCGCGCCACCCGCTTCGGGCGCGTGCCGAACTACGCGCGGATTGCCGAACAGGAGATCTGCCTGCTTCTGCAGATCGAGACCCGAGAGGCACTCGGTCGGCTGGAGGCCATCGCAGCGACCGAAGGCGTCGACGGCATCTTCATCGGCCCCGCCGACCTGGCGGCTAGCTTCGGCCATCCCGGCCAACCGGGGCATCCCGAGGTGATCGCGGCGATCGAGGACGCGATCGGACGTCTGAAAATTCTTGGAAAGCCGGCAGGCATCCTCACGCCGGACGAGTCGTTCGCAGCCCGTTGCATTTCGCTCGGGACGTTGTTCACCGCCGTTGGCGTAGACGTCGCCCTCCTTGCGAGAGGATCGGAAGCGCTCGCATCTCGGTTTGCATCTTAGGGAGTTCGCGCCGATGTCGACGCGGAAGAAGGTTCTGTCCGAGATAGCGCCCGCGGGCGTAATCCGGGCCGCCGTCAACATGTCGAATGCAGCATTGGTCCATTGGGACGATCAGGCCGGCGCCTTGGTCGGTCCAAGCGCTCGGATCGGCCACCAAATTGCCGAACAGCTGGATCGCAGAGTGTCGCTGATCCAGTACGGTTCGGCCGCCGACATCCTCGCGGCTGCGGATCGCGGCGAGTGGGACATTGCTTTCATTGCCTCGGATCCCTCGAGAGCCGACCGGTTTTCCTTTTCACCTCCCTACATCTCGGTCAGAGCGACCTATTTGGTGCCGGAGGACTCAGCGTTTCGAACGGTCGGAGACGTTGATGCTGAAGGAGTGCGGATAGCCTCCGCAAGAAGCGCCGCCTATACGAAGCAGCTCGAACGTATCCTTGAAGAAGCCACTGTCTCGCTTACTGACAGCCCGGCAGCTGCCATCGATCTCCTTGTCGGGTCGCAATGCGACGCGGCTGCGGGATTGACCGAATTCCTCGTTCGGACGTCGGAGCGGATTTCCGGCTTCCGACTGGTGGAGGGAGCGTTCTCCGAAATTCCCCAGACGATCGCCGTGCACCGAAGATCCATTTATGCCTCGGCCTTCTTTGCGGACTTCGTACGGCGTCTGGACGAAACTGCTGCGGGAGACGTTCACATGGCCGGCGACGGTGAAGAGAATCTCCCATGATGGCGGCATGCGGAAATGGGTCGAGCTCCTTCACGGAGCAATTCAACACAACCACGTCCCCCTCAGTCTACGCTGCCGACGGAACCCAGCCCTCAAGTCGGCAGCTTGTTCTGATCCGGAGATGCAAAGACCGACGCCGGCATCGGACCTGACGTCATCAGCGTGAAATCAAAGGGTGCCTTGAGATCTGGCCCCAGCACATATTGCCGGTGGACGCGCAGCTGGTCCTTGCGGATCTTCCGGTAGTGCTCGCCCGTCAGCATCTGCTTGACGCGGATAAGAAGGATCTTCGCCGGAGGCGCGTCCGCATGGCCTGCGACGGCAACGACCGGCACCTTGTAGAAATTGATCGAATCCGTCAGGCATTGAACGTCAAGCCAGGAGATCTCCGGGCAGCGGGCGATCAGGCCGACGCGGGCGCGAAGCAATGTTGCCGATGACAGCAGGGCGCATTGCAGAATGGCGCTGCCGAGCGTGGCAAACACGACGCGCCTGCCCTTGAAAATCTCCGGCTCCCTTTCAAGCAATATGCCGATGACATGGGCGGCGACGCTCGATCCCATGCTGTGCGAGGAGATCACGTACTCGTCCGCCTCCTCGGCGAGAGACTTGCGCACCGCAGTCGCCCGCTCTTCCAGCCAGTCGTTGAAGTCGGCCCGATCCATACGGCCGAGCGCCACTGCCATTTCCCAATCGGCAAAAAGGTGCAGCGTATGGAAGCGCTCGGAAAAAGGCAGGAAGGCGAAGATGAAGAAGCAGAGCGCCAGTGGCCCGCTCCAGAGCACGTGCCAGGCGGAGAAGCCGAGACAAAAGGGCAGGATAACCATCTCGGCGGTCAGCGCGATTGCCAGCGCCGTCAGCAGGAACGGAAAGAGGAAGAACAGGCCGAAACGCCACGCATGCCTGAAATATCCCCGCATGCCACCTTCAAGCATGATCTCGGCGCAGCTCCGAAAGCCTGCAATGATCCGGCTCAGCATGTTGCGCCCACGCAGCCTGCGCACGAGCATGTCGTGATCAACCATGTGGATCCGGCTCATCGTCCACCAGCCGGCGGAACCGGTCTCCGCGGCAGACGCCGTTTCGCGCGTTCCTGCGCTGCCCGTCGTGACCTCGAAGCTGAGAGGATCGCTTCCCTCCTCCGGCGCGCCGGTTTCGACGGAGTAGCCCCAGGCGGCCGCACTCTGTCTGGCGGAGCGTTCGTACCGCGCCCTATGGGCAAGACCGTCGAGCGGCTCGAAGCCCGGGAAATGCAGGACGACCCGCTTCTTTATCAATGTCATTCGGCTGTTCCGGCCGGGCAAATAGCCGGCATATTGCTGCAAACCACCTGCTGGCCGCCGATATAGCGAAAAAGCAGGTATGATTTCAAAGCCGTCTTGCTAACCGAACTCATCCGGAATTCAATAGCGAGCACGTCGTTTTTCAAAGCGAACGGAGGGGTTTTGTGGCCGATCTTGTAAAAGAACTGATATCGGGTGTCGTCGACAGCGTGCTGAAGGAAATCCTGAAGAAGACCACCGGTCGCGTCACGACGAAGCGCAGGAGGCGCAAGGCCCGCCCCGCCGCGACGACGACGGCTGGCCGGAAGACGGCCACGGCCAAGCGCAAGCGCGCCCGCAAACAGGTCAGCAAGCGCCGCACCGCCGCCGGCCGCAGCCGTCAGCGTGGCGTCTGAGGCGCGAAGCAGACTTCCGACCGTAACGCGACGGCAACAATCGCAAAGTGGTCTGACCGGATAGTCTTTTTTTGGCTGCGGCGGCTGGAATTCCTGCTGTCACATGCTATCTAAGGGAAACGATTGAAACGGCGGGCCTTTAACTCGCCTGTTGAAAGGATCAAGTCCCATGAGCGGCATTCACGAATTCATCGACAACGAAATCAAGAGCAACGACGTCGTCCTCTTCATGAAGGGCACGCCGCAGTTTCCGCAGTGCGGGTTCTCCGGCCAGGTCGTGCAGATTCTCGATTACATCGGAGTCGACTACAAGGGCATCAATGTGCTCGCCGATTCGGAAATCCGCCAGGGCATCAAGGATTATTCCAACTGGCCGACGATCCCGCAGCTCTACATAAAGGGCGAGTTCGTCGGTGGCTGCGACATCGTCCGGGAAATGTTCCAGGCTGGCGAGCTGCAGCAGCATCTCCAGGAAAATGGCATCACCGTGCGCGGCGCCGCCTGACCTGACCGGTCACCGGGCGTCCGCCCGGTTTCCAAATCTGTTTCTCGAGTCCGAGGCGCTGCGGTGAGCAGCGCCTTGGCCTGTTTATGGGAATTTCATTGTGACAGATTCATTACAAGCCGTGTCCGCGGGCCGCCTGCCCATGGGCAAGCGTGAGTTCATCGCGCTTGCCGCCTTCCTGATGGCCATCAACTCGCTTGCCATCGACATCATGCTCCCGGCCCTGCAGCAGATCGGCGCGAGCCTCGGCGTCGAAAGCGAGAATCACCGGCAGTTCGTCGTCTCGTCCTATCTGCTCGGTTTCGGCTGCGCCCAGCTGTTCTACGGTCCGCTCTCCGACCGTTTCGGCCGTCGCACACCGCTGCTGATCGGTCTCGTCGTCTATATCGTGTCCGCCATCGGAATCGTTTTCGTTCCCTCCTTCGCCGGGCTGCTGGTGCTGCGCTTCATCCAGGGCGTCGGCTCGGCCGCCACCCGCGTCATCACCATCTCCATCGTCCGCGACATCTATGGCGGCCGGCAGATGGCGGAAGTCATGTCGCTCATCATGATGGTCTTCATGATCGTGCCGGTCATTGCGCCGGGCACCGGCCAGATCGTCATGTTCTTCGGCAACTGGCACCTGATCTTCCTTTTCATCGCAACAATGGCAACGGCGATCGGCGTCTGGGCCTATGTCCGCCTGCCGGAAACCCTGCATCCGCAGAATGTCCGCCCCTTCACCGCCCGCGCGATCTTCGGCGCCTTCAAGCTGGTGCTGACCAACCGCGTGGCGCTCTGCTACACCATCGCCAGCACCTTCATCTTCGGCGCGCTATTCGGCTTCATCAACTCCGCCCAGCAGATCTATGTCGGCATCTACGGCCTCGGCGTCTATTTCCCGTTCGCCTTTGCCGGCGTGGCGATCTTCATGTCGCTGTCGTCCTTCTTCAATTCCCGTTTTGTCGGCAAGCTCGGCATGCGCCGCCTGTCACACGGCTCACTCCTCGGCTTCATCGCCATCAACACCATCTGGCTGATCGTCCAGACGGCAAGCTCCGAGCCGATGCCGTTTGCGCTGTTTATCTCCTTCTTTGGCCTCGCCATGTTCCAGTTCGGCTGGATCGGCTCGAACTTCAATTCGCTTGCCATGGAGCCGCTCGGGCACGTCGCCGGCACCGCCTCCTCCGTTCTCGGCTTCATGAGCACGGTCGGCGGCTCCCTTATCGGCGCCGGCATCGGCCAGGCCTTCGACGGCACGGCGCTGCCGATGGTGGCCGGTTATTTTGCCGTATCGATCGTCGGGCTCGTCTTCGTGCTGATTGCTGAAAAGGGCCGCCTCTTCCATCAGCACAACCCGGCCGTTTGAATGGCCGGTCCCTTCCGCATCCAGGATTTCACCACATGACGCCGCCGCATAAACCGCACCAGGAAAACCAGGGTTCCCGCCGCATCGGCATGGGCTTCGGCGAATTCGTCGTCACCATCGCCATCATGACCGCCAGCATTGCCATGGCAATCGACAGCATGCTGCCGGCATTGCCCAATATCGGCCATTCCCTCGGCGTTACCAACACCAACGATGCCCAGCTCATCATCGGCGTGTTCTTCCTCGGCTTCGGCGTCTCGCAGATATTCTTCGGCAGCCTTTCCGACACATTCGGCCGCCGCAATATCCTGCTCGGTGGCCTCGCCTGCTATGTGGTCGCGATGTTTGCCGCTGCCGCAACAGCGAGCTTCGAAATGCTGCTCCTCATGCGCTTCGTTCAGGGCGTGGGCGGCGCGGCCGTGCGCATCACCACCATGGCCATCGTCCGCGACTGCTTCGGCGGCCGCGAAATGGCCCGCGTCATGTCCTATGTCATGATCGTCTTCATGATCGTGCCGATCGTCGCCCCTTCGGTCGGCCAGCTCATCATTCTCTATGCCAACTGGCACTGGATCTTCATCCTGCTCGGCGCCGTCGCCAGCATCCTGTTCGTCTGGGCTCTTCTGCGGCTGAAGGAATCGCTTCCTCCGGCAGAACGCCTGCCGCTGTCGGTCGGCTCGGTCGCGGACGGCCTCAGGACCGTGCTGACCAACCGCATCACCTGCGGCTACATGATCGGTCTGACCATGTTCACCGGCGTCATCAGCGCCTATGTGATTTCCGTGCAGCAGGTGTTCGGCGAGGTCTATGGCCTCGGTGACTGGCTGCCGATCGCCTTTGCGGCGACCGCCGGCGGCATTGCCGTCGCCAATTTCGCCAACGGCTTCTTCGTCCGCAAATTCGGCATGCGCCGGATCTCGCATGCCGCCCTGCTGATCTTCACGGCACTGTCGGCTCTCGGCTTCGTCATCGCCTTGGCGGGCACGCCGGATTTCACCACCGCCTATAGCATCTTCACTATCGTTCTGATGATGTTTGCGGTGATCGCCACCAATTTCACCGCCATCAGCCTCGAACCGATGGGCAATCTCGCCGGCACGGCGACCGCCATCACCGGCTTCGTCTCGACGACCTTCGGCGCTATTCTCGGCGGCCTGGTCGGCCAGATGTTCAACGGCACGGTGCAGCCGCTCTTCGGCGGATTCGCGCTGTTCGGTCTGGTGACGATCGCAGCCACGCTGTGGGCTGAGAACGGCAAGCTCTTCACCCATCCCGGCGACAGTCCGCAGCTCGATCCGGGCGCCGCCCATTTCTGAGGCAGGTGAACCGGATCAATTCAAGGCGGTCTTGATGGACGAGCGAATTCTGATCAGGCCTTATGCGCCGGGTGACGTGGACGCCACAATCGAGATTTTTCTGCGCTCCATCCGGGAAGTCTCGTCGAAAGACTATTCCGCCGCCGAGATCGAAGCTTGGGCGAAGGTGGAAGATCGCAGCCTATGGGCAAAGCGAAGGATGAGCAGACCGGCCTGGATGGCAGAGATCGCCGGAAACCCTGTGGGTTTTCCAGATCTCACCAGCGATGGGTGCGTCGACATGATGTTCGTGCACCCTGGCTATCAAGGGGTCGGCGCAGCAACCCGCCTATTGGGCCGGGTCGAAGAAGAGGCTCTCAGGCTGGGGTTTCGCCGAATACATACGGAAGCAAGCAGAACTGCTCGCTCGTTCTTTGAACGCAAAGGATTTCGCGTGATAACCCGGCAAATCGTCGAGAAGCGCGGACAGGGCCTGGAAAACTTCCTGATGGAAAAATTCTACGCCTGAATTGTCATTTGCGACCGGCTTTGCGACGGCCGGTCGCATAGATTTAGATGGTAACGACCTCACGCCGTAGCGTATCCCACGATGCCTTGTCGGGCGCAATCAGCAGTCCACCGTCGAGATGCTGCGGCAGGTAGGGCGAGCCGTCGAAGCGGGCGGCATACGCGCCGGCCTCCTGCGAGATCAGCGTGCCGGCAAGATGATCCCAAGGCATCAGCTTGTTGTACATCAGGTAATGGACGTGCCCGCCGGCAAGGGTGCGGTATTCGTGGGCAGCACAGCGGTAGTTGGTGAGGAAACGCACCTTGGCGAGATTGCCAAGGACCTCGGCACGCTTCGCCACCGGCAGGTAGCCGGTCGAAGCCATGCCAACCATCTGGTCGAGCGCGACAGGGTCGGCGACCTGCAGCCGCTGCGTCTCGCCATCCGGCCTGCGCAGCCAGGCACCACCGCCCTTCTCCGCCATCACCCAGTCGTCGCCCATCGGATCGTAGATAATGCCGGCAATGGTCTCGCCGCCTGAAATGACCGAGGCCATGACGCCGAAGGCCGGGATGCCGGCGGCGAAGTTGAACGTTCCGTCGACCGGATCGACTACGATCGCGAGATCGGCATCGGCAAGCCTGCCAAGCAGGGTCGGATCGGCCGCGACCGACTCTTCCCCGAGGAACAGCGCGTCCGGCCAGCGCCGTTGCGCTTCCGCTTTGATCATCCGCTCGGCCTGCTCGTCGGCCTCGGTGACAAGATCGGTTGCCTCGCTCTTGGCGCGCACTTCATCCCGACCGAGCCGGCGGAAGCGCGGCAGGATCTCGGCCTTCGCCGCGCGGCGCAAGAGATCGGCAAGAGCGGTCACGTCAACGCTTGTTGTCATATCAAATCCTCTCACTTCGGCCGAGGCCTTATATCAGATGCCGACGATCTCGCGCCTGATCAGCTGCCAGCTTTCCTTGTCAGGCGCAGAGATGATGCCGCCGACCGTCTCGCCCGGACGATAGGGCGTGCCATCGAATTTCGCCGTGTGGCCGCCCGCCTCCTGATGCGCGAGCACGCCCGCCAGGTGATCCCAGGGCATCAGCTTCGCGTGCCCGATGAAATGCATCTTGCCAGACGCGACCATCCAATATTCATAGGCCGAGCAGTTGAAAGCGAAGGTCATACGCGCCTTTGCCATGTTGGCGCAGATGCGCGAGCGATCGGGCTCTTCCATATGGCCCCACGACATGCCGCCGACCATCTCGTTCAAGGCGGCAGGCTCAGCCACCGTCAACCTGCTCGATTGCCCGTCCTGGCGCGTCAGAAAGGCGCCCGCCCCCTTGATCGCCGTCACCGTGTCGCCGAGAGCGGGATCGTGAATGATGCCGGCGACGGTCTCGCCCCTGACGGTAACCGCAAGCATCGTTCCGAAAACGGGAAGTCCGGCGGCAAAATTGAACGTGCCGTCGACAGGATCGATGACAAAGGCAAGCTCGGCATCGGCAAGCGCCGGCACCACCGATTTATCGGCGTCATAGGCTTCTTCGCCGACGACGAGTGCAGAGGAAAAGCGCTCTTTCAGGGCCGCGGTGATCCGGTGTTCGGCAAGCAGATCCGCCTGCGTCACCAGATCGGTTGCCGAGGTTTTTTCCGAAACATCCGTGTCGCCGAGGTTGCGAAAACGCGGCATGATCTCCGCACGCGCCGCCTCCTTTACGCATTCGCCGAGAAAGAGAATATCCTGATCTGAAATAGTCATGCGAATTGCTGTCCTTCATGCAAAGAGCCAGCCTGCTTAGCCGCCCTTTGATGAAGGATCGGTGACGCCAAGGCTGGAAAAGTCGAAGAGCTTCGGATCGAGCAGATGCGACGGGTTCACATGCGAAAGCGCCCGCAGCATCGTGTCCTTGCGTCCAGGCATGCGCCGTTCGATATCGGCGAGCATGTCCTTCATCGCATTGCGCTGCAACCCGTCCTGGGAGCCGCAGAGATCGCAGGGGATGATCGGGAACTGCATGGCGACGGCGAACCTGGCAAGATCGTCCTCGGCGGCATAGGCGAGCGGCCGAAGCACCATCAGGTCGCCCTCGTCGTTCAGAAGCTTTGCCGGCATGGAGGCAAGTCGCCCGCCATGAAAGAAATTCATGAAGAAGGTTTCCAGAATATCCTCACGGTGATGGCCGAGCACCAGTGCGTCGCAGCCCTCCTCCCGCGCGATCCGGTAGAGATTGCCGCGCCGCAGCCGCGAACAGAGCGAGCAATAGGTGGCGCCTTCGGGCACCTTTTCCTTCACGATCGAATAGGTGTCGCGATATTCGATCCGATGCCGGACGCCGATCTTCGTCAGATAATCCGGCAGCACATGCTTTGGAAAGTTCGGCTGTCCCTGGTCGAGATTGCAGGCGATAAGCTCGACGGGCAGCAGCCCGCGCCATTTGAGATCGAGCAGCAGCGCCATGAGACCGTAGGAATCCTTGCCGCCGGAAAGGCCGACCAGCCAGCGTTTCTGCCCCTTCAGCATGTCAAAGTCATCGAAAGCCTCACGTATTTGCCTGAGCAGGCGCTTGCGCAGCTTGTTGAAGGAGATCGAACGTGGCGCATCGGCAAAGAGTGCCGGGCCGGCGCCATCGTCGATTTCGCCAGTTTCCGGATCATCAGCGATGTTGGCTGCGATATTCATTGCTCCGTCCTATCGAAGGTCTGCCTGCCTTAGCAGAAAGTCATCCGGCAACACAGCCTCAATCGCCGAAAACCGACCAGCCGGTGCGGGCCGCAAGCATCTCAAGCGCCACGGCGCCAAGCTGCGAATTGCCAACCTTGTTCAGCCCCGGCGACCAGACCGCGATCGAGGCAATGCCGGGCGCTACCGCAAAAATGCCGCCGCCGACGCCGCTCTTGCCGGGCAGGCCGACATGATAGGCAAAGTCGCCCGAACCGTCATAATGGCCGCAGGTCAGCATCAATGCATTGATGCGCCGCGCCCGCTTCGGCGAGACCACGGAATGACCGGTCATCGGATTGCTGCCCCGCGCCGCCAGGAACAGCCCGGCGCGGGCCAACTGCTCGCAGCTCATCGCGAGCGCGCACTGATGGAAATAGACTCCGAGCACGTGATCGACGGGATGATCGAGATTGCGATAGGCGCGCATGAAATTGGCAAGCGCAACATTGCGGTAGCCGGTCTGCGTTTCCGACCGCGCCACCCTGTCGTCGATGGTGATCGACTCGTCATCGGCGAGATAACGCACGAAACGCAGCAGCTCGCCGATCGCCTCGCGCGGCGCATGGCCGGCCATGACAACGTCGGTGACGGCGATCGCGCCGGCATTGATGAAGGGATTGCGGGGAATGCCGCTCTCGTGTTCGAGTTGCACAATCGAATTGAAGGCCGATCCCGAAGGTTCGCGTCCGACGCGTTTCCACAGTCCCTCGCCGACCTTGCCGAGGGCCAAGGTCAGCGTAAAGACCTTGGATATGCTCTGGATCGAAAAGGCGATATCCGCATCGCCGACACGAAAGACCTGACCGTCGACGGTGACGATCGCCATGCCGAACTGCCGCGGGTCCACCTTGGCAAGCTCGGGAATATAGTCGGCGACCTTGCCCTCGCCGATACGCGGCAGGATATCGCTGTAAATGCTATCGAGGGTCGCCTGCAAATCCGCCATCGCTTCTCTCCGAATAACAAAAAAGCCGCCCGGAAGAGCGGCTTTTCCATATGCGAAAACGCCTGGTTTTTGTTAACGCGAATAGAATTCGACGACCAGATGCGGTTCCATGACGACCGGGAACGGAACGTCGCTGAGAGTCGGAACGCGGCCGTAGGTGGCGACCATCTTGTTGTGATCGACTTCGATATAGTCGGGAACGTCGCGCTCGGCGAGGCTGACGGCTTCCAGAACAGTCACGAGCTGCTTCGACTTTTCGCGAACTTCGATGACGTCGCCGGCCTTGCAACGGTAGGAACCGATGTTGACGCGGACGCCGTTGACGGTGACGTGGCCATGGTTGACGAACTGACGGGCAGCAAAGACCGTCGGAACGAACTTGGCGCGATAGACGATCGCGTCGAGGCGCGATTCCAGCAGACCGATCAGGTTTTCCGAGGTGTCGCCCTTGCGGCGGGCGGCTTCTGCGAAGATCGCGCGGAACTGCTTCTCGCGCAGGTCACCGTAGTAACCCTTGAGCTTCTGCTTGGCGCGCAGCTGCACACCGAAGTCCGACAGCTTACCCTTGCGGCGCTGGCCGTGCTGGCCCGGGCCGTATTCGCGGCGGTTCACCGGGGACTTCGGACGACCCCAGATGTTTTCGCCCATACGGCGGTCAATTTTGTATTTGGACGATTCGCGCTTGCTCATCGTATTTCCTTTCAAATGTTTATGGCGGCTTGTTGCCAAACCGTGCGAAGGAAACACGCCCTCCTCTGACCTCTGCCGAGGCCTGACAGGATGTTCCGGTTACGCGAACAGGAACGATCCACGGGACATGTCAAATGAAACACCGGACATTGCTGCCCGGTGCTTGGCGCGGTCTTTAGAGGCCTGCTATGAAAATGTCAACTGAGCCAAAGCCCGAAAACGCCACTATTCCGCAGCCAGAGGCTGATCGCCCGTATCCGGCGCGTTGGCGTCGCCTGGAGCCGTCTGACAATTCATGTCGGGAAACGCCACAATGCGCTTGCCGGAGAAATCCGTATGCACGACGACGATACCCTGCTCCTCGAAATAGCCGAGCAGGCGCCGCGCGCGCCGCGCCGAATGTGTGCCATAGGCGCGGGCAATGCGCGCATCCGACGGGCACGCCTCAGCGCGGACGGCGGCCTTGGCCAGCATCAGGAAGACACCCTGCAAATCGTCGGTGACGCCCGCCGACAGCGACAGCGCCGTCGCCCACTCATCGCTTGCCGCTGTTGCCGCATCGACGCCAGAGCGCGAGATCGCCACGCGCCGGCGGAAATCCGGCAGCGCGATCGGCGGCCCCGGCACGCGGCGCATGCGCAGCCGGACAAGAAAGTCCTGATAGAGCACGGAATCGGTGCGGAAGGCGGATGCGGGATCGTCGAGTATTTCGGCAAGCACACCGGCAAGGCGCTCCTCCCGTTCCTCGGCGGAGATCTCCGCCTGGCTCGCCCTCGTCTCCACCGGCGCTGGGGATGTGGCTGGCGCTGAGCGCGAGAGTTCGGCCAGGATATCGGTCGTCGGTCTCGGCGCCGGCGGTGCGCGGCGCACGAGCGGGCGCTGAAACTCTTCCGGGTCGGGCGTGAAGATCAGGTCCTCGACATCCTGCGGCGCATCCGGCAGCGGCATCAGCTTCGGGCTCGATGAGCGCGCCGAGGTCTCCACCGCGCCGATCTGGATCGGCAGCGGCCGGCGCGACAGGGCCGGCCCGAGAGCGACGAAATTGCCGCGCTTCAGATCGCGGAACATTTCCGCCTGGCGCCGATCCATGCCGAGCAGGTCGGCGGCGCGCGCCATGTCGATATCGAGGAAGGTGCGGCCCATCAGGAAGTTCGAGGCTTCGGCCGCGACGTTCTTGGCGAGCTTCGCGAGCCGCTGCGTTGCGATCACCCCGGCAAGCCCGCGCTTGCGGCCGCGGCACATCAGGTTGGTCATCGCGCCGAGCGACATCTTGCGCGCATCCTCCGAAACGTCTCCGCCGACCGACGGCGCAAACATCTGCGCCTCGTCGACGACCACGAGGACAGGATACCAATATTCGCGATCGGCATCGAACATGCCGTTGAGAAAGGCGGCAGCCGCGCGCATCTGCTGCTCGATATCGAGGCCCTCGAGCGTCAGAACGCAGGAAACTCGATGCTGGCGGATGCGGTTGGCGATGCCTGCCAGTTCCGCCTCGGTGCGCTCGCCGTCGACGACCACATGGCCGAACCTGTCGCTAAGGGTGACGAAATCACCTTCGGGATCGATGATGACCTGTTGCACCCATTGGGCGGACTGCTCGAGCAGGCGGCGCAGGAGATGCGATTTGCCGGAGCCGGAATTGCCTTGCACGAGCAGACGGGTCGCCAGCAACTCCTCGATATCAAGTGTCGCCGGAGCGCCGGACGCCAATCCCATATCGATGCCAACCTGCAATGCTGATCCTCGCGGCGAAGAGACTCACATGAATGAAGCGCCATTCTTCCGAAACGGCAACGCTCCGTCTATCAAAGAATGGACAGTTTTTCAGGGCCGGATTTCGCCAACCCACAGGACAATTCCGCTCATGCCCTCAAGCCGAATCCCTGCATCAGCCGCCGCGTCGCAAAATCGGGATTGCCTGACATGAAGACTGCAAAGTCGAAATTATCAGGATGCACTGCATCGGCAACCAGCGGCACCAGCGTGCGGGCGCGCCGCGCGATTGCCTCGGCTGGATCGAGCCAGTCGACCGGCCAGGGCGCAAGGCGGCGGAAAAGATTGGCCATGAAAGGATAGTGTGTGCAGGCAAGCACCACGATATCTGTCTTCTGGCCGCCCTTCTCGACGAAGCACTGGTCGATCTCGGCAAGCACCGCCTCGTCGGAGACGGCGTCACCACGAATATAGGCTTCGGCCATGCGCGCAAGGTTTTCCGAGCCGACAAGCCGCACGTGGCATTGCTGCGCGAAGGACTGGATGAGGTCGCGCGTATAGGCGCGCTTAACCGTCCCCGGCGTCGCCAGCACCGAAACCAAACCTGAGCGCGTCCGCTCCGCCGCCGGCTTGATCGCCGGCACTGTGCCGACGAAGGTCATCTGGGGAAAGGCGGCCCGCAGGTCGGCGCCAACGAGCGTGAAGGCGGTGTTGCAGGCGATGATACAGACTTCTGGATCGTGCTCCTGAAGCAGCTTGCCGAAGAGCCCGATGATGCGCTCTTTCAGCGCCTGCTCTTCCCACCCCCCATAGGGAAAGCCCGCATCATCAGCGACATAGATGAAGCCGCGTTCCGGCATTAGCGCACGCACCTCGCGCAGCACGGTCAGCCCGCCTATGCCTGAATCAAAGATGAGGACGGGTTTCAGCTCATTGGTCGGCGCTGTCATCGGTTGGCGCTTCCTTGCCGGATCTGGTGAAACCGCCTTTGCGCGGACTGTTTCGCGAAAAGCGATCGAGGGAGGAGATGACGCCGCGCAGCACGCTGATTTCCTGTTCCGTGAAGGCCCGGCGGGAGAGAACAGCGCGAAGGTTGTCCACCATTTTCGGCTTTTTCGAGGGCGGATGGAAATAGTTGCGCGAATCGAGCGCTTCTTCCAGCTGGTCGAACAGGCCGAAGAGCTGCTCCTTTGTGGAAGGCCGCTGCCCGAGCGCCTGGAACGGCACGGCTTCCAGATCTTCCATGCCGGACTTCATCCATTCATAGGACATCAGAAGCACGGCCTGAGCAATATTCAGCGACGCGAAGGCGGGATTGACCGGGAAGGTCACGATCTCGTCAGCCAGCGCCACTTCCTCATTGGTCAGACCCCAGCGCTCACGACCGAAGAGAATGCCCGTTGCCTCGCCTGCCCGGAACTTTGTGCGCAGCGTTTGCGCGGCAAAGACCGGGGAGCGCACCGGCTTATAGTTGTCGCGGCTGCGCGCCGTCGTTGCATAGACGAAATTGAGATCGGCGATTGCCTGCTCCAGCGTGGCGTAGACCTTCGTCGCTTCGATCACGTGATCGGCCTTGGAGGCGGTCGCCTGCGCTTTCTCGTTCGGCCAGCCGTCGCGCGGATTGACGAGACGCAGTTCGGCCAGGCCGAAATTCGCCATGGCGCGTGCCACCATGCCGATATTCTCGCCCATCTGGGGCTCGACCAGAATGATGGCCGGCCCTTCGGCCACAAGTTGACGCTCGCTGTTCGTGCCTGCCATAGTCTTATCCCTGTTTCGAGCGCGCAATAGCCTCGCCCGACGCAAACGGCAAGGTGTCTGCCTGCGGATAGAGCCTTTCCAGCGCCGAACCGATCATCTCGAGCCCCACCCGGGCGCCTTCTCGCGACACTGGCAAATGCCGCCCTGTCGTTCGCGACGCCTTGCGCCTGACGAAGAAACAAGCAGAGCCGCGCGGCGCCGCGTCAGCGATCAACGCGAGATCCGCCGCGATCAGCCTCTTCTGATCATTGTCGGCAGGCGGTGCTTCGTAGCTCCTCGCCAGGATGCGCGCCCAATAGGTGCAGGAAAGAAAGATCGCCAATGTCTGGCGGATCTGGCCGGGCCGCGTCACCACCGACCAGGAGGAGCCAAGCGGGCGAGCCGCCACCGTCACGTCGCGATAGCAGGCGTCGATCTTCTGCGACAATTCGATCAACTCGAAACCGCTCTTGCCCGCGCCGATTGCGCCTAGCAGCTCGCGCAGCGCCTGGAACCAACGGGCGAGCGCCGTATCGAGCGCGCCACGCGTGCGCGCCGGGAAAACGACGAAAGCGACTGCCGTTCCGGCCGCCGCGCCGATCATCGTCTCCCCGATGCGCAGTTTGAGCAGATCGAGCGTCAATACGCCGGTCATGCCGTAGACCAGACAGAGCACGATCGAAACGAAGAAGGTCATCGTCGCGTAGGAAACCTGCAGGAAATAGAAGGCGAGAAAGATGCCTATGGCCATGACCGGAATAGCGACACCGGGCACGCCCGAAATCAACGTCGCCAGGAGGAGGCCCATGGCGATGCCGAACACCGTGCCGAGCGAACGCGATAACGCTTTCATGGCTGTATCGCCGCGCGAATTGGTGTTGGTAAAGACAAGGAAAGAGGCAAGCACCGCCCAAAACCAGCGCTCGCGCGACAAGAGCAAACCAAAGCCCATGGCGATCGCCGAGGCGAGCGTGATCTGCAGCGCTGAACGCAACAGCGGATTGGCCAGCGAAAAATCGATCGCCTGAACTTGCGCGATATCCTTGGCCGCATCAATGCCGGAGAAACCGGATGCCCGTCCCTTGTTGATCGCCTCGACCAGTTGCCGCCGCGCTTCGCCCAGCCAGAGCAGCGCCCGTACGGTTTCGCCCTGCGGCTGATCCTTGATGGCCTCGGCCATTCCCTCATATCTTTTGAGTTCCGCCGCCTCAGCCTCGATCACCGCGTGAACGAGTGCAAAGGGCGGTGGACTCTGGAAGCTCAGCACGATAGCGCTTTCGGCGGCAAGATGCGCGTCGAAGAGCCGGATCGCCAGCTCCGCAGCGGGATCGGAAGCGCCGTCGAAGACGCCCGCTGATGGGCGCGGGATGAAGGTCTCGGCCATCAGCACCACTTCCTTCAGCCGGTCTTCCAGCTGGCGCAGTTCCTGCCGATCGGCATCGCCGATGTCGCCACTGGCGGCAAGGGCAGCGAGCTTGAAGAGGATCTGATTGATCCGCCCGCTGACACTTTCGAGCGAGCGCAGCAGATCGCGCCGCCAGTCATCAGGTAGAAGCACCACCCTTACCACATGGCCGACAAGCACGGAGACGACCGGCCCGATCGTCACCTCGGGCAGTTCGGCAAGCGGCGGCTGGAAATAGGCCCCCATGAAATAGGAGGTGAAGGCGAACATGCCGATCGCAAATCCGCGCGGCCCGAACACGCGGCCCGCCGATGCGAGCAGGATGATGACGAGAAAAACGAGGTCGGAGAGAACGCGTTGATCCTCGAGCCCTGCGGCAATGGCGACGACAGCAAGGCTTGCGGCGCAGCCGAACAGCCGCGTCACCAGCTGGCGCGCGTTGCCCTTATCGCGCACCGCCACCCCACCTTCGATCGACAGCACGATGCCGAGGCCAAAGGCCGCCGTCGGCAGCGGCAAGATGAAAGCTTTTATCGCAAGCAGGGTCAGGAACACGAGGACGATGGTCAGCGTCACCCGCGAGGCCATGCGCAGGCGCGAAAGCGCCGGATCATTGGCAAGCAGCCAGTCGCGGAACTGAAAACGGGAAAACAAATGCATGAGCCCCTCATGCCATGAAGCATCGATAGATACCGCCGCCGGAGCGGAAATCAAACCGCTGACACCCAATGCCGATCGAATGTCGCGCTTACTCGCCCTTGGCGATCAGCACCATAGTTTCCTTGAGCGAGGTCGGCCCCTGCCCCTCTTCACCCTGAATCATGATGTCGTCGATGACGGATTTGCCGTTCTCCTCAATGACCTCGAAACGCACAGTCGTGAAGTCATCCTTGTTAGGTGCGCCTTCCATGCAGGTCGCCGCCTTGAATTTCACCGTCACCTCTGTCGTGCCGTTTGCCGGCTGACCGCGTTCGATGGAAAGGTCCTGCAGCGGACAGGCATCTTGGCCGTTGACGATGACGTCATAGTCGAAGGGCGAAATGCCATCCTCGTCGGCCGCCGGGTTCTGGGCGGCTGCCTTGTATTTGTCGCCGAAGTCCTTGCTGTAGAGCCGGCCGAGCACGCTTTCCTCGAAAATATCGATCCAGTCGCTGACATCGCTCGCCCAGTTTGTCTGCGTGTCCTTCATGATTTCCTTGACCGGCTCAGTCGCATCGGCCGCAAGCAAAAGGCCAGGTGCAACAGACACGGCGACAACGAGGCCGGCGAACAGAACGGCGATCTTCTTCATGGCAAAATGTCCGGGACTCGGTCGGGCTTATGCCGCGGAGGTTAGCCATTTTCCGGCCCTTGGCAATGGCGGCAAAAACGTCATGTCCCTGCCCGTTGCAGCTTTGCGTTCCCGGCTCACAATGCTATAGCGCTCCGGATTACATCACCCAGCCGGGGCAACCGCCCCATTCCAAGCTTAACGAGGCAGATACATGAAGAAGATCAAGGTCGCCAATCCCGTCGCCGATCTCGACGGCGATGAAATGACGCGCATCATCTGGCAGCTCATCAAGGATAAGCTGATCCATCCGTATCTCGACCTCGACATCGACTACTACGACCTCTCGGTCGAAAACCGCGACGCCACCAACGACCAGGTCACCGTCGACGCCGCCAACGCCATTAAAAAGTACGGCGTCGGCATCAAGTGCGCGACCATCACGCCCGATGAAGCCCGCGTCAAGGAATTCAACCTCAAGGAAATGTGGAAGAGCCCGAACGGCACGATCCGCAACATCCTCGGCGGCGTCATCTTCCGCGAGCCGATCATCTGCCGCAACGTGCCGCGCCTGGTTCCCGGCTGGACCCAGCCGATCGTCGTCGGTCGTCACGCTTTCGGCGACCAGTATCGCGCCACCGACTTCAAATTCCCTGGCAAGGGCAAGCTGACGATCAAGTTCGTCGGCGAAGACGGCACGGTCATCGAGAAGGAAGTCTTTAACGCTCCGGGCGCCGGCGTTGCCATGGCCATGTACAACCTCGATGAATCGATCCGCGAATTCGCCCGCGCTTCGATGATGTACGGCCTGATGCGCAAGTGGCCGGTCTACCTGTCGACCAAGAACACCATCCTCAAGGCCTATGACGGCCGCTTCAAGGACATTTTCGAAGAAGTCTACGAGACCGAATTCAAGGACCAGTTCAAGGAAGTCGGCATCACCTATGAACACCGCCTGATCGACGACATGGTCGCTTCGGCCCTGAAGTGGTCTGGCGGCTACGTCTGGGCCTGCAAAAACTATGACGGCGACGTCCAGTCCGACACGGTTGCGCAGGGCTTCGGCTCGCTCGGCCTGATGACCTCGGTTCTGCTGACGCCCGACGGCAAGACGGTTGAAGCCGAAGCCGCTCACGGCACGGTGACCCGCCATTACCGCCAGCACCAGAAGGGCCAGGAAACCTCGACGAACTCGATCGCCTCGATCTTCGCCTGGACCCGCGGCCTCGCGCACCGCGCCAAGCTCGACGACAATGCCGAACTCGCCAAGTTCGCCTCGACGCTGGAAAAGGTCTGCGTCGATACCGTCGAATCCGGCTTCATGACCAAGGACCTGGCGCTGCTCATCGGCCCCGACCAGCCGTGGCTCTCGACCACCGCCTTCCTCGACAAGATCGACCAGAACCTGCAGAAGGCCATGGCGTAATCAGGTCTTTTCGGAATAGCATTGACGGCGGGGATTTCCCCGCCGTTTTTCGTTTTGGGAGAATTGAAAATGACGGCGACCGTGCGCCCGCTCCAACCCTCTGACCGCGCCGCCTGGGAGCCCTTATGGGCGGCTTACCAGCGTTTCTACGAAGTAGTCATCCCGCCTGAAACCACGGACCTCACCTGGGGCCGCTTCCACGATCCCGACGAACCGATGCACGCGCTCGGCGCCTTCGACGAAGACGGCCGCCTCGTCGGCATCGCCCACGCGATCTTCCATCGCTCCTGCTGGCTGCCGCAATGGACCTGCTATCTGCAGGACCTTTATGTCGAGGACAGCCAACGCGGGCTCGGCAGCGGAGCCGCGCTGATCGAGGCTGTCGCCGGGCTGGCACGGCAAAACGGTGCCGGCCGGCTCTACTGGATGACCCATGAAGGCAATGTCACCGCCCGGCGCCTCTACGACAGGATCGCCGAACGCTCGGGGTTCATCCAGTACCGCAAGGCGCTTTGAACGCCGGGGGTTGCACAAGGATCTTGCCGCTCTATTGATTCTGCCGAGCGGGAAACGCCTGAAATAATCGCTACACGATGAGGATGTCATGACCGAAGAACTGGTATTCTATACCAACCCGATGTCGCGCGGACGCATCGCGCGCTGGATGCTGGAGGAGATCGGGCAGCCCTATCGCACCGAACTCCTGACCTTCGGTGAAACCATGAAGGCGCCGGAATATCTCAAGGTCAATCCGATGGGCAAGGTGCCGGCGATCCGTCACGGCAACACCATCGTCACCGAATGCGCAGCGATCTGCGCCTATCTTGCCGAAACCTTTCCGGAAAAGGGTCTGGCGCCGAGGCCGGAGGAGCGCGCCGCCTATTACCGCTGGTTGTTCTTTGCCGCCGGCCCTCTTGAATCGGCGGTAACGATGAAAGCGCTCGGCTTCGAAATTCCCGCCGAACGCCTGCGCATGGCCGGCTGCGGCGGTTTCGGCGACGTCATGAACACGCTCGAAATGGCCGTCTCCGGCTCGACCTATGTCACCGGCGAACGCTTCACCGCCGCCGACGTCTATGTCGGCGCCCATATCGGCTGGGGCCTCGGTTTCGGCAGCATTGAAAAGCGCCAGGCCTTCATCGATTATTTCGGCCGCATCAGCGAGCGGGAAGCCTACAAACGCGCCAATGACCTGGACGACGAGGCCGGCAAGACGATGCAGGCCGCCTGACGTTCAATCCGGCGCGACGGCCAAGCCGCCGCGTCGGGGATGTCCGCCGTCAGGCGAGCGGCATGTGAATATCCGTCATCAGTTCGGTCGGCGGCACCTCGCGCGGGTTGTTCAGATACTCCTCGAACATGATGCTGTCCTTCAGCTGCCGTCCTGACTTTGGCAGCCACTCCGCGTAGAGCCACTGATAGGCCTTATACATGTCGGCATAGGGACCTTTGTGGCGTAGCACGGCATAGTCGCCACCGTCGAAACTGCGCCGCTCGAACGGCGCCTCGGCTGGAACGTCCGAACCACTCGTGACGCAGGCGATCGAGCGCAGCTTCTCAGCCGGCACGATGTCCGGGTCATCGACATAGACGCCGATCATCCGCATAGCGGGTCTGCCAAGGCCGCGGGCGTAAAGTGTGCCGAACAACGTCTCGAAGGCTTTGCCGATCTGCATGTAGATCCGTTCACGGCTTGGCTCGATGCGCCGTTTCCCGAAACTGCCGCAATATATGCTCGCAACAGTCTTTACCGGGCTCGCGTGCCGTTTCGCACTGCAGACGAGAAACTGACCGCCGCCGCCGCGCAGCGAAAACAAAACCGGCTGCGAAATCCAAGATCTCGCAGCCGGCTGCTCTTTCAAACAGTTCTCACGCTCGACGATCAGCCTGCAAGTGCCGCTGCAACAGCCTCGAGCGCCTCATCAGCCTTGGCGCCGTTCGGACCGCCGGCCTGCGCCATGTCGGGACGTCCGCCGCCGCCTTTGCCGCCGAGGGCGGCCGAGGCGACACGCACCAGATCGACAGCACTGAAACGCTCAACGAGATCCGGCGTCACCGCAACGACGGCGCTCGCCTTGCCATCTTCGGATACACCGATCAGCGTCACGATGCCGGAACCGATGCTGGCCTTGCCGTCATCGGCAAGACCCTTCAGGTCCTTCGGATCGACGCCGGCCACGGCCTTACCGAGGAATTTCACTCCAGCGACCTCGCGCACCGCATCGGCAGAGCCGCCCTGCCCGCCGCCCATGGCGAGCTTGCGCTTGGCGTCGGCCAGTTCCTTTTCGAGCTTGCGGCGCTCGTCCATCAGCGCTTCGACGCGCGACAGAACTTCCGAAGGCTGCACCTTCAGCGAGGCAGCGAGCGTCTTCACGCGATCATCCTGCTCGGCGAGATATTCGCGCGCCGATTCACCGGTCACCGCTTCGATACGGCGAACACCGGCGCCGACGGCGCTTTCGCCGAGGATGCGCACGAGGCCGATCTGACCGGTCGCCGACACATGCGTGCCACCACAAAGTTCGACCGAGTAAGGCCTGTTGCTTTTTGCACCGTGCAGACCCGTGCCCATCGAAACGACGCGCACCTCATCGCCGTATTTCTCGCCGAAGAGCGCCATCGCGCCTTCGGCGATCGCGTCGTCGACGCTCATCAGGCGGGTCGTGACGGGCGCATTCTGCAGCACGATCTCGTTTGCCATGTCCTCGACCACCTTCAACTCCTCGGCCGACATCGGCTTGGGATGCGAAACGTCGAAACGCAGGCGCTCGGGCGCAACCAGCGAGCCCTTCTGGGCAACGTGGGTTCCGAGCACTTCGCGCAGCGCCTCGTGCAGCAGGTGGGTTGCCGAATGGTTGGCGCGCAGACGCGAACGGCGTGCATGGTCGACAGTCAGAACGACAGCATCGCCTGTCTTGAAGGCACCTTGGACGACGGTGCCGGTATGCACGAAGAGGCCCTCGCCCTTCTTCTGCGTGTCCGATATCTCGATCTTGCCGTGGTCCGAGGAGATGACGCCGGTATCGCCCATCTGACCGCCGGATTCTCCATAGAACGGCGTCTGGTTGACGACGATCTGCACCTTGTCGCCGGCCTTGGCTTCGTCGGCAACGGCGCTGTCTTTGACGATCGCCTGCACCACGCCTTCAGCGCTCTCTGTGTCGTAACCGAGGAACTCGGTTGCGCCATGCTTTTCCTTAAGCTCGAACCAGACGGTTTCGGTTGCCTTCTCGCCGGAGCCGGCCCAATGCGAGCGGGCTTCGGCCTTCTGGCGCTCCATGGCATCGGTGAAGCCCGCGATGTCGACGCCGATCTCGCGAGCGCGCAGGGCGTCTTGCGTCAGGTCGAGCGGGAAGCCGTAGGTGTCGTAAAGCTTGAAGGCGGTCTCGCCATCCAGCATGTCGCCCTTGCCGAGATCTGTGGTCGCATCCGACAGCAGCGACAGGCCACGCTCCAGCGTCTTGCGGAAGCGGCCTTCTTCAAGCTTCAGCGTCTCTGAGATCAGCGCCTCGGCGCGCACGAGTTCCGGATAAGCGCGGCCCATCTCCTGCACCAGCGTCGGCAGCAGCTTGTACATCAGCGGCTCCTTGGCGCCGAGAAGCTGGGCGTGCCGCATGGCGCGACGCATGATACGGCGCAGCACATAGCCTCGGCCCTCATTCGACGGCAGCACGCCGTCGGCGATCAGGAAGGCCGAGGAGCGCAGATGGTCGGCGATGACGCGGTGGCTGGCGCTGCCTTCCGCCTTGACTCCTATCGTGTCCTCGATGGTGCCGGTCAGCATGCGGAAAAGATCGGTATCGAAGACGCTCTGAACGCCCTGGAGGATGCAGGCCATGCGCTCCAGACCCATGCCGGTGTCGATCGACGGACGCGGCAGCGGATTGCGAACCCCCGGCTCGGTCTGCTCGAACTGCATGAAAACCAGGTTCCAGAATTCCAGGAACCGGTCACCGTCTTCCTCGGGCGAACCGGGAGGGCCGCCCCAGACATTCTCGCCCTGGTCAATGAAGATTTCCGAGCACGGGCCGCAGGGGCCGGTATCGCCCATCTGCCAGAAGTTGTCGGAGGTCGGGATGCGGATGATCTTGTCGTCGGAGAAACCGGCGATCTTCTTCCACAAAGCCGCAGCTTCCTCGTCTTCGGAATAGACGGTCACCAGCAGACGATGCTTCGGCAGGCCGAACCCTTCGGTCACCAGCTTCCAGGCAAGCTCGATCGCATTCTCCTTGAAATAGTCGCCGAAGGAGAAATTGCCGAGCATTTCGAAGAAGGTCAGGTGACGCGCGGTATAGCCGACATTGTCGAGGTCATTATGCTTGCCGCCGGCGCGCACGCACTTCTGCGAGGTTGTCGCCGTCGCATAAGGACGTTTTTCCAGGCCGGTAAAGACGTTCTTGAATTGCACCATGCCGGCATTGGTGAACATCAGCGTCGGGTCGTTGCGCGGCACGAGCGGACTGGACGGAACGATCTCGTGGCCGTTCTTCTTGAAATAGTCGAGGAAGGTCGACCGGATATCGTTCACGCCGCTCATTCTATGCCCTTCAATGCTGCCCGAGGCCGGTAAATACAAATCCATCGGCTTTTAACGTTCGCCTCCGCCACTGTCCAGCCGACAAACAAAACCGGCCGCATTCTGATAAGGGAATGCAGCCGGCTGAGATATCAGATCAAGTTCAAGCGCGAAAATTACATTTCCGCGGCGGCATCGCCGTCATCGGCATCCGGACCGCCATTCTGCAGGAAACGATCGGCGATCAGGCCGGCATTCTGGCGCAGCGCCAGCTCGATCTCCCGAGCGAGATCCGGATTGTCGCGCAGGAAGGTTTTGGCGTTTTCGCGGCCCTGGCCGAGACGCTGGCTGTTATAGGAGAACCAGGCGCCCGACTTCTCGACGATACCGGCCTTGACGCCGAGATCGACGAGTTCGCCTGTCTTCGACACGCCTTCGCCATACATGATGTCGAACTCGACCTGCTTGAAGGGAGGCGCCATCTTGTTCTTGACGACCTTGACGCGGGTCTGGTTGCCGACCACCTCTTCGCGCTCCTTGACCGAGCCGATGCGGCGAATGTCGAGGCGCACGGACGCATAGAATTTCAGCGCATTGCCGCCCGTCGTTGTCTCCGGCGAACCGAACATGACGCCGATCTTCATGCGGATCTGGTTGATGAAGATCACCATGCAATTCGACTTGGAGATCGAAGCGGTCAGCTTGCGCAGCGCCTGGCTCATCAGGCGGGCTTGCATGCCCGGCAGGCTGTCGCCCATCTCGCCTTCGATTTCGGCGCGCGGCGTCAGCGCGGCGACCGAGTCGACGACGAGAACGTCGACGGCGCCGGAGCGCACCAGCGTGTCGGTGATTTCGAGCGCCTGCTCGCCGGTGTCTGGCTGCGAGATCAGAAGGTTCTGCAGATCGACGCCAAGCTTGCGGGCATAGACCGGGTCGAGCGCGTGTTCAGCATCGACGAAAGCGCAGATGCCGCCCTTCTTCTGCGATTCCGCAATGGTTTGCAGCGCAAGCGTTGTTTTGCCCGAGCTTTCCGGCCCATAGATTTCAATGATACGGCCCTTCGGCAGACCGCCGATGCCGAGCGCGATATCAAGACCAAGCGAGCCCGTCGAAACCGTCTCGATCTCGACAACGTTCTCGTTGGAACCGAGTTTCATAATCGAGCCCTTGCCGAACGACCGCTCAATCTGTGAGAGTGCCGCTTCAAGCGCCTTGCTTTTGTCCACCGATTTGTCCTCTACCAGCCGCAATGAATTCTGAGACATCCGATCCACCTTTAGGTTATTGAAGCCGCTCAAGCAATGTCGAGTTTGTACCCTATTTGTTCCATTCCCGCAATAGGCGTACAAACATTTGAAAGAAAAAGGTAAAACGGCCCGTGTTCTACATTTGTTTTATCAATGCAAAGCAACGGCTTAGGCCTTATGAGCCGGCTTTGTCGCAGCCAGGCGGACCGCTTCGATTCGCCTTTCCCGGGTTATGAGAAGCGGGTGAGTTGATGAAAAAGATTCTCGTTCTCGGCGGCGCCCATATCGACAGGCGTGGCCGCATCTCCGGCGAAACGGCGCCAGGGGCCAGCAACCCCGGCACCTGGATCGAGGAGCCGGGCGGCGGCGGTTTCAATGCGGCGCGCAACCTTGCAAGACTGGGCTTTCACGTGACGATGATCTCGCCGCGCGGCGGCGATCCCTTCGGCGAAATGGTCGGCGAAGCCGCCGATTTCGCCGGCATCGACGACCGGCCCTTCGTCTTCCTCGACCGCAAGACGCCGAGCTACACAGCGATCATCGAGAAGAACGGCGACCTCGTGATCGCCCTTGCCGACATGGATCTCTACCGCTTCTTCGTGCCGCGGCGCCTGTCCATCCGCTGGGTGCGCGAGGCCTTCGCCGCGCATGATTTCATTCTCGTCGACGCCAATCTGCCGGAAGAGACGATCGCGGCGATCGTCGCCAAGGCGAACTCCCTGGCCAAACCCGTCGCGGCCATCGCAATCTCGCCGGCCAAGGTGGTCCGGCTGAAACCCTGCATCGCGGATATCGACTATCTGTTCCTGAACGAGGCCGAAGCCGCTGCCGTTACCGGCGTGCAGCCGGAGGATTCGGGCGGTTGGCCGCCGCTCCTGAACGAGATCGGCATCAGAAACGCCGTGGTCACCCGCGGCCGGCGCGAGCTTGTTGCGATTTGCAAAGACCGCGCCGTGGCGCTGCAGCCGCCAATCGCCGACACCGTCGCCGATGTCACGGGCGCCGGCGATTCCCTTGCCGCCGGCACGCTCGCCGCCTTGATATTTGGCCTGCCGCTTGAGGAGGCCATTCGCCACGGCGCGGCGGCGGCAGCGCTCACGGTGCAGTCACGGCACGCCGTCAACGAAAATCTGACGCCGGATCTCTTGAACGAGGCACTTGCCCTTGTTCCCGAGGTCAGAATTCTACATTGAAGCGACTGAATTAAAGAGTTGAGCATGATGCCGTTCGAAAACCGCCCACACTTTTCGGTTTCATGCTCCGCCGATCACAGGACAAGATCATGACCAAGCCCATCTCCCCTCTTCTGCCGATCGCCTATTCGAAGGAGGTCGCCAGCGCCAAGCAGCGCGGCGCACCGCTGGTGGCGCTGGAATCGACCATCATCACGCATGGCATGCCCTATCCCGGCAATATCGAAATGGCGCGCAGCGTCGAGACGATCATTCGCGAACAGGGCGCCGTGCCGGCAACGATCGCGGTCATCCACGGCACGCTGCATATCGGCCTTGAAGCTGCGCAACTGGAGCAGCTTGCCAAGGCAACTGAGGTGATGAAGGTGTCGCGGGCCGATCTCGCCTTCGCGATCGCCGAGCGCCGCACCGGCGCCACCACGGTCGCGGCGACGATGATCGCGGCGGCCCGCGCCGGCATTCGTGTCTTCGCCACAGGCGGCATCGGCGGCGTGCACCGCGGCGCCGAGGAAAGCTTCGATATATCAGCCGATCTCGAAGAGCTCGCGCGCACCGGCGTTATCGTCGTCTGCGCCGGCGCCAAGGCAATCCTCGACATTCCAAAGACGCTTGAAGTGCTGGAGACGCGCGGCGTGCCCGTGGTCACCTATGAGAGCGAAGAATTCCCAGCCTTCTGGTCGCGTTCATCAGGTATCGGCAGCCCGCTCTCGCTGAACAGCCCGGCGGCCATCGCCAATTTCCAGACGGTGCGCGAACAGCTCGGCATCGACGGCGGCATGCTCGTCGCCAATCCGGTGCCGGAAGCCGACGAAATCGCGCGTGAAGAGATGGAAATCTATATCGAGCGGGCACTTGATAGCGCCGAGCGCGACGAAGTGACCGGCAAGGCGGTGACGCCTTATCTGCTCTCGACCATCTTCGACCTGACGGATGGTCAGAGCCTGAAGACGAACATCGCTCTGGTGGAGAACAATGCAAGGCTTGCGGCGGAGATTGCCGTGGCTTTGGGTGAGTAATTTTTGACGGCCGGGCCGGTCCCGCCATACAGATAGATAGTGCCGTTGAGCCGCCCCTCTGCTCTGCCGGGCATCTCCCCCACAGGTGGGGAGATTGGCTGGACCCAAGGTTTACCAAAACAATAGGCGTTGTAGCTCGGCAAAGCGGTGGCTGTGTGGGACGGCTAAGCCGCTCATCGATCTCCCCCTTGTGGGGGAGATGTCCGGCAGGACAGAGCGGGTGCCACACAGTGTGCTCTCTCCGGAAACCATCAAGCCGTAATTAGCTATCCAACGTTTCCTTCACCACCACGGCAAGCTGCTTCAGCGAGAACGGCTTGGGCAAAAATCCGAATTTCGCATCCGGGGGCAGATTGCGGGCAAAGGCGTCCTCGGCATAGCCGGAGACGAAGATGAATTTCAGGTCGGGATAATTCTTTCGCAACTCGCGCAGCAGCGTCGGGCCGTCCATTTCGGGCATGACCACGTCGGAAACGACAATGTCGACCTTGCCCTCGAGCTCCTCCATGATGCTCAGCGCCTCGACGCCCGAGCCCGCCTCATGCACGGTGTAGCCGCGCGTTTCCAGCATGCGCTTGCCGCCGCGGCGCACCGCTTCCTCGTCTTCGACGAGAAGGACGACGGCCGAGCCGGTCAGGTCCTCCGGCTGCTGCGCGGTCACCGCGGGCGCGGCTGGGACTTCATTGATGGCACTGTCGATTGAACCCGCCTCCGCGGCAATCGCCGGCTCCGGGATGTGGCGCGGCAGGAAGACCCGGAAGGTCGTGCCTTTGCCGACTTCGGATTCTGGCTGGATGTAGCCGCCGGACTGCTTGACGATGCCGTAGACCATGGCGAGACCAAGCCCGGTGCCCTTGCCGACATCCTTGGTGGTGAAGAAGGGCTCGAAAATCTTGTCCATGATCTCGGGCGCGATGCCTGTACCGGTATCGGCGACTTCGACCAGCACCATGTCCTCGGCCGGCATGTAGGAATAGTTGAAGGCCGCGACGTCGGCTGCAGTCAGATTACGGGTGCGCAGCGTCAGCGTGCCGCCGTCGGGCATTGCGTCGCGCGCATTGACGCAGAGATTGATTAGCACCTGCTCGAATTGCGAAAGGTCCGTTTTGACGGGCCAGAGATCGCGGCCATATTGCACATCGAGCTTGACATTGGTGCCGGAGAGCAGCCGGTCGACCAGCATGCGCAGGTCGCCGACGACATCGGTGAGGTTCAGCACCGAGGGCCGCATCGTCTGCTTACGTGAGAAGGCGAGCAACTGGCGCACCAGCACCGCGGCGCGGTTGGCGTTGCGCTTGATTTCCATCAGATCGGCGAAGCTTGCATCGGAAGGACGCGCCTGCAGCAGCAGGTGATCGGAAGAAAGCAGGATCGCCGTCAGGACGTTGTTGAAGTCATGTGCAATACCACCGGCGAGCGTTCCGACAGCGTTCATCTTTTGCGTCTGCGCCATTTGCGCTTCCAGCGCCTTCTGCTCGGTCACCTCGACGGCATAGACGATCGCCGCTTCTTCCGGCGCCTCGTCGCTCTGGTCGATGACGGCGTTGACATAGAAGCGGAAATAGCGCGCCTCGTCGGTCGGCGTGCGGGTGTCGAGCGGCGGGATGTCACCCTGCCGGTCCTTGGCGGCCGTCAGCGCCGCGGCCAGTTGCGGCCGGTCGCTCTCCTGCACGATGGTTTCGAGATACGGCGCCTTTTCCAGGTCGTCGCGCGAGACGATGCCGGAGAACAGCTTCAGGAACGGAGCGTTGGTGCGCAGGATGCGTCCATCGCCGTCGACCGAGGCGATCGCCATCGGCGTATTGTTGAAGAAGCGGGTGAAGCGCATGGCGGCGGCCGAAGCGGACTGGCCGCTCTCGCTGCTCTTTCCGCGCGCCAGCACGATCGTCCGGCTTTCGCCTGGAGCGCCGTCGCGCATCGAGGTGACGCTGTGGATGATCTGCACCGGCAGGCTCTGGCCGTTGGTCTTGCGCAGATCGAGATCCAGCGTCACGGTTTTTTTCAGGCCGGGCTCGGCCTGCACCGACTGGATCAGCGCCAGCCCCTCGCCCGCCACCAGATCGCCGATCGACATCGAGCCGGGCAGGAACTTGGTCAGGTCGAGGCCCAGCCACTCGGCAAGTGTCGCGTTCAGGTAGAAGATTTCGCCCTTCCTGCCGGCGGAGAAGAAACCGGCCGGAGCGTGATCGAGATAGTCGATCGCATTCTGCAGCTCCTTGAAGAAGCGCTCCTGATCGTCGCGTTCGGCGGTAATGTCGGTGATCTGCCAGATCTGAAGCGGCTTGCCGCCATCATCCTCCGGCTGCAGCAGCCGCACCTTCAGCCGGTACCAATGCGCGCCCGAGCTGTTGCTGCCGGGCCCGACGGCGCGCAGCAGGCGGAATTCCTCCCGGCCCTCCTTGCCCTCGCGCAGACCGTTGACCAGCCGGTAGAGCGCCTCGTTGGATTCGCGATGCCGCGACAGCAGCGTTTCCAGCGTCTGCACTTCTGTTGCCTTGCGCGCGCCGGTGAGCGCGCCATAGGCGGCGTTGGCATAGATGATACGGCCCTTTTCGTCGGTGATCAGCGTGCCATCCGGGTGGCTGTTGAGGAAGGCGCGCGCCAGGCTGTCGGACTGGCGCTGCGGCATCACTTCGATGAAGCCGATGACGGAAGATACCAGGAAGAAGATGCCGACCATGGCGAGAACGCCTAGACCGCCGAGCACCATCTCGTTGTCGAGCGATCGCTTGAAGACGACAAAAGCCCCGGCGGCCGCGATCAGCACGAGCGCCAGGAGAAGAATGCGCAAAACCGTGCCAGAACGCCCCCCACGATCCACAAGCGGTGCGTTATAGTCGTCGACCTGACGCGGTTTCGTCATATATTCCTCGCATATGCCCCCCCACCTCGTAGCACGAATAAGAAGCGGGAATCAGGCGCTCTTTCCTTCTTAGCAATTTGCCAAGCCGGCAAAAACACCGGTCGCCGGCAAGACCGCTTGAATTCACAGGCAAGAGCGCCATCTGCGGCTGATGCCTGCGGCAGCTGCCTGCGCGCGACGCCGGCAGCTGCAATTCGGCATAACACGAAATCGCATTCGTGCATGGCTGGACAGGGCCGGCTGCCCTTGCCTAAGGGACGGAAAAGTCGTCAATATGTGCCGAATGTGAAATGGAGTGAGTGACTATGTTCGATGATCTTGTCGCAGCCTATGGCAGCCGTTTCCTGCTTGCGGCCGGTGGCGTTGGCCTGGCGCTCCTCCTGCTCATTCTGGCACTCTGGCTGATGCGAGGCCGCGCCCCGTCGCCCTTTGTACGCGGCGGTCGCAACCGTCAGCCCCGCCTGCAGGTGCTGGACGCGGCAGCCGTCGACGCCCGCCGCCGGCTGGTGCTGGTGCGCCGAGATGATGTCGAGCATCTTATCATGATCGGTGGCCCGACCGATATCGTCATTGAAAGCCGGATCCTGCCGCAGACGACCGAGCAGCCGGAAAGCCTCTCACGCCCGGAGCCTGCCGCCGAGCGGCCGATTTCAGTCCCGCGGCCGGAAACACCGCCTGTTTCCGCCGCCCGTGCGCCGGTCACACCCCGCGCCGAGCCGGCCGCCGGCCCCCCCTTCGCTGCGCCCACCGCATCGGAGCCGCGGCCGCGCCCCGAACCATCGGCCGCGCCCACCATGCCGCCGCCGGTGGCCACCGGCCCTCTTCCGCCAGAACCGGCGACGGCACCTCTATCGACCGAACACGACCAATCCCTACGCGCTGTCCCGCCCCAAGCGCGCACCCCGGAGCGCCCCTCTGCTGCCGCCGGCGCGCAGCCGGCATCGTTCCGCGATACCGCAAGCGCCGCCGAAATCCTGGATGCCGCCCGCCAGCGCGTGCTGCCTCAGCAGCGCATCGAGCCCGAGGTCTCCGCCCCGGATATGCCGGCGCCGCGCGCCGCTGCCGCTACGGCCGAGGACGATGCGGCTGTGCAATCGGCAGCGGCGATCCGCCGTGATTTCCAACGGGTGCTGGAAGAGGAAATGTCAAACAATTTGACGGCCGAGCGCATCGTGCCGGCCCCGGCAAATCAGGGCCCTCGTCAGGCCGCGCCGCAGCCGGCCAACCAGCCGCGCCGTGATCCCGAACTTGCCCCCATCACCGGTGCCGATACCGAACTGCAGAAAGAAGTTGCCCGCATCTTCGGCGAAATGAGCGTCAATCGCGACAAGTAAGACAAACGCTTACATCCGGTTGCTGTCGCTCAGCCTTCGTCATGAAGTTGCATAAAAGCCGCAATGCTGCGGCTTTCACGTCACCGATGCCTCGGGGACTCCCTATCACGCTGATCATTTGCTATCGATCAGGCTGAAGAGCATTGGCGCATTCGAGGTAGACTTTGCCTAAGTAAATACCGGTCTCACCCCAGTTTTACCCGTATTGTCGCAAGCGACGCGCTGGCGGCATGCGAACATGTTCATCGGGTGGTGGCGAGAGACCGGTTTGGCATTGTTACAATGTGCCATGTGCTCCGCTGTCTCAGCTCTTCAGCCGCCCACGACATCGCCATACCGCGCCCGCAAGGGTTTTCTCATGCACCATCTTGGTGGACTTCCGAACGGAAGACCAAGACGATATGTGCAAGACACTTCGGGTCCGATGGACCATCACTCCCAAGACGGCGCCGCAGCCATGGATTGCCTGCGGCGGATGCGGGGGCCTCAGAGCTTTCCGATCCAGCGGCAAGATCCGGCTTAATGCAAACGGTCGCAAGCTCGACGCCTGGCTGATCTACAAATGCCTGATCTGCGAAAGGACATGGAACCGCCCGATCTTCGAACGCCGAAATATTCGAGACGTCGATCCGATGATTCTCGACGCGCTGCAGTCCAACGACCCGAGCTGGATTCGGGCGGAAACCTTCAATCTTGATGCGCTGCGGCGCAAGTCACAGCGTGTGGACGAGTTCGCCGAATTCGACATCACCAAGGAGATTCGGCACGAGACCACAGGCTGGACGAGCCTGGAAATCGAACTTACGGCCCCGTTTCCAGCAAGCATGCGCCTGGATCGGCTGCTGGCCAGCGAGTTGAAGATATCACGCTCCCGCCTGCAGGCTCTTCACGATCGGGGCCTCTGTCGAACAGAGCCCGAGCGGGCCGACATCATGCGGCGGCGGATCATGAATGGCACCCTCGTCACAATCGATCTCGCCACGGAGGCGGAGCGGGAACCATTCTGGAAAGCTCTGGCGACGGACGCTTTCCCGTAACCGCCTCTTCGACACATCGGGAGATGGCTCAACAAAAAGCGCCGCGATCGGATCGCGGCGCTGAATGTGTCTCATCTCTGCATGGGAATGGTCATTCGTCGCGGTAGACCTTTTCGCGACGTTCGTGGCGCTCCTGCGCCTCGATCGACAGCGTCGCGATCGGACGGGCGTCGAGACGCTTGAGACCGATCGGTTCGCCGGTTTCCTCGCAATAGCCGTAGGTGCCGTCTTCGATGCGCTGCAGCGCCGCGTCGATCTTGGAGATCAGTTTTCTCTGCCGATCGCGGGCGCGAAGTTCGATCGCCCTGTCGGTTTCCGACGACGCCCTGTCGGCGAGATCGGGATGGTTTGCGCTTTCCTCGGCCAGATGGTCGAGTGTTTCGCGCGCTTCTCTAAGGATATCGTTTTTCCAGGCGACCAGCTTTGCCCTGAAGTAGGCACGCTGGTTTACGTTCATGAATTCTTCCTCTTCCGAGGGAACGTAATTGCTAAGATCGATCTTCTCACTCAACGCGATTCTCCTGAAGAACATCTCATCTGGGCGGGTGTATATCCCAAGCGCTAGCCGCGATTCAAGCCAAATACGACAGCTAAACAGATTTTTAAATCTGTTACAATTTTTGGCTAAGGGACTATTTTCTCATGATTATTCGCGTTCGCAATTTTCGTCTCGTCTTCAAAACGCCTTGTGGTCGCCCACGTTTTGCGCCGTTGCGGCATGGCTGGCGGTTGACGGCGGATGATCGCAACCGCTACTGAAAAGACCCGCCGATCCCGGATTTACCCATGACCGTACCCCTGCCTCCGCCCAATCGCATCTATCTCCTGCGTCACGCCGAGGCCGCCTGGGCCGAACCCGGACAGCGCGATTTCGACCGCCCGCTCAACGAAAAAGGCTACGGCGATGCCGAGGTTATCGCCGACAAAGCCGCCGCCAAGGGCTACCGTCCCGATCTTCTGATCAGTTCGACGGCGCTTCGCTGCCGCGACACCGCCGACGCCGTCCATCGGGCAATGGGTTTGACACTCGACGTGAGTTACATCGACGCGCTCTACAACGCCACGGTCGATACCTATGTCGAAATCGTCGATGCGCAGGATAATGCCGCCGTCATGCTGGTCGGCCACAACCCGACGATCGAGCAGGCGCTCGAGGCGCTGATCGGCCGCGAGGCCATGGTAAACGCCCTTCCCGCCGGCTTTCCAACGGCAGGTCTTGCCGTTGTCGATTTCGATGCTTCCGCCAGCGGCTGGCGCCTGATCGATTTTCTCGTCGTCTGAAGTCTTTCGCTCCGCTTCTTTTTCGGGCGGTGCAGTCTTCCTATATTGCCGGCAGTCATCAACCGGAATTGCGCCTTGCCGCCACGCCTGACATCCCTCGCCGACGACGCCCGCATCGCGTTTGATAATCTCGCCGACAGGGCAAGCGGCCTCGTCAATCCGACCGTGCGGCTCGGCGTCACCGGCCTCTCCCGCTCCGGTAAGACGGTCTTCATCTCCTCGCTTGTCCACAATCTCCTGCATGGCGGCCGGCTGCCGCTGTTCGAGCCGGTGCAGTCGGGACGCGTTTCGGCCGTGCGGCTGGAGCCTCAGCCCGATGATGCCGTGCCCCGTTTCCAATATGAGGATCATATCCGGGCGCTGGTGAAGGACCGCGTCTGGCCGGATTCCACGCGCGCCATTTCCGAACTGCGCATTACGGTCGATTATCAGAGCGCCAGCGGGTGGAACCGCCTGTTCTCGCCTGGCAGGCTGTCAATCGATATCGTCGATTATCCAGGCGAATGGTTGCTCGACCTGCCGCTGCTCGGCAAGGATTACCGCACGTTCAGCGAGGAAACGATTGCGCTTGCGCAAAACGGCGTGCGCTCCGAACTGTCGCGGGAATGGTTGGCTCTGACACGTGCCGCCGATATAAATGCCGGCGCCGACGAGATGGCAGCCCGCGCGCTTGCCACCGCCTTTGCCGATTACCTCAAGGCCTGCAAGGCCGACGAACGCTCACTCTCCACTTTGCCGCCCGGGCGTCTGCTTCTGCCCGGCGATCTCGACGGCTCGCCGGCACTGACTTTCGCCCCGCTCGTCCTGCCGCCGGGCGCGCGTCCCCATCGCGGCTCGCTCTGGACGATGATGGAGCGGCGTTACGAGGCCTATAAATCCGTGGTCGTCAAACCGTTCTTCCGCGAGCATTTCGCCCGGCTCGACCGGCAGATCGTGCTGGTCGACGCGCTGCAGGCCATGAACCGCGGCCCCGAAGCCGTCCAGGATCTGGAGCGCGCGCTGACCGACGTGCTCGCCTGCTTCCGCCCCGGCACCAACTCGCTGCTCTCGTCGCTGCTGGGGCGCCGTATCGACCGTGTGCTGGTCGCCGCCACCAAGGCCGACCATCTCCATCATGAGAGCCATGATCGGCTCGATGCGCTGACCCGCCGCCTCGTCGATCGCGCCATCGCCCGCATCGGCATGGCCGGAGCCGGAATCGACGTGATGGCGCTCGCTTCCGTGCGCGCCACGCGCGAGGCATCGGTCAAACGCGACGGCCATGAACTGCCTGTCATCGTCGGCACGCCGATGGAGGGTGAAACCATTGCCGGCGAGCGATTCGACGGCCAGAAAAAGACCGCGATCTTCCCCGGAGACCTGCCGCTGGATCCGGAAAGCCTGTTCGACCGCATCGCTTCCGGCGAGACCGCCGATACCCTGCCCGACGTTAACGTCGTCCGATTCCGCCCGCCGCATCTCGAGGAGACCGGCGGCGGCATCAAGCTGTCGGTGCCGCATATCCGCCTTGACCGCGCCATGCAGTTCCTGTTCGGAGACCGTCTCGCATGAGTAAGCCCCCCTCCGATTTGCCGCAACGGCCACCCGCCGCCTTCGCCTATGAGGATGAGGCTGCCGTGCCGCGCGACAATGGTCGGCAACAGCAAGGCCGACGCAGACCGGAAAGCTTCTCGGAAGACATCGTCTTGACGCCTGACGAGGAGGATCCCTTCATCAATCCCGACAGGGATGCGAGCGCAGTGCCGGTGGCGACGCCACGCAAGCGGCGCACCTCCTTCGGCAAGATCGCACTAGGCGCCTTCGGGATCCTGCTATCGCTCGGCATCGGCCTCTGGACCGACCGGCTGATCCGCAATCTCTTCACCCGCGCCGACTGGCTGGGTTATGCAGCTCTTGGCGTGCTGGCGATCGGCATTCTCGCCGTTCTTGCCCTCGTCATCCGCGAGACCGCGGGCATGATGCGCCTTGCCGCTGTTCAAGCGATCAAGGCGGAAGCAGAGGCGGCGATCCTCGAAACACGGCCGGCGAAAGCGCGCGCCGTCGTTGCGCGCCTCACCACGCTTCTTGCGGCCAGCCCCGAGACATCGAAGGGCCGCGCGACGCTGAAGGCGACCGAGGGCGAGGTCATCGACCCCCCGCATCTGATCGCCTTGGCCGAACGCGAACTCCTGGCCCCACTCGACCGCAAAGCGCGGGCGCTCATCGTCAACGCCTCCAAGCGCGTCTCGATCGTTACCGCCGTCAGCCCGCGCGCGATCGTCGATCTGCTTTATGTGCTCTACGAGTCCGTGCGCCTCATCCGCGCCATGGCCGAGCTTTACGGAGGCCGCCCCGGCACGCTCGGCATGTGCCGCCTCCTGCGTGACGTGCTGGCCCATCTCGCCGTCACCGGCTCGATCGCTGTCGGCGACAGTCTCGTCCAGCAGGTGCTCGGCCATGGGCTGGCCTCGAAGCTATCGGCTCGACTCGGCGAAGGCGTGATCAACGGCCTGATGACCGCTCGCATCGGAATCGCGGCGATGGATCTCTGTCGCCCGCTTGCCTTTCGTGCGGTGAAGCGACCGGGAATCGGCGATTTTATCGGCGACCTCACACCTTCAATGTCGCCGCGCGGCAACAATCCTTAAGCGACGAGGCGATTCCGCAGCTCTCACCTTCCCGTAGGTGAAGTTGGCGAAGTTAAGCAGATTCAACACTGTAGCCGCCGGATCCTAAAATCCGCGCGGCACGACAGAAATCCAATCACTCGCATTTCGGCACAATCGAAAGGAAGGATTAACCATTCTTCGGCAAAACTTGGCACCAGTTCGTGAGTGGTGTTTGCCAAGGAAAATCCATGTATTCGCGCCAGTTTCTCTTCTTATGCGGCCTCGCCGCCGCGGCATTGTCTCCTGTCGCAGACGTCGCTCCGGCAGCCACTGCCGCAACCCGCGACAAGGCCTTCTTCGAATCCGTCACCGGCTCCTGGAAGGGCCCGGGCGAGATCGTCGCCGGCAAGTACAAGGGCACGAAATTCACCTGCAACCTGACCGGTGAACCCACCGGCGACAGCACTGCCGGCATCAAGCTCGATGGAACCTGCCGCGTCGGCGTCTTCAAGCAGCCGATGAGCGCCGTCATCTCGCAGTCGGGCTCCACCTACAAGGGCAAGTTCCTCGACGGCGCCGCCGGCAAGGGTCTTGACGTCGTCTCCGGCGCCGTCACCGAGGATACGGTCGTGGTCGGCATTAACCGCGCCAAGCTGAATGGCGCGATGATCGCCCGCGTGCGTGACGACAAGACGATGAACGTTACCGTGTCGGTCAAGGTCGAAAGCCAGATGATCCCGGTTATCGGCCTGACATTGACTCGTCAGGTCGACGAAATGGCCGTCGGCTCCATCCAGTAGACCGACTGGATTACGGGTTTTCCTGAAGCGGCGGGTTTCCCGCCGTTCGCGTTTCAGAGCCTCAGGCGCTGCGCCACCAGTCGCCGCTATCATCGGCGACCTCGATGCCGGCCACATCGGCCTCCTGCAGCCACTCACTGACTGTCCTGCCCTTGACGAGAAGGCCTGGGGCGATATCGGCAAGCGGCATCAGGACGAAACCGCGGTCGGTCATACGGGGATGCGGCAGCTCCAGCCGCGGCGCCTGCTGGACGACATTGCCATAGGTCAGCACGTCGATATCGAGCGTGCGCGGTCCCCAGCGCTCGATACGCTCGCGTTTCATCTCACGCTCTATCGAAAGACAGACATCGAGCAACGCCTCCGGAGGGAGCCGGGTTTCGACGGCTGCGCAGGCGTTGAAGAAGAACGATTGGTCCGTTTTGCCCCAAGGCGGCGTGCGATAGAGCCGCGATACGGCGGTGACACGACAGTCGTCGCGCCCGTCCAGCCTCTGCAGCGCCGCGGCCATCGCCTTTACCGGATCGCCGATATTGCCGCCGAGGCCGAGTGTGGCCGATTGTGATTCAGCCTCAGGCAAAATGTTCAACACTCACCTGCACGAAATCGAGCACGCCTGGCACTGGCGCATTCGGCTTGCGCACCGTGATCTTCGCCCGGCGCACCTGCGGGAATGTCTGACAGAGGCCCTTGGCGATATCGAGCGCCAGGGCTTCGATGAGGTAGCGTCGCTTGCCAGTGACGATCTCCTCGATCACCGTGAAGGCAATGCCGTAATTGACGGTGTCGTTGATCGAATCGCTTTCCAGCGCTTCGCCGGCAACCACATCGAGCTCGGCGTCGACGAAGAAGCGCTGGCCGAGGAATTCCTCCTCGTCATGCACGCCGTGGCGCGCGAAGAAGGCGCAGTTCTGCAGCGTGATCGTGTAGGTGGTCATGTCGGCCGCTTCCTCTCGAATTCCTGGCGCGCATTGAGCATAGCATCGGCGACAGCAAGCGCATCCCTGTTGATTGCGACATTGTGCACCCGGAAAACCGCAGCCCCCTGAAGCCTGAGCAGCGCGCTTGATGCGGCTGTCGCCACATCCCTCTCCAGCGCCTCGCGCCCCGTCACCGCGCCAAGGAAGCGCTTGCGTGACGTGCCGGCAAGCAGCGGCAGGCCGAAGCGCGACAGTTCGGAAAACCGCGCCATCAGCTCCAGGTTCTCCTCAGCCATCTCCTTGGCGAAGCCGAAACCCGGATCGAGCACGATCTGGTCGATGTTGACTCCGGCCGCGGCGGCGATCGCCAGCGACCGTTCGAGGAAATGCGCCTGGTCCGCGATCACATCGGCAAGTTTAACCCTGTCACGGCCGGTATGCATGATGCAGAGCCCCGCGCCGGTGGCCGCGGCCACATCCGCAATACCTGCATCTTTCTGCAGTCCGAAGACGTCGTTGACGATATGGGCGCCGGCGCCGACGGCAAGCCGCGCCGTCTCGGCACGATAGGTATCGATCGAGATCAGCGCCTCGGTGCGACCGCGCAGCGCCTCGATGACGGGCAACACCCGCGCCTGCTCTTCCGAAGGGCTGACCGACAACGCACCAGGCCGGGTCGATTCGCCACCGATGTCAATGATCGCAGCACCATCGCTGACCGCCTGCAATGCATGTTCGACGGCGGCATCGACGGTTTCAAAACGTCCGCCGTCGGAGAAGGAGTCCGGCGTAACATTGATGATCGCCATGATCGCCGAACGACCGCCGAGTTCGATTTCCCGGCCATGGCCGACACGCCAGAAACTGCCTTCGAGCCCTGTCACCAGACTTGTCCTATTGATGACGAAAAAAGCCGCCATCCGATATTGCGCTTACGGTGGCTATGCCCCAAGCTCCTGCCGATTTCAACATGGGTTGCGTTCAGAATGCCGCTTGCAATGCGTTATATGTGCCTTCCTGTCGCCTTTTCCATTGCTCTTTCCGTCAGCAGTCCAGCGGCAGCCGAAGTGATCGCATCGAAAAGTTATTCCTATTTCGACATCCGCGGCAAAACCGCCGATGAGCTCGACCGGGAGCTCAGCCGGCGCGGCCCGACGGCGAGCGGTTCGTCGGCACGCCATCCCGGCGCCACCAAGATACGCTTCGGCGGCGAGGCCACCTATATCCAGGATAATGGCCGATGCCGCGTCGGCAATGTCAAGGTCACCGTTCACACCCAGGTCATACTGCCGCGCTGGAACAGCCGCAGAGGCGCCAGCAAGGAGCTGTCGATGATATGGGACGCACTGTCGAGCGACATCAAGCGCCATGAGGAGCGTCATGCCGAAATCGCCAGAGACCAGGCCCGCGCCATGGAGCGCGCCATCCGCGCATTGCCGCAGCAGCGCAACTGCGAGGCCATGCAGGAGCTCGTCTCCAACGAATCAACTCGCGGCATAGAGGAGCACGATCGGCTGCAGGCGCGATTCGACCGGGTTGAGGCGGTCAACTTCCAGAAGCGCATGCTGAGATTGCTGAAAAATCGAATCAATGGTCGAGCCGGCGGAAATTAAGGCCTTTTCGAGCTGGTGACGAGCGGAAAAACTTAGCTGCGCAACGAAACTTGTGCGAAACTTACCCCTTCCCCAGCGTTTTAATGGTCATTTTTCATTCTGGCAGACTCAACCGGAACGCGTTAATATGAACACATTCGAAAGTTCAGGTACGGCATCTGGACTTTCCTCGTTGGGTTCTCCTGGCGCGTTCCGAAGCCGCGGATGTTCCTCCCTCATCCGTTGGTAATGCGCCCGCCTCGCCTCGCTCGCACCAGCGCGCGAGGCGTCTTTTTTGTGGTGATGATGTCGGATATTCGCCTCCGAAAATCGATTCCGATTTTCGGGCCGATGCGCTGGCGCGAAACGCAGAGCGCCTCAGGCCTGGCGTTCGGGCACGTGCACGACGAGCCCGTCATAAGCGGCCTTCATCCGGATCTGACAGGAGAGCCGCGAGGTCGGGCGCACGTCGAAGGCGAAGTCGAGCATATCCTCTTCCATCGCTTCCGGCTGGCCGACCTTTTCCGTCCATTCCTCGTCGACATAGACGTGACAGGTGGCGCAGGCGCAGGCGCCGCCGCATTCGGCCTCGATGCCGGGCACCGAATTGCGCACGGCATTCTCCATCACGGTGGAGCCTTGGTCGACGTCGAGGTCGAAGCGCGTGCCGTCGAAGGCGACGATGGTAAGTTTGGGCATCAGGACTATTTCCGGTCTTCAAATGGGTGGGCGGAGTTTCTTCCGACAATTCGACGCGTCAGTCAACATTCGGAAATCCGCCCTAACCTCGCAGATCCGGCCCTCGCCCGCCGTCTTCAAAGCGTCATCTGGGGCGTCGCAAAAAGACCCGTGGTTCCGCAATGAAACAACGGGCCTCGTTCGATCAACGAAAGAAAAGTTGGAGGTCAGCCGCGGCAGAGCTTGAGAATGAAATTCTCGGCATCGAGAACGGCAGCGCCGAGCGCCGCCATCGCGCTGGCATCGCCGCCGGTCTCCTCGACGACTTCAGCCGTCTGCGACACGTGGAATGCGCCGACCGAACTCGCCGCACCTTTCAGCCGATGCGCGGCCGCGCCGACACGCACGGTCTCACCGCTCGCCATATCCTGGAGGCACGCCCGCGCCTGGCGCGCAAACATCTGAAGGACTTCGATTTCCAGAGACTTGTCGCCCATCGTCTGCTTTGCGAGATGGACGAGATCGATCGGCCGGACCTTCGAGGGGCACGGCCCCTTTGCATTATCAGGCGCCTCGAATACGATCTTCAATGCTGCCAGCTGGGCCGCCATTTGCCATTTCTCCCGTCTCAGGTCGTCCGCACTTGCTACAGTTCTGCGTCGGGAGGGTGGCCATCGCGTTAAATTCCGGCACATCGGGCGCGAAAATCTCACCATATGGTTAACATCCGTTAAATATCACTAAATTATTGGTTTTTAAGCAGGGCCTCGGATTCAAAGGTGTTAACAACGGGTTAACGAGCCATGAATCTCAAGCCTTCATTAATTGTGTGCAGAGCCCAGATGTGTCACTACGATACTGGTGGAGCGGGTTTATGGCACGCGCCTTTGCCGAGTGAGTGGATAATGGTAGTGTTTTGATACCTTCCGTTTGAAAAAGCGGCTATCTACTCTGAAATGACATGCTTATCCGTCCGCGGTTGGGATGGAGGGCCGCAACGGCAAAGTTGTTCCCGGGCAGGCGGAAGCCGGGGGTGCGCTGCCGGGCCGGCCGACAGTAACGAGGCGTAACCGAATGGCGAATAACAAATATAATGAGTCGATCGAGGACAAGGCGTTCAAGGCATTGGACGAGGCGCTCCAGATCGACTTTGGCAAGGACAATGTGCCGTCTCGCCACGGCGACGCGCCCCAGGCGCCGGAGGGTAATGTGTCTGATCCATCGAATGCGCGCAATCAGCAGGCCCAGGAAGAAGCGCGGCGCCGCAGCCGCCGCGGCGCCGGGGCCGAGCAGGCTTCCAGGGCTTCGGCCTTCGCGCCCGCCAATGATGCCAGCCGCAATACGCCCGCCTCGATCCTGAAATCCTTCGACGGCGCTTCCAGCCGCTCGGCCATGCGCACCGCTACCCTGTTTTCCGTGCTTTGGGTCATGGCGGGCCTCGGCCTGATGTCGCTGCTTTATGCGCCGCAGATCTGGCAGATCCGCTCGATCGCCGATCTCGTCGCCCTGCCCGGCGTCATTGCCGGCCTGGTCGGCATCATCATTCCGGTGATGTTGTTCTATGCTTTCGCCATCATGATCTCCCGCGCCCAGGACATGCGCAACGCCGCCCGCTCCATGGCAGAGGTGGCATTGCGCCTGGCGGAGCCGGAAACAATCGCCTCCGAACGCATCATGACCGTTGGCCAGGCGGTGCGCCGCGAGGTCTCGGCCATGAACGAAGGCATCGAGCGCACCATCGCGCGCGCTTCCGAGCTGGAAACGCTGGTCCATTCCGAAGTCAACGCGCTGGAACGCTCCTATGCGGACAACGAGCTGCGCGTGCGCGGTCTTGTCCATGAACTCGGCTCGGAGCGGGAGGCGATCGTCAATCATGCCGATCGCATCCGCACCTCGATCGGCAGCGTCCACGACCAGCTGAAGGAAGAACTGTCGCTGGCGACCGAAGAGATCGCCGTGCGGCTCGCCACATCGGGTGAAGCCTTTGCCTCGCTGATCGACACGCGCGCAGCGACGATCCTGGAAAAATCGGACAGCGCCCTGCAGTCGATGGGCAGCCTGCTTGCCGCCAAGACCGACAGCCTCCTCCAGACACTGAACGCCTCCGGTTTTGCGCTCGCCACCGAATTCGATAACCGCCTCGAGGCGCTCTCCGTCAACCTCAACGAACACGGCGAAAGACTGCTCAGCCAGTTCGAGACGCGCGCCTCGACCATGGACAGCAGCACCGAGAAGCTGAACGCGGCGCTGAACGAGCGCACGCATCAGCTGAACGAGATCCTGATCGCCCGCACCCGCGAGATCAACGAGAGCCTGACATCGGGCGAACGCACCATCGGCGGGACGCTGGACGACGTGCTGTCCAAGCTGAACAGCGCGCTCGATGAGAAGGGCGCAAGCTTCCGCCAGAGCCTGCAGAGCACCGCCGACGACGCCGTCATGGATCTCGACCTGCGCTCGGGCTTCTTCGAAGAACGCCTGCAGACGACCGTTGCCCAGCTGTCGACCGCCTTCGACGAGCGTGTCGCCGAATTCACCAGCGCTTTCGACAAGCGCACCGGCTCGCTCGACACCAAGCTGATGGAGAGCCTTGCCCGCATCAACGAAACCCTGACCGGCGGTTCGGATTCGATCGAGGGCATTTTGACTTCCAGCATCGACCGGCTCGGCTCCTCGATGACCGACCAGTCGCTGGCGCTCGCGACTGCGCTCGCAACCGGTCATGAAGTGCTGGAGAGCACGCTCAACAGCCGCACGGAAGAAATCACCACCGCACTCACCAGCCGCACCGGCGAGCTGACCTCGGCGCTGCAGAGCGCCACGTCGGACATCGCGCTGGCGCTTGCATCAGGCACCTCCGATCTGCAGAACAATCTTCAGGCCCGCTCGGCCGAATTCCGCGATACGCTGCGCACAACCACTACCGATTTGACCGCCGCCGTTGCCGCCGGCACCGAGCAGGTCACGACGGCCTTCGGCGGCCGCGCAGAGGAACTCACCAGCGTATTGACAGCGCGCGCAGCAGAAATCCGGGACGCGGTTGGCACAGCCCATGAGCGTATTGACAGCGTCATGTCGGAGCGCGGCGGAGCGCTGATCGACGCGCTAACCACCCATCACGGCCGCTTCGAGGAAGCGCTGACGACCCGCTCCGACGCTATCATCAACGCCGTTTCCGGCACCCATGACCGTCTTGCGGAAACGCTTGACGAAAAGGCGATGGCACTTGCCATTTCCCTGAACGAGAGCCAGGCCCGCATCGAGGATACGCTCGAAACCCGCTCCGAGGCGCTGCTCACCGCCGTTTCCGGCACCCATGACCGCCTCTCCGAAACCCTTGATGAAAAGGCGATGGCGCTCGCCATCTCCTTGAACGAAAGCCAGAGCCGCATCGAAGACACGCTGGAGACCCGTTCCGCGGCTTTCCTCAACGCCGTCTCAGGCACGCATGATCGGCTGTCGGAAACGCTGGATACCAAGGCAGCAGCCCTGACGGCTTCGCTCGACGAGCGCCATGCCCGCATCGAAGACGCGCTTGGAACCCGCGCCGAAGCATTGTTGAACAGTGTGTCCGGCACGAGCGACCGGCTTGCCGAAACCCTTGATGAAAAGGCGATGGCGCTTGCCATTTCCTTGAACGAGAGCCAGACCCGCATCGAGCAAACACTCGCAACCGGTTCGGCGGGCCTGCTGAACGCCGTTTCCGGCACTCATGACCTGTTTGCCGAGACGCTGGAAGGTAAGGCGGCAGCTTTTGCCAACTCGCTGAGCGAGACCCAGTCACGCATCGAAAATACGCTCCAAAGCCGCTCCGCGGCCCTGCTGGATGCTGTATCCGGCACTCATGACCGCCTCGCCGAGACGCTCGACGAAAAGGCGATGGCGCTTGCCATGTCACTGACCGAAGGCCAGGCCCGCATCGAGGACACGCTGCAGACCCGGTCGGCAGCGCTGCTGAATGCAGTCTCCGGCACCCATGATCGCCTGTCGGAAACGCTGGACGAGAAAGCGATGGCGCTCGCAATCTCGCTCAATGAGAATCAGACGCGGATCGAAGACACGCTGGCAGCCCGCTCCGAAGCTTTCCTCAAGGCCGTCTCCGGTACGCATGAGCGCATCGCCGAAACCCTTGACGAGAAGGCATCGGCACTGACCGCCTCCTTGAACGAAGGCCAGAGCCGCCTGCAGGACACGCTGGAGAGCCGCTCGGAATCCTTCCTCAATGCGGTTTCCACCACCCATGACCGCCTGTCCGAGACGCTCGACGATCGGGCGATGGCCCTTGCCATATCGCTGAACGAGAGCCAGAGCCGTCTCGAGGAGACGCTGACATCAGGCGCCGATGCGATCACCAATGCGGTCTCCGGCACACATGAACGCCTGAATGGCGTGCTCGACCAGAAGGCCAGCGCGTTGGCCGCCTCGCTGAACGAAGGGCAGGTCCGCCTCGAGGAAGCCCTGGGACATCGCGCAGCCGCGCTTGTCGGTGCCGTAACGGCAAGCCATGACCGGCTCACAGATAGGCTCGACGAAAAGACCATGGCGCTCGCCATTTCGCTCGATGACAACCAGAGCCGATTCGACAGCGCCCTCGAAGCCCGCAGCAATGCGATCATGGAGGCCGTCACCAGTGCCGAGGCCCGTGTTGCCGGCGCGTTTGCCGACAAGACGGATGCCATCCACAACGCCTATGCCGACAATCAGCGGCGGCTTGAATCGGCGCTCTCCGAGCACAGCGCGGCTCTTTCGGGCATTCTCGATGCGGGCGGCGCCCGATTTGAGGATCTCGTCGGCGGCTTGACCGGCCGCATCGAGGGCCGCCTCAGCGACGCCCATGCGCGGCTTGGGGGTCTGGCCGAGGAGGCCGCGGCACGCATCGAAGGCGGACTTGCTTCCGCCCATGAGCGGATCCGCACGACGCTCGAGGACCGCGGCAATGCCATCGAGCTGTCGCTGAGCCAGGCGCATGCGCAGATCAGCGATACACTCACCGAACAGGCGACCAACATCGGCACTTCGGTGGCGACGAGCGTCAGCATGCTCGAAATGTCGCTGGAAGACCGAGAAGCCTCGATCCGCCAGGCGATCGATGCCGGCGCCCAGACGCTGGAAGATCGCATGCGCGCCGGCGCCGGCCAGATCGCCGGCCGCTTCCAGGAGGCGGCGAACACGATCTCGAGCTCCGCACAGAACCTCTCCGCCCATCTCGACAAGTCGGTCGAGAACCTTGCTGGACGCCTTGAAGAAACCGGTTCTCGCATGGAATCCGGCCTTACAGCGATAGAGACCCGCATCCGCGACGGCGTCGGCGGCGTTGCCGAAAAGATCGAAGCCGCCAGCAGCCAGCTCTCCGGCGTGCTTGCCAACGGCATTTCCCGACTTGGCGCACTCGGTGATGACGCCACTCAACGCATCTCGACGACGCTCGAAGGCAGCGCCGCCAATCTTACGCAGGCAATCGACAGCCGCACGGCCAGTCTGGCCGAGACGCTGGACAGCCGCACGACCACACTTGCAGGCGCCATCGAGGGCCGCACGGCAAGTCTCGGCGAAACCCTTGACCGCGGCAACGAACGCATCGAGGAACGCCTGTCCACCATGGATCGCGCCTTGACCGTCGGCCTCGAAGCCGTCAACCGCACCATCGAGGGCAAGGCCGCCGGCCTCGCCTCGACGTTGCGCAGCGCGGTGGCCGAAGCAGCCCAGGGAATGGAAGGCGAAGCGACGAGAACGACGGAACTGCTTGGCAAGACCGGCCAGCAGTTCGCCGAGGATCTCAATGCGAAAAGCGACGAATTCACCCGCACCATGGATGAGCGCTCGTCGCAGATCGTCACGCGGGTTGCCGAAGCGCAGAACCGCCTGGCAACTCAGGCCGCTGCCGTCGCCCAGACCTTCTCGGAAGCCGGCAATGCAATCGTCAACAAGGTCGCCGAGGCCGAGACGGTTGTCGGCACCCAGGTCAATGCCATTTCCAAGGCCCTGTCGGATGCCGGCCAGTCGCTCGAGGCACGCGGCAATGCCATCCGCACGACCCTGTCCGGGGCCGGCAGCGAGATTTCCGCCACCATGGCGGATGTCGAGCGGGCGCTCGAAGCCCGCAGCAGCGCCATTCGCTCCAATCTCGAGGAGCGCGTCCGCGAGATCGATACTTCCCTCTCCGACGTCGACCGGGCGCTCGAAGCGCGTGGCAACTCGATCCGCTCGACGCTTGAGGAACGCACCCGCGACCTCAACTCGATGCTATCAGGCCGCTCTGTCGAATTGACCCGCATTCTCGACGAAACCGCCCGCCCGATCATCGATCGCTACACCGATGCCGGCGAGCAAGCCGCTGCCCGCATTACCGCCGCAGCCAATCTCAGTGCCGACCGCCTGCGCGCCGAGAACGAAGCGCTCGCCAGCGCCGTTGCCGCCCGCACCGAGAATGTCGCCAACGCCGTCAGCGCCATCGAGAACAGCCTGGTCGGCAACGTCAACGGCCTGGTTCAGCGCATGTCGGAAAGCAGCGCGGCGATGGCGATGATGATGAACCGCGCCGCCGAACAGTTGACGAGCGTCGACGGGCGTCTCGGCGAAACCACGACCCGCTTTGCCGACTCCGCCACCAAGGCTGCCGAAATGGTCAATGCCTCGACCAGGCTTCTCGAAGGCAAGGTCGACCGCCTATCCGACATATCTGGCCAGACGCTGGCCCAGGTCGGCAGCATCATCGGCCGCTTCGACGAACACTCCAAGGTTCTGACTCAGGCCTCACAGCTTCTGGGTGCTGCCCAATCCAACCTCGCCTCGACGCTCGAGGAGCGCGAAGGTGCGCTGCAGGCCCTCTCCGTCAGCCTGGTCCAGCGCTCCGACGAGATCGAAAAGACCATGCGCGGCCTCGGCGGCATGATTGAAACCGTGTTTGAGCGGGCCGAGCAGCGCTCCAACCAGGTCACCGGCAATCTGCGCCAGGGCGTGCAGTCGTCCTTCGCCGATATCGGCCGCGTTCTGACGGAAACCGAGAAGCGCGCACAGGAGGCCGCCGAGACGATGCGCGAGGCGATCACCCGCGCCGGCGACGAGGCCAATACGACGATCGACAGCACCTTCGCCAACGTCGAGCGCCGTTCCGGTGATCTCTCCAACCGTATTCGCGGCGGCCTCACCGCCTCGCTGTCGGAAGTCGAGCGCATGCTCGGCGAAGCCGGCCGCGCCTCCGACGGTGCCGCCCAGCACATGCGGGAATCGCTGCGCGAGGCGATCGAGGATGCCGTCGGCCGCTTCTCCGGCGCCACCGAGGACATCCGCCGCTCCGCTGCCGACATCCGCAACGAGCTCGACGCCACCCGCGCCGAACTGAAGCGCGGCGCCTTCGACCTGCCCGAGGAAGCCAAGGAAAGCGCCTCGGCCATGCGCCGCGCCGTCGCCGAACAGATCAAGGCCCTGCAGGATATCTCGCAGCTTGTCGGCCGCTCCAGCCAGCAGCTGGAAATCTCCGAGCCTGCCGCCCGCTCGCTTGCCCAGGCGCAGCCGGCTCCGCGCCCGACTCCGCCGGTCGCAGCTCAGCCGCCGCAGCCGTCAGCGCCTGCGCCGATCGAAGCGGCGGGTCTGCGCGGTACGATTGCGCCGTCCGCTCCGGCCGCCGCTCCTCAGCGGGCCGCTCAGCAGCCAGCTCCCACTCGCCAGGAATTGGGCCGCCAGGAACCGGCCCGGGAAAGTGGCGGCTGGATCAGCGATCTTCTGCGGGGCGCATCCCGTGAAGAGGCCGCGGACCAAGCGCCGACCCGTGCTCCCGCCCGCCCGGCGGAAACCGCCGCACCGGCCGCACGCAGCAACGACAGCCGCAATCCGCGCCATGTCGTGGAATCGCTGAATTCGCTCTCCGTCGATATCGCCCGGGCCATCGATCACGATGCGTCGGTCGATCTCTGGCGCCGCTACCAGCGCGGTGAGCGCGACGTCTTCACCCGCCGCCTCTACACGCTGAAGGGCCAGCAGACCTTCGACGAGATCAAGCGCAAATACGACCGCGAACCGGAATTCCGCACCGCTGTCGACCGCTATATCGGCGATTTCGAAAAGCTGCTCGCCGACGTCGCCGGAACCGACCCGAACCAGACAGTCACACAGTCCTATCTGACCTCGGATACGGGGAAGGTTTACACCATGCTCGCCCATGCAGCGGGCAGGCTGAGATAGAGTCTGGCCGATATCGTGGAGCTGAAGCCGCCTGAACATGTGTCAGGCGGCTTTCACTGATGACGGGGGTATGCTCTGCTCCCCAGCCCGGAACCGCGAACGAAATGACCAAGGCCCTTTTGATTATCGACGTGCAGAATGCAATTCTCTCGGGAAAGGCCATGCCGGACCGCCAACCACAGGTCGATTCCGCACTTGATGAGACCGTTGCTCGACTGGCATTGCTCAAGGAAAAGGCGCGACAGGCGGGCGTGCCGATCGTGCTGGTGCAACATGATGGCGATAGCGGCCATCGATTGGCCGTAGACACGCCAGGATGGGCGCTGCGCCGCGAAATTGCACCGCAAACAGGTGAGGTCGTCGTGCGCAAGACGAGCGCCGACTCCTTCTTCGGGACCGATCTTGCCGACCGCTTGCAAGAACGTTCGATTACCCACCTCGTTGTCGGCGGCTGCATGTCGCAATTCTGCGTCGACACGACCGTCAGGCGTGCCGTTTCGCTCGGTTATGACGTGACCTTGGTTGCCGACGGCCACACAACCGGCGACACGGCGACCTTCAGTTTCTCCGAGATTGTCGCCCACCACAACGAAACGCTTGATGGTTTCGATGCGGGTGACGCGACGGTGGAGGTCCGCCCCGCCGTCGACATTGCCTTTTCGTAAAGGCTCTGGCAACAACGCCTGACATCAAATCGGAAGCAGGTAATCGGTCCGATCAGCGCCTGGTCGATCTCCTGGCGCCTCCTGCAGCCGTTTCGACCATGATCGCCCCCCACGCCTGCAGCAATTCGAAGTGCAGCGGAAAATTCGTGTGAAAGGCGCGCTTCATGCTCATGACGAATTTAGACGTGCCATGCGCGCGATTGTCAAAACCGCAGGGCGCGGGACAAAAGGTATCATCTGTGGATGGGCCTTTTTTATTTGCCCGCCTTCCTTCATTCCGTCACAAACTTTTTCGATCCGCTTGCGTTTAAAGCCAACGGCTCCTCGGCCGTGCAACGAAAGAGACAGCAATACCGATGACCACGACGACATCCCGGCTCCTTGCCATCGCGCTCTCCTCCACCCTGCTGATGGGCGCTTTCATTCCGGCAGAAGCCGGTCAGGCAAGCTTCGTCATCGATGCGCAGTCTGGCAAGGTTCTTGAAGCTTCCAACCAGGACGATCTCAACTATCCCGCGTCGCTGACCAAGATGATGACGCTCTATCTCGCATTCGAGGCGCTGCATGATGGACGCCTCACCTGGGATCAGAAGCTCACGATGTCGGAAAACGCCGAGAGCAAGGAACCCTTCAAGCTTGCCGTCGGCGCTGGCCGCAAGGTGACGCTGCGTGAAGCGGTCGAAAGCATCGTCGTGCTGTCTGCCAACGATTCCGCCGTGGCAATCGCTGAACAGCTCGGCGACTCCGAACAGGCTTTCGCCAGAGCGATGACCGACAAGGCGCGCCAGCTGGGGATGCAGGACACGGTCTTCAAGAACCCATCGGGCCTTCCCGATCCGGAGCAGGTTACCACGGCGCGTGACATGGCCACGCTCGGCCTTTCGCTGATGCGGGACTTCCCCGAGGAATTCAAGCTCTTCTCGATGCGCGGCTTTCAGTTCCGAGGCATGAAACTGCGCGGCCACAACAATCTGATGTATCGCTATGACGGTGTCGACGGCATCAAGACAGGCTATACCGATGCATCGGGCTACAATGTCGTGACCTCGGCGTTGAAGGATGGCCGCCGCGTCGTCGGCGTCGTCATGGGTGAAAAGACTGCAAGCCTGCGCGACGACAAAATGGCGAGCCTCCTCGACAGCACCCTGCCCTCATCACCAACCGCCACCGCCTCCACCACCCCAGGCAGCCAGCCTGCAGCGACGATGACCGACGCGCAACCGACGAAATAACCGGCAAGCCAAGCTGAAAGGGCGCGGCGCACTTTCGCTACCGGAAAGCCACCTCCAGGTTTTGCCGGTCTTGCGCAATTACCCGGCAATTGGTTTCAAAACCTTCGCCCTTGATGGCAAGAATGAATTCCAAAGGAATGCCCGCTGTACTGGAGACCGAAATGCCGGCGCTCTCCACGCCGATCGATTTCACCGTGCAGTCGATGGTCGAGCGCCGGTCGTTGAACAGGATCGCACCTGCCTTCAGCACGCGCCGCCGCGCGCCGATGGCGTGGTCGGCGTGAATGGAACTCGATGAGACGCAGCGGTTGCGCCCACTCTGCTTTGCCTGATACATCGCCGCATCCGCCTGAGCGAGCAGCGTTTCGATGTCTTTGCTGACGATCGAAAGCGCCGACGTTCCGAGGCTTGCCGTGACGTTCAGAGAGCCGTGATGGCCGAAAATGACCTGCGAGGCGATGGCGGCCCTGAGTTTTTCGGCGACGGCCGCCGCTCCTTCCCGATCGACATGCGGCAGAACGACGGCGAATTCCTCGCCCCCGATACGGCCAAACAAATCACCGGCGCGAAGCGTCGACCTGCAGATCGATGCGACCGCCTTGAGAACCGCGTCTCCTGTGGCATGCCCGTGCCCATCGTTCACCTGCTTGAAGTGATCGATATCGAAAACGATGCATGACAGGTCGTGCTGACGCCGCAGCGCGAGCGAAATCAGCTGATCGGCTTCCTGCTTGAATGCACGCCGCGTCATCGCCTCGGTCAGACTGTCGGTGGCGGCAGACTGCACGAGCTCGATGCGGTCCATCGCCGCTCCCGCCAATTCCTCGAGAAGACCGAGGTCCTTGCTGCCGAATGATCTCGGCCGGCGATCGATGGCGCACACGGTTCCGATCATGTGGCCAGCCTTCGTTCTAAGCGGAACGCCGACATAAAAGCGGATATGGTCCTCGCCCGTGACCGCTGGATGCCTTGCAAAGCGGAGATCCTTGCTGGCATCCGGAACGATAACGGGCTCATCACAGTCGACTACGCAGCGGCAGAACGTGTCTTCCAGCGACACCTCGTCGGCCGACATGCCGGAACAGGCCTTGTACCATTGCCGGTGCGCATCGATCAGCGACACGATGCCGATGTCGACGGAAAAGATCTGCTTTATCAGGCGGACGATCCGCTCGAATCCCTCGTCCCTCGGCGTGTCGAGCAGATCGAGCTGCTGCAACGCGGCCAGCCGGTCCTTTTCTCGCTGAAGCGCTTCCGATGACGACTTTCCGAATACTCGTGCGACCACCATGCAGCATGCCTCCTGACAGCGCTAACACGAGGCATTCCACAAATTCGTGAAGAAATTTAATACGACGAACGCCTCAACCTCGTGGCGCCCAATTTTTTTGGAACCCGCAACCCTTGATGTTGACGCGGCAGTCGCGAAACGCCCTCTCAGATTGAACGCAGGGTCCAGCTTACGATCTCCGAAACTACCGCCGAAAAGGCGCGGTCGAGACCTTTGACAAAGCCCGTATTGTCGCCGCCCGCCGGGGCCGTGGCGCGGAACACCTTCTGAGCGTGCACCGAGCCATTTCGGTCGTTCAGAATCTTGGCGGAAATTTCCACCACCGCCAGGTTGCCGCTCGAAGCGTCGATCTCGAATGAGCGGATGTCGGTGACGACCTGGTAATCGATTGCAAGCCCCTGGCCCGGCATCCCGACGCCGCCGAGTTTGCCCGAATTCTCGAAGGCCTCGACCAGTTTCGATTGCACCATGCGCGGCAGCTTGTCGCCCCACTGCGCTCGCGACAGATTCTGGATTTCCGAGGACGAGACGCGGATGACGATTTGGTCGCTGTCGAGCGCCCTCAGCGCCGTCGGGGTGGCAATCAGGATCTGGCGGGAATTGGCCGCGGGCCCATCGCCATCGACGGCGCCCGACAGGTCATAGGTGTCGTTCTTGGCAGTGGTACCGCACCCGGAAAGGATCAGCGCCGTCAGCGGCAGCGCGATCGCCGTTCCCCTGATCCAAGAACGGCGCGACAGCAGATGCGATGCGACCATATTAGGCTACCCCTGACTTCCCCTGTTAACGCCGCGTCCGGCCGTCGTACTGCTTGACCGTGTCCCCGCCGAAGATCAGGCGTTGCGGATTGCGGTCGAAGTTGCTGATCGTATCGTTGAGATTGCTCACGGTTCCGCGCATGTCATTGATGAGAGTCTGCACGTCGCGCAAGCCGCCGCTCGAGAATTTCTGTAGATTGTCGGCGATCGGACCGATGCGCGAATTCAGATTGTCCGCGACCTTCTTAAACGATTCGAGCGTCGCGCGCGCCTCGGTAAACAGAGATTGCGTATTGTCGGTGCCGAGCAACGCATCGACCTTGATGAGAATGCCGTCGATACGTGTCGAGGCTGAATTCAGCTTGTTGGCAAGCTGCGACACGTCTTGAATTGTCTGGTCGATATCCTTCTGGCGCAACGAAACCGTGTTGGCGACGTCGCGGATCGAGGCGACTGCCGCACGTGCATCCTTTGTGGCCTGCGAGATATCGTCGACGGAACCCTTGATCTTCGCCGGGTCGATCTGGGCGACGAGCGTGTCGACGCGATCGAGCGTCGCCTGCGCCTGCTTGCCGAAATCGTTGAAGGTGGTGGCCGTCTCGTCGAACTTCTGGATCGCGCCCTTGAGATCGCCCGAGGCATCGGCGACATTGGCAGTGATCTTCTCGGCATTGGAGACGATATTGTCGATCTTCTGAGCGTCGACCGCCTTGACCAGCGATTCCACAGCCTGGAGCGTCGAATCGAGACGCCCGGAAACCGCCTTCACCGTATTGGAGAGCTCACCGACGCTCTGCAGGAAGGAGTCGATATTGTCGGAATTCTTGGCCAGCGCATCCGAGAAGGTTTCGGCATTCTTGAACGTCTGGGTCAGCGGAGCACGCGAATCTTCGATGAAACCCTGAAGTTCGCCGACCGCGTCATTGGCGCGATCGAGGATCTTGTCCGCGGTCGCCAGAAGATTGGTGACGCTCGACTGGTCGGCCACGATGACGGCGCGTTTGCCGTTTTCGATCGCATGTTTGAGGATACTCTCCTCACCCTTGCGGCCGCCCGACAGTTCGATATAGGCGGCCCCCGTCAGGCCCTGAATTTCAAGGGCGGCCTTGGTGGAGGGGTAGATCGGTGCGTCCGCGCGCACCTGGGTGAAGGCCAGCGAATATTGCGGATCGTCGGCATCGATCGACAGCGTCTGCACCGAGCCCACCTGGATACCATTGAAGCGCACGGGCGAGCCGACGCTGAGCCCGTTCGCCGAGCCGGGAATACGCACGATCAGCTCCGTCATCGGGCCACCGCGGCCATATTCGGCCATCCAGTAGACGAAGCCGAAGGCGGCCGCGATCACCAGCACCGTGAAAAAACCGACAATCGTATAATTGGCTTTGGTTTCCATCTATCCGATCACTTCCCGCCGCTGCCGTTGCCGTGCCGCGCGCCATTGTCCTGCGGCACGATCGACCGTGCCCGTTTACCTTTGAAATAGGCCTGCACCCACGGATCGTCATAGGCCAGCATGTCGTCGATCGTGCCTTCCACCATTACCCGCTTCTTTCCGAGCACAGCAATACGGTCACAAACCGAAAACAGGCTGTCGAGATCGTGCGTCACCATATAGACGGTCAGTCCGAGACTATTGCGCAGATTGGCGATGAGTTCGTCGAACTCGGCCGCGCCGATCGGATCGAGACCTGAAGTCGGCTCGTCCAGAAAGACGAGCTCGGGATCGAGCGCCAGGGCGCGGGCAAGCGCGGCGCGCTTGATCATGCCGCCCGAAAGCTCGGACGGATATTTGTCGGCGGCGTCGGCCGCAAGCCCCACCATGCGGATCTTCAAGTGCGCCAGCTCATCCATCAGCGAGCGCGGCAGGTCGAGATATTCGCGCATCGGCACCTGGATATTTTCCTTGACGGTCAGCGACGAAAACAAAGCGCCCTGCTGGAAGAGCACGCCGAGCCGCATGTCGAGCGCGTTGCGCTGCGGCTCATTGAGCTCGTCGAAGTCCTGGCCGAGGATCTTGATCGTGCCGGAGCGGCGCGGCAGCAGCCGCAGCACCGTGCGCATCAGCACCGATTTGCCGGTGCCCGACGCGCCGACGAAGCCGAGGATCTCGCCGCGATAGATATCGAGGTTCAGTTTGTCGAGCACCACCTTGGAGCCAAAGGCGACGGTGACGTCGCGCGCCGAAAGCACGACATCCCTGCCCTGTCCTTCGCTTTCTATCGGTTGCTCGTCCACGCTGCCCGCCATGCTAGAAATCGATCGCTGCATAGAACATCGCAAAAAGCCCGTCCATCAGGATGACGACGAAAATCGCCTTCACCACCGAGGCCGTCACATGCTGACCGAGCGACTCCGCACTGCCGCCGACCTTCAGCCCCTCGACGGCGGCGACGATGCCGATGACGAGCGCCATGAACGGCGCCTTGATCATGCCCGACAGCACGGTTGACAGCGTAATAGCCTCGTGCAGCCGCGCCAGGAAATTGGCGAAAGTGATGCCGGAATAGCCCCAGGCGACGACCGCAGCCCCCGCCAGCGACGCGAAGTTCGCCAACACCGTCAGCAGCGGCAATGCAATGGTCAGCGCCACCAGCCGCGGGAAGATCAGCACGCCGATCGGGTTCAGCCCCATCACCTTCAGCGCGTCGATCTCCTCGCGCATCTTCATCGAGCCGATTTCGGCGGTAATCGCGCTGCCGGAACGACCGGCAATCATGATCGAGGTCAGCAGCACGCCGATTTCGCGCAGCTGCAGAATTCCAACCAGATCGACAACGAACACCTCCGCCCCGAAATAACGCAGCTGGAAGGCACCCTGCTGGGCGATGATCGCACCGATCAGAAATGACATCAGCAGAATGATCGGAACGGCACGCACACCCATGTGATCGATCTGGTTGACGATCGAGGCCGGCGAGACGCCGCTGCCGCGGCCGAGCTTCATTTGCGCGCCGCGCACCGCCGAGCCGAGGATATACATCGAGGCTGCGAGATTGTCCCAGATGTCGTAAGTCATCTTGCCGATCGGCGCCAAGATGCGCGCGGCAAGCGAGACCTTCTCCTTCTGTTCCGGCTCGGGTTTGGCTGGCTCCTCCGAAAACATCTCCAGCATTTCGTCGATATGCGGATTGGTGCCGACGAAGCGCACCGTGCGCCCGGCCGCTTCCTCCTCCTTCTTTAGCCGGCAAAGAAGCCAGATACCGGCAGTATCGATGTCCGATACATCAGAAAGGTCCAGCGTCAGATTGCCGATCTTCTCTCGCCGAAGCTTATCGAAGTCGCGCAGCACAAGATGCACATAGGCGCTGCGCCAATTGCCGCTGAGACGAACATGCTGCCCCGAACCATCTGGCCGGTCGTCCACTTGCAGTGAGGCGGCGTTGCGATTCTCGGCGTTCAAGATACTTGTGTCTTTCAAGGCTTACGGCGACATTGCCGACTCGCGAAGCGGATCGCCGCCGGCGCGTCAATATACAGAAGCAACGTCCAATTTCCATGCTCGCAGGATAGCAATAATGCCGCGCACCCTCGATATCCAGATGAATTCCTTTCCGATTGCCGGGACCTTCACTATCTCGCGCGGCGCGAAGACGAAGGCCGAGGTCATTACCTGCACAGTCACGGAAGAAGGCGCGCAAGGGCACGGCGAATGTGTGCCCTACCGCCGCTACGGTGAGACCATGGAGAGCGTCTTCGCCCAGATCGAGGCGGCGCGCCCGCTGATCGAATCCGGCATTTCGCGCGACGATCTCTTGTCGGCGATGCCGCCGGGTGCGGCACGCAACGCGGTTGATTGCGCTCTCTGGGATCTCGAAGCAAAACGGACGGGCCAAACGGTCGCCGCCCGCCTCGGCCTCACATCGCTCAAACCGCTCACGACAGCCTACACCATCTCGCTCGGTGAGCCGGACGTAATGGCCGCGCAGGCGCGCGAACATGCCGGTCGCGCTCTGCTCAAGGTCAAGGTGGGAACCGGCGACGATGAAAGCCGCATCCGCGCCGTCCGCGCGGCGGCACCCGAAGCTGCGATCATTCTCGACGCCAATGAGGGCTGGCCGGAGGCGGTGCTGGAACGTCATCTGCAGATCGCCGCAGAGGCGGGTGTTGCCCTCGTCGAGCAACCGCTGCCAGCGGGCCGCGATGCGCTGCTTGCCGAAATCCGCCGCCCGCTGCTGGTCTGCGCCGACGAGAGTGTGCACCACACCGGCGATCTCGCAAGCCTTGCCGACCGCTATGATGCGATCAATATCAAGCTCGACAAGACAGGCGGCCTCACCGAGGCCTTGGCAATGAAGACCGAAGCCGAGAGACTCGGCATTTCGATCATGATCGGCTGCATGGTCGGCACCTCGCTCGCCATGGCGCCGGCCGTGCTGCTCGCGCAGAATGCCGATTTTGTCGATCTCGACGGCCCGCTGCTGCTTGCCCACGACCGCGAGCCCGGCCTGCGCTACGCCGCTTCCCTGGTCTTTCCGCCGGAAAGCGCCCTCTGGGGCTGAAGATAATAGGCTGAGATGACGATCCCGAGGCCCGTAAGAGCGACGAGCGCCATGACGTAATAACTGACGAGACCGAGCCAAGCGTAGAGATAACCCGAAGCGATGGTCATTAACCCCATCGCCATGCCGACATAAAAGAAATAGGCGCCCTGCGCCGAGGCCTCCTGCGTCTCCTGCACTGTCGCCACGATCCGCCGCTGCACGCCGGTATGCACGAAGGCATAGGTGAAGCCGTGGAAGCATTGCAGCAGAAGGAAGCCGGCAAAGCCGGCATTCATGGGAAACAGGATCCAGCGGCAGACGCTGACGGCGCAGCCGAAGCGGATTAGGGTCCAGGCAGTGAAGCGCCGATTGAGCCGCTTCGACAGAAAGAACACCGTCACCTCCGAGGCAACGCCGGCGCTCCAGAGCAGGCCGACTTGCGTGCCGGAAAAGCCGAGCTGATGCCAATAGATCGAGGAGAAAGCATTGAGCACGGCATGGCTCGACTGCTGGATGGCGACGCCGATCAGAAGCAGCAGCAAATGCGGTTCGCGCAGGCCGCTGCCGGTGGCGGCAGGAAGGTCGATCGGCAGACCGCGCCGCCGGGTCGGCCCGATACGCGGACAGAAGATCGCCATCACTACCGTCATCATGAAGCCGAACACCATGACGATGAGCACCATGCCGCCGCCCCACCGGCTGATCAGCTGACCGCCGACCAGCGTCGAGACGATGAAGGCGATGGAGCCCCACACGCGCATCGACCCATAATCGAGCCCCCAACGCCGCACGCCTGAAATGACGATCGATTCGACCACGGGCACATAGGGCGCAAAGCTGGCGCCCTGCAGCGCGAAGACGATTGTCACCGGCCAGAAGCTGGTCGACCAGTAAAGCGCGATCGCCGTCAGCAGCGACAGGCTCCCCGACCAGAGCAGCACGGTGGCGCGCTCCTTCATGCGGTCGGCGATCATGGCGACGACAGGCGCCACCAAGACTCGAACCACCATCGGTATGGCGAGGATAATGCCGATTTCATGGTCGCTGAAACTATGGGTTTCCAGCCATACCGGGAAGAATGGCAGCACGACGCCATTGACGAGCAGCGGCGCGCAATAAGACAGCGCACTGAGCAGCCGGAAGCGCGGCGGCGCTCCCTCACCCGGGGAATGTTGAGCGGGAATCATCTGTGGACCTGAAGGAAACTGGATGTTTTCCTAACACACGACCCGGGGGGCGACTATTGCGAGAAATAGCCGTCCGGAAACGTTTTAGAAAATAAATATGGCCTGTTACCTCGCGGTAACGGCTAAATTGCCGGCGAGCCGCCGCGACAGCGACGGCCGTAAAATCACGCCGCCTGCGGGGCGAGTTCCGCCTCTTCGGTACTCTCGATGGCGGTAAGCGCCGGTACGGCGGTGGCAAGCGCCCGCCAGGTGATCAGTTCGAAGGTGCCGTCGGCATGTTCGGCAACCGCCGTGCAGCTTTCCACCCAGTCACCCGTGTTGATGTAGCGAATGCCGTCCATATCCTGGATCATGGCGTGGTGGATGTGGCCGCAGATCACGCCGTCGGCGCCGCTCTTGCGGGCCTCTTCGGCGACGACGCGCTCGAACTCGCCGATGAAATTGACCGCGTGCTTGACCTGCAGCTTCGCCCAGGCGGAGAACGACCAATAAGGCATGCCGAGGCGGCGGCGTACGGCCGCGAGCAGGATGTTGATGCGGATCGCCGTATCATAGGCCCAGTCGCCGAGATAGGCGAGCAGGCGGGCGTTGCGGACGACGACATCGAACTCGTCGCCGTGCAGGATCAGGTATCTCTTGCCGTCCGCGCCGTCATGCATCATACGCTCGACGACCTCGATGCCGCCGAAATGCATGCCCGGGAAGTCGCGCAGAAATTCGTCGTGATTGCCTGGGATATAAACGACGCGCGTGCCCTTGCGCGCCTTGCGCAACAGCTTCTGGACGACGTCGTTGCAGACCTGCGGCCAGTACCAGCTGCGTTTCAGACGCCAGCCGTCGACGATGTCGCCGACGAGCACGATGGTGTCTGCCTCGTGGTAGCGCAGGAAATCGAGCAGGAAATCAGCCTTCGCGGCCTTCGAGCCGAGATGAATATCGGAAATGAAGAGCGTGCGGAAATGTCTGGGTTCCATCATGTTTGTCACGAACAGTGCTCGTGCCCCATCTTTCATCTAGCCCTCCAAAACCAGACTCGTGTTTCAGGAAGATGACAAGCTGGGGAAAAGCCCTGCAGACCGACCCATACCGTCTGGATGGTAAACGCCGATCCCGTCGGTCACGAAGGTCGCAAAACCGAAATCGGAAATCCGATCACCATAATTTCGTGCCGCGAGGTTCTAGATCTTTCCCGCATGCCGAGAATCAAATTAACAGCAGGTGCCGATTTGGCGTATCCATGGGGGTTGATGATGCATGTCCGCACCGCGACGATAATGATTTCTATTGCAATACTTGCAGGCTGTGCACCGACGCAGCAGGATTATGATGCGACCGTCACGTTGCTGCAAGGCAGCACCAGAGCGAGAAATGAGTTCGTCAAAGTGTGCGCAAAGGATTTCGATGCAAATGCGCGTCGCACCGCCGGGATCGTGACAAACGTCTCTGACAAGGACGCTCCGAGGGTCGCCTGCCAGCGATATCTGGCGGCCGCGATCTCCGGTCGGGCCACGTATCAGGATCTGCTCGACATCAAGGCTCACCGGTTTACGCCAAAGCTCATCAAGATCTTCCAGGGCCGCTGATAGCGCGGAAGACCCTCCCTCGCTCCTTGATTTTGGAACCGAGTGAACAAGATCGACGGGCCAGGCGGATTGGGGCAAGCGGCGACCAGACGCTCGCCCCCTTTTCCGACCGACGATATTGCCCTGCCAATCGAGCGCGTTCACGATGACGACGATTCCATATCCGATGAAGCGGGGATGGCCGATGCGTCTCTTTCTCGTTCGCCACGGCGAATCCCTCGGCAACATCAACGAACAGGCCTACCGTCAGTTCGGCGATCATAACGTGCCGTTGACCGAGTGGGGCTATCGCCAGGCGGCGGAGGCAGGCGCTGTCATCGCCTCGTACCTGAGAGGGCTGCCGAGCGAGGGATTCCAGAAGCTGCATATCTGGTATTCGCCGTTCCTGCGCACGCGCCAGAGCAAGGATGCGCTGCTCGAAGTGCTGCCGGAAAACTTCGTCGGCGATGTCAGGGAAGATTATCTTCTGCGCGAGCAGGATTTCGGCCTCTTCACCGAAATCTACGATCATGCCGAGCAGAAACAGAAATTCCCCGAGGAATTCGAAAAATGGGCGAGGCTCCGCAACAACAGCGGCAAGTTCTATGCACGGCCGCCGGACGGCGAAAGCCGGGCGGACGTGGCGCAGCGGGTGCGTCTCTTCCTCCAGACCGTCATGCGCGAAGCCGAGACCGGCGACCACAACGTCGCGATCGTCGGCCATGGCGTCACCAACCGCGCGGTCGAAATGAATTTCCTGCACCACTCCGTCGACTGGTTCGAGCGATCCGACAATCCTGGGAATTCCGACGTCACGCTGATCGAGGGAACGCGTTTGCAGGGCTACGACACGATCCTGCTCCACCAGGCCGCCGACCGGCAGCCGGGACAGGAAGACAAACTGCGCGATGCCTATGGCGCTGACGTGAGGATGACGCCGAAGCGCGGTGGGTAAACCGTTCCTGAGTTCGCGCACTCATCCATGTGCACGAGGTTCGGCCAGTCCCAGGCAAATGTGAATTCAAGCAGAGATTGGTGCCATATTCACTTGCGGCACAGAGTTGCAGATGGTTCATTTTCCCGAAATAGCTCGTGAGACATTCTGAAAGCTCTATTTCAACACTGCCATCCGCATGACGGTTCGGAGACGATGAAGGAGAGATGTCGAAATGACGAGGAGATCAAGTCTCGTACTGCAAGAAGTCCGTCGGCTAAACGCAAGGATGATGGCCGCGGCCACAGGCTCGCCGGATGAACGGTATGAACGCATTTTCGACCTTGTACCCCGCGAAGCCTTCCTTGGTCCCGGTCCGTGGCATATCGCCGTCCATCCTTGGAAGAAATCCTACCGGCATCGCTACATTGAAACTCCGAGCGACGATCCGGTGCATGTTAATCAGAACGTGCTGGTCGCACTTGATCGGACGAAGGGCATCAACAACGGCGAGCCCCTGTTGCATGCAGGTTGGCTCGGGAGCGTGAATCCACAGCGCGGCGAAGTGGTGACCCATATCGGAGCAGGCACTGGCTACTACACCGCAATGCTCTCGATGTTGACGCTCCCATACGGCAGCGTGCATGCCTTTGAAATCGATGACAATCTTGCTGAGCGTGCGCGTGAGAACCTCGTTCCCTTCGAAGGGGTTTCGGTTACTCATGGTGACGCTACTGTGCTGACGCTGCCGTCATCCGACGTGATCTACGTGAATGCCGGCGTTGTGGCCCCGCCAGCACATTGGCTCGAATCATTGCGTCCAGGCGGTCGTATGATCTTTCCTTGGCGCCCGAACGAGGATGTTGCCGTCACGATGCTCATCACTCGAGGTCAATCGGAATTCTCGGCGCAGCCATTAATGCCAGCTTGGTTCATTCCCTGCATTGGCGCAAGTGACCCTCGCCAGAGCCTTAGAGTCCCGGATCGCACCGGCGCACGAACCATCCGCTCCGCCTGGCTCACCAGAGATCGCAAACCCGACGAAAGCGCCGCCGCGATCTTCCGCGACGTATGGTTCTCCAACGATTCCGCAGCTCCAACCACAGTTGCCGCGTAATTCGCAATTCCGCGAAAAGCTGCCAGCGCTTGAAGTGCGGCAGCCTAATTTCGCAAACCTGTCGCAAAGGCCTGTCTCCTGCGACAAGAAGCGTTCCAATTGAGGTACAGCGTCGACATTGGTGGCTTGCCAATCACCTGCCTCCATCGGTCCAATACTCGTGCCTGACCAGACCGCTTGAGCCGACGCGCGTCGCGGCCCGTCACGCAGCCCGCACGGCCGCCATCGGCTTCACATTCTGGTTCATCCGGAACAGATTGTTTGGATCGTAGCGCAGCTTGATTTCGGAAAGGCGCGCATAATTGGCCCCGTAAGCCATTTCGACCCGATCGGTCTCGTCCTCCGGCATGAAGTTGATGTAGGCAGTACCCACAGCATGCGGTTTGGTTGCCTCAAAGAGTTCGCGTGCCCAGCCGATGCAGTTTCCGTCCATCTCGGATTCCCGCCAGCGTGCATGGACATTCATGACAAAATGCGAACTGCGCTGTGGAAATGCTGTGGCTTCGGTCGGCACGCGGCCGGCGGCGCCGCCGACATGGCCGATGAATATTTCGCATTCCGGCCCTGGCAACTTCCGCACGGCATTGGTGAGAACCTCGATCGCCGCATCGGAGAGGGAGGCGAAATCCTGGCTCTTCCAGTAGTTACGGGCGCCGGGCGTTAGAAGCGGGTCGAATGCCTGCTGCCAGCCGATGAATGGCATCGGGCCGACGATGTCGGCGATCGGCTTTCCGATCCCACGCAATCTCGCCGCCGCCTTTTCGCCCGCCGCCATGTCCCCGCAATAGCACATGGCGAGCACCACGATTTCCTTGCCGTGCCATTCAGCCGGCAGGAACGGCAGCGGCGGCGCCTGGCGCATCACCACCCAGCAGGTCAGCTCGTCGGGTGCTGTTTCCAGCGCCTCGCGATACTCTCTGAGAACTTTTTCCGCATCGGCGAAGGGATGCACCACCAGTCCGGCGAAAACTTCGGGATGGAGCGGGTTGAGCTGGAATTCGAAGGAGGTCACGACGCCGAAATTGCCGCCGCCGCCGCGCAGGGCCCAGAACAGGTCCGGCCGCTCGGTCTCGCTCGCCTTCACCAGTTCGCCATCGGCCGTCACCACATCCACCGAAATCAGATTGTCGAGGGTCAGCCCGAATTTCCGGGTGAGCCAGCCGAAACCGCCGCCGAGCGTCAGGCCGGCTATGCCGGTCGTGGAATTGATGCCGGTCGGCAGCACCAGCCCGAAAGCCATCGTTTCCTTGTCGACGTCGCCGAGCGTAGCGCCCGGCTCGATCCTGGCGCGGCGCGTCTCGGGATCGACCCGCACGGACTTCATTGGCGACAGGTCGATGACAACACCACCCTCGCAGACGGCATTGCCGGCAATGCCGTGCCCGCCGCCGCGCACCGAAACGAGCAGATTGTTATCGCGCGCAAGACGCACCGCGCGCACGACATCAGCTGCCCCTGCGCAGCGCGCAATCAGCCCCGGCCGGCGATCGATCATCGCATTCCAGATCGCCCGCGCCTCGCCGTAATTCACGTCGTTGCTGGTCAGGAGACTGCCGCGAAAACCGGCGGCAAACGCATCCATGGCCACGTCATTGACCATCGTCTGACCCCGCTGCAGGGTCGTGAGGTTCAAATTGTCCATGATTTCCTCCATGCGACCGGCGCCCCGCACCGTCGCGGCCAGCATCTTGCGCTCGCAGGGGGCGTCAAACAAGTTTTCCAAAAGGATTAGTACTGGCGATGCCGATACTCGGCCGGCCTGCGGCGTCGTGGGACACGCCCGTCTCGCGAAAACTTCTTCCAGCCCTCATTTCCATACTGTCGCCCGTATCCGATTGATGTATGGAGGGAACTCCAGAAAAAGACGTGCACGGAGGCGGCAATGGATCACCAGGATAAATCCAAGACGGACAAGAACCTGCCGGGCGGCGATCTCGACGAGCAGGCGCTCTTCTTCCATCGCTATCCCCGCCCCGGCAAGCTGGAGATCCAGGCGACCAAGCCGCTCGGTAACCAGCGCGATCTCGCGCTCGCCTATTCGCCGGGTGTCGCCGCCCCCTGCCTTGCCATCCGGGACAACCCGGAAATGGCAGCCGAATATACCTCGCGCGCCAATCTCGTCGCCGTGATTTCCAACGGCACCGCCGTGCTCGGACTCGGCAATATCGGGCCGCTGGCTTCGAAGCCGGTCATGGAGGGCAAGGCCGTGCTCTTCAAGAAATTCGCCGGTATCGACGTCTTCGACATCGAGATCGACGCCGCGAGCGTCGAACAGATGGTCTCGACCGTTTCCTCGCTGGAGCCGACCTTCGGCGGCATCAACCTTGAAGACATCAAGGCGCCGGAATGCTTCGAGGTCGAGCGGCGCCTGCGCGAGAAGATGAAAATCCCGGTCTTCCACGACGACCAGCACGGCACCGCGATCATCGTTGCCGCCGCGATCCTGAACGGGCTGGAACTCGCCGGCAAGGCGATCGATAACGTCAAGATCGTCGCCTCGGGCGCGGGTGCGGCCGCCCTTGCTTGCCTCAATCTGCTGGTGACGCTCGGCGCCAAGCGCGAAAATATCTGGGTCCACGATATCGAAGGCCTCGTCTATGAGGGCCGCACCGAACTGATGGACGAATGGAAGTCCGTCTATGCCCAGAAGAGCGACACGCGCACGCTCGCCGAAAATATCGGCGGCGCCGATGTCTTCCTCGGTCTCTCGGCCGCCGGCGTCCTGAAGCCGGAGCTGCTGGCGCAGATGGCCGACAAGCCGCTGATCATGGCGCTCGCCAATCCCACGCCGGAGATCATGCCGGATCTCGCCCGCGCTGCCCGCCCCGACGCAATGATCTGCACCGGCCGCTCGGACTTCGCCAACCAGGTCAACAACGTCCTCTGCTTCCCCTACATCTTCCGCGGCGCGCTCGATTGCGGCGCCGAGACGATCAACGAGGAAATGAAGATGGCCGCCGTGCGCGCCATCGCAGCGCTTGCCCGCGAAGAACCCTCCGATGTCGCTGCTCGCGCCTATTCCGGCGAGACCCCGGTCTTCGGCCCCGACTATCTGATCCCTTCCCCCTTCGATCCGCGCCTCATCCTGCGCATCGCCCCTGCCGTCGCCAAGGCCGCCGAACAGAGCGGCGTCGCGCGCCGCCCGATCCAGGATTTCGACGCCTACCTCGATCAGTTGAACCGCTTCGTCTTCCGCTCCGGCTTCGTCATGAAGCCGATCTTCACTGCGGCAAAGGCCGCCGAGCGCAAGCGCGTCATCTTCTCCGAAGGCGAGGATGAGCGCGTGCTGCGCGCCGCCCAGGTGCTGCTTGAGGAAGGCTTGGCCAAACCGATTCTGATCGGCCGCCCGCAGGTCATCGAGACACGCCTCAAGCGCTACGGTCTGCGCATCCGGCCACTGCAGGATTTCGAGGTCATCAACCCGGAAGACGATCCGCGCTTCCGCGAATATGTCGATCTCTATTTCTCGCTCGTCGGCCGCCGCGGCGTCATTCCGGAAGCCGCCCGCACCATCGTGCGCACCAACACGACCGTCATTGGCGCGCTGGCGCTGAGGCGCGGCGAGGCCGATGCGCTGATCTGCGGCCTGGAAGGCCGCTACGAAAAGCACCTCCGCGACGTCCGCCAGATCATCGGCAAGCGCAAGAATGTCCGCGATTTCTCGGCCCTCAGCTTGATGATCTCGCAGCGCGGCGCCACCTTCTTCACCGACACTTACGTGACCTTCAACCCGAGCGCAGAAGAGGTCGCCGAGGCTACGGTGATGGCGGCCGAGGAAATTCGCCGCTTCGGCATCACGCCGCGCGCCGCCCTCGTCTCGCATTCCAATTTCGGCTCGCGCGAATCCGAAAGTGCGACCAAGATGCGCAACGCCCTGCAACTCATTCGTGAAACCGCGCCCGATCTTGAAGTCGACGGCGAAATGCACGGCGAAAGCGCCATCACCGAAGCGCTGCGCAAGCGGGTCATGCCGGATACGACGCTGCATGACGAGGCGAACTTGCTCGTCTTCCCGAACCTCGACGCCGCCAACATTACCTTCGGCGTGGTGAAGTCGATGACAGACGGACTGCATGTCGGCCCGATCCTGCTCGGCGCCGCCCTGCCCGCTCACATTCTTGCTCCCTCGGTCACTTCCCGCGGCGTCGTCAACATGGCCGCACTCGCCGTCGTCGAGGCATCGCAGCCGGCATAAGCCGGCTTTGCGACCAGGAGATTCACGGATAACCAGCACTCGCCGAGATATTTCGCAAGTGCTGGCATCCTGCCGCGTTTTACCTCGGCGTTACGTCAAAGCCGAACCACTTCTGCGATAGCTTGACGATCGTGCCGTCCGCCTTGGCTGCTGCGATCGCGTCATTGAACATGGCTTTCAGTTTGATATCCTCCTTACGCAAACCAACCGAGCTGCCTCGCCCGAGCATGCCGCCCTGGAAACGAGGGCCTGTGACGATCAAGTCCTCGTTGCCCGGCTTTGCCGCCGCTGTCGAGAGATATGCCATCGACGCCATGACGAGGTCGATGCGACCGGCCTTCAGATCGAGATCGTGCTGTTCCGTCGTCTTGTACTCACGGATATCGACGACGCCCTTCAAATATTTGTCGAGGAAGGTCGCGGCGATCGATGCAGTCTGCACGCCGATTGTCTTGCCCTTGAGCAACGGCTCGAGCTGCTTCAGCGCAGCGACAGCGCCGGCCTCGTCCGTTGCGAGCGAAAACACCTTGCCCTTCAAAGGCAGAGTGGCAAGCGGGGAGTCTTTCAATGTCGCAAAGGTCTGCCCGGTCGTGCCGTAGGAATCACTGAAGGCAATGACCTCCTCACGCTTGGCGGTTGCAGACATCCCCGAAATGATTGCGTCGAACTTTCCGGCATTCAGGGCCGGGATCATACCGTCAAAAGGCTGGATCACGGTCGTGCATTCGACCTTCATATGGGCGCAAAAATACTTGATCAGCTCGATTTCGTAACCATCCAGGCTACCGTCTGCCTTGGTGAAGTTCCACGGCCGAAACGCCCCCTCGGTCGCAATCGTCACATGTGTCCAGTTCTTCTCCTCGGTGCGTGCCGCCGTGGAAACGGCTAAGGTGGCGACCATAGTGATCGCGGCCATGATTGCGGTCAGGTATTTCATACTTGAGTTCCCCTTCTTGATTGAGCCTGATGAACTATTGATTGATGAACTGGCGGAAGCGCTCCGACTTCGAATTCGAGAAGACATCCTGAGGTTTGCCCTCTTCCTCGACCAGACCCTTGTGTAAAAAGACAACGCGGCTGGAGACGTCGCGCGCAAATCCCATCTCATGTGTGACGACCAGCATGGTGCGCCCTTCCTCTGCCAAGGCGCGCATGACGCGCAGAACCTCTCCCACAAGCTCCGGATCGAGCGCCGATGTCGGCTCATCGAAGAGCATCACCTTTGGATGCATGGCGAGCGCGCGGGCAATGGCGGCGCGCTGCTGCTGGCCGCCGGAAAGATGAGCGGGATAGCAATTGCGTTTATCGGCGATGCCGACTTTAGCGAGCAAAGCTTCAGCTTCCTCGATGCATTCGGCGCGTGAACGGCGCTGAACATGGATCGGCGCCTCGATAAGGTTTTCCAGGACCGTCTTGTGAGACCAGAGATTGAAACTCTGGAACACCATGCCGAGCTGAGAGCGGATACGGTCGACCTGCCATCGATCCGTCGCCCGGTGTGCGCCTCCGGCACTGCGCTGCATCGAGATCGTTTCGCCGGCAACGGTCACTTCACCGGAATCCGGCGTTTCCAGCAGATTGATGCAACGCAGGAACGTCGATTTCCCGGAGCCGGACGAACCGACAATGGAGACGACATCGCCTTCCAAAGCATCAAGGGAGATGCCCTTGATGACTTGTACAGGCCCGAAGCTCTTGTGCATGTCGCGCACGCTGAGGGCGATTGGTGTAGCCGTCATCGATGTTCTCCTGCAGGGGTCGCCACAACGGCATTCTCTCGGTTGACGGGAGGAGGCGCGCGCAAATGCGGGCTAAGCCTGTACTCGGCGAATTGAATGAGACGCGTCAGCAAGAAATTGAGGGCGAGATAGATGGCCCCGGAGACAACGAAGACCTCGATTGCCCGGTAGGTCTCGGAGATGATCTTCGCGGCAACTCCGGTTACCTCCATCAGCGTAATGATCGAGGCAAGCGATGTCGCCTTGACCATCGAGATCATCTCGTTGCCGTATCCGGGCAATGCCTGTCGGATTGCCAGCGGCAGGACGATCCGGCGAAACATCAGAAAACGGTTCATGCCGCAGGCGCGGGCAGCCTCGACTTGACCGTGCGGTACCGAGAGCATGCCGCCGCGAATGATCTCGCTGGCGTAGGCCGCGGTATTCAAGGTCAGCGCCAGAACCGCGCACCAGTAAGGATCGCGGAGAAACGGCCAGAAGACGCTGTGCCGTATGGCTGGAAACTGACCGAGACCATAATAGATGAGAAATATCTGCACCAAGAGCGGCGTGCCGCGGAAGACAAAGACATAGAGCCGCGCGAACCAGTCCAGCGCTGCCACACAGGAGAGGCGGGCAAGCGCCAGCAGCATCGCCAGAATGGCCCCAAGGCAGATCGACGTCACGGCAAGCTCGAGCGTCAGCGGAATTGCGAAGACCAGGCTCAGAAATGTTTCCTGGAGAAAGGGCCAGTCCATCACGCCCTCCTCACGCCGCGCGACAGGCGCCGCTCCGCCTGCCGGATGACGAGGCTCGAAACTGTCGAGATCATCAGGTAGATCGCGCCGGCCATCAGGTAGAAATCGAATGGAAGCCCGGTCGACCCCGCGCCGACCTGGGCCTGGCGCAGGAGCTCGGCAACACCGGTGATCGATACCAGTGCCGACTCCTTCAGGACGACCTGCCAGACATTGCCGAGACCGGGAAGCGCGTGACGTAGGGTCAGCGGCGCAACGATCCGCCGCAGACGAAGCCAGCGCGGCATGCCGCAGGCGATAGCCGCCTCGATCTCACCCGGATGGACCGCCTTGAAACCACCTCGCAGCACTTCCGTGAACTGAGCGCCGGAGGTGACGCCCACGGCGAGGGAGCCGGCAAGAAAGCCCGGAAAGCCGAGGAAACCTTCGGCGCCGAAAAGCCGGCCCACCGCCGTAACCACGGCGCTACCGCCGAAATAGAAGAGATAGATGACCAGCAGATCGGGAATGCCCCGCAGCACCGTTGTATAAGCGTCGGCGACTGCGCGAGCAAAGCCGTTACCTGCAATCTTGGCCCATGCCCCAAGCGTCCCAATACAGGCGCCGACGGCATAGCCGGCGATTGCAACAAGGATGGTCATCCACGCTCCGGCTAGAAGAGCATGGCCCCAGCCATCCGGACCGAAGCCGGCAAGCTCGAAAAAACCAGGCTGGCTCATGTTGCTGCCCCGGAAGAGCATGTTTTTGCAGGAACTGACATTGTCATAGCGTGGCTGGTCGACTGAACGACGCCGACCGTCTTGCCTTTGAGGGCTTCGCCGATTCCGGCAATCACCGGATCGGCCTTGGACTTGTCGTTCAAATTCGGCCGTTCGCCGAGCATCGGCAGAGGAGACACCGGCCGGTCCTTCAGATGCAGAAAGCTCTCGAGCTCCTCCCGCGTTCCGGACAATTTCACCCGACGGGCAAACTCGCGGATAAGCGCTGTCAGGCGTTCACGATCGGGCTGCAAGTCCTGGTTAGGCATCAGCCTGCTCCGGCAATGGCGGCTCAACGTCATCCGGGATCGGATTGATGAAAGGCGTACGCTCCAGACGCGCCCTGTGATCGGCCTTGGCAGCTTTGATCAATCCGGGGTTACCGATGAGATCGGCGGCCGTGCTCGCCATCACCTTGGCCGCGTGTTCGGTTCCCTTGTGGGCAGCCGGCAGCTTCCCTTGCGCAACCAGCTGCCAGGAATGTCCTGGCGTTCCGACAGCATAGGTAGCTCCTCGCATCTGCACGGTCGGCACCACCCAGCTGACGGTCCCGACATCGGTGGAACCGACCAATGTGCCGTCACCGGCATTCAACGGAAAAATCTCCTCGCAGAGCGGCTGGTCCTCCTTCGGTTTCAGCGCGAAACGACCATAGGACGCTGCGATATCCTCTGCATTGAAGGTCTGCTGGAACTTGCGGGCCATTTCTCGATCCGCGTCATCGAACACGGGCGGGCCAAGGCGCTGCAGATGCGAGAACATGCATTCTTCGAGTGGTGTATTGCCGACGAGGTTGGCGTCGCCGCTGACGATTTCACTGCGGACGGCCGTCTCGGTCATCAGAGCCGCACCTTCGGCAACCTTCTTGACGCGGGCGACCAGAGACAGGAGTTCCGGCAAGGTCCTCGCGCGGACGAGATAGCGTACCGTCGCGCGCGCCTGCACGACGTTAGGCGCCCCGCCGCCCGCATCAGTGATAGCATAGTGGATGCGCGCGGTCGAAGGCATGTGCTCGCGCATATAGTTGACGCCGACATTCATAAGCTCCACCGCATCGAGAGCGCTACGGCCGAGATGCGGTGTGGCGGAGGCATGCGATGCGCGGCCCGAAAAATGGAAATTGATCTCATTGCAGGCGAGCGAAATGGGGTTATTGACCCCGGCAAAGGCTGCCGGATGCCAGGAGATCGCGATATCGACGTCGTTGAAAACGCCGGCGCGCACCATGAAGCCCTTCGAAGAGCCGCCTTCCTCGGCCGGGCATCCGTAATAGCGCACCCTTCCCTTCAAGCCGCTTTCGGTCAGGAAATCCTTGACCGCGGCGGCAGCGAGCATGGATCCGGCTCCGAGCATGTTATGGCCACAGCCATGACCATTGCCGCCGTCGACCAAGGGGCGCTGCTCGGCAATACCGGCCTCCTGGCTCAGTCCCGGCAGCGCGTCGAACTCGCCAAGAATTGCAATGACCGGGCCACCCTCGCCTGCCTCTCCCATGACTGCTGTCGGCAGACCGGCAATGCCGCGCTCGACACGAAAGCCTTCCCTTTCCAGCATGCGGGCGTGCTCTTCGGCGGACTGATATTCGAGGTAATTGGTCTCGGGAATATCCCAGATGCGATCACTCAACTCGAAGAACGACGCGCGCTTTCTCTCGACTATTTCCCAAACCGCATCGGAGTTCTGCATGGATTTACAACCCGCCTCGTATAATGGTAATCAAATTGGCGCCAATTTTATGCTCCAATTGAGTCGGACACGCAAGCCATGAGCAGGAATATTTTTCGACGCTGTCAATCGGCCTCGTTGTTGGCCGGGGGAGAGCTATGATAGTCATCGCCGAAATCGGGCTGGGGAGAACTGCATGAATTCGCTGGAAAGCGGAGCGATGGCGCAAGCACAAGAGCTGCAAACCTCCGATGTGACCGAACTCATTCTCCAGGATATCCTTGCCGGCCGTCTCCCGCCTGGAACCTGGTTGAAGCAGATCGATCTCGAAAGGCGGTATAACTGTACGCGACCCGAGGTCCGCAGAGCTCTCGACAGATTGGTGCAGAAGCGACTGGTGGAGCATGTCCCCAATCGAGGTTATCATGTCCATGAGCAAGACGGGCGCCGCGCCCAGGAGGTCAGCGACATTCGCGTCATCCTCGAAGTCGCCGTCAGCGACCGCATCATCGCGAATGCGAGCGAGACGGATATTGCGAACTTGCGGGTTCTAGCTTCACGCTTCGACGATCTGGTGCTGAACGGCACCATGCTTGAACTTTACGAAGCCAATCTCGCCTTCCACCGCCATCTGCTTGCTCTCGCAGGCAACCAGGAACTCGTGGAACTGATCACGGAGATTCGGCAGCGGACATCCTCTGCGCCGGTGTCGCAGTGGCGAACGCGCGCCCGCATCGAGCAATCCGGTCGCGAACATCAACAGATGGTCGATGCGATAGAGAGACGCGACACCGATGGTCTGATGGAGCTGACGCGCAGGCACATTCTTCAAGCTTGATCGGCCTCGATGACGCGGCAGCTGTTGCTGGAACTTGGGATAACCGGAAATCGCTGGAGGGTGCATTTTTCGCCACCTCCGGCATGACCTCGTGGCTTTTATGCAATGGAACCGCCTGGAGTTTTGGCGCCGTGCCATCTCAACCATCCGCAGCCAGTTGATATCCCCATATCATGCACCTCGTACCGACAGCCGCCCTCCATCCGCAAGCTCATCCGCGCGTTCGTTGCCGGCTATGCCGGAATGGCCCTTGCACCAGGCAATGGTCACCAGGGCGTTCTGGGAGAATTGAAGATCGACCGCTTTCCAGAGTTCCGCATTAGCGATCGTCCGGCTTCGGGCGTTCCCATTCGGACTGCTTTTCTTCCAGCCGTTATTCTTCCAAATGTGCCGCCTGTCGTTGCAGCCTTTGACGGCATAGATCGAATCCGACCAGATGGTCGCTGCTTCGCCCGTTGCTTCGCTATTGATCCACATGATTGCCTTCAAGACGGCGGTCAATTCCATCGAATTATTGGCGGAATCACGCATACCGCCGAAGCTGGACGCGATTTCCGCAACCTCGCGATAGGCGACGAAGGCCCAGCCTCCGTGCCCGGAACCGGGGTCATAACAACCGTCCACAAAGACGTGGAGACCGTGGCTATTCGGTAGTCCGGCCGTCGTTGTGGGGGAGCCTAGCTCATTGGAAATGCCCGCCATTTTCGCCTTCGCTGCGCCCCGCCCGGACCGGCGCGATTTGCGACGGCCACCCGAAGCCGACATTGGAATTGAACGTTCCCTTGTGTCAACTATTGACGACCGTGGGGCCGACAGCGCCTACTGCCGATGGGAAACTGTGAGGGGCAGCGCCATGGACAATCCGTTGAGCAGGGCCGGCAAGCGGGATCATGCCGTAACCGTTCGCCGTATTCTCAAGGTCAATCACGCCGGCGAATTCGGCGCAATTCGCATCTACGGGGCACAGATCTGGATGGCCCGTCGGCTGTTTCCTGAGATCGGGCCCGCACTTCGCGAAATGCGGGACGACGAGATCGAGCATTGCCGCCTGTTTCGCGACGCGATGCCATCCAGGAATGCCAAGCCATGTCGCGTCACGGCATTCTGGAGCCTCGGCGGTTATCTGCTCGGTTTCCTGACGGCCCTCGGCGGGCGTAACATGGTCTGGGTCTGCACCGAGGCGGTTGAAAGCACAGTTCACCGCCATCTCGAAGATCAATTGATCTTCCTCAAGAGCCGCGATCCACAGCTTCACGGCCTCATCGCTTCGATCCAAGAAGAGGAGTTGGCGCATCTCAGGGAGGCTGAGAGGAACCAGACGAAACGCGGCATCGGCCACGCCCTGCTTCTGCCAGTCATCGCCGCGCTCACGGACCTGATGATCTGGCTCTCGACATGGGGAGACTCAAGCTGGATGCGTGCCGAAATAGCCCGCTCCAAGGGTGTTTGATGGTCTGGCAGCCGCTTCTGGCGCCATTCAGTCATCACCGGTCTTGGCCCAAAGCAGGCATTGCTCTGGGCCAAAGGGCTCAATGGTCTGGAGACGGCGAAGTCAGTTCTTCGCAGGGGGCTTGGGAGGCTCGGCCAGGTTGATCCGGTTGCCCTCACCGTCGAATATCTGAGCCACGAGCCCAAAGTCGCCTTCGATTTTGTTGGCGAGTTGCAAGCCCTGACGCGAAAGCCTTTCGAGCTCAACCTCGAGCTCGCGGACGACGATCGTTATGATCCCGTTGCCGGCGCGTTTGTCATCCTTCCAGACCTGCAGGCCGGCCCCGCCCATGTTACGCCACTGAGCCATGCCCGCTATCGGTTTGCTATCTGCGGGGCGTCCCATGAGCTTTTCATACCAGATGAGCGCCTCGTCAAAGTTGGAAACGGTGGCGGAGGCGAAGATGCTCTGGACAGTTATTGAAGTGGTGGTCATGTTGTACTCCTTGTTGGACAAACGGATGTCGTGCAGGAGTTCTCGATTTCGACAGGCCGCGCAAAAAAGCTTGCGGTCATCACAAAACTTTTGAGCGCTGTTCTTCGAGGTGGCGCCGTTCTGCCTCCGACCAACACAATCCGATAGCGACGGTGAAAGCTTCCGCCGCCTCGACATGCCTGCCTAGCTCGGCGCAAATCTGCGCGCGGGCCGTCCAGTACGGCAGGTACTCGGCCATTCGCGGATCGCCGGCAAGCGCATGTATGTCACCAAGAGCCGCGTCTGCCTGCCCTATCCGCACGAGAGCCACGGACCGATTGAGCGTCACGACGGGCGACGGAGCAATCCTGCCCAGCACGTCATAGAGGGAAACGACGTCCTGCCAGTTTGAGATGCCGCTCAAACGGCGCGCGACATGGGCAGATTGGATGGCCGCCTCTATCTGGTAGCGGCCAGTCGGACCCTTTGCGTTGGCGTCTCGCAGGAGACCCTCGGCGAGGCGCAATTGATCGTGATCCCAAAGTCCGACATCCTGGCTGTCCAGCGGTACGAATGCACCGTCGGGGGCCCTGCGGGATGATCGCCGCGCCTCCGTATAAAGCATCAGCGCAAGAAGACCTTTCGGCTCCGGCTCATGCGGAAGCAGGGATACAACCACGCTTGCAAGCCAGATTGCCTCTTGTCCAAGCGCTTCCGCCCTGTCGATGTCCATCCACCCGCTGGTATAGGCGGCGTAGATGGAGGCGAGTATCGGCGGCAGCCGGTGCGATAGTTCCTCCTTTTCCGGCACGAGGAACGGAATTTTCCCATCCCTGATCCTCGCCTTGGCTCTTACGAGCCTCTGGCCCATGGCCCTCGGAGAGACGAGAAACCGCGCGGCGATGTCTGCAGCGGTCAGGCCCAGCACGGTCTGGAGGATCAGCGGCGTTCGCGCGGAGGCATCGATGCCAGGATGTGCGCAGGCAAACATGAGCGCCAGTCGCCTGTCCGCAATTTCCTCATCCATTTCCGCCGCTGCCGAGAGTTCCTCGGCGATGAGGGTAAGACGATCGGCGCTCTTCGCCTTCACTTTGTCCTTGCGCCAGTCGTCGAGCTTGCGCCTGCGCGCGATCGTCAACAGCCAGGCATCGGGGTTATCGGGCACGCCATCGACAGGCCATTTTTCGAGAGCCGTGAGGAAAGCAGTCGCGAGCGCATCCTCGGCGGACGCGATATCACCCAAGCGCGCGCCAAGATAGGCGACGAGGCGACCATAGCTCTCGCGCGCCACTCGCTCTGCTACACCTCGGGCAACGGTGGAACCCGAAACCGTCATCCTGCATGTTCCGACGCATCCCTGATGCGACGAACCTCAACCGTTCCCCAGGACGCAGCAGGGCAGCGCGCCGCCCATTTGTTGGCTTCGTCCATATCGGCAACGTCTATGATAAAGTACCCACCGAACTGTTCGCGAACATCCGCATAAGGGCCGTCCAGAACACTGACGTCATTCCCTTGAACGCGAACGACACTCGCCTCAGAGGAACCGACCAGGGCATTGCTGGAGACGAATGCTGCCGCTTTCTCCAGCGCTTGCTGATAGGCATACATCTGGCCCATGAAGCGCGCCATGTCCTCGGGCGCTATGGACTTCCCGGCAGCTTCGTCCGCATGCAGCATCAGCATGTAGCGCATTTGCTTTATCCCCAGTGAAAACCAATCCCCAGCAGGAGCGAGCTGGGAGAATAACAATTCGGATGAAGAAGGGAACTGCTGTTAACGGCTGCAGTGTCCGTCGCCGGGGCAACGCTGTTGCCCGCATCTTCTGGATAAAATCCCGAAAATGCGCTAGGAATTGATCCAAGCTTATTAAGAGAAATACCTTAAGAGACAAGGTACGGCGAATGGACGCCACCTTTGACCGATCGACACTTTCTCACTTCCGGACGATGCCGTGAAACGCCGAAACCTGTCTCTTGCTCTTGTGCTTGCGCTGGCATCGCCGGCTGCCGCACAGAGCAGCGCCGTCTGCAACGACCTGCGTGGTCGCCTGGCCGACCTACCACGATCGATCGGCAACAATAACGGGCAGGAAGCGCGCCAATATGCCAGCGCAATCGCCGAGCAGAACCTCGAGCTGCGCAAGGTCCGCAACGATCTGCGCAGCTATGGCTGCACCTCGGGTAGCATGGTGGTGATCGGCGGCGAGAATGCCGATTTTTGCGCCGAGCTTTCTGATGCCGAAGCCCGGATGGTCGACAATATCCGTTATCTCCAGGATCAGCGCGACGAGTTGCGCAGCCAGGCCGGCGATGACGACGCGCGCCGGGAATTGACGGCGGCCCTCGAACGCAATGGCTGCAGCAGCGACAATTTCTATGCCCCGACCGAGCGCAGCGCCAGCGATCCTGCCCCAAGCGTCGAGGAACAGGCGATGCGCACCGACACCTTCATCCCGCTTGGCGGCGGTGAAGAGGCCGATCCATTTTACGGCCTGCCGAGGGCCGAAATGTTTTCGCCGGTCAGCACCATTTGCGTTCGCAGCTGCGACGGCGGCTTCTTCCCGATCAGCTCGAACACCACCTCGGTCGATTTCGGCCGCGATGCGCAGACCTGCGCCAAGATGTGCCCCGGCATCGAGACCGAGCTCTTCTATCGCGACGTGACCAGCACCGAAGCCTCGAACATGATCTCGGTCGCAACAGGCGCGCCCTATAGCGCCATGAAGAACGCCTTTGCCTACAAGAACCGCGCTCCCGGCGAGAAAAATACCTGCGCCTGCAATCTGACCGCCTATTACGAGGAGATGCGCGGCAAGCAGACCCTGAGCGAACCGCCGCAACAGGGCTCGATCACGACGGTCCGCACCAATCCGCCGGCGAAAGATACTGCGGCAGCAGCAGTCCCGCCGCAGCCATCCGTTCCCGAGCGTCCCTACGACCCCACGCAGAACAAGGTCCGTCAGGTCGGCCCGCAATTCCTTGCTGGCGACCAGGGCTCGATCGACCTTGCCAATCCGGCGACGCCGGGCCCGCAACCACAACAGCAGTAATTGCTAAGGGTCGTTGCGTCCCCATCCGTCGTGGAAAACCAGTTCCTCGAGCGGCAGCCGCTGCCGCCAGCCTTTGACCGAGAGTTCCGGTTCATCATAAAGCCGATCGACAAAGCCGGCGCAGAGCCAAGCGACCACCTCGATATGCTCGGGTATGCCGAGAATTGATTTCAGGTCGCCTTCACGAAAGATGCTGACCCAGCCGATGCCGACCCCTTCGGCGCGGGCCGCAAGCCAGAGGTTCTGGATGGCGCAAACGGTCGAATAGGAATCCATCCGCGGATTGTGCGTCCGTCCCAGCACCACGCTGCCGCCGCGAGTGGGATCGCAGGTCACGCATATGCCGAGCGGCGCCTCCACGATGCCTTCGAGCTTGAGGGACCGATAGGCCTGCCGCCGCTCGCCTTCGAACATCGACGCCGCCTCTTCGTTGGCCTTGGCAAAGGCGTCGCGCACGCGCGCACGGACAGCTGGACTATTCACCAGAATGAAATTCCATGGCTGCATGAAGCCGACCGACGGCGCATGATGGGCGGCTGTCAGGAGCCGCGCCACGACGTCGTCGGGCAACGGATCGGGCAGGAACTGGCTGCGCACGTCACGCCGCGTCATGATCGCGTGATACACGGCTTCGCGCTCGGCCAGCGAAAAACCGGACGCCGCCGAAAGGGCATCCGCATCAAAGGGTCGCATCGTCAAATCCCCAACAACGCAACCGCCCGCCGTCCGCGCGGGTTGGGTCTATCTCGCCAGGCCGGTCTTCTGACTTGGCTTCATCCATCTGCCGCAGCCTTCCCGGCAAAAGCCAGTGGCGCGATGAAGCGGCAGACGTCGGCCTTACAGCGTTGGGCACGTTCCGGCCTTGCACCGGATTCCCGATTCTCCCGCCTGGACGGCGGGCACCTGACGGCGCATCTATTTCAGGAAAACGACGCGGCGGCAAGTGCACGCAGACCGAACCTGAAACCAGGCTGCATATGGCTGATCGAGGGGCGGATCACCGGGCAGACAACCCCCTCCTCGGCGATCTTTTGGTCGCAGGAGGAAACAGCCTCTGTGTGCCCGCCCATCCTCCTCTACTTTATGATTTATTCACACATCAAATCCACACTGCCTTTGCGCGTTTTGGGTCGCAAACTCCGACATGGGCATGAGCGCTCGTGATGTGACCGTCAGCGTCGATGCCGTGCTGATATGCCGGTCGCGAAGATGGTCGACCGAGCCGCAATTCCAGGCTCCACGGATGTTCCAATTCTTGAAAACGATGCCCCTGACAGCCAAGCTGGCGGCGATTATCGTTGCCGTCAATCTCTGCGGCATTTCCGCCTTGGCCACCTATACATGGATGTATGAAACCCGGGCGCTGGTTGATGGCGCCCACGCAAATTGGTCCAAGGATGCGAAGCAGTTTGCATCTCTGGCCGCCGGCGGCGTCAAATGGGGCAAGGCGAACGCCGTTCGCGAGGCTTATTCGCTGTATCGTGACGATCCCTCGCTCGATCTTGTGCAATTTGCCGCATTCAACGCAGAGCTCGCTGCCGTCGACAGCTGGACCCGCGACGGCGTTTCCGGTTTGCCAACGCCGGCCGACCTGGCGACCCGCCTCAGCGCAAAACCCGACAAAACGACGATCGATGACAGCGGAATGTCCGCCGGTTTGGTCACGATTATCGCGCCGCTGCCGCTGGACAAGTCGGGCAAGACAACCGGCTACATCGTCACGAACTGGTCTGTCGAAAAAATCACGTCCGAAGTCCGCCAGAAGGTCCTCGTTTCGCTGCTCACGCAGTCCGCCATCACCGTTCTCGCCGTCATCGCTTTCCTCCTCGCCATGCGCAGCCTCGTTGGCAGGCCGCTCAGGATCCTCAGCAAACGAATTGGCGCGCTGCAGAATGGCGACCTCGCCTCCTCCGTCGCCTACAAGGAGAATGGCGACGAAATCGGCTTCCTCGCCCGTGCGCTGGAGGTCTTCCGTCACGAGGCGATCGCAAAGGTCGAAAGAGAGCAAGTCACTGCCGAGCAGACCGCCTCGTTCGACGCCGAACGGGCCCGCAACGCATTGCTGACGGAAGAATCCGGCAACAGGCAACGGCTGGTGATGACCACTCTTGCGAACGCATTGGAAAGACTGGCCGCCGGCGACTTCTCGATCCAGCTTGCCGATCTCGGCCCTGAATTCGATAAATTGCGGCAGGACTTCAACAACATGGTCCAGGCCGTCGCAGCCGCGCTGACAGAGATAAAGATCGCTTCCGTCGCGGTTGAGGGCGGATCGAGCGAGCTGGCTTCCTCCGCAGATCAGCTGGCCAAACGGACCGAACAGCAGGCGGCAGCACTGGAACAGACCGCTGCGGCACTAGATGAAGTGACGACGACGGTCAAAACATCGTCGCAGCGGGCTGAAAATGCCGGACAATTGGTCGAGGAAACCAAGCGAGGTGCTCACGTCTCGGCGACGGTGGTGCGCGACGCGATCGGCGCGATGGACCGGATCCAAACCTCCTCCAGTCAGATCGGCCGCATCATCGGCGTCATCGACGAAATCGCATTCCAGACGAATCTGCTGGCGCTGAATGCCGGCGTCGAGGCCGCACGTGCCGGCGAGGCCGGCAAGGGATTTGCGGTTGTCGCACAGGAGGTTCGTGAACTCGCCCAGCGCTCGGCAAATGCGGCAAAGGAAATCAAGAACCTGATCAACGTTTCCGGCCAAGAGGTTGCTGCCGGCGTCGGGCTGGTGAACGAGACTGGCGACGCTCTCCTGAAGATCGAGGAGCAGATCAACCGCATCAGCGACAGCATCGCTACCCTCGTTCAGTCCTATCGCGAGCAGGCGACCGGTCTGCAGGAAATCAACGGCGCGATCAACCAGATGGATCATGCGACGCAGCAGAACGCGGCCATGGTCGAAGAAACGAACGCGGCCTGCCAAGAGCTGCTGTCGCAGGGACGCCGGCTGCAGGATTCGGCCGGCCGGTTCCTCGTCGGCGCATCCTTGGCGAGTCAGCCGAGGCCGGTCCAGCCGAGCGCCAGTCAATCTCGTCCGGAAACCAGAACCGTCGTGCCGCGGCTTGCAGGAAATGCAGCCGTTGCCGCTTCTCCCGGTGCCTGGGAGGAGTTCTGACGCCGCCCCCCCGACGAGACTTTATTTTTCAGCAACTGATCACAGGAAGGGAACAGTTATGAAGAGAGTTGTGACCGCATTGCTTTTCACCTCTGCCGCTATCGTCGCGCCCATGAGCGTATCGATGGCTGAGGATGCCAAGCTTGCCCCTATCGCCGACTACGTGAAGAGCGACGTGAAGCCCTGGCTGAACGATCCCGCCATCATCGAGGCCATCAAGGCGCAGGACACTGCGAACGCCAAGCTGAGCGAAGCCGACATCGACGCTCTCGACAAGAAATGGCGTGGCGAGGTCGACGGTTCCGACCATTCCATGATCGATGGCGTGCTTGGCAATCAGCTGTCGAAATTCCTTCAGGCGAAGAAAGAAGCGTCTGGCGGCAAGATTACCGAGATCTTTGTCATGGACGCAAAAGGGCTGAATGTCGGTCAAAGCGACGTCACCTCCGACTACTGGCAGGGCGACGAGGCGAAATTCCAGAAGTCCTTCGGCGCCGGCAAGGATGCCGTCTTTGTCGACGAGATCGAAAAGGACGAATCGACCCAGACACTGCAGTCGCAGGCAAGCATCACGATCTCGGACGAAGCGGGAACGCCGATCGGCGCGGTCACCGTCGGCGTGAACGTCGACGCCCTCTGATTGCGGCATGCGCATTTTTCGCGCGAATTATAGACCATATGGCCCGGAAGTGGACGCTTCCGGGCCATAGGCTTTGCCTCCCGAACCAGGAAGCCGCTCCCTTGAACGGTGATTTCAGCTTGCAAATTTTGCGTGACAATGGACGGCGGCGACGCTACATACGCGCCATGTCCACGACTTCAATCTACGCCTCGCGATTTTATTCGTACCGCTGCTCTCAGCGGATGCGGGTCCGTGCGTAACTGAATTCGACGCGACGACCACCCGAACAGCCGCTAGTCTACCTGGCGGCTTTTTTGTTCCGCACGGTATGACCAAACAGGAGCCATGCCGTGTCCGATACCATCGATGATCTGCGTATCCTCGAGATCACCCCACTGACCAAACCCGCCGATATCATCGCGGAAATTCCCCGAACCGCTTCAGTCAGCGAGACGGTGACCAGCAACCGCAGTGCCATCCACCAGATCCTCAAGGCTGAAGACGACCGCCTGATCGTCGTCATCGGCCCCTGCTCCATCCACGATCCGGTTGCCGCGCTCGAATATGCCTCGCGGCTGGCCGAGCAGCGACAGCGCTTCTCCAGTGATCTGGAAATCGTCATGCGCGTCTATTTCGAAAAGCCCCGCACCACCGTGGGCTGGAAAGGCTTGATGAACGACCCGCATCTCGACGGCAGCTACCGTATCGAGGAAGGGCTGAGAATAGCGAGACGCCTGCTGCTCGACACCAACGCGATGGGCCTTCCCGCCGGCGTCGAATTCCTTGAGACGATCACGCCGCAATACATTGCCGACCTCGTCAGCTGGGGCGCGATTGGCGCGCGCACGACCGAGAGCCAGATCCACCGCCAGCTCGCCTCCGGCCTCTCCTGTCCGATCGGCTTCAAGAACGGCACCGACGGCGGCGCACGCGTCGCGCTCGACGCGATCCTGGCCGCTTCACAACCGCATCACTTCCCGGCCGTCACCAAGGACGGACAGGCGGCAATCGCTTCGACAAAGGGCAATGAGGACTGCCACATCATTCTGCGCGGCGGCAAGCGGCCGAATTACGAGGCGGCTGATGTCGAAGCCGTCACAGCGGAATGCCTTAAACTCGGCGTCGTCCCCCGCATCCTCATCGACGCCAGCCATGCCAATAGTGGCAAGGATCCGATGAACCAGCCGCTCGTCGTCCATTCCGTGGCCTCGCAGATCGCCGCCGGAAACCATCATATCAAGGGCATGATGGTAGAAAGCAACCTTGTCGCCGGCCGCCAGGATCTCGTTCCCGGCAAGCCGCTGGTCTACGGCCAGTCGATCACCGATGGCTGCATCGACTGGGATATGTCTGTTGGCGTGCTGGAAGATCTGGCGAAAGCTGCCCGCGAGCGGCGCAAGGCAGCCGTCGCAGCCTGACAGACAACATCAAGCACGGCGAGCAGACCCACCGCCTAACAGGGCGGTGGGGCCAACCCCGTTATCTCACGGCTACGCCTACCGGATACGGCTCATAACTCACGCCCAGTTGATCGATCCAAGTTCCGATTTGAAACTGGCACGAGCAACGTGGGTTACTAACCCACCGCCCGCCATCATGGGTGGGGTCCGGGCCTGATCAGCAGCACGCGGAATAGGAGCAGATTTAATAGAGCAGCCATGGATCCGTTGAATCGGGCTCGTGTTCAGTCGCGACCCTGTAATAGGTACGCATATCGTCGCGCTCTTTTTCGTAAGTCCACTTCAAGCCCCATCTGCATTCGTCCGTCATGCACTCACGGCTCTTCGATTCGAACATATCGAGTTGAAATTCCTCGCCATTGATTTCGCCGGTGATCGAGCCGGTTTTCCCCTTATCCTTCGATATGAGTTCAAACGCCCCTGCTCGACCATCCAGACAGTAGATCTTCCCGCGATAGGTTCGCTCGCCGGTCTCCAGCTTCCAGAAATTTGTCTTCACCTGCGACACGCTGTAGCGACCCTTGCATTGCTGCCTTTCGGCCGAGCCAATCTCAATCGTTCCCCCCGTCTGCTCACTCTCGTTACTTGCGATCACCTTTCCGAGCACCGGAGTACCCGTTGCGAGGTAGCTTCCCTCGACCCCGCGGACAAAAAGATATGAACATCCTGCGAGCGTGAAACCCATTCCCACCACGGAGCCGGCGATCGTGAAACCACGCAGCGTCCACGCCCATCTCAAGACAGCCAGCAAGTCTATACCTCCAGATTCATCCTCAGTAGGCGGTCTCTCGATATCATCAAATTCCCACCGCCCCATCATCAAATGGCGGTGCGCCGCTTTCAAGATCTCACCGGAAAATACCTGACATAGGCAAACTCATCACCATCCGGTGACCAGCAGGGCACGTTGATCGTGCCCTGCCCGCCGAAAAGCTCGAACAGCGTCTTCAGATTGCCGCCGTCCATATCCATCAGCCGCAGCCGCACGTCGAGGTCGCGCGGATGGTCGAAAACCGATGGGTCGTAGGACAGGATCAGCACCTTGTCATTGCTGGGTGACGGATGGGCGAACCAGTTCCCTTGATCATCCGAAGTCACCTGTTGGAGACCCGTGCCATCGGGGTGGATGCGCCAGATCTGCATCAGCCCGGTGCGGCTGGAGTTGAAATAGATCCATTGCCCGTCGGCGGAATAATCCGGCCCGTCGTTACGGCCCTCGCCATGGGTCAGCCGCGTCTCGACGCCGCCATCGACGGAGATGGTATAGATATCGAAGAGGTCGTCGCGAATGCCGCAATAGGCCAGCTGACGCCCGTCCGGCGACCAGCCGTGCCAGTAGGATGGCTGGTTTTGAGTGACGAGCCGCGGCGTGCCGCCTTCGATCGGCAGGATATAGATCGCTGACTTGCCGAATTCGGTCTTGTCGGAGATGACGATCTCGGTGCCATCAGGCGAGATACCATGGTCATTGTTGCAGTTGACGGCAAAGCCGGTATCGACCTTGACTACCTCGCCGCCATTGAGCGGCAGCCGGAAGAGCAGCCCGTCGCCGTTGAGCAGGAGATAGGAACCATCGGGCGAGAAGTTCGGCGCTTCCACCAGCCTGTCCGTCTGCCAGACCTCGCGAGCCCTGCCCGTCCTGACATTGTAGATCTCGACCGAGCTTCGCATATTGCCTCCCCGATATGTCGATTACGTCAGCGATCGCGGAATCGGTTGGTGATCGGATAGCGCCGGTCGCGGCCGAAGTTCTTCTTGGTGATCTTCACGCCCGGCGCCGATTGCCGGCGCTTGTATTCGGCGAGATAGAGCAGGTGCTCTACCCGGTGAACGGTCGCGACGTCATGGCCGCGCGCGACGATCTCCTCAACCGCCATCTCCTTCTCCACCAGGCACTCGAGAATATCGTCGAGAACGGGATAAGGAGGCAGCGAGTCCTGGTCCTTCTGATCGGGACGCAGCTCGGCCGATGGCGCCTTGTCGATGATATTCTGCGGGATTACCTCGCCCGACGGCCCCAGCGCAGTCGGCGGCACATTCTCGTTGCGCCAGCGCGCCAGCGCATAGACCTGCATCTTGTAGAGGTCCTTGATCGGATTGAAGCCACCGTTCATGTCACCATAGAGCGTGGCGTAGCCGACCGACATTTCCGATTTGTTGCCCGTCGTCACCACCATCGCGCCGAACTTGTTGGAGATCGCCATCAGGATGACGCCGCGCGCGCGGCTCTGCAAGTTCTCCTCGGTGATACCACTCTCTGTACCCTCGAAGAGGTTGGACAGCGCGCTGCTGAATCCGGTTACTGGCTGCTCGATCGGTACGATGTCATAACGGCAACCGAGCGCCTTGGCGCAGTCGGCTGCATCCTTCAGTGAATCTTCCGAGGTGTAGCGATAGGGCAGCATGACCGTTCGCACCCGCTCCTCTCCGAGAGCATCGACCGCGATCGCTGTGCAGATCGCCGAGTCGATGCCGCCGGAAAGGCCGAGAACGACGGTTTTGAAGCCGTTCTTGTTGACGTAGTCGCGGAAGCCGAGCAGGCAGGCGCGGTAATCGGCCTCCTCGCCTTCGGGGATACGCGCCATCGGCCCTTCGGCGCAGTGCCAACCTGCTTCCCGACGTTTCCAGGTCGTCACTGCAAGCGCCGTCTCGAACTGGCTCATCTGGAAGGCGAGCGATTTGTCGGCGTTGAAGGCGAAGCTCGCCCCATCGAACACGAGCTCGTCCTGGCCTCCGAGCTGGGCGGCATAGATCAGCGGCAGGCCGGTCTCCAGCACCTGCTTCAGCACCACCTGATGCCGGATATCCACCTTGCCTCGATAATAGGGAGAACCATTGGGCGACAGCAGTATCTCCGCCCCGCTTTCGGCAAGCGTCTCGCAAACGCCGAGTTCGCCCCAAATATCTTCACAGATCGGAATGCCGAGCCGCACGCCGCGGAAATTCACCGGCCCCGGCATGGCCCCCTGCACGAAGACCCGCTTCTCGTCGAACTCGCCGTAATTCGGCAGATCGACCTTGTCGCGCACCGCGACGACCTTGCCGCCGTCGAGCACGGCAACAGAATTATAGCGCCCCGTCTCATCCTGCCTGGGGAATCCGATGATGACGCCCGGCCCGCCATCGGCGGTGTCGGCCGCAAGGCTTTCCACCGCGCTCCAGCAGGCGCGGATGAAGGCCGGCTTCAGCACCAGGTCCTCCGGCGGATAGCCGGAGATGAAAAGCTCGGTCAACGCGAGTAGGTGCGCGCCCTCTCGGGCTGCCTCGGCGCGCGCTTCACGTGCCTTGGCAAGATTGCCGGCGACATCGCCGACCGTTGGATTGAGCTGGCCGATCGCGATGCGGAAGATATCGGAGAGAGCGTTTTCCTGTGTCATGTCATCTGTTTAGCCTGCGGCTCCCGTTACCGCAACACGTTCGCGGCCAAAGCGTTGCATCGGGCTCACGAATTTTTTGTGAACAGGCGCGCTGAAGGCTTACGGCACCGATGCATTGCAATTTACCGGCGGAGCGGAATACTGACGCGCGAAAGCGGCAACATCGATAACGGTCATCGGAAACAGGCCATGAATAATCTCTCGAATTTCGTGCACCATCATTTCGACAAACCGGCCGAAGAACTCGGCGACACCGAAAAGCGCGTGCTGGCGAAAGCGCACGAGCGCAAGATCATCTCGACCGACGTCAACGCCGCCTTTTCTGCCGAGGCCTCGTTTGGAGAACGTGTCGCCGACAGCATCGCCCGTGTCGGCGGCTCATGGTCATTCATCCTCGGCTTCCTGGCCTTCCTCGTCGTCTGGACGGTGATCAACACCATCGTTTTGGCGAGTGGCGCTTTCGACCCCTACCCCTTCGTCTTCCTGAACCTGATCCTGTCAATGCTCGCCGCCATCCAGGCGCCCATCATCATGATGTCGCAGAACCGCCAGGCCGAGCGCGACCGCTTCGAGGCCGCCAAGGATTACGAAGTCAACCTCAAGGCCGAACTCGAAGTGCTCTCGCTGCATCAGAAGATCGACATGAGCGTGCTGACCGAACTGACGGCGCTGCGCGAAGACGTCGCGCGTCTCACTGCCGCGCTCGCGACCAAGACCTGACGCGAGGCATCCTCACATCAACCAGGCGGATACCTGTCATATTGCGGCAGACCGTCTGATATCTCGTAGAAATCGCCCTTGTCGGCGCAGTAGATATGGTGGCTGAAGGTGAGGCCGCTCGGTTCGTCAAAAGTGCCCGCCATCACCGAGACTTCCGATCGTCCGTCACCCTGCCAGAACAATGCCGAGCCGCAATTCGAGCAAAAGCCGCGCTGCGCCTCTTCGCTGGACCGATACCAGCGGATGGCCTCTGCTCCCTCGATCGAAAGAGAGGCGCGCGGCACGTTGACTGCGGCATAGTAAAATCCCGTCTGCCGGCGGCATTGCGAGCAATGGCAGCCAACCACCGGTCCTGGCTTCGCCGCGATTGAATATCGCACGGCGCCGCAAAGGCAGCCGCCTGTGTTTTGTTCGCGCATGATCGTTCTCTCCTCGCTCCTGGAGAAAGTGCGGCCACTCGGCCCTGCCGTCAAATCCATTCCCCTGAACGAGCGATCAGAAATCTTGAAGGTGCACGCCAAAAGCGGCACTCGCCCAAGCATGGCTGGCGACCCCTCGCTGTTGCCCATCGACCACACCGGCCCATCTCCTATCGTCACCGCGTTGAACCGGACGCCGTTCTCGGTGATACTATAGCCTCGATTTATTCAACCGCCGGGAGACTGAAATGAGAGCGACCCTGTCCAAACAGAAAGGAAACATCGCCCACAAGGACATTCTGCTTCATGCATACTCCGTTCTCCCGCGCGAGGAAAAGCTCGCGACGCCATAACCTCTTTCTGAACCTCTTCCGGGGCGATTGGAAAGCCGCCGACCGCGAGCGGCGCCGGTCGCGAATGCGCAAATTCATCTCCTATTACCGTCCGCATCTGCCGTTGCTACTTGCGGATCTGCTTTGCGCCATCCTCGTCGCCGGCACGGCGGTTGCCTTGCCGCTCTGCGCCAACATCGTCACGAGCCGGCTTCTTGCTCTACCGGACACCCCGCAGGCCTTCGCTCAGATCCTTGCGATGGGCGGTGTGATGCTTGCCGTTCTCGCGGTCCAGATAGCGGCGATCTTCTTCGTCGATTATCGCGGCCATGTCATGGGCGCCCGCATCGAAGCGACAGTGCGGCAGGAACTCTTCGAGCATTGCCAGAAACTCTCGTTCAGCTTCTACGACCGCCAGCGCACCGGCCAGCTAATGAGCCGCATCACCAATGACTCCCTCTGGCTGGGCGAGCTCTTTCACCACGGCCCGGAGGATCTCTCCATTGCCGTTCTGAAATATGGCGGGGCCATGCTGGTCTTGTTCTTCATCGATCCGCTGCTGGCGACTCTCATCCTGCTGCTCACTCCGGTGGCAGTGGTCTATGCGCTCTATTTCAACCGGCGCATGAACCGTGCGCTCGAAGCCAGCAAGCGGCAGATCGCCGCCGTCAACGAGCGTGTCGAAGATGCGCTCGCCGGCATCCGTGTCGTCCAGTCCTTCGCCAACGAGGCACTGGAACGGCAGCGCTTCGCCGCGCAAAACCAGCGTTTTCTGCAAAGCCGCGCCGAAGGCTACCGCAGCGAGGCGTGGTTTTCGGTCGGCACCGAAACCTTCGCCCAGCTCGTTACCATATTGGTAATCATCGCAGGAGGCTTGCGCATCCTGGCGGCGGACCTGACCGTCCCGGATATGCTGACCTTCCTGCTCTGCGTCGGCGTGCTGGTTGATCCCGTGCAGCGGCTCGCCAATTTCGTGCGCCTCTGGCAGGAAGGCTATACCGGCTTCATCAGAGCCATGGAAATCCTGGAGATCGATCCCGATATCACCGACCGGCCGAACGCCGGTCCGATGCCGGTGCCGAGGGGCGAGATCAGTTTTTCCGACGTCGCCTTCGGCTACGAAGCCGATGGTCCCAGGGTGCTGGAGCGGCTTTCCCTCACCATCGCCCCCGGAGAATTCGTCGCCCTGGTCGGGCCTTCGGGGGTCGGCAAGAGCACGCTCTGCGCGCTCATACCGCGCTTCTACGATATCGACTCCGGAGCGATCCGCATCGACGGAATCGATATCCGCGACGTGACGCTGGCCTCGCTCCGGCGCCATGTCGGCGTGGTGCAGCAGGACGTCTATCTCTTTGCCGGCACCGTCGCGGAAAACCTCCGCTACGGCAGGCCGGATGCGACCGATGCCGAGCTGGAGGCGGCTGCCCGCGCCGCCAATGCGCACGACTTCATCATGGCCCTGCCCAATGGCTATGATACCGATATCGGCCAGCGCGGCGTCAAACTGTCAGGAGGCCAGCGCCAGCGCATCACGATCGCCCGCGCCTTCCTGAAAGATCCGGAAATCCTGATCTTCGACGAGGCGACCAGCGCCCTCGACAACGAGAGCGAACGGGCGGTGCAGCAGGCGCTGCTCACTCTGGCGAACGGCCGCACCACCCTCGTCATCGCCCACCGGCTGTCGACAGTGCGACATGCCGACCGCATCCTGGTCCTGACCGGCGACGGCATCGTCGAACAGGGCACGCATGATGATCTGATGGCGCAGGGCGGTGTCTATGCCAACCTGCACAGCATTCAGGCGAGCATCTGAAGGCAATAAAAAACCCGGCATCGCGCCGGGTTTTTTATCACGTTTCCGGCTGGCTTAGCCGTTTGCAACCATGCGCTTCTCATCTCGGCCGCCCTTCATGCGCTCGGCAAGCAGGAAGGCGAGTTCGAGCGCCTGGTCGGAGTTGAGGCGCGGATCGCAATGCGTGTGGTAGCGGTCCTGCAGATCGTCGGCGGTGACGGCGCGGGCACCGCCGGTGCATTCCGTCACGTCCTTGCCGGTCATCTCGACATGGATGCCGCCGGGATGCGTGCCTTCGGCGCGGTGGATCTGGAAGAAGCTTTCGACTTCCGACAGGATCCGTTCGAAGGGACGTGTCTTGTAGTTGTTAAGCGTGATCGTGTTGCCGTGCATCGGATCGCACGACCAGACGACCTTGCGGCCCTCGCGCTCGACGGCGCGGATGAGGCGCGGCAGGTTTTCGGCGACCTTTTCGTGTCCGAAGCGGCAGATCAGCGTCAGACGCCCGGCCTCGTTCGAGGGGTTCAGAATGTCGATCAGTTGCAGCAGATCGTCGGCCTGCAGCGACGGGCCGCATTTCAGTCCGATTGGGTTCTTGATCCCGCGGCAATATTCGACATGCGCATGGTCGGCCTGGCGCGTGCGGTCGCCGATCCAGATCATGTGGCCCGATGTGGCATACCAGTCGCCCGAGGTGGAATCGACGCGGGTCAGCGCCTCCTCGTAGCCGAGCAGCAGCGCCTCATGGCTGGTGAAGAAATCGGTCTCGCGCAGGCTCGGGTGATTTTCCGAAGTGATGCCGATCGCCTTCATGAAATCCATGGTTTCGCTGATGCGGTCGGCAAGTTTGCGGTAACGCTCGCCCTGCGGGCTGTCCTTGACGAAGCCGAGCATCCACTGATGCACGTTTTCGAGATTGGCGTAGCCGCCCATCGCGAAGGCGCGCAGAAGATTCAGCGTCGCGGCCGACTGGCGGTAGGCCATGGCCTGGCGTTCGGGGCTCGGAATCCGCGACTCCTCGGTAAACTCGATGCCGTTGATGATGTCGCCGCGATAGGCCGGAAGCGTCACGTCACCCTGCTTCTCGACATTCGAGGAGCGCGGCTTGGCGAACTGACCGGCGATGCGGCCGACCTTGACGACCGGCAGCTGCGCCCCGAAGGTCAGCACGACGGCCATCTGCAGGAAAGCGCGGAAGAAGTCGCGGATGTTGTCGGCGCCGTGTTCGGCGAAGCTCTCGGCGCAGTCGCCACCCTGCAGCAGGAAACCATTGCCCTCAGCGACATTGGCGAGATGCTTCTTCAGGCGGCGCGCTTCGCCTGCGAAGACGAGCGGCGGATAGCTGGCGAGAGTGGCCTCTGTTGCCGCCAAAGCGGCTGCATCGGGATATTCGGGAACCTGCAGGATCGGTTTTTGCCGCCAGCTGCTCGGGGTCCAGTTCTCTGCCATCTTACTAACCTCACTCACATCCAATCCTCGGATGCCCTGTCTTAATATCCGGCGGCTTATAGACCTTTAGATCAAGCTTGCAAAGGCCAATCACCGGCCGCTTTAAACCAGCATATACCATGTCGATTTCCCCATATTTCAGATTTTGCATGTAGAACCCGAAGGAGTTTCAACATTGGGGACATGTCATGGCGATCCTTCCGCCCGGCTTCATTTTGGACCGCTCGGGCAATTTCGGCATCATGACCGCATTGCTTATGGTGCCGCTCGTGGGTGCGGCCGGCATGGCGGTGGATGTGGCCCACGCACTGAGTCTGAGGACGCAGCTCTACGCCGCCGCCGATGCCGCTGCCGTCGGTTCGATCGCCGAAAAATCGGGCGCGGTCGCCGCCGCGATGACGATGAGCGGCAACGGCACGATATCGCTTGGCAGCACCGACGCCCGTAACATATTCATGTCCCAGATGTCAGGCGAGCTGACCGGCATTCAAGTCGATCTCGGCATCGACGTCACCAAGGCCGCAAACAAGCTGAACTCTCAGGTTTCTTTTACGGCGAACGTGCCGACCACCTTCATGCGCGTTCTCGGCAGGGATTCGATTACCATCTCGGGCACGGCGACAGCCGAGTATCAGACGGCTTCTTTCATGGATTTCTACATCCTGCTGGATAACACGCCGTCGATGGGCGTCGGCGCCACCGCCAAAGACGTCTCGACGATGGAAAAGAACACCAGTGACAGCTGCGCCTTCGCCTGCCACGAAACTCAAAACAAAAACAACTACTACAATCTTGCCAAGAAGCTCGGCGTCAGCATGCGTATCGACGTCGTGCGTCAGGCGACCAAGGAATTGACGCAGACCGCAAAAGCGACGCGGGTTTCCTCCAATCAATTCCAAATGGGCGTCTATACTTTCGGCACCAAGGCCGAAGATGCGAAGCTCACGACCATATCCGAGCCGACGGATGACCTCGACAAGGTGCGCACCTACACCGACGCCGTCGACCTGATGACCATTCCATATCAGGGCTACAACAACGACCAGCAGACGAGCTTTGACAGCGCGCTGACACAGATGAAAGACATCATCACTACCCCCGGAGACGGCAGCACCTCCACGACGCCGCAGAAGATCCTGTTCTTTGTCTCGGATGGGGTCGGTGACAGCGAGAAGCCGAAGGGCTGCACCAAGAAACTCACCGGCAAGCGTTGCCAGGAACCGATCGACACCTCCTTCTGCAAGCCGCTGAAGGATAAGGGCATAAGGATCGCGGTACTTTACACGACCTACCTGCCTCTCCCGAAAAACAGCTGGTACAATACCTGGATCAGCCCCTTTCAGAGCCAGATCCCGACCAAGATGCAGGAATGCGCCTCGCCGGGCCTCTATTTCGAGGTGACGCCGACCGAAGGCATCGCCGATGCTATGAAGGCGCTTTTCCTCAAAGTCATCCGCGCGCCGCGCATCACCAGTTGAGAGTCTTGCCTAGAAGCGCTTTCCGTCGCGGATTCGATAGCTCGGCGCATACATGGTGACGAGCTCTTCGGCCGCTGTCGGGTGCAGCGCCATCGTCCGGTCGAAATCGTCCTTGGTGCAGCCGGCCTTCAGCGTGACGCCGAGCAACTGCGCCATCTCGCCGGCATCGTGCCCGAGGATATGAGCCCCCACAACCTTTCGGCTCGCAGAATCGACGATCAGTTTCATGATCATCCGCTCGGGCCGGCCGGAAAGCGTCGCTTTCAGTGGTCGGAACTGCGCGCGGTATACTTCGAGCTCACTGTGCCGCTTGCCCGCCTCTTCTTCCGACAGGCCGACGGTGCCAATCTCGGGCTGTGAGAAGACGGCGGTGGGGATGAGTTCATGGTCCGGCCGGGTCGGATTGTTCTTGTACTCGGTCTCGATGAAGCACATCGCTTCGTGAATCGCCACCGGCGTCAGTTGTACTCGATTGGTGACATCACCGAGAGCATAGATATTTTCGACATTGGTACGGGAATAATCGTCGACGATGATGGCGCCGCGCTCGTCGACGGCTACGCCGGCTGCCTCGAGACCGAGACCTTCCGTATTCGGATCGCGCCCGAGGGCCAGCATGACGACATCGGCCTGCAGCGTGCCGCTGTTCAGCGTCTCCAGCACCAGTCCATCGTCGGCCTTGGAAACCTGCCGCAGCGTATCGTGGCAGAGGATGCGGATGCCCTTGGCGACCATTGCCTCGTGCAGGCCCCGCCTCAGATCCTCGTCGAAGCGAGACAGGATTTCGGCGCCACGATAGATCAGTGTCGTCGCCACGCCGAGACCATGGAAGATATTGGCGAATTCGACGGCGATGTAACCGCCGCCTGCGATCACGATCGATTTTGGCAGTTCCTCGAGATGAAAGGCGTCATTGGAGGAAATGCAAAGCTCGTGTCCGGGAAGCGCGACATGCGGGTTCGGGCGTCCGCCGGTCGCGATCACGATCGTCTTGGCCGTCACCGTCTGCCCTGTTTTCACGAGCCGCAGCGTATGGGCATCGACGAGTTCGGCGCGCGTTTCCAGGATCTCGGCATTGGCGCCGGCGAGCCCCTTCTTGTAGAGGCCTTCCAACCGCGCGATTTCCGCATCCTTGGCGGCGACCAGCTTCTTCCAATCGAAGCTGCTTCGGCCGACCGTCCAGCCGAAACCCGCTGCATCCTCGAAGTGCTCGTGGAACTGCGAAGCATAGACGAAGAGTTTCTTCGGCACGCAGCCGCGGATGACGCAGGTGCCGCCATAGCGGTATTCCTCGGCGATCGCCACCTTCTTGCCGAGCGAGGCGGCAACGCGCGCAGCGCGCACGCCTCCGGAACCACCGCCGATGACGAAAAGGTCGTAATCATAGGAAGACATAAGAAGCTCCGGAAGGGAATCGCAGGAAGGACGTTCCTGATATAGGGGCGATCGTCACGAAAACAAAAGCCCCGCTCCCGCGTCTTCCTGTACTCCATTGCCGAATATTGGCCGGAATCTGACCCGGTCACCGTTTACGGTTGACCCCGTCGACGGAGGCTGGCAGGCAATGCACGAGACTGAAAGGATGCCGGAGCAAAAGATGGATCAAACTCTCTTCGCCAACCTGTGCAAGGCCGGCAAATTCAAGGAAGCGCTGAACCTCGCCATCCAGGGCCACGAGAACGAGAAATTTACGCCGAGCCGCTTTGCCATGGACAAGAAAACCGGACTGCCGATCTTCTACCGCGGCAACAAACGCGTGGAGCCGGATGAGACTGGCATGTGGCGATTGGCCAAGAGTTCCAAGGATTGGGGCTGATCGCCAGCAGCGTGTTTGGCTCTCGGGGATTTGCGGCCGTCAGCCGGTAACGCGGAAACCCGTCAGCATATCCTCAAGTTCAGCCGTTTCCGTCTCTATGCTTGAGACCGATGCCCCTGCAGGACCACGCTTCAAGCACTCCAACATCGTCGAGATCGCGCTACCGGCTCCGGCGATCAGAGCGGAGACGGATCCGTCCGCTTCATTGCGCACCCAACCCGTTACTCCGAGCTGCAAGGCCTGATCGCGTGTCCACATGCGAAAACCGACACCTTGGACTCTGCCCGATATCCGCACTCGCACAGCCTCGTAATGATCGGACATGTAGCCTCACCAAGAGCTCGCCGCTATTGCCGGATCCATCATAACAAAAAAGCCCGGGCGATGCCGGGCTTTTGCAAATTCGATGAGGCAGGCCTTACTGCTGGGCAGCGGGAGCCGGAGCAACCGGGCTGTCGGTCGCCGGTGGCGGTGCCTTGATGACCTTGGACAGCTCGGCGTTGCTCTGCTTTTCCAGGTCGCGCGAAATGCCCTGGGCCCAGATATCCGCGGCCTTGGCTGTCTCGCGCGAGGCGACCGGGCCGTCCTTCAGCAGCTTCTTGCCGACGTCGGACGTGTAGAAGGCGGCGATCGCCTTCAGCTCATCGACCGTGAAGGCCTTGGCGTATGTAAGTGCTGCTTCCTTCTCGAGATCGCCGCGGCGCGGCGCCAGTGCCAGCGCCTGCGCATCAACGGTCGACGAGATGATGTCCTGGTAGTTCGGCGAATCCTGGATCAGGCCGGCCTTCAGGCGTTCGGCAAGACCGGGCAGGATATTGTCGAACTGGGCCGTAGCACCGATCGCGTCGATCGCCGCGCGCGCAGCCTTCAGCTGCTCTTCGGAAACTTCCTGCGCCTTGACGGCGGAGCCGAAGGCAAGACCGGAAAGAACCACGGTCGCAGCGGCAAGACGGCCAAGACCTGCAATGTTCATCATGAGTGTATGCTCCTGTTATCTGTTTGCCTGCAGCGTGCGCGCACCCGCAGGACCGGCAATGATCGCAAGTGCCGCCATATTGATGAAGAGCCCGTGTTCGACGACGCCGGGTATGGAATTCAGCTCGCTCGACAGCGCCTCTGCATCAGGAATGCGGCCAAAAAATGCATCGATGATGTGATGGCCGCCGTCCGTGGTAAACTCTCCGTCACCGGATTGGCGCAGGCTGAGTTCGCCGGAAAGGCCGAGCCGGGCCGCAACTTTTTCGATTGCCATCCGCGTCGAGACGAGGCCGAACGGATTGACCTCGATCGGCAGCGCAAAGGCGCCGAGTGTCTCGACCAGCTTGCTCTCGTCAGCGATGACGATCATCCTCTGCGAAGCCGCAGCGACGATCTTCTCGCGCAGCAGCGCGCCGCCGCCGCCCTTGATCAGCCTGAGCGCCGGATCGATCTCATCGGCGCCGTCGACCGTCATATCGAGAGCCGGCAGCTCGTCAAGCGACTTTAGCGGAACACCGAGCTCGACACAGAGGCGCGCCGTTCGTTCGGACGTCGGAACACCTTCGACCTGGAAGCCGCCTGCGACCTTCTCCGCCAGCAGGCGGACGAATTCTTCCGCCGTACTCCCGGTTCCAATGCCGAGACGCATCCCGCTTTCGACATGGGCGAGCGCGGCCTCGGCGGCCTTGATCTTCATTTCGCGGGCATCCATGCGCCGCCAGCTCCGAATTATTGCGTTGGATGTGCTGTTTACACGGCTCGCCTGGCAAACGAAAGTCAAAATCATCACGGAAAATGAAAAGCCGAAACAAACGCCTGCGGCCTTCCCGCTAATCCTCAGGCCGTTGCTTTCCGTCGCGCGATCGCCTACCTCAGGAGCAATATCATCGTTCTCGGGAATGACGCGTCTTTCCCAGGAATGACACCTCGTCGATCGAACGCCGCTCGCAAGACGCCCATCGCACAAAGAGGCAAACCCTTGACCCCTGCCCCCGCTCCGCTCGTCGTCTTCGATCTCGACGGCACCCTTCTCGACACCCATGCCGATCTGGTCGAAAGCCTGAATCATACGGTCGCAGCCCTCGGCCTCGACCCGGTCAGTTATGACGATCTTACCCATCTCGTCGGCCAGGGCGCGCGGGTTATGATCGAGCGCGCCTGCCGGCTGCGCGGCCATTCGCTCGCTGGAGACGACCTGCCGCTGCTGGCGGAACGCTTCGTCGCCCATTATGCAGGCAACATGCCCGGCCATACGGAACCCTATCCCGGTCTGGTCGCCGCCATGAACCGCCTGAAATCCGCTGGCTACCGCCTCGCCGTCTGCACCAACAAGATGGAGAGCCTCGCGCTCGGCCTACTCGACAAGCTCGACCTCCACAGCTATTTCGAAGCAGTCACCGGCGGCGACACCTTCCAATACCGCAAACCCGACGCCCGCCATCTCACCGGCACCATCGAGCGCGCCGGCGGCGATATTTCCCGAACCGTGATGATCGGCGACAGCATCAACGATATCGCCGTGGCCAGAAACGCCGCCGTGCCGTCGATCGCCGTGCCTTTCGGCTATTCGGATGTACCGGTCTCAAGCCTCGATCCGGATGTCATCATCACCCACTACGATGAACTGACGCCGGAACTGGTGGAGAGATTGCTGCGGGAGTTTGCGGAGAAGATTGCTGTTTGAGTTCTCCGCTCGCCTATCCTCCCTCATTCCTGTGCTTGTCAAAGGAATCCAGCCGGCTTCCGTCCGCAAGCCGATAAGACTTTAGAGTCGGGAACAATACGCGCGACTTGCTGGGGAGATCGCTGGCAGCAGCGGAACCATGTACCGACAGGCTGCGATTCTTCCGCCGCGTGGAAACGCGTCTGCTGGATTCCTGTGACAAGCATAGGAATGAGGGACGAGTTTGTGGCGCCAATCTGCCAAGGCTCACTACTCACAACCTCAAAAACAAAACGGGCGGCCCGAAAACCGCCCGTCAAACCATCACAAAATTAGGCGTCAGATCTGCGCCCCACGCGCCTTGGTCGTCGCATCGAAAGCCTTGTCGACATAGGCGTCACGGCCGTAGACGTCGTCGAAATACTCCACCACGCCATCCTTGTTCGGCCAGGCGGTGAAATAGGAGACGTAGACCGGGATCTTCTGCGGCACCTTCACCGCATGATTCTGGCCGCTCGCGATCTGCTTGGCGACATCGTCCGCCGTCGTGCCGAGCACGGCGGCTGCCATCGCGCGCGGATTGGCAAGGCGCACGCAGCCGTGGCTCAGCGCTCGCATGTCGCGCTTGAAGAAGCTCTTCGAGGGCGTATCGTGCATATAGATCGCGTGGCTGTTCGGGAACAGGATCTTCAGTTCGCCGAGGGCGTTATCGCCGCTTGGCGGCTGGCGCACCGAAACATTCGCGGTCGAGCCGTACCAGTCGACGCTGGACGAGGCGACAGCATGGCCATTCACCTCAACCTCATAACCGAGCTGATCGAGGTAGTTGGGGTCCGAGCGCAGCTTCGGCAGCATTTCGTTGATGATGATCGACTGCGGCACGCCCCAGAACGGGTTGAACTCCACCGTCTCGATCTCGTCGTTGAAGAAATAGGTCTGGTTGTTCTTGCCGCCGACCACCACGCGCATCGACAGCTGCTCCTTGCCGTCATTATGGTAATAGGCCATGTAGGCCGGCTGATTGATCATGACGTAGCGGGAACCAAGATCTTCCGGCAGCCAGCGCACCTGTTCCATGGCAACGACGAGCTTGTCGATCTTCGAGGCATTGGTGTCGCCGCCGGTCATGGCGCGCACCGTCGCCTGGCCGATGACGCCATCTGGCTTCAGACCGTGCTCTTTCTGGAAGTCCTCGACCAGCGAGACGATGTCGGGCGAATAGTCGCTGCCGCCGGCGTAGGCTGCAAACGTCGCCGCGTGATCAGTCTTCAACGTCTCGGACCCGTGCTTCTGCAGCGCCTTGACGATATTGGCGATCTCGGACGAGCTGTCGCCGGGTCTGAGCAGCCCTTGGAGCGAAATGACGACCTGCTCCTCATTGCTATCCGCGGCGCGAAGCTTGGCCAGCTCCGCCTTCAGCGCCTCGAACTGCGCGCTATCTGGCGACCGGCTGGCGATATAGGCGCCGGCATTCGGGCTCATGCGGGCAAGCTTCAGCACCGGCGCCAGATTGACCGCCTTGCGCTGGAAATCGTGATAACCCGAAATCTTGTTCGGATCGATGCGGCCGCGGACCGTGTCCTGCACGAAGGCAAGCACCTTGGCCGAAAGTTCCAGCTCGAATTGCGTCAGCGCCCGGTCACGCGCGGCAGGATCAGGATTGGCCGGATCGACCGCCGGCGCCTGCACGGCGTAATCGGCAGGGTCGAGGCCCACGGAAGCCGCATCGGCCAGCGCCGCCATTGCCGACTGGGCGCGTTCGCTGATCTGGTTGCCGTCGACCCAGACGAGCGGATTACGGCTATCGCTGTAATAGGTTTCGAGTGCCTTGGCGACGTCGGAATTGGCGCGAACCTTGGCCTGCGCCAGGAAACGGCGCTGCACCACCGGTTCGGAATCGCCCGCCGGCGAAACCTCAGCAACCGCACCAGTGACGATCGGATCGGCGAACTTGCTGGTATCGACGAACTGCAGGGCTTCGGTCTTGTAGGTATAATAACGCGGACCGCTCACCTTCGGCAGCGGCGCCTCCGGGTCAAGTCCGCCAAGCGATCCACCTTCGCCGCCACGCGGCGCCACACGCCCGGGCGGCATCTGATCCATGAAAATGGTGCTCTGGGTCCGCTGCCTGTCGCCGCGAAGCATATCCATCAGCGTATAGGCATGCGCGGGAGCGGCCATCATTGCCAGACCGCAGGAAACTGCCAATGCGGATACCGCGCTTTTCAAAACGAACGTCATATATATTCCAGTCCCGATGTCATGCTGTTCTCAGCTCAAATCCCGCGAAACTCAAGCAGCGTAGGGCCTCATTGATCAGAAACCGGCCTTCGCCGCCAGCGCCGGCGGACTCAATTTCATGTGAGAGGAATCCTGCGCGGCGCCGCACAGCAGTTCACACAAAATTATGAAATTATTAGTTAATTTTTTACCGAATTTTCGCCGCCGGACCAGTGTGGCAAAAACGCGCCGATGCATAAAATTTCCAACGTGGCCGAAAAAGCACGCCGCCCGGCAGGCACAAACATGACTGTGATCATCAATATTTCGCACGGCATTCGGTTTTCTTGCTCTGGTTTCCAACCTATAAGACCACATCTTTCGAAGATGCCAGAAAACAGCATGTGACAGGAAGGCAAGGCTCATGACCGCAACCCGCACCGAAACCGATACTTTTGGCCCCATCGAAGTCGCCGCCGACCGATATTGGGGCGCCCAGGCGCAGCGTTCGCTCGGCAATTTCAAGATCGGCTGGGAAAAGCAGCCGCTGTCGATCCTTCGCGCGCTCGGCATCGTCAAACAGGCGGCCGCCCGCGCCAACATGTCGCTCGGCCAGCTCGATCCGGCGCTGGGCAACGCCATCGTCGATGCCGCCCAGGAAGTGATCGACGGCAAGCTCGACGACCATTTTCCGCTGGTCGTCTGGCAGACCGGCTCCGGCACGCAATCCAACATGAACGCCAATGAAGTCATCTCCAATCGTGCCATAGAAATGCTCGGCGGAGTCATGGGTTCCAAAAAGCCCGTGCACCCGAACGATCACGTTAATATGAGCCAGTCGTCGAACGACACCTACCCGACGGCCATGCACATCGCCTGCGCCGAGCGGATCGCTCACCACCTGCTGCCCTCACTGAAGCACCTGCATGCCGCCCTCGACATGAAGGTCACCGAGTTCAGCCATATCATCAAGATCGGCCGCACCCATACTCAGGATGCCACACCACTGACGCTCGGCCAGGAATTTTCCGGCTACGCCGCCCAGCTCGGCTCGGCCATCAAGCGCATCGAGATGACCCTGCCCGGCCTCTGCGAACTCGCCCAGGGCGGCACCGCCGTCGGCACCGGCCTCAACGCGCCGGTCGGCTTTGCCGAGAAAGTCGCCGAGGAGATCGCCGACATCACCGGCATGCCCTTCGTTAGCGCGCCGAACAAATTCGAGGCGCTCGCCTCCCATGACAGCATGGTGTTCAGCCACGGCGCCATCAATGCGGCGGCTGCCGCTCTCTTCAAGATCGCCAACGACATCCGCCTGCTTGGCTCCGGCCCGCGCGCCGGCCTGGGGGAGCTGGCGCTGCCGGAAAACGAGCCCGGCTCCTCGATCATGCCCGGCAAGGTGAACCCCACCCAATGCGAAGCCCTGACGCAGGTCTGCATCCACATCTTCGGCAACCACGCCGCACTGACCTTCGCCGACAGCCAGGGCCATTTCGAGCTCAACGTCTACAATCCGATGATGGCCTATAACTTCCTGCAGTCGGTGCAGCTGCTCGCAGACGCCGCCGTCTCCTTCACCGACAACTGCGTCGTCGGCATCGAGGCGCGCGAGGACAACATCAAGGCCGGCCTCGAACGCTCACTGATGCTGGTCACCGCCCTCGCCCCCAAGATCGGCTACGACGCCGCCGCCAAGATCGCCAAAACGGCGCACAAGAACGGCACGACGCTGAAGGAAGAGGCACTTGCCAGCGGACTGGTGACATCGGAAGAATATGACGCGATCGTGCGTCCGGAGACGATGATCGGGCCGAAGTAATCGGTTAAGGAGGTCTGCTCCTCTTCTCCACTCGTTCCTTCTTCTCCATGGTCGAAGCAAGAGGGAGCGGGCAAGCTTGGCACTTGCTCCCTCATTCCTGTGACGAGCACAGGAATGAGGGGGTGAGTAGGCGCCCTCATATTTCTTGCCATCGCGGTCGCCCCTGCTGGCATCGGACGGGGAACCCCGCACGACATCAGACAAGCCTCAAACCAACAGCGAAAAATTGTCCATCACCACAGAATTGCCCATGAAGTCGAAGCGGATTTCTTCGATGTCTTCGAGATTGACCTCGAGATTGGGCCCGGTAACCTCGAGCTCCTGTTGATAGACGATCTGGCCGTCGTTCAGGGCAGTGAGCGTCAGATGAAAGGGCGATGCCGACAGTTCGGCGATCGAGACGCTCTGAAAGGTGAACTCCCCGCCATCGACCATTTTCAAGCTTACGGGCGCCGAGCCGGGGGATAAAACGGTGTCGCTGAAACCGTCTTCGGTGATGGCGTCGACGCCCGGAATGGTATCGTAGACAATGCCGTTCAGAAGCGTCACATCGTGGCTGCCGTTCACGGAGAGCGCAAAGCCCCGATAATTGGGGAGAGAGAAATTATCCGCCCTCGATAAGACGCCCATATCATCGAAATCCAGGACTTCGTGGTATTTTTCGCCTTCGTTGACGCCGTCGATCGCAAGGGTCAACACGCCGAGGTCCGTGCCCCCCGAGCCGTCGGACATCTTGTAACTCAGTTTTTCGATGAGCTGATCGGACTTCCCTAAATTCTTCACCACATCCAGCGTGGTATCCAGCTCATATGTGAAGTGACCGTCAGGCTTCACCTTGAAGGTTCCGTACTTGCCCTGAATGATCGTTTCGTGGTCAGGCCCATGTTTGGCGTCGATACGGACGCCATTGACGAAGCGAACATACATGTCCGCACCTTCGGGATCGCTGGCGAGGCGCAGCAGATCGCCCCTGATCCAGTCATGTTCGAAAAAAACCAGAAGGTCGTCGACAGCAGTTGGCTTTGCATTTGTCATTGGAAGCCCCGGCAGGTTAACGCTGCCGAGAATATGAACTGGGCTTGAATTGAAGGCAACCTGAAGTCGGTTGTTTCGCGACAAATGTCGAGTTCGCCCTTGTTTCACTCTCTTATTGCGTGCAACGGGCGGGTTGCAAAACGTGGCACGACATGGCTCCAACTCCACACTCCGCCGTTCCCAATTGCATTTGCATCGCAGCAGATTTAGACCGGTTCCAATTTCAGCGACGCCCACCAGAAAGGTCACTTGGATGGCTGACGATCTCTTCCCCCTCGGCGAGGATGCCACCCCCTACCGCAAGATCAGCAGCGACTACGTCTCGGCCGACAGCTTCAAGGGTCAGGAAATTCTGACGGTCGATCCCGAGGGCATCCGGCTGCTTGCCGAAACTGCCTTTGCCGACATCAACCACCTGCTGCGCCCCACGCATCTGAAGCAGCTTGCCGCCATCCTCGACGACCCTGAAGCGACCGACAATGATCGTTTCGTCGCCTACGATCTGCTGAAGAACGCCAATATCGCCGCCGGCGGCGTGCTTCCGATGTGCCAGGACACCGGCACGGCGATCATCATGGGCAAGAAGGGCCGCAGGGTCTGGACGGAGGGCGGTGATGCGGCGGCGCTTTCGAAAGGCGTGCTCGACGCTTATGAAAAGAAGAACCTGCGTTATTCGCAGCTCGCGCCGATCAAGATGTTCGAAGAGAAGAACACCAGGAACAACCTGCCGGCTCAGATCGATATTTATCAGGAAGGCACCGACTCTTACGACTTCCTCTTCGTCGCCAAAGGTGGCGGTTCGGCCAACAAGACATTCCTCTATCAGGGCACGCCCTCGCTCCTGACCCATGACCGGATGATCGACTTCCTTAAGGAGAAGATCCTGACGTTGGGGACGGCAGCCTGTCCCCCCTACCATTTGGCGATCGTCATCGGCGGCACCTCGGCCGAGATGAACCTGAAGACGGTCAAGCTCGCCTCGACCCGTTATCTCGACGCGCTGCCGACCGAAGGCTCCGAGAGCGGGCATGCCTTCCGCGACGTCGAAATGGAAAAGGAAATCCACAAGCTGACGCAGCAGATGGGCGTCGGCGCCCAGTTCGGCGGCAAGTATTTCTGTCATGACGTGCGTGTCATCCGCCTGCCCCGCCACGGCGCCTCGCTGCCGATCGGCCTCGGCGTCTCCTGTTCCGCCGATCGCCAGGCCAAGGGCAAGATCACGCGCGACGGCATTTTCGTGGAGCAGCTCGAAACCGATCCGTCGAAATACATGCCCGAGATCGACGAGGCGAAACTGTCGGAATCGACCGTGCATATCGACCTCAACAAGCCGATGGCCGAAGTGCTCACCGAACTCTCCAGGCATCCGGTCAAGACGCGCCTTTCGCTGACCGGCACCATTATCGTCGCCCGCGACCTCGCTCATGCCAAGATCCGCGATCGCCTGGAAAAGGGCGAAGGCATGCCCGATTACCTGAAAAATCACCCGGTCTACTATGCCGGTCCCGCCAAGACACCGGCCGGCTATGCCTCCGGCTCCTTCGGCCCAACGACGGCCGGCCGCATGGACAGCTACGTCGACCAGTTCCAGTCCTTCGGCGGCTCGCTGGTGATGCTCGCCAAGGGCAACCGATCGCGCGCCGTGCGCGAAGCCTGCAAGAAACATGGCGGCTTCTACCTGGGTTCGATCGGCGGCCCCGCCGCCCGTCTCGCCAAGGACTGCATCCGCAAGGTCGAAGTGCTGGAATATCCCGAGCTCGGCATGGAAGCAGTCTGGAAGATCGAGGTGGAAGAATTCCCCGCCTTCATCGTCATCGACGATAAGGGCAATGATTTCTTCCAGGAATTGAATTTGGGATAATCGTCTGGTGTGGTCTTCGAAGGCAGGTGAAGGGCAACTGACGGCTTGCCGTTAAGCCCCTGTCCGCCCGCCGGAGAAGGTGCCGCACGCCTTTCAGATATTTGCGCGCTCACTGAATATCTCCAGCGCTTGTCACATCTCCATCATCACCCACCCCAGGATCTCCGTCCGAATGCGCAAGGCGAGACCGGTGTGCTCCAGCAGCACGGCGCCCCCTGCGAAGACGGTGAAAACGAGGATGGCGAAGAAATGGCGCGGGACCTTTCCATAATCTCACGTCCTGATTTTCTGGCAGTATTTCGGGTTTGCCGGTGAAAATTGTCATTCCGCAATATGCGTACGAAATAGGAGACAACCAAACTTGCTGTCGACAAGATGAATACGATCTTCAACCAGAAAAGATGCGTAAGTTTTTTAAATACGCCTCCCGCGCAACGGGTATACACTGTCCCGATGAAGATGCATTTTTCCATGAAGAATCAGAGACCTGCCTGAAGTATAGACCCACTGCGAAGTTTTCATATGTAATCTTTGGTATATATCGCTTTAATCTTTTCCCAAGAAATTTAAGCTAACAAATAAATATTGCCTTCGAAAAAAGAGGAGTTTGCCGGATGAATACGGCTGTCGCGCCCAAGGTGCAGGTTCCCGACGTAGCGGGCCAGATCACCTATGCCATGCGCTCGATGGGCGTTGCGCCGATACCCCGCAATTACGAACTCTTCTACGAAGCCTATATCGGCTCCAATCCGGCCCTCACCCGCGAACTCGCAGCTCTCGGCAGCCAGGCGACACAGGCCGAACTCGATGCGCTGGGCGCGCAGTATTTCACCAGCACCCCCGTACGCGTTTTCGACGATGCCCATACGCGCATATCAGGCGAACTCGACGGCCTGCTGCGGATACTGAGGCAGGAGCAAAGTTCGCTCGAAAGCTATACAAGGCTGCTCGGCGAGACTCATAAGCGCATCACCTCCAAAAGCAATGCCAGCGTCGAACTGATCGAAAGCGCTATCGAACTTTTGAGCCAGGCGACCGGCGATACCATGGCGCATGGCGAACGTACCGTCGAGGACGTTGTCCAGCGCTCGCAGGAGATGGACCAGGTCCGCAAGGAACTCGACGAATACAAGCGCATTGCCAACACCGATTCGCTGACGCGCCTTTCCAACCGTCGCGCCTTCGACGACCGGCTGGCAGCGGTCTTCAACAATCCCGGCATGCGGCCGATAACGGCCCTGCTGCTCGCCGACATCGACAATTTCAAGAAGATAAACGACACCTACGGCCATCCTGTCGGCGACAAGATCCTGGCCACCGTCGCTTCCGTCATCCGCAGCAATGTCCGGCGAGATGTCTTTGTCGCCCGTGCCGGCGGCGAGGAATTTGCCCTGATCATCGAGGGCAACACGGCCGAGGAAGTGACGGCGATCGCCGAACGCATCCGCCGCACGTTGGAAACCACGCCGTTCAAGAATTCCCGGACCCGGGTGAATTACGGCCCGATCACTGTTTCGATCGGCATCTGCATGGCCTCGAATGCCGAGGATGCCGGCGAACTCTACAGCAAGACCGACATCGCGCTGTACGGCGCCAAGCACGCCGGCCGCAACTGCATCGTCCTCTATCAGGATGGCATGCAGAAGGACTTCAGCAAGAGCTGGCTGATCTACAAGGCTTGACGCTGAACCCTCATGATAGGGCACGCTGTCGCCACTAGGTGACAACCCTTCTTTCGTCATGCTCGGGCTTGTCTCGAGCATCTGCCGCCAGTGCAGCAGCTCCTCGGCAAAGGCCAAGGATGACGTCGATTAAAGGGCGAGCTTTGTCAAAACTGCACCGTCGCAATGAGATGACAGTGTTTACCACATCGTCTTCGCCGCCCGTCCCGGCCATTCCCGGTCGTAGGTTTCCTGATCGAAATCGCTGACGGCGGCCTTCAGCATCTGGCCCGGCGTCGGCAAGTTCGCCGGATCGGTGAAATGCGCAGCGTTCCACAGTTCGGCCCGCATCACCGCTCGCGCGCACTGGAAATAGACCTCGTCGATCGAGATGACGACGACGGTGCGTGGATGTTTGCCGTCCATTTCGAAACTCGAAAGCAGTATCTCGTCATTTGAAACGACACCGCGGCCATTGATACGCATCGTCGTGTTCGAGCCGGGGATCAGGAACATCAGCGCAAGCCGAGGGTCGCGCACGATGTTGGAGAGCGAATCCACGCGATTGTTGCCGCGCCAATCCGGCAGATGCAGCGTCTCGTCGTCGACAACGCGAACTACGCCACCGAGATCGCCGCGTGGCGAACAATCGAGCCCTTCCGGGCCTACGGTCGCCAGTGCCGCAAACGGCGAGCTTTCGATCATCTGGCGATAGAGCGGCGTCAGCCGCTGGGTCACCTTGTCGACCGAGGCCTGCGACAGCCCGGCGCCATAGATCGTATTGAGCTCTTCGATGCTGCTGATGATTTTCATGAAGCGTCCCGCCGCGGCTGATCTTTGCCACGGACGCTACAATGCCGCGCGCCTCGCCGGAAGCTCAAAAAACGGAATGATCTCTGCATCTTTTTTGATGCTTTCGCCGGCGTCCTCGTCCGCGTCGCCTTTAAGAAAGGCCGCGATCGCACCGAGCACGGGAGCCGCGCCGACGATGCGCCGGTGACCGAAGCCGTTCGCCCAGAACAGCCGCACAGTCTCGCCCGCCGCGTCATAACGCCTGGCGTGGGCCGGCGACACCTCTTTGTCGTCCTCGGCGTGGATGACGAGCACAGGCCAACCAAGCATGCCGGCCGTCTCGCTAGCTTCGAAATCCTCGAGTCTCCGCCCAGTGACACGATGGACTTCATTCTCCAGCGCAGCCTGCGCAGCCGGGTGAAGCCCGATCATCCGGCCGAAATCGGTAAAGAGCCAGGCCATGTCGCTCGGCGCGCCGATCAGCACCAGTCGCTCGCAGATGGCCGGCGCCGCATCGGGAATCAGGCCTGCCGCCGAGACCATCAGTACTGCGCCCCCGAAGGAATGGCCGATTGCAGCGTCGAATGCACCGAACCGCTCTCCTGCCGCTGCGACTGCCTGGACAGCAAGTCCCATATGTAGGAAGCGCCCGCCCGCCCGCCCGTGACCGGGAAAATCGAGCGCCACCACCTCGGCGCCCGTCGCCGCCAGCACCGAAACGAGATCTGTCATATAGACGGCGCTCGAGCCCCAGCCATGTGTGACGAGGTAGCGCTTGCGCTGGCCGATTGGCCCGCCGTTCAGGCGATAAGCATGCGCCTTGGCGCCGCCGGCGAGCCTGAGCACGAAACGTTCCGCGCCGGCAAGCCGCGCCGCACCAGCAGCATACGCTGCCTTCGCCTTTTCGCCCGTCGGCCGTCGCGATGGTGTGCGGCAGAACAGCAGGAATGCCGCCCTGCCCGCCAGCCGCGGCGAAATCGTCTGCAGAAGCCGGAATCCGACGCGGGTGACCTTAAGCGCGAAATTTGCCATAGTGGGAATCCAAAAGACTGTTCAACACTGAACAATAAAGTACAACGATGAACAAAAATCAATCCCTTCCCTGGGATCATCCGCGTTTTCGCAGCTGGATTGCGGTGGCGCGCGCCTGTCAGCTCATGCAACAGTCCCTGGCGCGCTCGCTTGCCGATCTCGACATCAAGCCGCCGCATCTCGATATCCTCGTGAATCTCTACCGTTTCGAGGCCATCTCGCAGCAGGAACTGGCGCGCAAGCTCCTCGTCGGCCGCTCCAATATGAGCATGCTCTTACCGCAGATGGAAAGGCGCGGGCTGATCGAGCGGCGCGGCGACGAGCGTGACAAGCGGGTGCTGCGCCTTTATCTCACCGGAGAAGGCCGCAAAGTAACCGAGGCAGCGATGGCGATCCAGACCGATCTCATCGAGCGCACGCTCTCCGACGAGCCGATCGAGCAATGCACGGCGACCGCCACCTCGATGGAGCGCATCATCGCCGTGCTGCTGAAAGATCTGCGCGACGACGGGTGATGATCAATGCAGCGACGGTGCCGTCGACGCGCCGCTCAGCGATCGGTACTCCCAGGCGGCGACGATGATCAGCACCAGCGTCGCCAGAATGCCCAGCAGATAGATCTCGATGAAGGGGGCCACGAAGGCCAGCAGGACCACAAGCACGAGGCCGGCAAGATGCGACAGCGGTATCTGACCGCTAGTCGCGCCCTTGAACCAGAGATTGCCGACGAGGAACAGGCCGGAGCCGCCGAGCACCGCCGCGGCGACGCCGAAATCGCCCGTCTCGTGCGGATGCGAGAACATGAATTCGACCGCCACCGCATGCACGATGATGCCGGCCAGAATCGGAATATGCCCATAGGTGAAGGCCTGCCGGGCCAAGGCACCCGGCGTTTCCTCATGCTCAATGCGATGAGCTGCGCGCCCGTGGCCGAAGCGGAAATAGAGCCACCACATGGTGACGGTGCCAACGAAGCCGGTGACGAAGACGATGCTCGTCAGTCCTGAGATCGGCAACTCGGAAAAGGTACGGCCGGAAACGAGGATCGCTTCGCCGAGGCAGATAATAACGAAGAGCGCGCAGCGCTCGGCCATGTGCGCGCCGGACACGTCCCAGTCGCTTGGAACCGAACGGCCGAGCCCCGGCACTGCAAAGCCTGCGGCTGGCCCGGCATATTCAATAGCAAGCGCAATCATCCAGACAATCAACCTGGCTTCATGCTCGAGCAAGCCACCGGCGATCCAGAAGCCGCCGGCCGCCGCTAGCCAGCTTGTGATGCGCACGAAATTCAGCGTATTGGCCCGGTCGACGCGGGTCATCGCGTAGGTCGTAAACAATGAGCGTCCGACCTGCATCGCCGCATAGGCCCCGGCAAAGAGCAATCCCTTGTCTCCGAAGGCCTCGGGGATGGAGGCGGAAAGCACCAGCCCGAGCATCATCAGCACCACCAGCATGCCACGCACCGGCATCCTGTCGGGATCGAGCCAATTCGTCACCCAGGCGGTGAAGATCCACACCCACCAGACGGCGAAGGTCATCAGCGCCGCTTCGACGGCGCCGAGCGGCGTATAATGAGCGGCGAGCGCATGCGAAAGCTGCGAGATCGAAAAGACGAAGACCAGGTCGAAGAACAGTTCAAGGAAGGTCACCTTGCTGCCGGCGGCGCTGCCCTTGGCGCGCAGCCAGTTCTTCCTATTCGCTTTCGCCATGTGTCCCCCGGTGGCCATGTATTGAAATTCAGCGCGGCTTTTCCGCCGTGTCGCGGTTCATGCCCTTTTCCCGAAGCTCGTCCTCATAGGCCGAAAACAGCTCTGCCCCCCGTTCGCCCAGTTCGCGCAGGTAGGTCCAGGTGTAGATGCCGGTATCGTGCATGTCGTCGAAACCGATTCGAACCGCATAATTGCCGGTCGGCGTCATCGAGATGATCGCGACATTGCGTTTGCCCGGCACCGTCACCTTCTGTCCCGGCCCGTGGCCCTGCACCTCGGCAGACGGTGACAGAACGCGCAGGAGTTCGGCCGAAAGATCGAATCTCTGGCCGTCGTTGAAGGTCACTACCAGCCGCTGCCGGTCCTTTGAAACGCGAAGTTCGCTCGGCCAGATATCGTTCATCTCTATCACCCTCTTTCCCTTGGAGAAGTAGGCGTTCGGCTTTTTCGAGGCAAGCGCAAATTAGCGTGTGCGAAATCCGTTTCCCTTGACGGGGCAATCACATATGCACAAATAGAAACATGTCGCTTGAAAACGGCCGGGGTTCGGCTTGGCGCGCTACAATCGCGCCGCGGAGGAATTGGTGAATACGAGAGTGGGAACGATAGGCAGCGCATCGCCGCTCAAGGCAGATGCACATCCGATGATCGATCCTTTCGGCCGGACGGTCACCTATCTCCGCGTCTCCGTCACGGACCGCTGCGACTTCCGCTGCACCTATTGCATGGCGGAGAATATGACCTTTCTGCCGAAGAAGGATCTCTTGACGCTCGAAGAGCTCGACCGTCTCTGTTCCGCCTTCATCGCCAAGGGTGTCAGCAAGATCAGGCTGACCGGCGGCGAGCCGCTGGTGCGCAAGAACATCATGTATCTGGTGCGCAAGCTCGGCGAAAAGATCGGTTCCGGCCTCGACGAACTGACGCTGACGACCAACGGCTCGCAGCTTTCCCGCCATGCCGCCGAACTTTATGATTGCGGCGTGCGCCGCATCAACGTCTCGCTCGATACGCTCGATCCCGACAAATTCCGTAAGATCACCCGCTGGGGCGATTTCGACAAAGTCATGGAAGGCATCGACGCGGCGCAGAAAGCCGGTCTGAAGATCAAGCTCAATGCCGTGGCGCTGAAGAATTTTAACGATGCCGAGGTTCCCGATCTCTTGCGCTTCGCCCATGGCCGCGGCATGGACCTCACCGTCATCGAAACCATGCCGATGGGCGAGATCGAAGAGGACCGCACCGATCAATACCTGCCGCTCTCCGAGCTGCGCGCCGATCTCGAACGTCAGTTCACGCTAACTGACATAGATTACCAGACCGGCGGCCCGGCGCGTTACGCCAGGGTTGCCGAGACCGGCGGCCGTCTCGGCTTCATCACACCGATGACCCATAATTTCTGCGAAAGCTGCAACCGCGTCCGGCTCACCTGCACCGGCACGCTCTATATGTGCCTCGGCCAGAACGACGCCGCGGATCTCCGCGCCGCACTCCGCGCCACCGAAGACGACGCCCTCCTCCACGCCGCCATCGACGAAGCCATCACCCGCAAGCCCAAAGGCCACGACTTCATTATCGACCGGACTCATAATCGTCCCGCTGTGGCCCGGCATATGAGTGTCACTGGCGGGTGATGTTTGACGAGAAAGCCCATCCACCCTCATTCCTGTGCCTGTCACAGGAATCCAATGCGCCCAAGTCCTTGGGCGCGAGAGAGTCCCTTCCTGTGATAGGGGTCATTCACGGCTGACGGCGCTCAGCGCCCTCCCCATCACCCAGGCTTACGCGCACAAATCGCAAACCGCTCCTGCATCATCCGCTCCAGCCCGCGCAGGAACGGCATCTTGCGCGCCTGCGCCCAATGAATATCGCCAAGCTTGCGGTCGACCACAATCTCCACGAAGCCGGCCTTGCTGAGAAGATCGACGATCGCTTCGGCCGGCATCTCGTGGGAAAAGTGCACGCGGGAGCGGATACTCTGGTGCCGTGCCATCATCTCCGGTGACATGTGGCTTGCCGCCGGTTTGCCCGTCACCTTTGTCCAAAACTTCTGCAGGCTCTTCACCCAGGTTTCCCGGCCCATATTGCCGTCGACGATCAGCACCTTGCCGCCCGGCTTCAGCACTGAAAACCATTCCTTGAAGGCCGAAGCCGGGTCCACCAGCGTCCAGACGAGATGGCGGTTGGTGATGGCGTCGTAGCTATCCTTCGGCTCCATGGTGTTTTCAGCGTCGCCGGAGACGAAGCGGATATCGGTACCGCGCTTCTTCGCCTTGGCGCGCGCCTGCGCCAGCATCGCATCCGACCAGTCGAGCCCCGTCACCTTGAAGCCGGCATCGTTCATCAGATGCGAAATGACGGCCGTGCCGCAGGCAAGGTCGAGCGCCGCGCGCCCCTGCCCCTCGCCGAGATGCTTTCGGATCAGCCGCCGCCAGCCCTTCCGTTCCGCTTCGGAAAAGATTTCATGGCCGACGCTTTGATCGAAGGTCGCCGCTCTTTCCGACCAGAAATCGCGGATTTCATCGCGGATCGTGTAGTTCGTATTCATGGAATTCATCGCAGGCACCCCCGGTAGTATCAGTTTGGAAATGCTCTAAAACATATAACTTGATTCACAAAGTCATATTTCTTATGCCTGCGGACATTATTCAGACGTCAGGGGAATTTCCAGATGAATTTCGTGAAAATGCTCGCAGTTTCCGCAGCTGCGATTGCCGGCTTGATGCCGCTTTCGGCGCCCGCCCAGTCCTTCACCATCAAGGATGTGGCTGGCCGCGAAGTCAGCTTCGACAAGCCGGTCGAACGTGTGATCCTTGGAGAAGGCCGCATGCTCTACGCCGTCGCGCCGATCGAGAAGGAAGATCCCTTCGTCAAGATCGTCGGCTGGCGCAACGATCTCTGGACCACCGACAAGGACGGCTTCACCGCCTATGTCGAGAAGTTTCCCAAGGGCAAGGACCTGCCCTTCCTCGGGAACCTGACCGACGGCACGCTGCAGACCGAAGCGGTCGTCAAGCTTCACCCGGACGTGCTGCTTCTGCCGATCGGCAACAAGACGGCGGCTGACGAAGTGAAGCTCGAGGAGATGCTCTCCGGCATCGGAGTGAAGATCGTCTACATCGATTTCCGCGAGCATATTCTCGCCAACACCGTGCCGAGCCTGAAGATTCTCGGCAAGCTCTTCGGCCATGAGGACCGTGCCGAGGCTGTCGCCAGCTTCTGGAAGGAACAGATGGCGCGCGTCACCGACAGGCTGAAGGCGGCCAATCCGCCGAAGCCTGGTGTTTTCATGTATCGCGCCGCCGGCCTGGTGGAATGCTGCGGCACATTCGGCCCGGATAATTTCGGCCTGATGGTCGATTTGGCCGGCGGCCACAATCTCGGCTCCGATTTCCTGCCCGGTTATACCGGCTCCATCAATGCCGAACAGGTCGTCGCCTCCAATCCCGAGGTCATCGTCGTCACCGGCTCCAACTGGAGCCAGACCAAGAATGCCAAGGATTATGTCAATGTCGGCCCGAATGCCACAGCCACCATCGGCGACAGCCGCAAGGCGCTGATCACGCTGATGGAAAACCCCGCTTTCACCGGCTCCAGGGCCGTGGCCGGCGGCAATGTTCATGCGATCTGGCACCAGTTCTATACCAGCCCCTACCAGTTCGTCGCCGTCCAGCAACTGGCCAAATGGCTCCACCCGAACCTCTTTGCCGATCTCGATCCCGATGCCACCTTCAAGGAATTTCACGAAAAATTCCTGCCGGTCGCCTATCAGCCGGGTTACTGGCTCGACGCCAGGATCGGACAGTAAATCGCTATGGCCGAGATTGCCGCACATTCGATCGACGTGGAAGCCGGGAGGGAGCGCTACCGCGCTCTCGCCCGGCGCAAGCTGCTGATCCTTTTCGCCATGACGGCAGCGCTCTGCCTGTCCTTCGCCGTCGATCTCGCCTGGGGGCCGGCTCGCTACAGTCTCGGCGACGTCGTCTCCGCCCTCCTCGACCCCGCCTCCGTTTCCGATCAGATCCGCGCCGTCGTCTGGGGCATCCGCATGCCGGTCGCCATCATGGCGATCGTCGTCGGCGCGTCGCTCTCCGTCGCCGGCGCGCAGATGCAGACGATCCTCGCCAATCCGCTCGCCAGCCCGTTCACCTTGGGCATTTCGGCGGCGGCAAGCTTCGGCGCGGCCCTGGCGATCGTCACCAGCGTTCCGCTTCTGCCCGTTGCTGCCGGCCTGCTGGTGCCGGTCAATGCCTTCATCATGGCGCTGATCGCCACGCTGTTCATACATTTCGTCTCGCAGGCCCGCGGGGTCTCGGTACAGACGGTGGTGCTGCTCGGCATCGCCCTGGTCTTCACCTTCAACGCCGCCCTCGCCTTCCTGCAATATCTCGCTTCCGAACAGGCACTGTCGGCGGTCGTCTTCTGGACGATGGGCAGCCTCACTAAGGCGACGTGGCCGAAGATCTGGGTGACGCTCGCCGTACTGCTGGCTGCCCTTCCGCTCTTTGCCCGCAATGCCTGGGCGCTGACCGCCATCCGCCTCGGCGAGGACAAGGCCGCAAGCTTCGGCGTCAATGTCCGCCGCATCCGGCTGGAAACCATGCTCGTCGTCTCGCTGCTTGCCGCCGTGCCGGTCAGCTTCGTCGGCACCATCGGCTTCGTCGGCCTCGTCGGGCCGCACATCGCCCGCATGATCCTCGGCGAGGACCAGCGCTTCTTCCTGCCGGGCTCGATCCTTTCGGGCGCACTGCTGCTGTCGCTGACCTCGATCGTCTCGAAATCGATCATCCCAGGCGTCGTCTTCCCGATCGGCATCATCACCGCACTCGTCGGCGTGCCCTTCTTCTTTTCGCTCATCCTCTCGAACAGGAGCCGATCATGGTAGCGCTTCATTTGCAGTCGGTCGGCGCCTATCACGGCCGCAAGCTTTTTGTCGAAGATGTGACGACGCCGGTGATGACATCGGGCGAGTTGATCGCGGTGATCGGCCCGAACGCCGCCGGCAAGTCGACGCTCTTCAAGCGCATCACCGGCCTGCTCAAGGGCCCGGGCCGTGTCGTCGTCGAAGGCTCAAAGGCGAAAAACGCCATCAGCTACATGCCGCAGGATACCTCCGCCAATGCGGTGCTGACCGTCTACGAATCCATCCTGCTCGCCCGCAAGCAGGGCCAGTCCTGGGCCATCGGCGATGGCGACCTGCGCTTCATCGACGAGATCATGGCAGCGCTCGATATCACTTTGCTCGCCTTCCGCGATCTCGGCGCGCTCTCCGGCGGCCAGCGCCAGCTCGTCTCGATCGCCCAGGCGCTGGTGCGCGAGCCCGAAATCATGCTGATGGACGAACCCACAAGCGCCCTCGACCTGCACCGCCAGATCGAAGTCCTCGATTTCATGCGCCGCCGGGCGCGTGCCAAAGGCATGCTCGTCCTGATCGCCATCCACGACCTCAACCAGGCGCTGCGCTTCGCCGACAAGGTGATGGTCATCGCCAACGGCCGCATGCGCGCCTGCGGCGCGCCGAGAGATGTGGTCACTGCGGAGATGCTGCGGGAGATTTACAGGGTCGAAGCCCGGATCGAGAAATGCTCGCTGGACCACGACCATGTCATCGTCGATGGGACGGCGCATTGACTCAGGGGAGCGAAGCCTTGAAGGACGAGGCGGGCCTTCCGCCCTACCCCATCAATCGGTCAGTCGCTGCGCGGTAAACTTGTCAGTCACAAGCATATCGATCACCCCGACGCGCAGCGCGCCGGCGATCGCCTCGGTCTTCTTGGCGCCACCGGCAAGGGCAATGACCCGGTCCACCCGTTCGAGATCCTCGAGCGGAAGCCCTATCACCCGATCATCAAGCGGTGTCTTGACCGGCTTGCCGTTCCTATCGAAGAAGCGAAGCGAAATATCGCCGACGGCTCCCGCTTCCGCGAGATCGGAGAGTTCGCGGGCCGAAAAAATGTTGCCGGAACGCGCAAGAAGTTCGGATGGTTCGACGGCGCCGATGCCGACGATCGCAAGCGTTATGCTGCCGAAGAGGTCCATCGTCTCGCGGACGTACGGATCGGACTGCATCAGAAGTTTTGCCTCCCTTGACGTCGTCACGCCCTGCACGGGAAGCAGTTTCGGCTCGGCCCCGGTCAGCCGTGCAAGCCGCGTGGTCAGCTGCGTCGCATGCGTCTGCACCGAAGGATCTCCCATGCCTCCAAGGGTCTGGACGACGTATTTCGCCTGGGCGCTTTTCTGAGGATGAATGTTCTCGACCATCTTGAAAATGGTCTGGCTCCAGCTCGAAACGCCGATGATCTCACCCGGCGCAAGCGTCACCTCCAGGAGATGAGCCGCTGCCTCGCCGATACGGGCCATGATGGCGCCGTCCCGATCTTCCGTGCACTCGACGACGATCGCCTCCGGCAGATCGTATTTCTCGCGAAGCGCCGCCTCGAGCTCGCTATAGGTGCCGACGGGAGGGATCACACTGGTTCTGACGATATCTTCAGCCTCGGCGCGCTTCAGCATGCGCGACACCGTCGCCTGCGACAAGCGAAGGTGCTCCGCGATCTCCGCCTGTCGCCGTCCCTCGATATGGTACATCTGGGCGACCCTTGAAATGAGGCGGAGTTCGTTGAGGCGAGTCATCGCTAATCCCAGATTGAATTTTTATTCACCTTTAGCCTTTGTTTCGCGGAACGTCGAGCGGACGAGCGCATCATTCCAGCGATCGAGAAGTCCCGCCCGATCGAGGGATTGCGGCTCGATAATCTCGGTGTTTCGCGGCAGCTCCGCGACAATCTGAAGATCGCCCCACAGACCGAGTGACAGCCCCGCCAGATAGGCCGCGCCCAACGCCGACGCCTCGGGTGCCTCGCATTGGATCACCGGATGTTCGATAAGGTTGGCGACGCACTGCATCAGGAAGCGGTTCCGGCTCGGGCCGCCATCCACATAGAGCGCGCCAAGCGCGCCGCCGCTCTGCGTCCGCATGGCCGCGATCACGTCATGCACCTGCAGGGCGATGGAGTCGGTCACCGACCGGGCCATTTGCGCGCGTGTCGTATTGAAGTTGATCTGGGAGAACAGGGCTCGGGCGTCGGCATTCCAGTAAGGTGCCCCCAGTCCCACGAATGCCGGCACGAAGCCAGGCCCGCCCGGCTCGGCGCTCGCTGCAAGTTCGACGAGCGCCGCCACATCCGCAAGGCCGAGAATATCGGCCATCCAGGGAAGACTGGCGGCGCAAACGAGAATATTGCCTTCGAAGGCGAAAGTCGGCCTCCCCCCGATACGCCACGCGACGGTTGTTGTCACGCCGTTACGCGGGGGAATGAAGTGCGGAAGCGTCGTCATGACCGACGAGCCGGTCCCGAAGGTCACCTTGCCGTCGCCCGGCTTGAATGCCCCATGACCGAACAGGGCGGCGTGGCTGTCTCCGATCGCGGCCATGATGGGGGTGCCGTCCGGCACACCCGGCAACCCTTGCGTTCTGCCGAAATCGGCCGAGCTGTCGAGCACCTCGGGCAGCAGCGCGATATCGACGCCGAAAATCTCGCCGAGTTCCTCGCTCCATCTCTGCTCCTTCAGATCGAACAACTGGCTCCTGGCGGCATTCGACGCGTCGCAGGCATGCCGGCGCCCGCCCGTCAGGCAGTGGACGAGCCAGCTGTCGATCGTTCCCAGCCGCACCGATCGCCCGGCCGGAACCCGGTCGAGCAGCCAGCGGAATTTCGAACCTGGGAACATCGCATCCAAGGGCAGGCCGGTGAGCGCCTGCACCCGGTCAAGCTGGCCTTCGGCAATCAGACGTTCGCAATCCTGCGCCGTTCGGCGGCACTGCCAGCTGACCACCGGCCCAAGAGCCTCTCCGGTATCGGCGTCCCAGGCAGTGACGGACTCGCGCTGGTTGGAAACGGCCACGGCCTCGATCGTCACATCGCGACCGGCCGTCAGGCAGGCGTCGACCGCCTCGCAGACCGAGGCGTAGAGCCGGTGTGGGTCTTGTTCGACCCAGCCCGGCTTCGGATAGGAGATGCCGACCGGCGCCGAACCTCTGCCGACGATTTCTCCGTTCTCGGAAACCAGAACCGCCTTCGAATTGGTCGTGCCCTGGTCGATTGCCAGAATTGTCCGCATTCTATCCTCCCCGGATCAAGTGACGGCCGAAACGGCAAAAACGTTTCGGCCGGTCGCTGGATCCTATTACTTGCGCTTGATCAGCGCCTGCGCGGCATCGGCGATTGCGAAAGGCGCCATCCCGAATTCGTCGAGCAGGAATTCTGCCGATCCGGTCGGGGCATAGACGCCGGGAACGCCGAGACGCTTCATCGGCACCGGCGCATTGTCGACCACCACTTCGGCGACGGCGGAGCCGAGCCCGCCAAAGATCGAATGCTCTTCGGCTGTGACGATCGCTCCGGTCTCCCTGGCAGCAGTGATGATAGCCTCCTCATCGATGGGACGAACCGTTGCAAGGTTGAGCACTCTGGCATTGATGCCGCGCTCAGCGAGGATTTCGGCCGCCTTGAGAATGCGATGGGTCAAAGTGCCGTTGGCGATCAGGGTGACGTTGGAACCCCGGCGAAGGAGATTTGCCTTGCCAAGTTCGAACTTATGGCCTTCCGGAAGCAGGTCGGGCACGCCGACCCGTGACAGACGCAGGAAACAAGGCCCGTCATAGGTCGCGGCCCAGGCAACGGCAGCAGCGGTTTCGATGCGGTCACAAGGCGCAATGACCGGAAGATTGGGCAGGACCCGTGTCCAGGCGAAATCTTCGATCGAGTGATGGGTCGGGCCGAGCTCGCCATAGGCCATGCCGGAGGAGATGCCGACCAGCTTGACGTTGGCGTTCGAGTAGGAAATGTCGGCCTTGATCTGCTCGAGCGACCGCCCGGTGAGAAATGGAGCGGCGGCGCAGACGAACGGAAGCCGTCCGCCATTGGCGAGCCCTGCGCCGACGCCGACCATATTCTGCTCTGCGATGCCGACATTGACGAGGCGTTCGGGAAATTTGGACTTGAAGCCGCCGAGCTTGGACGAACCGACAGAGTCGTTGCAGACGGCAACGATCGTTTCGTTTTCAGCGGCCAGCCGCTCAAGCGTGGCGGCGAATGCGTCGCGGCAATCATAGAGCTTGGGAGGGTTGATTGGCGCGTTCATTACAGTGCCTCCGACAATTCTGCCAATGCGATTTCGTATTGTTCTTTGCTCGGCACCTTGTGGTGCCAGTCAACCCGGTCCTGCATGAACGAGATTCCATGGCCCTTGTTGGTATGGGCGACAATACAATGCGGTCTCGCCCCCCGGTGTTCGAGAGCAGGAACGATTTCGCTCATCGTGTTGCCGTTGATCTCGGTGACTTCCCAATCGAAGGCTTCAAGCTTCGGACGAAGCGGCGCGAGATCGTTGGTTTCGGCCAGCGCCGCGCCCTGCTGGAACCTGTTGTGGTCGATGACCAGCGTCAAGTTGTCGAGCTTGAACTGGGCTGCCGCCATGATCGCTTCCCAGTTGGAGCCTTCCTGCATCTCGCCGTCACCGGTGACAACGTAGGTGTGAAATTTCGCACCCGAGAGCTTGGCCGCTTTCGCCATTCCGACTGCGACCGGGAGACCGTGGCCGAGCGGGCCGGTATTCGTTTCGACGCCCGGAACCTTGTTGCAGTTCGGATGTCCGTTCAGCCTCGAATGCGGCTGCAGGAAGGTGGAAATCTCCTCCTCCGGGATGAAACCGCGTTTTGCGAGTGTCACATAGAGGGCGCATGCCGTATGTCCCTTTGAGAGAACGAACCTGTCGCGGTCGGGATGTCTCGGCTGATCTGGCCAGACTTTCAGCACCCGAAAATAGAGCGCCGTCAAAATGTCGATCACTGACATTTCCCCGCCAATATGGCCGGCGCCCGCTTCAAAGACCGCCTGAAGATCGCGCAATCGGATCTCGCGGGCGATGCGCTCAAGTTCTGTCGTATCCATCGATTCCTCGCGTGCATAAATATTCACTAATCAATATTTTTGCACAAGACTCTGATTAGTCAACCCCCTTGTACCAAGTACCACAGACATCCACCCGACGAAATCCTGTTGACAGCTGGAAAGCAAGTTGTTAATGAATTTTCCAGCAGGAGTGAATAATTATTCTAGCCTGAACAAATATCGGATACAGGCCTACGCAGAGGGAGGAGCAATGGTGGCGCTCGATATCAATGAACACAGGCTTTCGTCCGGTGCGTGGTTGAGCAAGCTCAAGGGAGCGACCGGCCCACTCGTCGGGCTGCTCGTGCTGTGCGTCTTTCTGAGCGTCAGCACAGACACGTTTCTCTCGGTTCGAAACGGCCTCAACATCCTCGACCAGATCACCGTTCTCGGCATCATGGCGGTCGGAATGACCTTCGTCATCCTGATCGGCGGCATCGATCTCTCCGTCGGCTCGGCACTCGCTTTGGCGATGATGGTCATGGGCTGGACTGCCAACGTCGCCGGCCTGCCGCTGCCGGTCGGGATCGCCTTTGCGCTGATCGCCTCGGCGGTATCGGGCCTGATCGTCGGACTGCTGGTGACGCAATTCAGGGTTCCGGCCTTTATCGCCACTCTGGCAATGATGTCGGCCGCCCGCGGCGTTGCAAACATGATCACCGATGGCCAGCAGATCGTCGGCTTCCCCGACTGGTTCATGATGCTGGCGATCGATCGCCATTTCGGCGTCATGACAGCCACGGTCTTTCTGATGCTGGCGGTGGTTCTTGCGGCCTGGCTTTTCCTGCACTTTCGGTCCGAAGGCCGGATGCTCTATGCGGTGGGCGGCAACGCCGAAGTCGCGCGCCTCGCCGGCATCAACGTTCCGCTGGTGACGATCGGCGTCTATGTCATGAGTGCCGTCCTTGCGGGGCTTGCCGGCGTCGTGCTCGCCGCCCGGCTGGATTCCGTCCAGCCGTCCAGTGGTCTGGGCTATGAGCTGGACACCATCGCTGCGGTCGTCATTGGCGGCACTTCGCTCTCCGGCGGCGCCGGCGGCATCGGCGGAACGCTGATCGGCGTTCTGATCATCGGTGTCCTGCGCAACGGTCTCAACCTTCTCAACGTCTCACCGTTTCTTCAGCAAGTGATCATCGGAATCGTCATCGTGCTTGCGGTCGGCGCGGAGACCATTCGGCGGCGTCGCGCCTGACGAGCGGGGTCCGCCGCGTTGGCGGACCCGGAATTCCGCCCCGGGCTTCGGGACGGATCAATACCCCGAGGGGGAGGACATACCCGAGGGTTCCATCAAACAACGGAGGAAATACAATGAAAATAGCGCGCACCATGCTCGCGTCTGCTGCACTGCTCGGCCTCATGCTTGGCCCCGTACACGCGGCGGAACTGAAGAAGCTCGGCCTCGCCGTTGCCAACCTTCAGGCAAACTTCTTCAACCAGATCAAGCAATCGGTCGAGGCCGAAGCCAAGAAGCGCGGCATCGAAGTCATCACGGTCGACGCAAAGGGCGACGGGCCGACACAGGTCAACCAGATCCAGGATCTTCTGACCCAGAAAATCGACGCTCTGATCTACATTCCGGCCGGTGCGGCGGCTGCGACCGTTCCGGTCAAGCTCGCAAAGAGCGCCGGCATCCCGGTCGTAAACGTTGACCGCAACGCCGAGGGAGCACCGGGCGATACATTCCTTGCGACGGACTCCGTCGCCTCTGCCAAGGCCGTCTGCGACTACATTCTGAAGGAAGCCGGCGGCAAGGGTAAGATGGTCATCATCCATGGCCAGAAGGGCACGACGCCGGAAGTTGATCGCTCGAAGGGCTGCGCTGAATCCCTGAAGGCATATCCTGATGTCAAGGTCGTCGCCGAGCAGTTCTCCAACATCTGGAGCCAGGACGAAGGCTTCCAGATCATGCAGAATATGCTGCAGGCAAATCCGGACGTTTCGATCGTGTTCGCACAGGCTGACGGTCTCGCCCTTGGCGCCGCCCAGGCGATCAAGGTCGCCAATCCGTCGCAGAAGATCGTGGTCGGCGGCTTCGATGGCGACACCGCAGCGCTCGAAGCCCTCAGCAAAGGTGTCTTCAACGTGACTGCGACGCAGCAGACGCAGAAGATGGGCCGCGATGCGGTTGAAAATGCCGCCAAGCTTGTCGCCGGAGAAAAGGTGCCGCCGGTCCAGCTCCTGGATGCCACGCTGACAACCAAGGAAAACGTGGCAGGCTTCATCGCCAACCATCCCTGATAAAGTAGGTCTTGAGGAGGTGTGCCGTGACTGATCCCGTTCTTTCCCTGAGGGGCATATCCAAGTGGTATGGGCCGCTCCAAGTTCTGAAGGATGTCAGCTTGGACGTCTATCCGGGCGAAGTGGTTGCACTTCTCGGTGAAAACGGAGCGGGCAAGTCGACGCTGTCGGGCATCATTGCCGGATCCCGCACGCCCTCCGAAGGATCGATGACATGGCTGGGGCAACCTTATGCCCCGGCCACCCCGAGGGAAGCGATCGACAAGGGCGTTGTCCTGATCCACCAGGAGCTGCAGCTTCTGCCGCAGCTGTCGATCGCAGAAAACGTCTTCATCGGACGCTGGCCGATGAAGAACGGCGCCGTCGACCGTGCCCAGATGGTTCGCCGGGCCCAAGACCAGCTCGCCCGCTTGAACCTTCACATACCCGCGACGCGGACGGTCGCCGGCCTCTCCACCGCAAATCAGCAACTTATCGAGATCGCCAAGGCGCTGGCTCTCAACGCAAAGCTGCTGATCCTCGATGAGCCGACAGCCGCCCTTGGCGGCGCAGAGACGGAAGCTCTGTTCGAACAGGTTCGCAAGCTTCGCTCGGAAGGCGTCGGCATCGTCTATATTTCCCACCGCATGGAAGAGATCAAGCAGATCACCGACCGCATCGTCGTTCTTCGTGACGGCGAGCGCGTGCAGGAATTCTCCGACAGCGCGACCCCGGTGCGAACGATCGTTGAGAGCATGGTCGGACGCCCGCTCGACCGCTTGTTCCCCACCCTGCCCGTTCCGACAGATCGTCCGGTGCTTCAAGTCTCCGGGTTGAGCTCGCCGGACGACTCCTTCCGTAACGTCACCTTCGAGGTGCGGGCCGGTGAAATTCTCGGCATCGCCGGCTTGGTCGGCGCCGGCCGCACCGAACTGGTGCGCGCAATTTCGGGCGCCGATCCGATCAGTGCCGGTTCGATCAAGCTGGAAGGCGAGGAACTCAGGCTGCGCGACCCGGCGGACGCGATCGCCAAGGGGATCGTGATGGTTCCGGAAGACCGCAAGGAGCAAGGCCTGATTGTCGGGCACCGGATCAGCGAGAACATTATCTACGCCAATCTCGACAAGCTGGGCGGTGGCTGGATCACACCGCGCCTCAAGCGCTCCTTTGCGGAAAAGGCGGTGGCCAAGTTCGGCGTCAAGGGCCGTGCCGAGCAATACGCCTCGGACCTTTCAGGCGGCAACCAACAGAAGGTCGTGATCGCCAAGTGGCTCATGCGCGATCCCAAGGTCGTCGTGCTTGACGAACCGACCAGAGGCATCGATGTCGGCGCTCGCGCCGGCATTTACGACATCATCGTCAATCTTGCCAAACAGGGCGTGGCGGTCATCGTCGTAAGCTCGGACCTCGAGGAAGTTCTCGGCGTCTCCAATCGCATTCTCGTGCTTGCACAAGGCAAGCAGGCGGGGATCCTCAATCGTGACCAGGCCAATGACGTTTCGGTCATGGAACTGGCTACCATCTAAAGCAATTCCAGCAAAAGTGTGCAGCGGTTTTGCGTTAGGAACTGTGTGAAAAAAAAGAGATAGAGCTTTTTCGAGATTCGAAGAAAAACGGAAATGCTCTGAACAGACAGAGAAAGGAAGAGCGGTGTCCGACATCACTCTGAACGCCCCTAAGCTTTTCGATCTCAGCGGTCAGGTTGCCATCGTTACCGGCGCCGGGAGCGGCATTGGGCAGCGAATTGCTATCGGCCTTGCGCAATGCGGCGCCGACGTGGCTCTGCTGGACCGCCGGACCGATGACGGACTGGCCAGGACGGCTGAACATATCCGCGCTGCCGGCTGCCGCTCGATCCAGATCGCGGCTGACGTTACCAACAAATCCTCCCTTGCAGATTCGGTCGCACGCACCGAAGCCGATCTCGGCGCTCTGACGCTTGCCGTCAATGCTGCCGGCATCGCCAACGCCAACCCGGCGGAAGAGATGGAGGAAGATCAATATCAGACGCTGATGGATATCAACCTCAAGGGCATATTCCTGTCCTGCCAGGCCGAGGCCCGTGCCATGTTGAAGAATGGACGCGGCTCCATCGTCAACATCGCCTCCATGTCCGGTGTGATCGTCAACCGCGGCCTGAGCCAGGCGCATTACAACGCCTCCAAGGCGGGCGTCATCCACATGTCGAAATCCCTGGCGATGGAATGGGTCGACCGCGGCATTCGCGTCAACACAATCTCCCCCGGATACACGGCAACGCCGATGAACACCCGTCCGGAAATGGTCCACCAGACCAAGCTCTTCGAAGAGCAGACGCCAATGCAGCGCATGGCAACGGTCGACGAGATGGTGGGTCCGGCGGTGTTCCTGCTGTCGAATGCAGCAAGTTTTGTAACCGGCGTCGATCTTCTCGTCGACGGCGGTTTCTGCTGCTGGTGATGCGATCAGAAGCCGGCAGTTGGAATATGAACGGTCTCGCTCCCTCCCTGGCTGAGATCGAGGCGCTGAAGGGACTAACGGGCATGATGACGTGCGATATCGTCGTCTGCCCGCCCTTCACGCCGGACAGCCGCTGCCGCGCCCATTTGCCGTCTATTGAAGGATGCGAGGAAAGCCATGAAACGCTTTGAGCAAAAGACTGTCGTCATTACCGGGGGCAGCCGCGGTATCGGCGCCGCGATCGCCAGGCGCTTTGCGCGCGAAGGCGCCAATCTCGTCGTCTCGGCCAATGAAGATCTGGTCCACGGTGTCGCCGAGCACATCAGAACCGAAGGCGGTAAGGCGATCTCTTTCGTGGGCGATGTCACCGACAAGGCGAGCGTCGTAGCGCTCTACGATGCGGCCGAAAAGGAATTCGGCACTGTCGACGTCTCGATCCAGAATGCCGGCGTCATCACCATCGCCCGTGTCGAGGACCTGACCGAAAATGAGTGGGACAAGGTCATGGCCGTCAACACCAAGGGCGTCTTCCTCTGCGCCCAGGAGGCCATTGCAAGAATGCGCAAGCAAAAGCGCGGCGGCCGCATTATCAACACCGCCTCCGGCCAGGCCCGCGACGGCTTCATCTACACCCCGCATTACGCCGCCTCGAAAATGGGCGTCGTCGGCATCACCCAGAGCCTGGCCAAGGAAGTCGCGACCGAAAACATCACCGTCAACGCCTTCTGCCCCGGCATCATTGAAACCGATATGTGGGCCTATAATGACCAGGCTTGGGGCAAACTGCTCGGCAACTATGCCCCCGGCGAACTGATGAAGGAATGGGTCGAAGGCATCCCGATGAAACGCGCCGGCTCCGGCGAGGACGTCGCCGGCCTGGTCACTTTCCTCGCCAGCGACGACGCCGCCTACATCACCGGCCAGACGATCAATGTCGACGGCGGGTTGATTATGTCTTAGGTGGCCTTGGGGCGGCATTGAAGCAGCCACTGCCTTTGGCTTCCCGCTCAAGGCGTCGTCGCTGACGCTCCTCACCCCCCTCATCCGCCCTACGGGCATCTTCTCTCCGCTGGGGCGAAGGGGGAGCAACACACGGTGGCCACACCTATCGCGACGTCTCAAATGGAGCGAGGCGCCGCCGCGATTCCGCTTCTCCCCAGCGGGGAGAAGATGCCGGCAGGCAGATGAGGGGGCGCACGGCACATGGCACATCTTTCATTGCCTGGGCAAAATGCCCCCTCACCGATCCTACGTCCGGCTGATCGAAACCCCACCATCCGCCAGCATCGCCGTCCCCGTCACGAAGCTCGACAGATCCGACGCCAGGAACAACGCCGCATTGGCGATCTCTTCAGGCTGCGCCATGCGCTTCAGCGCATGCAATCCTTCGACGAAGGCGAGCAGATCAGGCGTTGCATCCGGTGCATTGGTGATGCTGGCGGGCGTATCGGTGCCGCCGGGAAGGAGGGCATTGACGCGGATATTCTGCTGCCCGAGTTCGGCGGCGAGCACCTGCACGAGGCCGATCAGCCCCGCCTTGCTCGCCGCATAGGCGGCCATGCCGGGCATGCCGGCAGTGTGGCCGACGAAGGTGGAGGTGAAGATCAACGAACCGCCACCCTCACCCATCGCCGCCGACTGGTGCTTCGCGCCGAGGAAAGCGGCGGTGAGATTGGTCTCGATCGTCTCGCGCCAGCCCTCCAGCGACAATCCGGCAACCGGCCCCATCTCGCCGAGACCGCCGGCATTGTTGAAGGCGATGTCGAGCCCGCCGAAGCGCGAGACCGCCATGTCGGTAAGCCTTGCCTGCAGCACCTCGTCCCTGACATCGCCGGCAACGGCGACGGCTTCTCCACCCTCCGCTTCGATTTCGGCGACAACGGCGTCGAGTGCATCCTGCCGCCGGCCGTTGATCACCAGCTTCGCACCTTCCCGTGCAAAGACCTTGGCAGCCGCGCGGCCGATGCCCGAGCTTGCGCCGGTGACGATTGCGGTTTTTCCGTTCAGAAGTGTCATGTCGGTTCTCCTCGATTGTTGAGGCATCCCAGATCTCAGACATTCGGCGCTGCAGCCACCCGGTTCCTGCGCGCAACAACAAAGGCCCCGATGGCATATCGTCTCGGTCAGATCAGTTTCGTCGGGATCGCCGCATCCGACATGCCGGTTTCACCAGACAAAACCGCCGCTTGCTGTAGTTTCCACATAAGCGCCTGCCGTTACGTCAGCAGCTTTGTGCAGCGCACCATCGATTTATCCCAGGTGTGACATTCATCCGATTCCCTTCATGTATCTTCCCGACTAAGAAAGGGCGCACAGGTAAGGGAATCTCTTCATGCCGCGGTCACGCAATACTGAGGGCGCCATTTATATGAGCATGGCGATGGCCGGCTTTTCCGCGAGCGATGCCCTCTCCAAATCGGTGGTCGCCTATATGAATGCCGGCGAGATCATGTTCCTGCGCGGCCTCTTCACCAGCCTGCTCGTCTATCTGATCGCCAGGAAAATGGGCGCTCTGCGCTCCTGGCGTGTCGTGCTGCAGCCGGTTATCATCCTGCGCATCATCTGTGAGATGTTGTCCGCCGTCACCTATATCACCGCACTCGGCATGATGCCGATCGCCAATGCCTCGGCGATCCTGCAATCGCTGCCGCTGGTCGTCACCTTCGGTGCGGCGCTCTTCTTCCGCGAGCCCGTCGGCTGGCGGCGCTGGTCGGCGATAACAGTCGGTCTTGTCGGCGTCATGATCATCATCCGCCCCGGACCGGAAGGATTCACCGCTGCCGCCCTGCTCTGCGTCGGCGCGGTACTGACGACGGCCGGCCGCGATCTCGCTACCCGCTCCATCGATCCGAAGATTCCCTCGCTGATGATCACCGTCATCACCGCGACCTCCATCTCCTTTTTCGGCGCGCTTCTCATTCCCGTGCTTGGCAGTTGGCAGTCGGTCAGCGCGACCTCCCTTGGACATCTCCTGCTTGCCTCGGTGCTGGTGCTCGTCGGTTACCAGTCGGTGATCCTCGCCATGCGCACCGGGGAAATTTCCTTCGTCGCGCCCTTCCGCTATACCAGCCTGATCTTCTCCTCGCTGCTCGGCTTTTTCTTCTTCGCCGAAGTACCTGACAACTGGACGCTCCTCGGTGCCGCAATCGTCATCGCTTCCGGCCTCTATACGTTCTATCGTGAAGCCAAGCGCCGCGTGCCTCCGATCGCGCAGGAATCGGCGCCGCGCTCACCGGTTTGAGGCAGGATGATGACTGAATTCCCGCTCGACAGATCCGATATAGCAGGCGTCGTGCTGGCCGGCGGCCGCTCGCAACGCATGGGTCGCGACAAGGCGGAGGTGATGCTCGGAACCGAGAGCCTGCTTCGCCATGTACTGCTCCGTCTCTCGCAGCAGGTCATCTCCGTTGCCGTTAACGCCGACGCAGTCGCCGAGGACGTGCCGGTGGTTCCCGACCGCATTCCTGGCAAGGCCGGGCCGATGGCCGGCATCCACGCAGCCATGGTCTACGGCGCCGGCCTTCCCGCGATTACCCATGTCGTCACCGTCTCGGTGGATTGCCCGTTCTTTCCCACCGATCTCGTCGCCCGCCTGGCCGCAGCCCTGGCGCGGCCGTCGCAGATCGCCATTGCCGCCTCCGAGGGCCGCAATCATCCCGTCTTCGGTCTCTGGCCGGTGACACTGGCAGCCGATCTGGAAGCCTGGATCGCTACCGACGAGAAACGCCGCGTGCGCGACTTCCTGTTGCGGCATGACGTTACGGAAGTGGACTTTCCGCTGCATCCGACCCGCGCCAGCCTGCTCGACCCCTTCTTCAACATCAACACGCCTGACGATCTCATCGAGGCGCAACGCTGGCTGGAGGCCCTGCGCACATGACCGCACCGAAAATCTTCGGCATTGCCGGCTGGAAGAACTCGGGCAAGACAGGGCTTGCCGTCCGGCTGGTGACGGAGTTCACCCGCCGCGGCTACCGGATCTCGACGATCAAGCATGCGCATCATGATTTCGACATCGACAAAGTCGGAGCCGACAGCTACCGCCACCGCCAGGCCGGCGCCCACGAGGTCACCATCGTCTCCGGCACGCGTTATGCCATCATGCATGAGCTGCGCGGCGCGCCCGAACCCGCGTTCGAGGAGATTCTCGCGCGTCTCGCCCCCTGCGATCTCGTGCTGATCGAAGGCTACAAGCGCGAGCCGATCCCGAAGATCGAGGCTCGCCGCCTGGAGGCCGCCAATCGTGAAGCGTTGGCGCCGAGCGATCCCAATATCTGCGCCATCGCCGCCGATCATGCCGTCGGGGATACGGCCCTGCCCGTCTTCGATCTAGACGATACGGGCGCCATCGCCGATTTCATCGCAGCGGTCGTCGGCCTTGGCCGGGCGAGGCCCTGAAGCACCGGCGCCGCTGCCACATCTGAGACCCGGCGCCGCTTCGCCTGTCACCGCCTTGCTGATTTCCTTGGCAAGCTGCGCCTGATTATAGGGCTTTCCCAATCTCGGAAGATCGATATCGGTGCCGGCGGGTAGATCGGCATAGCCAGTTGCCAGCACGATTGGCAGCGCTGGCAGGATGTCCCGCGCGGCTTCAGCGAGCTGTGCGCCGGTCATACCGGGCATCGAATAATCGGTGATCATCAGATCGAAAGGCTGGCCGCTCCTGATCAGATCAAGCGCCTGCGAGCCGGAATTTGCCTCGATGACCTCGTGGCCGAGATCTTCGAGCATGTCGACCGAACTCATGGCGATCAAGGCATCATCATCGACCAGAAGGATCTTCAGTCTGGACGCGGCCTGCGGGACGGAGAGCTCCGCCTCGGCCAGCAGCACGGGGCGCCGTTCGGTCGCCGGAAGCCACAACTCGGCGGTCGTTCCCACCCCAAGCTCGCTTTTCAGAAGGAGTGCGCCATTGAGCTGAACGGCAAGTCCGTGGATCATCGATAGACCCAGACCCGTGCCCTTTCCGAGTTCCTTGGTCGAGAAGAACGGATCGACGGCCTTCTTCAGCGTCTCCGCGTCCATGCCGGTGCCGCTGTCGGCCACCGCCAAGACGAGGTAGGCCCCCTCGCCGAGATCGGCGCCATTGCCGACGACCTCTTCCTCGCGCAGCGAGATGGACAGCCTTCCCCCCTCCGGCATCGCATCGCGGGCATTGACCGCAAGGTTGAGCAGCGCCAGTTCGAGTTGGTTCGCGTCAACAAGCGCCGGCGGCAGCCCATTCGGCAGGAGGGTCTCGATGCTGACCGAGGGTCCGACCGAGCGCCGTAGCAAGTCGTTCATCCCGGAGACGAGCTCGGTCAGATCGACGGGCCTGACCTGCAGATCCTGCTGCCTGGCGAAAGCCAGCAGGCGCTGCGTCAGCGCCGCTCCCCGACGTGCACCCTGGAGCGCACCCTCCACCAGACGTGTGGCCTTGGCATCTCCCGCAACGTGCTTGCCGAGCAGCTCCAGATTTCCGAGAACTACCATCAGCAGATTGTTGAAATCATGCGCGACACCACCAGTGAGCTGGCCGATCGCTTCCATTTTCTGGGATTGGCGAAGCTGCTCCTCGGCTCTCTCGCGCTGGGCGACTTCTTCGAGCAGTGTCTGGTGGGCGGCGTTGACCTCTCTGGTCCGCTCCCTGACGCGTTCTTCGAGGTTTTCGTTGAGACGTCTCAGATTCTCCTCGGCCGCCTTGCGGGCGGTGGTATCGGAGCAGACGCCTACGAGTTTCCTGGCGGAGCCATATTTGCCTGCATAGAGCTGCGCGTGAACCTCGGTCCAATGCAGCGATCCATCCGGCCAGATCGTCCGGTGCGCGATCGAATAGTCGCGTCCGGTGTCTATCGTCTGGCGCAGGCGCGCCTGCACGAGATCCCTGTCGCCGGGATGAATGCTTGCAATCAGCTCGTCGTACGTCACCTCCTCATCCGGCTCTCGGCCGAAGATGGCTTTGCACGTCGCCGAGACGGACAAAGCCATCGACGATAGTTCGAGCTCCCACGCCCCGAGACGGCCGGCGGCGAGCGCCGTCTGCAATCGCCGCTCACTTTCGCTCAGAGCCTCGAGCCGTGCGCGCGCCTCATATTGGCGCAGGCGCCCCTTCAACGCGGTACGGGCGATGCTGATGAAGGAAGTCGCATGGAACGGCCGCTCCAGGAAGGTGACGTTGCCGAGAACCTCGGAAAGCCTGGCAGCGGATGGATTTCGCTCAGGCCCCCCGCCGCGGGTGGTGAGCACGATGAACGGCAGGTCCGACCAGCTCGGCTGGGCCGAAACCCAGGCGGCGATCGGCTCGAGGTCGCCCGAGCGAACGGCCTCTTCCGTCAGGACACCAAGCGCGATGTCATCGCTGAGCGACGACGCAAACATGGAAAGGTCGGCGGCGGCGATCGAGGCCAGTCCGGCCTCGTCGACCAGCGAAACCGCCACCCAGGCATCACGGCCGGCGGGCGTGTAGATCAATGCTTTCGGTTTGCCGGAATTAGGAATCGCCGCCATCCCCGCCATCGGTCGACAGGAGCGGCGCCGACGTTCCGATGAATTCGGGAACGCCACGAAGGACGCCTTGGAACCCGACGAGAGGATCTCCGAACGTCAGGCCGGAACTGTCGATGCGATACTCCCGGATGGTATCCTCATGAAAGCCGGTCCTCTTCTTGATCACGGAGACGGCGCGGCGCACCTTTCCGGCAGCCTCGAAATAACGCAGCAGAATGACGGTATCGGCGAGATAGGTAACGTCGACAGGTGACTTCATGTCACCGACCAGCCCGTGCTGGGCAACGGTGAGGAAGGTGTTGGCGCCTTGCCTGTTCAAATACTGCAGCAATTCATGCATGTGAAGGATCAGTGAATTCTCATCCGGCATCGAAGCCTGATAACCGTTAATGCTGTCGATGATGACAGTTTTCGCATTCGACTTGTCGACGCAGTCCCGCACGCGGTGGGCGAATTCGCCCGGCGACAGTTCGGCGGCATCGAGCTGTTCAATATGGACCTGGCCCGCGTCCCTCATCGCTTCGAGATCCATTCCAAATGCCTTCAGCCGGGCAAAGAGCAGACTGAGCTCCTCGTCGAAAATGAAGGCCGCCGCTTTCTCGCCGCGCGCAACCGCTGCTGCCAGGAACTGAAACGAAAAAGTGCTTTTTCCTGTGCCGGCAGGACCGAGGATGAGGGTACTGGAACCTCGCTCCAGGCCGCCTCCTAAAAGAAGGTCCAGTTTCGGGATATTGCAGGAAATCCGATCGCGGAGGTAAGTCGATTTGTGTTCGGCGGCGACCAGGCGCGGAAACACCATGACGCCGCCGGTCTGGATGATGAAATCGTGATAACCGCCTCGGAAGGCCTGTCCACGATATTTGACGACCCTCAGACGGCGGCGTTCGGAGCCGTAGCTCGGCGCAAGTTCCTCAAGATGGATGACACCGTGCACGACGCTGTGCACCGTCTTGTCGAGTACGTCAGACGTTAGGTCGTCGAGCAATAGGACGGTTGCTCCCTGCCGGGCAAAATAATGTTTGAGCGCCAGGATCTGCCGGCGATAGCGGAGCGAGCTTTGCGCAAGCAGCCTGATTTCCGACAGGCTGTCGAGCACGACGCGCTGTGGCTTTACCCGCTCGAAAGCCGCGAAGATTTCCTTCGTCGTCTCGCCCAGTTCGAGATCCGACGAATAAAGCAGGCTCTGCTGCTGGTCGGAGTCCAGCAGGCTTTCTGGAGGCACGACTTCGAAGACCTCGATATTGTCGTCGATCACCATGCCATGCGACGCCGCACCCGCCCGTAATTCGCTCTCGGTTTCGGAAAGGGTGATGTAGAGCCCCTGTTCGCCAAGTCGTGCGCCTTCGATCAGAAACTGCAGCGCAATGGTGGTCTTGCCTGCTCCCGGATTTCCCTCGAGGAGGAACACATGGCCCGCCGAAAGCCCTCCCGCCAGAATTGTATCCAAACCGGACACTCCGGTCCGGGCTTTCGCGGCAGGCAGCGCAGTATTCATTCATTGTTTCCTTCATTTTCAAGTGTGAATTAGTGGGGAGTGATGGAATGTCAAATCGCCGGCACTGCAGGTTTTCACCCCCGGCAAAACGCCTCTCATAGTGTTACAGCAAGCATGGACAACCGCTTGTTGGGGACCCGAATCCGCCAACTATCCTCGATAGCGAAGCGTATCGACGATGAGAGCGAAAGCCGCCGAGGCGTGCCGGCGGCTTGGATAATAGAGATGGTAACCGGGAAACGGCGGACACCAGTCTTCGAGCACGCGCACCAGCCGCCCATTCGTTAGATGCGCCTGCACGGCGTCCTCCGGCAGATATGCCAGCCCTAGCCCGGCGAGCGTCGCATTCAGCCTGAGCGCGATATTGTTGAAGGTCAATTGTCCCTCGACGCGAACCTTCAACTCGTGCCCGGCCCGCTCGAATTCCCATGCATAAACACTGCCATAGGTCGGCAGGCGGAGATTGATGCAATTGTGCTCGGTAAGATTCTGCGGCGTCAGCGGTTTTGGGCGCCCTTCGAAATAGGCGGGGGCACCAACCACGGCCATGCGCATGTCCGGACCGATGCGCACTGCAATCATGTCTTTCGCCACCTGCTCCCCCAACCGCACGCCCGCATCGTAGCGTTCCGCGACAATGTCGGTCAGGCCGTAATCGACGATGATCTCGACATTGATATCGGGATAATCAGGTAGGAGCCTTTCCAGGGCGGGCCAGAGGATGGCATCCGCCGCATGTTCGCCGGCGTTGATGCGGATACTGCCGGCCGGCTTCTCCCGAAATGCGCTCAGGGCGGCAAGCTCGAACTCGATCTCGTCGAGCCGCGGACCAATGGTGAGAAGCAGCCTTTCACCGGCCTCCGTCGGCGAGACGCTGCGCGTCGTACGTGTCAGCAATCGCAAACCAAGCCGCTCCTCAAGCCCCCGGATAGTATGGCTGAGCGCCGACTGCGACACACCCAGCCTCGCCGCCGCCTTCGTGAAACTCTGTGCGCGGGCAACGGCAAGGAAGACGATCAGATCATTGACGGCAGGACGCGGCATTCATGAAACTTTCTCATAGGTCCTTGCCATGACTACCATCTAATCGCCACCAAAGGCACGCGCTAAATATCGGTCATCGCAGGACGAAGACATGCGCCACGGGGTGGACGAACCGTTCCACAAGCTCAGACACAGGAAAGGACGATCATGGAAATCAAGCGAAGCGGCTCGCAGCCTTCAGCCAAGGGACCGGCGGACTGGTTCACCGGCACGGTGCACCTCGATCCTCTCTTTCAGCTGACCCACCCGGCACGCGCGGCTGGCGCCAGTGTCACTTTCGAGCCGGGCGCGCGGACCGCCTGGCACACCCATCCTCTCGGTCAGACGCTGATCGTCACATCCGGCTGCGGCCGCGTGCAGCGCGAAGGAGGGCCAATCGAGGAGATCGGCGTTGGCGACGTCGTCTGGTTCTCCCCCGGTGAACGCCATTGGCATGGCGCATCGCCGACGACGGCAATGACCCATATCGCCATCCAGGAACAGCTCGATGGCAAGGTCGTCGACTGGATGGAGCATGTCACCGACAGTGAGTATCAGGCTTGGAAGGCAAACGGCTATGGAGAAGCGTGAACTTGGAAGGAGCGGTCTCGAAGTCTCGGGGATCGGTCTCTGCTGCATGGGGCTGAAGTATTTATGACCCGGGGAAAGACATTCAGGAAGCGGTCGCGCTGATCCGGAAGGCGTTCGAACGCGGCGTGACCTTCTTCGATACTGCCGAGGCCTAGGGACCCTATAGCCACGAAGAGCTTTAGGAGAGGCGCTTGCTCTCTTCCGCAGCGAGGTGGTGATCGCCACGAAATTCGGCTTCGACTTCGATGCCAATGGCGGCCAGGGTGGGATGAACAGCCGGCCGGAACAGATCCGCGCGGTTACCGATCAGGCGCTGAAGCGCCTGAAGACCGATGTCATCGCCGAGGATCTCGCCGATATCGAAAGCGCGCTCGCCACCATCAAGGTGGAAGGTGACCGGTATCCCGCGCATCTGCAGGCAAGGGTCAACCGCTCAAAAGAAAAACGACCACCTTCTTTGACGGCCGCTTCTTGATTGACCGCATCACCGTCGCGGCGCCGGCGCGTTCTCCTGGAAAGCCGGGATCGCCTCCAGCTTGGCGACAATCGCCGAGATATTGGGCCACCGGGCGAGATCGAATCCCATGCGCCGGGCGCTAACCGCTTGCGGAAAAAGGAAGATATCGGCAATGCTTGGCCGGTCGCCGACGGCGAAGGCGCCTTGCCTGCGGCCGGCAATCATCGTTTCCACAGCCGCCATTCCCTCACCGACCCAGTGACGGCTCCATGCGGCGACCGCATCGGCATCGGCGTTGAAGGTGCTTTTGAGATGCAGGCCGATCCGCGGCGGCAGCAGCGCATGGATCTCGGCTGCGATGGCAAGTGCAATCGAGCGGGCCAGCGCCCTATCCTCCGCCGTGTCAGGCAACAGCGGCGGCTCAGCCTCGATTTCCTCGAGATACTCGATGATCGCCAGCGATTGGGTGATGAGGATGCCGCTATCCGTCAGCAAGGCCGGCACCAGCCCCTGCGGATTGATCTTGCGGTATCCGGCCTGCCGGCTCTCGGCCTCCTCGCCAAGAATGGTGACCGGCAACGCCTCGGCCGTCAGCCCCTTCAGGCCGAGCGCGATCCTGACGCGCGACGTCGCCGAGGAGATTTCGTTCTGATAGAGCTTCATTGTCTTTCTCCCTCATGGCCTCGGATGAATGGCCGCCCTTGCGCCGCGGAGGCTGCCGATGCCGCTTTCACCAGGCCTGCAAGCGGCGAAGGCTCCTGCGAGCTTATGTCGTAGATGCAGGGTGCGGCAAACACTGCCGCCCCCAGCACGCAGATGATCATCAATCTCATTTTATCCTCCGTCGGCGAGGCCCCGACTGGCCTTGCCCTTTGTGCTTTCGGCTCCTGCCCGTCAGGCAATGCTCAATTCGACTTGGATATTGCCGCGTGTCGCCTTCGAATAGGGGCAGGTCCGGTGCGCCTCATCGACGAGCGCCTTTGCGGCATGCGCTTCGATGCCAGGCAGGCTGACCTTAAGGCGGGCCTGCAGGAAATAGTCGCCATCGGTTGTGCCGAGATCGACCTCGGCATTGACGGCGGTCTCTGCCGGCACCTTGACCTTCAACTTGCCGGCGGCAATGCCGATCGCGCCGATGAAGCAGGCCGACCAGCCGGCTGCGAAAAGCTGTTCGGGATTGGTGCCGGGCTGGGCGCTGCCGGGAGGCGAGAGCCTGATGTCCAGCTCTCCGTCATCGCTCTGCGAAGCGCCGTCGCGCCCGCCGGTGGTGCGGGTTCTGCCGGTATAAAGAACCTTGTCGATCTTGGTCATGGAAACACTCCTTGTTGCGTCGCTTCATGCGACTGGCCGCTACTGCGGCCGGGTTGACGGAGTTGGTTTGATGGATCGATATATCCGGCATGTTTCCGGAAACGGCCGAAATGTCACAAAACGTAGCATCCGGCGTCCACGACATTTTCGCGTACAAAACATTCTGATAGTTTTGACATCACCGAATGGTGACTTCCGCCGCCAGTCCGCCACCGGAGCGATTGTAGAGCCTGAGAGAACCGCCGATCTTGGCGGTCAGTTGCTGGGCGATTGCCAGCCCGAGACCTGTGCCGCCCGTCTCCCGGTTGCGAGATTGCTCGAGCCGGAAGAAGGGCTGCATCGCGGCTTCGAGCATACCATCCGGAATGCCGGGTCCGCGATCCATAACGCTGATGACGACGGAATTGTCAGCGCCTCGCTCGACGCTGATCTCGGCAGCGCCGGCAAACTTCAAGGCATTGTCGATGAAATTCGACAGGATACGGCGAAGGGCGTGCGGCCTGGTGAAGGCGGCGCCTTCAACCAGACCGACGACCGTAACGGCCTTTCCAGTGTCCTGATAGTCGTAGGCTATACTGTCGATGAACGAGGCGAGATCGATGCGGGCGTTCTTCTCTCCGCTGCCGTGGGCGCTGCGCGCATAGACGATGCCGTCCTGGACGAGACGCTGGATCTCGGCGAGATCATGCACCAGCTTGTCCTTCTCAGGTGAATCCTCCGCCATGTCGGCGCGCAGCCGCATGCGGGTGATCGGCGTCTGCAGATCATGCGAGATCGCCGCCAGTATCTGCACCCGTTCCTCGAGATAATGGGCGATCCTCTCCCGCATCGCATTGAACGCTCTTGCCGCATGCGCCACCTCGCTCGGACCGGCCTCGCTCAAAGCCTGACCGTCCTTATCAGGATCGAGCGCATCGGCAGCAGCGGCGAGCTCACCGAGCGGCCGGATCGCCTGGCGGACCGCAAACCAGGTGCAGAGAATGAGCAGCGCCATCTGAATCGCGAAAACATAAGGCAGCCATGCGGCGATCGGCATCACGCCTCTCGGTGTGACATCGATCGTCAGAGGAGTTCCGTCGCTCAGCGTCAGATGCGCTTGCAGCCGGTTCACCTCCCCTGGAATCCGTTCGATGCGGATCGGAAAGCGGTGCGCCACGGCCGCCTCTATCTTTCCGGCGATCTCCCTGCCCTTGCTGGAGGTGTCAGGCACACCAGCAAGGCCGGGCCCGAGCTCGAAACGGTAGTTGCCGCGGCTCAGCCAGTCCAGAAGGTCGCCGCGCTCACCTGGTGGAAGCCGGTCGAGAACGGCAATCGATGTCGCAACGTCGTTCTCCAGCGTGCCGAGCATCACCGCCTTGGCCGACATGTAGCGCTCCATATAGAGAACGCTGAAGGAGAGCCCATAGGCGAAGGCCAAACCGATCAAAAGAATGAGAAATATCCGCGATCGCAGAGTTCTCGGCCACGTCAGGTTCGCCAGGATGGGAATATCGGCTCTCATCGGCGCGGCTCAGAAATTTCGACCGGCACCGAGAAGACATAACCTTCGCTGCGCACCGTCTTGATATAGGTCGCCTCGCGCGCATCGTCCCCCAGGCGCTGCCGCAGGCGGCTGACAAGAAGATCGATCGAGCGATCGAAGAGTTCGGCGTCGCGGCCCTGCGTCAGGCTCAGAAGCTGGTCGCGGTTGAGCACGCGCTGCGGATGGTCGATGAAGACACGAAGCAGGCGGTATTCGGCACCGCTCAAGGCAATCGCGGTCCCTTCCTTGTCGAGAAGGTGACGTGCGACCGTGTCGAGCCGCCAGTCGCCGAAGGTCAGCAATTGTCCCGCCTCGCTGATCTGCAGGTTGGGCGGCAGCATGCGGGTACGCCGCAGCACCGCCTTGATGCGGGCAAGAAGCTCGCGCGCGGCAAAGGGCTTGGCGAGATAATCGTCGGCGCCCATCTCCAGCCCGAGGATTCTGTCCATCTCGTCCGTACGGGCCGTCAGCATCAGGATTGGTATCGCCTTGTGCCGGCCGGCGCGCAGTTCCCGGCACAACACCAGCCCATCGTCGCCGGGCATCATAACATCGAGCACGATCAGGTCGACGGCGTTGGCTTCCAGGAAACTGCGCATCTGCCGCCCATCCGCGGCAACGCTGGTCCTGAGGCCATTCTTCTGCAGATAGCCCGAGACCAGTTCGCGGATTTCACGATCGTCGTCGACGATCAGGATGTGATCGACATGATCCATATTGCCTATTCCTCAACGATTGCGGCCGCGCCCGCCGCCTCGCTCTTATCGAAGTGCCAGATGCGACCTACGCATATTCCGCCCGCGTGAGCAACGAAGCTTTGCCGCCAATCAGAAGCGGTCGACGTCGATGACCGCCTGGGCGAAGGCCTGCGGCGCCTCCTGCGGCAGATTGTGGCCGATGCCGCCGCCGATCGTGCGGTGTTCGTACCTGCCGGAGAATTTTCCGGCATAGGCGGAGGGCTCGGGATGCGGCGCACCGTTTGCATCGCCTTCCATGGTGATCGTCGGCACCGAGATCAGCGGCAGGGCGGCAAGCTTCTTCTCATAGGCATCATATTTCGCCTCGCCTTCGACAAGCCCCAGGCGCCAGCGGTAATTGTGGATGACGATATCCACATGGTCGGGATTGTCGAAGGCGGCCGCCGATCTGTCGAAAGTCGCATCGTCGAAATTCCACTTCGGCGATGCCGTCTGCCAGATGAGCCTTGCGAAATCGTGAGTGTTGCTCCGATAGCCCAGGCGGCCGCGTTCGGTGGCGAAGTAGAACTGGTACCACCAGGCAAGTTCCGCCTTCGGTGGAAGCGGTTTCTTGTTGGCCTCCTGGCTGCCGATCAGGTAGCCGCTGACCGAAACCATCGCCTTGCAGCGCTCGGGCCACAGCGCGGCCATGATATTGGCAGTCCGCCCGCCCCAGTCGTAGCCGGCAACGACAGCCTTTCCGATCTTGAGCGCATCGAGCAGGGCGATCATGTCGGCGGCAAGCGCCGAAGGCTGGCCGTTGCGCGGTGTCTTGTCATCGAGGAAGCGGGTCGTGCCGTAGCCACGCAGATAAGGCACGATCACCCTGTAGCCGGCGGAGGCAAGCAGCGGCGCGACGTCGACAAAGCTATGGATGTCATAGGGCCAACCGTGCAGCAGCAGCACGACCGGACCATCGGCCTTTCCGGCCTCGGCATAACCGATATCGAGCACATCGGTCTTGACCTGTTTCAGCGCTTCGAATGACGCATTGGTCCCGGCCTTTACGTCAGGCAGCGCGGCGCTGGAAGACTGCGGCAGTTGGGCTGCGGCCGCTCCGGCCACGCCGAATTCGACGGCTGCAAGCGCGATTGCCGTCATGCCAAAGAAACGGCGGCGATGATGATTAATTTGCTCTGACATCGGTCTCTCCTGTCGAATGGATCACGGCGCTGAGATGACGTTCGGCTTGTATCGGCCATATGTCACAGGCTGCGGTTTTTGAATGCGAGTGTAACCTCCGCCTGCCGAGATACATTCTGATACAAAAGCGCCGCCTCGGCAGGGCATGGGCGGACGGTCGCAGTTTTCGCCGCCGCCTCTGCGGATAGGCAGTTTGTATTCGTTTGTATCGTCCGCGCTCCAGCGCAATAGTTCGGTACATTTTCCCGTCAAACCAGACACATCGGAGATACCTCCGCCCGGCTATCTCGCCGCCGTTGCTGGTTCAGGCCCATCGCCGTCCAGAGCCCGATCAAACGGTTTCAAAGGAAACGATCATGACACTTCTGATCATTGCCTATCTCGGAGGCGTGCTGACCATTCTCAGCCCTTGCATCCTCCCTATCCTTCCCTTCGTCTTCGCCCGCTCCGGCCAGCCTTTCCTCAAGAGCACGCTGCCGATGCTAGCGGGCATGGCCGCCACTTTCGCGCTGGTCGCAACGCTTGCCGCGATCGGCGGCAGCTGGGCCATCCGTGCCAATGAATATGGCCGCCTCGCCGCGATCGTCCTGCTCGCGCTCTTCGGAGTGAGCCTGCTGTCTCAGCGCTTTGCAAGTACGCTTGCCCGCCCGATCGTCGATCTCGGCAACAATCTACTGAACGCCAGCGGTAACGTTTGCACCGCGCCGACGGTCAGGAGCGCGCTCATCCTCGGCGTCGCCACCGGCCTGCTCTGGGCGCCCTGCGCCGGACCAATTCTCGGCCTCGTGCTGACGGGCGCGGCATTGCAGGGCGCCAACCTGCAGACAACCGCCCTCTTGATCGCCTATGCCGCCGGTGCTGCGACCTCGCTTGCCGTCGCCTTGCTGGTCGGCGGTAAAATCTTCGCCGCGATGAAGCGCTCGCTCGGCCTTGGTGATCGAATCCGCCAGGCTGTCGGCGCTGCCGTGTTGGCGGGCGTGGCGGTTATCGCGCTCGGTCTCGACACCAGCCTGCTGGCGCGGCTTTCCTATGCCAGCACTGCCTCGCTGGAACAGGCCGTTCTGGACAGGCTGCATGCCAGGCCGGCGGGGGGCACGCCCTCTGAGGTGGCGAGCAACGACAAGATCATTCCCGCGGCCGATGGAAGCAAGCCTTTCCGCAGTGATCTGCCCGTCGAAGCTTATGCGCCTTCGTTCGACGGCGCGGTCGAATGGCTGAACTCGAAGCCTCTGACCAAGGAGCAGCTGCGGGGTAAGGTGGTTCTCGTCGACTTCTGGACCTATTCCTGCATCAACTGCATTCGCACCATTCCCTATGTCAGTGCCTGGGCGGAAAAATATGCGGATCAGGGCCTGGTCGTCATCGGCGTGCACGCCCCGGAATTTGCCTTTGAGAAGACGATCGACAATGTCAAGAAGGCTGTCGGCGACTTTCGGATCGGCTATCCGGTTGCGATCGACAATGACTACAAAATCTGGCGCGCCTTTGAAAACAGCTACTGGCCTGCCGCCTATCTGATCGATGCCAAAGGCCAGATCCGCTATCACCATTTCGGCGAAGGCAATTACGGCAGGACCGAAAAAGCCATCCAGGATCTGCTGCGCGAAGCGGGCAGCCAGATGGCGGAAACGGCACCGGTTGCGCCCGCTGCCAAGGGCGTGGAGGCAGGTCCCGACCTCGCCAATATCCGGTCCGGAGAGACCTACCTCGGCTACGGGCAGGCCGAAAATTTTGTCTCGCCCGAAGGGCTGCAAGCCGATATGCCGCAGAACTACTCGATCACCGAGCCCGGCATTAACGCATGGGGCCTGTCCGGCACCTGGACCATCGGTAAGGATCAGGCAACGCTCGATGAGGCAGGCGGCGGCATCGCCTATCGTTTCAGCGCCCGCGATCTGCATCTCGTTCTCGGACCCGGCGCCGACGCCAAACCGATCCGTTTCCAGGTGAGGCTCGACGGCAAGGCGCCGGGACCCGATCATGGCTCCGACATCGATGCCGACGGCAACGGCACGGTCACCGGAACGCGGCTTTACCAACTCGTTCGCCAGGCCGGCGCCGTCGCAGCCCGCACCTTCGAAATCCGCTTCCTCGATCCGGGCGTCCAGGGCTACGCCTTCACCTTCGGCTGAACCTCAAGATTCCCGCCCCGCAACGTCAACCACAAGGAGTGACCCCATGAACAAGCATCTGACTTTCATCGCAAGCCTGGCCTTTGCCACCGCCGGAATCGCTTTTGCGGCCGAGGCTGCCGCGGTCAAGAACATCGTGATCGTCCACGGCGCGCTGGCCGATGGCTCTGGATGGCGAAAAGCGACCGATATCCTAGAAAAGCGCGGCTTCAACGTCACCATCGTCCAGGAGCCTCTGACATCGCTCGATGACGATGTGGCGGCAACGAAGCGGATTCTCGACCTCCAGGAAGGACCGACGCTGCTCGTCGGCCACAGCTATGGAGGCATGGTCATCACCGAAGCCGGCAACAATCCAGGCGTTGCGGGCCTCGTCTACGTCGCCGCCTTCCAGCCAGACAAGGGGGAAAGCCTGCTGAGCCTCGCCAGCTCGAAGCCGGCCGGCAGTATGGACATCAAGGAAACTGAGGACGGCAAATATCTTTACCTCGACCCCGGCGCCTTCGCCGCGGCTTTCGCGGCCGACCTGCCGAAAGCCGAAGCCGATTTCCTGGCAAGATCGCAGGTCTTCGCCGCCAAGCAGGCCTTCTCGACCAAGATCGGAGAGCCGGCATGGCGAACGAAGCCGAGCTGGACGATCGTCGCCACCCAGGATCGCTCCATCAATCCCGAGCTGGAGCGTGACATGGCGAAACGAGCTGGCAGCGAAGTGACCGAGATCACGGCCAGCCACGCCGTCTTCGCATCCCAGCCGGAAAAAGTCGCCGACGTCATTGAAAAGGCGGCTGCGAAAGCCGGCCGATAGAGAGGGGTAAGACAAGAGCGCGCCCCCTTCTCCCGGCGGGAGAAGAGGAGGTCAGCGCCCCTCCCTGACACCGGGGAGGGGCGGAAGCAGCTACTGGTTGGCGGCGACCGGACGCACCAACGGAGTGACGCGGCGGATGGTGACGCGGCGGTTTTCCTGTTCGGGGCCCGACGTGTTGACCTTCAAGTAACGTTCGCCGTAGCCCTGCGTCGCCATGTTTTCCGGTGGAATGCCATAGACGTCGGAGAGCACATTGGCGACCGATTCCGCCCGCTGGTCGGAGAGGACCAGGTTGCTCTGGTCGGAACCGACAGCATCCGTATGGCCCTCGATCAGGAAGGTCTCGCTCGGATCTTTCTTCAGCACCTGGCTGATCGCGTCGGCGACCTTACGCAATGTGCGCGCCTGGGTCATCGGGATCTCCGCGCTGCCGGTCGCAAAGGTGATCGTATCAAGATCGATTCGGCGGACCTTGTCGCGAATACGAGCAGAATACTTCACCTCATTCAGCGAATAGACACGCTCCACCGGCTCGACGGGAGGTTCGCTCAGGAACTCGTAATAGTCCCTGTCCGGATCGCTGCGAGTATCGATGATGTATTCGTTGAGTGGCACGCGCAGCCGCATCGGCGGCAAGTCGGCACCCGCATCCTCGAAATAGTCGCGGTCCGGATCCTCATAGAGATCGGGCGAATAGTAGAGAACGTCCTCACGCCCGCGGGCATCGACGCGCGACCGCTGGATGATGTCGCCGTAGCGGTTGCGGATCGTGACGATGCGGTAACCCTCCGGTCGCGCAATCGTCTCGCGGTAACGGTCGCCCGGGAGCTCTTCGTAGATCGGCCGTTCGCCGTCGCGCAGGAACCGCCTGTCGTCGTCGCTGCGCACGATCACCTGATTGTTGTACTGAATGATCACGCGATTGTCGTCAGTCTGGTCGTCGACACGCGCCCCGTCCGGGCGAACGAATTGCGGCCGGGCGTCGAGTCTGGTTCCTTTCTCGCTAGTCACCGCCTCGAGCTTGACCGTCGGTGCCCTATCCGCGGTGGCGGCCTGCGCCTCGGCATCAGAGGTCGGCACCTTGAAGTCCTTGCTCTCGGCGCGCATCTTGTCGCGGTCGCGGCGGACTTCCCTGCCCTTGCTGCGGTCGGCATCCTTATCGCTGTCGAGCACGGCCGCACCGTTTTCAACCGGCAGGACAACGGTCTCGTTGCTCTTGGCCGGATCTTCGGCAATCTTCTTGCGGCGCTGCAGCTCTTCCGGCGAAACCTTTTCAGGCGCGGGAATGGCCTGCTCCGCCTGCTGACCGCCGCTGGCTTCAGGCAGCGGCTGGGCCGCGCCAGTGGCGGGTGCTGTCGGCTGTTCGCCGGCGGGCTGTTCGCCTGCAGGTTTCGCCGCCATGCCTTCCTTCGGTTTTTCGGCCGGAGCGGCTTCCGGGGCAACGGCCTTGTCCTGGGTCGCCTTGTCTTGGGTCGCCTTGTCCTGGCTCGCTTTATCTGCGGGCGCCACAGTCTCGCCGGCTGCGGGCTTCTTTTCGGCCGGCGCTTCGGCTGTGGGTTTTGCCTCCGGCTTGGCTTCGGGCTTGGCCTGTTCTTCGGTCGGCGTCACCGCCTCGGGAGCGGCTGTCTCGGCCTTGCCCTTGCCTTTATCGCGGGGGCGCTGCTTTCCTTCCGGCTTGGCCTCAGGTGCAGCCTGCTCCGTTTGCGGCTGGGCCTCCTTTGCGGCTGGCTGCTGCGCCTCGGGCTCGGCCTGCTGAGCCTCAGGCTTCTTGGGTCTTTTCGGCTTTTCCTGCGTTACCGGCTGCTGTTCTTGCTGCGGCGCGGCCTCCGGCTTTGCCTCGGGCTGAGCCTCCTGTTTGGCTTTCCGCGCGGGCTTCCTTTCGGGCTGTTCCGCCGGCGCCTCTTTCGGCGCCTCGGCTTTCGGTGACGCGGCCTTGGGTTCGGGTGCTGCCTTGGGTTCGGGCGCGGCCTTGGGTTCAGGCGCCGGAGCCTCCTTGGGTGCTTCGGCCTTCGGCTTTTCCGCAGGTGCTTCCTTTGGCTTCTCGGCGGCTGGCGCCTGTTCGGCTGGGGCCTCCTGCTTCTCCTTGTGCTTTTTCTTCTTCAGCAGCTCTTCTTCGGAAGGTGCATCCTCGGGCGCATCCTGCGCCACTTCGAAGCTCCACTGTTCGACTTGCCGCGCGGGGGCTGCCTGCGTCTCAGCGCCGCGCACGGCGGCCATCGCCGACACCGGCTGCAGCGCCAGCGAGAGGGAAAGCAGCGGAAAAGCCGCGCTTGCGAACAATCTTGATTTCTTGCCCATCGGGTTTCCTCGATCCTGTTTGAGCTTCCTGAAGGCCGACAGGCCCTAGTTCCGCCCCTAGCGTCGCATTGAGGCGAAACGGCGAAATGGCAAAGCGCCAACCCGCCGATTTGTTCCGGTTCTAGGAAGCCGGGGATTAACCTCAGGTGAATGTAGCGGTCTGCCGCCGTTCATCTCGCCTGCTGTTTGCGCCGCGAATAGCCCGGGAATTTCTGTTGCATTTCCATGAAAAAAAGTCTGATTATCGCCGCAAGGCGGTGCCCGTCACCGTTGAACAGCAGCCGTCAGCCCAAGAGAAAAAAGCGCGATGGCTACCAACAGAGAGGATCCTCATGCATATCTCCACCCGTATCTTCGCGGCAGCCTCGCTCGCGGCAATGTCGCTCTTTGCCGGCTCCGCCATGGCCGATGGCGAGAAATACGTGATCGGCACCGATTCGACCTATCCGCCCTTCGAATTTGTCGATGCCAGCGGCACCATCCAGGGCTTCGACATCGATATCGCCAAGGCGCTCTGTGCCGAGATGAAGGCCGAATGCTCCTTCGTCAGCACCGATTGGGACGGCATCATTCCGGCGCTGAACGCCAAGAAGTTCGACATGATCGTCTCCTCCATGTCGATCACGCCCGAGCGCCTCAAGCTCGTCGACTTCTCCAACAAGTACTACAACACCCCTCCGGCCATCGCCGTACCGAAGGATTCGAAGATCACTGACGTTGCCGGCCTCAAGGGCAAGGTGATCGGCGCACAGACTTCCACGACGCATGCCAACTACGCCGAGAAGCACCTCGCCGACACCGAGCTGAAGCTCTACCCCACGGCCGACGAATACAAGCTCGACGTTTCCAGCGGCCGTGTCGATGCTGTCATCGACGACGTCGTCGTTCTCTCCGAATGGGTCAAGTCCGACGCCGGTGCCTGCTGCAAGATCCTGACGACCCTGCCGGTCGACAAGGAAATCAACGGCAACGGCGCCGGTATCGCCATCCGCAAGGGCGACCCGCTGAAGGAAAAGCTCAACACCGCGATCGCTGCGATCCGCGCCAGCGGTGAGTACAAGAAGATCCAGGACAAGTACTTCGATTTCGACGTTTACGGCGAATAAGAAATTCGGTATCTGGCCGATCAAGCGAATGGCGGAAGGCTTGCTCTTCCGCCATTTTTGTTTGACAAAGGTGGCAAGATCAAAACGGCAAAAGCCGTGAGGGGAATTCACGCATGGGCGGATTGTTTTCCGCGCTCGGCTCCTTCTGGAGCTCACTTGTGCACATTTTCGATCCGCTATGCGGACCCGTCGGCATCTTCACCTGGTTGGGTCCGTCGACGATCCTAGCCTGTGGCGACACCGGCTGGGGCGACGAGATCGCCCTTGGCCTGCAGGTCACCGTATCGGTGGCGATCGTCACCCTGCCGATCGGCCTCGTCATCGGCTTCCTCGTGGCTCTCGGCCAGCAGTCGGAAGAAAAATCGCTGCGGCTGGCGGCCGGCATTTACACGACTATCTTCCGCGGCCTGCCGGAGCTTTTGACGCTCTTCATCATCTATTACGGCATGCAGATGCTCATCCAGTCTCTTCTGGAGCTTGCCGGCTATGTCGGGCCGCCGGTCGAGATCAACGCCTTCCTGGCCGGCGTGATCGCTCTGTCGGTTGTCTTCTCCGCCTATTGCTCGGAAGTATTGCTTTCGGCTTTCCGCGCCATTCCCAAGGGCCAATATGAGGCAGGAGATGCGCTCGGCCTGCATCGCGGCCGCACGCTACGGCTCGTCATCCTGCCGCAACTCGTTCGCATCGCCCTTCCCGGTCTGACGAACCTCTGGATGGTGCTCCTGAAGGACACCTCCTACGTCTCGATCATCAGCCTTGCCGATATCCTGCGCCAGACGAGCGTCGCAGTGCGGGTGACCAAGGAGCCGTTCTTCTTCTATGGCATTGCCTGCTGTCTCTATCTGGTGCTCGCCATTCTCTCCTCCTTCCTGCTTATCTATGTCGACCGCTGGGCCAAACGTTCGGATGTCCGCCGATGAGCTACGCTGAGACATTGATCCCCCCGCAGCCTGCGCCCCGCGAGGTGGCAAAGCCGGTCACAGTGGCACGCCTGTGCGGCTACGTCTTCGTTGCGGTCTGGGCTCTGCTTGCCGCGCTGCTGATCTTCACCGTCATCAATGGCTGGGATCCGGACAAATTCACTCGCTACGGACCGCGTTATCTGCACGGACTCTGGGTAACCCTCAGTCTGGTTGCCATCTCCGTCGTTTGCGGCGCCATCCTGTCCCTGCCGCTCGCCATGGCCCGGCTGTCGAAGAACCGGGCTCTTAACTGGTTCGCCTATGGCTATATATATTTCTTCCGCGGCACGCCGCTGCTTGCCCAGCTGTTCCTGGTCTATTACGGCCTCGGCGTCTTCCGCCCGCAGCTGGAAGCCGTTGGCATCTGGTGGTTTTTCCGCGAAGCCTGGTATTGCGGCCTCTTTGCCATGACGATCAATACGGCGGCCTATCAGGCGGAAATTCTGCGCGGCGCGATCGAAAGCGTGCCGCACGGCCAGCGCGAAGCAGCAGCAGCCCTCGGCATCCATAAGACCATCGCCTTCCGCAAGATCATCCTTCCGCAGGCCTTCATCGTGGCGCTTCGCCCCTACGGCAACGAGATCATCCTTTTGATCAAAGGCTCGGCGGTCGTCGCCATCATCACCGTCCTCGATCTGATGGGCGAAACCCGTTACGCCTTCTCCCGCACCTTCGACTACCAGACCTATCTCTGGGCAGCGATCTTCTACCTCACCATTGTCGAGGCGCTACGCCATCTCTGGGCCTGGATCGAGCGTCGACTGACGCGGCATCTCAAGCGCTGAGCATGAAGGGCAAAAGTGTATCGCGGTTTTGGGATTGCTAAAGAAGCGTGGCAGCACTCGTATTATCATGCTGCCAAACCGTTGAAAACAAAAAACAATACTTCCTTCGCAACGTATCTGTTAAGCTTGCGTTAACCATTCGCGTGCTTCCATTTCACGTGGCGCTAATAAAGCGCGAGTGGGAACGAGAAGAAGCTGAATACGATGCACAAGGACATGGAAAAGCAACTGCAGGGTTACGGTCTGACGACCGCCCAGATCCTCTACCACCTCCCGGATCACCCGACGATCCTGCAGACCTATGTCTGGCAGGATTATGATCTGGCACCCGATTTTCCCGAGATGCGGGGCTTCCTTAAATTCTGGCAGGAGAAGCTCGACGGGCCGCTGCATTCAGTGCGCTACGTCCACCGCAAGCTGATCTCGGCGACAGAGTGGCGGGCGTTGAAGGGCGAGTTCATCCTGCATTGATCACACGTGCGCCTCGCCATGGCCGAATTCGCCTTCGTCCCGGTCTGGACGCAGGGCGAAATAGAGCATGCCCAGGTAAAAGGTGACGACGATCGAAATGACCGCAAGGCCGGGGAGTGGCCCGAGCACGGCATTGTCGATGACATAGGCCCAGGACTGCGCCTGCAGCGCCGGCGCGCCCTCCGTCTGCAGTTTTGGCGTCGAGATCTTCAGGCACCAGGCAAGCAGCAGGATTAAATACATCCAGCCGTAATTGCGTTTGAGCCGCCGATGCATCGCTTCTCCATAACTGAGCAGAAAGCGCGGATGACGCAGGCTGTTGGCAATCACCGCGGCCCATTCGCTGCCGGCCGCAGCGTTCGGCGCCATGATCTGCGCGAAATAACAGCGCTCGACCTGCCGGATTCGGGCGCGGTAGATATCAAAGAAGCGGTAGCGCCGCGCCTCGATCATCAGAAGCAGCGTAATCAGCATCACGCCGAACAACAACACGCCGTGATGCGAGCTTGGTGTCGACAACGACACCGAAAGCAGCGCCGCGACCACGGTGATCGCCCAGTTGGACGTCCGGTCGATGCGGTCGCGCCAGCTCGTCATCCGCCCGAGTTCGCCGCGGTAATAATGGCTGAGCGTATTGGTGATCTCGCCCGGCGTCGTGGGCAGCAGAAAGGGGCGCTCGCCCCCTTCTTTCCTTGCCGGTGGCACCCCGTCGTGCTCCGCTTTCATGGCGTTTCCTCCCATCGTCTTCTTTTTGGCCATTCTGCGCCTGTTGCCGCGCCATTGCAAAACTTCGAAAGCCGCCGTAGAGCCATGCCTGAAACAGAAGGACATGCACCGCGATGGCAAAGAAGATCGACGAAGAAGCCCTTGCCGAGGCCTACAATCGTGCACTGGCGCTGGAGAAATCAGGTGATGTCGAGGCGGCCGTAGCGGCCTACGAGGACGTTTTGGCGATCGATCCCGAGGACCACGGCGGAGCCGCCGTGCGCATCGCGGCGATGGGCCGCGGCGAAACCCCGGTCAAGGCGCCCGACGCCTATGTCGAGACCCTGTTCGATCAGCATGCCGAGGTCTTCGAGGACGTGCTCGTCGAGCAACTCGGCTATCACGTGCCGATGCTGGTGCGCCAGCGCCTGCAGGCATTGAAGCTCGGGCCGTTCAAGCGTTTGCTCGATCTCGGCTGCGGCACCGGTCTCACAGGCGGCGCGCTGCGCGAGCTGTGCGAGGACATGACCGGCATCGACATATCGGAGAAGATGGTCGAGATCGCCCACGAAAAAGATCTTTACGAGACGCTCTTCGTCGCCGAGGTTGAGGATTTTCTCGACGACAATGACGAGGACGCTTTCGACCTCATCACCGCCACAGACGTGCTGCCCTATCTCGGCGCGCTCGAACCGCTCTTCTTCGGCGCCGCCGAAAATCTGACGCCGGGCGGCCTGTTCATTTTCTCCTCGGAGACCCTGCCTGACGAATTGCTTGCCGGCCGCCCCTACATGGTTGGACCACACCAGCGCTTCGCCCATGCCGACGCCTATGTGAGAGAACGGCTGACGGCCACCGGTTTCGCGCTTGTCGAGATATCCGACATCAACGTGCGCATGGAAGACGGACAGCCGACGCCGGGCCATCTGGTGATCGCCAGATACATCGGCTGAAGATAATAGTTTCACGATCGGTGAACTATCTGTTGCGCGATGCCTGCGGACCTGATAGTTAGTCAGTCGGCAAAGTTTTCAGCCAGACAGGAAAGGTCGCCGCATGTCGCTCGTCTTTTATGGGCATCCGCTCGCCTCCTTCTGCCACAAGGTGCTGATCGCGCTTTATGAAAACGAGACCCCCTTTGAGAACCGTATCGTCGATCTGTCCGACGAGGCCTCACGCGCCGATCTCTTTCGCTTCTGGCCTATCGGCAAGATGCCGCTGCTCCGCGACGAAGCCCGGGACAGCACCATCCCCGAGACTTCGATTATCATCGAATATCTCGATCACTATTATCCCGGCGCCGTGCCCCTGCTGCCGCTGGAGATCGACCGGGCACTGCAGGTCCGTCTCTGGGACCGCTTCTTCGACCATTATGTCCAGATGCCGATGCAGACGCTGGTCAGCAATCGCCGCCGCCCTGAAGGCAAGGCGGACGAAATCGAGATGACCGCTTCCCGGGCGACGCTGGCCACGGCCTATACCATGATCGAAAAACAACTGGGCGAAAGCCCTTGGATAACCGGCGAAGCGTTCACCATGGCCGACTGCGCCGCAGCCCCCTCTCTCTTCTACGCCGAGACGCTGGTTGCGTTTTCATCAGATCAGCCGAAGCTTCGCGCCTATTACGAGCGGCTGCTGGCGCGCCCGTCCTTCGCCAGGGCGCTGGAAGAGGCCCGCCCCTATTTCAAGTTCTATCCCTATCACGACAGACTGCCCGCCCGCTTTCGGGATGAAGCGGAATGATCGAAAGCCAGGCGGATCTCGACCGCATGTTCCACGCGCTTTCCGACCGCAGCCGCCGCGGCATGATCGACCGGCTCGGCCGCGGCCCGGCCTCGGTCACCGAACTGGCCGCTCCGCTCGCCGTCGCCCTGCCGACGGTGATGAAACATCTGCAGGTGCTGGAGGAGAGCGGGCTCGTCCTCTCCGAAAAATCCGGCCGAGTGCGGACCTACCGGCTGCAGCAGGATGCGCTCGCCGCTGTCGAACGCTGGGTGGAACAGCGAAAGACCCGTTGGACCGCCGCCTTTGACGGGCTGGATCAATTTCTCGCCGATGAGCCGGAGACACTCCCCGAATGACGATACGATCTGCCGAACATGCCACCTTCGTCATAGAACGCCGCCTGACGGCACCCGTCGCCCGGGTCTTCCGCGCCTGGTCGACGCCGGAGTCCAAGCGGCAATGGTTTGCCTGCCACGGCGAATGGGTACCCATAGAATACGCGCTCGATTTCAGGCCGGGCGGTACAGAGAGGAACTATACCGCCGACACCGAGGGGCTTCTGCACGCCTATGACGCCCACTACATCGATATCGTCCCGGATACTCGCATCATCTATGCCTATGAGATGAAGCTCGGGCAAAGCCGCATCTCAGCCTCGCTCGTCACCGTCGCCTTCGACACCGAAGCCAGCGGAACCAGAATGGTCTTCACCGAGCAAGTGGTTTTCCTCGACGGCTACGCCGACAACGGCGCCCGCCTTCAGGGCACAGAAATCGGCCTCACCAATCTCGAACTCTTTCTCGAACGCGAGGCAAGCCCAATTCACTAACGCGGCCGGATGAAGCGTCACACGCTGCTTGATTTCTTCCGCGAACCGGCCGCCCGCACCGACGCATTTAGCGCCGCGGCGGCTCGAATGAGCGCCTTCAGCGCCTCCTCGTCGATCTCGTCGCCTTCATGAAGGTCGATGGCCCGCCGGGTGTTGCCGTCGAGACTGGAGTTGAAAAGGCTTTTCGGATCCTCAAGCGAGGCTCCCTTGGCGAAGGTAAGCTTGACCACGCTCTTATAGGTCTCACCGGTGCAGATGATGCCGGCGTGCTCCCACACCGGAACGCCTCGCCATTTCCATTCCTCGACCACTTCGGGCTCGGCCTGCTTGATGAGCGCGCGGACCCGCGCGAGCACGTTGCCGCGCCAATCCTTGAGTTCCTCGATCCTCGCATCAATCAGTTGAGAGGGAGAGGCTTGCCCGGTCCCTTCCTCGGAATCGATTTTCTTCATGGTGGCCGTCGTCTTCTTCATATTTATCGTTCTCCCATCGCCGCGCATCAAAACCTCACACCCGTTCGCCCGGCAAACGGCTCGCCTGCTCTACCCAGGAGGCGATCTGCGCCTCGTCGAAAGGGTCGTCCTCGCATATGTCGAGGTAGCGCACCTCTTTCTGCTTGGACTCGCCTGGCGGTAGGGGATGCAGCGACGCACCCTTGAAGAAAGCCACCTTGACATAGCTGGCGTAGCAATGGACGCCGAGGAACCAACCTTGCCCTTCCATGCCGTAAAAGGGCGAGTTCCACTTGATCGCCTTGCAGACGCCGGGCACGGTTCTGCTGATCAGCGCATCGAGGCGACGCCCGATCTCACTTTTCCAGTCCGGCATGGCGGCGATATAGGCTTGCACGGGCGCATCGCCGTAACCCTTGGGGATTTGCGGGTTGCCGCCCGACAGAAGCTTCGGCGCGGCGACCGCCGGTTTGGCAGTCTCTTTCATGACTTTCTCCGCACCCTGCGACGTTTTGCCCGCCATGGATCACCTCCTATCCGCCGATGCATCCCACGCGCCGTTTCGCGGCAAGGGCAGCACAAACAGGCCGAACGGCAGCAACGCCAAGAGCCCAACCCAGACCGCCGACTTCTCCTGCACCATGGCGATGATATTGACGATGACGACCAGCGTAAAGGCAATCGACAGCCAACGGTGGACCTGCCGACACCAGTTGTTCCGGTTCAATGAAGCCTCCTTGAACGAGCCCGACCGGCCGCCGCCAATGGATTAGTCAACCCGCGTCAACACCTGTTCCAGCTTGTCGAAGAATTGCGGCCACCCGCTCCTGGCGCCGCCATAGGCCTGCCGCTGATCCGCCCGAAAACCCGACTGCTCCATTCGCAGATGCGTACCCGCGCCCGTTGGGGTGAGCGTCCAGGTCACGACGGTTTCGAGGCCATAGGCGCCCCAGCTGTAAGCGAGGGTCTTGTGTGGTTCGACTTCCAGAACTCGGCAGTCGACGGCGCCCCAATCGGCGTTGAAGTTGAAGTGATGGTCGACGACCGGCCTGAAGTCGCTTTCCATCAACCACTCTTGGATCAGGTGCGGCTGGGTCAGCGCCCGCCAGATCTTTTCCGCTGGAAAAGGCATTTCCCGCTCGATGACGACGGAACGCGTTTCGGTCGATATGTCTGTCATTGATCCATCCTCTTCAACAAATCTTCGAGCGCATTGAAGCGGCTTTGCCAGAAGCCGGCCATCTCGCTCGTCCAGTCGACGAGCGGCGCAAGCGCTCCGAGCTGCGCGCTATAATGCGTCTGCCGCCCTTCATGACGGTCGCGCACCAGGCCGGCTTGCTTCAGCAGCCCGAGATGCTTCGAAACGACCGGCTGCGAGACCCCGGCCTGCGCCGTCAACGCCCCGACCGTCTTCTCCCCTTCCCGGCACAGCCGCTCGAAAAGCGCGCGCCGGGTGGGATCCGCAAGCGTCCTGAAGAGCACGTCCTGAACGTTCGACATTGAAGACCCATACCCGTAAAGCTATGAATATACCTGTATCCATGGAGGTATACGTATGTCAATCTACGAACAGAACGCGACAAATCGAACGAATAATGTATTGCCAACCCGTCAATTGATACAACAATCGAAAGGATACGAATACGGCCATCATAGCCGATCCGCTATGAATAATCCCTACTCGCCAGCCACGAGGCTAACCACAGAAACGCCGAAAGCCGCAGACGGCTTCCGGCGATACATGCATCTGCGATCATGAGCCCGAGGCGACTTTCAGGTTGCCGCCATGGCTGCTGCGCCGGCGAAGATCTGTTTGCGGCCGAATTTATTGTTGAAAGCCTGGCAAGCCCGCTCTTGGCGAGCGGACACACGCCTGACATGGCCACCACCCCGCAGATGCCCCAGAAAGATAGCAGCGGCGCCTGGTGAAATGGTGCCCGGAACCGCTATTGGAAGCAGTTCCTCGCCCTCGCCTTGCCCGCTACTTCCCCCGGCGTTCGGCGGCCAGCCGCTCGTGAATGACGGCGGGACCGCCGGCAAGACGTTTCGCAAGCAGGCTCGCCGGATCGACGATGCGCCAATAGGGCGTCACCATCGAAGGTGGTTCGCCCTTCTCCAGTTCACCGACGGACAGGTCGGCAATCGCACGCAAATGCCGCTGCACCGTCACCGGACAGCAGGCGTCCGCTCCGTATTGGGCAGCGAGACGGCGGCGCAGAACGCCAGCCTCGGTAAGGACACCTTCAGGCGCAAACCGAATCTGCTCTGCGACCATCTTCTGAGACGGAATAAGCATCGCCTGCGTGCCGCTGCGGCCTTTGCGGCGCGGCTCGATTCTTGGAATTTCGCTCATGTCACCCCCAGTAACATTGTGCTTCGTTCCATCTAGGGCTCGGCCGATCGGCGACCAGCCTCAAAGAAGCAATCAAAAGGAAGTCCGTCTTCACGGCTTTTCTGCTTGCGCCGTTTCAGTTAATCCTCAGGGCCTCTCACTCTGGATAAGGATAGGAACATATGGCTAAAGTCGCGTTCATCGGTCTCGGCGTCATGGGCTTCCCCATGGCCGGTCATCTGAAGACAAAGGGCGGCCACGATGTCACCGTCTACAATCGCACGGCCGAAAGAGCTGCTGCCTGGGCCGAGAAATTCTCCGGCAAATCCGCCCCCACTCCGGCCGAGGCAGCGGAAGGTGTCGATTTCGTCTTCGTCTGCGTTGGCAATGACGACGATCTCCGCTCGGTCACCTCAGGCGAAAACGGCGCCCTGCACGGCATGAAGCCGGGTTCGGTGCTGATCGATAACACCACCGCCAGCGCCGAGGTCGCCCGCGAGCTTTATGCCGCGGCAAAGGAAAAGGGTGTGGATTTCATCGACGCTCCGGTCTCTGGCGGCCAGGCCGGCGCCGAAAACGGAGTGCTGACCGTCATGTGCGGCGGCGATGAAGCTGTCTTCGAGAGAGCCCGGCCGGTGATCGACGCCTATGCGCGTATGGTCGGCCTGATGGGGCCAGCTGGCTCCGGACAGCTTACCAAGATGGTCAACCAGATCTGCATCGCTGGCCTCGTCCAGGGGCTTTCAGAAGCGCTGCACTTCGGCAAGCGCGCCGGCCTCGATATTGAAAAGGTCGTCGAGGTAATCTCGAAAGGCGCGGCCGGCTCCTGGCAGATGGAAAATCGCCACAAGACCATGAACGCCGGCAAATATGATTTCGGCTTCGCGGTCGACTGGATGCGGAAAGACCTTGGCATCGTGCTCGCCGAAGCCCGCAGCAACGGCGCCAAGCTGCCGGTCACCGCCCTCGTCGACCAGTTCTACGGCGATGTGCAGGCGATGGGCGGCAATCGTTGGGACACTTCTTCGCTGCTCGCCCGGCTTGAGAAATGATCGGTCGCTCTTCCGATCCGGCTGAACTGATCGCGCATCTCGAAACGCTGCGCTCGGAGGAGAATGCCGCTGGAATGGCGCGATTCGGCATCGTCACCGACCGCGCCCTCGGAATTTCCAATGCTGATATCAGGGCGGTCGCCAGATTGGCGAAGAGGAATCACCTCAGGGCAATGCAGCTCTGGCGAAGCAATATTCGCGAGGCTCGGCTGCTCGCTCTCTATACCGCCGAGCCGAAGCGGCTGACGCCGGAAGAAGCCAGAAACTGGGCTCATGATTTCGACTCCTGGGAAATCGTCGACTGCGCCGCCGATCTCTTCGTCGAGGCGGGCCTGGACGAGCTCATTCCTGAATTCGCTGCCGACGAGCGCGAATTTGTTCGTCGCGCCGCCTTCGCCATGATCGCGGGCGCCGCCGTACATCGAAAGGGCGCTACCGATACGGCCATCCTCTCCTGGCTGCCTGTGATCGAGGCGCATTCCGGCGATTCCCGCAACTTCGTACGCAAGGCGGTCAATTGGGCACTGCGCAGCATCGGCAAGCGCAATCGCGCCTGCCATGGACCGGCACTGGGGTTGGCGAAGCTGTTGGCTGAACGTCCAGATAAAACCGCCCGCTGGATCGGCAGGGATGCGGTCAGGGAGCTGAGCGGTGAAAGGCTGTTGGCACGGCTGAAATAGCGCGATGCGTCCCAGACTGAGGCTGTCGCCTCGTCGTCAATGACGCTTGGATTTTTCCACCACAAAATCGATGAGCACTCTGACCGCCGGCGGCATGCACTTGGCGGTTGTGAAGACGATATGGAACTGGCTTTCTTCCGACTGCCATTCCGGCAGCACCCGCACCAGCCCGCCGGCCTGCAGATCCGCCTCACACGCGCTTTCGAGCAGAAGTCCGAAGCCGCGGCCGGCGAGCGCTGCATCGAGAATGGCGGTCACGCTGCGGCAGGTCAACCTCGGCTGATGCCGGATTACCCGTTTGTCGTCATTCGGAGCGATGAGCTCCCAGGTATGGAACGACACCCACGGGGTCATCGCCAGCGTCGGAAGGTCGGCGAGCTCGTCGACGCAATTTTCAACCGCCGATACGTTCGATGAGCGACGGACTTGCGACCAGAACGCGCCGCGCCCGGTCGAGCTTGCGCATCGTCCGGCTCGTCTGTGTCTCCGGCTCGCTGGTCGCCCTCACCTCAAGATCGATTCGTTGATGAGGTCGGCGCGGCGGTCGGAGCCGATAATCTGCAGCTTTATCTTCGGAAAGCGTTCGAGGAATTCAGGCAGGATACCTCCGACCGAAATGTCGACCAGACCTAGCGGGCAGCCCGTCCGCACCACGCCCGGCGGGTCGGATTGAGCCTCGGTGACGATCGATTTGGCGGGGTCGGCCTCCTGCAGAATGGTCTGGCATCTTTCGTAAAAAGCTTGACCGATCTCTGTCACCCGGAAGTGACGGGTCGAACGCTCTATGAGCCGTGCGCCAAGCCCATCCTCAAGTCGGCTGACCCGCCTGCTCAATTTTGAGCGCGGTATTTTGAGATTGCGACTTGCAGAAGCAAAACCACCGCTGGAGACGACGGCTGCAAATAATAATAGTCGTTGAGATCGTCCATACGAACAAGCTGTCCGAGAGTAGGAATGAATGCCGCCCCCCGAAAGGGCTGTATCCTCTCTCCACCAAAGCTGTAATCACATTGTCGGTATTGGATTTTCTTTCCACGACCCGTCGCGGCAACGCCAATCAATGGCCAACGGTCAATCCAAACTCTCTTGAGAATAAGCATGGCCTTAAGCAAGGCCGACAGGATGCCGACGTGCGATACACAACATGCCGGTTCGGCTTACCTGGATGACGCTCCGGAAAGACAGCCACAAGAGCGCGTCTCAAAAACGCTGCAAGGACGGTCCGGCAGGGAAGACCGGACCCGTCCCCGTAGCTGATCGGAGGTCACTCGGATCAGAAACTGATTGAAGCGTCCCCGGTCTGAAGACCGGGGACACTCACCAAGTGGATTAGAACGAACGCTGCAGGCGGAAGTAGCCCGAGGTAGAGTCGTCAGCGTCTTCCGGATCGAGGTACTGAACCGAAGCCTTGGCGTAGAAGTTGTCGACGATCTGGTAATCAACCGTCAGACCAACCTTCCAGGCATCACCACCGCTGAAGTCGTCGCCGGAGACATAGTAGTCGCCGTAGTACTGGACGCCGGGGGTGATCTTGAGCTTGTCGGTTGCCTTGATAGCGTATTCGGCAGCGACAGCCCATTCAGCTGCGGAGTAGTAGGAGTTCGGGCCGGAAGAATATACGGCAGCGAGGCCGAGCGTGCCGGGGCCGATGTCAACCGTACCCATTGCGCGGATAGCGCCGTCTTCGTTGTCGAAGTCCCAACCGCCGGTGAGCTGGTAGCTGAAGGCACCTGCCTTGCCGCCGAGACCGAAGGCAACGCCGACGTTGTTCGGGCCTTCGCCAGACTTGTAGAAGCCATCTTCCAGTTCGTCGACGCTGAGACCAGCGTAGAAGTCGCCGCTTTCGTACTGATAGCGGATGGAGTTGTGCAGCGTTACGATCGAGCCGATGTCGTCGGTTTCACCCGAAAGACCATCGTCCCACCAGCTGTAGAAGAGACCGGCGCGGAAGCCCGCGACGTCGAGGTAAGCGGAGTCGAGAATAGCTTCCTGGTCGGAGGCATTGTCAGCATTAAACTGCATGACGATGACGCCGGTCAGCGGACCATACTCGGTGTCGCTCTTGGCCGTGAACTGAACCTGACCGCGGGTCTTGGCATCCCAATCCGAATCGTTGCTGGCCGAGCCATTGAGCGGCTGATCACCAACGTCGACCTGGAAACGGATGTAGCCTTCGATCTTGAGGCAAGTTTCGGTGCCGGGGATGTAGAAGTAGCCGGTGCCGTAAGCGTCGCAGACGCGAACATATTCAACCGGTTCCGGCTCAGCAGCAACAATAGCGTCAGCTGCAAGAACCGGCGTCGATGCAGCAAATGCTGCTGCTGATGCGAGCAAAACCATTCTGATGTTCATTTACCAATCCATTCCTTTGTCGATCGGGGCTGACGTCTCATCGGGTAGTCAATTCGAAGCCGGCCCAGTTTGAACAGCCATCTCGGCGTGCGGATCGATCGAACCGCCAAACCGTCATCACATAGAAGCCTCAATCAAGCAATTCGAGATACATGCGCGGTGGGTCGGCGCGAGCAACTTTCGCTACGGACGTGATTTTTATACAACAATTTCAAAAAATTACGCGAAAAAAACCGCACAAAGCGGCCCCGCGAGGGAACCTCCCTCGCAAGCCGCAAACGCTATGCGCCAATGTCAAATTCTCCACCGTTCGACCCCCGCCGAACACAATGGTGAAGCACATAAACTCTACCGCCGACTGTTCAACCTATACAAGGTAGCGGTGTAGAACATGGTGTCCTGATTTCGATACCAATGAGTCAAAATGATGACATGGCGCTTATTGATGCCACACATCATAGCCTTGCAATCGTTACCAGGCTATATGTTTCTCCACCACTTTGGTGAAACTGGAGCGTTTTTTCGCGGTTTTTCCGGCTTTTTTTGCAGTGAGGGCCACATTTTTCCGAAAGCCGCTTCCGAGCGCCGCATTCCCGTGTGCGAGCGAATCGCGTCAAAGACCCGGATCCGGGGCGAGTACCACACGGCATATGCGACTGCCGGCCAGCGGCTCGTCGCAACCTATCGGCGATTTCAATCCTCGTTGGATTTGGCGTTCTCAAGAATCATGTAGTCGAGCGGCAGCTGCGTCGAATACTTGATCTGCTCCATCGCAAAGGCAGAGGAGACGTCGCGAATCTCGATCTTGGCGATCATCCGCTTATAGAAGGCGTCGTAGGCGGCGATATCGGGCACGACGACTCGCAGGAGATAGTCGACGTCACCGCTCATTCTGTAGAATTCGACCACCTCGGGAAATTCGGCAACCACCTCGGAAAAGCGGCGCAGCCACTCGATCGAATGGGTGGCGGTGCGAATCGATACGAAAACCGTGACCTTGGTATTGACCTTCTCCGGATCGAGAATGGCGACCCGACGCTTGATGACACCATCTTCCTCCATTTTCTGAATGCGCCGCCAGCATGGCGTCGTCGAAAGCCCCACCTTCTTGGCGAGGTCGGCAACGGCAAGGGTCGAATCTTCTTGCAGCAGACGCAGTATTTTTCGGTCGAGGCGGTCCATGCGCACGTCAGTCCTTTCGAATTATTTTCTTTGTATAACCCGATTCCGCACAACGAAAAGAATTTTTTTTCAGGAAAGCAGCGTTTTCACTCGCTCCCGCAGGACAGGAAGCAATTCTTGCTCGAACCAGGAATTGCGTTTCAGCCAGCCGCTGTTGCGCCAGCTCGGATGCGGCAACGGCAGCACCGCCGGCGACCGGCCAGACAGCAGACTGTCGCGCCACGCTCGCACCGTCTCGCTCATATTGCCTCGCCTGTCGTCAGCCATATGCCAGGACTGCGCATACTGGCCGATGACCAGCACCAGCTCGATCTGCGGCATTGCCGCAATCGCCCTTTGCCGCCAGACCGGAGCGCATTCACGGCGTGGAGGCAGGTCCGCGCCTTTGTCGTCGTAGCCGGGAAAGCAGAAGCCCATCGGCACAATGGCGAACCGGGCGCGGTCGTAAAAGCTTGCTCTGTCAACGCCGAGCCATGATCGCAACCGGTCGCCCGATGCATCGTCGAACGGCAGACCGCTCTCATGCACCCGAAGGCCGGGCGCCTGCCCGGCGATCAGGATGCGCGCGCTCGAAGAGATCACCGCCACCGGTCTGGGTTCGTGCGGCAGCCGGTGCTCAGGACCTTTCGCCGGGGTATCGCGACAGATGCGACAGGCCGCAATTTCCCGCCGCAGAGTTTCCAGCTCGGCTTCGTCGGTCATCGCTTTACTCCCATCCGACGATCCGCCCGATGAAGCGCAGCGCGTCGCCGTAACCGGATTCGTGGCGGGCACGATCACGCACATCGCGCGGCCGCTCGAAAGTCCCGGCCCACAGCCCCGCTTTCGCCCGTTTCGCCTCGATCTCTTCCTTGCCGTAACCACCATAGGAAACAGCCATGCCTCGGCGCACCATGCCGGCATTGATGTCGCCGCCCGTCGCATTCCGACAGACGACAAGCAGCCTGTCGTAGCGGTCGCGCCGGTCGCCCTGGCAAAGCGTTCCCGATGCCAGCACCATCTCCTGCAGCGCGTCCCGCGCCACGCGCCCGCAAGCCCAGGCCTTTCCCGCCCGTTCGCAGCTCTGGCTAAGCTCGGGCGCGTCAATGCCTTCGAGGCGGAAGCGCTCTCCGCCCAATGTCAGACTGTCGCCATCGGCAGCATGAAAGGCGCCTGCACGCTTGATTGTTGCTCTGTCGTTGATCTTGGCAGCAATCAGCGCCAGGAGCACCAGCAAGGCAATAGCGGTCACGCCGTCACGAATCAGGCGCAGGCCACGTGTCACGCTTTCGCCTCCTTAAAAAACAAATCCTTGGCAAAGATGGCAAACATCTTCTTAAGAATTGCCGGTTAAGCTCTTATCCACCCAGGGGTGAAGTTTCAACGTGCACATGAGTACCGGCGTAAGCACATCGACCGACAAGATTATCGTCGACAGGTCGCGCAGCCACCGCAACAAGGCCGTTTCCAAGGCCGTGCGGCAAACGCGCGAACGCCTGCAGTCCGGTCATGCGTCCAATTCCGCCTTCGACCGTGACGTACTCAAGATGTATATAGCGTCGATGCTGCAGGGCGCGACGATCATGCCGCTCTTCGTCGTCATCATCACCGCCCTTGGCGTCTATTTCACTGAAGATACCCAATTGCTCTTCTGGGCGCTGCTGACGCTCAGCTGTCACACCGGCAACATCCTGCTCGCCCGGCGCGCGCGCCGACAGGAGATCACCTCCGAGAGCGCCCGCAAATGGCGCCGCCTGCTGCTCGCCGGCCAATTCCTGGTCGGCTGCTGCTGGGCCGTCTTCGCGCTGCAGGGCTGCGACGCCTGCGAGCCGTCGAGCTTCATTCTCTATAAGGGCGCAACTTTGCTGATTGCGCTTTCCGTCACGGCGATGTCGAACTTCATGCTGACGCCGGCCGTACTGGTCGCTTTCGCGCCAGCGGTCCTGGCGCTTGGCGCCAAGAGCGGCCTGTCGCGCGACCTCCTCGAAATCAGTCTGACCGGGCTTTTCACCACCACCCTCGTCTTCTTCAACTATATCAGTGACCGGCTCTTCAAATCGAACCTTAGGATCCTCTCCTACCAGTCGGAGAAGGACGACCTGATCGCCGAACTGGAAGTGGCGAAATCAATGTCAGATGAGGCGCGCCGCCGCGCCGAAGAGGCAAACCTCGCCAAGTCCCGCTTCCTTGCCTCCATGTCGCACGAGCTCAGGACTCCGCTCAATGCCATCCTCGGCTTCTCCGAGGTGATGTCGGCCGAAGTCATGGGACCACTCGCCAATCCGACCTACAAGGAATATGCCGGTGATATCCATCGCTCCGGCCAGCATCTGCTCGATCTCATCAACGAAATCCTCGACCTGTCGCGCATTGAGGCCGGCAAATACGAACTGAGCGAGGAAGCGATCTCGTTGCTCGATATCACCGAGGATTGCATCGGCATGGTCCAGCTGCGCGCCCGCGCCAAGAACATTGCCATTTCGGATCAATTCGAGCGGCAGTTGCCGGCTATCTGGGCCGACGAGAAGTCGATGCGCCAGGTGGTGCTCAACCTACTCTCCAATGCCGTCAAATTCACGCCGCAGGGCGGCGAAATCCACGTCAAGGTAGGCTGGACGGCCGGCGGCGGACAATACATCTCGATCAAGGACAACGGCCCCGGCATTCCCGAAGAAGAGATTCCCGTCGTCCTCTCGGCCTTCGGCCAGGGCTCGATCGCCATCAAGAGCGCCGAACAAGGCACCGGCCTCGGCCTGCCGATCGTTCAGGCGATCCTTGCCAAGCATGACGGACAGTTCCTGCTGAAATCGAGGCTGCGTGAAGGCACCGAGGTCATCGCCATCCTGCCCGCCAAGCGCGTGCTCCAGAGCCTGCCGGCCGTCGAAGAGGCTCAGGCTGTCACGCGCAAGCGCAAGAGTTTTGCCTAATGCATGTAGTCCGGAAGTTTTCGGCGGTTCCGGGATAACGACATGCATAAAACAAGGAGCTAAAGCGCGTCGCATGAATCAAGTTTCACGCGACGCGCTTTAGTTCAACTGAAAAACAGGTGCTTGCCGAGAACGAATCCGAGATAGAGGCAGCAGGCGGCGATCATGCAGGTCACCGCAAAGGAACCGAGATCCTTGGCATGTTTGCCGACGATCGAAATCTCCGGTGAAATCCGGTCGATCACTTCTTCGACGGCGGTATTCATCGCCTCCATCGAAAACAGCCCGAGGAACAGCAGCACCGCGACGACGATCTCACCGAAAGTGGCGCCCACCAGCACCAGTGCCGCCAGCGAAACGAGGAAGAAACCGAGCTCCTGGCGGAAGGCCGCCTCTTTCAGCACGCGCAGGAAACCTGCCCAGGAATAGCTGGCCGCGGCGATGAAATGTCGAAATCCGGTCTGCTTCGTCACCGCGGGCTTTGTCAAGATTGATCCCCCAGAGCATGTCGCGCAGAAGTGTGCAGCGGTTTTGCGATAACGAGATGCGTAAAACAAGGATTTAAAGCGCGGGCCAAGCGAATCTGAAAGATCGCGACGCGCTTAATGCTTGTTGCTCACGCCTGCCTGGGCAAACGTCGCCATGCCGGAATGGCAGGCAGCGGCGGCCTTGACGATGCCGGCGGCAAGCGCCGCACCAGTGCCTTCGCCAAGCCGCATGCCGAGCGCCAGAAGCGGCGTCTTGCCGAGCATCTCGATTGCGCGCAGGTGGCCGGGCTCGCTGGAGACATGGCCGATCAGGCAATGATCGAGCGCGGAGGGGTTGGCGGCTCTCAGAATCGCCGCCGCGGCAGTCGCGACATAACCGTCGATCAGCACCGGGATGCGCTCCATCCGGGCGGCAAGGATGGCACCGGCCATCGCCGCGATCTCGCGGCCGCCAAGCCGGCGCATGATCTCCAGGGGATCGTCGAGATGTTCGCTATGCAGTTCCACCGCCTTTTCCACCGCCGCGATCTTGCGCTCCAGCATCTCGCCTTCCGAACCGGTGCCGGGTCCGACCCAGTCGCGCGCCGACCCGCCGTAGAGCGCATAGTTGATCGCCGCCGCAATCGTCGTGTTGCCGATTCCCATCTCGCCGATGCAGAGCAGGTCGGTGCCGCCGGCGATCGCCTCCATGCCGAAGGCCATGGTCGCGGCGCAGTCGCGCTCGGAAAGCGCCGCCTCCTCGGTGATGTCGCCCGTGGGGTAATCGAGCGCGAGATCGAAAACTTTCAGCCCGAGATCATAGGCCACGCAGATCTGGTTGATCGCAGCTCCCCCTGCGGCAAAATTCTCGACCATCTGCTGCGTCACCGCGGGCGGAAAGGGTGTGATGCCCTGTCTGGTGACGCCGTGATTGCCGGCGAAGATCGCCACCAGCGGCCGGTTGACGGCAGGTTGACGACCTGTCCAGGCGGCAAGCCAGAAGGCAATCTCCTCGAGCCGTCCGAGCGCGCCCGGCGGCTTGGTCAGCTGCGCGTCGCGTTCGCGTGCGGTCACCAGTGCGCGGGCATCCGGACCAGGCAGGTCCCGGAGCAGGGTACGGAAATCGTCGAAGGGCAGGCCTGAAACGCTCATCGGTGCGTATTCCTATGAATCGGCTATTCTTGTTTTTTTGACGCAAATCAGCTTCTTTGCGGTGGCTCTCTCTTAAAGCCGGCGGACGAAGCGAACAACATCAAAAGCGCCGCAGCCCCTCCGGCAGAACGAAACAGAATGAAGATCAAGGATTATGCGGTCGATACCGCCCGCGCCGTCGCCTTTCTGAGCCGCCTTCCGATGCCGCCAGCCCTGTTCAAAGGCTATGACGGCAGCCTCGGCCGCCTGGTGCGCGCCTTTCCCCTCGCGGGCCTGATCGTTGGCTTCTTCCCGGCGCTCGCCCTCTTGCTTCTTTCAGGCTCGCGCGCCGACCCGCTGATGGCGGCGCTGCTCGCGCTTTCCGTCCAGGCTCTTGCCACCGGCGCGCTGCACGAAGACGGCTTGGCCGATACGGCCGACGGTATCGGCGGCGGCAGGAGCCGCGAACAGAGCCTCATCATCATGAAGGACAGCCGGATCGGCACCTATGGCGCGATAGCGCTGATTCTTTCCTTCGCGCTCCGTGCGGCCGCACTCGCCGCCATTGTCCGCCAGTCCTCGCCACTCGCTGCAGCGCTTGCCGTTGCCGCCGTCGCAGCGCTCAGCCGTGGCGCTATCGCCTGGCATTGGCAACGGCTGCCGCCGGCAAAGGCCGATGGCGTGGCCGCCTCGACCGGCCAGCCGAATGAGGCGGCGATGCATTTTGCGCTCGTCTCGGCCGGTCTGCTTGCGGCACTTCTGATCTGGCCGGCATTCGGCCTGCGACCGCTCGTCGCCAGCTTGCTCGCCACCGGTTTCGCAGGATTCGCCTTCACCGCCATCATCCGCCGCAGGCTTGCCGGCCACACCGGCGATACGCTGGGCGCGACACAGCAGATTTGCGAAATAGCCATCCTTTGCGCCCTTGCCGCAGCTCTTTGAAACTCCGATATATCAGCCATGCAAACACCCTGCATTCACGTCTGCTCCATGGTTTCAGCCACCGGTTTCTGCGCCGGCTGCGGCCGCACTCTTCAGGAAATCGGTGGCTGGATGAACTATACCGATGCCGAACGACGGGGGATCATGGCGCAGCTGGTGGCAAGGCTTTCAGGTACCGTCCCGGCTTTGAACCGGGCGGGATCAAACGTCGCCGGCGGGCCGGAGCGGCCTTTATGATCCGTTTCATCCTCTTGCTCCTCGTCATCGTCATTGGCCTCGCCGTGCTGATCGTCAACAATGACAGCGGCCGCATCCTCGGCCTGCAGAGCGATGAATTCGGCCGCTTCATCTATCTCCTGCCGATCGCGCTGATGCTGTCGGCCGGCATTTGGGGTAGCCGACAAAATGTCGGTGAAACCATGCGCCAGTTGATGATCTGGTTCGTCATCATCCTGGCGCTCGCAACCGTCTACCTCTATCGCCAGGAAGCGCTCGGCGTCGGCAACCGGCTGCTTGCCGGCCTCATTCCCGGCCGTGCCGTCGTCGTCACGACGAGCCAAGGCGGCCAGGAAGTCATCCTGCACAAGCTGCTGAACGGCCATTTCGAAGCCGATGTCGGTGTGAATGGCCAGACCGTCGAAATGCTCGTCGATACCGGCGCCAGCATGGTGGCGCTCTCGCATGAAGATGCCGCAAGAATCGGTATCGACCTCTCCCGCCTCACCTATTCCATGACCGTCATGACCGCCAACGGTCGCAGCCGCGCCGCCCCCGTCACGCTCGACCAAGTGGCGATCGGTCCGATCGTCCGCAACAATGTCGCAGCCAGCGTCGCCGAGGACGGCCGGCTTGACCAGAGCCTGCTCGGCATGAGCTTCCTGGAAACGCTGGGCTCCTTGCAGATGCAGACGGACGAATTGCGCATGCGGGATTGATCCGGCAGAACAAGTCATGCCCCCGATCCGCTCTCGGCCGGCTCTCCATTGGGAATACCGACCGCAAGTCGCCGGTCGACAAAAGCTGTAAAAAACGCTGCCGATAAGGCAAGTGACGCCGATGTCAGCAACAACGCGAACAGTGTCGACACTGCGCCTGCCTCCCGGAGAAACAGCCCGGCGATCGAAGCGATCAGGGCGGCGCCGGCGATCGACATGGCTGCGGCAAGGCCCGCATCGGTGCCGGCGAATGGCCGCGAACCGACATCACGCCAAGATTGGCGGCCGGAAAGGTCAAGCCATTGCCGATGCCGATGAACATACAGGGTCCGAAAAATCCCAGGACATGCGTGATGCCCGAGATCGACAGGACCAGCCCCAGCAGCAGCCCCATGCACGTCGATAAACGCGCAATGACGAGCGTGGTGCTGAGCGATTTCCTCGTCAATCGGCCAGCGAGATAACTGCCCAGAATGAATCCCGCCGGAACCATTCCCATGAGGAAGCCCAGTTTCGCGCTCGATCCGCCGAGCGAGGAACTGACGGCCAGGGATGCGCCTCCAAGAAAGATATAGAGAGTGCCGGTGGAGCAGGCGTGACATGGTCTTGTCCATGGTGTGAGGGAGATTGTGGGAATCTGACGAGGCGCAGCGCAAATTCAGGGCATAAAAAAAGCCCCGTCAGGAGCTTGATTTACCGCGCATGGGGCTGATCGCCGGATGGTTACACCATCCTGCCCATGCGCCCTATCACCACCGGAAGAACCATCGCGATCTTCATGGCCGTTACTGCTAGACAGAAATTTCAACATCGTCAACGTGCGGTTTCAATGTTCGTTGAAAATGCAAGCCGAAGAGCCCGCGCCGGCGCGATGCGGGCTTTTCACGCTCTTTGCTTATGGCGTCCCAGTCTCAAAACTCGCCCCGATCTGGAGCTGCGTGCTGGTGACGCTGGCGATCGGCGCAGTCTTTCTCGGCGAAGCCTCCGAGCTCAACATGGCGCGGTTCGCAGCCGGCACCGTTTTCATCCTGTCGGGCGCCCTGCTCGTCAGCAGTGCCTGACAGCAATTGCGGCTGGATCATCTTTATTGATATCCTGCCTTCGCGCAAATGCCGGAGCCCGACATGACCCCACGACAACTGAAGACTTTCCTTGCCGTGATGCGGCACGGAAACCTCACGCGCGCCGCCGCAGAGGTCAATCTCGCTCAGTCGAGCCTCAGTGATCAGATCCAGGCGCTCGAAGAGGAGATGGGCGTTGAACTCTTCCTCCGCTCCCGGCAGGGCGTCGCTCCCACACCGGCAGGCATGGCACTGAAGGCCTATGCGGAAGAGATCCTGGCACTGAACGACGAGGCGCAGACCGCCGTCCGCGTTGCCGCCGACATTTCCGAATCCTCTGTTACCCTGGGCACGCTCGAAACCATTGCCGCTGAAAGGCTGGCGCCCTGGCTCTCCCTCCTCCGCGGGCAAAATCCCGATCTCGGTCTCAAGCTCAAGGTCGGCGGCAGTGGCGAGTTGCATGCGAAATTACAGCACGGCTCTGTTGATATCGTCTTCACCTTCGATCGCGGCCAGCAGGACGAGCGCTTCGTGACACGCCGCATCGCCAGCGAGCCGCTGGTGCTGATTGCCGCCGGCAGATCGCAAACCCCGCCGCCGGAAAACCTCGCAGCCCTACGCAGCGCCCCGTTCATCGCAACCGCGGCCGGCTGCATCTATCGCCACCTGCTCGATACCGCCTTTGCCGAAGCGGGTTTAGGTGCGCCGGCCATTGTCGCAGAGGCCGACAGCATCGCAACGATCATCCGGCTCGTGGCATCAGGCGCCGGCCACGGCCTGGTCCCGAGCCTTGCGGTGGGGCCGTCCATTGCGCGCGGCGATGTCGTCGAACTGTCATGGCCCGGCCGACCGCTGGCAGCCTCGCTGGTGATGATGTGGCGACGCCGGCGCGTCCAGCCGCCGCAGATCTCTTTCCTTCTGCAATCGGCCAGCGAACATCTTTCGCCGATCAGACCAGCCGATGCCCGCCTTCGACATGCAGGGTAGTTCCCGTGGTGAAGCTATTGCCGATCAGGAAGCGGATCGCATCGGCGATATCTTCGGGCTGCCCAACCCGCCCAGCCGGCAGGCGCTGCGCCATCGCATCCAGCCGCGCCTGCTTGGCGTCACCGGCAACGAAGCTCCAGATCGGCGTGTCCACCCAGCCGGGCGAGACCGCATTGACGCGGATCGGCGCCAGTTCGACGGCAAGCGCCCTGACCAGGCCTTCGAGTGCCGCGTTGACGGCCGCGACCACCGATCCGCGCGCGAGCGGCCGATAGGCGGCAATACCTGAGGTGTAGGTGATCGAACCTGAGGACGGCAGTCGGGAGGCGCCATATTTCGCCAGCAGCAGCGGCCCGTAGAACTTGCTCTGGACCACCTTTTGCGCGGCCGTCAGCTCGAGCGACGACAGCAGCTGATAGGCTCCTTCGATTTCCGCCGCCGTGCTGACGATATGATCGACCGGTCCGCTCTCCCGAAACAGCGCCGCGACCTCCTCCTCCTGGCCCAGGTCGACGATATGCGTTCCGAGTTTCGGGTGGTCGCCGAGATGACGGCAAGCTGCCGCAAGCTTCTCCTGACCGCGCCCGGCAATCGTCACCGACGCCCCCTCATCGAGCAGACGCCGGGCAAGCGCAAGCCCCATGCCGGAACTGCCGCCGACAATTATCACCTTCTGACCTTCGATGTTCATAACAGCTGTCTCGCCTCTCCATTGGGATGAGACAGCAGATGCCTTCGCCGGACGCGAAAGAAAAACGGAAGAAGCCGATAGCACAATCGGCTTCTCCGATCATCGACGTTCAAGCGGTCAGTTGCGCAGTCGGTATCCGGTCTTGAAGATCCAGCCGAGCGTTGCCAGGCAGATTGCCAGGAACACGGTGATCATCGCCAAGCTGATCGCCGGGTTGACATCAGCGATGCCGTAAAAGCTCCAGCGGAAGCCGCTGACGAGGTAAAGCACCGGGTTGAAGTGGCTGACCGCCTGCCAGAAAGGCGGCAGCATGCTGACGGAATAGAAGCTGCCGCCGAGGAAGGTCAGCGGCGGCACCACGAGCATGGGAATGAGGTTCAGCTGCTCGAAATTGCCGGCCCAGATGCCGATCATGAAGCCGAACAGGCTGAAAGTGACCGCGGTCAGCAGGAAGAACAGGATCATCATGAAGGGATGTTGGATCCTGACGTCGACGAAGAGATTGGCGGTCAAGAGAATGATGACGCCGATGATGACGCCCTTGGTCGCCGCCGCCCCGACATAACCGAGCAGGATCTCCGTCATCGCCACGGGCGCCGACAGCACCTCATAGATCGTGCCGGTGAATTTCGGGAAGTAGATGCCGAAGGAGCCGTTGCTGATGCACTGGCCGAGCAGCGTCAGCATGATGAGGCCCGGCGTGATGAAAGCACCGTAGGATACGCCCTCCACTTCCTGGATGCGCGAACCGACTGCCGCCCCGAAGACGATGAAATAAAGCGAGGTCGAGATGACAGGCGAGATGACGCTCTGCAGCAGCGTGCGGCGCGTGCGCGCCATCTCGAAGAAATAGATCGATTTGACCGCTTCGAAGTTCATTTGCTCGCTCCCACCAGCGCCACGAAGATATCTTCGAGCGAACTCTGCCGCGTCGAGAGATCCTTGAAATGGATATTGTTCTCGCCGAGCCGGGTCAGCAGCGTCGCGATGCTTTCCTGCTCGTTATCGGCGTCGAAATCATAAGTCAGGCGACTTCCGTCCGCTTCGAGAGTGAGGCCATTGCCGGCAAAGCAGTCCGGCAGCCGGCTCAGCGGTTCCGCCAGATCGAGAATGAGCTGCTTGCGGCCGAGCTTGGCCATCAACGCCGCCTTTTCCTCGACGAGCAGCAACTCGCCGCCGTTGATGACGCCGACGCGGTCGGCGATTTCCTCGGCCTCTTCGATATAATGGGTCGTCAGGATGATGGTGACGCCCGAAGCCCGGAGTTCTTCGACGACGTGCCACATGTCCTTGCGCAGCGTCACGTCGACGCCGGCAGTCGGCTCGTCGAGGAAAAGAATATCCGGCTCATGCGAAAGCGCCTTGGCGATCAGCACCCGTCGTTTCATGCCGCCGGAGAGCTGACGCAGCATATTGTCCTTCTTGTCCCAAAGCGAAAGCGCCCGCAGCACCTTCTCGATATGCGCTGGATTGGCCTTCTTGCCATGCAACCCGCGAGAAAAGCTCACTGTGTTGAACACTGTCTCGAACTGATCGGTCGTCAGTTCCTGCGGCACCAGTCCGATCATCGAGCGGGTCGCGCGGAAATCCTTTACGACGTCCTGGCCGGCCACCAGCACGCGGCCGCCGCTCGGATTGGCGATGCCGCAGATGATTGAGATCAGGGTCGTCTTGCCGGCGCCGTTCGGCCCGAGCAGAGCCAGGATCTCGCCCTTCTCGACATCGAGGTTGATGCCCTTCAGGGCCTCGAACCCGTTGGCATAAGTCTTGGTCAGGTTCTGAACGGAAATAATGGGGGTCATGCAGGACTCTTGCGGATGCTCGAAAGTATTTCGGCCCGCTATATAGTCCCTCTGTGACGCTTTGACATCCTTCGGGAACATGAACACTGCATTCACGCCTCGCCAACACCGTCACTTTCGTCAAGCCGATCACCCATTGGTGACAAGCCTGGGATAGTCGGCTTCCGATAGCCATCGCACGCCGCCAATTCTCCCTGAAAGAAGGGCAGAGGTCTGCTCCGGATGTCATCATCCGGTGATATTCATGCCCGATAAGAGAGCCGAGGCAAGCACCGGCATCCGCCCCGCCGCTCATTCCTTTGCGGAGCCGTCTTACCGGCGTTCTCGTTGCGCCTTTTCCGCTGCCTCGGCACGTAATGAAAGTTATTGTTCAGTCACCAAGCGTTTGGAACCGGCCAGTATCCCTGTGCAGCCGCGTTCGTCTCAGCCGGCCTCTGCGCCGGCTTTCTTTTTGATGTGTCGTTGCAGCAGGTGGCCGACCTCGTCCTTCGAGGCCCTGCGGGGCACCAGGATTAGGTCGGAGAGAGGTCGCGGCCATGTCGCAAGACATAGCAGCGAGCTGGGCAAACGGATTGGCCCAAGTGAGCATTCCGATCTGGGCCCGCAGCGAGACGGCACAACGATCGGCCCTCATCGTGAGGTGCGTCGGCCAAAGGCCGAGGCCTCTAAGGACGAGGGCGGGTGGGAAGCAGTGGATGCTCCCCCTCACAACTCATCATAATTGAACCAATCAAAATCCGCCGTCTTCCCACGCCCCGACGTATCGAAGGCGAAGACGCCGGCAAAAGCACCGGTAAAGGAGCCGTGCTCACCGCGACCGCCCTCGTCGGAAATCACGCCGGCGTCCAGGAGAGGGCCGATCCGTTGCCATGCGCCCTTGCCTTCCGTCTGCCAGAAGAATTGCAGGTCATTTTCGCGGATTTCCATCGCAAGCTGGACACGGCCCTCGGCCGGGATCGTTACTCCGCTTTCGGCGGGAAAGCTGAGGCGGCCGTTCGGGTAGTCGCCGTCGCAGGAGAGGATGGTCACGCAGCGGCCGAGCGTTTCGTGCAGCGTCACGGCAATCGCGTGGAACTTGTGGCGATTGTAGTAATGCGTCAGCCCCGCCACCTGCTGATAGGTGTCGGGCGAAAATTCGATCACGGTCTCGGCGCGGAAACTATGATGTTCCTGCCGGCGCGCGACCAGCGACTGCTCGAACCAGGAGCCTATGCTTTCGCGACCGATCAGCCTGAGATGGCCGGGACGGTCCGTCAGATTGAAGATGCGCTGGGGTTCGGGCGTGCGCAGCCACTGGAAATCGGCCGGCAGCTTGTCCCCATCGAAACTGTACTCGCTGCGTATCGGCTTCTCCACCGGCACTGCGCCGAAGAGACCCTGCACATCGACATCGGGCACGTAGGTGCCGTTTTCCAGATAGAGCCAATCATCGTCGCGCCAGACGCATTTCTGCAGGGACGTTTCGCGCCCCAGCGTGCAGCGCCGTTTCGGCGGCAGCGGCCGGCCGCAGAGATGGGTGTGATAGGCTTCGCCGTCTGGCGTCTCGACATATTGGCCGTGCCCTGCCCGCTGCAGCACCGCGCCCGGATGATCCTTCGAGGTGATGAGATGCATGTTCGGATGCATCTCATAGGGCCCCTCGATGCGGCGCGAACGCGCCATGGTGACGGCGTGGTCATAGCCGGTGCCGCCTTCGGCGGTCGTCAGATAATACCAGCCGTTCTTCTTGAAGAGATGCGGCCCTTCCACGAGGCCGAGCGGGCTGCCGGCGAAGATGTTTTTGATCGGCCCCTTCAGCGCCTTGGTCGCCGGATCCCATTCCTGCAGCAGGATGCCGTCGAAAGCCGGCGATTTCGGCGAACCGCCGAAGCTCTGGGTCCGGTGGTTCCACTGCATGTTGACGAACCATTTGCGGCCGTCATCGTCGTGGAAAAGCGAGGGATCGAAGCCGGAGGAATTCACATAGACCGGCTCGGACCATTCGCCCTCGATCGAAGACGACGTCACGATGTAATTATGTGCATCCTTGAAATTGCCGTCGAAGCGCTTGACGTCAGTATAAACAAGCCAGAACTGCCCGTCGGCATAGGAAAGACACGGCGCCCAGATGCCGCAACTATCGGGATTGCCGCGCATGTCGAGCTGCGAGGCACGCTCCAGCGGCCGGCGCACCAGCGTCCAGTTCACCAGGTCCCGCGAATGATGGATCTGCACACCCGGATACCATTCGAAGGTGGAGGTGGCGATGTAATAATCGTCGCCGACGCGGCAGATCGACGGATCGGGATTGAACCCGGGCAGGATGGGATTACGGATCATGGACGGCCTCCTCCTAGATTATTGCGGTACGTACGTCAGAACGTGCGGTTCAGCTCGCCTCCCCACCCTCATCTCTGTGCCCTTAGGGCTTTGCCCAAGGGATGTCACAGAAATCCGGCCGGCCTAAGTCCTTGGGCCGGAAAGACCCTTCTCACCGCGCAGACGCGCGGTGTCTGGATTCCTGTGACGAGCACAGGAATGAGGGAGCAACAAATGTGCTCCCTGCCTTCATTCCCGCTCCGCCGACTTCGCCCAGAGGTTGATATCGGCCTCCTTGGCATAGACATCGATCTCCTTCAGCTCCTCGGCCGAGAACTCGATATTATCCAGCGCTTTGACGCAATCGACGATCTGCGACGAGCGGCTGGCGCCGATCAGCGCCGAGGTCACGCGTCCGCCGCGCAGCACCCAGGCTATCGCCATCTGCGCCAGCGTCTGGCCACGCCTTTCGGCAATCTCGTTGAGCCTGCTGATATTGTCGATGATCGAGGGGCGGATGAAATCGCGCTTCAGGAAATGGTTCTGAGCTGCCCGGCTGTCGGCCGGAATGCCGCCGAGATACTTCGTCGTCAGCATGCCCTGGGCGAGCGGCGAGAACACGATCGAACCCATGCCGATGTCATCGAGCGTATCGAGCAGCCTGTCATCCTCGACCCAGCGGTTGAGCATTGAATAACTCGGCTGATGGATCAGGCAGGGCGTGCCGAGGTCCTTGAGGATGGCGGCTGCTTCGCGGGTGCGCTGCGAATTATAGGAGGAGATCCCGACATAGAGCGCCCGGCCGGAGCGGACGATATGGTCGAGCGCGCCGCAGGTCTCTTCCAGCGGCGTTTCCGGGTCGAAGCGATGCGAATAGAAGATGTCGACATAGTCGAGGCCCATGCGCTTCAGGCTCTGGTCGCAGGAGGCGACCAGGTACTTGCGGCTGCCCCATTCGCCATAGGGACCAGGCCACATATCGTAGCCGGCCTTCGAGGAGATGATCAGCTCGTCGCGAAGCCCGGAGAATTCGGTGCGCAGGATCTCGCCGAAGGCAGCCTCTGCGCTGCCGAGAGGCGGGCCGTAATTGTTGGCGAGATCGAAATGGGTGATGCCGAGGTCGAAGGCCGTGCGGCACATGTCGATCTTCCGGTCATGCGGCGTATCACCGCCGAAATTGTGCCAGAGGCCGAGGGAGACGGCCGGAAGCTTCAGGCCGGAGCGGCCCGTGCGGTTATATTTCATTTTTGAATAACGGTCTGCTGCCGGTTGCCAGCTCATGGAAGTCTCCTTAATCGAATATCAGCGTCCTCATCATGCAACGTCTTCGGCTCACGAAAACGCCGACGCCTACCCCCTGTCTGCCTGCCGGCACCTTCTCCCCGCGAGCGGAGTGAAGGGAAATGCCACAGCCTGTCCTTCCCCACCACCTCTCACATGGCGCGTCCCTCACCCGTTTAGGCGGAAAGGGTTAGGGTGAGGGGCAACCATCGGCAAAAACCGGATCGTGAGGCCGACATGATGAAACAAATGGAGCAAGCGCGCCAATACGGCAAGCGCAGGCGCGCTTTCTCCGCTACCTCAACAGCGCCTGCGCCTCTTCGATGCCAAGCGCCGCTGGCTGGGTGCAAGTCGTCGTCAGCTCGATAAAACGATCCTCCTCGCCTGATTTCAGGATCGAGGTCATGACGTCGACGCCGTGCAGAGTGCGGTCAAGCGAGCAGCGCGCGTCGCGGCCTTCGATCAGCGACATTGCCATATCGGCAAGGCCAGCCGTGCGGTAATTGGCCCGCGAGCCGCTCGGACTTTCCTGGTTGATCTTGCCGAAGGGGTGCTCCCAGGGCTCGAGCGGCTTGATGTCCTTGTCGCGACCGCTGGCCTCTACGGTGCCGCCGAAGAAGTTCGGGTCCGGTACGTAGAGAGAGCCGTCGGTGCCGTAGAGTTCCATATTCGCATGGCGATGCGACCACACATCCCAGCTTGCCGACAGCGTCACCGTGGCGCCGCTGACGAATTCGAGCAGCGCCTGGATCGTCGTCGGCGTTTTGACCGGGATGATTTCGCCGTGGCGCGGCTGGCTGGTGATCGTCCGGGTCGCCGATGCCATCGAGGTCATGGCGCCGACGCGCTTCACTGGGCCGATCAGGTTGATCAGATTGGCGATGTAATAAGGACCGAGATCCAGGATCGGGCCGCCGCCCGGCAGGAAGAAGAAATCCGGGTTCGGATGCCACATCTCCATACCGGGGCTCATGACATAGCAGGCTCCCGAGGTCACCCGGCCGATGCCGCCATCGTCGATGAACTTGCGGGCGAGCTGATGGGCGCCGCCGAGGAAAGTGTCCGGCGCGCAGCCGACGGCAAGGTTCTTCGCCTTGGCGATGCGGCGAAGCTCTTCGCCCTGCTCCAGCGAAAGCACCAGCGGCTTTTCCGAATAGACGTGTTTGCCGGCTTCGAGGATCGCCTTCGACACCGGAAAATGCGCATCCGGGATCGTCAAGTTGACGACGACGTCGATCTCGTCATTGGCGAGAAGCTCGTCGATCGTCTGTGACTTGACGCCATATTCCTTGGCGCGGGCCTCGGCGGCCCGCACGTTGATATCGGCGCAGGCCAGCACCTTCAGCCCCTTGAAGAGCGGTGCCAGCGAGAAGTAGGTGGTGGAGATGTTGCCGCATCCGATGATGCCAACGCCAAGTTCCCTGGTCATGATTTGCCTCAATAAGTCTGGAAGGATGCAATCGAACGGCTGATGTTGCGGTCGATGTCTTTCGGATTGTCATGTTCGACGACGAAGTGCTTCGCCTTGGTGCCGCGCAGTGTGGCAATCAGCTTGGCCCATTCGACCTTGCCGTGGCCGACATCGGCCCAGCCGTCTTCATCCGTCGCTTCACCGGCCGGCGCGATGTCCTTGACGTGGACTGCGGTAATGCGCGAGCCGAGCGTGTCGATCCAGGCAAAGGGATCGGCGCCGCCCCGGATAACCCAGGCAATATCGGCTTCCCAGGAAATGTCGGGCGCGCCTTCGAAGATGCGCTCGATCGGCAGCGAGCCGTCAGCCAGCTTGACGAATTCGAAATCATGATTGTGCCAGCCGAACTCGTAGCCGGCATCCTTATAGGGCTTGCTCATTTCCTGTAGACGCTTGCCGAAGGCGAGCCAACCGGCTCCGTCCGAGGGGCGCTGGTCGGCCGCCAGATGCGGGGCATAGATCGAATCCATGCCGAGTATCCTAGCGATGTTGAGCGACTTCTGGACTTCCTTCTCCAGAAAGTCGGGACTGAAGTGTCCGCTCGCCATCACCAGGCCGTTCTTGTCGAGATCGGCGCGAAGGCTCTTCAGTCCCGCATCGTCGAGATCGGCATAGATGCCGCCGAACCCCTCGACCTCCGCATAGCCTGATTTGCCGAGCTTTTCGAAAATCACAGAATAGGGCTGGAAGTTGCGCGCACTGTAGAGCTGGTAGCTGAGTTTCGTCATCTTATTCTCCTTGGGCCTCGTGCCCATTTCTTGGAAGGATCAATCCGCCGATTGGCAGGAATGCAGGTCGTAGAAGCGGAATTCCGGCAGCTTGCCACGTTCTAGCTGATGTGCCGGGGTGAAGGTGATACGGCGGCTCTCGCCTGCTGCAAGGTCGAAGGCGTTGTCGGAATATTTGCCGTCCGTCTCGCTCTCGATCATCACGAAGAGTGCAAGTCCCCTGGCGGTGACGTTGATGTCGATCGCGCCGCTCTTCTCGACATATTCGTGGGCAACGGTCAGGCCCGAGGGTTCCAGCTCCAGCGCCTTATAGGTGCCGTTGACATGGTGCCCCTCGCCGCCCATGCCGTTCGACGCGGTGAAATGCCAGGCAAGCAGCGTTCCCGGGTCAATCTCGGACACCTCGATCGCCGCGGCCGTCACCGCCGCATCCGGCGAACACATGGCCTGCACGTCTTTCAAATGCTTCCGCTCGCCCTTCATCGTCAGAAGCGAGATCGACAGATCGACGCTGACATCTGAAAGCGTGTCGTTAACGAGCGAGAAGCGGATCGTCTTGCCGTCCTGGGCGGGAATGGCGGCGACCGCGACCGGCTGGAAGAAACGTTTGACGAGATAGTGCATCGCCTTCCAGCGCCCCCCATAGTCGAGGCTCGACCATGAGGCGACAGGCCAGGTATCGTTAAGCTGCCAGTAGATCGTGCCCATGCAATGGGGCTTCAGCGACCGCCAATATTCCACCGCGGTCTTGATCGCCAATCCCTGTTGAATCTGGCTGAGATAGACGAAGTTCGGGAAATCCTTGGGGAAGCGGAAATAGCGGAACATCGTGCCGGCGATGCGCTCGTTGCCGCCCGCATTCTTCTGGTGCAGCTCCATGACGGGGGAAGCGACGTTCATGTCCTTCTCCTCGGCATAGGTTCTGATGACGGGCAGCGAGGTATAGGACTGGAAGCCGAATTCCGAGCAGAAGCGCGGCCGCACCGTACGGTAATTGTCGAACGATTTGTTCTCGTGCCAGACCGACCAGTAATGCATGTCGCCGGAGCCGTCGGCATGCCAGGCATCGCCGAAATCGAGATAGCCTGATGCCGGGCTCGACGGCCACCAGAGCGCCCCCGGCAGCGCCTTCTTCACCGCCTGTTCGATCGTCCGGTTGAGGCGGTCGTAGGAGACGAGGTAGCGGTCGCGGTCCTTCCGCGATTCCTCGAACCATGTCAGCGCGCCCACCAGTTCGTTATCGCCGCACCAGAGCGCGATCGAAGGATGCGAAGAGAGCCGGCGCACCTGGTAATCCACCTCGATCGCCACATTGCCAAGGAAGTCTTCGGTCGAGGGATAGAGGTTGCAGGCGAACATGAAGTCCTGCCAGACCATGAGGCCCAGCCGGTCGCAGAGATCGTAGAAATAGTCCTGCTCGTAGAAACCACCGCCCCAGACGCGGATCATGTTCATGTTGGCCGCTTTGGCCGATTGCAGTAGGTCCTCGGTCTTTTCAGGCGAAGACAGCGAGAACAGCGCATCGGCCGGAATCCAGTTGGCGCCCCGGCAGAAGACCTCGCGGCCGTTGACCTTGAAAGCGAAACGGCTGCCCGCCGCATCCGGCGTGGTGATCAGTTCGATGGTGCGAAGGCCGAGCTGCTTCATCACCACCTCGTCGGACAATTCGACGGAGAGCGTATAGAGCGCCTGTTCGCCATTACCGGAGGGCCACCAGAGACGCGGATTGTCGATATGGAAGAGGTGGTGGACATCCGTCTCGCCCTTGACACCGACATCGAGACGGATGCGCTCGCCGTCAAGATCGAAATAGACCTGGGCGATGCCAGCATGCTTGGCAAACAGGCTCGCCGTCACCATGAGGTCGACCGAGCCGTCATTATTGTGGATCTGGCGGGTGACGACATGTTCGATGCGCGCCGTCTCGATCTTTTTCAGCGCGATCGTGCCGTAGAGCCCAAGCGGCGCGATGGCGATGTTCCAGTCCCAACCGAAATGGCATTGCGGCTTGCGCAGCATGTTGCCGTCGGGGATCGGCGAATTGCCGGTGCTGTAGGGAATGTAGAAGGGCTGCTTTTTCTGCCGTTCGGCGCCGACGCCGGGATTAGAGGCAAAGACGATGCGGATCGAGTTGTCGCCCGCTTTCAGCATGCTGGAAACATCAGGCCGGTAGCGGCGGAAGCTGTTGTCGGCTTCGAGCACCAGAAAGCCATTGACATAGACGCTGGCGACCGTGTCGAGATAGTCGATATCGAGATACCAGTCGCCCTCGACCTCCTGCAGCGTGAAGCTGCGCTCTACCGCCCATTCACGCTGGGCAACCCACTGCACCTTCTCCTCGTTCCGGCCGAAATAGGGATCGGGGATCAGCCCTGCCCTATGCAGCGCCGTGTGCACGTCGCCGGGCAAGGTGATTGCGCTCTTGATCTCGCCATCAACAGATGTGAGCTGCCACGAACCGCAAAGGTCGATGCTGGAGAGGGTCGATTGTTGCGTCACGATATTATTTCCGATTTACGATTCTAGAAGAAGCGGCGCGTGCGCCGCTGCCCTGCCGCCTTGTCGTTCGCAAGGGGCGCTTCACCTCTCCTCCCTCATTCCTGTCCTCGGGCTTGACCCGAGGGATGTCACAGGAATCCAGTGCGCCCAAGTCTTTGGGCGCGGGAGACACTTCACTCGAAAGAGAGCCTGTGACATCCCTTGGGCGAAGCCGGAAGGCCACAGCAATGAGGGAGCATGGAGCACTGGTCGAACTCATACAAATAGCCTTGCAGCCAAACAGAAAGCAGACGGCACCATCTCCGACCCCGCCCGCGAAAATCTCCCTAAAGACGCAGCTCACTCTCGGCATCGAACACCGAAGCCAGCGCCATGTCGAAGCTCAGCTTTACCTTGGCCCCGACATCAAAGCGGCGTGCGCCGTTGACGCGGACCGACATCGTATGACCGGCATGTTTCAGCCACAGAAGATTGTCCGCCCCCATCGGTTCCTCGATATCGACGGTAGCGTCATGTTCTTCGCCGCCGGCATTCTCATTGACCTTGATGTGTTCGGGGCGGACGCCGAGCACCACCTTGCGGCCAGGCTGCAGCGTCTCGTTGGCGTCGTAGGCGGCGAGCGAGAAATTGACGCCGTTAGCGGTAAAGCCGATGCCGTCACCTGTTTTGACCAGTTCGCCGCGCAGGAAATTCATCGACGGCGAACCGATGAAGCCGGCGACGAAGAGATTGCGCGGCCGGTTGTAGATCGTCGTCGGATCGTCGAGCTGCTGGATGATGCCGCTCTTCATGATGGCGATGCGATCAGCCAGCGTCAGCGCCTCGATCTGGTCGTGCGTCACATAGATCATCGTATTCTGCAGCGACTGGTGCAGGCGCTTGATTTCGACGCGTAGTTCCGAACGCAGCTTGGCGTCGAGGTTGGACAGCGGCTCGTCGAACAGGAAGACGTCGACATCGCGCACCAGCGCCCGGCCGATTGCCACGCGCTGGCGCTGGCCGCCGGATAGTTCGGCCGGCTTGCGCTTCAAAAGCGGCTGGATCTGCAGGATCTCGGCCGCGCGCGCGACGCGCTTGTCGATCTCGGCCTGCGGCACCTTGGCGACGCGAAGGCCGAAGGAGAGGTTCTTCTCGACCGTCATCTGCGGATAGAGCGCGTAGGACTGGAAGACCATGCCGATGCCGCGGTCCTTCGGCTCTTCCCAGGTGACGTTCTTGCCCTTGATGAAGATCTGCCCTTCCGAAGCGTCGAGCAGGCCGGCGATGCAATTGAGCAAGGTCGACTTGCCGCAGCCGGACGATCCGAGCAGCACCAGGAATTCGCCATCGTTGATGTCGAGGTTGAGATCCTTCAGCACACTGACGGCGCCGAAATTCAGCGACAGATCCCTGATCGAGACGCTCGAATTGGAGACAGTTGAATTCATGTTCATGTGATCACCCCTTCACTGCGCCTGCGGCAATGCCGCGAACGAAAAGCCGTCCGGAGACGAAATAGACGATCAGCGGCACCAGGCCCGTGAGGATCGTCGCTGCCATGTTGACATTGTATTCCTTCACGCCCTGGACGGAATTGACGATGTTGTTGAGCTGCACGGTCATCGGATAGGTATCCGGCCGGGTGAAGACCACGCCGAACAGGAAGTCATTCCAGATGCCTGTGACCTGCAAGATCATGGCGACGACGAAGATCGGCAGCGACATCGGCATCATGATCTTGAGGAAGATCTGCCAGAAGCCCGCCCCGTCGACACGCGCCGCCTTGAACAGTTCCTCCGGCAGCGACACGAAGTAGTTGCGGAAGAGCAGTGTCAGGATCGGCATGCCGAAGATTGAATGCACGATGACGAGACCGGTCAGCGTGCCGTAGATGCCGATTTCACGCAGGATGATGACGATCGGATAGATCATCACCTGATAGGGAATGAAGGCCCCGATGATGAGGATCGAGAAGAATAGCTCGGAACCTTTGAACCGCCAGTTTGCCAGCGCATAGCCGTTCACCGAGGCGATCGCGATCGAGATGATCACCGACGGCACGGTGATGCGCACCGAATTCCAGAAACCGCGCGACAGGCCATCGCAGTTCAAGCCCGTGCAGGCCTCCGCCCAGGCCTTGACCCAGGGTTCGAAGGTGATCTCCATCGGCGGCGAGAAGATGTTGCCGAGACGAATTTCAGGCATACCCTTCAGTGACGTCACGACCATCACATAGAGCGGCAGCAGATAATAGAGCGCTGCAACTGTCAGCGTTCCATAGAGCATGATGTTGCGCGCTGACAGCGTCGGGCGCGGCTTCGGACCGCTCGGACCGTCGCCGAGCCTCTGTGAGACGGCGTCGAGGCCGGCAGCCGTGGTGTTGAGAGTTTCGATATCAGCCACGCTTGCGCCCTCCTCCGAACTCCAGATAGGCCCACGGAACGATGATGATCGCGACCGTGACCAGCATCATCGTCGATGCGGCGAAGCCCTGACCCAGATTCTGCGCCTGGAACATGTAATCGTAGACATATTTGGCTGGCACTTCCGATGAGATGCCGGGACCGCCCGAAGTCTGCGCCACCACGAGGTCGTAGACTTTGACGATGCCGGAGGCGATGATGACGATCGTCGTGATGAATACGGGCCGCATCATCGGAATGACGACGAGCAGGTAGGTCTTCCACATCGGGATGCCGTCGACGCGGGCCGCTTTCCAGATATCCTCGTCTATGCCGCGCAGGCCGGCAAGCATCAGACACATGACGAGGCCCGTTCCCTGCCAAAGCGCCGCAATCAGAATCCCGTAGATGACGATTTCGGGCGTATAGAGCGGATTGAAGGTGAAGCTTGTCCAGCCGAGCGATCGCACCACCGACTGGACGCCGAAGTCCGGGTTCAGAACCCACTGCCAGACGAGACCGGTCACGATGAAGGACAGCGCGAAGGGGTAGAGAAAAATGGTGCGAAAAGTGTTTTCGAAACGGATCTTCTGATCCATGAGCGCGGCGAGCACAAATCCGATGACCAGGCTGAAGATCAGCGAGAGGACGCCGTAGAGCGCCAGATTTTCGATTGCAGTAACCCAGCGGGGTGCCGCCCAGAGACGGTGATACTGGTCAAAGCCGACGAAGCTCAACCGCGGGAGGAGCTTGGAATTGGTGAAGGAATAAAAGACCGTCCAGAACGTGCCGCCGACAAAGATCACCAGCGCTGTCAGGATCATCGGAATGGACGCAATCTTGGCGTTCAGATTGCGCAGTAACTTGTTTGGCCGGCCTGCTTGCGCTTGACCCGTCATGAAACCTCTCCTCAAATCGCAGCTGCGGCCGGTAGCGGCCGCTCTCACCCCCGCCCGCGGGATCCGCCGGAATGGCCGGCAAGACCATCGAAACTTGCGGGAGGATCCGGCTCCGGGGAGCCGGATCGCACGGGCAGCGAACCTGCCGATCAGTCAGCCGAAGCGATGATCTCGGCGAAACGCTTCTGAGCGTCTTCCGGCGTCATCGACGGGTTGGCGAAGAATTCGGAGAAGAGATCTTCCTTCTGCTTCTGGCTGTCGGCCGAAAGCAGCTGGTCGGTGCCCTGAATCACGTTACCCTTCGCCAGGATGTCGAGGCCCTTCTTCATGCAGTCGTTGGCGGCGGCAAGATCGACGTCGCCGCGAACCGGCAGCGAGCCCTTCTTCAGGTTGAAGGCAACCTGGGTCTTGGGGTCGAGCAGGGTTTTGGCGAGCACGGCCTGTGCCTTGGACTTTTCCTCATCCTTCAACAGCGGGAAATAGAAGGCGTCACCACCCGTCGAGATGATTTCGTTGACGCCGAGACCCGGCAGGCAGGTATAGTCGGTGCCGGCCTTCTGACCGGCGAGCGCGAATTCGCCCTGCGCCCAGTCACCCATGATCTGACCGCCGGCCTTGCCCGTGATGACGAGGTTGGTCGCCTGGTTCCAATCCTGGACGTTACTGCCCTTGGACATGCGGCGGGCGTCGTCGGCAGCCTTGAAGACCTTGGCGATCTCGGGTCCGGCGGCGACCTCTGCATCCTTGTCCTTGAAGACCTTGTTGAACACGTCCTTGCCGGCGACCGCGACCATCAGCACGTCGAAGGCGCCTGTCGCCTGCCATGGCTGACCGCCGACAGCGAGCGGAATGATACCGGCCTTTTCGAGAGCCGGAGCGGCAGCGACGAATTCGTCCCAGTTCTTCGGAACCTCGACACCGGCCTTCTTGAATGCGGCGTTCGAAAGCCACAGCCACTGCCAGGAGTGGATGTTGACCGGAGCGCAGTAGATCTTGCCGTCGATCGTGCAGGAATCGAGCAGGCTCGACGGACGAATAATATCCTTCCAGTGCTCTGCGGTCGCGACATCGGTCAGGTCGCGCATCAGGCCAGCCTGAACCAGTTCCTCGGCCTGGCGGCCGTGGTTGAACTGGGTGGCGCCCATCGGGTCGCCGCCGGTGATGCGGCTGATCATGATCGGGCGCGCCGTGCCGCCGGAACCGGCGATAGCGCCGTCGACCCAGTGGTTGCCGGTGGCGTCGAATGCCTTTGCCAACTCGGCGACAGCAGCGGACTCGCCGCCAGACGTCCACCAATGGGTGACTTCGAGATCGGTGGCGCTGGCGCTGATCGGAAGCGCAGCGGAAGCGGCAAGCATCGCCGCCATCATACGAATTTTCATGAGTTCTCCTCCCTCACTGAAACGTTGCCGGAAAAACTTAGATCAATCGATTTCCCCACGCAACTGCCCGCCCGTAAATTTTTCTTTAAAGATCAGGATTACCACTTCTGACTGTTTCGGAAGACCGCCCCACACCCGGTGAATCGGCAGTCGGGCAGACTTTTCCGCAGGCGCTTCCTCAGATTATTACGGTGAAATTTAACGATAATTTTCAAATTGCAGTTTCGAACTCCGCATTACCTTTTTCGCACCTGCAGAAAAATCTCGTCGGAATAACCGATTCAACCTATGCGAATGATATTGCGACGCACACAAGAAAAACTGCTCGACATTTCTACTGTATCGTTACAGATTGAGTTCTTCAGGGAGGCGCGATTTTGGCAGGCGGCGGGCTTACGGCGCCTGAAAAAGCCTCTATAAGCGAGACCAATTCGCGCAAGGCGGCCTACAGGGATGGAAAACAAGGGAAATTTCGGACAGGCGACATCGACGGCGGTGACGCGCGAGCGCCCGACGTTGAAGACGATCGCCTTCATGACGGGCCTCGGCGTGACGACGGTATCGCGTGCGCTGAAGGACGCGCCGGATATCGGTGCCGAAACCAAGGAGCGGGTGCGCATGGTCGCCCGCCAGCTCGGCTACCAGCCGAACCGGGCGGGTGTGCGCCTGCGCACCGGCAAGACAAACGTTATCGCCCTCGTCCTCAGCATCGATGAAGAGATCATGGGCTTCTCCAGCCAGATGGTCTTCGGCATATCCGAAGTGCTGTCCGGCACGCCTTATCATATCGTCGTGACACCGCATTCCCACAGCAAGGATCCGATGCTGCCAGTGCGCTATATCCTCGAGACTGGCTCGGCCGACGGCGTCATCATCTCGCGTATCGAGCCGGACGACCCGCGCGTGCGGCTCTTGTCCGAACGCGGCATGCCCTTTGCCACGCATGGGCGCACCGATGCAGGTCTCATCCACCCCTTCCACGATTTCGACAACGAGGCCTTCGCCCATCAGGCGGTGGAACGCCTCGTCAAACGAGGTCGGCGCCGCATCGCCCTGCTGCAGCCGCCAAGCAAGCTCACCTATTACACCCATATCCGCATCGGCTTCCAGACCGGCCTGCACGATTACGGCGCCGAAGAAGTGCCGCTGCGCGTCAATACCGACGCGCCGCTCGCCGATATCCGCGACATCATCGAAGTGATGATGCGCTCGGCCAACGCGCCTGACGGGATCGTCTGCTCGGCCGGCAGCGCCGCGATCGCCGTCAATGCCGGCATCGAGGCCGCCGGCAAGGCGCTCGGCCGCGATCTCGACATGGTCTCCAAGCAGTCGGTGCCGATCCTCAACTGGATCCGTCCCGAAATCATCACCGTCCAGGAAGACGTGCGCCAGGCCGGGCGCGAAATGGCCAAGGCCGTCATCGCCCGGATCGACGGCGTCGAACCCGAACTGCTCCAGAGCATCAGCCAGCCGATCTGGCCGGAGGGTGACAGATAGGGCAGTGGCGAGCGGGACGACAACTAGCGAAACAATGCCAACATCGAAAACATACATGATGTAACGCCCGCCCTATCCCTAAGCGCGGCATTCCCCAACATCCCTCATCCTGAAGGCGCGCAGGCCGAATGCCGAAGCCTCGAAGGGCACACCGCAGCGCTCCTCCTTCCATCAATGTTCCCGCCATGCCGAGCACCCGCCCCGTCCTTCGAGGCCCCTACGGGGCGCCTCAGAGTCTGTGAATCTTTTGGATTTTCGTCCGTTTTGCGAGAATTAGGTCATTGATTTAACTAGCTAAAAATCGCAAAATCATAGATTCACAGGCTCTCAGGATGAGGCTTTCTTGGGTGCCCGCGCAATAGCCGGACGGAACCGGCTGTTCCACGTCACCATTGAGGATATGCTATCATCCCATCCTTATTTTAGTGGCCCGAAGAAAAACGAGCCCTACCCTCGGATTCGCAAGTGGGCATCGGCTCGAAAAAAGCCAAGATTGGCCGCCATCTCACGAAACGTACCGCGGAGATGTCGACAGGATGCAGCAGAGCAGCGTGCCTTATTTCAGCCAATGGGAAACGCCCGGCATGACGCTGCCGGTGCTTGCCGAGGGTTCGCAGGCGCTGCTCAGGGATCCGCTCTGGCGCCAGTCGGGAGCCGCGACCATCGAAGAATATGCGCGCTGGGCGGTGAATGTCTGCGGCATGGCCTGCCTGAAGATGATCCTGGCCGCGCGCGGCGAGATCCATCCTACTCTCGAGCTTGCCCGCGCCTGCACTAGATATGGCGGTTATGTCGTCAACGAGATCGATGCCTCGATCAAGGGGTTGATCTACGCCCCGTTCGTCCGTTTCGCCGCCGAGCGTTTCGGTCTCAGCGCCGAGGCAATGACCAACGTCGAAACTTCAGCCATCCCGGAACTTCTGTCGAAACGCCGGTTCTTCATAGCCTCGGTGCATTCGGCCATCCGCTGGCCGGAGCGCGAGCCGCCGGCAAAGGGCGGTCATCTCGTGCTGGTGACATCAGCCTCGCAGGAGACGATCCATTTCCACAATCCGTCCAGCCATGACGCGGCAATCCAAGCCGATGTCACGCTGCCACTTGCCGTCTTCGATCGTTTCTTTGCCAATCGCGGCATATCGGTCGAGGCCTGATCTTTCCGACATCCCATCGCTTCGGAGGCTTTCATGACCCCTTCCCCAACAGGCTGCGCATCGCCGTGCTCTTCGGCGGCCGTTCGGCCGAGCACGAGGTTTCCATCCTCTCGGCGACCAACGTGATGGCTGCCCTGGAATCCGAGAAATACGATGCCCTTCCCGTCTTCGTCACCCGCGAGGGACAATGGCTGCTGAGCAGCTTCGAGGACGGCCGGCTGGCGACACCCTCGTCAGGCACGGAAATCTCCCTCGTGCCGGGCGGTCGCGGGCGCATGCTGGCCATGTCAGCCCATGGCGCGCCGCATGAATTGCCAAGGATCGACATCCTGTTTCCCGTGCTGCACGGCCCTCATGGTGAGGACGGATCGGTGCAGGGCGCAGCTGAAGTGGCGCGCGTGCCGCTCGCCGGCTGCGGCATCCTCGGTTCAGCCGCAGCCCTCGACAAGGATATCGCCAAGCGTCTGCTGCGGGCCTCGGGCCTGCCGGTGGCGCGCGCCGTGACGATCCACGAGGGTGCGGCCCCTTCACTCTCCGCACTCGAAGCCGAACTCGGCCTGCCGCTCTTCATCAAACCGGCACGACAGGGATCGTCGGTCGGCGTCGCCAAGGTCCATGCCAGCCAGGAATTCGCCGCAGCGCTCGAGCAGGCCTTCCGTCATGACAGCGTCCTGCTTGCCGAGGAATTCGTCGCCGGCCGCGAGATCGAATTCAGCGTGCTGGAAGATAGCGACGGCAAGCTCTTCGTCTCCCGCCCGGGCGAGATCGTGCCGGCGGAAAGCCACGGCTTCTACAATTACAACGCCAAATATATGGATGAGAACGGCGCTGCCTTGAAAGTCCCGGCCGACCTGCCGGCGGAGATCGAGGCCGCCATGCGCGACACGGCCGCAAGGGCTTTCCGGGCCGTCGGCTGTGACGGCATGGCGCGCGTCGATTTCTTCCTGACATCGGACATGCGCTTCGTTATCAATGAGCTCAACACCATTCCCGGCTTCACCGATATCAGCATGTATTCCAAGGCTATGGCGGCAAGCGGCGTCAGCTATGCCGAGATCATCGACCGTCTCGTGGCGCACGGCATGGCGCGCGCCAGCCGCGCGGCCTGAAGGCAGAGCGTTCAGCGCCGCCTAAAGATACACCACTGGAAAGACTGCCGGCCGCCGCCGGGGGTCGTGTGCTCTTCGCGCCAGTCGCGCTCCAGCGTGAAGGCCGTCGAGAACTCCGCCTCCAGCGCGGCCGCGTCGTAACGCTGGACCGGCAAGCCGCTGCACCGTTCCGGCCCGTCCGGCGCGAAAGTCGCGAAGATCACGACGCTGCCCGGCGCCGTGCCGGCTTCGAGCGCATGGCGATAGGCAAGCCGCTGCTCCGGCGCGGTGAGAAAGTGAAAGACGGCGCGGTCGTGCCATACGTCGTAGTAGCGCCCGGATCTCCATACGGTGACATCGGCCACCAACCAGGTGACCCGCATGGCGTCGTCGCCCAGCCGCACCTTCGCGACGTCGAGTGCCGGTGCGGCGATATCGAGAACGGTAAGGTCTGACCACCCGCGTTCGATGAGACGATCGACGAGGCTCGACGCGCCGCCGCCGACATCGATCAGCGAAGCCGTAGCCGGCAGCTGCAGTGCATCAATCGCCTTGAGGGAAGGTTCCGGCGTCGGCTGATACCAACTGACGCTGTCGGCTGCCTTCGTGCGATAGACTTCGTCCCAGTGCTCACGTGTGCCGTTCGTCATCCTACATCCATTTTGGCAGCGTCCGATCCTGATCCATCAACATATAGGGATTGAGACGTCGTCCCCAACCGCCCCACACGCGCAACCATATGCGCGCTTCAGGAAGGAATGTGGCGGTAAACAAGATCGCTGGGCTCGTTCCGGGGCGCTATGGGATTGAGACGCGCCCCAGCCGCTCGGCAACGGCCACGGATGCCGCATTGCCGGGAGCGATATAGCTCACAAGCGACGGCAGCTTGAGTGTCTCAAAAGCCCAGCCGCGCAACGCAAAGGCTGCCTCGGTCGCATAGCCCCTGCCTTCATCCCCTCCATAAACGAACCATCCAGGTTCCTTTTCCGGAAAGAGTGGCCCGTGGTTGATCCCCACCTGGCCGATACATTCGCCGGTTTCAACGAGATCGATCATCAGCGCTCCGTGCCCAGCCGCCACAGAGCCACGTCGTGCAGAACATCCCCCATGCCGCGCGCGCGTCGAACGGGCCGCCCATTCCGGTGGACCGCGGCGAAGCCATCAGCCGCGCATAGGCGGGCACATTCTATCTCGAACTGCAACAAAGGCGCTAAGCTGCCTGCTTTTCGGGAGCCATGGTTTGATCCGTACCTTTTCGCATTTGAGTTTTGACGAACGCCGATCGATTTCCAGGATGTTGGATCAGAAGTTTAGCCAGTCTGAGATCGCCAGACGCCTCGGCCGGGACCGCGCGACCATCTCCCGGGAGATCAAACGCAACTACTGGCACGATCAGGAATTCCCCGATGCCGAGGGCTACTGGGCGATGACCGCCAACGACATGGCGCGCGACAGGCGCCGGCGGATCGGCAAGCTCTTTCGTCGCGAGGATCTGCGGAACGAAGTGATCGGAAAGTTGGAATCCGGCTGGTCGCCGGAACAGATTGCTGGACGACTGAAGATCGAACCAGCGGCCAAGGCAAGCGTCTGTCACGAGACGATCTACCGATATGTCTATTCACCGGAAGGACAACGGCAGCAACTGGCGCGGCTTCTTCCGGAACGGCGGAGAAAGCGCCGGCCGAGATATGCTCGCAAACCGCAGAACCCGGTCTTTCCAGATGAGCGTTCGATCAAACATCGGCCGGAAGCCATCAACGATCGCAAGGAATTCGGTCACTGGGAAGCCGATCTGATGATCTTCGAAAGGGTTCAGGGCAATGCCAATGTGGCAACGGTTGTCGAGCGGATGAGCCGGTTCACCATGCTGTTCAAGAACAACGACCGGCAGTCCAAGCCGATCATGGAGCGGCTCATCAACGTGCTCAGCCCCCTGCCCAGGCATGCCCGGCAAAGTTTGACGTTTGATCGCGGATTTGAATTCGTCTCCTGGCGGCGACTGAAGCAAGGAATGGGAACCGATGCATGGTTCTGCGATCCGTCTGCGCCCTGGCAAAAAGGCTCCGTTGAGAACATGAATCGGCGGATTCGGCGTTACCTGCCGAGGGATACTGCTGTCCTGTCCGTTCCTGATGAATCGATACGATCACTGATCGATCGGTTGAACAGTACGCCGAGAAAATGCCTTGGGTTCCGCACCCCAGCTGAAGTGTTCAGGCGTGAAGTGAACAAATGACGGCAAGCCGGGGCGGAGGACGGATTTCATGAATGATCCTGCGGTGATTGCGCGGCGAGAGAAAGTGTTATTAGGCAGCCAGCGGCAGAATAGAGATCGTCAATGCACGCCGATATCGCTTTGCGTATCCGATTCCAACTGCAGGCAAGCTGCCCAAAGTGGCGTCTTGTGGAAGGATCCATCCTGCAGAAGAGTGAGCCCCTCTCGTGCCTCGTAGAGCAAGCCGAGCCAGCATAAGCGTTGGAAGACGCCATACTGAAGATCGGATTTCAACTCCCAGGCTTCTATGGTCATTTCGGTGTCCGACAAAGGCGTCAGGTCTGGATAGAGTATTTGCACAACGTCCATTGGCGTGCAACCTTCTCTGGCCTTGATATTGAGAAGATTGAGGAACATGCGCCACCAGCGTAACCGCGCTCGGACCTCCTCTTCCCGCTCGGTGGCGTGGACATAGGAATGGAGATAATCCGTGGCGACCAGATCGAAGAAGGCTTGCGGGTTCACCAAAAACTCCCGGCCGCGTCTGGTTGGCAGCAGCACATCCTTTTTCCGGCGAAGAAGCTTCAGATGACGGGCCATATCGCACACGACCCAAAGCGGCGGCATGTCGCTTTCATTGAGCACCTTGTTCATGCTGTAGAGGTCCTCGGCTGTGAATCCTGGCCAGAGGAAGTGCACAGCGGCCCAATGCACGAACTTGCGGTTCATGGCGCCGGTCGCCGTCAATCCTATGCCACCCTCACCGTCAGCATAGGCAACCGAAAGAAGCATGCCGCGAAGAAGTGGTGACAGCGCGGCGATGTCGACGTCACCTTGCAGGTTGATTTCCGGAAGCATCGTGCGGCTTTGATCCCCAACTGCGCCATGCAAGTCCCAGCGAGTATCGAGCGGTAAAAGAACAATTGCTAGTGAGAAAGCTAAAGCCGAAGGGGTGCGTCATCACCCGCCCCCGCTCCGCCCTTTCAACCCGGCCCAGCCGGTCGGATCGGGGGCTGATCTCCCTGCCCTGTAGTAGCCTTTAAGCCCTTGTTGCATTTACATTAGAAGTCACAGCGGCGAAGTCATCGATCTCAGGCATATGGAGCCTAAGGCGTGCGGTTCGGAGGGTGATCGCGCCCATTCCGGACATGTCATTGCCTTTCTGCTGAAGATCTAGTTTTCGAACGCCGGAGCGAACCGGAGCGTGCCGCTCGGCGCCGGCCCGCGAAGGACAATGCGCTGGACGAGCCGCTTGTCGAGATCATGATAGCTGAGTTTCCCGTCGCTGCTGAAACCAGCGCCGCGATAGACATCGGGATTGCCGATCAGCGCGCATCCGCTGGCGCCCATCTCCTCCAGCAAAGCGAGCCCCTTTGCAATCAGCGCCTTGCCGATGCCTTGCCGCTGTCTCCCCGGCTTGACTGATATCGGACCCAGTCCGAACCAGCCGCGATGCGCACCGTTGATCGCCACCGGCGAAAACGCGACATGCCCCAGGATCTCGCCTTTTTCCTCGAGGACCAGCGAGATCGTGAGATCGCCGCTCGCGCGAAGCCTCCGGATGATCTCCGCCTCAATACCTTCGCTGTAGGGCATGGCCGCAAAGGCGATCGACGTCAAATCGTGGATCGCATCGATATCTGCGGGCGTCTCATATCGGATTAGCATCCCTACAATCCTCAGGAGCAATGTTCCGCAGATGCTATGAAGGGAAAGTCGAAAATCAGCAAGTCATACTACCCCACCGGGAGCTGCGCTACGGCGCCACGTCGGCCGGCGCAGCGCGCCATGCACCTAACGAAAAAGCCCGGCACGATGGTCGGGCTTCCTGATTGCTTCTACGCAAACCTCAGAAGGTCGCCGCACCGCTGCCCCAGGGACCGTGGTGGAAATCCTTGCCGTCCAGGCGGTCGAAGCCGTGGGCGCCGAAGAAGTCGCGCTGGGCTTGGATGAGGTTGGCGGTGCCCCGGCCCTGGCGGTAGGCGTCGAAATAGGTGAGCGCGGAGGTCAGCGCCGGCACCGGAAGGCCGGCGGCGAGAGCGGCGGTCACGACGCGGCGAAGCGCTGGGATCGATTCCTTGACCATGGACGAGAAGGCCGGCGTGACGATGAGGTTCGCCGCATCGGGCGCATCGGTAAAAGCCTTGGTGATCTCGTCGAGGAACTGTGAGCGGATGATGCATCCGGCGCGCCAGATCTTTGCAATCGTCGGCATCGGCAGCGACCAGTTGAACTCCTTGGAAGCTTCCGCCATTACAGCGAATCCCTGCGCATAGGCGCCGATCTTGGCGGCAAACAGCGCCAGTTCCAGATCCTTGTTGAGCTCGGGGCCGTAGGCGATCGGGAAGGAGACGGCCTGCGTGCCGAAGATCCTTTCGGCGGCTTCGCGCTGCGACTTCATTGAGGAGAGGCTACGAGCGGCGACCGCGGCTTCGATCGCCGTTGCCGGAATGCCCATGTTCTGCGCCTCGATCGCCGACCACTTGCCGGTGCCCTTCTGGCCTGCCTTGTCGAGGATCATGTCGACCATCGGCCCGCCGGAAACCGGATCGGTCGCCGCAAGCACCTTCTCGGAGATCTCGATCAGGTAGGAGTTCAGCCGGCCCTTGTTCCATTCGCCGAAGATGCCGGAGATTTCGGAGGCGCTCTTGCCGAGACCGTCGCGCAGGATGCCGTAGATTTCGGCGATCATCTGCATGTCGGCATATTCGATGCCGTTATGGATGGTCTTGACGAAATGGCCGGCGCCGTCATTGCCGAGCCAGGCGACGCAGGGCTCGTCATTGTAACGGGCGGCAATCGACGTCAGCACCTTCTCGACACGCTTCCAGGATTCTTCCGTGCCGCCGACCATGATCGACGGGCCGTGGCGCGCACCTTCTTCGCCGCCGGAAACCCCCATGCCGATGAAGGTCAGCTCCGTATCCTTGAGGCGGTCGAAGCGGGCGACGGTGTCGCGGAAATTGGCGTTGCCGGCATCGATCATGATGTCGCCCTTAGTGAGATGCGGGCGCAGCGCCTCCATCTGCTGATCGACGGCGTCGCCGGCCTTGATCATGATGATGATCGGACGCGGCGGCCGGATCGCATCGACGAACTCTTCGATGGTCTTGCAGGGAACGATCTGCTTCTTCAGATCGCCGGCGCTTTCATAGAATTCATCGGTTTTCTCGGGCGTGCGGTTGAAGACCGCGATTTTATTGCCTTTCTCCGCGATGTTGAGCGCCAGGTTGGAACCCATGACCGCAAGGCCGATCAGTCCGATTTCTGCCTTTTCCACGACAAACCTCCGATGTGTCATTTGGACCGGTGTTGTGGCACTGTCTCGCTCAAACGGCAAGTCTCGCGAGGGTCTAATCGGTTCGCAAAAGCCAACGAAATGCGGCTTTGATCGCCTGACTTGTCCGACAACCTCTCATCTGCGGCCGATCCGGAAGCCGCAAATTTTCGCGATCGCCCGTGCCGCCCTATCTCATGTTATCATGCGGACCTCGGGAGATAGCGTTTGGTTTCGAAAAGACGAAAAGACATGGCGCTGCTTGCGGCCCGCGCCGGCCGCTACCGCGAATATGCGCCGCCGCCCGCCTTGTGGCGCCATTTCAGCCGCCTCTGGTCGCATACGCTGAACGATGGACCGCCGGCGAGGGTGGCGATCGTGCCGGATGGTTATTGTGATCTCCTCTGGATTAACGGAAGGCTTGAGGTCGCCGGGCCCGACAGGACGGCAGCCTTCCCTGTCATAAGGCCAGACGCGACCGTTATCGGCGCGCGCTTTGCTCCGGGCGCCGCAGCATCCTGGCTGAAGACGCCGCTCTCGGCGCTGGTCGGCCTCTCGGTGCCGCTTACCGACATCGGCCGGAAGGACACGAGCGACTTCGAGGCGCGGCTGCAAGATTGCCCGGAACCCGAGGCCGCCGCGACGCTGTTCGGCCGTCTGCTTGAAGAGGCCACGCGCGACGAGGAGGAGCCCGCCCGCGACGCCGCCATGATCTTCGCCGCCGCCGACAGCAACCGCCCGGTCTCCGGCCTGCCGGACCGGCTCGGCATAGGCGAAAGGCAGCTGCGCCGCCGCTGCCACCATCATTTCGGCTATGGCGCCAAGACTCTGGAACGCATCCGCCGGTTCCAACGTTTCCTCGACCTCTGCCGCAGGGCGGGTGCGACGCCACTAGCCGGCCTCGCGCTGGAAGCAGGCTTTGCCGACCAGGCCCATATGACCCGCGAGGTCCAAGAACTCTCGACGCTGACCCCCGCGATCATCCTCGACCAACTCGGCGGGCGGAAAAGGTCGGGCTGACCGTTTTGTTCAAGACACCGCCAGCCGGCCTTATTATTTCAGGGAAACCAAAATACAAGGACCTGCACCATGACGACAATGCCTGCAAAAATCATCCACCAGTCGATCGAGCGCGACTGGCGGGATGTCTACGACTTCGCCGGCAAGCCGGAAAACATGCCGCTCTGGGCCTCCGGGCTTGCCACCGGCTTCGAGCCCGACGGCGCCGACTGGATCGCCCACGGTCCCCTCGGCGTCATCAAGGTGAGCTTGGTTCCCGCCAATGAATTCGGCGTGATCGACCATACGGTGACGATCGAATCCGGACTCAGGGTTTATAATGCCCTGCGCATCGTCCCGAACGGCGATGGCTGCGAGGTCATGTTCACGCTGCTGCGCCTGCCCGGCATGACAGACGCGCAATTTGCCGCCGATGCCGCGCATATCGAGAAGGATCTCGTCATGCTGAAAGCCCTGATGGAGAGATAGATGGCTCAAAACTCCGAACACAACGATCGCCGCATCGATTATGTCGAATTCAACGTCTCCGACATCGCCGCCGCCAAAGCCTTTTACGGCTCGGCCTTCGGCTGGCGCTTCACCGATTACGGCCCGAATTACTGCGAATTTGATGATGGCCGGCTGAAGGGCGGCTTCACCGATTTCGGCCCCGTTCGGCCGGGCGGCCCGCTGGTCGTTGTCTACGCCAGGGATCTGGAAGAGGTGCTGACCTCGGTCGAACGCGCCGGCGGCACGATCTGCCGGCCGATCACCGATTTCCCCGGCGGCCGCCGCTTTCATTTCCTCGACCGCGACGGCTACGAGCTCGCCGTCTGGGCGACGGCGTAAGTTAGAGCAATTCCAGCAACAGTGTGCAGCGGTTTTGCGTCCGGAATTGCGTGAAAACCAAGCGATAGAACAATTCCGTGATTCGAAGAAAAACAGAATTGCTCTAAACTACCGATCCATCACGATCAGAGCGCCGATCACCGTCGCGCCCGCGTCGCGCAGCGGCGACATGCGACAGCGTATCTGCCGCGATGCGCCGCCGCCAGCCTGGCGCTCATAGGTGTAGTCGATCTCCTCGCCGGCAAAACACGCGTCCAGCCTGTGCTTGGCGCATTCGGCGAAGCGCTCCTCGCCGATGAATTCGGAAAGGTGACGCCCGATCAGTTCCATTGGCTTCCTGTCGAGATGGACGCTGTTGGCCGCGTTGGAATAGAGGTAGCGGTAGTCCCTGGTCAGCACCGCGACACGGCCCGGCAGGCTTTCGAGGATCGCCGCGTTGAGGAATTGGCCGTTGTCGGTGTCGGGCACATAGGCTGCCGGCGGCTCGATGCGCACATCCTGCGGCGAAGGCACCCGCCAGTCCGGCGCATGCGTGCCGAAATAGCAGTCGAGCAGATGGGAAAGCACCGCCGCATGTTCTCTGACGCTGGCGCTGTCGTCCGCGTCCCGAGCGACAAGATGGCTGACGAACTGTAGCTGCATATAGACCTCGAGCAGATTGGCCGCCCGGCAGGCCAGGATAGCCTCGACCAGCGGCTCGACGTGACGGTCGAGCAACATGACGCGTTGATCATCGCCCAGACGTATGGCTTCCTCTATTTGCGCGCAGCGCAAGGAAAAGGCTCGAAAAAGCTCCAGCAAGACGCCTCCCACTCCCATTGTCCCAAGTGGCGTGTCCAAATTGTGTGGCAGCACTTTCCCAAATGCGCCCTAAGGTGGCTGTTATTCGCGCCTTGGTGGTGACGGCTAACATGAAGTTTACTCGGTTTCAATCCGAGCGCACCTGCCGCTTTTCACCGCTGATAAATCAGGGTTTGATTTTCAAGGCGCGAGCGTCTTCTTGATCTGCCAGCGGTCGTGATACCAGAGCCATTGTTCCGGATATTCCCGCACCCAGCTCTCCACCTTGTCGTTGAGTAGCTGGGCGGCCGCCGGCAGGTCGAGATAACCTTTAGCGTCGCGCGGCATCTCCAGCCGCGGCTCGATTTCCAGCCGATAGCGATTACCTGGCAGGCGGATGCAGCGTGCCGGATAGACCTCGCAATCGAACTGGCGCACCAGCTTCGGCAGCAGCGGATTGGTCTTCACGTCTAGCCCGAAGAAGGTGCCCTTCAGCCCCTTGCCGAATTTCTGGTCGACGAGCACGCCCACCCCCTGGCCCGCCTCCAACTGGCGTGCGAGCGCGAAGGAGGAGCCGGCATGCGAAGGCACCAGCTTGCCCATGCGGGCGCTGCGGAAGTCGAATACCTTCTTTGCGACATAGGGATTGTTCGGCGGCCGGAAAAGCACGGTGACTGTGAGCCCGAAGGCCGCGCCCGCCACCGGCAGCAGCTCGAAATTGGCAGTATGGCCGGTAAAGACGATGAAGGGGCGCGGATTGTCACGCAGGTCGAGGAAAATGGGGATGCCCGACACCTCCACTCTGCCCGGCTCCGGCCGTTCGGGGTCGTAGTCGAAGAGCTGGTCGAGAAAGACGTATTCGGCCGCGAGCCGACCCATATTTCCCCAGCTGCCGAGCGCGATCTCTTCGATCTCGGCCTCGCTCTTCTCAGGGAAAGCGTTGCGCAGATTGACGAGCATCAGCTTATGGCGGCGGGTCCGCCGGCCGAGGCGGCGCATCATCCGGTCGGCGAAGCGAATCGCGCCATCGGCCGGAAACAGCTTCAGCACGTTCAGGAAGCCGAACATCGCCTGCGCCACCAGCCATTGCTGGAAATTTCTGAGCGCCAGAACGACCCGGGTAATGAACAGCTTCACGTGAGGTCAGTCCATCTTCAGAATGATCTTGCCGAAGATCTGGCGGCTTTCCATCCGCTCCAGCGCCCGGTCGATATCGTCGAAGCCGACTTCGGTGTCGATGACCGGATGGACGAGCCCGCGGCCCATCTTCTGCATTGCATCGGCCATGTTCTCCATGCGGCAGCCGAACGAGCCGAAGAGCTTCAGCTGCTGCTGGAACAGCATCATCAGGTTCATCTCTGTGGAAACGCCGGAGGTCGAGCCGCAGGTGACGAGACGCCCGCCGCGCTTCATGCAGAGCATCGAACCCGCCCAGGTGTCTTTGCCGACGTGTTCGAAGACGACGTCCACACCCTTCTTCTTGGTGAGCTTGCGCACCACGCCTTCGAAGCGGTCGGTGCGGTAGTTGATGACGTGATCGGCGCCGAGAGCTTTGGCCTTGTCGATCTTGTCATCGGAACCGACCGTGGTAATCACGGTACAGCCGATCTTCTTGGCCAGTTGAATTGCCGCCGTGCCGATGCCGGAGCCGCCGGCATGGACGAGGATCGTTTCGCCGGGCTCGAGCTTGGCGTTGTCGAACAGCATGTGCTCGACCGTGCCGAAGGTGACGGGAGCGAGTGCGGCGCCGATCGCATCCACACCGGGAGGTGCGGGAACGAGCAGACGCGCCGGCAGGTTCACCTTCTCCTGCGCGAAACCATCGAGATGGAAACCATGCACGCCGGAAATATGCTCGCAGAGATTGTCTCGGCCTTCGCGGCAGGGCCGGCAGAGGCCGCAGGTGCGCGCGCCATAGATCGAAACCAGCTGGCCCGGCAGCACATTGGCGACCCCGGGACCGATCGCTTCGATGACGCCGGAGGCTTCCGCGCCGATGACGAGCGGCATCTTGCGCTTGGCGAAAGCCATGCCGCGCCAGCCCCAGACGTCGATATGGTTCAGCGCCACCGCCTTGACGCGCAGCGTCACCTCGCCGGCGGCAGGTGCCTCCGGTTCCGGCAGGTCGGTGATCTCAAGCTTGCGGTCGTCGATCAGTTGCAAAGCGCGCATGGCAAAATCCCTCGCCTCGGAGGCGTTCGTCTCGTCTTGAAATTGTCGGGAACCGCTTAAGCCGGTTCGAGCGCCATGACAAGGCTGGCATTCTGCCCGCCGAAGCCGAAGGAGTTTGAAAGCACGGCCGAAACCTGGGCCTCCCGCTTCCTGTTCGGCACGACATCGAGCACGATCGACGGGTCGGGATTGGCGTAGTTGATCGTTGGCGGCAGCGTGCCCGTCAGCATCGTCTGCAGCGAGAACACCGCCTCGACCGCGCCCGCCGCCGTCAGCGTATGGCCGATCATCGATTTGTTCGACGACACCGGAATGGCGACGAGCCGTTCGCCAAAGACGGCCGACATGGCGCCATATTCCATCTTGTCGTTCTCGGGTGTCGAGGTGCCGTGCGCATTGATGTAGCCGATGCCGCTCTCGTCGATGCCTGCGTCGGCAAGGGCCGCGCGGATCGTCGCGATCGCCGGACCGCCGTCGGGCGAAGACCGGGTGCGGTGGAAGCTGTCGGCCTTGTCGCCGGCGCCCTTCATGATGCCGAGCACCTTGGCGCCGCGGGCGACCGCCGCTTCCAGCGATTCCAGCACCAGCGTCGCCGCACCCTCGGCGATGACGAAGCCGTCGCGATCCTTGCTGAACGGCTTGGAGGCCTTGGTCGGCGGATCGTTTTGCGTCGAAAGAGCCGACAGAAGCGAAAAGCGGATCAGCGCCTCGGCGCTGAGCGACCCGTCGGTCGCAACCGTCAGTGCGCGATCGGTACGGCCCTGGCGGATCGCCTCGATGCCGAGCTGAATCGCAGTGACACCGGAGGCGCAGGCCGTCGACAAGGTCACGGGAAGGCCGCGCGTGCCGAACCGGTCGGCAAGGCGCTCGGAAATCGCGCCGAACAAGGCCGCCTCGTGGAAGGCCGGGTCCGGGCGCTGGCGCAGCGCCGTCAGGAAGCGCTCATAGGCATCGCCCGGATGATCGGCGGCCGGCGAGCGGTCTGCAAGTTCGAAACGGGCGCTCCATTCGGGTTCGATCGGCGGCGCGGCAAGGAACAGCGGGCCGTTGAAATCGCCTGATAGACCGGCATCGGCTAGTGCCTCGATGGTCGTCTCGCGCGCAAAGGCATAGGAACGCTCGACGGCATTCGGCACCGGAATGTCTATGAAATCGACAGTGCCGGCAATCCGTGTCGAGAGACCCTCTGTGGGAAAGCGATTGATCGCATGGATGCCCGAGGTGCCGGAGGAAAGAGCTGCCCAATTGTCCTTCAGCCCCTGGCCGAGCGAAGTGATGATGCCCATGCCGGTCACTGCGACGATCGGCCGACCGAGGTGATCCCTGTAAGCGGAAGCTGTCATATCTCTCTCCTCACGCCTCTGCGGAAAGAACGGCGACGCCCTCGCCGCGCTGGTGTCCGACCGTCGTTACGACGGCCGCCTTGGTGCCCGCCTTCATCGGCGCTTCATGGGCAGCGTCGAAGGGTGGAACCTTTGCGTTGGCATCGATGGCCAGGGCTGCGAGCGCCAGCCCCAGCGGGAATTGCGCCTCGATCGTGTGACCGGAAACGCCGCCGAAGCCGCGGATCGCCGCACCCGGAAGCTGATGTTCCAGCACCGCCTTTTCGCGGGCGGCGATCTCGTGCATGCCGGTCGAACCGGAGAAGATCGCCATGCTCTCTGCCGGCAGCTCGGCGGCAGGCTTCAGCAGCCGTTCCATCCGCACTTCGAAATTGCCGGCAGCGCGATTGCCGCGATCGCCCTCAACGGCGCTGATCGTCGCATAAATATGCGCGCCGCGTTCTTGCGCATGCTTGCGCGATTCCAGCACCAGGAAGGCGCCGGCGGAACCGGTGATCATGCCGCCGCCCTCGAGGCCGGAGCGCGACCAGAGTGGCGCCCATTCGCCGCGCGTGTGCGCGCCGATCGCTTCGGTAAGCAGGATCATATCCGGGCGCTCGGCAGCAAAGGCGCCGCCAACCAGCGCATGGGTGGATTCGCCGGAGCGAATGCGCCAGAACGCCGTCTCGACGGCGGAAACGCCCGACGCTTCTTCGCCCATGAAGGTCCGCGAGGAGCCGGTGACCTTGTGAACGATGGAAATATTGCCGGCAAGCAGATTGGAAAGCTGCGCCAGGAATAGCGTCGGCCTGAGTTCCGTCGTCAGCTTCTCATTGAGCAGCAGTTCGCGGTCGTTGCGCTTCAAGCCCTCGTCGACGATCAGCGTGTCGACGTTGATGTCGCGCTCGCCGCCGCCGGCCGCCACGATCATGTCCATCGTGCCGCAGGCCTCAATATTGTCCTTGAAGCCGGCATCGTCGAGCGCAAGACCCGCGGCGAAGACGCCGATGCGCTGCCAGTTCTCCATCTGGCGCTGGTCGCCGCGCTTGGGGATCTGCTGCGACCAGTCGATCTCAGGCAGCGGATGCACCGGATAGGGTTTGAATTTCTCTGTCTCGACGATCGCCTTCGGCGCGCTCTCCGCCGAAAGCAGCGCGATATGCGCCTCCTTGCCGACGCCCTGACAGGTAACGATGCCGACGCCTGAAATGACGACGTCGTTTGCAGCCTTGCTCATCCAACCACTCCCTGCGCTGCGATCGCTTTGAGAAGCCCGACCTCGCCGGCGCGTTTTTTAACGATATCGCCGAGCGGAACTTCGCTGAAGGGCATGGTGCGCAGTTTCAGCTGCGCATCGCAGACCTTCTTGCCGCCGCTGGTGATCTTGGCCTTGGTGACCGCGAAACCCGACCCGTCATGCTCCAGCACCGCCTCGATATCGAGCACGGCTTCCGGCTCGACGAAGGTGCGCATCTTGGCACCGTCGACCGACATCAGGAAGGGCATGGCGGCAAAGTCGGTCACGGCAAGCACCAGCATGCCGGAAGCCTGCGCCATGGTCTCGATCAGGAGCACGCCGGGAACGAGCGGCATACCGGGAAAATGGCCCTCGAAGACGGGGCTCTTGGCCGGTACGACGGAACGCGCCGCAAGCGTCCCCTTCTTCAGGTCCACCGCTTCGACGCGGTCAATCATCTGGAAATATTCCAGCAGCATTCGGATCCTCCGGCCCGGCAGGCCAAATCCGCCCGCCGGTGACGCCTAATTAGGAACGAAACCGCCCGGCCGCCATACTCAGGGCGGCAGGGCGTTCAAAAAAGACTGGTGTGTCGCTCAGGCCTTGGCCGCTTTGAGCTCGTCGATTTTGGCGCAGAGGTTCTTCAGCACGAAATATTCTTCCGTAGAAACCTTGCCTTCATTGACCTCCTGCGTCCACTTTTCGAGCGGAATCTTGATGCCGAATTCCTTGTCGATCGCAAAGACGATGTCGAGGAAATCGAGGCTGTCGATACCGAGGTCGTCGATTGTATGGCTCTCCGGCGTGATCGTGGCGCGATCGATCTCGCTGGTTTCTGCAATAATGTCGGCAACTTTATCGAATGTAGCGGTCACGCGCTGTACCTCATGAAATGACGATTTAAACCCCCTCATAGGCAAATCCTTTTCAAAAGCCAATGCTTTCGTCCGGGCGTTACGGCAAATTGACAATAAGGTGTTGCCTAAACAGCAATGGAACACCGGCGAGTGCAGGCGCCGAAAACAGGATGCGGCTGTCCAACATCCGCACCGGTCTTTGATCTGAATCAAATTATGCGCGCTGGCATTTGATAATCATCAAGCCGCGCTGGAAGGAATTGCGATCGCGTTTCACATGTCCGGCTTTTTGAAGGATCCCGACGATGGACGTTGCCAGCAGCGAGATTTTCGAGACAGGCACGCCCGTCGCATGTCGTTCCTGTCAGGCGCGGCACGGCGTCGTCTGCGGCGCCCTGTCGAACGCTCAGTTGAAGGAGCTCAACCGCCACTCCCTGCGCCGCAAGATCGAGGCCGGCTCGGAGATCATTGCGCAAGGATCGGAAAGTTCATTTTATTCGAACATCATGCGCGGCGTGGTGAAGCTCTGCAAGATGATGCCGGACGGACGCCAGCAAATCGTCGGCCTGCAGTTCGCTCCCGATTTCGTCGGCAGACCCTTCGTGCGCGAAAGCACACTGTCGGCGGAGGCGGCAACCGACGCCGAAATTTGTGTCTTCCCGCGCAACCTGCTCGACCGCATGATCGCGGAGACGCCGGAGCTGCAGCGCAGGCTGCACGATCAGGCGCTCAACGAGCTCGACGCCGCGCGCGAATGGATGCTGACGCTCGGCCGCCGCACGGCGGAAGAGAAGGTTGCAAGCCTGCTCCACCTCATCGCGACCCATGCCGAGCCGCAAACCGCGATCAGCACCGCCTTCGATCTGCCGTTATCGCGCGCCGAGATCGCCGATTTTCTCGGGCTGACGATCGAAACCGTCAGCCGGCAGATGACCAGGCTGCGCAAGCGGGGTGTTATCCTGATCGAGAACTCCAGACATATCGTCGTTCCCGATCTGGATGAACTGGAAAGAATCAGCGCGTAACAGGATCAGACGTCGCATTCGGAGTCAGGCGCTGATCCGGGATCAGCGCGTGATGACGACGCGGGTATTGGCAAGACCCGCCTGCCGCGTCAATGAGAAGAACTCGGCCGCATTGTCAGGATGCAGGCGAACGCAGCCATGCGAGGCCGGTGTGCCGAGACGCTTCAGATCGAAGGTGGCGTGAACGGCGTAACCGCCGTTGAAAAATACGGCGTAAGGCATCGGCGCATTGTCGTACTTGCGCGAGCGATGATCGCGCGACAGCCATTTGGCGTTCCAGGAGCCGGTGGGCGTGACATAACCATTGCGCGCGGTGGAAACCTTCCAGCGATATTTGACGAAGCCGTTCTCGGTGACGGTCATCGTCTGCTTGCCGATGCTGATATTGGCAACCAGCGCTGCTGCCTCAGCCGCAGCCGGAGAAAACTGCAGTAATAAGCTTGCCGCCGCGGCGGCAAAAATCGTCTTCATGATAATCCCTCTTCGCACCCGCGCATTTGATTGCGCCCTCACGACAGAGAGACTACGACGATACTTGATTACATAGCTTTAACCCGAATGGTAATCACAATTCTAACAGGGCAATGACCGGTTTAAGCGCCGCAGGACGGCCGCTCCCCTCACTGAAGCTTGCGCCCCGCCGGCCTCTGCTTGAGTTGCTGATAGGCCTTGTTCATCCTTTCGCGGATGGAGGCCATGGTGCCGAGATTATGGCCGCAGGCCGCGCAGCTTATGATGTCCGTCTCCCGGATCTCGGGACGCTCGAATTTCATTTTGGTGCTTTTGCACTTCGGGCACGGTAGTTCAACCTGAACTGTCATCGCTCTGCTTCCGGTCTGATGGATTTGAGGCGTTTCGCATAAACGTTTGCGGCGTGACTGTCCACCGGGGGGTGAGCTATGGCGCAAGCCCCTCACAGGAAGCACAAAAACAATCCGAACGTGATGCCGGCAAGCACCATGCAACTCGCCTGATAAACGGAGACACCGTCCTCGATGTCGCCGGATGTCGCGACATCGCGCCCGGGATTGTTGATCATCGGTTCGGTAACGAGCACGCCGCCGTAGATGCGCGGTCCGGCAAGCTGGACATTCAGCGCACCCGCCATTGCCGCTTCCGGACGGCCGGAATTCGGCGAACGGTGCAAGCCGCCGTCGCGCATCGCTACCCGGATCGCCTCGCGGCAGGCGCTGGTGCCGCGCCGGATCCAGGCGCCTGCAGCAATCAGCAGGATGGAGAGGCGCGCGGCCGGCCAGTTGGCGACATCGTCGAGCCGAGCGGCCGCCCAGCCGAAATCGATGTATTTTTCCGATCTATGGCCGATCATCGAATCGGCCGTGTTCAGCATCTTGTAGGCGAAAAGCCCTGGCAGGCCGAAAATGGCATACCAAATCGCCGGCGCGACGACGCCATCGGAGAAGTTCTCGGCAAGGCTTTCGATCGCCGCGCGGCAGACGGCCGGCTCATCCAGCGTCTCGGGATCGCGCCCGACAATGCGGGCAACGGCCGCCCGTCCACCGACAAGCCCCTCCTCACGCAGGGCGACGGCAACGGCGGCGACATGGTCGGCAAGGCTCTTCTGCGCCAGGAAGATCGCCACCAATCCGGTCTCCAACAGGATGCCGGCGAGGCCGAACAGCGCGAAAAACCGGTTGAACACGAAGCCTGCCGCCAGGGCCAGCAACAGCAGCGCTACGATGGCGGCGACGCCGTTCATCCGCCGTTGATGGCCCGTGAGGCTTGAAGGATTGAGCTGCTGGTCGGCATAGGAGATCACCGCTCCGAAAATCGCAACGGGATGCGGCACGCGCGACCAGAGCCATTGCGGATCGCCGACGATCCGGTCGAGCAGCAGCGCCAGAAGCAGCACGAGAAGGTTTAGGTCGATCGTCATCGCTCAAATCTCTGAAGGACTTCGCCAAGCCTCCGGTCCGCCGCCGGATCAGGCGTCAGCCCGAAACGCAGCCATCCGGGCGCATAGTCGAACTTGCGGACGAGAATATGATGCCGGCAGAGATGCGTGTAAATGTCGCTCGCTCTGGCATCGTCGACAAGGGAAAACAACGCCGTTCCCCCTGCGATCTGCAGCCCGAGCCCGGTCAGCACCGCATGAAGCCCGACGCCGCGTTCATCGATGAGCTGGCGGATGGGGGAAACGTCCGAACGCAGCAGCGAGCCTGCTATCGAAAGCGCCGGCCCGGACACGGCCCAGGGTCCGAGCCATCCCTCGAAACGCTGGAGAATATCATCACGCGCAATCGCAAAGCCGAGCCGAAGGCCGGCGAGCCCGAAAAACTTGCCGAAGGAGCGGAAGATCACCAGATTTGAGAGCCGCTGCGCGTGGCCGGCGAGACTGAGTGCCGGATCGGCGTCGCCGAAGGCTTCATCGACAACCAGAAGTCCATTGACCGCCTTCATCCTGTCATGCAGGCCAATCAGCGTTTCCACGGGCCATGTCAGCCCATCGGGATTGTTCGGATTGACAACGACCGCAAGCCGATGCTCAACTCCGATCGCAGCGACATGACCGACGGTATCGACGGCAAAACCGGCTGAATTAAAAGCGTGCGCATACTCGCCATAGGTCGGCGCCACGACGGCGACCCTGGCGCCCTCATCCTTTGTCAGCAACCGCGGCAGAAGTTGGATCACCGATTGCGTGCCGGGCACCGGCAGCGGCAGGATCTCGCCGCTCCCATAGTAATCGCGCGCCGCCCACCTTGCCTCTTCGGCCAGATGGCTGTCCGGCAGGCGGTGCCAAGCCCTTGCAGGGATTTCCGGCAGGGCAGCCGGGCACGGATTGATCCCGGTGGAAAGGTCGAGCCAGTCCTCCGGCCTGCCGCCAAAGGCGGCAGCAGCGGCAGTGACTCCGCCACCATGGACGATCGGCGCGCTCACGCGGCAATCCCGGCAAGATCGATCAGATGCATGTAGGAACCCGCCACCTGCCCGCGCCGGAGCCCCGCCGGGCCAAGATCGGTTCCGAGCGCATCTCGGACCTGAAACAGCCGTTCGCCCTCGCCTTCGGAGATGAGGGTGGAATAGTGGAATTCATGCGCCGTCATCGCTCGCTGAAAGATTGCGCCGTCGAGCGGCATGACGTGGCGATAACCGAGATGGCGTTTTCGCGCGGCATAGCTGGTGACAACGGGCAGCAGACCGAGCATCTCGTGACGGATGCCCTCTGCGTCGATCAGCCCATCGCCGAGCACCATGTAGCCGCCGCACTCGCCATAGATCCGGATGCCGCGCGCCGCCGCATCGAGAAGGCCTGCGCGAAAATTCGACGCCTGGGAGAGCGTTCCGGCATGCAGTTCGGGATAACCGCCAGGCAGATAGATCGCATCAGCATCGGCAGCGGGCGCCTCGTCGGCGAGCGGCGAGAAGAAGGAAATCGCAGCCCCCCGCCGCCGCCAGCCAAGCAGCATATGCTCATAGGAAAAGGCGAAAGCGATATCACGGGCCACCGCAATGCGACTGCCGAGTGGCGGCAGGCGATCGATATTGGCAGCCGACGGCCGGTTGAGGCCCTGCCTGGCGATGCGCAGCAGAAACTCGAAATTGCATTCCTCGGAGACGGCATCCGCCGCATGCTCGATGAAATCTTCGAGGCTTGCATGCTCACCGGCCTGAACAAGGCCGAGATGGCGATTCGGCAGGACAAGCGCCTTGTCGGTGCCGATCACGGCGATCACCGGCATCCGAATCGCCTCGAGCGCCTGACGCAGCATCGCCTCGTGCCGTTCGCTGCCGACCTTGTTGAGGATGACGCCGGCAACGCGAACATCCGCGCGGAAACCGGCAAAACCCGCTACTAGCGGCGCGACCGATTGCGACATGCGCGAAGCGTCGATGACCAGCACCACGGAAAGGCCGAGCTGGGCGGCCAGATCCGCTGCCGTCCCCTTCCCGTCGGCCGCTCCGTCGAACAGCCCCATCATCGCCTCAACGACGAGAATGCGGTCGCCGGAGCGGTGCAGCGTCGCATTGGCCGAGATCAGCTCCGGCCGCATCGCCCAGGGGTCGAAGTTCAGGCAGGGCGTGCCGCTTGCCGCCGCATGGAAGGCGGGATCAATATAGTCGGGGCCGGCCTTGCCGGGCGCGATCGCGATGCCGCGCCGACGCAAGGCTCTGAGCAGGCCGAGCGTCACCGTCGTCTTGCCGACGCCGGAAGAAGGAGCTGCGATCAGGAGGCCGCTCATGCCAGCACCTGGCCGGACTGGCGGAACGGATACGGCTGCAGCCGTCGTCCGGCGAGAGCGCCGAGCCAATCGAGCGAGGCTCGGAGCCGCACCACCTCGCCGATGACGACCACCGCCGGCGGCTCGAGCCGGGAGGCGGTAACAGCCTCGGTCGCTTGCCCGAGCGTCGTCTCCAGCACCTGCTGCGCGCCGGTCGCCGCATTGCAGACGAAAGCCACGGGCTCGGATGGCGAGCGGCCCGAAGCAATGAGTTTGGCGCTGATCTGGGCGATGTGCTTCATCGCCATGTACATGACGATCACCGGCGAACCCTTGCCGATCGCTTCCCAGTCGATCCTGTCCGGCACGATGCCGGAGGAATCATGGCCGGTCAGAAACGTCACCGCATGATTGATCTCGCGATGCGTCACCGGAATGCCGGCATAGGCAAGCCCGCCGATACCGGCAGTGATGCCCGGCACGATGCGGAACGGGATATTGTGCTCGACCAGCGTCAGCGCCTCCTCGCCGCCGCGCCCGAAGACGAAGGGATCGCCCCCCTTCAGCCGCAGCACCCGCTTGCCGGCGCGCGCCAGTTCCACCAGGCGCAACGAAATATCCCGCTGCTTGGCCGAGGGTTTGCCGCCGCGTTTGCCGGCATATTCGAGTTCGGCGCCGGGGTGCGCGAGCCTCAGGCAGTCCTCATTGACCAACGCGTCGTGGACGATCACATCAGCCTCGGCGAGCCCCCTGGCGGCCAAGAGCGTCAGCAGGCCCGGATCACCCGGACCGGCCCCGACGAGCCAGACGCTGCCCGGCTCCAACGCCGGCAAATGGGAGAATACGCTATTCGACATTTTGTTGATCTAGGCCCAGCGAGAGCCAAGGTCAACGCCGCCTGCGCCACCTCACTTGAAGTTGCTGAGATGACAATGACTCACTTTGCAAACGAGCGGATTCGATATCGCAGGAAAGCGATGCAGCAATATGAATACACTATGATATTACCCTCGCGACCGGCCGCGCATGGAGTCGGTCAACTCCGCTTTCTTCCTCGCCAAAAAAGAACTACGATAGTCTTTCAATTGCCGTTTGACGCTGCTTCAATGCAACCGTCTAACTATGAGCGCGAGTAAGGGGACAATGCTCAGAATATTCTCGTTACGGGGCAGGCTTGGTCGTCTTCGCTATTTCCTGTTCAACGTGGCAGTCATTGCTGTCGCCGCGGCCGTGGTATTCGCTCTCACTCACTTACTGACGCTGGTCGGAACTCGGGAAGCGATTTCAAGGGTTAAGGAGTTAATCGCCCTAACCTATGCGCTGGCGCTCATCACCTGCCTTTGCCTAATGGTGATGCGACTGCATGATTTCGATCAGAGCGGCTGGTGGACCGCTTCAGTCTTCATGCTTCACCTGCTCTACGGCTATTACGAAGCAGTTGGCTCCCTGACGGCAGTAATTCTCATGAGCATCTTTCTGCTGGCGGTCCATCTTGCAATCATCCTAACTCCTGGCTCGAAGGACCCCAACAGGTTTGGCGAAGTGCCCGGCTCCGCCGGCGCCCGCTTAGGTTTGCTCGGCGGATAATGGCCCGCCGCGAGAGGTTGCGGAGATCCGGGCGTATCGCTGTGGCCTGTGCCGAGGATGACGCCAGGCGACGCCTGCTGTGGTGAAATACATTCCAATCGGCGTTGAAGACACTCAGCCGCGAAGCAGCGTATCGCGGATCAGCGTCAGGACCTTTTCCGACTCGATCCCTGTGGTGACGATCTGGCTCGGCCGATCATCCCAATCGCCGGGCGGGAACCGGCGATTGTCCGGCTTGACGATCGTCTGGCCGTCGGCAATGCCGCCGCAGACGACGCGCACCGCACCTGAGATGGACGAGAACAGCTCCGGCGCCACGACGTAGACTGCGGCGCAGCTGTCATGCACCATCATGCCGTCCTCGACCGCATGCTTGTAGAAGTCGATGTAGGATTGCGAGAGTGCGTCGAGCAGTTTCACGGCACCATCTCCCTCGGCCGCCATCCTGCCGAGATAACTGCGACTCATGGTGGTGATCGAGGTGACGTCAAGGCCGATGACTGCGACCTTCCAGGGCGCGGTCATGACGATGTCGGCGGCCTCGGGATCGCCATGAATATTGGCCTCGGCGACCGGCGAGACATTGCCGGGCACATAGAAATTGCCACCCATGATGACGACGTCCTTGACCAGGGTCGCAATCTCCGGGTCTTCCTTCAACGCCCGCGCCAGATTGGTCATTCGCCCGACCGCGACCAGGCGCACCTCGCCGGGATGGGCACGCACGGTGTCGATGATGAAGCGGTGCGCCGGGCGCGGATCGAGCGGCAGGTCGATCGACGCTGGCACCTCGATATCGCCGAGGCCGTTGTCGCCATGCACCATGGAAGGCCACTCCCGCTCCGCGCGCGAGGCATCGATGGTGACGCTGGCGCCTTTGGCGACGGGTGCAGGAATATTCCATTCACGCTTGAGGAAGAGCGCATTGCGCGTCGTCGTCTCGACCGAGGCATTGCCGAACACGGTGGTGATGCCGATCAGGTCGATTTCGGGATGCCGATGCAGGAAGAGAAGCGCCATGGCGTCGTCAACGCCCGGGTCAGTGTCATAAATGACCTTGTGCATGATTTTTCCTCTAGATGTGAATCGCGAGGCTGCCGGGTGGCGCCGCGAATTGCCGCCACCATAGCGACCATCAGGCTTTCTGCAACCCGCCACGGGCAACTGCCGCCGTTGCATGCGCCGATTTGATTTTGCCAAGCATCAGTTCGGCATTATCACCGGTCGCCGCAAGCGCTGCCGATTCCGCCACCCCATGGCAGCCGACCCGAGCAAAGACGACGGCCGACGGATTTTTGAGCCGCGGCGTTTCCCGCTCCAGCCGCGGCGCGTCGAAGAATACGGCCGGCACGCCAAAATGCCTGGCGACCGCGAGGATAGCCGCCTCCTTACGGCGGCTGTCGATAGAAGCAATAGCGGCGAGTTCCTCCGCACCGATACCGGCCGCCGCCAGGGCCGCAACGGCCAGCGCCTGCACCTCGGCGACCGGCGTCCCGCGCTCGCAGCCGAGCCCGAGCACATGGCGCCTTGTCGCATCGAAAGAAATGTCGCTCATGGAGGCAGCCGAATGTACCCCTGCTGTGTCCTTGCAGCCATTGCAGCTTGGAGGGGGAAATGCAACAAGACCCGTGAAAGATCCTTCTGGAATAGCATCTTGCCTGACATCGCCCTTGATCTGCTTCTGCTGCTCTGCGCGGCCGCCTTCTTCGCCGGTTTCGTCGATGCCATTGCCGGCGGCGGCGGTCTGATTACGGTTCCTGCCATGCTGATCGCCGGCATCCCGCCGCTGCAGACGCTCGGAACCAACAAGGTGCAATCGATCTTCGGCGCCGCTTCCGCGACGCTCGCCTACGCCCGCAAGGGCCATGTGGAGCTTTCCGAACAGCTGCCGATGGCGCTGATGTCCGTCATGGGCGGGGCACTCGGCGCCGCTCTTGCGACGATCGTACCAGGACAGGTGCTTCAAGCGATCATGCCTGTGCTGCTGCTGGCAATCGCGATCTTCTTTGCTGTCAAACCGAATCTCAACGACCTCGACAAACACCGTCTCATCACGCCCTTCGCCTTCGGCCTGACGCTGGTGCCGGCCATCGGCTTCTACGACGGCGTCTTCGGCCCCGGCACCGGCTCCTTCTTCATGCTCGCCTTCGTCACCCTCGCCGGCTTCGGCGTGCTTAAGGCCACCGCGCACACCAAACTTCTGAATTTCGGCTCGAACCTCGGTGCGCTGATCGTCTTCGCAAGCTTCGGCGCAATCCTCTGGAAGATCGGCCTGTTGATGGGCGTCTGCCAGTTCCTCGGCGCACAATTGGGCTCACGGCTCGCCATGCGCATCGGCGCAAAGCTCATCAAGCCGCTGCTCGTCATCGTCTGCGTCGCCCTTGCGGTGAAGCTGCTCGCCGATCCGGCAAATCCGCTGCGTGTCTGGCTTGGCATCTGAGCCAGCGCCCATTACCTCAGGCGTAATTGATAGGGTGCGCCACCTTCCCGCATGATCGCGCTGCCTGGAACTGACGGGCGATCAAAAGGAGATGACCTGATGAACGACGCAAAGACCAAAGCCGAGCGCTACCTCGCCGTCTGGAACGAGACGGATGGCGCTCGCCGCCGCGCTCTCATCGCCGAGAGCTGGGCGGAAGCGGCCACCTATGTCGATCCGCTGATGCGCGGCGAAGGTCACGAGCAGATCAATGCGCTGGTCGAGGCCGTGCAAAGCCGTTTCCCCGGCTTCCGCTTCGAACTGATCGGCGCGGCCGACGGCTATGGCGACAACCTGCGCTTTTCCTGGAGGCTCGGGCCCGAAAACGGCGAAGCGCTGATCAAGGGCACGGATTTCGCCGAACTCGACGGCGGCAAGCTGAAATCCGTGCGCGGCTTCATCGACCAACTGCCGGCAGCCACCTGATGACGCCGGCCGCCCGCTCCCTCGGAGATCACCTGCGCGAGTGGCGCCAGCGCCGCCGCATGAGCCAACTCGACCTGGCGCTGGAGGCGGAGATCTCGCAGCGGCATCTGAGCTTCATCGAGAGCGGGCGCGCGACACCGAGCCGCGAGATGCTGCTGCATCTTGCCGAACGCCTCGGCGTGCCCCTGCGCGACCGCAACCCGCTGCTGCTGGCGGCGGGTTTCGCCCCAATCTTTGCCGAACGCAAGCTTGATGATCCTGCCCTTGAGGCGGCGCGACGCGCCGTCGACATGGTGCTGAAAGGGCACGAGCCCTTCCCGGCACTGGCGGTCGACCGCCACTGGACCCTGGTCGCCGCCAACGCTGCGATCGCTCCCTTGCTGTCAGGCGTTGCCGATCAGTCGCTGCTCGAGCCGCCCGTCAACGTGCTGCGCCTCAGCCTGCATCCGCAGGGGTTGGCGCCGCATATCGTCAATCACGGTGAGTGGCGCGGCCACCTCCTCGACAGGCTGCGTCAGCAGATATCGGCCTCAGGTGATCCTGTTCTGGAAAAGCTGTTGAAGGAGCTCCGGTCCTATCCGGCGTCGGACCGGCCCGGCGAAAACCACGCCGACTATGCCGGTATCGCCGTTCCCCTCCGGCTTGCGAACAAAGCGGGCTTGCTGTCGCTGATCTCGACAACGACGGTCTTCGGCACGCCTGTCGATATCACCCTGTCGGAGCTCGCGGTCGAATCCTTCTTTCCGGCGGATGAGGAAACGGCCGCCATCCTGCGCAGCCTGGCACTCAACTGAGTGGCTCAGAACTCCACGCCGGGCTGGCCCTTGATGCCCGACCGGAACGGATGTTTGACGAGTTCCATCTCGGTGACCAGATCGGCGATCTCGATCAGTTCTTCCTTGGCGTTGCGCCCCGTCAGCACGACATGGGTCATAGGGGGCTTCTCGCTCTTCAGGAAGGCGACGACCTCGTTGATGTCGAGATAGTCGTAGCGCAGCGCGATGTTGATCTCGTCGAGCAGCACCATGGAATTGCGCTCATCGCGGATCAGTTCCTTGGCCTTTTCCCAGGCCGCCGAGGCGGCGGCGATGTCGCGGGCCCGGTCCTGCGTTTCCCAGGTGAAGCCCTCGCCCATCGTGTGGAACTGGCAGAGATCGGAAAAATGCTTCTCGATCAGGTCGCGCTCGCCGGTCCACATCGCTCCCTTGATGAACTGCACGACGGCTGACGGCTTGCTGTGGGCGATGTGGCGGAAGATCATCCCGAAGGCGGCTGACGACTTACCCTTGCCCTTGCCGGTATGGACGATGATCAGGCCCTTGCCGTCCGTCTTGGTCGCCATGATCTTGTCGCGCGCAGCCTTCTTCTTCGCCATCCTCTCGGCGTGGCGGGCATCGTCCTTGGTCGATTCGTTTTCTGGGATCTCGTCACTCATCAGTGCACCTCATTCAGTTTCGTAGCAGCCAGGTCGAACCGGGCCGAATTGCTGCGCGGCGTCCAGAGCCCGCGATCGATTGCCTCGCGCAGCCGCTCCTTCATCTCGTCGAATGCCGCCGGGTTTTTCTCGATCATGAAACCGCGCAGGTCCGGATCGGCGACGAAGGCCTGATAGACCGCCTCGAAATGATGCGCGCCGACCGCGCCCGTCGTCGCAGCGAAGGCGAAGAGATAATCGACGGTGGCGGCGATCTCGGCGGCTCCCTTGTAACCATGGCGCATGACGCCCGATATCCATTTCGGATTGACCACGCGCCCGCGCACGACGCGGCCGATTTCCTCCTCGAGCGAGCGGATCAAAGGTCGTTCGGGCCTGGAATGATCGTTATGATAGATCGCTGGACGTGTACCGGCGAACTGCTCGGCCGCAGCCGCCATGCCGCCCTCGAACTGGTAATAGTCATCACTATCGAGCAGGTCATGCTCGCGATTGTCCTGGTTCTGAATGACGGCCTGCACCGAGCGCAGCCTCTCCTCGAACAGGCCGCGTTCGGCCCTGCCCTCCTCGCCGGCGCCATAGGCATAACTTCCCCAGACGAGATAGGCTTCGGCAAGATCGGCACGCCGCTCCCAGCCCTTTTCATCGATCAGTGCCTGCAGTCCCGCGCCGTAGGCGCCGGGTTTAGAGCCGAAGACGCGGTAACCCGCCCGCTTCACCGCCGCCTTCTCATCGAGCCCGGCAGCGGCCAACCGAGCCGCCTCGCCGCGCATGCGCCCGGCAATCGGGTTGTCGGCAGCATCCTCATCCAGTGCCCCGACGGCGCGGATCGCCTTGTCGAACAGGGCGATCTGCTCGGGAAAGGCGTCGCGGAAGAAGCCGGAAATCCGGAGCGTCACATCAACGCGCGGCCGCCCGAGCACTGCTTGCGATATGATCTCATAGCCGGTGACGCGGCGCGAACTCATGTCCCAGAGCGGCTTGACACCGATCAGCGCCAAAGCTTGGGCGATATCGTCACCACCCGTGCGCATGTTCGACGTGCCCCAGGCCGTCAGCCCGAAGGAGACCGGCCACTCGCCATGATCCTGAACATAGCGGCGCACCAGCAGTTCCGCGGATTTTCTGCCGAGCTCGTAGGCGGCCGGCGTTGGCACGGCGCGGCTGTCGACGGAGTAAAAATTCCGCCCCGTCGGCAGAACATCCGGCCGCCCGCGCGTCGGCGCGCCGGAGGGGCCCGGGGCGACGAACCGGCCGTCGAGGCCGCGCAGAAGGCCGGAGATCTCCGCCGGGCCGCAGGCGAGAATGGAAGGCTTGAGCCGGGATTCGATCTCGTCGAGCACCGTTCTGGTTTGGGACCAGAGGGTTGGGCACCCCATTTCACCGGAAACGAGCTTGGCGGCGAGCAGTTCGATGCGCTCGACGGTGTCGCCGTTGCTGCGCCAGGGGGCGTCGAGGACATCTGCGAGAATAGCCGGACGCGGGCCCGTCCAAAGAGTCGCCATGTCGCAGTCGAGTGGGTCAAAAGGACGCTGAAGCGCGCGACTCACCTTCTCCCCGGCGGTGAGAAGGTGGGCCGAAGGGTCAGATGAGGGGGCCACAGACTCTGCCTCGCTTGCGCTCAGCCGCCCGCTCCTGCCGTCGCTCGCCCCCTCATCTGTCCTGGCGGACATCCTCTCCGCGCTGGGGAGAAGGGGGAAACTCAACCTAGCATCCGCAGCAATCGCCCGCTGCAAACTCGCATCACAGCCCTCTCCCAGCCCGCGCGGGACCCGCGCCAACGCCACGGTCAAGTCCGTCAGCAGCCGCCCCTCCGGCGACACGCCGAACACATGCAGCCCGTCACGGATCTGCATCTCCTTGAGATCGCAGAGATAGGCATCAAGCTTCTTCAGCGCCTCACTTTCGCTCTCGCCTTTCGCAATCCCCGCATCCCGATCCAGCCCGATATCGGTGACGAGATCGAGGATCTGGCGGCTGAGCAGCCGGATGCGGCGGGGATCGCCACCCGAAGCTTCGTAATATTCATCGACCAGCGCCTCCAGATCCTTGAGCGGTCCATAGCTTTCGGCCCGCGTCAACGGCGGCGTCAGGTGGTCGATGATGACGGCGGCGGTGCGGCGCTTCGCCTGCGTGCCCTCGCCGGGATCGTTGACGATAAAGGGATAAAGGTGCGGCAGCGGCCCGAGGATCGCTTCCGGGTAACATGTCTCAGACAGCGCCAGCGCCTTGCCCGGCAGCCATTCGAGATTGCCATGCTTTCCCATGTGGATGACGGCGTCGGCGCCAAATTCGCGCCGCAGGAAAGCATAGAAGGCAATATAGCCATGCGGCGGCACGAGATCCGGCGAATGATAGCTCTCCTTCGGATCGATATTGTAGCCGCGCGCCGGCTGGATGCCGACCAGGACGCCGCCGAAGCGGGCGAAAGGCAGGGCGAAGACGCCGTCGCGAAAATAGGGGTCGTTCTCTGGCTCGCCCCAGCGCGCCCTCACCTCATCCTGAATCTTTTTGGGAAGAGATTCCAGGAAGTTTTTGTAGCGACTGAGCGAAAGAGCCTCGCGGATGACCCGGCCGTCATGCCGGGAATTGGTCGGCCCCTCCATCAGATGCCAGATCAGCGCGTCGCCATCGGCCGGAACATCGGCGACCGGGTAACCCGCACCCGCCATCGCCCGAAGCACCTCGATGCTGCCGGCCGGCGTGTCGAGTCCGACGCCGTTGCCGAGTCGGCCGTCGCGGTTCGGATAATTCGCCATGATGAGGGCGATGCGCCTCCTATTGGCGGGCGTCCGGCGCAGCCGCACCCAACTGGCGGCGAGCTCCGCCGTATAGCGGAGCCGGCCGGCGTCGGGCAGGCTTGCGACGATGTTCGCCTCGACAGCCGCGTCGTAACGCGCCGCCGTCTTGAAGGACACCGCCCGCGCCAACACCCGCCCGTCGACTTCGGGCAGCGCCACATTCATGCCGAGGTCGCGCGCCGACAGACCCTGCGACGAGGTCACCCAAGCCTCCCGCGACGAAGCCGACAGGATTGCCTGCAGTACGACTGCGCCATCCGTCTCCAGCACAGTCGGTTGCCGGTCCGCGCCCGGCGCGGAGACCGCAAAGCCCGTTGTGTTGATGACGACATCCGGTTTCAACGCCGAAAACACGCTCTCGAGAATGCCTGTCGAAACGGGATCCTTTAGGCTGTAGGCAAAGACCGGCAGCGGCCGCAGGCCAAGTGCGGCCAGGGCCTCGACCAGCGCCTCGACCGGCCCGGTCTCGCCGCTCTGGACGAGGGCACGGTAGAAGCTGATGGCGACGATGGGGGACGTGGGTTCGAATTCCAGCTCTTCTGTCGAGCTTGGTGTACCCCCCTCTGTCCTGCCGGACATCTCCCCCACAAGGGGGGAGATCGGGGATGCGAGGCTTCGCTCCATCTCTTCAGCCGAAAGTGCGGCATTCTCACGCAATTTTTTTGTTGGAAGTCCGAGCGACTTGCTGATCTCCCCCCTTGTGGGGGAGATGTCCGGCAAGACAGAGGGGGGTGCCCCACGCTTGACGGACGACGTTGGCGCGACATGCGAACCGACGACCCGCCGCCACTCTTCGACCCCGATCGCCCCTCGCCCCGGCCACCAGATCCCCGCCTTCATCAAAGGCACTGCCAGCGCCGGCTTCTCCGCGCCCGATAGCATCGCCGAGGCATAAGCAAGGAAGCTCCGCGTATTGGCGTCGCCGCCCTCGATCAGATAGACCCAGAGCGCGTTGAGATCGTCGAGGTCAACATTGGAGAAAGGAACCAGCCCCGCATCTGGCTTGGCATCGCCAGGCAATACTGCAATCAGTGCGCCGTTGCGGGCGGCAACGGCGTGCAGCGCCTCCAGCGCATAATGGAAATAGCTGGCGCCGCCGAGCGCACGCACGACGATCAGCTTGGCGTGCCGGGCCGTTCGCTCGACATAGGTATCGACTGACATCGGATGCTTGAGGCTCATCAGATTCGCGAGCCTCAGCGAATGCGGCATTCCCTCGCACCCGCGATAGGCGGTAGCGACCGCGGCAAGTTCGGTGTCGGCAGCCGAAAGGAACAGCATATCGCCCGGCGACTGGCCGAGGTCGATTGCCTCTTCGCCGTCGCTGATCGTTCCCTGCTGGGCCAGAAGCAGATGCATCGATTATCCTTGAACGAGCGCTTCAATCGCCTTGCGCACCGCGCCCTGGTTCATTTCGTGCAAGCCGATGACGACGAGGCGCGTGCGGCGCGCCTCGCCCGCTGCCCAGGCGCGGTCGAAATACTGGTCGATGCGGCTGCCGACGGCCTGCAGCTGCAGGCGCATGGGCTTGCCCGAGACGTCGATGAAGCCCTTGAGGCGCAGCACATCATGCTCGGCGATGATGCCCTTCAGCTTCTCGACAAAGCCTGTCGGATCGGAAACAGCGCCGAGTTCGACAACGAAGCTGTCGAACTCGTCGTGGTCGTGTGGCGCCCCATCCTCGTGCTCCAGCTCGTGATGGGATTTGCGGTTGGCGATATCGTCTTCCGCGCCGATGCCGAGGCCGAGCAACACGCCTGCCGGCACCTCGCCATTCCTGGCCTCGATCATGACCGGCTTGCGGGCGATGCGGGAGGCGACTTCGTTCTTCACGCGGCCCAGGCCATCCCCATCGATCAGGTCGGTCTTGTTGAGGACGATGAGATCGGCGCATGTGAGCTGGTCTTCGAACAGCTCCTCGATCGGGCTCTCATGATCGAGCGAGTCGTCCTCGACGCGCGCCGCCTCGACAGCAGCATGGTCATCGGCGAAACGGCCGGCGGCAACGGCCGCACTGTCGACAACCGTAATGACGCCGTCGACGGTCACCTGGGTGCGGATATCAGGCCAGTTGAAGGCGGAGACCAGCGGCTGCGGCAGGGCGAGGCCGGAGGTTTCGATGACGATATGGTCAGGCCGCTGTTCGCGCTCCAGGAGCTTCGTCATCGTTGGAATGAAATCGTCGGCGACGGTGCAGCAGATGCAGCCATTGGTGAGCTCGATAATGTCGTCCTCGCTGCAATTCTCCGCGCCGCAGCCCTTCAGCACCTCGCCATCGACACCGAGATCGCCGAATTCGTTGATGATAAGCGCAATCTTTTTGCCGCCGGCATTGGTGAGCAGGTTGCGGATCATCGTCGTCTTGCCGGCGCCAAGGAAGCCGGTGATGACGGTTGCGGGGATTTTCTGCTGGATCATGGAACTTCAACCCTTCATTTTCAGCGGCAGACCGGCCGCGATGAAATAGACTTCGTCGGCCTGCGCCGCGATTATTTGGTGCAGCCGTCCGGCATGATCGCGAAAATCGCGCGCCATCCGATTGTCAGGCACGATGCCGAGGCCAACCTCGTTGGAAACGAAGACCAGCCGCGCCTTGGCGCCAGGCAGGAAATCAGCGAGCGCGGCAAATTCCACAGCCATCTCGCGCTCCGCCATCATCAGGTTGGTCACCCAGAGAGTCAGGCAATCGACAAGCACAATGCGCCCCTCGCCGTCGATCGCGGCAAGCACGCCGAGAAGATCGAGCGGCTCCTCATGCGTCGTCCAGGAAGGGCCGCGATCGGCCTTGTGCTGGGCAATACGCGTCTGCATCTCCTCGTCCCAGGCACGGCCGGTGGCGAGGTAGTGGCGCTCGTCGCCGCTTGCCATAACGAGATTTTCGGCAAAACGGGATTTGCCGGAACGGGCGCCGCCGAGGATGAGGGTGTGGGAGGGGGCAGCCGTCATGCCCAGACAGTCCTATGACCGGATGCGGTACCCCGCCCCACCTCATTCCTGTGCTTGTCATAGGAATCCAGCCACGGCGCGTCGGCGCCGTGAATAATTCTATGCTGCCGTGAAGGGATTCTCCTGTGCCCAAGGACTTGGGCCCGCTGGATTCCTGTGACAAGCACAGGAATGAGGGAGGAAAGGAAACTCCTTCCCAGCGGCCCCGTGCCGGACGGCGGCGGCATCTGCAAGTGACCTTCCAAGCGCACCACCAGAGGCGGCGCTGAATTCAATCGTTCAGCCAAAACAACCTCCGTGCTGGCAGCGGGTCTCTTGCCCAGGGTTGGGCTTTTCGCCCGGCACGGAAGGCAGGTCTCCTGGCTCGCGGTTATCGGCGGCGATCGGGGCGAACCGGAAGTCCGGTCGCCCCTGATCGTGCCAGCGGATCTGCCTCGCCTTCCCGGCTGCCTCGGTGAAAAGGTGGACGATTCGTAGAGATAGAGGCGTCCGACCCCGGTTGATCACCATGCATTTCCAGTGGCTTTTCCGGCATGCCGCCCATCCCGCCCGCCTGCACGATTGCAGCCCGCCGGCCGAAAGGGTTCGATGCCGGATGGAAGACCCTGACCGCTCTACAGTCGCGGGGTCGGCTGTGATGAAGGCGCCCGATGTGGGTCCGCCCCGTCACATTCCCTTTTCATCCGGAAGGCGAAATGCCGATCCGGAACCATCCGTTATCCCTGGGATGGTTAGGCAAGCCGGGGGGTGAAGTCAACCGACCTTCGCAACCGCTCCAGCTCCAGACTGCGCAAAAGATCGGCCAACACCACTGACCCTACCGGAAATATCGTCTATTATCAGCGGCTTACGTCATAAATATTTGACCCGACCGTCGGCTTTTCGCCGCAATTGCGTTGCAAGGCGACTGCACCTCCGCCCTTGACCCGGCCTCTCATCGCCTAGTTGTCTAGCCATGCTTATGAAATTGGATCGGCGCCGCCTGCGCACGCTGCGTGTTTTCTTCGATCCGGGCCGGCTGCGCGCCCTGACGCGCCGCAGCGAAGTTGGCTTGTCGCTGGCAGGCGCCATCGTCGGCATCGCCTCGGGTCTTGCCGTGACCGGCATGAGCTATGTCTCCAACGAGTTGCACCAGCTAGTTTTCGGCATCGCCGACAGCGAAAGGTTGAGCGCGTCGGTCATCGAGGACAAGATGCTGCTGCTTACCGCCCCGGTCATCGGCGGTACCCTGCTCGGCCTGCTGCTTCTGGTCCTCGCCAAACGGCGCAAGAAACCGATGGTCGACCCGATCGAGGCGAATGCGCTGCATGGCGGCCGCCTCTCGTTGACCGACAGCATCATCGTTGCCGTACAGAACCTGATCTCCAACGGCTTCGGCGCCTCCGTCGGTCTGGAGGCCGGCTATACCCAGCTCGCCGCCGGCATTGCCTCCAAATTCGGCCTCAAGCTGCAGCTGCGCCGCTCGGACCTGCGCATACTCGTCGGTTGCGGCGCGGCCGGCGCCATCGCCGCCGCTTTCAACGCGCCGCTGACGGGCGCCTTCTACGCCTTCGAGCTGATCATCGGCACCTACACCATCGTGTCGTTGACCCCGGTCGTCGTCTCCGCCCTCGTTTCAACCCTCATCGCAAGGTTGCTTGCCGAGGGCGATTTCACCATCGATATCGGCAGCTTCGGCTCGGTCGTGCCGGCCGATTATATCCCGGCGCTGCTGCTCGGCGTCTTCTGCGCCGGCGTTGGCATTCTCCTCATGCAGGGCGTGGCCTTCGTCGAGGAGGTGGCGCGCAAAAGCTCGATTGCCCCGCCCTTTCGCCCGGCGCTCGGCGGCATTATCGTCGGGCTTCTGGCGATGATTTCGCCGCAGGTGCTCTCGGCTGGCCACGGCGCGCTGCATCTGAACCTCTCCCGCGACGTGGCAATCCCGGCGCTGATCGGTCTCTTCCTCCTGAAATCCCTTGCCTCGGCGATCTCGATCGGCTCCGGTTTCAGAGGCGGGCTGTTCTTCGCCTCGCTGTTCATGGGCGCCCTGCTCGGCAAGCTCTTTGCTTATTGCGGCCCCTATTTCGCCGATGCGACATTGACGCCGGTCATTTATGCCGTGGTCGGGATGAGTTCCCTGGCGGTCGCCGTCATTGGCGGGCCATTGACGATGACCTTTCTGGCGCTCGAAATCACTGGCGATTTCCCGATCACGGCACTGGTTCTTGCCGCCGTCATCACCTCCTCGCTCGTCGTGCGCTCGACCTTCGGCTACTCCTTCGCCACATGGCGCTTCCACCTGCGCGGCGAAAGCATCCGCAGCGCCCACGACGTTGGCTGGATCCGCAATCTGACGGTGAACAAGCTGATGCGCGCCGACGTGAAGACGGCAAAGGCCGATATCTCGCTGGAAGACTTCAAGAAGGCCTTCCCGATCGGCTCAACCCAACGCGTCATTCTCATAGAGGAGAACGAAAAATATGCTGGCCTCGTGCTCGTGCCCGAGATCTACGCCAATCCGACCGACGCCCAGGACGAGAGCCAGAGGCTTGCCGATTTCGTCCGCTACCGCAATGATTTCCTGCAGCCGCAGATGAATGCAAAGCAGGCGGCGGCGATCTTCGACAGGAGCGAAAGCGAAGCGCTCGCCGTCGTCAACAATCTGATCGAGCGCAAGGTGGTGGGACAGCTCAGCGAAAGCCACACGCTGCGCCGCTACAGCGAAGAACTCGACCGGCGCCGCCGCGAGGTGTCGGGCGAGATTTGAGCGAGCCTAAGAAGCGGCGCGGGCAAGCCTGTAAACGTCGGCTCTCTTCGAAACGCCGCGCAGATCGAAAGCGCCGAGATAGTCGCAGGGCACGGCGCAGGTCGCTGCGAAGCTTTCTGACAGCAGCAGGGGCTGCTCAAGCGTTCCGCACAGTTTTTCAAGCCGCGACGCCTCGTTGACGGCCCTGCCGATCACGGTGAAGTCCAGCCGGCCCTGGGCGCCGACATTTCCGTAAAAAACCTCGCCGAGATGCAAGACGACATCAATACCGATATCGGGGCCACCATCCAGCGTCCGTTCGCGATTGAGCTCCTCGTTTGCCCTCAGCAGGTTCTGCGCCGAAGCCAATGCGGCCTTGCAAGCCCTTTGCGGATCCTCGGCGTCCGTCGGAAAGATTGCCAACACGCTATCGCCCATGAACTTGAGGATCTCGCCGGAATTTTCCTCGACGTGCCGGTCGATCAGTTCGAAGTGCTCGTTGAGAAAGCCGACGATCTCCCCCGGCTGATAGGCCTCGGTCAGCGCCGTGAAGTTGCGGAGGTCGGCAAGCAGGATGGCAGCATCGATGGAGCCGCCCATTCCCCTGCGGGTTTCACCGGCAAGGATGCGCGCGCTCGTTCTGGCGCCGGTATAGACGGCGAGGATATCGGTCGCGGTCTTGGAAACCGCGACACGGTAAGCGGCAAGCCCCAGCGCTGGGAACAGTTCATCGATGACAGCCAGCTGATCATCTGAAAATCCGCCCGGAGAATCGCTCGTCAGAGAGAAACCGAGCCCGCGCAGCGCGACTTCCTTCGGGAACTCGAAAAGATTGACCACATGGTCCGTGCCACCGGCAAGCGCAAATTCGTGGAGCTCGCCATAGTGGAGACCCTCGCCTTTCGCCAGGTTCCATCGCCCCGTCTTCTCACCGCGGTTCAGAAGATAGAATATCGGCGTCTTCTCGAAGTTGCGCTCGGTCTCGCTGCCGTGCTCCGCATTCTCGAGAACAGTCTCACCGCCCCGCATGAAATTGGCCGCGACGCCGCGATACATCGGATGCAGGGACGGCATGCGGATGCTTGCCCGCCAGATCGGAAACCCGTCCGCAATCAGCCGTTCACACAGGCCGGCGACGAGATCACCAATATGCTCGCTGGTGATTCCCTGCTCTATAACCCACTGGATATGATCTTTAATTTCCAAGCCTCCGCGTGAGGATCAACAACCTTTTATTAGCCTGCTTCGCATCGCGATTCTACTCTTGAGCGAATTAAGTAATGCAGCACGACCGAAGATGCGCCTATCCTCTGAGACTCCGACCTCCGGCCAACGTGTTTTCGAGCGGGCCTCTCTCGGCCTTTCTGATTGGCAGCGAAATCCGGTACTCTCAAATGGCCCCTTGCGCGACCTTCTTCAACGCGCCGCACCCTGAGACGCGAAACCGCAGGCGCGGCCTTGATGGGTGGCGGCTAATCAATCAGCCCGGCCAGCCAGTGTGGGTCGAGGCAACGTTGCAATTCCCCGGCGATCTCATCGAGCGCCTGCTCCACGCCTTGACGATAATTCGTCCGCCCGCCCGATAACCCAAAGCTTTCCAGCAGTCGGGTGCGGTAGGCGTCACTGCCGAAGAGCCCGTGCAGGTAGGTGCCCATGATCCGGCCGTCGGCCGAAAGCGCCCCGTCGGGCGCACCGTCGATGATCGCCGAAGGCCTGATACAATCCGGGCCGCCGGTGACGCCGAGATGGATCTGGTAGCCGGCAAGCGGCACGTCATATTCGGTCGAGCGGGCCTGGCTGTTGCGCACGGTCTTCTCCGACGCCATCTCGGTCTCGACGTCGAGCAGCGCCAGCCCCGGCGCCTCGGAGGTTCCGCCCTCGATTCCCAGCGGATCGCGGACCGTGCGTCCGAGCATCTGGTAGCCGCCGCAGATGCCGATCACCCGGCCGCCGCGCCGGACATGCGCCGCAAGATCGCTGTCCCAGCCTTTAATTCTGAGATCGGCGAGGTCCGCTATCGTCGATTTCGAGCCCGGAAGAATGACGAGGCTCGCATCGGCAGGCAGCCGCTCGCCTGAGCGCACGAATACCAACTCGACATCCGCCTCCGCCTTCAGCGGATCGAGATCATCGAAATTGGAAATGCGCGGCAGCATCGGCACGGCAATCTTCAGCGCTCCGGCACCGCCCCTCGCCAGTCGTTCGAGGACGACCGAATCCTCGGCCGGCAGGCGCGCGGCAGCCTGCAGCCACGGCACGACGCCGAAGCAGGGCCAACCGGTGAAACATTCGATGGCGCGGATGCCGTCGTCGAAGAGCGAGACGTCGCCGCGGAACTTGTTGATGAGATAGCCCGCGATCATCGCTCTATCGCCCTCGTCGAGGATCGCCTGCGTACCGACCAGCGAGGCGATGACGCCGCCGCGATCAATATCGCCGACGAGCACGACGGGCACGCCCGCTTTCGTCGCAAAGCCCATATTGGCGATGTCGCCGGCTCTGAGATTGATTTCTGCCGGCGAGCCGGCACCCTCGACGACGACGAGATCGGCGCCGGCAGACACCTTTTCGAAGCTTTCGAGCACGGCGCCGAGCAGTTGCGGCTTCAGCCGCTGATAATCCCGCCCCTTCGCCTGCCCGAACACCCTGCCCTGCACGATGATCTGGCTGCCGCTTTCCGATTGCGGTTTGAGCAGCACCGGGTTCATATGCACCGAAGACGGCGTGCGGGCGGCGAGCGACTGCAGCCATTGCGCCCGGCCGATCTCGCCTCCATCATCGGCGACCGCCGCGTTGTTCGACATATTCTGCGGCTTGAATGGCCGCACGGTGAGCCCGGCATTGGCCGCCAGCCGACAGAGACCCGCCACCAACACCGTCTTGCCGACATCCGAGCCGGTTCCCTGCAGCATGATCGCTCTTGCCATGGCGGCCGCCTTTCCCTAGGGCACCGCGCTTCCGAAAATCGATTCAGATTTTCGGGCCGATGCACTAGCCGGAGGCCTACAATGGCCGCCGATCCCGGGTCAAGACTTCGGATATTCTCGCGAAAGCGCGAAAACCGCGCATGGCCTTGGCTCTGCGCGGTTTGCCGAAAACTCAGGCGTCTTCGCCCCTACACGGCGAAGCTCGCTTTCTCCGGTACGCACTACCTGAACCGGAGAAGCAGCGGTCGTTGCCGCTACATCCCAACTGATAACGGCACATTCTTACCGGAGAGTTATTGAAGGCTTACGCAAATGTTAATTTTGACTTTTTTTGATCTGCACGGCGGAATTTCCGCCGCCACTGCGCCGGCGTTCCCAGACGGCGTCAATTTTCGATCTGGGGAAATATTAGCTGCGAACTATATTCTTCGAATTCAATAATTTAGTTCCGCAACCACGAGCAGAAGACGGTTGATTTCTCCGAGCGAACGCGTAGGCTTCGACAAAATAAGCCATTGCTAAACATGGTCTGCGACGAGTTGCCGGAGCCGGTGGGACGGCGCCCGTGAACGGGAAACGCCTGTTGCGGGATCGCCCCAGGTGAATCCCGGCAGCACGTTGTCTAAGAAGAATTCGGGGAAGACGATGAAGACGCTTTTGATTTCGGCCGTCTTTGCCGCGGCTCTTTTGAGCGCGATCGTGCCGGCCGAAGCCGCCGAATGCGGCAAAGTATCGATCGCCGAGATGAAATGGGCCTCGGCCGGCATTGCCGCAAACTTCGACAAGTTTATCCTGGAAAACGGCTACGGCTGTTCCGTCACCATCGTCGACGGCGACACCCTTCCGACCTTCGCCTCGATGAATGAGAAAGGCACCCCCGATATCGCATCGGAATACTGGATCAACTCCGTCAGGGCTCTGCTCGATCAGGCCGTCAATACCGGCCGGCTGGTGCAGGGCGCCGAGATACTCGCCGATGGCGCGGTCGAGGGTTGGTTTATCCCAAAATTCATTGCCGACGCCAATCCCGATATTCGCTCGGTCGAGGACGCGCTGAAGCACCCCGAGCTCTTTCCTGCCGAGGATGATCCGTCGAAAGGCGCGGTTTACAACTGTCCCGCCGACTGGAGCTGCCAGATATCGACCACCAACCTCTTCAAGGCCCTGGCCGCCGACAAAAAGGGCTTCGAACTTGTCGAGACCGGCAGTCCCCAGCGGCTCGATGCCTCGATCGCCCGGGCTTTCGACAATAAGATCGGCTGGCTCGGTTATTACTGGGCGCCGACCGCCATCCTCGGCAAGTACGACATGACGCGGCTGAGCTTCGGCGTCAGTCACAACAAGGCCGAATGGGATCGCTGCACTGCGGTTGCCGGCTGCATCAGGCCTGAGCTCAATTCCTATCCGGTCTCGCGCGCCTTCACGCTGATGACCAGGTCTTTCGCCAGCCGCGCCGGACCTGTCACGACCTATCTCAAGACCCGCAAATGGGACAATGAGACGATCAACCAGGTGCTCGCCTGGCAGGATGAAAATCGCGAAAGCAATGAGGATGCCGCTATCTATTTCCTGCGCAATTACGAGAACTTGTGGGTGAAATGGGTGCCCGCCGATGTAGCCGAAAAAGTCAAAGCGAGCCTATAACGGCAGATGGCACCTACGATCGGACGATTCGAATGACAGGCAACGTTCCCTTTCCCGACCGCGATACCGTTGCGGAAAAGCTCGCCGCGCTGTCGGAAGCCGATAAATCATATCTGGCTTTGCTCATGGAAAATGCCGCCCAGGACGATAACCTGCTCGACGGCCTGCGGCGCCATCTCGACCTTGCGGCGAAGTCGCATTTCCTGAACTCGCTGAAGCTTGAAAACCTTGGATCATGGCTCGGGACCCAGGCGCCGGATCGCCTGCAGATACGACTGATGGAAACCGCTCGCTCGAGCCAGCATCCCGCCTACCAAGCCTTCCGGACCGGTCTCAGCCGATCCGGCGGCCTCGAAAAGGCATATCCTCCGGTGCCTTGATCCGGCCGCGGATGGCCCGTTCAGCCCGGCAAAGCTGCCGGCCGATTACTTCCTCGCAGCCCTGTCGACCGAGCGACCGGCGTCCTGTGTGGCGTTGACGGCGTTCGCCGTATCTTTCCCCATGCCGCGGATCGTGTTGCCGCAGGAGGAAAGAGCAAGAAGAACCATGAAGGCTGCGGCAATTTTGGCCGTTGTCGTCATTTCGAATATCCTTGTTTGAAATCAACCCCGAACGGCACTCGTGCCATCCGCGCCGATAACGCACAAAGGAACAAAAGGTTCAGCGGGAGAAAGACGTCCTCAGGCGGCGACCGCCTTCGCTCTCTCGGCGAAAGCACTGCGGATGCTGTCGGCCACCGTCTCGATCGGTCCAGACATCTGCGAGGCGGTCAGCAGCCGGATATCGAAGGAGCCGAGCTCCGGCAGCCCTTCCTGCAGCCCGAGGATCGACATGTCCTCGCTGACATAGGAGAGCGGCAGCGGCGCGATGGCGAGATCGGAAAGCACGGCGGCGCGTTGCGCCATCGTGTGGCCGCTGAGATAGGCGACGCGATACGGCCGCTTGTTGCGTTCGAGCTGCGATAGCGCCTCCTGGCGCCAGATGCAGCCGTCCTCCCAAATCGAAATCGGCAGGGGATCGCGCCGATGCGCCGAACCGCACCTTGCGCCGGCCCAGACCAGCCGCTCGCGAAACACCACTTCGCCACCGGTCGGAAACGGCCGCGTCGCGCAGTTGATCAGCGCCAGGTCGAGCCGCTGCTCCTCCATGCGCTTCTTCAGCCCGACGCTCATGTCGATCGTCACGTCGACCATGATGCCGGGATAGCTTTCGGCAAAACTCTTGAGGATCCTCGGCAGCAGCCGCTCGCCGATATCTTCAGGAGCGCCGAGCCTGACGACACCGGTGAGCTCCGGCATGATGAAGCGCGACACCGCCTCGTTCGACAGGGCGAGGATGTTGCGGGCGTAGGAAAGCAGCATCTCGCCGTGGCGTGTCAGCGTCACCGAGCGGGCGTCGCGCAAAAACAGGGTCGCGCCGAGCTGTTCCTCGAGCTTCTTGATCTGCATCGACACTGCTGACGGCGTGCGGAACACCGCTTCGGCGGCAGTGGAAAAATTGCCCGTCTCGGCGATGGCGACGAAGGTACGCAGCACATCGTTGTCAAGCAAAGGAATGGGACGGCGAAAGGGAAGGCTCATCGTCGCATCTTTCAATTTTTCTGATCTTTAACCGCATATCATTTTGTTTGATTGAATGTCAATCGCTCCCCATAGTCAGCGTGTCGCCAACTAGCGCAGCAAAGGAGGCTCGACATGGCGCAATCAAGCACCTGGAATATCCTACAAGCCCTTTCAGCATTCAAGTCGCATCGGCGCAGGGATGCGAACCACGAACATGCGCTGCGGGAGTTGAAGCGATTTCCGTCGCACCTGCTGGCTGATTGCCAGCGTGAAATGGAATTGCCGCCCCTCAACTCGGTCGCTCGACCGAAGCGGGTTCTGAGGATCGTGGAATCGCGTGCATAATGCCGATCTCTGGATGGGATCAGGACATTCAGGTCTTCGGACGACATTGCCGTCGAACTCGGCAACACGGGCCCGGGCCGATGGCCTCACGGCGATCGGCTCATATCCCACCTATCAGCTTGAAAGCTATAATCCACATCGTCGCCGCGACGAGCGTCTCGAGCATCCGCCAGGAGGCTGGCCTGGAGAAGATTGGCCGCAGCCACATTGCGCCATATCCGAGCGCAAAGAAAAACAGGAAGGAGCCGGTCACGGCGCCTGCGGCAAACGAAGCCTGCTGCCCCGGATACCGCGTCGATATCGTACCGAGCAGCACCACCGTGTCGAGGTAGACATGCGGATTGAGCCAGGTCAGCGCGAGGCAGGTCGCAAGCGTACGGCAAAAGCCTGTCGTTTCGGCTTCCGCCGCTGTCAGCACAGCGGACGACCGTAAGGCGGAATAGAGGCTCTTGGCTCCGTACCAGGCCAGAAACGCGGCTCCCCCGTACCGCATGACCGGATCGAGCCAGGGCACGAAGCCGACGATCTGCTGGAGGCTGGTGACGCCGAGCATGATCAGTGCCGCGTCGGATAAGGCGCAGGTGAGGCAGACGGCGAAGACATGTTCATGGCGCAGGCCCTGGCGAAGGATGAAGGCGTTCTGCGCGCCGATCGCCACGATCAGGCTGAGCCCCATCATCAGGCCTGTAACATAAATCGAAAAATTCATCGTTTCAGCAACACGTCTCAGCTTCGATGAAGTTGCGGTATCGCCTGAAATTGGCTTAGTCTAATTAATCTGTCTTATCCCAATTAAGAGAAATTAATCCATGCTCGACTATCCCGCTCTTCGCGCCGTTGCAACCGTCGCCCAGACCGGCAGCTTCGAAAGGGCGGCGACCCTGTTGAACGTGACGCCTTCGGCGGTCTCGCAGCGGGTCAAGCAGCTCGAAGAACGCCTCGGCGTCATCCTGATCGCCAGAGGCACCCCCTGTACCGCAACCGAAAAGGGTGAATGGCTCTGTCGCCACATCGAGAATGTCGGCATGCTCGAGGCCGAGCTTTTCGGGCAGCTGCCGGCTCTTGTCGATCCCGACGAGCCACGCCAAAGGGTCACGCTTCAGATCGCGACCAACGCCGACAGCCTCGGCACATGGTTCGTGGAGGCCATGTCGAATTTCTCCAAAACCTCGTCCTATCTGTTGAATGTCGCCGTCGACGACCAGGATCACACCGCCGAATGGCTGCAGCGAGGACGGGTGATCGCAGCCGTCACCAGCCTGGAGAAGCCGATCCGGGGGTGCCGGCGTTTCGCGCTTGGAACTCTTCGTTACAACGCCACCGCGACACCCGATTTTGTCGCCCGCCACTTCCCGGACGGCGTGACGTCGGAGGCGATCCGAAACGCTCCGGCCCTGACCTTCAACCAGAAGGACAGGCTTCAGAGCAACTGGGTAAGGCAGACTTTCGGCCAAGATCTGGACTACCCCACACATTGGCTGCCCTCGCCGCAAAGCTTCGTCGAGGCCACCCTTTCCGGCATGGGATGGGGAATGAATCCGACCCAGCTCACCCGCGAACATTTCGCATCAGGACGGCTGGTCGAGCTTGTTGCCGACACGCCGCTGGACGTCCCACTCTACTGGCAGATAAACCGCCTCGCCGCCGACCGCCTGGCGGAGTTGACGCGCGAAGTCGTCGCCGTGGCGAAGCGCTGTCTTTAATTCCGTCAGGCATGCCTCTTCTTCAGGCTCCACCGCGGCAGAGATACTCTTCGATTGGAGCGATCACACGTAGGCCGTGCGGCTGCCGAGGTTCGACGAAATTCTTCGTACCGATCCGCTCGCTTTGACGAGCTTCTCTAGGAGATGGCGATGATCTCCAGCTCCTGGCCGCTTGTCTCCATCACATCGCCGACAGCCCTCCCCATCAGCAGCTGCGCCACCGGAGAGACGTAGGAAATCGATCCGGCCTTGGGATCTGCTTCGTCTTCGCCGACGAGCCGATAGGTCTGCACGCGTCCGTCGTCGCGGCTGAAAGTGACCGTACTGCCGAAGGCAACCAGGTCGGCTGACGTTGGGTCAGGCATGAGTTGGGCCGTGCGAAGTCTGGCCGATAAGTATCGTAGATCACGCAAAGGATTGGCAGCTTGGCGCCGCCGTTCGTTTACGTCTTCGATGGCGCTCGTCGCATCATAAGCCGCGCGCGCCTGCTGAAACTGCAGTTCGAGAGCCTTCAACCCGGCTTGCGTGACGAGGTTCGGATGCGGCGAAATTGCCCGGTCCGGCAACAGGGTTTCCGAAGCGGTTTCGAAACTCTCTTCCTTGGTGAAGGCAACAGCCAATCAATGACTCCATTTTAGACGCTACGCGCTCTTATGGTTAGTGTGGATGGTCCCAGTCCGGAACCATACACCGATGGCCGACAAACCGCCAATCTTGCCCTGTTGCAAACGTCTACGGCCCAGAGGCGCCCCGGGAACGTCCGGGCCGACACCGCGTTTATCTCAACCGGATGTACTGTAGCGCAGGAGGAACGAATGCCCGGCCAGCAGCGAAAGAGCGGCGACACAGTCAGGATCAGACCATGCCTTCATTCCTGACGGAAGCGATGCCGCTGACGCCAAGCTGGTGGGAGATCGCCTTGCGGATCATACTGACGGTGATCGCGGGCGGACTGATTGGCCTCGATCGCGAGCGCGGCGGTCACCCGGCGGGCTTCAGGACTACTATCCTGGTGGCTCTTGCCGCCTGCCTGGCGATGATCCAGGCAAACCTCCTTCTATCGACCTACGGAAAAACCTTTAGTTATTTCACGCAGATGGACGTCCTGCGCTTTCCCCTCGGCGTGCTGACGGGCGTCGGCTTCATCGGCGGCGGCGCGATTCTGAGACGTGGCGACACGATGACCGGCGTCACCACGGCCGCTACCATGTGGTTCATGACCGTCGTCGGTCTCTGCTTCGGCGGTGGCCAGATCCTGACCGGGACGGTGGCGACCGCCGTCGCCTTCATCGTCTTGTCGCCAATGAAGCAGCTGGATATGTGGCTGCGTTGCGAACAGAAGGCAACACTCGTCATTCACAGCTCCGAAGCCGACTTGCCGGAATTATCGGAGGTGCTTGGACCGCTAGGTTGCGTTGCGCTGTTCGTTTCTTTTGGACAGACCAGCGAGGGCCGCCCTGGCGTCACGCTCGAACTGCGATGGATGTCCAAAAACCGCGACGCCTCCGCCCGCGCGATTTTCGATGCTGTTTCAGAGTCCTATCATGTCGCAGGATTTTCCATGCATTCGACTTCGACGTAACGAACTCGCAGGCTGTCGCACGATCATTTGGAAACATGCTGGGGTTTGCCCTTTGTCTTGGTCGATGCGAATTCCTCGAGCTGTTTTTCGCTCATGCTTTTTTCCATCTGCTTCGAAGCACCCTTGAGTTCTTTCTTGGGCGTCTCTCCGCGTTTGGCTGAAAGTGCGGCGCCCGCCGCCTTTTGCTGGGCCTTGGATTTGGCTGGCATTTCAATCTCCTCTCGTCCAGACGAGGCATGCCGACATCAATGTTTCCTGAGTTCCTCAGACTTGTGAGCGGCGCACTTCCCCGATTTATCGCTCTCGAACGATATATCGCGGGCTTTCCGCCGACGCCTTCACCATATGGCACTTGATCTTCGTCTGGCTGGTCTGTTTACTGGTCACTCTGTCCTCGGTGCTTCCCTGGCTGGTATCCCAGCTCACTTTGTCGCCCTTCTGCAATTGTCGCGTCATGGCGGCTCCTTGGAGAGGAAGCTGCGACCTGAGCCGCAGCCTGCCACTCCTCAATTGATGGTTGCCCACTGGCTGCGGACATCTCTGGCGTTCTTCGACAGGTGGACATGGGCATCGACGTGATCGACCCAGTCAATCGGGATCAGATGGTGTTTGCCGTCCTCCGAGTCGGACTTCCTCAACTTGATGCGGGTCGGACCATCAAGATGATCCACCGTCCCGACGTGAGTGCCGTCAGCCGTCAGAACTTCCATATGTTCACGGATCTGGTCTGCGGAAATCATCATTTCCTCCTTTGCGTCACTGGCAGTTACCTGGTCGCAACGATGGGGAACGGAGTTGGTTCCAAGCCATATCGCCGCATACCGAAGGTGCAGTTGAATGCTTCATCCCCCGTGACAACGAGTGCGGCGACCGGCGAGATAGCAGATCGCGCCGGGAAAATTCCAGTTGGCTGTGGTTCGGCATGTCAGCTCAGTTTGGCTCATTGGAGTGAGGGGCAAGGCTGAGCGCTGCGCTAACCGTTTTCCCGCGGCTACCTGGGGCACTCTTCATTACACGATCGACAATTGCTTCTCGGCCTTACCCCAGGAGGACGACGCCAAGATCCTACGTCCCAAACATGGAATAGACGCTCGGCGATGCCTACACCGAGCCGGCCACTGATGTCCGCGGTTACATCAGCGACGTGAAGGCGCAAGATTGGGCGCGTCCCCGCCCACGACCGCGGTCACAGCACAGGTTCATTGGACGAGAAGCACGATGCCGGTCGCGCTCAGCGCCACGGTCCAGAGGCGATCAAAGTTGATCCATGCCGAGCGGAGTGCCGCAAGGCCGAGCCATTCGAAGACGGCGATCGCCACCACCGCGACGACGGCCAGCATTGCCGCGCCATGTACGGCAACGGCGGCAAGCGCGATCGGCAGCGAACTCGCGGTTGCAAGATCTCCCGCTCGATCCGCCACGCATAGGCTGAGTACCGCGGGAACCAGCATCAAGCCCGCCCCGTGGCTCGTTGCCATCAGGAAGGACCAGAGGCCAAGGCCTGCCATGCCGGCGCGCATGCCGACCCTCACCCGGGGGCGGTGCCCGTAAAGCACGCCGTAGGCAGCGACGCTGAGAATGAGCAGTGCCGCGACGAGCCTGAAATGGTGCGGCTCTAATACCGCGCCGAATGTGACGACCACCACCAGTGTGAGAGCGGCGGAGATGGCATGACCCACGGCAATTGGAGCAAGCGACAACCAGACGGTCCGGCGGCTCTGGCGGTGAAGCCCCAGGGCGACCGCAAAGAGCCAGCCCATCGCCGGATTAATGCCGTGAAAGGCGCCGAGACCGACAATCGAAAGCCATGGCCAGACGGTCGTCATTCGCCCTGAGAAGACCGCACTGTCGCCTCCTCCTCCCTATGGATAACAATAGGAATCGGACGAGCAGTCGCCGCCTTCGAGGCGGACCTGATGCGGGCGGTGGCCCTTCGGCCAGTCGACGAAAAAGTTCTCGTCGAAGGCGATGCCGCCACCGTCGCCGACATCGAGTTTGACCATCCATCCGTCGATGCCGTCAGGGTAGAATTGCGGATCGATGGCGCCATAGAGCGAATTGGTGAAATAGATCCGCTTGCCGTCGCGGCTGATCTCCACCATCTGTGGCCCACCGTTCAGCGCTCCGTTTACAGCCTTCGGATGGGAGGTACGCGAAACGATCCCGCCGATCCGCACTCGGCCCGTTTCTTTCGGCGCGAAGGGATCGGAAACGTCATACTGGATCATATCGCCGGTGCCCCAACACGAGACGTAGAGAAAACGGTCGTCCATCGACAGGTCGATGTCAGTAACGAGCGGCGCCACGGCGCTGAACCCCTTGAGTACGGGAGGTAGCAAATCCGGGTCCGCCGGCTCCGCCGGAATCTCGATCACTTTCCTCACAGCCCACCGGTCTCCATCGCGATACCATGTCCAGATCGAGGCCGAGAGGTCCTTGAGGCTGATGACACAGCCGACAAAACCATAGGCCTTGGTCGGATCATGAGCCGGGCGCAGCTCGAAGACGAGCTGGTGCTCCTCGCCGAAATCGATCTCTTGCAGGTGCTTGCGCTTGTGCAGATCCCAGAAATGCAATCGGCGGCCATATTTCGAGCCGAGCAACACCTCGGGAACCAGCCCGTTCTCGAATGTATCCGGCGTGCCCCATTCGCTGGTGATCATCGTATCGTGACCGAGATGCCACCAGAAATCATAGGCAAGCTTCTGCGGCCCACGATCCATTTCCCACTGCCCGAGCACGTCGAAACTCTGGTGATCCAAGAGGAAGATGCCGCCTGGCGCCTTGCCGTCGCGATCGGCGAGCGCATTGATGTAAATTCCCTCGGGTCCGCAGTGGGTCGTGTGCAACCGGGAATAGTTCGCCTTCTCGGCAATCTCCGAAGGCTCGATCACGCGAATGATCTTGGGATTGCGCGGATCCGGCTTGGTGTCGATGATGTGCAGACGCGAGGACCGCAAGCCCGGCACCACCAGATACCGCCGCTCGACATGCGGATGCGGCGCATTGGGGCAAAGACAGGACGAGCAGGCATTCCAGCCGAAATGGTGAAGCTCGTCGCCAAGGTTTGGCATCTCGACCTGTCCGACAATCTGCGAATAGCTTGAAGACGCCGGGTCGACGTCGACGACGGCGATTGCATCCGGTCGCCTTCGCTCTGGGTCGAACGCTGCAACATAGGCGAGCGTTTCCTTTGGAGCCTTGGCCGCCATGCGCGGTGATGGATAGAAGGAAGGATCGGGTCGCCACGTCGCCATCTCCATTCTCCCTGCTGGTATTCCCCATGCGTGGATCCTGATGCAGGCTCTGTTGATGCGGCAAAAACGCGTCGGAAATACGGCCTATCGGCCTTATTTCTTCGATTGAACGCTTGAAGCGCCTTACCGCCAAAATTGGATATACACGACGATCGTAGCGAGCGCGCTCAGGCCCGAACCGATCGATCGTGCCGCAGTCACGACGTTCCCTCATACGCTGTATGTTGGGGAGAGCGCGCGACAGGGATTCGAACTGTTGCGAGCAATCCGCGCAAGGAAATGCTCGCAAGCTGATCTCATCGGCGAAACTATCCACCAGAGCGGCGATCTGCCGATAGCTCGACCCGGCACGCCTCGCCGAATTCGAGTAGAACGTTCAATGCGCCTGATCTAGCCATACCCTTGATCTCAGAGAGGGAGCGGTTGGGAGCCAGATAAGTCTCGACAATCCTCTCCATCACCAACTCGGCCGCGTCTACAACCGGGCGCGTGGAAAAGAGCCGCATCTGGGCCACTAACGCGTAACAGAAGACGAGATCGGAGACGTCGTCCTTCTGGTGGCTGATTGCGTCACCATAGAGCCGTGTGGCTTCAGCGATGAAATTGGAAAAAAGCTTTTCGCGCTTGGCCATCTCGGCGTCGCGCTGCTTTTCCCTGGCCTGTGATCGCTGAGTCGTCCAAGTGGTAACAAAGGAGGTCAGGCTGCCGATCGCGACGCCTGCGAGCCCCATCAGAGCAGATAGGTATTCGCTCAAGAGTTTGTCCTCTTAAAGGAAGCTAGCACGGCTATAACGACACCATGCCAAGCTATAGCAGCCGATCCTGCAAACCGGGCAGATGTCGGCATGTCGGGAGCGTGGCGAATTCTCTCTAGTCAGCGAGCGGAGGGCCCACCCACACGCCTGGCGGTATCGCCGGAATGTAATTTGCCAATCCGTTCAGCATCGCCTGCAAGACACTGTCGGTCAGTTCGCGTAGCGCTTCGGCTGGCCCCACGAGACGGTCCACCAACAGGAGCGTCAGGCCATGCAACTGCGACCAGAACACCAGGATGGCACCGTCGAGTTTGCTTTCGTTTTCGGCGGTGTGCGGAATCTCGCACCCCAAGGCGCCGCCGCTCATCGCATCCACGATCAGGGCTTTCATCCTGTAGGCAGCGGTCCTCTCTATCGCCGGACGGTCGCTATCCTGGCCCGTCAGGTAGCCGCCGAACATCAATCTGTAAAGCGCAGGATTATGAACGCCGCCACAGACGTAGGCGCCTGCCATGGCAGCCAGTCGCTCCCGCGGACTGCCAAGATCCCTGGTGGCTTTGGCCATCCGCTCTGCCAGAAGTTCGAACCCTACCGCCGAAACGGCGGCCAGCAGTTCACGCTTGTCGGCGAAGTGCTTATAGGGCGCATTATGGCTGACGCCCGCCCGCCGGGCGAGCTCCCGGAGGGAGAACTCCGTGCTCTGGGATTCGCTTAGAACTTCGAGGGCCGCATCAACGATGGCCCTGTGGAGATCCCCGTGATGGTAGGGGCGCTGATCTGCGGTCGAGTTGTTCCTGCTCATACTCATCCATTAGGTTGCAATGTTGTCCATGTCAACATTTTGTGATCGACCCGATGTTGACATTGTCCACTCTACACCATAAGTGGGCATTGTCAACATCGGGCAACGCCCGTGAAACCCATCCAGATTGGAGATTCAGATGAACGATCAAGAGCGCAGCTTGGGAAGGACGTCAGAGACCAGCTCCGGCGGTGCCAAATGGGATCTAAGGCACCCGGGCCTGCTCATGAAGGACGGTGAGCGCGAGGTGCACGAGTTTATGGGCATGTGGCCGCTCAAGCCGGATGCCGATCTCGTCAAGCTGACGAATACGCTTGCGTACAATGAGTTCTGGATGCCGCCCGTGTTGAATTTCGCGGAAGCAACAACGCTGCTCGGCCTGATCAGGGCGGCACGCTGGTTCGTCGGCACCAGCACCGAGTTCGGCCCCACTCTCTATTTCGTCTCGCAGTTCGACAGCAGCCTCGACAAGTATTTCGATGACTTCGTTCTCAATGGCAGGGAGAATCTCGAGTGCATCTGGGGCCAGTGCATCGGCTGCCCCACCGGCCCGCAGGCAACCGCATATGACATTGTGCAGTATATCGCGCGCGGCCAAATCAAGACGCTCGCCTGCTACGACGCTTTCCCCAGCCTCAGCAATAGCCAGATCGAGAAGCAGGCCGATTGGTATGCAAAGACGCAGAAGTTCCAGCGCGCAGTCGCCCAAGGCGACGGCAGTCTCGAAGACAAGGTCAATGCCTTCCTTAGCGAGCTGACTCAACCCTTCGATCATGTTCGCAGCGCTGCCGCGATCGACACTGATGTAGGCAATCAGCCGCAGTTCACGGACGTGCCCGAGCGGCTGGGTCTGAAAAAGGCGGCATAACTGCTGCCCTCAGGATCGACGCAAGAACCCGCCTCTCTGCGTCGATCCCCAGAATTTCGGCGACCCGCCCACAAGGAGTCCAACATGCTCGCCACAACATCTTCGCCGATTTTGACGTCCGCTGATCTCAAAGCCAATCTGTCGGACATCCAAGACAACATCGTTGCGCCCATACTGATGCGGTACGGACGCCACGTCTTTATCAAGTTCACCGATGGCGTGAGAGCGCGCACCTGGCTCCGCGAGATATTCAATCGAGTCAACGCCCGGTCCGAGGAACATGGCACACGCTTCACCGTCAATATCGGCTTCACCTATGAAGGGCTGAAGGTGCTCGGATTGTCCCAGCGCTCGTTGGATACCTTTCCGCAAGCGTTCCAAATGGGTATCCGCGCCCGCGCATCTCTCGTGGGCGATGTGGGACCGAATTCGCCGCAGTTCTGGGAAGGTGGCCTCGGCACCGTCGACATCCATGCGATGGCATATTTTCGCACGGATTCTGAAGAGGGTCGGGAAGAGGCAACGGACATAATGCGGGCGGAGATGGACGCCACTGGTGGCGTGGAGGTTCGCTTCGTCCAGGACACGACCGCGCTCGCCAATGAAAACGGCATTGGTTCGGAGGGCGAACATTTTGGGTTTGCAGATCCCATTTCCCAGCCTCCCATCGAGGGAGCCGACGCCCCACATTATCCGGGTGACGGTGTGCTTGAACCCGATGGGACGTGGCGGCCACTCAAGCCAGGTGAGTTCTTGCTGGGTTATGAAGACGAGTCCGGCCTTAATAACGTACCGCGGCCTGAGCCCTTCGAGCTCCGCGTGAACGGAACGTTCATGGTGTTCCGCAAGCTCTATCAGGACGTGGCGGCCTTTCGCCGATACCTCGCCAGGGCTGCGAAGGGACTATACGATGCTGACGATCCGTATCATCAGGATCTCGTCGCAGCTAAGATGATGGGCCGCTGGCGAAGTGGCTGTCCCCTGGATCTGTCGCCGGAGACCGACGATCCCTCCATCGCATCCGATCCAATGCGTCGCAACAACTTCAGCTACGCCGGCGACGACCACGGCCAGCGGTGCCCGCTTGGCTCGCATTTGCGCCGGGTCAATCCTCGCGAGACGCCTTTGAAGCGCGCCACGACCGTGAGGCGACATCGCCTCATCCGGCGCGGCGTCGAGTATGGCCCCAGATTGCCGGGGGGCGTGCTCGAGGACGACGGCGTTGACCGTGGACTCGTCCAGCTTTTGATCCAGGCGGACATCGAACGCCAATTCGAGTTCATTCAGAAAGAGTGGATGGCCGGCGGCGAATTTATCGGACTTGACCGTGATGAGCGGGATCCGATCGCCGGCGTCGGTGGCGCCGGCTCGCAGATGATGGTGCCCGGCGCCAAACGGCCGTTCCTGTTCGATTTGCCGAACTTCGTGACCGTCAAGGGCGGTGAATACCTGTTCGTGCCCGGCGTCAACGCGCTCAAGGGCATCATCGAACAAAAATTCTGAAATCAACAAAACGAGATCAATTCAATGTCAGATCACTTCAGCGGCCCGTCGGTGATGGGCGATCCAGCGGTGGACATCACGGATTTCTACGCTTTCCCCAGCCCAGACCGTCCTGGGAATCTCGTCCTGATCATGAACGTGTTTCCGATGGCAACGGCGCAGGCCTTCTTCACCGATGTCGTCACCTACCGTTTCAGACTGCGGCCGCTCTTCCGATCGGCCGGCAAATTCCTGCACGGCCCGGCGGAACATACGATCGACGTTCGCTTCCGAGATGTGCCAAGCGTGACTGCGGTTCAGAAAGGGACCGTCATCACCTCGGACGGGCGCGAGGCGGACTTCGTTACTGGCGAATCCTTGGAACTGGACGGCATGCGAGTCTTCGCGGGACTTGTCAGTGACCCCTTCTTCATGGACGTCGAGGCCACCATCCGCACTGACCTTTCGGGCAAGCTCTGCTTCAGCGAGAAAGGTACGAATACCGTACAGTTTCGCGACGTGCTGTCGATCGTAGTCGAGGTCGAGGCAGCCTCGATTGTCGACCGTTTCGAAGGTATCACGCTCATTGCCGCCGTGGCGGAAACCATTGTCGCGCGGCGCGGCAAGCCCATCCGGCTCGAACGGGTCGGCCGGCCGGAAATCAAGAACGTGCTGCTGTCCAACGCGACGCGCGACCCGAAGGGTGTCGAACTTCGCGACCTCTACAACAGGGAGGACGCGTTTTCCCTCTCCCGGGATTATCGGCCGCTCTACGAGGCGCGTCTGGCTGCGACCCTCGCGTTCTTCGATGCACTCGACGGCGCGACTGCGTGGCCGCCGGCTGCCGATGGGCGCCACCCCGCACTCGATTTGCTGATGGAAGACTACCTGGTCTTGGATCTTTCAAGTCGCTTCGCGACCGGCGGGTTCCTGGAGATCGAACGCGCGACGCTCGAGCATAGACCTCACGTGACCGCCGGCGGCCGCTGGCTCGACGACGACATCCTGGATGAGATGCTGACGCTCTTCGTCAACAGCGGCCGCGGCAAGCGGCTGGGCGACGGGGTCGACGGCCCGACCAAGCCTGCGGCTCTGGTCTTTCCCTACGTGCGCGAGCCGAACCGGCGCGAGGATCTTCCCATGCCCGCATTTGTGGAGAATTGAACATGGACAACGTCAAAGGCAATGGCAGCACCGACTGGTTCCTTCAGTATCCAGTGATGTCGACCCTAAGACCCAGCTACCCGCGCGGGCCCTGGCACTACAAGGACATGCATCAGCTCATCGTCACCTACGAGAGCACCGAGGAGGCCGTGCGCGCCGTCGTTCCAAGGCCCCTCGAGCCCGCCGAGGGAAACCGCGTCACCATAGAATGGCGGAACATGACCGAAGTCAGCGGATTCGGACCGTATGTCGAGATCGGCCATTCGGTCGACTGCACCTTCGAGTGCAGGCCGGTGACGTACGTCTTCCAGGCGTTCCTCAACAGCGAGTCGCCGACGCTCGCCGGCCGCGAGATCCTCGGCTTTCCGAAGCGGCACGGTGAGCCCGAGCTGAAGGCGGTCCGGGAGGTGCTGACCGGCACCCTCTCTTATGGCGGCACGCAGGTCGCGCTCGCGACCATGCCGTATCGCTCGGTCGATCTTTCGGACCGCCTTCCCGAAATCGAGCAGGAGCTGCAGGGGCCTCAACTCGTGCTGAAGCTCCTTCCCGACGTGGACAACCACACGCCGAAGGTGGCGCAGCTCGTGAAGGTCAATCTCTACAACGTCCGATTGAAGGGCGCTTGGGGAGGACCCGCGGAACTGTTCATGGTCCCGCATGTCGGCTGCCCGGTTGCGGCGCTTCCTGTCGTGCGCGTCCTCGAAGGCCGCCAGCATCTCTGGGACATGACGCTCAGCGACGGAGAAGTCGTCCACGACTACCTGAAAGCCGAGCGCCGCTAGGTTTCATCAGCAAATCTCATGCGAGTGGAAAACCCTTCCACCGCCATCACAGGAGAATCGAACATGAATGAACTGAAGGGCAAGGGCGCCGTCGTCACCGGTGCCGCATCCGGCATCGGCAGAGCGATCGCGACCGCGTTCATCGAAGCGGGCGCGAGCGTGCTGCTGTGCGATCTCAACGCAAAGGCGCTGGACGATGTCACCCTCGAACTGGGCGATCGCGCCATTGGTCGCATTACCGACGTTTCCGACGAGGGACAGGTCGAGGGAGCGCTGCGGCAAGCCCGCGAAACCTTCGGATCCTTGGACATAGTGGTCAACTGTGCAGGATTCGGTGCGATCACGCCAATCACCGAGCTGACCGCCGACAAGTGGCATTCCGTCCAGTCCGTGACGCTCGGCGGCGTCTTCTTTGGGGTCAAGCACGGCGCCCGCATCATGATTGAGCAGGGACGTCCGGGCGTAATCATCAATATCTCCTCGGTGAACGCGCGCCAAGCCGGCGAAGGCCAGGCGGCCTATTGCGCAGCCAAGGCCGGGGTGGACATGATCACCCGCTGCGGCGCCCTCGAGCTCGGCGGTCGCGGGATCCGGGTGGTCGGCATCGCTCCGGGTCTGGTGGAAACACCCTTGACCCGAAAGGAGCTTGAGAACCCTGCAATGCGCGACCTCTTCCTCGGCGTCATTCCGATGAACCGTGCCGTTGCAGCGGAAGAAATCGGCGCGGCCGCCGTATTTCTCGCGTCCGACAATGCGAGATCGATCAATGGCGATACGATCGCGATCGACGGCGGTTCGCTGACGCGGGGCTATCCGGCGCTGTTGACGGGTATCAAGGAAACCGCCGCATGACCAATGAGCCCCGGCGCTATACGAGCGGGCGGATCGCCGTCGCCAACCTGTCGGCCTCGATCGGCAGCCTCGAGCACGATCGCAGCAACGGTGCAGATCCGGAAAAGCTGCTGGCGCTCTCGAAGCTGCTTTTCCTCCGCGGCGACCTGCTGGGTCGCATCGCAGACCACGACCGCGCCGAGGCAATCGCCAACGAGGCCGTTGCCCTTACGCCCGGCTCCGCAAGAGCGCTCCATGTTCGCGCCCAGATCGCCGGTCGCTTCCACCTGTTCGAGAAAGCAAAAGGGCTTCTCGCCCAGGCGTATCTGGCCGGATACTCAAAACAGGAAATCGACGCAGAACGGGCTGCACTGCTGCAGGCGACGGGGCACTACAACGAAGCGCTGGTCTTGCGTGAAAGACTGGCGAAGCGCGAACCGGCGATCAATACGCTTTGTAGCCTCGCGACGTTGCTGGCGGAAATGGGTGACTGGGCCGCGGCGGAGGTCTGCTACGCGGATGCCGTCGCGGCCGACTACGGCATCTCCCCATTTCCATGCGGCCAACTTCTTTTCGAGTGGGGCGTGAGCGCGATGCGCCGCGGCGACCTGGACCGCGCGGAGGCAGTCTTTGCAGACCTCGAAGTGATCCTGCCTGCACACGTTCCAGGGCGCGGGCATCGAGCGGAAGTAGCGCTCGCGCGCGGAAAGCCGGATGTTGCGAAAGCTCTCGTCGCGTCGCTCGTCGAAACCTCCGATGACCCTGAGTATCGGGCGGTGCATGCGGAGATCCTCGATGCCCTTGGCGACGCCGGGGCGGCCAGGGAAGAAGCGAAGTGTGCGGCGGACGGATATGAACTGCTTCTGGCGCGTCGGCCTGAAGCCTATGCCGACCATGCGGCGGCTTTCTTCATGGGAATTGGAAATCGTCCGAAGCGGGCACTCGAGCTTGCTCTGGCGAATTTCAAGCTCCGCGACACGCCGAGATCGCGAAAGCTGCTTGCTCGTGCAAGCACCGCGGCCGAAGTCGCACCTGTTCGCGAGGTCGCGGTATGAACGCTCAGATATCCGCCAGGACGAACCGGACATCGCGTCGCAGGATTGTTGTCATCGGAGCCGGCTTCGCGGGCATGGCAGCAGTCCACGCGTTGCGCAACAGCGACGCGGACATCACGCTCGTCGACCGCAACAATCACCATCTCTTCCAGCCGTTCCTCTTTCAGGTCGCCACGTCAATCCTCGAGCCTGCGGAAATCGCCACGCCTATCCGCTCTCCACTGCACGAGCTGTCAAACGTCCGGGTGGAAATGCGAGAGGCGACGCGCATCGATCTGCGTCGCCGGGCCGTCCTCATGAACGAAGGCGACCCTCTGGCCTATGACATCCTCGTCGTCGCGACGGGAGCGCAGACAAGCTATTTCGGCCACGAGCTGGAATGGTCGCAGCATGCGCTTGGTTTGAAGTCGCTCGGAGACGCCGTCGCGGCCCGAAACCGTCTTCTAAGGGCATTCGAGCGTGCGGCACTTGAAACGGATCCCGCCAAACAGGCGCGCGACATGACGGTGGTTGTCGTGGGTGGCGGGCCGACGGGCGTCGCGATCACGGGCACGATCAGCGAGCTTACCCAAAGGACACTGGCATCCGACTTTCGAAACATCGACCTGCGCAAGACACGCATCGTGCTGGTCCAGGCTGGACCGAGATTGCTGCCCGCATTCAGCGAGCGACATTCGGCCTACGCCGCCCGCGCCCTGGAAGCTCAGGGTGTGGAGGTAAGGCTGGGCGCTCCCGTCACCGATGTTGACGCGATGGGCGTCACCGTCGGAGACGAACGCATCGAGGCGGCAACCGTCCTGTGGTGTACCGGCGTCGAGGGCGCGCCGGTGGCGCGCACGCTCGGCGCAAATGTCGAACCGAACGGAACGGTGGCTGTGCTGAATGATTTTTCGGTGCCCGGTCATCCCGACTGCTTTGTCATAGGTGATGCAGCCCATGTGGTCGGCCGTGATGGCCGGCCGGTGCCGGGCCTGGCATCGGTTGCGCAGCATCAGGGCCGATATGTCGGCAAAGTTATCGCCGCCCGGCTTGCAGGCACGGCCCCTCCGAAGCCCTACGAACCATTTGCGCCGAGCAAGCTCGCAACCATCTCCCGGCATGTCGGGGTCGCGGAATTTCGCGGCCGTTCGATCACGGGCTACCCCGCCTGGTTGATGTGGGGACTTCTGCATCTTCGAAGCCTGTCAGGCGGAGGCCATGCCAAGTTTTCCATCTTGGCAAGCTGGGCCCGGCTTCTGGTCACCTACCGTCGTAGTGGACGGCTGATCGTCGAACCGTCCGAGCTGGTGGGGCTTCGGACGCGCCCGGAAGTGGCTGAAGACACTTCAACTGAAACCTCGAACGTCGTCGTGCTTCGTCCATGACGAAATTTGGAGCAGATACATGCCAAAATCATCCATCATCTCCCATACGCTCGGTGAAACCGGTCCGCGGGAAGCTGTGATGACGGGGCCTCACCGCGTCCTCGTCATCGGCGGCGGAATAGCCGGTTTGGAAATTGCCTCCAGGCTGCCGAAACGCATCGGCAGCATGTCGGTTGCCGTGACGCTGGTCGACCGGGAGCCCGCCTACGTCTGGAAGCCGATGCTCCACACCATCGCTGCCGGAACGACTGACGTTTGGCAGCAGCAAACCTCCTATGTGGCCCAGGCCCGCAATTGCCGCTTCGTCTTTGAGCCTGGAGAACTAAAAGCAATCGACCGTCAGGAACATTCCGTCCGCCTCGGGGCGCTGGAGATCGATGGGCGCTGCATCTTGCCGGAACGGTCTCTTTCCTACGATACCCTGATCCTGGCAGCTGGCAGCCAGGCAAACGATTTCGGGACGCCAGGCGTGCGCGAGCATTGCCTGACCATCGACAGCCGGTCGCAGGCTATGAACTTCAACCGCCAAGTCATGGCGCTCATGCTCGAAACACTCGCTGCCGACGCCACATTGCGCATCGCGGTGGTGGGCGGCGGCGCCACGGGTGTCGAACTGGCCGCTGAACTGATCCAACTCACCGAGGTCACGGCCCACTATGGCGCCGCGGGGCTACGTGACCAAGTCAAGGTTACGCTCATTGAGGGTTCGCCCAATCTGCTGGGTGCGTTCCCCGATCGCGTCGCGATCTCCGCGCGAGAACGTTTGGAGAAGCTTGGCGTCACCGTTGTCACAGGCGCGCGGGTCGTCGCCGCGGAAGCCGACTGCCTTCGACTTGCGGATGGAGAGAAGATTCCTGCAGAGCTGAAGGTGTGGGCGGCCGGGGTGAAGGGTTCGGACGCCTGTGCAGCGCATGACGGCCTCGAATTGACGCGCAACAACCAGATCGTGGTGAAGCCCACTCTGCAGTCGACCGTCGATCCTGCAATCTTTGCGGTTGGCGACTGTTCGAGTCTTGCGGTTGTCGACGGGGGCAAGCCCCTGCCGCCGGCGGCACAGGTTGCACACCAGCAGGCGTCGCACCTGATCCGGCATCTTCCCGGTTGGCTGCAGGGCCGAGAGCTGCCGGCCTTCTCCTTCCATGACTTCGGTTCGATCGTGTCGCTCGGCGGCTACGGCGCCTATGGCTCGCTTGGACAATTCGGTCTGTTTACGGGCGGTTTTATCCGCGGACGCGCGGCTCAGCTCGGCCACATCCTCCTCTATCGCAGCCACCAGTCGCGCCTGCACGGCTTCTGGCGCGGCAGCCTGATCTGGCTGGCCGACATGATCAATTCCTGCGTCCGGCCACGCCTTCGATTGCCCGACTGATGATCGAGCGCAGTGGCCGCACAACCGCTCCTGGCCACGTTCGATCACGTCGCTGTCCCCCATGTGAATTCCACCGTCCAAAAGGCTACGAGATGACTCCCTTGTTTCTGATGACCCTTCTAGCCTCCGGGCTCTTTGCAGGCTTTGTTCACGTCGTTTCCGGCCCCGATCATCTTGCCGCCATCGCCCCCTATGCCGTCGATGCCAAAGCTCGGGCCTGGCGGACAGGAATTCGATGGGGAGTCGGACACAGTGCTGGCGTCGTTGGTGTGGGTTTGCTCGCGCTATTGCTGCGAGGCGCTCTCTCCATCGACATCGTCTCCGCATGGGGCGAGCGTTTTGTGGGCGTCATGCTATGCTGCATCGGAATCTGGGGACTACGGGCAGTATTTGCCGACCGGGCCGAATCTCATTTCCATGAGCATCGTCGGCGTTCGCATAGTCAACGGCACAAGCATCCAGCCTTTGCCGTTGGCACGGTGCACGGGCTCGCCGGGAGTTCGCACTTGCTCGGCATCGTGCCGGCGCTGGCATTGCCCACGAACACCGAGGCGGCAGCCTATCTCCTCGTATTCGGTCTCGGCACGATCGCAGCAATGGCGAGCTTTTCAACTTTCATCGGCTGGCTCGCAGGCCGGCCGGGCGCCCGCAGTGTCAAAGTGCAAAATACCCTCATGGCCTCGTTTTCAATATTCGCCATTGCCGTCGGAGGCGTGTGGTTCTGCCAGGGTATTTGATCATCCCAATCCTGAACCTCCGCAAACGCTTCAGCACGTAAACCACGTCAATTGGTGACAAACCGCATTGGTCCGTCTGGCATCAATGAATCTCTGAATACAAAGGAAATGAAAATGAAAATGTGCGATGGCTTGAACCAGCTCATATTGAAGGGCATGCGTCGCTTGATGGCCGCGAAGCCCATTATCGACGGTGCAGGCGTGCATGGCGTGTCTGCGATATTTCGGAATGTGGTTCAAACTGCCGCGTTCGGCGTTCTCGTGGGATTTGCCACGCTGCCGACAGCCCGCGCGGATGAGCCGGCGCCTCCGTTCAAGCCGGAGATTAGCGACGAGGCCGCGACTGCTATTTCGCAGATGGGAAAGACGCTGCATGCTAGGGACTTGTCGGTCACGGCAAGAACGGTCAGCGTCTACCTGGACGAATCCGGACAACCGCTTCATATCTTCCATACGATCAAAATCGCCGCCCGCCGGCCCGATCGGATCGCCGTCGAGTTCAGCGGCGATGACGGCAGACACGATCTATTTTACAACGGCAAGGAGGCCTCGGTCTTCTTTCCCGACAGCAAGAAATACATGACGATCCCCGCGTCGGGCGACACACTTTCCGCCCTCAACGAGATCGCAGACAAACTGGACCTCGATTTTCCGCTCGCTGTCCTTTTTGCAGGCTCTCCGGACGAAATTCTGCTGGACGATACCATGGCGGCCCGGCAGGTGGGCACGGCTACCGTCGACGGGATCGAGTGCCGGCATCTGCTGTTCTCGCAGAAGTCCGGGATCGATGTGGAATTGTGGGTCGAGAAGAATGATGCGGCGACGCCGCATCGCCTGATCGTCACCTACCCGTTGCTGCAGGGCCAGCCAAGCTTCGTTGCCGAATTCACCAGTTGGACGACAGACCGCCCCGTTTCCGACTCCGAATTCACGTTTGAGCCTCCTGCGGACGTGAAAAAGATCGACCCGACACCAGCCGTCAGGACAGGAACGGAAGGAAGCAAGTGATGAACTATCTGAAGCGCACCTGCGTCGCTTTTATAGCATTGACGGCCATCACATCGGGCGCTGCCTTCGGTCAGTTTGCGCCGCCGCCCGGCGGTCCGCCGCCCCTGCCGTCTGGAGGGCCACCCCATTTTCCGTCGGCAGGGCCTGGCGGCCCCCCACGTCCCCCGACGGGAATCCACGGCCGGCCGCCTGTGAGCGCGCAGAACCATCCGCCCGTGAACCCACGTACTCGTATGCCGGATATCGGCGGCGCAAGGGGGCGATTGGCGGAAGGCCCAGGCCGCAGAGGGAGCAGCCTGTCCGGAAATATTCGCAACACCCTGAACTCGGGCGGAAATATTTCCGGGAACCGCACCTTCATGAACTCCGGGGGCAATATCGTCGCGAAGGACTCAGGCAATCTCACCGTCAACAACTCAGCCGATCTCAAGGTCTCGGGCGATCGCAACGGATATTTTGGCCGCGGATACTATCATGGTGGAGACCATGGTCTCGGCGACTATAGTCGGGGAGAGTACGGCGGTGGAGACTACGGGCGTGGATACAGTCGCCGCGACGCCTACGTCCTGGGCGGATATGCGGCGGGCGTCGTCACGGGTGCGGCCGCCGCCTCGAACGCTGGCGGAAGGACGTATTATTCCTATGGAGATCAGTCCGGATCCTCTGCGGGTTCTTCCGGCGCAGCGTCATCGAGTTCTTCCCAAGGCAGCGCGACCTCTGCTAACGCGGCATCGTCGGGTTCATCTCACGGGGGGTCTTCGGTTTCATCTCACAACAGGTCTTCAGGCGCATCTGGCGGAGAATATGCAAGCTCTTCCGATCAAATTCGCTCCGGCCGGCCTGCTGGCAGCCGAGAGGGTGGGGCGAACCAGAGCGGCGGCAATGGCAGCTCCCAGTCTGTCAATCCTCTGATTGCCGGTCTTTTCGAGAGCCTGCCGCCGGAAGGAACGGTATGGACATCGGAAGATGCGGTCGGTTGGCTTCAGGCCGCGGCCGCCAATCTGCGGATCGTCTATAAGATCCAGGGAACCATCTTGATCACGGGCGAAGTCCCGCCGTCGGATTACAATCGCGTTCCTAGCGGAAATTAGATTCAGTTCAGCATGTGGAAAAGGTTGAGGCCGGACAACACGACATACCCGGCCTTTGCCAAAATCGAGAACTGCACAACTCCGTCCGGCCTAACGCACCTTGCCAAATCAGACCACTTGATTCGAATGCCGCAGAAGACCGCTCATAATGAGGTCAATGTGCGCATCCAGAAGCGCCTTGCCGTCGATCGGCTTTCGATCGCCAGACATGAGACGCCAGACGGCAACGTGAAAAATCAACCCCGCGAGCACGTCAGGCGTATCGGCCGCCGTATCGCTTCTCAACTCTCCCGACTTCACACCTTCCTCGACCAGAGCGGTCAGAGTTGCAAGCGTCGGTGCGATAAATAGCTCATGTCGGCAATCGACCATTTCGGGAAGACGAACTGCTTCGGCGACGGACAAACGCAGGAGTTCCCTCGCCTTTCGGTCGTTAGCCGTGTTTTCAAAAGCGATATGCAGCAGGGCGCGGATCCTATCGGCGCAGGATCCCCGAAGGTCGCCGACAGCGCTCGACAGGTCTGCGGATGCCGTCGATGCGTGGCGATACATCTTCTGGAAAAGAACGTCCTTGGTCGGAAAATAGAGGTAAACCGTTCCCTTTGTTATCCCCAGTCGGGTTGCGACGTCTTCAACTCGCGTTGCCGCATAACCTTTTGCTGCAAATTCCTCGAACGCTGCCTCCAGTATCTCGTGGGGACGCCGCGCCTTCCGTTCCGCCCGCGATGCTTTTTTAGCAACTCGTTCCATCATCCGATTGGAATTGTTCGAATATCCGGGGGCTAACCGCATCCACTTCACCTTTCCCTGTTCCGCGTATCGACATTTTCCGACAGCTATGTTGACATTGACTACTTTAATCTCTAAGTGGGCACTGTCAACATGAGGCGGCAGCAAAATTGAAGCTGCCGATCAACAAACGCGGCTCTCTTCGCCGACCGTACCGGAGCAAAAAATGCAGTCCTTTCGATTGCTGGGAATTGGTTTCGCCTGCGCAGTTCTCGCTGCCTGCGACGAGAAAGTTGAAGTGACGCCGCCGCAACAGCAGGTCCGCGTCATTGCGGCGTCGCAGGCTCTGTATCAACCGCGTGCGGAAATCACCGGCGAGGTGAAGGCAAGGGTTCAGACCGAACTCTCCTTCCGCGTAAGCGGGCGGGTTCTGGAGAGAAGAGTTGACGTCGGATCGCATGTTCACGCCGGCGACGTTCTGGCGAAGCTCAACGACACCGAGCAGCAGGCAGACGTAAGCGTCGCCCGAGCGGCACTGGATTCGGCAAAGGCCGTCACCACACAGAAGACCCTGGCCCTCGAGCGGGCGAAGAGCCTTGTGCAGTCGCAGGCGATAGCCAGACAGGTCTTCGACGCAGCCCAACAGGAATTGCTGAGCGCCCAGGCGGCGTTGGAGGCAGCCGAGGCCGCGCTGGCGACCGCCCAGGACGCGCTGTCCTACACCGAGGTGAGAGCCGATGCCGACGGGATCATAACGGCGCGTAGCATAGAGGTTGGACAAGTGGTGTCCGCGGCGCAATCGGTGTTCACCCTCGCGCACGACGGCCAACGGGATGCCGTCTTCGACGTCTTCGAGGCCTTCTTCCTCAACGGGCGCCCCTCGGCGGACATAGAGGTCGCGCCGCTCGCGGACCGAGCCAGCGAACTGCACGCCAAAATCCGCGAAGTGTCTCCGGTGATAGATACCAGAACCGGTACGATCCGCATAAAGGCAGCTCTTCCGGACAATGCCGAGTGGCCTCTAGGCACCACAGTCGTCGGCAGCATCCAGGCCTCGCCGCAATCAGGGATCGTTCTGCCTTACAACGCGATCGCCTCCGACCGGGGTGATCCCGCCGTCTGGCTGGTCGACCCCGAAAAGCACAACGTCACCCTCCGCAGGATTTCGGTTGACCGCTACCGCAAGAGCGACTTCGTCGTGGCTGGCGGTATCGCGCCGAACGACCTCATCGTCACGGAGGGAGGAAAATTTCTTAGAGAAGGCCAGGCAGTAGCCTGGGAAGGCAAGTGAGATGACTGTCAACCCCTTCTATGCAACGCTTCCGCTTCTGCTCTCGATCTCGCTCCTCGCCGGCTGTGACGAAAGCTCGGTCGCCCGGGAGCAGGTGAAACCCCGTCCCGTCAAGACCGTGACGGCGACTGCTGAGCCGGAGAAAATCGGAAGCCTGCCCGGGATCGTGCAAGCCCGCGTCGAAGCAGACATGGCCTTTCGCACGCTTGGGCGCATCATAGCGCGCAGGGTCGAGGTCGGAGACCTTGTTTCTAAAGGCGAGGTCGTCGCCGAGATCGATCCGCTTAGCCTTCAACTCGCGGTGAGGAGCGCAGAAGCCGATCTGCGCGACGCACAGGCGCAACTTGACAACGCCGCTGTCACGGAAAGACGCAAGCGGGCGCTTGCGAACACCAACGCCGCCAGCGTTGCCGACTACGATCTAGCGGAGCAGCAGTTCAAGTCGGCCGAGGCGAATGTTGCAAGGACGACGGCAAGCCTTGCCAAGGCGCGTGAGCAGCTTGGCTACTCGGAACTCCGAGCCGAGTTCGATGGCGTCGTCACTGCCACATCTGCGGAAACGGGTCAGACGGTCGCAGCCGGTCAAACGGTTCTGAGGCTCGCGCGCCCCGACCTGCGTGATGTGGTCATCGACGTACCGGAAGCGCTTTTGTCATCCGGCAAGGTGGCCGACGAATTTCGGGTTTCGCTGCAACTGGACGCCCGCCAGGAAACCTCGGGCAAGGTGCGCGAGATTGCGCCCCAGGCCGAACCCAGCACCCGCACCTACAGGGTCAAGCTCGCAATCGACCAGGCGCCTGAGGTTTTCCGTCTCGGCGCGGTGGTCACCGTCAATGCCATGGCCAAGGCAGCGAAAGGATCGATCCGCCTGCCGATTTCCGCGATCAGCGACAAGGACGGCGCCGATCACGTCTGGGTCGTCGACGGGTCGACGGGCACGGTGAAGTCCACGCCTGTTGAGCTCGAACCACCGAAGGCCGATGCCAGTTTCGTCCGAGTTCTCTCCGGGCTGCGGGAAGGAGACGAAATCGTGGTCGCCGGCGTGAACGAACTTGTCGACGGACAGAAGGTCAAACGCGAACAGGAGCCGCGCTCGTGAACAAGTTCAATCTCTCAGAATGGGCGCTCGAGCATCGCTCTCTCGTCTGGTATTTCATGATCATCTTCGCGATTGCCGGCGCCTTCGCCTATCTCGGCCTCGGACGCGAGGAAGATCCTTCCTTCACGATCAAAACGATGGTCATCCAGGCCCAATGGCCCGGCGCGTCCGCCCAGGAAGTGACCGACCAGGTTGCCGACCGCATTGAGAAGAAACTGCAGGAACTCGACAACCTCGAGCATACCCGCAGCATCACTACGGCCGGCCAGACGACGGTGTTCGTTGATCTGCTGCCGGATACGAACGCACGGGACGTGAAGCCAACCTGGATCCGGGTGCGCAACTTGATCGCGGATATCAAGCAGGACTTCCCGCAGGGGGTCGTAGGTCCATTCTTTGATGACGCATTTGGGGACGTCTACGGCAATATCTTTGCGCTCACCGGTAACGGACTGAGCTTCAGGGAACTCCGCGATTTTGCCGAGAATGCACGAACGCAAATCCTCAAGATCCCGGACGTGGGCAAAGTCGACATCATCGGTGCTCAGGACGAGGTCATCTATCTGGAATTCTCGACGCGCAAGATCGCCGCTCTCGGCATCAATCGCGCCGACATCATCGCCACGCTACAGGCACAGAACTCCGTCACCCAGTCGGGCTTCGTCCAGACCGGACCGGAACGCATTGCATTGCGCGTCGGCGGCCGGTTCATCTCCGAAGATACCTTGCGCGGCATCAACCTCAGGGTAAACGATCGCTTCTTCCCCCTGACTGACGTCGCCACGATCACCCGCGGCTATGTAGACCCGCCGACATCGCTGTTCCGCTTCAATGGAAAGCCCGCGATCGGGCTGGCGATCGGCATGAAGACCGGTGGAAATCTGCTTCACTTTGGCGAAGCACTCCAAGAAACGATGGCTCGGGTCATTCAGGACATGCCAGTCGGCGTCTCGATGGAGCAGGTATCCGACCAGCCGAAGGTGGTTGAGGAGGCCGTTGGAGGCTTCACAAAGGCCCTGTTCGAGGCAGTCGCCATCGTGCTGGCGATCAGTTTCGTCAGTCTCGGCGTTCGCGCCGGCCTCGTCGTCTCGATTGCGATCCCGCTGGTCCTCGCCATCACCTTCATGGTGATGCTTTATTCCGGAATTTCGCTTCAGCGAATATCGCTCGGAGCTCTGATCATCGCGCTCGGCCTGCTTGTCGACGACGCAATGATTGCGGTTGAGATGATGGTGGCGCGGCTGGAACTGGGTGACAGTCTCAGGAAGGCCGCCACTTACGTCTACACGTCGACTGCGTTCCCGATGCTGACCGGCACGCTCGTGACCGTCGCCGGTTTCATACCGGTGGCGTTCAACAAGAGCAATGCCGGCGAGTTTACCTTCACTCTCTTCGTCGTCATCGCCGTATCTCTCGTCGTGTCCTGGGTCGTCGCTGTTCTGTTCACACCCCTCATCGGCGTGACGATCCTTCCGAAGACGATGAAGAAGCATGCCGAACACAAGGGCTGGTTTGTGACGGCGTTCTCGAGCCTTCTGCACGCATGCCTGCGCTGGCGCTGGATGACGATCATGGCAACGATCCTGGTGTTCGCAGCATCGGTCGCCGGCCTGTCATTGGTCCAGCAGCAGTTCTTCCCGAGTTCCGACAGGCCGGAGCTGATCGTCGACTGGAACCTGCCGCAGAACAGCTCGATCGCCGAAACGAGCCGCCAGATGGCGCAATTCGAGCGGGAGATGCTGGCAGGCAACCCGGCGGTCGACCACTGGTCGACATACGTCGGGAGAGGCGCGCCCCGTTTCATCCTTTCCTTTGACGTGCAGCCGGCCGACGTCGCCTTCGGCCAGACCGTCATCGTCACCAAAGGACTCGATGTCCGGAACAAGCTCAAGCAGGACGTCGAATCCTATCTACAGAAGACCTTTCCCGGCACCGACGGCTACGTGAAGCTTCTGGAAGTCGGGCCGCCAGTCGGCAAGCCGATCCAATACCGGGTATCCGGCGAGGATCTGCAGACCGTGCGCGGACTGGCGCAGAAACTGGCTTCGATCGTGGGCAGCCATCCCTCGCTCAAGAACCTCGCGTTCGACTGGAACGAGCCCGCCCGCGTCGTGAAGATCGACGTGCTTCAGGACAAGGCGCGACAGCTCGGGGTCTCATCGCAGGACATCGCGATGGCGCTCAACACTGTGGTGCAGGGGAACGCCGTCACCCAGGTACGCGATGACATCTACCTCGTCGATGTGGTCGGCCGCGCGGCTGAAAAGGAACGCGAGTCTGTGGATACGCTCCTCGACCTGCAACTGCAAAGCAGCAACGGCCAGTCGGTTCCGCTCTCGTCGGTCGCGACCTTCCGATACGAGCTGGAACAGCCGACGATCTGGCGTCGCGACCGGATCCCGACGATCACGGTCAAGGCCGGGATCGCTGACGCGACGCAACCGGCGACCATCGTGAAGGATTTGTCCGACAAGATTGCCACGTTCGAAAAGACGTTGCCGGCAGGGTATTCCGTGCAGGTCGCAGGCGCTGTCGAGGAAAGCGCCAAGTCGCAGGGTCCGATCGCGAAGGTAGCGCCGGCCATGTTCCTGATCATGGCGACACTCCTGATGATCCAGCTCCAGAGCTTCCACAGGCTCTTCCTGGTCTTCTCAGTCGCGCCGCTGGCGTTGATCGGCGTCGTCGTCGCTCTGCTCGCCAGCAATGCGCCGCTCGGCTTCGTCGCGCTGCTCGGGGTGCTCGCGCTGGTCGGCATCCTGATCCGCAACTCGGTGATCCTTATCGTGCAGATCGAGGAGCTGCGCGCGGAGGGTATGTCGGCCTGGAAGGCGGTGGTGGAGGCGACCGAGCACCGCATGCGGCCGATCATGCTCACCGCCGCGGCGGCCACCCTGGCGCTGATCCCGATCTCGCATGAGATATTCTGGGGACCGATGGCCTACGCCATGATGGGCGGGATCGTCGTCGGAACGGCGCTGACGCTTCTCTTTCTGCCCGCGCTCTACGTCACCTGGTTCCGTATTCCTCGTGAAGTCGAGCAGCACTGACATGACCGCTCTTGTCTCATTCCATCAGCAAAAGGCCCAGGTTCCACCGCCGCGCGGCCTTACGCAACCAGCCGCTGCCACTGGTCGCGGCCGCGTGAAGCTGTGGGTCCCGGTCCTTCTCACAATAGCTCTAGTCGCATCGGGTTGCGCAGGGCGGCGGCAGGACGTGCTTCGCCCCCTCGCCGTTGCCCCGACCGACACCAGCCGGGTCACCATGCTCGTCGCCACGACGCGCAAGCCCTCGGAGGATCCTGGCAAACTCTTTTCCGGCGACCGCGGGACGGCGATAACGCTTAACAGCGTCTGCGTTTCGATACCCCCTGACCGCAATCGGAAGATCGGAGAGGTGCAGTGGCCCTCGCGCCTGCCCCAAAACCCGGAAAAGGAGTTCGCTGTCACCGGGGTCTCCACTGTCCCATCGGAGCGACAGGCGCGTGACTGGTTCCGAAAGAATCGAAACTCGAAGCGGCAGGTGCTCATTTTCGTCCATGGCTTCAACAACACCTATGCCGACGCGGTCTTCCGCTTGGCGCAGATCGTCCATGATTCCGGAACCGACGCGGCTCCAATCCTCTTCACGTGGCCCTCGAGAGGCCGTGTCTTCGACTACCTTTATGACAGGGAGAGTGCAAATTATTCTCGCCGCGCCCTGGAGGATCTGATCCTTCAGGCTGCAAGAAGTCCCGACGTCGACGACGTGACGATCCTGGCCCACTCCATGGGAGGCTGGCTTGCAGCGGAGGCCCTGCGCGGTGTTGCCATGCGGGAGAAATCGATACCGTCCAAGGTCAGGAATGTCATCCTGGCATCCCCGGACATCGACATCGACGTGTTTCGCCGTCAGTTCACGGAAATGGGGCCGAAGAGGCCGCACTTTGCGATCCTGACATCGACGCGCGACAAGGCGCTGGAGGTGTCCGGCTGGCTGTCGGGTGGCGTCAACCGCGTCGGCGGCACCGATCTCAGACCCTATGCACCCCTTCTCGACCAACTCGGCGTTTCCGTGATCGACACGAGCGGCATCGCAACCAGCGATCCGCTCGGCCACAACGCTTTCGCCGACAGTCCCGAGATCGTGCGCATGCTCGGGCGGCGGCTGGCGGGGCAGAGCCTGGAGGGCGGAAAGGCAGGCGTTGCCGATGAGATCGGGATGACAGCGGCCAACTTCGCCGGCTCGGCAGCGCGCGTAGCCGTTGCGGCTCCGGTGGCCATCATCAGTCCGGAGGCACGCGATGCGCTGAAACGGGAGCTTTCCTCCGATGATGGAAAGATCGTCAACGGGCAGATCTCGTACTGAGCCTTCAGCGGGATTCTGCGATGAGGATCCGTCTGAAATTCCCTGTCCGGCAACTTACCGGCCGGACAGGGCTTCACTTCGAGACGATAGGATTCGAAGCCGTACGCCCAAAGGACTCGCAAATGGAAAGTCGCCTGATCCATCGATCGAGTCACGCGCAGAAGAGAGATCCCACATTGTCGAAGCTGCCACCACAGCGTGCCGGCGATACGGACCATTGAAAACGAACGTCACCGATATTGCCCGACTGATCGGAAAGTCGCCGGCAAGCGTGTACAAGGTCTTCCCTACTAAGGCTGCCGTACTGGACGCCGTGGCGGCGAGCTTCTTCGAGCAGCGTTTCTGCTTTACCCAGTCTGCTGAAAGCGGCCAAGCCAGTGCAGGAGCGTTTGAAAGAAACGATCTGGGACAGCACCGACTGGTGCTGCAGGCGCGGACAATGACGCTGCGGTCGAACGCGCACGAGCCATCATGGTGCAGTTGACGGTGTTCGGTTCCCGAGGCGGTGGTCGAAGCGTGAACACCTATGATGCCGGCAGCAACGGGAATTTCGACGACGAGCTGCCCCATCTCGACACTCGGCACTGATCACTCCGCCCTCGCATACAGAATTCAGCTCGCTGCATTGGCCTTCGCGGCACGATCTTGCTCAACTGCCATTTCCAAAGGGAAAAAAGCTTGCCGTCTGTTGGAGAGACGCCAGCGGCATCCAGAGCCCACTTCCGCTCGCAGGGTTCAAAGTGCTTGGTACCGACAAATAGAGGCCACGAGGTCCATTGTCGGGAGGCGCCGAGATCATTCAATATCGTTGATGCTATCCATAAGCTCTATTCGTTTGAATGATGAGTTCCCGACGCCCATATTAACAGCGTGGACATGGACGAACCTCCCATCGACGACCATGTCCCTGACCCAGGAAAGGAACTGGATAATGACCACGCTCACCTATCGGGGTGGTGGCAAGACCCTCACCTCCGGCGAAGGCCGCTTCGATCTGGGCCATTACGCCCACAAGCTCGTGCTTGCCTGGACGCGCTGGCGGACCGCCCGTGAAATCGAAGCCATGCCGTTTGACGTCCGCAAGGATATCGGCTGGCCGAGCACCGACGACAGCAAACACCGGACCATGTAATGAATGCGACATTCCTCCTGAGATGAGGGCGGCGTCTGCCTCGCGCAACGCCGCCTTTTTCCTGTCCGCTGTGCCGTTCCCAGCCGTTTTCAGCCCCGAATTTCAGTCGCGTATGAGCCTGTCTTCTGCCCCGATCGGCGATTTGACCGGTCAAATTCCGGTCAATGTCGCATATTTGCTCTTCCCGGCCGCATTTTTCCATGCCACTGTCGCTTTTAGGACATCAGCGCGACGCATTCCGCGCAACGAATATGTCATCGCCCCTCGAGCATGGATTTCGCTATGAACAGGATGCAGATCAAGAAGCGCTCACTGGTCTTCTTTATGGTACCGCAATTCACCATGCTGCCCTTTTCGGCAGCGGTGGACACCTTGCGCATCGCCAACCGCATGCTCGGCTATCAGGCCTATACCTGGCGGCTCGCCTCGGTCGACGGAGAGAAGGTCTATTCCTCCTGCGGCATCGGCATCGAGGCAAATTCCTCGCTCGCCGAGGAACGCCGGCATCTGGGCGGCGAAAACCGTCCCGGCATGGTGCTCGTCTGTTCCGGCATCGATATCGAGGAATTCAACAATAAATCCGTCTATGCCTGGCTGCGCGAATGCTACAATCGCGGCGTCGCCGTCGGCAGCCTCTGTACGGGCGCGCATGTGCTGGCTCAGGCCGGCCTCCTGAACGGCAAACGCTGCGCCATCCATTGGGAGAACCTGCCAGGCTTTTCCGAAGCCTTTCCGCAGGCGGAGGTCTATGCCGACCTCTACGAGGTCGACGGCAATCTCTATACCTGCGCCGGCGGCACCGCCTCGCTCGACATGATGCTGAACCTGATTGGCGAGGATTTCGGCGAAAGCCTCGTCAACCGCATCTGCGAGCAGCACCTGACCGACCGCGTGCGCAACCCGCACGACCGCCAGCGCCTGCCGCTGCGCGCCCGTCTTGGCGTGCAGAACGCCAAGGTTCTGTCGATCATCGAGCTGATGGAAGGCAATCTCGCCGAGCCGCTGTCGCTGATCGAGATCGCCGATGGCGCCGGCCTCTCCCGACGCCAGATCGAACGGCTGTTCCGCCAGGAGATGGGCCGTTCGCCGGCCCGCTACTATCTGGAAATTCGCCTTGACCGCGCGCGCCACCTGCTGGTCCAGTCCTCGATGCCCGTCGTCGAGGTCGCCGTCGCCTGCGGCTTCGTCTCGGCCTCGCATTTCTCCAAGTGTTATCGCGAACTCTACCACCGCTCACCGCAGCAGGAACGCGCCGAGCGCAAGATGACCATGGCGACGGCAAGACAGGCTGTTGCGGCTTGAGGCATCGGAAGGTCGCCGAGTGATAGGGCCGTGTCGGCCCCTCATCCGCCTGCCGGCCCCTTCTCCCCGCTTGCGGGGCGAAGGGGATACGCCGCACCGGCTTCCTCAGCCTCAACGCTGCATTTGGCATGCCCCCTCGCCCCGTTTAACCGGGGAGAGGGTTAGGGTGAGGGGCTGCCATTGGCGCAAACCGGACGGTGGCGAGAGGCTAATTACCGCAAGCAGTCCTACTGCGCCACCTCTTCCGTCATCCTGGCGTCGGAATAGACCTGGTTACGGCCGCGATGCTTGGCCATATAGAGGAACTGGTCGGCGGCGTTGAGATAATTCTCGAAGGTTTCATAGCTGCCGATTTCGGCGATGCCGATCGAGATGGTGACGCCGAGTTCCTCGTCGTCGGCCGTTACCTTCAGCCGCGAAATATCCGAGCGGATCTCGTCGCAGAGCTTGGTGGCGGCGGCCGAGTCCATCTGCGGAAAGAGGATGGCGAACTCCTCGCCGCCGAGGCGCGACAACAGGTTGTCGCTGCCGTCGAAGATCGTGAACAGCCTGTTTGCAACTGCTTTCAGCACCTTGTCGCCGATCTCGTGGCCGTATGTGTCGTTCAGCCGCTTGAAGTGGTCAATATCGAGGATGGCGACCGAGCTCGGCACTTTCAACCGCAAGCACTCGTTCACCAGCTTCGGGCCATTGTCATAGAAATAGCGGCGGTTATAGAGGCCGGTCAGATAGTCGCAGGCCGCAGCGGCCCTCAACTGGCGCATCTGCGCCAGTGTTTCCGCATTGTTTGCGATGCGGCATTGCAGCTCCTCGGCCACGAAGGGCCGGTAGACGAAATCGCTGGCGCCGGCTTTGAGGAAACTCGCGGACAGCATGCGATCGTTGGAGGAGGAGACGCCGATGACGCGCAACCGGTCCGAACCGAAGCGATGGCGGATGCGCCGCGTCAGCTCGTAGCCGCTCATATCCGGCATGTGATGATCGGTGACGACGAGTTCGATATCGCTATAGGCTTCGAGCGCCGCCAGCGCCTCGAGCCCCGAGCTTGCCTCGACGACCAGATATTGCTGTGCCTTCAGGAGATCGACGAGAACCTGGCGTACCGAGACGACATCGTCGACGACGAGCACCCGCGTCTTGCGGTTGGAGATCGCACGGCGGACGGTGGCGACCAGATTGTCGAGCGCGAACTCATTGTCCTTCAGCACGTAATCGATGACATTGCGCTCCATGATCCTGTTGCGCGTATTGAGATCGAACGTGGCGGTGAAGACGATTGCTGGAATATCGTGCTCGATCGTGCAGTCGAGCGCCTCGCCATAGGGCGAATCCGGCAGGTTCAGATCGACGACCGCCATGGTGTAGCCGTGACCGTCTTCGGCAAGTTCCCTGCGAAGCGCCTTCAGCGACGAGCAGGATTTGACAGCAAGGCCAAGTTCCGTTTGGAACCGATGGCAAAGCACGGCGGAAAACATTCGAGAATCTTCAACCAGAAGTATCTTTAGCCCGCCGGAACGCAGCCCGATGCCATCTCGCTGAAAATCCGCCTGAAAAGCCACAGCCCCTATTCCCCCTTGCGCCTTATGGGCTCGACTCGGCCCTTCCCCCGGCGCGGCGGACGATAACCGAGAGGCTCATCCGCGTGAAGGGGACAAATATCCTGGTTACCTGTAATTGCAAAAATCCAGCGCCCGGCAGCGCCGATCGCCCCCGGCTTCCTCGCGATCCAGATCCTGGAAGGGCCGTCAGGCAACCGCCCGCTCCTTGCGCATGGACTGAATCTGCAGCAGCGTGTCGAGATTCTGGTTGACGCGGCAGTAGAACTCCTCGTCGATGAAGGGACGCAGCATGAAATCATTGCCGCCGGCCTTCAGAAACCGCGCCGAAAGCAGCCGGTTCGAGGACGAGGAAACACCGATGATGCGCAATTCGTGCGAGCCGATATGAGCCCGGATGCGCCGCGTCAGTTCAAAGCCGTCTATATCGGGCATATTGTAGTCGGTGATCATCAGGCCGATATCGCGACTGGCCTTCAGGATCTCCAGCGCCTTGGCGCCGTTTTCGGCGGTGCTCACTCGGAAATTATAGCGCTTCAGCCGGCTCGACAGCAGGGCGCGCGCCGTCGCGCTGTCGTCGACGATCAGCACGTGATGGCGATGATTGGTCAGAAACCGGCAGATCGACTCCGCCAGAAGGTCGACGGCGAAAATATTGTCTTTGAGGATATAGTCGACAATGTCCTTGGCGATCAGTTTGTCGCGCATGCCTTCATGGAAGGTGCCGGTAAACACGATGGTCGGTATGGAGAGATCGACCAGATATTCCAGCGCCTCGCCGTTTTCGGCGCCGGGCAGGTTGATGTTCGAGATCGCCAGCGTGATCGGGTCGGAAGACTTGTCGTAGGAAAACTGCAGATCCTCGAAGCTGCGGCAGATCTCGACATCGATGTCGAACAGCTCCTTCAGGCGCTTGCTGATCATGGAGGTGAATACGTTGGAATCTTCCGCGACAATAATCCGCGCACCGGCAAACATTTCCCCGGAATATTGCATCCCCGAAATACCTAGAAACGCCATAAGCAAACCTTTGATGTAAATTCTGTCCCCGAGCCAATTCGATACATCAATTGATTTGAATAATTATTAATCAGCATCTGCCGCTGCGAAATGAACACGCGGCGCAATGGTGCGCCTGCGATTTCTTTGCGGATATGATTAAGAGTCTGATCGAGAAAGCGGGATAGCGGACCAGCCTTCGTGTCATGAGCTTGATCATTGCAGCCTGGATGAACGTAGCGCATGCCGCTTCTATCATGTTGACGCCTGGTAGCGGGCGTCCGGATCATTCGATCTCTCCGCGTTTGTCGCCTAGATACGCAGGCATTAATCAGACACAGACGGCAAACCCAGCGAGCGCGCCTCGATCTTGTGCAGCAATTCGCGGGCCGAAAACTGGCCCGCCTTGACCTCGGTGATATGATAGCCCGGCTTCACCGGCCGGCCGTCATGGTAAAAAACAGGGAAGAGTCCCTGGCGCCGGCAAGCACGCTGAGCAGCATACCGAGATCGATATCGGTCTCCTGAATTCTACTGTTGTCGATGGCGTTCATTTGCGCTAATCATCGTTTCAATGATTCAAGGATTATTGAAATATGGATCAACGTCAAGCCCTGGCCGCATTTGGCGCGCTTTCGCAGGAAACGCGCCTCCACATCATTCGCATGCTTGTCGTATCGGGTCCTGATGGAATGGCGGCAGGCGCCATCGCCGATAAGGCGGAGGTTTCCCCGTCCAACATCTCCTTCCATTTGAAGGAGCTGGAACGAGCCGGCCTTATTGGCCAACAGCGCGAATCCCGCTCGATCATCTACACGGCCAATTACGAAGCGCTCGGTGCCCTGATCCGCTTCCTAATGGAGGATTGCTGCGGCGCAAACGCCGAGATCTGCGCGCCCGCTGCCACTGTCGCCGCATGCTGCGCACCTGCAAACAAGGAGGAACTGCAGTGACCACAGACCGCGTTTACAATGTGCTCTTTCTCTGCACCGCCAATTCTTCCCGCTCGATCTTGGCTGAATCCATTCTGAAGACCGAGGGCAAGGGCCGATTCAAGGCCTATTCCGCCGGCAGCCAGCCGAGGGGCGAGGTCAATCCTCTGGCGCTGAAGGAGCTTGCGGCGCTCGGTTATCCCTCGGCCGGCTTTCGCTCGAAGAGCTGGGACGAATTTGCCAAACCTGAAGCACCGGAGATGGATTTCATCTTCACCGTCTGCGACACCGCCCACGGTGAAGCCTGCCCTGTCTGGATCGGCCATCCGATGACCGCTCACTGGGGCGTCGAGGATCCGGCCGCCGTCGAGGGCAGCGAGGTCGAGAAGGGCCGTGCCTTCGCGCAGGCCGCCCGCTTCCTCAAGAACCGGATCATGGCCTTCCTCAGCCTGCCCTTGTCGTCGATCGACAAGCTGGCGCTGGAGCAGCATCTGCGCCAGATCGGCGCGATGGAAGGCACGACCGCTAAACCGGCGGGCGCCGGCTGATGGCGTCGTTCGATTTACCGCGCCGGCTGGTCGCAGAGGCCCTCGGCACCGCCATGCTGGTCGCAACCGTCGTCGGATCCGGCATCATGGCGGCATCGCTGACCGCGGATACGGGACTTGCCCTGCTCGGCAACACGCTGGCGACCGGCGCCATGCTGGTGGTGCTGATCACCGTTTTCGGACCCATCTCCGGCGCCCATTTCAATCCGGCCGTCTCGCTCGTCTTTGCCATGTCGCGCACGCTGGCGAAACGCGATCTCTCTGGATATGTCGCCGCGCAGATCGTCGGCGGCATTGTCGGAACCGTCATCGCTCATCTAATGTTCGCCCTGCCGATCGTCGAGTTGTCGAGCAAGGTGCGCACCGGCGACGCGCAATGGTTTTCTGAAGGTGTCGCGACCTTCGGTCTGGTCGCCATCATCCTTGCCGGCATCAGGTTCGAGCAGAAGGCGGTGCCGTGGCTGGTCGGCCTCTACATCACCGCCGCCTATTGGTTCACCGCCTCGACCTCCTTCGCCAATCCGGCCGTCGCCTTGGCCCGCTCGCTGACAGACACTTTCTCCGGCATCCGCCCAATCGATCTTCCCGGATTCTGGATCGCCGAAATATCCGGTGCTGTCGCAGCCCTTCTCCTGTTCAGCTGGCTGTTACAGCCTGGCGCTTCGTCAACGCTATCGTCAGAGGCAAAACTATGAATGTCACCATCTACCACAATCCCGCGTGCGGCACGTCGCGCAATACGCTGGCGATCATCCGCAACGCCGGTATCGAACCTGATATCATCGACTATGTGAGGAACCCGCCATCGCGTGAGGAACTGGCAAGAATGATCGCCGATGCCGGCCTCACCGTGCGCCAGGCCCTTCGCGACAAAGATACGCTCTATGCCGAACTCGGCCTCGACAATCCTGATCTGACCGACGATCAGCTTCTCGACGCTATGCTGGCGGAGCCGATCCTGATCAACCGGCCCTTCGTCATCACACCGCTTGGCACACGCCTGTCGCGGCCTTCCGAGGTGGTCCTGGAAATCCTGCCGGAGACGCACAAGGGTGCCTTCACCAAGGAAGACGGCGAGAAGGTCCTGGATGCGGAGGGCAAGCGCATTATCTGAGCCGTCCAGCCTGACAGGTCCGCAACCCTATTTGACGACCGCCGAGCCTTTGATAATGTCGATCGTCTCGCCGCCATCGAGCCCGATCCGGTCGCCGTCGGGTGTCGTCATGAAGCAGCCGGAGGAGCAGAGGCTTTCGGAAGCGCCGGCATCGACCACGACTTCGACGCGCTGGCCGCCCTCGGTGATGATGAGCACCACGGCGGCTGGATCGGTGTTGGTGATGGATGCCGCATTGACCGCCGGCGCGGCAAGCAGCGGGACAAGCAGAACGGCGGCAAATCTTGCCATCATATGCGGCGGCGCTGACGCGCCCTCCCCTCGAAAGATCGGTGCTGCCCTCGGCAGCGATCCCGATGGAAGGGATCATGCACATAGACCTGTGAATGATGGCTGAATAAGCTGTTCAGCTCTCCGCTGCCCGCCCGCGCAGTTGGCGTACCGGCCGCTCTTCTTCCTCCACCGGTCTATCCTTGGAATTCTCATCGCCGCCAGCATGCTCCTTAACCGCATTGGGAAAGACGGGGGCAGCCTCCCGATGGATGGTAAGGTTGCTCTGTGGCAGCGGGATTTCTATGCCTTCCGCCTTGAAGCGCTTGAGGATCTCGATCCTGAGATTGTTGCGCACCGTCAGGCCGTCGCCCATGTCGGCGAGGAAGAAGCGAAGCTCGAAATCGAGCGAATAGGGGCCGAAGCGCAGGAATTCGACATGCGGCTCGGGATTGCGCATGACGAGCGGAATCTTCGCGGTCAACTCCAAGAGAATATCCATCACCATCTGCGGATCGGCGTCGTAGCTGACGGAGACCGGGATTTCCGAACGGCCGATCTTGTTGCGATGCGTCCAATTGCCGACGAGGCCGTTGATCAGTTCCGAATTCGGCACGATGATCGCCTGCTTGCGGAAAGTCTCGATCTCGGTGGCCCGCACCGAGATCCGCTTGACGATACCTTCGGCCGTACCGGAGACGACGTGATCGCCGACCTTGAACGGCCGCTCGACCAGCAGGATCAGGCCGGAGACGAAGTTGGAGACGATGTTCTGCAGGCCGAAACCGATACCGACCGAAAGCGCCGAGGCGACAAGCGCGAAGCTCGACAGATCGATGCCGGCGGCGGAAACGCCGATGATCGCGGCAATGCCGACGCCGAGATAACCGATGCCTGTCTTGACCGAATTTCGCACGCCGAGATCGACATGGCTTCGCGCCATGACATTGCCGTCGAGCCAGCGCTGCAGCCAGCGCGTCAGCAGGTAGACGCCGGCAAAGAGCAGGACGCCGGTGCAGATTCCGAGCAGCGAGATGCTGATGCCGCCGAGCTTGACCTCAGTGAACAGCCGGAAGGCGATAAGCTGCAGATCCTGTACATGGAAGCCCCAGAGCAGCAGGATCAGCGGAATGCCGACGAGCAGCGCCACCGCATACATGGCAAGGCCGACGAGCAGGCCGACCTGGTCTATCGCCACCGGCCCGAGGTTGAAGCGCCGCGCCAGGAAGCGCGCGAAGAAGGTGTCGCCGAAGCTTTCCTGCCGCGAGATCGCCTTGCCGGAGAGCAGGCCGACATACATGGTTGCGACGACTGCGCCGGTGATGATGAGCTGCGTGGCGACGAAGCGGGCAAGTCCGACGTAGCCGGCAAGTGCCGTAACGATCAAAGCGGCACCGACGACGCGCAGGATGATCGCCATGCCGCGCGGCCAATGTCTGCCAGGCGCGTCGGGATCGCCGCTTCTCGCCAACATCGGCTTGCCGAAGGAGACCGCGATCAGGATGATGCCGATGATGAGCGCGGCGATCAGACTTCTGACGACCGTCAGCACCAGCGGTGAGCCCATCGCTTCGCCGATGCTGCTGAAGAGATAGTCGAGCCCGTTGATGACTGCCATCGCCAGCAGGCAATAACCGATTGAGCGCGCGCCGAGGTTGGAAAGCTTGACGAGCCGCCAGCGCGGTTCGTGCGGCGCAAAGATGGCATTGATGAAGCGACCGACAAAATAGACGAGTCCGATTGTTCCGAACAGCGCGCCGATGACCGGCGCGATATCCGGCCGCAGCACGTTGAAACTGTTGAGGAAGAAGAAGGAGGTGACGAGCAGCACCGCCAGCGCCAGCGTGCGGATCAGCGTCGACCAGAAGGCGATCGACAGCCGGCCGATATAAGAAGGGTTCTCGACCGCCTCGTCCCGGCGCAGATAAGAGCCGAACAGTCGGTAGCTGCCGGAAAGCAGAATGAGCGCCGAAGCGAGCGACAGGAAGATCGCCGCGAACAGCGGGAAGCGCTTGAACTTCCAGACGAAGGTGGCCCAGCTCGACAGCGCCGTGGCAAATTCGCCAGTCTCCCGTACGAAGGCAGTCGCAGCATCGTCAAGGACGGAAACCGAGATTTCGGTGCGCCTGAAAAGCGTATCGGCGAAAAGCTGCCGCCGCATCTCGATGATCTCGTTCATGAGCTTCGTCACCGCGATCGACAGGTTTTCGGCGTCACCGGTCACCGCATTGATCTGCGCGCGCTCGGCGGCAAGCGCGTTACGCTCGTCGGTGACGATCTGCGCCTCGGGCGGCTGCCCATCCTTCGGCGGCTCGCCGATCTCGGTCAACCGGTTCTTGATCTGGTCGAAACGCGGCCTCAGGTTGACCGATATGGTGATGACGGCGCGGCTGAGTTCGTCGGCTTTGGTCGCAAGCCCGACCAGCGCATCGTCATTATCGGCGTTCTCCTTGACGCTGTCCTGCAGCGAACCAAGCTGGACCTTCGCCTTCTCGATCTCCTTCGCCGCCTGGGCGGAAGGAGTATCGACAGGCGGCGTCTCTGCTGCCGCCTGCGGCTGCGGTTCCTGCGCGAAGGCTGCTGCGCTCTCAAAATGCGCACCGGCGAGCGCCAGCGTCATGAGAAGAATGGTGCGAAGCAGGATGGATCTCAGCCGCAAAAAGGCCTCCGGAAAGGTTGTCATCGAAATTGAATGCTCGCTTTTCATCGCAAAGAAAGGCGACAGAAAGGCGGGAGATGCCTAAAGCGCCCTGCACCGAGCCTGTTCCATGCCGCGCACGTTCGTCCAAACAGCTCAGAACCCCGCGCCAGGCTTGGAGAGATAGTCGAGTTCTGCTGCCGTCGATTCCCGCCCGAGCATGGCATTGCGGTGAGGAAAGCGCCCGTAGGCGGCGATTATCTCATGGTGGCGGATCGCATAATCGAGATATTCCTCGTCGCCAAGCGCGGTGAACAGTGCCACCGAACGCGCCTGCTCATCGAGATTCTCGGCATGTTCGAAGGGCAGATAGAAGAAGGTCCGGCATGCATGTTCCACCGCCTGGTCGGCGCCGGCCGCAAGCGCAAGCTTGGCTTCCCGAAGCGCCAGCCCGTCGGTAGCAACGGCAAGCCCAGTGCCGCGATAGATGTTGCGGGGAAACTGATCGAGCACGATGACGGCCGCCAGCCGGCTCATCGGATCGGCCCGCCATTCGTCGCCGACGCCTGCGGCAAGCGCCAGATGCGTATCGCGGAATATATCACGGATCTCGACATCGAGTTCCGGCGGCGGGCGAAACCATAGCTCGCGGCCGCATCGAACGAACCAGAAATCGTAGACTTCGCGAGGTGTGCGGATCGTTGTCATGCTTTCCTCCCGTCGCGTTAGGTTCATGATGTTATGCCGGCAAGCTCTTGTAAAAATAGGACAAGGGGGCACCTTCTCCCGTTGGGTAGAAGAGGGAGTCGAGACGTTGCCGCGAATCTCTTCTCCCCTCGGGGAGAAGGTGCCGGCAGGCGGATGAGGGGGCCGCGGGCACACCCTTTATCGTGACCTTCCACCTCTACCTACTTCTCCTCATGCAACGAGAACACTAGCATCGCCCTCGTCCCTTCATGCCTGGGGTCGTAAGCGAAATCCGATTTCAAGCTCGCGGCCATCGCCGTCAAAATGCGTGTTCCGAGCCCCGTTCCCCTGGCTGAGCCCTCTGGATCGAACCCCGCTCCATCATCCTCGACGATGACGTGCAATTCTCCGTCCGTCTGGTCGACAAAAACGCGGATCTCGCCCGAGACGCTCTCGGGATAGGCATATTTGAAAGCATTGGTGACGAGTTCACTGACGATCAACCCGAGCGTGATCACCTTGTCAGTCGCCAGATTGACCGGTTTTGCGGTCAGCACGATACGGTGCGGCCGCTTGTCGTCGCGCATCGAAGCTTCGAGTTCGGTCAGCAGGCTGTTCAGATATTCATCCACCTGCACCGAGCCGACCTGCCGGTTGGTGTAGAGCCGGCGATGCACGCTGGCGATGGCGTTGATGCGCATCTGCGTCTCGTGCAGCGCGTCGATCGCCACCTGGTCCCTGGTCATGGAAGATTGCATGCGGATCAGCGCGCCGACCAGGCCGAGGCTGTTGGCGATGCGGTGATTGACTTCGGCAAGCAGCAACTCGGCATGGTCGCGCTGCTGGCGGATCACCTCCTGCGCCTGCGCCGTCTCGCGGCGGAAGCGCGCCCGCTCCAGCGCCTGTTCGAGGGCGGCGGCGAGCAGGTCGAAATAATCGGCCGAAATCCCCTTCAGCATGTAGTCATCGGCGCCCGCCTTCAGCGCCGCGACCGCGATGCTGGTGTCATCCGACCCCGTTGCATAAATGACCGGCGGATGATCCGGCACGGACGTGATGCAGGGCAGAATGTCGAGTCCGGTCTCGCCGCTCAGGAGATGATCGAGCACGACGGCGTCGATGCTGCCCTCGGCGATCCGCGCAAGGCCGGCAGCACCATTCTGCGCCCACTCGACCGAAAAGCCGCGCCGCGCAAGGTTCTTCTGCATCAGGAGGGCGAGCCCTTCGTCGTCGTCGATATAGAGGATGTGGATCAGGCCATCCGCATCGCCGCTAGAATTGCTCATTCGGTCTCCCGGCGTTCTCTCTAAGCAACGACGGCCGCAAGGGTCCGAGTCGTCGGCATGGGCACTGTCGTATTGCATTGACCGCCTGAGGTAAACATCGCTGATCCCTCGCTCATGTCGCAGGTGGTTAGCTCTTCTGGAATTTCCGGTGGCCGGAGACTTCGGCGCCAGCCTCCTTCGGCAATTGCAGGAAACGCAGCGACGAGACGATGCCGATCGCGCCAATCACGACGAAGGCCCAGCGGAAATCGGCCAAGACGGGATTGGCCGCACCCCTGAGAGCAGAGGAAATGTTGAGCACGGCGGCGGCCACCGCAACGCCGAGCAGCATCGACATCTGCTGCAGCATGCTCGACAGCGTCGAGGCCGAGCTTCGCTGCGCCGGGCCGATGTCGGCAAAGGCGAGCGTGTTCAGCGCCGTGAACTCCATCGACCGCGACAGGCCGGCGAGGAAGAGCAGCGCATGCATGAAAAACGGCGGCGTGTCAGGCGTCAGGAAACCGCAGGCAACGATCGAAAGGGCCGCGATCAGCCCATTGAGCCCGAGCACGGTGCGGAAGCCGAAGAAGCGTAAGAGCGGCGTCGTCACCGCCTTCATGCTGAAATTGCCGAGAAAATAGACGAGCAGATAGGTGCCGGCGGCAATCGAGCTCAGCCCGAAGCCAAGCTGGAACAGAAGGGGCAGCAGGAAAGGCGTCGCATTGATCGCCGTCCGGCATGCCGTGCCCGCCGAAAGCGTCGACATCGAGAAGGTCTGGACGCGGAAGGCCGAGAGGTCGAGCAGCGGATTGTCGACGGCGAGGAAATGCCGCGTCGCCATGACAGAGAGCATCATGCCCGCCGCCAGCAATGAGATGACGGGCCAAAGCCCGCCTTCCCATTTGACCGAAAGCTCCAAGGCCGCGAGCAACAGGGTCAGTCCGGCCGCGCTCAGGATAAAGCCGAGAATATCCAGCCGGCCGGGATTGGCCTCGCGCTGTTCGGGCACGAAGCGCAGCACCAGCCCCATACCGATGATGCCGATCGGGATGTTGATCAGGAAATTCCAATGCCAACTGGCATAGGTGGTGATGAAGCCGCCGAGTACGGGCCCGACCACGGGCGCCGTCAGCGCCGGCCAGGTGATCAGCGCGATTGCCTGCACGAGTTCAGACTTGCGGGCGTTTTTCAGCACGATGATGCGACCGACCGGCGTCATCAGCGCGCTGCCCGCCCCCTGCAGCGCACGCCACAGCACGAATTCCGTGAGGCTGCCGGAGAGCCCGCAGAACAGCGAAGCGCCGGTGAAGACGCCGATCGACACCAGGAAGACGCGGCGCGCGCCGAAGCGGTCACCGAGCCAGCCTGACAATGGAATGAAGGCCGCCATCGTCAGCATGTAGACGGTGATGCCGATGCTCATCGACACCGGCTGCACGCCGAAGCTTGCCGCCATCTGCGGCAGCGAGGTGGCGACGATGGTGCCGTCGAGGATCTGCATGAAGAAGGAAACGGCAACGACCAGAGCCACGATCTTCGCCTGACGGCCAGTTGCCACCTCTTGCCCGTTCTCGCTCGTCTCTGCCGTTGTCATGAAGCTGCCAATGAAAAATCCGAATGACGCGACAGGCAAGCGGGAAGGAAGCCGATCGGAGATCTGCCGCGCGGGGAGCGTGGATGTGAACCACACATTGGCTGAATACGCCCGTTGCATCACGCCGGAAAGGCTAAATCTAGCACTGGGCGGGAATATTCCCCCGCCCAGCCAAGAAAAAAGCCCCGCCGAAGCGAGGCCCAAGTTTGATCCGCTCCCGGGAAAACAGGAGCGGCGTCGAGGTCCATATCCTGCTGCCCATCCGCCAGCGAGGCCAGATTTCACCGTAGCGGTACGCCCTGCAAACGAAATTTGAGGGATCGGCGTAGGTTTCAGCTGCGAGACTTTGCGCGCTTCGTATTCGGGCGGCCACGCATGGCCGCAGCACCGAGGCGGAAATTCGAGACATTCTTGAGACGGCCGTCCGCCCCCCCGAGCGGGTGAAGCTCGGTTCGTTGCTGGCATCCATCGCTCGCGAAGCGGAGCTGACCGATGCCGAGGCGGAACTGTTCGACCAGTTGCGCGACAAGACGCCGGCAGATCCGATGAGGTTTGAATGATCCTCATCGATACCAACATGATTTCGGAACCATGGAAGCTCACGCCCGATCCGCGTGTGCTGGCGTGGATAGACGCCCAAGCTATCGAAACCCTCTATCTCTCGGCCGTCACAGTCGCTGAGCTGCGTTTCGGCATTGCGGCCATGCCCGCCGGCAAGCGCCGCACCACTCTGCATGACCGGCTGGAGGGCGACGTGCTGCCGTTGTTCGAGGGGCGCGTGCTGCCCTTCGACCTCGGCGCCGCACAAGCCTATGCCGCCCTGATGGCGTAAGCCAAGCCCGCAGGCAAAGCAAACGGCAAGGCCGACGGCTACATCGCCGCCACAGCCGCCGCACACGGCCTCATGGTGGCCACACGCGACACCGGCCCCTTTGAAGCCGCCGGCATCCCCATGATCAATTCATGGGAGGACCGCGGCTGACATCTCCCGCGACCGGCAGAGCGAAAAAGCGGACGGGCTCACAGGGGTCAGATGTAGAGTGGCGCCATCTTTCGCCAGGCGCCGGCGCGGTGGGCGCGGCCGTCCCAAACATGCAGTTGATGGCGGATGTTCTTCTCGCCGAGCAGCCGGCTGAGATAGCGGTTGTTGTCGAGGAAGGGATCGGCATCGCCGATGGTCAGCACGATCTCGATCTCGCGCAGCCGCTCGAGCCGCCAGTCGGCGCCGAGGCCGGGCAGAAAATGCGTCGGCGTGTGGAAATAGATGCTGTCGTCGTAGTAGCCGTCAAACAGGTCGCCGAACACGTCCACCTTCATCGTCAGGTCGTAGCGCCCAGAAAGGCGACGAGCTTACGGAAGAGATGCGGGTGGCGGAAGACAAGGCTCGCCGCCTGGAAGGCGCCGAGGCTACATCCATGCACGACGGTGCAATCATGCGGGTTTTTCGCCGCCATCAGCGGCAGCACCTCGTGGAGGATATAATCCTCCAGCGCCGCATGCCGGCGGATGCGCTCGGCCGGATGATGGTGGAAGCCGTAGAGGCTGTCGGCCGCCAGTCCCTCGATGCAGTAGAGCTGGAGATGGCCGGCGGAGAGCTTATCGGCAAGGCTTCCGACCAAGCCGAGCTGTTCATATTCGAAGAAGCGTCCTTCCCGCGTCGGAAACACCAGCACCTTGGCGCCGGCATGGCCGAACACCAAGATCTCCATCTCCCGATGCAGGCGCCGACTATACCAGCTGAGATATTCGCGGTTCATGTCACCCTGAAGAACTGTCCGATCTTATCGCGGAGAACCGCCTCTTGCTCTGCGCTTCCAGGGTAATCGAAATGACCGGCGTCCAGGATGAAGATTTCATTATATTTCCGTATCGCATTTGCGACAGCGAACTGGCAGGGCGGCGCGACGGCGGGATCGAAAAGCGCCACTGCCGTCAGCATCGGCACATCGATCCGCCGCGCCGCCGTCGCCGCATCGTAGAAGCGCAGCGTCTCCAGCACGTTTTGATGATCCGTCTGATATTCCTGCACCCCTTGCGCGCTGCCGACGCTCGGCAGCTTCAGCCGCAGCGGCTGGTGGCCGAAGCTCGGCAGCGCCAGATGGCCGCGGTCGATGCGCCCGTCATAAGCGATCGCCATTGCCCCGACGCCGCCGCCGAAGCTGATGCCGCTATAGCCGATATGGCCAAAGAGCCAAGGATAGAACGCGACAAGTGTGGAGACGGCAAGCCAGATATCCTCGACGCAGCCGCCGATGATATAGGAGTCCCGATTGTCGATATCGTGCAACACATGCCAGGACGGATTCTGAGAGATCGGCGGATGGCTGCTCAGCGACAATCCACGGCAGCAGGGAAAGATCAGCGCCGTTTCTCTGACCGGCAGATCGAAATCAGGCTGATCCCGCCCGCCGTAACCATGCCCGACGACGAGGCCGCGCTTCACCTGCCCCTCACGCGGCAGCAGCAGCCAGCCGCCGATCCTGAAATCACCGGTCGAGCGATAGACGAGATCGAGCACATGCCAATCCGGATGGCTGAGCGGGCTGCGCGAAAGCATCGGCCGCGGATCGACCGTCAGCGCCCTCCGGTACCGCGCCTCCCAGAATGAGTCGAAGCCGTCGGGCTCCTCCGGCGGCTCGACTGCAAGAAGCTCCTGAAGCCGCATGCCGTAGGTCGGATCGAAGGCAAAGGGATGTATTTTGGGAATGCTCATTCGAGCCTTGTCCCGCGAAAAGGCGGGCCATGCAAGTTTTGCCGCGTACTTACTCGGGGCGACCATCAGCATCGCCACAACACCACCGGACCGCGGCGGAAGCCCGACGACACGTACCATTCGCGCCCATCTGCTGGAGCGGGGCTACCCACTCGCCTGGATCAAGGCATCCGGCTATTGGGTACAGGGTAACGCCGATGCGACTGAGAAATTTGGTTAGGCCGGAACAGCCGACCCGGCCGCCATCCTCTCACGGGGAGACGGCCGGGAAAAAGCGCGGGCTCGCCGGCATTTGCCGACATAAAGGAGAAGACGACATGCCTGAGATCGCGATGGGCGCCCTCATCGAGAATGGAAGCGTTCTCCTCGCAAGGCGAAGTCCCGGGCGCAGGCAGCATCCGGATCGTTGGAGCCTTCCCGGCGGCCAATTTGTGACAAAGTTCGGATGGCAAGGCCAATCCGCCACATCCGCCAGGTTCCATATCTATCGCATCGATCGGTGGCGAGGCTGCCCGCGACCGATTGACGACGAACACACCAAGCTGAAATGGTTTAGCGCCGCCGAAATCAAATGCGAAACGGAGCTGGCTTTGCCTGAGCTCAGTAAAATCCTTGAGTCTGACCATCCAGGGGAACAGCAAAGATTGAGCGCGCGATGGCGTTCTCGAGCTCAGCAGGCAAACCGGGCTGTCACTCAGCCCTGAAGACGGGCTGACACAACCGCGCTCAGACCTTCTCTTTCTTTCTGGTCTTTTCTTTCGGCTCCGCCGGCGCATCCGGTGTCGGCGCCAAAAGCTTGCGCAGTGATGCGATCTTGTCCTTCATCAGCGGCCGGAAGCGCGTCGCGCGATAGGGCATATCGGCGGCACCATAGCCCTCCGGTCCGTCATCATTGCCGCGATGGATTTCCGCAAGCTTCACGCCGATGAAGGTGCCATCGACATAATGGGTATATTCGCCGACCCAGCGGATCGTATAGATCTCGCCCTTGCGGATGAGCTGGTCGATGCTGACATGCTTGAAGGTATCATTGATGCAGACGACCTTCTGGCCGACATGGAATTCATAGCTCATGGATCAGACTTTCCAATAGCAATCCGCCTCGCCGGTCCATAGCGCGTCCGGCGGCCGGGATGAACCCTTTTCTTGGGGCAGGGCCGAATTGCCGCGGCTGCAGCCGCGCCCTCGCCTAGTCGCAATAGACCTTGCCGCTCTTGCGGGAGCGCAGATCGAAATGGAAGTGGTTCCAGTGTTCCGGGTTGCTGCCCGGTCCGAGCACCGTATTGAAATAGCGGCAGCTGTCGCTGCGCACCGCCTTCAAGAGCCGGCCCTCGCGATAGGAGAACAGGCCCTTCTTACGCACGTCGATCGCGTGGCCGTTCTTCAGCACGAACTTGCCGACGTCGATGGCATTGCCGCGGGCGTGTTCTGACATCGGATTATATCTCTGCCGGCTGTTGTTCATGCGGCGGCAGGAATAGCCGCCGAGCGGCTGGATCGTCCTGATGCCGCTCCAGTAGCGGTAGCGGGCCGACGGCGCCAGCTCGTTCTTCACCCACTTGGCGAAGGCAAGCGTCACCTGGCAGTTCAGCGTCACGGCCGGCTTCACGCCGATATTGCCGGAAAGCCCCTTCAACGACACCGGATAGGGCACCTGGCAGGCTGCTCCCTGCGAGATCGGCGGCTTCTCGTCGAAAAGCACACCCATACGCTTCAATTCGCGCCGGCAGGCGAGCTCGGAAGCCGGCATGACGCTCGGGTCGACCGGCGCTGCGGGCTGGCTCATCATCGGGTTGTTCGGCCGGAGCATCGCAACTTCTTCGCTCTCGTCCTCTTCGGGAACGCGGGTCGGTTCCAAGACAGGGCTGCCGTCATTCCAGGCGGGGGCTCGGCTCATCTCAGCCTGGGCTGCCGGCTGCGGCATTGCCCGCGGCGCCGGCCGGCGCACTGGCTGATTGATCTGAGCCGGGTTGTCGGTGCCGATGCCGTCGACGACAGGTTCGCTGGCGTTGCCCTCGGCGATCTGCTGCTGTTGTTCCTGCGCCAGCCCGACGACCGGTTCGGCCCCGAGCTCCTCGTCCATGTTGACACCGCCGGACGGGACAGCAAGGTTCTGCGTGCCGCCCCAGTTGCCGTTCGGCTGGCCTGCCGCCAGCGCCTCATCGCTGTCGATCATCGGCAGCTTTCGGCTCTGGGATTCCGGCGCCGTCAGCGTCCGCGGCGCCTGCGCCGCGTGCCCGGTGCCGGCAAGGTTCGGCGTATCGAGATAATCGACCGAGCCCTGGCTGCTGCCGACCGGCCCGCCGGAAACGGGATATGAGGCTTGAGTTTCCGCAGGCGCAAGGCGCTCCGCCCGCGCCATACGCATGGCGGGCGCCATACGCGCTGCACCGCGAGACGGTGAAATCGAACTGACCCGGGTGCCGTTGTCGACATTGGCCGGTGGCACCAGCCCGTCGCTGATCGAACAAGTGGTCAGCGCCGCCGAGAGCAGAACGGGCAGGAAGGCTCGCCGCGGAAAGGAAACAAACGCCATACTCTTATCGCTTCCATGGGCCGGCCGCAGAGTGACCGAAAAAACTCGGTCCAATTTTAATTAAAAACGGTGAATGAAAACTTACCGGCACAATCTGAAGGCGGTGGAAATGAAAAAGGCCGGTCGCCCGGCCTTTGATTTCTGCTGTTTCTCACGCTGCCCGTGTGTATCGGGTCTCGGCCCGCCGCCCCGCCTCGCGCAGGCGGAAATTCGAAAGCAGCGTCTTCAGCTGCGTGCTTTCGTCGGCGAGCGTGCGGCTGGCCGCCGTCGTCTCCTCGACCATCGCAGCGTTCTGCTGCGTCATCTGGTCCATGTGATTGACGGAGCTGTTGATCTCGTTGAGGCCCGTAGACTGCTCGCGCGCCGCCGTCGCGATCGAGGCGACATGGTCGTTCACCTGGTTGACCAGTGCCTCGATCTCCAGCAGCGCGTCACCTGTCGAGCGCACCAGCGCAACCCCGCCTTCGACTTCCGCAGCCGAGCGGCTGATCAGTTCCTTGATCTCCTTGGCCGCATTGGCGGAACGCTGCGCAAGTTCGCGCACTTCCTGGGCGACGACAGCGAAGCCGCGGCCAGCCTCGCCGGCCCGCGCAGCCTCGACGCCGGCGTTCAGCGCCAGCAGATTCGTCTGGAAGGCGATCTCGTCGATGACAGAGATGATCTGGTTAATGCGGCTGGAGGATTCCTCGATCCGGCCCATCGCGGTCACGGCGTTGCGGACGATGTCGCCGGAGCGGCCGGCGCTCGCCTTGGTTTCGGCCACCATCTCGCGCGCCTCGTTCGCCCGCTCGGACGCGGTCTTGACCGTCGCGGTGATTTCGTCGAGCGCTGCCGCCGTTTCTTCGAGTGCGGCCGCCTGCTGCTCGGTGCGCTTCGACAGGTTACCGGTCGCCTCACTGATGTCGGATGCGCTGTCGTTGACTACCCGGCTTGATTCGGAAATCGCGTGAATGACGCCGTTCAGCGCATCGACGGCCGCGTTGAAATCATTCCTGAGCTTGGCGTAGTCCTCACCGATGTCGCCGATTGCAACGGTGAGGTCGCCGCTTGCAAGCTTCTCCAGGCCGACGCCGAGCGCCTGCATGGCGCGGTTTTGCCGCTCGGAAGCCGAGCGCAGGCTCGCTTCGTTGCCGCGGCGCTCGTCCTCGATCTGCCGCTGCCGCTCGTCTTCGCGGCCGCGTAGCGCCCTGCGTTCGTCGACGGAGTCACGCAGCACCAGCAGCACTTTGGCCATTTGTCCCACCTCGTCGCGGCACTCGCTGCCGGCGATCTCGACGGATGCTTCCTCGGCAGCAATCGCGTTCATCGCCGTCTTCAGCCGGGCAATCGGCGCCGTTACACTGCGGACGATGGCATAGGCGATCGCAATGGTGGCGGCCGCACCAAGCAGGCAGAGCACTGCCGCCCAGATCGCATTTTGGCGATAGAGCGCCGCCAGGTCATCGGCATAGACGCCGGTGCCGACGATCCAGCCCCAGGGTTCGAAACCGGCGACATAGGAATATTTCAGCACCGGCTCATCGGCGCCCGGCTTCGGCCAGTAATAATCAACGAAGCCCTTGCCGTCCTTCTTCACCTTGTTGACGAACTCGACGAACAGGAACTTGCCGGTCGGGTCCTTCATCTGGGAGATATCGGTGCCGTTCAGTTGCGGTTTGATCGGGTGCATCACCATGGCGGGGCGCATGTCGTTGATCCAGAAATAGCCGTCGGCGCCGTAGCGCATGGCGCCGATCACGTCCTTGGCGGCCGCCTGCGCCTGCTCGCGGGTCATCGTGCCCGCCTGTTCCATCTTGTAATATTTGTCGAAGATGCCGAGCGCCGTGGCCTCCATCTTCTCCAGCCCCGCCTTCCGCTCCGCTTCCAGCTCGGAATAGGAAAAGTTCAGAAAGAAGACCATCGTCGCCGCAAGCACGGCAAGCGTGAAGCCGACGAGGCAGTAAAGACGGGTGGAAATCTTGACGTTACGCATGAGGGTTCCCGGCGATTCTTGGATATGAGACCGCTTTCATTGTGAACCACCTCAATTACTGGAGCGTAAAGTTTTATTAGAAGATAATTAAATAACGCAAGCTGAAGTGTCGGTTGTAAAATTCAACTAGCTGAAATCGATTGAGATTTCAGCTCGGTGACGGTCGCGATATTTGCACCGCCGCCTTCGCTGGCACCGAAAGGGATTGGTCGACACAACGAGTTCGCCTAACGTGGCTGCAGAATCGTAACACCCAGCCTGAGGGAACCTTCCATGACCGATGCCGCCAAGCCGAGAGGCGAACTGACGCTGCGCACGCTCGCCATGCCGGGCGATGCCAATCCGGCCGGCGATATTTTCGGCGGCTGGGTCATGGCGCAGATGGACCTTGCCTCCGGTATTCGTGCCGCCGAGCGCGCCAAGGGCCGCGTCGTCACCGCCGCCGTCAAGGAGATGGCCTTCGAACTGCCGGTCAAGATCGGCGATACGCTGTCGGTCTATACCGATATCGACCGCGTCGGGCGCACATCGATTACGCTGATCGTCGAAGCGTGGGCGCACCGCTCGCGTTATGCCAAGATGGAAAAGGTCACCGCCGCCACCTTCATCATGGTGGCGCTCGACGAAGAGGGCAAGCCCAAGCAAGTCCCCGAGGAGTGACAGGCCGGGATCGACACGATGGAAACGGTCAGCTCGCCGGAAGTCTTCCTTCATATCAAGGTGGTGATGGGCATGGTCATCAGCCTTTCGCTTGCAAGGCTGCTCACTGGCGTTGCCGGCATCGTCCAGCATCCGGCCAAGGCGAAGGTTTATCCAATTCACCTCGGCTGGGCGCTGTCGCTGTTCCTCTTCATCATCCATATCTGGTGGTGGGAATATCGCCTGCAGGCCGTGCCCGCCATCGGCTTCGGCATCTATCTCTTCCTCGTCTGCTTCTGCAGCCTGTTCTTCCTGCTCTGCGCCCTGCTCTTCCCGGCGAGCCTCGAGGAATATGGCGGCTACGAGGAATATTTCATTTCACGGCGCAAATGGTTCTTCGGCATCCTCGGCCTGATCTACGCCGTCGATATACTCGATACGGCGATCAAAGGTCCGGAGCGTATCCTCTCGCTCGGCTGGGAATATCCCGCCCGCAATATCGTCTACATCCTGCTCTGCGCCATCGCCGCCTGGACCGCGAACCGCCGCTTCCACACCATCTTCGTCATCGCCAACCTGCTCTACCAGGTGAGCTTCATCTTCAGACTTTACGATGTGTTGGGGTGAGGAGCGATCGGGCGCGGCCCGAGCAATCGATCCAGTGAACCGATTGCAGCGACGAACGCCCTGAGCCTAAAGCGAAGGGCCGGGCAGCGGCTTGCTCCCTTGGCGAAGCACAGGCAAGAGCAGGCGGCCGCCCGACGCATCACCTCCCTCAGAGCGTCCGGCCCTGCAATTGGTTCACCGGCCGATCGATCCCGCTATGCGAAACCACCTCTCACACCTTCAAAAACTGCGACCCCCTATCAAACCCCAGCCCGGGAAATATCTTCCCCGTCAGATCATCCACGCCGACATCGAACTGCCGGTAAAGCATCGCCGCCGCCACCTCGCGCACGTCGGCGGTCGGCATCAGGTCGCGGTCGTCGAGCAGTAGCCCGTCGCCGAGCCCGGGCCAGCGGCCGAGGATACGGCCGCCGTCGATCGCGCCGCCGGCAAGTACGGCGCAGCCGCCGGTTCCGTGGTCGGTGCCGGCGGAGCCGTTCTGGCGGACGGTACGCCCGAATTCGGTCATGGCGAGTACCACCGTCTTTGACCAGATCTCCGAGCCCAGCGTCACCTTCAGCGTGTTGATCGCCTGGGCGAGATCCCCGGCCGGCCGCTTGAACTGGCCGGCCTGGCCGATATGGGTGTCCCAGCCGGTGATCGAGAAGCTGGCGATGCGGTAGTCGCCCTTCAGCATGTTGGCCGCGAGCGCCGCGACGTCGCCGATCTTCTCGCCGCGCTCGCCGTCCGGCTCGACCATCATCGCCGCGCTGTCGGCTCGCGTCGCCTCGGCAAGCGCCTGGGCGAAGGGCGGATCACCGGCATAAAGCCGCGCCAGGAACTGCATCTCGTCACGCGCCGGCGCCAGATTGGAATCCGACGCCCAGACGTCGACATTGTTCGGCCCGGAGAGGATCAGTTCCGTCGACGTGTTGACGTCGATCGCCTTGCGCGCATCCGACCGCGGGATGACGGCGAGCGCCCGGTTCAGCCAGCCAGTCTTTTCCTCGGCGACATGTTCGCCGCCAGACTCAAGCATGTCCTGCCCGTCGAAATGGCTGCGCTGGTCGCGATAGGGCGTCGACACCGCATGGACGAAGGCGAGTTCTCGGCTCTTCCAGAGCGGCATCAGGTCGGCGGCGGCGGGATTGAGGCCGAAATGCCCATCAAGATCGAGAAGTCCGCTGTCCGGCGTCAGCGCCAGGGTCGGCCTGAGCGCAGCAAAGCCGGCATCGCCGTAAGGCTGCACCAGGTCGAGTCCGTCCATTGCGCCGCGCAGGACGATGGTGACGAAACGATTATCGCCCGGCATCGCCGCAAAGGTGACCGGCGTGAAGAGGGGGGCGGCGGCAATACAGCAGGCCGATGTCAGAAAGCCGCGGCGGGAAAGCAAAATCCGGTTCATTGGGAGCCTCCTATCGGCGGTTGAATTCCGGCGATGCCAGCACCAGCGTCAAACCGCTGATCTTGTTCGGCGCCTGCGATACCACGCGGATCGTCTCGTCGCGGGCGGCATCGGCAAGCGTCGATCTCAGGAACTCGCGCGGATCCTCGTCGCGGCCGAACTGCGCCGCGGCCCGCCTTGCCCAGGCCAGGCGCTCGGCGAGCTGGCTGCCGCTGATCCAGGCGGAAAAGCCTTCCTCGAAACCGGCAGGGCTCGGCGGCAGCCAGGTCGGCTGGCCCATGCGCTTCAGCGCCCCCTGCCCCAACGCCCGCGCCGCCCGAAAGGCCTTGAGCCGCTTGTCCCTCGCCTCTCCGGCGGGGTCCGTCGTCACTGGCGCTCCCGCCATGCCGGGCGTATTGGCAGCCATATCGCCCTCATCCGTTCCCTGCTGATTGGCTGCCAGGAAGCTGCCGACGACGCCGTTGACCGGCCCCGCATTCAGCGCCCTCAGGCCGGCAACGATAAAATCGAATGGCTGACGCGCCTTGGCGCCCTCGTTTTGCCAGGCGGCCGGATGGTCGAGCATGGCGGTGTAGACGGCGGTGAGATCGCCATCTGTCTTTCTCCAAGCCGCCGCCATGTCAGAGACCATCCCCTCGTCTGGCTGGTCGGAGACGAAATGCACCGCGAGCTTGTGGCTGATATGCGCCGCCGTCTTCGGATGGACCGAGAGGTCATTGAGCATGTCGAGATAATCTTCGCGCGAGCGCCGGCGCCCGCCATAACTGACGCCGAGCACCTCATGCGTGCCGGGCTCCGAAATGGTCGGCCGAAAGGCGATATCCATCTCCTTGCGGTCGATGGTGAGGCCCGTCAGCACCATGGCCGCGGCGGTAACATCCGCCTGGGTATAGCCGCTGCCGGCCCCGAGCGTGTGCAGTTCCAGGAGTTCGCGTCCGAGATTTTCGTTCAGCCCCTTGTTGCGCTTGACGCCGCCCGCCGAATCCGGCCCGAGCGAATCCGCCTGGTCGAGGTAGATCAGCATGGCGGGATGAGCGGTGGCGCTGCGCAGGAGATTGCCGAACCTGCCCGAAATGAACGGCCGGATTGCCTCGGCCTCGTAGAGCGGCACGATAAGGCGCATCGGCAGGCTCTTGTTGGCGCTGGTGGAGAAATGATCGGTCCAGAAGGTCGAAAGCCGCTCGTAAAAGCCGTAGGGCGACAGCACCGCCTGCATCAGCCGCAGGTTTGCATCGTGCTGGAACTGTTGCTGCGCCTGGCGCTGCACAGCCTTGCGCATCTCGCGCCGCGTCGGATCGTCGGTGACCGTCTTGGCATCTTCGCGGATCTGCTTCAGCTGCGCCTGCAGGCTGAGGATCGCCCGGTGACGCATATCGGGGCCGCCGAGCGGAAAATCCGGCGTTGCCGCCGCGCCTTTGGACAATTGCCCGATCAGCTCGTCCTTGCTTTGCGGCGCCACCTCGCCCGGCCGGAAACCATAACCGAAACGGATCGCCGCCATCGTCGGGAAAGAGAGGCTCATGCCCGATCACCTCCTGATCACTTGATGGTGACAGGCTGACAGCCGATTGCGACGGGAATCTGTAGGAAATGCGGCGATATCACGACATGGACGATTTGTAATCTACTGAAAACGCTCAGGTTTCATGCGCGGAAAATGAAGGATGCTCCGATGTACTGCCGTAGCCGGCTTCAGTTTCAACCCGCCGACGGCTCTGGCATTTCATTCAGCGAGCACTTTCGAACGCGGCTCCCGCCAACGCCCCTCACGATGAGGCTCTCTCGGGCCTTTGGCGGCATCCTCCAGCTTTCCTCGTGCTGAGGTGTGCAGCCCGAGGGCGGAACTCGAAGCACGCGCCTCAACCTTGCTTTTTGCAACTTTTCGCCGCCGCAACACCCGCCTCGTCCTTCGAGGCACCTGCGGATGAGGCTCTTGAGCGCTGGCGCATGCCCTTGCGCCTCTTCATCGTAACAGACGCATCCGCCCGACCGTCTCAAGCCACCCTGCCCCGGCACGCCCACGCCACCGAAGCAAACGATCGCGGCCCATCCGGCTCGCCGGCCTCATAGGCGGCCCGAATGGCGGCGTCGACGGCCTTTTTCTTGTCCGGCTCGAGCCCCGCAACGTACCTGCCGAGCGGCCCTTCGCCGGCCGCGATCGGCTGCCAATAATCGTCGAAGGAAAGATAATCCATCCGCACCAGGAGCGAGGTTTCTTCGACATCGGAAAGGCCTTGCGCGATGAAGGTCTGTTTCATTTCCCCCGGCCGCATCATCGGCTGGAAACAATATCGGCGGCGCAGCGGCAGCGCGTCCTCGTCGAGCATGACGGCCGTATCCCACAGCATTCGCATATTCGACATACCGCCGTAATGGTCCCAGACGGCGGCGGCGACCACGCCGCCGGGGCGGACGACGCGGGCCATCTCGGCCACCGCCTTGCCGGCCTCCGGCACGAAATGCAGCATCAGCAGCGACATCGCCCTGTCGAAACAGCCGTCCTCGAAAGGCAAGGAGCAGGCATCCGCCTGTTGGATCGATATGCGTGGATCGGTATTGGCCCGTTTCGCCGCCTCGACGAAGACAGGAGAATAATCGATGGCGGCGATCTCCCGCAGGCCTGGCGTTTGCGCAAGCGTAAACGCCAGGCTGCCGGTGCCGCAGCCGACGTCGAGCACGCGATCGCCATCCGCCAGCCCGGCAAAATCGATGAGCATCGGCGCCAGCTTCCGGCTCCAGCGGCCCATCAGCCGCTCGTACCCATCCGCACTTTCGACATGAAAACTCGACGGCATGAAAGCCTCCTCCCCCAAGGACGATGGCTGATTATGAACGCGCCATCGGCGGCCGCAAGCGGATAATCGCTGTCGGTCCGCCGGACCTCCTTCTCCCGCATCCTCGGCCCTGCGCCGAGGATCTGCCACCCGTCAACCGCCGTGGAGCGCGTCAGCCGCCAGCTTTATCCAGAACGCTCCAATCAAACCCGCGTGCCCAATCGGCATAACGGTGCCAGCCGACATCAGGAAAATCGCGGCGAAGGAAGGCGATGTCGGCGTCGTAGCCGGTGCGATCGAACCATTCGTACATCCGCGCCGCATCCTCGCTCTGCTGCCGCATCGCGGCAATCGGCAATTCCTGATAGCCGATCGGGCGGCCGAGCACTTCCGATAGGATCTTCACCTGCTCCTCGCCGGACAATTCGTCGCCGGCGATGTCGAAACGCCTGCCGAACACCCGTTCGCGCCGTTCGGCCAAGGCCGCGACGAAGGCGCCGATATCGGCAAGGCAGATCTGCTGCAGCACGCGCCCGGACGGCAGGGCCGCGGCGTAGACGCCCTGGCGCAGCCCGTCGAGAGCCCAGGGCGCCACGGTGTTTTCCATGAAGGCGACGGGCGCGCTGATCGTGTAGGGAACGCCGAGCCCGGCAATATGCTGCTCGACCAGAAACTTGCTGTCGAAATGCGGAATGCCGGTCTTTCTATCGGCGTCGGCGACGGAGGAATAAATCAAGTGCCCGATACCGGCAGCCTTCGCCGCATTCGCGGCGGTGATGCCCTGGCGGGTTTCCGCATCCGTCCCCGCCTCGTAGCTATTGCCCATCAGGAACATCGTATTCACGCCGCTCGCAGCCTGCGTCACCGACCCGGCATCGTCGAGATCACCGGCGACGACTTCGACTCCCGCCGCGGCCAGGCGGCTGGCGCTGTCGCTCTCCGGATTCCGGCAGATCGCCCTGACGCGGTGGCCCCGCGCCAGCAATGCGCGTGCGACCGCGCCGCCCTGCTGTCCGGTCGCGCCCGTTACCAGTACACTTCTTTCCTTGCTCATGTCTCTGCTCCTTGTGGTTGGCGATGAGCCAGAGGTAAGGCTTGCCGCATTGAACCATAATAGCCTAAGAATGAGAAACATCGTGCCACTGGTGAATACAATGCTCGATCTCAACGATATCGTCGTCTTCGCCCGCGTGGTCGAGGCCGGCAGCTTCACCGCCGCCGCCCGCCTGCTTGCCATGCCAAAGACGACGGTCAGCCGTCGTATCGCCGCGCTCGAGCGCGAGTTCGGTGTACGGCTCCTGCAGCGGACCACCCGCAGCCTCAGGCTGACGGATGCGGGACGCCTCTATTACGAGGAGAGCAGTGAGGCGCTTCGCACCCTCGAGCAGGCGAACCTTCGGCTGGCCGAGGCGCGGACCGAGCCCGCCGGCACGATCCGGATCTCCGCGCCCGTCGGCTTCAGCGGTCATTTCCTCTCCGCCACCATGTTCGATTTCCTGGCGACTTACCCGAAAACCAGGGTGGAGTTGCACCTGTCCGACGACCGGCTCAACCTCATCGAGAACGGCATCGACCTCGCCTTCCGCACCGGCATTATGGAGGATTCGACGCTGATCGCCCGCAAGCTCGGCTCGACCTACCGGATTCTCTGTGCCAGCCCCGACTATCTCGCGCGCTGCGGCGCACCGGATCGGCCGGCGGACCTCGCCAGCCACGATTGCGTCATCGCCGGTCCGTCGGCGGCCAATGCGCACTGGGTGCTGGAGGGCGCGGACATTCGGGAAACCGTAGCGGTATCGGGACGCTTCGCCGCCAACGAGATGCAGGCGGTCATGGCCGCCGCGATCGCCGGCTACGGCATCGCGCAACTGCCGCACGGCGCCGCCGCAGCCTGTATTGCCGACGGCCGTTTGCAACGCGTCCTCGACGGCTACACGACCCCAGCCGGCGGCCTGCATGTCGTCTATCCCAGCAGTCAGCACCTGTCGCCGCTGGTCAAGGCATTCGTCCGATTGGCAATCGATCGGCTCAACGTCGGCTATGGCGCATTGAATGCGCCGGCGATCATATCGCAATAAGCCCTGGCCTCGGTGAAAATGCTGCCTGTTTTACCGCCAGAGGAAATCCGGCCCGGTCGTCTGCGAGGTCAGCTTGAGCGTTCCGTCCGGCTGAACGACATAGGTCTCGAAGACGCGGTAGCCGAAGGCGCCGAGAAAAGTGTGCTGGACCACCGTTCCCGGACGATAAGGTGAACGCACGAGTTTTCCGCCATAGGTGAGACTATCCGGAAGAGGCTGCGGTCCGCCGGCGGTGCTGGCGCACGCGGTAAGGGCGAAGAAAACGACAAAGAGCGCGTGCTTCATCCTGGCCTCCCGGTGATAATGGTAACGGAAGAATACAACTTTGCTCACTCAGAAAACAGCGTTTCTGCCTTCGTAGTCTCTGCGCAACGCCTGCGCCCTCGCCAGTGCGCCGGTGATCCTCTCGTCGGTGAAAGGTTTGGCGATCACATCGAGCGCGCCCTCAATGCCGTTTCCGACGCTTTCCGGACTGCCGGTCACGAAGATAACGTCGACGCCGTAGCGGTCGATCAGCCGGCGTGCGAGCTGCGCGCCGCTGACCCCGTCGGCGAGACTGAGATCGACGAGTGCGAGATCGCTTTTCGGAGCATAAGCGAGAGCCTGCTCAATGGTCGAAACCGGCCCGACCGTCTGGTGCCCGGCATCCTGCGCGATACGTTCGAGTTCCAGGGCAATAAAACCCTCGTCTTCAACGATCATGACTTTCATGGATCATCCTCCTCCCATGGCAGGCTCGCCGGTGGATACATCCCCGGTCACCGTCCTAACGCAACTCCCGCTCGAAAGTTTCCGCAGCGAAGGATGGGCGTGCGGAAAATGGTAAGCAATCCCGTAAGGCCATCGCGAGCTACCGCTCGGTGCTGCCGTTGCGCCGGATCTTCCGCTGCAGGAGCAGGATGCCGTAGAGCAACGCTTCGGCCGTCGGCGGGCAGCCGGGAACATAGATGTCGACCGGCACCACCCGGTCGCAGCCGCGCACGACGGAGTAGGAATAATGGTAATAGCCGCCGCCATTGGCGCAGGAGCCCATGGAGATGACATAGCGCGGTTCCGGCATCTGGTCATAAACCTTGCGCAGCGCCGGCGCCATCTTGTTGCACAGCGTACCTGCCACGATCATCAGGTCCGACTGCCTTGGGCTTGCGCGCGGGGCGACGCCGAAGCGCTCGATATCGTAGCGCGGCATGGACATCTGCATCATCTCGATGGCGCCGCAGGCAAGACCGAAGGTCATCCACATCAGTGAGCCGGTGCGCGCCCAGGTGATGAGTTCGTCGGTGCTGGTAACGAGAAAACCCTTGTCGGCAAGCGCGGCATTGATCTTTCCCATCATCGGGTCGCCCTGCCGCTGTTCACCGGGAAACCGGAAATTGCCTGGAGTCGGGTGCGGTTGCGTAAAGGGCGGCACCGTCTTCTCCTCTGAGCCGACCTCCAACGAAGCGGAGACGCCAAAGTTTCTGCCGCACCCGCCCCGGTACAATAGCGAACATTTGCTTCCTATGTTTTTCGGAAGTCCGACGCCGGCACCGGCAGCCGGGATCACTGATCCTTATCGAGGAACCCGCGGATCGCGGCGTCGTTGCGGCATCGCGAGAGCGGCAATTGCCGCACGGAGTGAATACGGGTGATCCCCTCCTCACCGTCCGTGTCAACATCCATGCAGGCGCAGGCATAACCATGCGCGGCATAGGTGTAGACAAATTCGCCGGCCGTCAGGTCGGGGATCTTGTCCATTCCCTCGGCCGCCTTGTAGCCGCTGCCATTGTCCATGATGGTCCAGCCGCCGCCGGCGTCCATGAGCAACCATTTGGCCATCGAGGGATTGTCCAGCCAGCCGCAGCGGCGTTCGGCATGCGCCGCGGCGGGCGCGAGAAGCACCATTAGAACAAGCGCATGCAATCTGGTCATCGGCCCCTCCAAGTCACCTCCCACTATGCATGGTCGGTGCCCGGCAAGGCAACTGGGGTTTTCCAATTGGCCTGGGACGACCTCCATCGGTGTCATCCACCCGCCCTTGCCCTTCGAGGCTCCGGCCTATGATTTCGCCTTTGCTGCTTCCTCCCTGAACGCCGCCTCGCCGGCATCTGACACTTCAACCCATTTCTTGTCTGGCTCGGCGTCGGCAACGTAACTGTCGTGCCAGTTCCACCATTTGTAGGTCGGGGTCTGTGGATAGCCCGCAGGCGAATCCTCCCAGACTTCCTGGCGCCCGAGCGGCGTGATGTCGAGATAATTCCAGGTGCCGCCCATCTGCTCGTCGCCGCGATTGTTGACGAAATAGGTGCGGAAGATGCGCTCGCCGTCACGGTAGAAGACATTGGTGCCGTGCCACTCGTCGACGCCGAAATCCTTGTCGAAGTCGTCGGTGATCGTCACCCACGGCACCGTCCAGCCCATCCGTTCCTTCAGGCGCTCTATGTCGGCCTGCGGCGCGCGCGAGGCGAAGACCAGCGTCGTGTCGCGGGCGTTGAGATGAGCGACATGGGCGACCTGATCGGCCACCATCGAGCAGCCGCGGCAGGCATGCTCGGGCCAGCCGAAGACGCCGGGCTCGTAAAAGGCGCGGTAGACGATGAGCTGGTGCCGGCCCTCGAACAGGTCAAGCAGGCTGATCCTGCCCCGCGGTCCTTCGAAAGCATATTGCTTTTCGACGGCCATCCACGGCATGCGCCGCCGCTCGGCGGCAAGCGCGTCACGGGCACGCGTATGCGCCTTTTCCTTCACGAGAAGCAGCCTGTGAGCCGCCTCCCAGTCCTCCTGCGACACGACGGGCGGCCTCCGCATGGCCTGTCCGCCCTTTCCATTCTGAACTGTTGCAGTCATCGCTTCAATCTCCTCTTTGGGGCGAGTTCCCGCGCCTCCTGTCCGAGAGCCGGTGCATCGCGATTGGTCGCAGATAGTTTCGCATCGGGCATCGAACAGTGGGAGTAACAACTGTGTCTGTTATCCCACGGCCAACGCAGTTGGTCCGTAGGCCAACGCAATGGCTCCGCCCGCGGCCGACGATACCTCCTCAACCAACACAACAGTTGCCAAAACCCACATGTTGACGGAAGCTTCACCAAGGCCATTGGATCACGTGACATGACGACAGAAACCACCTTCACGGAGCAGGCACGGCATGGCAGCGCCAGGATCTGCCGGGGCTGCTGGGATCAGATGCATATGCCGATCCCGATCGGCGGCCCGCTCGCGCTTCCCTTTCGCGCCTTCGGCATTACCCGCAGCAAGATGAATCCCGATATCTGCACGATTTGCGAGCGCTCCTTCCAATATGTGAAGAAGCAGCGCCAGATCACCGTTGACGCCACCATCCTGTTTGCCGATATCAGGGGCTTTACCGATCTTTCCGAGCGTATAGAGGCAGTGCGCTTGAGCGAAATCGTCAGCCTGTTCCAGGATCGCTGCGCCCAGGCGATCTGGGCGCATGACGGCATCGTCAACAAGCAAATGGGCGACGGCCTGATGGCGATCTTCAATTTCCCGATCATCCGCAAGGATCACGCCAGCGCCGCGATCAGCGCCGCCCAGGAGATCCAGCGCAACTGCGCCGCGGCGTTGAGCGGGCTGGCACTCAACGCCCTGTCCGGCCGCACCTTGGGCGTCGGCGTCGGCATCCATTCCGGCGAGGTCCAGATCGGCGAATTCTCGAGCTTCCGCAGCGATTTCACTGCGATCGGCGGCGTCGTCAACCAGGCCGCAAGGCTCGAATCCCAGGCGGCAGCCGGCGAGATCCTGATCTCGGCCGAAACGGCCGCGAAGGCGCCCGAACTCGCGGCAGACGCCGAAACGCGCATGCTGGCGCTGAAGGGCATCGAGCAGCCCGTGCAGGCACGCGTTCTGGTCAAGCGTTGAGCGACGGCGATTGCGGTCTTCTCAAAGCATCATCCCGCCGCCAACATGGCAGCTGCAGCCGGATCTCGTCGCCGGTCAAGTTTCTTCCGTCGATCGCCATGGCCGCCCGACGCCTTCACGACACATCAACCGAAGCGGGTGGTGGCAGCTTCTTGGACTATTAGTTCCCATTGGATCGGCTGTCGCGCTCGTATGGTACTGCAGGGCGTCGACAGCAGATGCTTCCAGGGAGGCCGTCTTCGCTTGAGCAAGGTGTGAGGATGGCCCTCGCGGGTTAGGTGTTGCCTTCGTGGCACGGCCTATCCGCTGAGCGCATTGCGGGATGCGCAGTCCGCTTCCAAGTATCACCGACAGTAAACCGGTGCCTGCCTTCTTAGTGGTCCTGACGAACCACTATCAGCCGGGCAGCTTGCAGCCCTTGCTCATGCCGGCGGACTGTATAGCCGAGACCTTGCCTTTGGATGCTGCAATTTCGCCTTCCTTGTCTCCGCCAGCGACACTGCCGATCGGAACGCCGACGAGGAAGACACCGAAAGCATCGCCATTCGCCGCGCTGATCTGCTGCTTCGACAGGTCGTCGAGCTTCGCCTTCTCTTTCCTCAATTCCGCGGCGAGCGCCCCGCAACTGAGGTTCGTATAGGCCGCCATCGGAATATCGACCTGAACGATGGCGTCAGGACGCTTGGCGCAGCCGGCCAGCGCCGCGGCAGCCGCGAATGCAATGAAAATTTTTCTCATGAAGAATCCCCAATTCCCGCATCAGCTGTAACATTGCTGCGCGCATCGCGGGAGGGGACACCCCCTTCAACCACAGAACTTTTATTTGTCAGGCATGCATTCAGTTGCCGCACGATGGGCTGCCGCGCGCCCTGTGCGTTGAAAAGGGACGGCCGCCGCCGCACGGCCGTTAGCGTGCGGCTCGCGCCTGGAGCTCATCTCCTACCCGCCCCTCGACCATTCGATGGGTTCGACACGTTCGACGACCTTCCTCGATGGGCGCTGGCGTAAGGGATCTCTGGTTCCGAGGATTCCGGAAGGGACCGGCGAGGCTGGCAGATGCCCCGGCTCCTCCTCAGTACTTCATTTTCCGCAGTTCCGGAAAATCATAGTACCGCAGCCGCCTATCGTGGCAACGAAGTTCGTTTTTTTTCACGCCCACGATCATGTTATGTTTTAAAGTAAACCCGATGTAAGACCAATCTGGATTGCTACGCTCCGTGGTCCGCGTACAGTAGGCGCAGGTCTGCTCTTGAGGTTTTAGCGGAACGACGCTGGAAATCTCAGCCCGCAGAAAGTTTCCCGGTTCTATGACGCCGCGGAGAGCGTCAACATTCTCGTGTCGAACGGCACTGGAGGGTGGACGCTGCGAGTCCGCAACGGATTGAGGCAGAGCGGTTTGGCAGCCGGTCAGCGCCAGCAGAGCCGCGCTCGCAAGTATTCTCATTTTCATTTGAATTCTCTGTATCAAAGTTGATGGGGTCATGGCTGCAGACGGCAATGACCCGTCCGAAGCCCTTTGCCCTCTGTCAGGTCTTCATGCCGGTCAGCTCAGGAAACGGGTGGTAGTGAAGCCGCTTATCCTTGCAACGATAGTCATTCGCAGTTGCGCCGAGGATTTGGCCATCCGTGAAGGAGACGCCGAGGTAGGCCCAGTCGCCCCAGCTGCGCTTGGGCACGACCCGCACACAGTAGGCATAGATCTTTTTCTCGGGCTCAAGCAGCACCACACTGGAAATCCGCGCCCAAACCACTTCGCCCGCTTCGTGTCTATAACTCCTCTTGAATACAATATTGATGAAGTTCTGCCGGACGTCACTGGAGGGAGCACGTTGGGAATCCGCAACGGATTGCGATACGGGGGCGTTGCAGCCGGCCAACATCAGCAGGGCAGCGCAAGCAAGGACTTTTATTCTCATTCAGGTGAATCTCCAAAGAATCGGATCGTGATAAACCCTGCGCATTCATACAACCATCGCGGGAATAATATTTGCAATACACAAAAAAACAGTATTTGACGCTGCGCGTTGATCGCGCACCGTGTAAATTTGATTGCATCGCTCTATTTATACAGGTGGGTTTGAAACGGAACTCGTGGTCCCATTCCCATCGTCATCATTGATCGCCACGCCAGCCTCCAGCGCCGCAAGGATGAAAGCCTGCCGCACCGTTTCCGCCGGCATGCGGCCGGCAAGCCAGGCGCGGCAGAAATCGATCGCCCTCTGCTGATGGACGCCGCCATTGACGGGCCAGTCGGAGACGAGTGTGTAAAGCGCATCCTGCGGTGAGCGGAGAACCAGCCGTTCGCCGGTATCAAGTTCGATCGAGATCGGTTTTTTCCAGAAGGCGGAATGGTCGCTAATGGCAGTCGCACCTGCAGCTGAATTGACAGGGAACTAACTGCCGAGGGCCGATACCGGTTCCAGTGCGGGCGAGAGGATGGCAACGGTGCCCCGCCCAAGAGAGCCCATCCTACGGCGCCCCTCCGGGGCCTCGAAGGACGAGGCGGGTGCTCCCGCGGTCAGCCACAAGCCGGGGGATTGTTGAGCCAATCCGAACGATTCATTCGTTTCCCTTTTGTACTCTTTGCCTCTTCCCTTTCGCGCTGACTCTCTCCATATTCGCGCCATGGCCAAATCTCCGAAGAAATCCGCCGCCCCGAATGGCTTCGAGGAAGCCCCGCAGTCGTCCTTCGAGGGAGCCCCTCTCTCCGGCTCCGTCGCCGATTGGGTGAAACAGCTGGAGGCGGACGCCGAAGCGTCCGGCGTCGAAAGCCAGCGCGAAATCGCCTCGAAAGCCGGCAAGCACCGCAAGAAGGTGGAGAATGAGGCGCGCAAGCATTCGGAAGCCGTCAGCGTCAACAAGAACGCGACGGTGAGCAAGACTGCGCGCGGCGTCTCGATCGGTGGTTCCTCCGATCCGAAGACCCGCGCCGCCGCCGGCCTGAACCCGGTGGCGGGTCTCGACATTTCGCTCGAGGATGCCGGCAGCATCTCGCCTGGCGGCGTCACCGCCACTGTCGAGGCGCTGTCTAAGCTGATCGAGAGCGGCAATCCGCTGCACAAGAACGGCAAGATCTGGACGCCGCACCGCCCTGCCCGCCCGGACAAATCCGAGGGCGGCATCACCATCCGCATGGACTCCGAATACAAGCCGGCCGGCGACCAGCCGACGGCAATCCGCGATCTCGTCGAAGGCCTGCAGAGCGGCGAGCGTAGCCAGGTGCTGCTCGGCGTCACCGGCTCGGGCAAGACCTTCACCATGGCCAAGGTGATCGAGGAGACACAGCGCCCGGCTGTCATCCTGGCGCCGAACAAGACGCTGGCCGCCCAGCTCTATTCCGAGTTCAAGAACTTCTTCCCCGACAATGCGGTGGAATATTTCGTTTCCTACTACGATTATTACCAGCCGGAAGCCTATGTGCCGCGCTCCGACACCTATATCGAGAAGGAAAGCTCGATCAACGAGCAGATCGATCGCATGCGCCACTCGGCGACGCGCTCGCTGCTCGAACGCGACGACTGCATCATTGTCGCCTCGGTCTCCTGCATTTATGGTATTGGTTCGGTCGAGACCTATACCGCGATGACCTTCCAGATGAATGTCGGCGATCGGCTGGACCAGCGCCAGCTGCTGGCCGATCTCGTCGCCCAGCAATACAAGCGTCGCGACATGGATTTCACCCGCGGCAGTTTTCGCGTGCGCGGTGACACCATTGAGATCTTCCCCGCCCACTTGGAAGACGCGGCCTGGCGCATAAGCATGTTCGGCGACGAGATCGACGCCATCACCGAGTTCGACCCGCTGACCGGCCAGAAGACCGGCGACCTGAAATCGGTGAAGATCTACGCCAATTCGCACTATGTCACGCCGCGCCCGACGCTGAACGGCGCCATCAAGGCGATAAAGGAGGAACTGCGGCTGCGCCTCGCCGAGCTCGAGAAGGCCGGGCGCCTGCTGGAGGCGCAGCGCCTGGAGCAGCGCACCCGCTACGATATCGAGATGCTGGAAGCCACCGGCTCCTGCCAGGGCATCGAGAACTATTCGCGCTACCTCACCGGTCGCGATCCCGGCGATCCACCGCCGACGCTGTTCGAATACATCCCCGACAATGCCATCGTCTTCATCGACGAAAGCCATGTCACCGTGCCGCAGATCGGCGGCATGTATCGCGGCGACTTCCGCCGCAAGGCGACGCTGGCCGAATACGGCTTCCGCCTGCCCTCCTGCATGGACAACCGGCCGCTGCGCTTCGAGGAATGGGACGCCATGCGCCCCGACACGATCGCCGTTTCGGCCACCCCCGGCGCCTGGGAGATGGAACAGTCCGGCGGCGTCTTCGCCGAACAGGTCATCCGCCCCACAGGCCTGATCGATCCGCCGGTCGAGGTCCGCTCGGCGCGCACCCAGGTCGACGACGTGCTCGGCGAAATCCGCGAAACCGCGGCCAAGGGCTACCGCACCCTGTGCACCGTGCTGACCAAGCGCATGGCCGAGGACCTCACAGAATATCTGCATGAGCAGGGCGTGCGCGTGCGCTACATGCACTCCGACATCGACACGCTGGAGCGTATCGAGATCATCCGCGATCTCCGCCTCGGCGCTTTCGACGTGCTGGTCGGCATCAACCTTTTGCGCGAAGGCCTCGACATCCCCGAATGCGGCTTCGTCGCCATCCTCGACGCCGACAAGGAAGGCTTCCTGCGCTCCGAGACCTCGCTGATTCAGACCATTGGTCGTGCGGCGCGTAACGTCGACGGCAAGGTCATCCTCTATGCCGACAACGTCACCGGCTCCATGCAGCGCGCCATGGATGAAACCGCCCGCCGCCGCGAAAAGCAGATGGCCTATAACCTCGAAAACGGCATCACGCCGGAATCGGTCAAGGCGAAGATCTCCGACATCCTCGACAGCGTCTACGAACGCGACCATGTCCGCGCCGACATCTCGGGCGTCTCGGGCAAGGGCTTCGCCGACGGCGGCAACCTCGTCGGCAACAACCTCCAGGCCCATCTCAACGCGCTCGAAAAGAGCATGCGCGACGCCGCCGCCGACCTCGACTTCGAAAAAGCCGCCCGGCTCCGCGACGAAATCAAACGCCTCAAGGCCGTGGAACTCGCCGCGATGGACGACCCGATGGCGAGGGAAGAAGCCCGCAACCAGGAAGGCGGCAAAAGGAACGGAAAAGCCAACCGCGAGTCCCTTCTCCCCACCGGGGAGAAGGTGCCCGGCAGGACGGATGAGGGGGCCACACCCTCCTACTTCTCCAAACCCACGCTCGACGACATGGGCCCCGGCACCGACACGGCCACCCCGCTGTTCCGCAAGCCCGACCTCGACGAAATGGGCCGCCACGTCGCCACCCCCGCCGGCGATGGCAAGAGCCTCTTCCGCCGCAACACCCTCGACGAAATGACCGTCGGCCGCACGGAAAAGCCGGTAACCCGCCACGTGCCTGACAAGCCCGACGCCGCCAAGGGCACGAAGCGCTTCTCGCCGCTGCTGGAAGGCCAGCCGGAGCGCGACGACGGTGTCAGGCCGGTGGTGCGCGGCCGGGTTGGCGCCGGGAGCTATGAGGAGCCCGGCGAGCAGAAGCGCAAGGGGCGGACGAAGGGGAAGACCGGGCGGCCGGGGCGGTAAAAGGAAGCATATTTCTAGTAGGACTCCGAACAAGCCATGAAAAATTGAGCTTATCGTTGTATAGGAGTCTTGTCTGGGTCCCCAGCAGCGCTAGCCTGCTACAGGGAGCGATCAAAACTATCAACCATTCTGAGCATCAGAACGCCGTACACACACGCAGTCCCCCCTCACCCATAAACAACCCTCTCCTCTCCCTTCGCCAAGGCAAAATAAATCCGCTCTACCCGGCAGGCCGCACTCCTGGCGCTCGCCTCGTACCCCGCAGCCGGCCAGCCGTGGCGCGGGCTGCCGTCGGCTGATATCAGCCAGTACCAGCGCTCGTCGGAGCCGGTGAAATCGATCTTGAAGATCCGCCCCATGCAGGTTTCGCCGTCAAAGCCGATGAAATCGTCGCCCGGCTTTTCCTTCCAGGCGTGGCGCCATTTGCCCCTCGGTCTCTCGCCGCTGACGATCACCTCCCAGTCCTTCCAGCCGTTATAATTCGATCGCGCCGTCAGAGAGCCGTCATAGTGCTTCTGGCCGAACGTCATGCAGCCTTCCAGGAAAACAGCGACGGACTCGCAGACGGTTCTCCACCCATCGTCGTCGCGGGATGTCAGCCTGTAGGCGAGATCATCGGGCACATTGCCCAGTGCCAGGGCGATGGCGAAGACCACGCCTTCCCTGGTCGCCGGTCGGCCGTTCGCCTTGATATCGAGATAGGTGCAGAGGAATTCGGCTACCTCGTCTGCGATCGCATCGATGACACCAGGCTGCCGGCGCTTGCCGATCTCATAGCCGCCGAAATCCCGGATCCGGCGCTGCGTCTGCCTGCGAAGGGCATTGTTGAGGAATGACCGTAACAGCGTTCCGGCATCGTCTGGCATGCGTTGCCCTTCTCCTCGTGTCTTGCCGCATGGTTTCGTGAATGGCTCCCGCCCGAGCCGGTGAAATCAAAGCAATTCCGGACGCAAAACCGCCACGGCCTTTGCCTGACTTGCCCTAGATCAACGTCGGCTCCGGATCGTCCTCGACTTCCTCGATGATCTCGAGCCCGTCATTCCTCGGCGAGCCGGGGCATCGGCCGATCTTCCACATCGTCATCAGCTCGGTCGGGAAAGATCTCAGATGTTCTTATTATGTTCCGTAACAGTATCCGGTCAACAAAGCGTCAGTTGTGCGCTGCTGGAATACGCTTCGCGTCCGGCAGATCGGTTGCGAAGCGGGCGAAATTGTCGGATAACAGCCCCGGCAACTGAAGCCATGAGCGAACGGGAGCAGCCATGCCAGACCTGCGCATCGACCCTTTTCCCCCGCCCGCCGAACTCACCAGCCTCTGGTCCGCAGCCTGGAACATGCCGGAAGCACCTGACTTCTCCCGCATCCTGCCTCGCAGCCTCGCTCACATTGGCGCCTATCACGATGACAGGCTCGTCGGCTTCGTCAATGTCGCCTGGGATGGCGGCATTCATGCCTTTATCCTTGATACCTGCGTTCACCCGGGCATGCGCCGGCAAGGCATTGCGACGCGGCTGGTCAGAGAAGCGACAACGATTGCCCGCGAGCGAGGCGCCGAATGGCTGCACGTCGATTTCGAACCGCACCTCGCCTCCTTCTATCGCAACTGCGAATTCAGGCCGACAGAGGCAGGCCTCATCAAGCTGGCCTGACATGCCGCCCTCCTTCGGTCTGCAAGGCCGGCTGTCACGTCGCGGCATCTCAGAAAATGCCGCTCCACCTCAACGCTCGTTTCGGCTATGATTCTCTGCTCATCGGAGGAGAGCCTGCATGCGTCTGCCAACCGTCATCCTCGCCCTCGCCATCTCGGCGTTCGCGGCCCTGCCCGCCTTGGCGGAGACCTACAAGACGCCGAAGGCGCTGCTCAAGGCGCTTTACAGCTACGACACCGACAGGAGCGACGCCGAGGCGCCCTCGCCCTATTCGATCTTCTTTTCCGACCATCTGAACAGACTTCTCCAAGCCGATCTCGACAACACGCCCGAGGGCGATGTCGGCGCGGTCGATTTCGATCCCGTCATTGCAGGCCAGGATGGCGAGGCAAGCAATGTCAGGATCGGGCAGCCGATCCCGTTGGACGACAAGGCCGAGGTGGAGGTGCAGTTCGACAACGGCAAGGAGGTAACGCTTTTCTACAGCCTGGTGCGCGAGCATGGCGGCTGGAAGGTCGATGACATCGCCGATCAGCAGGGCGACAATCCCTGGAGCCTGAGCGCATTGCTGGGGGATGCGCAGTAAAACCGCAGGCGTCAAAAGAGAGCCCTCATGGTGAGGGCCGTCTCGAACCACGAGGGCGGACGTGCAACTCCTTACCTGTATTCCACAAAGCCCCTATGCTGAATCGAACGCAATGGCGCCGGTGGCCGCCCCCGTCCTTCGAGGCTTCGCCCTGCGGGCTACGCACGTCAGGATGAGGGCCGGAGCAAAGACGGCGCCAAGAACACCGGAGGCAGGCTCTGCGATCCTCTTCACCTGAGGCCTGCCGCTCCGACCGCCGCTCCGCAAAATCCATAGCCGGCCACCGAAGCGACCCTCATCCCGTTTCGGGACGAAATCCCGATATGGCACAGGCGTGCAAGGATCTGCTAACTTTTCGTCAAGTAACTGAATCTTCGGCATTTCCTGTCACGAGAAAGGACATGCCACAATAATGGCGCTTGCATTTTGACCGAAATGATGGCACCAATCCACCTACTCGGGCATTTGCATGCCGGTGACTGGACTGATGTGGTACTCTTCCGTTACGGAAGGGGCGCGGGAATACCCGCCTGCGTAGACGTTCTTTCCCCGTACGTGACTTCTCCGACTGACCCTTCGTCCCAATCGATCGGGGCGAAAGCTAAAGCCGTCCGCTTCCTCTCGGGGGCGCGGATACTAGACAGACTAAGGGAAAAGGACTATCCCAATGGCCACCAAAGGCACCGTAAAATTCTTCAACCAGGACAAGGGTTTTGGTTTCATCACGCCGGACGGCGGCGCAAAGGACGTTTTCGTCCACATCTCTGCGCTGCAGGCTTCTGGCATCCAGTCGCTGCGCGAAGGCCAGCAGGTCACCTTCGACACCGAGCCGGACCGCATGGGCAAAGGCCCGAAGGCTGTTAACATCTCGGCTTCGTAAGCTAGATCATCGCTTCGGCGGCAGGAACGGCGCTCTGAAAAGGGCGCCGTTTTTGTTTGCCACGCTTGGATTTGTCGATCGCAAGGCCAGGTGCTATATGCGCCCTTAATGATGATCTCGCCCGAGCGGCGATGCAGGGCGCCAACATTGAGGCGCCGCGGCTACAAGGAACAATGGATCGTCGATGACTGAGAAGAGGCCGATTTTTGCGGTCGCCCCGATGATCGACTGGACGGATCGGCATTGCCGTTATTTCCACCGCCAGATCAGCCGGCAGGCGCTGCTCTATACCGAGATGGTGGTGGCCGACGCCATCATCCATGGTCCGCGCGAGCGGTTGCTCGGCCATGACGCCGCCGAGCATCCGCTGGCGCTGCAGCTTGGCGGCTCGGATCCGCTCAAACTCGCCGAGGCGGTGAAAATCGCCGAACCCTATCGCTATGACGAGATCAACCTCAATGTCGGCTGCCCGTCCGACCGCGTGCAATCGGGCACCTTCGGCGCCTGCCTGATGCTGACGCCGGAGACGGTGGCCGAATGCGTCGCGGCGATGAAGGCGGTCGCCACCGCGCCGGTGACGGTGAAATGCCGGATCGGCGTCGACGAGCAGGCGCCGGAAGAGGCGCTGCCGGAACTCATCACGCGCGTTCTCGATGCCGGCGCCGACGCGATCTGGATCCATGCCCGCAAGGCCTGGCTGAAGGGCCTGAGTCCTAAGGAGAATCGCGAGATCCCGCCGCTCGACTACGAGATCGTCTACCGGATGAAACAGCGCTGGCCCGATGTGTTCATCGGCATCAACGGCGGCATCCGCACGCTCGACGAGGCCGCCGAGCATCTCGCCCATGTCGACGGCGTCATGCTCGGCCGGGCGGCCTACCAGAACGCGACGATCCTCGCCGACGTCGACCGGCGCTTCTTCGGCGCGCCGGCGGCCGAGCCCGACTGGCAGGCGCTGTGCGACCGGATGATGGCTTATGCCGAGCGCCATATCGCCGGCGGCGGCCGGCTGCAGCAGGTGGCCCGCCACATGGTCGGCCTCTTCACCGGCCTGCCCGGGGCACGGCGCTACCGCCAGATCCTCTCTACCGACGCGGCAAAAAGCGGTGCCGGACCGGAGGTCTTGGCGGCGGCTTTCGCGGCAGTGGACTTTTCCGGCATGGAGACGGAGGCGGTCAGCGCCTGACGTGACGGAACGGTGTCTCTCTTTCACCGGCAAGTCATGGCTGGCGCCTGGAGCGCGCCTTCTCAACGAGCCAGTCGCGGTCGCGCGCTCATTTGGTAAGCTGCGGCTGCCGGCAACGTTCCGTGGCAACAGTCATCATGACCGCGGCATTGGCAGCAATGTCTTCTTCTCAATCCGGCCGGCTACCGAGAAAACCAAAATCTCCGTCTCCCTGCCGATCCTGCTGCCATCCATCAACCTGACGATATCGTCGACGCCGCCGACCGGGCTGCTGTCGATGGCGAGGATGTAATCGCCCTCTTGCAGCCCGCCCTTTGCCGCCGGCCCCTCCGGTTCGACCCTGCGGACGCGGACGGATGTCGTTTGAACCATACCCGCCGCGAGTGCGACCCGTCGCGGCAGCACGATCGTGTCGCCTGCTATGCCGATAAAGGCGCGCCTGACCTGGCCATAGCGAAGAAGCTCCGACACCACGAAATTGGCCGTGTTCGATGCGACGGCAAAGGCGATGCTCTGTGCACCCTGGATGACGGCGGTATTGACGCCGATAACCTCGCCGCCGGAAGACACCAGCGGCCCGCCGGAATTGCCGGGATTGAGCGCGGCATCGGTCTGAATGACATCCTCCATCAGCCGGCCGCTGGCCGCCCGCATCGACCGACCGAGCGCCGAGACGATACCGGCAGTGACGGTCCATTCGAAGCCCAGCGGATTGCCGATCGCGATCGCGATATGGCCCCTGCGCAGACGCTGGGAATCGCCGAGTCTCGCCCAGGCGCCGGTGCTGGCATTGGCCCGAATAAGCGCGATATCGGTATCGATATCCCGACCGAGCACCCGGCCTTCGGTGACGAATCCGTCAGGCGTCGTGATGCGAACCACCTTGGCGTCGTCGACGACATGGCTGTTGGTAATGATCAGTCCGTCGGGCGATACGGCAAAGCCCGACCCATGTCCCTGCCGGCCTCCCACCCGCTCGATCCGGCTGACCGCCGGGCCGACCATGTCGACTGCTCCTGCGATCGACTGCGAATAGGCATCGATCAGCGCCCCGTCTTTCTGGGGCACTATATCCTTATCCATGTAACCCATGTGTTGATCCTCAGGCGGCAGACTTCCCGCCGCCGGCAAAGCAATCGCGGATGCGATCGTCGCCATGACGTTGTTGTGAGGGATTAGATGGTTGGGCGTCGATCCCTGTTCAAGTGAGCGTCAGCGCGCTTCATCCGGCACAAGGTAATGGTGGGCGGAACACACCTACCCGAACGTATAGATTGAACGAACCGGAATAACGTGGCTCATTGCGGACATTGCCCGTTAGCTCGGCCGCCTATACTGCGCTGCCGAGCTACCGTGATCAAAGAATGTCGCGGCGCGAAAGCAGTCGGGTAAGGACCGCCCTATTGCGTCGCCGTCACCGGTTAACAGGGCTCTGAGGGTTCTGGCAACTGATCATGCAAACTTCTGTCATATCAATAGAGTAAAACGAGGCATTCAATAAGAACATCATCATATTGTCGCTTCCATCCCCCAGCGCGACTTTCTTATCCTGTCATTGGCGTCACGGCGCTCGTGGCGCTGCCAATCCCGCCTGCAGCAGCCTGTTTAGTCAGATCCAACCACAAGGAGCCATGAGATGAGCACAGTTACAACGAAGGACGGCGTCGAGATTTTCTACAAGGATTGGGGGCCGAAGAGCGCCCAGCCGATCATGTTCCATCACGGCTGGCCGCTGTGCTCCGACGACTGGGACGCGCAGATGCTCTTCTTCCTCGACAAGGGTTACCGCGTCATCGCCCATGATCGGCGTGGCCACGGCCGCTCCACCCAGGTGGCCGACGGCCACGATATGGATCATTACGCTGCCGATGCCGCAGCCGTCGTCGATCATCTCGATCTCAGGAATACCATCCATGTCGGCCATTCCACCGGCGGCGGCGAAGCGACCCACTATGTCGCCCGCCACGGCCAGCCACAGGGCCGAGTCGCCAAGCTCGTCATTATCGGCGCCGTTCCGCCGATCATGGTAAAAACCGATGCCAATCCCGGCGGCCTGCCGATCGAAGTCTTCGACGACCTGCGCAGACAGCTCGCTGCTAACCGCGCCCAATTCTATCATGACCTTCCCGCCGGCCCGTTCTACAGCTTCAATCGGCCGGGGGCGAAAGTGTCGGAACCGGTCATCAACAATTGGTGGCGCCAGGGCATGATCGGCGGCGCCAAGGCGCATTACGACGGTATCAAGGCCTTCTCGGAAACCGACTTCACCGAAGACCTGAAGATCATCACGGTTCCGACCCTCGTCATGCATGGCGACGACGACCAGATCGTGCCGATCGCCGACTCCGCGTTGCTTTCGTCGAAACTTCTGCAGAATGCGACGCTGAAGGTCTACGAGAAATTCCCGCACGGCATGTGCACGACCCATGCCGATATCATTAATCCCGACATCCTCGCCTTCATCAAAGGCTGATCCGACGTGTCGCCGGGCGCTGGGAAGGCGTCCGCCGGCCGCGCCGCATTTCGGCAAAACGGTTTTATCATGAAACCGTTTTCGTCGATTTGCGTTTAGCCGCCATGACAAGAGAACGTGAACCCTCATCAAAGGCTTACCGTCAGGATCGTTTCGAAAATACCGAGCGAGCCGCAAAGGAAACCATCGAGGCGGAGCAGCGGGCTCGCCGGGAAAAGACCAAACGCCTGAAAGAGTTGCGCCTGTCGCAGCAGGGCGGTAAGGATCCCGCGGCCAAATAGAGATCTTCTCCCCGCCTATTCCATCAGGTCGAGGCGCCGATTGATTTCAACTTGATCCCTTGGCGTCGCGCCTGCCGTGGCTGCCATATTGTTCTGATTTCGGACGTTCGCCCATCTTGCAGAGCAAAGGCTGCGAAATTATCTTTTTGCACAATAGCGATTCACGGCATCCCAAAAGGGCTGATTGCGATGTCAGACAAGCTTTTCAGCACGCGTGACGAACCACTCGCCTCCGCAGATCTGGATATTTGCAGGCGTGTGCATGAAGCCCTGTGTAGCGGGCTCGATATTGACAGATCAGGCGGGGACGCCGATCGTCTCGGAGCTCTGATCATCGAGCTTTATCGGCAGGGTGTGCATGATGAAGACCAGCTTCGACTGCTTGCTGGTGGGAAGCGCGTCTGACCGCGCGCGTCAGTTTCCTCGCGAAACCTCTGCCCATGATCCCCGCTTCAGACGCACAAAGGGCGCGCTAACACTCTGAATCTATGTATCGGCTCGAAAATCTATTCCGATTTCGAGCCGATACGCTAGCCATTTCCGGTGATTTAGAGGCCGGTCGCCTCGGTACTCGTTGCTGTGGCCGAGGTTTCGGTTGAATCGACAGCCGGCGCCGACTCGGTCGTTCCCGATAATTCTTCCGTGCTGCCCGTCTCGGCTTCCGGCGTTTCTGCGGTCGCGCTAGGATCTGTCGTCTCGCTCCCCTCGGCGGTTTCGCCAGTCGGAGTCTCGGTTGCCGGAGTCTCCGTCGTCGGGGTCTCCGCCACCGGTTCTTCCGCGACCGGCGCCGCAGCCGCCAACGCGTCTCTCATCTGATCGATCGTGCCGACAGCCGTGCCGATGCCGAGCGTATCCTTGGCCCAGGCCAAAGCTTCGGGGCTGAGCGTGCCCGTCTTGGTCGCCGAAGCCAGTGCTGCCGTCAGAGCGGCGTCGCCGAGAACAGGATCGTCCGCGGGCGGCGCAACGCCATTAGCCAATTCAGATTGCGCATAGGCGGTAGCATAGGCCGAAATCGCTGCCATCTTGGGGTCTGCGGTATTCATCAGCGCGTGGTAATTGCGCTTCAGCGAATTCAGTCCCGCGAGTTCCGCCGTGGGCTTCTTCGCGGGCCGAGTCGCAGGCGCTGCGGCGATAGTCGTCTTCTTGGCCGCGCCTTTCGTGCTGACGGTCTGCTTGGTCGTTTTCGTCTTGCCGGCTTGGACCGACTTGCCCGAAGTTTTCGCACTGCGGCTGCCGGTCGTCTTACCGCTGGAGCTGGCGCTATCCTTTCCGCCGCCGCTCTTGCTGCTGCCGCCACTGTGGCTGCCGCTGCTTCCACCGCCGCCGCCATGGCTGCCGCCGCCACCACCGCTGCCGCCGTTACCACCACCGCCACCACCCCCGCCGTGACCACCACCGCCACCGCCGTTGCCGCCACCGCCACCACCTTTTGCGAAGGCGGGCGATGTATCGGTAAAGACGATGTTGAGAGGCGCAAGCGCAAGGCTGGTGGATAGACAGAGAAGGCCGATGATTCTGGAAAGCTGCATGGTAGTCTTTCTGACATTAAGGTGACGCGTTACATGTCAGGTATTGAAGCAGCAGCTCCATAAGAACCAGTTTAAGATCTCCTTGCAATTTGAACTTCCTGCGAATTCCGGTCGTCCTGGCCGAGAGTGGGAGGCTTATCCCTTAGCAGATCCCATTTCCCCGCCCACGCCTCGACGCCTGGAAGACCTGATGCGTCCGCTCAAATGAGATAATGTCCGTTGCGCGCTTTCAGAGAGGCGCGGCCCTACCACCGTAACGATCGCAATAGCACAGCCGCCCAGTCTCATTGCGTTAGCGGATACGCACATAGGTCGCTGTTCAGAATTCCCAAATGAAACTTATTTTCTCAATCCGCGTTGTCCTTCCATGTGTCCTGGTGAGTGAGATGAAAAGATTGGCCATCATTGCTTTGTCGATAGGGACGGCATTCTCCGGAATGCCGGCATCCGCAGGCCCAAACTTCGTGCCGAGTCCGGTACAACAGGCGGCGCAGCCGGCACAGGCAACTACCGATGCTCGAATTATGACTGTCGGTTGCAGCAGGTTCTCGATCGTCTGTTCACACTACGGCGAGCGCCCCAGATATTATGGCGACCGACGTTACTACCGTGGTCGTCACGCCTATCGTGACGACCGCTACGGCTGGGACCACCGTTATCACCGCCACTGGCACCACCACGACAACACCGGCGCCATCATCGGCGGCCTGGCGGCAGGCGCCCTCATCGGCGGCATAATCGCCTCGCAGTCCGGCGCCTACAGTTCACGTGGTTACAGCTCGCATGCTGAATATTGCTACGCCCGCTATCGGTCGTACCGCGCCTCGGACAACACCTACCAGCCTAACTACGGCCCACGCCGCCAGTGCCAGTAAATTCAGTCAGCCGGTACTGAGAGAAGGCCCCGCCCGTTGATGCGGTGCTTTCTGCTGCCACGGAAACGCTTCGCATCAGCGCTCTGTCGTGCTTGTTTCCCCAAGATCTTTCCGAACGGCTGCATCTGCAAGGTGATCTATGACATCAGCAGACGCCATGACGCCGCCCGCCAGCCGCGTCGTCCTGCTTGCGCCCGAACTGGATAACCTCACGGGCTTCGAAGCCGCGCTCGCCGCCGGCTGGTCTTCAGATCCCCGTCGTGCCAGCGATCAAGCCTATATCCGCGGCGAACTCCAGCGGCTGCGCCAGGACCGACCAAAATTCCTCGACGATCTCAATGTCGGCGGCAAACCGCGCATTGTGTCGGGACCGCTGCTGACAGTCCTTCTCTTCTGGATTTGGGACGGCGAATTCTACGGCAACATGCCCTTCGCCTAAATCACGCCACCTCAGCCGCCATCTTCTCCCGCACCTCCAGAAACGCCGCCGTCAATCGCGTCAGCACCGGCGAGGTCACTGTCCCGTTCGCCCCGCCGATCGGATCAACGATGTGGATCTGCCGGAGATCCTCCATGAATTCGTCCCAGAGCGGCTGACCGCCCTCTTCCAGCAACTCGGCGCGGATGCTGAGATCCTCGCTCACCGGCAGGTGACGCCTGCCCCAGGCGCCGATCATGGCGAAGAGGGGAACGAGCTGGATCGCCGGCTCCGTCAGGCTGTAGATTGCTTTCTGGCTGTGGCTCGGATCGTCCCGCTTGCTGATGAAGCCGAGCGAGAGCAGCCGCTTCAGCCGCGCCGCCAGGATATTGGAGGCGATCCCCTCCTCCGAATGATTGAGCAGATCGCGGAAATGCCGGCGGTTGCCGAACATGATGTCGCGGATGATAATCAGACTCCATCGGTCGCCCAGCACCTCCATCGTCAGGTTGATCGGACAGCCGGACCGCAATTCTATATCCACGAAGCATCTCCTGCAGAAACCAGTTGCATTATAGGATCACTTGTGCGAGATAACAACTAGTTTCAATTCGCAATCAGATGGAGGAAAGCATGTCCAAGGTGCGCGTCGCGGGTTTTTCCGTTTCCGTGGATGGCTTCGGCGCCGGGCCGGAGCAGGGCCTGAATGATCCGCTCGGAAAGCGCGGATCGGAAATGTTTCAGTGGTTCTTCCACACGCGCACCTTCCGCGCGATGATGGGTAAGGACGACGGTTCCACAGGCATCGACGAGGATTATGCGTCCCGCGCCATGGCCAATTTCGGCGCCTTCATTCTCGGGCGCAACATGTTCGGCCCGATCCGCGGCGAATGGCCCCACGATGCCTGGAAAGGCTGGTGGGGGCCGAACCCGCCTTATCACGCGCCGACCTATATCCTCACCCATTATCCACGCGAACCGCTCGTCATGGAGGGGGGCACCACCTTCCACTTCGTCACCGGCGGCATTCACGAGGCGCTCAAGCAGGCGAAGGCGGCGGCCGGCGATAAGGATGTGAAGATCGGCGGCGGAGTGGCGACCGTCCGCCAATATCTGCAGGCGGGTCTGGTCGACGAGCTGCATTTCGCCGTCTCGCCCGTCGTGCTCGGCAAGGGCGAAGCGATGTTTGCAGGCATCGATCTTCCTGCGCTGGGCTTCCGCGTCACCGAGCATGTCGCCAGCGAAAAAGCCACGCATCTCGTGCTGGCGAAATAACCGAGCCGCCGGTTCAGTCCGGCGATCTCTCCGGCGCGAGCGCCGCCGGAAACACATTCATCCCGCCGCCTGGACGAGGCGGCTGTGCAAGGCCGTCTCGCCCGGTGTCAACGGCGTCACATTTTGCCCATGCTTTTCAGGGCGTTTTCCATGTGCATCTTGCAGTCGTCCATCTTGTTGGCCGTCATGGAATCCTTGGCCATCATCATCTCCTTGGACGCCATTTCCTTCTTTTCCTTCATGGTCGGATCGGTCATGGCGTCCATGTCGGACTGCATTTTCATCATCGACGCCTCGTCGCATTTCATCATCGCATCCTGTGCAAGGACAGGCAATGCGGATGCGGCGGCGACAACGATGGCTGCAGCTGTGCGTTTCAACATCGTATTCTCCTCCTTCTGGGCAGCATTGCCCGTTGCAAATGGTGAAATGCATGTGCCCAAGAAGGTGCCGCGGCGCGGGATGAAGTCATGCATAAATCAAGGACGTGAGATTACCCCGGCATCACCCGGTAGACGCATGCCATCCCTTCGACGCCCCGAAGCGGAGCCTCGAAGGCGACCGCCCTGTGTCCGGAGAGCAGCCGGCTGACGTCAGGCGCCGAAAACAGGGCTTCGGATAGACAGATCTCGCCGGCCTCGGCCAATGATTGCACCCGTGCCGCGACATTGACGGTCTGCCCGAAATAATCGAGGTTGTCGTTCAAGGTCACGGCGATCGACGGACCGCAATGGGCCCCGATCTTCAGGATGATGCTGGGATCGCCATGCTCGCCGTTGAAGCGCTCGATTTCTTCAAGCATATGCAGAGCAGCCGAGATGGCGTCGCTCGGGCGGGAGAAGGCCGCCATCACCGCGTCTCCGATCGTCTTGACGATTGCGCCCGAATGCTCCTGCACCGTGGCGCCGAGCAGGGCGAAATGTTCACGCACCAGTGCATAGGCATTGAGATCGCCGAGCCGCTCGTACATCGCGGTCGAACCCTTGAGATCGGTGAACAGAAGCGTCACCTGGCGGATGCCGAGGCCCTCCCTTTCATCAACGCATTCGGAGCGAAACAGCCGCCGAAAGGTCTGGCGCGCAAGCAGCATCCCGCCCGACATGTAAGGATCGAAATCGAGAACAGGCTTGGTGGTCTGCGCCAGAATCTCGGTCGGCCAGTTGATGAGAAGCAGCGAGCCGCGCACGGCAGCCGAGTTCTCGACTTCGACGATGACCGGACCGGGCCGAACCGCTGAGGACGAAGGGCAAAAACACCGCCCGTCATACCCGATCCGGAGGAGTGCCGGCGCCGCAACGGGCTCGCCTGCCACCGGCAGCGCAAAGCTCGCCTGGGTCTCTACATTGATGCCGGCGAGCGCACCTGGGCCGAGTTCAGCCCTGATCGTCGTGACTGAACCCGGCGCGAGGAAGGAAAGGCCGCGCACCAGCCCTTTCAGGACATCGAGAAAGCGGACCTGCTGACCGGGCAGTCGAGCATCGCTGAGAAACCGTGCCTTCCAGTGAAAATCCTCTATCGAGAGCGAGCCCGGATCGTGAAAAGACAGCCGGCGCAGTTGCGGCGACACTGTGAAGGTGACCTCGATGAAATCGTCGAGGTCGGTTTCGCCGGAGACGTCGCACAGGCCGCAGACATAGTGCGTCTTCAGCGTTCTCAAGGCGCCGAAACTGTCGAGCACCATTCCGGATTGGGGACACACGACGTCCCAGCGCATCTCGAACAAACCGCTGCGCGTCGCATGGAGAAAGAGATCGATGCTTTCCGCCTCCGAAATGGCGCCGTCGTGCGCGAAAGCCAGCGGGTTGATGCGGTAGAGGGACAGATCGTCACCGCTGCGGATCAGGCTTTCGAATTTGGCGATGCCCCGCGGACTCCAGGACCGAGCCTGCCGGATCTCGGTCATCTTGCTCTCAAGGAGCCGTTCCTGAACGTCAGTCATCTGACGCCTCGCAAAGTTCGGCCGGTCCATGCGACCGGGATCGCCGCGATTATAACAGACGCTCGTCCGGGCGGATCAAACGGAGCCTGGCCAAGCAGAAGTCTTACGGATTAGCCCGGTAAGGCGACGCCAGGGTTTCAGAAGCTTTTCCCGCTCGACATCGCCCAATCTCGGCATTCGCTGTCTGCGACATCCTACCTGCGTCAGCGGACCAGAACGCTCGGCAGTCCTGTTCTCGACTTGTCGTCAACCAAGCGTGTCCAAATAGCTGTGGCATTGCTGCAGAATGAGCGTAGAGTACGCGTCATCGGCCCATCGGATCATCGGCACGACCGCTTTTGAGACCGCCGTGCTCTTGCCGCTTCATACAGGGTACGAAGATGCTCTTGTCGCTTATTTCACTCGACGACAGCCAAATAACCATCGTCACCGATGCCGTTCGGCAATGGTGCTGCGAGAAAAAGCTCGATATCGACAGCATCGAAGGACGCCGCGCCATCACCGTTGCCATCGATCTCGTTCAGATGGACATCGCCCAGGACGGGCTTTTTGTCGAACTGTCGAAGCAGTTGGACCATCAGTAGAAAGCAGAAATCGGTCCATCAGGGCTGCCCCCTGCGCCGTGATAGGGTTGCGATAATCCGTGGGCGGCTCGCAGAAAGCCTCTCATTGCCGTGATGCGGTCCTTTGTTAGGAGTTCACAGTGTCCCGGCCGGATTCGAGCTTTTCAAGGTAGGCTGCGAACATCTCGGCCATGGCTTCGGCGTAGGATTCGATCTCGCTCAAGCTTCGGGGAGCCTCCGAGAACTGCTTGCCCACCGTGGCAAGCGTCGTGACGATCAGGTCACCGGCAAGTGCCCGGCTTGCCTCCGAGACCGATGGCAGCACCTCCTCCATGAACAGCCCGATGATGCGGTCTCCCGACGCCCTCGCCGCCTGCGCCTCCGGCGCATCGCGATAGAGCGGCGCTGTGTCGTGAAGCGCCACTCGCATCGCCGCCTCCTCACACTCGGAGCGAAGAAAGGCGTGAACAAGGCTGCGCAGCCGTTCGAACGGCGGTCGTTGTGCATCGGCAAGAATATCGGCGAGCATGCCGTTCGTCTGCCGCCATTCGTCGCTCTGCAGCCGGAAGAGGATTGCCGCCTTGTTGGGGAAATATTGGTAGAGCGAACCGATACTGACGCCCGCCCTCTCCGCTACCCTCGCCGTGGTGAAGCGATGGGCTCCCTCCCGCGCCAAAACCTGAGCAGCAGCATCGAGGATCGCCGCCACGAGCTCCGTCGAGCGAGCCTGCTTCGGCTGCTTTCGTGAAGAAATCCGGGGACTTGGCCGGTCGCTCATGGCAGTGCTCCGCAATGCGATTGGAAAATGCGAGGGATTATTCGTATTTTTCACCCAGCGCAAGAACTCATCATTCCAAGGAGCCCTCCAATGACGACACTCACCACCGCGCCGCTCGCGCCTCTCCTCCACCGCCTGTTCGAAGAAGCCGCTGCGGCGACGAGCCCCGCCATATCCGAGCTTTCCAGCGAGGAGAGGATGCGCCTGATCAGCAGCAAAACGGAATATCTCGACCTTTACGGGCGACTGAGGGATCTCTGGCTTCCGGTCTCGCGCGAGGCCGGCACGCTGCTCTACATGCTGGCGCGCAGCTGCCGTGCTCAAACGATCATCGAGTTCGGCACATCCTTCGGCATCTCGACCCTCCACCTTGCTGCAGCACTGCGCGACAATGGCGGCGGCCGGCTGATCACCAGCGAGTGCGAACCGTCGAAACTGAGGCGGGCGCGCGAAAACTTGACGGCTGGCGGCCTCATCGACCTTGTCGAAACCCGTGAGGGAGATGCCCTCCACACCCTCGGCACCGATCTTCCTGATACCATCGACCTCCTGTTTCTCGACGGCGCCAAGGGCCTCTATCGTGACATCCTGGAGCTGGTAGAAGACCGACTTCGACCGGGTGCCCTCATCGTCGCTGACAATGCCGACCTCAGTCCCGAATATCTCGCCCGCGTTCGCTCCGCCGCCGCTGGCTATCTCTCCGTCCCGTTCGAAGAGGACATCGAGCTGTCGATGCGCGTCTGAGGATATTCGCAACAGGCTTCGCGCCCTCACCCTTGGATGTCCCGCAACGCCATCAACGGTGAGGCCGCGCCGCCGCGCACAAGCGTCGCACAGCACCAACGCAGCCATCTCAGGACAAAGCTGGTCCCGCTCAAAGACTTTTTTCGAAGAACGTATCCGGATATGGATCGTCATTGAACCGCTCGATCTCGGTCCAGCCGGTACCGCGATAGAGCTGCTGCGCCTCGGCAAGAACGCTGTTGGTATCCAGACGCAGGAGCCGGATGGACAACTCGCGGGCGATCGTCTCGGCAGCCGACATAAGCCGTTTTGCCATCCCGAGGCCACGCGCGGAAGGGGCGACCCAGAGCCTCTTGATCTCCGCCACCTTGCCGCCACTGCCCTTCAACCCGACACAACCGATCGGCAGGCCGTCGGACATCGCGACCAGGAACGCGCCGCGCGGGCGGATCATGTCCTTGGCGTCAGGATCGCGGGAAAGCGAGACGTCGAAACCCTTGTCGAAACGGCGTGCGAGTTCGCCGTAATATTCGTTCAGGCAATAGCGGGCATCGTCGTGCCGAGGATCTTTCTCCTCCAGCACGATCTGGTCGCGTCCAAGCGAGCAGGCGACCATATCCATGGCGCGCAGGAGTTCGTCCGGGCGGCGATGACGCGCCAGAAACGCTTCGGCCTGGGCATTGGAAAGTGCTTCATAAGCCTGAAACTCGCACTCGCCGGTGCTGGTCAACCTGGTGATGCGGCGACGGGCATCGCGATCGTTCGGGATGGTCTCGATCAGCCCCTCCTCCTCCAGCCCGCGCAGCAGACGGCTCATCAGGCCCGAGTCAAGACCGAGATAATTGCGGATTGCCGCAACATCCGATTGGCCACGACCGATCGAATTGAGGACGCGAGCAGCACCGAGCGGACGACCGCGTCCAAGGAAAGACGTATCCAGAGCGCCGACTTCGGAGGTGACGGCGCGGTTGAAGCGACGGACGCGGGCGACAGGATCGCAAGCCATATTATCTGACTTAAGTCAGATAAATTCCGCTGTCAATTCCGGCTGCCAAAATGGACCCGAAGTGCTCGAAGTGTCAGCCGGGTGCGCCGACCGTCTTGCGTATCCTCACTCCCTCCCTCACGTATGGCAATGCAACTTCCCCTCCACAGGGCTGCCCCGTGCTCCGCTTTATCCTCCACGCTCTGATCGTCATCATTCTGACGCTGCTCACCCAGATCGGCGGCCTCGCCTATTTGATAACGCTTGCCGTCGCACGCGCCTTGCGCCTGCGCCGATTTGCGGCCAGCCTCGCGCTCTTTCTGCTTCTCTACGCCGGCGCCACCTTCGTCGCGCACCTCACCGCACCCACATTCGGCCGGGTTCCGCTTTCCTGCTTCGCCGGCACCGCCGATCCGCTGGTCATCCGCTCGCCAATCTACTGCGCGCTCAACCGCAACTACGTGACGCCTGAACTGCGCGATCTGGCAGGGGCACTCGCCGCCCACATGGATAAGCAGTTTCCCGGTACCGTTACCGTCGCGCTGGATGCAAACTTTCCCTTCGTCAACGGTTTTCCGCTGCTGCCGCATCTCTCTCATGCCGACGGCAAGAAGCTCGATTTCGCCTATTATTACAAAGATGCCGACGGCGCCTTCCTGAACGGCGCCACACGCTCCCCGATCGGCTATTTTGCCTTCGAGGAGCCTGCCCCGGGCGACGAACTACCCTGCGCGGGTCGCCACGACTGGCTCACCACGCGTTGGGATTTTGATACCCTGCAGCCTCTCTTCCCTGTCTATGGGATCGAGGAGCAGCACACCGCGGCAGCGATCGCCTGGCTGACGACGGTAGGCGTCGCACGCTTTGACCTGCAGAAGATCTTCATCGAGCCGCATCTGAAGAATGCGCTTGGCATCACCGATGCCCATGTCCGCTTCCAGGGCTGCCGAGCCGCGCGTCATGATGACCATATGCATATCCAGATTGAATGAGCGGCTCGCTTGCACACGGCAGGAAATCCCCCTACGCCATGTACTCCGTCCCGCCGGGGTGATGCCTGACCTTTTGATCAGGCACCACCAACCATCGGAAGAGGCGCCCTTCCCGGCTGTCGCCCGATTGGATATTCTTGCCAGCCATTGTCCCTGAATGAGAGGTTTGCTTGTGAGTGTCGGCCTGATTGCCCTCCTTGATGATGTCGCAGTGCTTGCAAAGGCGGCCGCCGCTTCTCTGGACGACGTAGTCGCCCAGGCGGGCAGAGCCGGCGCCAAAGCCGCCGGCGTCGTGATCGACGACGCAGCCGTCACGCCGCGTTACGTGACCGGCCTCTCGGCGGCACGCGAACTGCCGATCATCGCAAAAATCGCCATTGGTTCTCTCAAGAACAAACTGGTGTTCCTCCTGCCGGCCGCACTCGTCCTCAGCCTTCTCATGCCGCAGGCAGTGACGCCGCTGCTCATGCTCGGTGGGCTCTACCTTTGCTACGAAGGCGCCGAAAAGGTCTACGAACTCGTCGTGCCGCACGCGGCCCATGCCCACGAGAACGCCCTCGAGACGATCAGCGTCGACCCCAGAACCTTCGAGGACGAAAGGGTCGCGAGCGCCATCAGAACCGATTTCATCCTCTCGGCCGAGATCATGGCGATCACCCTCGGCTCGCTGTCGGAGTCGGGTCTGGCGATGCAGGCGCTGGTCCTCGCGCTGGTCGGCTCTCTGATCACGGCTGCTGTTTACGGCGTCGTCGCCTTGATCGTGAAGGCGGACGACTTCGGCCTCTGGCTTGCCCAGCGCTCTTCCCGCTCGCGGACAGGCGCGTTCCCGCGCTTGCTCGGGCGCGGCCTTGTGCGGGGCATGCCCTATCTTCTCAAGGTACTGGGTCTCATCGGGACGGCGGCGATGATCTGGGTCGGCGGCGGCATCATTGTGCACGGCGCCGAAGGCTTTGGCTTTGCCTGGCTGAGCCATCTGCTCCACGATGCCGGAGAAGGCGCCGCGCATGCAATGCCGGCCGTTGGCGGCGTGGTTTCCTGGCTGGTCCAAGCTGTCGGCTCAGGTCTCGTCGGCATCCTCCTCGGCCTTGCAGCCATCCCGGCCGTCGGCTACGTCGTTGCGCCTGCATGGCGGTGGTGCGCAGCACGCCTGCGCAGGATGAGGACCGCGTAAGCGAGTGACAGCAGATGTTGCGGCGACATCACGCGTTGTGCAGAAGGCGCCATGATGGCTCGCAAATCTTCCTTGGCGCGAACCAGCCCTGCGGCGCGGCGCAACCAGATGCTTCGAAGTGCCGGCACCATCAACCAGTGTCCCTTTCATCGTAAGCATGCTGCGCCGCAAAGATTGCGTCCATGTTCTGCTCCGCCCAGTGAGCGGGTGCCGAAACCGCCGCCATCCTCTCCGAAGCGATCGGCAAGCCTGTCGCCTTGCTGCGCCCCGTCAGTTCCATCATTTCAGCGTTTCGGCTCTGCTTCCGGGGGGAGCCGTACTCCGGGATTCTCGCTCACGCCCAGGACAGCTAAGGTTCCCATGGAAAGGCTATGCCATTTCAAACGATTTTAAAAATCGCCGACGCAGGGCTAATCGATTTTAATTTTGGGATTAAAACTTTCTTATTGCGACGCAAAAGAATCTAACCATTACTTCTGCCGATGCTCGGTCTGTTCGTTGGAGAACTCGCATGACGATGACATTTCCGCTAACCGAAAAGCGCAATGCCGATGCGTTGCTGAAACACTTGACGTTGCACAAACTCAGCTATCCCGGAAACTGCGTCGTGTCGCTCAAGACGTACGTCGCATACGTCACGTCGTCTCACACGACAGCACTCGGGACCGCCCGCACCGCCTGGTAGGAATGTCTCGGAATTTCGGGATGTCTGTGCCCTTCGCTTATGCTCAAGGCGCCCGTCGAATACTCTTCACCCTTATCTGCCCGATAGGCGCCTCTCCCCGCCGGAGAGAAAAGAAGTAAGCCGCGCAGCTTTCGTTCTCGCAACGGAGGTCTCACGGAGGGGCGAGACGTTGCCGTACTTGCAAAAATTCCTATTCTGGTCGCCGCCGATGCGATGAAAAGCTGAGGCATTCCAGAGTTTGCGATAGGAATTTCAGGCCACAACATGACGACTCTCGGCCGCCCGGATCTCGGCGACATCCCACCATGGCGACTGGGGGGATCGCCGGTTACCGGCCGCGTGGCGGCCATACACGCGGCTGGCGCAGATTGGCCTGTTCTATGCTCTGGCGGTTGGGGCGTGGTCGCTCGGGGGCTGGCTGTTGGAGATGCCGCCGCCATCTGCGGTCGGGATGCTGATGATCGCCCATTTTTTCTGGCAGACGCGGCGGTTAGACCTTGCCCGCCCGGATCTGAATTTCGCCTGTTCCTCGCCAATATCCTGACCGGCGTGCTGCTCGCCGGCACCGCGTTGGCGGGCACATGGTGAGCGGTTCGAGGACGAAATGCGAATGATCGATCTAAAACAAGGCGTGCTCGCCGCGGCCATGATGCTGGCAGCAGCGATGGCGTCCGGACATCAGGCGTATGCCGAGCCATGCGAACCGGAAACCTTCGAAGCGGCAAAATATGTCGTCTGCACGCTGGAAGGAGGAAAGGCCGACCTGCGCCTGTTCTGGAAGGGCGCCGATGGCGCGCCATACCGCACTTTTTCGAGCCTTGCCGAAGCCCTTCGCACCGAGGGGAAAACGCTGGTACTGGCCGTCAATGCCGGAATGTACCGAGCCGATTTTTCGCCGATGGGGCTGTACGTCGAAAACGCCACGGAATTGAAACCCGCCAATACCACAGAGACGGGAGGCGCCCCCGGTCAGGTCCCGAATTTCTACAAGAAACCGAGCGGCGTGTTCTTTCTCGGTGAAGCAGGCGCCGGCATACTTCCGACCGATGAATTTCTGACGCGTGCCCTAAAAGTGCGGTTCGCCACGCAGTCCGGCCCGATGCTCGTCATCGCGGGAAAGCTGAATCCGATCTTCATCTTCGCATCGACAGATCGAACCCGCCGGAGCGGGGTCGGCGTTTGCGCGGACGGCGTGGTTCGCTTCGCAATCAGTGAAGACAGGGTCAATTTCCACGATTTCGCACGGCTCTTCCGGGACCGGCTGCAATGCGCCGACGCCTTGTTCCTCGATGGCGGACGAGGTGTTGGGCTTTACTATCCGGCATTGGGCCGCAACGACTGGTCCTGGCACGGCGGCTACGGCCCCATTTTCGGACTTGTGGAATAAGCTGATCTCCCCATCGATCATTTCGACGGGCTGGACACATTCAAAGACCTTCCCTCCGACGGGCGCTGCGTACGCGATCTCTGGTTCTGACAGGCTGGCACCTGTCGGCCTCGGGCAGGCAATGGCGCCTCAACCGCGCCGAGCCGCCTCGATCGCCGCGACATCGATCTTTCTCATCGTCATCATCGCGTCAAAAGCACGCTTTGCCTGATCACCACCCGCCGAGAGCGCTTCTGAGAGGACGCGGGGGGTGATCTGCCAGGACAGACCCCATTTGTCCTTGCACCAGCCACACTCGCTTTCCTGGCCGCCATTACCGACGATGGCGTTCCAGTAGCGATCGGTTTCTTCCTGATCCTCCGTGGCGATTTGAAACGAGAAGGCTTCACTGTGTTTGAATGCAGGGCCGCCGTTCAGACCGATGCAAGGAATACCCGCGACGGTGAATTCAACAACCAAAACGTCTCCCTGTTTGCCGTCAGGATAATCTCCCGGCGCCCGAGTGACAGCACCCACCGCGCTGTCGGGAAAAGTCGCAGCATAAAAGCGGGCGGCATCCTCGGCGTCTTTGTTGTACCATAGGCAGATCGTGTTTTTTGCCATTATGCGGTCCTTCCCTCTTGGTTTGCAATTCCTGTTCAAATAAGAGGGAAACCGCCTTTCTCCAGCCCATACAGCTTATTTCGGCGAGGGCCTTGTTCGGCTTGATCCACGCACCCGGCGAAGGCGATCGCCGCGCAGGCGATACGCGCAGATCGCGGATGCATATCGATGCCTGGCTTGACGGCGGCTCCGGCGCCACGACATCCATAAAGATCTGGAACCATCGCTTGCTGTGTCCGGCCGCAAAGCGTGTCAGACTGTGCAGGCTGCGCATCGTCTGCGCGCCGATTGAAAGGTACGAAGCCAATGCACAAGTTCACCGTTACCCTCACCCGCGAGATCGACGCCGATACCGCCGAGGAGGCAGCCTTGCTCCTGTATCAGGAACTTTCGAAGGGACCGGTCCCTGACCGCTACTCGGTCACCGACGAGAAGAAGGCGACCACGGAGATAAATCTCGACCGGAACAAGGCTGATGAATTCGCCAGCATCGATCACACCGCCGATCCCGGCAACTGGTAAGGCCAGGCGTTCACAGGGACGGTGGCAACAAATCCCCTGCTTTGCGCCGGGAGCGCAAGTGCGGTAGGTGCAGAATGCCGTTCCGGCGCGAATGCCGGATGCAAGCGGCCGCTCCATCGGAAATATGCCAGTCAAGGAAAACAAGTGAGCTCACCTGTCAAAATAGCCGTCGCCGGCGCGAACGGCCGCATGGGTCGCACCATACTGCCGCTGCTCGCGGCCGATCCGGCTTTTGCGGTCATCGGCGGTATCGGCCGTCCCGGCTCCGCCGGTGAAGGGCTGATCGACCGTGCGGCCGCAATCGCAGCCGCCGACGTGATCCTGGATTTCACGACGGGAAATGCCGCCGCCGAACTCGCCGGCCTCTGCGCCTCGTCAGGCGGGCCGGCCCTGGTGATCGGAGCGACAGGTTTCGAGCCGAATGAGATCCAACGGATCGCAGCCGCCGCCCGAACGATTCCGATCCTGCGCTCCGGCAACTTCTCCATTGGCGTCAACATGCTGGTCGGCCTCGTCGCCCAGGCTGCGCGCGCTCTTCCCGCGCATGGCTGGGACATCGAAATCCTCGAAGCCCACCACAACAGAAAGATCGATGCACCATCCGGTACGGCGCTGATGCTCGGCGAAGCAGCCGCTGAGGGCCGCGGCGTTTCCCTCGCATCCGTCGAGCGGCGTGGGCGTGACGGCGTCACCGGCCAGCGACCGCCCGGCGAGATCGGCTTTGCCGTCGTGCGCGCCGGCGGGCTCGTCGGAGAACACAGCGTCCTGTTCGCCGCCGCCGATGAAGTCGTGACGCTGTCGCATTCGGCTCTCGATCGCGGCATGTTCGCCCGCGGCGCGCTTGCCGCCGCCCGCTGGATCGCAGGGCGCGCACCCGGCGAATATGGCATGCGGGATGTGCTGGGCCTGACGGCAGAAGGCGCGAATAGACCGAGTGAAGAGGCTTGAGCACCTTCTTGAATCAAAATCTACACCGACACACTCTCCATCAGGATTTTCATCACGGCAGCCTCCGATTCAGGCGGCATCCTGCAACCCCAATCCTGCTGGAGGTCAAGAGGCCGGATGGCCCGCCGCGCGGCCCCGGCCTAACCCACCAGCCGCCGCGCCATCATCACGTCGTCGATCTCTCTGCCATCCTCCAGCACGCCGCCGGGGATACGGCCGATCTCGGCAAAACCTTGCCGCTGGTAGAACCGCATCGCCGCCGAGTTTTCGGCGCTGACGAAGAGTTCCAATTGACGGATGCCGATATCGCGCGCGTGATCGGAAATCGTCTCCAGCAGTTTGACGGCAAGGCCCGTTCCGCGAAGCTTGGCGCAGACATAGACCATGACGATCGTGGCGCGGTGGGCCATCTTGCTCGGCCGCTGCCGAAACAGGCCCATGATGCCGACGGGTTCGCCTTCCTGAAAGGCGATGAAAACCGGTTCGCTCAGCCGATCGCGCCACTCCTGCAGAGACAGGATTTCCCAGTCTTCGTAGCGGCTGGCAAAGGAAGACGGATCGGCGCGAAGCGCTTCCAGGCGGATACGCCGAAAAGCCTCCACCTCGTCTCCACCTATGAGCCTGATCGTCACGCCGCCTGCATCCATCGCCACCTCCCGGAATATCGGAGATATGTCATCGCAGCCGGCTGCATTGGATGCAATCGGGAAAGCGGCGGGTTCGGCTTCTGTTGTCCCGTCGCGGCACGCCAAGGCTCGAGAGAACCTCGTCATGAGGGAGGTTGGAGGGCACCGCACCAACGAGGCTGGGAGAACCGGGCGCGAACGCTGCTCCCAATTCCCTCATCCCTGTCCTCGGGTCAGGCCCGAGGACAGGGATGAGGGAGGGGAAGTGGCGTCCGTCAAAGGTGCCCAAAGGACAAGCGTCCCCATGCAACAAACCTAACGACAGCACCATCACTGCGCCGGAGTTCCCACCCTGCCACCCTTGCGAACAGTCGGCTCGCCGGTTGGGCGGAGATCCCATTGATCGGTGCGGACCGATGGTCCTTGGGTTGGTTGCTGGCCGCTCGCCCCCGGTGCCGGTTCGCGGGTCGACCGCACGACCAGATCATCCGGTTCGAAGGCCGTCTGATCCCCAGGCCTCTCCATCTGAAACGATGCAATCTGATGGATGACGACGAGAAGAACTATCCCGACCGCCGAGCACACGAGCGCATAGAGAATGAAATATTTCAGTGCACATCCCTCGCTGATCGACAGAGCGGCCTTGACAGCAGCGCGAATGATATTTCGCACATCATTGATGGATACTTAGAGAGAAGGCAATAGATTTTAGCAATTCCTGGAAAATTTCAAAAATAGACAGCATGAAATAGAACTTTATTGGAGAAAATCGCGCAATGCCTCACGCATTGCTTGATTTCTTCAGCATCCCGGCCAAAGGCGAGGAACCTATGGCTGCAACAGCTCAACCCCGCTTGAACCGCATCCGGAATTCACGGGGGCTGCAGCCCTCGCGCTCTCGAAAGACGCGAGAAAAATAGAACGGGTCTTCGATGCCGACCATGGCTGCGACGGTTTCGATCTTCTCGTCTGACGTGGCGAGCAGTTGCTTGGCCTGGTCCATACGCGCCCGAAGCTGGAAGTCCTTGGGCGGCATGCCCGTTTCGGCGATAAATTTCCGCCGCAGCGTCGCGGGAGATATGCCATGCTCGGCGGCAAACGAGGCAAGGTCGAGCGGCTGCAGCGCCCTGCCCCGCAACGTCTCGACGAGATCCCCAGTCGCGCCCTCGCCTTTGCGACCTGCCGCAGCGCTCGCCTGCCGCGCAGCGGTGATGACGATGCGATGGAGCGCCAATGCCGCCGAGGCCTGTCCGAGATGGCTGTCGTCGATGAGATCAGCATGCAACTGCGCGAAGAGCCGCACCACCTCCTCGATATGGCGCAGAGTCACGAGGGGATGGCGCTCGTCAACCAGCCGCATCCGCACGAAATCGCGCGTGAACGAACCTTCAAACAGCGCCCAGCGCTCATCCCATCCGCCTTCGTCAGGCCCATAGGAGTGCGGGCGGTTCGGAAACAGCCAGAAGAGCGCCGGCCCCTCCACGGGCTGGCGCCCGCCTGCAGCGGTTTCGAGAAACCCCTGCCCGCGCTCCACCAGCACGGCTGCAAAACTCGGCAGCTTCCTGTCCTTGACGGCATGGCGCGCATGTTGCCTGCCGCTGCCGGCCACGGCAAGCCCGCCGGCGGCGGCAAGGGGAGATCGATAGATGGCCTCGGCTTGTGTCATGAGCGAAAAATCCAGCTGCAGCTTTCCTCCATGGCGGCCAGCCCACGCAGCCCGCAGGCTGAAGGCAGGTAAGTCAAAGCGGGGGTGAATGAAATGTCAATTGTCGCGAATGCCGCCGAGATGCAAACGCCCCTCGCCGCCCATGGTAAAACGATCCCCGCTGCAAGGCTCGGCGCACTCGCGCCGACCGATCCCGGAATTGGCACCGAGGCTATCCGCCACCGCTATGAGGAGCATGGTTATGTCTGGCTGAAAGGCCTCCTGCCGCGCGCCGAAGTGATTGATTTCCGTCGTTGGGTCTTCACCCACCTCGCCGAAGCCGGCCTGTTGGCGCCGGGCTATGATCTTGCCCTCGGCGTCGCTGCCGTCGGGGACGTCGACTGGAACCTTGCCAACCGCCGCCTGATGTCGATCGTCCGCTCGGCTGCCTATGAAGGCTTCTGCGCCCAGCCGCGGCTCGTGCACTTCATGGACATCTTTCTCCAGGGCATCTCCTATCTCCATAAACGCAAGCTGATGCGCTATGTCCAACCCGGCACGGCGGTGGCCACGCCCGCCCATTACGACCTCGTCTACCTCCGCGGCGGCACCAGCCGGCTCGTCACCGCCTGGATCCCGATCGGCGACACTCCTGCCGAAATGGGCGGCCTCGTCTATCTCGAAGGCTCGCATGCGCTCGGCCGCGGGATGGAGGCCGAATTCCAGGCAAAGAGCGGTGATCTCTCGCCGGAAGAGCGGATCAGCGCCTATAACAGCCACATGGCCGAGGGCGGCTGGATCTCCAAGGATCTGCCCGACATGGCCCATCGCTTTAACACCCGCTGGCTCGCCGCCGATTACGAGGCTGGCGACGTCGTGCTGCACTCCCCCTACATGATTCACGCCGCCACCACCAACGAGGACCGCGCCCGGCGGCTCCGCCTCTCTACCGATATCCGCTACCAGAATGTCGACGACGAAATCGACGTCCGCTGGAACAACCATTGGAGCCTGGGGGATATGCTGTAAGGCTTTGCTCCGCGCCGCAATGCTTCAGCCGAAGCCAAACCCGCCTGGGATCGATCCTTTGCGAACCAAGACAGCCACTGCGATATCGGCTAGACTTGCCGGCACCGACAGCTTGCTTGGAGGCGTCCCCAGGAGCGGCGGGCGTCGGTGCAGGGGGAACCCGCATGTCGGCAATCGCATCTTTGTTTCAGGAAGCCGCCCGGCTTGCAGCCGGCTTTCGTGAGCGCGCGCCGGCACGCCATGTGCCCCGGCACGATTACGCCGCCTCGCTCGCCGCCTTCGACGAGCCGCTGCCGGCCGCTGGCGCCGAGATGGGCGATGTCATCAGACAGCTCGCAGCGGACGCCGAGCCCGGCCTGCACTTCACCACCGGCCCGCGCTTCTTTGGCTGGGTCATCGGCGGCTCTCATCCGGTCGGCGTCGCGGCCGATTTCCTCACCAGCGCCTGGGGCCAGAATGCCGGAAACCACGTCGCCGCCCCGGCCGCGGCCGCCGTCGAAACCATCGCGGCGAGATGGCTTCTCGACATCCTGAAGCTGCCGGCCGAAAGCTCCGTCGGCTTCGTCACGGGAGCCACGGTCGCCAACTTCACCTGCCTTGCCGCCGCCCGCGGCGAGGTGCTGCGCAAGGCCGGCTGGGATGCGGATGCCAAAGGCCTGTTCGGCGCGCCCAAGATCACCGTGCTGATCGGCGACGACGCCCACACGACGGTCTTCTCGGCGCTTCAATTCCTCGGTCTCGGCCATGACCGCGTGCTGCGTCTGCCGACCGACCCGATGGGACGGATCGATCCGGCCGCACTCGGCGACGCGCTTGCCCCGGTCAGCGGCCCCTGCATCGCCATTCTCCAGGCCGGGCAGATCAATACAGGCGGCTTCGACGAGTTCATCCGCTTGATCCCGGCCCTTCGGGAAAAAGGCGCCTGGGTGCATGTCGACGGCGCCTTCGGCCTGTGGGCGCAGGCTTCGGAGAAATTCAGCCATCTCAGCCGTGGCGTCGAGACGGCCGACAGCTGGGCAACCGACGGCCACAAATGGCTGCAGACGCCCTATGACTGCGGCTATGCCATCGTGCGCCACGAACTCGCCCACCGCCGCGCCATGACGATCGCCGCAAGCTACCTGCCGCTCGCCGCCGAGGGCGAGCGCGATCCTTCCCATTACGTGCCGGAGCTTTCCCGGCGCGCCCGCGGCTTCGCCACCTGGGCGATGCTGAAACATCTCGGCCGCGATGGCATCGCCGCCCTCGTCGACCAATGTTGCGCGTCCGCCCGCCTGCTGGCCGAGCACCTCCAGCGCGAACCAGGCATCACCATCTTGAACGAGATCACGCTGAACCAGCTCATCCTCCGCTTCGCCGCCGACCGCCCGGACGATGAAAGCGACGCCATCACCCGCAAGACCATCGCAAAGATCCGCGACGACGCCACCCTCTTTGCCGGCGGCGCCAAATGGCGCGGCCACGACGTCCTGCGCCTCTCCGTCACCAATTTCCAGACGACCGCGGACGAAGCCCGGCTGGCCGCCGACAGCATCATCGCTGCCTTCCGGAGCGTCAGCTGCGGCTGACGCCAGTGCTAATTAACATTGCGTCAGAGTCGCCATTGCATATTGCGTGCGCTGCCAAGTGCCCAGCCACCCGCCCCCCTCCTTCGAGGCTCCGGCCTCTGGCCTGCGCACCGCAACAACACGGGACGAGGGCGTCCACGCGCCGGCGCTGCCGAAGTTCCGCACACCGTAGCGGATCGGCTATTGACTCATCTCCGAGCAAAGCTACCGTCCTCTGTGCAGGACTAAGGATTCAGCCAGCACCCCTCCCTCGCCACATGTTCTCAACGGCCTCCCATGTCTCAATATCTCCCTGCGATTGCCGCTCTTCTCGCTCTGGTGCCGGCCGCCTCCCATGCCAGCGAGGCACGTGGCAAATCCACGCCTCCTCCGGCGAAGGACTGCGTGGAGGTCAGCGGAACTGCTCTGTCGGGAACAGCCGAGGGCTCGGCCTATGCGGCAGCCGAGCTCAAATGCGGCGCAAAGCTGTCGCTGGTGCTTCAACGCCAGACCGGCAGGAATGGAACCCTTCCCGTCTGGACCGTGATCGACCAGGTGACGATCTCAAAGCCGTCGCCCCGCCACGAGCTTCTGCAGCCGGCCTATTGCTCATCCAGCCGGTTTCCCGACGTCGCCGTCTTTGCGCTCGGCAGGATGGTGGAGCAACCGGATGGCTCCTATCGATCCGAGAATGTGGTCAAAGCCTGGCGGTTCGACGTCAAGCGCGAAAGGCTGGCGGCCATTCCCGCCGACGACGTGATATGTGTGTTGGACGGGGTTGATTGACGGTCTGTGTGGTGAGTCCGATGATAAGCCGCCCCTCATCGTTCGAGGCTCAAGCCTCCGCACCTCAGGACGGGGGCTGACCGTCGGGCCAAGCGCCGCCGAGGCTGACAACGAACCAAGGCCGCCCTCTCTCCGCCCTCCTCCTGAGGCGCCCCCGTAGGGGCCTCGAAGGACGAGGCCCGCCACCACGAAGCTATTGGATTTACTGGAACTAGCAGAAAGGCATAATTCCGGCTTCATCGCCGAACGGCGACGACCGAGCTGGCGCGGTAGCGCGACAGCTGGACCCGGTTGGATTGATTGCCTCCAAAGAGGTAGACGTATTGGCGTCGCTGATCGAAATGATCGAACAGGCTGACATGGAACCGCCTGCCGCTTCGGATGACAACGACGTCTCCCCGCTTCGCCGAGCGGAAGAAGACCGGCTTGCCAAAGCTTTTCCAGGATACCGCCAGGTTGGGATTGGCCGGAGGCTGGCGAGACGATCGTTTGGCGACGAAGGCGAGGAAAGCTCCGCACCACGATGTTCTCCGGGGATTGATGCCGAGAAAAGAAATGGAGCGTTCATGCATGCGATCGTATTTCGAAGCCGTGACCAGCATGTCGGCCTCACACGGTACGGCAAAAACCGTGAGGGCTATGACGAGAATAATTCTCATTGCTTCTCACCATTGTCTGGATAATTTGGAACATCCGAAATGTGGCGAAGAAAAAATCGCAGGCGGAAACGTATGTTCAAATAATGGCAGCAATTAGAATCAATTTAGCCGCGTATTTCCACGAAAATACCCAATGATCAACGAGGAAGAGGGCGAACGACATGGCTTGAAAGCAGACAGTCCGACGATCGGAAATGCGCTGATTGCACACCAGAAGAAGGAGAGTGTCGCGATGAAAGCCGCCTTCGCCCCTAATGAGCCGGCCAGCCCCCACCAAGGCCCGATCATCATACCCACCGCAGCCTAACACCATTGCATAGCTCGGCTTGGCCACTCAACGAGATATATTCCCAGCGGCGCGACGAATACTTGGACCCAAAGGGCAATACATTCTCCTCGCGCGCTAAGCTCCCACCTGACTGCGCCAACCGGATCGGACTGCCTCGGCCCCTTGCTGACGAACAACCGATCCGGCGGGCAATGACGGTCGCGCGAGCTCCGTGCGACGTGCCGAGCAGCGTTGAACCGCGAGTACCAAGCAGCCTTGTTTGAGGATATCGACGCGGAAAGAGGGCTGTGAGAGCTTGCCGACGAGGTTTGAAAGATGGATTGTCGATTCCGGTTGGGCTGCGAAATCAGGCCTTGGCCGAGATCGCACTCAGTTCCTCGAGATCGAGATCCCGCTCCAGCTCGCGTAACGTTTCGTCATCGATATCGCCGGCGCGGTGGAGTCGGATGAGTTCCCGGCGTCCCGTTGCAACAGCCTCGAGAACGACATCGAAGTGAGCGTGGAGAACCGGCACGTAGTGCTCCGTTCTCGCGGCGTAGTCGACGATCGCTGTGGCCCTTCGCTGGTATCGCTCCAGCAATTGAGGATGGATGAGAGTCCCCTCTGCATCATACGCCAGGTTTTGTACCGTCCCGAGCTGCGCCTGCGCCATGGCGGCTTCGGCCTCACTCATGGTAAGGCGCGCCCGTTCCAACTCGGGGCCCGCCAGCCGCGCCCAAGCAATCACCCGCCCCAACGTCGTGCCCTGCACAAGTACGGTTCCGAGAATAACGGCGAACGACGTTACGAGGATGAGGTCGCGGCCCGGGAAATCTTCGGGCAGGCTGAGTGCCAAGGCGAGCGTCACCACCCCGCGTATGCCCGCCCAACTGAGGACGGCGGCGCCGCCGGCGCCCAGCGGTCGGGCGCGTTCGAAGCCGAGGACAGCACAGAACCGGATGACGAAATCGGAGGCGAAAACCCAGGCAAAACGCGCGATCACCAGCGCAAAGAGGATCGCGAGCATCGGCAGACCCATGGTCGCGAGCACGGTGGCGAAGCCGCCGCCGCGTTCGACCACGTCCCGAAGAGACAGACCGATCAATGTGAAAACAGAAGCTTCCATCAGGAAGATCATCACGGTCCAGAAGGACGTGCCGCGCATCCGCGTTGCGGCTGAAAAGACGGTGTGCTGGTGCCAGGATGCGATCAACCCTGTGGTCACGGTGGCGATGACGCCGGAAACATGCAGCAACTCGCCGAGCAGATAGGAAATCCAGGCGAGCAGCACGGTGGCGGCGATGATGAGATACTCGTCGCCGAGACGCCGGACAAGTTTGACCCATGTCGTTCCGATAACGAAACCGACGACGGCGCCGCCAAGCGCCAGCACAAAGAAGTTGCCGGCCGCTTCCATCACGCTGAAAGTTCCTGTTGCGGCGGCGGCAACGGCAAAACGGAAGAGAACCAGACCGCTCGCGTCGTTGAGCAAACTCTCGCCTTCCAACAGAATTTGAAGTCGCCGCGGCAGCCTGACATGCTCCAGCACCGCGCGGGCTGACACTGCGTCCGGCGGCGAAACGATCGCGCCGAAGGCCGCGCAGGCAGCCCAGGGAAGTGCTGGAAAAAGAAGATGCGCAGTCACGGCCACGACCGCGCAGGTGAACAACACGGCACCGACGGCTAGGGAGGCGATGCCGATCATGTGGCGCCGTAGGCGCGCCAGGGGGATCGACCAGGCGCCGTCCATCAGGAGCGGCGGCAGAAAGATGACGAGCACCAACTCGGGATCGACGGTGATTGCCGGCAGCCCCGGCACGAAGGCAAGCAACGCACCACCGGCCAGCAGTGCGACGGATGGCGGCAGTGCGAGCCTATGGGCGGCATATTGCAGCGCGATGATCGCAAGGAACATCCCGATGACAAGCTCGAACAATTGAGTTGGTTCCATCTGCCCTGCCCCCGGCTTGGAAACTGACGTCGAATGCCTACAACATAATCTCTCGGATCGAAATCTACCCATCCCGCGCTTGTCACGGTTTTCCATATCAGCCAATAATTGCGCTTGGCCGTCACGAAAAGTTTGCACCGGTACGAATTTACTTGCCCTTCTTCAATGCGGCATATGTTTCTGCATGCAGGCAAGCGGCGTGAGCGGGGAAACATGACTTCAACACATGCAGACAAAACCGGTGATGCCGTCAGCCGAACCGGCTTTGTCGGATTGGTCGTTGGCGCCGTCGGCGTCGTCTATGGTGATATCGGCACCAGCCCGCTTTACGCCTTTCGCGAGGCGCTCAGACCGTTCACGGCCGATGGCGTTCACGAGTTCGAGGTAATTGGTCTCATTTCGCTGATGGTCTGGACGCTAACCGTGATCGTGACCTTCAAATATGTTCTGTTCCTTCTCAGGGCGGACAATGACGGCGAAGGTGGCACCCTCTCGCTTCTTGCCCTCCTGATGAAAAAGATGGGACGAAACGTGCCCGTGCTGTTCTTCGCGGGCCTGATCGGAGCAGCCCTCTTCATCGGCGATGCGATGATCACGCCTGCCCTCTCGGTCATGTCAGCGCTCGAAGGCCTGAAGCTGGTCACGCCGACCTTTGCCGAGTATGTTCCGCCAATGTCGGCAGCAATCATGATCGCTCTGTTTGCCGCGCAGTCGCGCGGAACCGCCGCTGTTTCAATGTTTTTCGGGCCGATAACGGTATTGTGGTTCCTTACCATGGCGGCAGGCGGCGTCATCCATATCGGCGACGACTGGAGAATTCTCGCCGCGATCAATCCCATCAACGCAGTCTCGTTCCTCGCCCATGCCGGCACCGTCGGCCTCATTGTGCTCGGCGCCGTTTTTCTGACGGTGACGGGTGCCGAAGCGCTGTATGCCGATCTCGGGCATTTCGGGCGGCGGCCGATTCACACGGCGTGGTTCGTGCTCGTCTTTCCGGCATTACTGCTGAATTATCTCGGCCAGGGCGCTCTCGTCCTCAGCCAACCTGCTGCGATCGCCGATCCGTTCTTTCTGATGTATCCCGACTGGGCCTTGCTGCCGGTGGTTCTCCTGGCGACACTCGCTACAATCATCGCGAGCCAGGCCGTGATCACCGGCGCATTTTCGTTGGCCCGCCAGGCGGTTCACCTCGGCTTTCTGCCAAGGCTGCGGATCAAGTTCACCTCGGAGACCAACACCGGCCAGATTTACGTGCCGAGCGTCAATCTTCTCCTGCTGATCGGCGTGCTGATGCTGATTTTTTCCTTCGGCGACTCGGAATCCCTGGCGACGGCCTACGGCATCTCGGTGACTGGGGCCATGGTGATCACAACCATGCTGGCCTTCCAGTTTCTCCGCGCCGTCTGGGGTTATTCTCTCGTGCTCGCCGCCGGCGTGCTGCTGCCGCTCTTGGTCATCGAAGTCGTTTTCCTGGCGGCCAATCTGCTGAAGATCTACGATGGTGGTTGGGTTCCTGTCGCCCTGGCACTGGTGATTATGATGCTGATGTGGACATGGACACGCGGGCAGGCCTATCTGAAGCGGCTGCGCGCGAACAACGAGATCCCGCTCGATTCCTTCATCCGCTCGATCGAGCGAAAGTCTGATCATTCGCCGGTTACGGTTCCGGGAACGGCGGTCTTCCTGACGAGCCTCCCCGACAGGACGCCGAATGTCCTGCTCCACAATCTCAAGCATAACCACGTGCTTCACGAGCAGAACGTCATCCTGACGGTCTGGACCGAGGATGAACCTTACGTTCCCGACAGCAGGCGCACCAAAATCAGCCAGCTGTCGCCGCGTTTCGTGCGTCTCGATATCACCTTCGGCTTCATGGACGAGCCCGATGTCACCAGGGCGCTGGCTCTCTGCCGGGAGGGAGGCTTCAAGTTCGAGATCATGAAAACGTCCTTCTATCTCGGTCGCCGCAACCTCGTCAGGACGCCGAACACCGGCCTGCCCGGCTGGCAGGAACGCATATTCATGGCTCTGGAAGGCTTTGCCATCGACCCCTCCGACTATTTCAACCTGCCGTCCAACCGCGTCGTCGAGCTTGGCGAACAGGTTGCCATATAAAGTCTGATGGCCTCGCCCTGCTTCGCGGCGGCAGCCTCGTCACCGTCGATCATTGCCGGGATTTAATTGGAAGTCCCGGCCTATCCCCCTTACACGCCAAGTCCCGAGACAAAGGAGAGCATATGAAGAGGCGGACTCTTGTACTTGGCGGCGCCGCGATTGCCGCATCGTCGGTCGTTGCTGCGGCAATCTGGCCGCGGCGACATGTCGTGGCGGCAGCCAGGACATTCGCCTGGAAGGGCACCGATTTCCTGAGTGGCGGCACCAAGTCTGTCGCCTTGGAAAAGCTGCCCGCGCCGCTCTTCCGCACTCGCCCGATTGCCTCGTGACCATCGCCCAGACCCTTGGTCCCTGCCATGTCAACGACGTCCCGGCCCGCCAGGACATCTCGGAAGGAGAAGCCGGACTACCGTTGCGGCTGGCCCTCCGCATCGTCCATGCAGCCGATTGCCTGCCGGTCGAAAACGCCGATATCGAAATCTGGCATACCGATCACCGTGGTATCTATTCCGGCCGAGAGGCTGCGAAGATGTGTACGCTTGGTGATGCCGAGGCGATAAGCGGGCTCGCCTTTCGCGGTCGCCAGCTGACTGACATGACCGGCCAGGCAAGTTTTCTGACCGCCTATCCGGGATGGTATAGTGGCCGCACGCCGCATGTTCATTGCCGCATCCTCGTGGATGGCAAGGAGCTTCTCGTCAGCCAGGTCTATTTCGACGATGCCTTGAGCGACATCATCTATGGTGAGCATCCCGATTATCGTGGACGCCCCCGCCGCGATACGCGCAACGACGACGACGGCCTCGTTCCGCAGGATGCCACCGATCACATCTTCGATTTTGAAAAGCTGGGTGGCGGCGTGCTTTCCGCCACGATTACGATCGGCCTCTCTTCCTGAGCCGATAGCAGCGGAGCGACGGGTGAGCCCTTTCCACACGCATCATGAAACCAACGGCAGCATTTCTGCGTATTTCCCCTCGACGGCAGAACACAGACCGCGAGGGATGGTGGCATCGTCAGAGAAGGAAGCATCGCCCATATAGCCAAGCATACCACCGGGAGGGGCTGGCGAGATTGATGCTGAGGCTGCCTGCCACGCGGGCGACGATCAGAGCCGCCGCAGCGGGCCAACCCGATCTCTATGAGCTGTGCGGCGCCTATGGCGAAGCCTGCTCCGTCCTCGACAGCATGCGCAAGGATTGTCGGCCGATTCTGCGATCGTCGCTGAATACGAGATCATCTGCGCGGAAATAGAAGCCGACGTCTTGCGAACGCTGCTCGGCGACCTCTGATGGTCCCTGCCGCCACGGCTTCTCGCCGTAGCGGCGTGCGTCCGGCTATCCTCAGTGCAGCACGCCGTGATGAAGGATAGAGGCGATCACCGGGTCCGCTTCTGAATGATGCAACGGCTGAGGCGTGATCTCATGGTGCGAAATTTCGCTGCCGTTTTCCGGGCCAGCAAGATCAGCGGCTTCGATGGTGACGCCGTGATCGCCGTTGCCGAGTGTCAACCCGTGCTTTTCGACAGCCGCCTTGCCGAAGTGACGAAGCAGCAGGGTTTCATCCGATACACCGTTTTCCCAGATGGGATTGTCGTGATGGGCGCCGACCTTATCCGCAGCAATCTTGTCGGCAGCAAGTTTCAGGTCATTGTGGGATGTGACCCCGGTGTCCGATACGAGGCTGACGCTCGCATCCGCGGCGGCGAGGCTGTCGGCGCTTGCAAGCGTGGTAGGACCTTCTTCGATGATCGTGTTATCGCTGACGGGAAACGTGCCTGCGGCGATGATCGAGGGGGAGATGCTATATGGCGTGACATCACTCGCGATGAAATTGTCATGGAAGGATCCGGATGCCGGCCGGTCGACCTTCAATGCTGCCTGGGTCAGGTCATCGAAGAGATTGCCGTAAATATCGATGCCCTCGCGAACATAGGTCGTCGTGCCGGCGGAGCTGACCGACACGCCCCAGACGCCGTCATGGATATAGTTGCCTGATATATCGTAGTTGCGCGTATCGCCCGTATCGCCAAGACCGATGGCGTAAGACCAGCTGTAGCCGCCATAGCCGGATATATCGTTGTCATGGATAGCAATATCCGTGCCGGCCTGCGCGCTGATCCCGAAGCTGCCGCCAAGGATGGTGTTCCCCTCGATCACCGCGTCCACAGGCCGGATGAGCGTCAGTACTCCCTTCGGCGTCACCGCACCGGTCTGATCGAGATAATTGCCGGTGATGACGATGTTGCTGCTGTCGTTTAGCTGGACGGCATCCGCCGCAGTGCCGTGGGCGTTCGTGACGGTGTTGTTGAGGAGAGTGACCCCGTTGATCTTCTCAATCCAAATGCCGTCGCCGTTGACGTCGTTGATCGTACTGTTTTCGATGGTGATGTTGGAGCCGGTCCGGAAGGTGATGGACCCGGATTTCGACAATCCGGTGTGATCGACCTCGACATTACGAACGGTCCAATTTGAGACATAACCACCATAGATGGCTGCGCCGCCGGTGTCTGAGATCTTGATATTCTCGATGACGATGTTCGACGTATAGAGACTGTGAATGGCATCATTGGGGCTGTGAATGACAGGCGCGTCGCCGACCCCATAGCTGCCGATGGTGATCGGGGCATCGACGGTGCCGGAATATTTCAGGTCGAGCTGATCGTTATAGACGGTGCCGGCCGCAAGCAGCACGCTATCGCCCGGCTGCAGCTTCAGGTTTTCCACTGCCCAGAACGACGCAAAAGGCGCGTCTGCACTGGTTCCGGCATTGGCGTTGGAGCCCGTCGCTGAATTCACATAATAGATTGTCATATCGCCTTGTTCTCGCATTGTCGCGCAACCGTCTAGCTCAGCTGCAACGAGTGGATCGGATGCGGTAGGGACTGAAGGCCATATCAACACGGCCTTCGATTGCCGTTACGGCGTCGACAGGGACTGGCCTGCCTTGCTCCGGAGAGGCGCCTTGCGGAGGCTGCGCCTGGGAGAATACAACCTTCGAGAAAATAATCTAGAGAACAGCGACTAAAAGGTGAATGAACGGTAACCTGCCGTGCTGTCACGGAGGTAGGGGCGAGGTTACCGCGTGGATCAGCCCTCATTCGAACCGCCGCCCTCGTCCTTCGAGGCCTTAGGGCACCTTGAGATCAGGTGCGAAGCGTCGAAGGACGAGGAACGGGCGATCAGCCCGCCACCTTACATCAGCTCAGCAAACCATCCAGATGGACGAAGACGGTCAGCGTATCCCCGTCGCTGTGATGCGAGGTCCCGTCATTGATCCCGTAGCTGAAGGATTCGCTGACGTGTCCGCCGTGGTCGGGGAGCTTCGTCTCATCAAGCGTATAGGCATAATTGCCCTCCCGGTCCACGTGGATGACGCCGTATTCACCGGTCAGCGTCAGACCGTGCTTGCCGACGCTTTGGTCACCGAAGCGGCGGAGCGCCAGGGTCCCGTTGTCCGAGCTGTCGTTTTTGAGGAGATTACCGTGATGGGCATCGCCGGTATCGGTGATGATCTTCAAATTGTCATGGACGGCGACGACCGCCGGATCCACGTTCGCATCCGTCATTGCGGCGGACCTGGCATCAGAACTCGCCAGCACCGTCTCGACACTGGTGACCGTGTGGTTGTTGCTGACGGAAAAAGTGTGCGCGTCGGCGATGGCCGGCGATATGCTGGTCGCCTCTACGCCGCTCTCGATCGTATTGTTGTAAAAGGAGCCGGACGCTGGCCTGTCGACCTTCAGCGCCGCCTGCGTGAGGTCGTCGAAGACATTGTCATGGACTTGGATATTCGTGCGGATATAGCTGGCGCTGTCGGCGGGATCGGTAATGACCACGCCCCATGCGCCGTCATGGATGTGATTTCCCGATATATCATAATCCCGCGTGTTGCCCTGATCACCGAGACCGATGGCGAAGGACCAGTCGTAACCGTGAAATCCCGATATATCATTGTCGTGGATGGCGACGTTCTTGCCCGCTTGCGCGCTGATGCCGAAGCCGCCGCCGCTCAGAGTATTGTCCTCAACCACCGCGTTCACCGGTCTGATGAGCACGATGACGCCTTTGGGGCTATCTGCATGCGTCTGGTCGAGATGATTGCCCCGGATCACGATGTTGCTGCTGTCGTTCACCTGGACGGCATCGGCCGTGGCACCGTGGCTGTTCGTCACGGTATTGTTGAGAAGCTTGACGCCCTCGACTTTTTCGATCCAGAAGCCGTCGCCCTTCCCGGCCGAGATCTTGCTGTTCTCGATCGTGATGTCCCTGCTATTGCGGAAATTCACGGAACCTACTTCGCGCGACAATCCCGCCTTGTCGACTTCGACATGGCGAACCGTCCAGTTCGAAACGCTGCCGCCAGAGATGGCCGAACCACCGCTATTTGTTATTTTAAGGTTCTCGATAACAATGTTCGACGCATAAAGGCTATGAATGCCGTCACCGCCGCTATGGATGACGGGTGCCGCCCCCGTTCCGTAACTGCCGATTTTGATCGGCGCGCTCTCGCTGCCTGAATATTTGATATCAAACTGTTCGTTGAATACGCTCCCTTTGGCAAGGAGCACGCTGTCGCCTGGTTTCAGCGCTAAGGATTCCACTTTGGACAAAGTCGCAAAAGCCGAGTTCTGGTTCGTCCCAGCGTTGCGGTCGGAGCCAGTTGCTGAGTTCACATAGTAGATTGTCATATCACCAATGTTGCCCTGTTCGTCGGATCGCTATGTCGCCACTGAGACCGGCCGGGATCGGCCAATCGCCTGCGGCGGGGGCAACCGTCCACGGCAAGAAGGCGAGAAGATGTTGGCAATGCGGCAGCGGACCGGTTTACGGGCTTTACTCCACAGGCAATGGCGCCGGCTATGATAAGGCGCTGAAAAGCTGCAACTAGAGTCGAGAAAACAGCGACTTGAAGGGGAATAAATTAAGGAACGGGGGCGGGAGATATCTCTCCTTCAGGCTGCACCGTAGTGATTCTGCTCTCGCTTACGCTCAAGCCAAAGCGCCACGCATGCCGATTAGCCCAATGGTGAGAACGCCCGAGGGGCCGTCTCGAATCAGGTGTGGGTGATCATCTCAGCGCCATTCCCCCCTCGCCTGCAAAGCCGAAGTCAGCGGCAGCCGGGCGGCGGCAATCGCCGGCAGGGCGCCCCCGAGGATGCCGATGGCAAGGCCCAGCAGGCCGGCGGTGAAGACCACGTCCAGCGTGACGTCGAGCTGAAAGGCCATCCTGGTATTGTTGGCGCCCATCGTGCTTGCCTGCCAACCGTCGAAACCGAGCTTGGAGGCGAAGACTCCGAGGCCGGCGCCGGCCACCGACAGGAGCACCGCCTCCACCCAGGTAGCGGCGAAGGCCGGCAGGCGGGCAAAGCCGAGGAGGCGTAGCGTCGCGATTTCGACGCTGCGGTCGGAAACCGAACTCATCATCGTATTCAAGGCGCCCGCCGCCGCACCAATCGCCATCAGTAGCGCGATCGGCCAGCCGAATAGGCGGATCAGGCTTTCGGTGCGCTCGGCCTGGCCGGCGTAAAGATCAGCCTCGGAAACCGCCACGAGCGGCATGCCGGGCAAAGCCGGCAGGCGGTCACGCAACGCCGCCAGTGCTCTTGCGGGATCGCCTCCGCCGTCGAGCCGCACACGCAGGCTCTGCACCTGCCCCTGTCGGTCGAAAGCCGATTGCACCGCCTCCAGATCCGCCCAGATCTCCGATTCAAAGGCGCTGCCGCCCGAAGTGAAATGCCCGATGATCCTCCAATCGAGTGCGCCGAGCCGGATCGTCTCGCCGACCGCGAAGCCGGGAAAGGCGTCGGCGACGCGGGCGCCGACGACGATCTCGCGCGCTCCTGGCGAAAACAGCCGCCCCCGCGAAAGCCGCGCGCGTTCACGCAGACCCGGGCCTGCCGGATCCATGCCTCTGAGCGACAGCGTCTGCTCGACGCCTTCGCCTTGTCTCACATCGACGGGAACGACGGTTTCACGCGACAATGCCGGCCCGCCTGCGCCGTCGCGGGCGATCCCGGTGTCGGCGCTCATGGCCGCAAGACTGCGGATCGCCTCGGCCGGCACCTCCGAACCAGTCTCCTGGTTGGTGCCGCCGCCGAGAATAACGGCGATATCAGGCGAGCCGGCGCTGGCGAGGACGGCCTCGAAGCCACGCGCCATCGCCAGGAAACCTGAGAGCACCGCCACGACAAGGGCGACCGATAGCACCATCGACAACGAGATCCACAGCCGTCGCGGCAGGCTGCCAAGGTTGACTCTGATCATAAGAAAGGTCTGCTTGAGCGTTGATGGCATTGGATTATCTCGTTCTGAAGGCGTTGGCGATGGGCAGGCGCACGGCGGTCACGGCAGGCAACAGCCCGGTCAGCAGGCCGAGCCCCGCTATGATGGCGAGAGATTTCGCAAGCACGCTCGCGCCGAAGACGAGGCCGAACTCCGGTCCGATGGAAAGCGTCGCAAGCTTGGCGAGAACAAGTCCGCCCGCGCCGCCGACAAGAAAAATAAACAACGTCTCGCCAAGAATGAGCGCGAGGATCCGCGGACTGGAAAAGCCGAGCACCTTCAAGACGCCGATCTCGAAACGCCGCTCCCTCACCGCAAAGAGCATAGTGTTGACCGCGATCATCAGGATGGTGACGAAGGCCGCACCCACGACGAGGCTGACGATCAGGCCGATGTCAGCGAATTGCCGGAGAAACGCTTCAAGAAACTGCTTTTCCGACTGCGTCCTCGTCTGCGCCGCCGAATTGGCGAATAGAGCATCGATCCGCGCCGCCAGCACACTTGGCGACACCCCCGGGCGCGGACGTACCACGAAGGCGTCAACCGTATCCTTGTTGCGCGCACGAGCGGCATTGAGGGCGTCGTAGCGGGCGAGCATGAAATAGGTATCGGTTCTGGCATCCGCACCCTCAAAAATACCGGCGATCGTGAAGCTCCAATTGCGGTTGCCGTCAGCCCTGGCAAGCTGCCCGGTAAAGCCGATGCGCTGGCCGATCGACCAGCCCTCGGCTTCCGCCAGTGCCCTCCCGACCAGCACCCGATCACCGGCCTCTTCCAATGCCGCGATCAGCTCCGGCGTCAGTTTGAGCTCGTCGCCGTTGGCCGCGGCGATCGCCTGTGGATCGACGGCGCTGACGGCAACCACATTCTTTTCGACCTCGACGAAGCCCCGCATGCGTGCGGTATAGGCAACCGCGGCGACATCGACGTCAGCCGCGATCCGGTTGAGGTAAGCAAGCGGCAGCGGCAGCCCGCGGCTGGACTTGTTGAAGACGCCGAGCAGATTATCGCTGGCGCCGGCCGCGCCTTGGCTGCCGCTGACGAAGCTCGCCGTAAGCCCGTAGATCAGGAAGGCGATGCCGACTGAAAACATCAGCAAAATGGAGCGCAGCCGCTTGCGCCAGGCATTGCGCCGCATGAGCTGGAGGAACGTCATCGGCCCGCCCTTTCCTCGCTGACGAATTCGCCCTTGTTGAGACGCAGCGTGCGCCGGGCAAAGGAAGCGGCCTCGGGATCATGCGTGACCATGATGATGGTCTTCTGAAGCTCGCGATTGAGAAAACTCAGCATCTCCAGGATATCATCGGTGGATTTGCGATCCAGATCGCCGGTCGGCTCATCGCAGAGAATGAGATCGGGATCGGTGACGATGGCGCGGGCAATGCCAACGCGCTGCTGCTGCCCGCCCGACATGCTCGACGGAAACTGCCGCTGCCGGCCCGCAAGCCCGACGAGATCCATGGCCGTATCGACGCGAGCCCGCCGCTCCTTGCGGCCGAGCGGCTTCAACAGTAGCGGCAACTCGATATTCTCCGCCGCATTCAGCATTGGCAGCAGATTGTAAAACTGGAAGACGATGCCCATGGCATGTGCCCGCCAGACCGCCCTTGCCCCTTCGCCCATCTGCTCGAGATGGCTGCGGCCGACCCTGATTTCGCCGGCATCCGGGCTGTCGATACCACCGAGCATGTTGAGCAATGTCGATTTCCCGGAACCAGACGGTCCCATGACCGCGACGAAATCGCCGCGCGGAATGGAGAGATCGAGTCCCGAAAAAATCGAAATCGTCTCCGCACCGATTCGGAAGGACTTCCTGACGCCAGCAAGGGCGATATAAGGTTCTGTGGTGTAGGTCATGGTTCTGCTCCTTTGTGGTTGACTGCTTATGGGCTCGAATGTTCGCGGCCGACCGATCAGCCCTCATCCTGAGGACCCCCGTGAGGAGCCTCGAAGGACGAGGACGGGTGATGAGCCTCCTCGCCCACCACCAGCCGGACGCGCGCCGCCATTGCAGGCCGCATGCCCGGTGGCGGCGAAGAGGGCGACAGGCGCAAGGTCACAGTGCCCTTTTCCTTGGAAATGACCGGCGCAACTTTCGCCACTTCGACCGCGAACGGTTTATCGGGGAAGCCGTCGAGCACCGCCTCGCCTTTGAGACCCGGTCGCAGCAGCGCCATATTGGCCTCGGCCACATCGGCATCGATGACCAGGCTTGCCGTATCGGTGATGGCAAGCAGGCTTTCGTTCTCCCGCACGCTATCTTCGCGCGACAGCACCGTGTCGCCGGCATGCGCATCAAGCCGCGTCACGGTGCCGGAAATCGGCGCCCGCACGGTCAGCGCCTCCATCTGCTCGCGCGCCCTGTCGATATCGAGCTTCGCCTTGTCGAGATTCTGTCTTGCCTGTGCCACGGCATTCCCGGCCGTAGCGAAGGCGGTACGCGCTGCCTCCAGCGCCTCGGCCGACATGGCGTCACGCTGAACCAACCGCTCTGCACGATCCAGCGAAGACCGCGCCTGGACGAGCGCAATATTCCTCGCGTCCAGCGCCAGTTCCGCCATCCGCCCTGCTATATAAGCGCCCCGGAGGGCGAAGCGTGCGCCCGCATCATCAAGCCGCACGAGCACCTGGCCGGCCGCTACCCGATAGCCCGCCTCGACCTCGACGGCGACGATTCGCCCCTCATATTTGGAAAAAAGGGTGGCGATGTCGGGCGCCACGACATAACCGGAGCCTGTGATCTCACGGCTTGGCGCGCCCGCACCCCGGTTCGGTGCGGCGGTGCCCGGAGTTGGCGTGGCTTCGTCAACCGCCGCATCCTCAGGCAAAGCCGCGACTGGCAACGCCGCCCCACCAGCCGATACAACTGCGTCATCATCCATAAATCTTGCAAGCGCGGTCTCGATCCGCTCCAGCGCATTCGGCCGATAAAGAAGACACGCCGCCAGCGACACTGCCCCCGCAAGGGCCAGCCTCGTCGGGAACCCCCGCCGCCGGACTCGGCGCTCCGGCGGCTCCGTCTCGAAGGCCGCGCGCTCGATCGACAGCGATCTGATCCTGGCGGCAAGGTTTCGTTCATGTTCCGATGTTGTGTTCATGCCGACAGAATGGCTGCCGGCGAAAAAACCGCGACCTCGAACATGTTTCAGGCATGCCTCGATCGTGATTGTGTACGCGGTGTCGGGAAAGAGAGGCGACGTGGCCGCCCTCGTTCTTCGAAGCCCCTATGGGGCACCAGGATGAGGTTGGAGAGAGGGCGGCGCTTGGCTTGCCAGAGGCAGAGCGTGGCTTACAACCTCAGCAACACAGCACACTGGTCCGCCTCTCCCCATGCGGCATAAAGACCAGCCCTCATCTTAAGATGCGTCGACCATAGGCCGGAACCTCGAAGGACGGGCATGTGGCTGAGTGCACACGTTGCGCGAATTATTGATAGCACACTGGTGGCCGGGTGGCTCCGCACCTCACCCCCTCTGCTGCCGCCAAGCCACCGGCGTCATATTGGTCACGCGCCTGAACTCCCGATTGAAGTTCGACTTCGTCTGGAAGCCAACCTCGAACATCACCTCGGTCACCGATTTTTTGGTGGCGGACAGCAGGCGGCAGGCCTCGCCGATCCTGTAGTCGTTGACATATTGCGAGACGTTCTTGTCCATCGCCCGGTTGATCGCCGCCGAGATCTGGCGGGTCGGGATGCCGGCCTTGCGGGCGAGCCGGTCCAGGTTGAGATTGGCGTCGCGATAGAGCTTCTTCGCTTCCATCAGCGCGTCGACCGCTGCAATCGTCTCCTTGTCTTCGCTGGCATCGGGCCTGGGCGCGGCCTCCGCCGGCTCGGAGGGGACAGAGCTGCGGCTGGCGGCCGCCGCTGCAATGCCGAGGATGACGAGGCCGACGAGATTTCCGGTGCTGATCAGCGCCAGTGCCCGCTCACCATGCGCCGAGGTCAAATCGAGAAAGACGAGAGTATCGACGGCGGCCGAGAGACACAGTGCGCCGGCCGCGAAGATGATGGCCCGATAGGCCGGCGCGGCGCCTTCGAAGGGCGCGAGCCGCAGCGCGTCCGCCCCCGGGCGCATCAAAAGCAGGATCGCCAGGGCATAACCGATGAAGACGAGCACCAGCGCCATGTCGATCGCGTCCCGCCAGAAGGCCACCAGCAGCAGGATGAGGATAGCGGGCACGGCATGCAGCCCGATCCGCGCCGCAAGCGGCCGCCGGCTCGTCCTCACCAGCCGGGAAACCCCGGCATAGGCAAGCGGCGGCACCATCGCCGCCATCACCGGCGCAACCAGCCCCACCGCCTGCACGCCATAACCCCAACGCAGGCCGGAAAGCACCGATTGCAGCGCCGAGAGCAGGATCAGCGCCAGGAAGGGCAGGTTCGGCGCCGCCTCCTCGTCGCGCCTGAGGACGGCGACGAACAGGATGAGCAGCAGGAGGGCAGCGACGAAGGGAAGAGGAATGAAGATCATGGGGCTCTAAGATCGGAATGGCGAACGGCGCCATCATCGCCGAGTCCGCCGCCCGGCGCGACCTCCATCATGTTTTAGGACACGTTTATCTGGGATTTTTTGGATTGGCGGCCGCGGGTTAGAGCGAGCCGTGAACGACGGAATCAGACACGCCCCAGAAACTCAAGCACACGGGCAGTGAGGAGCGCGGTCGCAGCGGCGTCATATGACGGAAGCGAGCTGTCGGCGAAGTAGTGCTGGTCGCCGGGATAGAGAAAAAGCTCCGCGTCCGCGACCTTCGCCACGATCTCGCGGGCGGCATCGATATCGCCCTCGCCGACGAAAATCGGATCTTTGTCCATGCCGTGGATCTGGACCGGGACCTCGTCTGGCCAGGGTCCGAAGGCCCACTCGCCGCTGATCGGCAGGCAGGAATGGAAAAGCAGTGCCCCGCGGGCGCCGGGCCGCGTTTGTGCCAGTTTCTGCGCTGGCAGCACGCCAAATGAGAAGCCGGCATAGACCAGTTCGGGAGGCAGTTCGGCGGCGAGCCGGACACCGTGTTCCCTGATGGTGTCGAATCCGATCTCGCCGATATGGGCGAGCCCCTCCTCGATGCTATGGAACGTGCGTCCATCGAAAAGATCAGGCGTGTGGACGATGTGGCCCGCCGCCCTGATGGCGTCCGCGAAGGCACGCACTCCAGGAGTCAGCCCTTGTACGTGATGAAACAGCAAGATCTCAGCCATAAGGCGCCTCCCGTCGCGGTGTTTGGCCCGCTCGATGACAAGGTTCAAAGGAGTTCAGACTGGCCCGCGGCAGTTATCTCCGGCGTCGCGCTCGGCCACGATGACGGTATTTAAGGGGCTGCGCCGAAAAAGGCGAGCCGCGTAAAGATCGTGTATTGCGATTCCGATACCATCAGTGCCACGAAGACCAGCACCAGCACCGGCGGCATCAGGATGGCGTAGACGAGCGCCAGCCGCTCCCAGGCCATATGCATGAAGACCGCAACGATCAGCCCGGCCTTCAGCATCATGAACAGGAGGATCAGCGTCCATCGGAGATAGCCCTCAATGCCGAAATAATCGACCAGGTAGGAAAAGGCGCTGAGAACGAATAGCAGGCCCCAGACGAAGAGATAGAGCCGGATCGGATGCTGCTGTCCCGTGTGTGCTTGTGCATGCACCGTTTGGCTTTGGGCATGCGCCGTTGTCTCGCTCATGACGACCTCACCATAGCTAGAGCCCTACCACAGATAAAAAAACGCGAAGATGAAGACCCAGACCAGGTCGACGAAATGCCAATAGAGGCCCATGATTTCGACTGCTTCATAGCGCCCACGCCGGCTGGTGAAAAAACCACGCCGCTCTATGTCAAAATCGCCCCGCCACACCTTCCGGGCGATTATGAGCAGGAAGATCACGCCGATCGTGACATGGGTGCCGTGAAAGCCCGTGATCATGAAGAAGGTCGATCCGAATTGCGCCGCTCCCCATGGGTTCTCCCAAGGGCGCACGCCTTCGGTGATCAGTTTCGTCCATTCGAAAGCCTGCATGCCGACGAAGGTTGCGCCAAGAAGTGCCGTCAGCAGCATCAGTATCGCCGTCACGCGGCGGTTGCGGCGATAGCCGAAATTGACCGCCATCGCCATGGTGCCGCTGCTGGAGATCAGCACGAAGGTCATGATCGCGATCAGGATCAGCGGCACATCCTGGCCGCCGATATGAAGCGCGAAGACCTCGCTCGGATTGGGCCAGGCGACGGGCGTCGACATGCGGGCGGTCATATAGGCGATCAGGAAACAGCCGAAGACGAAGGTGTCACTAAGCAGAAAGATCCACATCATCGCCTTGCCCCAGGAGGCGGTCTTGAAGGCGCGCTGATCCGAGCTGAAATCGGCCGCGACGCCGCGCAGGCCCGCCGGCCTGAGGCCTTGCTCGCCATGTGTCTGGATAATCTGCATCATGTCCAAACCTCCTGGTTCGGCTCCTAATTGATCAATGTGCGGCAGAGATCGACGAAATCGTTGGCCCAGCCGGCAAAGAGCGCGAAGAGCGCAAGCCAGACGGCGAGCATGAAATGCGAATAGATGGCCGAGAGATCGACGCTGAGCCGCAGCCTCTCCGGCTGCACTTCGGCTGAACATGCCCTGACCGTCGTGTGGGCGAGCACGGCAAGGCCGCCGAGAATATGCAGGCCGTGCAGGCCGGTCAGCATATAGAAGAAGCTATTGGCGGGATTGTCGGCCAGCACGTAGCCGGTCGCCGTCAGCTCCCGCCATGCCTGGATCTGCCCGGCGAGAAAGAAGACGGCAAGCGCAAATGCGGCGACGAGCGCCGGCCGCAGGCTTTCCATGCGGCCATGCTGCGCTTCGCGTTTGGCCCATTGCAGCGCCGCGCTGCTCAGCGCAAGGGCTGCGGTATTTACCCAGAGCAGGCGCGGAACCGGCATCCCCCACCAGTCGGCCGAGGCCGCACGCATGAAATAGGCGCTGACGGCAAGGCTGAAGAGCGCGCCGACGACGCCCAGGAACACGAAGAGGCCGATCTTGACTGCCGGTACCGGCGACCGTTCGGCGCCGTCATGCGCCGGCAGCTCCACCGACCCGGTTTCGAGCCAGGGCTTCGAGGCCAACCTCTGGCCGGAGAGCCACCAGATGATGATGGCGGCGACAGCGGCGAGGAAGATCAGCATGACGTTCATGCCGGAATCTCCCGCGTGGCGCCGCCCGTTGCAGGCACGTTCTGCGGAATGAAATCCTCGGCCGCGCCAGGCACGCTGTAATCATAGGCCCAACGGTAGACGACGGGCAGGTCTCTGCCCCAATTGCCGTGCGCGGGCGGCGTCTCAGGCGTCTGCCATTCGAGCGTCGTCGCCCGCCATGGATTGCCGCCCGCCTCCCTGCCCCGGAAAAGGCTCCAGGCGAGATTGAACAGGAAGACCATCTGTCCGGCGCCGACGACGAGCGCCATGACGGTGATGAAGATATTCAGCGTATGGGCCGAAGGTGGAACGAAGGCCGTTTCTCCCATCTCGAAATAACGGCGCGGCACGCCGAGCAGGCCGAGATAATGCATCGGAAAGAAGATCGCATAGGTGCCGAGGAAGGTGATCCAGAAGTGGATGTGGCCGAGTGTCTCGTCCAGCATGCGTCCCGTCACCTTCGGATACCAGTGATAGATCGCCCCGAAAATGACGAGGATAGGCGCGACCCCCATGACCATGTGGAAATGGGCAACGACGAACATGGTATCGGACAGCGGCACGTCGACGACGACGTTGCCCAGGAAGAGGCCGGTGAGCCCGCCATTGACGAAGGTGACGATGAAGGCCAGTGCGAAGAGCATCGGCAGCGTCAGGTGGATATCGCCGCGCCAGAGCGTCAGCACCCAGTTGTAGACCTTGATCGCCGTCGGGATGGCGATGATCAGCGTCGTGGTGGCGAAGAAGAAGCCGAAGGCCGGGTGCATGCCGCTGACATACATGTGATGCGCCCAGACGACGAAGCTCAAGCCCCCGATGATGACGATCGCCCAGACCATCATGCGGTAGCCGAAGATGTTCTTGCGCGCATGCGTGCTGATGAGATCCGAAACGATGCCGAAGGCCGGAAGTGCGACGATATAGACCTCTGGATGCCCGAAGAACCAGAAGAGGTGCTGGAACAGGATCGGGCTGCCGCCGCCATGTTTCAGCTGCTCGCCCATTTCGACGATGGCGGGCATGAAGAAGCTGGTGCCGAGCAGGCGATCGAACAGCATCATGACGCAGGCGACGAAGAGCGCGGGAAAGGCAAGCAGCGCCATCACCGTCGCGGTGAATATGCCCCAGACGGTGAGCGGCATCCGCATCAGCGTCATGCCCCGTGCGCGGCCCTGCAGCACGGTCACCACATAGTTCAGGCCGCCCATGGTGAAACCGATGATAAAGACGATCAGCGAGATGAGCATGAGCAGGATGCCCCAGTCCTTACCGCCCGGCGTGCCCGATAGAACGGATTGCGGCGGATAGAGCGTCCAGCCCGCGCCTGTCGGGCCGCCGGGGGCGAAAAAGCCGACGGCCAGGATCAGCACCGCGATGAGATAGATCCAGTAGCTCAGCATGTTCGCGTAAGGAAACACCATGTCGCGCGCGCCGACCATCAGCGGGATGAGGTAGTTGCCGAAGCCGCCGAGAAAGAGCGCGGTGAGCAGATAGATCACCATGATCATGCCGTGCATGGTGATGAACTGGTAATAGTGATCGGCATCGATGAAGGCGAAATAGCCGGGAAAGGCGAGCTGGATCCGCATTAGCCAGGAGAGCACCAGTGCCACCAGGCCGATCGAGATGGCAGTCAGCGAATATTGCACGGCAATGATCTTGGCATCCTGGCTGAACACATATTTCGTCCACCAGCTGTGCGGATGATAAAGCTCGACATCCTCGACTTCCGCGGGCGGGATGACACCTGCGCTGCCGGACGGAATCTCGACCATGATATCTCCTCCTATACCCGGCTGGTTGATCAAACCGGCCGTCGTCCCGGTTCAGTTCGCCGGCGGCGGCTCTCCCGATGACGCCGTAAGCTGGGTGAATGTCTGCTGCTGCCCCAGCCAGGTCTGATAGTCTGCCTCGCTGTCGACGATGACGGTGCCGCGCATCTGTGGATGACCGACGCCGCAGAGTTCAGCGCAGAGAATCTCGAACGTGCCTGTGCGCGTCGGTGTCAGCCAGAAATAGGTGACCATACCGGGGATCATGTCCATCTTCGCGCGGAATTCCGGCACGTAGAAATCATGAAGCACATCGACGGAGCGCAGCAGGATATGCACCGGCTTACCGATCGGCAGATGAAGCTCGCCGCCTTCGACGATGATGTCGTCGAGGCCGTTCGCATCGTTCTTGTCGAGGCCGAGCGGATTGTCGGAAGTGACGTCACGCGTCTCGGCACGGCCGAGCTTTCCGTCCGCGCCCGGCAGGCGGAAGCTCCACAGCCACTGCTGGCTGACGACTTCGACCGATGCGGCATCGGCAGGCACTGTGATGAACTGGTTCCAGACGATCAGGCCGGGCGCCAGCATTGCCGCAACGCCAACCGCCGTTCCCGAGGCCAGAACCAATTCCAGCTTGCGATTTTCGGGCTCATAATGCGCCCGGTTGCCCGGTCTGTGGCGGAAGCGGAAGACGCAATAGGCCATGAAGGAAATCACCGCCACGAAGACGATGCCGGTGATCCAGAAGGTGATGACGAGCGTGTTGTCGATATAACTCCAGTTGGACGCAATCGGCGTCCACCACCACGGGCTCAGCACATGGAACAGCACGGAGCCGACAACAACCAGGACGAGAACCAGTACAACAGCCATTTCCGCCCCTCCTGGGCCGACCGACCGTGAAACCGCACTCCACAAATGTCGAGTTTATTATCGCACAAATAGAAAATGTCGGCAATTACGGCGATTTAGGCATGCGCCGCCGCCGGCAACCCGTCATTTGGAAGTATTCCCCATCATTGGGAATATTGTTTGAGATAGGCGATAAGATTGGTGATCTCCTGGTCATCCTTCACCCCTGCAAAGGCCATTTTGGTGCCCTTCACCTTGGCTTTCGGATTGTGCAGATAGTCACGCAACGTAGTCTCGTCCCAGACGAGACCACCTTCGCCGGCCGCCTTCATTCCCGCAGAATAAGCAAAATCAGGATGCGTTCCGGCCTTTCGGCCGAACAGCTTGTTCAGTGACGGACCCACCTTGTTCGTATCGGACTCGACGATATGACAGGTCGCGCATTTTTTGAAAACGGTGGCGCCGGCCGTCGCGTCCCCCTCCTGCGCTCCAGCGTTGGGAGGGGAAAGGGCAATGACGGATGCGGCGATCAGCAGAATAACACGGTAATCCACGGCAAACCTCATCCTCCTCAAGGTCGCCAGCCACTCTCACCCTCGGCCATCATTCGCGCGGGGGTGGTGGTTGCTAGGGGTTAAAGTTAGTCCATCGCGGATGCAAGTCAATCGCTTCCACGATTGCTGGCACTTGGGCACAATCCGATACCCTGTGGCCCGACGCGAATGCCGGTCCAAAATCCGGTCAGCACGCGATGATCTGCTGGAGAATGGCGCCGCGCCATCCGACTTATGCTCCGATCGAAAGCGCCTCTTGTACGGCCAATTCGGCCATGGCAAGCGCCGCCTCTCGGGTCTTGGCGGCAGCGATGAAGCGGCCGTTATGGCAGAAGCTCGCTCCCTCGATGCCGCAGACCGCCTCCAGCTCACCATTGGTAAGGCCGGCCCAGCTTGCCGGCAGATCGGCCCGGAGCTCGAACCCGTCGTCGGCGCGGCGAATGCCGGTCACGCACCAATCCTTTTCGCGCGGGTGGACGACGAACAGCAGCTGATCGGCGCCGGCCTTGACGATGGCGGGGCGGAAGGGCATCCCTCTCGGCAATTCCAGAATGCGCCCCTGCGCCGCAGCCCCGATCGCCCGATACACGATCGCCTCGGCCCGCAGTTTTGCGGCCCTCTGGGCGATCCCGGCATCGATGAAACGGCGTGCAATGGCCAGCGCCGCATGGAAGGCACGATCGTCAGCCTCAGGTTCCGCCTCATCGAACACCGGTTTCAGGGTCTCGAGCAGCGCCGGCAGCGTCAGGCCCGCCAAAGGACCCGAAGGGCTGAGCGCGCCATTGTCGGTCAGGTCGATCGGCAGCACGAAACCAATGTCGAAAGCGGCGTGGAGGGCTTCGACATAATGATCGGGAAGACCGGAGGCTGCGAGATAATCGCGGCCATAATGCTTCCAGATCAGGCCGAACGAGCTGTAGGGCTGGCCATCGTCGCGCAGCGGCGCGCCGCGCTGATGATGATCGAATATGCCGGCGGCAGGATCATAGGCTCCGCCGACATCATAGATGATCCGGTCCGGGGCTGGCGTAATCCATTCCGGCGCCCGGCTGCGGATCAGACGCGCCTGCGGGAAAAGCCGCGTCAGGATGACGCTCGACAGCAGTTCGTCGGCATGGAAACCACCGGAATGGGTAACGAGGAAATCGGGGCTCATGGAAGCTATGCGCCTTGTGGTTTGGCGGAGGATCCGCTTGCGGGTCTGAACGAGATAGCCGTTGGCGGCCGCTATCTCAACCCGCCTTCACACATTCTGCGCAGCGTCGGAAGGCGACTGGGCAGCTTTGAAACGACATGCGTGAAGGCAAAGGCCTAAGGCAGCGCCGGTCCCGGCTGTGCTGCAACAAGCGCGCGGCCGGCCGCTGCACCGGCATGCAGGCAGATCAGTCCGATCACAGCGAGAGAATTGATCAAAAGAACCTCGGCGCCGACCGCTGCCGAAAACGCGTCATCGCCGGAAGGAAGCACTACCGTCGCGGCTAAGAGCACAGCTTCATACGCGACGAACCCGGCGATAAAGGCGCCGGCCATGGTGGCGGCAGGGCCGGCCTTGAGGCGAAGCACGCCGAGTGATGCCACGAGCGATGCAAATGCGGCGATACCGATCGTCAGCCCCCAAGCAAAACTGTCGAAGGTCTGGGGATAGCCGAGTATGAGATATCCGACCGTCTGGTTGGCAAGCCAGGCGAGCAGCACCGCCATTATCGCCATCTTCCGGGGAAGAACGACAGCCGAGACTGCCGCCAGGGCAACGAAAGGCGTGACGCAGGCGAAAAGCAGGCTGAGAGCGACACTGACGCCGGCAATGACCGTGACCCAGGCGACGGCGAAACCGGGAGCTGCCGGGCGCAAAGGAAGCTGATTTCGTTCGAGCATTTCGAAACTCCGTTCGACCAGGCGCATACATTCTGGGAAATCATAGGCCAGTCCGGGAAAAAGGCCAGCGAGTTCATGCCGGCAGTCGGCACCTCGCCGCCTCCATCATAAGGCATCCAGCGGGATCTTCAGATACCGGCGGCCATTCTCCTCTGGTTCCGGCAGCCGACCGCCGCGAATGTTGACCTGCAGCGCATGCAGCATCAGCTTCGGCTTGGGCAGCGTACGGTCGCGCACCTGACGCAGCGCCACGAAACCGGCCTCGTCCATGCCTGCAATATGCGGATTGGCGCGCTTTTGGGCTGCGACCGTGCTTTCCCAGCGCGGGTGACGACCGCCCGGCTGGTAATCATGGCCGGAAAAGAGGCGGGTCTCCTCCGGCAGCGACAGGATCGCCTGGATCGAGTGCCAGAGAGCGGCCGCACTGCCGCCCGGAAAATCCGCGCGCGCAGTCCCTGAATCCGGCGTGAACATCGTATCGTGCACAAAGGCGGCGTCGCCGATCACATAGGTCACCGATGCCAGCGTATGGCCGGGCGAAAACATCACGCGGGCCGTAAGGCCGCCGATTTCAAACGTGTCGCCATCGGCAAACAGCCGGTCCCACTGCGAGCCGTTGGTCGCTAGCGCCGGCCAGTTATAGATCTCTTTCCAAAGCCTCTGCACATCGGTGATATGGACGCCGATCGCCGTCTGCGCGCCGGTCTTTTCCTTGAGATAATGGGCGGCGGAGAAGTGATCGGCATGCGGATGTGTGTCGAGTATCCACTCGACCGTCATCCCCTCGCTCTCGATATAGGCAAGGATGGCGTCGGCGCTCACCGTTCCCGTCGCGCCCGACATCTCGTCGAAGTCGAATACCGGATCGATGATCGCACAGCGTTTCGTCACCCGATCTGACGCGACATATTGCACGCTGCAGGTGCGGGGCTCGAAAAAGGCCTTCACCTGAAGCCGCTGGCTTGCCGCTTTTTCGAGCCAGCGGCGCGCGCCGGCAAGATCGAAACCGAGGCCTTCGCCGAAGGTCTGGACGTCCTCCGGCTTCATCCGCCCGTCGAGCACCTCGCCCAGCACATAGAGTGTCAATGCCCGCGTGCCGCTCTTGCAATGAGCGAAGACCGGTCCCTTCGCCTCAGTCATCGCCGCCTGAAAGGCGCGGATATCGCCCTCGGTAATCTCTTTGCCGTTCACCGGCACGAAACTGTAGGAAAGCCCGGCGGCGGCCGCGGAAATCTTTTCTGCCGCATTGCCTGGCTGGCCCGGCTCCTCGCCGTCGGGTCTCGCGTTGATAACGGCGGCGAATCCCTGCTTGGCGAAATCGACAAAACCGTCTGGATCGGGCTGCCCCGACACCGATATCCGCTCATTGACCCTCACGGGCATCATCGAAGCCTCCGCGCCGCCCTGACCACGCAGTATCGCACGTATAGTCGCACAATCTCACAAGTATATTGCCGAGCGCAAGAATAGAGGCGCCTGTTCTCGCGCTCGCCCGACTGGTCAAAACGACAGCATCGCCGCCCCTTGCCCGGCTGGCCGGCTGCAACGGGTCAGTGCGGCTGCGGTCCGGCCAATCCGAGAGCCAGCGTCATTTCATTGACGATCCCGAGCCGCGCTTCAATCACGGCAATTTTTTCAGGTGTGTCGGCGCCTGTCGCCTCGATATCGATGAACAACTGCTCGCAGCCGCCTGGCGTCACTGTGCCGAACATCTGGCCAGGTTCTTTGCTGATATTGCGCCAGCTATGACACACATTCGGCGGCAGAACGACGACCGATCCCACCGGCGCGTCGAATGCCTCATCGCCACACCGGAATCGATAGAGCCCGCGGATGACCCGAAAGACTTCAGTCTCCCGCGTGTGCGTGTGCGGAGCCGGGCCATGTCCCGGCGGCGTGAAGGTTTCCCACATGCCGAATGCACCACCGGTCTCGGCGGCCGTGGCATGGATGACGATCCTCGCCCCAAACGGCGTCTTCGCAACCCGCTCCCTGCTAGACAAAGAAACGACGGCATTCTTGAAAGTCGACATATCCCACCTCCCCCTGGGACGATATCTGTTGAGGAGCTCATCCTCATGCCTGCGGTTCGTCGATCTTTGCCTCGATATTGCATCCATTGGGATCGAGAACGAAGCAGGCGTAACAAATTCCGGCAGTTTCCAGCCCCACGCGCTTCAGCCTGTCACGCTCATCTCCGATGGCAACGCGAACCGGCCGCAATCAGTCCTTTTGACCGATCGACATCGAATGTGACGTCCGTTGAAGTCAATCCTGGCCCTGCAGGCGATCCATCACCTGAAGCAACAGATCGGCGCATACCTTCGTCGGTTCGTCCTCAGCGCATTTCAGGTCGATCCGGGTATTTCCATCCTCGATCTGGAAACGGGCCGCCTTGGAGGGCGGCGGCAGGCGATGACCGCGATAATCACGGAAGCCCATGTCGCCTCTCGAACCATGCCAGCGGTAGTCGGGGCGATCTCGGGACTGCTCATCCGCCCCGTGACGCATCACCCTCTCATCATCAGGCGCAGGCGGGGGTGGCGATGCGGGCTCATTCGCTGCGGGTGGCTCGCCGGCGGGTGGTGGAGCGGGCGGCTGTTGGGCGAAGGCGGTGGCGGCCGATGCTGCAAGGGCAAGACCGGAGAGCAAGAGTCTTTGCATGGGGATGTTCCTTTCAGAGAAGAGGTATGCCTGTAAACACCGCGGCGCGGCTTTAGTTCACGCCCCGCCGGCGCTTGTGATCGAAATCAGCAGCACAGCTAGGATGTCTCGCCTGCGTCCCACTGCGAGAGGACATGCACTTGCCCGCCGCTTCGGATTTGCCGACGCAGAGCTGACGAGAACTTCGCGTCGCTCAAGGCGCACCGCTTCTTTCGCCTCGCCTCTGCCTTGTTGGGCGACTATGCTCAACGCCGATTCGCTGTCCGCGATGAGGGCGTGCGGAAACGAGATATCGAAGGAGAAGACGATGACGGACGCCAAGAGCGGCATTACCGGGCTGCGGCCGCAAATCACCGTGGTTGGCGTCGGCGGCGGCGGCGGCAATGCGATCAACAATATGATCGCGGAGAAGCTGGCAGGCGTCGAATTCGTCGCCGCAAACACCGATGCCCAGGTTCTTGCCACCTCAAAGGCATCGCGCCGCATCCAGCTCGGCGCGAATGTGACGGAGGGCCTCGGCGCCGGTTCCCTGCCGGAAATCGGACATGCGGCGGCAGAAGAATCGCTCGACGAGATCATGGATCACCTGGCAGGATCGCACATGTGTTTCGTCACCGCCGGCATGGGCGGAGGAACGGGCACGGGCGCAGCCCCGGTCATCGCGCGCGCCGCACGCGCGGCCGGCATCCTGACCGTTGGCGTCGTCACCAAGCCGTTTACCTTCGAGGGTAATCGCCGCATGCGGACGGCGGAAGCTGGCATCGAGGCCCTTCGTCAGGCGGCCGATACCGTTATTGTCATTCCCAATCAAAACCTTTTCCGCATCGCCGATGCGAAAACCACCTTCGCCGATGCCTTCATGACGGCCGACCGCGTGCTCTTTGCCGGTGTCGGCTGCATCACCGACCTCATCGTCAAGGAAGGTCTGATCAACCTCGATTTCGCCGACGTGAAGTCGGTCATGCAGGGCATGGGCCGCGCGATGATGGGCACCGGCGAAGCCGCCGGCGAAAGCCGGGCGATGAAGGCGGCGGAAGCGGCAATCGCCAACCCGCTTCTGGATGATATTTCGATGAAGGGCGCCAAGGGCGTGCTGATCTCGATCTCCGGCGGCTCGGATATGACCTTGTTCGAAGTGGACGAGGCGGCAAGCCGCATTCGTGACGAAGTGCAGGACGACGCCGACATCGTCGTCGGCGCGATTTTCGACCGCAGCCTCGACGGCAAATTTCGCGTCTCGGTGGTGGCGACCGGCCTGGAAGGCAGCTCTCTCTCCGCGTCCCCTTCTCACGCGCCCGCTGAGCCGATTCAGACGCGCACGCTGCAGTAAGCGGCGGCAGTCAACCGGCCGGTTTGTCAGAGATCGGCCGGATAAGCATCGCACTCAAAACGCAGGAAAGAATGCGGCGCTCATGCTTCGAGGCATGGCCCCTAAGGCTATGCGCCTCATCATGAGCGTGGTCGGAAGATACCGCGCCAATGCTCAAGAGAGACACCGCGGAACTCAAGATAGAAAATTGAAGTACCTGTTTCTATTCGCCGCATTATCACTGACCACGGCTCTCCTTTCGAGCTCTGAAGACTTCCAGTAGCAGTCCCTATCAATCACGGCAGCAGCGTCACTGTCTCACCTGACTAATTCTCTGATCTTCGCCGCATCCTCCTCCGTCGCCGGATTATACACCACCATGCTGAGGTCCGGCCGACCGTCCACCTGGAAGGCGGAATATTCGAAGGAGAGCAGGCCGAGGACCGGGTGTTTGATGTGTTTGGCGCCCTCGCCATGGGTGCGCACATCGTTGTCGCGCCACATGGCCAGGAATTCCGGGCTCTTGCGGCAGAGTTCGTCGACCAGCGGCTCCACCTCGGCGGCAGCACCGGCGCGTGCCGCATCCACCCGGAAGGCGGCCACGACGAAGCGGGCGACACTTTCCCAGTCATATTGAGCAGCGCGCACGCGCGGGTCGAGGAAGATGAAGCGCAGCACGTTGCGCTCTTCCGGCGGCAGCGCGCCGTAGTCGGTCAGTAGCACGGTCGCCGCCCGGTTCCAGCCGACCACATCCCAAATCGCGGTGCGGATCAGCGCCGGGCACGGATCAAGCGCGTCGAGCACGCCCTGCAGCCGCGGCGTGATGCCCTGGCCGCTGCGGTAGCGCACTTCGGGCGGGCGGCCGAGCCCAATCAGAAAGAGGTGCTCGCGCTCGATATCCGTCAGCATCAGGGCACGGGCGATTCGGTCGAGCACGTCGGCCGAAGGCGCACCGCCGCGGCCCTGCTCCAGCCATGTGTACCAGGTGGGGCTGATATTGGCGCGGCTCGCCACCTCCTCGCGGCGAAGCCCCGGCGTACGGCGCCGCTCGCCGGCAAAGCCAAGGGCGGCGGGATCGAGCTTGCCGCGGCGGTCCTTGAGGTAGCTGCCCAGCCGATTATCGGAGGCGACGAATTCGCTCATCCTGTTAGCCTTTATACCATGATAAGATCACTACTTTACCATGATATCAGCCTGCTCGATATCTGTCTGCGTCCAATCAGGAGATATCGACATGCGCGTATTCGTTACCGGAGCCACAGGGTGGGTGGGCTCGGCCGTCGTCAAGGAGTTGATCGGCGCCGGCCATCAGGTTCTCGGCCTGGCCCGCTCGGACAAGGGAGCGGCCGAACTGGCGGCATCAGGAGCCGAGGTCCAGCGCGGCACGCTTGACGACCTGGAGGGTTTGAAGCGCGGCGCGGCCGAGGCCGACGGCGTCATCCACACGGCCTTCAACCATGACTTCTCGAAATTCGCGGAGAATTGCGCCGCCGACCGGCGCGCCATCGAGGCGCTCGGTGAAGCCCTCCGGGGCTCCAACCGTCCGCTGCTGGTCACTGCCGGCCTCGGCCATGCACCCGGCCGCATCGGCACCGAAAAGGACCCGCCGATGCCAACGACCGAAACCTATCCCCGCGCCTCCGAAATCACTGCGGTATCACTTGTCGCCCGCGGCGTGCGCGCCTCCACCGTCCGGCTCCCGCCATCAGTGCACGGGCATGGCGATCACGGCTTCATCCCAATCCTGATCGATATCGCCCGGCGGAAAGGTATTTCCGCCTATATCGGCGACGGGGAGAATCGCTGGCCAGCCGTGCACAGGCGCGATGCCGCCCGGGTCTACCGCCTGGCGCTGGAGCATGGCGCCAGCGGTGGCCCCTCCCTCGCGGTCGCCGAAGAGGGTGTGCCCTTCCGGGAGATTGCGGAGCTCATCGGCCGCCGCCTCGGCGTGCCTGCCGTCTCGCTGTCGCGGCAAGAGGCGGCTGAGCATTTTGGCTGGTTTGGAATGTTCGCCGGCTTCGACGTGCCCACCTCGAGTGCACACACCCGCACTCTCCTCGGCTGGCAGCCCATGGAACCTGGCTTGCTCGCCGATATCGACCACCCGGCCTATTTTGCCGGGGCAGCACAAGGCTGAATGTCGAGCCATCGCTCACGAGCCTCATCCTGAGTTGCCCCGCAAGGGGCCGCGTCGGATGAGGCGGGTGCGCTACCGGCTCAGCGCATCCGTCCCTCGTTCATATCGGCGGGATCGTAGTTGATGTCCCAGTCCTTCTCGGGCTTCTTCTTGCCCGGCGGGTTCTTGTTCACCGTGGCGTCCTCCGAGCCGGTGATCACGGTCGGCTTGGCGCTGGCAACGCCGCTGGCCTTCCGGTCGGCCCGGGATTTGGCAAACTGACCGGCGGCGTCCTTTTTCGGATTGCCCATGTCATTCGCCTTTCTGCTTCATAGCGTCGGAAATGTCGTTCATTTCAGGATCGCGGTTGTTCTCACCATTGGCGTCGCGATTCCTGTCCGGATCGTCCTTGGGTTTGAGATATCCGCGCGGGGTGTTTCCCTTCGGTCCTTCCCACCGAGGCGATTGATCGGTCGTGCCGGGGGCGCCGTCCTTGGGGGTGGTCATGCCCATCGTCGTTTCTCCTTGGTTGAATAGGAAAAACCGCGAAAGCGAGGAAGGGTTCCGGCAGAAAATTTGGAACAGTCCCGGTCCCCATCGGTTGGTGAAAAGTCGAGAACCTCGAAAAAGGAGCCGAACATGAGCAAGACCAACGTTCGAGAACTTCAGAAACGCGCCGAACAGCAGGTCAGAAACACCAGCGCCGGCGGCCATCTCGGCGGCACCTATTTCGGCCAGCAACCGGACGGAAAAACCGCGTCGGACACCACCAATGACAGCGCAAAGGCAAGACCAAACGATGGGACCAATTGAGGCCGGCAGGCTCCCGCGACGCGTGAAATGACGCTATCTGCCACCCGACGAATTCTGTGCGCCCAGTACGCTGGGCGCACAAAATTTCAGACCCCCCGCAGGCCTGTGCGCGGGAATGAGGTTCAGTCCGGCTGCTGTCGGAAAACTACCTCGTTACGCAATCACAAACCGCCTCAACCAAACAAGAAGTCGCCCGAGTTAAAATTCGCAAGCCCGCCGAGGGTCGTGATGTTGTCGAATTCAGCCACCAGCACCGCGCCGCCGGCTGAACCTGGGTTCTGATCGTAGTAGACCGCCGCATGGCCGAGATCCGTATTGTGGAACACGAACAATGCCCCTGTGGTTATGTTGCCGTAACCATCGATGGTGCTCTGGACGGTTGCGTTCGTGACGCTCACGTCTGTTTTGACAGCAAGCTCCGTTCCGGCAACATTGATCGTGGCGTTGTTCCCCACCTTCACATTGTCCACAATTGTATTGTTGTTGCCGACGGCGAACTCGAATGTGCCGCCTCCAACGTCCAACTGGAACCTGTCCACGGTTGTGCTATTCGTCCCAGCATTGAAATCAGTCATATGGTTCGTTGTGGTGGCAAACTTTTGGAAAAAGAAGGTGTCATTTCCCACGCCACCGGTAAGGATGTTGTTGCCAGCACCACCGTTTAGCGTGTCGTTGCCGTCTTGACCGAAAAGAGTGTCGTCACCTCCCAGCCCGAACATCATATCGTTACCGCCGCCACCGTAGAGCACATCGTCGCCGGTTCCACCGGTCGGATTGTCCACTGAATTGCCATTGCCACCGGTAATTACAGTGAACGTCTCCGTCTTTTCGAAGGTCGGCCCTATAGGATCACCGGTCTGCGTTGCCGTTACCGTCACTGAAAATGTACCGTTCGTCGATAACGCACTCGAATGAAGCGTATTGCCGGTTATCGAGAACAAGCCCGGATTCGACTGCGAAGCAATGTTGAAGCTGAATCCACCCGCGTCGGGATCAGTCGCCGACAGCAGACCACTGAACTCGAAACTATTGAAGTTGACGCTGTCCGCCGGAACGACAGGCGTCAGCTTAATGTCGGTCGGTGCCTGCCTGGCTGGTCCATCATCCGCGCCGGTGATGGCGACGACGATGTTGTGGCTGGCGGTGCCGTCGAGCGAGCTGACGCTCAGCGTGTCGCTGACCGCGTCGCCCTGGTTGAGCGCCTGCGTCGCCGCCCGGCTGTTGTCGAGCGTATAGGTCCAGCTGCCGGTGGCGGCATTGAAGCTGAAGCTGCCATAGATGCCGTTCAGCGATGCCGGGGCGGCAAACACCGCCTCGCCGTCGTCGACGTCGCTGACCGTCAGCTTGCCGGAGGCGCTCGGATCGCCGCTGCCGGCCGCACCCGCCTCGACCGTCGCCCGGTCGTCGGTCACCGTCGCATCGACGACGATCGCAGCCGCATCGTTGGCGCCGGTGATGGCGACGACGATGTTGTGGCTGGCGGTGCCGTCGAGCGAGCTGACGCTCAGCGTGTCGCTGACCGCGTCGCCCTGGTTGAGCGCCTGCGTCGCCGCCCGGCTGTTGTCGAGCGTATAGGTCCAGCTGCCCGTGGCGGCATTGAAGCTGAAGCTGCCATAGATGCCGTCGAGCGATGCCGGGGCGGCAAACACCGCCTCGCCGTCGTCGACGTCGCTGACCGTCAGCTTGCCGGAGGCGCTCGGATCGCCGCTGCCGGCCGCACCCGCCTCGACCGTCGCCCGGTCGTCGGTCACCGTCGCATCGACGACGATCGCAGCCGCATCGTTGGCGCCGGTGATGGCGACGACGATATTGTGGCTGGCGGTGCCGTCGAGCGAGCTGACGCTCAGCGTGTCGCTGACCGCGTCACCCTGGTTGAGCGCCTGCGTTGCCGCCCGGCTGTTGTCGAGCGTATAGGTCCAGCTGCCGGTGGCGGCATTGAAGCTGAAGCTGCCATAGATGCCGTCGAGCGATGCCGGGGCGGCAAACACCGCCTCGCCGTCGTCGACGTCGCTGACCGTCAGCTTGCCGGAGGCGCTCGGATCGCCGCTGCCGGCCGCACCCGCCTCGACCGTTGCCCGGTCGTCGCTCACCGTCGCATCGACGACGATCGCAGCCGCATCGTTGGCGCCGGTGAGTGAGATCGAGACATTGGCCTCGCTCAGCGTGCCATTGCCGAGCCGTATCGCATAGACAAAACTATCTTTGAGGATTTCACCGGCAGACAGTGTATTGATATCCGCGCCCGAGCCCGCGATGCCGCTTCCATCGCTAATGCGGTATTCAATCTTTCCATTGTTGATCCTGACCCAATTGCCGAGCAGGGTCGTCTCCCAGGCAGATGCCCCATTCGCTCCGACGTCTTTCGCAATAAGCTCATAATCAGTTGTAATTGGATTGCCATCTCCGTCATCGACCGAGAAGAGGGATTTGGCATTCCCGCCAAGATCATTCGACATCACGTCAAGGGTTATCGTTTTGGTGGCCGCATTGTAGAGCTGAAGACTGAGCAGCTGATCTTCCGTCCAGATGTAAGAGTCATCCTTCGCCTGTGGCGCATTGGTGAAAGAAGTCGTGCTGCCACCGCCGGTGCTTTGCGTAGCCATTAAAATACCCCCATGACTCAAAACAAGTAATCCGGAACCGATTTAAGAATATTAAGGCTAAGACGACACGAAGGAACACGTCGCCGCCCCGGTATTTTCGAGGCAAACACCATATTTCTTAATTCAGAACCGGAATACTCCCCACTCCTAATAAAGTGTTAACATATATACTGTGAAATAAAAGACGATTTTCTTGCGACGGTTAATTTCTCCTCGAATTCGCTACGAGAGAAGGCCTCTTGTCAGCGCGGCACGCGCGCGACGGCGATTGCCGAGGCTGAAATCGCAGACGTCGATCGTAATGAGCAATGGGGTGTGACGGCGGCGCGAGGCGTTGGTGAAGCGCAGGCTCAAGCTTCAGAGCGTTTCCACTCTTCCTCGATCGATCAGGTCAGCACGGCTGAGTCCACGCCGATCATTTCATCGACATGTCATGAAACTTCTAGCTGGGGATCGGCTTTCTACAACGAAGCCAAACAAGGAGCTCCCAATGTCCGGCGAAGCCGAAAATAATGGAAAAACCGCCATCGTTCCAGTTCAGAACCCGTCAGCAGCCGAACAAGCCGCCACTGCGTCCGTGCTCGAAGACATGCAGAAAGCAAGCACGGAGACCCGTCAGCCGGAGCCGGCCGCCGCGTTGTTCTCCTGGGAGATCGATCCGCCGGAACTGGCCAAACTGATCTCCGAAGTGATGACACTGCCGATGATCCTGTGGTCGACGGGTATATCCCTGACCTATTCCCTCTGGCTGTCTTCGCTGCTTCCCGCACGCGAGACGATCGGCTCGATCAAGCAAAGCGCGGATTACGCTTAGCAACTTCGGCTGACTGCGGCCGACCACGCCCCCAGCCCATGCGATCTCCGCCCCCACCACGGAATATTTGTGGAATGAAGGGCAGAGCGGCGGCAAGCGCCTGCGCGCCGCCGCTCGTCAAGTTTCGCGCAATTGCATTATTCGTTTATGTCGGGCTCGACGACCCTAGCCAGATTGCGTAGCGACTCCTGCCAGCCGAGATAGCAGGCTTCGGGCGGGATGAGATCGGGCACGCCGGCCTGGGTGATATCCACCTCAGTGCCGACCGAGACTTTCTTCAGCGTCACCGTGACTTCCATTTCGCCCGGCAGGTTCGGGTCGTCGAACTTGTCCGTATAACGCACGCGTTCGCCCGGGACGAGCTCACGAAATTCGCCGCCGAAGGCGTGGCTATTGCCAGTGGTGAAGTTACGGAAAGACATTCTGAAGGTGCCGCCGACGGCCGGCTCCAGGTGATGCACTGTGCAGAGGAAGCCGTTCGGCGGAAGCCATTTTGCGAGCGCATCTGCCTCGATGAAGGCGCGATAGACCTTCTCCGGGCTCGTGGCGAAAACGCGGTGCAGTCGTATGGTGCTTGGCATAGTGGTGATCCTTGTCTGGACGGAATGAACGAGCTAAGGACGGACAAGTCTTCGCCGATCCGACAGTGAGCCGAAATTTTCTTTAAGAAAAAATCACTCACGTCCGAACTGCACCGCACCGCAAATACGCTTCCCCGTTCGCGTCATGCTGCCGCCTGCTCCCCCACTGCGTTGAGCAGCAGCCGTGCGGCCTGCTTCGACGATGCCGGGTTCTGTCCGGTGATCAGCAGCCCGTCCTGGACGACATGCACGGCCCAGTCCTCAGTCGCCGAAAACTTCGCCCCCTGCTCCCTCAGCACGTCTTCGAGCAGATAGGGCACGACCTCGACGAGGTGCACGGCGGCCTCCTCGGAATTGGTAAAGCCGGTCACCGTGCGCCCCTTCGCGATCGGCCCGCCGTCCGGCGCCGTTACATTGGTCAGGATTCCCGGTGCGTGACAGACGAGCGCCAGCGGCTTTCCCGCCGCAAGCATCTCCTCGATCAGCGTGTGCGCATTGCGGTCGTTCGTCAGGTCCCAAAGCGGGCCATGGCCCCCGGGGAAGAACACAGTGTCATAATCGGCCTGATCGATGTCGGACAGCCTCAACGTGTTGGCAAGCGCAGCCGTCGCGGTCGGGTCCTTTTCAAATCGCCTCGTGTCGTCCGTCTGAAACGCCGGCTCATTGCTCTTCGGATCGAGCGGAGGTTGGCCCCCTTTCGGCGACGCGAGCACGACCTCCGCCCCGGCGTCACGGAAGACGAAGTAAGGGGCCGCGAGCTCCTCAAGCCAGAAGCCCGTTTTCTTGCCGGTATTTCCCAGCTGATCATGTGATGTGAGAACCATGAGAATTTTCATTGCTCAGCTCCTTCGATCCGGCCGGCGGACAAAGCTCCCCGCGTCCGGTTTAACGGTGATGACTGCCTGCAATCTCATGCTGAATGAGAGAAAGCATAGATCGGCTGCACCCGCGACACAAGCCTTCCGCCATCGGCCAGCGCTGCCGGCGCTCGGATAGCGTGCCACGCAAAAGCGTGCCTGTGCGTTTCGGGGCCTGGGTGTATGAAGAAGGACAAATCGCCCATAGGATCGGCCGCACTGCATTGGCATCCGAAGGATCTGGAAAGTGATCAAGCCGAATTATCGGGATATTGCCCGCCACGCGGGCGTTGGAACGGCCACGGTCGAGCGGGTCCTGAACGGACGCGGGGGCGTTCGGCCGGAACTGGTCGAGAAGGTCATATCCGCCGCGCGGCACCTGGACTATCCGCGCAAGCTTCCCGACACCCATCGCGGCCTGCTCAGGATAGAAGTGCTGATGGTTCGCCCGGAAACGAGCTTCTATCGTCGCCTTTCCCACGCCTTCGAAAGGATTGCTGCGACCCTTGATCCGTTGGTGGTTGTGCACCGCAGTTTCACCGACGAGATGAATCCGGAGGCGATTGCGCGGCGCATCCTCTCCACCGACCTTTCACGTGCCGGCTTGATCCTTGCCGTGCCGAGCAGCCCCTTGATCAGCGCCGCGGTGGAAAAGGTAAATTCGCAAGGCCTGCCGGTAGTCCACGTCGTCACCCGCGCTTCCGAGCGCGTCGGCGAGTTCGTCGGCATCGACAATACTGCCGCGGGCCGGACGGCTGCGCTCTATATCAGCCGAATGGCCCTTCGAACCGGCCCTGTCGTTGCGATCTGCCATCCCATCTATCAGGTGCACCGCGACCGGATTCGCGGCTTTTCGGATTATTTTCGCGACCATCCCGGCGCCTCCAATTTCGAATGGCTGGGCTTCGGCGGCGATGAAGAGCGCGCCAGCGCCGATCTCTTGTGGTCGGCTCTGGAGATGTATCCCGGCCTTGCCGGCCTCTACAATGCCGGCGGCGCCAATTCCGCCCTGATCGAAGTGCTGCGCCGCCATCCGAGCGGCGGCAACGTGTTCTTCGTCGGACATGAATTGACGGACTATACCCGCGCGGCCCTGAAGGACGGCATCATGGATGTCGTGCTGGATCAGGCGCCGGAAGCCCAAGCGCGGCGGGCGCTCGACCACATCCTGCGCCGTATTGGCTTGACCGATATCGAGCCGGACCGGACCCCGATCCGCTTCATCACCATCACTAAGGAAGGACTTTGATCTAATTAGATCAAGGAAGGCTTCGGTGTTCGTAACGCCCCCTGCTACTTTCGCGTCAGGAGAAGATCCGGCGCGCAAGAAGCCGCATCGGATCAAGGCGCACGGGGCGCTCTCCTTTACCAAAAAAGAGTGCGGGCACGGAGACATCAGGCGCCCGGAGGAGATGCCAATGGATGATCTGAACTTCGGCAAGCGTAACAAGCGCGGCGACTGGGCGCCGAACCACCCGGTCGAAACCGCGCCGCTTTTCGTCTTCCCCCCGCAACTGACGGCAATCCTGAAATGGCTGCCGCACTACTTCCTTCCCTGGAACCTGATTTTTGCGGTGTCTGCGCTCGCCTATTGGGCCTGGATCATTCCCCCGGTCGCCACGATGCAGACGCTGAGCTTCGGCTGGATAGCGTGGCTATTCGCCGTGAATGCGATCTGCGTATTCCTGTTCTATGGAGCCTTTGAACTGCATCTTTATGTTCTGAAGCGCCAGGAAAACCGCTTCAAGTACAATGGCAAGTTCCCCGCCGACCAGAAAAACAATGCTTTCTGGTTCCAAAGCCAGAACCTTGACAATATTCTGCGCACTTTCCTTTCGGGCGTCGTGATCTGGACCGCCATCGAGGTCGGCATGCTCTGGGCCTATGCCAACGGCTATGCGCCGTGGCTCGGCCTTGCCGAAAACCCTTGGACGCTGGCGCTCGTCGCGCTCGTCGTTCCGATCATTCACGAGTTCCACTTCTTCTGCATTCACCGGCTCATCCACACGCCCTTTCTCTATAAGTGGGTGCATTCGGTCCACCACAATTCCGTCAACCCCTCCCCCTGGTCGTCGCTGTCGATGCACCCAGTCGAGCATCTGCTCTATTTCGGAACGGCGTTTTACCACCTGATCCTGCCCTCCAACCCGGTCATCATGCTCTATCAACTGCACTATGCCGGCTTCGGGGCAATTCCCGGCCATGTCGGCTTTGACAAGGTCGAGGTCGGCAAGGACAGGCTGATCGATAGTCACGCCTATGCGCATTACCTCCACCACAAATATTTCGAGGTGAACTACGGCGATGCCCTGATCCCGCTCGATAAGTGGTTCGGCACCTGGCACGACGGCTCGCCCGAAGGCGAAGTGCAGATGCAGGAACGCTACCGCAGGCGCAAGGAAAGGCTCGCAGCCCGCAAGGCTCGCCTGGAAGCCGAAGGAGCCGCCGAATGACCTGGGTTTCAGCTGGCAGACTTGACGACATCGAACAGGAAGGCGCCATCCGTTTCGACCATGGCGGACGCACCTACGCGATCTACCGTGGCCCGGATGACAGCGTCTACTGCACCGCCGGGCTCTGCACCCACGAGGCGATTCACCTCGCCGACGGACTGGTCTTGGATTTCGAGGTGGAATGTCCGAAGCATTCCGGCGCCTTCGACTACCGCACGGGTGAAGCGCTGAGGCTGCCGGCTTGCGAGAATCTGAAGACCTATCCGGCGGAGGTGGTCGACGGAGAGGTGCGCGTGGCCCTCGGTTAAGTGGCCAAAGAACATGGCGGAATACGCCAAGAAGAACTGAACCTCGCCGGCCGGCGTCTCCTCGTCACGAGCGCCGGCTGCTCTTGCTGTCGGAGAATGCTATGAACGGTATGGTCATCATTGGTGCGGGCGAGTCCGGAACCCGGGCGGCCTTCGCCCTGCGCGAGGCGGGTTATTGCGGAGCAGTCACGCTGGTCGGAGCCGAGCCTCATCTGCCCTATGAACGGCCACCTCTGTCGAAAATCGTCGACGACACGGTGCAGATGAAGCTGATCTGCGCGAAAGAAGCGCTTGAGGCGGCCGGCATCACCTATCTCAAGGGCTGCTCGGTCTCCAAGCTGGATCCCGTCGCCGCAACCGTAAGCTTGAGCCATGGTCAGCTATTGGGTTACGAAAAACTGCTGCTGACCACCGGCGCACGGCCGAGGCGGCTTGCCTGTGCCGGCGCAGAACGCGCGCTCGACTTTCGCACCCACGCCGACGCCGAAGCGATCTTCTCCAAGGTTGCGCCCGGCCGGCGCGTCGCGATCATCGGCGCAGGTCTGATCGGGATGGAACTCGCATCGGTCCTTCGTGCAAAGGACGTTGCGGTCGATGTGATCGAGGCCGCGCCGAAACCTTTGGGCCGCGCCGTCCCTGCCCGTTTTGCCGACAAGCTGCATGCCCGGCATGCCGCCGAAGGCGTGCGCTTCCACTTTGATCGGAGCGTTGCGGAAATCGGTAACGATAGTGTCGTCTTGAGCGATGGCACCATCCTGTCCGCTGACCTCGTCGTCAGCGCCATCGGGGTCCAGCCTGAAATGACCTTGGCGGAAGCATCGGGACTGGCCACGGGCAACGGAATTCTGACGGACGCATGCCTTCGCACCAGCGCGCCGAACATATTTGCCGCGGGCGATTGCGCGGCGGTGGCTCAAGCTGGCGGAGGACACATCCGCTTTGAAAGCTGGCGGAATGCCAGAATGCAGGCCGAGACCGCAGCACGGAACATGGTCGGCGCCGCCGAGACTTTTGCCGCCATTCCCTGGTTTTGGTCCGACCAGTACGATCTCGGCCTCCAGGTGGCGGGGCAGCCGCTGCCCGGGCATCAGAGCGTCCGGCGATCGGCAGCGGAGGGAGAGCTCGAATTCTATCTCGATGACGGGCGATTGGTAGCCGCCGCGGGTCTCGGCATCGGCAACGGCCTGGCCAAGCATATCAAACTTGCCGAAATGCTGATCGCCGCTTGTATCAGTCCCGAACCTGCGGCATTGGCCGACCCGGGCGTGAACCTCAAGACCCTTCTGAAAAGCGCGCGGGCCGCGTGATGCAGAAGCTCCTGATCTTCCAGTCGCTCTGGGCCATGGAGCGCCGGCACACGGACGGGTTCGAGCCCAGCCTCGACGACAATATCGCTGCGATCTGCGAGGCGGGCTTCGACGGCATCAGTGCGCACTATACAAACCGCGGCGATGTCATCCGCCTCAACCAGGCCATCCGAGGCACCGGCTTGAAGATCGAGGCAGTCTGCTTCCCCCGCTGCGTCGAGGATTTGCGTCTGCCGCTGGAACTTGCCGCGGCCTTTCCGGTCAGCCACATCAATCTGCAGCCCGATATCCGCCCCCGCCGGATCGAGGATTGCCTGCCGATTCTCGATGGCTGGATGCGGCTCGCCGAAGATGCGGGTATCCCGGTATTCATCGAAACCCATCGCGACAGGATGACGACGGACCTGTTCTTCACGCTCGATCTACTCGATCGACGCCCCGATCTGCCGTTGCTGGCCGATCTTTCGCATTTCCTGGTCGGGCGCGAATTCGCCTTTCCGGTCGATGAGGAAAATCACGCGCATGTCAGGCGCATCCTGCAGAATGCCCATGCATTTCACGGCCGCGTCGCTTCACGCGAACAGGTGCAGATCGAAATTTCCTTCCCGCATCACCGGCCGTGGGTTGATCTCTTCCTGCAGTGGTGGGACTACGGCTTTCGCCATTGGCGATCACGTGCAGCCGATGATGCCGAGCTGGTCTTTACCTGCGAATTAGGGCCCAAGCCCTATGCCATCACCGGCAGAGACGGCAACGACTCGACGGACAGATGGGCCGAATCACTGGCGCTGCGCCAGATGGTGCGCGAACTGTGGACTGCCATTGCCTGAACCGCCGGAACAATCGCGCGGCAAGTCGTTCTTTCGTCAGCCCCCAGGCACCGCTTCCAAGGCGGCGGCAAACAACCGGTCAGAACACTGCAGATGCGTCCACAGCCCGTGAACGCGTTGGCGGAGGTTGGGGATTGTTAATCAGAATTGCCTAATGTATTTCTTAACGTGCACAAGTTGTGCGGTAGTTAAGTTGCTATAATATCTGGTAGGGCATTCAATCAGGGAGAGCCTCCGACATGCGGAAAATTCCTGCTGCCAGCTTGGCCCTCGAAAAACCGGAGACAATCGATTCGGGGGGCCTGGTCGACCGGCTTTTGTTCTTTGATCGCGATTTCAATCCCGTTGAAAATTTGCTTGGCAATGCGCTGCCCGCTTCCGTCAAACCAGCCGCCTCCTTCTGGGAGCATTTTCCGGAGCTGGACAAATCGGCAGTCATGCTCGCTTTCCGTTCACTGGGTGACAGCGCCCAGCCTTTGCGAATAACAGACGCACTCGGCGGATCACATGACCTGACGATCTATCGGATCGGTGATCTGTTTGCCGTGGTCCGATCCGAGGAGCAGGTTGACGACGAACGCGCAACCCTTTTGCATCTCGCCACCCACGATCCATTGACTGGACTGCCGAACCGGCGCCAATTCAGCGAGGACCTGACCGCGCTGTTGCAGGAGATCGCAGGCACGAGCGAAACTCTATCATTGATGCAACTCGACCTTGACGACTTCAAACCCGTCAACGACACGCTCGGGCATGCCGCGGGCGACAAGCTTCTTCAATCGGCTGCAAAGCGTATTCAAGCCTGCCTCTCCAGCGATGACAGAGCCTATCGACTGGCCGGCGACGAATTCACGGTGATTTCCGTCGGCGGGGGACATCCCGCCAAAGCCCATCGCCTGGCCGAAGATCTGGTTGCTGCGTTCAAAAAGCCCTTCGCGATAGACGGCATTGCGGTCTTTGTCGGCACCAGCATCGGCATATCCACCGCTCCGCCGGACGGCACGAGTCCGGAACAGCTGATGAAGGCTTCCGACCTCGCACTCTACGCCGCCAAGAAAGAAGGGCGTGGTCGGGCTAAAGCCTATGACCCAACAATGCTCGAATTGCTGGAGCAGCGGGAACTGCTGCGCCGCAGCCTGCGCACGGCGCTCGACCAACAGCAGTTCTATGTCGAATACCAGCCCATCGCCGAGCACGGCTGCATTGTCGGTTTCGAAGCATTGCTGCGGTGGCACCACCCTCTGCTTGGAAAAATACCACCGGCGGCATTCATTCCGATGGCCGAGGCGGATGGAATGATGCCAGAGATAGGCGCGTGGGTTTTGGGGCAGGCATGCCGCGAGGCGAAGAAGTGGCCTGATAACTACATAGTCGCCGTCAATTTGTCGGTGGCTGAATTCTTGACAAGCGGTCTCACCGACCGGATTTCCCAGACGCTGGACTTGGTCGGACTTCAGCCCGAGCGTCTGGAGCTCGAAATAACCGAAAGCGTGCTGCTCGAGCGGACCGTCAACAACATCGACACTCTGAATACCCTTAACGTGTTGGGCCTGCGGATTTCACTGGATGATTTCGGCACGGAATATTCTTCCCTGAGCTATCTCAAGACATTCCCTTTCGACACGATCAAAATCGACAAGTACTTTATTACCGATCTCGAAACCGATGTGAAAAGCCAGGCAATCGTCCGCTGTGTCGTGAACCTCGCACATGACCTCGACATGCAGGTGACGGCCGAGGGGGTTGAGACGCCCGGTCAGGCGGAATGGTTGCGCAGCGTGGGCTGCGACAGGCTTCAGGGCTATTTGGTGAGCAGGCCACTTCCGGTCGAGGCCATTGAGGAATTCATTACCCGGGCAGAAGGATCCAAAAAGCAAGCTTGACCACGCGCCGATTTTCGCCGTGCATTTAGACCACGCAGATCTGACGCTCCAGACGGACGATTGGAGGGTATATTGGAAGAGGAAGCATCCCGCTTCGACGATCCGGCATTTTCGCCGATGGTATCGCTTGAGATGAATATCGCGATGTTCAAATCTCAATGGCAATTTTGCGATGAGATAGCGGAATATATCTCCGACATTCTCGGCCAGGGCCACAGTGATCCCGCTCGCTACTCCAACTTTCTTTCGGTCGCGGCGAACGAGCTCATCGAATTTGCCTTCCGCGCGACGGACAAGCGGGGAAGGATAAGTTTCAGCCTCTATCGCAGCGCGACATTCAATCGGCTGAGAATTATGTTTCCTTACGAGGAAGAAGTTGCCCACAAGCACACAAAGCCAAGATCATCAGGGAAAACACAGCCCCTCGACAGCGGGTCCGGTCACTTGGTCGCAAGGTCTGATAGAACGGCTTTGCTCAACAGTTTGACAACAATATTCGGCGCCGCGATCCGCATCGAGAAAGATGATGTCGATGGGATCGAAATCGTTGCGGATTTCCCCTCGGCCGAGGACTTCCAATGAACCTTCTTCCCCTGCCCTTCACAGTACGGTCTGATCCGACAAATCAGGAGCTCGTGCTGTCTGGCAAAATGCGGCCGGAAAGCGCCGCCGAGATTGGCGAAGCTCTCGAGCTGGTGCGGCAGAGTTTGGAAAGATATAGCGGCATCGTTTATCTCAACGTCAAACGCCTCACCCACATCAACATGACAGCCTTCGCCGCTCTGGCCGATGTCCTGGCAGCAGGCTGCCGAGCTCGGCCGGAACGGGAGATCAAGATTATTACGTCGAGCGTGATGGCATGGTCTGCCTCGCTCTTCGAGATGCTGGCAGCATCGCAGCCAAACCTGTCGGTCGAGGTCTATGATTCGGCATTCTATCCGGGGCAAAGCTTCGTCGAGGACGAGAGCTTCATTCCCATTCTGCGCACGCAGACGAAGATGACATGGAGGCACGAACGCGAACTCTTGCCGCGCCACGGTCTGCGCAGCAGTCTCGCCATGGCCGATATCTGCTGCGGCATTGGTGATTTCGCAGCTCTGGTTCAACGGGAATTCAAGCCGACGCGCCTTGTCGCACTAGACCACTCGGTGCGCAGTCTCGATTATGCCCGCAAGGTCGCTGCCGAGTTCGGCCTGGAAGGCATCGAGTACACCTATGGCGATGCGTCTCAGATGCTGCTTCGAGACAATCAATTCGATTTCGTAACCTGCCGGCACTCGCTGCAGATTTTCGACCGCCCCGAAATGCTCTTGCGTGAGCTTTATCGCATCTGCAAGCCCGGCGGCCGTGTCTACATCACCAACGAAAAGAACTCGCATTGTCTGGGTGAGCCGCATGCCGACTCGATCAGATGGACCTACGAGGAAGTGGCGAAATTGTTCAGGCACTTCGACATGGATGTCGAGATGGGGCCGAAAAGCCGCCACCTCCTGCTCAACGCCGGATTCGATAACATCCAGGTCGACTGCTTCATGGTCACGAACCTTGACGGCGATCCCCAGGACTTCGCAGACATCATCGAGGCCTGGGAAAATGTCTATGCCGGTGAGATGGCCGTCCGCCGCGGCGACTCGCCGGATTTCATTCGCAGATTCCGGCAAGGATTCAAGGATCACGTCTTTGCCGCTCTTCACCCCAAAGGTTATGCCGGCTGGCCGATCTGGGCAGCCTCTGGTCGAAAGCCGCTGTGATGGATGGAGGATTATCGAAAAGAACGGTAGGACTGGCCTCGTTTCGGGCGAAATTCATCCTGGTCGTCGGTGGAGCCGTTCTCTTCGACTTGCTGGTCAGCGGTGGCCTGGCGCTTTGGAATGTTCAGAGGCTGTCGCGTGACGCGACACTCGAAGTCGGCCAGGGTCTCGAAGCCGCCAGCCAGGAATATATACGCACCTATGCCGATTCGACCGCAGCCCAGGTGAACCTGCTCCTGCGCCAGGTTCACAACGACGTCGACACTTTGGCAGGCGTGCTGCAGGCGCAGATCGACAACCCCGCCCGCAATACCGATGTCGGCGCGGCAATCGCCCGCACATCGCCGGACAGCGTCAGTCTATCTTACGACGAGAAGGGGAAATGGTCGCAGAACGCGCCCGGCTCCGCTTCGGTCGTCAGCGTCTGGGGTTACCTGCTCGGACAGGACCATCAGCCGAAATCCGAAATCAGGCGCGATATAGAGACAAGCGCGGTTCTCGATCTCGTTGCGCCGAGCCTGCTGCAGCACGGCGCGTCAAAGCTGCAGATGTATTACATCGGACCGAGGGAACGACCGATCTTCAGGACAGCGCCCTACACCGACCAGGCTCAGACCTTCGACCGCCTTTATCCCGGGCACAACGAGGCTGATTTCTGGAACTTCTTTTTTCCCGGGCTTTACGAGTCCTGGCAAGGCTGGGCCAGGAACATGAAGACGCGACCGGTCGCGGACGACATCACGCAAACGGCTCCCTATACCGATGCCATTACCGGGAAGCTGATCGTCAGTTTCTTTCATCCGCTTTGGACCGCCGATCGGAAGGATGTCGCCGGGACGGCCGGCGCCGATATCACGCTCGACCAGCTCGCCCAGACGGTTGAAAACGTGAAGGTGGCCCAGTCCGGCTTCGGATTTCTGGCAATGTCCGACGGAAACGTGGTCGCGATCAACAGCACCGGCGAAGAGACGCTCGGTCTGCGTTCCGCGAGCGATGCGAGCGGAACCGGCGTGACCGGGCTGGAACGTTCCTTGAAAGGAAGCTCCCAGCCTGCGATAGCGAAACTGGCTCTCGACCGGGAACAGGGCATTCAACATCTGCTGCTGCAGCGGGACGGCAACCAGGTTCCCTATATTGTCATCGTCAAGAAACTGCCCGCGACCAACCTGTGGTCCAGCGGCCCGGTTCGGCAGGAGGCAATGCTGCTTGGGGTAGTTGTTCCGGAACGGGAAATCGACGCCTCCCTCTATGCCGCCCAGGCCAAGATTTCCGAGGCCACCAACCGCATCGTGATCTACCAGATCCTGGCGATCTTGATGTCGTTGCTCATCGTGACGATCGCGGTGTTTGCGGCTTCGAAACGCATAACGAGCGGGATCAGCGCACTTGCCGGCGCCGCCAAGCGGATTCAGGCGCAGGACTATTCAGTCAGAGTGGCAATAACAAGCAAGGACGAGGTCGGCGCGGCCGGTGAGGCTTTCAATCGGATGGCCGAGCAGATCAGCTATCACACCGAAAATCTCGAGCAACTCGTCGAAGAACGAACCGCCCAGATCGAAGATCAGAAGGAAGAGATTTCGACGCTGAATGCGCAGCTCGAGCGGGAAAATCGTCGTCTGGGAACGGAGCTCGCCGTCGCCGAGAGAATCCAGCTGATGGTTCTGCCGCTGCAACAGGAGCTTGAGGAATTTCAGGACATCGAGATCGCAGCCTATATGAGACCTGCGGAAGAAGTCGGCGGCGATTATTACGACGTCTTGAAGAACGGAAAACGGTTGAAGATCGGCATCGGCGACGTCACCGGCCACGGGCTCGAAAGCGGCGTGTTGATGCTGATGGTCCAGTCCGTCGCCCGCGCTCTTCAGGAAGCGGGGAACTCCGACGCCGTCAAATTTCTGGCGAATCTAAACAGTGCCCTATTCAAAAACATAGTCAGGACCAGAATAGACAAACATCTCACCCTGGCCTTTCTCGATTATGACGGCAAGGAGATGATCTTGTCGGGACAGCACGAGGAAGTCGTCATCGTGCGGGCGAACGGTGAGATCCAACGCATCGACACCATGGATCTCGGTATACCGATCGGATTGGAAGCCGATATTTCCACCTTTATCAAAACACGTGAAATAGCATTCGAGAAGGGCGACCTCATACTCCTGCACACCGACGGCGTGACAGAAGCCGCAAACGATGCGGGAGAGCTGTTCGGCATCGAACGTCTCTGCAGGGAAGCACTTCGCTTGAAAGGTCAGAGTGCTGAGAAAGTCGTTTCTGAAATTGTTGCAGCGCTGATGCTCTTCATCGGATCGCAGAAAATCTACGACGACATCACGCTTCTCGCGGTACGGCATAGGTGAGACATGGCGCCCAAAATATATGGCATCGAATCTCTGGCGGACATCAGCCTGGGTTCTGGCGCTCGCCTGACATTGAGCGATGGGCCGCTTCAGCTTAGATGGAAGCATTCGGGAATGACTTCGGACTTCCTAGCGAAGATCATGGCGCTGCCCTATTCCCGGTCGAGGAAAGATTATCTGCAGGCGCATCATGATATTGGATACCTCAGCAACGAGCTGATCGAAAATGCAGTCAAATTCCGACAGCCTGGCGAGATCCTCATCGAAGCCGGCATAATCGAAGGAAGCTTTCTGCTCAGGGTGAAGAATGCCATCGACAGCGCGACGTCGTCGCGCTTCCAGCAGCTCCTGCATCGCCTTCAATCGAAGGAACCCGGCGTACTCCTTCTTGAGCAAATCGAAACCAACGCCATATCGCCGGAAAGCGGTTCCGGTTTGGGCCTGCTCACCCTTTTGAGCGATTACGATGCGAGAATGGCATGGACATTCGAAGAGAATAAGGACGAGCATATCATACTGACGACGACTGCAGCTGTGGCGATGCCGCCCTCCTCCAATCTGTGAGCGAAGAATGGAAATCAGCGACGAAAACTTCCGCGTATGGGCGGAAAAAAACGAGGTGTATTTCGACGGCGTCTTCCGCCTGGCAGGCCCGGACGCCTACGCGCCGATCTATTCAATGATAACAGGCCTTCTCCATGAAGGGCACAAACAGGTGACGTTCAACCTGACGGGCCTCGAATTTCTGAATTCCTCGGGCATCAACCTCCTGGCGAAGCTCACCATCGAAGCCAGAAAGATGGGCGACCTCCTGCTTATCGTCAAAGGCACCAATCAACATCCGTGGCAGGCAAAATCCCTCCCGAATCTGAAGAAGCTGCACCCGCTGCTCGACTTGCGCCTGGCGTGATCGACCTTGAGCCGAGGACGACGGAGATTGGGGTTGGCGTCTCGCCAAACTCGGCAGGCCCGCATGCCGCATCTCGGATGACGACCGGTGCTCCGCTCCACGTTTGACCTCACCGCGCCAATCTGTGACCACCCTTCCATGGACGAGCAAAGGGAACTTGCTCCATGGAATTTATGCCGCATAGCACGATCTTTCACCCATCCGGATGATTGCAATCACTGGTCCGAACTATAGTCTAGGGCAGGTTTTCGGCAACTCCATCGAAATAGTCATCGATTGGGGCTCGATCTTCGCGACGAACTCTTTTTGAAGAGCATGCCCGAGCAAGCAGATGCGGCTGGTGTAAAGGAACCGTCATGGCTGGAGCAGCCTTGGTCGGTCCGTAGGCTCCATGTCGTCGGATGATCTTTAAAGGGTAACGACATGCGCAAAACAATGGCCATCGGCCTGGTTGCCGTGATCGCCATCTATGTTCTCGGCGGCATGAGCGCGAGACATGAGATCTTTCCCTGGCCACAACTTTCCGCGCTGAAGAAAACGATTGCCGGAGAGAAGGCGGCGGCTTCAAGCCGTTATACTTTCGACGACAAGGAACGACTCATCGCAGATGAATCAAAAACCGCTGTGACCTGCCCGACTCAAACTGATCGGACTGCCGTCCTACTCATTCTTGGCCAATCGAACGCGGCCAACTACGGTGGACAACGGCACCGGTCGGATTATGGCGCTCGCGTTGTAAACGCCTTTGACAAACGGTGCTTCATCGCTGCGTCGCCACTTCTTGGATCGACCAATACCAAGGGGGAGTACTGGACGCTTCTTGGGAACAAATTGATCGGGTCGGGACAAAATGACAGCGTCATTCTCGCACCACTCGCATATTCCGGATCGGAGGTCGCTCGATGGGCGACAGGCGGTGACCTCAATCCTGTGCTGATCGATACAATGAAACAGCTTCAGGATTCCGGTTATAGAATAACGAGCGTCCTCTGGGTGCAAGGAGAGGCGGACCTCGTTCTGGGCACCACTTCGGAGGCCTATCAGAAACATTTCATGTCGATGGTTGACACATTGCGTCAGCACGGCGTCGAAGCCCCCGTTTACATTTCGATCGCATCGAAATGCCTCGAACCGAGCAACGGCGGCTTCAAGGAACATATTCCAGACAATCCTATTGTACGGGCGCAACTGGCCTTGTCAAAAAGCGGCCACGGTATCCGAGAGGGCGCGAATTCTGACGCCTTGCTCGATGGCGACGACCGCTACGACGATTGCCATATCGGGGGCTCAGGCGCGGAGAAAGTGTCGCAGGCCTGGCTGAACCTTTTGCGTGGCGAGAGCCACCTGGAAAGCTCGCGATAATCTTCCCTGAACCGTTTGCGCGCCTTGGCGAGCTTGGATGTTTCCTTAGGACCATAGCCGGGGCCTTTCGCCGGACCTCAGTCCGATGTGCAGCGCGCGATAGCAATCTATCCTTCAAGTCAGATCTCGACGTGCAGTTGCACGCCATCTGGTGGTCTCATTCGGAGGAAAACGATGCGGAAAGCAACCTTAGCGTCCCTGGCCGTGCTTTCGCTGACGCTTGCAGCAAGCCCGGTAACGATTGCGGGGCTCGACATGAGCGCGCTGGCGAAGGACGGCGGAAACGGCGGCGGCAATGGTGGTGGCAATGGTGGTGGCAACGGCGGCGGTAATGGCGGCGGCCACGGAAACGGTGGCGGCCACGACAGCGGTTCAAACCATGGCAACTCCAACTCGTCAGCCGTGAGAGGCAAATCGTCAGAGGCATCGGGCAAGTCCAAATCGGGCAAGTCAGATACCGCAGCCACCAACAAGAAGGAGAAGAACCTTTCAGCACAGCTTGCGGGCCTGAATTCCTTGAAACGGAATTACAGGGCGCTGATGAACACATCGGACCCGCGCATGGCCGCCATCTCGGCCTACGCCGTGGCTTATGCCCAGTATGAAATCGACAACGGTATCGAGCCCGCGGCCGACGATCCCCTGCTGGGCGATCAGGCGCTGGAGGACGCTTTGGCTTCCGCAACGAAAACCGGTCAGGTCAGCCCGGCGGTCCTGGATCAAGCCAAGACCATTCTCGGGGTTGGCGATGCCGACGGCAAGATTGATCAAATCCGCACCTCGCTGGAAAACGCCGCGTCGGCGGCGCCAGACGAATAGCCACATGGCGAGATGTGAGAGGTGCGAAGCCGACTCTGGTAAGCTTCGCACCGAACTACGAGAGCATTTCCGTTTCTGTTTGCGTCCGGAAATGCTCTATTTTTTTGCCAATTTTCCGGCGGCCCAAGCCTTCCTTATCAGTCATTCCGCGTCTGCCGCCAGATCTGCGAAGACATGGTTCGCATAGTCAGAGATGGACCCCACCCCTGCACTTCCGCCGATATGATCCTGCGCCACACAAGTTCAGCATCTTACTGTTCGCCAGCCCACCCGGATAGCGGGCCCGAGCGCCGGACGACCTAGACCATCACTTGTCTTGCGTGCGGCATGTCACTCTTGCGCAAGCAATGTCCTTCCTGATGTACACCGAAATTCATAGAAAATTCGCACGGATAGAACAACGCCCGCGATGAGGACGACAATCCCAGCGCTTTCGATCGGGGTCGGCCAACGAGCATGTACGACAAGTCCACCGATCACACCGAAGGCCGTTTCCGAGACGATCAATTGCGCAGCCAAGGCAACCGGCAGGCTCCGCGACGCAATGTTCCAGGCCCAGACGCCGCCTACGGTTGCCAGCAGCGCGAAAGAAGCGCCCCAAACATACAAGCTGCCGGCGGCACTCCAACCGAATCCCAGCGTTGGAAGCCGGAAGAGGTCCAGCGCGGCGCCGAAGGGGTAGAAGGCCAGCATCAGGATGCCACCTCCCACCAATATCAACGCAGCCCACACACCGGAGGGCATTTCCGGCCGGGCCGCCAGTGCAGCCTGATTGGCAAGAGCGAACCAGACCCAAAGTCCCACGGCGGCCAGCGCCAGTGGCACGCCAACCCAAAATGATCGCACCGAATTCAATCCTTCGGTCGTAAGTGCCGTGCCGTTGACGAGAGCAAGGCCGGCCAGCACCAGCGCCAGAGGCATCATGAGAGATCGCCATGGCAATGATCCCTGACGCTTGTTACCAACGACCATCAATACGATCGGCACCAGGCCGAGAAAGGCAGGAGCGATGACCGGACCGGCAAAGACGGCCGCGCCCGTCACAGTCAGGAAGTAGCCGACATATCCGATGAAAGCGAGCCAGATTGCATTCAGCCAGTTGCGAGGTGTCAGGTGGCGCAGGACACCCTTCTCGGAAAACAGGATGTAAAGTCCGACCAGCGCCGAGACACCATGACGGACGAGGGCGAAATCAAAGGTGGAATAGTCGCCGATGATCAAGGGCACGATGAAGTTGAGCGAAAAGGCAAAAGCCGCAAAGAGAGCGGCCGACACGCCAACATAGAAGATTCTGTCCATGACGATTACTCCTTCTGAAGTTGCGTCACCGAGCCGTTGATCTCCGTGACACCGACGGTGTCTATCGGCAGTCAGCGAAACCCTTGATCGGATGGGAGAAATGTACTGGCCGGGAGCCCTGGCCGGCAGCCGGTGAAATTGAGAACCACCTTCTCAATGCTCATCCACCGGATCGTGAAGCGGTTCCGCATCGGCGAGACCGTTTGAACGACAAGAGGCTACCCGGGTGATGATGAGGGGTGCGCCCGCGGCCATTGCTGTTCATCAGAACCGATTTCCCATATCCTCAAGATCGAGGCTTTCACTCGTCGGGGTGTTATGGATCGGCTTGATGCAATGCGGGTTCTGCTTGCAGTGGTTGACGCCGGCAGCTTGTCGGCGGGCAGCCGGAAGCTGAACGCGCCGCTGCCGAGCGTCAGCCGCAAGGTTGCCGAACTGGAGCGATATCTCGGCGCAAACCTCATCATCCGGACAAGCCGCAACCTGCAGCTCACCGATGCCGGTCGCGACTATGTCGATGCGGCGCGCAGGATCATTGCCGATCTCGAGGAGGTCGAACGCAGGGCCTCAGGCGAATATCAGACGCCGCGGGGACTGCTGACCATCACGATGCCGATCGAGTTTGGCCACCGCTACGTTCTGCCAATCGCGCTCGATTTCATGAACAAGCATCCCGAAGTGACCTTGAACCTTCTGTCCCTCGACCGCTCTGTTCATCTGGTCAACGAACAGGTCGACGTCGCGATCCGACTTGGCGAGTTGGCCGACAGTTCGCTCTATGCGGTCAAGGCCGGCGAGTTCCGCCTGTTGACCTGCGCAAGCCCGGCCTACCTGGAGCGGCATGGCACGCCCCAGCATCCGACCGAGCTCACCGATCACGACGGCATCATGTTCAACGACAGGTCCTTCTTCTGGAATTTCGAGATCGAGGGGAAGCCGGTCGAGGCGATGCCACGGAGCCGGATCGAGGTGAACACCGCGGCCAACTGCGTCGCCGCCGCGTGCAATGGAGCCGGGATCGCCCGCCTCTTCGACTATCAAGTTCCCGAGGAGCTGTCTTCGGGAATGCTCGTGCAGATCTTGAAGGACTATGACGGCGGGCCCAAGCCGATCCACATCGTTTATTCCCGTCAGGGCCTGCTTGCCCTCAAGCTGCGCGCCTTCATCGACTGGATTCTGCCGCGGCTTCGCGCGGCCTGCAGCAGATATGGCGATGCGCCGTCACCGGAATGAAGTGCGCACTTCCCCGACCGTCCGCGCCCGATCCTGGAGGTGCCGATAATCGCCAAGCATGGTCATTGTCATGGCGGTCGCTGAGACTCAATTCGTCAGCGAACGATGCGGTCCACCTGCGCCTGAAGGTGTGGGCCAATCAGCAGGATGGCGGGAATGACGATGAGATAGGCGATGCTCCACGAGCGCAGCCACGTCAGCACGAATTCCTCGGAAAAACCCAGATTGAGCGCGAGCAGTGTGAAAGAGATGATCCCTGTCGTTACGATGCCCATCGACAGGGCGAAGGCGACCTTGCGTTTGAAAAGCGTGTTCATGTCCGTCTCCTGGCTGGATGAGAGATCAAGACCGCCTCGGCAGGTCTCAATCCCGGTTAGCACTTCGAAGATCGCGCAATGCCGGCACCGGCGGTAGCGGGGCGAACCCTCGGCGGTTGGAAGCGATATGCCCCCGCAACGCGCTGCTTTCGACATCCTCCACAGCGCTGCGGCTTCGCAACCTGGTGCAGGACTGAGCGAAAACGAGAGGCTTGCTCTCACGCCTGCTCGCTACCGGGCAAGTCTTGCCGAGCTCATATTCCCGTCATCGCCGCCCGGGACCCTGCTGGGCCGTGGCGGCGCCTGAGACACCAGCAGTGTGCTGTCCCACCGGCTGAAATCGAACAAGGAGCATCCAAATGTCGAAAGTCATCTACACCGGCACCACCAACACCACCGGCGGACGCGACGGCGCATCCCGCACTTCCGACGGTCGCCTCGATGTGAAACTCTCCCCGCCCGGTTCCTCGGCTCCAGGCACCAATCCCGAACAGCTCTTCGCCGCCGCCTGGTCCGCCTGTTTCCTCGGTGCGATCGGAAGAGCGGCTGCCGAACGCCAGCTTCGCATCCCCGCCGATGCTGCCGTCAATGCCGAGATCGACCTCGTCTCGAACGATGACGGCGGCTATGTCCTGCAGGCGCGACTGAACGCGAAGTTGCCGGGCATCGAGACTGACATCGCCAAGTCCCTGGTCGAGCGCGCTCACCAGCTCTGCCCCTACTCCAAGGCCACACGCGGCAACATCGCCGTCGAACTCAACGCCGCCTGATCGGCCTCAACTCAGCGTCGCGCCGGTGTCCCGACGATGTCGGTCACGACAGGCGCGTCTACAAAGGATTATGTCATGACCACGGTCGCAAGAGCCCTCGCAACAGCAGCCTTCCTGCTCGCCGGCACATCCCTCCACGCACAGGCGCCGCATCAGGCGGCGACGCAGTTCCTTCCGATCAAGAACGAAGCCGCGCCCAAGCTCTTCGTGGATCAGCCCCTTGCAGAACCGCTGGCCACCAGAGGCGTGGCCATCATTCCCTATAGAACCGAGAACTTCCGCATCCTGCCCATTTTCGGCGCCAGCGCGACCGATGTCTCGCCTCGGGCCGGACACCTTCATGTCAGCATCGACGACCTGCCATGGCGGTGGGCCGATGCGGGCGGCACCGGCGCCATCGTCCTGACCGGCCTGCCGCCGGGCGAACACAAGGTGCTCATCGAACTTGCCACTCCAGTGCACGAAGTGCTGGGCGGAAAGCCTGTGAAATTTACCGTACCGCCGGTCGGCGGCGCGCAACATTAGGGCTCGCCCTGCCCCACCACGGCCGGGTGCAAGTAGATCCGATATTCGTCGATCAGACCAAGTTCGGTCAGGATGTGGACGAACTCCGGGCCAGCGACGTCGATCTCCCCAATTTCACCCAAGCACGGTGGTAGCGGACTTGGATGAGCGGAATCTGGGATGTCGATCTTGCTAAGAAGTTTGTCGTTACTGGTTGGAATAACATTGGCGGTGCCAGCCTTTGGCGATTGCTTAACCGCCAGTGAGACCAAACAGGGCGTGCTGCTGACCAGAGAAGCGCCTTTCTATTCCGTATTCTACAAGCCCGACGGCCCGGGTCTCACCGAACAGCGGCTGATGGAGCGCGACGGCTCACTGCAGCCGGTGTCGGCCGTATATGTGCACCCCTTGCTCGTCGAAAAGAGAGTGAGTGCCAGCGGCACGCATGAGCTGAAATACGCGAACGCGATTGCGTTGGACGATCTACCACAGAAGAAGGCCTGGCAATCCGGCACCACGCTTTTCATCAATGGCAAAAAAACTGATTCGGGCACGACTTTTATACGGTTCGACGGCTTGGGAGAGGAAACAATTGCATCTTGTTCCTACAAAGTTTGGGCCATTAACAGTCGTCTGAAACTGACGGAATTGCCTCCGATCATTTTCGAACAATACTATTCCCCCGAGCTTCATCTCGTTCTTCGTTCGGTGAGGCTGAGCCCCTCCAACCAACCGTTGAGCGAGGTTCGATTTGATCGGTTCCAAATCGGCTGGGGCAACTAGAGATATCGTGTCCCCTCTATCTTCCCAGAAAGCCCGCTGGGCGCACTCTCCCTGCCTATCACTCCGTCGTCGCGAGTCGATGGCGACTGGCGGCTGTGCCTTTCCCTATCCGGCAGTTTGGTCGAATTGTCCTCACTCCGAACATCTCGTCATCGACGGAGAGTTTCGATGCGGAGGCCCGGAGCCTCCTCCCACTCCATCACAAGTGGCGGCACTCAAGCGGCGTCCGGTCGTGGATCCCTGAACTCGTTCAGATCGGCGCGCCATCTCCCACGCCTCGTTGCAATTCGCGCTCACGCGACTACCTTTCGTGCGAGGCCACTTTCCCCAGTGGCAAAGAGAACATCACGCGAGCAAGCCATGTGCCGAAACATAAAACCACTGTTCAACTTCGATCCGCCTGCAACGGACGAAGAGATTCATGATGCCGCGCTCCAGTTCGTGCGCAAGCTCAGCGGAGCGACCAAGCCGTCGAAGCGCAATGAGGCCGCGTTCGAACGCGCGGTCAGTTCGATCGCAGCTTGCGCCCGTGAATTGCTCGATTCGTTGGAGACGTCTCAGCCGCCTCGCGATCGCGAGGAAGTAGCGGCGAAGGCGCGTGCGAAATCCGCGATGCGGTTCGCGTAAAAAAGGGTCCCGTTCTTACGGGAAGCCTCAGCCGGGCTGCGGATACATTCGCTTACAAAAATGCCGGTTTCCCGACACATGCCCGGTTCAATCATCGACTGAAATGGCGATGCGGCCGATTCGCTGCAATGGTCAATACAGGAAGGATGACACGATGAAAATGATCCAGGCGATACCGCTCGCCCTTCTCCTTGGCGGCGCGGCGATAGCGCATGCGGAACAGCCGCTGCAGCGCACCGACCTCGTCAGAAGCGATATCGATGTACCCGGCCACGAGGCCGTTCAGGTGCGCGTCGATTTCGCCCCCGGCGTTCTCGCGCCGAAGCATGCGCATCCGGGCGAAGAAATCGCCTTCGTTATCGAGGGCACGCTGGAATATCGGCTCGACGGGCAGGAGCCGGTAACGCTGAAGGCCGGCCAATCGCTGTTCATTCCCTCCGGCGTCGTGCATTCGGCCAGAAACGTCGGCAGCGGCAAGGCTTCGGAGCTGGCGACCTACATCGTCCGTAAGGGCGAAGCGCTGGTCGTGCCCGCCAACTGAGGCCGCGTCAGGATTGGGGCGGGCGCGGGAAGCACTCGCCGCGTGGACCCGCGCCTTGGCTCCAGTTTAAGCCTATTGCTGCGGCTGCGCCGGCGGCGGGGTGCCGATCTTGTCCAGAACCTTCTTAGCGAGCGCCGGGTCGCTCTGCGCTGCCGTCAGGATCGACGAATATTCCTCGACGGAGATGTCGTTGGAGGCCTGGACGGTGTCGACCATCTGCTTCTTGGCTTCTTCCTGCAGCTTTTGCTTCGCAGCTTGGTCCTTGGTCGCGTCGATCTTGGCCGAATATTCCTGCCTGACCTTGTCGACCTGCACGTAGGCAACGGCAAAGGCCTCGAGTTTCTGATCACTGACAGGGGCAGCCGCACCGGTACCACCCTGTCCTTGCATCGGCGCCTGCCCCTGTGCCGGCGGCTGCTGTTGCGCCTGGGCAAGCTCGGTCGCGGATGCCGGGCTGAGAGCAAGCAGACTGAACACCGCGGCTGTCATCGTTGCGAGGGATGTGTAACGAGTGATCATTTTCATTCCTTTTCCGGTGATTTGGACGGCAGCAAAGACCGCCTCGGTCGATCGCTCAGCCGCTGGAAAGGCTGGCGAGGTCACGACGATGAAGCCCGGAAAAGGGCTCGGTGCGGCGGTAAAGGGGCCATTTTCTGACGATTGAGCGGCAGCTTTGTGGCCCCAGCTCAACTATTACCGCGCGAACCTGCGCGCCCCCATTACGCAGAAAATGACAGCCACCGTCACCGCGAGCATCGCCCAGGTGACCGGTTCGTGCAGCAGCGTGGCGGCGAGCGCCAGGCCGAAGAAGGGCTGGAGCAGTTGCAGTTGGCCGACGGCGGCGATGCCGCCTTGCGAGAGGCCGCGATACCAGAAGATGAAACCGATCAGCATCGAGAACAGCGAGACATAGGCAAGGCCGATGAGCGCCGGCGTTCCAATGCCGGCGAAACTTTCCGGCCGGTAGACGAACGCGACTGCAATCATGATTGGGAGCGAAAGGACCAGCGCCCAGGAAATCACCTGCCAGCCGCCGAGCGTGCGCGACAGCCGGCCGCCCTCGGCATAACCGAGGCCGCAGGCGACGATTGCCGCGAGCATCAGCAGGTCGCCGACCGGCGAGGCCGTCAGACCTTGCGTCAGGGCAAAGCCCGCCACCAGCGCGCTGCCGAGGATGGAGAACAGCCAGAAGGCCGGCTTCGGCCGTTCGCCGCCGCGGATCACGCCGAAGGTCGCCGTTGCCAGCGGCAGCAGACCGACGAAGACGATCGAATGGGCTGACGTCACATGCTGCAGCGCCAGCGCCGTCAGCAGTGGAAAGCCCGCCACGACGCCAAGCGCGACCACGGCAAGCGAGATGATATCGCGCCCGGCCGGCCGCTTCTCACGAAAGACGATCAGCAGGCAGAGCGCCAGCACCCCGGCGATCGCCGCGCGCGCAACAGTCAGGAAGACCGGATCGAACTGCGCCACCGCCACGCGCGTCGCCGGCAGCGAGCCGCTGAAGATCACCACACCAATCAAACCATTGACCCATCCTGCCGTCATGCGCTCCATCATGCGTTCCCTTCCCAGATGCATGTCGTCGAAACCCTGCGGCCTTGAGAGAACGGCATGCATAAACAATAACCTGAGGCGCGTTAGCTGAATCGAATTCACAAGAACGGGCCGTCCAGCCTTATCCGCCAAAACCGATAGCCACGACAGTGACGGTCTGATACGGTTTCGCAAAACTGTTATGGTTCAAAAGGCAGTACGGATGAACGAAAAGATAGCGGGACGCACCCGCGTCGAGATGGTGATGGCGACGATCCGGCAGCGCATCGCCGGGCGCAGCCTGACGCCGGGGGCAAGGCTGCCTTCGGTGCGGAGCCTGGCGTCCAGCATGAAGCTCTCGACTTCGACCGTCGTCGACGCCTATGAGCGCCTGGCCGCCGAGGGCGCGATCATCTCACGGCCGGGTTCCGGCTTCTATGTCGCCAACCAGGCGGCCCCCTTCGCACTGGCCGAGGCCGGGCCGAAACTCGACCGCGCCGTCGATCCCTTGTGGATTTCGCGGCAATCGCTGGAGTCCGATGAAGCCGATCTCAAACCCGGCTGTGGCTGGCTGCCGTCCTCCTGGCTGCCTGGCGAGGGCATGCGCCGGGCGCTCCGAACGCTTGCGCGCGCCGAGGGGCCGGCCCTTGCCGATTACGGCTCGCCGCTCGGCCTGCGGCCGCTGCGCCAGCTGATTTCGCGGCGCATGGGCGAGCGCGGCATCGAGGCTTCGCCGGCTCAGATCCTGCTCGCCGAGTCCAGCACGCAGGCGATCGACTTGCTCTGCCGTTTCCTGCTCGAACCCGGCGACACGGTGCTGGTCGACGATCCCTGCTACTTCAACTTCCACGCATTGCTGCGCGCCCACCGGGCGAAGATCGTCGGTGTGCCCTACACATCGTCAGGCCCCGATGTCGAACTCTTCGCGCAGACGCTCGCCGAGCATCGGCCGCGGCTCTACATCACCAACTCGGCCATCCACAATCCGACCGGCGCGACACTCTCCCCCGTCACAGCCCACCGGGTCCTGAAACTCGCCGACCAGTTCGATCTCACCATCATCGAGGACGATATCTTCGCAGATTTCGAATATTCGGTCGCGCCTCGCCTCGCCGCCTTTGACGGGCTCGAGCGCGTCATCCATATCGGCAGCTTTTCGAAGACGCTTTCGGCCTCTGCCCGCTGCGGCTTCATCGTCGCCAGGCCCGAATGGATCGAGGGCCTCACCGACCTCAAGATCGCCACCTCCTTCGGCGGCGCCCGGATGACGGCCGAGTTGGTGCTCAAGGTCTTGAGCGACGGCGGTTACCGCAAACACATGGAAATGCTCAGGCAGCGGCTGGCGCGCGCCATGACCGAGGTCACCGCTCGTCTGAAGGGCTTCGGGATAAAACCCTGGCTGGAGCCCCAGGCCGGCATGTTCCTCTGGTGCCGCCTGCCCGATGACATCGACGCAGCTGATGTGGCGCGAGCGGCGTTGGAAAAGCGGATCGTGCTGGCGCCGGGCAATGCGTTCAGCCTGTCGCAATCGGCGACGAATTTCATGCGCTTCAATGTGTCGCAGACGCTGGATGAGAGAGTATTTGCGGTATTGGGGGATGTGTTGGGAAAGGCCGCGCGATAAAGCTACAGCACATCCCTCGGAAAAACCGCGAAGACATCAGAGCGACCGAAAGGTCATGCGTGAGACACCCCCTCTGGCCTGCCGGTAGAATCAGCCAACGATTTCGGACGCGCTGGTCTCACCCCACCCAATCAAAACGACCGATTGAGCGCCTTATCGTTCTCCAGCCGCGTCACGCAGCCCTCCAGCTTGGCGAGCAGCAGGTCGAAGTCGAGCGGCTTCGTCAGATAATCCGCAGCACCGGCCCGCAGGCCGGCGAGCGTGTTTTCCCGGTCTGTCAGCGCCGTCAGCATGATGAAGGGAATGTTGGAGAGCTCCGGGTGATTGATCTGGATTTCCGCCAGAAGCTGATGCCCATCCATAACAGGCATGGAAATGTCGCTGATGACGATATCAGGCCATTTCGACAGGATCATTTCCAGGCCCTCTGCGCCGTTCGAGGCCTGGAGCGTCCTGTAGCCGGCTTCGCTCAACTCTTCGACGAGGAGATTCCGGATCTCGACTTCGTCTTCTATGCACAGGACTGTAACCATAAGCTCTTCCTTAAGCTGCGACTTGTTGATCCGACAATAGAAACTCTATTGGCAGAGAGATGGTGAATGTTGTGCCTTTGCCAAGCTCACTCGTCACCTCGACGGTGCCGCCGTGCAGCTCGATGACCTGCTTGACGACGTTCAGGCCAATGCCGGTTCCGGCAATACCCGTCGCGCTGCGGGCGCGATAATAAGGTTGAAACAGTTTCGGCAGATCATCCGCATCCATGCCGATGCCGCTATCGGCAACGGCGATTTCCACCATTTTCTCTTCAACCCGAGCGTGAACATAAATGTCAGGCTGATCGGGCGAATATTTGACGGCGTTCGACATCAGATTGATGAAGACCTGTTCCATCGCGCTTCGATCGAAGGTCAATACGTCAGGTACGAGTTCGAGATCGAGATGGAAGACATGCGAAGGGCTGAGTTCGCGCTGCCGATCACAGCAGGCGACGAGCAAGGCTTTCAGATTACCTTCGCTCCTCTTCAGTATGATCTGTCCGGTTTCGAGCCGGCCGCTCGCAAGGATGCTCTCCATGAGATCGACCATGCGCACCACCGCGCTGCGGATCACTCCGGCTTTTTCGTGAACATACTCGCCGCTGACGTTGGTCGTCGAGCGGCAGAGCCGCTGGGCGGCCGCATCGATGATGGCAAGCGGCGTTCGAAATTCGTGCGAGGCCATAGCAACGAACTGGCGCTGCAGCGCATTCACCTGGCGTTCGTGCACCAGCAGGCGGTCCAGCTCCTGCCTTTGTCTTTCGATTTTGGCTGTTCGGTCCGCCACCATCTCTTCCAGATGGTGGCGGTGGTGGGTGAGTTCGGCCTGGCTGTCCAGCAGGGTCAGCGAGGTGCGATGCAGTCCTCGTCCGAGCCAGAACACCGCGGCGATCAACAGAGCCAGACAGCCGAGCCCTGCCGGCGCGATCTGCTGGAGCAGCATGAAGCCCGGGCGGATCGGCTGCCACACGAGATAGCCGATCACCCCGCCGTCATAGGACGAGACAGGCACTTGCGCCCGCTCGTCGTCTCCCTTCGAAAGGGAAAAATGCAATCCTTCGAGCCGCGCATAATGGGCAATGCTTTCAGCCGCTTTTCCGTCGATGAACTTGACCGAGACGGCGATGAACTCCTGACCCGCTTCGATCTGCATCCTTGTCGAACTCGGCATAACAGGGCGCGCGCTTGTTATCGCCGGTCTGTTGCCGATCATGATCGTGCGTACCCTGGCCAGCTGGCCAAGCGGTTCGCCACCGCTTCTTTTGCGCTCGACGAGAGCCGCCCGCGTCTCGCCGGCCAGCGCCGTCATTTCCTCGCCGTCGTCGCTGCCGAGGCGCGGCGGCATGGTGTCCGTTCCGTCGCGGAACGCAAACAGCAGGCGATTGGTATTGTCGAAGATGTAGGTTCTATCGTGTCCGAAATATTGGCTCGTCCAGCGGCCGACATTGTCAAGCAACCATTCATGGTTCCGCTGCTTGGAATAAAGAAAGGCGTCGTCCCATTTCGTGACGCTTTCCTGTTCCCGGGGAAGCGCCTTGAACTGCTCATCCAATCCTTGTCGCACAAAGTCGGCCTGGCGGCGCAAGTAGAGATCATCGACGTTCACGGCGGCAATCCATGCGAATCCGCACAGCAATACGGCCGCCGCACAGGTGAGCGCCACCAGGACGAGCGTGATGTGCGATGTGAGCCTGACCTTCAATACTTGCAACCTTTTGATGGCGCCCCTTCCCTCGAAATTGACACGCAAAAGTTGACGGACGGTGAATTGCTCCCCGCAGGTATTTGCGTGGCCGGAGCCGCCGGCACCTACGAGAGCCTAAGCCTGAGGTGCCCCGCAAGGGGCGCCGAAGGGCGAGGCGGGTGCGCTGACGCCGGCTTCTTGCAATGAGCAGCCCCACCCTGGCGGCGCAGCCCTCACGGCCGGCGCACAGTGCGGATCTTGCCGCTATTGCCTCCGCCACAGAAGAAGCAGCCGCCGCCGTCGGATTCGAGGCCGGAGACGCCAGTGCCTTCGGGCATGTCGAGCCGCTCCAGCACCTCGCCGGACTCGGGGTCGATGCGCCTGACATCGCTGTCGTCGCCCTCCCAGGTGCCGTGCCAGAGCTGGCCGTCGACCCAGGTGACGCCTGTCACGACGCGGTTGGATTCGATCGTGCGCAGGATCTTGCCGGTCTCAGGATCGATCTGATGGATCCTGCGGCCGCGATGCTGGCCGACCCAGAGCGTGCCCTCGGCCCAGGCAAGGCCGGAATCGCCGCCATTGCCGGGGGCCGGGATGGTGGAAAGAATCTGGCCGGTCTTCGGGTGGATCTTGTGAATGACGTCCTCGGCAATCTGATAGAGGAACTCGCCGTCGAAAGCCGTGCCGGCGTGAGAGGCGACTTCGATCGACCGCACCACTTCGCCGCTGTCGGGATCGAGTGCGTTCAGCCTGTCGCCCGAGGCGAACCAGACATGCCGGCCGTCGAAGGTGACGCCGTGAACGCGCTCCGCACCCGGAAAGGGTCCATATTCACGCAGAATGGTCGCAGCCGATGTCTTCATGTCTTCCTCCTTGTCGGTTGACCCATACTAGTCGCTCGGCAGCGGTCCCGGGAGTAACAAGATCGTCGGGAAAGAGGAGAGCGGCGGGCTCATCCAGCGGCGCGCCCGCCCGCGTCCGATCGCTTGCACCTTCTCCTCGCCGGCGAGCGCATCCAGCGCCCGCTGCACGGTGCGCGGACTGGTGCCGAGCGCGATTGCCAACGCCGAACTCGACCACGCTTCGCCATCGGCGAGCAAGGCGAGCACCGCCGCATGCGGCCCTTCGACGAGCGGGGCAAGCACTGCAACCTCAGCGGCGCCGGCAGGGGAAAGGGTAAAACCGCGCTCGGTAGCCGAGACTTCCGCCAGCCCGGCTAATTCCGTCCGCAGCCGGCCGATCTCGACGCGCAGCCGGGCGCGATGCGATTCATCGGCATGCTTGCCGCGGAAGGCGCGTGCGATCAGCGCCCCGCGCGACACATCCGCCGGCCAGGCTTCGGCAAGCGCACGAGCGAGGGCGAAAAGCACCGGCCGGCTCGCCAGCGGCACCACCGCACTGCCCGCGCGCACGACATGGCGGCAGGCATCGACGACGAGCGTGCCATTTGAAAAGAGCGCCTCCACCTCGGCAAGCAGCAGCGGCCGTTCATGCCCACGCGAAACCAGGCGCGCCGCCGGCAGATCGAGCACATGTCCAGCGGTCTCGACCTCCGCCGTGAGCACGGGCATGTCGGCCCGCCGCGCCGCAAGCCTTGCCCGTTCGAGCGCCGCGCGCGCCGGCTGCGTCCGCAAGCGCCGGACCGCGATCCCAGCCGCGACAAGCTCATGGGCGGCCAGCAAGGCCGGCGGCAGCGGCGTCGGGTCGAGCGCGGCCAGCGCCTGCTCGGCCTCGTCGAGCCGGCCGATCAGCACCATCAGGCGAATGGCGATATTGCCGGCATGGGCGGCGTTGACCCGGTCGCCATGCGCTTCCAGAACCTTGCGCGCCCCCTCCAGCACCTTCGGCGGCCAGGTGAGATCGCGCGATACGAGCGCGATCTCGGCCTCGGCGACGACACAGCGGGCGCGGGCCACCGCCTCCCGCGGTCCGAATGCGCGCGCAGCGCTCTTCAGCAGCGCCTTGGCGCGGATGAGGTCACCGAGCTGCGCCATGGCGATGCCGCGCAGCGCCAGCGCAGGCGCATCGTCGCGCAGCGCCACCCGTTTCAGCGCGCCAAGCGTATCGCCCGATGCCAGCGCCTGCGCCGCGGCCGTAATCAGCGAGTCCATTCAAATCCCGTCACACTTGTCACTCCCGGCATTTGTCCCTCCCGCCGTAATCTTCTTTCAACGGCAGGCAAGCGCGCCGGATGCTACGACGAGAGACAGGCAAAGGAGAAGACCCATGACGGCAATGCTGAACGCAACTCGCGAGCAATGGCTGGCGGCGAGACTTGATCTGCTCGAGGAGGAAAAGGAACTGACCCGGCGAAGCGATGCGCTGGCGGCCAAACGCCAGCAATTGCCCCGTGTGAGGATCGGCAAGGACTACCACTTCGACACCGAAGGCGGCGGTGCTTCGCTGAAGGATCTCTTCGGCGGGCGTTCGCAGCTCCTGATCTATCATTTCATGTTCGGGCCGGATTACAGCGCCGGATGCCCCTCCTGCTCCTCGATCGCCGACGGCTTCAACGGTTTCTTCGTCCACCTGGAAAATCACGACGTCGCCTTCTGGGCGGTCTCGCGCGCGCCGCTTGCAAAGCTTGAGGCCTTCAAGCGGCGCATGGACTGGAGCTTTCCCTGGGCCTCGTCAGCCGGCAGCGATTTCAACGCCGATTTCAGCGTCTGGTTCAGCCCGGAGCAGCAGCGTCTCGGCGAGATCGAATACAACTACCGTCGCGAACCGCCCGCCCCCGAACCGCCGGCGGGCAAGACCGTGCCGGACTGGCAGTCGCGCGGCAGCGACGAACCCATCGTCCAGATCGCGTCCATGACCGGCACCGACGTTCCCACCTACACCCGCGACCGCCCCGGCGTCAGCGCTTTCGAACTCATCGATGGCGGCGTCTACCACAGCTATTCCAGTTATGCGCGCGGACTCGACGGGCTCTGGGGCGTGTACCAATGGCTGGACCGCGCGCCGAAGGGCCGCAACGAAACCGGCATCTGGTGGCGCCACCACGACCGCTACGGCAAGGAGTGACAACAATGGCGCTCTTCGCTCACGCCTCAAAACGGGCTGACGACGTCAGCCCCTCCCTCGGCACCGCGAGTTGGCTGTCGATCGCCGCCGCTGACGGACCCGCCGACGAGCCGGTCAAGCCCGCTCTCGCCGCCGCCGATTTTCTGTCTCTCGCCGCCGCCCCAACATTTGCGATCATGGCGCTGCTGACGGCAGTAACCGGCAGCGCCGACACGATCTGCACGACTACATCGGATGCCTTCCCGATCGGCGGGATGGTGCCGATGTACCTGCTGATGAGCGCCTTTCACCTGGCTCCCTGGCTGGGGCTTGCCAGCAGGCTGGGGCTGGGGTGCAGATGACGGTTCGGCGCCTCTGACATTGCTTCGCGTCCCGCTTGAGCAAACGCCTCCGGGAAAGCGCGCCGTTCTCTCTGGTTGTGATTGTCTTACGCACCGAAACTATGCCATGACCGATCCACTATGACGCAACGGATAAAGGTGCGACATGAAGAAGATCGGTTTTCTCTCGTTCGGGCACTGGACGCCCTCGCTTCAATCGCAGACGCGCTCGGCGGGCGATGCGCTGCTGCAGTCGATCGACCTTGCCGTGGCGGCCGAGGAGCTCGGCGCCGATGGTGCCTATTTCCGCGTGCACCATTTCGCCAGGCAGCTCGCAGCGCCTTTTCCGCTGCTGGCGGCCGTCGGCGCCAGGACCAACCGGATCGAAATCGGCACGGCCGTGATCGACATGCGCTACGAGAACCCGCTCTATATGGCCGAGGATGCCGGTGCTGCCGATCTCATCGCCGGGGGGCGGCTGCAACTCGGCATCAGCCGGGGCTCGCCCGAACAGGTGATCGACGGCTGGCGCCATTTCGGCTATGCGCCGCCGGAAGGTCAGAGCGAGGCCGACATGGCCAGGCATCATGCCGAAGTCTTCCTTGAGGTGCTGCGCGGCGAAGGCTTCGCCAAACCGAACCCGCGGCCGATGTTTCCGAATCCACCCGGCCTCCTGCGTCTCGAGCCGCATTCGGAAGGCCTGCGCGAGCGTATCTGGTGGGGGGCGAGCTCCAACGCCACCGCCGTCTGGGCCGCCAAGCTCGGCATGAACCTGCAGAGCTCAACACTGAAGGACGACGAAACCGGCGAGCCGTTCCACGTCCAGCAGGCCGACCAGATCCGCGCCTATCGTGAAGCCTGGAAGGCGGCCGGCCATACACGCGAACCGCGCGTTTCGGTCAGCCGCAGCATCTTCGCGCTCGTCGACGAACGTGACCGCGCCTATTTCGGCTTTGGCGGCGACGAAGGCGACAAGATCGGCTTCATCGACGAGAAGACCCGGGCGATCTTCGGCCGCAGCTACGCCGCCGAACCTGACGTGCTCATCAAGCAGCTTGCGGAAGACGAGGCGATTGCCGAGGCCGACACGCTGCTGCTCACCGTGCCAAACCAGCTCGGCGTCGCCTACAACGCCCACGTCATCGAAGCGATCCTCACCCACGTCGCTCCGGCGCTCGGCTGGCGCTGACAGCGAGGCTTGCGCGAGCCTTCAATAGAAGCGGTGGTGATGAGAAACGGCAGCTGTCGTCGGCCGCCATCATTTCGATGCACCCGGGACCTAACTGGCGCGGTCGACGTTGATGATGCGAGCCTTGAATCTGTCACATCGCGACCGACTTAAGGCTGCAGTCAAATCGCTCGAGTTGCCTAATGCCGCGCACGAACCTGAACGATATCCTGATCTTCATGGCCGTCGTCGATGCCGGAAGCTTTATCGCCGGCGGCCAGGCCATGGGCCTCTCCCGTTCGGCAGCGGGAAAGGCCGTCACCCGCCTGGAAGAGCGGCTCGGGGCGCGCCTGCTCAACCGGACAACGAGAACACTGAGCCTGACCGACGAAGGACGACTGTTCTACGAGCACGGGCTGCAGATCCTGGCATCGGTCGACGAGGCGGAGGCGAGCATTGCGGGGCAAAGCGGCACGCCGCGAGGCGTTCTCAGGCTTGCCGTTCCCGGTCTCTTCGGACGGCTCGTCGTCCTTCCCTTACTCGAAAAATATCTTCGCACCTGGCCCGACATGCAGGTCGAAGTGAACTTCACCGATCGCCCGGCCGACAACGTCGAAGATGGCTTCGATCTGGCGATCGGGATTGGCGCGACGCCATCGGCGGCCGACAGCCGGTTGATCGCGCGCGTGATCTCCAGTGACAAGGCGCGGCTCTGTGCCTCGCCCTCCTACCTCTCCGAACGCGGCATGCCTCGCGATATAGGGGATCTGGCGGCCCATGACTGCCTGTTCTTCACCAGCCGCGGCCAAAGGCAGGGCTGGCGCTTTCGCAGTGGTGGCGGCTGGATCAAGGCGCAGGGGCGCAGCCGCCTGAGGCTCGACAGCGGAGAAGCCGTTCGTGACGCCTGCATGGCCGGCCTCGGAATCGCCCTTCTTCCGCACTTCGTTGTCGCCGCCGAGTTGACCGCCGGTCGTCTCCGGCAGGTCCTGTCTGACCTCGAAACCGACGACACGAAGATCGTGGCGCTCTATCCCGACAAAGGCATGCTGGAGCCGCGAGTGCGCTGCTTCATCGATCTGTTGTTCGAGGAAATCGGAGGGCAAGGCTAGGGCCTGCGCGGGGCTCATGCCACGGCCTTGTCAAAACCGCGAAAGCTCTTGAGCGCCAGCGGAAAGAGGGTCGCAGCGAGGTAAGCGAGGCCGCAAAGGAGCAACGCCGCGCCAAGCCCGATCGTGCTGATCAGCGCGCCACCGACGAGGCCGCCGAAGGGGATGAGGGCAAAGCAGAGAGCGGTATTCATCGCCGTGACGCGGCCGGTCAGCGGTTTGGGGATGCGCTCGAAGATCACCGCCGACAGGATAGGGTTGAGGAAACCGGAGGCAAAGCCTGCGATTGCGAGCGTCGCAAAGACGGAGCCGAGCGGCGCATCCACCGCGAGCACCAGAAAGCGTGGACATCCGGTCAGGAGGAAAGCCACGGTATAGACGATCAGACGCGGCATGCGCTCGCCAATAACAGCGGCAATCGCCGCCCCCGCGACGGAAGCGCCGCAGAAGGCGGCGAACATCGCTCCGAGCAGCTCCGGCCCATGACCGGCGTTCTTCGTCCAGACGGGCAGCAGCACGGCGTGATAGGCTTGATCGAGCAGATTGGTGATCGCCACCATGGTGACAATACTGACGAGCACGGCATCGCTGCGCAGAAAGCGCCAGCCTCCCCGGAGATCGTCGAGATAGGATGACGCTGGCCGCGCGTCGGACGCGGCGAGGATCGCAGGAGTGCGGCGGATGCCCGGTATGCCAGTCGCAATGATTACGGTGGCCGCGGCAAAGGTGGCGGCGTTGACGATGAGCGCCTGCCCCGGGCCGATCAGCCCGATCAGCAAGCCGGCGCCGGCCGCGCCCATCGTCGAGGCCAGCCGCTCGATGGCGCTGGAGACGCCGGTCACCCGTTCGAGCGGCACATCGGCGAGAGCGGCGATATCGGGAACCATCGCCTGCTTGGCGGCGTCGGAGGGACCACGCAGCACACCCATGGCAAAGACAAGAGGCAGCAGCATCGGCACCGTCAACACGCCGAAGAGATCGAGAAGCGGAACGAGACCCACCACAGCCATGGAAGCGGCGTCGCAGATGATGGCGATGCGCTTGGCGCCGACCCGGTCGATCAGCGGCCCGCCGAGCGCTTTGGCGAGCACGTAAGGCAGCATCTCCATCATCGCCGTCAACCCGGTCAGCACCGGGCTGCCGGTGGCGCTCAGCACCAGCCAGGGAACGGCGACAGTCGAAAGCCGGGTGCCGGACAGCGATAGCGTCTCGGCGGCGGCGAGCGCGAGAAACGGCTTGCCCCTTCTCACGGCTCGTTATCCCGCTCGCGGTGCGGAACACGGCCTGGATAGGGGAAGGCGTGCAACATGACATAGAAGGGAACGATGTCAGGATTGCGAGACGCCGCCTCCCCCAACGGCGGGGCCTCCCGCATCGCTTCGAGAATGATATCGCTCAGCCGTTTCGTCAGGGCTTCGGCCTTTTCAGCGGTCATCGGGATGATGATGTCGTCGGCGGCCGTCGCCTTGCGCCATTTGGCCGGCAGCTCCGCATATTCCTCAAGCGCCTGCTGCATCTGGCCAACCTGCAGCGAGAGCGCCGCCTGATTGAAGGCGACATCGAGATCGAGCGCCTCCCCCTGCGTCTCGCTTGCGGGCACCGAGGTCAGCTCATGGCGCGCGCGCCACCAACGGTCGCGTCGTGAGCCATGCGGCGCCTCCTCGATGAAGCCATATTGGGCAAGCTGGCGCAGATGATAGCTGGTCGCGCCGCTGTTCAGGCCGAGCCGCGCGGCGAGCTGCGTCGCCGTGGCGGGGCCGTCGATCCTCAGCATGCCGAGCATGCGCAGGCGGACGGGGTGCGCCAGCGCCTTCAGTGCGGTGGGTTCGGGCACGACCCGGCTGACGGTCCGGGAGATGGCGGCATCTGGGGAGGGTCGGGGATTGTACTCATTCATGACCCAAGGATACAATCGCAAACATATCTTTGCAAATATTTCTTTGCAGACCTTTTCCGAAGGAGATTCGAAAACGATCTTCAGCGATGGCCAGGCTTGATCACACGCCTACGAGAATGATTCTTCTGCGCGGTTTGTGGGAAAACATGCCATGGCAGGTGAAGGCGGACAGCCCGATCTCAGGGTTCAAACCCCAGCCAAAGTGAAGATGGGGCAGGGCTCGGTGATGCCGCGCAGGGCATGCTCGCCGAGCGGCGTCAGCGCGGCCTCGGTATTCGCCGCCACGGCACCTGAGATCAGAACGCTGTGGCCGAGCGGCTTGCAGAGCCCTTCCAGCCGGCTGACCAGATTGACCGCCGGGCCGATGGCGGTGAAGTCAAGCCGGTCGGCGGCGCCGATATTGCCCCAGAGGATTTCGCCGAAATGCAGGGCGGCGCCGAAGGGCAGCGGCGCCAGCCCCTCAGCCTCGCGCATCCGATCGAGATGGATCATGCCGGCGCGGCTGGCGGCGACGGCCCGAAGCGCCGCCTCGCAGGCTTCTCGATCAGCCCGGGCCTCGTCACCGGAAGCGGCGGTGACGGGAAAGATCGCCAGCACGCCGTCGCCGATGAATTTCAGCACCTCGCCGCCGAAGGCGTGCACGGCGCCGGCGACGCGGTCGAAATAGGCGTCGAGCGCTGATATCATCGCCTGCGGCTCCGTCACCTGGGAAAGTGCGGTGAAATCCCGCAAATCGGCGCAGAGAAGAGCGGCGCGAATGGTTTCGCCGGTGCCGCGGGCAAGTGCACCGGACTGAACCCGAGCCGCACTGCGCCGGCCGAGATAGGCTTCAAGCAGTGCCGCCCGCGCCTCCCGCGCCGCAAGGGCCGCAAGCGGCGCGGCGGCAAAACGCGCGATCTCCTGCAGCCGCGCGGCTTCATCAGGAGAAAATTCGTCCGCCCCCGTCCTCCTGCCGACGCCCGCCCAGCCGAGCACAGCGCCGTCCCGCGAAGCTCCAATGCTCTCCTCCCAAACCGGCCCAAGCCCGGCCAGCCATTCGCGCCCGGCATCGCTTTGAGGTGCGGCGGCAAAACCCAACGCCTCGATGACGGCTCCGGTTTCGGCTCGCCACAGCCAGGTACGGCGCGCGATGATCGGATGCGGCACCGAAAGTGTCAGCGCGCCGCCGGAAAGCGCCAAGCCATCGGCCAGCAGCCGGCGCCCGAGCTCGGCCAGAAACCGTTCGGGACCGGGCGAAGCCGCAGCCTCGTCAATCAGCCAGGCAAGAGAGGAAGGCAGATCCATGGGTTAACATTGGCATTGCAACAGGACGTGGGCAACCCCGAGACATCAGCCCACGGACACTCCCGCGGCCTCTGAGGTGGTCTCCGGTATCCGCCTGTTGGCAACCAAAACCCCCGACGTCATCCTCGTCCTTGTGCCGAGGATCTGCGACGATCCAATTATGCATCTGAAAATAAACGGTTTTCGTTCAAACAACTGCCCTGGTCAGATACTCGGCACAAGGCCGGGCATGACGGAGGAGACTTTGTCGGCAACTGAGGACACCTCAGGTGTCCGGGGGATTTCCTTTCGGCACTTGCGCCAGCCGGGTCCCTCCGCACCCCTGTCAACCCCACCGTCCAACAACTCTGTGGAAAACCATTCATCACGGTGGAAAACAACCCAATAAACACTTTTAAATTGCGCGACATTGATTCGATTATGTGCCAGCCTGTCATTAGCGATTGAGGGGTTGCGATGGGCACGACATACTGGCCGAAAGACCCGCTTGACGGGAATGACATGACGCTGCTGACGTCGATCCTTCGACGCTGGTGCGAGCGCTATGGGATCGACTTTACAGCCGAGGAAAGCAAGCGGAAGGCGAAGGAACTCGTGGAATGGTTCGAGTTCGGCGTCAAGGATCCGGCCGAGCTTGAAGAGCTGATCGACGGAAAGCACTGGCTCGTCAGCCGCATTTGAGCGCATTCGTTATTTCAACGGATAAAGGCCGGGCGAAACATCGCACCGGCCCTCGTTTGTCTGCCTCTGTCAAAGGCTTTTTAGTAGTCATCCCGCCAGCGGCGTTCGCGGTCCCAGCGCCGCTCATAGCCCCAGCGCGGGCCATCCCAATCGCGATGACGCCGCTCCCAGCCCCAGCGGGGCGGACCGCCATAGAAAGCTACAGGCGGCGGGCGGTGCCAGTTGCGCCGGCATTCGCCCCAGCGGGTCAGGTGCCAACCGCGACCACAGGCGTAGTCGACCTTTGTGACAGTGCTCTCAACCTTGATTGCCCCGATCGGCATCGCCTGAGCCGTGCCGATCGAGAGGCTGCCAGCGAGCAAGGCAGCCGCGATAGAAAGTGCCTTCATCGAAAACTCCATTTCATCCAGCCGCAATCACCTTAGGACCGCCAAATTGAACTGGAGATGAACTGCACGTTCATGTTTGCGGACGAAAAAGCAGCACTTTTTTGACCGCGGCAAACCGTTCTTCCCGTAGCGTCAAGCGCTTGAGGGGCGTCCCGCCGCCTGCCGAAAACCGTTCATCTCCTGCCGTAAAATGGATCTGGACCGGGGTTGCGCCCGGCGGCGACCTCGGTGAGCCGTCCGAGGTAATGCGCCCAGCCTTCCTCGTGGCCAGCGCACTGCTCCGCACTCGGCAGGCCGCTATGGGTGAGCCGCAAAAGCGTCCCGCCTCCCTGCTCGATCAGGTCGATCTCGACCAGACTCGACCCGGGCGGCACCACCTCGCTGCCATCCCAGCCGAAGCTGTAGGCAAGCCGATGCACCGGCACCACCTCGCGAAACGAGCCGCGCGCAAAACGGGCGCCGGTGACGTTGACGAGATAGAGCCCGCCGGGCTCCGGCTCGACCTCGGCCTCCGTCCCCATCCAGCGCAGGATCTTCTCCGGATCGGTCATCAGCGCAAACACCGCCGCCGGCGGCGCTGCAAGATGCGTCTCGCGGCGCACGACGAAAGATTCTGGCATCGCTCTCTCCCATGGTTGCTGCTCTACCCCTCAGTGAGGCGGAGCAGCATGCTTTTTCGACATGGATATTCCTCAGCAGAAGCATGTAGGCGGAAGGGCATGCTCAACAAGGGTGGTGGAGCATGTGCCCTTCGCTGACGCTCAGCGCATTCGCTCCCATCGTCGCTCACCCCCTCATCTGCCCTGACGGGCTTCTTTTCCCCGCTGGGGCGAAGGGGAAGCAAGCCTCACGGTGACCATACCTACCGCAAACATCTCAAATGGAGCGAGGCGCCCGCCGCGATTCCCCTTCTCCCCAGCGGGGAAAAGAAGCCCGGCAGGCAGATGAGGGGCGGGGAGCGAAAGCGATGAACGCCTTGAGCTGCAGCGAAAGGCAAATGGCCATATTAGAGGACACACCAACGCACCCATCCGGAAACCATCTTACCCTATTGCCAGCCCGCCGCCTTGCCCCTATTGTCCGCGCCGTTCTCAGGGCGGGGTGAAAGTCCCTACCGGCGGTATGCAGTTTCGATTGCGAGCCCGCGAGCGCCTTCCTCGGAAGGGTCAGCAGATCAGGTGAGATGCCTGGGCCGACGGTCATAGTCCGGATGAAAGAGAACGTGCGCTGCTGCTGCCCTCCGGGCTGGCGGCGGATGCTCGTGATCGCCTTGGGTGATGTGTCTGTACGCCAAAGGAGATTACCATGACACCCACCCGTTATGCCTTCGTCAAAGCCGGCTGGCACGCCGATATCGTCGACCGTGCGCTTGAAGGCTTCCAACAGCTTGTTCCCGCCGAACAGATCGACATATTCGATGTCCCCGGCGCTTTCGAAATGCCGCTTTTGTCGCGCGATCTTGCCGCGACCGGACGTTACGCCGCCGTCATCGCCGCTGCCTTCGTCGTCGACGGCGGGATCTACCGCCACGAATTCGTCGCCCAGGCCGTCGTCGACGGCCTGATGCGTGCCGGCATGGATACGGGCGTGCCGGTGCTATCCGTTTCGCTGACACCGCACCAGTATCAGGAGACGGAACACCATACCCAGATCTATCGCGCGCACTTCGTCGAGAAAGGCCGCGAGGCGGCACGCGCCGCCCTGATGATCGGCAAAACGCGCGCCGCCCTTGCGGCATAGAAGCCCGCGCGACAGGCGCAGGATCGGTCCGCTATCCCCCAACTGACGAAGTCGGCCAACCGCTCTTTCGTCATGCTCGGGTTTGTCCCGAGCATCTACATCAGGTGCAGCAGATCATCGGCCAAGGCCGAGGACGACGCCAAATAGAGGACGGGCTTGTCGACAAACTGACGGCGGGAGAAGCCCGCCGTCTTCTCCAACAGCAGAATAATTGATTCGACGCCCACCCCACGCTGTGGTCCACTCGATCCCGACATGTATCGCCATTCTTAATGCGTCCAAACCTCAAGGGAGCTGAAGATGAGCAATGCAATGCGCAGTCAAACCCCCATCGAAATTCCAGAAACACGGCCGATCGACACCAAGCTCGAAGTGGTCGTCATCCCCGTTTCCGACGTCGACCGCGCCAAACGCTTTTATGAGAACCTGGGCTGGAGGCTCGACGCCGACTTTGCCAATGATGTCGATTTCCGGGTGATTCAGTTCACCCCGCCGGGCTCCGGCTGCGCCATCATCTTCGGCAGGAACGTCACGGCCGCCGCCCCCGGCTCAGCGCAAGGGCTCTACCTGATCGTCTCCGACATCGAGGCCGCGCGGCGCGATCTCATCGCCCGCGGCGTCGAGGTGAGCGAGGTCTTCCACGACGCATCGGGCGTCTATGCCGGCACGGACGAGCCCTATCTCTTCGGCCGCCTGCGCGTCGCCGGCCGCGACCCCGAGCACCGCAGCTACCGTTCCTTCGCCTCCTTCAAGGATCCGGATGGCAACGGCTGGTTGTTTCAGGAAGTCACCACCCGCCTGCCGGGACGCATCGACGCCGATGAGACGGCCTTCTCGACATCGAGCGACCTTGCGGCGGCACTCCGCCGCGCCGCCCAAGCCCACGGCGAACACGAGAAACGCAACGGCGGCAAGCATGACGAGAACTGGCCGGACTGGTACGCCGAATACATGGTCAGCGAGCAGGCCGGCAGGCAGCTGCCGTTGTAGGTTGCGGCGACAGACGCTGGGAGTACCCGCTTCGCCTTCGAGCCCCTCAGGGCGAGGCTTCTTTCCTTTCTAGGGGTGCCATGCGGCACCCCCGTCTCTGCTCGTCCCAAGTCGCGCGCCATAGCCCGCACCTCATCGATCAAATATATCCCGCCACTGCTTCTCGCCGATCAGACAATCCGTCGTCGGCGCGTCGGCGGCGATCCTCTCCACCCCAGGCGACGGGGAAATGCCGCTAATCTCGAGCACCAGCTTTCGGCGCACGGCGATGGCGAAATCCTCGATCTTGTTGACCGGCAGCACGAAGCTGCCGGGGCCGCCGATCACGCAATCGGCATAATATTTGTCGAGCCCGCCGGGTGCATCGGAAGGACGCAGCATGATGGTCAGCCCGTTGATGATCATGCCTGATGCCACCGCCTTGTCGCGAGCGGGTGTGACAGGATCGCCGGAATTGTTGGGGCCGTCGCCGGAAATGTCGATCACCTCGCGCCTGCCGCGAAAGGGACCGGTGATGATCATGCTGGCGCCCTGATCGATGGCGGTGGAGATCGAGGTGCGCCGTTGCGTGGCGATCGGCCGGGCATCGAGCTTGTCGGCGAAAGCGATCGCATCCGCTTCCGTCTCGATCACCTGCCAGTCGATCATCGAATCCTGGACGACATAGCCAGCCCATTCGAAATAGCTGATGGCAATGCGGCCGGTGAGACCGCCCTTGACCGCATCGATGAATTCCTTATGCTTCAGCGCCTCGACATAACCGTCGCGCTGAATGCCGATCTCCTCGAAATCCATGGACCGCGAGGTGTCGACGGCAAGCACAAGCGTCACGTCGACCTCGTTTCCGCCCGCCCCAGCTGCCGGCGCGACGCCGGTAATAGCCATGAGCACAGCAAGTGTCGTCAGCATCGGCAAATCCTCGTCAGGAAGCGAACAAACTGTAACACAGCTTGCGGAGGTGCGGGTGCTCGGACGCGCCGGCGGTTTCAATTTTCAGTGATTACAAAGCGCCAGGCGCGCCAAATTGAGGGTGTCGAAATCGTGGCGCCTGTGAGTGCTCGTTTGGCGTATTCCCGGGCCTTATGTCAGGCCTGCTATGGGACATCTGTCCCTTATGCCATCCCGCATTCAGTGGAGCGGCAACCACAATGGGCTTTTCCATGTCTTCAGCGCTTCCAGAAAGACCTGAAGGCGCAAGGGCAGGAAGCGCCGGGTGGGGTATACGGCATGTACGAAGATTTCCTCCGACGACCAGTCGGGCAGCAGGCGGATGAGCTCACCTCTCCGGATTTCGTCGTCGCAATAGGTCGAGGGCAGCAGCCCGATTCCGTGGCCGCGATAGGTAAAGGCGCTGACTGCATCAAAATCCCGGCTGGAGACCGGCCCCTTAACACGGACGTCGATCGCTCGCCGACCGCTGACCAGATGCCACTCCCCTTCGCCGTTGCGGCCGTTCAGGAGCACGCAATCATGATCCCTAAGGTCCTCCGGCTTCGAAGGAAGCGCCCGGCCTTCGAAATAGCTGGGTGCGGCGACGAGATATCGGACGCTCTTGCCGAGCCGTTGCGCGACGATGGAGGAGTCCTTCAGCTCGCCGAAACGGATGGCGAGGTCGATATTTTCGGCGATCAGATCAAGAAACAGATTGGTGACGAAAAGATCGATTTGAATATCGGGATAGATCTTCAGAAAACAGGAGACGAATTCGTAGAAGGGTTCCTGCCCGAAGATCACCGGAACGGAGATCTTCAACAATCCCTCCGGCTTTCTTTGCGTTTTCGTAAGAGCCTGCTCGGCGTCCACGAGATGAGCGAGCGGCTCGCTGCACCTATTGTAATAGGCCTGCCCCTGCGCGGTAAGACTGAGCTTACGCGTCGTGCGCTGGATGAGCGTCACACCGAGCTGTTCTTCTAACGATGTCACCTTCCGACTGACGGTTGAAACGGGCATGCCGAGGGAATGGGCCGCACGGCTGAAACTCCCGTACTGCGCCACCTTTACGAAAACAGCGATGTCGTTGAGGTCCGCCATGCCTTCACTTTTGCATCATTGCAAAAGAGAATCCAGATATTTCCATCTAATCGAGCAATAGGGTTTTCGCCATATTCACCTTGCGAAAACACACCAACCGATGGCCGGCGCTAAGGCGCCGGCCCATCTCGAGCGACCCGCCCTCGCAAGGCTCGTGTTGCCCGAACCAGATTAATGGAGTTCAACATGACCAAGCAAAAGACAGTCATCATTACCGGGGCCTCCCAGGGTATCGGAGCAGGCCTCGTCAATGCCTTCGTCGAACGCGGCTACAACGTCGTCGCCACCTCCCGCCAGGTCAGCGCGTCGGATGCTCTCACGGCTTCCGACAGGCTGGCCCTCGTCGACGGCGACATCGGCGATCCCGAGACTGCGGCCCACGTGGCCAAAACCGCGATCGACCGTTTCGGCTCGATCGACGCGCTCGTCAACAATGCCGGCATCTTCTTGGCCAAGCCGTTTGTCGATTTCACGATGACGGATTTCAGGACGTTGTCTTCGACCAATCTCGAAGGTTTCATCCATCTGACCCAACTGGCCGTCAGACAGATGCGCGCACAGAAGTCAGGCGGCAGCGTCGTCAGCATCACGACGCCATTGACCGATCATCCGATCGCCGGCTTCTCCGCTTCGGTGTCGATGATGACGAAAGGCGGCATCAACGCGATCTCCAAGAACTTGGCGATGGAATATGCGAACGAGAAAATTCGCTTCAATATCGTGGCTCCCGGTGTCGTGGACACGCCGCTGCACAAGGACAATCCGAAGGATTTCCTGAGCACGCTGTCGCCGATAGCTGGCATTTCAAATGTCGATGAGATCGTCGAAGCGGTCCTCTTCCTGATGGAAGCCCCGCGTATCACCGGGGAGGTGCTGCACGTCGACGGCGGAGCACATCTGGGCAAATGGTAAACCATCGAAAAGCGCAGGCAGCCAGCGCGGAACGGCGGCTGCAGGACCTCGGCATCACGCTTCCCCCGCCGCCGACGCCCTTCGGGGCCTATGTCGAGGCAATCCGGACAGGCAAGCTGGTCTTCTTCAGCGGCATGCTGCCGGTCATCGACCGCAAACCGCGCTATATCGGCCGCGTCGGCGGTACGCTGACGGCCGAAGACGGCAGGAAGGCAGCCGAAACGGCGACGCTCAGCGCCCTCGCCGCCGCCAGAGAGTACCTCGGCTCGCTGGACAGGGTCGTCAGGGTCGTCAAGCTCGGCGTCTATATCGCCACCGAAGGCGATTTCCGCGACCACCCGAAGGTCGCTGATGGAGCATCCGAAATGCTGCTCCAGGTCTTCGGCGAGGAAAGACTCTCCGGCCGCGTCGTCCTCGGCGTCGCCAGCCTGCCCTTAGGTGTGCCGATCGAGATCGAGTTCGTCCTCGAAGTCGAAGATTGAATGATCAGGGCGCGCCTCGGCGCGCCCCGCATCCCTGGCATCGCCGCCTCACCCTCACCCGGCAATCAAAAGCAAGACATAGGCGATCACGCTCACCATCAAGCCACGAAAGGCGAAGGTGACGCAGCGATATTTGTTGCAGGCGATGGCAGAGAGGATGTTGGCGTTTTCAAAATACTGGTCGAAGAGGTAGCGCTCGTCACGGCGAACAGCGGCCTCGAAGAACATGTCGCGATGCTTGGGCCAAGAGCCCCAGAACAGCGAGGTGGAGGCGCCGAGACGCCGCGGCAGCACGACAAGAATCGCCGACAGGATGGAGAAGACCGAGGCTGCGGCAAGCAGGCCGGAAAACAGTATGCTGCCCGGCGTGCCGCCTGTGTAGCGCCCCAGGCTGAAGACGGCCCGCACCTCGCTGGAACTCACCAGAAAGGCAAGCATGAAAGTAAAGATATAGGCGGCCTTCTGATCGGATATCTTGATCTGATCATAAAATATGTCGTTGATTTTCTTGATATGATCGAAATACTCGGTGCTGACGTCCCCGCTTGAGGGATTGCTCAGCATTACCTCAGTGGCATTTTCAAACTCGCTCACCTGAATACTCCATACCCCAAAGTGTTTCCCTGATATTACACTCCTCGGCGAAAGCAAGAACACGTGTGCAACATGCTTGACTTTTCCACTCTACGCGGACAAAGGGGAAGCGGGGTATGGGGTCGAGGACATGCGGGGTTATTCCAGTAACATCTGTCGCATCGGGATGGCGCTTGCGTTTGCCGTGCCCGGTTTCGGGCTGCCGGCGATGGCTGATCCCGTGCCGCGCGCCACGCCGGTCGCCGGCTCGGTGATCGCCCGAAAGACCGGCGAGGAAGTGCGATTCATCGACGTGTCGGACTGGCGCGTCGTTGACATCAACCAGGATCTGTTGACTGGCGACGTGCTGCGCACCAATGCCAATGGCCAGCTCGCCATCGTCTTTTCCGATCATACGCAGGTGCGACTCGGCCGCAATTCCTCCCTGCAAGTCAAGAAGATGGCCGCAAGCGGCGATACGGTGCTCAATCTCCAATCCGGCACCATCTGGGCACGCGCAGAGCGCGGCGGCCAGGGCCTGACCGTGGAAACACCGGCCGCCGCCGCCGCGATCCGCGGCACCGACTGGACGATGACTGTCGAGGGCGCCAAGACCTCGATGATCGTGCTCGAAGGCCGCGTGGCGCTCTCCAACCCGCAGGGCAGCGTCGAGGTCAGCGAGGGTGAAGGGGCAGTCGCCACCATCGGCCAGGCGCCGCACAAGATCATCAGCGTCAATCCCGACGACCGCGAGCAGATGCTCTTCTATCTGGACCTGCGCGACGGCTTCGACCTGATGCCGACCTCGCCATTGCGGGCCGACCGCATGGCGACGGAGCGCCGCCGCCTGCTGGCGCTGCCGCCGGAGCGCCGCACCACCGAAGACTGGCTGGAACTCGCCGAAGTGCAGAGCGCCTTCGACGGACGCCAGGCCGCAGCCGCAACACTAGAGAATATCCGCGGCCGCAAGCTGACGGCAGCCCAGCAGGCCCGCATCGACCTGATCGACGCCACCATCGCCGGCTCTGAAAAGCGCTATGGCGATGCCGCCAAGCTCTTCCAGAGGGCCCTGCCGCATCTCGATCCGACACGCCGCAACATGGCGCAATATGGCGCCTATTTCGCCCGCTCGCTTGCCGATCCGAAGCATGCCGAACCGCCGCCGGCCAATACCACCGGCCCCTACGGCGCCATCATGCAGGCCTATACGGCCGGCTTCCTGCAAAACCCGCGCGCAGCTCTCGAGATCATCAAGAAAGCCGAACAGCGCTATCCCGACGATCCGACCCTGCCGGCGGTCCGCGCCCAGCTGGCGCAGCTCACCGACGACCGCGAACAGATGAAGGAAGCGATCGAACGCTCGCTGGCGCTCGACCCCGACCATCCGATGGCGCTCTCCGCTCGCGCGAGCTACAAGGCGGTTTATCAGAGCGACATCAACGGCGCGCTTGCCGATCTGAACCGCGCCATAGCACTTGCCCCCGGCGCATCAGGCACGCTGAATTCGCTCGGCCTGCTGGAGAGTTCGCGCGACGCCAATGGCGAAGCGGAAAAGGCCTTCAAGAAGGCGATCGAGCTCGATCCGCAGGACCCGCTGCTGCACGCGAACTTGGCAATCCTCTATCTCGACCAGGGGCAGATGAAGGAGGCCAAGCGCGAGATCGATACGGCAATCGCCCTCGATCCATCCTTCGATCTCGTCCTGCTCGCCCGCGGCCGCTATTACCTGCAGACCGGCGAGCGCGACAAAGCATTGCAAGATCTGCTTGCCGCCAGCACGGCCAATCCGGCGCATTCGCAGTCGCAGTTGATGCTCGCTGCCGCCCATTACGAAAAGGGCGACCGCATTCCATCCCAGCAGGCACTCGACAATGCCGACCGCCTCGACAAGAACGATCCGGCTATCTCGGCATTCCGCACTGCCGTCGATATCGACGATTACGACGCCGACGGCGCGATCCGCAACGCGCAGGAATTCCTGCGCCGCTCGCGCGCCCGCGGCGGCGATTACAGCGGCCTCGGCGCCAATGCGAGCGCCGGCTCGACGCTGAACGACGCCTTCCGGCTCCAGGGGCTGGATGCCTGGGGCCGCTATTACGGCGATGCGGTTTTCGATCCCTTCCAAGGCAGCGGCTATATCGATCAGTCGATCAAGGGCAGCATCTTTCCTTTCGTCAACGCGACGAACTTCAGCGACGACAATATCATCCAGAACCGCGGCAACGCGTCGAGCTACTCATCCTTCATCCAGGGCCTGCTGATCTCTCCGCACATGCTCTCCGGCCGCTCGCGCTCGGCAACCCTATTCGACGTGCCCTTCATCGAAGGCTCGCTCGGCGGCGGCATCAACAGTGTCGACGGCCATACAAGGCGCATCGGCGAAGCCGATATCCAAGGCTATTCAAACGCGACGATCCCGATCAGCTTCTACGGCAATCTGACCTGGGAAGAACTGGCGCTCGACCGCGACTACCGGGATTTCGGCGGTGTCCAGACGGATAACAAGCTGCTGGGCGCCAACGGTTATCTGACGGCAACAGTCACGCCTGACGATCGCGTAGTAGCCTTCGTCAACCATGGCAAGAATGATGGAACACTGAATGCGTTGTCCTCAAACACCGGGTTCATGGAACTCCTGTTCCGTGTCCCTATCGCGCTGCCTCTCTACACAACAGAGCAGACCGCACGAGAAACCACATATGCCGGCATCGGCTGGAGCCATACGTTTGCCTATGAAAACGTGTTGAATGGAGCGTTGCTTTATTCAGGAAGCAAATCGACCACGAACAGCGCGCTTGATGTCGACGTGGACCCGGTGTTTATCGGCGCAGGGGTTCCCTTCGTCATTCCCTTTACCAACGTCACTCAGGAGATCGAATCTCATACCTATATCGGCGCTTTGAGCCATTCCATAGGTGCCGGACCTTTGACATTTCGCTACGGCATCGAAGGCGGCTGGATGGATGCCAGCAGCAGCGTCGATACGACGCTCCTGGGCTTGACAGCTCCTCCCGATCGTACCGAGAATACCATCGATATCGGCCGCGCCTATGTCGATGTGCTGCATGAGATCACGCCCGATCTCAAGGGCGAATACGCCTTGTTCGCCACGCGCATGGAGGGGGACGGCATTGATATCAGCCGGCTGGAGCCGCGCTTCGGTCTTGCCTGGGCGCCGGTTGAAAACCATTGGCTGCGTGCTGCCTTCATGCGTCAGAGCTTTGATACCACCGTGCCGACTCTTTCCCCGATCGGCGTACTTGGGCTGCAGGCGAACCAGTTTTCGAACAATCTGCAAGGCTATACGGATACGGTCGCCCTCCAGTGGGATGCCGAATGGACCGACCGTTTCTTCACGTCAGTGGAGTACCAGCATCAGGAACTGCATGATTTCTCGATCGATTTTCCGCTCATCTCGCTGCCCTCGGATACGAGTCTGCCGATCTCGCGCGGCCGCATCGATCGCGCTGCCGTCACCGCCAACGTCGTGCTCGGCCATGGTTTCGGCCTTTCCGCCACCTACGCCTACATGGATTCGGAAAACAGGGATCCGCTCGAACCGATCTACGGCGGCCCCCTTCCCTTCATACCGCAGAATTCAGGACAGATTGCGCTGACCTGGGTCAACGAAGCCAAGGTCAAGGCGACGGTTGCCGCCAACTATATCGGCGAGCGCGACGGCGATCGGTTCGGCACCAAACTCGACGATTATTGGAGCCTCGACGCCCACTTGGTCTGGGAGCCCTTCGACAAGCGCATGGAGCTGGAAGCGGCCGCCTATAATCTGCTCGACGAGGACTTCGAGATCACGCCCGGCGTGCCCGGCTGGGGCCGCGCCTTCAAGGGCACCCTCAAAGTCCGCTTCTGATGCGGGTGCGGGACAAGCCCCTGCAGGCCAGGCAGACCAGGAGCCGCCATCTCAGGCTGCTGGTGCTATCGCTGACCACGCTGATCGCCATCTTGCTCCTGTCGCGCCTGCCCGCCTGGTCGCTGCTGGAGCTCAGAAGCTTCGACTATCTCTCGACCGTCGACGACCCCCGTCCGCCACCCGGCGGACCCGTCATAGTGGCGATCGACGAACCCTCGCTTGCCGATATCAATGCGCAGTGGCCCTGGCCGCGCAGCCTGCATGCCGAGCTCATCAGCCAACTGCGCGCCGCCGGCGCCCGCGTGATCGGCCTCGATATCATCATGGCCGAACCCTCTACATCTGATAATGACGCGGCGATCACCAGGGCGGTCGGCCCCGATGTGGTGCTGGCCGGCGACGAGACACTGATCGAGACGCCGCAGGCCTCGCAACTGATCCGCGCGACACCCCTGCCGCAAATGATCGAAGCGGGCGCCGTCACCGGCATCGCCTCGATCGATCTGAGCGGCGACGGCATCTTCCGGCGCATCCCGGGCTATGAGGATGGCTTCGCGGCGATGCTAGCAAAGGTCTCGGGCGTGGCGCCCGAAGCGCTGCCGGCTGGCCGGCTTATCCAATCCTTCGGCCCGGCCCGCAGCTATCCCACAGTCTCCTATTACCAGGCGCTTGACCCGAAGAACCTGTTGCCGCCGGGCTACTTCAAGGACCGCGTCGTGCTCGTCGGCTTAAGCCTGCAGAACGCACCTGCCATCGACAAGGGCGGTGTCGATGCCTTCGCCACACCCTATACAGTTCACACCGGCAAGCTGGTCTCCGGCGTCGAAATCCAGGCGACGATCTACGACAATATCCGCGGCGGCCTATCGATCGCCGAGGGCCGGCTGCCGACGGTTGCCGCCTGCATCCTGGTATCGGTGCTGCTTGCCGCCGCCACCGTCTGGCGCTCAACGGGCTGGCTGACGGTGGTGAACAGTGCGGCGGCGCTCCTCGCCTTCGCGGCCGTCAGTGCCGCCGGCATCCGACTTACCCATGTCTTCGTTTCACCGCTCGGCCCGACCGTCGCCTATATCTCCGTCGTCTTCGCCCAGGCCGCCTTCGATTTCGCCGAGGAGCGCCGCAACAAGCGTCAGATCACCCGCGCCTTCGCCCAATACATCTCGCCTGATCTTGTCAAGCGCCTGTCGAGTGACCCGTCGCAGCTGAGGCTCGGCGGCGAGCGGCGCACGCTTTCGGTGCTGTTCTCGGACGTACGCGGCTTCACCACGATCGCCGAGACGCTGAAGGACGATCCGGAGCAGCTGACCGGCCTGATCAACCGTCTGCTGACGCCGCTTTCAGACGTGGTGATGGATCACGGCGGCACGATCGACAAATATATGGGCGACTGCATCATGGCCTTCTGGAATGCGCCGCTCGACGACCCCGACCATGCGCTTCACGCCGTGCGCGCCTCGCTCGCCATGCAGTCGGCGATTTCCCGGCTGAACGGGCAGCTGGAGCGGGAGGCGGCTGCACTCGGCCGCAAGCCGCATGTTTTGAAGATGGGCGTCGGCATCAACACCGGCGAATGCATCGTCGGCAACATGGGCTCGACCCGCCGCTTCGACTATTCCTGCCTCGGCGACAGCGTCAACCTCGCCTCCCGCCTTGAAGGCGCATCGAAGAATTACGGCGTGGCGCTGCTGCTCGGAGAAGAAACCGCCAGGCTGGTCGCTGACACCTATATCGTCGTCGAACTCGACCGCATCATCGTCAAGGGCCGCACCGCCCCCTCACCCGTCTTCACCGTCGTTCACAAAGCCGACGCCAAAGCGCTGGCCGCCCACCAGGCCTTCATCGACGCCAAATATTCCGCCACGCTCGCCCCGTCGGACCCGGTCTTCGACAAGCTGTCTGCCGATATTCCCGAGCTTGCCGGTTATTATGCGATCGTCAGGGATGCGCTGACGGAAGGCGGGGAGTAATCGCGCAGCGACAGTTGTGCACAGATGCTCCTCCAGGAACCGCTCGTTTTCCCCAACGCTGTTCCTTTGCATCCATCCAGCCTTGGCGCACCCGCCTCGCCCTTCGAGGCCCCTGCGGGGACCTCAGGATGAGGCTCTCTTGAGCTTCGGCGCGGCATCCTCCAACGCGCTCCTCATCCTTGTACGTTGCCGTTGCTGTATAGTGGCGTTGTGCGACTGGGATGCCTATTTCAGGTGGGAGTGGATGGGCGTGCCGCGTGGCACCCCCCTCTGTCCTGCCGGACATCTCCCCCACAAGGAGGGGAGATCGGCTGGGCGTAACGGCTTCCCCAAACAACTAAAGCACCATGATTGTCGCTGCCGGCTGGGAAGGAGCGACGGTCAGGCCACTTGCCAATCTCCACCCTTGTCGGGGAGATAACGCCTCCCTTCTGGTAGATAGATTGTCAAGTCTTTCGGTGCATCGCGGCATCACAAGAAGGTGTGCGGCCGAGACGTTGACTCTCGTCTTTATTTACCTACTAGTAGGAAGGCAATTACAAAGGAATCTGCCGATGCAAACTCAATCTTCCCCCCAGTCCGACTGGCTGAGATCCTATTATTTCATCCGTGCCGCCTTCTCCGTGATCTGGATTGCCGCCGCCATTCTCCTTGCCCGGCAGCCAAGCGCCGTGGCCTTTCTGCTGGTGATCTATCCCCTGTGGGATGCGCTGGCCAATCTGGTCGACACCAGGGTCAATGGCGGCCTGCAGGCCAACCCGTCTCAGACGTTGAATGTCGCCGTCAGCACCGTCACGGCCCTCGCCGTCGTCATCGCGCTCGGCCACAGCACCTACGCGGTCCTGACCGTGTTCGGGGCCTGGGCGATCCTTTCCGGCCTGTTGCAGCTCTATACCGGCGTCAGGCGCTGGCGCATCTACGGCGCCCAATGGGTCATGATCATGAGCGGCGCGCAATCGGCCCTTGCCGGCGGCTTCATGATCAGCCAGTCCTTTGCCGCCGCCGCGCCGAATATCCTCGATATCGTGCCCTATGCCGGGTTCGGCGCCTTCTACTTCCTGCTGTCCTCGGTCTGGCTCGTCGTCGCAGTCCGTCGCAAGGCACGTGCATAAACGGCCCCGGACACACGGCGGCAATCTCGGGGCATCCATCGCCACCGGCGGGGGTCGGGCACCAGCCACTCCCATGCTCTCGGCAGCACACGAGATTGGGGGAGACGCCCCCCTTCTTTCCGGCTATTAAGAGTGACCGCATATCCCGCCCACAGGCCCTGAGGTCACTCCATGGCTTTGAAAGTCCTCTTCATTGGCGGCACCGGCCAGATCTCCCATCCATGCGTCGAACGCGCCGTTGCCGAGGGCCATCATGTCAGCGTCTTCAATCGCGGCCTGAGAAGCACAGCCTTGCCTGACGGGGTAACCCCGATCGTCGGGGAACTCGGATCGAGCGCCTATGCCAATCTCGCCAAAGCGAACTATGATGTCGTCTGCCAGTTCATCGCCTTCACGCCAGATCAGGTGGCACGTGACATCGAGGTCTTCGCCGGAAATTGCCGCCAATATATCTTCATCTCATCGGCCTCGGTCTACGAAAAACCGCCGCGTCATTACGTGATCACCGAGAAGACCCCGGCGATCAATCCTTACTGGCCGTACAGCCAGGCCAAGATCGCCTGCGAGGAACTGCTCAGGAAATCCGGTGATCTTGCATGGACGATCGTCCGCCCCAGCCACACCGTCCGCACCGGCCTGCCGATCATGATGGGCGACAGCGACATCATGGCGAGGCGCATGCTGGACGGCGACCCCATCATCGTGGCCGGCGACGGCCACACTCCATGGACACTCACCCGCTCAGTCGATTTCGCGGTGCCTTTCATCGGCCTTTTCGGCAATCGCGCGGCGCTCCGTGAAATCTTCCACATCACCTCGGACCGCGCCCACATCTGGAACGATATCCAGAAGACCATCGCAAGATTGCTCGGCGTGGAGGCCAAGATCGTCCACGTGCCGACGGACACGCTGATCAAGTACAATCCGGATTGGATCGGCCCCCTCCTCGGCGACAAGGCTTGGACTGCGATCTTCGACAATTCGAAGGTCAAGCGCGTGGCTGGCGACTTTACCTGCGCCGAGAGCCTGGACGAAATCCTGGCCGACTCTATCATGCACCTCAAGCAGCGCCTGGCGAAGAGCCGCCCGCCGAAGGGGGAGCTGGATGCGTTGATTGATAGGATTTGCGCAGAGCAGAGTGCTCTTGGTTAGGTCTGCTCTTTAGGGCTGAGGCTCAAGGTCAGATAGAATTTAAGTCAGCATCTCCAAAAGGGCCGAGGGCGAACGGAGGAGGCCTCCCACCACGACCCCTACAAAACCAAGTGCCAACGCTCCCCAAGCCCGTGACTTTGCCAGCCGAAATAGGCACCTGCTGCGGTAGCTGTAACAGTGACCGAAATGTTCCACACGATCGCCACCAGTGACATCAACCGGGCCCACAGCTCATTGCTTCTTTTTCGTCACGGTAGAAATCATCCTCCAAGCCCTTGATGGGTCTGATATAATAATCAACCTTCCTTCCCACCAGATAGGCCCCCGCGCTAATTCAGGACATACGCTCAAGAAAGCTATCCCTGTTTTCAAGGCATCGGCTTCCAAGGCTGTCACGCGATAGCCCAACGTCTGTTTTAACGCGCGGCATTCTCCAACGCTTTTTATCAGGCGCGGCATCCTCCAACATCCCTCATCCTGAAGGCGCGCAGGCCAAAGGCCGGAGCCCGAAGACAGGGCGCAACCCTGCTTCTTGCCTACATCCGACACCGGCGCACCGCTCGCGCCTATTCTCGCCGCCGCGCCTCCACAGGAGCCTCCTGCCTGAAGCAGTCGAAAAAGCGCCCGCCATGCAGGGCAATTTCCCGATCGGCGAGAGCCAGGAACCGGGCGCCGTCACCCTGCACCGCCAGTCTGAACGCGGCATCGAAGTCTGCTGCCAGTTCCACATCGAGCTCCCGCAGGAGCCGCGGCGCCCACTTGCCGCGACCAGCCCATGCGCCGCGCCCGCGCAGCATCAAATCGGCGAGCTTCTGATAGAGAAGCGCGGCGATGGCGGCAATCTCTTCAGGCGGGCGGTGGCCGCGCAGGTCATCGGCGAGATCGGTGACCTGATAGCGCAGCATATCGTAGCTCGGGCCATCGAGAGGCTTCGGCCCTGCGGCAAGAACGCTCGCCGCCTTCGCCTGGATGAACCGCGCACGCTCGATGTCAGGCCCGACGATGCTGCCCGTCGCAACCATATGGACCATGATGGGACAGCCGCCCTCCGCATCCTGATGGAGATAAAACGCCAGCGTCTGCGGATCATGGACGAAGGCTTCGACCGGAAAACGGTCTTCGGTGAAGGATTCCCGCCAGGCCCGCTCGAGCGACGGAAATACAACGACGAGATCGATGTCCGAAAACTCGGTCCCCTCACCGCGCATGATGGAACCGGAAACATAGGCGAAGGCGGCCCCGGCATAACGGCTGGCCAGAGAGCGGCAGGCGGCGGCAAGCGTCCGCTCGGCAACAATTTGTTTCCCGATATCGTCCATGTTCTCGTCCTCGAATGCGGGAGACGAGCGGCAACAAAAAACCCGCTCGTTTCCGGCGGGTTGGTGTCTTCTGCGATGAACGGAATTCAGTTCACGCGTCTGCCACCCGCCGCCAAGCGGTGGTCGTAGACGTCGTGGAGACTGCGAAAATCCTGCTCATGAACGTAAGTTATCGCCCGCCGGCAACAGCGTCAATCCGCCAAGCACGCTTCCCCGCGACACTGTTTTCCGTCTAAGATGAGCCTAAGACTCGTTGAACAGGAAGCCCCGCCATGCCCCATCCCGCCACCGTCATTCCGCGTCCCGCACCGGTTTTGCTGCCGGTTGATGGCAGCGACGAGCGTTTTCCGGTGCGCCGCGTCTATTGCGTCGGGCGTAATTATGCCGACCATGCGATCGAGATGGGTCATGATCCGAGCCGCGAGCCGCCCTTCTTCTTCCAGAAGAACGCCGATAATCTGCTGCCGCCTGGCAATGCCTTCCCCTACCCGCCGCTGTCGAACGACGTGCATTACGAGGTGGAATGCGTGCTGGCGCTGAAATCGGGCGGTGCGAACATCCAGGCCGCGAATGCACTTGACTGCATCTACGGCTATGCCGTCGGCATCGATTTCACCCGCCGCGACCTGCAGGGCGAGGCCAAGAACCTCGGCCGTCCCTGGGAACTCGCCAAGGCCTTCGAACATTCCGCCCCCCTCTCGGCGATCGTGCCGGCGAGCCGCCTCGGCCATCCCGCCGACGGCCGGATCTGGCTGGAGCAGAACGGCAGGCGCGCCCAGGACGGCGACCTCAACCAGATGATCTGGAAGGTGCCGGAGATCATCGCCGAACTGTCGAAGCTCTTCGTGCTGGCGCCCGGAGACGTGATCATGACCGGCACGCCGGCCGGTGTCGGCGCGGTTGCCAGGGGCGACCGCATCACCTGCGGCATCGAGGGCGTCGCGATGCTCTCCGTCGACATTGTCTGAGGAGAGACCCATGCCCGTCTACGCCCTCGGCGGCCTGATGCCGAAACTGCCGCCCGCCGGCCTCCACTGGATCGCGCCGGATGCGCATGTGATCGGCGATATCGAACTCGGCGAGAATGTCGGTATCTGGTTCGGATCGGTGCTGCGCGGCGATAATGAGAAAATCACCATCGGCGCCGGCACCAATATCCAGGAAGGGGTGATGGCCCATACCGACATGGGCTTTCCGCTGACGACAGGCAAGGGCTGCACCATCGGCCACCACGCCATCCTCCACGGCTGCACGCTCGGCGACAACGTGCTGATCGGCATGGGTGCGACCATTCTCAACGGCGCCAAGATCGGCAACAGCTGCCTCGTCGGTGCCAATGCGCTGGTGACGGAGGGCAAGGAATTCCCTGACAACTCGTTAATCGTCGGCGCACCCGCCCGTGTGGTGCGGGTGCTTGACGAGGCGGCTGTCGCGGGTATTCGCCGCTCGGCGGAAAATTATGTGGCGAATTGGCAGCGGTTCGGGCGGGATCTCAGGTTGATTGCGTGATTGCCGGTGGCAGCCCTCGCGGCCCTCATCGGAAAGCAAGCCTAGCGGCTGGCTGGCAACCTCGGACTTCGCGCAGGCCCGGCCACACGGCATACTGATCAACCCTCATCCTCGGATGCGCAGGCGAAAGGGCCGGAGCCTCGAAGGACGAGGACCGGTCACAGGCTTGAAACCGCTCACCAAACACCGGGAATCCACCGCCAGCGCACCCGTTCCATATACTCCGCATATCCTTCAAGCCCCTTGCGCAACTCCGCCTCCTCTCCGAGCGTCCGGCCAAAGAGCACGACGACGAGCAGCCCCACGGGGATCAACGCATAGATCGACGCGAGTGACAGCGCTGTCCCGGCGGCGAGCAAAATGGCGGTTGCATAGCCGGGGTGGCGGATGACGGCGTAGGGGCCGCTGTCGATCACCTTGTGGTCGCGGTCGGTCTGGATGCGCACCGTCGGCTCGAAATGCCGGTTGACCGATTGTGCCCAGGTGAGGCCGAGATAGCCCGCGCTCATCACGAGATAGCCGAGGACAACGACCCACCAGGGTTGCGGCGCCCAGTGGAAACGGCCGTCATCGAACGCGCCGACCGGAAGAATGGCGGCAAAGAGAATGATCGTCAGCGTCGCGACCACGGCGTCCCAGCGCTTGGTTCCCTTCTGATATCGGCTACGCGCCGCAAACAACTCCGGATTCGTCCGCCAGATCCAGACGAGCGCGATTGCTGTCAGCGCCACGAAGAGGCCGAGAAAGATCCAGCCGCGCGGCCAGGCGAACGTGCCGGCGGGCCAGAACAGTGCGACAATCATCACTGCAACGGTTATCGCGAGCGATCCGAGCGACGGCGCCGCCGCAAACGAGCGACGCGGCCGGCTGTGTTCCTGCGTCATGACCGTTTTTCCGTTCCACCGGGCAAGCGCCTTCTGCTGTCGGCAGCGGCCGCAAAAGTCTGACTGTCCTACGCCTGATTTAGGAAGTGAAACGCGCGCAACAACCCGTGGCGAGACGGCAAATGAAACCGCCCCGATAACAGGCGTCATTGTTTCCGCAGTTGCGTGGCCGGAGACTGCCGTTGCGGCAGGATTGGATATTGCTGAAAAACGCCTATTCGGCCGCTTCCAAGAACTGGTTCTCGCCCGACGAAGCGGCAAGCGCCCGAACCTTGGCTTCCGTCTTGGCGATCAGCTGATAGAATTCGTCCTGTGCTTCCACATCCAGCTGAATGACGGCATTGACGTCATCAGGGGTATCGCAAACACAGGCAACCGCCGAAATTGGACAGATGCCGCCGGGATAACGCTTACCGGTCCCCGTGTAGGCACGACGGCCCCAGCGCTCGGAATACACCGTTTCCTCCCGATCGAGATGGAGGATCGTGCCTTTACAGGCGGTCACGATGGCCGCCTTGCCGTAGGCGAACCAATGATAATTCAGCTTCCGGAGAATATATTTGCCAGTGATGTCTTCGCCAGCCAGTTCGGCAGGGTCTTCTATCATTCGGATCATGAGAGCGTCCTCAACATGAGAGCAATATCCGTCATCTCTACTTGCCTCGCAAGTCGAAAAGTGCAGCTTTTGTAGTAGCTTAGTCACAAAGTGTTTCTGATTCTTACATCTTGCACGCGCCAGGCAGCTTGCTGGCCATGCAATCCATCGTCGAATTTCCTGCCTTTGCACCCGATTCCGCCTTTTCCAGCGGGCAGCCAAGCCGCCTTGCGTTTTCCCGTTGAGGCCCAATATATGAAACCTGGATCGGCCAATCAGCCGTCGGATGACGGCTCAACTGGTCCGCCGGTTCACACCAGCAGGAGTGCCCCATGGTCGAAGCCGTCAACCGCATCTCCTCCACGGCCGCGTCCGAGCCCACCAAGCTCGGCATCAGCACCTCGATCGGCTCGGAACCCGACAATGCCTGGGTTGCCGCCCGCCAGTCGCAGATCACGGCCGATCAGCACGCATCCAAGGGAGCCGCGGAGACGAATGGTGCGGGCACTCTTGTTCCGCATGCGGATCTGCTTGTCGACCACGAGGAGCATCCACGAAAGCAGCATGGGCATGCGCGATCGGGCGAAGGGGAAGATGCCGGCGAAGACGCGGAACAGCCGCTCCTGTCTGGTGAAAGCGAGCGGATCGGCACCCGCAATTTCGACGACGATACGCCTTTCGGCGAGCGCGTCGCCATCCTCTGACGAAGTCCCGCTCCGCCGTGTCACAGCCCGTCCACAAGCTGAGCCTCGATCGCCGCCTTGTCGATGACCGACCAGACCTCGATGATTTTTCTGCCGCGAAATTCGTAGATCACGTTTTCGGTAAAGGAAAGGTGCCTGCCGTTCACATCCAGCCCGAGAAATTTTCCTTTCGGCGAACAGTCGAAGCCCAGACGGCAGGCAACGTAAGGCGGATCGATAAGAAGCATTCGCACATTGAAAGAAAGATCGGGAATCAGATCGAAATCCCGCACCAGCATGGCGACATAGCCCGCAAGTCCAAGCCGCCGGCCATTATGGACCGCATCCTCGTCGACGAACTGGCCGAGATCGGGCCAGTCCTGGCGGTTCAGGCAGGCGATGTAGCCTCGGTAAAGATCGGCAAGTTCGGCTTTGGTCACGAACGAATTCCTTGCTCGGCTGAAGCATTCGGCAGCGGCGGCGAACGCGCCGACTCGCGGCTTTCAGCTCAGGAGAACTCGCCGGCGCGGGGACCGGCAAGCGTCACGCGCCAGCCTGTGCGCGACTGGAAATCCTGGGTGGCCAAAAACGTGTAACCCGTCGTGCGCCAGGGCTTCACGGTGCTGGTCAGATTGTCGAGCACATAATCGCCGCCGGCCGTGCGGGCAATCAGAACGACGTGGTTCTGATCATGCGGTCCGATCACCACGGAAAGCGCCAGCCTGTTCGATGGAAAACCCGCCTCGATCAAGTCCTTCATCTTCTGCAGCGCATAGTCCTCGCAGTCGCCACGGCCGGCAGCTGGCAGTGACCAGACATCCCCATTTCCGGATGACGAGCGATCTTCCGCCGAAACGATACGTCCGTTTACGGCACGATTGACCTTTTGAAGAAGCGCTATTCCCGCCTGCTCGTCCAACTGTTGCGCCACCGTCCTGCCGCACAGCCACTTGTACTTGGCGCAGGCCGCAGCGAATCCCACCGGTGCGCCGATGCTTCGCTTCACGGGCAGCGATGATCCCGCAACTGCCTGAAAATGCGGAACAATTACCAAAAATATCGCAAGAGAAAGGAGACGCTTCATGGCCGATTCCTTCTGTTCGTAACGGGAGAATATCACGACCAGTATAAAAATTTATTAAAATTTTATACTTGCGAATTTAACTCTATTTGGCGATAGAAACAGATTAACCATTGTTTATTCTTCATGTTAATCCCTTGTTAGTATAAGTCTTCTCCCCATTAACGGTTAATTAACCTTGGGAGACGAGTGAAATGATCAGCAGAGCAGCAAAATTCAGCCTCGCTGTGGCGTCCCTTCTGGCAAGCAGCAGCTTGGCGACGGCAGCCCCCACAGTCGTTAACTGCAAGGCCGCAGTCCGCGGCACCCTCGAATACAGGCTGTGCATGCCCACGCGGGCAATACAGACCGACAGCAAATTCGGTCCGAACGATAAGGATCGCAGCAGCCATGACGCCGGTGGCAAGAAGACTTCCAGCACCAGCTCGCACGCCATCAATGGCAACGGTGGCAATGGCGGGGACAGTAAAGACGTCGGCCAGAATGGCGGCAGCGGCGATCAAGGCGGCAGCGGCGACCAGGGCGGCAGCGGCGATCAGGGCGGCAGCGGCGACCATGGCGGTAGCGGAGATCAGGGCGGTACCGGCGATCAGGGCGGTAGCGGTGATCAGGGCGGTACCGGTGATCAGGGCGGCAGCGGCGACCAGGGCGGCAGCGGCGACCAGGGCGGCAGCGGCGATCAGGGCGGCAGCGGCGAGCAGGGCGGTGGCGGCGATCAGGGCGGCAGCGGCGATCAGGGCGGTGGCGGCGATCAGGGCGGTAGCGGTGATCAGGGCGGTAGCGGTGATCAGGGCGGCAGCGGTGACCAGGGCGGCAGCGGCGACCAGGGCGATAAGGGCGACAAGGGCGGCAAAGGCGACAAGGGCGACAAGGGCGACAAGGGCGACAAAGGCGACAAGGGCGGCAAGGGCGACAAGGGCGACAAGGGCGGCAAAGGCGACAAGGGCGGCAAAGGCGACAAGGGCGGCAAAGGCGACAAGGGCGGCAAAGGCGACAAGGGCGGCAAGGGCGACAAGGGCGACAAAGGCGACAAGGGCGGCAAGGACCACGATGATCACGGCCGCGGCAAAGGCGGGAAGGATCACGACCACGCCAAGGACGAACCCGGTAAGGGTGGAAAAGACCATCACGGCGGCAGCAAGGACGGGGAAGATCACGGCCACGGCAAGGGCGGCAACGACGACACGGGCAGCAGCGGCAATGGAGGTGCCGGCAAGGGCGGCAACGACGGCGCGGGCAGCAGCGGCAATGACGGTGCCGGCAAGGGCGGCAACGACGGCGCGGGCAGCAGCGGCAATGATGGTGCCGGCAAGGGCGGCAACGACGGCGCGGGCAGCAGCGGCAATGACGGCGCCGGCAAGGGCGGCAACGACGGCGCGGGCAGCAGCGGCAATGACGGCGCCGGCAAGGGCGGCAACGACGGCGCGGGCAGCAGCGGCAATGACGGCGCCGGCAAGGGCGGCAACGACGGCGCGGGCAGCAGCGGCAATGACGGCGCCGGCAAGGGCGGCAACGACGGCGCGGGCAGCAGCGGCAATGATGGTGCCGGCAAGGGCGGTTCCGGCAAAAACTGATCGGAACGATTGAGGCGGTTTGCCCGCGCCACTCCGCTGGCCGGCAGAGCGGGCGAACCCCTCTTTCCTGAGGCTCGCGCTTGTCGCGAGCATCTCCGTGCGGTCGCACCAAGCAGATCCTCGAAGCCAGCGCGAGGCTGACTCGGACGGAAAAAGGTTGTCAGCATGTGGAGGGCCGGTTTGCCGGCCTTATCCTTTTGAGCGCCCTGTTGTTTGCAACGGGACGGCTCCCCGTCTTACGCCGCGCAGGCCTCGCACAATCCGCGAATCTCGATCGTGGTCTTCTCGGGCTTGAACTTCTGCCCGCGCACCCAGCTCATCAGCCGGTGGTCGACCTCGTGATCGTGGAATTCCATCACCTGGCCACAGCTTTCGCAGATGGCAAAGGCGACGATGCCGTGGCTGTGGCAATTGTCGCCCGGATGGGCGCAGGCGACGAAGGAATTGATGCTTTCGAGCCGGTGCACGACACCATATTCGAGCAGCTTCTCCAGCGCCCGGTAGACCTGCAGCGGCGCGCGAAAACCATGGTCGCGCAGCTTGTCGAGGATGGTATAGGCGCTGAGCGGCCCCTCGGCCTTCTCAAGCACCTCGAAGACCAGCGACTGGTTCTTGGTGAGTTGCGGTGTTGTCATGAGCCTTGTCCTTGCGCGAGCGCGCGGCGCCTGACGGGAAGCAGGCTGAGAATGAAGAGGATCAGCGCCGCAACCACGATCGAAGGACCGGACGGCGTGTCGTAGGTCAGCGAGCCGAACAGCCCGCCAACGACGGCGGCCGCTCCGATCAGCGAGGCCAGCACAGCCATGATCTCCGGCGTGACCGAGAAGCGCCGCGCCGCCGCCGCCGGAATGATCAGCAGCGAGGTGATCAGCATGATGCCGACGATCTTCATGGCAATCGCGATGACGACGGCCATCAACAGCATGAAGAACAGCCGCGCCCGCTCGGGTCTCAGCCCCTCGGCCTCGGCAAGCTCGGCATTGACGGTGGCCGCGAGCAGCGGCCGCCAGAGCCAGGCGATCGCCGCCAGCACGAACAGCCCGCCGCCCCAGATCAGCGCAATATCGGTGGTGGACACGGCGAGGATATCGCCGAACAGGAAGGCGATGAGATCGATCCTGACCCAGCTCATGAAGGCGACCATGACGAGGCCGATCGCCAGCGTCGCATGCGAGAGGATGCCGAGCAGCGCATCGGCCGACAGCGCCTGGCGCTTCTGCAGGAAGAGCAGCAGCACCGAGACGAGCGCGGCGACAGCGAAGACGGCTAGCGTCAGGTTGAATTCGAAGAGCAGCGAAAGCGCGACGCCGAGCAGCGCCGAATGGGCGATCGTATCGCCGAAATAGGCCATGCGCCGCCAGATGATGAAGCAGCCGAGCGGCCCGGTCGTCAGCGCCAGCCCGACGCCGGCAAGGATGGCGCGCACGAAGAAATCGTCAAGCATGGCGGCCCTCCCCGCTGCGGGAATGGGCATGTTCATGAGCATGATCGTGCCCATGATGATCGCCATGAGCGTGGGCATGCGCATGCCCATGATCTTGGCCATGTGCATGCTCACGGGAATCGTGAGCGTGCTCATGCGCGTGATGTCCATCTTCGGGATGGCAATGGTCGGTCACTGAACCGTCCGCATGCAGCACGCGACCATCCGGCAGGTGTGTGTGGTCGTGATGATGGCTGTAGACGGCGAGCGTCTGAGCCGCCCGGCTGCCGAACAGGCGCACATATTCCGGGCTGCGGCTGACGGCCTCGGGCGTGCCGCGGCAGCAGACATGGCCGTTGAGGCAGATCACCGTATCGGTCTCGGCCATGACGACATGGAGATCGTGCGAGATCAGCAGGACGCCGCAGCCGCTGGCGTTGCGGATCGATTTGATGAGGTCGTAGAGCGCGATCTCGCCGGAGAAATCCACCCCCTGCACCGGCTCGTCGAGCACCAGCAGGTCAGGCTTGCGGGCAATCGCCCGGGCCATCAGCGCCCGCTGGAACTCACCGCCGGAAAGGTGCTGCACCTCGGCGCCAATCATGTGGGCAATGCCGGCGGCTTCGAGTGCGGCCTGTATGTCGCGCTCTGGCAGCGGCCCGGTCAGCGTCATCAGTCGGCGCACCGTCAGCGGCAGCGTCCAGTCGATCGAAAGCTTCTGCGGGACATAGCCTACCTTGAGGCCGGAGAGGCGCTCCACCCTGCCCTCGTCCGGCTTCAGCACACCGATTGCCGCCTTGGCGCTCGTCGATTTGCCCGAGCCGTTCGGCCCGATCAGCGTGACGATTTCGCCGCGCGAAACGGAAAATTCCACGCCGCGCACCAGCCAGCGGCCGCCGCGCAACACGCCGACATTTTCGAGCGAAACCAGCCGTTCGCCCTTGGTATTTGCGGGAGAGAGCATCAAATTTTCCGAAAGCGCTGTTGCATCCTGCTATTGCACACGTTATAGCATAACGCAATTGATGTAATAACATAACATTTGTAATTCAAGCGGAGCATATGATGAAACGCGCCTTGGGGCCTGCCCTGAAAACCCTGGCCCTCAGAATTTCGGCTGCCCTCGCCATCCCGGTCCTTGCGATCCCCGCCCTGCTCTTTGCCGGGACGATGCGGGCTGCCGATGCGCCCGTCGTCGTCACCTCGATCAAGCCGATCCACTCACTGGTTGCGGCGATCATGCAGGGCGTGCGCGAGCCGGAATTGATCGTCGATGGCGCCGCCTCCCCGCACACCTACAGCATGAAGCCCTCGAACGCGCGGACCTTGCAGGAGGCGAAGGTCGTCTTCTGGGTCGGCCCGAACCTGGAGGCTTTCCTGGAAAAGCCGCTCGAGACGCTGGGCTCGAACGCCAGTGTCGTCGAACTCGACAACGCTCCAGGACTGGCCAAGCTGCCCTTCCGCGAAGGCGGCGCCTTCGAGCCGCATGACGACGGGGACCAGGAAAGCGCCCCCGAGCATGCGGATGCCGCCGAAGATGACCATGGCCACGATCATGCGGCTGAGCCCGGACATGACAGTGGCCACGCGCATCACGATGATCATGAAGAGCATGAGCACGGCCACGGCGCCTTCGACACGCATCTCTGGCTCGACCCGATGAATGCCAAGGCGATGGCGACTGTCATCACCACGACACTGGTCGCCGCCGACCCCGCCAATGCACTGACCTATCAGGCCAATGCCAAGGCGCTTGACGATAAGCTGACGGCGCTGGACAAGGAGATCGCCGCCACCGTCGCCCCCGTCAAGGACAAGCCTTTCGTCGTCTTCCACGACGCCTACCAATATTTCGAGAACCGTTACGGCATCCGCGTCGCCGGCTCGATCACCGTCAGCCCGGAAACCATTCCCGGCGCCGAGCGCGTGTCGGAAATCCACCGCAAGGTCGGCGAACTCGGCGCAACCTGCGTCTTTGCCGAACCGCAATTCGAGCCGCGCCTCGTCAAGGTCGTCATCGAAGGCACGAGCGCCAAATCAGGTGTGCTCGATCCGGAAGCAGCGACCCTCAAGGCCGGCCCCGATCTCTACTTCACTCTCATGCGCGGCATTGCCGACAGCATGAAGGCCTGCCTCTCCAGCGCATGACATTCATGCGACGCGCGGGAGCGCCTTGATAAAAGGCCTCCCGGGGAGAGCTGAGGCGGAAAGAGGCGGATGACCCCGTTCCGCCTTTTTTCGTCGCCACATATGTAATGATATAACATCAAATATCGATCCGATGAGGTTCCCATGGACAACAGACTTCCGGTCACGGTGCTCTCCGGCTTTCTCGGCGCCGGCAAGACGACCCTGCTCAACCATGTGCTCGCCAATCGCGAGGGCCTGCGCGTCGCCGTGATCGTCAACGACATGAGCGAGGTGAACATCGACGCCGCACTGGTGCGCGATGGCGGCGCCAATCTCTCTCGCACGGAGGAACAGCTGGTCGAGATGACCAACGGCTGCATCTGCTGCACTCTGCGCGACGACCTGCTGAAGGAGGTGCGTCAGCTCGCAGATCAGGGCCGCTTTGATTACCTGCTGATCGAATCCACAGGCATCGCCGAACCCCTGCCCGTCGCCACCACCTTCGAATTCAGCGACGAGAACGGTGAAAGCCTGTCCGATGTCGCAAGGCTTGATACGATGGTGACCGTCGTCGATGCCGCCAATCTGCTGGCCGACTATGCCTCGGCCGATCTCCTCGCCGACCGCGGCGAAACCGCAGGCGACGGCGACAACAGGATGATCGTCGACCTGCTGGTCGAGCAGATCGAATTCGCCGATGTCGTGGTGCTGAACAAGATCGGCACGGCAAGCGACGAGCAGCGCGACGCCGCACGCAAGATCATCATCGGCCTCAATCCGGATGCGAAGCTGATCGAGGCGGATTTCGGCAAGGTGCCGCTCGCGGAGGTGCTTGGCACCGGCCGTTTCGACATCGAGAGGGCCGAGACCCATCCGCTCTGGTACAAGGAACTGCACGGCTTCAGGGATCACGTGCCGGAGACCGAGGAATACGGCATTCGCTCCTTCGTATATCGCGAGAAGCGGCCCTTCCATCCGGCAAGATTGCAGGCTTTTTTCGATCGGACATGGCCGGGCGTGGTGCGCGCCAAGGGCTTCTTCTGGCTGGCGACCCGACCGCACCATGTCGGCGAGATCAGTCAGGCCGGCGCGATCGTGCGCACCGGCAAGATGGGCCTGTGGTGGGCTTCCGTGCCGCGCGAACAATGGCCCGACGCGCCCGGTTTCCTCAGCGCCATCGGCCCCTATCTCGACCCCGTATGGGGCGACCGTCGCCAGGAAATCGTCTTCATCGGCGCCGACCCGATGGACGACGCGTGGATCAGCAGCGAACTCGACGCCTGTCTGGTGGAAAGTGATGCCTTCACACCTGAACGCTGGCGCAACCTGCCCGACCCCTTCGCCAGCTGGAGCCGGCAGGCGGCATGAAGGCGACAGCGATCAAACGATATCGCTGCGTCTGCGAGGAATGCGATCCGTTGCCGCCGGTCGAGGGGCTGCATCCGTCGACGCATGAGGGCGATGTGAAGGTTGATGCCGAAGAGACTGCTTGGCATCATCGCCGCTGTGCGCCGGAAGGTTTAGGGCAGGCGTCACCTCACCCACCCTCATCCCTGTGACGAGCACAGGAATGAGGAAGGCGGGGAGAGCGACTGTGCTTATCCCTTCACCGCCCTCATCCATTCCCAATCGGCGTTTTAGTTTAATTTTACACACTCCAGTGAACTGCCGTTCTTCCCGACACGACGCGATCGACGCATAGTCCCGAAGATCGGATTCGATTTTGTGCGGAATTGGGCGCAGATTCAAATAACGGAGCGCTGCTCCGCACCTTCGATCGAGCACCTGGGGCAATTGGATCCGTCGTCCGGGATCGCTCGCCTTAAAGATGATGGAGGAAATCATGCCCGGCATCAGCATGCGTTATATCGTTGACGACGTCGACGCCGCGTTGGAATTCTACACGCGGCATCTCGGCTTTTCGGTCGCGCTTCACCCGGCCCCGAGCTTCGCCATTCTGACGAGGGACGGTTTTCGTCTGCTCGTCAGCGGCACAACCGGACCGGGCGGAGCCTCCCAGGCGATGCCGGACGGACGATGGCCGGAGCCCGGTGGATGGAACCGCATCCAGATCGAAGTCGCCGACCTCGAAGCCGAAGTCACTAAACTGCGCCAGGCGGGCGCGCATTTTCGCAACGACATAGTCCAGGGCATCGGCGGCAAGCAGATCCTGCTGGAAGACCCGGCCGGAAACCCTGTCGAGCTCTTCGAAGCGCCAAAGCGATAAGCGCCGCGGCATCGCAAGAATGGCGGCCGCGCCTTGCCAGCTCTGTGCGAGCGTGTAGTTTCGGACTCGCATCAATTCAGGGGTAAGCAAAATATGTCCGAATCCGCGGGCGGGCTCTTCGACTTTGTCGGGATACTAGCCGTGTTCTTTCTCGTCGCTGCCAATGGCTTCTTCGTCGCCGCAGAATTCGCACTGGTTTCGATGAGGCGCAGCCGTGTTACCGAGCTTGTCGCGGCCGGTCGCATGAACGCCTCCGCTCTCCAGCGCGCCATCGACAATCTCGATGCTAATCTCGCCGCAACCCAGCTCGGCATCACCATCTCGTCGCTGGCTCTGGGCTGGGTAGGCGAGCCGGCGCTCGCCCATCTGATCGAACCGCTGCTCTCCTGGCTGCCTGAACCGTGGGCGACAACCGGCGCCCATACCGTCTCCATCGTCATCGCTTTCGTCATCATCACGGCGCTGCACATCGTGCTCGGCGAACTTGCGCCGAAAAGCCTGGCGCTGCAGCGCAGCGAGGCGACCTCGCTTGCCGTCGTGCGTCCACTCGGCCTCTTCCTGCTATTGTTCAAGCCGGCGATCTTCACCTTGAACAGTATGGGCAACCTTGTGCTGCGGGCGGTCGGCCTTCGCGCCGGAACCGGAGAATCCTCGTTCCACTCCCCGCAGGAGTTAAAGTTGCTGGTCGCCGAGAGCCAGGAGGCCGGTCTTCTGAACCAGGTGCAGCAGCAACTCGTCGAGCGGGTATTCAACATCGGCGACCGGCCGATCTCCGACATCATGACCCCGCGTCTCGACATCGAATGGTTTGATGCCGACGACAGCGAGGCGGAGATTCTGAAGACGATCCGAGAGTGCAGCCATGAGCAGTTGCTGGTCGCCCGCGGCTCGATCGACGAACCGATCGGCATGGTGTTGAAGAAGGATCTTCTCGATCAGGTCCTCGACGGCGGCAAGGTCAGGCCGCTGGAGGTGATCAAGCAGCCCCTGGTGCTGCACGAGGGTAGCAAGGTCGTGCGCGTCATCGACAGCTTCAAGGCGTCGCCCGTTCGCCTCGCCATCGTCGTCGACGAATATGGCAGTCTCGAAGGCATCGTCACCCAGACCGACCTGCTCGAAGCCATCGCCGGCGATCTGCCGGGCGCCGACGAGGAGCCCGACATTGTCGTGCGGGAAGACGGTTCGCTGCTGATTGACGCGATGATGCCGGCCTTCGACGCCTTCGAACGGCTGGGCCTCAAGGATCGCCCCGACGCCGATTTTCATACGCTGGCGGGCTTCGCGCTGCATCAGCTCCAGCATATCCCGGAAGCCGGCGAAACCTTCCTCTTCGAAGACTGGCGCTTTGAGGTGCTCGACATGGACGGCATGCGCATCGACAAGATGCTCGCAACCCGCGTTCCCGCCGAGGGAACAGAGGCCTGATCAGTTTATCGCCAGCGTCCAGAGCATGCCAGCGATCGCACAGCCGAAGAGCGTCGTGATAACCGAGGTCTTGAAGCGGAAAAGTGCGATGGCGGCGGCGACAGAGAGCGCGATCGCCGCCGGTACGGCAGATTGCAGCTGTGGAATATCGAGCCGCAGGTTTCCGAAACTGACCTGCGCGACTTCGGCAAACAGCGTATGCAGGCCGAACCAGATGGCGAGGTTGAGAATGACGCCGACCACCGCCGCCGTGATCGCCGACATTGCCCCGGCAAGCGCGACATTGCCGCGCAACTTTTCGATAAAGGGCGCACCAAGAAAGATCCAGAGGAAACAGGGCACGAAGGTTACCCATGTCGTCAGGATCGCAGCAAGGGTGGCGGCAAGCATCGGATCGAGCGAGCCGGGATTGCGAAAGGCGGCCATGAAGCCGACGAACTGGAGCACCATGATCAGCGGCCCCGGCGTCGTCTCGGCCATGCCGAGACCGTCCAGCATCTCGCCCGGCTTCAGCCAGCCGAAATGCTGCACGGCCTCCTGCGCGACATAGGCGAGCGCGGCATAGGCGCCGCCGAAGGTGACGACCGCCATCTTGCTGAAGAACAGGCCGATCTGGCTGAAGACGTCACCTGGGCCGAAGAACGCGTAAAGGGTGGCGACCGGCACCAGCCAGAGGGCGAGCAGTATAGCTGATATGCGCATCGACCAGGCGAGGTTGGCGCGCGCATGCGCCGGAATACCCTCACCTAGCGCCGATTCCGCATCCGACAGCATCGCGCCGCTTGCGGCCTTATGGCCGCCGCCCGCCTTGAAGGCGTCGAGACCGAGCCTGCCGCCGAAGAAACCGATGATTCCGGCGGCCAACACAATCAGCGGGAACGGCACGTGGAGGAAGAAGATGGCGACGAAGGCCGCGGCCGCCACGGCAAGCATGACGCGGTTCCTCAGCGCCCGGCTGCCGATGCGGATGACGGCCTGCACGACGACGGCAAGGACGGCCGCTTTCAGGCCGAAGAACAGGCCGGCGACGATGCCGACGCTGCCATAGGCCGCGTAGATGTAGCTGAGGCCGAGGATCGACAGGAAGCCCGGCAGCACGAAGAGCACGCCGGCAACGAGACCGCCCAATGTGCGGTGCATCAGCCAGCCGATATAGACAGCGAGCTGCTGCGCCTCGGGGCCAGGAAGCAGCATGCAATAATTCAGCGCATGCAGAAAGCGATGCTCGCCGATCCATCGCTTCTCGTCGACGATAATGCGGTGCATGGCGGCGATCTGGCCGGCCGGGCCGCCGAAGCTCAAGGCGGCGACGCGCAGCCACACCCGGAACGCCTCCCCAAACGAAACGCCGTGGTGATGCCCCTCGCCCGCGTCCTTCTTGCCCGCCTGTCCGGCGGGCGCATTCTCCGTCATGTCGACCATCTCATACTCTCTTTTTCGGCGCGGGCCAGTTGTGGGTCTCTTCGGTCGCATCGCGGCACCAGCGGAAGAAGGCATCGTAGAGAAGCATTCCGGCCTCGAGCTGCTCCAGATCGTCGGAATACATTCTCGAGAGGCCGAGCGAGGCGGCAAGCAGACCGGATGCCTCGGGCGCGAGATCGAGCCTGGCCGTATCCGCCGCCCTGACGATCCGCGCAAGGCGCAAGAGCGGTTCGGAGGCCAGGCCGAACTCCTCGACCATCACGTCGAAGGTGCAGAGCTCGCCACGATGGCTCCAGAACACGTCCTCGATATCGAAGGGCGCAGCCCCGAAGCGCTCGCCGACGGCGACAACTTCAGGCGCCGGCACGAACAGGAAGACGGCATTCGGATCGACGAAACGCCGAATCAGCCAGGGACAGGCAATGCGGTCGATTTTTGGCCGCGCCCGTGTCACCCAGACGGTGCGTCCCTGCCCGTCGCGACGCGGCAGCTTCGCCTCGGGCACGACGGGTCCCGCCGCGACCCAGGCTTCGAAGCCGCCTTCGAGGCTTTCCGCCTCGATCCCGGCATGCCTGAGATAGGCGGCGACACCATGGCTGAGTTTGGCGCCCCTGTGGCAGACCACGACGACGGCATCGGCATTGATGCTATCAGCCCAGGACGCAACCTCGGCGTGGTCGCGCCGGATCGAGCCCGGCACCAGGCGCGGATCGAGCCCGAAATCCTCGTCCGTGCGGACGTCGATGATGCAGGGCGCCCCAGGAGTACCAATGAGGCGGCTGAGCTTGTCGGGAGAAATTTCGAGAAATGACGGCATGACGCGTCCTCCGTTGATCGGGTTTACCGGACGCGATTCTTCAGCATGACGCCTCGTGGGGTGATCGCGACCCCAGATCCAAAGCATTGGCAAAGACACCCCGTCCTGTCAAGAACGACGCTTCCGCTGCGGTTATGCCCGTCTATACGGCGGCTGTGCTGTGCGTATGACAGCACGATCTCCTCAGGCGTCATCCCCGCAATTGCCTTTTGCTTTCCGCTCAAGAAGCCGCTCCAGGCTCAAAAATCCCGCCAACACAGGCACTTCGGCCCCAGAATGGAACAAAAGTCCCACTGATCCATTACTTCATCACCGAAAGAGGAGAAAGTACCATGACGTACGACCCCAATAATGCCAACGATCCGAACCGCCCGCTGAACCCGAACCTGGATCTGCGCACGACGCCGACGACGCGCAGCAGCAATACGTGGGTTGTTTGGGTTGCTGCATTGGCCGTGATCGCTGTTGCTGCATTCGCCTATTCGCAGTGGAGCAGCACACCTCCCGGCACTTCGCCGGATACGACAGCCTCCACGACCCAGTCCGAGCCGGCCCCGGCTAAGCCGATCGCTCCGACCGATAACAGCGCAACGCCTGCTCCGGCACCCGCACCGGCTACCCCGCCGGCCGCTCCTGCTCAGCAGTAACCGCTGCCGGTCGAAAGGAGCCGCGCTAGATACCTCCTTGGCGCGTCCGGCCAGGACACGCCAAGGAGGATCTATGCATCGAAGATGCGTATGATCCTAAGGTGACCGCAATCTCAGAGTGACGCGCGGGCACGAGCTTCTTTTGTGCGGCCGGCCCTTGAATAACCGCAATCGGCACTTATTTAGAGATTATTAAATTTGTCTCTGACGGCTGACCACGGATGTACTGGCAGCCGTCATTGAGACAGATCGAGGAAGGTCGGTGCGAGTTTCGCCCGGCCTTTTTTCTTGTTCTCGTCACCAACTCCGAACCAGTCCGGCTACCTGCCTTTATTGATTTCTTGCCGTCGGACCCTTAAGGCTCTGCCGGTCTGGAAAAGCGGTCTCGGCTACCGGAGGTCTTGTAACTGCCGCCGGAATGGCTCTCCATCGTGTCGACATCGCCGCCATCGGTCCGGACCGGGCCGGCGCTTTCGCAGGCTCGATTGGTCGAGCGACGCTGGGATTCAAAGGCTAGTTGGGGATTCTGTTATAGAAAGACTGAGGATCGTAGACGCACTCATGGTCGAGGAGGCAGATCTTGCCGTCTGCGTCTCTCACTCGCGCAGTGTCGTATTTGTCCCCCAGATTGCACCTCGCCGGCGGATAACGAAAGCTGCGGCCGCCGAATCCCATGCGCACGAAGACCCGCTTTTCCTGCTGAATGACGCGTCGGAGTTCCGCGCAGCTGTGGTCCCTGGCATTGACTTCCACCGTCTCGGCGGCAAAGGCTGCCGACGACAGCGATAACGCGACGGCCACGACGACACTTTTCATGGGTAACTCCTGAATGGGAGGGCTGAAGTAGGGCGCTCGGCCCAGAGGGCCAGTAGGGAATTTGCCTGCACCGCGTCGGAGCAGGAATTCCCGCCCGCTCTCATTCAAAGCGACCATCGCCTGACGTGTGGTGCCTAGTGATGCGATGCCCCTCCATCCGCAATCCATCTGTTGTTACCCTTATTGCCGCACGATCCGCACCGCAGCCTTGGCGTCGGCATGCCGATCATCGTACTGGCGCCGAACCGTCGCGCGAGCTCCGAATGGTCGATCCGGGCTTCGTGACAGCATGCCCACGCACCTCGCGCTGAGGCTCTCCCCTTTCTTGACCTCGGCCAATGTCAGCTGATCCCCGCCATAGGCCGTGGCCCTTCTCGCAGGTTTGGTCGAGCCCAGTCCTGAAGCCCCTCGTCGGCTGCCTTCGTTGACTGAGTAGCCGGCGTCGGCGCCAGACCTGACAAGGTCGATGCCCTTCTGGTGCTTCATGGTACAAGACGCTCTTTCTGAGCCTTCAAGCGGCGCACGATATTTTTCGACATCAGACTGCTGGCGATAAGGAGCTGATCTCTCAAGAAGTTGGCGTCGGCCAGCAGGTTGCGATAGTAGCGAGCGCATAGCTTTTATGTGCTCGCAAAATAGAGGCAGCCAGATCCACTTCTGAAGGTGGCCAACCGGTTACGGCGGCCCCGATGCTAAAGCCAGGCTGCTCTGACATGACATTTCCCTGGCATTGAGGCTCCGGGTTCAAGGAGTTTCGCTCCCATTTGTCAATGGTTCTCAAAGAGTTAAGACAGTTGCCGCATTGTCAGGGGAAATTGTAAAGCGAGGCGGGATCATAGACGCAGGCATAATCAAGGACGCACTGCCGCCCTTCAGCATCGCGGAAACTCGCCGTGCTGCGCTTGTCGCCCAGGCTGCATTGCGCCGGCGGATACCGAAAACTGCGCCCGCCAAAACCGACTCGAACGAAGACCTTCTTATTCTGACGGATGATCTGCGCAATCTCGCCGCAGCTATGTGCGCTCGCTTTGACTTCCATCACGCCGCCAGCAAGAGCCGGCGACGACAGCGACAAGGCAACGGCAAAGACGACGCTTTTCATGAAACCCTCCAGCTTCGGAGAAGAACATAGGGCAAGCGTGTCGGTGCAGCCAGTATCAACCAGATCTTCCGTTTCTGGAACGATTTCCATCAAACCGGAAGCCCGGTCCGAATTTAAAAATCTCGATCTTTTCAAGAAGATTGGTGGGTGATGTAGGGCTCGAACCTACGACCCGCTGATTAAGAGTCAGCTGCTCTACCAACTGAGCTAATCACCCGTTCGCGCTTGGCTGCGCGGTGTGACGGGGCGTATAAACAGGATCGGCAGGCTTGTCCAGCGCATCAGCGAAAATTCTTTGGTTAATCTCAAAGATTTTTCCGCAGCGCCGAAATGCGGCGCACAATCCTAAAAATCGGAAACGATCTCCGCGAGGGATGATGCGCCAATTCAAGGTGATAGAGCGTCCCGCCTGCCGGAGCGCGGCGCTCTCATAAACTCAAAGATCGAGTGTGCCACTCGCCAGTCGCACCGCCTGGCCGCCGATCCGCGCGTTGGAAATCGTCCCGCCTTCGACATCGATATGCAGGTGGATGAAGGACGGACGGCCCATCTCGACGCCCTGCTCGATCATGATCGGGTGGTGCCCGTCGGTCAGCCGGTCAAAATGGCGGATTGCGCCGGAGAGAGCGGCCGCCGCCGCCCCGGTGGCCGGATCCTCGACGATGCCCATGCCGCTGGCGAACATGCGCGCATGGAACTTCGCCACGTGGTTGACGCCGCCGCGGCAATAGACATAGGCCGAGGCCAGCGCGCCATCGACGAAGGGCACGATCTTTTCCCAAAGCTGCGGATCGAATTCCACCCGCTGCGCCGTGCCGACATCGTGCACCGGAATGAGCAGAAACGGAACGCCGGCGCTCCAGACCGACGGAACGTGGTTTTCGAAGCCGATTTCGGTGACCTTCAACGACAGCGCATCGGCAATACCGAGCTTGTCGAGCGGCATGACGGCCTGCTGCGATTTGCGCGGCAGGTCAAATTCGGCAAAGCTCGCCTCGCCCTGCCTCAGCCGCACGGCGCAACGCACCGGCCCGACATTTTCCTCAAGCACCATGACGAGATCGAGCGCCGCTGCGCCATGAGCCCGCTCGGCCAGCGCCACCGCCGTGCCGACTGTGGGATGACCGGCAAAGGGCAGCTCGCGGCCCGGCGTGAAGATTCTGAGCTTCGCCGCGTAGGCGGGATTGGTTGAAGGCTGCACGAAAACCGTTTCGGAGAGATTGATCTCCCGGGTGATCGCCTGCATCGCCTCGTCGCTGAGATTGTCGCCGTCGAAAACCACCGCCAGCGGATTGCCCGCAAGCTTTCGATCGGTGAACACGTCATAGACGCTGTAGCTTCGCGCCACATCGGCCTCCTTGAATCGATCGTCGCGCCGCCAACCTGCCCGACCATGCGACCGAGTGCAAGGCGCTAACTCGGGTAAGAACAACCCGTCTCCGGCACGAGACGTCGGCAGCCTGCAATTTGCGCGGGATCGTTAATGAAAATCGATTTTTTCTCGGAAGCGCTTGACGAGCGTGGTACCCCCGAAAGGGGCCTCGAAGGACGAGGGCGGCCTCCGATTGCCGCGCCCTATGCGCCACTCTTCCCGAAATACCAGTCAATCACCGGCAGCATGGCGATGTTATACGGATACGCGTCACGATCAGCCGAACGGATCGCCACCGCACCCGCGATCTCCTTGTCTTCGGCGACCAGCATGTGGGCCTCGATCCGATCGACCATCTCGTCTGCCGTCAGGTCGAAACGGAAGAGCCTCAGCAACGTCACCGTACGCCTGGCGTGGCTGGAAAAGAGCTGCTGCCCCGCCACCGAATCGGAAAGATTGAGGCCGGTTTCCTCGAGAACCTCGCGGCGCATATTGGCTTCGATGTCGCAGCGCCCGTTGAAGATATCCTCGGGTTCCAGCGAGCCGGCGGCGAAATAGACCTGGCCGGGATTGGCGGTGTGCGCACCCATGCGGATCGCAACCAGCGCGCCGTCGGAGCTTTCGAGCACGGGATAGGCGAAGATGTGCAGCCCGCCTTGGCGTTGGGGCTGGCGGCGCCAGTACATGAAGGCGGAAAAGGGCGTGACGTAGCCCTCACCCGAAATTCCTTCCTTACCGAGCGACAGCCGCTGCTGGAAAATCAGCCGCCCATCGAAGAGCGCCGGGTTGGCGGCGATCTCCCTCACCCAATTCTCGCGGATCGCCGTCTCCTCGGCGGCGACGAAAGGATGAGTGCCGGGCAGGACGCGGAGATCAACGCCGGCGATGGGGAAGACCGTGTTCTCCGGCGGCCAGCCGGCGAAATCATCGGGAAAATCGGCGTTCGGAAAATTTCTGCTCAAATTCGTTTTCATGTTCGCTTTCAGGGGAGATCCAGTGTCATGATGACGGGGCAATGGTCGGAGGCCTTCGGCCGGTCCCAGCCGCTACGGGGATAACGCTCCACCTCCTGCCCCGGCGGGAAGATGGTGCGGTAGGGTTGGCCGCTGCGGATGATCTCGGGCAGGCGGCCGGCATTATGGGCGGCAAGTGCGGGCGAAAGCCAGATATAATCGAGCTGGCAGAGGTGCTGCTCCTGCGGCCCGCGCGCATGATAAAGCGTCCAGCGGTCGAGGGGCTGACGACGGCGGACGACATTTTCCGCAAAACTGTCATGGCTGAAGACGTCGAGCGCGCTTTCGGTCTCCGCCTGATGCTCGAAATGATAACCGGCGCCGCGCCGCCCAACGACGGCGACGCGCTCCTGATAGTCGTTCATGTCGCCGCAGATCGCAAAGCTCTTCGAGGCGGTGTGGCCGGCGCCGAAGCGGTCCTCGATGATGCGACGCACGGCGCGCGCCTCGGCGCGACGGAGCGGCAGTGTCGATTGCCGCCCGTCCAGCCCGTCGCGCGGATTGCCCATCGACTTGAAATGCACAACATAGAGCGAGAAAGGCCTGCCGCCGATCAGGAGGTCGAGCTCCAGGCAGTCGCGCTTGAAGATCTTGTCGTCGATACGGTTGGTAAGCGCCAGTTCCTCGTCGAAGAGATCGAAATCGCGATAGGTCGTCATCGCGTGACTTCTGATATCCCTGAGTTCGATCTTCTGGCCATCGCGCGTTTCCTCGCGCATCAGCACGGCGACATCGATTCCGCGGCTGTCATTGCCCTCGACCAGGAATTTCTGCCGATAGCCGTTTCCGACCATGCGGAAGAGATAGCCGTATTCGAACGCCTGAAGAGCGGCCATATTGTCGATTTCCTGCAGGCAGAGGATATCGGCGTCGGCATCGGCGATCGCCAGCGCCGTCATCTGCCTCGTATCATCGGTGGCGGCGATCACGCGCGCCTGCTCGAGCTGCTGATAGACGCCCTCGCTGTTCACCTCGAAAAGCTTGATGACGCGGTCCTGGCGAAGCTGGTTGCGAAAACCCGTAAAATCGAAACGGGTGAGCAGGTTTTCGACGTTGAAAGTGGCGAGGCGAAGCGACATGGAATGAGTCCGGTTGCGCGCAGTACCTTATCCGGCAATCGCTGCAGGAAAAGGTGGCGGGCCGAGAAAATTGCGGACAAACGCCCCTCTTGCCGCCCCCGGATGCGATTATCTCGATCAGAGCCGCCACCCCGCGCGGATGACGACACGCACGGCTTCTCCGGCCTCGACGACGACGCGGCTGTAGGCGCGCAGCGTCTGGCCGTTGCCGAGCGTCAGTTTGACGGCGTAGCGCTCGCCCTCGAAAAGCACGGATTCGACGGTCGCGGGAGCGCCCTCGCCGCCGATGATCACATCCTCCGGCCGCACCAGAATATCGGCGCCATCGATATTGGCCGCCTGCAGCGCATCCTGCAACTCATCCCACTCCAGATGGCGTTCGCCGCCCATCACAGGCAGCGTCAGGATCGCGCCGCGCCCGATCAGCCCGCCGACAATGCGGCCGTCCGGCCGGGCATAGATTTCGGCCGGCGATGCCACCTGCAGCAGCCGGCCCTCCGACATGACGGCGACGTCGGTCGCGAGCGCCATCGCCTCGCTCTGATCGTGGGTGACGTAAATCATCGTCGCGCCCGAGCGCTGGTGGAACTCGCGGAAGGTCTCCTCCATCTCCTGCTTCAGGTGCCGGTCGAGATTGGCGAGCGGCTCATCGAGCAGCACGACGTCAGGCGACGTCACCAGGCAGCGGGCGAGCGCCACGCGCTGGCGCTGGCCGCCGGAGAGATCGGCCGGCCGCCGCCCGGCGTAATCGGCGAGCCGGACGGTGGAGAGCGCGTCCTGTACTTTCGCCCGGTAGGCCTCACCCGAGATGCCGTGCACCTTGAGGGGATAGCCGACATTGTCGGCCACGCTCATATGCGGCCAGAGCGCATAGGATTGGAAGACCATCGCCATATTGCGCTTTTCCGGCGGCAGCGATTGCGCCGCATCGGCAAGCAGCCGCTCCCCGAGGTGGATCGAGCCGTCGGAAGGCGCCTCGAAACCGGCGATCATCCGCAGCACCGTCGTCTTGCCGCAGCCGGAAGGCCCGAGCAGCGCCAGGAAACCGCCCTCGCGCACATCGAGCGAAAAACCGCTGACGGCCGCCCTTCCGGTGCCGAAATCCTTGGCCACCTGATTGAGGGTCAGTTGCGCCATGGGACCACCCCTTTCGGAAGGCGTTTGGTCAGAAGCTCGAGCAGCAGCATCATGACGACGACCATGAGCACGACGAGCACTGAGAGCGCCGAAGCAAGGTCGGAACTGCCGCTGTCATCGAGATTGTAGATCGCGACGCCGAGCGTCTGGGTGCCGGCCGACCAGAGCAGCGCCGAGATCGTCAGCTCGTTGCAGGCGATCAGGAAGACGAGGATGACCGAGGCGCCGACGGCGGGCGCAATCAGCGGCACGATGATATCGAAGAGTCGGCGGACGAAGCCGGCGCCGGAAAGCCGTGCGGCCTCTTCCAGCGCTGGATCGAGCTGGTGGAAGGCGGTGATCAGCGGCTTTAGGCTGACGGCGAAAAAGGAGGAGAAATAGGCGATCAGGATGATCCAGATCGTGCCGTAAAGCGAGATGTTGAGGACCGGGACGGGTGCGGCGAAGACCAGGATGAAGGCGACCGCCAAGACGATGCCGGGCAGCGAATAAGGTATCTCGATCAGGCTGGCGACGATACGCGACGCCAGGTCTCTACGCCGCGTCAGCACATAAGCCGCAAGCACCGTCACGACGAGCAGACCAAGCGCGGTGGCGCCGGCAAGCCACAGCGAATTGACAAAGGCCGTGCGCGTGACCGCCTGCCGGAACAGGATCTCCTGAAAGGCATGCAGCGACATGGTCTTGTGGGTGAGCGGCACGCCATAGGCCGGCACCAGCGCGCCGGCGACGAGCGCGAAGAAGGGTGCGGCCAGGATGAAGAACAGGATCGCCCAGAGAAGCGGCATGGCAAGGAAGCGCCAGGGACCGAGCTGGAAAGCGGCACTTGCCCCCGACAGGCCGATGACACGATAGTCCCAGCCTCTGAGCGCCCGGTCCTGGACCATCAGCCCTGCGACCGAGATCATCGCGATGATGCCCGAGAGCACGGCGACATCGCCGAAGGTGCGGCTGGTGAAGGCTGAGAATTTGGTGAAGATGAGCGTCGGCAGCGTATAGATCGAGGCCGGGATGCCGAGAATGGCGGGAATGCCGAAATTGCCGGTGCAGGAGACGAAGGAGATTGCCGCCCCGGCGATGACGCCGGGCAGCGACAGCGGCAGGATGATGTCGCGGAACACCCTGAGGCTCGAGGCGCCGGAAAGCCGCGCGGCCTCGACACCGTCGCGCGGCAGCGTCATCAGCCCGGCCCTGAGCGCCAGATAGACCAGCGGCGCATGCTGCACGCCATAGAGCAGCGCGATGCCGCCCACCGAATAGAGCGGCTGCGGCGACCCCAGCGGCGGCGCAAGCGAGAGCGCCTTCAACAACGGGCTCGACGGCCCCGACATCTGCACCCAGGCAAGCGCCGTCACCTGCGGCGGGATCATCATCGGCAGCACGAAGAAGAAGCTGAGCGGCCCTTTGCCGGGAAGATCGGTCAGCGTCAGCAGGAAGGCGAAGAGGCAGCCGATGAGAAGCGAGACGATCGTGCCCAAGACCGCGGTGACGATGGTGTAATAGGTGGCCTGCCAGAGCGACGGTTCGCTCAGCACATCGATGACGCCGCCGTTGGCGAAGGCCGCAATGCCGACCATGGCGAGGCGGGCGAGCGGCAGCACGCTGAGGATCAGGACGACAACGACGATAAAGGGAAACAGCCAGGCGGGCTGGCTGTTTCCCGATCTCACATAACCATGCATGGAAGGATCAGTTCGAACCGTAAATGCCCGAGAAGGTCTTCAGATCCTGATCGGTATTTTTCAGAGCTTCCGCCGCCTTGATCGGCAGCACCTTGATGGCGTCGCGCGCCGGGAAACCCTCCGGCAGCTTCATGTCGTTGCGGGCCGGGATATAGCCGAGCTTGAGGAAGCCTTCCTGGCCCTTTTCCGAGAGCACGTAATCGACGAATTTCTTCGCCGCCTCCGCATTCTTGGTGCTGGCGAGAATGCCGACCGGCTCGGTGACGGCGGAAACGCCTTCGCTCGGGAAGACGAACTCGACGGGCGCGCCCTTGGCCTTCTCGCGGATCGGCAGGTAATCGACGACCATGCCGTAAGCCTTTTCGCCCGAGGCGACCGACTTCAGCACGGCGCCGTTGCCGCCGGCGGCAATCGCGCCGTTTGCCTGAAGCGCCTTGTAAAAGTCCCAGCCGAGGCCGGGAACGGCAGCCAGTGTCTGGGCGTGGATGAGCGCCGCACCCGAGGCGAGCGGGCTCGGCATGGTGACGAGGCCCTTGGCCTCCGGCTTGGTCAGGTCCTTCCAGCCCGCGGGCTTCATGCCGGCCGAGGTGTTGTACATGATGCCTGTCGTGATCAGCTTGGTCGAGTAATAGTAGCCGTCGGCGTCGTAGAGACTGGCGTCGTATTGCGCGGCTTCCGGCGACTTGTAGGCGAGCAGCTTGCCGTCTTGCTTCAAGCGCTCCAGCGTCACCATGTCGGCGATGAGCAGAAGGTCGGCGACCGGGTTGCCGGCCTGGATCTCGGCCTGGAGCTTGGCGATGATCTTCGGCGTGCCGTCGCGCACCCAGTCGACCTTGATATCGGGATTGGCGACCATGAAGCCATCGACCGTCGCCTGCGCATCCTCGTTCGGCTGGCTGGTGTAGAGAACGAGGTTTGCGGCCGAGGTCGGAATGGCAAAAAGGCTCGCGGCGAGAAGAGCAGCGGCGGAAACGATCGTCTTCATGGGAGGGGTCCTCGGGATTGCGTCACCCCTCCCTTATTAGGGGTCGTTGACAGGTATGTGACAGGACGCAGCGGCTGCGCTGCGCCCTGTGCTGCTGAATTGCCGTCACCCTTCAGAGAGACGTTACTTCGCGGCCTCTTCGATGAGCTCCGCCACCTTCTGCGGCTGCGAAACCATCACGACGTGGGATGCGCCATCGACCACGACGGTCAGCTTGGACCCTGCCCGCTCGGCCATGAAGCCAAGAGCTGCGGCCGGGATGTTCTTGTCGCTGGTGCCGTAGACAAACCATGACGGCAGTTTCTTCCAGGCAGGCTCGCCGGATTTTTCGGTCAGGGCCGCTTCGGTGATCGGCCGCTGGGCCGCCGCCATCAGGGCAGCCTGTTCAGCCGGCACGTCGCTGGCGAACTGGTCATGGAACTTGGTCTGATCGATGGAAAGATCGACGCCGCCTGCACTGAGCTTCACCGGAACCGCCAGCGCTCCGCTCAGCGTACCGCCGGGAAACTTGCCGGCGAGATCCGCAACCGATTCCCCTGCCTCCGGCGCGAAGGCCGCGACATAGACCAGGGACTTGACGTTGTCATGGCCGTTCGCGGCGGTCGAGATCACCTGCCCTCCATAGGAATGGCCGACCAAGACGACGGGGCCGGCAATGCTGCCGACGACATCGGAAACATAGGCGGCGTCGCCGGAAACGCTACGCAGCGGATTGGCGGCAGCAACGACCGGGAAACCGTCCTTGCGCAGGATCTCGACCACGCCGTTCCAGCTGGATGAATCGGCAAAGGCGCCGTGAACGAGGACGACGGTAGGTTTGGCCGACTGAGCGACGGCAGCACCGGAAAGAAGAGCGCCCGCCAGGGCGACGACTGCAGCAAACTTGAACATGGGTCATTTCCTTTCGTCGGTTGAAGTTCAAAGGAGCCGAACTGGTACGTTCGCGTGCCTTCAAGTTTCCAAATCGGAATATAATTTGTGGACGATTTATTTGTGCGCAATATAAATAACCCTCATCGTTCGCGTCGTCAATAGCTTGCAAACAGATCGTGCGCAAATTATATTGAGCGTAGAGGAGAACGTGATGAAAGACACGCCATCGAATGGTCTTGCCGACGTGCCGAAGATCGATGAATTGCTTTGCTTTTCAATCTATTCGGCAGGCCACGCCTTCAATCAGCTTTACCGCCCCCTGCTCGACGAGTTGGATCTGACCTATCCGCAATTCCTCGTCATGACCGCCTTGTGGGCGCGCGACGACCGCACGGTGAAGGATCTCGGCGAGACGCTTTTCCTCGATTCCAGCACTCTCACCCCGCTCTTGAAGCGACTGGAAAATGTCGATCTCGTCACTCGCAACCGGAATCCCGCCGACGAGCGCCAGGTGCTTGTGCGCCTGACGCAGAAGGGACAATCCCTCAAGAGCCGCGCGACCCACGTGTTCGACTGCATCGGCAAAGCCGTCGGTCTCGACGCCGAGACCGTGAGCAAGATTCGCGATACGATCGCTTCGCTCCGCGACAACATTCACAAGAAGAACAAGGACGAGACCTGACCCGCGGCAGCCCCCCGCTGCGTCGTCTCCACGCCAGAACGATTTCCGTCGACAAGCCGATCACATATTGTACGATCTGCCCGCGCCCCAGCGCCGCGCAATTGATCTTAGCCTCGGGCGCCCGCAATCTCGCCGACCCCTCACGCAGGCGTGAACATGCCGCCATTGTCATGCTATTGCGTTGAGGTACGTCAATCGCGTTTCGATGAAGGAGGAGTTTCAATGGAATATCGTCTGCTCGGCCGTTCCGGCTTGAAGATTTCGACTTTGACCATGGGCACGATGACCTTCGGCGGCGTCGGTTGGGCGAAGATGGTCGGCGATCTCGGCGTCTCCGAGGCGAAGAAGATGATCGACATCTGCATCGATGCCGGCATCAACCTGATCGACACCGCCAACGTCTATTCGTCAGGCGAATGCGAAAATATCATCGGCGAGGCGCTCGCCGGCAAGCGGCCGCAGGGCGTGCTGCTCGCCACCAAAGCCCGCTTCGGCATGGGCGACGGCCCGAACGACCGCGGCCTGTCGCGCTACCACCTGATTCGCGAATGCGAGGCCAGCCTGAAGCGCCTGAAGACCGATGTCATCGACCTCTATCAGGTGCATGAATGGGACGGCCAGACGCCGCTCGAAGAGACGATGGAAGCGCTCGACACGCTGATCCGGCAGGGCAAGGTGCGTTATGTCGGCTGCTCGAACTATTCCGGCTGGCACATCATGAAGGCGCTCGGCATTGCCAACGAACACCGCTACCAACGCTTCGTGAGTCAGCAGATCCATTATACGCTCGAAGCCCGCGACGCCGAATACGAGCTGCTGCCGATTTCGATTGACCAGGGCCTCGGCGTGCTGGTCTGGAGCCCGCTTGCCGGCGGTCTGCTCTCCGGCAAACACCGCCGCAACCAGGCCGCTCCCGAAGGCACGCGCCAGTTCGCCGGCTGGACCGAACCGCCGATCCGCGACGAAAACCGCCTCTGGAACATCGTCGAGACGCTGGTGGCGATCGGCGAGGAACGCGGCGTTTCGGCCGCTCAAGTGGCGCTCGCCTGGCTGGTCGGCCGCAAGGCCGTCACCTCGGTCATCATCGGCGGGCGCACCGAAGCCCAGTTCCGCGACAACATCGCCGCCGCAGAGCTGAAGCTCACCGGAGAGGAGCGCAAGCGTCTCGACGCCGTCAGCCTGCCGCCGGTGATCTATCCCTACTGGCACCAGCTGAACACGGCGAGCGACAGGCTCGGCGAAGCCGACCTCGAGCTTTTTGGCCCACATCTGCAGCAATAGCACCAAGCTGCAAGTCAGCCATTGCACGGCGAAAGACAAGCATGTCGCGCAAAAGTGTGCAGCGGTTTCGCGGGGACGACATGCGTGAAATTAAAAAGCTAAATCGTGGCACCGAATCTGAGGGATCGCGCTGCGATTTAGCCATCACAAAAGATGCGCCTTCGCCGTGTTATCGTGAGGTCCCGCCATTCCCGCGAGGTTCTCATGCTGAAGAATTACAAGGTCTTGAAAGGCACCGCGAGCGCGCTCGCCCTTGATGACGACAACGATCCCCATCTCGAAATCCGCATCGAGGCGAACGGCGTCAGCTACCGCATCGCGCTGAATGTCCGCTCCAAGGAATCGCCGCACGACCTGCTCTATGCCAGCGTCGTCGATTTCAAGCACGGGACGCTGACGGAGGCGCTCGAAGCCCTGCCGATGGGCTTGACCGACATCCGCAGGGATCGTCCGGAGCTTGCGATCGATTATGTCCGTGGCGGCCTGATCGAGCGCGAGGACATGAACGTCGCGCCCTTCCAGCTCTCCGGCCCGAAGAACGATCTTCGCGAGTTCATCGAGCCGATCGTCGACGAAGGCATTGCCGATCCCGACATCCATTTCTATGCCTTCGGCGAAGCCTGGGGGCCCGAGCACAACAAACCCGACCAATATTTCGAATTCGAGCCGGGCAACGGCATCCACGATATCCATATGAACCAGGGAGACAGTGGCGGTTTCAAGGCCACCAACGGGCCGAACCAGGACGGAGCGCTGCTCGTCCATTTCACCGATACCGACGAATGGGCGGCAATCTTCCTCTGCTTCCAGTCGCAGAACTGGAACACCGATGCGGCGACCGGCCATGCGGTTTCGGAAAATCGCGGCGGGGCCGCGGCGAAGGCACCCGCCGGCCGCAGCCGGTCGTCGCCTCATCCCTGCGCATCATCGCCGCGCTGATCAACCCGGTGAACGGCGCAGGCGGCATCGAGAATGAGACGGTGACGATTATCAACCGTTCCGACATATCGGTATCGCTCGATGGCTGGAAGCTGGAGGACGAAAACGGCCGGACGCAGACGCTGTCGGGAGCGCTTGCCGCAGGCGAGATCCGCACCATCGCGCTCGACGCAGCCGCCGGCGGCCCGCAGTTCGCCAACCGGGGCGGCGACATCATCCTGCGCAACACCGACGGAGCGGTCGCCGACCGCGTCGGCTACGGCAAGAGCGAAACGGCGAACGAGGGCTGGACGACGATTTTTTGATTGTTGTTCCGCCTGGCTGGCTTGCCGAAAGCATGGCAATGGAAGGATAAACCGCTTACCCGTTTCCTCTGAGAGAAGAAGGCGGAAGTAGTTCCCTCCCCTCCCTCGTTGCTGTGCTCGTCACAGGAATCCAGCGTGCCCAAGGACTTGGGCACGAGAGAGTCTTTCACGAATAAGAGTCCATCACGGCGCGGACGCGCCGTGGCTGGATTCCTGTGACGAGCACAGGAATGAGGGACGGCGGTGAGTGCCGCGGCGTCTTCTCATCTCTCAAGCAATCACCCACCAAGCTCCTCAGCGATCATCCTACCCAACCGACCAATCCCATCCTCGATCATCTGCTCATTCGCGCAGGAGAAGCTGACGCGGAAGGTGTTGGCGCCGGAGCCGTCGGCGAAGAACGCCTTGCCGGGCACGAAGGCGACCTTGACCGTTTCGAGCGATTTCGCCAGCAGCTTGGCGCCGTCCATGCCTTCCGGCAGCGTGATCCAGATGAACATGCCGCCTTCCGGCTTCGTCCAGCCCGTGCCCTCGGGCATGTACTTCTGGAGCGCTGCCAGCATGCAGTCGCGGCGATGGCTGTAGACCGCTTTGATCTTGGCGACCTGCTTGTTGAAGCCGCGCACGGCGACATCCGATATAGCCATCTGGTTGATCGTCGAGGAATGCAGGTCGGCCGCCTGCTTCATCAGCACCAGCTTGCGGATGACGGGCGCATTGGCGACGATGAAGCCGACGCGAAGGCCGGGCGCGAGGGTCTTGGAGAAGCTGCCGCAATAGATCGTGCGCGTATCGTTGATATGGCCCTTTTCGGCTATTTCGAGCGCCAGGATCGGCGGGATCGGATCGCCATCGTAACGCAGCGACTGATAGGCAGCATCTTCGATGACGGCGACGTCGAGTTCTTCGGCAAGCGCCAACACCTTCTTGCGGCCATCGAGATCGACCGTTTCGCCGGTCGGATTGGAAAAATCCGCCGAGAGATAGGCGAACTTCACCTTGCCGCCGGCAGCGGCCGCGGCAACGCGATAGGATTCGGGTGTCCGGTTGCCGTTCAGCGTCAGTTGGTCGTAGGCCGGTTCATAGGCGTTGAAGGCCTGCAGGGCGCCAAGATAGGTCGGCCAGGTCACGAGCGCGGTATCATTGGGCGACAGGAAGAGCTTGCCGAGATAATCGAGCCCCTGCTGCGAGCCGGAAACGATGAAGACGTTGTCGAGTTCGCAGGGAATGCCGAGCGCCGCCATCTGCCCGGCCAGCCATTCGCGCAGCGGCTTGTATCCTTCGCTGACCGAATATTGCAGCGCCGAGTTGACCGCAGCACCCGAGAAAATATCCGCATAGGCCCGCTGGAATTCGTCGGCTGGAAACAGCGCCGGATCCGGAATGCCGCCAGCAAAGGAAATGATGTCAGGCTGGTCGAGAAGCTTCAGGAGCTCGCGGATTTCGGATGCGCGCATGCGCGACGATCGCGACGCAAACATGGTGTCCCAGTTCAGCATGGAGGTTTCCTCGTATTTTCTATGTCGCCGACAAATCATGCGGCGGAAATTATGTCAATAATGCTGACCTATTTTCTTGTCATGGTGACAAGTCGGAGATCTCATATTCCAAGGCCTTGGTGCAAAATTCGCGAACGTCATTCCCGATAGGAGTGAAATTCCCGAACCGACCGAAGCCTTTCGGGTAATGCTGATGTCGCGGTTTCACTTGATGGTGACGCATCCCTGATCGAAGGCGCTCGGTTCCAAATTTGTTGCTCGACGTCAGCCACCTCAAGCGATTATTCCTCTGATCAAAGCCGAAACCGGCTGCTTCAGACCTTTCCAAAACCGGCTCGGCGGCGGTAGTGTCGCCGCCACCATTTTATTTGCTATCAAGGTGCCAGCAATGACCGTGACGTCGGCCTCTCCTGAAATCAAAATCGAACTCCACAAGTCTCCCGTCTCGGATGCCGACCGGATCCAGGCACTGGAGACGCCCGGCTTCGGGAAGCTCTTCACGGATCACATGGTCCTGGCCCGATGGACGGCCGACAAGGGCTGGCACGACGCGAAGGTTACGCCCAGGCGGCCCTTGGAGCTCGATCCCGCGAGCGCCGTGCTGCACTACGCGCAGGAAATCTTCGAGGGCATGAAAGCCTACAAAGCAGACGATGGCCGGATTCTGCTCTTTCGGCCTGAAGAGAACGCACGCCGCTTCGCGCAGTCGGCGACCCGCATGGCGATGCCTCCTGTGCCCGAAGAACTCTTTTTGAAGGCGGTCGAAGCACTGGTCCGCGTCGACAAGGCCTGGATTCCGTCCGGCGACGCCAGCCTTTACCTCCGCCCCTTCATGTTCGCCAACGAGGCGTTTCTCGGCGTTCGTCCGGCTCAGGAATATGTCTTCTGCATCATCGCCTCTCCGGTCGGCGCCTACTTCAAGGGCGGCGCGAAGGCCGTCTCCCTGTGGGTCGAGACCGAATACACCCGTGCAGCCAACGGCGGCACCGGCGCCGCAAAATGCGGCGGAAATTACGCTGCCAGCCTGGTGGCGCAAGCGGAAGCCGCGAAGAGGGGTTGCGATCAGGTCGTCTTCCTCGATGCCGCGGAGCATCGCTGGGTCGAAGAACTCGGCGGCATGAACGTCTTCTTCGTGATGAATGATGGATCGATGGTGACCCCGCCCCTTGGCGGCACGATCCTGCCGGGCATCACCCGGGCTTCCGTCATCGTACTCGCCGAAGAAAGGGGCTTGCACGTGGAGCAGCGTCCCTACTCCTTCGCGGAATGGCAAGAGGATGCCGCCAGTGGCAGGCTCGTCGAAGCCTTCGCTTGCGGCACTGCCGCAGTCCTGGCGGGCATCGGCCTGGTTCGACATGCCGGCGGCGAGTTTCTGGTCGGAGACGGACAGACCGGCAAGCTGACCAGCGAACTGCGCCAGCAGCTCGTCAGTCTGCAGAAGGGCATAACGAACGATGAGCACGGCTGGACGCGCCTCATCCCGGTCTGAACGTCAGGCTTTCCACGCGAACGGCGGCGCCAACACTGGCATGATAGGCGCCGCTCTCGGCCTCGCCTTCAAAGCAGTCGGGCTGACGCCAATACGATCGTTTACGCGACCACGAGCGCCACGATGCCGACATCCTGACTTGCGACGCCCGTGTCAAGGATCTCGAACGCGCCGTCTACAGCGCTAAGAAGACTGACCATCATGTGACCCAAGCGCTCGACTGCGGGTGCCAACGCTTCTATCAACGGTCGGGAATGGTAACGGGCATCAGGGACGGCTGAACCGGCACGCACGGACGGCAGCGAATTCAATGGCGAAAATGACGATCTCGCTTCCGAATAATCTGGCGGATTACATCTCGCGCTGTGTCGCAAGCGGCAGATACGACAGCGCCGACGCATTCGTGGCGGAGCTGATAGTGAAGGACCAAGACCACCGTAAGCTCGACGACGACGAACTGCGCGAGATCCTGAGGCAGGCCGAGGAGAGCGGTATCAGCGACCGGCGCATTCACGATATCCTGTTGGAAACGAAGGTGAAGCTGCGTGACATCAACCTATAGGCTGACCCGAACGGCCGACGCCGTACTGTCAGGCATTGACGAGTATGCCAATCTGCATTTCGGCGAGGCGCAGGCGGATGCCTACCTTCTCGACTGGGACCGGATTTTCATACTTCTTTCGCGCGTGCCCTCCATGGGCGACGAGTGTGACGCGCTCGGCGCCGGCCTTCGCCGCCTCCTCCACATGCGCCACGTCGCCTTCTACCGGGAAATACCCGACGGCATACTCGTCATCGACATCATCGGCGCCGACCGACTTGCAGAAAGACATCTCCAATCCAACCGACGACCCCGACCGGCCACCCCCCATGCCCCATAACAGCACCTCCGCCTTCTACGACAACAACGCAGAGATATACGCCAACCGCGCGCGCAGCCTACCGAAACAGAAGCTCGACGCCTTTCTTGCCCGACTTGCGCCGGGAGCCGCGATCCTCGAACTTGGCTGCGGCGGCGGCCAGGACAGCGCCTACATGCTCTCTCAAGGCTTTGACGTGACGCCAACCGACGGCTCACCCGAACTCGCAGCACAGGCCGAGGCGCGAATCGGCAGGAAGGTCAAGGTCATGCTGTTTGAGGATCTCAACGCCGAGGTCGCGTTCGACGGCGTCTGGGCCGAAGCGAGTCTCCTTCATGTCCCGAGATCGGCCCTGCCCGACATCTTCGCCCGTATTCACCGCGCGCTCAGAACCGGCGGCATCCTCCACGCAAGCTTCAAGTCGGGAGAAGCCGAAGGGCATGATGGCTTCGGGCGCTATTACAACTATCCATCCGCCGATTGGCTGTCGGCGCTTCTGAGGGCAGGCGGCTGGCGCAACCTCGCCGTCGAGGAAAGCGACGGCGGCGGATATGACGGCAAGCCGACCCGCTGGCTCATCGTGAGTGCGCAACGATAAAGGTCGGCGCTTCGTCCCCGTGTTCGGCGGCAGTCTTGGCACCGTCGCCCTTTCAGGCGAAAACGCTGCCCCTCCTTCATTCCTCCGCCTGTCGCAGGCATGACCGACAGAGGGGCCTCCAAACATTGTCATTCCGGTAGTGCAACGCGAAAGGCGGCCGCCGCAATTCCGCGATTTCGCCGAGGAGGCGATCGACAAACCGGTGCCGCCGCAACGGAACTATCCGCTGCCTCCACGGTTGGATCGCATATCTGCGCTCTTGCCGCTCGGAGCATGCCATGGCTATACTTTCCCCCAACGATCGGGACGCGACCGCCTATCCGATACAGTCGCTCTTCGTCCCGTTCCCTTTCGTCTGCCTCACGCTTGCGCTCGCGACCGATATCGCCTTCTGGCAGAGCAACAACCTCATGTGGCAGAACTTCTCCGCCTGGCTGTTGTGCGCCGGCCTGGTGTTCGGCGCGATTGCGATCCTGGCTGGCTTGATTGACCTTGCGCGGCCCCGCACCCGTCCGCTGCGGTCGGCTTTCCCGTCTGTGCTTCTCTACCTGATCATCCTCGTCCTCGCCTTCCTGAACAGCCTTGTCCATGCCGGCGACGGATGGACTGCCGTGGTTCCCTATGGGCTGACGCTCTCGGCCGTTACATCAGCGCTTTGCCTGGTGGCAGTCGCTGTTTCTGCCCGCAAATATGCCAGATTGGCCTAGAGGATATGATGATGAGGTCCCTCATTCTCGGCCCGTCGGTTCTGTTGCTTTTCTTCGGATTCGGCACGTCGGCGCAGGAGGCCGAATTCGATCTGTCGCAGCAGATCGGCCCGAACCCGGTTCTGCCTGAGCCGTCTTCCTCCCTGATATCTGATCTGAAGGTCGCGGAAGTGGTCGACTGGAAGGAAGGAGAGACGCCTGCCGTTCCCGATGGCTTGAAGGTCACTGCCTATGCGAAGGGCCTTGCCAATCCGCGCACGGTCCATACCCTGCCCAACGGCGACGTGCTCGTCGTCCAGTCCCGCGGCCCGACCGGCGAACCGACCTCGCGGCCGAAGGATCTCATCCGCGGCTGGATCATGTCTATCGCCCACGGCGGCAGCGGTGAACAGAAAGAGAGCAATATCATTACGCTGCTGCGTGACACCAATCGCGACGGCACCGTCGATGAACGCCATGACCTGCTGAAGAAGCTCGATTCTCCCTTCGGCCTTGCCTGGATAAACAATACGCTTTACGTCGCCACGACGAGCGCCATCCTTGCCTACCCTTACGAACTCGGCCGGAACGACATCACCGCGCAGCCGAAAATCCTGACGCCGCTTCCCGGCGGCCCGATCAATCATCATTGGACAAAGGATCTGGCCCTCAGCCCCGACGGCCTGACGCTCTATGTCTCGGTCGGTTCGAATTCCAACATCGTCGAGAACGGGCTGGAGGCAGAGAAAGGCCGTGCAGCGGTCTGGCAGGTCGACCGGCAGACCGGCGCCGCCCGCGTTTTCGCCTCCGGTCTGCGCAATCCGAACGGTCTCACCTTCAATCCCGAAACGGGGGCGCTCTGGGTTGTCGTCAATGAGCGTGACGAACTCGGCCCAAACCTCGTTCCCGACTATATGACCTCTGTGGAGGACGGCGCCTTCTACGGTTGGCCGTGGAGCTACTACGGCAATCACGTCGACGCTCGCGTTCATCCGCCCCGAACCGGTATGATCGAAAAGGCAATCCGACCGGACTACGCCCTGTCCAGCCATGTTGCCGCGCTCGGATTGACCTTCTCGATGAATTCCGCGCTGCCAGCCGCATACGCCAACGGCGCCTTCATCGGCGAGCACGGCAGCTGGAACCGGAATAGCTTTAATGGCTACAAAGTAGTCTTCGTACCGTTTCAGAATGGCAAGCCATCTGGCAAGGCCCAGGACGTCGTCACTGGCTTTATCCAGGGCGATCAGGCAAAGGGGCGGCCGGTCGGAGTGGGGATCGATGGGACGGGAGCGCTGCTTGTTGCAGATGATGCCGGCAACACCGTTTGGCGCGTCGCTTCATCCGACGGCAAAGTCACGCCGCAGCCAATTGGCACCGATCAGCTATCGGGGAATCCACAAGGCTCGACGAATTCGAAAACAGCGCCGACCTTCGCTTCGAACCCCGGCATCGGAACGGAACCGACGAATTCCACCGCCCAAACCCAGGGACACCAGGCCTCGGTCGACGAGCGCTTGACCGGCCAAAAACCACTTTCCGGACTGCCGGACTGCGGCCGGCCCCTAAGGACTTGGTGGAGGCCTAATTCGAAAGAAGGACTGAGATGACATCTGGATAAACTACAAACGGAGGTTTCAGGCATGCCGACCACATCCCGGGAGTTCAAACGACTCCTAAGCGCGCTGTCGCTCGCCGTGGCGATCCTTCCCCTACCGCTCCAGGCGAACGCGCAGGCGCCGCCTGACAAATGCGTCGCCCCGTCACAGCCAAACCAGAGCCGCGGTTCAGCGGATGACCACCAAGATCTCTCCAAGAAACTGGACGAATGCAACGGCGAACTCAGGCCCCCTCCCGTCGGCGACGCCGAGATGGTGGAGCCGGCGCCCGACACCGGTTATTCGCGCATCATCCGTCCGGGAGATATGCCGCCCAACACCAATCCGTCGAACAATTCTGATGATTAGTTTCACCGTCCAGAAATCTTTGTGTGAGCCGACAAGGACAATGTCGCACAGAATTGACGGGTTTTTCTTCTTCAGCGGGAACCGAAAACCATCAAGAGGGTTCGACCACATCTGAAGAAGCCGGCTAAAGCTGAACATGCCGCAGGTATCTCAAAAGCGGACGAAGATTGGAGGGGGAGATACCGAAGATCCCTTATTGACCACCTGTCTCGCTGGATGGATCGCCCGTTCGCTCGGCAGAAGCGGAATTCACCGAATGAGCCAATTGGCAGATATGAAGAACGCTGAACTCCTCCAACTCCCGGGGATCGGCCCCCGGTCCGTCGAGCAGATACGGTCGGCGATCAGAAAATTCAAACGTAACCGAACACACATCTCGGCGGCACAGTCGAAGCAATGATCGACGCTGCGGATCGGAGCACGGAATGAACGAGAAGGCTCGACTGGAAAGCGACATCGCAGCCCTGAGGCCATGGTTTCACAACCTGCGAATTAACGGCGTTCAGACAGCACCTGATCATTTCCTTGGTGACTACCCCTCCTTCAAATGGGCCCACTTTCAGCAGGTTGTGCCTGAAGATCTCAGGGGGTGCAGCGTTCTCGACATCGGCTGCAACGCCGGGTTCTATTCACTTGAAATGAAAAGAAGAAATGCCGGACGGGTCGTCGGAATCGATTCCGACCCGCATTACCTCAGGCAAGCCGAGTTCGCAGCCAGACAGACAGGTGAGGATATCGAGTTCAAGCTGATGTCGGTGTACGAGGTGGAAAAACTGAAGGAGAGATTTGACCTGGTCCTTTTCATGGGTGTCCTTTATCACCTGCGGCATCCGCTGCTGGCGCTCGACCTTCTGCATGAGCATGTTGTCGGCGGCCAGATGCTGTTTCAATGCATGCAGCGCGGTGAAGAGGAAGTCGCGGCACTCAGCGAAAACTACGACTTCTTCAACACGACAATATTTGAGCAGCGCGGCTTTCCCAAAGTGTATTTCGTGGAACAACGTTACGCTGGCGACCCGACCAATTGGTTCATTCCGAACAAGGCGGCGGTCGAAGCGATGCTGAGAAGCGCCGGGTTTGTCATTCGTGCCAATCCGGAACGTGAAGTTTATCTGGTGGAACATGGAACTCGCCACCCGATGGCGGAACCGCCTCCGTCATTTGCTGATAAACTGCCAGATCGCCGCAGTCATGGTCCAATCATTGGCGGCAGGCGGTCCAGGTAACGTTTGATGGTATTTTCAATGCGCTCTGCCTCCGCGCCATCGACGCTGGCCCTGGCCTGCGACCACAGGCCTATCTGAAAACCGAGATAGCAGGGCTCAAAAAACCTGAGCACGTCGTCGCTGAGATCGCAGTCCGCTTCCCGACCGACGAGATCGACAAGACGATCACGCTCCTTGCTCGAGAGTTCGAATTCCACGCAGGCACCCACGACGTCCCAGGCAATGTCCTGGCACCCGATCAGATCGTGGGCCGCATTGTGATCGAGCGCATCCGTCTTCACGATGCGCCGCCCGGCGGTGGTCGTCAGCCATTCCCAGGGGTGAAGCCGGTTGTCCGTGTCGACCGGCCGCAATCGTCCGGCTAGCCGCCCGGGCGTGCCTGTCAGGCACCTCAAATTTTCTGCCGTGTCCGATCCTGCCGCTTCCGCAATATTGTGAGTGGCCATCTCATACAGTTTCTGGATCGAGGCGCCGCCGCTTCGTGCCGGGAGGTGACGGGCACGAAAACCGAGATAACGTCCGAGGTGATCCACGATGTCGCGCCTGCTGACGCCGCTATGGTCGAGGGGCGTTCCATCCAGCCACTCGTCGATGAGAAATCCGTAACAGGTGCCGGCAATCTTCGGGATAAAGCCGGCTTCGCTCAGCAAAGAGCCTCTTCTGGCCTTGTCGACGTCGCTCCCGCAGAGTCCGGCAAACTTGACATGCCAGGCCCGTCCTTCGGCCTCCATCAGGAATTTGCGTTTTTCCATCTGCATGTAGCTCGGCGGCCAATGTGAAGGATCGCGATACCGAACCCCGCGCCAAGCGCCACCGGACAGGTCCCGCCACGATGAACGCGCAACTCCGACAACATCGGCCGCCCATGTCTGCAGACGGTGTTTCGGATCTTGGGGCTTGAGGACAAGATCGTCGAAGCTGACGACATGGCGTGGCCGATCTCGCCAACGGGTCCGATGGGGCTCGCTTGCATGCGGGCCCGGTTCACCCGTGTGGCTCGGGAAAAAATGAAGCCGGCCAGACGCCACGCCGTTCTCCTGCAACCAGTCCGCAACGCAACCGAACGAGCTCCCCGATAGCCCCGGCCCCTCATCGACGATGGCAAAATCGGTTTCAGGGTCGGCAAGAATGCGCTTCGATAGAGCCGGTGCGACACGTACACGCCGCTCGAAGGGGTGGCCAGTCGGGCGCAACGAATAAGCCGGCTCGGCACCCAAGGCTGCAGAAACCAGGGCCGCGAGTCCGGTTCCTATGCTTCGTATCCCGATGACGACTGTCTTAGGCGTCAAATTGGAGATCGAAGCCGACTCGATATAGCTCTCGGGATACACAGCATAAAAAGCGTAGCCCTCTGCGCGTTTCGTCCGCACCGGATCGGCACTGGCAAGACAATCGAGTTTGGCTCGCCAATCCTCTGGAAAGGACAGACTGCCGGCAAAACCGTTTCGCCACGATCGCATGATCGCCCGTGCCTGCATGCGCAGAAGTTTCGCGCCTGCGTCCTGAGACACGGACATATCGTCCGCGCCCTTTCTCCCGAATTCCTGATCGGCCAGTCCCTGAACCAGTTCCCCAGTCAGGATGAATGCACGAACCAGGGCTTCGTGGCGCTGCCGGCTCGGCTGCATGTCGATGCACGCCATCATCATTTTGGAAATCGATGCGCGTACTGCAGCTGCGTTCTCGATGTGCTCGACATCGCCATAGACCAGCATCCGGTCCTCCTCTTTGCGGCAATGCCTGCCCGAACTCGACGACCGCCAGACGTGATTGAAATAATCGGGAGGGCCGGGAACCGTGGCGGCTCCCGCTTGTTAGCTTTGTAGATGCCTCGGCAAGCAGCCCCTGGAGGGAACCATGCGTTCGAAATCCATTCGCGTTGGATTGGTGGGAGTTGGCAATTGCGCCTCGTCATTGGTTCAAGGACTTACCTACTATGATAACGCCCGGGAAAACGAGCCGGTTCCAGGCCTCATGCACATTGATCTCGGTGGATATCACGTGCACGATATTGAGATATCCGCAGCCTTCGATGTCGCGGCTTCAAAGGTAGGGCGCGATGTCGCGGAAGCGATCTACGCCGAGCCAAACAACACGCAACGTTTCGCAGATGTCGCTCCGCTCGGGGTCGAGGTGAATCGCGGCAGAACGATGGATGGGATAGGGAGATATCTTAAGGATCGGATCGAGGAATCGACGGAGCCTTCAGCGGACGTGGCGGAAATCCTCAGGCAAACCCGCACGGACGTGCTGGTTTCGTATCTTCCCGTTGGCTCGGAAGAAGCAACGAAGTGGTACGCCGAACAGGCGCTCGCGGCAGGTTGCGCCTTTATCAATTGCATTCCGGTCTTCATAGCCTCCAAACCGGAATGGCAGCAGAAGTTCGCCGCCCGAAAGCTGCCGATCATCGGCGACGACATCAAAAGCCAGGTGGGGGCGACCATCGTCCACAGAATGCTCGTCAATCTCTTCCGCGAACGGGGCGTCCGTGTAGATCGGACCTACCAGCTCAATTTCGGCGGAAACACCGATTTTCTCAATATGCTCGAGCGCGAGCGGCTGGAATCAAAGAAAATCTCCAAGACCCAGTCGGTCACCAGCCAATTGGACATTCCGCTTCCTGCAGACGATGTACATGTCGGGCCGAGTGACCATGTTCCGTGGCTCACCGATAGGAAATGGGCCTATATTCGGCTCGAGGGTACCACTTTCGGGGGCGTGCCGCTCAATGCAGAGCTCAAGCTTGAGGTGTGGGACTCGCCCAATTCCGCCGGCGTGGTCATCGATGCAATACGCTGCGCCAAACTGGCCCTCGACCGAGGCCTAGGCGGAGCTCTGACAGGGCCGTCGAGCTATTTCATGAAATCGCCGCCGCAGCAGTTCACCGATTACGAGGCCCGCCGCCGAACGCAGAATTTCATCGATGACCAGGAGGATGTTCTGCGCGGAGCCGCGGAATGACGGCAACGTTCTTCCTGGTGCGTCACGCCGCGCACGACAATGTCGGGAATTTCCTGGCGGGCCGTACAGCCGGTATTTCGCTTGGCGAAGCCGGCCGCTCGCAAGTTCAGCGTCTCGGGCAGAGGCTGCGGCGCGAGGACATCAATGAGATCTACACCAGCCCGCGCGAACGAACACGGGAGACGGCAGAAGGTATCGCATCGGCCTGTGGCCTGTCTCTACCGCAAACGGACGATGCTTTGGACGAGGTGAATTTCGGCAATTGGTCCGGAAAGACGTTCGACGTTCTCAACGACGATCCCCTGTGGCGCCGCTGGAATACCACACGCAGCCTCACCCGCACGCCCGGAGGCGAGACCATGCTGGACATCCAGGCTCGGATTTTCAGCCTCATGGAGAGCCTTACCAGCTGCGGGAATGGGAAGCGAATAGCTCTGGTGTCTCATGCCGATGTGATCAAGGCGGCGGTCTGTCATGTTCTGGGACTGCCGCTCGATGCTTGGCCGAGATTTGATATCGCGCCCGCCTCCGTCACGACGGTTGTGATCGGCGACTGGGGTGCAAAAGTGATGACGCTCAACGAAGTGACCTTATAACCCGTTCGTTAAATCCTGCCCGGGGAAGTCAAATGATCGAAGCTGCAATGATCTGGAACGAGCCGAACAACAAATCGCACTGGGATCCTGAGATCGATCCCGAATGGAGCCTGTTTGCGCAAATGGCAATCCTGGCGGCCGATGCTATCGCAGCCAAGAATCCGGAACTGACGAAGGTGCTCGGCGGAATATCTCCGATAGACCCCTTCTTCATCAGCCGCATGAAGAATTACGGTGTGCTCGATCACCTTGATGCCGTCGCGCTGCATGGTTTCCCGCTCGACTGGAACCTCTGGCAGATTCATGACTGGCCGGAGAAAATCAACGAAATACGCGCCGTCACCGATCTGCCGATCTGGGTCAGCGAAGTGGGCGTCTCGACCTTCGGCGCGGAGGAAGTGCAGTTGTGGGGTCTCCAACGAACTGCCGAGTTGCTCAAGGGCAAAGTCGAGCGCTGCCAATGGTACAGCCTCTACGACCTCCCACGATCATGGGAGGCAACAACGCGTCATCGCGAAGCCGAAGGCTCCTCCTACTATCGACACTACTATATGGGCATTTTGCGCGAAGACGGAACGCCGAAACCGGCGCTTGAGGAGTTTGCCAAACACACGCCGGATTTCGGACTGGTGCAATGGTTCCATTTCGAAGATCCGCGGCTGGATGAGGCCGCTGCCTGGATGAGGCGGCTGGGCGTGAAATCTGTGCGTACCGGGCTTTCCTGGGCAGACCGATTCCGGCCCAATGCCCTCGATTGGTTCGACCGACAGATGCGGGCCCTCGAAGATTTTGACGTAACGGTGACATTCTGCTTCACTCCGGAGCATCGAGGTATCGCGCCGCACCATACCAGTGCACCCCTGGTGCCCGAAGAATTCGCCGGCTTCTGCGAAGAAATGGTCGACCGTTACGCGCCGCACAGGGATAGCGGATATGTGTCGCGCGTTGCCAAGTCGGCAGCCCGACTGCTGGGGCTTGAATCACGTGCGTCCCTCGGAGCCGGCTAAACCCAGGCTCTGGGCTATCCTGCCGATCGGTCCCCGGGAATAAGCGACGCCCTGATAGCATGCCAGGGCAGCACGAGCCCACAGAATGTAAAGTCCGGGGCTATGCAGGAAAACGGCGATCGAAAAGACGCGATGACTCCAGAAACTGATCCCATAGCGCATGATGTAGACCGCCATGCGCTGCCGAGACAGGTTCGGGCTGCCGGCACGGACGCGTTTACGCGGGCGCATACCCATGCGAGGCCAGGTCAAGCGGAATGCGAGGCCCTCGCGACGCTGGCGGAATCCGGCGGCCTGGGTGGCGATAACGAAGTCGGAATCCACTGAAGACAGTACGATCCTCTTGTCAGCGATCCCCGCATCTATCGCATCCAGAAGTGCTGTTGAGCGGACGATCATCACGTTCGTTCCTCTTCCATCAGAGGAATAGGGCTCCTTCCAGGCATCCCCGAAAGCGATATCGGCCGTTTCCGCAACGACGTCGTCGCAGAAATTGCAGGCGGAATTCTGAAAAAAGCCCGCGCCCCAGTCCCCATCGGCCAGATGCCACCAGTCTTGGGCGCACGTCTCTCCGTTTTCGAGGGTCAACTCAGCCCGATACCAATTCGCAGGCCGATCCTGGGCCTTCTTCCTGTAGTCGAGCCGTTTAACCCTGCTGATGTCCTGCCCCATCTGCCATGCGAAGCTCTCGGCCATGCGCGCGCTTTTCATATGGCCGCAAAACAGCCCAAGCGTGAAGGCAATTCGCTCCTTCAATATCGGGTCATTGGCACAGGCCAGTCGCACCGCCTTGATGAAACAGGGAATGCCAACCACGGCGTACCGGCCGGGCGCCTCGCGAATGGACTGAAGCACGCCGGAAAGCTCGACGGGATAATATCGGGATTTAGCGCCGGCCTGAAGTTCCTGCAGATTACGTGACAGCGAATAATGAAACAGGCGCCCTTCCGATTGCGGATCATCGCTCGCCTTGACGTGAGCAACACCGTCGACAAGCCCCAGGCGCAGCAATTCCGCCGCCACCCAGGTGACCATGCCGCCGGAACTGCCACTCGAACGATATTCCCCTTCCTCGACATGGCCGACAAAGGCAGCCTCGAAACGGCCCAGCAGAGGGTCTCGGTTTCTCGCACCGGCAAAATATTCGGCTACCAATTCGTCCTCGTCCCGGGCCACCGGCGAAAACGGGCAAATTCGCGCAAATTCTTCATCACGGCCCCGCAACCAAGTCGTCGGGCCTGTCGGCTTCATCTGCCCGTACCGGTCGAGTTCCATGCGCACATCAGGTCGCGCTGACCTTGCGGCACAGGAGCCGCAGCCGATGCAGAAGCCGGCGCCTGCAATATCCTTGGGAGCGATGCCCGGCGTGAGCCGATTCTGTCGAGCGGAGCTATTGCAAGGCATGGCTGAGATAGACGTTGGATGTATCGCGCAGCGAAGATATGCGCTGCGAAATGCCCATAGGAAGTGGGTTACCGAGGATAACATCCAGATGCGAGGGCGTCGTATCTTCGGTCAGCACATGATGTTCGGCTCGGACGAGCCGCGTTAGATCGCGAAGCTTGTTGGAGCGGTAATCGGAGAGCACACATGCAAATGGCTTGTCGTTGACGAGCGAGAACACGCATCCATGAAAGAAGTTCGTTACGACAGCCTTTGCTTTGGAAATGAAGCTGGCGAAGTCCTCCGGGCCGGCATCAATCCATTGTTCGTCGGCCCAATCGTTCCGATAGCCGATGCTGACAAGCGGATGACCCCGGTCTCGTGCCCATCGGCGCACTGCATCCTGAAACCACACGGGAAAACTGTGCCCGTAGACGGCTATATACGCTGCCGCCTCCCCGTCATCCCCGCTCGCCTTCATCGTCTGCGGAAATTGCAGGCACGGGTCGAGAACGAGTTCGGGCTCCAGTCCCAATGTCTCGCGGATGATCCGGTCCGAATGGAGGTCCCGAACCGAAATATGAGAGAACTTACGCAGCTTTTCCGCCCAACCCTCCAGCCGCTCCGACGACGCCAGACTTCCAAACGTCGCGGCATAGGAGACAAGACGCCCGCATCGCAGGCCCTCTCCATAAAACAGCGGATACCCGCCATACCAGGGATGGCGAAGGTTCCACACCTCGTCGCTGCCGACGACGATGAGCGAATAGTCGTCCATCGCCGCTGGGTTCTCCAAGGGAAAAGGCGATGAAAGAGGTAGGCTGGCAAACGAGTGAAAGAATTTCCGGATCTTCGCTTTGTAGAGCGGGTAGTCTTCCTTTGGCGTTGCGGCAGGAAGCAGCGGTTGCAGCGCGCATCGCCATTCCGCGCGGTTCACGCGATCGGACACATGTTCCAGAAGAACGGCTTCCACTCCCATGGACGCAAGGCCTTCGGCCAGACAGCGTGCCTGCCAATAGGAGCCGTAATTTATGCAGCGATGAAAGGTAAGAATTCCGGCCTTAGGCATCTGGTCCCTGAAGCAGATCGAATAGATTCCACTAACCGACCAACTCCAGTTCCGTTCCCAACAAACCGCAGCTCGCTCCTGGTTCGGGAGCAGCTTTCTTCAGCATGTCGCAATGAATCAGATAACCCCCAGCTCAGCCGGGGGTTATCAGCAGTTTGCAGGCTGAAGCTTTCACTCCGGCCTTGCTGAAACAGCTTAGTTGACCGACTTGTCGACCAGCTTGTTCTTGCCGATCCAGGGCATCATGCCGCGCAGCTTGGCGCCGACTTCCTCGATCTGATGGCTGTCGTTGTTGCGGCGGATGCCCTTGAAGCGGGCGGCGCCCGACCGGTATTCCTGCATCCACTCGGAGGTGAACTTGCCGGTCTGGATGTCCTTGAGCACGCGCTTCATCTCAGCCTTGGTTTCTTCGGTGATGATGCGCGGACCGGTGACGTATTCGCCCCACTCGGCCGTGTTGGAGATCGAGTAGTTCATGTTGGCGATGCCGCCTTCATAGATCAGGTCGACGATCAGCTTCACTTCATGCAGGCACTCGAAATAGGCCATTTCAGGCGCGTAACCGGCTTCAACCAGCGTTTCGAAACCGGCGCGGATGAGCTCGACGAGACCGCCGCAGAGAACGACCTGTTCGCCGAAGAGGTCGGTTTCACACTCTTCGCGGAAGTTGGTTTCGATGATGCCGGAACGGCCGCCGCCGACGCCGCAGGCGTAGGAGAGAGCGAGTTCAAGAGCGTTGCCGGAGGCGTTCTGATGAACGGCGACGAGGCAGGGAACGCCGCCGCCCTTCTGGTATTCGCCGCGAACCGTGTGGCCCGGGCCCTTCGGGGCGATCATGACGACGTCGACCGAAGCCTTCGGCTCGATCAGGCCGAAGTGAACGTTGAGGCCGTGGGCGAAAGCGATGGCGGCGCCGTCGCGGATGTTCGGCGCGATGTCCGACTTGTAGATGTCGGCCTGCAGTTCGTCCGGCGTTGCCATCATCATCAGGTCGGCCCAGCCGGCGGCTTCTGCGACGGTCATGACCTTGAAGCCATCGGCCTCGGCCTTCTTGACCGTGGGCGAACCGGCCTTCAGCGCGATGGCGAGGTTCTGGGCGCCGCTGTCCTTGAGGTTCAGCGCATGGGCGCGGCCCTGCGAGCCGTAGCCGATGACGGCGACCTTCTTGGCCTTGATGAGGTTGAGATCGGCATCACGATCGTAATAGACGCGCATTTGAAGTTCCTTCCCTTGTGCTTGTCCTGTTGACTGTCATTAAGGCGAAATCAGCCGAGAGCCGGCATCTCCGCCAGAACCTTGTCCGTGCCGTAGAGCCGGAGGAAGGCGGTGACCGCCCTCTCCGCCTGGCGCGCGGTATCCTTGAGGCCGGGTTCGCCGAGCAGCATGCGCACATGCAGGTCGGAAACGACAAGGCCGTAAAGCGTATGATAGGCTTCGTCCGCATCGGAAAACCGCAGCAGCCCTGCCCTCTTTCCGGCGTCGATCAGCGCCATGGCGCGCCGGTCGATCTGGCGGCGGCCGCGTTCGAGCAAAAGCTTGCCGAGTTTCGAGCCGTCGCGGTGCGACTGGCCAATGGCAAGCCGGTTCAGCGCCAGCGAGACGTCGCCGGCGAGCACCTCCAGCAGGTCCCGCGCGAAGATGACGACATGATCGTGCAGGCTCGTCGCCGTCAGCCGTTCGCCGTTGCGCTCGAAGGTGCGCACCTTGCTCGCCTGATAGGCGATCATCGCCGACAAGAGGCCGTCGCGATCGCCGAACCACTTGTAGAGGCTTTCCTTGGAGCAATTGGCGGCGCGCGCAACACCGGAGGTCGTCAGCGCCTTCTCGCCGCCATCAACGAGCAGCCGCAGCGCCTGCTCCAGAACGGCGTTCTGGCGCGACGAAAATTCGTTCGGCTCTGCAGTATCGACGGACACGGTCAAGGCTCCCCTATACGTACCGTACGGTACGGTTCGCGAGCTTTATGCGACAATCCGATCGGGCCGTCAAGCAGGTCCAGGCAGATTTTTATACGGGAAAGGCCGGCGCTGCACCAGAATTGGATAGGCGGACACCGGATGCAGATTGCATAATGCCGCGCAAAATCATTTGCCGGGAGTCTTCCATGTTGCGTCCATCTGCCGCCCTTCTCCTGACGGGAGCGATGCTCCTGGCAACGACGTCCTTCACCGGCCGCGCCGCCGCGCAGTCGGATAGTGAGGTCTATAACCGCATCGAGGAATTGCACGGCGATGCCGCCGGGTTCGACCGGCCGCTGCGCCAACTCGTCCAGGCGATGCGCGCCGGCGATGCAGAAACCATCGCAGGCCTTGCCGAATATCCGCTGAGCGTAAAGGCAGATGGCGAAACCTATGATGTCGAAAACGCCGAGGATTTCATCGAGAATTTCGACGATCTGGTGACCCAGGAGACCCGCCGCGCTGTCGGCCGCCAGCAGTATGAGGATCTCTTCGTCAGCAGCGAAGGAGTGATGCTCGCAAATGGCGCCGTCTGGATGGGTGCAGTCTGCGACGACAACGCCTGCGAGGAGAGCCATTGGGCGATCATCGCCATCAATAATTAGCCCGCGGCATTTGTCGCACAGCGATGTCAGCCATCGCTGCGAAGCTTGCGCGCCAACGTCTGAAGCTCCTTGAACGCCTGGTAACGCTTGCGGTGGAGATTGGAAATTTCGCCCCCCGATGGCTGAAACCGTGTTTCCGCCCGGGTGAGTTCGCTCATCGCTGCTCGGACATCCGCAAACTGCCGGCCGGCGACGGCGCCGAGAATGGCCGCTCCCAGCAATACCGGCTCCTCGGCCTTCGTCGCCACCACCGGCTTGCCGCTCGCATCGGCGAGCAATTGGCGGACGAAATCGTGCTGGCCGGCCCCGCCGCTGATGACGATGTTCTCGATGGTCACCCCCGCCTCGCCCTGCGTTTCGATGATCTGCCTGAGGCCGTAGCCAATGCCGCAAAGCCCCGCGATATAAAGCGCGACCAGGTTGTCGACATCCCGCTCCATGCCGAGACCGACAATGACCGCGCGGGCATGCGGATCAGCAAAGGGCGCACGGTTGCCGAGGAATTCGGGTACGACGTGCAGCCCGGCCACCAGCTTGACGGCGCCGGAAGAACGCCCCGCCTTGCGGGTGGCCATGTCGGCAAGCAAGACCGGCAGAGCAATACCGGCGCTCTTTGCAAGCTCCTTCGCCTCGCCGGCCGCCGGGTGGAAGGAGAGGAGGTGGTCTATCGCCGCGCCGGCGGCACTCTGGCCGCCTTCGTTCAGCCACAGGCCCGGCACCATCGCCGAATAGTAAGGTCCCCAGACACCGGGCACGAAAGACGGTTCTGCCGTCGACGTCATCGTGCAGGAAGAGGTCCCGAAAACATAAGCAAGATTTGCTTCCGGATCGGCACCGACGGTTCCGACACCGCCGGCATGGGCATCGATCAGCCCGGCTGCTACGGCCGTGCCCGGCGTCAGGCCGAGCTCCTTCGCCGCTGCCGCAGTCAGTCCTTGGCCGAGTGCCGAACCGGGCTCGACAATGACTTTTCCGATGCGGGCAAACCCTTCGTCTGCCAGCACGCCGAGACCGATCTGATGAAAATAACCGCTGTCCCACCGCTTTTCATGAGCGAGATAGGTCCATTTGCAGGTGACTGTACAGGTCGAGCGCGACAGATCGCCAGTCGCCCGCCAGGTAAGGAAATCCGCAAGATCGAAAAACTGCCAGGCAGCATCAAAGACGCCAGGGCGGTTTTCCCTGAGCCAGAGAAGTTTGGGTGTTTCCATTTCGGGCGAAATACGACCGCCGACATAACGCAGCACCTCATGCCCAAACGCATTGATGCGCTCCGCCTGCGAGACGGCGCGATGGTCCATCCAGACGATGATGTCCCGGTCCGGATCTTCCGAAGGCCCGATGGGAAGCGACTTGCCGCCTTCGCCGAGGACGACGAGCGAGCAGGTGGCGTCGAATCCGAGCCCGACCACGGAAGCCGGGTCGACGCCGGCTGCGGCAACCGCCTCTCGCACGGCCGCGCAAACGGCGCTCCAGATTTCGCTGCTCGATTGTTCGACGATGGAACCGGCTTCATGAAACAGGCTGATATTTCGCTTGGCGGAGGCAAGCATGCGGCCGGCCATATCGAACAGGCCGGCTCGAGCGCTGCCGGTGCCGACATCGACGCCGATGACATATTTAGCGCCGGCTTCCGCTGTATGAGATGTGTCGCTCATGGTCTCTCGTTTCAGATCGCCAAGGATCGGGTTGATTAGCGGCTGGGGTCGAATTTCGAAGTCTGTTGTCTGGAAAGAGTCCCGCCTCCAGGGAGGCTGACATTACGCGGTCACGGCGACATGGCAAGGAGGCTGGGCACCGAGCGCGCCCACCGCCCGGGGCGCCTCACAGCCTCCCTCCGACATTTTCCAGAATGGCGGTAAGCTCCCCTGCCCCTGTCGCAACGGCGGTGGCTCCGGCGGCATCGAGCACGGCGCGGCGGCCGGGCCTCGGATCGGCCGGATCGACGAATCCGATGGCCGTCATGCCTGCGGCGATTGCCGCCGTCACACCATGAACGCTGTCGTCGATCATGATGCATCTCGCCGGCCGGGCCCGAAAACGCTCGGCGCAATATAGCAGCAGATCGGGCGCCGGCTTCGGCCGGGAGACGAATTCGGCGCTGAACACGTCTTCGCCGAAGGCGCTCCAGAGATCGAGTTTGCCCAGGCTGTTGCGCAACCGCCGCATCGTGCTGTTCGATGCGACGCATTTAGGGCGGTCGAGACTGTTGACGACCTCGGCGATGCCGGCAATGGGCGTCAGCGAGCGCGCGAATTCCTCGAACAGGTGAAGATGCCATTTCTCGAACAGCGCGGCGACGTCGATGATCCCGTATTCACGCCGGCACATCTCGGCGATGATGCTTTCCGAATTTCCGGTGAATTTGACATGCGCCTCGGCTGCGGTGATCGCAATGCCTGCGCCCTGGAGCGTATCTGCCAGTGTGCGGCTGGCGATCGGCTCGCTGTCGATCAGCACGCCGTCGCAATCGAAGATCACGAGGTCGATGCTGTCCACGGCGCCTAGGATGCCGGGATAATCGATGCGGCTATTGAGCATGTCTCAACCCCGCGCCTGCAAGGCGAGATCCGGACGGTCCGTCGTGATCTGCCGGATCGGTTTGGCAAGCCAATAGTCGAGATCGCTCATTTCGTTCGGAACCCAGGCGCCGAGGCGGTCCAGCGGCACAATTTGGGTGATCTCGTCCCACTTCGCCTGCAGGAGAGATTTTTCGACGGCGATGATATCCGAGCATCGCTTCATCAGGCTGAGGCCGCTCGCAAGGCCGAGGCGTTCGGCGGACTTGGTGTCGAAGGACGACAAGATGCGAATTCCAGGAGCGACCTTGCGAATATCGGCAAGCACATCGGGATGAAAGCTCGTCAGGATCGAGCGCTCCACAAGACCAAGCCGCTCGACGGCGGCAAATGCCATGGCGGCGAGCCCCTCGTAAGGCGTCCCATCGGCCTGGGTCTTCAGCTCGATATGAAGCTCGAAGGGCGTGTTCTTGAAGACGGCGAGGACCTCTTCCAGCGCCGGGATCGTTTCCCCATCGCTTTGCTTGAGACGGATTTCGCGATGTTGTCGGGGGCCGAGATCGGCGACCATGCCCTGCGCATCGGTCGTGCGATCGAGCGTCGGATCATGAATGACCAGCATTTCTCCCGATCGTGTCAGGTGGATGTCGAATTCCACGCCATCCACCGGCATTTGCGCAAGTTTACGGAAGCCCGAGAGGCTGTTCTCGGGCCAGAGATTGCGGCCACCGCGGTGGCCGATGATATGCACCATCGTCTGAATATCCTTGAGATTCGGCGTTTACTTCCCGGAGTCCACCAGCCCCTTGGTGAACCAGCGTTGCATGAAGAGAATGACGGCTGCCGGCGGAAGCATGACGAGCAGCGCAGCACTCATCGCAATGTTCCAGGCGGGTGCGGAGTCGGAGACCGGAACGAGTTGCTTCAGCCCGAGCACCGCTGTTCCCATCTCTTTGTCCGTGGTGAAGAGCAGCGGCCACAAATACTGGTTCCAGCCATAGAGGAACAGGATGATCGACAAGGCCGCGATGTTGGCGCTCGACAGCGGAAGAAGGATATCCTTGAAAAATTTCAGCGGACCGGCGCCGTCGAGCTTGGCCGCCTCGCAAAGTTCATCCGGAACTGTCAGGAAGAACTGTCGGAACAGGAATGTTGCGGAGGCGGAGGCAATCAGCGGCAGGATCAGGCCGGCATAGCTGTTGACCATGTTCCATTTCAACGAGGCTTCGATGCTGTATCCTGTCAGCCGTTCCACGACGCCGGAAAGCCCGACGGTCCCGACCAGCCAGCGGATCGGGCCGGCGGCATCGGCGACCGCCTCGTAGGTCGGAATGATGCGGACCTCGACCGGAAGCATCAGCGACACGAAGATGAGCCAGAAGGCCGTCATGCGAAATGGGAAGCGGAAATAGGTCACGCCGAATGCGGCGATCAGCGAGATCGCCAGCTTGCCGATGACGATGCCGGCGGTGACGATGATCGAATTCAGGAACAGCTGGGAGAATTCGCCCTGTTGCCAGGCCGCTGCCAGGTTTTCAAAGAAATGCCTGCCCGGCACCACCGGGAACGGCGCCTGCTGAACCTCCTGCAAGGTGAGCGACCCGGCGACGAAGGCAAAATAAAGAGGCAGGCAGACGAAAACCGCGCCGACGAGCAAGATCGCGTGGCAGAAGATCGACAGACCGAGATGACGTTCGGGCATGACTACACCTGGTAATTGACCTTGCGCTCGAGGGCGCGGAATTGAACGATGGTGAACAGGACGGCGATCAGCATCAAAAGCACCGACTGGGCGGCCGACGCGCCGAGATCCAGTTGCACGAAGCCGTCCTGATAGACCTTGTAGACCAGGCTGTTCGTCGCCCCCGCTGGGCCGCCGCGCGTGACGGCATCGATGATGCCGAAGGTTTCAAACAAGCCGTAGACGAAGTTCATCACCACGAGGAAGAAGATCGTCGGCGAGATCAGCGGAAGCGAAATCGTGAAAAAGCGCCGGACGGGTCTTGCGCCGTCGAGCTTTGCCGCTTCCAGAATCGAGACCGGCACGGCGAGCAATGCGGCGACGAGAAAGATGTAGTCGTAGCAGACATTCTTCCAGACGGAAGCGATGGTCACCAGAAGCTGCGCATCGAAAGGCCGCCGGTTCGGATCCCATTCGAAGCCGAACCCGTGCAGAAGCTGCGCGATCGGCCCCACCGCCGGATTGAACAGGAAGGCCCAGATCACGCCCGATATGACAGGCGCGATCGCATAGGGAAGCAGGATGATGCTCTTGTAGATCCCCCTACCTCTGATCACGAAATCGGTCGCGAAGGCAAAGAGCCCGGCAAGCAGAAGCGTTGCGGCGTTCTGTGCAACGGTGAACCACAGCGTGAACAGCGCACTGCTGCGATACTCCGGGCTTGCAAACAGATTGTAGAAATTGGTGAGCCCGACGAAAATCTGCGTGCCGCCGAAGGGATCGACCTGAACGAAGGCCAGCGACAGCGCCTTGTAGGATGGGATGAAAAAGAAGAACAGCAGGATCACCAGTTGCGGCGCAACCAGGCCGAAGGCGAGCCACGGCTTGCTGAAGTGGGCGGACTTCAACCCGGCCTCCGACGGCTGCGCAACCGAGCGGCCCGTCGACGGAAGATCGGGGATACGAAGGCGCCGGGCGGCGCCTTCCATCTTTCCCAGGGTTCTACTTTGCTGCATGAAGCTGCTCATACTGGCGGAGGATCTGGTTTCCGCGGGCCGCCGCGGCATCCAGCGCCTGCTGTGGTGTCTTCTGGCCGGTCCACACACCCTGAATCTCTTCCACCAGAAGCGCCATCGCCTGATTATGATTGCCGAAGCGGAAGCCGCGCGAATTATCGGTCGGGGTGCCGCGCGTGAGCTGGAGAATGGCGATCTCGCGGGTCGGGTGGTCCTTGAAGTAGCCCTCGGACTTGGCCTGCTCATAGGCGGCATTCGTAACCGGGACGTAGCCTGTCTGCTTGCTCCACCAGACCTGCGTCTTCGGCGAGGCGACGAAATTCAGGAAGGCGGCCGCGCCGGCGTATTCTTCCTCGGTCTTGCCTTTGAGAACCCAGAGCGCACCGCCGCCAATGGTGCTGTTTTTCGGCTCGACGCCTTCCTCATGCGGCAGGAACGTTGCGCTCCAATTGAATTTCGCGCCGCTCTCGACGGCGGCATGCGCCGCGGTGGAGGCCACATAGGTCGAGCAGGTTCCAGAGGTGAACAGTTGGTCTGGCGAGAGGCCCTGCCCCGCGATCTGCAGAATGCCGGCGTCCATCCACGTCTTGAGGCGCGTCACCTGACCCACCAGCAAGGGGCTCTTGTTGAAGATGAATTCGGTGTCGAGGCCGCCGAAACCATTCGCCTTGGTGCCGTAAGGCTGATCCTGGATCGCGGCATAGTTCTCGATCAGGCTCCAGTAGAAGTCGTTCGCAAGCGCCATCTGGCATTTTGAAACGCCTTTGTCCTTGATGGCGCGCAGCTGCTTGTCGAGCTCCTGCCAGGTCTCGCCCGGCTTGTCGAACCCGGCTGCCTTGAAGTGATCGGCATTGTACCAGAAGATCGGCGTCGAGCTGTTGAAGGGCATTGCCGCCGGCTTGCCGTCGACGAGATAAAAACCGGCGACCGGAGCGACGAAATCGTTCCAGTCGATCTTGTAGTCTTCCTTCTCCATCAGCTCCGGCACCGGAATGATCGCGCCGGAATTGTACATGGTCAGAAAGCCGCGCTCGGCCGCCTGGATCAGCACCGGTTGCTGATGGACGCGGTAGGCTGCCACCATTGCCGCCATGGTCTCTTCATAATTGCCTTTGCCGATGCCGACGACCTCGTATTTGTCCTGCGAGGCGTTGAAGTCCTTAATCAACTGATTGGTGATTTCAGCCAGGCGGCCGCCTGCCGCATTCCACCATTCGATCTTGACGCGATCGGCTGCGCTGGCGTCGCCCGCATTTGCCAATCCGAGCGTCATCAGTGCAGCGCCCGCCGCGAATGACCGGATCGTCAGCCCCATGCGGGACCTTATCGAAGACATTGCCGTCATTTGGTTTTCCTCTCCATTGCCTTGTTCGCCGACCGGGCGTCGAGCGTCGGTCAACCCCTCCCAGAGTGGCGATAAAACAAGGTTGGGGTCACTTGTTACAAATGTCAATAGCATGTTACAAATGTATGACGATCCAGGAGGAAGGATGCCATGGCCGCTATCGAACTGATCGACCTGAGGAAGAATTACGGACCGGTTCCCGCGGTAAAAGGGATCAATCTGACCGTCGCGGACGGCGAAATGATCGTATTGGTCGGGCCATCAGGATGTGGGAAATCGACCTTGCTGCGGATGATCGCGGGGCTCGAAGCCATAAGCTCCGGGCACCTCAGGATATCAGGCAACGACGTTGGCCGTGTCGATCCGGCCGACCGCAACATTGCGATGGTCTTCCAGAACTACGCGCTCTATCCTCATATGACCGTTCGGCAGAATCTCGAATATGGACTCAAGAACCGCCGCGTTCCTCGCCCCGAGATCGACCGGCGGATCGCTGACGCCGCCGACATTCTGGAAATCGGCGAATTCCTCGAGCGCCGCCCTCGTCAGCTCTCAGGCGGACAGCGCCAACGCGTTGCCATGGGCCGCGCCATCGTCCGCGATCCAGCCGCCTTCCTCTTTGACGAACCGTTGTCCAATCTGGATGCGAAGCTTCGCGTGCAAATGCGCGTCGAAATCCGCAGGTTGCAGCGGCAGCTCGAGACGACCAGCCTCTATGTGACGCACGACCAACTCGAGGCGATGACCCTCGCCGACAGGCTCGTCGTCATGAACGGCGGCCGAATCGAGCAGATCGGGACACCGATCGAGGTGTATCGCCGTCCCGAAACCGTCTTCGTTGCCGGCTTCATCGGTTCGCCGCCGATGAATCTGATCGAACTGGATGAACTCGGCCTCAGCGACATCGCGCTTCCGAAAGACACCGATCTCGTCGGCGTCAGACCTGGTTCGATCAACCTCGGGGTCGGATCGGCGCATGATCTCCGGTTCGACGCCTATGTCGAATTGATCGAAACCGTTGGCGATGAGAACAACGTGCATCTGCGCATCGACGACAGCCGGAAGCACATCGTCGCGAGCGTGCCTAGCGATCGGCGTCTGCAGGAACACGACCGCATTTCGTGCCATGTACGCATGGAAGGTTTGCATCCCTTCAACAAGTCGACCGGCCGGCGAACCGACTGACCGCGGTGAAGCGGCCGACGACGGGCCCCTGCGATTGACAAGCGCCGGGGATTTGAGATCCATGGCGTCGAACGGAGGCGCAGATTATTGCATGTCACAGAACAGAAGTGCTTCTTCCGCGCCCGTTGCGCTGCCGGACGAGCAGATGCAGGTGCGCGTCGTCTGGCTCTATTACATGGAGGGACGCACCCAGGGTGAAATCGCCGAAGCGCTTTCGACCAACAGGCTTCGCGTCAACAAGATCATCGCCGAGGCGCGCCGATCCGGCCTTGTGACGATCACCCTCAATTCCCGGCTGACCTCCTGTATCGCCCTGGAGCAGCAGCTGGCGGCAGAATTCAACCTCAATCGGGCAATTATCGTACCGACGCCGGAGGATGCGGAACTGATCCCCGTCCTGCTCGGCCAGGCGGCCGCCGATTATCTCGTGCAGTTGCTGAACGGCGGCAATATCCGCGGCGTTGGCGTCGGGTGGGGAGCGACGCTCCGCGAGATGGTGCGTCATATGCCCTCCCTCAAACGGCCTGATATCTGCGTCAATTCGGTCATGGGCGGGCTGACGCACGGCATCGAAATCAATACCTTTGACATTGCGAGCGACCTTGCTCGCCAGCTCAATGCCGAATGCTCCTATCTTGCTGCGCCGATCTACGCCGGCAGCCCGGAATCGCGGACGGCAATCATCCAACAGGATGTTTTTGAATCGGCCTTTCGACAGATCGAGACCAATGACGTCATCGTGCTCAGCATCGGCGACATGACCGAGCGTTCGCTGTTGATGCGCTACGGCTTGCCGCGCAACATCAACATTGAGGAATTGCTCGCAGCCGGTGCCTGTGGTGACGTGCTCGGCCAGTTCGTCGATAAGATCGGGCGGCCGATCGACCATGCGATAAACAGGTGCGCGATCGCTCCCGAGTTGGAAGCTCTGCGCTCCATTCCCAATGTCGTCTTCGCGTCAGGCGGCTGGAACAAGGCGCAGGCTATCGCAGCCGTGCTGCTGTCCGGCCTCGGCAACGTGTTGATTTGCGATGAAGACACTGCACGACAGGCACAACAGCTTGCTGGCGAGCTCAGGACGAGCGGCAGTTCGTAGAGCCGGACATGCACGGCATCGGCAGCTAAGTCTAAGACGCCCTGGCGCAACCGGCCGGGAGCGAGAGAGGCTCCGCCGGCGTTACCTTGTCGATCGCATAAAGCTTGGCGAAACCGGCATCCTCGATAAGCGTCAGCCCCGCCGGCATTGAGTTGCCGACGTAGCGGTCAGGGATATCGGCATTGGCGACGAGGATGAAATCGAAACGCCTGCGCCAATCCGAAAGATAGGGCGTAAAGCCCTCATACTCCCGCATCATTGCCGGGCATGAAAGTACGCCGATCGACACCAGATTGCCCTCGGGAACCGCGATATGAGACCATGGCGGCAGGACGGAAAGCGGCTGCTTGCCTTTTGCCGTGAAGAGCGTCGGCACGAAAGCATGCGAGAACGGCACGGCGAGCGTCGGCAGATGCCGGAAGGTATCCAATCCCCAGGCGAAGTGCCGATTGGAATGGGCAAGGCTGCTGGCGGTCTCCGGTTCATGCCCCAGGGGCAGCACGGCCGCGCCGGCAGGCATCTTTCTCAGCGCAGTCTCGACAGCCGCGACATCTTTCTGCGCCAGCCACCAATTCCAGCCGATCCAGGCGGCTCGGCCGAAGACCGCAAGGTTGATGATCAGCGCCAGCGACAGCGCCTGCCGGCGCGTCAAATTGGCAAACGGGCACACCATCGCCATGGCCACGAGTGCTGTCATGATCGGAAAGCGCCAGCTGATCCAGCCGGTGCCGAGAGCGTGTCGCGGCGAAATACAGGAAAGAAGCAACAATCCGCAGGCGGTGACCGCGAGCCCTGCATGCACCTGAATGTCGCCCGTCCGTGCGGCCCGCGTGCAGATGAGGATCAGTGGCAGAATCAGCACGACGTCAACCAACGGAAGATAAGTCGTGATGGCGGAGACAATGTTTATCAGGATCAGGATGACGCCATCGTTCCAGGCAAGTCCAAGGCCGCTCCCGCCGGCATCCGGTAAAGCAGCAGTACGGAGGTACAAAGCGAGCGGCGGTAGGGCGCAGACACTGACCACGAGCGCCAAGCGGCCGGCAAGCCTTGCCAATCCCACCCTCGATCGCAATATGTCGATGCGCCAGGAAAATTCGAGGCCGCAGACGATGGCGATATAGAACCCGAGCGAGAAGATGTGCATCACTGTCAGCAGCAATGCGGCGGCGAGGCGCCAGGCAAAAATCCAGACCGGATTTCCGCCCTGCAGCCGCAGATCGATGCACGAGAAGAACAAGGCCATGCCGAGGCCGATCTGAAAATTGATGAAGCCGCCGATCATCGTGGCGCACCAGCTAAACGAGAGCATGGCGATCTGCCAGTAGTGCCGGCCGCCGAACAGCGCGCGGTGCAGCCCGATCGCACCAAGCGGCGGCAACACGATCGCCAGAAAAAGCAATGCCCGCGCCAGCCTGTCGGCGCCGACGAGCGGCCCCAGCCAGACGGCGACAAGATCGATTCCGACATTGGTGAAGGTGCGGTTCCAATCGATCGCATAGATCTCAGGGAACGGCTGTTCGCCGATGCCGCCCGAAAGCAGCCAGATCCGGGCGTAGTGATTGGCGTAGTCGAGAACCGGCGGGAAGTGAAACAGGCCGACCAATGCAGCCGCAAGCGTGACGAACACGGCGATCGCTATGGTGGAGTCTTGCCGGGCGATCAAATCCTCCGGCCCGGCCGCGGCATGAATAGGCGCAGCAATTCGATTCATTATTTGGTCCGGTTGCTCCTTTGCGGCCGCGGCGGCTCTGTCGGCGCGAAGGCCGAATCCAGCGCCGCGCGCCGGTCGCCGGCGCTCATTTCCGAAAAAGCCGTCGGCAGTTCGGCATGGTAGCTGCCCCGCAGGATCGTCTCGACGATGAACATCGGCCGCCGCTTGCTCTCCTGGACGAGACGACCAAGATACTCGCCGATGATGCCGATGCAGATCAGCTGGATGGCGCTGAATACGCTGACGGCGGCCATGATCGACGACCAGCCGGTGACGGTCTCGCCCTGCAGCCAGCGAACAAGGGCATAGACGAGCAGCGCCACCGCCACACCGGCGCTGATCATGCCGAGCCATGTGGCGATGCGCAGCGGCGTCGTTGAAAAGCTGGTGATCGCATCGAGCGCGAAATTGATCATCTTGCGCAGTGGATATTTCGTCGTGCCGGCAAAACGGGCGTCCCGCTCGTAAGGCAGAGCCACCTGCCGGCCGCCGATCCAGCTGACCATGCCGCGGATGAAACGATCGCGCTCCGGCATCGCCAGCAGGATATCGACGACGCGCCGGCGCATCAACCGGAAATCGCCGGTGTCACGCGGAATGGTCACGGAAGCGAGTCTCGAGAGCGTGCGATAGAAGAGCGACGCGGAGGCGAGCTTGAACCAGGTTTCGCCCTCGCGACGCGTGCGCTGGCCGTAAACGACATCGGCGCCGCGCTCCATGATCGGCATCATCATCAACAGCAGTTCGGGCGGGTCCTGAAGATCGGCGTCGATCAAAAGCACGCGCTCGCCCCGCGACGCCGAAAGGCCGGCCGTCGATGCCAGCTGATGGCCGTGATTGCGCAGGAGACGGACGCCGAGCACCTGCGGCACTTTTGCCGCCAGATCCGAAATGATCTCCCAGGTGCCGTCCGACGAGCCGTCATCGACCAAAATGAGCTCGAAGGCGTCGCCGGCGACGCTCTGCGCAGCGGCGGCGGCGCGGCGGCAGAATTCGCGCAGGCCGTCTTCCTCGTTATGACAAGGCGCGACGATGGAAAGTAACGGTGCTTGCGTCATGCGGACGGCGGTGCCTGCTTGTTTGATGGCGCCAGCCTAGCCGGGAAAGGTCAAACATCCTTTAATGGCTGGCCGGCAGCCGCGCCGACGCCCCTCAGCGCTATTCCGCCGCGATGATCTCGCGCACGCCGTCGACATCGCGGGCCGGCGACGCGCCATAGAGGCGGCTATATTCGCGGCTGAATTGCGACGGGCTCTGATAACCGACGCGGTGGCCAGCCGTGCCCGCGTCGAGCCGCTCGACGAGCATCAGCCGGCGCGCCTCGTGCAGACGAAGCTGCTTCTGATACTGGACGGGCGTCATCGCCGTCACCGACTTGAAATGGTGATGGAAGGACGACACGCTCATATTGACGCGCTCGGCAAGGTCTTCGATGCGCAGCGGCCGCGCGAAATTCTCTTTCAGCCAGGCAACGGCGCGCGCAATCCGGTTGCTGTGGCTGTCTGCCGTGGCGATGTTGATCAGCCGCGCGCCGTGCGGCCCGGTCAGCACCCGGTAAAGGATTTCCTGCTCGATCAGCGGCGCCATGGCCGGAATGTCACCTGGACGATCGAGCAAGCGCAGCAGGCGGACGGCGGCATCCATCAGCTCCGGCGGCGCGACGTTCACCACCATCCCGCGCTGCCCATCGGTATGGGCGGCCGGGCGCGGAACGTCGATGCGGCTGAGCAACTCCAGCAGCTTCTCGGAATCGATTGCCAGCCCAAGACAGAGATGCGGCACCTCGGGGCTCGCCTCCGTGACCCGCCAAGCGACCGGCAGGTCGAGCGAGGTCAGGAGATAATCGCCGGTCCCGTAGCTGATCTGCTCCGTCCCAAGCTGCAGGCTCTTGGCGCCCTGCAGCACGAAGGCGAAACAGGGCCGATAACTGCTGTGCAAGGGATCGCTCGGCTTGGACCGGCGACTGACATGAAGATTGCCGATGGCAGTCGAGAACTCGCCGTCGCTGGGCGCAAAGCGCATCGCGATGTCGACGATTTCCTGATAGGGGCTGAAGGGCAAAGTCATGCGGCAACTCTTTCTGTCAACTGTCTGAGCCGGCGATACCGTCTCTATCTAGAGTGCCACGGCCGTTTCGCAAACAGATAGGCGCCTCACTTTTGCAGGATCGTGCAAAAAGCTGAGAGGATCGCTCTAACCCTCTCCCGTCGTTCCGGGCAATAGTCCGCCATCCCATTCAACCCCTCCCAAAACGAAAAGGAAGGTTCCCATGCCGATTGCAAGAGGCTACGCCGCCACCGACGCTTCCAAGCCGCTGACTCCTTTCACCTTCGAGCGCCGCGACCCCAGACCAGATGATGTCGTCATCGACATCAAGTTTGCCGGTATCTGCCATTCAGACATCCACACCGTCCGCAACGAATGGAAGAACGCCGTCTATCCGATCGTGCCCGGCCATGAGATCGCCGGCATCGTCACGGCCGTCGGCTCCGCTGTCACCAAGTTCAAGGTCGGCGACCGCGTCGGCGTCGGCTGCTTCGTCGATTCCTGCATCGGCTGCGCCGAGCGCGACCTCGATCGCGAACAGTACATGCCGGGTCTCAGCGGCACCTACAATGACTTCGAAGCCGACGGCAAGACGCGCACCCAGGGCGGTTACTCCGACTCGATCGTCGTCAAGGAGGGCTATGTCATGTCCATCCCCGACAACCTGCCGCTCGACGCCTCCGCGCCGCTGCTCTGCGCCGGCATCACCCTCTATTCGCCGCTGCGCCACTGGAATGCCGGCCCCGGCAAGAAGGTCGCGATCGTCGGCATGGGCGGCCTCGGCCATATGGGCGTAAAACTGGGTTCGGCCATGGGCGCCGATATCACCGTTCTCTCCCAGAGCCTTTCCAAGAAGGAAGACGGGCTGAAGCTCGGCGCCAAGGAATATTACGCCACCAACGACCCGGAAACCTTCAAGAAGCTTGCCGGCACGTTCGATCTGATCATCTGCACCGTCAGCGCCGAGATCGACTGGAACGCCTATCTCGGCCTTCTCAAGGTGGACGGCTCCTTCGTGGTCGTCGGGGCGCCGGAGAATCCGATCCCGGTGCACGCCTTCTCGATTATCCCCGGCCGCAAGAGTATCTCCGGCTCGATGATCGGCTCGATCAAGGAGACCCAGGAAATGCTGGATTTCTGCGGCAAGCACAACATCGTCTCCGAGATCGAGAAGATCGACATCGACCAGGTCAACGAAGCCTATGAACGCGTCCTGAAGAGCGACGTCCGCTACCGCTTCGTCATCGACATCGCCTCGCTGGCGGCCTGAAGATAGGGGGAGGCGGCTGCTCCGACAGCCGCGCCAATGTGACATGCCGGCAGCCGCCGAAGTCGGAAAGCTCGACTTCGGCGGCGGTCTTCGTGTCTGCTGAAGATGACGGCTATCGGGCAACTCGGGCATCCCCTGAAAAGGCGAGCCGGAGGCCGAGGAGGACCATCATGATACCGGCGAACCTCTCCTGCCATACGATCGGCATCGGACGGCGCGAGAGCCAGCCGCCGAGCGTGCTCGCGCCGAATGCGACGGAACTGAGGATGACGAAATTTGAAAGTTTCGTCACCGCCCCGAAAACAAGAAGCTGAACCGCCACCGGCCAGGAACTCTCAGGATTGACGAATTGCGGAAGGAAGGCAAAGAGAAAGACGAGCGCCTTCGGATTGGTGAGATTGTTGATCGTACCCTCGCGAAGCGCTGCCGCAGTCGAGACGGACCGCGCCGCCGCCCTTGCGCCGGCGCCGTGTCGGCCTGCTCCGCAATAAGGTTGGCGCCCAGCCAGGCCAAATAGGCGGCTCCCGCCCAGCGCAGAATGTCGAAAGCAAGCGGCGAGGCTTGAAGCAGCGAGGCAACGCCCAGGATCAGCAACGAGACCTGGATGGCCCCGGCAAGGACGGTTGTGACTTGCCCCAAGAAGCAGCCTACCCCTCCTCCCGCATCGTCTCCCGCTGAGTGATCAGCCGGGCGCTGTGCTGGCCGCTCAGATAAATCCACAGCCAGCTCCAGGCGACGGAGAAGCGCGAGCGGGTGCCGATCAGGAAGTAGATATGGGCAAGGCCCCAGATCCACCAGGCAATCCAGCCTTTGAGCTTGATCCGGCCGAAATCGATGATCGCGGCACTCTTGCCGATCGTCGCCAGACTGCCCTGGTGCCAGTATTTGAAGGGCGCCGGTGCCGGCTTGCCCGAAAGACGCGCGCGGATGACCTTGGCGACATAAGCGCCCTGCTGCTTGGCGGCGGGTGCGATACCCGGCACCGGTTTGCCGTCCTCGCGCATCACGGAGGCCGTGTCGCCGATGACGAAGACATCGGGCAGGCCGGGCGCGCTCAGATCCTTTTCGACAACCACACGCCCCGCCCGGTCGGCCGGCACGTCAAGCCACCGGGCGGCCGGCGAAGCCGTAACGCCGGCGGCCCAGACGATCGTCCGGCTAGGGATGAAGGTCTCCCCGATCTGCACGCCGTCGGCGCCGCACTCCGTCACCGGCTTGCCGAGGAGGACCTCGACCCCGAGTTTCTCCAGCGCCTTTTGTGCATAAGCCGAAAGCTCCTGGGCGAAGGTCGGCAGCACCCGCGGGCCGGCCTCGACCAGCACGACGCGGGTCTTGCGCGTATCGATGTTGCGGAATTCGTCCGGCAGCGTGAAATGCGCGAGCTCGGCGATAATGCCGGCAAGCTCGACCCCGGTTGGCCCGGCGCCGACGATGGTGAAGGTCAGCAGCGCATCGCGTATCGCCGGATCGGCCTCCATCTCCGCCTTCTCGAAGGCGAGCAGCACCCGCCGGCGGATCGTCGTCGCGTCCTCCAGCGTCTTGAGGCCGGGCGCCACCGGCTCCCATTCGTCATGGCCGAAATAGGCATGTGTCGCCCCGGTCGCCAGCACCAGCGTGTCGTAACCCAGAGTCATGCCGCTGCGTAACGAGACCGTCTTTGCGCCACTGTCGACATCGGTGACTTCGCCGAGCAGCACCGTCACGTCGGGCCGATCGGCATAGAGGCGGCGAATCGGCCAGGCGATTTCCGAGGTGGATAGAATGGTCGTCGCCACCTGATAGAGCAGCGGCTGGAAGAGATGGTGGTTGCGCCGGTCGACGAGCGTGATCTTCACGCCTGCGTCTCTCAACCCGTTGACGAGCTGCAGCCCGCCGAATCCGCCGCCGACAACGACGACGTGATGATCGCCCATGACCTGCCCCTTTTGCGCCATTTCGCTGAAAGCCAATGTGGGCCTCGGCGCAAAGCTTGCCAACCGCCGTTTCGGCATGTCTCCCCTGCGCCGATCGCAGCCGAAAAGGCCGCCCGACGGATCCGAAGAAGTTGGGCGGCCTGAAACCAGTTCATAACGCAGATGGCGTCAGTGCCGATCAATAGGGACCGATGCACTGACGACGGGGGCCAGAATAGGGCTGGAAGGTATTGTCATACGCTCTGTACGAACGATACCGGGCATAGCACCAGCTCTCGTGGCTGCCGCCCCCTCCGTAGTAGGCAGACGACGCATAGGCCCGATAGGGCCGGCCATAATAGCCGCCGTAATACCCGAAAGGCCGGCGGTAGTAGCCGTAGGGCGAGCCATAATAGCGGTAAGGCGAACCGTAATAGCCGTAGGGTGAACCGTAGTACGAGCCGTAATAGGGCTGCGCCAACGCGCCGCCAATGATGGTGCCAACGGCTAGACCGCCCAAGGCCCAGCCCCAGCCCGATCCATTGTGGTGATGATGGCCGTGATACCCGCCTCCATGATAACCGCCACCCCAATGACCGCCGTGGCCACGCCACTGCACTTGCTCGATTTGCTGCTGTGCTTCGATCCTGGGTGGGTTGATAGCCGGAAACGCCTGAGCCGGCGTGACGCCGGGGGCACCCACGATCAAGGCCAACGTGACGATTGCCAGCTTTCTCATGACTGTTCTCCTCTTCCTCCAAGAGGAGGAATATCCTCCCCTCCTCCTGAACCAAAGGTGAACATAATATAACGAAAAACGTTCCGTATCGAGACAAATTAATCGCTGCCGATGGCACTGAGGATTATCGGCTCCTCCTGCATTCCGACCTTATTTTTTCCGCATGGCACGGTTCACCGGGCGTAACCCACGGGTATCGCCATTCCATGTTTCAATTCTTCCATGGAGATCGACGCCGAGACGTCGAAGAGTTCCAGCTTGCGCACGATCTGCTTGTAGATCACGTCGTAGTGCTCGACGCGCGGCAGGACGATCTTCAGGATGTAATCGTGATTGCCGGTCAACCGGTGGGCCTCGACGATCTCGGGAATGTCGCTGATGATCCGGCGGAAGCTTTCCGTCCATTCATCGGAATGATGCGCCGTCTTCACCAGCGCGAAGACCGTCGTCGGAACGCCCATCCTTTCGCGGTCGAGCACGACGATGCGCCGGGCGATATGGCCGCTTTCCTCCAGCCGCTGGATGCGCCGCGAGCAGGCCGACACCGAAAGCGCTACGCGCTCGGCAAGGTTGGTTACGGAGATGCCCGCATCCTTCTGCAGCATATCGAGAATACGTCTGTCGCGATCATCCAGCATGTGTGAGAAGTGAACCCTCCGCCTTAATTTTGCGCCACCCCTCCAAACCGCGCAAAATAATAGCACACATTAGACGCGCAGGACAAACAACGCAAACACGTCGCGCCGGCATTGCGGCATCATTTCCGAAAGTTGAAGCATGGGAGCATGAAGAGATGGAAACGATCGGCCTGATCGGCGGCATGAGTTTCGAAAGTTCGGCGGTCTATTACCGGCTGGTCAACGAGATGGTGCGCACCCGCAAGGGCGGCCTCGCCTCGGCCGAGGTCATAATGCATTCCGTCAATTTTGAAGAGATCGTCGCGCTTCAGAAGGCCGGCAACTGGGATGGAGCCGCCCGCCGCCTCGCCGACGTGGCCTTGCGCCTGCAGATCGCCGGGGCCAATTGCGTCCTCATCTGCACCAATACCATGCACCTGATCGCCGAGGAAGTCGCGGCAAGGATTTCCGTGCCGCTGATCCACATCATCGACGAAACGGCGAAATCGCTGCATGCGGCCGGCCGCAAGCGCCCGTTGCTGCTTGCCACCCGCTACACGATGGAGCACGGCTTCTACGCCGACCGCATGAAGAACCTTGGCATCGACATCATGGTGCCCAACGCCGCCGACCGCACCACTGTGCACGACATCATCTTCAACGAACTGTGCGCCGGCAAGGTGCATGACCGCTCGCGCGAGAAGCTCATCGATATCATCGACCGCGCCGTGGAAAACGGCGCCGACAGTATCATCCTCGGCTGCACCGAGATTTGTCTGATCCTCGATCCCGACCGTCTGCCGCTGCCGGGCTTCGACACCACGGCGATCCATGCACGGGCTGCGGTCGAATTCGTCCTTGGCGCAGAGGAAGATGTGGAAGAGGAAGCCGCTTGATGCGCGTCTACATGTAGTTGACTCAGTCAACTAAATGCATGACAATAGTCTTCATACGGAGACTATTGTCAGTGTGTTGACTCAGTCGGCCAACCCTTCTTTCGACATGCTCGGGCTTGTCCCGAGCGTCTGCTTCCGGTCGATAGGGTAGCAGATCCTCGGCACAAGGCCGAGGATGACGGCGAGCGAGGAGCGGGCCTTGTCAGCAGTCTGGCGAGATCTCCCCCTGGAGATCACCATGTCCGACATCGCCCTCATCGAAACCGCCCGCGACTTCAACCGCTTTTACACGAATTTCCTCGGCCTCCTGAACAAGGCCTATCTCGACTCGCCCTACACACTGACGGATGCCCGCATCCTTTTCGAGATCGGCTCGCATGCGGGCGTCAGCGCCACCGCACTCGCCCGCGACCTGCATCTCGATCCGGCCTATCTCAGCCGCATCCTCAAGCGTTTCCGCGCCGAAGGGCTGATCGATAACAGCGCCGATCCAGCCGATCTGCGCAGCCAGATCATCACTATCACCGACCGGGGACGCAAAGAGTTCGAAGAACTCGGCCGACGCGCCAATGCGCAGATCGCCGCCCGTTTCGACACGCTTGCAGCCAGCGAGCCGCAGGCGGTCGTCTCGGCCATGAACACGATCCGCGCCCTGCTCGACCCGGCGGCAAAGCCCGTGCCGGCGATCATCCGTGCCCATCGCGCCGGCGATATCGGCTGGATCGTCGAGAGCCAGAGCCGCTTCTATACCGACGAATATGGCTGGGACCTGCGCTTCGAGGCGCTGATCGCCGAGGTCGCCGGCAAATTCCTCGCCAATTTCGATCCCGAGAAGGAATATTGCTGGATCGCCGAGCGCGGCGGCGTCAATATCGGCTCGGTCCTCGTCACCAATGGCGGCGACGGCATCGCCAAGCTGCGCCTGCTCTATGTCGACAAATCCGCCCGCGGGCTCGGGCTCGGCAAGCTACTGGTCGAGGAATGCATCCGATTCGCCAGACACAAGGGCTATCGCCAGCTTTCGCTCTGGACGAACGACATGCTGGATACGGCCCGCGCGATCTACGTCAAGGCCGGCTTCCGACTTGTCTCCGAGGAGAGACATCGGATGTTCGGCCCGGAAGCGAACGGGCAGACATGGGTACTCGATCTCTGAATTTGCTGCATAGCAGAAAATTCCGCTTGATTTGGAAATGATCGTTCCCTAATTAGGGGCCATGACCATCGCCGACCTCACATCAGATCAAAGAACCCGCAGCCGTGGCCGTCCGCGGGAGTTCGATATGGACGCGGCCCTGGATGCGGCCCTGCGGGTCTTTTCCGAACGCGGCTATCACGCCACCTCCATCAGCGATCTGGCCGAGGGGATGGGCCTTGCCTCGGGCAGCATCTACAAGGCGTTCAAGGACAAGCGCGGTATCTTTGTCGCCGCTTTTTCCCGTTATCGCCAACTCGGCCGGCGGCGCCTGGAAGCCATGATCGCGTCTGCGGAAACAGGCCGCGAAAAGGTCTTCCAGATGGTGATGTATTATACGGAGCTCTCCCATGGCGAGGCCGGCCGCAAAGGCTGCCTCGTCGTCGGCGGTGCCAATGACTTCGCCCTGCTCGACGATGAAACGGCCGCCCATGTCGCCACTGCCTTTGCCGCTGACGAGAAGCTGATGGCCGATCTCATCCGCATCGGCCAGGCCGACCACACCATCCCGCAGACGGTGGACCCTGATGCCGCCGCCCTCGCCTTTCTCTGCTTTACCAAGGGCTTGCGCGTCATCGGCAAAACAGGACGCAGCAGGCAGGAGATGGTTGCCGCAGCCGAAGCGGCGATGAAGCTCGTGACCTGAACGGGTACGTCCAGACGATCGAAATAGTGGCATCCGCTCAAGGATCGGGTGGCCGCAGCCAGCATTTTTGCATTCAACTTTCACGATCTTTGAATACCGGAGTTTCTGATGAGCATTTCAGCCACTACGCCGGATAAAGCCATTCCACGCGCACTATCCCCCTGGCTCACCTTCCTTTTCGCCGCCGCCTGCGGGCTGGTCGCCGCCAATCTCTATTACGGCCAGCCGCTTGCCGGCCCGATCAGTGCCGATCTCGGCTTCTCCCCTGCCGCAACCGGCCTGATCGTCACGCTGACGCAGATCGGCTACGGCCTCGGCCTGCTGCTGATCGTGCCACTCGGCGACCTCACGGAAAACCGCCGGCTGGTGCTGCTGCTGATCGCCGTCTCTGCCGTGGCACTGATCGGCGCCGCCCTGTCGACGACGCCTGCGATGTTTCTCACCGCCTCGCTCTCCATTGGCCTCGCCTCCGTCGCCGTCCAGGTGCTCGTACCCTTTGCCGCGAACATGGCGCCGGATGCCACACGCGGCCAGGTCGTCGGCAATGTCATGAGCGGCCTGCTCTGCGGCATCATGTTGGCGCGGCCCTTCGCGAGCTTCGTCGCCGAGGCCTCCTCGTGGCACATGGTCTATTACGTCACGGCAGCGTTGATGCTCGTGCTCGCCATCGTGCTGCGCGCCAACCTGCCGGTCCGTGTGCCGAAGACGAGGCTCGGCTATGGCGAACTGCTGGCCTCCATGGCCCGTCTGGCCCTGACCTCGCGGGTGCTGCAGCGCCGCGCCCTTTACCAGGCCGGCATGTTCGGCGCCTTCAGCCTGTTCTGGACGACGACGCCGCTGCTGCTCGCGAGCCCGGCTTTTGGCTTGACGCAGAACGGCATCGCCCTCTTTGCGCTTGCCGGTGCCGCCGGCGCCGTCGCCTCGCCAATCGCCGGCCGCCTTGCCGACCGCGGCATGACCAGAATCGCCTCGACGATCGCCATGCTGCTCGGCATGGCCTCCTTCCTGATCAGCCACTTCGCAAGCGACGGTTCGCTCGCCGCCCTGATCCTTCTCACCGTTGCCGCGATCATGCTCGATTTCGGCGTCACGACCAATCTCGTCTGCGGCCAGCGCGCCATTTACGGCCTTAACCCGGAACATCGCAGCCGACTGAACGGCCTCTTCATGGCCACCTTCTTTGGCGGCGGCGCGCTCGGCTCGGCGCTCGGCGGCTGGGCCTATGCGACCGGCGGCTGGACGATGACGTCGTGGATCGGCTTCGCCTTCCCTGCGCTGGCCTTCCTGCTGTTCCTGACGGAAGGGCGTGGCAACAAAGCCTAGAGCATGTCTCGCAAAAGCGTGCAGCGGTTTTGCGATTAAGACATGCGGAAAAAGAAAGACCTAAAGCATGATAGCGAATCTGAAAGATCGCGACATGCTTTAGCTCTCTGCAGAATCGAAGCGCAAGCGAGCGTCACGAACCGCTTCGTGGTTCGCTTCCGCCCAATTCAAGAGCTGCGACAGCGGCTGGTAGAGCGAACGGCCGAGATCGGTCATCGAATATTCGACGCTCGGCGGCTTGGTGGGGAAGACTTCGCGATTGACATAACCGTCCCTCTGCAGGTCGCGCAGCGTCTGCGTCAGCATGCGCTGTGAGATATCGGGGAGCATCCGCCGCAACTCGCCAAACCGGCAAGGCCGAGCCGCCAATATCTCAAGCAGCAACGTCGACCATTTGCCGCCGATATGCTGCATCATGTCCCTGACTGGGCAGTTGGAAAAATCGAGACCAGCGAGATCGATCTCGCGCCGCATCTCCGGCATCCTGTTCTTCAAACTGAGGACCTCGCCGCTCATCTGCTGGTTCCCTTTTGGTAACGTAGAGCCGAAAAACTGCCTGCTTTACACCGCCAAGTCAATTCCTATTCTAGTGTTAGTCTCTTTTTGAGACTGTCATCAAACGCAGAAGGAAATGACGTATGAGCGAAACCATCCTGGTCACCGGCGCCGCCGGACAGCTCGGCCAGCGTGTCATCCATCACCTCATCGACACCTACAAGGTCGCCCCAGGCAGGATCGTCGCGGCAACGCGCAGCCCGGAAAAGCTCGTTGAGCTGGCGAACAAGGGCGTCGCCACCCGCAAGGCCGATTTCGATGATGCGGCCAGCCTGGAGAAGGCCTTCGCCGGCGTCGACCGGCTGCTGATCATCAGCACCGACGCGCTCGATACCCCCGGCAAGCGCCTCACCCAGCACAAGGCTGCCGTCGCTGCCGCCGCCAAGGCAGGCGTCAAACACATTGCCTATACTTCGATGCCTTCCCCGGACAATTCGCTCGTCATCTTCGCACCCGACCACCTCGGCACCGAAAACGCTATCAAGGCGAGCGGCATCGCCTATACGATCTTCCGCAACGCCTGGTATCACGACAATTACCTGCACGGCATGCCGCACAACCTGCAAGGCGGCAAATGGTACAGCGCCACGGGCGACGGCAAGATCTCGACTATTGCACGCGACGACTGCGCCCTGGCGATCGCCGCAGCGCTTGCCTCCGGCACCTCCGAAAGCGCCACCTATACCCTGACCGGCACTGAACTGCTGACCAACCGGCAGGTCGCCGCCACCGTCTCCGGGGCCGCCGGCAAGCCGCTCGACGTGGTCGACGTCAATGACGAGCAGCTCGGCCAGGGCATCCGCGGCGCCGGCCTCCCCGGCTTCATCGCCGACATGCTGGTCTCCGCCGACGCCAACATCCGCGCCGGCAAGTTCGAGATCATGACCGAAGACTTCATCAAGCTGACGGGTAAACAGCCGCAGCCGCTGAAGGATTTCTTCGTGGCGCATAAGGCTGCGTTGACGGCTGCTGGCGCCGATGCCCATTGAACATTCCGCTCATCCCTGCGCGTGTCGCAGGGATGAGCGGTCAGGTTTTGAATGAGAAAACCTCGTTACTGCAAACGAGTCATTCACGGCGCGGACGCGCCGTGGCTGGATTCCTGTGACAAGCACAGGAATGAGGGGCGGAAAGGTAACGCTTCCCGTTACCTGCTGTCTCAATGGCGACCGGAAATTCTGGCAACAGCGCTTATTTTGATCTCCCTCATTCCTGTGCTTGTCGCAGGAATCCAGTGCGCCCAAGTCCTTGGGCGCTGACGACCCAATACGCCCACTGCGCCTGCCGCCAGAAACGTCATGACTCGATTCCGGTCAAAACACAGAGGCAACGGCCTTCCTCAAACCTTCTGCCCGCATGCCCTGCAAAAACGCCTCACCGTTTCCGCCATGCCATATTCCAGCGCATCGGCAGTCAGTCCATGGCCAATGGAAACCTCGGCAAGCGCTGGAATGCGCTTCACCAGATCAGGCAGGTTTGCGACCGTCAGATCGTGCCCGGCATTGACGCCAAGGCCGATCGCCAGCGCCGCGTCTGCAGTCTTTCCCAGCGCTTCGAGGATGGGAGCCGCCCGTTCGGGCGCGTCGTAGCAGCCGCCATAGGGGCCGGTATAGAGTTCGATTCGGTCGGCGCCGACCGCCTTGGCGATCTTGACCGCTTCCGCATCGCCGTCGCCGTCGGCAAAGAGCGAGACCCGGCATCCCATCTTCTTCAGCCGGGCGACGACATCGGTGAGGAACGCCTGATGTTTGCGGAAATCCCAGCCGTGATCGGAGGTCGCCTGGGAGGGATCGTCGGGCACCAACGTCACCTGCTCGGGTGCAGCGCCGGCGCAGATTTTGAGGAATTCGTCAGTCGGGTATCCCTCGATGTTGAACTCGGCCTTGGGGAATTCATCGTCGATCAGGTTGCGGATAACGGGCAGGTCGGAAAAACGGATATGCCGCTGATCGGGGCGCGGATGCACCGTCAGGCCGCTGGCGCCTGATGCAAGGGCTATGCGCCCCAGGACTTCGACACTCGGCCAGGGCAGATCACGCCGGTTGCGCAGCATGGCAATAGCGTTGAGGTTCACGGAGAGCTTGGCTGGCATGGCGGGATTATCCATCGGTCTCGGAAACGGGTGGCCCCGCTTTTAAGCCAAGTGTCCGGCGATGGCCAACGAGAATCGCAGATGAATGCGACGCCGATCATTGATGGATCGGCATTACAACAGTGAGGAGCTACCAGGAATAGCAGTTCCCGCCGCTGCGAAGATGCGGCGGGTGCGGCGCGTGTTTTGCCAGAACCATCGCGCAAAGCCTGCAAAGCACGCCGTCGCGTTGCTATCCCATTTAAAAGAGATTATTTTTAGCACTTCTAAAAAAGATCGTTCACGCATAACGTGGACATTGTGTCGCGTAAACGTAGGCCGCGTACTGCTTCTTTCCCCATGTAAGACGCTCAGAGGAAACCCCACTCGCCGCGACCGGGAAGCAACTGGCAAATCCGCATGAGGTGCAACAAGATGCCCTAGGAGGGTTCATGCCAGACGGTTCCAAACGCCTGTTTGCTGCCGCCGGTATCGTTTCGGAGGCCCGGTCGAAATACCGGTTCCTGCCTTCGGCCGCGCTGCCGCCGGATCTACCGGGAGGTCCGGTGCCTATCGCCGATATGGCCAACGCATTCGGCGTTACGCACAGGACATTGCATTTCTACGAAGAAAAGGGACTGATCTCGGCCAATCGCATCGGCCTGATGCGGGTCTATGGCCAGGACGACGTGATGCGCATGGCCGTCATCACAGTCTGCCGCGAGACAGGCATGCCGATCGCGGTTATCCAGGAGTTGATGGACGAGCTTCGCAAGGCCGATTCGCAGGAAACAGCCGAGGCGATGTTTCGCGAGGCCTTGCAGGTGCGCAAGCGCGAACTGACGGCCGAAATGTCGACGCTGCACCGCCAGCTCCAACAGGTCGGCGATCTCCTGGATTTCGACGACGGCATGGAGACGCCGCCGCTCAACGACAATCAGGACAGTTCCAGCCTGACCGCGCAGGAACTGCGTTGCCTGGAACTGATGGCAGAGGGCTATTCCACCCAGCGCATCGCCCGGGCGCTCGACCTGAAGCATGACGAGACCCGCGATCTCGAAGCCGGCATCATCCTGAAATTCCGTGCCAACAATCGCTTCCAGGCAATCGCCAAGGCGGTCCTGCTCGGCATCGTGCAAGCTTAGCCCGGGTCGTGCCCGGACGTTCGCCACCGTCCCCTTCCCCCGGCCGAGCGTTGTCAGCGAACGATCGTCAGCGTCTCCGCCGCGCGCGTGATCGCGGTATAGAGCCAGCGTTCCCGCGTATCGCGAAAAGCCCAGCTCTCATCGAAGAGCACGACGTCATTCCATTGCGAGCCCTGCGCCTTGTGGACGGTCAGGGCATAACCGTAGTCGAACTCGTCATAGCGCTTGCGGGTGTTCCAAGGAATCTCGCCTTCGACATCCTCGAAGGCTTGTTTCAGCAGCTTGATCTTGGCCGCCCCGCGATCCATGTCGTCGTCCTCGGGACGGACGAGCAGATTGATGCCGGGCTTCGTCGTTTCCTTCGACGAGGTCATCACCTGCCAGAGCGAGCCGTTGAGCAGGCCCTTGGCCGGATCGTTCCGGAGGCAGACGAGCTTGTCGCCGGTCTGCGGATAATCGGCGGAAAAACCCTTCAATTCGCGCAGCCGCTGATTATAGCGCCGCCGCGTGCGGTTGGTACCGACGAGCACCTGGTCGGCATCGAGCACGAGCTGCTGCGTCACCTCATTCTTCGAAATCACCTTGGCGGTGCCGTAGTCGCCATACATGATCTCATTGCCTTCGCGCACCTGCATGGCGAGCTTGATGATCGGATTGTCGCGCGCCTGCCGGTGGATATCGGTCAGAAGATAATCCGGGTCCTGGTTGGTGAAGTAGCCGCCGCCGCTGACGGGCGGCAGCTGGCCGGGATCGCCAAGCACCAGGATCGGCGTGCCGAAGCTCATCAGGTCCTTGCCGAGCGCCTCGTCCACCATCGAGCATTCGTCGACGATGATCAGTGCCGCTTTCGCCACCGGGCTCTGCCGGTTGATCGCAAACATCGGCGCAATCGAAGTCTTGCCGGTTTCCTCGTCCTCCACCGCCTCCTCGCCACGCGGGCGATAGATCAGCGAATGAATGGTCTTGGCGTTGGAGGCGCCGCGCGAACGCAGCACCTGCGCGGCCTTGCCCGTAAAGGCGGCAAACAGCACGTCGCCGTCGACATTCTCGGCAAAATGCCGGGCAAGCGTCGTCTTGCCCGTTCCGGCATAGCCGAACAGGCGAAAGAGCGGCGAGCGCCCTTCGTTCAGCCATTTCGAAACAGCCTTCAGGGCTTCGTCTTGTTGCGGCGCAAATTGCATGATCGGACGACTTGGCAGGATTCGCCGCTATTAGGCAAGGCGGAAACTGACACCGCATGGCCGATGGCGGCAGATCCTGCCAAATCACCCGTCCCAGCCCCGGTCCACGCCGCCTGCGCACATCGACGGGTCCTGCGCCATCGCATCCATCAGAAAATCCAGAACAGTCTTGACGCGCAGCGGCATGTTGCGTCGCGAGGGATAGACGACGGTAACCGGCAGCCGGCTCGGCTGAAAATCCTTCATCACCGGGATCAGCCGCCCGGCGGCAATGTCGGGCATGGCGATGACGTGGGAGAGCACCGCAAGCCCCGCGCCGGCAAGGACCGCCCTGTGAATGGCGACGGCGTTACAGGCCGTCAGCCGCGGCGATATCCTGACGGATATGTCCTCCGAGCCATTCGAGAAGGACCATATGTTGGCCTCGCCTGCCCTGCTGTAGCACAGGCATTCATGGTCCTTGATGTCCTTCGGGGCGCGCGGCGCCGCCCTGCGTGCGAGATAGGCGGGAGAAGCGACGAGGAAAGCCGTCGTCCAGCCGATCCGCCGGCAGACGAGGCTGCTGTCGGCGACCGGGCCAAGGCGCACTTCGAGATCCAGGCGCTCCTCGATCATATCCGAGCTCTGCTCCCTGAAAAGCAGCTCGACCAACAGCTTCGGATGGGCCGCGAGAAGATCGCCCAGCCGCTCGCTGAGATAGAGGCCGAGCGGTGCCGGAACGCTCAGCCGGACCTTGCCCGAAGCGACCACTCCATCCGATCCGGCGGCATCGCCGAGCTCCTCCACCGCTTCGAGAATCCTGAGCGCCATCGGCAGCATCCGTTCCCCTTCCGCCGTCAGTGACAGGCCGCTCGTCGTGCGATGCAGGAGGCGCGTGTTGAAATGACCTTCGAGTGCGGCAACCTGCCGCGAGACCGCTGGCTGGGTCACGTCGAGATCGTGTGCTGCCGCTGAAAACGAGCCCGTCTCCACGACGCGTTGAAAGCTCCGCAATGCCGAAACGATATCCATGACAGCCCCCTCATACTTTTGCGCATAGGCTTTATGCCGCCAGACTAGGCGAGAATGGCTTTACAGTCCAGCAATTAAGGATATCGTTTATCCATAAGGATGCAAAATATCCTTAATTAGAGGAAAAAGACATGACCCAGCGATTGAACTACGCCCAGCAGTCCCCCGAACTTTTCAAGAAATTCATGGAATTCAGCATGGCGCTCCGCAGCAGCGTGATCGACGAGAAGCTGCAGGCCCTGGTCGAGATCCGCGCTTCGCAAATCAACGGATGCGGCTTCTGCCTCGACATGCATGTGAAGCAGGCCAAAATCCTCGGCGAGAGCGAGCTGCGGATCTATCACGTCGCCATCTGGCGGGAATCGAACCTGTTCATTCCCCGCGAGCGCGCAGCGCTGGCCTGGACCGAAGCGCTGACGAAACTTCCCGAGGGCGGCGTGCCCGACGAGATCTATGAGCGGGTTCGCGGCCAGCTTTCCGAAAAGGAAATCTCCGACCTGACCTTCGTTGTCATGGCCATCAATGCCTGGAACCGCGTCAATGTCGGCTTCAAGACCGTGCCCGGCACGGCCGACAAAGCCTATGGCCTCGATAAGGCAGGCCTGAACTAAGCCTCGCAATTCATAGAAGATTCAATTTTGACGCTGCCGCGCCGCGGCAGCGAAAGGAGATCCCTTATGAAAATCGTCGTCATCGGCGGGACCGGCCTCATCGGTTCGAAGACTGTCGAGCGCCTGCGCAAACGCGGGCATGAGGTGATTGCCGCCTCGCCGAACTCAGGCGTCAACACGATCTCCGGAGAAGGGCTGGCGGAAGCGCTTGCGGGCGCCCAGGTCGTGCTCGACCTTGCAAATTCACCCTCCTTCGAGGACCAGGCCGTGCTCGAATTCTTTGAGACCTCGGGACGCAATCTTCTCGCCGCCGAAAAGGCCGCAGGCGTCAAGCACCATATCGCCCTTTCGGTCGTGGGCACCGAGCGCCTGCAGGAAAGCGGCTATTTCCGCGGCAAGCTCGCCCAGGAAAAGCTGATCGAGTCCTCGGGCATTCCCTATACCATTGTGCATTCGACGCAGTTCATGGAATTCCTGAACGGCATCGCCCAATCCGGCACGGTCGGCCAGACGGTTCGGCTGTCGCCCGCCTATGTGCAGCCGATCGCGTCCGATGATGTTGCCGACGCCATGACCGATGTGGCGCTTTCAGCCCCGGCCAATGCGACGGTCGAGATCGCAGGTCCCGAGCGCGCCCGCCTCAGCGAGCTCGTCGCCCGCTACCTGACGGCGGTGAAAGACCCGAGGACCGTCGAGGCCGATGCAGAGGCGCGATATTTCGGCGCAAGGCTGAACGATCAGTCGCTCGTCTCCGATGATAATCCGCGGCTCGGCACGATCACCTTCGAAGAGTGGTTCGCCAAATCAGCCCGGTCGAAGTGATTGGCCTGCCTCAGGACGCGGCCGCTCGGACGCGTCCTCTCCACCTCAGCAACAAAGGAGATTCCCATGATCAGAGCATCAATCATCGCCGCCGCGCTCGCCTTTCTCGCCGCGACCGGTGCCGCCGCCCACGACAGCAGCAAATCCGCGAAGGTGACGCTCGTCTATGAGCACGAACTGCCGAACGTGCCGGGCAAGAGCATCAAGGGCGTGCTGGTCGAATACGGCCCGGGCGGCTTTTCCGAAGGCCATACCCACCCGGATTCGGCCTTCATCTACGCCACCGTGCTCGAAGGATCGATCCGCAGCCAGGTCAATGACGGCCCGGCCAAGGTCTATCAGGCCGGGGAGAGCTTTTCCGAAATGCCGGGCGACCGCCATGGCGTCAGCGCCAACGGCAGCGAGACCGAGCCCGCCCGCCTGCTCGCCGTCTTCGTCGTCGACACCAACCAGAAGGAATTGACCTTCCCGCTGCAGAACTGACGACCCGCCATTGGCTATCCGCGCAAATCCCGCGCTTGCGCGGGTGGCCGACATGCTGAATCAGGTGCCGCCGCCCCTTCCGGAGACAGACAGAGATGATCTACGACGCGCTCTTCGGCAAGCCGCTGATATCCCTGATCGTGGTCGGCTTTGCCGGTATCCTCGTCTGGTACTTCCTCTCCAGCCAGCGGCCGACGACGCGGCTGGTGGTGCAGATCCTCTTTTTTGCGGTGATGACGCTGATCCTCGTCGGCAGCGGCATCGAACCACACCGTTTCCAGGGATATCAGTCCGAAGACCCGCAGGCCCTGCTCGTCATCGTCGCCAAATCGCTCTGGTGGGTCCACCTGGCATGGGCCGTCATCGGTTTCATCAGGCTTTATCTGGTGCTGGAGGGCAGTCCGCGGGAGGCCCGGCTGCTTCAGGATCTCGTCATCGGCGTCGTCTATATCGGCATGGCGCTCTCGATCCTCGCCTTCGTCTTCGGCGTGCCGATCGGCACCCTCGTCGCGACGTCGGGCGTGGTCGCCATCATTCTCGGTCTGGCGCTCCAGAACACGCTCGCCGACGTCTTTTCCGGCATCGCGCTCACGCTCGGACGGCCCTATGTCATCGGCGACTGGATCCTTTTGAGCGACGGCACGGAAGGGCGCGTCGCCGAAAGCAACTGGCGCGCGACGCACATTCTGACCGGCGCAAACAATGTCGTCGTCCTGCCGAACAGCTTTCTCGCGAAACTCGGCCTGACCAATGTGAGTCGGCCGGACGAGACCCATCTCCTGATCCTCACCATCCGCATCGCCCCGACACGGATGCCGGCATCGGTCCGCCAGGTCATGCTCTCCGCGCTCACGAGCTGCAATACGATCGTGCGCGAGCCGCCGCCGGTCGTCGCGTTGAAGGGGCTGGATGCCACCGCGCTCGAAGTCGAGCTGCAGTTCCGGGTGACGAGCCCCAGCCAGCGCGTGCCGGCGCGAAACGAGGTGCTCGATCTCGTCTATCGCTATTGCAAATCCGCCGGCCTGCTTCTCGCCGTCCCACCCGCGGCCAATGTCCTCGCGGCCGACCTGCCCACGGAAGAAAACGCCAAGCCGCCGAGCGTCACACCGCTTGCGCTGATCGAAGCCATTCCGGTCTTTGCGACGCTGACATCAAATGAAAAGCAGAAACTCGCCGAAACCACCGCTGTCCGGCAGTTCCGCAGGGGCGATGTGATCGTGCGGGAGGGCGAGATGCTGCCCGCGCTGATGATGGTGCGCGCCGGCATCATCGTGGCGCGGCGCGAAGGCGAAGAGCGCGGGCGGTTTGCGCCGGGCGATTTCTTCGGCGAGACCGGCCTGCTCGCCGGCATGCTGGAGATCTGCGCCTTGGAGGCCCTGACCCCGGTGACGGTCTATGAAATCGACCAAGAGACCTTCGCGCCGCTGCTCACCGAACGCCCCGCTTTGGCCGAAGAGATCGCCGAAGCCCTCGCCGGCCGCGCCGAACGCTTCCGCGACGGCGCCGCCCTGCCTCCGGAACAGGTCCGCAACGCGCATGCCATCCTGAACACCATCAGAACCATTTTCAGGGCATGATCAGCCGGCGCGCTGGAGGACCCATTGAAACGTATTCTGCCAGATGTCCGCCGGCACCTCCTCGGATAAGGTGCCGACGAGATCGGAAAGCCGGACGGCTCTCAGCGTATTTCGCCAGGCCTCGTCGGCTTCCCACATGATGCGCGCGACCGCGCAAGGCTTGCTGTCGCAGTAGCCGGCGGGCCGGCACGGATTGTTCTCCCGGATATTCGTGCAGGTGAAGCTGCGCGCCTTTCCCTCGACCGCTTCGACGATGTCGAGGAAATTGATCTCGGACGGGGATCTCGCAAGCCTGTAGCCGCCGCTCGGGCCAAGCGTGGTATTGACGAGCGAGGCTTGCGAAAGGCTTTGCAGCGCCTTGGAGAGATATTCCTTCGGCAGACCATGAAGCTCGGCGAGCGCCTTGGTGGAGAGATACCTGCCCTCGGGCAGGCCCGCGAGAATGGCGCAGCAATGCAGCGCCCACTCGACCTGGCTTTTCAGGATCATTCAGCAACTCGCAATGGCTGGTTCCGCGAACCAAATTAAGGACATAGAATATCCGCAAGAGGGCATGATGTAAATGACCGGCGATGATAGTGAAGACATCCACCTTCGCCGAGCAGATCGTCCCGCAACCGCCATTTTCCGCGAAAAACTTTCGCTCAGCCGGGAATAAATTTGCGTCGTCCCGTGTCTCATCTCAGGTATCGCAGCATTGCGAGCCCAACCTGAGGAGAGACATCATGACATCCGTGAAATTCCTGTCCGTCGCGGCGGCAGCCGCCCTTGCCGCGAGTGCTGCTTTCGCCGCCCCTCCTGTCAAGGAAGTCGAATCCACCAAGGGCAAGGTGCTTGCCGGCGAAAACGGCATGACCCTCTACACCTTCAAGAAGGACGCCAAGGGCGTTTCCAACTGCTACGACGATTGCGCCAAGAACTGGCCTCCGCTGATGGCGGCTTCCGATGCCAAGGCCGATGGTCCATATTCGATCATCGAACGCAAGGACGGCACAAAGCAATGGGCCAAGGACGGGATGCCGCTCTATTACTGGGTCAAGGACAAGAAGGCCGGCGACATCACCGGCGACGGCGTCGGCGGCAACTGGGATCTCGCCAAACCTTGATCGTAGAGGCCCTGATCACAAGAGAACCGGCGTGAAGACACCCGCACCCGAAACATTCGAGGGCCAGATCCTGGCCCTCCTCCCCTCGCTCAGGCGCTATTCGCGCAGCCTGACGCGCTCGGATGCCGATGGCGAGGACCTGCTTCAGGATTGCGTCGAGAAGATTCTGACGCGCCGCGGCCAATGGCGCGGCCTCAATCTGCGCGGCTGGGTCCTGACCATCATGACCAATCTCTACCGCAACGGCCGGCGCGGCAAGGCACGCGCCGGCATGGTCGAGCTTGATGCCGCGGAGGATATGGCAGCGCCCGAACCGCCGGCCGATCCGCTGGAGCGCGCCCGGCTCAACGATGCGCTGAACAGCCTTTCGGAGGAGCACCGCGCCGTGCTGATGCTCGTCGTCATCGAGGGATATAGCTACAACGAGATCGCCGCCGCCCTCGATATCCCGATCGGCACCGTCATGTCGCGCCTATCGCGCGCCCGCCGGCGCGTCGCCGAGCACCTGAAGGCCGACAACGTCATTACGCTTCGGAGGCCGAAATGAACGAGACCAACCCGATCGTCACCGAAGCCGATCTCCACGCCTATGCCGACGGGCAACTGCCTGAAATGGCCCGCGCGCGCATCGAAGCCTACCTCGCCGACAATTCGGACGAAGCGGCGATGGTCGCCGAATGGCAGGCGCAGAATGCCGGCATCCGCTCGCTGTTTTCAGGCTACGAGAAGGCCAGGAAGACCGATCCTCTGCTGGTCGCGCTCCCGCGCGCAGTCTCGCCCACGCGAAATCGCTGGGCACTCGCCGCCGCAACCCTCGTCGTCTTCGTCCTCGGCGCCGTCAGCGGCCATTACGGCCCGGGCCTTCTGGAAAAGCCGGATCTGCAGCTTACCGGCTCCGTAACCTTTCCGAAACAGGCCGAGACCGCCTTTACCGTCTATGCCGCCGAGGTCCGCCATCCCGTCGAGGTCTTCGCCGACGAGGAGGCTCATCTCGCCACCTGGCTCGGCAAGCGCCTGGCGATCGAAAACCTCAAGATCCCGAACCTGCAGCCGCTCGGCTTCAAGCTGGTCGGCGGCCGCCTGCTGCCGGTCGACGGCAAGCCGGGGGCGATGTTCATGTACGAGAACCAGGCCGGCGAGCGCCTGACCGTCATGGTCGGGCGCCATCGGGAAAACCGCACGACCAGCTTCCGCTTCGCCTCGTCAGGTAATCTCGAAACCTTTTACTGGATCGACGGAGAGCTCGGCTATGCGGTCACCGGCGAAATCTCGCGCGAAGCGCTGCGCGCGGTGGCCGAGGAGTGCTACCGGCAGTTTCCGTCGTGACGCTCAGCGCAGCGGATCGTTGCCAAGCTCGATCGGCTTGCCATGCGGCGTCGCTTCCGCCGCCCGCTGCCAGCTCTTTTGCAGATCAAGGATGGCGGAGGCATCCACCACGCCACGACTGACCAGCATGCCCGAAAGCGCCGCCACCCAGCAGTCGAAATAGTCGCTGCCGTCCTCGGCCCGGCCGGGCTGATGCAATTCGTTTGAGAGAGCCGCCGCCCACTCGCTCCAGGAAAACAGCCCCTTCTCATGCAGATGCACGGTCATGGCGAAAGCTTCGGCCGCCCAGGGTTCGGGGAAGACGGGATCACCCTCCGGCGACTTCGGCAGGCCCGGAGATTGCGAGAGCTGAGAGGGGTTTTCACACGCGCTCAAGATAGCTCTCCCACGCATCGATCGAGACCGTGAGCGACGGGTCGGCGCCCTCGCCCCAGACCTCAGTGCCGTCGAAGACGACGGTATAAAGCCATTGCGGGTTCTCGCCCCTGCCATGCGCATTGTCGTCGGGAAAGACGAAGGAACCCTGCACCGCTTCGACGATACCGGTCTTGGCCCTGGCATAACGCGGCAGGCGCGTATGGGTCGCCGGATTGAAATTCCTCGTCCGCACCGTCTCGCCGACCGCAAAGATCGGCGCGGCCTCGACAGGACGATCGCATGGCCCGCCTTTCGCGAGAACTGCCGGCACCATCTCTGCCTTCAGCACCCGTTTGGGCGCCGCCCCATCCTGCAGCCGATGCCCGGACAACAGCTCCTCGCGCGTCACAAAACCGTGCCGTTCGAGCAGGGTCTCGACGCCTCGTATCCAGATCTCGTAATAGCTCGCCGCGAGATAATCGGCCGGCGGAATGTTTTCGCGCGCATGCCGGCTTTCATCGATCGTCCAGGCCCCGAAAGCGCCGCAGGAAAGCGTGATGCCGAGCGCCCGCTTTTCCCATTCCATATGGAAATAAGGCTCGTCCTTTTCAGGCGCGACCGGCCCGAAACCCATCTGCCCGCCGAGATCGTGCGGTCCGTTCATGACAGAGCCTCCGGGCTGCCTGCAACAGCCGTCCCGATCATCGCATCGCGGCTGACGAGACCAGCCAACGCGGCCTCGTCCATGCCCTCCGTACCTTTGGGTCGCTCGGGGATGACGAGATAACGCAGCTCCGCCGTCGAATCCCAGACGCGGATCTTTTTCCCCTCAGGCAGCGTCAGCCCGAACTCGGCCAGCACGCCGCGCGGATCGATGACGGCGCGCGAGCGATAGGCCGGCGCCTTGTACCAGACCGGCGGCAGGCCGAGCACCGACCAGGGATAACAGGAGCAGAGCGTGCAGACGATGAGGTTATGGGTGTCGGGCGTATTGAAGACGGCGCGCATATGCTCGCCCTGCCGGCCGGTAAACCCAAGGCTCGCAATCGCCGCCGTCGCATCGCGCTTCAGCCAGTCCGCGAATTCCGGATCGCTCCAGGCCTTGGCGACGACACGCGCACCATTTCGCGGCCCCACCTTCGTCTCATAAGTCTCGACAATCGCATCGATCGCCGCCGGATCGATCAACCCCTTCTCCGTCAGCAGCGTCTCCAGCGCTTTGACGCGCGCCTGCATGTCGGAATAGTGATTGTCTCCGTCATGCCCATGGGCATGACGATGGAGATCGTCGTGGTCATGGTCGTGCAAGGCAATGTCCTCCCAGAACGGAGCGTCCGTTTCTTATCTCCGCGGTAGCCCGGACACCCCTTCCACCCAGCGGGGAGAAGGGGACTCGCGGCAAGGCCCGGCCCTTCCTCAAAGCATTCTCGCATAAACATCTCTTCTCTTTCTATCACACCCCAAAACCCCGCCAAGCCCTCCTATCCCCCTCGAACTTTTCCGCTAATCTCCTGCCATGAACATCCTGATTCTCGACGCAACCGGCTTCATAGGCTCCGTCGTCGCGGCCCGGCTTGCGGCTGATGGGGATGCCGTGACCGGGCTCGGCCGCAATCCCGCACGAGCGCGCTTGAAGCAGCCGGCGATAAACTGGCGGCGGGCTGATCTCTCGCGCATGACGAAGGCTGAGGATTGGGAGGATATTCTTAAGGACCAGCATGTCGTCGTCAATTGCGCCGGCGCGCTGCAGGACGGCCTATCGGACGATCTGGCGGCCACTCAGGCAGAGGCGATGCTGGCGCTTTATGCCGCCGCGAAAGGCTCCCATCCTCTGATCGTGCAGATATCGGCAAGGACGGCCGGCGCGGCCGGCGAACTGCCTTTCCTCGCCACCAAGCGGCAGGCCGACGAGGCGCTGGCGGCAAGCGGCCTGCCTCACCTCATCCTGCGCCCTGCCCTCGTTCTCGGCCGCAACGCCCATGGCGGCTCGTCGCTCATCCGGGCGCTTGCCGCCTTTCCCCTGGCGCTGCCGCTCACCCATGCGCAAAGCCCGGTCGAAACGCTTTCCGTGGATGACGTGGCGGAGGCCGTGTCGCGGGCGGTCGCAGGCGATCTGCGCGGGGATATCGTTCTTGCCGCCGACGAGGTGCTGACGCTCGCCGATCTCGTGCGCCTTCACCGGCAATGGCTGGGCCTGCCGCCCGCCCGCGTGATTTCCCTTGGCGCCTGGCTTGCGCGGCCCGTGACCTGGCTCGCCGATGCCGCGGGCCTGCTCGGCTGGCGTTCGCCGCTGCGCTCGACAGCGACGACAGTCATGTCCGAAGGCATCAAAAGCGCGAAGGCGGAGAGCGGCCTTGCCGCGACATCAGCCGTGGCAACGCTTTCGGCCAATCCCTCCGGCGTGCAGGATCTCTGGTTCGCCAGGCTCTATCTCCTGAAGCCGCTGGTCATAGCAGGCCTGTCGGTCTTCTGGCTGCTCTCCGGCCTGATTCCGCTGCTGGCGGTGCAGAAGGCCTCCGCGCATTTCCTGCCCTTCATGCCCGAAGCGGCGGCGACGGTGCTGACGCTTGTCACTTGCCTCATCGATATCGCGCTCGGCGCCGCCGTCCTTGTCCGCCCGCTCGCCGGACGCGCCCTCCTCGGCATGCTCGCCGTCTCACTGGCCTATCTCACAGGCGGCACACTTCTCGAACCCGCCCTCTGGCTCGATCCGCTCGGCCCGCTCGTCAAGGTGCTGCCGTCCATCCTGCTGACGCTCACGGCGCTTGCCACCCTGGATGAACGCTGATGCTCGAGCAATGGCTACTGCTTGCCCATGTCATCGGCGCGACCGTGCTCTTCGGCACCGGCGCCGGCATCGCCTTTTTCATGGTGATGGCGCACCGCACGCGCGATCCCGTGCTGATCGCCCATGTCGCGGCAACCGTCGTCATCGCCGACACCGTCTTCACGGCGACCGCTGCCCTTCTCCAGCCGGTGAGCGGCTATCTCCTGGCGCGGTCGATCGGCTGGGACCTGTCGGAGGGCTGGATTGCGCTGTCGCTGCTGCTTTATGTCGTGACCGGCCTGTTCTGGCTGCCGGTCGTCTGGATTCAGATCCAACTGCGCGACCTCGCCCGCGCCGCGGCAAGCTCGGGAAGCGCTCTGCCGCCGAGCTATGACAGCCTCTACCGCATCTGGTTCGCCTTCGGCTTTCCGGCCTTCACGGCCGTCCTCAGCATATTCTGGCTGATGCTGACGAAACCCTCGATCGCTCTATTTTAGCATCGGCCAGAGGCTCGTCACCAGAAGCACCGCCATGCTGACATTGAACCATTTCAGCCGCACCGGATCGGACAGCCATTCCCGGAGCGCCGAACCGAAACCTGCCCAGGTCGAGACACTCGGCACGTTGACCACCGCGAAAGCCAGGCCGACGATCAGCACGCTCAAGAGGTAGAGCTCGGGATTGGTATAGGTCGCCATCGCGGTCACCGCCATCACCCAGGCTTTCGGATTGACCAATTGGAAGGCTGCCGCCGGGACAAAGGACATTGGCGCAGCGCCACTCTTACCCTCGCTGAGCGAGCGCGACGAGGCGATCTTCCAGGCAATCCAGACGAGATAGGCGCCGCCGGCGAACTTCAGCGCCGTATAGACCACGGGCATCGTGTGCAGCAGCGCCCCGATCCCGAAACCAACGCCGATCAGCAGCGAGAAGAAACCGGCGCCAATGCCGAACATATGCGGGATCGTTCGGCGGAGGCCGAAAATTCACGCCCGAGGCGAAGAGCATCATATTGTTCGGCCCCGGCGTGATCGAAGTGGTGAAGGCGAAGAGAACGAGGGCATCGCCGATGCCATCGCATCATTGTCATGGTGACAGGATTACTTGAAAGATAGCGGCGCAGCCCAATCTCTTCCCCAGGATCAAGACCATGCAGGACGACCCTATCCCATCGATCACATTCCCGAACGGCACGGAAGTGCCGGCGCTCGGCCAGGGAACCTGGGCCATGGGCGAGGATGCCGGCCATGCGAGCGCCGAGATCGAGAGCCTCAGAGCCGGCATCGATCTCGGCATGACGCTGATCGACACCGCCGAAATGTATGGCGACGGCGGCGCCGAAGAGATCGTTGGCGAGGCGATCAAGGGACGGCGCGACGAGGTCTTCATCGTCAGCAAGGTCTATCCCTGGAACGCCAGCCTGAAAGGCACGATCGAAGCCTGCGAACACAGTCTCGAACGCCTCGGCACCGACCGCATCGATCTCTATCTCCTGCACTGGCGCGGCAACTATCCGCTTGCCGAGACCGTCGCCGCCTTCGAGATGCTGAAGGCCTCCGGCAAGATCGGCGCCTGGGGCGTCTCCAACTTTGATACCGACGACATGGAGGAACTGCTTGGCGTGCCCGACGGCGCCAATGTCGCCGCTAACCAGGTGCTGTACAACCTCACCCGCCGCGGCGTCGAGTTCGACCTTTTGCCCTGGTGCCGGAGCCGCGGCATCCCCGTTATGGCCTATTCGCCAATCGAGCAGGGGCACGTCCTCCATCATCCGGAACTAATTCACATCGCAAAGGCCTACCAGGCGACACCAGCCCAACTGGCGCTCGCCTTCCTCCTGAAACGCGACGGCGTCATCGCCATCCCGAAGACCTCGAATGCCGAACGCGTTCGCGAAAACCGCGACTGTATCTCGCTTGATATCACCGACGAGGATTGGCAAGCGCTCGACGCCGCCTTCCCGCCACCGGCCAGGAAAAAGCCGCTGGAGATGCTGTGATCGACAGCGGCTACCCAGCTAAGAGCCCCTCATCCGGCTGCCGCCACCTTCTCCCCGCTTGCGGGGCGAAGGGGATATGCCGCACCGGCTTCATCCACCTCGACGTTGTATTTGGCACGTCGCCTCGCCCCGTTTACGGGGAAGGGTTAGGGTGAGGGGCAGCTTATCGGCACGGACCTGACAGCGGTAGCAGGCTCACATCCCCTGCGCGCCGCGGTTCATTGCCGCGATGCCGGTGCGGCAGACCTCGATCAGGCCCAGCGGCTTCATGATCGCGATGAACTGGTCGATCTTCGACGACTTGCCCGTTATCTCCAGGATAAAGTGGTCGATCGTCGCATCCACCACCTTGGCATGGAAGGCATCGGCAAGGCGCAGTGTCTCGGCGCGCATGTCGCCCTCGCCGATCACCTTGACCAGCGCCACTTCACGCTCGATCGGCCGATCCTGGCCGAGTTCACGGGCTCGTACCGTGAGATCGACGACGCGGTGCACCGGCACGATGCGCTCGAGCTGCGCCTTGATCTGCTCCAGCACGTGCGGCGTCCCGCGGGTGACGATGGTGATGCGGGAAAGATGTGCCTGGTGCTCGGTCTCGGAGACGGTGAGGCTCTCGATATTGTAGCCGCGGCCGGAGAACAGGCCGATGACGCGGGCAAGGACGCCGGGCTCGTTGTCGACGAGAACCGAGAGCGTGTGGCTCTCGACCGCGGTCGTTTCCGGAGAGATGAAATAGGCAGAGCCCGTGGGCTGAAGGTGTGCGTTCATGGTCCTGGGTTTCCTCTCGCCGCATAACCCCGAAAAATCGGCCACGATTTTCGGAAAGGATTATGCGCAATTATTAAGTCTTAGACGAGCTGGCGGCCCTTGGCGTCGATCGCGTTGGCAACCGCTTCGTCGGTAGCTTCGTCGGGCAGCAGCATCTCGTTATGCGCCTTGCCCGAGGGGATCATCGGGAAGCAGTTGGCGAGATTGGCGACGCGGCAATCGAAAATGACCGGCTTCTTGACTTCGATCATCTCGACGATGGCATCGTCGAGCTCGTCCGGCTTGTCGCAGCGCAGGCCGACCGCGCCATAGGCTTCCGCCAGTTTGACGAAATCGGGCATCGCTTCCGTATAGGAATGCGACAGGCGGTTGCCGTGCAGCAGCTGCTGCCACTGGCGCACCATGCCCATATACTGGTTGTTCATGATGAAGATCTTGATCGGCGCATCGTACTGAATCGCCGTCGACATTTCCTGGATGCACATCTGGATCGAGGCGTCGCCGGCAATGTCGATGACGAGGCTGCCGGGATGAGCGATCTGGACGCCGAGGGCGGCCGGCAAGCCGTAGCCCATCGTGCCGAGGCCGCCCGAGGTCATCCAGCGGTTCGGCTGCTCGAAACCGAAGAACTGTGCTGCCCACATCTGATGCTGGCCGACTTCGGTCGTGATGTAGGTGTCGCGGTCCTTGGTATGCGCAAAGAGCCGCTCTAGCGCATATTGCGGCATGATGACGTCGTTATTCTTCGTATAGGCGAAGGAGTTTCGCGCGCGCCAGCGGGCGATATCGCTCCACCAGCCTTCGAGGCGATTCTTCTCCGGCTTCTTCGGCAGCGCCCGCCACAGGCGGACCATGTCTTCGAGGACATGGCCGACATCGCCGCGGATGCCGATGTCGACGCGGACGTTCTTGTTGATCGAGGACGGATCGATATCGATATGGATCTTCTTCGAGTTCGGCGAGAAGGCGTTGAGGCGGCCGGTGATGCGGTCGTCGAAGCGGGCGCCGATGCAGACCATGACGTCGCAATCATGCATCGCCATGTTGGCTTCGTAGGAGCCGTGCATGCCGAGCATCTTCAGCCAGTTCTTGCCCGAGGCGGGATAAGCGCCGAGACCCATCAGCGTCGAGGTGATCGGGAAATCGGTGAGCTCGACCAGCTCGCGCAGCAGCTTGGAGGCTTCGGGGCCGGAATTGACGACGCCGCCGCCGGAATAGATGATCGGACGGCGCGCATTCGCCATCATCTCGATCGCAGCATGAATCTGGTTGAGGTCGCCCTGGATCTTCGGCTGGTAGCTCTTCTGGATCGCGTAATCGGCGGGCGGCGTGTAGGTGCCGGTCGCAAACTGCACGTCTTTCGGAATGTCGACGACGACGGGGCCCGGACGGCCGGACTGGGCGATGCGGAAGGCCTCATGAATGATGGCGGCGAGCTGATTGACGTCCTTGACCAGCCAGTTGTGCTTGGTGCAGGGCCGGGTGATGCCGACCGTGTCGCATTCCTGGAAGGCGTCGGAGCCGATCAGTGGGGTCGGAACCTGACCGGTCAGGCAGACGAGCGGGACCGAATCCATCAGTGCATCCTGCAGCGGCGTGACCGCATTGGTAGCGCCCGGACCCGAGGTCACCAGCATGACGCCGACCTTGCCGGTGGAGCGGGCGTAGCCTTCGGCCGCATGGCCGGCACCCTGCTCGTGGCGGACGAGAATGTGCTTGATCTCGTCCTGCTGGAAGATCTCGTCATAGATCGGCAGAACCGCGCCGCCGGGATAGCCGAAGATATGTTCGACGCCATTATCCTTCAGCGCCTTGAGAACGATCTCCGCCCCCGTCATCCGATTGCCTGCCGCCTGATTGTCCGTGCTCATCTGTGTCTGTTCCGTTTGATGCTGGGATTTGCGTTTGTGGCCGGGAGCCCGATTTCGGGCACAAAAAAAGGCCCCGGAGGACCTGTCATCTAGCGCATGGGTGGCAATCGCCGGATGGTTACACCATCCTGCCCATGCGCCTTCCCACCACGATAAGAGCCGTTGCGATTTTCATGGCGGGAAGTGATAGACAGAAAATTTCGCAGCGTCAACGCATGCCGCAACAAAAACTGCCTCGCGCCTCCGCACCCCCGAAATCGGTAGGATGAAGGATTTGTTAAAGGATCGACTTTATCCTTTAACGCTACCGTAGGGAGTAGCCTTTGCTCAACAACGACTTGCGCATGTCTGGCAAGGCAGGCGAGCACGATCGACGAGACGGCCACGCGCCGGGAAATCGCTTTCTCGGCCGCGTCGTTGCATGCAGCGGCTCCAGGGCGACGATTGCCGCGGTCGCCGAACAGGGCGGCACCGATCTTACCGAACTCTGGTCCGTCGGCCGACTGATTTCGATCAGCGTCGGCCGCAACCGCGTCGTCGCTCTCGTCTATTCGATGAATACCGGCAGCCATGCCTGGGGCGAAGGCGAGGACAATTATTTCAAGATCGAGACGGAGCTTCTCGGCGAAGTCCGCGTCGACGAAGACGGGCGCGAGGAATTCTCGACCGGCATCTCGCGTTACCCCTATCTCGGCGCCATCGCTCATCGCATCCGCGCCGCCGACCTGATGCGCATCTATGATGCCGGAACGGGCACGACGGCCGTCATCGGCAAACTGACCCAGGACGAAAGCATCGATGCGGCAATCCACATCCCCTCGATGCTCTCCAAGCATTTCGCCGTCGTCGGCTCGACTGGCGTCGGCAAATCGACCGCCGTATCGCTGCTGCTGCACAAGGCGATCGCCGCCGATCCGAAGCTGCGCGTGCTGATCCTCGATCCGCACAACGAATTCGCCGCCGCCTTTCCCCAGCACGCTGTCACCATCGATACCGATACGCTCGACCTGCCCTTCTGGCTGATGCGGCTCGAAGAGTTTGCCGAAGTCGTCTTCCGCGGCCGCCCGCCGGTGCCCGAAGAGCTCGACCTGCTGCGCGACATCATGCCGGAGGCCAAGCGCGCCTTCCGCGGCAGCGACAATTCGCTGGTGCGCCGCACCACGGAAAAAAGTTCGATCACCGCCGACACACCCGTTCCCTACCGAATGGCCGATCTCCTGGCGCTGATCGACGAACGCATCGGCCGTCTGGAAGGCCGTGCGGAAAAGCCCTCCCTGCGTTCGCTGAAGATGCGACTCATCGCCGCGATAAACGATCCGCGCTATCACTTCATGTTCTCCAACAACACGATCAGCGACACGATCACCGATACCATCGCTCAGATCTTCCGCATCCCGGGCGATAGCAGGCCGATCTGCACCTTCCAGCTCGCAGGCATCCCCTCCGAGGTCGTCAACTCGGTTGCGTCAGTGCTCTGCCGCATGGCTTTCGAAGTGGCGCTGTGGAGCGACGGCGCCATCCACATGCTCGTCGTCTGCGAGGAAGCCCACCGCTACATCCCCTCCGATCCGACACTGGGCTTCGTGCCGACGCGCCAGGCGATCGCCCGCATCGCCAAGGAAGGCCGCAAATACGGCGTCTCGCTCGGCATCATCACCCAGCGGCCGGGCGAGCTCGACCAGACCATCCTGTCGCAGTGCTCGACGCTGTTTGCGATGCGCCTTGCCAATGACCGCGACCAGGAAATCATCCGCTCGGCGATCCCGAATTCGTCGATCTCGACGACAAGCTTCATCTCCTCGATCGGCAATGGCGAGGCGATTGCCTTCGGCGAGGCGATCAGCGTGCCGATGCGCATGCGCTTCTCCCGTGTCGACGAGAACCTGCTGCCGAAGGCCGCCAGCGCCAACAACAAACATAGCGAGGAAGATCCCGACACCGTCGATCTGCGCAAGATCGTCACCCGCATGAGGGCGGTGACCGTCGGGCCCGATATTTCGAATTTCCAGCAGAGCGTTGCGGCATCCATGCCAGGTTTCGACGAGGCGCTGGAAGCCGCCGAGGTTTTCGACACAACACCCGTCCCCCCGCCCCCGCCGCCTTCGGCGCCACTCGAATCCTACCGGCGCGAATTGCTGCCGCAGGCGCCGCGGCTGGACCCGGCCGAGCCGACCCCGACCGATCCGCGGCTGGACGCGCTGCGCCGCGAACTGCGTCGCGAGGAGCCGGTCTTTCCCCGGCCGGTGCCGCCGACAGACCAGTCGCCGATCACCCGCCGGGAACCCGGCACGTCACTGCGCGAAAGCATCCTGAAAAAGCCGCTGAGCAGCCTTTACAACAAGGATTGATGCTCCAGCGCGATCAACGGCCGGGCAGTATCGAGCACATGTTGGAGATCCGCCGACCCAAGCGGCAGGAGCGGCCGCGGGAGCTCCGTACGGACATCATGGAGATGCTCGGCCAGCATATAGACCACGCGGATGCTTCCATGCGCCTTGAACACCGCCCAGAGCGGCTGCAGAAGACCATCGAGCCGACGCGCCTCGCCGTCATTGCCAACCATGGCGGCCTTGGTCAAAGCAAGCGCCGTGCGCGGGAGCAGCCCGCCGATGACGCTGTACCACGCGTCTGCACCTGCAAGCAGCGCCTCCGCCGCACCCCAGTCACCGCTGTAGCCGATCGCGAGATCGGTCTTTTTCCGTAATGTCGCAAGCTCCCCTCGCAAGTCGCCGTCAACAGGCAGCGGCATTTTCACCGCCTTGATCGTATCGATATCGGAGAGGCGCTGCAGAAGCTCGCGGCTGAACGTGAAGTGTGTCGTGCCGGGGTTGTTGTAGATGCAAAGCGGCAACTTGGTCGCCTTCGCCACAGCGAGGAAGTGCTGATAGACCTCTTCCTGGGTCAGCGGCGTATACGACACAGGCGCAAGCAGAAGCGCATCGGCGCCGGCAGCCTCGGCATCCCTGGCAAGATCGACGGCATGATCCGTCCTCAGTGCGCCGGCGCCGACAACCAGCGGAACACGGCCCTTGACGCATTCGACCGCCGCCTTGACGGCCCGCAGCCGCTCCTCACGGGTGAGATAGACGTAAATCCCGGTACTGCCGAGAAGACCGATGGAGGCCACACCTGCCTCGCAAAGGCGTTCCAGCAAGCGGCCGATGGCCTCGGCGTCGACCCGGCCATCCGGACCGGCAGGCGTCGGCGGAAAGGCCGAGAGGCCATGAAACGGTGAAGAAGACATGATGCAATCCTCAAAAAGCGGTCAATGGAAGAACAGCAGGCGCGAACCCGCGCCGGCGAAGAAAACGGCAAGGCTTGCTTCGATCCAGCGGCGCGCCCGCGCGTAGCCGCGCACCAGTGGCGCCGTCGAGAAGAGCACGGCATAACCGGAAAATATCGAGACCCCGAGAAGCACGCAGCCGCCGAAAGCCAGGAGGGCCATTTCAGGCGAAGCGCCGGGCTTGAGGCCGAGAGACATGATCGCCACCCAGGCCAACACCGCCTTCGGGTTTCCAAGATGCATCAGGATTCCACGCCGATACAGCGCGCCGAGCGCGGTGGCAGGCCGGGGGACCTCGCCTGTCGGTGCCTCCACGGCAACGGCCGAGCGAGCGGCCTTCCAGGCGAGCCAGAGCAGGTAGAGCCCGCCCGCGAGCTTGAGGAGGATGAGGGCATGAGCATAGCGGACCAGCAATGTGGAAATGCCGGTGACCGCGATCAGGCCCCAGCAGGTCGACATCGTGATTACCCCGGCGGCAAGCGCCAGCGCCGGCTGGCGCCCCTGGCTCATGGCCACGTTCATGATGGCCATGTTGCTTGGCCCGGGGCTGCCTGCGGCGATGACATAGGCGATATAGACGACGAGAAGATCTTGCATGTCCCTTTTCCGGAAGCTGTTGATGCGCTTCCTTCTCCCAGGAAATTGGTTCACCATGAAGCGCCATTTTCAAGAATCTTCATGGGCCACTCTCAATGTCGAAGCGGCGCAGCAGCATCGCAATCCCATCGCTCAATGTGCTCGACAGGACGGCGAATATCGGCCGCCAGCTTGCCCAGGCGCTAAGGAGCGCGATCGCCCGCGGCGAGTTGAGACCGGGCGAGCGCCTGCCTTCGACGCGCACGCTTGCGGCATCCCTAAAGATCGCCCGCGGCACCGTCGTCGAGGTTTTCGATCAGTTGACCGCCGAGGGTTATCTCGAAGCGAGAGTGGGAGCCGGAACCCGTGTTGCCGCGGCTCTGACGGACGCGTCTCCAGCCATCCCGCCGGCACCGGCCGAACCGGCCGCCGACGATGCGATCGACCTGCCCGCCCCAGCGGCCCGGCTGATATCAATCGCCCGCGCGCTCACCTCTCACCCGCCCGTTCCCTTCGCCATATCAGTCCCGGCAGCCGGTATTGCGCCTGACGATAATTGGCGCCGTCTCGGCAATCGGGTGCGTGCTTCGAAGCAGGCTGCCCCGTCAGGCTATCAGGATCCGATGGGCCTGCTCGAGCTGCGCCTCGCCATTGCCGAACACGTCCGCCGTGCGCGAGCCGTCCATTGCGAACCGGAACAGGTGATCGTCACATCAGGCACCCAGCAGGGTCTCTACATGGCCGGCCGGGTCCTGCTGTCGCGCCACGACCCCGTCTGGGCCGAGGATCCCGCCTATCCCGGACTCACCGCCGTGCTCGACGATCTCGGCCTGCGGACGCATCGCCTGCCGGTCGATGCACAGGGAATGAACGTCGAACGCGGGCTCGAGTTATGTCCAGAAGCGCGCGCCGCCTTCGTGACGGCGTCACACCAATATCCGATCGGCATGCCGCTCAGCATGACGCGGCGCAACGCCCTGATCGCGTGGGCCGACAGGAACCGCGCCTGGATCGTGGAGGACGATTACGACAGTGAACTGCGTTATGCCGGACACCCTTTTCCTTCGATGCAGGGGCTGCGTCCGTCGCGTGTCATCTATCTCGGCACCTTCAGCAAGGTCCTCTTTCCTTCGCTGCGCCTCGGTTACGCCATCGTCCCGCCGCCGCTCGCAGAAGCCTTCGCCGGAGCACGCGCCATTCTGGACCGGCATTCTCCGATAGCCGAACAGCACGTTCTGGCGGCCTACATGAGGGAAGGTTATTTCGAAGCGCATATCAGGCGCATCCGAAGTCTCTATGCCGAACGCCGCGCTATTCTGCTCGCGGCGCTCGAGCGGGCTTTGCCGCAGGGGTGCCAGGTTCAGCCGAGCGATCAGGGCATGCACGTTCTTCTGTGGCTGCCAGAGGAGATGGATGACGTGCGACTTGCGGCGCGCGCCCTCTCGGCCGGCCTCGCGGTGCGGGCGATCTCTCCGATGTATGCCGCGCAGCCTGCGCGCGCTGGCCTGATGCTGGGTTTCGGCGGCTTCCCACAGGCGCAACTGGAGGCGGCGGTAGGCGAGCTCTCCAGACTTCTGCAAGCGCTTATCGCGTAAACTGGAGCGGGAGGTCCGCAACGGGGATGACAACTAGACGGTCAGCCTTTGCCAGCTCTCGTCCATCTGGTTGCGGAACCAGGTCATTTGCCGCTTGGCATATTGCCGTGTCGCCGCAGCCCCCTTCTCCAGCATCTCATCGCGCGTCATCTCGCCCTTCAGCATCGCCGCGATCTGCGACACGCCAATGGCCTTCATGACAGGCGCTTCGGCCGGCAGGCCGAGCGCAAGCAGCGCCTTCACCTCGTCTTCCGCACCCTGTTGCAGCATCTTTTCGAAACGGCCGTTGATGCGGGCATGCAGCACCGCCCGGTCCGGCAGAACGACGATCTTGAGGGCCTCGTCGGCATCGATCACCACAGGCCCGGACCGGCCCTGGAAATCGGCGATCGAGCGTCCCGTCGCCTTGATCACCTCCAGCGCCCGGACGATGCGCTGGCCGTCCTGGCGGTTGAGGCTTGCCGCCATGACGGGATCGACGTCGGACAGCTCGGCGTAAAGCGCGTCCGGCCCTTCTTCTACGAGTCGCGTGCGTAATTCTTCCCGCAGTGCCTCGGGGATATCCGGCATGTCGGAGAGACCACCGGTCAGCGCCTTGAAGTAAAGCCCCGTGCCGCCGACGAAGACCGGCAGCTGCCCGGCGGCCCTGAGCGCCGGCAAAAGCGCCGAGACATTACGCAGCCACGCGCCTGTGGAATAGCCGGCCCCCGCCGGCACGTGGCCGTAAAGATGATGCGGCACGCCTTGCATCTCCTCTGCCGACGGACGCGCGGTCAGCACCCGCAATGTATCGTAGACCTGCATGCTGTCGGCATTGATAACGGCGCCGTCATGGCGTTTGGCCAATTCGACGGCGAGCGCGGACTTGCCGCTGGCGGTCGGCCCGGTTATCAGGATCGCGTTCTTTACGCTCAGAAGGTTTTCCATCATGGCCCTCGTTGCCACGCTTGTTGCCAATCCGTCAAATCCCGTTCTGACCGCCGACGTCGCCGAACAGGCGGCTGAGGCCGTCACGGCTTCCGGCCTCTACTGGCTGGCCGACGGCATTGCCTGTGACATCGCGCTGCGCGACGGCACGGATGCGCAAGCCGCCGAGGCCAATATCCTGGCGGTCATCGCCAGTGCGCCAATCGACCTCGTCATCCAGGAGCAGGACAGCCGCCGCAAGAAGCTGCTGATCGCCGACATGGACTCGACTATGATCGGCCAGGAATGCATCGACGAACTTGCCGCCGAAGTCGGGCTGAAGGAAAAAGTCGCCGCGATCACTGCGCGCGCCATGAACGGTGAGATCGCCTTTGAGCCCGCCCTGCGTGAGCGGGTCGCTCTGTTGAAGGGCCTGCCACTATCGGTCGTCGACGAGGTCATCGCCCGGCGTATCACGCTCACTCCGGGTGGTCCGGAACTGATTGCCACGATGAAGTCGAAAGGCCATTACACCGCCCTTGTCTCCGGCGGCTTCACGGTCTTCACTAGCCGCATCGCCGCCAGCCTCGGCTTTGATGAGAACCGCGCCAACACGTTGCTCGAAGAGGGCGGCATCCTTTCCGGCTTTGTCGCCGAGCCGATCCTCGGCAAGCAGGCGAAGGTGGATGCGCTGAACGAAATTTCGACAAGCCTCGGCATTTCGCCACAAGAGGCAATTGCCGTCGGCGACGGCGCCAACGACCTCGGCATGCTGCAACTCGCCGGCTCCGGCGTCGCCCTTCACGCTAAGCCCACCGTTGCCGCCCAGGCACAAATGCGCATCAATCACGCCGACCTGACGGCACTTCTTTACATCCAGGGTTACCGGAAGACGGATTTTGTGACGGGTTGAAGGCGAGAACAGGAAAGCTGCGCCTAGTCGCCGCCGTAGCTCGCTCACTCCATCGGCACCGCCACGAACCGCAGATCGCCATTGGCCGATGCGATCATCAGCTGGGCGTTGCGCCGGCCTTCCTGTTTCAGCGATTTCACCTTTGCGGCAACCGCGTCCGGGGACTTCATGAACTCCTGCGCCACCTCGACGATAACGTCCCCTGGCTTCAACCCCTTTTCGGCCGAGGCGGAGCCGGGCTCCACCTCCGTCACGACGACGCCGTCGACGCTCTCGGCGATGCCGAAAGCCTTGCGTGTTTCGGGACTGAGGAGCGACAGCGACAAGCCGAGCACGTTCTTCGGCGTGGCCGCATCCGGCGATACCTGGCCCTGTTGGTGCTGATCCGGCGCCGGTGCGCCCGGTACGGGCGCTGCCTGGTCGCCGGTATCCGGCTGGTCCATATCGTCGTTCTCGTCGGGATCAGGGGTGATCACGCCGTCCTGCGAGCCATCGGGCGCCGCATCGCCGGATGCAGCCTGATCGCTGTCTTCGAGCCGTCCGAGCTTCACCTTGACGGTCTGCTCCTTGCCGTCGCGCAGCACCACGACGTCGACCTCTTTTCCGACCGTGCTTTCGGCCACGACGCGCGGCAGGTCGCGCATCTCATTGACCGTCTTGCCGTCAAATTTCAAAATGACGTCGCCCGCCTTGATCGAGCCGTCGTCGACGGGACCGCCCTTGATGACGCCGGCGACCAGCGCGCCCTTGGCGGTGTCGAGTCCGAGGCTGTCGGCGATGTCGTCGGTCACCGGCTGGATGCGCACGCCGAGCCAGCCGCGCCGCGTCTCGCCATACTGGCGCAACTGCTCGACGACGCCGGAAGCAAGTTCGGACGGTACCGAGAAGCCGATGCCGATCGAGCCGCCGCTCGGCGAGATGATCGCCGTGTTGATGCCGATCACTTCACCCTTCATGTTGAAGAGCGGCCCCCCGGAGTTGCCCTTGTTGATCGCCGCATCCGTCTGGATGAAGTTGTCGTAGGGGCCGGCATTGATGTTGCGGCCGCGCCCGGAAATGATGCCGACCGTCACCGAACCGCCGAAGCCGAACGGATTGCCGATCGCCATGACCCAGTCGCCGATGCGCATCTCGCTGGAATCGCCGAATTTCACCGATTTCAGCGGCGTCTTCGGCTCGACCTTCAGCACCGAGAGGTCGGTCTTCGTATCCGTTCCGATCAGCTTCGCCTTGAGCTTCGAGCCGTCGGCGAAATTGACCTCGATGTCGTCGGCCCCCTCGATCACGTGGTTGTTGGTGACGATATAACCGGCCGGATCGATGACGAAACCGGACCCAAGCGAGCTGACATTATGGTTGGGGCCTTTGTTGCCCTGCTGTTTGTTGAAGAAATCGTTGAAGAATTCCTGGAATGGCGACCCGTCAGGCGCACGCGGCGCCGGGCCGACCCCCTCGTCATCCTTCACATTCTGCGAGGTCGAGATATTGACCACCGCATCGAGCAACCCTTCGGCGAGATCGGCAACGGAAGCGGGACCGTTGGACGGCACGGTGGTCTGAACCGGTGGGGTCTGCTGCGGTTCGGCCGGTGCGGACGGCGCCGGAGCGGGTGCAGCCGGAACGGGCGCGGCAACCCCGGGCGCTGCTGTTTCAGGCGTGGTTTGCGCAAAAGCAATCCCGCTCATGCCGGCTTGCGCCAAGATGGCGGCGCTGGCCAGAAGCGCGAGCGTTCGTCTGAAGGGCGAGCGAATCGTGGTGGCCATCAAGCTTCCTCATAAGCGGTAAATGCGCACATTGAGCACCAGCATAAGGCGGAATGATGGAGGGTGAAATCACCTTTTCGCGAAATCCCCGTGCAATCTGACGGACCATCACAAAAGTCCGGCCTTGGCTCTTGAAACCGAAAAGGGTCGGCGCTGGGCCGACCCATTCTCGATGTTGGCGGGAAGCAGATCCCGTGTTTTCAGTTTGCCGGCGGGGCTGGCGCCGCCGGAGCGGTTGCTCCGGGTGTTGCGGGAGCCGGCGCGCCCGGGCTGGCCGCCGCGGGGCCGGCGGCCTTGTTGAAATAGCGGAAGAATTCCGAATCCGGCGACAGGACCAGCGTTGTGTCCTGCGACGAAAGCGCTGCTGAATAGGCTGCCATCGAGCGATAGAACTCGAAGAAGCCCGGGTCTCTCGAGAATGCATCGGCGAAGACGCGGTTGCGTTCGGCGTCGCCCTGGCCACGCAGGATCTCGGAGTCGCGCTGTGCGCCGGCAGTCAGCTCAACGACCTGGCGGTCGGCAATGGCGCGGCGGCGCTGACCTTCCTCGTTGCCCTGCGCGCGCAGAAGCTCAGCTTCTGCCAGTCGCTCAGCCCGCATGCGGTTATAGGTGCGCTCGGAAACATCCTGTGTCAGGTCGGTCCGGCTGATGCGCACGTCGTCGAGCGTGATTCCGAGCGTCTCCGCATCGGCTTGCAGCTCGTTGCGAACCTCGAGCATCATCGCCACGCGCTCCCGGGAGAGCGCGGCTTCGATGCTGCGCACGCCGTAGACCCTGCGCAAGGCGGAATCGAGACGCGTGCGAAGCCGCGCTTCCGCCGCCTCCCTGTCGCCCGAGACCGTTTCGCGGAAACGGCGCGCGTCGTTGATGCGGTAGATGAGGAAGGCGTTCACCTCATAGAAGGCTCCGCCGGAAACCTGGACACGTATGTTGTCAAGATCGAAGCGCAGTTCCTGCTTCGGCACGTATTGCACCCTGTCGGCATCGGCAAAGGCGAAAGGCAGTTTGAAATAGATGCCTGGGTCAGTCTTGACCGACTGGATTTCACCAAAGCGAACGACGATAGCCTGTTCGCGGGCGGTCACGACGAAGACCGAGGAATAGATCCCGACCAGCATGACCGCCAGAAGGACCAGAATTACGGGAAGTCTGTTCGACATGGGTCTCAGCCTCCCTGCTGCTGTTGTTGCTGCGTCGGCTTGCCGACCTCATTGAGAGGCAGATAGGGCACGGCGCCCGCCTTTTGGTCTATGATCACTTTCTTGGAACCCTTCAGGACCTGTTCCATCGTCTCCAGGAACAGCCGCTCCCGCGTCACGTCAGGAGCCTTGGAATATTCGTCGTAGATCGAAACGAAGCGTTGCGCTTCACCTTCAGCCTCCTTGACGATCCGGTCCTTGTAGGCGGCTGCGGCTTCGCGGATGCGGGCCGCGTCACCGCGGGCCTGGCCGAGCTTCTGGTTGGCGTATTGGTTCGCCTCCTCCACGAGACGCTGCTTGTCCTGATCGGCACGCTGCACTTCCTCGAAGGCATCGGCCACGTCACGCGGCGGTGCGACGTCCTCGATCGTCACGCGGTTGATCGCAATGCCGGCGCCGTAGCGATCCATCGTATCCTGGATGATGTTGCGCACTTCGGTTTCGATCGGCCCGCGATTATCGCGGAAGGCATCCTGTGCCGGGCGCCGGCCGACGATTTCGCGCATGGCGCTTTCGGAAACCTGCTGCAGCGTTTCAGCCGGATTTTCGAGACGGAAAAGATAGGATTTCGGGTCGTTGATTGTGTAGAGCACGGAGAACTGCACGTTGACGATGTTCTGGTCGCCGGAGAGCATCAGTCCAGCCGTCGAATTGCTGTTGTTGCGTCCGCCAATATTCTGTTGCTGCTCGGTCACCTTCACGATCTCGACCGCGTCCATCGGCCAGATGCGGAAATGCAGGCCGGGCATGGAAATTTCCTCTCGCGGCTTGCCGAAGCGCAGTTCGACGCCGCGTTCGTCCGGCTGGACGGTGTAGACGCACTGGATCAGCCAGAAAACGGCGACGATCGCCACGACGATCGCCGCCACCCCACCATTGAAACCGCCGGGAACGATATTGCGCAACTGATCCTGGCCGCGCCGGATGATGTCTTCCAGATCGGGCGGTCCGCCCTTGCCGCCACGCGGGCGGTTCGGCCCCTGGCCCCATGGTCCCTGATTGTTACCGCCGCCGCCCCAAGGGCCGCCGCCGCCATTCTGATTGCTCCAGGGCATCAAAACCTCGTTGTTCGTTAAGTCTTCCCCGCATCCGGGACCGTGGGGGCTGACCGGCCGATGCGTTGGTGACCGTTATAAGTATCGCCGCACCGGCTTTCAACGCAGCGTGAGAAACTTGGTCAATTTAATTGGAAAATAGTTCGTTTTCAGGCGTGACGGCGTTCATAGACGACGTAGCGAGTGGGATAGCTGTCCCTTTCGCCGGCCGGCACCACGATCGTCTCCGCCGCCTGCCAGAGATCGGGATCGATCGCCGGAAACGACGCGTCGCCGTCGAGGTCGGCCTCGACATGGGTGATGCACATTCGGTCGGCAAGATTGATCGCCTGCGCGTAGATCTGGCCGCCGCCGATGATGCAGATCTCGTCGGCGCCGGTTTCGCGCGCCAGCCTTCCAGCCGCGTCCATTGCCTCAGGCAGTGAATGCGCCATACTGACATCGGGATGATCGATCGCCGCTTGCCGCGAGATCACCACGTTCGGCCGTCCCGGCAGCGGCTTGCCGATCGAATCATAGGTCTTGCGGCCCATCACCACAGGCTTGCCCAGCGTCAGCGCCTTGAAGCGCTTGAGATCGCTCGACAGGCGCCACGGCATGTCGCCGTCGCGGCCGATTGTACCGTTGTGGGCAACGGCGGCGATGATGGTCCTGCGAAAGTCGGCCATGAAATGTCCCGGATCAGACGGCGATCGGCGCCTTGATGCTGGCATCGGCCTCGTAGCCGATCAGCTCGAAATCATCGAAGGTGAAGCCGAAGATGTCTTTCACATCGGGGTTGATGCGCATGAAGGGCAGCGGCTTCGGCCGGCGTGTCATCTGCAGCTTCGCCTGGTCGAAATGGTTATGATAGAGATGCGCATCGCCGAGCGTGTGGACGAAATCGCCGGGTTTGAGCCCGGTCACCTGAGCCACCATCATCGTCAGCAGCGCATAGGAAGCGATATTGAAGGGCACGCCGAGAAAGATGTCGGCGGAGCGCTGGTAAAGCTGGCAGGAGAGCCTGCCGTCGGCAACATAGAACTGGAACAGGCAATGACAGGGCGGCAGCGCCATGTTGTCCACTTCGGCCGGATTCCACGCCGAGACGATGTGACGGCGCGAATTCCGATTGTTGACGATGCCTTTGACCAGATTGGCGATCTGGTCGATATGGCCGCCGTCCGGTGCCGGCCAGGAGCGCCATTGGGCGCCATAGACCGGCCCGAGGTCGCCGTTCTCATCGGCCCACTCATCCCAGATCGAGACGCCGTTCTCCCTGAGATAGCGGATATTCGTTTCGCCCTTCAGGAACCACAAAAGCTCGTGGATAATCGAGCGCAGATGCAGCTTCTTCGTGGTCAGCACGGGAAAGCCTTCTTCTAGGTCGAATCGCATCTGATAGCCGAAAACCGAGCGGGTGCCGGTGCCCGTGCGGTCGCCCCGGTCGGAGCCCTTTTCCATCACATGCTTCAGAAGATCAAGATATTGCTGCATGGCGCGCTGATTCCGTTTTCCCCAGTTTAAGCCTTCGCCTTCACGAAACCAATCGCCGGCAGGCATTTTCCCGTTCTTTCTGCCGCCGGAGATAAAGCTTTTATGACGTTTGCCCTTTCCTTGGGCAAAGGAAATCACTATATGAAACCTGCCGGCTTTCGGGCCGGCTATGGCAATAAATGAGCGGTGTAATAAACCTATTGGACCCGGGGGCGGTACCCGGCGCCTCCACCAAAAACCGGCGGCATCAAAGGCCGGCTTTTGATGGGGGCGAAACAGGATCGACAAGGGTGTAAAGATCGACTTTTTGCTCGGCATTGTACCGCCGTTATCGGGCTAAAATTGTAGTTGCAAACGACAACTATGCGGAAGCTCGTCTCGCTGCTTAATCGCGGTGTGACACTTCAATCAAAGTCCTAGTGGTTCGCACCTCTAGGCGGGGTCCGAAGGCGCCTGGCAACAGAAGCCTTCACCTTCTCCCTGCTGACGAAATCATGTATGCTGATCTCTAGCGTGACTCGGCTCCGGACTTTCCCAAGGCGCCTGAACGTGCCATATACCTTGTGAAAAGACTTCAGAACCGACGAAAGACAGGAAAAGCATGGGGCAGGATCATATCCGCTACGACATTCTGGCGCAGGATGCACTTCGCGGCGTCATCCGCAAGGTTTTGGCGGAGGTGGCAACGACGGGCCGCCTGCCCGGCGACCATCACTTCTTCATCACCTTCCTCACGGGCGCCGCCGGCGTGCGCATCTCGCAGCACCTGAAGTCCAAATATCCCGAGCAGATGACCATCGTCATCCAGCATCAGTTCTGGGATCTCAAGATCACCGAGACGCATTTCGAAATAGGCCTCTCCTTCTCCGACGTTCCTGAAAAACTGGTCATTCCGTTCAATGCGATCCGCGGCTTCTATGATCCCTCCGTCAATTTCGAGCTCGAATTCGACGTGCCGCTCGCTGACGGCGAGGAGCTGCCGTCCGGTGAGATCACCGCCTATCCCGTCGACGCGGCAGGAAAGCCTGACGAAGCCGCCGGCGCAAAACCGGCCGACGGCGAAGAGAAGAAACCGGGCTCCGTCGTCTCGCTCGACTCCTTCCGCAAGAAGCAGTGATTTCAAAGGGAGGCTCAGCCTCCCTTTTTCATAAGGATCAAGTCTCGCGCATGAGCGCCGAAATCATCAATCTGCGTCAGTTCCGCAAGAAGCAGGCCCGCTCCGAAAAGGAGAAGCAGGCCGAGCAGAACCGCATTTCCTTCGGCCGCACCAAGGCCGAAAAGCAGCTTACCCGCAGCCTGAATGAGAAGGCCGACAAGGCTCACCGCGACGGCCGGATCGAGACGGATGACGACGGCGCATGAAGCTTCACGCAAAGCTTGAAGAGCAGGAAACGACTCTGCGATCAGCCACTTGCGCGATTTCTTTGAATCGATCCTCCAAGCCGATTGCGATGTGAACCGGCTGATGATCCGCAAACACTCGGCGACACTGCATGGCCATCGCACCAGCTTTTCGCTGGAAGATGAATTCTGGGCCGAGCTGAAGACGATTGCGGCAAGCCGTTCGATGTCGCTTGCCGCCCTGATTTCCGAGATCGACGACCACCGCCCGCCGGACAGTAACTTGTCCTCGGCGCTGCGGCTCCATGTGCTTTCGTGGGCGAAGGCCGGCTGTGGCCGCCAGCCGTGACGCCGGGAATTCAAATAAAAACCTAAGATCTCAGGGGAGGCAAACCCCAAGTGTCTTCATTGAGCCTGAATGCCAGGCAGCTGGTCGAAATCGAGCTGACCCGGCTGCGTCTGCCCAGAGCGCCGGGCCGCTTCCGCCTCGGCGGCCGCCCTCGCCTGCGCATCGGCCTTGGCTTTTGCCTCCGCTGCACGTGCGGCCTCCGCCTCCGCGGCGGCCTTCTGCGCAGCCGCCTCCTGCGCCAGTCTGCGCAGCCGCTCTTCTTCCGCCTGCCGTTGCCGTTCGATTTCGGCCGCTCTGACGCGCTCGGCGTCGTTGAACCGATAGAGCGCCACTTCGCGGCGCAGCCGCTGCTTTTCGAGCACGATCGCCTGCAGCCGCTCGACGCGCCGCCGCTCGCGCTCGAAGGCGCGCAGCGACAGATAGCTGGTGATATCGGTCACGTCCATCGTCTTGCCGGGTGACGGCAGCATGCCGGAAAAGTTCAGCCTCAGCGCCGGCTCGACACCCGGAAGCGCCTCCGCGCCTGGATTGAGGCCGATGCCGACCGTCGCGCTGATCCGCTTCTCCGGCAAGGCGATCTGTGCGTCAGCGGTAACCCGGGCCAGATCGTTGGCCACGGTCACATTCTGCACCCTGAGCGTTCCGTCGGTGACGTTGAAGGGAATTCCGAGCGGCGGCAGCTTCGCCTCGCCGTTGTTGAGCAACGTCTCGACGATCGGATGCACCTTGCCGGCATTGATCTGTTCCTGCATCGGGTCGGTGGCGGCAAGCAGCGGCGGAAGGATGGCAAGGTTCAGTCCGCGTATGCTCGTGTCGCCGAGTCTCAGCTCCCCCGAACCATTGAGCGAGCTGGCGATCTCGCCAATCGTCTTTCCCGAGGCCTCCATCGACAGCGACAGGCCGAACTTGCCGTTGGCGATCGGTGCGCCATCGCGCAGCCAGATGACGCCCGCAAGATCGGAATCGGCAAGCGCCAGCTTCGTCTGCAGGAAACCGGTGCCGTCGGCATTGGTGAAGAGAAGATTACCGGAGAGCTTGCCGCCATCCCAGTTGCCGGCCATGTCGTTGAGCTGCAACTCGTCGCCCTTATAGGCGACGTTGCTGATGAAATCGGACACTGGCGTTTCCGGCAGGCCAGGCCAGAATTCCTTGGCCGACAGCTTCACCCTGACGTCCAGATCCTTGAAGGTGGGCAAGCCCAGCGGCGCCTTCGACAGCGTGCCGCTGGCGGGATCAACGATCTGGCCGAACACCGCCTCGCCGAGCCAGCCGGCATCTGCCTTGGCGAGCGTCAGCTCGCCGCTCGCCGTCGTCTTCGCAGCCTTGCGGTCGAAGGTCAGCGCACCGGAAAACGCATTGTCGGCCGCATGTCCCTTGAGATCGGACAAAACGATCTTGTCACGATCGACGGCGGCGTTGACCTGCAGGCCGAACGGCAACCCCGTTCCGGTCTGCGGCAGGGCTATGCCGTTCATGATGAGATAGGGGTCGATATCGGCGCTGTCGAGCGAGACGACGATCTGACCGTTCATGAAGCTCTCCGGCCGCACGTCAACCTTGCCCTTCGCGGTAAACGAGGTCCGGTCGGTCGCAAAGGTCAGCGCCGCATCGGCAGGATCGTTGCCAGACGCCTTCACCTTGAGCGTCAGGCGGCCATTCGCGCCGACATCGACCGGCAGCGGGTCGAGTCCGGCCTGGCCGAACAAGATTGACGGCACGGCGTTTTCGAGCGTCGCCTCGAGGCTCGTCGTGCCGTTGCCGGTCAGCGCCAGAAGATCGGACATGCGGTAATCGAGGTTGACCCGGCTGCCGTTCGAGACGCCGGCCAGTGTCACTGTCAGCGCATCACCCTCATCGCCACCGAGCGTCAGCGCGCCGCGCAACGCCGTATTGCCGTACCAGCCGGCATTGCGCACCAGCCGGTCGAGCACGGGGTGGTGTGGAAGATGCTCGCGCAGCATGGTGAAGAAGCCGCCGGGATCGGCCGATTTGAAGGTGATTTCGCCCGCACCCTTGTAGTCGAGCAGCGAGCCTTCGGCGCGGCCGGTCGCCGTCAACTCGGCGCCTGCGAGATTCTTGACCGACAGCCGGTCGACCGCAAGCGCCCCGTCCGCGATCGTGAAGGTGGTCTCGACATTCTCGGCGTCGACCCCGAAGGCGGTGAACCTGTCGGCCTTGAGCTGTGCGGCGATCTTATGGTCGAGGACATTGTCGCCGCTCTCCTGCCCGGTCGCAAGCCCGGCCAGCGCCTGCAGCGCGTCAAGATCGAGCGTATCGCCATTCAGAGCCACCGACAGGGTCGGCGTCTGGCCGGAGATCGCCTGCCGCTCCAGGCGGCCCTTCAGCGTCGCCGATCCGACGGCGATTTCGAGGTTCTCGAAACGCTGCAATTCATGAGTCAGGCTGACATTGGCGGAAAACCCCGCCTGCCGCAATTGACGGATGGCCGGGTCGACCGAGCCGGCCAGCCAGGAGGCTAGGCCCGTTGGCTGGTTAGAGGCCACCACGATCTGGCCGTTGAAAGACGGGTCTCCCTGAAGCAGGAGCTTGCCCTTGCCCTCGACCTGGGTCCGCCCCGGCAGCGTGCCGACGGCGCTATCGATCATCCAGCCCGTACCGGCCGGCTCCAGCTCCAGTTGAACATCGCGTAGCGTCGTGTCGCCGGCGACGATCGCCGGCAGCTTGACGCTTGCCTTCCCCGGCACCTGCGGGATCGGCACCTGCGCAACAATATCGATCAGAGAATTCAACCGCTGGCGCGCCGAAACCGCGGCATCCCGCGTCGTCTTGCCAGCCGCGCCCTGATTGCCGATGCGGTTCACGTCTATCTGCTGCCCGTCGGCGGTCAACAGGAATTCCGGCGCGTTGCCGGTATCGAGCGTCGCCTCCCCGGTTATCACATAGGGATCGTCCGTCGGACCGATCTCCATCCGGTATTCGGGAATGCGGATACGTTCGTTGGTAAGCTCGAAGCGCCCCTTGAGCCTCGGCGGCTGCTCGTTCTTGTTGGCCGACTTGGCGCTGTTGCCGCTTTCGATCGCCGCCGAAAGCTGGCCCTGATAGTTCGGCTTGCGGTCGACCAGCTTCAGTTCGCCGTCGAGATCGATACTGACCGGATGTTTGTCCGGCGACAGCTTCGTGCGCATGCGCAGCACGCCCCTCTCGTCCGGCTGGCTGCTCGAAATCGAGAAATTGCCATGTTCGCCGTCGAGGACCGCATCGCCCTCGACGCGCCAGGGGCCGGCGAGCGATTTGGCCGACATCTCCGCATTCAGGCCGGTGATGCGGCGCGCCCGGCCCGACTGGTCGTCGAGGAAGTCGACTTCGCCACCGCTGACATGCACATTTTCGAGAACGACTGTTTTGGCCGGTATTTCGGCGCGGCTGCCGCGCATCCAGTCGAGTGTGCCGTCCTTGAGCAATCTGAGGCGCACCTTCGGATTGACGACGCGCATATCGAAGATCAGCGCCTCGCCCGACAGGAATGGCGCAAGCTCGGCATCCATGGAAAATTGTTCGACCTTGACGATCGGCGTGCCGTCGGCCTCCTGACCGACACGCACGTCATGCAGCGTGACCGACGGAAACGGCAGCAGACGGGCATCCACCGTGCCATGGACGGTGACTTTCTTGCCAATGATGCGGCTTGCCTGATCCTCGAAGTTCTTGCGGAAATCGGTCCAGTCGATGAACAGCGGCGCAAGCAGCGCCACAAACAGCACTACGACGATCACTCCCCCCAGAAAGACGAGGAACCGGCCTACCAATGCGAGGATTCTCCATTCGGGATTGTGTTGCCGACACTGTTCAGGGTTCTGTTGTCGACACTAGCGCTATTCATGGGATGGGCAAGGCCCAAGTTCATGAGAATATTCCGTTTTCAGCCTTGGTGAAAAATCTTGCCGGGGTTGAAGATACCATCCGGATCGAGCGCCTGCTTCACCTGTCGCATCAGATCCACCGAGCCTCCGAGCTCCTGCTCTAGAAAGGCCATCTTGCCTTGTCCGATCCCGTGCTCGCCGGTGCATGTTCCGTCCATATCGAGTGCCCGGCGGTTGAGCCGCTCAACGAAGCTCTCGGCCCTGGCGATGTCTCCGGCGCTTTTGTCGTCGAACAGCAGCAGCACATGGAAGTTCCCGTCGCCGGCATGGCCGACGATAGGGCCGAGCAGCCCATGTTCCTCGATATCCGCCTGCGTTTCGGAAACGCAGTCGGCAAGCCTCGATATCGGAACACAAACATCGGTCGAAAGTGCGGCAAGCCCCGGCGCCAGCGCCCTCGCGGACCAATAGGCGTCATGACGCGCCTTCCAGAGCTTTGTCCGCTCCTCGGCATTGGCGGTCCAAAAAAACTCGGCCCCGCCGCATTCAGCCGCGATCTCAGCGAAGGCTGCCGATTGCAGCGGCACGGTCTCGTCGGTGCCGTGGAATTCGAGGAAAAGTGTCGGGCTTTCGGCATAAGACAGGCCGGAATAGGCGTTGCACGCCCGCATCTGCACAGCATCGAGCAGCTCGATGCGCGCCACCGGAATGCCCATCTGGATCGTCATGATGACGGCATCGCAAGCTGCCTTGATGCTCGGAAAGGCGCAGACGCCGCCGGCTATCTTCTGCGGGATAGCCTGCAGGCGCAGCGTCACCGAGGTCAATATGCCAAGCGTGCCTTCGGCGCCGACAAAGAGCCGCGTCAGGTCATAGCCGGCCGACGACTTGCGGGCACGCCGCGCCGTGCGGATCTCCTCACCATTGGCGGTGACTGCCGTAACGGCAAGGACATTGTCCTTCATCGTGCCGTAGCGCACGGCATTGGTGCCGGAAGCCCGCGTCGACGCCATGCCGCCGATCGAGGCATTGGCTCCGGGATCGATCGGGAAGAACAGGCCGGTATCACGCAGATGGATGTTCAGGGCCTCGCGGGTGATACCGGGTTCGACCGTGCAGTCGAGATCCTCCGGATTGACCTCAAGGACCCGGTTCATGCGGCTGAAATCGATTGAAATACCGCCGCTGACGGCATTGACCTGACCTTCCAGCGAGGAGCCGGTGCCGAAGCCGATCACTGGAGCCTTGTGCGCCGCACAGGCCCTGACCGCCATCTTCACATCGTCGGCGCTTTCGGCAAACAGAACGCCGTCGGGCAGTTGCGGCGGGATATAGGTGGTCGTATGGGCGTGTTGTTCACGGAAGGACTGGCCCGTCTGGAAGCGCTCGCCGAAGCTCTGTTTGAGAATACCGAGGACGGCGGATATCCCCGCCTCATTGCGTGTTCCAGCCCTTGCGTCCTTCAGCGCCATCCCTTTGATCTCCCTGCCATTCCGCGTAGACGAGACCGCGTCCCGGAAACTACAGCGCCGTGCGCCTGCTCAGACGCACAAGGACGCTGTACAACTTTAAAATTGCTGCGTAATTCGTCTCACATCGATTCCGAGTTTAAGGAGATATGCAGCAGGCTGGGTATGGGGCAAGTCAACGCGGCTGTCCAGTTCAGATTGGGAAAAGATTTCACTCCTCTTTTGTTGGAGACCAGGGGCTATGGACAGGCCCCGGCCGCCTCAGACGATCGGTGGATTGAGGAGCGCAAAGCCCTGCTGCCGTCGATAGGGGAAATAAGGATAAGGTGCAGTCACCGCGCTGACCTCGTCGAGTCTTTCAATCTGATTCTTCGACAGGCTCCAGCCGGCCGCGGCAAGGTTCTGCCTGAGCTGATCTTCGTTCCGGGCGCCAATGATGACGCTCGATACTGTCGGCCGGCCGAGCAGCCAGTTTATCGCGATCTGCGGTACTGTCTTGCCGGTCTCCGCTGCGATCGAATCGAGCACCGCGATGATGTCGAACAGCCTCTCATCATCGACAGGTGGGCCGTATTGAGCCGTCTCGTGCAGGCGGCTTGCGGCCGGCAGCGGCTCGCCACGGCGGATCTTGCCGGTAAGCCGCCCCCAGGCGAGCGGGCTCCAGACGAGAGCGCCGACGCCCTGGTCCGCGCCGAGCGGCATCAGTTCCCATTCATAGTCGCGGCCCGCCAACGAATAATAGACCTGATGGGCGATATAACGCGGATAGCCTTGACGCTCGGCCGCGGCCAGCGACTTCATCAACTCCCAGCCGGAAAAGTTCGAGACGCCGACATAACGGATCTTGCCTGCGGCGACGAGGCCGTCGAGCGTCGACAGCACCTCCTCGATCGGCGTCGAGGCATCGAAGGCGTGAAGCTGCAAGAGGTCGATATAGTCGGTGCCAAGCCGGCGCAGCGCATCCTCGGTCGCCCGGATCAGCCGTGCCCGCGAGGTGCCCCAGTCCTGCCGCCCCTCGCCCATCGGCAGCGCGGTCTTGGTCGAGATCAGCACGGCGTCCCGCCGGCCGCGGATCGCCTGGCCGAGCACTTCCTCGGAAGCGCCGACCGAATAGACGTCAGCCGTGTCGAAAAGATTGACGCCGGCTTCGAGGCAGATGTCGACGAGCCGCCGGGCCTCTTCGGCACCGGTATTGCCCCAGGCGCCGAACAGTGGGCCGCTGCCGCCGAACGTACCTGCGCCGAAGCTCAAAACCGGCACCCTGAGCCCGGAGGGCCCGAGTTTTCTGTACTCCATCGATCTGTCTCCTTTGTTTCCTCTGAGATAGACCCAGCCTCTCCATTGATATAGATTGCCTGATAGAACATCATCTGTGACTTGAATTCATCATGAGCCGTCAGGACATCAACCGCTCCGGCGAGATGGAAGTCTTCGTCAGCGTTGTCGAGCGCGGCGGCTTTTCAGCAGCCGCCACCGCGCGGCGCATGACGCCGTCGGCCGTGAGCAAGCTCGTCGCCCGGCTGGAGGCGCGCCTCGGCGCCCGCCTCGTTAACCGCTCGACCCGCAAGCTGCAACTGACGCCTGAGGGCTGCGCCTTCTATGAGCGCAGCATCGCCATTCTTGCCGATATCGCCGAGGCCGAACGCCAGGCTTCCTCAGGCGAACAGGCCTCGGGCCGCATCCGCATCAACACCAGCGGCTCCTTCGGCAATCATGTGCTGGCCCCGCTCGTGCCCGCCTTCCTGGCGCTTCATCCCGTCGTGACGCTCGATATCGCCCACACCGATAAGGTGGTCGATCTGATGGAAGAACGCGCCGATGTTGCGATCCGCACCGGCCCCTTGAAGAACTCCAGCCTGATCGCCCGCAAGCTCGGCGCCACCGGCAAGCTCATCGTCGCTTCACCCGATTATCTCAGGCGGCATGGCGAACCGCGCAGCGTCGCCGATCTCAGCCGTCATTGCCGGATCGGATTTTCCTACGCCCGCGCCGTAGAGGGCTGGCCGCTGCGCGAGGACAGCGAAACCGTGTCGGTGCCGATCACGCCCGGCGTGCAGGTCGCCGACGGCGAAGCCATGCGCCATCTGGCACTTGCCGGCGCAGGCCTTGCACGACTGGCCGCGTTCACGGTGCGCGCCGATATCGAAGCCGGCCGGCTGGTGCCGGTGCTGGAAGCGGCCAATCTCGGCGATATCGAGGAATTCTATGCCGTCTATATGGGCCAGGGCGGGCCGCTGCCGGCGCGCGTGCGCGCGCTGCTCGATTTCCTCGTCGAACATGTGCGTCTCTGATGAGATAACAAGGACTTGATGCGGCGGCTTGAGTCAAGTTCGCATGGCAGATCGGCCGGAAGCCAGATTTCGTAATTGACCGCACTCGAGGCAGCCGCCTATACCGAGGCCGCGCCGACCGGCCCTTCAGCCGGCCTCTCTTCGTCATGCCGGAGCTTCCTCCCATCTTCAGCCCTCAGGACTTGGCACCGGCCGGGAAACATACGGGGATTCATGCCACTCAGCCACGCACGCCGCCTGATGCGGGATGCCGGCCTGCCGAAATGGGCGCTGCTGCTCACGCTTTCCACGGCCTTCACCGTCTTTCTCGAACTCTTCGCCCTGCCCGCCTCGCTGCTGATCGGACCGATGGTTGCCGCCATCGTGCTGGCGCTGACCGTCGGCAAGGGAAAGCTTCGCGTGCCGCTTCAGCCGCTGCAGTTCGGTCAGGTCCTCGTCGGTCTGATGATGGCGCGCACCATCACCCCTGATATTCTCGGCGCCATGGCGAAGGAAGCGCCGCTCTTCCTGCTGTTCGTCTTCTCGGTGATCGCCATCGCCACCGGTCTCGGCTGGCTGTTGACGCGCTGGCAGGTGCTGCCGGGCACAACGGCCGTCTGGGGCTCGTCGCCGGGCGCTGCCTCCGCCATGGTCATCATGTCGGAAGCCTATGGCGCCGATGCCCGCCTCGTCGCCTTCATGCAGTATCTGCGCGTCGTCTTCGTCGCCGTCGGCGCTTCGGCGATTTCGCGCCTCTGGGTGGCGGCCGACGGTGGCGAGCCGCCGCCGCTCGTCCTCTTTCCCGCAGTCGACTGGCCGGCCCTTGCGGCGACGCTCGCCTTTGCCGGCTTTTGCACCTATGCCGTACGCCGCCTGCGCATCCAGGGCGGCATGATCATCGTTCCGCTCTTTCTCGGCGCCTTCCTGCAAGGCATCGGCCTGCTGAAGATCGAGCTGCCGATGTGGCTGCTCGCCACGGCCTATGCGTTCGTCGGCTGGAGCATCGGCCTGCGTTTCACCCGCTCGATCATCAGCCACGTGGCGCGCGCCCTGCCGCGGGTCGCCGCCTGCATCGTGCTGCTGATGGCGCTCTGCGGCTGCATGGCAGCGGCACTGCACGTCTTCGCCGGCATCGATCCGCTGACCGCCTATCTCGCCACCAGCCCCGGCGGAGCCGATTCCGTCGCCATTATCGCCGCATCAAGCGATGTCGACGTGCCCTTCGTGATGGCGATGCAGACCGGCCGTTTCTTGGTCATTCTGCTGATCGGGCCGGCGCTCGCCCGCTTCATCGCGCGCCGTTCCGGCCTTGCGGAAAATCCCGTCTGAGACTGACCCACTGGCCGGGAGTGACGCCGTACGCCTTCTTGAAATGGCGATTGAAATGCGCCTGGTCGGCAAAACCCGTCGCGGCCGCCACATCGGCAAAACCCTCGCCGGCACCCATCAGCGCCCTCGCCTGCTGCAGGCGCCGCATCAGCAAGTAACGGTGCGGGCTGGTGGCAAAGGCCGTGCGGAAATGCCGTGACAGCGTGAAGCGGTCGAGGCCGGTAATCTTCTCCAGTTCGTCCGAGCGCACCGGCCTGAGCGCATGTGCCTCCAGATAATCGCGTGCTGCCCGCACCTGCCGCCAGGCGACCGTGCCCAGTGGCCGGCGGCGCACCTGCGAATGCCGTAACAAGCCACCGGCGACGCGGCTGACGAAATCGTCGACGAAAAGCTCGTCCAGCTCCCGATCGAGTGCGCCGAGCGCTCCCAGAAGCACCTTCGCCAGCGCACTATCGGCAGTCACGGGCTGCTCGACGAAGGGAAGCCCGACCTTCTCCACCTCAAGGCATTCCATCAGCAGCGAAGGCTCCAGGTAGAGCATGCGGTAATGCAGCCCGGCCTCGGTCGCCGCGCCGCCGTCATGCTCCTCGTCGGGATGCAGCACGATCACCTGCCCCGGCAGGCTGAAGCGCCGCTCGCCGCGATATGTGAAAGTCTGAACGCCGTGCAGCGTGACACCAAGCGCATAGGTATCATGCCGATGCGGCTCGAAGACGTTGCCGGAAAACTGCGCCTCGATACGCTCGATGCCGGGAAAGGCGGGCGCAGTCAGGATGCCGCTGCCGGCGGGCACGGCCAGCATGCCGCTGCCCACCTGCGGCTCGCACAAACGTTCAAGACCCTCGAAGACCTGCGGCGTTAGATCCTGGCTCAACGCGTTTCGATACCCTGATGAGAGAGACTGGAATGTTTGATACCAAAATTGCGATCGTCCTGCGAAACAATCTTGCTGGCTGGCAGAAGCTGAACGTCACAGCCTTCCTGTCGACAGGCATCGTCGGACAATATCCTGAGATCATCGGCGAGCCCTACAAGGACCGCGCCGGCAATCTGTACAATCCGCTATCGATCCAGCCAATCATCGTGCTTTCCGCCGACGAAGCGACGATATCGACCATCCACCGCCGCGCGCTGGAACGTGAGGTAACCTCCTCCATCTTCATCGAGGAGATGTTTGCCACCGGCCACGACGCCGCCAACCGCGCCGTCTTTGCCGAGTTTGCCCCTGACGACGCCAATGTCGTCGGCATCGCGATCAGAGCCGACAAGAAGATCGTCGACAAGATCACCAAAGGCGCGACGATGCAGCATTGATGCGATCAGCGGAAACGAAAGAGGCCGAGCGCGAGCTCGGCCTCTGTTGTCTGAAAGAGCGCCTGCTCAGCCCTGCGTGATCGGCGCGATCTGGATTTCGACGCGGCGGTTCTGGGCACGTCCAGCTTCGCTCGCGTTGGAGGCGACGGGTTGGGACGGGCCGAAACCGACGGCGGAGACGCGGCGCTGGTCGATACCTTGGCCGCCGAGATAATCGGCAACCGAAAGCGCGCGGCGCTGCGACAGGTCCTGGTTATGCTGCAAGCTGCCGGTCGAATCCGTATGGCCGTTGACGTCAATCAGCGTGCGGTTGAACTTGCGCAGCACGATCGCCACCGAATTCAGCGTCGGATAGAAGCCCGGTTTCACGGCATCCTGGTCGACGTCGAAAGTGATGTTCGAGGGCATGTTGAGGATGATGTTGTCGCCCTGGCGGGTGACGGAGATGCCGGTACCTTCGAGCTGGGCGCGAAGCTCGGCTTCCTGCTGGTCCATGTAGTTGCCGATCGCGCCGCCGGCCAGCGCGCCGATACCGGCGCCGATCAGCGCTGCGTTGCGCTTGCCATGTCCGCCGCCGCCGACGGCCACACCGACGAGAGCGCCACCGAGCGCGCCGAGCGCAGCACCGCCCGCGGTATTGGAAACTTTCTGCTCACCAGTATAGGGATCGGTCGTCGTGCAGGCGCTGAGATAGCTTGCTGCGACAGCCAGAAGTATGAATTTCTTGATCATGGACAGGACGGTCTCCGTTCAAAACTGATGCGAGCAAATGGCAAGGATTACGGCAAGAAAATGAAGATGTTCCCTTGATAGGGGAATTTCAGGCGCCGAAACAGCAGCCATGTTGCAGCAATGCGCTGATATCACCAGTTTTTATCAATAGGTGGGGCGCTAGGCTGCATCTGATATCGCGCGGAACGCCAGTGGCCGGCCCCGCCCTTCGAGGCCCCTGTGAGGCACCTCAGGATGAGGTCGGAGTCGCGGCTTGCCAACGCAAGACGCAGTGAAGAGCACAACAATTAGCCCTCATGGTGCGGAGGCCCAAGGGGCCGCCTCGAACCACGAGAGCGGTTAGCTGGATGATCAACCTTTAGAAATTCTGGAACAGCTGCCTGACCGTATCGTAGGTCGCATTAGCGATGTTCAGCGATTGCAGACCGAGCTGCTGCTGCGTCTGCAGCGCCCTGAGCCTGCTCGACTCCTCCTCCATATCGGCATCGACGAGCCGGCCGATTCCGGCGGTGACGTTGTCGTGCAGCTGCGTGGCGAAGTCGTTCTGCAGCTCAATGCGTTTTTCCAGCGCGCCGAAGGCAGATCCGACCGTCGTCAACTGCGTCAGCGCGGCATCGACGACGCTGATCATTTCGTCGACCTGCCCTTTCGTCGTGTTTGCCGATAGCGAAATGACGACCTGCCCTGCTGTGGTCCCGTTTTTGCTGGTTATCAGCACGTAGTTCTGCGCGGTCCCGAGCTCGGTGGCGAAATAGGCCGAGGTCAGCACGCCGTATTCGCCCGAACCGGTGGCCCGGTCGTCGATCAGGTAGCGCGCATCCTTTGAGGTTGTGGCCCCGACAGGCGTATTGTCGATATGGTAGCTCAGCATGCCCACAGAGACCGTGCCGTCGGCATTGCGAATGAAGGACGCCGGAATCTGGCGCGGCTGCGTGGGCGTCGCATCATTATTGAGGATCACCCAGTTATCGCTGTTGAAGGTTGCCGATTCCGAAACGCTGCGCAGCTGCTCCTGCAACTGTTTGAGTTCTTCGTTGATCTTGTTCTTGTCGACCCCGTTCTCGGTGGCGGCGACAAGCTTGGCCTTGATCTCGGAGACGACGTCGATGACATTCTGCACACCGGTATAGGCCGTGCCCATCGTCGCAGCCGCCATACCGAGCGCGTCCTGGATCGCCGAAACGGCCTTGTTGTCGGTGCGTGCGGTGGTGGCGATCGACCAGTAGACGGCGTTGTCGGCCGCTTTGGCGACACGCATGCCTGTCGTGATGTGGTTCTGCGTGACCGTCATACTGCGATTGATATCACGCAGCACAGAGAGCGCCGCATCAACGGAAACGCGCTGATAAATACTCACGGAACTAGACTCCAAAAACACAACAGAACGCAACTGAACAGGGATGAACCTTCCACGCAGACACTCATGTCCGGGGTCGCTGGGTCTCCAGCGCATTGCCTTCAAGAAACGAAGAAGGCCACGGTTCCTGGCCACGATCATTGCCGCTTATGCTTAAAAAACGGCTAATCTTCAGAGGAAATTTATCTTATTCCGCAAGACTTCATACACCATAAGAAACGCCGCCGAAGGCAATCCGGCGGCGTGTTCAATGCGGATGGAAGGCTTATTCGGCGGCCTGCAGCTGCTCCTCGCCGGGTGCCGCAAGCGGCCTTGTCGCGACCGACATCTCCTCGTGCAGGCGCGCCTCCTCATGCGCATGCGGTTTGGCGAAGCGGGCAAGCAGGAGATAGGCGACCGGTGTGATGAACAGCGTCACCAACGTGGCGAAACCGAGGCCGCCGACGATCACCCAGCCGAGCGCCACGCGCGCTTCCGCACCCGCGCCATGGGCAAAGACCAGCGGCACGCCGCCGAGAATGGTGGCGATCATCGTCATCATCACCGGGCGAAGGCGCAGCGCGCAGGCCTTTTCGATCGAGGAGCGCACGTCCTCGCCCCTGTCGCGCAGCTGATTGGCGAATTCGACGATCAGGATGCCGTTCTTCGCCATCACGCCGACGAGCAGCACCAGGCCGATCTGGCTGTAGATATTCAGGCTGGAGCCGGTGATGATCAAAGCGAAGACGGCGCAGGCAAGGCCGAGCGGCACGGTCGACATGATGATCACCGAGGAGAGCACGCTTTCGAACTGGGCGGCGAGAACCAGGAAGATGATGACGATGGCAAAGCCGAAGGTCAGCGCCATGCCGCTCGAATTCTCTTCCAGCGTCGCGGCTTCCGCAAGCGGCAGTAGACGCGCGCCGGGCGGCAGCAGGGGTTCCGCAAGTTCCGTCACCTGTCTGACTGCATCGCCGAGCGACATGCCGTTCCTGAGGCCGGCGGTGATCGCGACCGAGGCGAGCTGCTGCTCGCGGTTCAGCTGCGGCGCGACCGAACCTTCCTTCATCGTGCCAATGACGGACATCGGCACGATCTTGCCGTCGCTGGTTTTCAGGAACACGTTTTCGAGATCCGTGGGATCATCGATCGGCCGCGTCGTCGAAGTCAAAAGCACGGGATAGGATTCGCCGTCGACGAAGACGTCGACCACCGAGCGCCCTTCGAGCAGCGACTGGATCGCCGTCGAAAGCCCTGATATGTCGATGCCGAGATCGGACGCGCGCTCGCGGTCGATCGCCACCGATACCTGCGCCTGGCTGGGCTCGTTGGTCAGCCGCGGCGTATCGTATTGGCCGGTGGCATCGAGCGCCTGCACCAGCTTGGCGGCCGCCGCCGTCAGCGCCTCGTGATCGTTACCAACAAGCGCCATTTGCACGCCGCTGCCGGCGCCGCGGATGCGCAGGCTGTTGGAGGAAATGGCGTTGCCGCGCAGCGCCGGCACCTTCGCCGCCGCCTGGTTGATGTCGCCGACGATCTCCGCCTGCGTCCTCTGCCGCTCTCCCCAAGGGGCAAGCGTCAGCACCATGAAGCCGCTGTTCAGCGAGCCGCCCTGACCGGAGATCGAGAAGACATTGCGAATGTCACCGCTGTCGACCAGCGGCTGCAGATATTCCTCGACGAGCTGCATCTTGTCTCGGGTATACTCCAGGCTCGATCCCTGCGGCGTCGTCAGCCGCATCATCACCAGCGACCGGTCCTCTTCCGGGGTCAGTTCACTCTTGACCGTCGAGAAGGCGATGAGTGCCGCGCCGGCAAAAATCATCGAGACCAGGATAACGACGAAGGGCGCATTGAGGCATCCGTGCAGCGCCCATTTATAGCAACGAGCGAGCGCGCCGCCGAAACGGCCGACGGCGCCGTGATCTTCAATCATCGGCTTCGTCAACATGCGCGAGGCAAGCATCGGGCACAATGTCAGCGCCACGATCGACGACAGTCCGACCGAGAAGGCGAGCACGAAGCCGAATTCGCGGAAGAGACCGCCGACCTGCCCTGGCAGGAAGGAGAGCGGGATGAAGACGGCCGCGAGCGTCGCCGTCGTGGCGATAACGGCGAAGAATACCTCGCGCGTGCCGAGCACGGCGGCCGCACGCGGCCCCATGCCCTCGGCGCGCCGGCGCACGATGTTTTCGAGCACCACGATCGCGTCGTCGACGACGAGGCCGGTGGCGAGCACGATGGCGAGCAGCGTCAGGATGTTGATCGAGAATCCGACCATGTAGATCGCGGCCAGAGTCCCGATCAGCGCCACCGGCATGCTGACGGCCGGGATCAGCGTCGCCCGCCAGTCGCGCAGGAAGAGATAGATGACGGCGGTGACAATGACGGCGGCGAGCACCAGCGCCAGCACCACCTCATGGATTGCGCCCTGGATGAAGACGGCGTCGTCGCTAGTGATAGCGATCGTCGTTCCCTCAGGCAGCGTCTTCGACAGCTGCTCGACGGCAGCCTTGATGCCGGTCGAGATATTCAGCGTATTCGACTGCGCCTGGCGGATGATGCCAAGGCCGATGCCCGCCTTGCCGTTTGAACGCAGCGCCGTATCGCCGTCGCGGGGCCCGAGCGTCACGGTCGCCACGTCGCCCAACCGGACGCGGTCCTGCAGCATAACCTTGGAAAAATCCGCCGGCGTCTGCAGGTTGGCGGTAGCGCGCACGACGATATCCTGCGTCGTGCTCTTCAGCGAGCCGGCGGGAACGTCGAGCGCGGCATTGTCCAGCGCCTTCGTCATGTCGCCGATCGTCAGCCCGCGGCTGGCAAGCGCTCCCTGATCGACATCGACGCGGAATACCTTTTCCTGTTCGCCATATTCCTCGACATCGGCGACGCCGTCGACGGAGGCGAGGCGATCGATCACCTCGTTCTCGACCAGTTGCGTCAGGTCGTCCATGTTGAGCTTGGTCGAGGTGACGGCAAGGCGCATGATCGCCGAGGAATCTGAATCCGCCTTGACGATCTGCGGCGCATCCGCCTCGTCGGGCAGGTTCTGGGTGATGCGGCCGATTGCATCGCGCACGTCGTTGGCGGCGACCGCGAGATCGATCGCATCGGAGAATTCGAGCGTTACCCGGCTCTGGCCGAACGAAGAAGTAGACGAGATCGATTTCAGGCCGCTGACGCGGGCGGCGGCGCCTTCGATCACCTTGGTCAGTTCCTGGTCAATCGTCTGCGGCGAAGCGCCGTCGAAGGTGGTGCGTACCGTGACAACGGGACGGTCGACATCCGGCAGCTCTCGCACTTCGACGCCGACATAGGCTGCAAGGCCGGCGACGACCATTAGCGTGTTGAACACCAGCGCCAGGATCGGCCGGCGAACGAAAAGCGCGGTGAAGCTCTGCTTGCCCGACGCTCGGTCCTGAGGCATCTCGGTCACGCTCATTGGGTCGCGACCTCCCCGCTCGCGGCGATATCGGCGGAAACACGGACCGCGCCGCCCTCACGCACGCGCTGCAGGCCCTGCGTCACGATCTTATCGCCGTCCTTGAGATCGGCCTTGACGAGAATGAAGTCGGGATTGCGCTGCACGATTCTCACCCGCACCTTGTGCGACTTGTCGTCCGTCACCTGCCACACGAAAGATCCTTGCGAATCCCACTGCACGGATTGCGGATCGACCGCCGGGTATTTGTCGCCGGGAAATTTCATGCTGACGCTGAAGGACATGCCGGCGCGCAGCTCGTCGGAAGAGTTGTCGATCCGGGCGCGCAGGCGCAGCGTGCGGCTTGCCGCGTCGATACGGTTGTCGATCGCCTCTATCACGCCCGAAAACACCTGCCCAGGCTTTGCCACCGACATCGCCTCCACCGGCTGGCCGACTGCAACCGTATTGGAAAAACGCTCCGGCACCCAAAAGTCGACGAGGATTTCCGATCGGTCGTCCAATGTGACGATCGGCGTTGATGTCGTGACATTATCGCCGATATTGACCGGCACGATGCCGACGATGCCGTCAATCGGCGCCGTGATGTTGCGCCGGGCGAGATTGAGCTCGGCGGCCTGCAGCTGCAGCCGCGCGCCCTGCTCGGCGATCTCGGAATCGAAGACGTCCATGCGCGACACGCTGGATTTGATGTTGTGGTAGAGATTGGACTTCTCGACGGCGGCTTTCACCGCCACATCCGCCTGGCCACGGGCGATCACCTGCTCCTCGCTGTCCAGCTTGGCGAGAACCTGCCCCGCCTTCACCCTGTCGCCCGACTTGATGAGTATTTCGCGGATCGTGCCCGTGGCCTGCGGCGTCACCGCGACCGAGCGGATCGCATCCCCCGTGCCGATGGCGTTCAGCCGGTCGTTGACGACGCCTTGAACGACGGCCTGCGTCGCGACGAGAATGGCGCTGTTGCGCCCGCCGCCGCTGCGGTGGTTCTGTCCCTGTCCCGGCCCTTGGCCCCGTTGCCCCTGCCCCCCGCCGGAAGCACCGGCATCAGCTGTTTCAGGAGCTTTAGGCGCGATCATGGAAACGAGGCTATCCGGAATGCCTGCATCGCGCATCTTGTCGCCGGCGCCGGGCGCAAGGAAAACCCACGCGGCAAAACCGGCAATGATGACGATGAGCGAAAGTACAAACTGCTTCCAATAGGCCATTCACGTCTCCGGAGGGACTCGAGGTTGGACCAGGGTCGGTCGAAAGAGGCGCTGCGCGATCGGCATCCCGGAGATCTAATCCCCAGGGATCGAGATTCCCGGCTGGTGCGACAATATCGCGCTTTTGCAGCTTAACGGCAAGCATAAGCACCCGGCATTACCGATTTGTAATATCAGCAAAGATTGGAAATAATCCGGCCGCTCACTTTTGCTTGAACGAAGCTCGCAAACGTCTTCTCGCAGGCTCTGTCGGTACGGGATATCCAGCAAAACCAGTGAAGAGCAATGTCTATCGGCGCATCGACCACCGCAGGCCGATCGTCGCTGCGATCCCCAGTATCGGCCACACCGCCCAGAAGGTCCCGCTCCAGGTGAAGAGGTTGATGCCGATGATGCCGAGCGCGACGATCGCGAGCGTGGCAAACTTGCGATCGAACCAGGTCTGGCCGCGATTCCAGGCAAGCGCCGCCACCACGGCAAGCGCCAGCACGGGAAACCGCGCCCAGAAAACGCCCTCCCACGACAGGAGATTGATGGCGATCAGCATGACGGCGATGACGCCGAGCACGGCAAACAGCTTCCGTCCGCCAGGCGCCGGCCTTGCCTCGGTCATGACGGCGGCCGCTGGCTGCGGCCGGGCGGCGACGGGTCGTTCGGCAGGCGGGGCCTCGTCGCTTCCGTCGCCGATTCTCACCGCATAGCTCGGCACGCCCTCTTCGACGTTCTTCACCATCAGCGGCCCGAGAAACTCGAAACCGACCGCCACCTTGTTGCGCACCTGGTCGTAGACGGTGCTCGATATCACGATGCCGCCGGGGGCGGCCGAGGCCTGCAGCCGCGCGGCGATATTGACACCGTCGCCATAGATGTCATCGCCCTCGACGATCACGTCGCCGAGATTGATGCCGATGCGGAAGAGCATGCGCCCGTCGCTTGGGCGGCGGGCATTGAAGCCGGCAAGTTCGTTCTGCGTATCGACGGCGGCGCGCACCGCCTCGACCACGCTCGGAAACTCGGCGATCAACCCGTCGCCCCAGGTGTTGACGACACGGCCGCCATGGCTTTCGATGAGGTGTGCCATCGCCTCGCGGCAGCGCTTCAGCGTCGCGAGCGTCCCCTCCTCGTCGGCTCCCATCAGCCGCGTATAGTCCTGCACGTCAGCACAGAAGATCGTCGTCAGCTTCCGCCGGGTTTCGCTCATGGTCACTCGCCTTTGCGCTATCGGCCCCGAAAGGTCGCTGCAAGGTGGAATTGGGTTGAGTGGAGACCAATATGAACGATTGCAGCGGCGGTAAATTACGCAGCCTTTGTGTTTGTTGCCATCGATAATTGCAGATCGCCGCCGGATGCGGACGAATGGATGGACGCGCACGACGCGCGTTAGCCCGGCGCGCCGCAAGAAACCCAGATCATTGAACGATCTTGCGCGGACTCGCCGTATGTTCTTTCGCCACGGTGCTCGAACCGTCGATTTCCTGAAGCAACACATCGTAGCCCCAGAGATCGGCGAGATGTTGAAGAACGAGCTTCGTGTCACCTTCCTGCAGATAGCAGCCGTTCATGACGATATGCTGCAGCAGCAGTCGCCGGTCGCCGGCGAGATCGACATCGACGATATCGATTGCCGGATCGGTCCAGCCGATATCGTATTCGCGGGAGAGCTGGCGGCGGATGCGCAGATAGCCACGCTCATTGTGAATTGCCGAGACCAGCACACCTTCGGTCTGTTCCGGGTCGTCGTAGAGATGGAACAGCCGCAACCGCCGGATCAGGTTCGGGCTCAGGAACTGACTGATGAAACTTTCGTCCCGATAATTTGCCCAAACGTCGCGCAGGACCCCCATCGCGTCGCCTCGTCCCGCAATATCGGGAAACCATGCCCGGTCCTCTTCCGTCGGCTTCGTGACGACCCTCTCGATGTCCTGCATCATCGCAAAACCAAGCGCATAGGGATTGAAGCCCGAGAACCGCCGATCGTCGTAGTTTGGCTGGAAGACGACATTGGCGTGGGACTTCAGGAATTCGAGGAAGTTCCCGTCGCTGATCTGCCCCCGCTCGTGAAGCCGGTTCATGATCTGGTAATGGACAAAGGTGGCGGTTCCCTCATTCATCACCTTAGTCTGCCGCTGGGGGTGGAAATATTGCGCGACGTGGCGGACGATGCGAAGGATCTCGCGCTGCCACGGCTGCAGCCGGGGCGCGGATTTCTCAAGAAAATAGAGGATGTTATCCTGCGGGAGACCGAGCGCGGCACGGCGCTTCTCCAAGCCGATGTCACCCGCCTTCTTCGCCTTGCCGACGGGAACCGTGCGCCACAGGTCGTTGAACATCTGCTCTTCGTGGGCGCGACGCTCCTGCTGCCGCTTCTCCTCCTGGCGAAGGTCGATTGTGGTCTTGCCGGCATATCGATGCACCCCATGCGACATCAGCGCATGCGCCGCATCGAGCGTTCTTTCGACGGCCGTCTCGCCGTAACGCTCTTCGCAGCGGGTGATATAACCCTTGGCGAAATCAAGGTAATCGAGAATTCCCTCGGCATCGGTCCAGAGCTTGAAGAGATAATTGTTCTTGAAGAAGTGATTGTGGCCGAAGGCCGCATGGGCGATGACGAGCGTCTGCATCGTCGCCGTGTTTTCCTCCATCAGATATGAGATGCAGGGAGAACTGTTGATGACGATCTCATAGGCAAGGTCGCGCATCCCGCGGCGGTAGAAGGTTTCATGATGCGCAAAGTGTTTTCCGAAGGACCAATGGCGGTAAAACAGCGGCATGCCGGTCGAGGAATAGGCATCCAGCATCTGCTCCGAGGTGATGACTTCGATCTGGTTCGGATAGACATCGAGACCGAGCTCGCCGAGCGCGATCTCCTCGCACGCATCATGGATGCGCTGCAGCGTTGCAAAGTCCCAGTCGGCTCCCTCGAATAAGAGCCGCTCTCTTGGCCTCACCGTCATGGTCATGGCGTCACCTTCGACTGTGCCTCACGTTTCTGGAAGAGATCGTGGAAAACAGGGAATATTTCGCTTCGCCGGCAGACCTTGCGCATCGAAAGCGGCAGCGGTTCGGAACGGATCCCGTCATAGAGCATCCAGAGGGGCGACCGCGACACTGAAGAATCGCCGCCTTCCTCGCCGACTTCGATATAGGCGAAATACTGGCACAGCGGCAAAATCTCGCGCAGCAGCTGCCCGGTCAGATTTCCGTCCGAATGGGCGTTGTCGCCGTCCGAGGCTTGGGCGCCATAGATATTCCACTCCGCCGGATCGAAACGCGCCGCGATGATCGCCCGCATGGCGGCAAGCGCGCTCGACACCAGCGTGCCGCCCGTCGCAGGACCGTAGAAGAAGGTTTCTTCGTCGACCTCCTCTGCCCTGTCAGTATGGCGGATGAAGACGATTTCCACTTTCTTGTAGCGTTTCGACAGGAAAAGGTAGAGCAGCAGGTAGAACCGCTTGGCAAGGTCCTTCATGTGCTCCGACATGGAGCCCGAGACGTCCATCAGGCAGAACATCACCGCTTTGGCGACAGGCTTCGGCTCGTTTTCGAAGCGGCGATAACGCACGTCGAGCGGATCGATATAGGGAATGCGCCGGCTTTTTTCCGTCAGGGATTTGAGTTTTGCCTCAAGCGTCACGCGGGTCTCGTCGTCCTCGCATTCCTCGATCTGCCGCTGCAGGGCTTCGATTTCTTCGCGGCGCGGGCGGCCAAGCGCAACGCGGCGCATCATCGCCAGCTTCGTGGTGCGACCGACGGCAATGTTGGCGGGGGATCCCGATACGGAATAACCGGCCCGAAACGGAGTTTCTTCCTCCGTTTCGGCTAGACGCCGCTTGGCAAGGTCTGGCAATTCAAGATCATCGAGGAACACATCGAGGAATTCCTCCCGCGTCAGCACGAAGCGGAAGCCGTCCTCACCGTCGCCTTCGCCTGCATCTTTTGGTTTTCCGCCCTTTCCACCCGGCGGCCGCGGAATGATGTCCCCTTCGACGAAAGCCCGGTTCCCGGGCAGGATGTGATCGGCGATGCCGCCTTCGCCCCGTCGAAAGCTTGGTTCGGCCATTCCATCGATCGGCAGGCTGATCTCCCCACCGTCGAGCACGTCTCGAATGTTTCGATTTTGCAGCGAACGTTTCACCGCCTGCTGCACGGCTCCCTTCATGCGTCGAAGGAACCGCTGACGATTTTCCAGACTTTTACCGCGCGGATTTAGCCGCCGGTCGACAATGTGCATAATGGCTCCGCATTAACTTGCCTGTTTGACGCGCATGTACCATTCGACGAGGCGCCGAACCTGCCGTTCCGTGTAACCTCGCGCGGCCATGCGCGAGACGAATTCGCTATGCTTCTTTTCTGTTTCCGAATCCTTCTTCGATCCGAAGGAAATGACCGGCAAGAGATCTTCGACCTGCGAGAACATACGCTTCTCGATGACTTCCCGGATTTTCTCGTAGCTCGTCCATGACGGATTTTTTCCGCCGTTGGCTGCCCGCGATCTCAGAGAGAACTTGACAATTTCGTTGCGGAAGTCCTTTGGATTGGCGATCCCCGCCGGCTTTTCGATCTTCGTTAGCTCCTGGTTGAGGAGCTCGCGGTCGAGAAGCTGACCGGTATCGGGATCCTTGAAGTCCACATCTTCGATCCAGGCATCGGCATAATCTACATAGCGGTCGAACAGATTCTGTCCGTAGTCCGCATAGGATTCAAGATAAGCCTTCTGAATCTCGTTGCCAATGAACTCTGCGTAGCGTGGCGCAAGATCGGCCTTGATGAATTCCAGATAACGCTTCTCGACATCGTCGGGAAACTGCTCGCGACGGATCGCCTGTTCCAGCACATACATCAGATGGACGGGATCGGCGCCGATATCCGTGGTGTCGTGATTGAAGGTGGAGGCGAGCACTTTGAAGGCGAAACGGGTCGATATCCCGTCCATGCCTTCGTCGATCCCGGCAGCATCCCGGTATTCCTGGACGCTGCGGGCGCGTGGATCGCTTTCCTTCAGGCTCTCCCCGTCATAGGTGCGCATCTTCGAGAAGAAGGTCGAATTCTCGTGCTTGCGCAGGCGCGAAAGGACGGAGAACCGCGCCAGCATTTCGAGCGTTGCCGGGGCGCATGGTGCATCCACCAGTTCCGATCCCTCGATCAGCTTTTCGTAGATCTTCTGTTCCTCTGTAACCCTGAGACAATAGGGCACTTTGATCACGCAGATGCGGTCGATGAAGGCCTCATTGTTCTTGTTGGCCTTGAAGGTCTGCCATTCCGCCTCGTTCGAATGCGCAAGGACGATGCCGGAGAAAGGTATGGCGCCGATATTCTCGGAGCCGATATAATTGCCCTCCTGCGTTGCCGTCAGCAGCGGGTGCAGCATCTTGATCGGCGCCTTGAACATCTCGACGAATTCGAGCACGCCCTGATTGGCACGGTTCAGTCCGCCCGAATAGCTGTAGGCATCCGGATCGTTCTGAGAATAGGTTTCCAGTTTGCGGATATCCACCTTGCCGACCAAAGAGGAGATGTCCTGGTTGTTCTCGTCTCCAGGCTCGGTCTTGGCAATCGCGATCTGGCGCAATCGCGAGGGTTGTATCCTGACGACGCGGAATCGGGAGATATCGCCGCCGAAGTCGTCGAGCCGCTTCAGGCACCACGGGCTCATCAATCCGTTCAGGCGCCGCTGCGGGATCCCGTACTGCTCCTGCAGGAGCGAGCCCATCGTCTCGGGATCGAAGAGATTGAGCGGGCTTTCGAACACAGGGCTGATCTCGTCACCGGCCTTCAGCACGTAGATCGGATACACCTCCATCAACTGCTTCAGCCGCTCCGCCAGCGACGACTTGCCGCCGCCGACCGGACCGAGCAGATAAAGAATCTGCTTGCGCTCCTCGAGCCCCTGCGCCGCATGCCGAAAAAAGGAGACGATGCGTTCGATTGTCTCTTCCATGCCGTGAAAGCCGGCAAAGGCCGGATAAACCCGGATGGTCCTGTTCATGAAGATCCTGCCGAGGCGCGCGTCCTTGGCGGTGTCCACCATCTGTGGTTCGCCTATGGCAGCGAGCAGACGCTCGGTCGCGTTGGCATAGGCGATCGGGTCGGTTTTGCAGAGATCGAGATATTCCGACACCGACATGTCGCTTTCGCGGCGCGCTTCATAACTGCGTGTGAACGCATCGAATACGGATTCACTCAGCATGGGACCTCCATTAAGGTAATGCCGCAGGCTCTAAGCCGTATAACCATCGAGATGGCCACGGCGTTCCTAAGAATCAATAGTTTCGTAGGTATATTCCACGCTGACCGGCCGTTTGTGGCAATGCACAAAATCGTGCATGCACCGGTATTTTTTTACTCCACGAAACTGTTTCTTATTGTAGTTGAGAAAAGGCTTGTCGCGATATCAGCACATTTAGCGACGTGACATGGAAGTAAAAAAGGTATGCAATAGCGCCCGTGATTCGAGCCGTAAATAATCGGCGATTGCCCGCCGGTGAGACCAGTCGGCTCCGACAGCGGGCAGCGAGTTCGCCGCCCGCAGAATGAAACCGGGCGAACGTCACATCCGACCGGCATATCCTACTCATGCGCCTCCTGGCTCTCAGCCGTTGAACGCCTTTTCCAGCGCAGCCACATCGATCTTGACCATGCCGAGCATGACTTCGGTGACGCGCCTTGCCCGCTCGCGATCTTCGTCGGCGATCATCTCGGAGAGCGCGCGCGGGACGATCTGCCAGGAAAGGCCCCAGCGGTCCTTCAGCCAGCCGCAGGCCTCCGGCGTGCCGCCATTGGCGAGGAAGGCATCCCATATCCGATCGATCTCCGCCTGGCTTTCCAGAAGGATCGCTACCGAAAAGGAATGGTTGAAGCTGTCGAGCGGACCGGCCTTCATCGCCAGGAAGGCTTGGTCGCCAAGCGTGAACTCGATCAGCTCGACGCTGCCGGGAGGGCCGCTCGGGATTTCCGCCGGAAGTATGGTGGTTCGGCCGATCCTGGAATCCGGAATGATCGACACGTAGAATTCTACGGCTTCGCGTGCCTGCTCCGCGAACCAGAGATTTGAAATGACCTTGGGCATGGACAGCCTCCTTGTTGGCGAGTATCCCGGACTTCTGTCCGATGCTTCGAGGACGTCTGGTCGGCACCGGTTCCGACAGGCCGCGATCGGATTTTTTTGGCCGCCCACACCCCCGCAATAGCGGTGGCTCGGGAATGAAAGCAGAACATCTTTTCTGGTCTTTCCTTCCCGAATCACTACATTACGCGCCATGAGCAATAGTTTCGACGATATTCCCTTCTTCGACGAGGAGCCGGGCGAAGTGGCGCGTAAGCCGCAGCCGTCTGTCGCAACCGCCGGAAGGCCGGCCGCCGGCGGCGGCATCGCCGCCCGCGCCATGGCGGCCCGTGACGGCGGCAAACGGCCGGACTATCTCGCCGGATTGAACCCGGAACAGACCGAAGCCGTCGAAACGCTGGAAGGCCCCGTCCTCGTGCTCGCCGGCGCCGGCACCGGAAAGACGCGCGTGCTGACGACCCGCATCGCCCACATCCTCAATACCGGCCGCGCCTTCCCGTCACAGATCCTCGCCGTCACCTTTACCAACAAGGCCGCGCGCGAGATGAAGGAGCGCATCGCCCTGCTCGTCGGCGGCGCCGTCGAAGGCATGCCGTGGCTCGGTACCTTCCACTCGATCGGCGTCAAGCTCCTGCGCCGCCATGGCGAGCTCGTCGGCCTGAGCTCCGGTTTCACCATTCTCGACACCGACGACGTCGTGCGCCTGATCAAGCAGCTGATCCAGGCCGAAGGCCTCGACGACAAGCGCTGGCCGGCAAAGCAGTTCGCCGGCATGATCGACACCTGGAAGAACAAGGGCCTCGGACCGGCCGATATTCCCGAAGGCGACGCCCGCGCCTTTGCCAATGGCCGCGGCCGCGATCTCTACTTCGCCTATCAGGCGCGCCTGTCGACGCTCAACGCCTGCGATTTCGGCGACCTGCTGATGCATCCGATCGCGATCTTCCGCAAGAATCCGGATCTTCTGAAGGAATATCACGGCCGCTTCCGCTATATCCTTGTCGATGAGTACCAGGACACCAACACTGCTCAGTACATGTGGCTGAGGCTTCTTGCCCAGCGCGCCAAGGGTGAGCCGCAGAATGTCTGCTGCGTCGGTGACGACGACCAGTCGATCTATGGCTGGCGCGGCGCGGAGGTCGACAATATCCTGCGCTTCGAGAAGGATTTCCCCGGCGCCAAGGTGATCAAGCTCGAGCGCAATTACCGATCGACCGAACATATCCTTGGCGCCGCCGCCCATCTGATCGCCCATAATGAAGGCCGCTTGGGCAAGACGTTGTTCACCGATCGCGCCGACCCGGATGACGTCAAGGTCCAGGTTCACGCCTCCTGGGACTCGGAGGAGGAAGCCCGCGCCATTGGCGAGGAGATCGAGCAACTCCAGCGCAACAAGCATCTGCTGAACGACATGGCGATCCTCGTGCGCGCCTCCTTCCAGATGCGCGAATTCGAAGATCGCTTCGTCACCCTTGGCCTCAACTACCGCGTCATTGGTGGCCCGCGCTTCTATGAGCGCCTCGAAATCCGCGATGCCCTGGCCTATTTCCGCCTGGTGGCGCAGCCGGCCGACGACCTCGCCTTCGAACGTATCATCAACACGCCGAAGCGCGGCCTCGGCGATACGACGGTGCGCGCGCTGCACGATTATGCACGCGCCCGCGACATCCCGATGCTGGCGGCCGCCGCCGACATCATCGAGACGGACGAGCTGAAGCCGAAGGCGCGAAAAGCCCTCTTCGACGTGATTCAATCTTTCCGCCGATGGCAGGAACTGCTTGAAAACACGCCACATACCGAACTTGCCGAGCAGATCCTCGAAGAGTCCGGCTATACCGACATGTGGAAGAACGACAAGAGCGCGGAAGCCCCGGGCCGCCTGGAAAACCTGAAGGAACTGATCCGCTCGATGGAAAGCTTCGAGTCAATGCGCGGCTTTCTCGAACACGTCTCCCTTGTGATGGATGCCGAGACCAACGAGAACCTCGACGCCGTCTCGATCATGACGCTGCATTCGGCCAAGGGCCTGGAATTCGACACCGTTTTCCTGCCCGGCTGGGAGGAAGGCCTTTTTCCGCACCAGCGCTCGCTCGATGAAAGCGGCCGTGCCGGCCTGGAGGAGGAACGCCGCCTCGCCTATGTCGGCATCACCCGCGCCAAACGTCGCTGCCACATCTGGTTCGTCTCCAACCGCCGCATCCACGGTCTCTGGCAATCGACCCTGCCCTCGCGTTTCCTGGACGAATTGCCGGAGACCCATGTCGAGGTCGCCGAGATGGAACAGAGCTACGGCGGTTACGGCCGCGGCGGTTACGGCCAGTCCCGCTTCGACAAAGCCGAACCCTTCGCCAACTCCTATTCGACCCCCGGCTGGAAGCGCGCCCAGGCCAACAGGACCGACGCCACCCGCGACAATTGGGGCACCCGCTCCGGCCACGCCGTCGAACGCATCGGTTATGGCGAAAGCGGCCCGAAGGGACGCACGATCGACGGGGAACTGGTGGCGAAGTCCACGTCCTCTGAATCATCGCGCTTCACCCTCGGCGACCGCGTCTTCCACCTGAAATTCGGCAATGGCAACATCACTGGCATCGAAGGCAACAAGCTGACGATCGATTTCGATCGCGCCGGACAGAAGCGGGTGCTGGACGGGTTCGTCGAGCGCGTGTGATTTTGCGGTTATACCGCGTGGAAACCGTTATCCGAACATCCGCATACTGCTGAGCCCGAGAATATCGTTCAGCAGGGCGATGCCCATTCCGACGGCGACGATCGACAGCCCGATCAGGAACAGTCGCCGAGCCCGGTCATATTTTGCGGCGAGCAGGGAGTCGCGCGCGAGCAGATCCGCAAACACCTTCACCTGAATGGCGATACCGACGGTCAGAAATGACATCGGCAGCAGATCGACGCGGCTCCAGTCATTGGGATTGGACACCCAAAGACTGATGAAATTGAGGGAGAAACCAAGAATGATCCCGGTCGCCGTCAGCGACCCGTTGCGGAAGGTGGCGTCGATCTTTTCATCTGCTTGAGGCTCGGACATGGCTTCAATCTTGACTTGCTGATGAGCTCAGAAAGACAGAAATCGCGGCGGCCGGCAAGATCGAGCGGACGTCGCCGTCGAAGAAGGCGCTGCAGCACCTCAGCCGGCAGACCGATGAAGGCTGACACCGGAAAATGAGGCTCTGCCGGGGAGATCCGCAGTGTAAAACCTTCGCCTTCCCGCCGTTTCGAGAGGAGAGTTACTGCGATCACATATCAATGGTTGCATTAGCGTGTGCTTTTTCGACTAGCCACTACCGGAGGTACCAGAATTAACACTTGCGCGCCCGCGCTGGGAAATCCACTACTGGTGTGTTGGTGTGTTGGTGTGTTCGGTGCATTTGGCATTTGCATTGCAATAACGCGAAGGGATTGGCCTTGATGAAAGCGCTGCTGCTCGTCGATATCCAGAACGGCTTCTGTCCGGGCGGCAATCTGCCGGTGCCAGACGGCGACAAGGTGGTCCCCGTCGCAAACCGGCTGATCGACAGTGGCAGATATGATCTGATCGTCGCCTCCCAGGATTGGCATCCGCCCGGCCACGGCAGCTTCGCCTCTGCCCATCCGGGTGCCACCCCCTTCGAGATGGGCGAATTGTCCGGCAAGCCACAAATGATGTGGCCCGACCACTGTATCCAGGGTACGCTCGACGCCGAATTACATCCGGAACTGAGATCCGAAGAGATCGACCTGATCCAGCAGAAGGGCGAGGATCCCAGGATCGACAGCTATTCGGCATTCCGCGACAATGACCGCGATGCTTCGACCGGTCTTTCCAATTTTCTCCAGGAACAGGGTGTCACCGATCTCGACGTCTGCGGGCTGGCGACCGATTACTGTGTCAAGTTCTCGGCGCTCGACGCGCTCGAGATGATGCCTGGGGTGCGCGTCCGCTTCATCGAGGACGCAAGCCGCGGCATCACCCCCGAAGGTGTTGCCGCCGCCATCGACGAAATGCGGGCGCACGGCATCACTGTGATAAAAAGCGCAGATGCCTTGCGCCAATGAGCTTGCGATCGCCGGCTATTTCAACAAATAGGCATCGAATGTCTCATCGCTGCCGGCAACGGGGCCGAAGCGCTTGACCAGGGTCATCTCGCTCCGGAGTGCGGAAATGTCCTCTGGCGTCAGGGACAGCAGCCAACTGTAACTTTCGCGCAATGACACCGGCGCGGCAATTCGATCAAGCCGTTGTGAGAGAAGAACGACGACAGGAGCATGCTCGCTCTGCTGCAACTGCCGCGCCGTCTGCAGAATGTCGGCAAGGCTGAGAGAAAGCCGCGCATTGCGGGTATAGTGCACAATGGCACCGAACCGCTCCTCTCTTAGGAGATAGGTGCGATTGGAAACATAATAGGGCAAGGCTTCCACGAGATAGTCGGGATCCGCCATGATGATCGCATCCTTGAGATCAGGACGGGATTGAATGAACGAGCCGAGATCCTGGGCTCGGCTGAGCGGCATGTCGGTGAAAAGGAATTGATGGACCCTCTCGATGCCGGAAGCGACCTGCAGCGCGAGCAATATCATGAAGCACAGGCGCCCGATCTTCACGATGCCGCCGGCAGCTTCGGTGCCGGCAACATCGGCGAGGCCGGCCCGAGGCGGCAGGGTCAAAGCGGTGATTGCGATCATGAAGACCAGCCACAGCGCCTGATGCCTGTAGCTACCTGGGTAAACCAGCGTAAAAAGCAGAGAAAGCCCGAGGAGAACCAGTGCTGCTGCGAACATCGCCGGTCGCCGGTTCGCCAGCCCCAACAGACTGCCATAGATGAGCACAGCCATGAGCGACGCGAATATCCGGGCGAACAATGGATCAGCCAAGACCAGTGCAAGGATCCGGTCGGGGTAGAACGCCATGAAATAGGAACTGGGGGCGACAAGCGCCGAAAGGACAAGCAAAGCGAAATTCTTGCCCGCAAGATCGTTCTGCCCCGCATCGTTGAAGGTCGGATAGACCGTCATGACGCAGAGAACAATGCCGACGGCGGCAATGGCAGCGGCTGTCAAAAAGGCCCGATATGCGCTCAAAGGGGGTCTTGGCCGCGCCAGAACCAGATCGAAAAACCAATGGGCGAGGAAACCGCCGACGAGGACCACCGAATGGACGTTGGTATTGGCCAGCAAGGCGAACAGCAGGCCGAGCAATATTCCGTTGCGTCGGCCTTTCCCCCAGTTCAGGACGATAAGGAAGACCACCAGCATGCTGATGCCGTAATTTCGCGACATCGCCGCGTAATCGAAGATCGAAAAGCTGCTGAACAGCGACAGCAGCATGATGGGAAGGGGCAGTATCAACCGGAAAACAAGAAGGTAGGCGGCGGCGGCCGCAATAGTCAGTGCGACGATTTTCAAGACGACGGGCGAGCCGATCATGACATGGGCGGCGCGCAGCAGGATATACCACAGGGCAGGATGCCCCTCGCCACGCAGCTGGCGAAGCATGGCGGCGAAATTGTCTCCCTGAAGGGCCAGTGACAATGCGCGAACTTCGTCACGCCATACCGTTTCGGACCAGCAAAGCGCAGACGCCAGCGCAAGCCAGGCGAGAAAGAGCATCGCCTTGGCGAGCCTGGCGGATCGAGGTTCATCAATAACAGAGACAATCAGGGCCAAATGACACCAACCTGGTGAAGGAAAGCGCCGACCGTATCGCCGCAGCCATAATTTGGCGTTAAGCGGGCCCGCCGCCCGATTTTCAGGCGCTGGATTTCTGCTCTCTCTCAAGAAGATGAATATCTTCGGCCACGTCTTCCATTCTCTTCAGTAGGGCAGCCTGGGCATCTCTCAGCCCTCGATTGTAGAAGTACGGGCCAATCTCCTCGGTAAAAAAATCGAGCAGGAATTCGGCCGGCAGCATGCCGATGGGATCAAGTTCGCGGTCGAAATAAGCGCGGATGCGTGCAACGATCTCAGTCTTTTCTTCCCTGGAAAATTCGATCTTCTGCACGTCTGCCTCTCCGACAAATGCAATCACCACGTTGATGCTTCAGCGAAATCGATTGGTCAATCAACGAAATTCAATTGTCGCGGAAGACCATAGCTCATAAGGGAAACCTGAATTTCCAACAGGACACTCACATGAATCGCGCCGACTTTGTTGAAGGTTTGCGGGGCGGCTCGGCCGTTGCGCTGGCATCGGCGCCCTTTGGCGCGCTGTTCGGAGCGCTGGCGGTTGAAAACGGCATGTCGCTTTCCGAGGCCGCCTTCATGAGCGCCACGGTCTATGCAGGCGCCAGCCAGATGGTCGGCATCGAACTCTTCGGCCACAATGTCCATGCCTGGCTGATCGTGCTGTCGATCCTTGCCGTCAATTTCCGCCACGTGCTCTATTCCGCGGCCTTAGCGCGCTACATCGGCCATTTCAGCTCGGTGCAGAAATTCTTCACCTTCTTCCTGCTCGTCGATCCGCAATTTGCTGCGGCGGTCAAGCGCGGCGAAGCCGGCAAGCCGCTCACCTTCGCCTGGTATCTCGGCTTCGGCGTCATCATCTACATCCCCTGGGTGCTGATCAGCATCGCCGGCGGCATGCTCGGCGGCTTCATCGGCGATCCCAAGGCGATCGGCCTCGATATCCTGTTGCCAGCCTATTTTCTCGGCATTGTCGTTGGTTTCCGCAAGCGCGACAATTTCCTGCCGGTGGCGCTCGTCAGCGCGGTGGCATCAGTGCTCGCCTACCGTTACGTCGGCTCGCCCTGGCATGTCAGCCTGGGTGCGGCCGCCGGCATCGTGCTGGCTGCCCTGCTGCCGCTGCCGCGCGAGGTGCCGGATCTCGAAGCCGACGCCCTTCAATCCGAAGTGCACGAGGTCTGAGCCATGGAATTCGATCTCCACATGGCGCTCGTCATCCTCGCCGCTGCAGTCGCCACCTTCGCCACCCGGATCGGCGGCTATATCCTCATCACCCGAATGAAGAGCATTCCCCCGCGCGTGGAAGCGGCGCTGAATGCCGTGCCGGCCGCCGTGCTGACGACTCTTGTCGCACCTGCCTTCTTCATCGGCGGCTGGGAATCGAAACTGGCGCTGATCGTTGCCCTTATCGTGGGCCTGCGCATTGCTCATACATGGATGCTGGTTGCCGCCTGGGTTGTCGTGATGGCATGGCGCTACACGATCGGCGCCTGAGCCCTGCCTTGCGCCTGAAAGATGCGCGACCTTGCAGCCCGAAAGCAGTGCTCCGCCACCTCTTGCCTAATATTCGAGCGGCAGCGTCGCGTTTTCGAGCCAAGCCCTGACGTCGTGATCGTGGATCAGCGGCATCAGCGCCTCGCATGTGCGGCGGTGATAGTCGTTGAACCAATGCAGCTCATCATGGGTCAGAAGCTCGGGAATGACGAGGCTGCGGTCGATCGGGCAGAAGGTCAGCGTCTCGAAGCCGAGCATCGGCATGTCGCCGCCGTCAATCTCCTCGGCGCCGCGCACATAGATCAGGTTCTCGATGCGGATGCCGAAGCTGCCCGGCCGATAATAACCGGGTTCGTTCGAAAGGATCATGCCGGGCAGCAGCTCCTGCGTCGAGAGCCTGGAGATGCGCTGCGGTCCCTCATGCACAGAGAGATAGGAGCCGACTCCGTGGCCTGTGCCATGGGCAAAATCGGCGCCTGCCCGCCACAGTGCGATGCGCGCCAGCGGATCGAGGTCGCAGCCGCGTGTACCCTTCGGGAAACGTGCCGTGCTGATCTGGATCATTCCCTTGAGCACCATCGTGAAGAAACGGCGATGCTCCTCTGAAACCGAGCCGATTCCGACCGTGCGGGTAATATCGGTCGTGCCGTTGATATATTGCGCACCGGAATCGATGAGGAAGAGTTCGCCTGCCTCGATCATCCGGTTGGTCTCGGTGGTGACGCGATAATGCATGATCGCTGCATGTTCGCCGGCGCCCGAGATCGTATCGAAGGAAATGTCCTTCAGCGGGTTCTGCATGCTTTGGCCGACACGGGCGCGCACCGCCTCCAGATGTTCGGCGGCGGCGATCTCGCTTACGCTGCCTGGTTTCTCCTGCGACAGCCAATAAAGGAATTCCACCATCGCTGCTCCATCCTGCAGATGTGCAGCGGCCGAGCCGTTGATTTCGACGTCGTTTTTCACAGCACGCGGCAGCTTGGCGGGATCGGCGCCCTCCACCACTTCACCGCCAGCCCGGCGGATGATCTCCGCCAGCGCATGAGAGGCGATATCAGCGTCGATCAGCACGCGGCCGCCGTCCCTGGAAACGGCAGCGAGCCTCTCTTCGAGCGCCGAAGGCGGCAGCTGCGTGCAGATCTGCCCGAGATAGGCTTCGGGCTCAATGCCTGTCTTGCGCTTGTCGAGGAAGAGTTCGGCCCGTCCGTCGGCATGAATGATAGCGCGCGCCAGCGGATGCGGCGTGTGCGGCACGTCGGCGCCGCGGATATTGAAGATCCAGGCAACCGACGAGGGATCGGCGATCAGCACCGCAGCAAGGTTTTTCTTCGAAAGATCGGCAGCTATCGTCGCAATCTTGTCGCTCGCCAGCACGCCGGCCTGGGCAACATTCTGGATGGTGACGGCGCCGAGCGGCTCGGCGGGCCGGTCGTGCCAGAGCCTGTCGAGCGGATTGTACGGCAGGAAGACCAACGTCCCGCCGATCTGCGCCAGTGCTTTTTCCAGGCGCCGTACCTCCGCGCCCGCGTGCAGCCAGGGATCGATGCCGAGCCTCAGCCCCTTGCTTCCGTTTGCGGCAAGCCAGACATGCGGCGGCTCGTTGACGAGATCACCACCCGAGAACACCGAGCCGTCGACCTGTTCGGCCAGTTGCGTCACATAGCGCCCGTCGACGAAGACGATCGCTTGGGTCCGCAGGATCAGCGCAATGCCCGCCGAGCCGGTGAAGCCCGTCAGCCATGCCAGGCGCTCGGAGCAGGCCGGAACATATTCGCCGTTGAATTCGTCGGCGCGCGGCACGAGGAAGGCATCTATGCCGAGCGCATCGAATCCGGCACGCAACGCCGAAACCCGATCCTTGCCGAACTGCGGCGTGGAGGTGACCTCGAAAGACTGGAACATGCTGGGAAATCCGAATGGTTGAAACGAATCCGGTTAATGGGATGCGCGCCATGTTAGCGAAATTTCAATCGATGGGGAGAAAAAGCGACGAAACGAGTCGAAGTCACTGCCGACGCTCGTCATTTTGACAGAACGATGACGCCAAGAGTTTATTTGGCACGCTTTATGCATTGGCCGCATGGCTCCCATGAGGAAAACCCTCTGCCTCCGCATTTCAGAATAGCTATATAGGCGCCATCGAACAGTTCGGATGAACAGCAAACAAAGGTTTTTGAAATGACCGCCTCTCTCTCGCGCTTCGCATATAGCAGCCCGGTACAGGCTGGCGAACGCCAGACCGTGCGTCACGTGATCGGCGCCCGCCGCCCGCAGAACGAGGACAGCCTCAAGCTGCTCGGTGCCGGTCAGCGCGTCACGCGCCACCAGGGCGCACCCAGCTACGCGTTCTAAGCTTAAAGCCTGTTCGTCTCCTCCCTCCCGGACAGGCCCATTGGAATGCAGTAGAGCCCGCTTGAGCACTCCTCCTCCTTCGAGCTCGCGGGCGTTGGCCGGATAGGCCGGTCTAAGGCGGTGCCACTGGCGCCGCCTTTTTCTTTTGTCTGAAGGGAGCTATTGTTTTTAGACAGCGCCAAAAGCAGTTTGTCTCCCATGGCGCGCGCAAACCTCCACCTCCCTCATTCCTGTGCTCGTCACAGGAATCCAGCGTGCCCAAGTCCTTGGGCACAAGAGACTCTCTTCAATCGCTCATAAAGCTATTCACCGCGCAGACGCGCGGTGGCTGGATTCCTGTGACGAGCAGCCGCGCCTTGGCAACGGTAAATGTTTCAGGGCGAGTTTGAGCTTCGTAGCGAAAACTCAAGGCCGATCGAAATGAATTGTCACCCAACCGTTCCGCCAGATCGTCCTGACATGGCGGAGCCGAGCGCCACTATAGGCGGCGATCACCTTCCACCGTTGTGACGCGAGAATGCCCGAAAGAATCACCGAACCGCCGGGCGCAAGATACGTAGCGAGCTTTGGCGCCATTCGGATCAACGGCCGGGCGAGAATATTGGCGATGATAAGGTCGAATGGGCCATGCTCCAAGAAGGCCGTCGAATGAAAGCCCGGCGCGGTCTTCGTGACGATGCCCGACGCGATGCCGTTGCGTTGTACGTTCTCAGCCGCGACCCGCGTCGCGATCGGATCGATATCGGTCGCAAGCACCGGTATATTTTTGAGCTTGCGCACCGCGATCGCCAGAACGCCACTGCCGGTGCCGAGATCGAGCGCGTTGCGAACCCGGCGCGAACGCACCACGGCATCGATCATCTCCAAGCAACCGGCCGTTGTGCCGTGATGGCCGGTGCCGAAGGCTTGGCCGGCATCGATCTCGATGGCGATGTCGCCGGAGAGGACCTTGTCGCGGTCATGCGAGCCATGCACCAGGAAGCGCCCTGCCCTGACCGGCTTCAGCCCTTCGAGCGATTTCGCCACCCAATCGACATCCGGGATGACTTCTCGCAACAGCTGAGCATCGGGAAAAGCAACCTTCAGCGCCGCCTCGATGCGGGAGCGCACATCTGACTCGTCCTCGGTCATCATATAGACCGAGGCTTCCCAGACATCCTTCTTTTCATCGATTTCGGTGGTGCCGATGGCAAAGTCTTCTTCGCCGAAGACTTGGGTCAGGAGGTCGAGGATCGCTTCTGCCTCGCTTTCGGTGGTCGACACGTAAAGGCGGATTTCACTCACGATAGGCGGTCTTTCCCGTTTCCGTTGCCCGCCACCGGTCGAGCCAACGCCCTATCACGCTGAAGCCGTCATCCCTTACTGACGAGATTCTCCAGTTTCTTTACCGCCGTGTCCGGATTTTCGCCATAGGCGATCGTTCCGGCAAACCGCCCGGCTGAATCGAGCAGGAATACCGAGGCAGTATGATCCACCGTATAGTCGCCGTTTGGATCCTTCTCGTCGACCGGCACCTTTTTGGCATAGACGCGGAACCCCTTGATGACTTCGGCGATCTTGTCGGGCGGGCCTGAAATGCCGGTAATGCGTTTGGAAACGTTGGAGACGTACTCGTTCATGATCTCGGGCGTATCGCGTTCCGGATCGACGGTCACGAAATAGGCCTGCAGTTTGTCACCATGGGGATCGACCTTCTCCATCCAACCGTTCAGCTCGAAAAGCGTCGTCGGGCAGACTTCCGGGCAATGGGTAAAGCCGAAGAACAATGCCGTCGGCTTGCCGCGCAACGCCTGTTCGGTGATCGGCTGGCCGCTTTGAGAAACCAGCGTGAAAGGCACGCCGAAGGGAGCTTCCGCCACGACATCCCGCGACTTCATGGAATAACTCACCGCGCCGAGAACTCCGGCAAGTATCAGAACACCGATCCAGACGGCGATGCGGAATGTCTTCATGGCGTGATCCTCGATCGGGCGGATTTGCCACCCGCCCCTGTCGGCGTGATTATCGTCTCGGCCGAAGGCGCGCAATTCAAGAATATGTTTTTTGACCCGTGATTAATTGTCTCACGAACCGCAGCCGTCGATCACCCGAAAGTCAGCCTGCCAGACGTGGCGTTCATCAAAAAAGCATTGCGCTTGAACGACTTCCCTTCTGCCCGAACCGACGATCTCACGATCAACACCATTAGGAAAGGCTTAAACCGTCATGTCTATATTTAGCGGTGCGTGCGGCGTGATCGAGCCGTTCTGACATGAAGTCTGCCGAGTGGCGAAACCTCCGGACGTCCGCATGAGGGTAGGAAAATGATAAACCCCGCGCGGTTATGGGAGGTCTTTTCATGACGAAATCAGCAGTGCGCAAGAGCCTGTCGGTCAGCCAGCGGCTCTGGACGCTCGGCGGCGCGGCCTTCATTGGTTTCGGCACGATGCTCGGCATCGGCTGGTACGAAAATGTGCGGGTCGACGCCAGCTTGCGTCGCGCCGGCGAAATACAGACGAGCGTCAATCATATCGATGACATGCGGGTTGCGAACTTGACGATGGTCCTGGCCGCCATGGACATCATCGTCGACAAGGACGACAAGGTGGTGGAGCCGGCACGCCTTAAGCTGATCGGCGACTCCCTCGCCGCCCTTACCAGCGGCTCGAAGGAAATGCGTCTGCTCGCCGACGAGATGAATGACGGCAATCTGCTAAAGAGTTACGACGCCGACGTCGCCGCAATGGGTAAGGCCATCCAGACCGATCTAGTCGCGCTGGTTCAGCAGGGCGCGCCCGATGCGGACTTCGACAAGATCGACGACGCGATCGATAGCGCCGGCGACGAGCTGACCGCGACCCTCGACAAGCTGGCCGCTGACGGCACCATTTTCGCCCAACAACATGTCGAGCTCGCCAATGCCGTATCGCGGGAGGCCCTCATCCTGCAGATCGGCCTCGGTGTCCTGGCCATCCTCACAATGGGCGTCCTGCAATATGTCCATGGCGGCTCGATCCGGCGCGGCATCGGCGCCGTGCGCCAGAGCATGCAGCGCATCATGAGCGGCGACCTAGCCAGCGACGTTCAGGAAAAGAACCGCGGCGACGAGATCGGCGAAATGGCCCGCGCCGCCGACAGCTTCCGCCTCGCCGCCATCGAAAAACGCGACCTTGAAGCCCAGACTCAGACCGAAAGGCAACGCAGCGATGCCGAGCACCGTGCCCGCGAAGCCGCCAAGCTTGCCGATGCTGAAGCTCTGAACGCCGCCGTCAGCGCTCTCGGCGCCGGCCTCATCCGTCTGTCGGGCGGCGATGTGACCGTAACGATCGACCAGCCGTTCCGCGACGAGCTGGAGCGCTTGCGCCTGGATTTCAACCAGACGACCGTGACGCTGCGCAAAGCGATGAGCGACATCGCCATCAACAGCAGCTCGATCGAAGCGAACAGCCGCCAGATGCGCGCCGCCGCCGACGACCTCGCCAAACGCACCGAGCAGCAGGCCGCCTCGCTGGAAGAGACCTCCGCCGCCCTCGACCAGATCACCGCCACCGTCCGTAACGCCACCAACCGCGCCGAGGAAGTGGGCCACATGGTCTCTCACACCCGCGAAAATACAGCGAAGTCGGACATCGTCGTTGGTGATGCGATGGCCGCGATGGAGCGAATCGAGGGCGCCTCCCGCGAGATCGGCAAGATCATCAACGTCATCGACGAGATCGCGTTCCAGACGAACCTCCTCGCGCTCAACGCCGGTGTCGAGGCAGCGCGTGCCGGCGAGGCCGGCAAGGGTTTTGCCGTTGTCGCCCAGGAAGTGCGCGAACTCGCTGGCCGTGCTGCGGGTGCTGCCAAGGATATCAAGGCCTTGATCGGAAAATCCGGCGAGGAAGTGAAGATCGGCGGCGAACTGGTGACGGCCGCAGGTGAAGCGCTTCGCCAGATCGGCGAGGATGTTCTGCGCATCGATGAGCATGTTAAATCAATCGTAACCTCTGCGCGCGAACAATCGGTTGGATTGAACGAAATCAATACTTCGATCAGCCAGATGGATCAGGTCACGCAGAAGAACGCGGCCATGGTGGAAGAGACGAACGCCGCAAGCCATACGCTCGCCATCGATGCCGAAAACCTGACGCAGTTGGTCAAGCAGTTCAAGACCGGCGAGGGCATGAGCGCCCGGCAAACGCCGCGAGAGGCAACGGCCGCCTCGCATTCGAGACCTTCTCCCGCACGCAGCCTGATAGGCAAAGTCGCGGGCGCATTCAACGGCGGTTCCGCCGCCAAAGCCATCGCCGCTCCCGCCGGGGACAACTGGGAAGAATTCTGATCATGAACAACAACGCCATCAAGCAGTCAGGCGCCTACCTCGAAATCGTTTCGTTCCACCTGGGCGACCAGGAGTTCTGCATCGACATCATGGCCATCCGCGAAATCCGTGGGTGGGCGCCGGTGACGCCGATGCCGCACACCCCGCCCTACGTTCTCGGCCTCATCAACCTGCGCGGTGCGGTGATCCCGGTCATCGACATGGCCTGCCGCCTCGGCATGAAGATGACCGAGCCTTCCGAGCGTTCGGCGATCATCGTCACTGACATCGCGGGCAAGCTGGTTGGTCTGCTGGTCGAGCAGGTTTCCGACATGATGACGATCAAGAGCGAAGACCTGCAGCCGCCGCCGGAAATCATCCCGGAAGCCCAGCGCGCCTTCTGCCGTGGCATCGTCGCGCTGGAGAAGACCATGGTCTGCTTCCTGAACCTCGATACGGTCATCGCCGACGAGCTGAATCAGGCGGCTTGATATTTATCACCAGAGAGATTGCGAAGGCCCGGCTCGTCCGGGCCTTTTCGTTTTGGAAGACGTGACTGATCTGACCTATTGACCTGATGCCCCTCTCCTCCCTCATCCCTGTGCTTGTCACAGAGATCCAGCCACCGAGCGTCTGCGCGGTGAATGACCATCGCTCGGGCGGAGAGTCTTCTGCGCCAAAAGACTTGGGCGCGCTGGGTCCCTATGACAAGCACAGGGATGAGGGAGTTTGGGGAGACGACTCACCCCCTTCCTAACATCCGCAACCCTACTATGGCTTCCCATTCTTCCACGTCACATTCTGCCCATAGAGCGGAATGGTCGAAATCGACATCTTCGCCGAGCCGTCCGTCAACTCCCGCGAATGGGCGAGATAGATCAGCGTGTCGTTGCTCTTGTCGTAAATGCGGTTGACAACGAGCGTCTTCCAGATCAGCGACATGCCCTGACGAAACACCTCGCTGCCGTCCCTGGAGAGGTCGATGTTGCCGATCTCTATGGGGCCTGTCTGCCGGCATGCGATGGAATTGTTGGACGGATCTTCGAACCAGTTGCCGTTCTTGAAGCGATCGATCAGGCTGCGATCGAAATAGGTGACGTGGCAGGTGACACCCTTGACCTCGGGATCGGAAAGTGCCTCGACGATGATGTCGTTGCCGATCCAGTCGACCCCGACCTTGCCGACGACCTCGGCCGAGGTGGCGCCCGCGGAAATGGCAGCGAAGGAAAATGCGGCGAGAAAAAACGTGCGCAGCTTGGACATGGCGGCTCCCTGGATGATCCGCATCCTAGATAAGCATGCCCACAGGCTTTGCAAGAAAGCGCCGCTGCGGCGCGGGACACTCAGCCCTTCCTGCAGGTGCAGGGCTCATAGCCCCTCGCCGTCAACCGCCCCGGCGTCATTCCGATCAGCGCCGGGATCGCCTCCACGGCTTTCGCCTTGACTGCCTTCGCCATTTCGATCGCCGCTGCCGCGCAGACCGCCGCATCTTCGGCGGCGTTGTGGTGCATGAAACGCAGCCCAAGATGCTCGGCGATCAGGTTCAGCCGATGTGAGAGGAAATGCGGCCAGATCCGCTGCGCCATCTTCAGGCTGCAGAGATAGGTCAGTTCCGGATAGGATTGCCGGTAGAGATCGAGGCTCGCCCGCCAGACGCTGAAATCGAAGGCCGCGTTGTGCGCGATCATCGTCGCGCCGCTGATATCATCGTAGAACTCGTCCATCACCTCGGGAAACTCCGGCGCATCCTCGACATGCTCCGGCCGGATACCGTGGATCGCGATGTTCATGCCGGAAAACCGCATGTTGCGCGGCCGGATCAGCCTCTCCTCGACACGCGTCACCCGCCCCTCTTCGATCCAGGCAAGGCCGACCGAGCAAGCGCTGCCGCGCTGCTCATTGGCAGTCTCGAAATCGATGGCGATGGTCGTCAAGGACAAATATCCGAATCGTCTGCCCTACCGGAATAACCATAGCGGCGCGCGAAGGCAAATTTCGACCTGTTGACATCTGCACACCGATGGGGAAACTTCCGCGCATGATCAACTCTGTGACCCTTACCATGCATCATATCGCCACGACCCTTCCGGGGTACGCGGGAGCGATGGTGCGTCACTAGCCGTCCGATCATCCCGAGAACCCTGCCGAGGCGAGCAGAGTTTTCGAAAAGCCGGCTCTCCTCCCCTGAAATCCAAGGAGGCCATCCAATGTCTGAAACCGAAGAGAATAAACCCCGCGACCGAGCTGGCGTCGTCGTGCGCGCCGTCCGTCTTTCCGATGCCGAGGAAATCAGCGATCTCATAAATTTGCCGGGCTATCGGGCAGGCACGCTGCGGCCGCCCTACCAGCGGGTCGAAGAGGTCCGCAAGAACATGGAAAATCCTTCGCCAGGCGCGCTTAACCTCGTCGTCACGCTGGAGGGCAAGATCGTCGGCAATTGCGGCCTCAACCGCCTCGGCGGCCGCCGGCAACGCGTCGCCAGCATCGGCATGGGCGTGCATGACGATTTCACCGGCCGCGGGTTCGGCCGCATCTTGCTTGGTGCGATGGTCGACGCCGCCGACGACTGCCTCGACGTCAAACGGCTGGAACTGACCGTCTACACGGATAATGAGGCCGCGATCGCCCTCTACGAGAAGTTCGGTTTCGAGAAGGAAGGGCTTCTGCGCGCATTCGCCTACCGCGCCGGAGAATATGTCGACGCCTACACGATGGCGCGGCTGAGGGCTTGAGACAAAGGGCCGATCGACACCGACGTCAAACGCAGGGAGGGCCTGCCAAACGCTCCTTCGTCATACTCGAGCTTGTCCCGAGCATCTGCAACGATCGATACAGGGGAGATCCTCGACACAAAGCCGAGGATGACTCCGAGGAACCCTCAAGGCTTTCACACCGATCTCCTACCCGCCAATCAGCGCCAGCCACTCATCCTCGTCCATCGTCTGGACGCCGAGCTCACGCGCCTTGTCGAGCTTCGAGCCGGCGCCAGGGCCGGCGACGACGATATCGGTTTTCTTCGACACCGAGCCCGCCACCTTGGCGCCGAGACTTTCGGCCCTCGCCTTCGCCTCGTCGCGGGTGAATTTTTCGAGCGAACCAGTGAAGACCACCGTCTTGCCGGCGACCGGGCTGCCTGACGTGACCGGTTGTTCGGCCTCCGTAGGCGTCACCTCGTCGAGCAGGCGGCCGATCACCTCGATATTGCGTGGCTCCTTGTAGAACTCGACCATGGCGCGCGCCACGACCTCACCGATGCCCTCGATAGTGTTGAGATCGTTCCAGGCATCGCCGGAAAGCGGTGCCGCCTCCTTCATCGCGGTCGCAAAGGCCTCATAGGTGCCGTAGGAGCGCGCCAAGAGCTTTGCCGTGGTCTCGCCGACATGGCGGATCCCGAGCGCATAGATGAAGCGGTGGAGCGCGATGCTGCGCCGCTCGTTGATCGCCGCATAGAGCTTGCCGACGCTGACCTTGCCGAAGCCGTCGATATTCTCCAGCTTGGTGAGCGAGGATTGCTGGCGCTTCTCCAGCGTGAAAATCTCCGGGGCCGTGCGGATCTGCAGCGACGGGTCCTCGTTTTCAAAGAAGAAGTCGATCTGCTTCGAACCGAGCCCTTCGATATCGAAGGCATTGCGCGACACGAAATGCTTCAGGTGCTCCGTCGCCTGCGCCCGGCAGATAAAGCCGCCGGTGCAGCGACGCACCGAATCCATCTTGCCGGTCTTCTCGTTGACCTCGCGCACCGCGTGCGAACCGCAGACCGGGCATGTCTTCGGAAATTCGTAAGACCTTGCCGCCTCCGGCCGCTTCTCCATCACGACATCGAGGATCTGTGGAATGACGTCGCCGGCGCGCTGGACGATGACGGTATCGCCCTCGCGGATATCGTGTTCCTCCGGCCGGATGCGCTCGCCGCTATTGCCGATGCCCTTGATGTAATCCTCATTATGCAGCGTCGCATTGGTGACGACGACGCCGCCGACCGTGATCGGCTTCAGCCGCGCCACAGGCGTCAGCGCCCCGGTGCGGCCGACCTGGATCTCGATCTTCTCGACCTCGGTAAAGGCCTGCTCGGCCGGGAATTTATGCGCCGTCGCCCAGCGTGGGCTGCGCGAACGGAAGCCCAGGCGCTGCTGCAATTCCAGGCTGTCGACCTTGTAGACGACACCGTCGATATCGTAATCGAGATCCGGGCGCTTGAGGCCGATCTCATCGTAATGCGCCAGGATGTCGGCGACCGAATTCAGCCGCTTCATCAGCGGATTGACCGGAAATCCCCAATCCTTGAAGGTCTGCACCATGGAAAATTGCGTATCGGCCGGCATGTCGGACATCTCGCCCCAGGCATAGGCAAAGAATTTCAGCTTGCGGCTCGCCGTCACCTTGGCATCGAGCTGGCGCAGCGACCCCGCTGCCGTGTTGCGCGGATTGACATAGGTTTGTTTGCCCTCCGCCTCCATCTGCCGGTTCAGCGCCAGGAAATCGCTCTTGGCCATATAGACTTCGCCGCGGATCTCCACGACCGTGGGAACGCCCTTCGGCAATTGGTTGGGTATTTCGGCGATCGTCCGGATATTGGCGGTGACGTTCTCGCCCGTGGTGCCGTCGCCGCGCGTGGCAGCCGTCGTCAGCCTGCCGTTCTCGTAGCGGATCGACATCGAAAGCCCGTCGATCTTCGGTTCGGCGGTAAAGGCGATCGACTGGTCCGGCAGGCGACCGAGGAAGCGATAAACGCTGGCGACGAAATCCTGCACGTCCTCCTGCGAAAAGGTGTTGTCGAGCGACAGCATCGGCCGCGCGTGGACGACGGGCGAGAAGGTGACCGAGGGCGCAGCACCGACCCGCCGCGACGGGCTGTCCTCACGGATCAACTCGGGAAACCGCGCTTCCAGCGCATCGTTGCGGCGCTTCAATGCGTCGTAATCGGCATCCGAAATCTCCGGCCGGTCCTTGCCGTGGTAGAGCGCATCGTGATGCGCGATCTCCTTCGCCAGCCGTTCGAGCTCGACAGCAGCCTCTTCGATCGTCACCGTATCGACGGCGGAACTTTCGGTGGACATGGAACATCACTCCAGAGAATCTGGCCAGAAATCTGCATTGTTTTTAGAGCAAAATCGACGGATGAAAAGAGAGGCTGCATATCCCGTATCGGGAAGATCGACCCGCCGGCTTCTCCACCCTCGTTCCTGTGCCTGTCACAAGAATCCAGCCACGGCGCGTCCGCGCCGTGAATGACTTACAGGTCGGCAAACAGTCTCTCGCACCCAAAGACTTGGGCGTTCCGGATCCCTGTGACGAGCACAGGGATGAGGGAAGTTGAGGTAGGCGTATGCACCAGACCTCTGCTCACGAAACCGTTGTCGCCGTCCTGCCCGCCCTATTCCCAATCCCGCGCATTGCGCAGCCGGATGCCGCTGACATGCAGGCCGGTATTCCCAAGGCTCTTCAGCGGCCGCAAGCTGTCGACTACCCGCAGCTCCACCCCGCGCGGCGCAAACTCCCGGTCGAGGCGCGAGATCGCAGTTCGCTCGATGGGAACGACGCGTGTACGGGCGACCCACATGCCTGCATCGCCGAGATCCTCGAAATCCTCGACCGGCAGCTCGTAGCGATGGATCGTCTCCGCTTCGAGCTTTTCCAGCCACTGGCGCTCGATGAAGGCGGCAGCCCGCCAGTCGCCGAGCCAGTGCCGCCGCTCGGCTTCGGACGTCTCGGAGGTTGCCCATATCAGGATGCGCGGGCAATCGCGGGGAAAGAGATACATGAAGTCATGGTCAGCATCGATCGCCCAGACGAGCGGAGCGTTCAGCCATTCCTTGCCCGCTGGGCGGGCCGAGGGAATGCGAACCCGGCGCGGCTCGAAGGCTGCAATGTCGGGACCATCACTGAAATGGAAAAGACGCATGGCAATGGATCGCCGCTGATCGGAGTGACCGGCATAATGTGAAGCGGAATATTTGTCACCGCTGCATGTATAGCATGCCGGATGGCTCAGCATCGGACGAGCTCGCCTACCTCTCCTCCTCATTCCTGTGCCCGTCACAGGAATCCAGCCACCGCGCGTCTGCGCGGTGAATGACTCACGCAGAATGAAAGGAGTCTTCCGCGCCCAAGGACTTGAGCTTGCTGGATCTCTGTGACCTCCCTCGGGCAAAGCCCTGAGGCCACAGGGATGAGGGAGATTGACGTGAATGTTCGCGCCAAACTTGATCGTAGAAATGGAAAGCGCTGGTCGGACAATATCCGTCAAGCCGAACGCTTGTCACCGTTGCCGGCAGCAGCGATCAGCCGTTACCGGCCAGCAACCGCTTGGCGGCCGCCCTCGCCTCCTCCGTCACCGAAGCGCCGGCGAGCATGCGGGCGATTTCTTCGGTGCGGTCCTTCTGCGCCATCGTCGCGACGCGAGTGGCGATCTTTTCGGAACCTTCGGCCGCCGGCCCCTTGGAGATCAGCAGGTGCGTCGCCGCCCGGGCTGCGACCTGCGGCGCATGCGTGACCGATAGCACCTGCACCCGATCAGAGAGCCGCTTCAGCCGCTGGCCGATCGCATCGGCCACAGCACCGCCGACACCGGTATCAATTTCGTCGAAGACGAGCGTCGGCGCGGACCCGCGATCGGCGAGCGCCACCTTCAGCGCCAGCAGGAAACGCGACAATTCGCCGCCGGAGGCGACCTTCATGATCGAGCCGGGGCGCGTGCCGGGATTGGTCTGGACATGGAACTCGACGACGTCGATGCCTTCGGGCAGCGCCTCCTGCGCATCCGTGGTGATCTCGACCATGAAACGAGCGCGTTCGAGCTTCAGAGCTGGCAGTTCGGCCATCACGGCGGCAGCCAGCGCGGCGCCGGCCTGATGGCGCTTGTCGGAAAGCGAGCGCGCCGCCGAATCGTAATTCTCTCGCGCCAGACCGACCTCCGCTTCCAGACGCGCAAGCCGCTCCTCGCCCGCATCGAGGTCGGCAAGATCGGCGATCATGCGCACCGCCAGCGCCGGCAGCTCGGTGACCGGCACGGAATATTTGCGCGACGCGGCTCTGAGCGCGAAAAGCCGCTCCTCCACCCGCTCCAGCTCCCTGGGATCGTATTCGGTTTTGCGCAGCGCTGCCTCGACTTCCATCTGCGCATTGGAAAGCTGGTCGAGCGCGGCATCGAGCAGCGTCACCGTCTCCTCGAGCAGCCCGGGCGCTTCATGGCTCTTGCGTTCCAGTCGGCGCACCAGCGAGGCGATATGCGGCACCGGCGAGGCATTGCCGTTGAGGAATTCGGAGGCTTCGGCGATGTCGCCGGCGATTCGCTCTGCCTTCATCATCCTCTGCCGGCTTTCGGCGAGTTCTTCTTCCTCACCGTCTTGCGGCGAAAGCTTCTCGAGCTCCTCGACAGAGGAACGCAGATAGTCAGCCTCGCGCGCCGCGCTTTCCACCTTCTCGCGGTGTTTCTTCAGCGTCCGTTCGCTGTCGCGCCACAGACGATACAGCCGGGACACCTCAGCGACTTCATCAGTAAGGCCGCCGAAGGCATCGAGCAGGTTGCGGTGGGCATTGGTGTCGACAAGAGCGCGATCATCGTGCTGGCCGTGGATCTCGACCAGCATCTGGCCGGCCTGGCGCATCAGCTGCACACTGACCGGCTGGTCGTTGACATAGGCCTTGGTGCGCCCATCGGCTGATTGTTGACGGCGGAAGATCAGGTCGCCATCGTCGTCTATGCCGTTTTCACGCAGGAGCACCCGCGCCCCGTGGTCCATGCCGACATCGAACACCGCCGTCACCTGGCCCCTGTCTTCGCCATGGCGCACCAGACCGCCATCACCGCGCCCGCCGAGCGCCAGCGACAGACTGTCGAGCAGGATGGATTTGCCCGCTCCCGTCTCGCCCGTCAGCACGGAAAGGCCGGTCTCGAAGGCAAGATCCAGCCGCTCGATCAGGACGATATCGCGGATCGAAAGCTGGATCAGCATGGGACTTAGGAACCGAGCAGGAGTTTCTTGCCTGCCGCAGCGATCCACGAGCCCTTGTTCTCACGCGGCTCGGCGCCACCCGTCTGCAGCAGCTTGTAGGAATCGGCGTACCACTGGCTGTCCGGATAGTTGTGACCAAGAACGGCTGCCGCGGTCTGCGCCTCGTCGACGATACCCATGGCGTAATAAGCCTCGACGAGACGGGCCAGGGCCTCTTCGATCTGGTTCGTGTTCGGATACTTCTCGACGACGATGCGGAAGCGCGAAATTGCGGCGAGATATTCCTTCCGCTCCATATAGTAACGGCCGATCTGCATTTCCTTGCCGGCGAGCTGATCACGGGCGTAGCGGATCTTCGCCTGGGCATCGTCGACATATTCGGAGTTCGGATAATTGTCGACGACCGCCTGCATCGCCTCGATCGTCTTGGCCGAGGCGCGCTGGTCCTGGGTGACGTCGACGATCTGTTTGGAATAGGTGAGACCGATGAGATACTGCACATAGGCAGCGTCCTGAGACTTCGGATATTGCGACATGTAACGGTTGCCCGACGCAAGCGCATCATCGAGCTTGCCCTGGCGGTATTTGACGAAGGTGCTCATCACAAGCGCCTTGCGCGCCCATTCGGAGAATGGGTTCTCGCGATCGATCGCATCGAACTTGCGCGACGCTTCCGCCATGTTGCCCGCCTTCATATTGGCAAGGCCCTGGGTGTAGAGCACGTCAGGCGGATCGGTTTCGAGGCCAAGCTTGGTGATGTCGATATCGGGATCCGACTGGCAGCCGGAGATCGAGGCGCCTGCGCTAAGCACCAGAAGCGATGCGAACAAAGCGCGCGCTGTCTTCATCATACCTTCAGATCCTGCATAAGCCATTCAAAAGAACCCCACTGCCGCCGCTCGCTCCACGACAGCCACGCCTCGCTGGCGTTTCTAGCCACAAATGTGCATCAAGAGCAACGCAATGATAAGGCATTAACGCATTTTTGTGGCAGCCGCCGCCGGATTGGCCGGCTTTTCATCTTCTTGCTGATCTGTTGCAGCAGCGCATCTGCAAGAAATGCCTGTTGCCGCCAGTGCGACCGGATATAAAAAAACCGCCTCCGGGAAAGAGGCGGCCTGGTCTTGAGAATATGCTGGAGGTCATGCCGACCAGGGAGTGAATTCCGAAGCGCTGACGGCGATCAGCTCACGAGCGGCGACGCGCTGGCGCGGCGTCGAAGTCTCGACCACCTCGTAGGCAGAGGGATCGGCGAGCAGCGCCTTCAAAGCATTGGCATTCATCTTGTGGCCGCCACGATAGGATCGGTAGCAACCGATGAACTGGACGCCGGCGAGAGACAGGTCGCCAACGGCATCAAGCGTCTTGTGGCGGACAAACTCGTCCTTGGCGTATCGCAGGCCTTCGACATTGATGACCGTATTGTCGTCCGAGATGACGACGGAATTTTCAAGCGAAGAACCGAGCGCATGGCCCGATGCCCAGAGACGCTCGACATCACGCATGAAGCCGAAGGTCCGGGCGCGAGAAAGTTCGGACTTGAAGACGGCGGCGCTTATGTCGCCGACCCACTTCTGCCGGCCGATCAGCGGGCATTCGAAATCGATCTCGACTTCGAAGCGCGTGCCGTCGTAGGGACGGAATTCGCTCCAGGAGCCGCCATGCTCGATCCGCACCGGCTTGGTGATGCGGATATAACGACGCTTGACGCCGAGCGAGACGAGACCGGCCTGCTCGATCGCTTCGACGAAGGGCAGCGAACTGCCGTCCATGATCGGCATTTCTGCGCCCTGCACCTCGATGATGACATTGTCGAGGCCGAGCGCATAGACGGCGGCCATGACATGTTCAATCGTCGCGATTGAACGCGTGGGTGAGAAACCGAGCACCGTGCAGAGGTCTGTATTGCCGACCTGCGAGGAGACGGCCTTCAGTTCGGTGATGTCGCCATTATCGTGCAGGCGCTGGAAAACGACGCCGGTGTCCGCTTCGGCCGGGTTCAGCGTGATCGAGACATTCGCACCCGAATGAACGCCGATGCCCGAGAGCGTCACGGGACGCGAAACCGTCGTTTGAAAACCCAGCAAGCCAATTGCCATAAAATCTGCCTTTATTTTTCCGCTCCAGCGGCTTGTCCCACGGCGCGGTTATCATTCCTTCTGCAGAAACAGTCTCGTCCAGACGACTCCCAGCGCAGTTTTCTTGCGCCATATTTACGTGCGCCGGCGCTCCAATCCAAATCACTGTTTCTTTCGTTTTGTTACGAAGTCACACGGTTGATATCGCTCAAGAATTCCCGGCCGAAAAACAGCAATGCCCGGGACCTGGATCCCGGGCATGAACGGTGCCGATGCCCCGATATTTCAGTTCGACTGGCGGCGCAGGAATGCCGGAATTTCCAGCTGATCGTCTTCCTGCATCATGCGAGCCTGCGGAACCGCGCGACCCTGATCGTCGAGATTGCCGCGACGCGGCGCATAGAGGCTTGCTTCCGGCGACAACGGACGGCGCTGCTGTGACGCGGCCGGCGGTGCGGCGGTCATGTCGGCGGCAACGGCGTCATCGTCGCGGCGGCCAAGCGAATTGGTGATTCGCTTGAGCAGGCCCATCGGGCCGCGCTCTTCCTGGCTATGCGCGGAAGCCGGCTGCGTGCGATGGTCGAGTTCAGCCTGGACGACCGGCGGGAAATCCTCGACCTTCGGCATGCGCACCGGTTCAGCCGCCTGCCGGATAACCGGCTCCTGTCGGACCGGCTGCTGCTGGATGGGCTGCTGCTGGACGGGCTGGCTTATCACCGGCTGGCTCATTACCGGCGCCGGAGCCTGCTGCTGCACCTGCGGACGGATCGGCGGAGCTTCCTGTGCAGGCGCGAAGATCTTGCTCTGCGGGCGGAAGACTTCCTGCTGCGCAGCAGGCTGCTGGACGGGTGCTGCGGCACGCGGGGCCGAAATTTCGAGCTCACGTTCCATCTCGGCTTGGCGGATGGTCTGCGCGATCGGATCGATGGCCTTCGGTGCCTGCATCACCGGGGCAGGCTGAACTGCGGCCGCTGCCGGAGCAACAGCCGCGGAGGGACGGATAGCGGGCCTGGCGGCCGGCTGGAAGTTGCGCTCGGCGGCTTCGCTGATCGCCCGGTCGATACCGGTCGCGACCACCGAGACGCGAATGATGCCTTCGAGCGATTCGTCGAAGGTGGCGCCGAGGATGATGTTGGCGTCCGGATCGACTTCTTCGCGGATGCGGGTCGCAGCTTCGTCGACTTCGAAGAGGGTGAGGTCGCGACCGCCCGTGATGGAGATCAGCAGGCCCTGCGCACCCTTCATCGAGGTTTCGTCGAGCAGCGGGTTGGCGATTGCCGCTTCGGCTGCCTGGAGTGCGCGGCCGGAGCCGGAGGCTTCGCCGGTGCCCATCATCGCGCGGCCCATCTCGCGCATCACCGAGCGGACGTCGGCGAAGTCGAGGTTGATGAGGCCTTCCTTGACCATCAGGTCGGTGATGCAGGCGACGCCTGAATAGAGAACCTGGTCGGCCATGGCAAAAGCATCGGCGAAGGTCGTCTTGTCGTTGGCGATGCGGAAGAGGTTCTGGTTCGGAATGACGATCAGCGTGTCGACAGACTTCTGCAGTTCCTGGATGCCCATCTCGGCCAGACGCATGCGGCGGCCGCCTTCGAAATGGAACGGCTTGGTGACGACGCCGACCGTCAGGATGCCCTTGTTGCGGGCTGCCTGCGCGACGACGGGCGCAGCGCCGGTGCCGGTGCCGCCGCCCATGCCCGCGGTGACGAAGCACATATGCGTGCCGTTCAGGTGATCAATGATCTCGTCGATGCACTCTTCGGCGGCCGCACGGCCGACTTCCGGCTGCGAGCCGGCGCCGAGGCCTTCGGTGACGTTGGCGCCGAGCTGGATGATGCGCTCGGCCTTCGTCATCGTCAGCGCCTGCGCGTCCGTGTTGGCAACGACGAAGTCGACGCCCTGGAGGCCTGCGGTGATCATGTTGTTGACGGCGTTGCCGCCGCCGCCGCCGACGCCGAACACGGTGATGCGCGGCTTCAGCTCGGTGATGTCAGGCTTTTGCAGCTTGATGGTCATGGTACCTGTTCCTTCTCTCTCTGGCCGCATCGCCACGCCGGCCAATTACGCAAATTTCAGAAGCTTTCCTTCAGCCACTGGCCCATGCGGGCTATGCGGCTGTTATTTCCCCCAAGCGACATGAGCAGACCGCTCTGTGACGCATGTGTCTCCATGTCCGCGACCTGCGGATAAATCATCAGGCCGACGGCCGTCGAAAAGGCCGGGCCCTTGGCCGCCGTCGGCAGTCCCGAGACGCCCATCGGACGGCCGATGCGGACGTTGCGGGCCAGAATGCGCCGCGCCACCTCGGCAAGGCCGGTCAGCTGGCTCGCGCCTCCCGTCAACACGACGCGTTTTCCGACGATCGGGCTGAAGCCGGAACGCTGGATCCGGTCGCGGATCAGTTCCATCGTCTCTTCGATTCGGGCCGATACGATGCGCGAAACCAGCGCCCGCGGCACCTGAGACGGCTGGTCGCGATCGTCCTCGCCGATTGGCGGGATCGAGATCAGCTCGCGCTCATCGGAGGAATTCAAGAGTGCGGAGGCATGCACGACCTTCAGCCGCTCTGCATCCTCGATGCGGGTCGAAAGGCCGCGCGCCAGGTCGGTGGTGACATGATGGCCGCCGAGGCCGACGGCATCGGTATGAACGAGCTTCCCTTCGGCAAAGACCGAAATCGTCGTCGTGCCGCCGCCCATGTCGATCGCCGCGCAGCCGAGTTCGACCTCATCGTCGACGAGAGCCGCAAGACCGGATGCATAGGGGGTCGCCACAATGCCCTCGACCGACAGATGCGCGCGGTTGACGCTGAGTTCCAGATTCTTCAGCGCCGAGCGCTCCGCGGTCACGACATGCATGTCGACGCCGAGCGCATCGCCGTACATTGCCAGCGGGTCGCGGATGCCGCGCTCGCCGTCGAGCGAGAAGCCGGTCGCCAGCGAATGCAGCACCGAACGGTCCTGGCGCAGCGACTGCTGACAAGCGGCCGACAGCACCTTCTTCAAATCGTTGAGTTCGACTTCCTGGCCGCCGAGGTCGATCGTCGCGGTGTAGATGTCGCTGCCGAGGCGGCCGGCCGTCAGGTTGACGATCAGGCTTTCGACGGTCAGCCCCGCCATCCGCTCCGCCGCATCCACGGCAAGACGGATGACGCCTTCCAACGCGTCGAGATCGGCGATGACGCCGGTCTTGATGCCGCGGGAGCGCTGATGGCCGATACCGATGATCTCGATATTGTGCGTGCGGCCCGGCAGGATCTGGCTTTCCTCGCGCGGCGTCAGCCGGCCGATCATGCAGACGACCTTGGTCGAGCCGATGTCGAGGACCGAAACGACATGCGACCGCTTCGACGAAAGCGGCTTCAGGCGCGGCAATCCGAAATGGGATGAACCGAACAAGCTCATATATTCTGCCCCGCCTTCTTCAATTCCTTGGTACGCTCCGTTACCGCCGCCTGCCGGCGGACCGCCGCTTCCGGTGTCAGCTGGATCGCGGTCCTGTCGGGCAATCTCAGATCGACCGCGGCGATGTCCCGCTCCAGGAGCTGATGCTCCCTGTCGAACTTCGAAAGCGTCGCCAGCGCCTGATCGATGCCGTCTTCCGGCAGCTTGACGATGACGCCGTTATCCATGTGCAGATCCCAACGACGGCCCGATATCCACACATAGGCCTTCACGCGGGCCTTCACGTCGGGCCACTTCGAGAAGGCGTCGCCGAGCGAAGCCGCCGCGGTCTCGGCGTCGCGGCCGACGACGAGCGGCAGCGACGAAAACTTGTTGTCACGCAGTGGCGCAATAACGCTGCCGTTCTTCTCGATGAGCGAAAGCTCCTGCCCGTGCTGCCAGATCGCATAGGCCTCACGCTCCTTGAGCTTCACTTCGATCGTCCTCGGATAGACCTTTCGAACCTCGACATTCTCGACCCACGGAAGGTGCGCGATCTTCCGGCGGGCCGCATCGACGTCGAGCGCGACCAGCGAGGTCGTGCCGTCGAGACCGATCAGCTGCAGGATCTCGATTTCGGAGGTTTCCGAATTGCCGGAGACTTTTACGTCCTCGATCGCAAAACCTGCGGCCGTCGTCGTGGCCTGCGCGACGGCTTCAGTGTGACCGCCGAGCGACATGCCGTAGAGGCCGGTCGCAACCAGGAAGGCAAGCGCCGACACCGTCCCGGTATGGGCCGGAATGTAGATGCGGCCGCTGCCGAGACTGATCAGGAAACGGGTGACGCGGCGCAGCGGACGCGGCAGCACGAACCGCTCTTCGGCCTCCACGATCGGAAGCACGGCATGATGGCTGGGGCGCCCTATCCTTTTGACCGTCAACGCAAACAAGACGCGTCCTCCACCATCCACCGGAGAAACTCACCAAAGGAATAGCCGGCATGACCGGCCATTTCGGGCACGAGCGAGGTAGGAGTCATGCCTGGCTGGGTATTGACCTCCAGCCAGATGATCTCGCCGTCTTCGGAGAAACGATCGTCGTAACGAAAGTCGGACCGACTGACGCCGCGACAACCGATTGCCTGATGCGCCCTTAGGGCCAATGTTTGTATTTTTTGGTAAATATTCGGTGAAATTTTCGCCGGGATGACGTGTTTTGAACCGCCCGCAGCATATTTGGAATCGTAATCATAAAAATTGTGTCCCTGCGGCACCACCTCCGTGACACCGAGCGCAGTCTCGCCCATGACGCCGCAGGTGAGCTCGCGGCCGTAGACATAGCGTTCGACCAGCACTTCTTCGCCATAACGCCATTCGGGCGAACTGACGACCTGCGGCGGATGCGCCTGATCTTCGCTGACGATCACGACGCCGAAGCTCGAGCCCTCGCGCACAGGCTTCACCACATAAGGCGGCTTTATCGGATGCGTCGAAGGAAAGGCGAAACGGTTGATCACCTGCGATTCGGCGACAGGGATGCCGGCGGCGGCAGCGACACGCTTCGCCTTGTCCTTATCCATTGCGAGCGCCGAGGCAAGCACACCTGAATGCGTGTAGGGGATCTCCAGATATTCTAGGATGCCCTGGATGGTCCCGTCCTCACCGAACGGCCCATGTAGCGCATTGAAGACGACATCGGGCCTCAATGCCGCAAGCTTTTCAGAAATATCGCGGGCGACATCGATCGTGGTCACCTTGAAGCCTTCTGCTTCGAGTGCCTCTGCGCAAGCCTTTCCCGAGGAAAGGCTGACGGGCCTTTCCGAGGAAAATCCGCCCATCAGGACAGCAACATGCTTGCGACTCATCAACGCCCCCAAAAATAACTTCCACTTTTGAAATCGACGCTTGCGCGAAGCTGTCTACGTCGTTCGCGCCTTTGCCGGGCCTCACATGCATTAGAGCATCATTATGGTTAATGAAGTGTTTACTTTCGTTAACTGTTAGCCCGGAGTTTCGCGGCCTTTTAACATTTGCTCATTGTGCGACCGACCCATCGCCGTCCGGGAATGAACTTGCGCGGAGGTGAAAAAGCCCCGCCGTTCAACGACATACCCAATTGCGCTCACCCGCGATGGAGATAGCCAAGGGAATCGGATGCAATCTCTCAGCCGGATACCGGCAACAGTGAGGCGGCGGCCGGCGTCTCGAATTGATTAATGCAGAGCGCCTCGGCGCGCGGGCGTCACCGCTTTTCTATTGATGCCGATAGCGCTTCCGGTTAGCGAAGGCGCATGGGTGAGCAGGGAGAAAATCATGCGATGCCTCGTCACCGGCGCTGCCGGCTTCGTCGGTAGTCCGCTTGTCAAACGGCTGCACACAGACAAGACTTGCAAGCTCGTGGCCACCACGAGATCCAAGACCTCTGCCTTTCCGTCTGCGGTAGCGCATTTTCCGATTGAAATTACCGACGGAACCGACTGGAAGGCCGCGCTTGAAGGCGTCGACGTCATCATCCATCTCGCCGCCCGCGTTCACATCATGGACGACCGCGCAGCCGATCCGCTGGCGGAATTCCGCCGGGTCAACACCGCCGCCGCGCTCAATCTCGCCGAACAGGCCGCCCGCGCCGGCGTGAAGAGATTCGTCTTCGTCAGCACCATCAAGGTCAACGGAGAAGAGAACGACCGGCCGTTCCGGCACGACGACACACCGAAGCCGATTGATCCCTACGGCATTTCGAAGCTGGAATGCGAAATCGGCCTGCGCGAAATCGCGGCACGCACCGGCATGGAAGTCGTCATCATCCGCCCGCCGCTGGTCTATGGCCCCGGCGCACGCGGCAACTTCGCGCTTCTCGTCAATCTTGTCCGCAAGAAGCTGCCACTCCCCTTCGCTTCACTGAAGAACCGCCGCACATTGGTCGCGGTGCAAAATCTCGTCGATCTGATCATCGCCTGCATTGACCATCCCGCCGCCGCGGGCGAGACTTTCCTTGCCGGAGATGGCGAGGACCTCTCGACGCCTGAGCTCATCAGGGGAGTTGCCGCAGGACTCGGCGTCAAGCCGATGCTGGTCCCCGTCCCGCCTGCGCTGCTGCACATGGCGGCGAAGGCAGCCGGGAAGGAAGCCGTCTACCAGCGCCTTTGCGGTTCGCTACAGGTCGACATATCCCGGGCGCGTGAGGTTCTGGGCTGGTCGCCCGTCGTCACCCCGCGCGAAGGGCTGAAACTGGCAGTGAAGTAGGCCCTATTCGCTCGTCACGCCCTGGAACGGGCGCACTTCCCGGCCGGGCATGAAGACGCCGAGGCGCTTGATTTCCCATTCGAGCTTGATGCCGTCTTTCTCGAAGACCTCACGGCGAACCTGCTCGCCGAGATATTCGAGATCATAGCCGGTCGCCTGGCCCATGTTGATCATGAAGTTGCAGTGAAGCGATGACATCTGCGCACCGCCGATCACCAAGCCGCGGCAGCCGGCTTCGTCGATCAGCTTCCAAGCGGAATGGCCGGGCGGGTTCTTGAAGGTCGAACCGCCGGTTTTCTCACGCACCGGCTGCACCGTCTCGCGGTGATTGCGCACAGCGTCCATTTCGGCGCGGATCTGGGCGCGATCTTCCGGATAGCCCTCGAACAGGACCGAGGTGAAGATCAGATCGGCGGGTGCCTTTGAATGCCGGTAGGAATAACCCATCTCCGCATTGGAAAGCACATGCTTGTTGCCCTTGCGGTCGACGGCGTTAACCTCGATCAGCCGCTCACGCGTCTCGACACCGTTGGCGCCGGCATTCATCCGCGCCGCGCCGCCGATACCGCCCGGAATGCCGTAGAAGAAATGGAAGCCGCCGATGCCGTTGTCCATCGCCATTGCCGCGACGTGTTTGTCGGGGCAGATGGCGCCGGCGAGGATGCGGTTTTCGCCGGCAAGCTCGACGAAGCCGAAGCCTTTGGCCGAGAGGCGCAGCACAACGCCTGGAATGCCGCCGTCGCGCACCAGGATGTTGGAGCCGACGCCGACCACCGTCAGAGGTACCTCTTCCGGCAATATCTTCAGGAAGGCAATGAGGTCGTCGACGTCATGCGGCTGGAACATCAGTTCGGCGAGGCCGCCGGCCCTGAACCAGGTGACGCGATCCATGGGGGCATCCGGCGTGATACGGCCGCGGATATCCTTTACACCGTCTCCGAGAGACGCCAGAAGCTTTTCCCCATTCACCTGTTTCATGCGGACTTTCCCGATAGACCTTCCAGTTGCTTGGGCAGTGCTGCCGCCCATGATGTGATGCTCCCAGCCCCCAACAGAACCACGAAATCACCAGGCTTTGCAACCTCCGCAACCATTTGCGGCAGAAGCTCCGCCGAAGCGAGGAAGCGGGCGTCGCGATGGCCGCCGGATTTAATCCGCGAGACGAGCGACATGGAGTCGATCCCTTCGATCGCATCCTCGCCTGCCGCATAAACGGGCGCCAGGAAAATGCTGTCGGCGTCGTTGAAGCAGGCGGCGAATTCCTCGAACAGGCTCGCGAGACGCGTGTAACGATGCGGTTGATGGACGGCGATGATGCGCCCCTTGCAGGATTCACGGGCCGCCTTCAGCACCGCTTTGATCTCCACCGGATGGTGGCCGTAGTCGTCGAAGATCTGCACCCCGTTCCATTCGCCGGTCAGCGTGAAGCGACGCTTGACGCCGCCGAAGGAAGAAAGCCCCTTGGCGATATCTTCACTCGAGATGCCAAGTCGGTTGGCGACCGCGATCGCCGCCGTGGCGTTCGATATATTGTGGCGGCCGGGCATCGGCATGACCAGCCCCTTGAGCTCGGTCCTCTGGCCGGTGCGGCGACGGCGGATCTCGACGTCGAAGATCGAGCGCGTGCCGTCGATGCGCACATTCTTGAAACGCACGTCGGCTTGCGGGTTCTCGCCATAGGTGATGATCTTGCGGTCTTCGATGCGGCCGACCAACGCCTGCACCTCGGGATGGTCGAGGCACATCACGCCGAAGCCGTAGAACGGCACGTTTTCGACGAATTGCCGGAAGGCGGCGCGCACAGCGTCGAAACTGCCATAATGGTCGAGGTGCTCCGGGTCAATATTGGTGATGACGGCGACATCGGCTGGAAGTTTCAGGAAGGTGCCGTCGGATTCGTCGGCCTCGACCACCATCCACTCGCCCTCGCCCATGCGGGCGTTGGTGCCGTAGGCGTTGATGATGCCGCCGTTGATGACGGTCGGATCGAGCCCGCCGGCTTCGAGCAGGGTGGCGACCAGCGAGGTGGTCGTCGTCTTGCCGTGGGTGCCGCCAATGGCGATCGCATTGCGGAAGCGCATCAGCTCGGCGAGCATTTCGGCGCGGCGTACCACCGGCAGCAGCTTTTCACGCGCGGCGATAAGTTCCGGATTGGTCTTCTTGATCGCCGTCGAAACGACCACAACTTCGGCATCACCGAGATTTTCGGCGCGATGGCCGACGAATACCTCAATGCCTTTGTCGCGCAGTCGCTGCACATTGGCGCTGTCGGATTGATCCGATCCCTGCACCTTGTGCCCGAGATTGTGCAGCACTTCGGCAATGCCGCTCATGCCGATGCCGCCAATGCCGATAAAATGGACGAGACCGATCGCCTTCGGCAGTTTCATGCGCGTGTCCTCTTGAATTCTGAGACTGTCTTGCCGGCGGCAATAGCCTCAACCATGTCGGCAAGCAAGTTCGCCGCATTCGGTTTCCCGGCGAGCTTGGCCGCCGCCGCCATCTGCGAAAGCTTGTCCGGATCGTTCATCACATGGCTCAGTATAGAGGCGATACGCTCAGGTGAAAGCTCAGACTGAGAGATCACCTTCGCCCCCCCGGTCGCAGCCAGTGCTGCGGCGTTCGCCGCCTGATCATGGTCGAGCGCATGCGGATAGGGCACGAGAATGGCCGGGCGTCCGATGACGGAGATCTCCGAAACCGTCGAAGCGCCGGAGCGGCAGATCACCAGATGTGCCTGTGCAAGGCGTTCCGCCATATCGTTGAAAAATGGCGCGATGTCGGCTCCCATCTCCAGCTTGGCGACACAGCCGCTGACCATTTCCAAATCCTCAGGGCGCACCTGCTGCGTCACCCTGAGCCGTGTGCGCAGACCGTCATCGAGAAGGCTGATCGCCGTCGGCATGGCCTTGGAAAAATACTGCGCGCCCTGGCTGCCGCCGAAAACGACGAGATTGAAGGGCTCACCGGGATGCGACGGCGTGTAAGGCTGCTCGGCTGCGGCAAGAATTGCCGGGCGCACGGGATTGCCTGTTGCAACCGTCTTATCGGCAAAAGCATCGCCACTTTCCGGCAGAAAGCCGCCGGCAATCGCCCTGACGCGCGGCGCCAGCGCCTTGTTGGCGCGGCCCATGACCGCATTCTGCTCATGCAGCATCGAGGCGACACCGAGCCGCGTCGCGGCCAGCAGCGGCGGCACGGTGGGGTAACCGCCGAAGCCGACAACAATCACCGGCTTCAGCCGCTGGATCAGCCTTTTTGCCGCTCGAATGCCGCTCCACAGTGTCCACAGCGAGCGGGCGACGGCAACGGGGTTCTTCGAGCCGATCGTCGCCGACGGCACGACATGGATCTCCTCGGCCGGGAACTTGCCGGCGTAGCGTTCGGCCCGGCTGTCAGTGACGAGATGCACCGAATAACCACGCTCCCTCAGCTTGAAGGCCAGCGCCTCCGCCGGGAACACATGGCCGCCGGTCCCCCCGGCGGCAAGCAGCACGATGCCTTTGCTCATGACCTCTTACTCCGCGGGCATGCCGTGCGGGACGCGGAAGAGGCTCCGGTCCTGCGCACGTTTTTCCGGGCGGTGGCGCGTCAGCGCCAGAATGAAGCCGGCGGTGACGCAGATCGCCACCATGGACGAGCCGCCGTAGGAAATCAGCGGCAGCGTCATCCCCTTCGCCGGCAGCAGTTCAAGATTGACGCCGATGTTGATAATCGACTGAATGCCCATCTGCAGCACGAGGCCAGCGACGGCAAAGCGGTTGAAATCATTGCGCTCGCGATAGGCATGCGAGAGGCCGCGCAGCACCAGCGCGGAAAACAGCGCAACGAGCGCCATGCAGAAGACGATGCCGAATTCCTCGGCCGCGACCGAGAAGATGAAGTCGGTATGCGCATCCGGGATAATACGCTTGACGATGCCTTCGCCCGGCCCCTGACCGAACCAGCTGCCGCGGATGATCGCCTCACGCGCCGTGTCGATCTGGAACGTGTCACCTTCGCCGGTCATGAACTTGTCTATGCGCAGCGCAACGTGCGGAAAGACGTAGTAGGCGCTGAGCAGACCGCCGGCGCCGCCGATGCCGAGCAGCATGATCCAGATCCACGGCATGCCGGCCATGAAGAACATGCCACCCCAGACGGCGGTCGTCAGGATGGTTTGACCGAGGTCGGGCTGCGCGACCAGCAGCGCCGCAACGATGCCGAACAGAATGATGGCAAAGAGATTGCCGGGGATTTCAGGCTGACGCGCATGCTCGGCAAACAGCCAGGCGCAGACGACGACGAAAGCGGGCTTCATGAATTCCGACGGCTGGATTGAAAGGCCGGCGATCCAGATCCAGCGCCTGCCGCCCTTGACCTCCTGGCCGACGAAGAGAACCAGCACCATCATGGCGAGCGAAATGATCAGGAGCAGGATCGCGGTTCGCCGCACCTGGCGCGGCGTCAGGAACGACAGCCCGAGCATGACGGCGATCGACGGGATCATGAAGGCCGCATGACGCTTGACGAAATGGAAGGGTTCGAGCCCGATGCGCTCGGCAACAGCTGGAGATGCCGCAAACGACAGCATGAACCCGATGCCCATCAGGAATATGAACATCGCCAGGAAGAAGCGGTCGATGGTCCAGAACCAATCGGCCAGAGGCCCACGTTCCGCGCGGCTTACCATGTCATCTCTCTCCTGTTGCCGGACCGATCAGCATCGTCATTCCGTCAAGGGCGGCCACATGGCTGACGAAGGCATCGCCCCTGACTTCGAAGTTCTTATACTGGTCGAAGCTTGCGCAAGCCGGGGATAACATCACGGCGGAAGCAGCAGCTTCGTCGCGCTCCGCATCGGCCGCCGCATGTGCGACTGCGCGCTCCAGCGTGCCGGAGATCTCGTAGGGCACGGCCTCGCCGAGTGTGGCGGCGAACTCCGCTGCCGCCTCGCCGATCAGATAGGCCTTGGCGATGCGCGGGAAATAGGGCACGAGCGTCGTGATGCCGCCAGCCTTCGGCAGGCCGCCGGCGATCCAGTAGATGCGATCATAGCTCGAAAGCGCCGGCGCCGCGGCATCGGCATTGGTCGCCTTGGAATCGTTGACGAAAACGACGCGGCCTCGTTTGCCCACAGGCTGCATACGGTGCTTGAGGCCGGGAAAGGAGGCAAGGCCCGAACGAATGTCGTCGGCGGAAACCCCGACGGCAAGGCAGGCGGCAACGGCCGCGGCGGCATTCTGCGCATTGTGGCTGCCGCGCAGCGTCTGAATGCCGTCGATCTCCGCAAAGGGCAGCATGGCGCCGCCGCCGGCCTTAACGAGCGTAGTGCCCTCGGCATAGATGCCCTCAGCCACCACGTTGCGGCGCGAAATCCGGACCACCTTGACACCTGCCCGCTCGATCCGGTCGGCGATCAGCGCCGAATGGCTGTCATCGATGCCGACGACTGCGACATCGCTGCCGGCGACCAGACGCTCCTTGATGTCGGCGTAGTGCTGCATTGTGCCATGGCGGTCGAGATGATCGGGCGTCAGGTTGAGCAGGATGCCCGCGGAGGGGTTCAGCGTCGGCGCCAGATCGATCTGATAGGAAGAGCATTCGATGACAAAATAACGCCCCGCCTTCGGCGGATCGAGCGTCAGCACCGCCGTGCCGATATTGCCGCCGAGCTGAGTGTCGTAGCCTGCGGATTTCAGGATGTGGGCGATCAGCGCCGTCGTCGTCGACTTGCCGTTGGTGCCGGTGATGGCGATGAAGGGGCAATCCGGCGCATGGGCGCGGCGTTCGCGCACGAAGAGCTCGACGTCGCCGACGATGTCGACGCCGGCCGCCCGCGCGAGGTCGACGGTCCAGTGCGGCTTGGGATGGGTGAGCGGCACGCCGGGGGACAGCACGAACAGCGCCTGCTGGCTCCAGTCGATGACGTGCAGATCCTCCGTCCGGATGCCTTCCGCCGAAGCCTTGGCGACGCTGTCGGGATTGTCGTCCCACGCGGTCACCTCGGCGCCGCCCGCGACGAGCGCGTGAGCAGTCGCAAAACCGGAGCCGCCGAGCCCGAAGAGCGCGACCTTCTTGTCCTTGAGCGTCGTGGCGGGGATCATCGCCGCCTCACCGGAGCTTCAGCGTCGAAAGGCCGAGCAGGGCCAGGCCGACGGCGATGATCCAGAAGCGGATCACCACCTGGCTCTCGGTCCAGCCCTTCTTCTCGAAATGATGATGGATCGGCGCCATCAGGAAGACGCGCCGGCCGGTCATCTTGAAGAAGCCGACCTGGATGATGACCGACAGCGTCTCAATGACGAAGAGGCCGCCGATTATCGCCATCACGATCTCATGCTTGGTGGCGACGGCAACGGTGCCGATCGTGCCGCCGAGCGCAAGCGAGCCGGTATCGCCCATGAAGATGGCGGCCGGCGGCGCGTTGAACCAGAGGAAGCCGAGGCCGGCGCCAATGACGGCGCCGAGCACGACGGCGAGCTCACCGGTGCCGGGCACGAAATTGATCTGCAGGTAGTTCGCAAACACCACATTGCCGGCGAGATAGGCGATGACGCCGAAGGAGGCGGCGGCGATCATGACTGGCACGATGGCAAGCCCGTCGAGGCCATCGGTCAGATTGACGGCATTGCCGGCGCCGACGATGACGAAGCCGCCGAAGACGACGAACATGATGCCGAGATTGATCAGGAAGTCCTTGAAGAAGGGAAAAGCGATGGAGGAACCGAAGGTCGAACCGGCGGTCCCCGATGCAAGGGCCGTGCGCATCATGAAATAGACCGCGATGCCGGCGATGACGAATTCGATGCCGAGACGCGCCTTGCCGGAAAAGCCTTTGTGACTCTGCTTGGTCACCTTGAGATAATCGTCATAGAAGCCGATTGCGCCGAAGCCCAGCGTCACCAGCAAGGTGGCGACGACATAGACGTTGGAAAGATCGGCCCAGAGCAGCGACGCCCCGACGATGCCGGCCAGGATCATCAGCCCGCCCATGGTCGGCGTGCCGGCCTTCTTGAAATGCGTCTGCGGCCCGTCCGCGCGGATCGGTTGCCCCTTGCCCTGCCGGATGCGCAGCGAATTGATGATCGTCGGCCCGAACAGGAAAACAATCAATGCGGAGGTGAAGAGAGCGGCCCCTGTGCGGAAAGTGATATATCTGAACAGATTCAGAAATTTGAAATATTCCGACAGTTCGACAAGCCAGATCAGCATTCAGGGCCCCTTGTTTACCCGATCAAAGTTCGCGTTGCGTGTCGGCAAATGCTGGGAACTTGTCAAGGAGCGCGGCGACGATCTTGCCGAAACCGATGCCCAGAGACGATTTCACCATCAACACGTCGCCCGGTGCGACCGAGTTCAATACATATTTCGCCAATTCGTCCGTCCTCTCGCTATATTCGACCTGGACGCTTTCCGGCAGCGATTCCTTCAGCGCCACCATCTCTGCTCCTGCGAGCCAGACATGTTCGATGCCGGCCGCAAGTAGCGGCACGGCGAGATCGCTATGGACCTTCTGAGCATACTCGCCCATCTCGAGCATGTCGCCGAGCACGGCGATACGGCGTCCGCGGCCGGTCGGCTCGGAGGCCGCCAGCAGTGCGATCGCCGCGCGCATCGAAGCGGGATTGGCGTTATAGCTCTCGTCGATCAGCGTGAAGCTGCCGCTGCCGATCGACAGCCGGTGGCGCTTGCCCCTGCCCTTTTCCGGCTGCAGCGTCCCAAGCGCCCCGATCGCCTTTTCCATATCGGCGCCGACGATCCTGACAACGCCGAGCGCCGCGAGCGCATTTTCGGCGATATGGCGGCCCGGCGCACCGATCGCGACCTCCAGCGTCTCGCCGCCGATCGTCAGCCACAACGTCGAATTCTCGTCCGAGCCGTTGAATCCCGCGAGCCGGAATTCCGCCTTGGCATGTTGGCCGAAGGAATGAATATGCTCGATGCCGAGCGACTGCGCCGTTCGATCAAGGAAATTGAACTGGTCATTGTCGCGGTTGAGCACGACATGGCCGCCGGGCTCGAGCCCCTCGAAGATCTCCGCTTTAGCGGCAGCAATCTCCTTGATGCTCTTGAAATTGCCGAGATGGGCCGGCGCGATCGTCGTGATGACCGCGACATCGGGGCGGATCATCGCCACCAGCGGCCGGATCTCACCCGGATGGTTCATGCCGACCTCGAAGACGCCGTAATCCGTATCATCAGGCATGCGCGCCAGCGTCAGCGGCACGCCCCAGTGATTGTTGAAGGAGGCGACGGAGGCGTGCACCTTGCCCGACGGCGACAGCACGTGCCGCAGCATCTCCTTGGTGGTTGTCTTGCCGACAGAACCGGTGACGGCGATGATCTTTGCCCGCGAGCGCTCGCGGGAAGCCTTTCCCAGGCGGCCGAGTGCGGCGAGCACGTCGTCGACGACAATCATCGGCACCGTCAGGCGACCCATCGCGGGAAGCCTCGCCTCGCTGACGACCAGCAGCGAAGCCCCGTTCGCCATTGCCATCGAAGCATAATCGTGACCGTCGACGCGGTCGCCCTTGATCGCGAAGAAGGCTTCGCCTGATCTAATCGAGCGGCTGTCGATGGAAATGCCGGTGATGCCTTCGGGCAGCGTGCCGAAGGGGCGCCCCGCCATCGCTGCGATCATGTCTTCGGTCGTCCAGAGCCAGCTCAAGATTGCAGTTCCTCCAAGGCCTTGCGCACCTCCGCGTGGTCGGAGAACGGCAGTGTGACGCTCCCAATCGTCTGCCCCTCCTCGTGCCCCTTGCCGGCAACGATCAGCGTATCGCCGGTTTTCAGCATGCCGACCGCCTCGCGGATAGCCGCGGCGCGATCGCCGATCTCGGAGGCGCAACCTGCTGCCGCCATGATCTCGGCCCGGATCGAAGCCGGCTCCTCCGAACGCGGATTGTCGTCGGTGACGATGACGACATCGGCAAGGCGGCAGGCGATTTCACCCATGATCGGCCGCTTGCCGCGGTCGCGATCGCCGCCGCAGCCGAAGACGACGACGACACGGCCGGTGGTGAATGGCCTCACCGAATTCAGCACATTTTCCAACGCATCCGGCTTGTGGGCATAATCGACATAAGCGAGTGCGCCATTTTTGGTATGGCCGACCAGTTCGAGGCGGCCGGACGCGCCCACCAGTTTCTCGAGCGCCGCCATCGCGACCTTCGGTTCGACTCCCGTGGACATGGCAAGTCCTGCCGCAACCAGCGCGTTGGCGACCTGGAAATCGCCGGCCAGCGGAATATCCACCTCGAAGATCTCGTCGCCGATATGGATCTCTGCCGTCTGCTTGTGGCGAAAATGCTCGACGCGTTTCAATGACAGATATTGCCCCTTGCGCCCGACGGTGCGGACATCGTGACCCGCATCGGCAGCCGCCTTGATGGCCTGAGCAGACCACGGATCGTCCGCGAAGACGACGGCCGGGGCACCCTTGGGCAGCAGCGTATCGAAAAGCCGCATCTTGGCGGCCATGTAGGCCTCGATCGTCGGATGATAATCCATGTGATCGCGGCCGAGATTGGTGAAGGCTGCGGCGGCGAGCCTGACGCCGTCGAGACGGCATTGGTCGAGGCCGTGGCTGGAAGCCTCCATCGAGGCATGCGTAACACCCTCGTCGGCGAGCTCCGCCAGCAGTTTGTGCAGCGACACCGGATCCGGCGTCGTCAGTGCGCCATATTCATTGCGCGTCGGCGAAACGACACCTGTTGTGCCGATCATCGCGGCTGCCTGGCCGGCATGTGCCCAGATCTGGCGGGTGAAAGAGGCGACGGAAGTCTTGCCGGCCGTGCCGGTGACGGCGACCATGGTCTCGGGCTGCCTGCCGTAAAAGCGGGAGGCGGCAATGGAAAGGAAGCGGCGCGGCTCCTTGACCGCAAGCACCGGGATGGGAGCATCGACAGCCTGGGAGGTGATCGCGACGGCGGCCCCACGGCCGGCGGCATCCGTGATGAAGCCCGCGCCATCCGCCTTGGTGCCGGCGACCGCGACAAAAGCGTTGCCCGGTTCCACCTTGCGGCTGTCCGAAGACAGGCCTGAGATATCAAGCAAGCCTGCCGGGCCTTCCAGTTGTGCTTCAAGTTCCGGAAACTGATCTCCGGCCAGGTCTCGCAATTTCATCGAACGCACTTTTCTCTCTTGAAGCCGGTTCACCCCTCGCGAATCGGCGTCGGTATTCATTCACACTCAATAAGACACCAGCAAGGCCGAACCGCCCTCCCCAAATTTCGGCTCGATGCCGAGAATGGGAGCCGCGCGGCGGATGATCTCACGAGCGATCGGGCCGGCAGTACCGGCGGAGATCGTTCCACCATATTGCTTCTCGCCTGTTTTCGGCTCGTCGCAGAAGGTGATGACCACATATTGGGGATTGTCGATCGGGAAGGCGGAGATGAATGAGTTGAAGTTGAGCGTCGCGGAATAACGCCCGTTCACCACCTTGTCCGCCGTACCGGTCTTGCTGCCGACGGCAAAGCCCGGAACACGGGCGACGCGTCCCGACCCTTTGTAACCGTTGAAATCGAGAAGATAGCGGATCTCATCGCTGGTCGACTTCTTGAGGACCTGCTTGGCGACCTGGTCAGCCTGTTCGCGGGTGCGCGGCAGGAATGTCGGCTCGATCAGCTTGCCGCCGTTGACAAGGGCGGCAGCCGCCACGCCCGTCTGCAGCGCGGTCGTCGAGACGCCGTGGCCGAAGGAAATCGTGATCGAATTGATCTTCTTCCAGACGCGCGGCTGGCTCGGCATCTTCACTTCCGGCAGTTCGGTCTGCATCTTCGTCAGCAAGCCGAATTTGGTCAGATAGTCCTTCTGCGCGTCGATGCCGACGAGGTCGATGACGCGCGCCGTGCCGATATTCGATGAATACTGGAAGATTTCGGGAACGGTCAGCCAGCGCCGCTGTCCGTGAAAGTCATGGATGGTGAAGCCGCCGATATAGATCGGCTTGCTGGCGTCGAACGTGTCGGACATCTTCACCTTGCCGCTGTCGAGCGCCATCGCCAGCGAGAAGGTCTTGAAGGTCGACCCCATTTCGAAGGTGCCGTTCGTCATCCGGTTGAGCCAGCCTTCCTTGGCGCCCTCCTGCGGATTGTTCGGATCGAAGTCGGGTGCCGATGCCATGCCGAGCACTTCCCCGGTGTGCACGTCGATAACAGCCGCGCCGGCCCCCTTGGACTGGAAATTGTTGACGGCGTTGACGACGGCATCGCGAACGATGTTCTGCACGCGCAGGTCGATCGACAGCCGCACCGGCTCCAGCGGCTGGTCGCTCGTCATGCCGACCGAGGCGAGATCGGCGAGCCCCTGGTCGTCGATAAATTTCTCCATGCCGGCCACGCCGCGGTTGTCGATGTTGACATAGCCGAGGATGTGCGCCGCGGTCGAGCCGCCGGGATAGAAGCGGCGCTTCTCCGGCCGAAAGCCGATGCCGGGAATGCCGAGCGCCAGGATCTGGCTCTGCTGCTTCGGCGTCAGCTGCCGGCGCAGCCAGGCGAAATGCGAGCTCTTGACCGAAAGTTTCTTGTAGGTGTCCCTGACGTCGAGCTCCGGCAGAACAGTTGCAAGCTTCTCGACCGCCTCATCGACGTCAACGATCTTGTTCGGCTCGGCAAACAGCGAGACCGTGCGGATGTCGGTCGCCAGCACCTCGCCATTGCGATCGAGAATGTCGGGCCGCGAGGCCATAAGCCGGTCGGGCGGCAGGATGCTGGAGACGACCTCCTGATCCTTCATGGCATATTCGACCAGACGGCCGCCGATGACGACATAGACACCCATGAAGCCAAGGATCAGCAGCCCGACGCGGCTTTTTGCCTGCCCCGTCTTCTTCTTGCGCGACCCCTCGATGGCGACGCCGGCAGAAGGGCCGCCGAAGCGGTTATAGACGCCGGCGGAGAAATGCGCCTGGCTCTTCAGGACCATGATGCGGGAAAGAAACGACATTATTCCACCGACCCCGTTTCGATCTCGTCTGCTTCATCCGCCACCACTCCACGCTGCTCGGCCGCGTCGCGCTGCTGTGCCGCGCCGCGTGGCGCGGGCATCGGCACGGGCTGCGCTTTGCCGGTCGCGCCTTTGGCGCTGGCGACCGTCGCACCCTTGGCATCGGCTTTGGCCTCCGTTACGTCGGGTACCGGAACCGCGGATTTCAGCATCGGCAATTCCTTGGCATGCACGAGTGCCGTCGAATCCGTCGGCTGCAGCTGCAATTCCGCATTGTAGGCATTGACCAGCCGCTCCAGCCGGTTCGGCTGCGATTGCAGCGCCCAATCGGCCTTGAGAAGATCGATCGTGTCCTTCTCGAGCTTGATCTCGGCTTCGAGGCGATGAACCTCCTCGAGCTTCAATTCGGCGCGATGTTTGATCGTGTAGGTGACGGCGGCAGTCGCCGTCATGACGCCGATGAGCACGAGATCGAATGTTTTCAGCATATCAACCTCCGAGCTTTCCGAGCGTGGCAAGATTGGGAAACCCGAAGAGCGACATATCCGCGGCCTCGGCGGCCGCGTCTGTCCGCAGGCCGGCGCGCAGCTTGGCGGAGCGGGCGCGCGGATTGGCTTCAGCCTCCGCCTCGCTCGCAGAAACCATCGGCTTGCCGATTGCCGTGAACGTCGCCGCCCGCTCATGTGCTGCCGGCAGGTGCCGCGAGCCGGTCGCCTTGCCGGCGCGGTCGGAGAAGAATTTCTTGACGATGCGGTCTTCAAGCGAATGAAAGGTGACGACGACGAGCCGGCCGCCGGGCTTCAGAGCTCGTTCCGCCGCAAACAATGCCTGCGCCAGCTCCCCGAGCTCGTCATTGACGAAAATGCGCAATGCCTGGAAGACGCGCGTCGCGGGATGGATCTTGTCCTTCATCTTGCGCGGAGTGACCAGCTCGATGAGACCGGCAAGATCGCGCGTCGTTTCGAAGGGCTTTTCCTCGCGCCGCTTCTCGATCGCATGTGCGATTCGCGGTGCCTGGTTTTCCTCGCCGAGAAAATGGAAGATGCGGATCAGATCCGCGACCTTGGCGCGATTGACGACATCGGCGGCCGAAACGCCTGTTGCCGACATGCGCATGTCGAGCGGCCCGCTCTTCTGGAAGGAGAAGCCGCGCTCGGGCTCATCGATCTGCATGGAAGAGACGCCAATATCGAGCACCACGCCGTCAAGCCCGCCCTGCGGCGCATGATCGGCAAGATTCGAGAACTGCGCGTGAATGAGCCGGAGGCGGCCGGCATGAGCGGCAACCATCGCCTGGCCCGCCGCAATCGCTGTGGGATCACGATCGAGCGCAATCACCTCGGCGCCGGCCGCGAGGATGGCCGCGCTATAACCACCCGCACCGAATGTACCATCGAGGATGAGCTTGCCGGGTGCGGGCGAGAGCGCTGCGAGGACCTCATTGAGAAGAACAGGAATGTGACGAACCGGTCCGCCACCGGCATCAGTTGAACCTCCGCCAGGATTCGTCACCATTCCGTTCCCTCGTTCCTTTAGGAACGCTTGCCCGCCAGCTTGCGCTCCCCTCGTGCCTGCGCCTGCGCAGCCAAGAATGCCTGCGGCTGCCAGAGCTGAAAATGATCCGCTCGACCGACGAAGGTCACTTCGTCCGAGATGCCGGTGAAGTCGCGGATGAAATCCGTGACCATCAGCCGCCCCTCGGCATCGAGCTTCATGAAGACCCCGCCTCCGTGGATCAGAAGCGACATCGCGTTCGCATCCGGCGAAAATGGATCTTCCGCAGCAATCTGCCGCTCGAATCTTTCGAGAAGATCCGAGCCGCCGACGCTGATCGCCGGAAACACAAAGTCCTGGAAACAGTAGAGCTCCTGGACGTTGCGCTGCGCCAGCACGGAACGGAATGCCGAAGGCACGGAAACCCTGCCCTTGGCATCGATCCTGTTGGTCGCGTTCGAAAGGAAGCGGCTCATGACTCGAAACATCCGTTCCCGCAGGGAGCCGGACAAAAAGACGCCCGAAAGTCCCAATATCAGGCACAGCCTCGCAAGCCGGATGAGCCAAATCCCACCCGACGCTTCCAGAGAGGAAGGCGCCTTTGCTTTGCGATGAATGGGCAAATGATTGCCCTGGTGCAGTGCGCATTTGGGATAGCATGGGACCATATGGGCGTCAATGGGATGCGACCGTTTTGCAACGGACGTATGATCAAACATTTATAAGCTGTTAAGTTTAACAAAGGGTTAGCGCAGCCATTTTGCAGATGGCAAGCATTGATTGCGCCTTATTAAAATCCGTCCATAACGTGCATGAATATCAGCTTGGAAACAGTCGGTTTCAGCGACTTAGGCTGAAAATCCAGGCCCTGCCGCAGCTCGGATGTTAATCGCCAGTTGGCCTGTAAGCCGGGTTCTGTATGGCTCCGGCGCGAACCGGAACGTGGCAGCCATTCCTCTGGGACAGCGCTCGCACGCTGCCTCACGCAACCCACCCGGATGACTGGCCTGGAAACCGGCCGGAGAGCCTTTCGGCCCTCCACGTCATCCCTATTCGGTCTTGCTCCCGGTGGGGTTTACCGTGCCATATCCGTTGCCGGAGATGCGGTGGGCTCTTACCCCACCCTTTCACCCTTACCTGTCTTGACAGGCGGTTTGCTTTCTGTGGCACTTTCCCTGAGGTCGCCCTCGCCGGACGTTATCCGGCACCGTGTTTCCGTGGAGCCCGGACTTTCCTCACCTTACCGCCTTTCGGCATTGGTAAAGCGCGGCTGCCCAGCCAACTGGCAGGGCTCCCATAAACGAGAGAGCCCGTAAATGCCACCGAAATATAGGGGACAGCCCTAACGGAAATTAGGTGTGAAATCCGTGGAGTAGCCCTGTTCGCTGATTCTGCCCGACAAAAGCAGCTCCGCGCCGAGTCTGCCGATTTCGTCCGAACTCTTCGCCGAGGTGCCGGCGCAGCCCGTCAGCACCGCGATCGCAGGCGAAGAGGTATAGCCGATCATCGGATAGCCGCTTTCCGTATAGGAGACGACGCAGGCGGCCGTCGAAATCGACAGCGGCGCCATATCGGGCACAAGGTCGGCGACGAAGCGCTGCAGATGCGAGCGCACGCTCTCTCGCCCTTCGGTCTTGAACCAGGCCCGCATCTCGATGTCGTTGTGTAAGATCAGATCGTCGGGATCGCCGCCAATCTTCAGGTAGAATTTGCGATCGGGATAACGGATCGGCGGCAGCAGATAGATATGGGTGCCGGGCACGTCGAGAATGAGCGACGGCATCGCCGCAAGGCGGAGCGCATCAGCCTCGCCGATCTCGAACAGCGTTACGGTCCGGCCATAAACCGTCATGGCAACAGGCCGTGGCAAGAGATTTTCGGCAATGGAAAATCCGCCCGCTGCCAGCAGCACCTTTTCACCGCGATAGCTGAGGCCCCCGGCAGTCTTGACGCTCGCCAGCCCGTCCTCCTCGCGGATCCAGACCACATGATCTCGGATGACAGTCGCGCCTGCCCTTTCTGCCAGCAGAGATTGTGCCTTGACCAGTTTGCGCGGGCTGATATGTCCGGCGCCCCTCGCCTCGAACACACCTGCACTGCCGGCGGGAAAGGCAAAGAAGGGAAATGCGGTCTTCAATCCGCCCGCGTCCAGAAGCCTGGTCTCGATGCCGAGCGAGACGGCGGCCTGCCGAGTCCTTTCGAGATAATCGCCTCTATCAGGCGCGACGACGACGCAGCCGGCCTCCCGATAGAAGTCGATGCCGCTCTCGTTCGCGATCTCGCCGTAGCGACCGATCGAGCGATTGGCGAGCAGCGCCCAGTTGCGGTCGGGATCGATGGTGCGGGTAATGCGCCCCTCGTCGTAATGGCTGGCGAAAACGCCTTCATGCGCCTTGCGATCGTCAGGCTCGTCCGGGCCGATTACCGCGACACCATCCGTCTGCCGCGCCAGATGCCGCGCGGCGGCGGCTCCCATCAGCCCGCGGCCGACGACGATATATTTGAAATCGACTGCCATGATATCCCTCTCAAGCGAAGACCGGCGTCAGCTCGCGGCCGAAATCCTCATCCCCGAGCCGCCCTTCCCTGAGAAGCACGGCGCCGAGACGCCCGAGTTCGTCGGAAGATTTGGCCGCGACGAAATTGCCGCCAGTCAGCACCGCGATCCGCGGCGACGGCGTGAAGCCGACGTAAGGATAACCGGTCGGGGTGAAATTCGCCACGCACGGAGCCGACGTGACCGGGCATCCGGCAAGCTCCGGCATCAGTCGCAGGGCGATGCGCGAGAGATGATCGCGCTCGGCCATACTGCCGTCGGAACGGAACCACGTGCCGGCCTCTTCCAGCCGGCTGAAGGAAAGCGCCTCGGTATCGCCGCCAAGCTTCAGATAGATCTTGCCGTCCAGATAACGCACCGGCGGCAGAATATAGATGTGGTCCTCCTCCCGGTCGCCGAGCACGATGGTCGATGGCATGTCGCCGAAAATCGCCATTTCGCGGTCGCCGATTTCGTAGAAGACAACGGTACGCGCCATCACTCTCAAATCGACGGGACGCGGCAGCAGGGCATGGAAATTGCTGAAAGCGCCGGCCGCGACCAATACGCGCTCGGCGCTATAGCTTCTGTCACCGGCCGTCACCTCGACATGGGAACCTGTGTCGCGCACCGACGTCGCGGTCGCCTCGATCAGCGAGACGCCGCCCTGTTCGGCAAGCCTGGCTTGTGCGCGCACCAGCGCCCGCGGATTGATGTGCCCGGCGCGCTTGCGCTCGAAATATCCGCTGAAATCAGGGCCGACGGCAAGATAGGGAAAACGCCGGTCGAGTTCCGCCGGGGCGACGATCTCGATATCGCTGCCGAGCGTCTCGCTGACGGTCAGCGCCCTCAGAAGAAAGTCCTGCTCGTCCTTCGGTGGGGGACCGGCAAAAAGACATCCGACTTCCGAAAAGAAGGAAATGCCGCTCTTCGCCTCGATGTCGCGGTAGCGCCGGAGCGCCCGCGCGGCGAAAGTTCCCCAGGCGAGATTGCCGTCGAAGGTGCGGGTAATGCGCGCTTCGTCATAATGGCTGGCAAAAACGCCGTGATGGACCTTGCGATCCTCCGGCTCCGAAGGGCCGATCAGCGCGACGCCGTCGGCCATGGAAGAGAGATGCCGTGCGGCCGCCGCTCCCATCATGCCGCGCCCGATGACGATGAACCTGAAATCGACTGCCATATCTCACCTCATATCGAGGTGACCACCTCGTTTCGAGGTGGGATATCACGGCGAGCGTCCCGATTCATATTACAAAAACAGCAGCGGAAGATTTCCCTCCGAGCCGCGCGGCGGCTCAGTCGAGCATCGCCAGGACCTTGCCGCAATAAGTCTTCGACACCGGATTCATGCGCGTTGCGCCATGGCCGGCATTATATTTGAGGATGGTGTTGCAGGTCTGCCCGCCGCCGAGCTGGTGGGCGGCCGCCAGATACTTCATGCCGTATTTGATGTTGGTCTCGGGATCGAACAGGCCTTTGCGCGTGCCGGAATATCCCATCATCCTGGCCGTTGCCGGCTTGATCTGCATCAGGCCGATTTCGCCGGCGCTGCCGCGTGCCTTCGGATTGAAATTGCTCTCGACGCGAACGACCGCCTGGGCGAGCGCCACCGGAACGTTGTATTCAGCCGCATATTTGTTGATCAGCGCAGCATAGGGAATGCTGTTGGAGAAATCGGGCATGGCATAGCCGCTCTGTCGATCGACGGTTTTCAGCGGGATGGTTTCGGCCCTGACGCCCCAGTCATCATTAGCCGAGGCAAAGTTATACCCCGCCAGCAGCATGCCAAGGCATGCCGCAGCACCAATAATAAACTCTTTCATATAGTTTCTTCACTCCGACCCAAAGAACTGCAGGGACTGCGCGCCTCGCTGTCATCCGGATACACGCGATCAAGGACTGATCGCGCTCCATGGCAATTCTTATCGTTTCATTTGGCGGCCACGGTTACACTTGAAATCAGCCGCGAGCGCCGTTCAGCGGGCGTCCTTAGACCATCGCAATGAGGAGATAATAGGGAAATGATGTGGCGGGGCGGATTTCTCGCTTGTGACGGCAAAACTGCCCGGAATTCCGGCTGCCGCCGTCAGGAAAATCGCGGTAGCGCCGACAGCAGCCGGTGCAGCGTGTCGATCGTCGAGAAATCGGCGATCCCGTCCACCCGTTCGGGCCGGAAATGGCGCTGGAAGGCTTCCACGTCGCCGGCCGTCTTTTCGGAGAATTTGCCCGTAATTTCAGTGCTGTAACCGTAAAGCGACAGCATTGACTGCAGCGCTTCCACCGGCTGGCCGGCGTCCCCGCGCTGGAAGAAACGCCCGCCGGTGATCGTCGCCGGCTCGACCCAATGGCCCACACCCGCCCGATGAAGCTCGGCCCAAGGGAATTTCTCGCCAGGATCAACCTTGCGAATCGGTGCGACATCGGAATGCCCGAGCACTCTTTCCGGCACAATCGACCAACGTTTGACACAGTCACGACACAATTCGATGACTGCTGCGATCTGCTCTTTCGGATAATCGGGAAGACCGCCGGGATGGCCGGCATTGGCGATTTCAATGCCGATCGACAGCGAATTGATATCGCTCTCGCCGTGCCAGCTGCTCTTGCCGGCATGCCAGGCGCGCCGCGCCTCCGGCACAAGCTGGATCACCTCGCCATTCTCATGCACGAAATAATGGCTGGAAACCTGACTCTCTTCCCGACACAGCCAGTCGAGCGCGCCATCGGCCGTCGGCATCCCGGTATAATGCAGGAGGATCATATCGGGACGACGCCCGCCCGCCCGCTCGCCTCGGTTGGGCGATGGCCGCACGCAAGCGCCTCGATAATCGGCCTCGAAAGAGGTCATGCGGCGCGGCGTTCCTTCTCGATCGCCGCATATGCTGCGTTCAGCGCCGCCATGCGCTCATTGGCGATCAAATGAAACTCCTTCGGCACCCCGCGCGAGATCAGTCGATCGGGATGATGTTCGCTGACCAGGCCACGGTAACGGCGGCGGATCGTCGGAAAATCGTCGGAAGGCGACACGCCGAGCACCTTGTAGGGATCGCCGCCGGACGAGACATGGCGAGCTGCGATCTGCTCGAAACGAGTCTCGCTCATCTGGAAGATCTCGGCGATATGGCCGAGGAAATTCAGCTCCTTCTCGTGAATCAGCCCATCGGCCTTGGCAATGTGGAACAGGCCGTCAAGCACGTCTTCCAGGACCGGGCAATTGGCCGCGCAGGTGACGCAGAGCGTCGAAAGCCGCTCGGCATAGGCTTCGTAGCCGGCGACATCCTGGCGTGCGAGATTATAGAGCCTGGCAACATTCTTGGCCTGATCCTCGGGAAATTCGAAGATCTCGCGGAAAGCCTCGACCTCTTTCTCGCTGACGATGCCGTCGGCCTTGGCCATCTTGGCCGAAAGCGCAATGATCGCCACGGAGAAAGCCACTTTGCGCCGGGTCTCGGGATCGCCTTCGAAAACCGTTCGAATAGCCTCGACCACCGCGGAGAGCGCATTGCCCGCGGTATTGCCAATGGCATTCAACAATTTTTCCCAGAAGGACATCGAAATCTCTCGTAAGCGTGCCAAGTATGAGCAATCAGCTTGACCAAAGAATCGTAGCCTTTGCAAGGCGACTATTGGTCGTAGCATCGAAAACAGTTTTCACGATTCAGTAATTATTGCATTGCAGCAAGCGATCGACCGGTTCGCCGGATCCGCCGTGAGAGGGGTTGCCGCACCACGCTCGCTCAATGCTTGACCGCCGATTTCCACAAACAGTTCCCGGCGGCAGCTCGGGCTTGAAACGATTATATCGCGCTTCCCGCCGCCTTTGCCGTTCAACTCGGCAGAAAGCCGCGTTTTTCGTAAATTCTTTACTTTACAGGGCCCTTTCCCTGCCGCATCCATGCGCTAGCTAACGCTGCCCACAGAAACATCGCAGGAGGGATCCATGGCCAAACAGAAAGTCGCAATGCTGACCGCTGGAGGCCTGGCGCCCTGTCTTTCCTCTGCCGTCGGCGGCCTCATTGAACGCTACAGCGACATCGCCCCCGAAATCGACATCGTCGCTTATAAGTCCGGCTATCAGGGCGTGCTGCTCGGTGACCGCATCGAGATCACCGGTCAAATGCGTGCAAAGGCGCCGCTGCTGCACCGCTATGGCGGCTCACCGATCGGCAATAGCCGCGTCAAGCTCACCAATGCCGCCGACTGCGTCAAGCGCGGCCTTGTCAAGGAAGGCGAGAATCCGCTGAGGGTCGCCGCCGAGCGTCTTGCCGATGACGGCATCACCATTCTCCACACGATCGGGGGCGACGACACCAATACGACGGCCGCCGACCTTGCTGCCTACCTCGCCGCCAACGGCTATGACCTGACCGTCGTCGGCTTGCCGAAGACGGTCGACAACGATGTCGTGCCCATCCGCCAATCGCTCGGCGCCTGGACGGCCGCCGAAGTCGGTGCGCATTTCTTCGACAATGTCAGCAACGAGCAGACGGCTGCGCCGCGCACGCTCGTCATCCACGAAGTGATGGGCCGCCATTGCGGCTGGCTGACGGCAGCCACCGCCCGTGCCTATCTTCAGCGCACCAGCCGCAACCAGTATGTCGACGGCCTGCTGATCGACGCGCATCTGAAGAGCATCGACGCCGTCTATCTGCCCGAAATGGCCTTCGACCTCGACGCCGAGGCCGCCCGCCTGAAGGACATCATGGACCGCACCGGCCATGCCACCGTCTTCGTCTCGGAAGGCGCCTGCCTCGACGCTATCGTCGCCGAGCGTGAAGCTGCGGGTGAGACCGTAAAGCGTGACGCTTTCGGCCACGTGAAGATCGACACGATCAATGTCGGCGCCTGGTTCCAGAAGCAGTTCGCCAACCTCCTGAACGCCGAGCGTTCGCTGGTGCAGAAATCGGGCTATTTCGCTCGCTCGGCCCCGGCCAATGGCGACGACCTCAGGCTGATCCAGAGCATGGTCGATCTCGCCGTCGAAAGCGCGCTCAATAAGGTGTCCGGCGTCACCGGCCATGACGAAGCGCAGAACGGTAAGTTGCGCACTATAGAATTTCCCCGCATCAAAGGTGGCAAAACTTTCGACCTGTCGACGGCGTGGTTTGCAGAAGTCATGGACAATATAGGGCAGAAATACAAAGAAGCATGATTGACGGACGGTTAATATGGTGTCTTTGCTTATTCCCGACGGAATAGGAGGAGATTCCATGTCGCTTGAAGCCTGGCTCGCTTTTGCTGCCGCATCCGCCATCATGCTGGCCATACCGGGACCAACGATACTGCTCGTCGTTTCCTATGCGCTTGGCCATGGCCGCCGGACGGCCTTTGCGACGGTGAGCGGCGTGGCGCTTGGCGACTTCACCGCAATGACCGCATCCCTCTTCGGTCTCGGCGCAGTGCTCGCCACCTCCGCCGCCCTCTTCACCCTTTTGAAGTGGATCGGCGGCGCCTACCTGATCTGGCTGGGAATCAAGCTCTGGCGGGCTCCCGTGATTGGCGAGCCGGTCGCCGACAACGACAATCTGCCGGAGGAAAAGTCGCTTAAGATCTTCCTCCACGCCTATGTCGTCACCGCCCTCAATCCGAAGAGTATCGTCTTCTTCGTCGCCTTCGTGCCGCAGTTCCTCAACCCGACCCTGCCCTTCTTCGGGCAGATGGCGATCATGGAAGCGACCTTCCTGGTGCTGGCGATCCTCAACGCCGCTGCCTACGCTTTTCTCGCCCATTCCGCTCGCGGACTGATTCGCAAGGCGAGTGTCCAGCGCGCCGTGAACCGGACCGGCGGCACCCTGCTGATCGCTGCAGGCGCCGTAACGGCTGGGTATCGCCGTATTGCGGCTTGAAATCCGGGTATCGCGCTATTGCAGCTGAGAAATATTCCGTGGTTGCCGGAATGCAACGAATAGGTTAATGGGGTCATCGGGTTTAAATTTTTTAGTAACTTTTATACGCTGCCGGGGCGGCGCGATTTCACGAAAGTGACGGAATGGTAGCGATCGGATTGTCCGGCCTGAAACGCAGTCTTGTCGTTTCCACGGTGCTCTGCTGCGGCGTGATCACCGGCTGCACGAGCGTTGAATATACCTCTCAGGCCGAACTGACAGCCGCTCAGACAGTGGTGCCGACGCCGAAGCCTGGCGAAGACGCAACACTCGCCGCGATCCCGACGGCAGAAGGCGCGACCGGCCAGGCAATTGCAGGCGCCATGCTTCCCCAGCCACGCCCGTCGCTCACCGCAACGGCAATGCCGGCGGTGGCCGCATCCCAGCCGGTCGATCTTACCATGCAGGCAGGCATACAGCCGGCAGCCTATGCGCAGATCCCGTTGACGCCTGAGATGACGGCGATCCAATCCGTCGTGCCGACCCCGCGCCCGGGAACGCCGTCACAGCCGGCGACGCAGCTTGCCTTTGCCGCCACCCCCCAGAACAGCGCGCTTGCAGCACTGGCCGCCGTCGACACGACGCCGCGCTCCATGGATTACGGCTTCGACGAATCCGGACCGATCGATCCGCCGACAGCTCCCCCGATGTTCAGCGACGACGACAGGGACGATGCGCCGACCGTCGAGAAGAGCTTCGTCACCAAGCTCATCCAGAAATATTCGAAGATCTACGAGATTCCCGAGACGCTACTCCACCGCATCGTCCATCGCGAGAGCCGTTACAATCCGAAGGCTTATAACAAGCGCGGCTATTTCGGCCTCATGCAGATTAAATACAACACCGCCAAATCCATGGGCTATGACGGTGCGCCGGGCGGCCTCTTCGACGCCGAGACCAACATCAAATATGCCGCGAAATATCTGCGTGGCGCCTGGCTCGTCTCTGACAACAAGGAAGACGACGCCGTCCGCCTCTATGCGCGCGGCTATTACTACGATGCCAAGCGCAAGGGCATGAATGATGTCGCCCAGGGTAATTACTGAAACCGGGCAGCTATCGAGACAAACCAATCGAAACAGCGGTCGTAGCCTACGGCTGCGGTTGCGGCTGATGCCCCTGTGATTCGGCCTGCTGTTGCGGCGCTCGCGCTTGCGGCAACGCCGCCAGGACTGCCTTCAGAAGCGTCTGCGGTTGATAGCCGAGCCAGCCCGGTGTCAGGCCGAGCCGAACGACGATCAGATTGGCGGAAGGCACGATCGCCATGCTCTGCCCGTCATGCCCCGTGAGCCAGAACGTATCCTCGGGCAGCCCGAACGCGGCGCTTGAGCCACCGGGCGCGAGCCAGGCCTGACCTTGAGTATACCGGCCGTTCGACGCCGCCGTCGGCGTGCGCATGGCGCCGACGAAACCCTCCGGCAACAGCCGCTGGCCGTTCCACACGCCATCCTGCAGCAGGAACTGCCCAAAGCGGGCCCAATCATGCGCCGTCGCGTAGAGATAGGAGCTTCCGACAAAGGTGCCACGCGCGTCGAGTTCGAAGACGGCACTCGTCATGCCGAGTGGGGAGAAGAGCGCGTCGTGCGGGTAGGAGAAGGCTGCCGGCGCCCTGCCGACTCTGTCCATCCAGATGCGCGACAAGAGCACCGCCGTGCCGCTCGAATAGAGGAAGCGCTGACCCGGCGCCGCCTCCATCGGCGCATTGGCCGGCAACGACACCATGTCGGGGTCGAGATAGAGCATGCGCGTCACATCCGCGACATCGCCATAATTCTCGTTGAAGGCAAGACCGCTCTCCATGCCGAGCAGGTCGGAAACTTTGATTTTGGCGCGCGCATCATCCTTCCACTGCGCCAGCAGATGATTGTCGTCGAAGGAAATCTTACCATCGAGCATCAGCCGGCCGAGGATGGCCGCATTCACCGTCTTCGTCATCGACCAGCCGATCAGCGGCGTCTTCGCTGAGAATCCGGGACCATAGGCTTCGGCGACGATTCGGCCATCGCGCACGACCACAATCCCTCGCATGGCCGGGCCGGCAATCCCTGTGTCGTTAAGCACCGCAGCGATCTTTTCGTCCCGACCGCCGACACCCTCGCCTTCCGGCCACAGCGCCGCGTTCGCCTCCATTCTTGCCGGCGCGTCGAAAGCTACGGCATTCGCCGCCGCCTCGAAATCGCCGTCGGGCACGCTCGTGCAGCCGAAAGCGCCGCGGTAAAGCGCGTAGCTCGAAGCAAACAGCCCCAGGAAGCGCGCGGTCACACGGTTGTTGTCGCGGTCGACGCTGACGCGCACGAGCCGCAGCAACGGATTTCCCGGCGCCTGCACGTCATCCGCCAGCACGTCTTCGGCGTTCCGGCCGGCAACGAAGACATTGGAGCAGACGATCTTGGCGGCATAGCCGTCGCCGACGCGCAGAAGCTCCGGCGGCCGGACGAGCAGCCAGACGGCGCCGGCAACGACGATGAGAACGACAAGGAGCGCAAGCGCCTTCAGGACACGCAGGACAAATCGCATGGCATTCCTCCGAATGCCCGGAGAGAAGCAGGAATTCCGCCTGCCTGGAAGGGCGCGGCGCGAAGAATATCCCGTCACCCCGATCACTTTCCGAGGAGGGGCGATGTTTTCGAACGGCACGGGCCCACAGCCCGCGTCATCAAACTGTAGCAGTGGCGCGCTACACGCCCTGAACGCTAAAAAGGTGACAGACTCATGTCAGAATTTGCACCGGATGCCGGCTTCCGCAAGAACCGGAAACTCAAGGACGCCCTTCTCCGCCACAAGGCTTTTTCAAAGGAGGGCTTCTCCGAGCGTCTCTTCAGTCTTCTCTTCTCCGGTCTCGTCTATCCGCAGATCTGGGAGGATCCGGATCTCGACATGCAGGCGATGGAGCTGAAGCCCGATCATCGCATCGTCACCATCGGCTCCGGCGGCTGCAACATGCTCGCCTATCTCTCCAAAGCGCCGGCCTCGATCGACGTCGTCGACCTCAACCCGCACCACATCGCGCTGAACCGCCTGAAGCTTGCTGCGTTCAAGCACCTTCCCGGTCACGCCGATCTCGTCCGATTCCTGGCGATGCCGAACGAGAAGTCGAACAGCCGCGCTTATGACCAGCATCTCGCTGCCAAACTCGATGAAGCGACCCGCAGCTATTGGAACGGCCGCAAGTTCGGCCGCCGCCGCGTCACCGTCTTCGACCGCAACATCTACGAAACAGGCCTGCTCGGCCGCTTCATCGGCGCAGCCCATCTTCTGGCCCGCCTGCATGGCGTCAAGCTGCGCGAAATGACCAAGACCCGCTCGATCCGCGAACAGCGCCAATTCTTCGAAGAACAGATCGCCCCCCTGTTCGAAAAGCCGGTCGTGCGCTGGATCACCGGCCGCAAGAGCTCACTCTTCGGCCTCGGCATTCCGCCGCAGCAATATGACGAGCTCGCAAGCCTTGCCGCCGATCATTCGATCGCACCGGTGCTGAAGCATCGCCTGGAAAAGCTCGCCTGTCATTTCCCGATGCGCGACAACTATTTCGCCTGGCAGGCCTTCGGCCGCCGCTACGGCACCGAAGAAGAGGGCCCGCTGCCGACCTATCTAAAGGCGGAGCACTACGAGGTGATCCGCGCCAATGTCGACCGCGTCAACGTCCACCACGCAAGCTTCACCGAACTTCTGGCCTGCGAGCCGGCAGCCTCTCGCGACCGTTATATCCTGCTCGACGCGCAGGACTGGATGACTGACGACCAACTGAACGACGTCTGGCGGGAAATCACCCGCACGGCGCGCGAAGGCGCGCGCGTGATCTTCCGCACCGCCGCCGAAAAGAGCATCATCGAAGGCCGTCTGTCTCCTTCGATCCGCGACCAATGGGATTATTTCGAGGAGAAATCGCGAGAACTGACCGCGCTCGATCGCTCCGCGATCTACGGCGGTTTCCACATTTACGGGAAGAAGGCGTGAGTAAGATCGGCGCCGAGACGGCAGGAAAGAGCGATCAACATGCCAGCCTGATGGATGGCATGTACCGCTACCAGCGCCATATCTACGACCTGACCCGCAAATATTACCTCCTCGGCCGCGACAGCACGATCCGCCATCTCGACGTGCCAGACGGCGGCACCCTGCTCGAAGTCGGCTGCGGCACCGGCCGCAACATGGCCTTGGCGCACAAGCATTTTCCAGGCGCAAAGCTGTTCGGCCTCGACATTTCCCAGGAAATGCTGATTTCGGCCCGCAAGACCTTCGCCACCAAGGCGACCATCCCGGAATTCCGCGTCGCCGACGCGACGGCGTTTACACCGCGCGAATTCGGCGTCAGCGGCTTCGACCGCATCCTCATTTCCTATGCCCTGTCGATGATCCCGGACTGGGAACGCGCCGTCGACGCGTCGATCGCCGCACTTAATCCCGGCGGCCAGTTGCATATCGTCGATTTCGGCCAGCAGGAAGGCCTGCCGCGTTGGTTCCGCCGCATGCTGCAGGCTTGGCTTGCGAGATTCCATGTCACTCCGCGCGCCGATCTGCGGGAGGTCCTGGAAGCGCAGGCCCAGGAACACAATGCGCGTTTATCCTTCGAAACAGTCGGCGGCGGTTACGCCTGGCGGGCGGCCATCATCAGCAGGCGCTCATAATTCGCTTGAAACTAACCGATTTTTTACGTTGATATGATGAAAAGAGGGTTATTCCTCTGCTGGGCTCGTCATTTTCGAAGGTCAGGCTGTGGAGCAAAGAGATCATTCGGTTCACGACGGGATACCCATGCGCCGGCTTTTGTTTTGCGTTCTGCCCCTGGCCATCCTGCTGGCGGGGTGTTCCTCCTCCGGTCACGACTATCTCGAAACCGCATCGATCAAGCCGAAGACGCGCTTCCGGGATACCGATCCGCAGGATTTCGGCCCCAAGCATCCGCAGCAGAATGCGATCCACGGCATCGACATCTCCAAATGGCAGGGCGATATCGACTGGAGCACGGTGAGGAATTCCGGCGTCGCCTTTGCCTTCATCAAGGCGACGGAAGGCAAGGACAGGGTCGACCCCCGCTTCGATGAATATTGGCGCGAGGCGCGCGCCGCCGGCATCCCGCACGCCCCCTACCATTTCTATTATTTCTGCTCCTCGGCCGATGAGCAGGCCGACTGGTTCATCCGCAACGTGCCGAAGGAGGCCATGCGCCTGCCGCCGGTGCTCGACGTCGAATGGAACGCCGAATCGAAGACCTGTCGTTACCGCCCCGACGCGGAAACCGTGCGCTCCGAAATGCAGCGTTTCATGGACCGGCTGGAGGCCTATTATGGCAAGCGCCCGATTATCTACACCTCGGTCGATTTCCACCGCGATAATCTCGCCGGCTACTTCCAGGATTATCATTTCTGGGTCCGCTCGGTGGCAAAACATCCCGAGGTGACCTATTCCGACCGCCGCTGGGCCTTCTGGCAATATACCTCGACCGGCGTGATTCCCGGCATCAAGGGGCCGACCGACATCAACGTCTTTGCCGGCAGCGCAAAGAACTGGAACAATTGGGTCGCGGCCGTTTCCAAGGATAGAAATTCTTAGTAACGTCTTTCAATCTTTCTTGCTTCCGTCACATTCCTCTGTGAAAGCGACGGGCATCCATTTGCTATAAGGACCGCATTCATGCACCGCTCGCTCACAAGCCGCTCTGCACTCGCCCTCCTGTTTGCCCTCGCTTTTGCAGGCGGCGCGGCCGCCCAGCAGGCGCCCGCGGCCTCGGCTCCGGCAGCCCCCTGCGGCGGCGATCTGTCTGCCTTTCTCCAGGGCGTCAAGGCTGATGCGGTCGCCGCAGGCGCCAGCGCCGCAGCCGCCGACGAGGCGCTGGCCGGCGCCGAAATCGATCCCAAGGTCCTGAGCCGGGATCGCGCCCAGGGCGTCTTCAAGCAGACCTTCCTAGAATTCTCGCAGCGCACCGTCAGCCAAGCCCGTCTCGACATCGGCCGCCAGAAGATGAAGCAATATGCCGACGTCTTTGCCCGGGCCGAGCAGGAATTCGGCATTCCCCAAGGCGTCATCACCGCATTCTGGGCGATGGAAACCGATTTCGGCGCCGTCCAGGGCGATTTCAACACCCGCAATGCTCTGGTGACGCTGTCGCACGACTGCCGCCGCCCAGAACTCTTCCGCCCGCAGCTGATCGCCTTGATCGAGATGGTCGAGCACGGCGACCTTGACCCCGCCACCAACACCGGCGCCTGGGCCGGCGAGATCGGCCAGGTCCAGATGTTGCCGCGCGACATCATCGCCTATGGCATGGACGGCGACGGCGACGGCCATGTCCGCCTGAAGCAGAGCGGCCCGGACGCCATCCTGACGGCAGCGAAATTCATCCAGCATCTCGGCTTCGAGCGCGGTCAGCCCTGGCTGCAGGAAGTCACCCTGCCCGACAACCTGCCTTGGGAGAAATCCGGCCTTGGCGGCGCAATGAAGGCCAGCGAGTGGTTCGCGCTCGGCGTCAAGCCGCGCGACGGCAATACGGCCTTCGGTGAGCTCGAGGGCGATCTGGTCCTGCCGCAGGGCCGCATGGGACCGGCCTTCATCGCCTACCCGAATTTCAAGATATATCTCGAATGGAACAAGTCTTTCATCTACACGACCTCGGCCGCCTATTTCGCGACCCGCCTTTCCGGCGCCCCGACCTATCTCAAGGGCGCGCCGGAACAAGGGCTTGCCAACGACCAGATGAAGACGCTGCAGACCAAGCTGCAGTCGCTCGGCCACGATGTCGGAGAGATCGACGGCATTCTCGGTTCCGGCACGCGTATCGCGATCCAGAAGGAACAGCAGCGCTTGGGGATACCGGCCGACGGCTGGGCGACGCCTGCCCTTCTCAACGCTCTCTGATCGCCGCTGACGTTTACCGCCACCCGTTTTGCAAGAAACGGGTGGCGGCATTTGCCGCTTGGGCTAAAGCTTCCTGATGAAGAACCGGTGCCGGTTGCGGACGGTTCGCTTGCGGTGGAGGAAGCGGCATGGACAGCAAGATGAATGCCTGGACTTGGGGGCTGCTGGTCCTGCTCGGCCTGATCTGGGGCGGCTCCTTTTTCTTTGCCCGCATCGCCGTCCAGCACGTGCCACCGCTGACCCTCGTCTTCCTCAGGCTGTTGCTCGCCGCGCTCGCGCTGCATGTCTATATTGCCGGGCGTCTTGACATCTATTCGATCTTCAAGGCCCGCTGGCGCGAGTTCCTGATCCTCGGCGTCATCAACAATGTCCTGCCGCATGCCCTGATCTTCTTCGGCCAGACCCGCATCGGCGCCGGCCTTGCGGCGATCCTGAACGCGACGACGCCGATCTGGACGGTGCTCATCGCCAATTACCTCACCTCGGACGAGAAGTTGAGCTCGGCCAAGATCGCAGGCTGCCTCGTGGGTCTCCTCGGGACGATCGTGCTGGTCGGCCCCGGCATCTCCGCCGGCAGCGAAGCCCCGCTCTGGGCGCTGCTGTTTCCGGTGCTCGCCGCCGTCTCCTACGGTTTTGCCGCCACCTACGGCAAGCGTTTCAAGGGCGTCCCTGCCGCGGTCACCGCCGCCGGCCAGTTGACCGCATCCTCACTGATCGCTCTGCCATTGTCGCTGCTGGCCGATCGACCCTGGGCACTGACCATACCGCCGCTCGAAGTGCTGCTTGCCATCCTGGCGCTGGCGCTGCTTTCGACCGCCTTCGCCTATATTCTCTATTTCAGGGTCATCGCGACCGCCGGCGCCACCAACGCCTCGCTCGTCACGCTGCTGGTGCCGCCGAGCGCCATCCTTCTCGGCGTGCTCTTCCTCCGCGAAAGGCTCAGCCTGAGCGAATTCGCCGGCATGGCGTTGATCGGTTTCGGCCTCGTCATCCTCGACGGGCGCGCCTATCGCCTGCTGGCCAAGCCCGCCTGACCTCAGGTTGCATTTTTCGTATGTTTTCAACCAGTTGCGGCTTCGCCAAGTTTCGGGCGCATAGGTAAATTCGCAGTCGCCTGATTTAACGCCGTGTTAAAATGTGTGAAGAAAAATTTTCTCGAAATTATCGTTTCATCTCAAGGCCTTAGGAAAATGATGTTCGACTTGTCCACTGGCCGTTTCGGCAGCGCAGCATAAAATCCGCTTCCCAACCGACATATTTCAGACATAATATCCGACGGCTAGCGCGAGGAGACAGACATGGGACTCACGCAATCCTTGAATGTTCTGTTGGTCAGTGCAGCGTTTGCTTTCGTCTTATCCATGCTCTTCATTTGAGCCGGAATGACGGATGCGGAACGCTGATAGTGCCTAAACTCCCCTGATCAATCCGCCAACGAAAAAGCGCATGTCCCGCCCGACATGCGCTTTTTCACTTTTGAACGTCTGCAAGGATCAGGCGGCGGCTCCCGCGCTCTTTGTCGTTCGGCGGGCAAAGCCGAGATTGTCAAGCACCGCGGAAACCAGCGGCGCGCGATTCATCGTATAGAGATGGAAATCACCGATGCCGCGCCGGACGAGATCCTCGATCTGCTCGGCGGCAACTTCGGCCGCGACCTTCGCCCGGTCCTCGGGCTTATCGTCGAGGCCCGCGAAACGCTCGTCGAGGAAGCCAGGGATGACCGCGCCACAGGCGCCGGCGAAACGCTTCAACTGCGTCAGGTTCTGGATCGGCATGATACCTGGCACGATCGGGATCGAGATGCCGGCGGCGCGCACCCGCTCCAGGTAGCGCTCGAAATTGTCATTGTCGAAGAAGAACTGCGTCAGCGCCCGGTCGGCGCCGTTATCGGCCTTGCGCTTCAGCATGTCGATATCGGCGGCCGTATCACGGCTTTCCGGGTGCTTTTCCGGATAGGCGGAGACCGAAATCTCGAAATCACCGACCGACTTGAGGCCTGCCACCAGTTCTGCCGCATTGGCGTAACCGCCGGGATGCGGCTGATAGGGCGCGCCGACGCCGCCGGGCGCATCACCGCGCAAAGCCACGAAATGCTTTACGCCGACCTTGCGAAACGTATCGATCATATGATGCGTTTCCTCCTTCGTCGCACCAACGCAGGTCAGGTGCGAGGCGGTGGCAAGCGGCGTCTGCGACAGGAAACGCGTAACAGCAGACAGCGTCGGCGCCTTGGTGGTGCCGCCGGCGCCGTAGGTCACCGACACGAAATCCGGATCCCAATCCTGCAGCTTGCTGACAGTATCCCAGAGCTGCCCTTCCATTTCCTCCGATTTCGGCGGAAAAAATTCGAAGGAGATCCCGAAGTTGCGCCCGCGTCCTTCGCTTTTCAAAGCCATGTCATACTCTCCCGGCAAATGTGGGTTCGGCGCCTTCGCTCGTTTGCGAAGCCATGAGGCGCCTCGGATCGCGCGCGAGCCAGACGGTGACCGTCAACCCCTGCCCGCCCTGCTGACCCGGATGAAGATCGACGACCTGCTCGACGTCGAGCCCGGCCTTGCGCAACCAGTCGGACATCGCCTGGTGCGAAAAGCCGAGACGGACATGGGCATGTTCGTCTCTGAGATATTCGAGCGTGTGCGGCGCGAGGTCGATGACCACGAGCCGCCCGCCCGGCCGCAGCATGCGCGCCGCTTCCGCGATCGCAATCTCCGGCTGATCGAAGAAATGCAGCACCTGATGGATCGTCACAAGGTCGAAATCCTGCCCCTCGAACGGAAGGTTCAAGATATCGGCGTGGCGCACCGTCGCCTTGGTGATGCGGGACTTGTCGAGATTGGCGCGCGCCACGCTCAGCATGTCGCGACTGGCGTCGACACCGACAGCACGGCGGTAAAGTCCGGACAGGAGTTCGAGGATGCGGCCGGTGCCGGTGCCGAGATCCAGCAGCGAATCGATCGGCTGGTTGCCGAGGAGCCGAATGACGGCGGCGTCGACCTCCTCATCCGCCGCGTGCAGGCGGCGAAGCTCGTCCCATTCCGCGGCATTGCGGCTGAAATAGGCTTGCGCCCGCTCGGCCCGCTGGCGCTTGACAGCCGAAAGACGCTCGCCGTCACGAAGGATGGTCGGGTCGTTCTCGGAGACATGTTTCAGCAGCGCCCGCACCAGCATGGCCGCCTTGCCGTCCTGCTTGAGGCGAAAATAGGCCCAGGCGCCTTCCTGATAGCGTTCGATCAGTTCGGCCTCGCCGAGCAGCTTCAGGTGGCGGGAGATGCGCGGCTGCGACTGGCCGAGGATTTCAGTAAGATCGGTCACCGTCAGGTCGCCGCCGTCGAGAAGCGCCAGAAGACGCAGACGCGTGGGTTCTCCGGCCGCCTTCAAGACGTCCACCAGCCCATCCAGTCCCAGCTTCAAAGGTTCGCTCATCATTGGCCCAATCAAGATATAAAGATATCTTTATGTGATTTGAAAAGCGGTGGCAAGCGGCAATTCGCACTGTTCGCGAAATTGCCTGCGCAAATTGCGACGGGGTCTGACACGAAAAAGCCCCGGTCGAACCGGGGCTTCGGAAGCAGAAATGAAGCAGGGATCAGCGTGTCAGGCGCTTATGGGCCTGGCTGCCCGGATTGAGCGCATCCGGGCCGAGGCGACGGACCTTGTCCTCCTCATAATCCTCGAAGTTGCCTTCGAACCATTCGACATGGCCCTCGCCCTCAAAAGCCAGGATATGCGTCGCCAGGCGGTCGAGGAACATGCGATCGTGGCTGATGACGATGGCGCAACCGGCAAAATTCTCAAGCGCGTTCTCAAGGGCGCCAAGCGTTTCGGTATCAAGGTCGTTGGTCGGCTCGTCGAGCAGCAGAACGTTGCCGCCGGATTTCAACATCTTGGCGAGGTGAACGCGGTTACGCTGGCCGCCCGAGAGACTGCCGACCTTCTGCTGCTGATCGCCGCCCTTGAAGTTGAAGGCGCCGCAATAAGCACGGGAGTTCATGTCGAACTTGCCGAGCTTGATCACTTCGGCGCCGCCGGAGATTTCTTCCCAGACGGTCTTGTTGGGATCGAGCGCATCGCGGCTCTGGTCGACATAGCTGAGGTGCACGGTTTCGCCGATCCGGATCGTACCACCATCCGGCGTTTCCTGGCCGGTGATCATCTTGAACAGCGTCGTCTTTCCGGCGCCGTTCGGACCGATGATGCCGACAATGCCCCCCGGCGGCAGCTTCAGCGACAGGTCGTTGACCAGCGTGCGGCCGTCGAAGCCCTTGGTGATGCCCTCCATCTCGATGACCACCTGACCGAGGCGCTCGCTCACCGGGATGATGATCTGCGCGTCGCCGGGACGCTGCTTCTCGGCCGCCTCCACCAACTGCTCGTAGGATTTGATACGCGCCTTCGACTTGGCCTGGCGAGCCTTCGGGCTGGAAGCAATCCATTCCTGCTCGCGGCTGATCGCCTTCTGGCGTGATGCCTCTTCGCGGTTTTCCTGCAGCATGCGCTTGGCCTTGGCCTGCAGATAGGCGGAGTAGTTGCCTTCATAAGGGATGCCGCGGCCGCGATCGAGTTCGAGGATCCAGCCGGTGACGTTGTCCAGGAAGTAGCGGTCGTGGGTAATCATCATCACGGCGCCGGGATAGTCGCGCAGGTGCTTTTCGAGCCAGGCGATGGTTTCGGCATCCAGATGGTTGGTCGGTTCGTCGAGCAGCAGCAGATCCGGCTGCGACAGCAGCAGACGGCAGAGCGCGACGCGGCGGCGCTCACCACCGGAAAGATTGGTGACATCGGCATCGCGCGGCGGGCAGCGCAGGGCTTCCATCGCCATCTCGACCTGGCTTTCCAGATCCCAGAGGTTCTGGCTGTCGATGATGTCCTGGAGCTTCGCCCCCTCTTCCGCGGTCTCGTCCGAGTAGTTCATCATCAATTCGTTGTAACGATCGACGATCGCCGTCTTCGCGGCAACACCTTCCATGACGTTCTCGAAAACCGTCTTGGTGGGGTCGAGTTTCGGCTCCTGCTCGAGATAGCCGACCGTGGCACCCTCGGCGAGCCAGGCTTCGCCGGTATACTCCTTGTCCTGGCCGGCGATGATGCGCAGCACAGTGGATTTACCGGCGCCGTTCGGTCCGAGGATGCCGATCTTGGCATCCGGGTAGAAGGAAAGGTGGATGTTCTCCAGGATCTTCTTGTTGCCATAAGCCTTGTTGAGGCCGGACATATGATAGATGAATTGACGTGCCATGCTGCGCTGCTCCGGACGGGAAACTTCGTTTCGTGCCGCTATGTAGGCGAAACAGCGCCTGTGAGCAACGCCGAAACCCGTTTACGCCGGATTCCGGTCAGAAGCCCGCCGCATCGACAACGCCCTCGTCACAGCCGAACGTGGTTTTTCCCGCTCCCTGGATCAGATCGGCAAGGCCCGCGCTTTTTGCCGATGCCGTTCCCGCATCCGCAGACAGGCCGATCGTCAACTCGCTGATCACCCTGACATTGCCGGCTCGCCGGCAGCTCATCTTGACGCGCTCGCCCGCACCCGGCCCGAAGCTCTTGTCGAAAGCAGCCTTGATCGCCTCGGCCTTGACCGCCTTGCCGATATTGGCGGCAAAGAGATCGCGCACGGCCGATGTATTGAGCGCATCCACTAAATGGACGCCGACGCCGAAATAATCCTCAACGCTCATTTTCGTGCAGGTGCCATGCTTTATCCATTCGTGCCGTTCAAGGCCGGACTGGGTGCCGGGCATTGCCTTTGCAAGCGACGCCTGCGTCTCGGCCGAAAGCGCAACCGCGGGCAATGTATCCCATTTGCCGTCCTTGTCGGCAGCCTTCTGGTCCTCACTGACGCCGCAATAATCCTGCCGCATCGGCCACAGGCCGTGCAGCGAGAAATTTGTCGCGTCATGGCGCTCGCCGGTCTGGCTGGCGCATTCGGGCTTCTTCTGGTTCGTCTGGCAGAAGGCGGGCTGCCAGCTCGCAGCAAGAATGAAACGGGTACGGCCATCGGCCTCCTGCGCCACGGCAGCGCCGGCAAGGATCATCGACAAGGCGAACGTAAAGGTACGCAACTGCATGCTGCTCATTTCAACCCCCAAAGAAGAACAATGCAGGAACAGATAAGCACAAAGAGTAAACGGCAGCAACCCTGAATCGCAGCCGTGCCGAAATTTGTTATCGACTGCGCGTCGCCGGAAACAGCTGACTATTGCGGGGACCTCACTGTCTTAGAGTTACGCGAGCACCGTGTCGCACTTATAGTTGCAGCATATTCGCTTAAATCGATTCCGCTTTAAGGAATTATGCAGTAGCGATCTGCTCTGCTGGGGCGGGGAGGATCCGGATGTTTTCTGATACGCAAAGACTCGCGATAGGGGAAGCGTCTCTGGCCTATCACCATGCCGAGGCTACCCACCCGGCGCGCGGCGTCCTGTTGATATCGCACGGCCTGGCGGAGCATTCGAAGCGGTACGGCCGCTTTGCCGCGGCGATGGCGGCGCGCGGCTACCACGTCTATGCCCATGATCACCGCGGCCACGGCGAGACGACGGCGCCCGACGCGCCGATTGGCCACTTCGCCGGCCGGGATGGCGTCGACCGGGTGATCGGCGATGTCCTTGCCGTGCGCGCCCATGCGGCCTCGCGCCATCCCGGCCTGAAGGTGATCCTCTTCGGCCATTCGATGGGCGGCCTCATCGCGCTCAATGCCGCCGTTACCGCTCCGACCGGCTTCGACGCTGTCGCCGTCTGGAATTCGAATTTCGCCGTCGGCCTTGCCGGCAGAGCCGCCCAGGCGATCCTGCTCGCCGAGCGGATGCTGAAGGGCTCCGACGTGCCGAGCGGCCTCTTGCCGAAGCTCACCTTCGGAGCTTGGGGAAAATCGATCCCGGACCGCCGCACCGAGTTCGACTGGCTGTCGCGCCATGCCGATGAAGTCGACAAATATATCGCCGATCCGCTCTGCGGCTTCGATGCTTCGGTCTCGCTCTGGCTCGATCTCTTCGAACTGACGTTTCGCGCACCGCAGAAGCTCCATCTCGACCGGCTGCCGCGCGACATGCCGATCCATCTGGTCGGCGGCGGCGAGGATCCGGCGACGGAGCGTGGAAAAGCCGTCCTCTGGCTGTCAACCCATTTGAAAGCGCAAGGCTTCTCTCGTATCAGCACTCGGATATATCAGGACATGCGGCATGAAACACTGAACGAGATCGACGCCGACGCGGCGACCGCCGCCTTCGCGGACTGGTGCGACCAGGCACTCGCAAGATCCTGAGCCAGAGAGATCCCATCATGAGCAGCACCTCCGCCCGCCCCGCTTCGTCCGCCCCCGAAGTGACGACCGGGCTTGCGCTGATGTTTCTTTCGGTGATGTTCTCGCCGCTCATCGACATCTTCGCCAAGCTTGCCGTCGTCACCGTCCCCTCCGCCGAGATCACCGCCGGCCGCTTCCTCGTGCAAGCGCTCTGCATGCTGCCGATCGTGCTATGGCGGCGCAGCTTTACCGATTTCTCGTGGCGCCAGAGCCTGTTCCACGCCATCCGCGGCTTCGTCATCACCGTCTCGATGATCTCCTTCGTCACCACGCTGAAATATATGGCGGTCGCCGACGCGATCGCGATCTTCTTTATCGAGCCGATCATCGTGACGATCCTCGGCGGCATTTTCCTCGAGGAGACGATCGGCTGGCGGCGCTATACCGCCTGCGGCGTCGGCTTCTTCGGGGCGATGCTGATCATCCAGCCCAGTTTCGAGGAGGTCGGCTACATCGCGCTCCTGCCTGTCGTCAGCGCGCTCTGCGTTGCGATCTTCGTGTTGATGACCCGCGTCCTCTCGCACCGGGAGGACCCCTGGTCGATGCAGTTCCAGATGGGCATCTGGGGCTTGCTCTTCTGCGCTTTCCTGCTTTTTGTCGGCGAAGGACGCGGCTCCGATCTCTTCGATCCCGTCATGCCTGCAGGCAGCGCCTGGTTCTACGTGGCCGGCGTCGGCGCCATGGCCGCGATCGCTGGCATCCTCGGCGTCTATGCCTTTCGTGCGGCACCGGCGTCGACGCTGGCGCCGCTGCAATATTTCGAGATCGTTTCGGCAACGATCTTCGCCTGGCTTGTTTTCGGCGATTTTCCGGATGCGATCAAATGGCTCGGCATCACGATCATCATGGCGTCGGGCTTCTACATCCTCTGGCGCGAGCGCCGCTTTGCTTCAAAGCCGGTATCCGATACATCTGAGGTGACGCTGGCGCCGTAGACACCGACGGGAGGAACATGACCGAGACCGCGACGAACATGCCGCCGCTTGCCGGCATCCGGGTGATCGAGCTTGCCCGCGTGCTCGCCGGCCCCTGGGCGGGCCAGATGCTTGCCGATCTCGGCGCCGACGTCATCAAGGTGGAAAATCCCGACGGTGGCGACGACACCCGCCAATGGGGCCCGCCCTTCGTCGAAGGTGCCGACGGCGAAAATCTCTCGGCCGCCTATTACCACGCCGCCAATCGCGGCAAGCGCTCAATCACCGCCGACCTCAAGAGCCCTGGAGGCCAGGAACTCGTCCGTCGTCTCATAGCCACAGCCGATGTGGTGATCGAGAATTTCAAGGTCGGAGGCCTCGTCAAATACGGGCTCGATTACGACAGCCTGCGCAAGCAGAACCCGAGGCTCGTCTATTGCTCGATCACCGGCTTCGGCCAGACCGGCCCCTATGCCGGTCTCGCCGGCTACGATTACATCGTCCAGGGCATGTCCGGCTTCATGTCGATAACAGGCGAGCCGGACGGCCAACCGATGAAGGCGGGCGTGGCGATCGCCGACATCTTCACCGGCATCTATGCCGTCTCGGCGATCGAGGCCGCTCTGATCCATGCCTTGAAAACCGGACAAGGCCAGTTGATCGACATGGCCCTGCTCGACGTGCAATCGGCTGTCCTCGCCAATCAGAACATGAATTACCTCATCTCCGGCGCAGCACCGACCCGCCTCGGCAACGCCCATCCGAACATCTCGCCCTATGAGGTCGTGCCGACGGCCGACGGTTATCTCATCCTGGCCGTCGGCAACGACGGCCAGTTCCGCCGCCTGTCTACCATCCTCGGCCTGGAGACGATCGCGGATGACGAGCGTTTCTCCACCAACAAGGCCCGCGTCGCCAACCGCGGCGAGGTGCGCCGCCTGATCTCCACGGAGACGCTGAAATGGCAGAAGGCGGATCTCCTGAAGGCCTGCGAGCAGAACGCGGTTCCATCGGGCGCGATCAACACGATCGAGGAAATGTTCGCCGACCCGCAAGTGAAGGCTCGCGGTCTGCGCATCGACCTTGCCGATGCCGCCGGCACCGTCATCCCCGGGGTCAGGACGCCGGTGGGGCTGTCGGAAACACCATTGCGCTACGTCAGGCCGAGCCCGCGTCTCGGCGAACACAGGGAAGAAATTCTGGCGGAACTCGCCGAGCTTGAGAGGAAGACATCGTCATGAAGAAGGTATCATTATGAAACAAACGGGCGGGGAACTGATCGTCGAGGCGCTGAAGGCGAACGGTGTCAAACGCCTCTCCTGCGTGCCCGGCGAGAGTTTCCTCGCCGTGCTCGACGCCTTGCGTGACAGCGATATCGACGTCCTCGTCTGCCGGCAGGAAGGCGGGGCGGCGATGATGGCGGATTGCTGGGGCAGGCTCACCGGCGAACCCGGCATCTGCATGGTGACCCGCGGCCCCGGCGCCACCAACGCCTCCGCCGGCCTGCATATATCAAGGCAGGATTCGATCCCGATGATCCTCTTCATCGGCCAGGTGCAGCGTGATGCACGTGAGCGCGAGGCCTTCCAGGAGGTCGAATTCCGCCGCGCCTTCACCGAATTCGCCAAATGGGTGGGTGAAATCGACGATGCCGCCCGAATTCCCGAATTCGTCACCCGCGCCTTTGCGATCGCAACCTCCGGCCGTCCCGGCCCCGTGGTGCTGACGCTGCCGGAAGACATGCTGCGCGACGAGGTCGAGGCGCCCCTCGCCAGGCGTTATGCCAACGTCGAGGCGCATCCCGGCCCCAGCCAGATCGACGATCTCTATCTGCGTCTGCTCAAAGCTGAGCGACCGGTGGTGATCCTCGGCGGCACGCGCTGGGATGCCGATGCCGTCGCCGATTTTGCAATCTTCGCCGAGCGTTTCCAATTGCCGGTCGGCTGCTCCTTCCGCCGGCAGATGCTGTTCGATCACCTTCATCCCTGCTATGCCGGCGATGTCGGCATTGGCATCAATCCGGCGCTCGCCAAGGAGATCAAGGAGAGCGACCTGGTGATCCTGCTCGGCGCCCGCATGTCGGAAATGCCCTCGTCGTCCTACACGCTGATCGACATCCCCTACCCCCAGCAATCGCTGGTCCACGTCTATCCCGATGCGTCCGAACTCGGCCGTATCTATCGCCCGGATCTGGCGATCTGCGCGGCACCGGCCGATTTCGTCGCTGCACTTACCGATCTGAAAGCGCCGACCGAGCCGCACTGGGCGGAGCGCACGGAGCGCATGCACCAAGCCTATCTCGCCTGGTCGAAGCCGCCAGCGATAGGTCCTGGCGCTGTCCATATGGGACCGATCATGGAGTGGCTGGAGGCGAATACCAGGCAGGACGCAATCTTCACCAACGGCGCCGGCAACTATGCCACCTGGCTGCATCGCTTCCATCGTTTCCGCCGCTTCAACACCCAGGCCGCGCCCACCTCCGGCTCGATGGGTTACGGGTTGCCCGCCGCGGTGGCCGCCAAGCGGCTTTTTCCCGAGCGTGAGGTCATCTGTTTTGCCGGCGACGGCTGTTTCCTGATGCATGGCCAGGAATTCGCCACCGCCATCCGCTACGGTCTGCCGATCATCGCAATCGTCGTCAACAACGGCATGTACGGCACGATCCGCATGCATCAGGAGCGCGAATATCCCGGCCGCGTCAGCAGCACCGATCTCACCAACCCCGACTTCGCGGCCCTTGCCCGCGCCTATGGCGGCCACGGCGAGACGGTGGAAAGCACGGAGGAATTCGCCCCGGCTTTCGAGCGCGCGCGAAGAAGCGGCAAACCGGCGATCATCGAGGTGAAGCTCGATCCGGAAGCGATCACACCGACCAGAACGCTTTCGGAAATCGCGCAAACAAAAAGCCGGTAAGGGCGCCCCACCGGCTTTGAGAGACGGAACTGCGGCGAACTTAGTCGAGCGCAGCCGTAACGATGAACTCGACCTTGTATTTCGGCGCGGCGAGCTTGGCTTCGCTGGTGGCGCGTGCCGGCGGATTGGCCGGATCGATCCAGGCTTCCCAGGCTGCGTTCATCTCGCCGAAATAAGCGATGTCGGAAAGATAGACGAGGGTCTGCAGGATCTTCGACTTGTTACTGCCGGCGGCCGCCAGCAGACGGTCGACTTCGGCGAGCGCAGACTTGCACTGATCGGTGACGCTTTCGCCCTCACCCACCTGGCCTGCGAGGTAGACCGTGTTGCCGTGAATGACGGCGCCGCTCATGCGCGCGCCGACGTCGATACGCTTAATGCTCATTATCGTCTCCTGCATCAATGAAAGGTGCCGGCGCTGAGGTTCAACGCCGGAAGTAGGAGCCCGGAAAGGGCGGTTAATTGCGGATATGCTGAGTTTTCTGATAGATCGCCGTCGAGCGCGCGCCCGAGCGGCAATAGCCAAGCATTGGCCGCGGGAATTCGTCGAGCGCGTCGACCATGCCCTGCACTGCCTCTTCGGTCACGCCCATCGGTCCAACCGGCACATGAGCGATGTCGAGTCCGAGCTCTTTGGCACGCGCCTCGATGACGGAAAACGACGCCTGGTCGTGGCTTTCATGGTCGGGGCGATGGCAGACGATCGATTTGAAGCCCAACGCCTTGATCTCATCGAGGTCCTCAAGCGTGATCTGTCCCGAAACCGAATATTCATCGTCGATCTGGCGAATATCCATCGTCTTGTCTCCTCAAAGATCGTGGGCTGAAGGTCTACGACGGGAGGCCCGCAAGCGTCAACAACACTTCACTCACAGGAAGGCAAAGGTCAGCGCATAGCTGCGGCTTTCGCCCGGGGCGAGCATGTTGAATTCACCGGCCGCATGAAGCTCGTCGCGCAATACCCAGCGATGCGACACCGGCTCGATGCCGATAATATGAGCGGGCGCCTTCTGGTTCCGCCAAACCTGCAGATAAGGCAGCGTATCGGCGCGGAAGCGCACGTTGAGCGTCCTGCCGCCAATTGCGGCGATCGGCCCGAGCCGGACTTCCGCCGAGCCCTCCTCCGTCGCCGTCGCCGGCACACAGAAGATGCCGCCGGGCTCCTCGCCGAATGTCCAGGGGAAGCCGCCATTCTCCAGCATCCGGCCTTCGAGCCGCGTGCCGTCGTCCAGCCATTTGCCGCCGACATTCATATGGTACATCAGGAAGGTCGGCACCGCCTGATCGCTGGTATTGATAACCCGGTCTTCGAGCCGCACCTCGCCGTTCGCGCCGTCGATCCGCCACAGCCGCTCGATGCGCTGCGGCAGTCCCTCGACCGTGGTAATGTCGATATCGGCGCGGCATTCGGCATTGCCATTCTCGTGTTTCGTCCACAGGATCTTGGCGGCGTGGCCGGAGGCCGATCCGTGCAGCGGATAGACCTTGCCGTCGGCACGGCCGGCGATCGGCTGGCGATGGCGGATATGGTCCGGGCCGCAGGTGAAGAGGAAACCTTCGAGCGAGTGATCGATTCGCGGATCGCCATCGTCCGGAATGGCACGCTTTGGCGCAATATCGACGCCGTCGACAATGCATCCGCCGATATCGAGCACCGATGTTTCATCCAGCATCAGGCGCGGCCCGCTTGCAGCGGCAAATTCGATCATCTCGGTCTCCTCAAGGTTAGCGGCCGCCGTAGCGTTAGAGCTTTTCCGGGTTAGATTGCAGCATTCTGTTGGCTCAAACGGTCGGATGGTCGACCGGCCGGCGCGCGTCGTAGCCAAGCTCTACGGCCAAGCCGGCCGGTCGATCAGCCGCCCTGTTTCAGCCAACCCTCCCGCAAATTTGGCTGGCAAATCTGCAAGACTTTGGAATCGCCGGACGCACATCGCTTCGCCACGGCGAAGCGGTGCGGCCGGTGGGCCGGGCATGTTTCCGCCAGGATCAGAGGCGATCGGCTCGGACGTACCTTGGGGTATGCCCTTCGCCAATCGCCTTTGCCCTGACGAAAACCTGCTCCGGCAGAATGCCGCAGTCTAACCCGGAAAAGCTCTAAGTTTCGCGCCCTCTTTCGTCAATCGCGCCGTTCTCCTCTTGCGCTTTTGCCGCAACCGTGGATTTTGCGGAACGGACACAAGGATGCAAACGTTTATGAGTAAAAGGAAATCTTAGGGATTTTCATATTTTGTTCAGCACGCTTTCATAAATTCCACACTAGCGTCAAAATTCGCGGGTGTGTGTCGGCCCAGTCACTGTTCGAGGTGTGAGACGTGAATCGCTTTTTGAAGTCGGCATTTTCGCTTGCGGCCGTGCTGGCAGCCGTTGCGGCTGCAGCACCGCAGGCCGGCGCGCAGCAGTTTCGTGACCGTCGCCAGAGCGATGTCGTGCTGGTCACGCCGAACGGCGAAATCCTCGATTATGTCCCGCGCGGCTTTGCCTATGCCCGCGACCGCAGCGGCAACCGCGTGCTGATCGACGCCTACGGCAACGTCGTCGCCACCGAAATGCGCGCCCGCGGCTACTATCCACCACGGCCCGGCCCGCGCGAGGTTTATACCGACCAGGGTGGCAACGATCCCTATTATGCCGACGACAATTCCTATGGCGATACGCGTTATTCCGAACGCGGCGCCGTCACCGGTGGCATTCCGCGCGACGCTGCAATCGAGCGCCTGCCGCTCGGCGAGGAGCCCTATCCGAAGGACAACAGCATTGGCAATCCGCAATCGGGCGACGATTACGCTTCGATCGATCCCGATCAGCAGATCCCGCCCGCCGATGCGCCGAAGGCAGCACCCGACGAGCCCGTGATCACGCTGAAGAACAAATCGAAGCCCGAGATCGTCGCGCTGCAGGTCTTCCTCGACCGCGCCGGCATCTCTCCCGGCGTCATCGACGGGCACATGGGCTCGAACGTCACCAAGGGCATTTATGCTTACGACCAGATGACGGGGTCAAAGCTCGACCCCAACGACACCGATGCCATTCTGGAAGAGCTGCGCATGAACGGCGGCCTGCCCGTCGTCAGCTATACGATCACGCCGGCCGATGCCGCCGGCCCCTTCGTCGCGGAGATCCCGGAAGATTATTCGCATAAGGCGCTGCTGCCGTCGCTCGCCTATACCTCGACCACTGAAATGCTGGCCGAGCGTTTCCATATGGACGAGGCCTTCCTCAAGGAGATGAATCCCGGCGCCGATTTCAGTGTTCCCGGCACGGTGATCAAGGTCGTCAATCCCGGCGAGATGAAGACCGGCGAGGTCGCCCGCATCATCGCCGACAAGGGGCGCAAACAGGTTTTCGCCTATGACGGCGCCGGCAATCTTATCGCCGCCTACCCGGCTTCGATCGGCTCAACCGACACCCCCTCCCCGTCCGGCACGGTGACGGTCGAGCGCGTCGCGTTCAATCCCGGTTATACCTACAACCCGAAGATCAACTTTCAGCAGGGCGCCAACGACAAGATCCTCAACATTCCCCCAGGCCCGAACGGCCCGGTCGGCACCGTCTGGATGGCGCTTTCCAGGCCGACTTACGGCATCCACGGCACGCCGGAGCCCTCCAAGATCGGCCGCACCCAGAGCCACGGCTGCATTCGCCTGACCAACTGGGATGCAACCGAGCTTGCGAAAATGGTCAAGCCCGGTGTGACGGTCGAGTTCGTCGACTGAGCCAAAGCCAAACTGGTCACAAACGATAAGGCCGCCGGATCGCCCCGACGGCCTTTCTGTTTCAATGCTTGGGTATTCAGGCCGCCGTCGCCATGCGAGCCGAGGCTGTCAACCGAACAGGCACCTTGCGCATGATTTCCTGGGCGAAACAGGCGGCGTTCTCACGCGCCTTGTCGAGATTGCTGACGCGCGTGGGGTCCATGGTCTGCAGCGTGCCGCCACAGTCGAAGATGTCGCGGAAGGCCGAACGTTCGATAATCGCCGTGTCCAGCACCGGCACGTGCCGCTCGCTGAGCAGCGACTTGACGAGTTGCAGCGCCCGGGTCGTCACCATCGAGCTGACGCGGGTCAGCACCACCGAATGGCCGATCTTGATGCCTGCCTTCTCGTCCAGATACTGCAGCAGTTCGAGCACCTGCGCGCCGCCGCGCGCATCCATGGCACAGCCCTGGATCGGGATCAGTACATGGTCGGAAAGACCGACGGCGGTGGCAAGCAGCGGATTGCGCGCGCCCGGCAGGTCGACGATGAAATAGTCGGTATTATGCTTGTTTTCGCTGATATGCTGCGGCAGCGAGGCGGTCGTCACGAAATCGATCACTGAAATATTAGGCACGTGCCCCGATATCTCGTGCCAACGTGAAATCCAATGCTGCGGATCGGCATCCAGAATGGTCACGCGATAGCCCTGACGGGCAAGCTCGGTCGCGAGCAAGAGAACAGCGGTCGTCTTGCCGGCGCCGCCCTTGGTATTTGCGAATGTAATGACTGGCATGTTCGGTCCTCGGAGGAAATGGCGCGAGCCGGCATCGCTCTTGTGCGCACTGTCGGAGCATCGTGCGGTTAACCCATCCTTTACAATCATGGTTAACAAATTGCGAACGCGCGCGGCGAAATTGCAGGCGGTATTTTTCACATCCCTAAAATTCAGGATGCCTCCAAAATGAAAGAGCCCGGAAAGCAAGAGCTTTCCGGGCCGATCTGCAGGTCCATCTGATCTTATCAGAAGCAGTCCCTGAAAAGCGCCTTGGTGTTTTCGAGCGTCATGGCAACCGGATTGCCCCCGGCGCTCGGATCTTCGATCGCCATGGCCGACAGTTCGTCGATGCGGTCGGACGCGATTCCCATTGCCGTCAGCGTATCCGGCACACCGAGATCGGAACGGAGCTTCAGCACATAATCGTAGAAGCCGTCGAAACCGCCCGAAATGCCGAGATAGGCGGCCGCCCGGCCGATCTTCTCCTCGATGACAGCGCGGTTGAAGCGCAGCACCGCCGGCATGACAACCGCATTGGTCATGCCATGATGGGTGTTGTAGACCGCGCCGATCGGGTGCGACAGCGCATGGATGGCGCCGAGCCCCTTCTGGAAAGCGACCGCGCCCATGGCAGCGGCGGCCATCATGTTGGCGCGGGCTTCGAGATCGGTCCCTTCCCGATAGGCGCGCGGCAGGAATTCCTTGACGAGACGCATGCCTTCGAGCGCGATGCCGGCCGACATCGGGTGATAGAAGGGCGAGGAATAGGCCTCCAGGCAATGGGCGAAGGCATCCATGCCGGTGCCGGCGGTGATGATCTTCGGCATGCCGACCGTCAGTTCCGGATCGGAGATGACGACGCCTGGCAGGAACTTCGGATGGAAGATGATCTTCTTCACATGTGTGACGGAATTGGTGATGACGCTGGCGCGGCCGACTTCCGAGCCGGTGCCGGCCGTCGTCGGCACGGCGACGATCGGGGCGATGCCTTCGAGGCTCGCGCGTGTCCACCAGTCGCCGATATCCTCGAAATCCCAGACTGGCCGGCTCTGGCCGGCCATGAAGGCGACGCACTTGCCGAGATCGAGACCGGAGCCGCCGCCAAAGGCGACGACACCGTCATGGCCGCCATCCTTGAAAGCCTTGACGCCGGCCTCGAGGTTCTTCTCGTTCGGGTTCGGATCGACATCGGCAAAGATCGCCCGGCCGAGACCGGCATCTTCGAGGATATCGAGCGCGTTCTTGGTGATCGCCATCGAGGCGAGGCCGCGGTCGGTGACGAGCAGCGGCTTTTTGATGCCAAGGCTCTTGCAGGCGTCGGACAGTTCCTTGATGCGGCCCCGGCCGAGCTTGACCGATGTCGGATAGCTCCAGTTTGCAGTGATGTTGCTGCTCATGCTGTGACTTTCTTCAGGTGGAAGGATTTCGGGCGAGTCAGATTCTGGAAACCGATGATCGAGAGCGAACCGCCGCGGCCGGTCTCCTTGACACCGGTCCAGCAGAGCGCCGGATCGAGATAGTCGGCGCGGTTCATGAAGACGGTGCCGGTTTCGATCTCGCGGCCAAGCCGCGCCGCCCGCTCGGCATCCTTGGTCCATAGCGAAGCGGTCAGCCCGTACTGGCTGTCGTTCATCAAGGCCAGTGCCTCTTCGTCGCTCTTCACCTTCATGATGCCGACCGCCGGGCCGAAGGTCTCCTCGCGCATGAAGGCCATGGAATGGTCGACATCGACGAGGACCTGCGGCGCGAGATAGGCGCCGCCGTCATCCTGTGGGAAAAGCTTGGGGTCGACAAGCGCCTTGGCGCCCTTGGAAACCGCATCGGCGATCTGCTCGCGCACGACCTTGGCGAAGCGCTTGTTCGCCATCGGCCCGAGCGAAGTCTCAGGATCGAGCGGATTGCCGAGCTTGTAGTTCGACACCCAGGCGACCGATTTCTCGACGAAGGCATCGTAAAGAGACTCATGCACATAGATGCGCTCGATGCCGCAGCAGCACTGGCCGGAATTATAGGTCGCGCCGTCCATCAACGTGTCGACGGCCGCATCGAGATCGGCGTCTTCCATGACGTAGCCCGGATCCTTGCCGCCGAGTTCGAGGCCGAGGCCCGTGAAGGTGCCGGCGGCGGCCCGCTCCATCGACCGCCCGCCTTCGACCGATCCGGTAAAGTTGACGAAATTGAAGCTGCCGGCGGCAATCAGCGCCGAGGTCGTCTCATGGTCGAGGAAGACGTTCTGGAACACATCCTCGGGAACACCGGCCTCGATAAAGGCCTGCACCAGCCGTTCGCCGACGAGCAATGTCTGCGAGGCATGTTTCAGCACCACCGTATTGCCGGCCATCAGCGCCGGCGCGATCGTGTTGATCGCCGTCATATAGGGGTAGTTCCAGGGTGCAACGACGAAGACGACGCCATGCGCTTCGCGTTCGATACGGCGCTCGAAACGGTCGCTCTCCTCGACGACAACAGGTGCCAGCGCACCCGCCGCAATCGACGCGACATAATTGGAGCGCTCGTTGAAGCCCTTGTATTCACCGCCGTATTTGATCGGCCGGCCCATCTGCCAGGCAAGCTCCGGCACGACGACGTCGGACATTTCGTTCAGCCGTGCGGCGCCTTTCAGGACAAGCTGGACACGCTCTTCAAGCGGTCGCCTCGCCCAGGCCTTCTGCGCCTTGCGGGCGCGCGCCACCACGTCCTTGGCGGCGTCGAGCGAAAGTGCCGGGCGCTCCGCGTAAACCGATCCGTCGACCGGTGAAATGCATTGGATCATTGCCATGATCGATTTCCTGTCCTCGTATTCATCAAAAATTGAGTGAGGCCGCAGCCCCTCATCCGCCTGCCGGCACCTTCTCCCCGCTTACGGGGAGAAGGGATATGCAGCACCGTTTTCCTCAACCGCCAGCCCCGCAAGGGCACGTCCCCTCCCCGTTTCTACGGGGGGAGGGTTAGGGTGAGGAGCAATCCCGCGAAATCCGTATTAAGCTCTTTCGAAACCCCGCGCCACTTCCCAATCGGTGATGCGGCGGTCGTATTCTTCCTGCTCCCATTCGGCAGCACGGGTGTAATGGTCGATGACGTCGTCGCCGAAGGCTTTGCGCAGCATCGCCGATTCCGTCATTTCAGTCGTTGCCGCGCGCAGCGTGCGCGGAATTTCGCGAATGTCCTTGCCGCCATAGGCGTCACCGACGAACGGAGCTTCGAGCTCCAGCTTGTTCTCGATGCCGTCGATACCGGCGGCAAGCAGCGCGGCGAAGGCGAGATAAGGATTGAGATCGGAGCCTCCGACGCGGCATTCGATACGGATTCCCTTGGTCTCCTCGCCGCAGAGGCGGTAGCCGGCAGTGCGGTTGTCCTTGCTCCAGATCGCCTTGGTCGGTGCGAAGGTGCCGGCCATGAAGCGCTTGTAGGAATTAATGTAGGGCGCCAGGAAATAGGTGATCTCGCTCGCATGGGCGAGAAGCCCGGCGATGTAATTGTGCATTAGCGGCGACATGCCGTATTTGCCGGTGTGATCGAAGAACAGCGGCTTTTCCTCGAGGCTCCAGAGCGACTGGTGGATATGCGAGGAGCTGCCGGCGGCATTGTAGTTCCACTTGGCGAGGAAGGTGATGGCCTTGCCCTTCGACCAGGCGATCTCCTTGCAGCCGTTTTTGATGATCGCATGCCGGTCGGCCATGGCGAGCGCGTCGGCATAGCGCACGTTGATCTCCTCCTGACCGGCGGAAGCCTCGCCCTTGGAGTTCTCGACCGGAATGCCGGCGCCCTGCAGCCCGGTGCGGATCGCCCGCATCACCTCTTCTTCCTTCGTGGTCTGGAAGATGTGGTAGTCCTCGTTGTAGGCGCTGGCGAGCTTCAGGTTGCGGTAACCCGAGGCATGCGCCGCCTCGTAGCTCTGGTCGAACAGAAAGAATTCCAGCTCGGAGGCCATATAGGCCTTCATGCCCATGTCTTCGAGGCGCTTCACCTGCTTCTTCAGGATCGCACGCGGCGAATGGGCGACTTCCTCATGCGTGTGATGGTCGAGCACGTCGCAGAGTACGAGCGCCGTGCCCTCGAGCCAGGGAATGCGGCGCAGCGTCGCAAGATCCGGCTTCATCGTATAATCGCCGTAACCCTTCTCCCAGCTCGTCGCCTTGTAGCCGGAGACGGTCTCCATCTCCATGTCGGTGGCTTGCAGGTAGTTGCAGCTGTGCGTTTCCTTCCAGGCGCTTTCGACAAAATATTCGGCCTGGAAGCGCTTGCCCATCAGCCGCCCCTGCATGTCCACCTGGCAGGCCAGAACGGTGTCGATGCGCCCTTCGGCAACATCCTTCCTGAGATCGTCGATTGTATAGCTGCTGCTCATGAGTAATCCGCCTGAAATTGGGATTGAAAAAATCGGGGCAACAAAATCGCATGCGCCCGGCCTAGTGTGGCGGCCCGATGCCTTTTCGTTGAACCGGTGATGGGGCCGCAGGAGCGGCCCCGCCATTTGAGAGGGAAGCCTCGTTGCTTAACGTTCGCCGCTTTCGCCGACGGCCGCTTCCGCCGCCGCGATTTCGGCCTGGCGCTTCGCCACTTCGGCGCCGATCGGCGGCCCCTTGAAGCGCCGGCTCTCGAAGCCGAACCAGACGATCGCCGTCAGCAAGAGGAACCCGACGGTAACGTAAAGCGCAGCACCGTTCGGCGGCTGGACTCCGAGAACGAAGATCAGGACCATCGCGATGATCGAGAGCACGGCAAAGAGCTTGAAGAGGCCTTCGCCGAGGTTCCACGGGCCCATCTTGTCCCACTTAGACGTACCCCAGGCGAAGAGGCCGAGCGTTATCGGGATCGCAAAGGAGAAGAACAGGAAGATGACCGTGCACGAAACTACGATCGTGTAAACCGGCGTATCGCCGATTTTCACGAAGTCGAGTGAGGTGAACCAAACGAACAGAACCGACAGGATCGATCCCGTCCAGATCGCGGCCACCGGAGTGCGGTATTGCGGGCTGACCTTCGACAGCGCCTTGGCGGCCGGAAGGCCACCGTCACGCGAGAAGGCGAAGATCATGCGCGAGACCGAGGTGACGGTCGCAAGGCCGCACAGCCATTGGCTGACGAAGATCGCTAGATAGAGGATGTCCTTGACGACGGGGTTTACCTGGCTGTCCATCGCCCAGAAGAACACGTTCCAGCCCTGTTTGGCCGCGTCGTCCATGTTCGGCAGCATGAGCACAAAGGCGCACAGCATGATATAACCGAACAGCGCCGACCACAGGACCGAGGCGACCATGCCGCGCGGCACCGAATGGGCGGCCTTGACCGTCTCCTCCGACGTATGAGCCGAGGCGTCATAGCCGGTGATGGTGTAGATCGGCAACAACAGGCCGAGAAGGAAGACCCAGGCGCCCGAGGTCGACGGCCATACGCTACCGCCGATTTCGCCGGAATAGTTGGCGAACGTGAAGAGGCGGCCGAACTCATAGGAAGGGGCCGCGATAAGGCAGACGGCCGCCAGCGCGATCGAGGTTGCGAAGATCAGGTAGCCCGAGAAGTCCGTGAGCTTCGCGGTCAAGCCAATCCCCATGTGGTTTACCAGCGCCTGCGCGCCGGTAATTATGACGAGGAAAATGATCCGCACCGTGATCGTGTCCGTCAGCCCGAGATAAGTGGTGCCGAAGGAGCCCATGAAGAAGTAATAGGTACCGACGTTGATGGCGCCGAGAACGGTGACGAGACCGAGCAGATTGAACCAGGCTGTCAGCCAGCCGGTGAAGCGGTTGCCGAGGATCGAGCCCCAGTGATAGAGGCCGCCCGCCGTCGGATAGGCGGAGCTGATCTGCGCCATGGCGACGGCGAAAACGAGCGAGATGAAGCATCCCACGGGCCAGCCGATGCCGATCGCCGCTCCGCCGGCGCCCGAAGTCGCCTGCGCCAGCGAATTGATGCCGCCGGAGAGAATGCAGATAATGGAGAATGAGACGGCGAAATTCGAGAATGAGCTCATTCGCCGTTCGAGTTCCTGGGCATAGCCCATGGAATGCAGGATGTGCACATCCTGCTTCTTGTCCAGTTCGGTGTAGTCCGACATGACTTCCCCCTGTTGACGAACCGGCCGCGGGATTGCAGGCCGGTTCAGTGCCAATTGCCCGCGGCATTTTCGCCGTGCGGACGTCCGCAGATAAACTGCTCCCTCGGGTCTTTTTTTATTCAGGCTTCCAGGCTGCGCTGGAGAAGCCCTGTCAGATAGTCGGCCATGACCCTTTGGCCGCCATCGTCTGCGACGAGGTCGTTGCGGACCTCGATCATCACATTGCGCAAGCCGTTCGAAAGCCCGTGCAGGATCAGCGTGTGGGTCACGCCGTCCTCCGGCCCATAAGGCTGGTTGCGTTCAGTCCTGTAAAGCGGCGCTTCAGCAGCAGCATCCATCATGCGGTCGGCCAGCCGGCTATCTTCGTCGTGCAGTATGCCAAGTTCGACGGCGCGTTGCCGGCCGTGATAGACCGGCGTGAAGCTGTGCATCGTCACGATAATGCTGTCTTGCCCCCTCGCCCTGCGATCGCGGATCAGCTCGCGAATGGCGTCGTGAAATGGCACGTAGAGCGCATCGGTGCGCGCCAGGCGTTCTTCGGCGGTCAAATCTTTGTTGCCGGGAATGGCATAGATTTCGCTGGTCTCCGGCATGGCGCCCGGTGAACTCGGCGGCCGGTTGCAGTCGTAGATGAGTCGGGAGAAGCGCTGGTAGACGAGCGTTGCGTCGAGTGCTTGCGATATGGCGCGGGCAACGGCGAGCGCGCCGGGGTCCCACGCAATATGGCTCGACAGCGCTTCGCTCGGCAAACCGAGATCGCTGAAGCAGGCAGGAAGCGCATTGGAAGCGTGCTCGCAGACGAGCAACACCGGGCTCTGGCCGCCGACGCGCTCGATCCCGACGCAGTTGCCGTCCGCTTCGCTGAGGATTTTCGGCCGGGCCAGCACCAAAGGCGCCACTCCTATCCATTAATAAAATGTTATAAGAAAAGAATTCTTCAGGTTTCCATCACTGTCAAGCATCCTCTGAAAAATTCTTTTCATGACACCGGTTGACATGGATTATGACAGCGTTGTTAACTTTGGTTGGGAAAGTGGCGCTAGACCATCCCGGGGAGCAAGATTAGGTGACAGTTGCGTCAAAGACGGTTTCGGACGTCATACACTCGCATTTCGGGCTGTTGACGCGCGCCGAAAAACAATTAGCTGAAAGCCTTCTCGACAATTATCCGGTGTCCGGCCTCGGCAGTATTACCACCATCGCCGAGAATGCCGGCGTGTCCACGCCGACCGTCGTGCGCATGGTGCAAAAGCTCGGCTTCAAAGGCTATCCGGATTTTCAGGCGCACCTGCATCTGGAGGTCGAAGCGACGATCTCCAACCCAATTGCCAAGCATGATCGCTGGGCGCAGAATGCACCGGGAACCCATATCCTCAACCGTTTCGCCGATGCCATCATGGGCAATCTGCGCCAGACGCTGACCGATCTCGACACCGCGACCTTCGACAGCGTCGCCTCGCTGCTGTCGGACCGCAAGCGCGGCCTCTACTTCGTCGGCGGCCGCATCACCGGCGCCCTTGCCGAATATTTCTTCACCCATATGCAGGTCATCCGGCCTGCCACGACGCTGCTGTCCTCCAATTCCAGCAGCTGGCCGCAATATGTCCTCAACATGAATGCCGGCGATATCCTGATCATCTTCGATATCCGCCGTTACGAACAGGAGATGGTGAGCCTGGCAACCGCCGCCCGAAAGCGCGGCGCCGAAATCGTCGTCTTCACCGACCAGTGGGGCTCGCCCGCCGCCAAGCTGGCCAGGCATGCCTTCCGTGTGCGGATCGAGGCGCCCTCAGCCTGGGATTCGTCCGTCGTTACTCTTTTCATCGTCGAGGCGCTGATCGAGGCCGTTCAGAATTCCACCTGGGATGAGACGAAGGAACGCATGAAGACCCTGGAGGGCTTGTTCGAGCAGACCACGCTTTTCCGCAAACTCGGTTAGGAGGACAAGACTAAAGGAGAGGAAAAACAATGACGGATTTGGCGGAAGTGAGCGATGCAGTCGCAATCGAAACATCTGTCGCAAGCGCCTGCTATCCCGGCAAAATTAACGTCATCCAACCGTCACACAAGCTTCATGTAAGCTGATTAACAGCATCGCCAGACACTGAAAACCCGAAGGAGAACAACAGTGATCTCTAATCTTTCTCGACTCCTGTCGCTTTCTACTGCGATGATCGTGGCTTCGACCGCGATTGCTGCCGCAGAACCGAGCGCTGAACTCATCGCCGCCGCCAAGAAGGAAGGCACGCTGACCACGATCGCCCTTCCGCATGACTGGTGCGGCTACGGCGACGTCATTGCCGGCTTCAAGGCCAAGTATGGTCTCGAAGTCAACGAACTGAACCCGGATGCCGGTTCGGGCGACGAAATCGAAGCCATCAAGGCCAACAAGGGCAACACCGGCCCGCAGGCTCCCGATGTCATCGACGTCGGCCTCTCCTTCGGCCCGTCCGCCAAGAAGGACGGCCTGATCCAGCCCTACAAGGTCTCCACCTGGGACTCGATCCCGGATTCCGCAAAAGATTCCGAAGGCTACTGGTACGGCGACTATTACGGCGTTCTCTCGTTCCTCGTGAACAAGGATCTCGTCAAGGAATCGCCGGCAGACTGGGCAGACCTGAAGAAGAGCGACTATGCAAACACCGTCGCACTCGCCGGCGACCCGCGCACGGCCAACCAGGCCGTCCAGGGCGTGTATGCCGCTGGCCTTTCCGCGTCCGGCGGTGATGCAGCCAAGGCAGGCGAAGAAGGCCTGAAGTTCTTCGCCGAACTCAACAAGGCCGGCAACTTCGTGCCGGTCGTCGGCAAGGCTGCCCCCTTCGCGCAGGGCTCCACGCCGATCATCGTCGCCTGGGACTACAACGCACTTTCGTGGGGTGAAAGCCTGAAGGGCAATCCTCCGTTCGAAGTCGTCGTTCCGAAGACCGGCGTCGTTGCCGGCGTCTATGTGCAGGCGATCTCCGCCTTCGCTCCGCACCCGAACGCTGCCAAGCTCTGGATGGAATACCTCTACTCCGACGAAGGTCAGCTCGGCTGGCTGAAGGGCTATTGCCACCCGATCCGCTTCAACGATCTTGCCAAGAACAACAAGATCCCGAAGGACCTGCTCGACAAGCTGCCGCCGGCAGCAGCCTATGAAAAGGCTGTCTTCCCGACGCTCGAAGAACAGGCTGCCGGCAAGGAAGCCATCACCAAGAACTGGGATTCCGTCGTCGGCGCAGCCGTCAAGTAATCTCCGATCCGGCCTCCCCGCCCAAAAGGCGGGGAGGCTTTCTCACTCCGACGCCCCAGGATGAGCTTTCCATGAGTACCGTTTCAACACCGATGGTAAGCAGCGCCCCCTTGATCAACAAAGACCGCGTGATCGACTGGCTGGGTATTGCACCCTTCATTATTTTTTCCCTGCTGTTCCTGATCATCCCCACGCTTTATCTCGTGGCCGGCGCGTTCCTGACGCCCGAGGGCGATTTCACGCTGAAGAATATCGGCGATCTCTTCACTCCATCCATTATCAGCGCCTACTGGATCAGTATTCGCGTGTCCGTCGCCTCCGCTCTCGGCGGCGCGCTGATCGGCTTCTTCCTCGCCTGGGCCGTCGTGCTCGGCGGCCTGCCCGCCTCGGTGCGCTCGACGCTTCTGACCTTCTCCGGCGTCGCCTCGAATTTCGCCGGCGTGCCGCTCGCCTTCGCCTTTCTCGCAACACTTGGCCGCACCGGGCTCGTGACGGTTTTCCTGCGGGAATGGTTCGGCTTCAATCTCTATGGCACAGGTTTCAACCTGCTGTCTTTCCTCGGCCTCACTATCACCTACATGTATTTCCAGATCCCGCTGATGGTGCTGATCCTGACGCCGGCGCTCGACGGCATGAAGAAGGAATGGCGCGAAGCATCGCAAATCCTCGGCGCCACCAACCGCCAATACTGGACGATGGTCGCCCTGCCGATCCTCTGGCCGAGCCTGCTCGGCACGACTCTGCTGCTCTTCGCCAACGCCTTCGGCGCCATCGCCACCGCCTTCGCGCTGACCGGCAGTTCGCTGAACATCGTGCCGATCCTGCTCTACGCGCAGATCCGCGGAGACGTTCTGCACAATGCCAACCTCGGTTACGCCATCGCTCTCGGCATGATTGTCATCACAGGCGTATCCAACATCCTTTATCTCATGCTGCGCATGCGCGCCGAGCGGTGGCAGAAATGAAAACACAACGTCTCGGAGCCTGGGCTGCCATCATTCTCGGCGCATCCTATTTCATCATCCCACTGATCGGCACCGTCGAATTTTCGCTGCGCATGCGCCGCGGCGAATACAGCCTCGACGCCTATCAGTCGGTTTTCTCGGACATTCAGTTCCGCGAGACCTTCGGCTATTCCATGCTGATGGCGTTGCTCACCATCGTCTTCGGCATGCTGCTCGTGGTGCCGACGGCCTATTGGGTGCGGCTGCGCCTGCCGCAGATGCGTCCGGTCGTCGAGTTCATCACGCTGCTGCCGCTCGTCATTCCGGCGATCGTCATTGTCTTTGGCTACCTCAGAATGTACAATTCGTCATCCTACTTGCCGCTGACGGGTTCGACGACAGGGACTAACGCCCTGCTGGTCTTCTCCTATATCACGCTGTCCCTGCCCTACATGTACCGCGCCGTCGATACCGCCATGCGCGCCATCGATGTCCGCACGCTGACGGAGGCGGCCGAAAGCCTCGGCGCCCGCTGGACGACCATCATGTTCCGCTGCATCTTCCCGAACGTGATGAGCGGCGTACTCTCCGGCGCCTTCATCACGCTGGCGATCGTCATGGGCGAATTCACCTTCGCCGCGCTGCTCAACCGCCCGGCCTTCGGTCCGTACCTGCAGCTCGTCGGCGCCAACAAGGCCTACGAGCCTTCGGCGCTCGCCGTCATCGCCTTCTCGATCACCTGGCTCAGCATGGGCCTGCTCAACCTCGTTTCCCGCTTCGGCAAAGCCCGCCCGGCAAAGGCTTAAGGTAACTGGCTCATGTCCTTTCTCGCACTGAACAACATTCAGAAATCCTTCGGCCCGGTCCAGGTCGTCAAGAACTTCAACATGAACATCGAGAAGGGTGAATTCGTCTCCTTCCTCGGACCGTCGGGCTGCGGCAAGACGACCGTTTTGCGCATGATCGCCGGCTTTGAAACACCGACCGGCGGCACGCTGACCATCAACGGCAAGGACCAGAGCTCGCTGAAGCCGAACCAGCGCAATATCGGCATGGTCTTCCAGGCCTACGCGTTGTTCCCGAACATGACGGTGCACGACAATGTCGCCTTCGGCCTCAAGGTCGCCGGCGCCGCCAAGCCCGAGATCGACGCCCGCGTCAAGGAAATGCTCGGCCTCATTAAGCTCGATCACCTTGCCGATCGCTTCCCTTACCAGATGTCGGGCGGCCAGCAGCAGCGCGTGGCGCTCGCCCGCGCGCTTGCCGTCAAGCCGCAGGTGCTGTTGCTCGACGAGCCGCTCTCCGCACTCGACGCCAAGATCCGCGTGTCGCTGCGCGAGGAAATCCGCCAGATCCAGCAACAGCTCGGCATCACCACTGTTTTCGTCACCCACGATCAGGAAGAGGCGCTGTCGATCTCCGATCGCATCGTCGTCATGAATGCCGGCAAGGCCGATCAGATCGGTTCGCCCTTCGAGATCTACAACACGCCAGCCACGCGCTTCGTCGCCTCCTTCGTCGGCACATTGAACCTCATTGAGGCCAAGGTCGTCGATCCCGATGCCAACCTCATCCAGATCGGCGATCAGAAGATCACGCTGAAGCAGTCGGTCGCAGCCAACAAGGCCGGCGAAACCATCTCGCTGGCGCTGCGCCCGGAAGCCGGCTCCCTCTCCGACAGCGCCAGAAGCGACACCGCGCTGACGGGCCAAGTCGTCTCGGCTCACTTCTTAGGCTCGGTCATCCGCACCCGAATGGATGTCGGCGGCAACGTCATCTCCTTCGACATGTTCAACAGCCCCGGCACCACGCCACCGCAGGCCGGCGAAACCGTGACGCTGCGCTTCATGGCAGCCGACCTGCTGATCATCCGCGACTGATCCGGAAACGCAACTCGTGCGAAAGGCGCCGCCGACGCAGCGCCTTTTTCATTTCAGGCCGCCCGAACTGTCAGAAAAGGTGATGCAGCCATCACGACAAAGCGCTTGAACTCTCCCAGCTTCGTGCCAGAAGTTGAATAAACCAAACGAGCCGGGCAGCCCGCGGCCCGGTATTTTGCGCGAGGGGATATTTCAATGATTACCTGCCACCTGCGCTATGTGATCGATCCATACAAGCTTGCCGAATTCGAGGAATATGCCCGGCTCTGGATTCCGATCGTCAATAGGATGGGCGGCACCCATCACGGTTATTTCCTGCCCTCTGAAGGCGCCAACAACATTGCCGTAGCATTGTTTTCCTTCTCAAGCCTTGCCACCTACGAGGACTACCGCACGCGCATGGCAAGCGATCCGGAATGTCAGGCGGCTTTCGAACTCGACAAGCGAAACCGCAGCATCGTCAGCTATGAGCGCAGCTTCATGCGGCCCGTCCTCGGCTGATCGAGCCCGCGCCGACTGGAAGCAAAAAGCCCCGCACGCTGGCGGGGCTATTCGTTCCGTCAACCGCTCAGCGGATCGCCCGGTCGTCGGCATCGAAGCGATGCACGCGCGCCTGGTCCGGCGTCGCATAGACGATTTCGTCGGGCTCATACTGGTGCTCGCCGAAGAGGCGCGCCGTCAGCAGGCCGCACTGGTCGGATTCCAGATAGATGATCGTGTCGGCGCCGAGATGCTCGACATGCACGACCTTCGCAGCCCAGCTCCCCTGCTCGCGCGACAGCGTCATGTGTTCGGGGCGCACCCCGATCGTCTTGGCGCTGTGATCGCCGACCTTCTCGCCCGGGATGAAATTCATCTGAGGCGAGCCGATGAAACCGGCAACGAAGACGTTGGCCGGGCGATTATAGAGTTCCATCGGCGAGCCGATCTGTTCGATCGCGCCGGCATTCAACACGACGATCTTGTCGGCAAGCGTCATCGCCTCGACCTGGTCGTGGGTGACGTAGATCATCGTCGCCTTCAGGCTACGATGCAGCCGAGCGATTTCCAGGCGAGTCTGCACGCGTAGCGCCGCATCGAGGTTCGACAGCGGCTCATCGAACAGGAAGAGTTCCGGTTCGCGCACGATGGCGCGGCCGATCGCGACGCGCTGGCGCTGGCCGCCGGAAAGCTCTGCCGGCCGACGTGCGAGATAAGGTGCCAGCGATAGCATGCCGGACGCCTTGCCGACGCGTTTGTCGATCTCCTCTCTGGAGGTGCCGGCCTGCTTGAGGCCGAGGCCCATATTGTCCTTGACCGTCAGGTGCGGATAGAGCGCATAAGACTGGAACACCATGGCGATGCCGCGTTTGGCCGGCGGCGTCAGCGTTTCGTCGCGGCCGTTGATGACCACGGCGCCCGAGGTGACATCCTCAAGGCCCGCAATGCTGCGCAGCAGCGTCGATTTCCCACAGCCCGACGGCCCGACAAAGATGACGAATTCGCCGTCCCTGACTTCGAGGTCGATGCCTTTCAGCACCTCATGCGTGCCATAGGTCTTGCGGATGGATTTGAGTTGAAGTGATCCCACTGTCTTTCCCTTACAATCTGACCGGCTGGCCGGTGCGCACGCTCTCGTCGGCGGCAAGGCAGATGCGCAGTGACGCCACCGCATCCGCCATATGGCGGTCGAGGTTCAGATCCTCACGGATCGCCCTCAGCATGAAGGCCTGTTCCAGGTCGCAGAGCTCCTGATGACCGGGCTCACCCGTCATCCTCATGTCCTGGTCTGGCCGGATGAACTTGCCGTCCGGGCCGGTTTCGGCCGTATGCAGACGGATCACGGAGGTCTTGGTGTGCGTGTCGATATCGTCGGACTTGGCGTTTGGATCCATGACAATCGACACCGCCCCCTTCGGCGACATCACGTCCTTCACGAAGAAAGCGGTCTCCGAGATCATCGGCCCCCAGCCGGCCTCGTACCAGCCGACCGAACCGTCCTCGAAAAGCACCTGCAGCTGACCGTAATTATACATGTCGGCAGCGATCTCATCGGACAGGCGCAGCCCCATGCCGCGCACCTCGACGGCCCTGGCGTCGGTGATCTGGCACATCACGTCGACATAATGAACGCCGCAATCGACAATCGGCGAGGTCGTGCGCATCAGCGACTTGTGCGTCGCCCAGGTCGGGCCGCTGGACTGCTGGTTGAGGTTCATGCGGAAGACGTAAGGCGGGCCGAGCTTGCGCGCCTCCTCGATCAGCTTCGTCCAGGATGGGTGATGCCGCAGGATATAACCGATCACCAGCTTGCGCCCGGCCTTCTCAGCCGCCGCCACGACCCGCTCGGCATCGGCGACGGTGGTCGCCAGCGGCTTCTCCACGAAAACATGACAGCCCGCCTCGAAAGCGGCGACAGCGTAGTCGGCATGACTGTCGGAATAGGTGTTGATCGAGCAGAGATCCGGCTTCAGCTCCGCAAGCGCCGTCGCGAAGTCGGGGTGGACAGTATAGCCCTGCAGCGCGGGCTCCAGCTCCGGTGTCGAGCGGTTGACGAGACCGACGATCTCGAAGCCCGGATTGTTGTGATAGGCGAGCGCGTGGCTGCGGCCCATAGTGCCGAGGCCGGCAACGAGGACGCGGATCGGTTTCTCCTGGCTCATTTGACGGCTCCCGACGTGATGCCGCGGATCAGCTGCCGCGAGAAGATGACGTAAAGGACGAGGATCGGCAGGATGGCGAGCGACAAGGCGGCCAGCACGGCGTTCCAATTGGTGACGAACTGACCGATGAAAATCTGCGAGCCGAGCGTCACTGTCTTGGTGCTTTCGGCAGGCGCCAGGATCAGCGGGAACCAGAGATCGTTCCAGATCGGGATCATCGTGAAGACGGCGACCGTCGCCATGGCCGGGCGCACCAGCGGTAGCACCAGGCGGAAGAAGATCGCATATTCCGAGAGCCCGTCGATGCGCCCGGCATTCTTCAGGTCGTCCGACACCGTGCGCATGAATTCCGACAGGATGAAGATCGCGAGCGGTATGCCCTGCGCGGTATAGACGAGGACGAGCGCCGTCAGCGTATTGACGAGGCCGGCCGCCACCATGCCCTGCAGGATCGCCACAGTGCCGAGACGGATCGGGATCATGATGCCGATCGCCATGTAGAGCCCGAGCAGCAGATTGCCGCGGAAACGGTATTCCGACAGCGCGAAGGCCGCCATGGCGCCGAAGAGCAGCACCAGCAGAATCGAAACAACAGTCACGATGAAGCTGTTCTGGAAATAGGTGGCGAAATCGCCCTGCCCGAGCACAGTCTGGTAGCCGACGAGGCTGAAGGTCGACGGCGTCGGGATCATCAGCGGTTCGCGAAAGATCGAGCTGCGATCCTTGAACGAATTGACGATGGTCAGGAACACCGGAAACAGCGCGACCAGGGTATAGGCGCCGAGCGCCAGGTGCACGAGGCCGGTGCGGATGGGAGATGTGCGTGCCTTGGACATGCGCGCTCCTCAGAACTGGTAGCGACGCATGCGCCGCTGGATGACGAAGAGATAAAGCGAGACGCCGGCGAGAATGATGAGGAACATCACGGTGGCGATCGTCGCACCCATCGAGCGGTCGCCGAGCTGCAGCTGGAAACCGAAGAAGGTGCGGTAGAGCAGCGTGCCGAGAATGTCGGTCGACATGTCAGGCCCGGCAAGCGCCCCCTGCACGGTGTAGATCAGGTCGAATGCGTTGAAATTGCCGACGAAGGTGAGGATAGAGATGATGCCGATCGCCGGCAGGATGAGCGGCAGCTTGATCTTCCAGAACTGCGCCCAGCCGGTGACGCCGTCGCATTCGGCAGCCTCGATCACCTCTTCGGGGATGCTGAGAAGCGCTGCATAGATCAGCATCATGGGAATGCCGATATATTGCCAGTTGGAGATCAGCGACACGGCGATCAGCGCCGAACCCGGCTTGCCGAGCCAAGGTGCGAACAGGAATTTCAGGCCGATGAGATCGAGCATCCAGGGCGCGACACCCCAGATCGGTGAAAGGATCAGCTTCCAGATGAAACCGACGATGACGAAGGAGAGCAGCGTCGGCAGGAACATCGCCGTGCGGTAGAAGGCGACACCGCGCAGCTTCGGCACCGAAAGCAGGGCTGCGAGCGCAATGCCGATCGGGTTCTGCACGCACATATGGATGGCGAAGAAGATCAGATTGTTGACGAGCGCGTTCCAGAAATCATGCGCCCAGCGCGGATCGCCGAACAGAACCTTGAAATTCGCAAGTCCGACAAAAGCTGATTGCCCGTCGACCGTGTTGTAAAGCGACAGCCTGAGCGTCTCGATGAGCGGCAGCACCATGACGGCGGAATAAACGATCACGGCGGGCAGCATGAAGACGAAGATGTGCCAGCGCACCGGGCGCTTGATCGGGACGATTTCGGCCGCGTTGTGGGTTTCGCTCATGGCTTTTGCCTTGTTGCTAGATAGATCTTGGAGCCGGGAAGCTGGACTTTTATGCACCGTCAGGGTGCTTCTTCGCTAAGGCGAACCGCCATGCCTCTGCGTGACGAAAGACCCCTTCTGGCCTTCCGGCCATCTTCCCCACAAGGGGGAAGAAGACTCGCGGAGCGATTCCCTCCCTGCCGGAACCGCTTATTTGCGGCAGGCTAAACCCCTCCCCTTGTAGGGAGGGGTTGGGGAGGGGTATCACATCACTTGGCCGGCTTGTACCAGCTGTCGAGGCCCTTCTGCAGCTTCTCGGCGGCGACCTTCGGCGTATCCGTGCCGTTGATCACATTGGCCGATTCGACCCAGGTCTCGTTTTCAAGGTTCGGCGTGCCGCGCGACAGGATCTGGTAGGTCGAACGCACGGTCGACTTGTACGGGCCGCGCCAGGAGACGAATTCCTGAGCAAGCGGATCGGACATCTTCACCGGGTTGGAGTTCAGGCTGAAGAAGCCCGGCAGTGCATTGGCGTAGATATCGGCGAACTCAGGCGAAGCGACCCAGCTGAGGAACTTCTTGGCTTCCTCGGCATGCGTGCTCTTCGCGTTCAAGGCGACGCCGATATCGGGATGGTCGGAGATGTAGCCCTGGTCACCGGCCTTCGGAACCGGCGGCGGGAAGGCGCCCATCTTGAACTGCGCCTGCGTGTTGAAGAGCGCAATTTCCCAGGAACCAGCCGGATAGATCGCGGCGCGGCCGAGCGTGAAGAGGTTCTGGCTGTCCGAATAGGTCTGGGCTTCGAAACCGTCACCGAGATAAGGCTTCCACTTGGCAAGCTCCTCAAACGGTTTGACCCACTCCGGATCGGTCAGCTTCTGCTTGCCCGCGATCAGGGCTTCGCGGCCCTCTTCACCCTTCCAGTAGTTCGGGCCGATGTTCTGGTAGCCCATGGTGGCGGCTTCCCAGAGATCCTTCGTGCCCATGGCAAGCGGAATATAGGTGCCATCGGCCTTGATCTTATCGAGGGCTGCGTAGAACTCGTCCTGCGTCTTCGGCACGGAGATGCCGAGCTTGTCGAAGGCATCCTTGTTGTAGATGAAGCCGTGGATGACCGAAGCCATCGGCACGCAGAAGGTCGACTTGCCGTCGTCGGTCGTCCAGGCGGCCTTGGCGACCGGCGAGAAATTCTCCATGCCCGGCAGGCTGGTGATATCGACGAGCTGCTTCTTATTGAAGAGTTCGAGCGAGGCATCGAACGGACGGCAGGTGATGATATCGCCTGCGGAACCGGCATCGAGCTTGGCGTTCAGCGAAGCGTTGTATTCAGTCGGCGCGGTCGGCGAGAAGACGACTTTGATACCGGGGTTTTTCGCTTCGAACGCCGGAATGATCTTTTCCTGCCAGATCTGCAGGTCGTCGTTACGCCAGCTTTCGACGGTCAGCGTGACATCGGCGGCATGGACGAGACCTGCCGACGTCAGCAGGCTTGAGGCAAGCAGCAGGCTTTTCAGAGCAGTGTTTTTCATTTCCCTCTCCTGTTTTTAGCGCCGGAAAGCGCCGTTTTCGATCTGAAACAAGCAATTGGCGTGTATGAGGAAACACCCAACGCCCCTTGGAGGACCGCCAGCGGCTGCCGGTCCCGAAAGCTCGACGGACACGAAGGCGGATCGCCTGCGGCCGGACTGCGCGCTTTTCGGTGACTGCACCGGACGCGCCGAAAATCATGGGAAAGCCATTGGATGCCTGAATTCCATCGCCGGACCAACAGGGCCGCTGGCATTCTGGCAATCATCCTCGAAGCGGTTCCGGCTTGGCTCTGCTGCCGGTTTTCGTGGGCTTCGAAACGCTGTTCCCTTTTGTCGAATTAAGGCCAAAAAAATACCAATTGTCCAGACGAATTTTAACTTTTTGGCCTCCACGGCTTCATTAAAAATTTTTATCAAGCAAAATCAAATAGATAAAAAGGCGCAATTTCTCAGCCATTCCCACTTGGTAAATGGTATTTTTTTGGTATTGTAGGAAAAACAGGTGGGAACGGCGTATTCGGAGGTCCGATGACAGAGCTTGCAATCGGCATAGATGGCGGCGGAACGAGCTGCCGGGCCGCGGTCGCGGACAGAAACGGCACTATCATCGGCCGCGGCAAATCGGGGCCTGCCAATATCCTGTCCGATCTGGACAATTCTCTTCTCAATATCGTCGACTCCGCCCGGCAGGCTTTGCGCGATGCCGGGCTCGCCGCGGAAACAATTTCCTCCGTCGCAGCGGTCGTCGGCGTCGCTGGCGCCAACGTCACGGATTATGGCCAGCGAATCGAAAAGGCCCTGCCCTTTGCCGAAGGCCGCGTTGTTACCGACGCGCTGATCGCGCTCCAGGGCGCGCTCGGCGATGGCGACGGCATTGTCGGTGCTTTCGGCACCGGCTCGGTCTATAACGCCCGGAAAGACGGTCGGCTGAACGGCATCGGCGGCTGGGGCTTCGTCGTCGGCGACCAGGCAAGCGGCGCCCGCCTGGGCCGCGACCTCATGGAACGATCGCTGCTCGCCCATGACGGCGTGCGCCCGGCTTCCGCGATCACCGAAGCGGTCATGGCCGAATACGGCAATGATCCCGAGCGCATTGTCGAATTTGCGCATTCGGCAAGACCGACGGATTTTGCCCGTTACGCGCCTGCAGTCTTCGAACATGCAACGAGGGGCGATACGGTCGCGGTCGCCATCGTCACGGACGCGGCAACGGCGATCGGCGAAAGCCTTGAAGCGCTGCTCTGGCCCGGATGCCCGTCAATCTGCCTGCTTGGCGGTCTTGCGGTAGCCTATGAGCCCTGGCTTCCCCAACGCTACAGGCCGCTGCTTGCCAAACCGAAAAACGATGCCCTTCAAGGCGCGGTGGAACTTGCGGTCAAGCTCCTGAATGAGCGACAGAGAGGTGCGGCATGACCGATGATCTCGCCACAATCCTCTCCCTGGAACGCCTGCAGGCGGCCGGCACCGGCCCGCTCTACGTCAAGCTGCGCCGCACGCTCGAAGAGGCCGTGCGCGCCGGCACGCTTGGTCACGGCGACGCGCTGCCGCCGGAGCGCGACATCGCCGAACTTGCCGCCGTCAGCCGGGTCACCGTGCGCAAGGCGATCGACGAACTCGTCGCCGACGGCCTGTTGGTGCGCCGCCACGGCTCGGGCACCTTTGTCGCCAAGCCGGTCTCCAAGGTCGAGCAGCGCCTGTCGCAGCTCACCTCTTTCACCGAAGACATGGCACGCCGCGGCATGTCCTCCCGCTCGGAATGGCTGCATAAGGGCATCCATACCCCCTCGCCCGACGAGATGATGATCCTTGGCCTCGCCGCGGGCGTGAAGGTTTCGCACCTCTCGCGCCTGCGGATCGCCGACGACCAGCCGCTGGCAATCGAGAATGCCAGCGTCTCCGGCGAATTCCTCCCCGATCCCTCCGCCGTCACCAATTCGCTCTACGCCGAACTCGAACGCCTCAACGTCCGTCCGGTGCGCGCCGTCCAGCGCATTTCGGCGACCAATATGAAGGAAGCCGACGCCCAGCTTCTCGGCGTCTCCGTGGGTGCGGCCGGCCTGTCGATCGAACGCATCTCCTATCTCGGCTCCGGCCGTGCCGTGGAGTTCACCCGCTCGCTCTATCGCGGCGATGCCTACGACTTCGTGGCCGAGCTGACGATCGGTGTGAGCTGACGGCTTGAGCTTATCCAAATTATACGTATAATCCGCGTATTGAAGTTTGGAATCCTATCATGACTCGAACCACGTCTCTGGAGTTTCAGCGAAAATTCGGTGAGTTTCAGCATCAGGCACAGCGCGAGCCTGTCGAAATCACCCGTCATGGCCGCCGCGAATTCGTGCTGATGTCGGCCGAGCACTATGATTGGCTGAGGGCCGCCGCGCAGCGGACGCACGTCACAGCCGACGCCTTGTCCGTCGTCATCGATGCTGTCGAAAGAGCGGAGATGGATGCCGCGCATGCCCCTCTCGATGAACTGCTGAAATAAAGCCGCATGGCCGCAATTCCCGAACCTAAGCCCGGCCTCGTCGTGCGCTATGATTACCTCTGGTCGCGCGAAGCATCGGCGGGTCGCGACCAAGGCAAGGACAGGCCCGCCTGCCTCGTCGCGGCAAGCGATAGCCTCGCCAATCCGCGCTACGTCGTTCTGCTGCCGATCACGCATACGCCGCCATCCGGCGACACGGTCGGAATAGAAATCCCGCCGAAAGTGAAGCAGGCAATCGGTCTGGACGACGCGCCGAGTTGGGTCATCGTCTCCGAACATAATATCGATGAATGGCCGAATGGCGGGCTTTCGCCCGTACCGGGCAGCGAGGGAATATTCGCCTACGGCTTCATTCCGCCCGGTCTGTTCGCAACGATCAAAGGGAAATTTCTTGATCTTGCCCAAGCCAGGAAGAGCGATCCCGTCCGCCGCTGATGCCTATCGCTCAAGAGCGGCTTTCGAGGGACGACATGCGGCAAAATCAAAGCTGCGGCATAGCTTTCACGTTCAATTTCAGAGGCATGAAGCCGGAAACTGAATCACTTGCCGGCTTCATCGTCTCTTGATTCATTGTATTAACAGCGGCGGCGAACGTCTCTACGCCGCGTCCTCAATCTCCTCATCCGCCTTGCGCGGCACATAATTCAGTACCGGCCCGAGCCAACGCTCGACATCGGAAACCTCCATGCCCTTGCGCTTGGCATAGTCCTCCACCTGATCGCGCTCGACCTTGGCGACGCCGAAATAATAGGAGTCGGGGTGGCCGATATAGATGCCGGATACGGAGGAGCCGGGCCACATCGCATAGCTTTCAGTCAGTTTCACTCCGGCGGCTTTTTCCGCATCGAGCAACTTGAAGAGCGTTGCCTTTTCCGTGTGGTCGGGCTGGGCGGGATAACCGGGCGCCGGACGGATGCCGGCATAGGCTTCGCCGATCAGATCCTCGTTGCTGAGGTGCTCATCTCTTGCATAGCCCCAATATTCGCGCCGCACCTGCTCATGCATGCGCTCGGCAAAGGCTTCGGCGAAGCGGTCGGCCAGCGCCTTGACGAGGATTGAGGAATAGTCGTCGTTCGACCGCTCAAACCGTTCGGCAATGGCGATTTCCTCGATGCCGGCCGTTACCACGAAGCCGCCGACATAGTCCTGAACGCCGCTGGTGACAGGCGCCACGAAGTCCGAAAGCGCCACGTTCGCCCGCCCGTCCCGCTTCGAAAGCTGCTGGCGAAGCGTGTAGAAAGTGGCAAGCTCCTTGCTGCGGCTTTCATCCGTGAAGAGGCGGATATCGTCGCCGACAGCGCCGGCCGGCCAGAAGCCGATGACGGCGCGCGGGCGGAACCACTTCTCGCCGATGATCTTCTTCAGCATGGCCTGCGCATCGGCCCAGAGCGCACGCGCCGCCTCGCCCTGCTTCTCGTCTTCGAGAATGGCCGGGAAACGGCCGCGCAATTCCCAGGTCTGGAAGAACGGCGTCCAGTCGATATATCTGGCAAGCTCGGCCAGATCGTAATCCTCGAACACCCGCGTGCCGAAGAACTCAGGCCTCGTCGGCTTGTAGGCCGACCAGTCGACCTTATGCGCATTCTCGCGGGCTCGTGCCAGCGGCAAGCGCACCTTCTCCGCTTCGCTGCGGGCATGAGCGGCGGCCACCTTGGCATATTCGGCTCTTACATCGTCGACGTAACCCTGCCGCGTTTCTGGCGAGAGCAGCGCCGAGACGACGCCGACGGCGCGGCTCGCATCGGTCACGTAGATCGCCTGTCCCTTGTCGTAGCCGGGATGGATCTTCACGGCGGTATGCACGCGGCTGGTCGTGGCACCGCCGATCAGCAGCGGGATCTCGAAGCCCTGCCGCTCCATTTCGGCCGCGACATGCACCATCTCGTCGAGCGACGGCGTGATCAGGCCGGAAAGGCCGATGATATCGACCTTTTCGGCGATCGCTGTTTCGAGGATCTTCGTCGCCGGCACCATGACGCCGAGGTCGACGATCTCGTAATTGTTGCAGGCGAGCACGACGCCGACGATGTTCTTGCCGATATCGTGCACATCACCCTTGACCGTCGCCATCAGGATCTTGCCTGCCGACCGCCGTTCCTCGCCGCCGTTGAGGCGCTTTTCCTCTTCCATGTAGGGCAGCAGTACGGCGACCGCCTGCTTCATGACGCGCGCCGACTTGACCACCTGCGGCAGGAACATCTTGCCCGAACCGAACAGGTCGCCGACGACGTTCATGCCGGCCATCAGCGGTCCTTCGATGACGTGCAGCGGCCGGGCGGCCTGCCGGCGCGCCTCTTCCGTATCGGCCTCGATATATTCGGTGATGCCGTTGACCAGCGCATGTTCGAGACGCTTCTCGACGCTCCATTCGCGCCAGGAGAGATCCTGGACACGACCCTCCTTTGCCCCGGCGCCGCGGAAACGCTCGGCCACTTCGAGCAGCCGCTCGGTGCTGTCGGCGCGGCGGTTGAGCACCACGTCCTCGCAGGCCTCGCGCAGCTCGGGATCGATGTTGTCGTAGACGGCGAGCTGGCCGGCATTGACGATGCCCATGTCCATGCCGGCCTGGATGGCGTGGTAGAGAAACACCGCATGCATCGCCTCGCGCACCGGCTCGTTGCCGCGGAACGAGAAGGACAGGTTTGAGACGCCGCCGGAAATATGCACGAGCGGCATGCGCTGACGGATCGTCCGCGTCGCTTCGATGAAGTCGACGCCGTAATTATTGTGCTCTTCGATGCCGGTCGCGACCGCAAAGATGTTCGGGTCGAAGATGATGTCCTCGGGCGGGAAACCGATCTTCTCGGTCAGCAGCTTGTAGGCGCGCGTGCAGATCTCGACCTTGCGGTCGTAATTGTCGGCCTGCCCGGTTTCGTCGAAGGCCATGACGACGACGGCAGCGCCGTAATTGCGCAGGAGCCGCGCTTGGGCGAGAAAGTTCTCCTCGCCTTCCTTCAGCGAGATCGAGTTGACGATCGGCTTGCCCTGCACTCGCTTCAGGCCGGATTCGATGATCGAGAATTTCGACGAGTCGATCATGACAGGCACGCGGGCAATGTCGGGCTCGGCGGCGATCAGGTTGAGGAACTCGACCATCGCCTTCTCGGAATCGATCAGGCCCTCGTCCATGTTGATGTCGATCACCTGCGCGCCGTTTTCGACCTGGTCGCGGGCGACGTCGAGTGCCGCCGTGTAATCGGCATTGGTAATCAGCTTGCGGAACTTCGCCGAGCCGGTGACGTTGGTGCGCTCGCCGACATTGACGAAAGGAATGTCCTTGGTCAGCTCGAAGGGTTCGAGACCCGACAGCGACATGAAGGGGCGATGCTCCGGGATCGGGCGCGGCTTGTATTTCGCAACGGTCTCGGCAATCGCCCTGATATGTTCCGGCGTCGAGCCGCAGCAGCCGCCGACGATATTGACCAGGCCTTCACGCGCGAAGCTGTCGATCTGTGCCGCCATCAGCTCCGGCGTTTCGTCGTACTGGCCGAACTCGTTCGGCAGGCCGGCATTCGGATAGGCGCAGATAAAGGTATCGGCGACGCCCGAAAGCTCCTGCAGGTGCGGGCGCATCGCGTTAGCCCCGAGCGCGCAGTTGAGACCGATCGTGAAAGGATTGGCGTGGCGCACCGAGTTCCAGAAAGCCGACGGCGTCTGGCCGGAGAGCGTGCGGCCGGAAAGGTCGGTGATCGTGCCGGAGATCATCACCGGCAGGCGCACGCCCTTGGCCTCGAAACGCTCCTCGCAGGCGAAGATCGCGGCCTTGGCATTCAGGGTGTCGAAGATCGTCTCGATCAGGATGATGTCGGCGCCGCCGTCGATCAGCCCGTCGATCTGCTCGCCATAGGCTTCCCTGAGGTCGTCGAAGGTGACGGCGCGGAAGCCAGGATTGTTGACGTCGGGCGAGATCGAGGCGGTGCGGTTGGTTGGACCGATGGCGCCGGCGACGAAACGACGGCGGCCGTCCTCGCGTTCGGCGCGGATCGCCGCGCGGCGGACGATCTCCGCACCTTCCTTGTTCAGCGCATAGACCTCGCCTTCCATCTGGTAATCGGCCTGGGCGATGCGGGTCGAGGAGAAGGTGTTGGTCTCGAGGATATCGGCGCCGGCCTTGGCGTATTTGTAATGGATTTCTTCGATCGCATCCGGCTGGCTCAGGATCAGAAGGTCGTTATTGCCCTTCTGATGGCAGGCGCAGCCGATGAAGCGGGTTCCGCGGAACTGGTCTTCGTCATAGCCGAGCCCCTGGATCTGCGTGCCCATGGCGCCGTCGAGAACAAGGATGCGCTCGCTCGCGGCCTTTTTCAAAGCGGCGAAAACTTCACTGCCGTCACGCTTGCCCGTTTCCGGACCAAAGAGATTGTCAAACACGGGCGGGCTCCTTGACGTCGTAAGACCAGACTTCCAGATCACATAAAGATATCTTTATGTCAATATATGACTATCGATTTCGTGCTTCGCAAAGCTTCGCCGATGACAGGCTCGCCCGAGCCCTATATAGGCCTTTGCCAGGCTTGTGCACGAAATCGGAGGAGTATCATGGCACCCGCAACCGGCAACGCCGCGCTTGGAAACTGGACAAGCCGCGCCTATCACCGCAGCTGGCTGCTGGCGCAGGCTAATGGTCTCTTCGATTTCTTCCAGCATGATTCGATCAATCCCAAGGGCGGCTTCTACGATCTCGACGACGCCGGCCGCCCCCTCGATGCCGAGGGCCAGGTGCGCGGCATCCATATCGCGGCGCGCGCGGTCCATTGTTTTTCGATCGGCGCCCTGCTCGGCCGTCCCGGCGCCTCCAATGTCGTCGACCACGGCATGGATTATCTCTGGAACCACCATCGTGACCGCAAGAATGGCGGCTATTTCTGGTCGCTCGACAATAATGGTCCGGTCGATTCCAACAAGCAGGGTTACGGTCATGCTTTCGTGCTGCTCGCCGCCTCGTCGGCCAAGACGATCGGCCATCCGCTTGCCGACGGCATGCTCGCCGATATCACCGAGATCCTGAACACCAGGTTCTGGGAGCCGCGCCACGGCGCCATCGCCGAGGAATTCACCGCCGACTGGCAGCCGCTCGAGGGCGGCGCCTATCGCGGCCAGAACTCCAACATGCACCTGACCGAGGCGCTGATGGCCGCCTTCGAAGCCACCGGTGACAAGGAATACCTCGCCAAGGCCGAAAGCATCGCCGATCTCGTCATCCGCCGCGCGGCCGGTTCGGTCGACTGGCGCGTCGCCGAACATTTCGATGCCGAATGGAACCTCGATAAGGATTACTATCATCCGAACGAAATGTTCCGTCCGGCCGGCACGACGCCCGGCCATTGGCTGGAATGGGCCCGCCTCATCCTGCAGCTCTGGGCGCTCGGCGGCAAACGCATCGAATGGATGCCGGATGCGGCGAAAGCCCTTTTCGAGCAATCCATGGTCCTCGGCTGGGACAACGACAAGGGCGGCTTCTTCTACACCCTCGACTGGGCGGATAAACCGGCCAAGCGCAACAAGCTCTGGTGGCCGGCCTGCGAAGGTGCTGCCGCCGCACACTTCCTCAACGAGCACCTGCCGAGCGACTACCACGAGGAATGCTACCGCAAGATCTGGAACGTTATCGAGCGCGCCTTCATCGATCACAGGAACGGCGGCTGGCATGAGGAACTGACGGAGGATCTCATCCCGTCGCACTCGCTTTTCCCAGGTAAGGGCGATATCTACCACGCCCTGCAGGCCTGCCTCATCCCGCTCTTTCCGGCAACCGGCAGCCTGACGAAGGGCATTGCCGACGTCGGCGGCAGGCTCTGAGACATCGATCCAAAGTTCACCGTCCCCCCAGCGCGTCTGAAAAGACGCGCTGGGCTGCAAACTTCAATAGCCCGGTGCCCTCAACTCTGCGGTGGGGTTGCGCTGGAACCACTCGACATCCTCGTTTACACGGTCGAGTTCGTCCTGCACGTCGCGCTGGTCGCGACGAATGTCGTGCATGTCGTCTTCGAGATCCTCGATCCGCCGGCGTAACTCCGACCTGTCGCCGTCCTTCGCATCCTTCAGCCTGTCGGACAGCTCGTCGATTTCAGCCTCCTTGGAGCTGTAATCGTTCTGCATCGAATTGAGTCGCTCCTGTAGCCCGTGCTGCTTGCTGCCGAGGTTGAAGCCGCGCAGGAAGCCGGATGCCGTTTCGGGCGGGCAGACATTGGCGTAGCCACTGCCCGCCTGGCCGCGCGCCAGACCGCTGAGGGGCGTGCAGTAACGCACCAGGCCGGACTGGTATCCCTGGAACCAGATCGTTTGATCCGGCACGATCTTCACGCGTTCGCAGGATTTCGCATGCGCGGCGAAACGCTGCTGCGGCTCATAGCCTGCGGCCCCGTCGCTCTCGCCGATCACCCGCCAGTCGGCGGCAACACATTCCTCCTTGGACAGCGTATTGCAGGAGGCAAGCAAAAGACCGAAACCGATGGCGGCGGCAAGCGCAAAGAACAAGCGGATCATAGCGTCCCGGGAAGGTTAAGGAGGGCGGATGCCGCACCTTAACTGCAGGACAAGGCCGCGTCACCGGAGCGGCGGCGCGATTTTGCATTTTTCATGGCTTTTTTCTGTCGAAATTAGGGCGGCGCGCGCCACCTCAGAGCGGAGCGAGCCGCAACGTATCCAGATCTTTCGCCAGCATCAGCGCTAAGGCCTCGACCACAAGATTGTGGTCGTCGCGCTGCGGCAGGCCGGAGACGGTCACGGCGCCGATGCAGCCGGTGCCTTTGACGTTGATCGGAAAACTGCCGCCATGCGGCGCATAATCGGCGCCATCAAGCCCGTTGTCCTCGACGGTCTTGCCATCCTTGCTGAGCTTCAGGCCGGAGGCATAGCTGCTGCGGAAATAGCGCAGAACCATGTTGCGCTTGCGGCGGACCCAGTTGACGTTGTCAGGCGTCACGCCCGGCAATGCTGCGTAGAAGACCGGCATCGAATGCAGCGTCACGTCGATCGCGATCCCGAGGCCGCGCTCGCTGGCGAGTTCCTGCAGAAGCTTGCCGAGCTGCCAGGCAGTGGTGAGATCGAAGGCGTCGAAGCTCAGCGCCTTTTCCTGCTCGGCGATCCGACTGAGATCGTTGTCGATTGTCATGATAGGCGCTCCTCTCCTGCAATGATCCGCTGCAGACCATTCTCATCAGAAGAGAAAAAGTAAAGCAAAACTTGGGTCTATCAGAGCTTCGGCGTCAGCATCTCGAAACGGTCGCGGATGGTGGCGCAGGTATCGCCGCCCAATCGCGCAATGGCATCGACCGCCGCAGGATCGACATGCAGCCTCTCGGGATCGACGACGCCGTCACGATAATGCGCGTAGAGGATTTCGCCCATGACGATCTGCCGCGAGCGGCCAAGCTCCAGCGTCACATGCCGCCGGCATTCGAAGGCGGCCGGTGCCTCGGCGATGAACGGCGACGCCACCTTCTCGCCCGGCACCGCCGTCAACCCGGCTTCCTTCAACTCGTCGATGCCGCGCGGATATTTGCTGCCGCAGACATGCATTGCCTCGGCGATGGCGAAGGAGACGATGTTGACCGTGAAGACTTCGGTCATGCGGATATTGTGCCCGGTATCCTTGAACGACATATCCGCATTGTTCTCGACGCCGATCGCCAGGATCGGCGGTTCGGCCGACAGGCAGTTGAAGAAGCTGAAGGGCGCCGCGTTGATCCGGCCATGCTCGTCGACCGTCGTCACCAGCGCGATCGGCCGCGGGATGATCGTGCCGATCATCAGCTTGTAACGCTCGCGCTCCGAAAGCTCTTTGAAATCGAAGGAGACGGCCATGGGTTAGCCGATTTCCGGGGCCGGCGAGAAACCGCTCATCGCGCCCATAAAGGGTTTCGGCAGCGGCGAGGCGTAGGAGCCGCGCTTGCTGGTGGAAAGCCCGAGCGACACCAGCGCCTCGGCCTGCTTGACGGCGGCCGCCACTCCGTCGACGACGGGCACGCCGTAAATCTCCTGCAATTGCCTGGCCAGATCCGTCATGCCGGCACAGCCAAGCACGATCGCCTCGGCGCCGTCTTCGGCAAGCGCCCGCTCGATCTCGGCCTTCAGCTTGCCGATCGCGCCCGAGGCCGCATTTTCCAACTCCAGTACCGGGATGTCGGAGGCGCGCACCTTGGCGCGCTCGCCCATGCCGTAGCGGCGCACCAGATTGTCGATCAGCACCCGCGACCGCTCCAGCGTCGTCACCACGGTAAAGCGCTGCGCCAGGAAGCCCGCCGTGAACACGGCGGATTCGCAAAGCCCGAGGATCGGCACATCGGCGAAGCTCCGTGCCGCGTCGAGCCCGGTGTCGTCGAAGCAGGCGATGACGGCTGCATCGTAGCCCGCCGCCTGCCGGGCGTGGAGTTCGGAAAGCAGGCCGGGGATAGCCAGCGCCCCATCGTAATGCCCCTCGATGGAGACCGGCCCCATGGTGGATGTCGCGGCGATGATCTCGGTGCCGGATGCTGCGACCACCCGCGCGGCGGCCGCAGCCTTCTCGGTCATGGAGGCCGTGGTATTCGGATTGACGATGAGGATGCGCATATCAGTCTATCTTTGCCTGCCGCCGCCCCAGCATCGTCATGATGCCGAGCGCAATGAGAATGATGGTGAAGGAAAACAGCGTCGTCACCGTGCCGAGTGCATAGAGCACCGGCGTCGTGACATTGGTCGTCATGCCGTAGATTTCGAGCGGCAGCGTATTGTAGCTGCCCGACGTCATCAATGTGCGCGCGAATTCGTCATAGGAAAGCGTGAAGCCGAACAGCCCGACGCCGATCAGGCTCGGGGCGATCATCGGCAGCACGACATGCCGGAACGTCTGCCAGGAGGTGGCGCCAAGATCGCGGGCCGCTTCCTCGTAAGCGGGCGAGAAACGGTTGAAGACGGCAAACATGATCAGCACGCCGAAGGGCAGCGTCCAGGTCAGATGCGCCCCGAACGCCGAGGAATACCATGCGGGCTTGAGACCGCCCTCCTGAAAGACGACGCCGATGCCGAGCGAAATGATGATCGACGGCACGACGAGGCTTGCGACCGTGGCGTAGAACAGCGCCGTCGATCCGAGGAAACGGCGGCGGAAGGCAAGGCCGGCCAGCAGCGACACGACGACGGTTACCACCATCACCATCAGCCCGAGGGTGAAGGAGCGACGGAACGAGGCGCCGAAATCGCCGACCGCCTGCTTTTCGAACAGGTTGAAGAACCAATGGGTGGAAATCCCGTTCATCGGGAAGGTCAGGCCGCCGTCCGGTCCCTGGAAGGAGAGGATGAGGATCGCCGAGAGCGGGCCGTAGAGGAACAGCACGAAGAGGACGAAGAAGGTCGCCAGCAGATAGAATTCGAGGCCGCGTTTTTCGTGGTTCATCTCAAAGCTCCTTGCGGATATCGACGACACGCAGGATGGCGGCGACCATCATGAGCACCACCGCAAGCAGCACCACGGCATTGGCGGCGGCGGCCGGATATTGCAGCAACGACATCTGGTTCTTCATCATCAGCGCCACCGAGGCGCTCTGGCCGCCGGACATCACCTGCACCGTCGAGAAGTCGGCCATCACCAACGTGACCACGAAGATCGTGCCGATCGCCATGCCGGGCTTGGCAAGCGGAATGACCACGTTCCAGAGCACCTGCCAGCCGGAGGCGCCGGCATCGCGGGCCGCCTCGAACAGCGACCGGTCGATACGCATCAGCGTGTTGAAGATCGGCGTCACCATGAACAGCGTATAGAGATGCACCATGGCGAGCACGACGGCGAAATCGGAATAGAGCAGCCATTCGATCGGCTGCGGAACGATGCCCATCTTGATCAGCGCCGAATTGACCAGGCCATTGCGCCCGAGCACCGGGATCCAGGAGATCATGCGGATGATGTTCGAGGTCATGAACGGCACCGTGCAGACGAGGAAGAGGATCATCTGCGTCGAGGTCTTGCGGATGTGGAAGGCCAGGAAATAGGCGACCCAGAAGCCGATGACCAGCGTCAGCGCCCAGACGATGGCGGTGAATTTCAGCGTGTTGAGATAGGTCTTCCACGTCACCCATGAACCGAGCGTGTCGGTGTAGTTCATGGTGAGGAAAGCGGGATAGAGGCCGGCGAAGTCGTAGTCCCAGAAGCTGACGACAGCGATCATTGCGATCGGTAGCAGGAAGAAGAAACCGAGGATGGCGATGAGCGGCGTCGCCTGGAGATAGGAGATGGCCGAGGGGGAGAGGCGGAAGGTATGGCGGTTCGCCGGCCGCGAAGCCTGATCCGTCTGCTCTGAAACGATCGTCGCCATTCCTTGCCCTTTCGGAAGTCATTTCATCATCCGCATGGGAGGGCTCGAAAGACCCCTCCCCAACCCTCCCCACAAGGGGGAGGGAGTTTCTGTGCCGCGCCACCTCCGGACTCCCTCCCCTTGTGCGGAGGGTTGGGGAGGGGAAAGCGGCAACCGCTTACGCCGCGATGAACTCGTTCCAGCGGCGGACCATGTAGCGGTCTTCGTCCATGACCGAGTTCCAGCAGGCGACCGCGCCCATGCGGGCTTCGAAGGAGCCGCCGTCGCGCACAGCGCCGGCCTTCTCCATGACCTTGCCTTCGGGCGAGAGGATATCGCCCTGTGCCGGCTTGCCTTCGATCCAGTAACCCCATTCGTCTGCCGTCATGAAGTTCTTGGCCGTCTCCATGCAGGCAGAATAGTAGCCCTGGCGGTTGAGGTAGCCACCGACCCAGCCCGACGTATACCAGTTGATATATTCGTACGCCGCATCGAGTTGTGCCCCCTTGAGATGCGAGGCGAGGCCGAGGCCGCCGCCCCAGGCGCGGTAACCTTCCTTGAGCGGCTGATACTTGCAGGCGATGCCCTTGGAGCGGACGGCGGCGACGGCCGGCGACCACATCGACTGGATGACGACTTCGCCCGAGGCCATGAGGTTGACCGACTCGTCGAAGCTCTTCCAGAAGGCGCGGAACTGGCCGTCGCCTTTGGCCTTGATCAGGAATTCGATCGTCTTGTCGATCTCCTCCTTGGTCATGTTGCCCTTGTCGGCATATTTGATGTTGCCCATGGCTTCCATGATCATCGCCGCATCCATGATGCCGATCGACGGGATGTTGAGGATCGAAGTCTTGCCCTTGAACTTCGGATCCATGATGTCGGCCCAGCTGGTAATGTCTCGGCCGACGAGATCGGGGCGGATGCCGAGCGTGTCGGCATTGTAGATGGTGGGAACCATCGTCATCCACTGCGTCGGCTCCTTGGCGAACTTCTTGGCGCCCTGCGCCTCGACGAAGCCGACCGTATGTGGCGCAGTGCCCTGGGCGATGACGCTGTCCGGCTTCAGCTTGCCGTTGATGAACAGCGGCACGATCTTGTCGTAATATTTGAGCTTCTTGACGTCCATCGGCTGCAGCACGCCTGTTGGAAACACCTTCTTGGCGATCCAGTATTCGATGTCGGCGATATCGTAGCTGTCGGGCTGGGTGACGGCACGCTGGGCCGCGGCGTCGGAATCAGTCGCCGTCATCTCCAGCGTGATGCCGAGGTCAGCTTTGCACTTTTCAGCGATGGCATTGATGTTGGAAACGCCGGTGCCGAACTGGCGAAGCGTGATGTTCGTCTTCGCCCAGATGGTGGGAAAGCCGGAGATAGCTCCGGAGCCGGCGATGGCGCCGACGGCGGCAGCACCCGTCTTCAAGAGCGTGCGGCGGGAAAGACCCTTTTCCGCCTTGGTCGATGTCGTTTCAGTCGTCATGTCAGTTCCCCTTTTCTTGATGTGGAAGTTGATGTTTTTGATTGCTCATGCAGAGGCGCGGCCGAGAAGCACCGCATCCTCACGTTCCCAGCTGAGTGAGACCGCGTCACCGACGGCGACCGGGCGGGCGAAATAGTCGCTATCGTCAGATATGACGGTGAAGTCGTCGCTGCCGGCGCCGAGAACGGTGATCTTCACCGAGGAGCCGCGATATTCGACGTTAGCGACGATGCCGTTGAAGCCGAGTGTCCACTCAGTCGCCACCTGCAGGCGCACGCGATCGGTGCGGATGCCGATATCGACCGGCTCGCCGACTTCCCTGCCCTCGCCCCGCACGGAAAAGCTCTGCCCCTCCGGCACGGTCATGACGAGCATGCCGTCCGCGCTCGACGTCACCCGGCCGGACAAGACGTTGTGATCACCCATGAAGCGGGCGACGAAGGCGGTTGCCGGCTTCTCGAAAACCTCGCGGGGTGCCGCCGCCTGCTCGATCCGGCCGTCATTCATGATGACGATGACGTCGGCGAGCGCCATCGCCTCTTCCTGGCTGTGGGTGACGTGGACGAAGGTGATGCCGAGCGACTTCTGCAGCTTCTTCAGTTCGGCGCGCATGCGGATCTTCAGGAACGGATCGAGCGCCGACAGCGGCTCGTCGAGCAACAGCGCCTCCGGATCGGTAATCAAGGCGCGGGCCAGCGCCACACGCTGCTGCTGGCCGCCGGAAAGCTGAGCCGGACGCCGGTTGGCATAGGGCTCCATCTGCATCAACTTCAGCATCTCGAGCGCCTTGGCCCGCCGCTGAGGCTTGTCGACGCCCTTCATCTTGAGGCTGAAAGCGACATTGTCGACCAGGTCAAGATGCGGGAAAAGCGCGTAGGACTGGAACATCATCGCCGTGCCGCGCCTGGCTGGCGGAAGATCGGTGACGACTGTTTTGCCGAGCCTGATGTCGCCCGAAGAAATGCTCTCATGGCCGGCGATCATTCGCAGCGTCGAGGTCTTGCCGCAGCCCGACGGGCCGAGGAAGCAGCAATAGGAACCGGCCGGAATCTTCAGGCTGATCCCATGCACGGCCGTCGTCGTTCCGTAAACCTTCGAAACGGATACTATATCGATCTCTGCCGCTTTCGACATCATGCCTTCCCCTTGTTCGGGAAAGACGATGCATCTGCCGTGCCAATCGCATCCAACCTCGACTAAGCTATTAACAGGAAAGGATTTTAATACTCGAGACCGTGCAGGCACATTTTATGGGCACCGCATCGTCTGCACATCATTTAGGCTATCGTCTGCAATTTACGCAGAAAATCGTATACAATTTAACCGGCGTTTCGATGACAAATTCCGTTTAACTTTTGCCGCGAAGCCGGGTATGGTTTGCCCGCCATCAGGGAATAGTCTTCATGAAATCCGCCGCCAAGGCCATCCAGGCCGAAGAAGTCGCCGAAACCGGCGCGCACCAGATCCGCGACGCCATTCGCGAGGCAATCGTCGAGCGCAGGCTTTCCCCCGGCACCAAGCTTTCCGAAGGCGATGTCGGCAAACTTTTCAACGTCAGCCGCACACTTGCCCGCGCGGCGCTGCAGGCGCTTTCCTATGAGGGCCTCGTCAGCGTCGAAAAGAACCGCGGCGCCTTCGTCGCCTATCCCTCCCCTGATGAGGCGCGGCAGATCTTTTCCGCCCGGCGCCTCGTCGAGCCCGGCATATTGCGCGAGGCGGCGGCGCGGATCACCCCCGATGACATCAGGAATCTGCGAGAGCTTTTGCAGGAAGAAGGCCGCCTGATGAACGAGCGCGGCCAGACGGCGCGGCGCGCCGAGATCAAGGCATCCGGCGATTTCCACCTGATGCTGGCGGAAATTTCGGGCAACGCCATCATGCAGCGTTTCATGGAGGAGCTCGTCGCCCGCTCATCCCTCGTCATCGCGCTCTACGGCCAGTCGACCGCTTCCAGTTGCGGCCATTCCGAACATGGCGACATCATCTCGGCGATCGAAGGCAACGAACTCGACCGCGCCTGTCGGCTGATGCTGCATCACATCGCCCATATCGAGTCCGATCTTGACCTGCGCGAACGCAAGAGCCTCGGTCTCAAGGAAGCCTTCGAACTCTGAACGGGTGGGCGCACGTCGCCCGCAGCTATCACGACGCCTTCTTCGGCAGCTTGTCCAGCGCGGCGAAAATTTCTTCCACCGTGCGCGGCTCGCCCGAACGCAGCTTCACCGAGCCGTCACGCCCGATCAGGATCAGCCCGAACTCGCTGTAAGGCGGTCCCTGCAGCCGCTCGCGAATATCGTCCGCATCAAGCTCCCAAGCATCGTCGAACAGCGAGAAGGCGCCGCCGCCGGCGATGATGAAAACTTCGACGTCTTCCTCGATGAGGCGCATCTGTGCGTTCCGCAACCATTCGTCCTGGATTGCTGGGCGGTCGTCCTGCGCATCGGCGAAGATGATCAGCACCCGTTTGCTGCCTCGAAACTGCTCGAGCGATTGCGGGAGTTCCGGCTCACGTCGCGGTGTGCCGATGATTTCATGAACGATGGATCTCAGCATGGTGCTATTCCTCGCCCGTCATCTCACGGGCTGTGACTGCGCATTCCAGCGGCCGCGTATTTCAAGACGAGCAAGAACGCTGTAACGCGCTGAATAACTGAATAATTCCCAAATCCGATACGAACTGGGATCATGCAGTAAACGGCTGGAATTGGGGGAGGTTCCGACGAAGCGGAAAAGGATCGCAGCTCCTAAAGCGCAACGCGATCTTTCAGATTCGCTTCTTGCGCTTTAGGTCTTTGTTTGACGCATGTCCTTATCGCAAAACCGCAGCACACTTTTGCGCGACATGCTTTGGCCGCGATTTCTTTCCCGTCAATCGCGGCTCTGGTCCTCGGCCGCATGCGCCGAGACGGCCACGAGGTCCGCTGTGCCGTTCGCAAGGAGGCGTTTGCGCACCAGCACGCGCATGACGCGTGCCGCCGTCGAGAAGGTCATCTGGTCGAGCGGACCTTCCCCCTCCCACGGCTTGGTCAGCCGCTCGGTGACGGCGCCGACGATATTCATCGGCACGATATCCGTGCATTCGCGCATGGCTTCGAAAACGAAGCTTATCGGGATGACCCTTCCTTCATGGGTCACGATCGGTTCGGTCAATTCGCTGTCCCACTCCTCGAAGGCGTAAAGTGCTTCGCGAAACAGCTGCTGGAGGGTAAACGGCGCGTGGCCGTTATGAAGTGGCGGCAGGGCATTCATCATGTCTGTCTCCTCTTGATGGATTAAGCCAAAATCCTCCTGGATCGGTCGGCATGAACGCGGGGAACACAGCGTCTTTTTTGCCCCTGCGGACCGAATAACACGATTGATTCTATAGAGTAACCTTTCGTGAATAAAGCCCATTTCTCGGCCGAGGTGGCACCCGTTTTCCTAAACGCATGAAATTCCTGCATGTTTTAGGCGAAATTTTCTCAGTACGCCGCGTTCCTGAAAATCCATGCCAGCCGCGTGAGCATGGTGCGGGAGGCGGAAAAAACCCTGAAAAATCACGGAACTTTTGCGGCTGTAATCTGTTTTGTTCGCGCACTTCGCAAAAGCAGATGGGGTTACCAGCAATGACGCAAATCCGTGAACCGGAGCGGCGGGCCAGAGTCCTGCGCGGCCGTCCTTACAGCCTTGATGAATTCGCCTCAAAATATGGCCTGCGCAGCGACCAGGCCGAGAGCCTGTTTACCCGTTTCGGGCCTTCCTCGATCGAACTCGATTTGCTGATGGCAGCCAAGCGCCGCGCGCCTGTTCTGCCGGACAGAATTGCCGAATAACGCCTTTCACGGACGGAACCGACGGATGAGCGACAGACGCCACGAATGGATTAGCAAGCGGGCCTATGCGATCTGGGAGGAACAGGGCCGCCCTGACGGCCGGGATAGCGAACATTGGCGCCAGGCGGTCGCCGAGCGGGACGCGCTGGAACGCACCCAGGCCTCCGTCGACGGACGTGAAGTGCTGGTGAAGTTTCGCCCGAAGCCGCCACGGCCGGAACTGCCGCGCGACGGCTGGCTCACCCCGCCGGCCAAGGCCGGTTGACCCCAGCGGCCAGCCGCGAGATTTTGCACGGCGCCGTTCAATTGCACTGCATCCCCGGATGCCGATGCCCTCGCTCTTCGAGCCGCGACGGGGCACATCAGGATATGGGCGGAGATAGGGTGCGGCTTGCCTCACCGGCGGCGGGAGCACCCTGGCGCCGGCGCGCTGCGCTCGCCATGCTAGCCTGCCGCCAGGGAAGTCACCGTCTGTATCCTACACTGCAGCGACGGCTCCCATTATACCGGGCTGACCAAGCAGGAGATCGAGGCACGCGTGTGGAGCACAATGCCGGGACCCATGCCGGCTACACTGCCAAGCGCCTCCCGGTCGACCTCGTCTTTACCAAAACCTATGACCGTATCCCCGTCGCGCAACCCGTTTATACACCAACGGCAACGGACAAGGATGAGGGCGGAGAGAGGGGCAGCTTGCCTCACGGATGGCGGAGAGAGGGATGCGGTGCCTCAGCCGAGGGCGGATAGAGGGGGCGGTTTGGCTCACCGGAGAACGGCGCACGGCGGAGCGTCAATAAATGGCACAGTCCAACCTCCTTCCCCGAACGCCGCTGTTTCCGCTTGAAACACTTCGTCAAGCATATTGGCACAAATCCACGGAGTACGGGTTTTTCTTTCACCCGCCCCCGACATTGCCCCTCGACACTCTCCTCGCAAAATCGGAAACGGAAACGGGGATGAAAAACTGCGCATGCGCGAAGCGTGGTTCCATCCGGCCGCGGCGCTGATTGATGCCCGGCCGAGCCTCTCATGTCGGGGAAGCCTCACGCCGCCCGCCGGGGCGGGCCATGTCAGAAGGCGTTGTTTTCCTGGCAAAGCGCCCGGTGGACCTCGGTCCAGAACAGTGCCAGCGGGGTGTCGCCGTTGCGCTCGGCAACAAGGGCGCGGATCAACGCTTCGGAACCTGCCATGTCCTGCCAGCTGGATTTCAGGCCTTTGGCGGCCTGTCGGCATTCGGCAATCTCGAACGGTCTCTTGCTGTCCATATGAGGTCTCCTCATGAAGGCGCTAGCAGGCGGCGGCCGGATTGTCATTCCCCGCATATGTGGGGATGCCTTGTATTTATGACGGTCCTCACGGTAGGATTGAGGGAACTGGGACAACGGAAATGATCGAGAATACCTACAGCGACAAGTTCGAACCCGCTTTCGAACAGATCAAGGCCGCAACCAATGTGGATGCCGCCATCCGTATTCTCCAGGCGGAATATGGCCTCGATTTCGTGACTTACCATCTCGCCCAGACGATCGCGAGCAAGATCGATTCCCCCTTCGTGCGCACCACCTATCCGGATGCCTGGGTCTCCCGCTACCTCTTGAACAGCTATGTGAAGGTCGATCCGATCGTCAAGCAGGGCTTCGAGCGCCAGCTGCCCTTCGATTGGAGCGAGGTCGAGCCGACGCCGGAAGCTTATGCCATGCTGGTCGACGCCCAGAAGCACGGCATCGGCGGCAACGGCTATTCCATTCCCGTCGCCGACAAGGCGCAGCGCCGCGCGCTCCTGTCGCTGAACGCCCGCATTCCGGCCGACGACTGGGCCGAGCTCGTGCGCCGCTGCCGCAATGAATGGATTGAGATCGCCCATCTGATCCACCGCAAGGCCGTTTATGAGCTGCATGGCGAGAACGATCCGGTGCCGACATTGTCGCCGCGCGAGATCGAGTGCCTGCACTGGACGGCGCTCGGCAAGGATTACAAGGATATCTCGGTCATATTGGGCATATCGGAGCACACGACGCGCGACTACCTGAAAACTGCCCGCTTCAAGCTCGGCTGCGCCACGATTTCGGCCGCGGCCTCGCGGGCCGTGCAATTGCGCATCATCAATCCCTGAGAATCGGAATCGATTTCCGAAAACACGTGTTGATTCAACAGCCGGAGGATCGCGATCCTTCCCGGCCGCGCCTCGTCTTTGCCCGTCGCCACCCAATCCTGATACTTTTGGGCTAATCCCCCCATCTGAGGGGGCCCATCTGAGGGAATTTCCGATCCGGCCCGCCTGAACCATTGTGCTCTCCACGAACTGCAAACGCTGGAGGGCAAAATGTTCGTTATCATTCAGGCACATGAGTATCAGAAACACGCCGCCGTACTCGAGCAGATGTTCCGCCTGCGAAAGAAGGTCTTCGCCGACCAGCTCGGCTGGGACGTTCCTGTCATCGGCCCTTACGAACGCGACAGCTACGATTCGCTTTCGCCGGCCTACCTCGTCTGGTGCAACGACAGCCGCACCCGCCTTTATGGCGGCATGCGGCTGATGCCGACGACCGGTCCGACGCTTCTCTACGACGTCTTCCGTGAGACCTTTCCGGCTGCCGCCGATCTCGTCGCCCCGGGCATCTGGGAAGGCACGCGCATGTGCATCGACGAGGAGGCGATTGCCAAGGATTTCCCCAATATCGATGCCGGGCGCGCCTTCTCGATGATGCTGCTGGCGCTGTGCGAATGCGCGCTCGACCACGGCATCCATACGATGATTTCCAACTACGAACCCTATCTCAAGCGCGTCTACAAACGCGCAGGCGCCGAAGTGGAAGAACTCGGCCGCGCCGACGGCTACGGCAAGTATCCCGTCTGCTGCGGCGCCTTCGAAGTGTCGGACCGCGTGCTGCGCAAGATGCGCGCCGCCCTCGGCCTGACCCTACCCCTTTATGTCAGACATGTTCCGGCCCGCTCGGTCGTGACGCAATTCCTGGAGATGGCAGCATGAAACGCCTCGTTGAAACCGCAACACCGAAAGACATCTCCGCCCTGGAGCGCCATGTCCTCGCATCCCGCGACATCGCCACGCAGATAGGGGATCCGTTCCTCTCCTATCTGCTTTCGATGGCGCTGTTCACAATCTACGAAAAGAAGGCTCAGCATGAGAATGAGGCGCTGAAGAGCAGCTTCGGCTGAGGGTGCGGTCCCCTCCGCCGCGCCTGAAGAGGGGCTCGCCTCGCAGCGCCTCGCGCGGCCGCAAAACCTGTCCCCGTTTTGCGGCCGCGCGCCCCGGTTAGCCGAGGTCGTCACCTCATCGGGGAGGACATTTATGCCATCAGGGAATCGATCGCCGCAATCAGCGTGTCGTGCAGATAGGGCTTGGGCAGGAAGGCGGTATTGGCGGGCAGCGCCATCGGATCGAGCCGCACCATGCCGGAGGTGATAATGATGCCGATATTCGGCCGCATCGCCCTCACCCGCTTGGCAAGCTGGATGCCATCCATCGAACCGGCCATGTTGACGTCAGTGAACAGGATATCGATATCCTGCCGCCCCTTCAGCACCACCAGCGCCTCATCCGCATTCGCCGCCTCCAGCGCCACATGGCCGACATCCTCCAGCACATCGAGGATATTGAACCGGATCAGCGGCTCATCCTCCACGATGAGCACCACGGCACTGTTCGAAGTCATCTGCAATCGCCCTTTCCGTGCGAAATATGATTCGAATAAGTGTATCCGCCATGCGAAGGTTCCAGTGCCTCTGCCCATGAAATATGCATCATCCACAGATGTTGCCCTGCCCGCTTGTGGCTCCCTGCAATATGAGCTAGAGCGAACCGATGCCGTGGGAACCATTGCCCCGGCAACCAGGCGTCGGACATCCGACGCTGAGGGCCTGTAGCTCAATGGTTAGAGCCGGCGGCTCATAACCGCTTGGTTGGGGGTTCGAGTCCCTCCGGGCCCACCATTTTTCTGGTTCGCTGTCACGCTTGAAGGTGACGTTGCAGTCGGAACGACCCTTCCTGACACAGTCGAGATCCACAATCCCAGATCAACCTGATTACGGCTATGTTGTCGTGTGCTCGTCAATCCGAAGGCCCGCGCGATGATCGAGGTCATCCAATAAGCTGAAAGCATCGCGGGCCCGGTTCCAAGGCCCGCGATTCCTCTATCATTCCACCTTCGTCCGCGTCAGGCTCCGTTCGCTCGGGGCAAACAGTTGATTCAGAATTACATCTACCGCGGTCAGCCGCGTCAGGTGACGTCTTAACCGCGGCGTCTCCTTTGTGCATTCAAGAAACGAAGGGACAATTTGTTCGTCGAATTTCGACCCGTTCCTTCGCGGTGGATCTTCACCGCCTGCGGTGCTCGTCCGGAGACGAAGACAGTGTTGTATCCCGCGCAGACCCTTCTTTAGCACGAGCCGAACCACGTAACAGGGGTCGGTTCGTAAAATCACTCCAATGGTCACGAGTGACAGATATGTTCTCCGATCTTGTCGGAATTCCCAGAACGCAAATTTTTGCGTGGCGTCGATTGCACTTCGAACCACGTATCGGGGGAGGTGCGGATTTGCGGCCAGCGAACGCCTGACGACTTCCAGAGCACCTTTGCCCATTCGCAGGTGATTGGAAGACATGCTGCCGGGATGCTGTCGGTATCCCACCAGCCGCTCGGGAACGACTTCGATGCAGTAGCGTGCCGCGAGCCTGAGCTCGAAATCAAGGTCTTCGCAGCCTCCGATACCCGTTGCTGCATATGAGCTATCAAATCCACCAATCTCAAGCGCAACGTTTCGCCGGACGAGAAGCGCGCTTCCATTGCCCACGTACTTAAAAGACAGATGCCGGGCATAGATATATCCTCTTGCGACATGGGAACTGCCAGGGCGAATAATTTCGTCGTCCTCGTTGATGAGGCAATGCTGCGCGTAGACCGCAGCCCACCGCGAGGACAACCGGTTGAGAGCGTTCACCTGTTTTTCGATTTTCGTCCGGTGCCAGAGATCGTCGGCGTCGAGGAATGCCACAAATCGACCTGATGATGCCTCGATGCCCGTATTCCTTGCGGCCGCGACACCGCGGTTAGGCGTGGACAGGAGGCGGATCCGCGAATCCGACATCGCTATCTGCGCGACGAGTTTTGCCGTGTCGTCCGTGGAACCGTCGTTGACGACAATAATCTCCAGGACAGTGTAGGTCTGGCGCAGGGCGGACCGAAGCGTGCGCTCAATATAGGTGGAAGCGTTGAAGGCCGGGATGACCACAGAGACCAAGGTCTGGTCAGAATTAGTGGTCCCTCGTCGATCCTCCTCTGTACATGACAGCATTGCAGATCTCTCGCCACGTCAACGACAAAGATACTTTCGTACGGATGAAGGAACTGCATTATTGATTTCCGGCGTTCTTCTACATTCACTTCGGAAGCGGGAAAATCTCAGCCGCCGACATCTTTAGACGATCGCCTTAAACGCCTACTCTCCAACTTTGATCTGCGGGCGCAACGGACTTTGGTCTGACGTAGCCCCCTCTACTTTCGTAGAAGGGATAGGTATGCCAGCCATCCGGAAGAAGATTATCTGAAAGGAAGTGCTAACCCCTCCCTCCCGTTTGCGTTGCGATGAGGTTTGATCAGTTTGGACCGAAGCGCTCCGCGACGCCGGCATGGCGCCACGTCACGCCAGGCATCCCGTCAGTGGACGATAGCAATCACAGGAATTCCGCTTCCTCTGCAGCGCGAATGAGGGCGGCAACCTCGCCAAGTGACGCCGGGTGAATATCTGAGCAAATTGGACTGCGCGGAAGCCTGTGGCCGAGATTAAGCTTGGCGGGACTCTCCTACGGCTGATCCAACGGCAGTCCTTAGAATTTTACACCGATTCCGAACTTGAGTTCGTGCTGGTTGAGGTCGACATCAACGCCGAGAATGTCTTTCTCGCCGAAGTCATTATACCGATACTCGCCACGGGCGAAGATGTTGTTGGTGATGGCAAAGTCGACGCCAGCGCCGACAGTGTAGCCGTTGAAGGTCTCCGTTTCCTTATCGAATCCCGGCAGGTCAACGTATCCACGCGCAGCGGTCCAACCGGCCGCGCCATAAAGCAGCGCTCTGTCAAAGGCGTAGCCGACACGACCACGAACTGCACCGGCCCAATCGGTGCCGACATCCGCCCCCAGCGCTTCCTCTTCGTTCCAGTTGTATTCGAGGTTGCCCTCGATGCCGACTACGATGTTGTTGTCGAACTGGAAATTGTAACCCGCAAATGCACCGAAGACGCCACCGTTGAAATCCTGGGAATCGCTGGCGCCGCCGGCGCTGAAGTCACCGTTTAGCCAACTGGCGCCGCCATCGATTCCGAGATACGGGCCCGACCAGGTGAAAACTGGCGCAGCCGCAACAGGTGCGGTCGGGACATCCTGCACGGCATCCGCTGCAAAGGCGGTCGTTGCGGCAAGTGCTAGAAAAGTTGTGGCGATCGTGAGCTTCATGTTCGTGACCCCATGTCTTGCAACACAACTGGAGGGTACAGCCTAGTTCAACAAATAGCTGTAACGCCAAAGACACACTCGCATAACTGCACGGTAGAGAACATATCCGCCGAAGCGGTCATGGCAAGTAGCGCACCCTCTAATAACTGCATGAACGCCCATCGCTTGGCCTGAACCCACCACCGCAGGCCGGATTGAGCGGCTGACTCTCGTAGTAGTAACCGCCGTCGATCGACGAAGTCTGGTCGATGTATCCTGATGATGTGCAGGCCGAAATGAGCGTGGCAAGGCTGATCAGCGTTCCGGTCGCGATCAATGCGAAAAATCGGTTCATCTGAGCTTCTCCTTCGGGCATGGCTTCAACCCAAGCCGTACAATTTACACGCCGCGGTGCAGAGAGCATTGATCTGCGGCAATCGACTGCCTCCGGTAGGTTCTTGTCACGCTAAAGTGATCGCCTTTCAGCCCATCTTTTCAAGACTATGCGCTGTCACATAACTGTCATGCAAAATTGCCCGTTGTTAAGGCAGCCTGCGCAAAATATATGCCGCCAGCTAACAAAAAAAAGAATGAGTGAACTGCCATGAGCCTACAGAAACTTTTCAACCGCAACCTCCTGACCCGTTTTGTCGCCGGTCTCGGTGCGGTTCCCCAGCGCATTCGCGAAGCGCGCGAAGAGCGCAAGCCCGCGATTCATCCCTCCTTCATGGATGATTTCGGCGCCTGACGCGCGGCGCAAAGCCGCCGCTGACCAATCTTTTCAAGCGGCGGATAACTCCTTCCTGAACCAGATTCTGTCGATCGGCCGGCCTTCGGCGTAGCCGCCAATCCTGCCGAATTCGATATAGCCGAGCTTCGAATAGAAGCTCGGCGCCTGGGTCGAGAGCGTGTCGACGCAGGCCACGACTGCGGCGCGGCGGCGCCCCTCCTCCGCCGCCGCCATCAGCTTCGTGCCGATGCCGTTGGGCCGTTCAGATTGCGTGACCCATAGATTGCCGATGAAGAGAACCGCCGATTGTCCTCAGAAATCGTGGAACTGCCGACCAGGCCCACAAAGTTCGTGCCGGTCTCGGTCCTGGAGGCGGGCGCCATATGTCGGCAGATCGTCATGCCGTTCTTCAACGGTGTTGCTCCAATCATCGGCCCGAAGGTTGCTTCGGAGCCGGAAAGCCGAGCCATCGGCGATTGATCAGCGCGTCACCCTCAACCTCCCTCATTCCTGTGCTCGTCAGGAATGAGGGATGAGAAGGAGGGGACCTTCACCCCAACCAACCTCCCCATGAGGAACCTAATGACGGGGCGAGACCCTAGCGGGGCCGGGGCAGCACCCCTCTCCTCCCGCACCCTCACATTTTTCTCCCGTTCCGCCACCGCTCCTCCCTTCCGCCGCAATAGCTTCACAATCAACCGACAGAAAGCTCATCGGGAAACGACAACTAGGGAATGAAACATGGCGCCGATTTTTTCCAAGACACTTGTGATGACTGCCCTTCTTGCTCTGCCGCTCGGCAGCGCCGCGCCTGTATTGGCGCAGGAGGCAAAGCCGCGTGAGGCGGTGATTTCGGTGACCGGCGATGGCGAATCGTCCTTGGCGCCGGACATGGCGGTCGTCAATCTCGCCGTCGTCAAGCAGGCGAAGACCGCCCGTGAAGCGCTCGATGAGAACAACAAGGCGATGAACGACGTGCTGAAGGCGCTGAAGGACGGCGGAATCGCCGAGCGCGATCTGCAGACCTCAGGCTTCTCCATCCAGCCGCAGTTCAATTATCCGCAGCCGGTCGACGGCCAGCAGCAGCAGCCGCAGCTGATCGGCTACCAGACGATCAACTCGGTTACCGTGCGCCTGCGCGACCTATCCAAGCTCGGCCAGGTGATCGACCAATCCGTTACCCTCGGCATCAACCAGGGCGGCGACATCCAGTTCACCAACGACAAGCCGGAGGCGGCGCTCGAAGAGGCGCGCAAGAACGCCGTCGCCGAAGCCGTCAAGAAGGCGAAAACGCTGAGCGAAGCCGCCGGCGTCAAGCTCGGCCGTATCATCGAAATCAACGAGAATGAGCCGCGTCCGCTGCCGCAGCCCGCTTATCGCGCCACGATGATGAAGGAAGCCGACGCTGCCGTTCCCGTCCAGGGCGGCGAGAACAATTACACTGTCAGCGTCACCGTGACCTTCGCCATCGAGCAGTAAACGGAAGCGCCGCGCGTCTTTTTTAGAGGCGCGCGGCATGCTGACTGCTGGCGTCGCCTGCTAGAGCTTTTCCGGGTTAGATTGAAACATTCTGTTGGCTCAAACGGAGTCGGATGGTCGACCGGCCGGCGCGCGCCGTAGCCCAGCTCTACGGCCAAGCCGGCCGGTCGATCAGCCGGCCCGTTTCAGCCAACCCGTAGGGCCGGGCATGTTTCCGCCAGGATCAAAGGCGATCGGCTCGGACGTACCTTGGGGTATGCCCGTCGCCAATCGCCTTTGCCCTGACGAAAACCTGCTCCGGCAGAATGCTTCAATCTAACCCGGAAAAGCTCTAGCGCCGACTGCTGCGCCTCACCTTAACCCTCTCTCCGTTCCGACGGGCAGAGGGGACGTGCCCCACGAGAGCTCAGCGGGGGACAGAGAGATAGCGAGATATCCCCTTCGCCCCGCCAGAGCGGGGAGAAGGTGCCGGCAGGCGGATGAGGGGCTGGTCTCGTTATTTCATCGGCAGGACAGCCGCGGCACAAGGCCCAGGAAAGGGAGCTCCTGCCATTAAACTGAAAGCCGCACGTCCTTCCAGGCGCGCGGCTTTGGAATCTCACAAAGAAACCGCCCGTGCCGGTTCAGCGAGACGGGCGCTGGACGATCAGCGGCGCAAAGCGGGGCAGCCGCGGACGTTGGCGAAGCTCATTTCATCGGGGCCACGGCGGGTCCAGCCCTGGACGATGACGCGGCGCGGGGTGATGTCGACGACGCGCGCGCGGCGGAAACCCCAATCGCGGGCGAGATCTTCCGCCAGACGCGGGTCGCAGCCGCGCGGGCGCCGGCCGAAGCCCGGCGGCGGAGGCGGACGGCGATAATCGCGCGGCGGATCACGATCCTGATCGCCGATAATGATACTAAACTGGGCGGCCGCCGGGACCACCGTGCCGGCAAGTGTGCCGGCGATCAGCATGGCGGCAAGGCCCGCCTTTGCCAGAAACTGCATCGTCGAAAAACCTTTCGTTCTATAGTCGGTTGCGGTCGAGCCGCTTTCCCCACTCTCCGCATCACGCCGAAGCGTCAGTGGAATCACTTAGACAAACCTGAGAAGAGACGGCTGAAAGTGCCGCCGTCAAGGCAAAAGGGGCGGCAAGCGCCGTCGGTGCCTGCCGCATCATCGTCAGCGCCGGATCAGCGGGCAACCGCGAACATTGGCGAAGACCATCCTGTCCCAGCCGCGCCGGTCGCGCCCGGCGACGACGACGACACGTGGCGACATGCGGGTGATATGGGCTCGGCGCAAGCCGAAATCGCGCGCCTTGTTCACGGCGTGCATCGGCGAGCAGCCGCGGATTGGACGATAATATTGCGCCTCGACGATGAAGTTCGTCTGCGGCCCCGCGGCTGCCGCCGTGGAAACAGTGGCCGGAATGGATGAGAGGGCGAGCACTGCGGCAAGGCAAGCCTTGGCGAGGAAATGCGTCATGGAGTGTCTCCGTCGATTGGTCTTTTAAGCTCTCCCTTCAGGGATTGCCTCGACACTAAACGCGGCAAGCTGAATGCTGTTCAAACCGGTCATTCAGTTTGCATTCACAAGAAGATGAGCGGTTTTCGACGGCTCTCCTTTCGATCGGGATTCGCATGATCTCCCGTCCGTGGGAGACCGTTCATCATCCGCCCCCCGTCCTTCGATGCTGCGGCCTATGGCCTAGGCGTCTCAGGATGAGGGCTGATCGGTATGCCGTGTGGCTGGTGGGTTGATCGATATGCCATAGCCTCGGCGAGGGCGCGCGGCGCCCTCAGCTCCCGAGATGCAGCACGATTTCGCGCCGGTGCGGCTGGTCGCGATGTTCGAAGAGATAGAGGCCCTGCCAGATGCCGAGCGTCAGACGCCCCCTGGCGACGGGAATGCCGATCGACACCTGCGTCAGCGCCGCCTTGATGTGCGCCGGCATGTCGTCCGGCCCCTCGGCCCTGTGCAGGACCCAGCCCATCGACGGATCCGAGGTCGGCGGTACGAGGCGGCGGAAGAAGGCGAGAAGGTCGCTGCGCACGTCGGGATCGGCATTTTCCTGGATCAGCAGCGAACAGGATGTGTGGCGCACGAAGACGGTGAGAAGCCCCTCCTCCCGTCCCGAGGCGCTGACAAAGGCCCCCGCCTGATTGGTGAATTCGTAAAGTCCCTGGCCGCGTGTGGACAGGGTGAGGATTGTCTGGGGCACGGGCGCTCTCCGTCTCGCAATGACATCCCCGCGAGTTGGCGCGCCATGACTGCCAAGTCAATGGCCTCATGGGGCAGGCGCATGCTCGTGTGGGGATCCATGCCCGCCACCCTCTCAGGGTCCATTCACCAGCTTGAGAATGAGCTGCTGGATATTGCCGCCGTCGCCCATTTCGACCTTGTCGAAGTCGCGGCCGCGCTGGCGCTGCCTTGCGGAAATCTCGCCGAGCCGCCGCGTCAGCTCGACCCTGATCTTCTGGCAATCCGGATCGTCGGCGACCGTGAGGCCGACGCTCATCGCCTCGATTTCCCTAACCATGTCCTTGATGGTTTCGCCATGCACCCGCTCATGTGCGGCAATGCCTGAAATGAAGCCATCCCAGCTGCTCTTGACGTCTGCCGGCAGCGCGGCTGAAGGCTTCGGCAGCGTGTAGGTGATGATGAGCTTCGGCCGGTTGGTGACGATGACGCAGGCATTGCCCTGCGGCTCGTATTTGCGGGTCCAGGTAAGCTTGAACGTCGTATGCGCGATGACCCTGCCGGTATCGCCGGCCTTGGGGCCCTGTGCCCCGATCGATTCATACAGTTCGGCGCCGGTCTTGCCTGAAATCGAATAAGGCCGCACCTCCTCGACCGCCTGCCATTCGGTCTGCGCCGCAGCCGGTCCCGCCGCGAAAACCGCCGCCAATACGTAGGGTAGAAAAGTCTTCGTCACGCACCGCCCCATCAAGTGATTTCCGCCAGCCTAACGGCGCCGTTCCTCCCTTTCAACGCGCATGCGATGCCGGTGATATCAGCGCGGCTCCCGGGAGATGCTGAGATAGGCGGGGTCGAATTCGGCGATCTCCTGCAGACGTTCCCAATCGACGATGGTGATCGTTCGGTTCTCCCAGGTGAAGACGCCCTCGCGCCTGAGCGCCTGCAGCGTCTTGTTGAGGTGGACCACCGATATGCCGAGCACGTCAGCCATCTCGATCTGCGTCAGCGGAAACTGAAAGCTTTCGCCCTGGGTCCGCCTGACGACCTTCAGCCGCATGAAGAGTTCGCAGACGAGATGGGCGATCTGGGCGCGTTTGGAGCGCCGCCCCATGGCGACGATCCATTCCCGGTGAATAGCGCCATCGACCAGCGTGTCGAGCCAAAGCAGCCGCGTCAAATGCGGCATGCGCTCGGTGATCGCCCTCAAGTCGGCATGATCGGCCAAGGCGACGTGGCAGGGTGAGAGCGCGACGATGCCATGATCCATTACCTTGACGGGAAAAGCATGAAGGTCAACAAAGTCGCCGGCAACATGAAGAGCGGTTATCTGCCGGCTGCCGTCCGCCATCACCTTGTAGCGCGCGGCGAACCCATCGAGCAGCAGCGTGCTGAAGGGCGGCCGGCTGCCTTGGGAAACGAGATCTTCTCCGACGGCGAATTGCCTGTCCTTGACGAGGATCGACCGAAGAAGGTTTTCCTCTTCGCTCGACAGCACATCACGGCTTCCAAGGTTCAGCAACAGGGACTCAATCACGGTCCTGTCTCCCGCTATCCCGATGGCTCGGGACCCTCTCGGGGCGACCTGTATTTTCTATAAAAATCAACGCCTAGCCTCGGGAACAATTGTCTTCATTGGTTATTTCTTCTCTGACGCGCAGGAAAGAACATGGCTCGCTACTATTTCGATCTACACAACGGGGAAGGTCCGACCCGCGACGAGCACGGCACCGAGCTCAAATCTCGTGAAGACATCCCCAAAGAGGTGACCCGCATCCTGCTGGACGTGGCGCGAGACGAATTGCCGGCAGGTGACCGCATGACGATTGCCGTTACCGTCCGCGACGAGCGCGGCGATCCTGTCACAGTCGCCAGTCTCGTCTTCAGCAATGAATGGCTCGACGTCATCCGATGACGGCCTCTGATTGCCGCCGGGTCCCATATAGGCATCAATCCAACTGGTCGAGGGATGCGTTCTAGCTCCTTGCTTTCATGCATGTCGTCATCCGCACACTTCCGGGAGCGACATGCATTAAGACCCCGCCCTGTCAGGCGGCAATTAAATTTGACATAGTTCCGCGATTGCCGGGAAGCGTCGACAGGGATTTCTCCGGTGGAGTTCAGGTCGCTTCTATTTCGCGATCTCTTCCAGAATCAGCCGAATTTCCGCAAGCGGTTTGCGGCTTTCGTCGAAAAGCTCGACCGAAAGCATGTTCAAAGGCGCAGTCGGCAGGCCTTCGGCTGCCATTTCCGCGAGGACCCTTCGCGCCTCTGCCTTGGCAGCCTCGACGGATTCGAATTCGTATCCAGTCTCGGTGCCGACACCATCGCGATCGAAGAGCTGGAAGTGGAATTTCGGCACGGCATGCTCCTTCGATGATGCCCCTAACGATGCTGAAGGCGACAGGTTCCGGCCGAACGATTTTCAGCGACCGCCGTCCGGCGATCCTCAGAAGGCGCCGGCCTCGGGTGAAGCCAATTCTTCGATTGCGACACGGTCGGGATAGAAGGCGAGATGGTCCTTGATGTTGCTGACGGCGGCATGCGGGGCTTCGTAGGTCCAAACCGCGTTCTCGGAGTGTTTGCCGCCCAAAGCAATGCTGTAATAGGAGGCATCGCCCTTGTAGGGGCAATGTGTGGCGTGATCGGTGCGCTGAAGCAGCGACATATCGACATCCCTGCGAGGGATATACTGGACCGGTGGATAGGAAGCCTCGCGCAGCGTCAGCGCGTTGCGACTATCGGCAATCGTCCTGCCGGCGACGGTGACGACGACGCGGCAGGGATTGTGCTCGACGGTGATCGGATGGTCCGGCCCCGGAATCTTGATCGACTTGTCCAACATGGGTTCGTCTCCAGAAGATGGGATGCCCCTGAGATAGGGCGCGCATGCCGCCGGCCCAACCCCCGAGCGTTTCCTTCCCTTACACCTGGAATGCGAAACGCGGCGATGCCTGACTGAGGGCGGCGGTCGCCGCTGTCACCGACCAGTGACACGCGAGCGCATCCGCGAGCGTCGCAACCAAGCTGGCGGTATCCTCGCCGGCCCCGGCATGCAGCGCCTCGGCGACGATCAGCACCGAGCGCGTCGTCTCCCGCACCGCCGACAGGCCGCTCTGCCGGTTCGTCCAGCGGCGGGCATGTGCTCTGCCTTCGTCATCCGCGAAGATCACCTCGTCCGGCTCCGGATGTTCGCTTTGACCGCTGAAGGTGAGATAGGTCTCATGCCCCGTTGCATGCCGCACCTGAAGATCGCCGGCAATGTTTTCCGTGTCGAAGACGGCGACAGGAATGGCAAAGGCGAGCGAAATCGCATTGCAGAGATCGATGAGCGGATGAAGGCGCGGCAGGGCGTGCTCCTGGCGGAAGCGACGCAGAAGCGCCTCGGATGCCGCGCGATACTGCGTCGGCTTCAAGCCCATGCGGGAAAAGCCGCGCCGCCACGCCTGGATCTCCGGAAATTCGCTTTCCTGGGCTTCCGCGAGGCGGGCCGCGGCGATCGCGCTGAAACTTGCGATTGCCTCTTCGACGTCAGCTGCCGCATGAATGCCTTCGGCAAAAAGCGCGCCGGCGGCAAGCTGCGGAAAAGCCTGCCATATCGCGTTGGAATGGCTGAACTGCATGATCATTTCCCTTCGATGAATTTCCTGTGGCTTCCTGCAAAGGCAAGCCCGGACACGGCCGCCAGCACGCAGGCGATGCCGGCAATCTGGTTGAAGCCGATCGGCTCGCCGAGGATGACGAAGGCGAGCATGACGGCCGAAACCGGCGCAAGCGCGGTGAAGAGCGCGGCTTCGGTGCCGCTCACCCTCTCTGCCCCCGCATACCACAGCAGAAAGCCGCCGACAGTCGGCACCAGAGCATAATAGACGACGGCAGCGGCAGCACTGGCTGAAAACCCATGCGTGAGGGGCGCCTCTAAAATGGCCGGAACGATCGAGACAGCGAAGCCGATGCCGGTCATCAGCATCGACTGGGCAACGGGCGGGATCTCGGCCGTCAGCCGCTTGTTCAAGAGAATGAACAAGCCCTCGCAGATGACCGCGAGAAAAATCAGCAGATTGCCGGCTAGCGAACCGCCGGTCGCCTCCGGTGTGAAGGCGATCGAAAACACGCCGACGCTCGCCAGCGCCACGGCCAGAAGCAGGGCGCGCCCCGGCCGTTCGCGCAGCAGCAGGATCGAAACCGCCGCCGAGACCACCGGCAGCGTGCCGATGATGACGCCCGCATCGGCGGCCGAGGTGAGGCTGAGGCCCGATATCAGCAGCGTCGTATAGCCGACACTGCCGGCGCCGGCCTGAATGACGAGGATGAGACGGTCATACCTGGAGAGCTTCGGCACCCGGGTTCCGCTTGCCCGCATCAGCAGGAAGAAGACGGGAAGAGCGAGGGCGAAGCGCAAGGCGGTGGCGGTAAACGGCGGCAGTCCCGAAGCAATGATCTTGCTCGCGATGACAGTGCTGCCGACCGTCAGCATGGCGAGCGCCAGATAGAAATAGCCTTGAACCTGTCTCGACATTCCGCGCCTCCGATTGGATGCGCCGAAGAAACAGCAGCGGCCGGTCGGGGTCTTGAACGAAATTGCAGGGCGTATGAATCAAAGCAGGTGGCCGGCCCCGTCCTTCGAGGCCAGAGAGAGGTGGGAGCCTGCGAAGCCCCGGGCATCCACGATCAGCCCTGATCCTGAGGCGCGTAGGCCAAGGGCGAAGCCTCGAAGGACGAGGGCGGTGGCTGCGTGTCGGACCTTAGAGAAAAGCGCCGGCGTAAAGCCGCGGCGACAGGCCGTATTTGCGCACGAAGACGCGCGTCATGTGGCTCTGGTCGGCAAATCCGCTGGCAAAGGCGGCTTCGGCAAGCGGCGTGCCCTGAGAAATCAGCCGCCGGGCGATGTGGATGCGGGCCTGGACGAGATAGGCGTGCGGCGTCAGTCCCGTCGCCCTGGCGAAGCCCCGCAGCAGCTGGAAGCGGCTAAGGCCGCTTTCCCGGGAAAGATCGGCCAGCGAGACGGCGGCAAGAGGATCGTCGTCGATCAGATCCCGCGCCGCGCGGATGGATGACGGCACCGGCGGCCTCGCCTCGCTGCCGTCGTCTTCCCGCATGACATCGGCGACGAGTTGCAGAAGCAATTCCTCGCAGAGCAGCCCGTCGGCAGCACTCGCGGTCACCGCGCGAAACAGCGTTCCGAAGCGGCTGGCGATCGCCGCATCGCGAATGACGGGATGGGAGATTTCCGAGCGCCTTGCGCCGATCTCTTGTGAGAGGCCGGTGACGATCTCGGGATCGAAATAGAGGATGCGCCACGATCGGCGCTCGCCGATCGGCGCGCCATCATGCACCTCATTCGGATTGACGGTGATGATATCGCCAGCCTCCGCCTCCACCATGCCGCGGCCGCTGAGCGATTTCTGCGCCCCCGACGACACGAGGCCGATGCCGAACTGCTCATGCGTGTGCCTAGCGAAACTGTGAGGCGTTTCGGCTTCCACCGCTTCGACGCCTGAAAGCGCCGAGCGCAGCATCCTGAACTGGTTTTTCGGCATTTGACATCCGCAGGTCCGATGCCGGCAACTCTGCCAGCCGCGCCTTGATGACGCAACCGTCTAAAAGAACTCGTCGAGCAGCTGATAGTAACTGAGCCTCGCCGGATCGGGCGCCGGAAGGCAGTAACGATGGAGAAATGGCTGCACCAGCGCCTTGCCGAAATTATCGGCGATGCTGCGGCAGGCGAGCGCGATATCCTGACAGCGGTCGGCGACGCCGAGGCGGCTGCAATCGATATAGCCTGAGAATTGGCCGTGTAGAGCGACGAAGTTCGGCAGGCAGGCATCGCCATGGGTGACGACGAGATCCGCGCTGCCCGGCCTTAAGCTCTCGAGCTCAGTGAAAAGTTCGGCAGCGCTCTTGCCAAGCCGGGCCGCATCGAAATCCTCTTCATCGACGATTCCCGCTTCCATGCGCAGCTTGGCTACCGGCAGGCGCTTTTCCAGGCGGTGGTCGAACGGACAGGAGGTGATCGGCAGGCGATGAAGAGCGAGCAGTGCCTCCGCCAGCAGCTCGACTCGCGCCAGCGGCGCCAGCGCCGAAGCACTGGCGAGATCGGTTCCCGGCAGCGCGCTGAGCAGCAGCCAGTTACGTTCGTCGTCGCTTTCACGGGCGATCACCTCCGGGCAAGGCAGGCCGGAGGCCTTGAGCCAGGCGAGCCGGGCCGCCTCATCGGCAAGTTCGCCGAACGGCCCCGCCGCCTCGACCTTCAGATAGAGCGCCGGCAGGCCCTCGCCTTCCAGGCGAAAGACGCTCGCGGCCGAACGGCCGAGCGCATCCCGCTCCATCCGGTAGCCAGACAGACGGGCAGCAAGCGGGCCAGGCAATCTCTCGAAAGATGTCAATGCAGCGTTTCGGCGGGCGCGGCTTCGACCAGGATCTCGAACGCCTCTTCAAGGGCCGCCACCAGAATATCGGTCAGCTCGTCGCCCTTGTTTTCCAGGAACAGCGCGCTGACGGCTTCATCCTGACGCTCAAGAAAACGCTCGATTTCGTTCGACATATCATTGTCCCTGCTTCACCGTACCATCACGGCCAATGAGGACAGGCTAGGTGCGGTTCCTTGCGCGTGGCTGGTTCCAGTGACGCCGTTGTGGATCGCGTAACTACTCACGAATGCTGTAGGTTGCGTACTGGTTGCGAGGGATCAGCCCACCGGCCTCATGGGCAAACGAGACGACTTTCGTGGCATCCCCGTTGACCTCGCAACGAAAACGGATTTTGTACCAGCCTTTAGCAGTGCGGAAAGCCGCACTTTTTATGTCGAGAACTGTGCCGCGGGATAGTGGGAAAGTGGGCACTATAATCGGCTGAAAGCTAGGCGAGCCATGAAAGAGCTGTTGCTGGAGCTCGTTGCCGCAAAGCTGGGCGACACGTTTGCCGCGCGGCACCCCGCTCATCGCTATCCTCGCCACTGGATCATCGTCAGCTGTCTGCGAAAATAACGTCTTTGCTTTGGGCAGGTCGTCCTTTGCAACTTCCGCCTTCGGCGGCTCAGGAGGGTTCTGCGCCTGTGGCTTGACGACTTCAATATCAGTCTTGGCGTCACCGTTAGTTTCTGCCAAAGGCGCATTGCGCTCGTGAGAAACATCAGCCGTAGCAACCTCAGGAAGCTTTACATCCTCCGGAACCGGCCTTTCCGGCGGCGTCTCAGTCTGCGGCTTTTCTGCAGAAGTCTCAGCAAGCGCCTGTTCCGGCTGTGTGTGATGCTGAGGTGCGGCTGTCGCAGGTTTAGCGTCGCCCTGGGATGAATTCCCCGCTGCCGATATTTCGGGTCCACTGTCCCTGTCACCGAACTCAAAGACAGGCTTCAAGCTTGGCATAGGGGTGGCAGGCTTGGCCTGTTCTGCTGTCCTGTTTTCAGCCGGAGGCGGCGGTGGAGGAGGAGGCGGTGGAGGCAACTCAGCCTTCGCCTGCTCTTGCGGCTTCTCTTCCTCTTTCGGTTTCTCCTCGACCTTTTTCTCCTCCGGCTTCTTCTCCTCCGGCGGCGGGACGAGCTCGACCTTCACGCTCTCGTCCTCCGGGGGCTTCGGTTCGATCTTCGGCAAGCCGAAAATCAGAAGCGCAACGACCGGCACGTGCAGAAGCACGGACACACCGATCCCCCAGCGGATTTCGGGCCGCCGTTTTGCCGTTTCGTGATTCGTCTCCACCAAGTCCACTTCGTCTGTCACAGCAGCGATGTGGCCTTTAAAGCCGGCAGCATCAAGCCGCAAAAGCAAAAAACCTCGTGATCGCCGCCCGGCTGATGGGCCGGCGGGGCCGTTGTCGCCACCTGATTGTGGCTCGGTCTAGCTGATCGAACCTATCAGATCCCGATAGGCCGCCTCCGGAAAGGCCTTCAGCGTCTCGGTCCGGACATTGCCGCCCATGGACAGAGACAGGGTGAAATGCGCCATGACGGCATCATCGGGCGCCTCGCAGACGGCGACCATGTCGTGCCCGCCCATTGTCAGAAAAAACTGGTTGAATGAGCCGCCGACGCTGGCGAGCAATTTCTTCGCCGCGTCCAGCCGTTTCGGCGAGTCTCGGACATTGCGGATGCCCTGGTCCGTCCAATCGATCAAAAGAATATAAGTGGTCATATCGCACCTCCCAGAGCGTGGTGCCGAAAAGGTGAGCAGACGACATCATGCTCTCTCCTGGATGAGATCCGGATTCGGATTTCAGGCCGGCAAGGCCTGCAATCATCTGGACCCGACGGAAGTTGGCCATGCAGGCAGATGTCGCCCCTCGCACGTTGCGATCGATCCTTCCCCCGCGGCCGGATTATAGGCTTGTCACCACAAGGCGACAAGAAGCCGCCGGGATCATTGGTACTAATCATAAAAGCAAAAGCCGGGCGTAAAACCCGGCTTTTCCAATTCATGACGGCATTGTCGAAGCGTCAGCTGTCGAGGAAGGAGCGCAGCTTTCTCGAGCGGCTCGGATGCTTCAGCTTGCGCAGCGCCTTCGCTTCGATCTGGCGGATACGTTCGCGGGTGACCGAGAACTGTTGGCCGACTTCTTCCAGCGTGTGGTCGGTGTTCATGCCGATGCCGAAGCGCATGCGCAGCACGCGCTCTTCGCGCGGCGTCAGCGAGGCGAGAACGCGGGTCGTCGTCTCACGCAGGTTCGCCTGGATGGCGGCGTCGATGGGCAGCAGCGCATTCTTGTCCTCGATGAAATCGCCGAGGTGTGAATCCTCTTCGTCGCCGACCGGGGTTTCGAGCGAGATCGGCTCCTTGGCGATCTTCAGGACCTTGCGGACCTTTTCGAGCGGCATGGCGAGCTTTTCGGCCAGTTCTTCCGGCGTCGGCTCACGGCCGATCTCGTGCAGCATCTGACGCGAGGTCCGGACGATCTTGTTGATCGTCTCGATCATGTGCACCGGAATGCGGATCGTGCGGGCCTGGTCGGCGATCGAGCGGGTGATCGCCTGACGGATCCACCACGTCGCATAGGTCGAGAACTTGTAGCCGCGACGGTATTCGAACTTGTCGACCGCCTTCATCAGGCCGATATTGCCTTCCTGGATGAGGTCGAGGAACTGCAGACCGCGGTTCGTGTACTTCTTGGCGATCGAGATGACGAGGCGAAGGTTCGCTTCGACCATTTCCTTCTTGGCGATGCGAGCTTCGCGCTCGCCCTTCTGCACCATATGCACGATGCGGCGGAATTCCGAGATCGAAATACCGGTTTCCGTCGCCAGATTCTGGATCTCCTGGCGGATGTCGCGGATCGTCGTATTCTCGGACTTGGCGAATTCCTTCCAGCCGCGGGCGGCCAGATTGCCGATCGACTTCATCCAGTTCGGATCGAGCTCGGCGCCCTGATATTGCTCGAGGAATGAGTCGCGCTTGACGCCGTACGATTCGGCCAGGCGCAGCAGGCGGCCTTCGTTCTGCACGAGGCGCTTGTTGATGTCGTAGAGCTGCTCGACCAGCGCGTCGATGCGGTTCTGGTTGAGCGACAGCGACTTGACCGCCTTGATCAGTTCGTCCTTGAGCTCCTTGTAGCGGCGCTCCTGGGCGGAAGACAACGTGCCGGTGGCCGCGAGGCGCTGCTCCACCTGCTGGTCCTGCAGCTTGCGCAGCTTCTTGTAAGTCTCGGCGATGATGTCGAGCGTTTCCATGACCTGCGGGCGCAGCTCGGCTTCCATCGCGGCGAGAGAGAGGTTGGATTCGTCCTCGTCTTCTTCCTCCTCTTCAGGAGGCAGGCCTTCGCCGCCGACATCGGTAATGTCGTCGTCACCGGAGCGGGCGCGCCGGGTCTTTTCCTTCTCTTCCGCCGCCTTGCGGTCGGCCTCGATCTTCTCGGGGCTCTGGAACTGCGGCGCGGCCTTGGCTTCCGGACCGGAATAGGTCGTCTCGAGATCGATGATCTCGCGCAGCAGCGTCGTGCCTTCGTTGAGTTCGTCGCGCCAGATGATCAGGGCCTGGAAGGTCAGCGGGCTCTCACAGAGGCCGGCGATCATCGTCTCGCGGCCGGCTTCGATGCGCTTGGCGATCGCGATTTCGCCCTCGCGCGACAGAAGCTCCACCGAGCCCATCTCGCGCAGATACATGCGCACCGGATCATCGGTACGGTCGGTCGGCTCTTTCTTCTTGGCGGTCGCCAGCGCGGTGCCAGCCGAAGGCGCGAGTTCGCCGCCTTCGCTGTCCTCATCGCCGCCGGCGTCATCGTCATCGCCGCTGCCGGAAGCACCAGCCTCTTCGGCTTCCTCGTCCTCGATAACGTTGATGCCCATGTCCGACAGCATCGACATCGTGTCTTCGATCTGCTCGGAGGTCACTTCCTCGGACGGCAGGACGGCGTTCAGCTCGTCCATCGTCACATAGCCGCGCTTCTTGGCGGCCTTGATCATCTTCTTGACCGCGTCGTCGGAAAGATCGAGAAGAGGGCCGTCGCTTGCGCCGTCGCGTTCGACTTCCGCGTCTTCGTTCTCTTTGACCTTGGTTGCCATTTATATCGTCGCCTTCCTGACGCTATCCAATCTCGCTACGGTGAATGGGCCGTCTCAGGGCCTGACGCGCCGCTCGCGTCGCCCTTCAATCACCTGAGCCCACCTAACGGGATGACATTTAAAGTCTGATTAACCACGATCGCCGGCACCGGACAGCAAAGTTTTCTTGCCTTTGGATTTCCGGCCATGGTTGCGCGATCCGCCTTGACCCTGTTCACCGCTTCAACAAGTCGAACGGTGATTCCCACATTTTTTGTTCTCGTCAAGCTTTTCCAGCAAAAAAGCCCGCGAAAACTCGGAAAAAGCCTTATCCACAGGCTTTGAACCGCGGCTGCGATTGCGAACCTTATTTAAGAAGCAGCAAACAAAAGACAAGGGCGGCCGAGATTTTGCTCGCCGCGCCCGTTGTTTCAGCTTATTGACGCAGTTGCGACGGGGATATATTTCCCTCTTTCCGGGCGGGTATCAGCGGGCTAATGCGCAGCGCCATCATAGGGCGTCACCTTCAGTGCGCCGAGATCGACAGCGGGAATGCAGCGCAGATTGATCGAAGCCATCGCCGAGCCATTAGGGGCCACGCCCTCGCCGAAGGGTGCGATGCCGCATTTGGCGCAGAAATGATGCCGGATGACGTGCCTGTTGAAAGTATAAGTCGAGATATTTTCCTCAGGTGTCTTCAGCACCAGCTTCTCGCGCGGCACGAAGGCAAGAAGGCCGCCCCGCCTGCGGCAGAGCGAACAGTTGCAGTCGAGCGCCTCTGTGAATTCGCCTTCGACAGTGAAAGCGATGTTGCCGCAATGACAGCTTCCATAGAGCATGTCGTCCTCCTCACATCCAATCCATCACGACCTTGCCTGAATTGCCCGACCGCATCGCCTCGAAACCGTCGCGGAAATCGTCGATCTTGATGCGATGGGTAATGATCGGCGAAAGATCGAGGCCGCCCTGGACGAAGGCAATCATCTTGTACCAGGTCTCGAACATCTCACGGCCATAGATGCCCTTGAGATTGAGCATCTTGAAGATCACCTTGTTCCAGTCGATCTCGAACCCGGCCGGTGCAATGCCGAGAATGGCGATCTTGCCGCCATTGTTCATCTTGTCGATCATATCGCGGAAGGCGGGTGCTGCGCCCGACATTTCGAGCCCCACGTCGAACCCTTCCGTCATGCCGATCGCCTTCATCACGTCGGCGAGATTTTCTTTCGATGCGTCGACGACATGGTCGATACCGAGCTTGCGCGCCAGGTCCAGACGATGCGGATTGATATCGGTGATGACGACCTTGCGAGCGCCGGAACGCTTGGCGACGAGCGCCCCCATGATGCCGATCGGGCCGGCGCCGGTGACGAGCACGTCCTCGCCGACGAGATCGAAGGAAAGCGCGGTATGCACGGCATTGCCGAAGGGGTCGAAGATCGCGGCGATCTCGTCGGATATATCGTCCGGGATCGGCACGACATTGCTTTCGGGAATGCAGACGAATTCGCCAAAGGAACCCGGCCGGTTGACGCCGACCCCCAGCGTGTTGCGGCAGAGATGCCCCCTGCCCGCGCGGCAATTGCGGCACTTGCCGCAGACGATATGCCCCTCGCCGGAGACCCGCTCGCCGACATGATAGCGGGTGACCGCCGAACCGACCTCGGCGATCTCACCGGAGAATTCATGACCGACGACCATCGGCACCGGAATAGTCTTCTGCGCCCACTGGTCCCAATTCCAGATATGAACGTCGGTGCCGCAGATCGCCGATTTCTTCACCCGGATCAGCACATCGTTCGGCCCGACCTCCGGCACCGGCACATTCTCCATCCAGAGCCCGACCTCGGGCCTCGACTTGACCAGCGCCTTCATCATGTTCGACATAGTTGTATCCTTGGTCAGTGCCTATTCCGGCTCCTCATCCGCCTGCTGGCACCGTCTCCCCGCGCGCGGGGCGAAGGGGATGTGCCGCACCGGTTTCGTCACCCTTAACGCTGCCTTTGCCACGTCCCCTCGCCCCGTTACGGGGGTCCGCAGGACGGATCGAGACCAGTGGCTCGACCCCGGCAAGGGTTAGGGTGAGGGGCAATCTTCCATTCTCAAATCACCCCCAACTCCCGCCCCGCCTCGGCAAAGGCTGCAATCGCCCGCTCGACATCTTGACGCGAGTGCGCCGCCGACATCTGCGTGCGGATACGGGCCTGGCCCTTCGGCACCACCGGGAAAAAGAAGCCGATGACATAGATCCCCTTCTTCAGCATCAGGCTTGCCATGTCCTGCGCGAGCTTGGCATCGCCAAGCATGACCGGGATGATCGGGTGGCCCTCGCCGGCGAGCCTGAAGCCGAGCTTCGTCATTTCAATGCGGAAGAGATCGGCATTGTCGGCAAGGCGCTTGCGTAGAGCATCGCCGTTTTCGATCAGGTCGAATACTTTGAGCGAGGCGGCAGCGATGACGGGGGCCAGCGTGTTCGAGAACAGATAGGGCCGCGAACGCTGCCGCAGCCATTCGACGACTTCGGCTCTCGCCGAAGTGTAACCGCCGGACGCGCCGCCGAGCGCCTTGCCGAGCGTTCCGGTGATGATATCGATCCGGCCCTCGACGCCGCAATGTTCCGGCGAGCCGCGACCGTTCCTGCCGACGAAACCAACCGCATGGCTGTCGTCGACCATGACCATGGCGCCGTATTTCTCGGCGAGATCGCAGACGCCACCGAGATTGGCGATGATGCCGTCCATGGAGAAGACGCCGTCGGTGGCAATCAGCTTGAAGCGGCTGCCTTCGGCCTTTTTCAGCTCCTCTTCCAGCGCCGTCATGTCGTTGTTGGCGTAACGGAAGCGCTTGGCCTTGGAGAGCCGCACGCCATCGATGATCGAGGCATGGTTCAGCGCGTCGGAAATGATCGCATCCTCTTCGCCAAGCAGCGTCTCGAACAGGCCGCCATTGGCATCGAAGCAGGAGGAATAGAGGATCGTATCCTCCATGCCGAGGAAGGAGGAAATGCGGGCTTCGAGTTGCTTATGCTCCTCCTGCGTGCCGCAGATGAAGCGCACCGAAGCCATGCCGTAGCCGTAGCGGTCGAGCGCCTTCTTGCCGGCCTCGGCCAGTTCCTCGTTGTCGGCAAGGCCGAGATAGTTGTTGGCGCAGAAATTCAGCACCCGCTCGCCGGTGGAAATCGCAATCTCGCCCGCCTGCTTGGAACTGATGACCCTCTCTGACTTGTAGAGGCCGGCATCCCTGAGCGCCGAAATTTCGGCCCGGAGATGGGAAAGAAATGGCGAGGTCATGGGCGGCCCTTCCTGACGTTTTTTATAGCAATCGGGTTAGCATATCGCTGCTTGCTTGTCTTCTCGCTGCACCAAAATCAGCGGGCCCGTTCAATCCTTGTCATGCGAAAGAATGATCTCCAGGAAAGCGTCGCCATAACGCTCGAGCTTCGATTGCCCGACGCCCGATATGCCGAGCAATTCCTTCCGGCTGCGCGGCCGTTCCGTCGCAAAGGCAATGAGCGTCGTATCGGGAAAGACGACATAAGGCGGCACGCCGAGCGATTTGGCGATCGCCATGCGCTCGGCTCTCAGCGCCTCGAAAAGCGTGCCGTCGGCCCCCGTCAGGCCCGATTTGCGCTCGCTGCGCTCGGCCTTCTTCGTGCGCCGTTCCGAGGCCGGCCGATCCTTGCGGAAGAAAACCTGCCGTTCATGCTTGAAGACGGCGCGCGCCTCCGGCTCCAGCTTCAGCGCCCCATAGGCCTCATGATCGATACGGATCAGCCCCATGGCGAGCAGCTGGCGGTAGACGGATTGCCAGGTGCGCGCCGGAATGTCCTTGCCGGCGCCGAAGACCGGCATATTCACATGGCCGAAACGCTCGGTCTTTTCGTTGATGTTACCGACCAGCACATCGATGACATGACCGGCGCCGAAACGCTCGCCGGTGCGGTAGACGGCGGCGAGCGCCTTGATCGCCGCATCCGTGCCTTCCCAGGTCTCGACCGGCTTCAGGCAGGTGTCGCAATTGCCGCATTGGCCGGCATGCGCCTCGCCGAAATGGGCAAGGATCGCCTGCCGGCGGCAGGAGGCGGTTTCGCAGATCGCGAGCAAAGCGTTGAGCTTAGCGCGCTCGATCCGCTTGATCTCGTCTGCGGCATTGCCCTCGTCGATCATGCGGCGGCGCTGGATGACGTCGGCCATGCCATAGGCCATCCAGACCTCGGACGGCAGCCCGTCTCGGCCGGCGCGCCCGGTTTCCTGATAATAGGCCTCCACCGAACCCGGCAGGTCGAGATGGGCGACATAGCGCACATTCGGCTTGTCGATGCCCATGCCGAAGGCGACTGTGGCGACCAGGCAGAGGTTCTCTTCTTTGAGGAAAGCATCCTGATTGGCGTCGCGCAGCGCCCGGTCCATGCCGGCGTGATAGGGTAGCGCACGGATGCCCTGCCCGTTCAGCCAGTCGGCCGTATCCTCGACCTTGGCGCGCGACAGGCAATAGACGATGCCGCTGTTGCCCTTGTGGCCGGAGAGGAAACGCAGGAGCTGCTGGCGCGGCTGGTCGCGCTCGACGATTTCATAGGCAATATTCGCCCGGTCGAAGCTGGTTGTGAAGATTTCGGCATTGCCGAGCCCCAGCCGCTCGATGATATCGTCACGCGTATGCGGGTCCGCCGTTGCCGTCAGCGCCACGCGGGGCACATCAGGATACTGCTCGGCGAGGCGGCCGAGCTCGCGATATTCCGGCCGGAAATCATGGCCCCATTGCGAGACGCAGTGGGCTTCGTCGATCGCAAACAGCGCGATCTTCTCACTGGCGATCAGCTCGCGGAAACCGTCCGTCAGGATGCGCTCGGGCGTCACGTAGAGGAGGTCGAGCTTTCCCGCCGAAAGCGCCCGGCGAACCTCGACGAACTCCTCGCGCGACAGCGACGAATTGAGTGCCGCAGCCCTGATGCCGAGCTGCTTCATCGCCTCCACCTGATCGCGCATCAACGCAATCAGCGGCGAGACGACGATGCCGACGCCGTCGCGGCAAAGCGCCGGAATCTGGAAACACAGTGATTTTCCCGCACCTGTCGGAAAGAGCACCACGGCATCGCCGCCCGAAACGATATGCTCGACCACCTGCTGCTGCTTGCCGCGGAAGGAGGAATAACCATAGACCTGCTTCAGGACGTCGAGCGGCGAGCGGCCGGCGGAAAACAGCGCATCGGAAGCGGAAAAGCCTGGCTCATTGCGTTCGCTGAGCGGCATCAGTGGCTCGCCGCCCCTTTGATACGGCCGGAAAGCACGCCGAAGCCGTCGATGATCGCCTCCTGGTTCTCGAGGCGTACGCCTTCAAGATGCACTTCCTGCTGCGCCCGTATCAGCTGAACGATCGCCTCGCCGTCGCCGGCTTCGGTCGCCAGCGCAATCTCGCGTTCGAGTTCCATCTTCTGCCGTCGCAGCGCCTTCGCCCGTTTGTGGAAGGCGAGCGCCTGACGATAGCCCTCACGGGCATCCTCCATCGCCGCCTCCTCGGTCGCCGTCCACAGCCTCGCATTGCGCACCTGCTGGTCGAGGCTCTTGATAAGCGGACCGAAGCCTTCGAATTCCAGCCGTTCAGTCAGATATTCGCGCGTCAGATGCGGCCCGGCGACGGCCGCGGCTGCGCCGAGCATCGCCGACCAGAGCCGCTGCAGCTCCCGGCTGTCATATTCGATCGCGGCGATCTCGTCATAATCGTCGATCATCAGGGCCGGATGATTGACGATGGTGAGCGCCAGCACGCTCTCGCGCAGCGCCGTATTGTCCCGGTGTCCGCGCACGGGGCCCGAGCGGGCGAGCCGGTCGGAAATCAGGCTGGGGCTTTTCGGTCCTGCCTTGGCCGCATTGTCACGGCCGTTCCGGGAATTGCCGCTGAAACCGCGCCGCTCGCCATTGTTGCGGTTCTGGAACTGCGGCTGGAAGAAGGCGTTCAGCCGGTCGCGAATATCCTGCTGGTAATGGCGGCGCACATTTTCGTCGGCGATGACGGCCACAAGCTGCTTCAGCCGCGCTTCGAGCTCGGCGCGCGCCTCGGGCGTATCGAACTTGCCGGTGTTGATCTCCCGGCTCCACAACATCTCCGAAAGCGGCTTTGCCTGGCTCATCACCTTGTCGAACGGCGCACGCCCCTCATCGCGTACGAGATCATCAGGGTCCTTGCCGTCGGGCAGAAGCGCGAAGCGGACCGAGCGCCCGGGCTTCAGATGCGGCAGCGCCAGTTCGGCGGCGCGATTGGCGGCGCGGATGCCGGCGCCGTCGCCATCGAAGCAGAGCACCGGCTGCGGCACCATCTTCCAGAGCAGCTCGAGCTGGTTTTCGGTGAGCGCCGTGCCGAGCGGCGCAACGGCGTTTTCGATGCCCGCCTGATAGAGCGCGATCACGTCCATATAACCTTCGACGGCGATGATGGTGCCGCTCGCACTGTCATCTTGATCGCCGCGGCCGGGACCCTGTATGGCGCGGCGCGCGCGGGCGAAATTGTAAAGGACATTGCCCTTGTGGAAGAGCTCGGTTTCGTTGGAGTTCAGATATTTCGCGGGTGCATCTGATGACATGGCGCGGCCGCCAAAGGCGATCACCTTTTCCCGCGACGAGAGGATCGGAAACATGATGCGGTCGCGGAAGCGGTCGTAGGAGACCGGCACGTTTTCATGAACGACCAGGCCGCAGGCCTCGATCTGCTCCTTGGAAACACCCTTGCCGGCGAGGAATTCCTTCAGCGCATTGCGGCTGTCAGGCGCATAACCGAGACGGAAGGTCTCAATGGTTCGCCCCGTCAGCCCGCGATCGCGCAGATAGGCGCGCGCCTTTGCGCCATGGGCCGTCTGCAGCTGGTCCTGGAAGAAGCTGGTCGCCATTTCCATGACGTCGATCAGCGAGCCGCGCTCCTTCTCGCGCTTCTCCATCGCGGCATCGACAAGCGGCATCGGCATGCCCGCCATGTCGGCAATCTGCTGCACGGCCTCGGGAAAACTCAAGCCCTCCAGCTCCGTCAGGAAGCGGAAGTGATCGCCGGTGACGCCGCAGCCGAAGCAGTGATACCGACCCTTTCGGTCCTCGCAGTGGAAGCTCGGCGATTTCTCGCCATGGAACGGGCAGCAGGCCCAGTAGTCGCCACGCGAGACATTGGTCTTGCGCTTGTCCCAGCTGACGCGGCGCGCGATCACGTTCGAAATCGGAACGCGGTCGCGGATCTCATCGAGAAAGGTGTTGGAAAAGCGCATTTATCCCTCTTGGCCAAACTCCATATAAGCTGCTTTGCCGCACCATGCCACGAAACTCGTCGGGAAAACCCGCTATTCACAGGCAAGTGCATCCAACGGTGGCGGCGTCGGTTATCCAATCAACAACGCGTGACCACCCCTGCGACAGGGGTGCGACATTATAGTCGCCGAACAGCCTGGGGTCGGCCACCGCAACAGTTGCGACATAAGTGCTGGCGAAACACGAAATCGAATTAAAATGTTTCAAAACAGGCTTTTATCACCAAGGTCGATCGCGCCTCTTGATCCGCGCGGCGCCAACCGAACCTTCGCCTCAAGGTCGCTCGAAGCGCCGTTTCCGGCAATCATTATTTTTTTGTAATTTGAACGGAGAACCGCACCGCCATAGGTTCGATCCCAACAAAGCGATCCCCGAGCGAAGCACCATCCCTACCCCCGGCGCCGCTTCGCAAGGGTGCCTTTGCAAAACCCTCCGGCTTGGGCCTCAGCCTGCGTTGCCGGCGGGAGCAAAGAGCAAGAAGGCAGGAGCGCCCCCAGCTCCTGCCTTCTTAAATTTTAGGCTCTGTTTGCCAACTCTCCCTTTGAAATTAACCGCTTATCGACAAAACCGTTGACAGACGGCGCGTGCATGAAAGATGTGTGCGCCGAACCCCTGGACCCTTCCCCAATGGCTTTCACCGCGGAAAATCTTGCAGCAGACGATCGCTTTCTCGCTGCGATCCTACAGTGCGCCAATCAACTGCTTGCGATCTATCGCGAGAGCCCGCGCATCGCATCGATTTTCGCCGCGCAGCAGCGCTGGCTGATGGCCCATGCCGGCTTCGCACTTCATTACGGTTATCCCGACGACGGCCAGAGCGGCGGCCTCTATTCCGGCCGCTTTGTCGATTTCGCAGTCAAGAATGACATTGCCAGCCGCAACACGGCCGCAGCCTTCATGCAGGAAATGCTGGCCTATCGTTTCCTGCGTGTGGTGCCCGGACCTGACAAGCGCACACGCTATCTGGAACCGACCGAAATTGCCGAACAGCATTTCACCCGATGGCTCGTCACCCATATGATGATCCTCGACAGCCTCGACGGCGGCGAACGCGCCGACCAGATCACCGCCGCCCCCTCCGCAACAATGGCTGCGATTCAGCCGCGGATCGCAAGGGCGATCATCGGCAGTGAGTCCGTGCGCAATCCCGGCCCCACCTTCAACCTCTTCAACCGGGCGAATTCCGGCGGACTCGTGATGGATTACCTGATCTCCCGCCTTCCGCAATTTCCTCGCACGGCCGAGCGCGTCGTTATCGGTCCCCTGTCGCTCCGGGAGCTCCGCGAACAATTCATGATTTCCAATACCCACCTGAAGCGGCTTCTGACCCAGGCCGCGACCATGGAAAGCGTCGGCTGGACAGAACCTTCGCGCAAGGGTGACCTCTGGCTGTCGCGCCGCTTCATCCTCGAATATTGGAACTATCAGGCGGCGAAGTTTGCCATCGTCGATGCCGCCGCCGAGGCCGTGCTCGGACCTGCGGTCCGTCGAGAGCCGCAGGCGAGACGGGCCATCTGATGCTTATCCGTTCAAAAGCTCCTTGACGGTTGCCGATGCCTTGGCGAAATCCATTTGGCCGGCATAACGCTCCTTGAGCGCCGCCATCACCTTGCCTATGTCCTTGACTCCGGCGGCACCCGTCTCCGCGATGATCGCCGAGATATTGGCGCGCACTTCGCCGTCGGAAAGCTGCTTCGGCATGAAGTCCTGAATGACGGCGATTTCCGCACGCTCCTTGGCAGCGAGCTCCGGTCGGGAATTCTCCTCATAGATCTTTGCCGATTCGTCGCGCTGCTTTACCATCTTGGCGAGGATCTGCAGGATCTCGTCGTCACTCGCCTGCTCCTTGCCGGCGCCGCGATTGGCAATGTCGCGGTCCTTGATGGCCGCCTGAATCAGCCGAACGGTCGACAGCCGCTCCGAATCCTTGGCCTTCATCGCCTCTTTCAGCTGGGTGGCGAGTTGATCGCGCAGCATGTCTTCACTCCTTTTTTGATGCCGCTTCATAAACCACGCCGATGCGACGGATCAAATAAATTGCGCGGTCGTCGCGATAAAGCGCAGGAAAACGGCCGCAATCCCGGCTACAAAGATTGACGCTGAGCGATTGCGTGGCTATTTACCGCCACCTGCACCAAAATTCGTGATCAGGCCTGAAGCGCGCGGCATTGCCGTGCCCACACGCCTGCGAGATCAAATGGCGACGAGCGCGGCTAGGCGCATCGGCCGCCGGAAACGGGATGAAGATGACCGCAACAGCACCCTGGACAACTGAAAAGCCGACCGCCCTGCTCGTTCTTGCCGACGGCACGGTGATCGAAGGCAGGGGCATCGGCGCCACCGGCAAGGTCCAGGCCGAAGTCGTCTTCAACACGGCGCTTACCGGCTACGAAGAGATTATGACCGACCCCTCCTATCTGGGCCAGATCGTCACCTTCACCTTTCCCCACATCGGCAATATCGGCACCAACGACGAAGATATCGAGGACCTGACCCCTGCGGCCCGCCACGGCGCCGTCGGCGTCATCTTCAAGGCCGACATTACCGACCCCTCAAACTACCGCGCCGCCAAGCATCTCGACCAGTGGCTGAAGGCCCGCGGTATCATCGGCCTTTGCGGCATCGACACGCGTGCGCTCACCGCCTGGATCCGCGAGAACGGCGCTCCGAACGCGGTGATCGCCCACGACCCCAACGGCGTCTTCGACATCGAGGCGCTGAAGGCCGAAGCCAAGGCCTGGAGCGGCTTGGAAGGTCTCGATCTCGCCAAGATCGCCTCGTCCGGCCAGTCCTCACAATGGGCGCAGACGCCGTGGGTCTGGAACGAAGGTTACGGCGAACTCGGCGCGGCGGATGCGAAATATCACGTCGTCTGCCTCGATTACGGCGTCAAGCGCAACATCCTGCGCCTGTTTGCCGGCCTCGACTGCAAGGTGACCGTCGTGCCGGCAACAACGAGCGCCGAAGACGTGCTCGCCTTGCAGCCGGACGGTATCTTCCTGTCGAACGGTCCCGGCGATCCAGCGGCAACCGGCGAATATGCCGTGCCTGTCATCAAGACGCTTGTTAAGACCGATATCCCGGTCTTCGGCATCTGCCTCGGCCACCAGATGCTCGGCCTCGCATTGGGCGCGAAGACCGAAAAGATGCATCAGGGCCATCACGGCGCCAATCACCCGGTCAAGGATCACACGACGGGCAAGGTCGAGATCGTCTCGATGAATCACGGCTTCGCGATCGACTCGAAGTCGCTGCCCGATGGCGTTGAAGAGACTCATATTTCGCTTTTCGACGGCACCAATTGCGGCCTGCGCGTGCTCGGCAAGCAGGTTTTCTCCGTCCAGCACCATCCGGAAGCCTCACCCGGCCCGCAGGACAGCCACTATCTCTTCCGCCGCTTCGTCAACATGGTGCGCGAGAAAAAGGGCGAACCGGCGCTCGCAGAGCGGTGATTTCGAGAGTGCCGATTTGGCAGGGGCGCGTTAAACCGGCAGCCACTAGAGCTTTTCCGGGTTAGATTGAAGCATTCTGTTGGCTCAAACGGAGTCGGATGGTCGACCGGCCGGCGCGTGTCGTAGCCCAGCACTACGGCCAAGCCGGCCGGTCGATCAGCCGGCCCGTTTCAGCCAACCCTCCCGCAGATTTGCTTGGCAAATCTGCAAGACCTTGGAATCGCCGGACGCACTTGTCGCTTCGCCCACGGCGAAGCGGTGCGGCCGGTGGGCCGGGCATGTTTCCGCCAGGATCAAAGGCGATTGGCTCGGACGTACCTGGGGTATGCCCGTCACCAATCGCCTTCGCCCTGACGAAAACCTGCTCCGGCAGAATGCTTCAATCTAACCCGGAAAAGCTTGTCTTATGATTTCCACGCTTCTTGTTGAGATAAAGAAGCGCCGGAGAGGACGGCCATCCTTCTCCGGCGATGGGGGACGGATCGTGAAATGGCAGGTCGACGTTCTTGCGAATGCCGGGCCGAGCTAGAGTTTGATCGCCCCCATCTTTTCCTATCGTCCTGAACGGATACCTGAGCTTTGGGCTCGGATGACAAGCATAGGAGGCGGAAAAGATGACGGATATTACCATCGGCGCGGACATCTCGAAAGACCATATCGACTTGCACCGCCTGCCGGACGGCCAAACGCTGAATGTTACCAATGACCGCAAGGGCTTTGCTGCCATTCTCAAATGGATCGGCCCAAAGGGCGCGGGGCGCATTGTCTATGAGCCAACCGGCCCCTATCACAAGGCCTTCGAGCGCTTCATGGCGATGCAGGGATTGCAGCTCTGCAAGGTCAATCCCCGCGTTGCCCGGCGCTTTGCAGAGGCCACCGGCCGGCTTGCGAAGACAGACAGGATCGATGCCGCACTGTTGGCCCGCTTCGGCGCGCTTCTTGAACCGCGCATCCTGCAAGCCAACACGCAAATCCACAATGATCTGAAAGAGTTGCATATGGCGCGGCTGGCCCTCATCAAGGACAGGACCGCCGCGAAGAACAGGGCGAAGAACCTGTCCAATCCACTGTTGAAGAGACATAACACCCACCGGCTCAGGCAGATCGAGCGCCAGATCAAGGCCGTGGACGAGGCCATCATGGCGCTCATTGCCGAAGACGCGACCCTGAAGGCCAGGCTCGAGATTCTCATCTCGATCCCTGGCGTGTCGCGGGTCACGGCCTTTACGCTGCTCATCGAGATGCCCGAACTGGGGGAACTTGACGAGAAGGCCGCAGCCGCGCTCTCGGGACTGGCGCCGATCTCCCGTCAGTCCGGACGATGGACCGGACGCGCTTTCATTGCCGGCGGAAGGGCCATCGTCCGGCAAGCACTCTACATGCCGGCCCTCGTTGCATGCCGCTTCAACCCGGAACTCAGCGCCAAATACGACCTCCTCATCAAAGCCGGCAAGCCGCCGAAGGTCGCCATCACAGCCATCATGCGAAAGATCATCCTGCTGGCAAACGCACTCCTGCGGAAAAACCAAAAATGGACACCAAAAGCCGCTTTGATCAAAACGGATACTCTAGCTATTACTCATCCTCCGTGCAAACGGCGGCAACGGGTTGAAGATCGGACATTAATCATTCGTCATTGTACGACACCGGCCTTGCGTAGCCCCTCCACGACAAGCTCGAAATCGGCGGGGTTCTTAAAGGGCAAGACTTTGCGGCGGTATTCCAGGGAGTATTCGGGATTGACCCGCAGCACTTCTTGCCACGTCGCGCGAGCCTCTTCGAAACGGCCGAGGTGCCCGTAACAGGCGGCCAAAAGCGCACGCGAGACATCAGTAACGGGGTTGCGGCTCACGCGCTGCAGCAGTAGTTCGACGGCCTCTTGGTACCTTCTCAATTGAAACAGAGCCAAGGCCTGAAAGTGCAGGACGACATCAGGAAAGTACGGGTTCAAGATCCTCGCCCGATCGAAACAGGCGAGTGCCTCCTCGGCTCTGCCTGAATAGATTAGTGCCTCGCCGAGGCTGACCTGCCCTTCAGCGAAGTTCGGATTGAGGACTATCGCGCGCTCGGCCTCGTTGATGGCTCTATCGTGCTGTCGCGAGTAAAGCTTGAGCACGCTCAGCGCCCAGTGTGCAACAGGATCGTTATCATCCCGCGCTACCGCCAGCGTCGCAGCCTCTTCAGCTTGCTCGATAGAGCGTTGCGGCGACGCGCTCCACCGGTTCAGGTAGTCGAGCCCGTGGGTAAGGGCGAGGAAGGCGTGCGCCGAGGCGAAGTCCGGGTCCAGTTCGACGGCACGTCGCAAAAGTTTGCGGGCGTCGCTGTTCGTCTGCTTCGTCAGCCGGTGCCACAGTTCCCGGCCACGCAGGAAGCAGTCATACGCCTCAGGGCGCCCGGTCTGCCCCGGCACCAGTCTTTTTCGATCCCCCTCTGTCAGGTTGACCGCCAGCGCATCGACGATCTGCTGCGTTACATCGTCCTGAACCGCGAATATGTCGGTTAGGTCGCGATCGAACCGCTCCGCCCATAAATGTCCGCCGGTGGTCGCGTCGATGAGCTGCGCGGTGATGCGTACCCTGTTCCCCGATTTGCGTACGCTGCCCTCAAGAACATGCCGCACGCCGAGCTTCGTGCCCACCTCCTGCACCTGGACGTTCTTGCCCTTGAAGGTGAACGACGAATTGCGGGCGATGACGAAGAGCTGCGACAGTTTCGATAGCGCCGTGATAATGTCTTCCGAGATGCCGTCGGCGAAGTAGTCCTGTTCGGCGTCACCGCTCATGTTGGCGAAGGGCAGGACGGCTATCGACAGCTTCGGCGACGTTGCCGTCGCCGGTTGGCTCGTCCCGGTTTCGGAAGTCGCGGCAGCCTTGGTCCCGGCGCTGCCGACTTGCAGCGAATAGACCCGGATCGGTTCGGCGATGTTCTTGAGTTGCGTGGTGCCGAGATCGCTGACCGAGAGATCAAGCCTCGCCTTGACCTGGCGATAGGCATCCTCGGACAGGCAGATTGTGCCCGCCGCGGCGACGCCCTCCAATCGCGAGGCGATGTTGACGCCGTCGCCCATCAGATCGCCGTCGCTTTCCTCGACGACGTCGCCCAGATGGATACCAATCCGGAACTCGATGCGACGGTCCTGCGGCACGCCGTCATTGCGCTCAACCATACCGTTCTGCACCTCAATGGCGCAGCGCACGGCGTCCACGACGCTGCGGAACTCGACCAGCGCCCCGTCGCCGGTGCGCTTCACCACCCGGCCATGGTGCACGGCGATCGTCGGATCGATGAGATCGCTGCGCAGTGCCCGTAACCTCGCCAAGGTGCGGTCCTCGTCGGCGCCGGCAAGCCGGCTGTACCCGACCACGTCTGCGGCCAGGATTGCAGCTAGCTTTCGGTTCTCGCTCATCGCGCCGTCTCCTCACTTCCAGAATAGCAGGGAGACAGAGGGCAAGAAAGAACTTCCAGCCGCGGCTTAGAGCGATCTTGGTTGAGATCGACTTTTCCAATGGCTCATGGACGCACCCGACGTTGAAGCTCCACGCAATGGTGCATCAAGCTTGGAAAATATCCCCGAAACAGGAAAGCAATGGGCATTCGACCGGCCCTTCCCCTTTCACTCTTGACCTCAAGCATGCTTGAGGAATTACAGAACTGCCTGCAGATCCGATGCAGGAGATATAGATGAGCGGAGCTTTCTATCGTATCGACAAGTTCATCGTGCCGGCGGCGGCGCGTGAGGAATTTCTTGTCAAAGTGATGATGACCCACAAGCTGCTGGAGGCACAGGAGGGCTTCATCGAACACAAGGTGCTGGAGCAGGTGGCGGGTCCCGGCGAATTCAATTTCGTCACCATTGCCGAATGGCAGAATACCGAGGTCGTCGAGCGCGCGCGGGCAGCCGTGATGGCCGCCCATAAGGCCGCAAATTTCGATCCGCAGGAAATGTTTTCGCGTCTCGGCATTCGAGCCGATATCGCCAGTTACAAGCCTGTCGCCGCCTGAGCATGAGACGGCCGGCTCAGGCGCCGGCCGTCGCTCCCTCCCGGCGAAGCAGAAGATAGAACCGTCCGCAGAGCATGGCGGCCGCCGCCGCCAGCCCGACGAGGAAGCCGAACCAGATGCCGATGCCGCCCAGACCCAGCGGAAAAGCGAAGGCCCAGGCCAGGAAGAAGCCAATCGGCCAGTAAGCGATCAGCGCCATGATCATCGGCACGCGCGCGTCCTTCAGGCCGCGCAGCAATCCGTTGGCGATCACCTGCAGCCCATCCACCAGTTGGAAAAGCCCGGCAACGACGATCAGCGGCCCGGCATAGGCGAGCACCTCGGGCGCCTCGGGCGAACTGACGTCGAGGAACCAGCTGCCGAGGAATTGCGGCATGGTGGCAAAGAGCACCGAGCCCACCGCCGAAATGGCGCAGGCGAGGATGAACACCATGATCGAAGCCCGCACCAGCCCGTCATAATCGCCCTGCCCGTGCGCGACACCCACGCGCACCGTCGCCGCCTGGCTGAGGCCGAGTGGGATCATGAAGGCGATCGAGGCCCATTGCAGGGCAATGCCGTGGGCGGCAAGTTCGATCGTGCCGATATAGCCCATCAGCAGCGAGGCAACCGTGAAAAGGCTGACCTCGGCAAGGATGGTGACGCTGATCGGGAAACCGAGCCGGATGACTTCCAGCAGCGCATGCCAATCTGGCTTCCAGAACCGCACGAAGATCTCGTAGCGGCGCGTCTCCTCCCGCCTCTGCACGAAGGCAAGGATGAAGAGGAAACCAGCCGTCTGCACCACGACCGACACGATCGCCGCACCCTCGAGCCCCATCGCCGGAAAGCCGAAATGGCCGAGCACGAGGGCATAGGCGAAGAACGCGTTCATCACCAGCGTAACAATGGTGACGTTGAGGATGATGGCTGCCTTGCCGATGGCGCTGACCAGCGCGCGCATCACGTTGAAGAGCAGTGCCGGCAGCACGCCGAACTGACCGATCATGATATAGCCATGCGCGAGCTTGGCCACCTCGGGCTTCTGCTGCGCGAAGAGCAGGATCTGCTCGGAATTGAAGAAAGCGGGCTGCATGACGGCCCAATATCCAATCACCACCCACAGCCCCATGCGCAGCGATCGGCGCACAGAGACGACGTCGCCGCGACCATAGGCCTGCGCCACCATCGGAACGACGGCGATGGCAAAACCCGAACCGAAGATGAGGATGGTGAAAAGGAATTGAGCCGACAACACCATTGCCGCCAGATGCTCGGCGCCGAGGCGCCCGACGATCATCACGTCGGTGGTATTGATGCCGAGCTGAGCGAGCTGCGCGCCGATCAGCGGAATGCCGAGCGCCAGTGTTGCGCGGAAATGCGCCCCCCAACGATTATCGCTTGTCGGCGCAAGGCTGCGCGCGTCGATCGGCGTGTCCATGACACCAGTCCTGTGATTGAGATCTGCAACGCCCCGTAGTTGGCGCAAAAATATCACTGGGGCTTAAATCAAAGCCCCGCAAAGAACTACCCCAAAACAGGCAGATGATGAAAAATTCATCATACCATCACCATTTCTGATCGGTTCAGCCCACGCCTTCCAGCGCCTCGGCCGGCTTGCGGGCTCGAACCCTCGTGAGGAATACCCCGGCGGCCAGAACAATGAGCACGGCAGCCGTGAGATAAGGCGCACCGGCAAAGGTGACGGGCGCCTCAGGCCGCGTGAAATAGCCGAACATCTGCGTGAAGATCAGCGGCCCGACAATGGTGGTGATGCTGCTGAGGCTGGTCAGCGCGCCCTGCAACTCGCCCTGCGCCGAAGGCGGCACCTTGCCGGCGGCAATACTGCGCAGCGCCGGATCGGCGACGTTTTCGATGACCGTCGCCACGATGACGACATAAACCACCCAACCCTCCCAGGCGAAGGCATAGCCGGTCAGCCCCGCAGCGGAAAAGCAGAGGCCGAGAAGCGCGGTCTTCCATTCACCGAGCAGCGGCACGACGCGCGGCAGGACCAGCCCCATGACGAGTGCTGCGCCGATGCCGTAAATGCCGAGCGAAAGACCGATCTGGCCCTCGCTCCAGCCATAGCGATAGGTCGAGACGAAAGACCAGACCGAGGGATAGACGGCATGCGCCAGGAAAAACAGGAACATGACGAGGCTGACCCCGCCGATACCAGGGTAATGGCGCATCTGGCGCAACGCGCCGAGCGGATTGGCGCGTTTCCACTCGAAGTGGCGGCGGTTCTTCGCCTCCAGCGTTTCCGGCAGCAGAAAGCAGGCGGCAATGAAATTGAGAAGCGACAAAGCGGCAGCGCCGAGGAACGGCACGCGTGGGCCAAATTCCCCGAGGAATCCACCGATGACCGGGCCGATGGTGAAGCCGACGCCGAAGGCGATGCCGATCAGTCCGAAGTTCTTCGCCCGGTTCTCCTCCGTGCTGATATCGGCGATATAGGCCGAACAGGTGGCGAAGCTGCCGCCGCTGATGCCGGCCAGCACGCGGCCGACGAACAGCATCCAGAAGCTGGTGGCGATGCCGCAGATGAAATTGTCGATTGCGAAGGTCAGCACTGAAAGAAGAAGGATCGGCCGGCGGCCGAAACGGTCGGAGAGGTTTCCGAGCAGCGGCGCGAACAGGAACTGCATGCCGGCATAAACCAGCATCAGCCAGCCACCGTCGATCGCCGCATCGCTGACACTGCCGCCGGTCAGTTGTTCCAGATAGGCGGGCAGCACCGGCATGATGATGGCGATGCCGATGATGTCAAGGAAGAGGATGATAAAGACCAGAAACAGGCCGCGGCGAACGAATTTGGGATCAAGCATGAAGCATCTCAACAGCAGTTATTTCTGAAAAGACGATCTCGTCGCCGGAAAGTGACATAGCTCAGAAAAGAAACCGAAACAATCCGTGAACACTCGACAGCATTGTTGAGTTGTACGGGAAAATCGTCAGATCCTCAACCGTCGGACGCGCACTGCTGTTTCCAATCGCCGAGGGGATGAATTCCCTTGCAATCGCCCCGGAGGCATCCAGATCAATCAAGGGATCGTGCATTGTGCATGCTCCCGCACAGCCTGTTCGGTGTCGTCCGATTATCACCCGGATGCGAAAGCGCTAAAACCGCATCGGCAGCGCTGCTTTGGCGTCGATGCCCGGTCACGCCAGGCTGGGCAACAAAGGAGAAGACAATGCAGACCTATCGTTTGGGACAGACCGGACCCGATGTCTCGGCCATCGGCCTCGGCTGCATGGGCATGTCGGGCATGTATGGTCCCGCCGACCACGCGGAGAGCATTGCGACGATCCATGCCGCGCTCGATGCCGGCATCAATCTGCTCGACACCGGCGATTTCTACGGCATGGGCCACAACGAAATGCTGGTCGGCGAGGCACTGAAGGGCCGCAGGCGGGAAGACGCTGTCATCAGCGTCAAGTTCGGCGCGCTTCGCGATCCCGCGGGCGGATGGAGCGGCATCGATGCCCGCCCGGCGGCCGTGAAGAATTTTCTCGCCTACACACTGCAGCGCCTCGGCGTCGACTATATCGACATCTACCGCCCTGCCCGCCTCGATCCGAATGTGCCGATCGAGGACACCGTCGGCGCGATCGCCGACCTGATCCAATCAGGCTACGTCAAACACATCGGTCTGTCGGAAGTCGGCGCCGAGACGATCCGTCGCGCCGCCGCCACCGCCCCGATTGTCGACCTGCAAATCGAATATTCGCTGATCTCGCGAGGGATCGAGGATCGCATCCTGCCGACGACGCGTGAACTCGGCATTTCGATTACCGCTTACGGCGTGCTTTCGCGCGGCCTGATCAGCGGCCATTGGCAGAAGGGCCAGGCCGCCGCCGGCGACTTCCGTACCCATAGTCCGCGCTTTCAGGAAGGCAATATCGATCAGAACCTCGCGCTGGTCGAGCAGCTGCGCGAGATCGCCCGAGCAAAAAGCGTCTCGGTCGCCCAGATCGCCATCGCCTGGGTCGCCGCCAAGGGCAAGGATATCGTCCCCCTCATCGGCGCCCGCCGCCGCGACCAGCTGACCGAGGCGCTCGGTTCACGCGCCGTCGACCTGTCGCCGGAGGATTTCGCCGCGATTGCACGCGCCGTGCCAAAGGACGCGGCCGCGGGCGGGCGTTATCCGGAACATATGCTGCAGCATATGGATAGTGAGAGGTAAGGCGCGAGGGGGGTACAGCCCCTCACCCTAACCCTCTCCCCTAAACGGGGCGAGGGAACGTGCCATACGAGACTTGAGCGGGAAAACCGAGAGGCCGCGGCATATGCCCTTCGCCCCGCGTGCGGGGAGAAGGTGCCGGCAGGCGGATGAGGGGCATTTCAAACCGGCCCGGAAAACGTATCACACGCCGTCAGCTGCCCGCTATCGAAACCGCGCTTGAACCACCTGACACGCTGCGCCGAGGTGCCGTGGTTGAAGCTCTCGGGCACCACGTAACCCTGCGAGCGCTTCTGCAGCGTGTCGTCGCCGATCTGCTGGGCGGCGTTCAGCGCCTCCTCGAGATCACCGGCTTCCAAGATGCCCTTCTGCTGCGTGTATTTGCCCCAGATGCCGGCGAAGCAATCGGCCTGCAGCTCGACCCGCACCGACATCTTGTTGGCCTCCTCTTCGCTCATGCGCTGACGGGCCTGGTTGAACTTCGGCAGGATGCCGAGCAGGTTCTGCACGTGATGGCCGACCTCATGGGCAACGACATAGGCTTCGGCAAAATCGCCCGATGCGCCGAAGCGGTCAGACAGCTCCTGAAAGAAGGCCGTGTCGAGATAGACCTTATGATCTCCGGGGCAATAAAACGGGCCAGTCGCGGCAGAAGCGAAACCGCAGGCCGACTGCGTCTGGTCGGAGAAAAGCACGAGCCGAGGCTCCTCGTAATCTCGGCCCTGTGCCTGGAAAACGCCGCTCCAAGTATCCTCGGTCTCGGCAAGGACGGTACGGACGAAGGCGGTCATTTCGTCATTGGCGGGCGTTCGAGCACCGGATTCGCTCTGCTCATAACCGGGACCGCTTGACATGTCGCCGGTCTCGAGCACCTGCAGCAGATCGACACCCATCATCTTGAAGATGAAATAGATGATGACGAGGAAAATGATGGTACCGATGCTCAAGCCGCCGCCGGCGCGGCGGACGCCGCCGCCCGAGGGAAAGCTGAAACCACCACCACGGCCAAAACCGCCGCCTGAGGGACTGCCGCGACGATCTTCGATATTGTCGGACTGACGCCGGCCTCTCCATTCCATTTTCGTTCTCCCCGGCAATGCCCGTGCTTGCGCTCAAGGAATTTATATAACCGCCGACAGGAGGAATTCCAGCGGCTTCAACCGCATGCAACACAGGCGGTTGAGCAGCTCACTTTTTCCTCGGGTTTGGTTGCGCCGGTCCCTTTTCTCCGCCACTTTTACCGCCGCCATGCGACTTGCCTTGGCCCTGACGTGCCAGCTCCTTATCCACGGTCTCCCGCGAGCCTTCCGCCGGTTCCTTGTCTTTCGGATCCATCATCACAGCTCCAGTTTCTCGGCTCGAAAACTTCAGGGAGAGGATATTGTTCCCTCAGCCCGGTCGGCCGCAGCCATGCCTCGACATGCGTCTCCCATCACGTAAAGAAGATGCGTCAACCGCTTGACGCGACTCCTGCTTTCGCTCTTCCTGTTAGAAGGGGAGAATGCGGGAGGAGATGGCGATGAAGGCGGTACGTCTGCAAGCGACGGGACAGTTGCATCTTTGCGAAGTCGAAAGGCCGGCACCAGGTCCGGGTGAATTGCTCGTCCGGATCGAGGCCTGCGGCATCTGCGGCACCGACCGCCATATCTTCCACGGCGAATTTCCGTCGAAGCCGCCGGTGACGCTCGGCCATGAATTCGCAGGCATCATCGAGACGGTCGGACCGGGTGTGACCGATTTCCGCCCCGGCATGCGCGTGACCGGCGATCCGAACATTTCCTGCGGCGGCTGCGAGGAATGCCGGCGCGGCCGCGTCAATCTCTGCCGGAACCTCCGGGCGATCGGCATTCACCGCGACGGCGGCTTCGCGGATTATGTCTGCATGCCGCAAAGCCAGGCCTTCGCGCTGCCTGCCGATCTGGATCCGCTCCACGGCGCCTTCTGCGAGCCGCTCGCCTGCTGCATTCACGGCGTCGATCTCGCCGGGCTGCAAGCCGGCGCCTCGGTCATCGTGCTCGGTGGCGGCGTGATCGGCCTGCTCACCCTTCAGTTGGCCAGGCTCGCCGGCGCGACTCGCGTCGTGCTGGTGACGCGGAGCCCTGGAAAACGCCGGCTGGCCGAAAGCCTCGGCGCCACGGCAACAGCGGATCCGGGCAACGGCGATATCATTGCCCGTCTCACCGACGCGGACGGACTGCTGCCCGGCGGCGCCGATGTCGTGTTCGAATGCGCCGGTGTCACGGATACCATGCAGCAGGCGCCCCGGCTTGCCCGCCGCGGCGGCAGCGCCGTCATTCTCGGCGTCATGCCGCAGGGAGCAAAGATCGAGATCGAGCCCTTCGACCTGCTGTTTCGCGAAGTCCGGCTGATAAGCTCCTTCGTCAACCCTTTCACCCATGGCCGCGCCGCCGATCTGATTGCCACCGGCAGGATCAAGGTCGAGCCGTTGATCTCCCGCAGGATCGGGCTCGCAGAAGCCCCGGAAGCGATCATCAATCCGGCGCGCGGCGGCGAAATCCGGGTGCTGGTCATCCCTGGACAGGAATAGCCATTCGCGCCTATTCGGATTCCTGTCGATTCCGCGATTTATGGGGTTCCGTTTGCAAAAACATTTGCCTATAAGCCGCTTCTAGCCTGAAAAGACCCAGCATGCGCAACCGACCCGGTGATCTCCACCCTGGCCGGCTTTCTGCGCAGCCAGACAACGGATATCGCCCATGCCGAAGCGCCAAGACATCAAATCGATCCTCATCATCGGCGCGGGACCGATCGTCATTGGCCAGGCTTGCGAATTCGACTATTCCGGTACCCAGGCCTGCAAGGCGCTGAAGGAGGAAGGCTACCGCGTCATCCTCGTCAATTCCAACCCTGCGACGATTATGACCGATCCGGGTCTCGCCGACGCCACTTACGTCGAGCCGATCACCCCCGAAGTTGTTGCCAAGATCATCGCCAAGGAGCGCCCGGACGCACTGCTGCCGACCATGGGCGGCCAGACGGCACTGAACACCGCTCTCTCCCTGAAACGCATGGGCGTGCTCGACCGCTACAATGTCGAGATGATCGGCGCCAAGCCCGCCGCCATCGACATGGCCGAGGACCGCGCGCTGTTCCGCGAAGCCATGGCCCGCATCGGCCTGGAAACGCCGCGCTCGATGCTGGCAAACGCCACCGACATCAAGGATCTCGACCGCAAGACGCACGAGGCCGAGCGCAGCAAACTGCGCGAAAGCCTTTCCGGCCCCGACCTCGACAAGGCGCTGGACGAGCTGGAAAACCAGTGGAACCTCGGCGAGAGCGACCGCAAGCAGCGCTACCTGAACCACGCCATGGCGATCGCCGCCCAGGCGCTCGACCATGTCGGCCTGCCGGCCATCATCCGCCCCTCCTTCACCCTCGGCGGCACCGGCGGCGGCATTGCCTACAACCGCTCGGAATTCTTCGAGATCGTCGGCGGCGGCCTCGATGCTTCGCCGACCACCGAGGTGCTGATCGAAGAATCGGTGCTCGGCTGGAAGGAGTTTGAGATGGAAGTCGTCCGCGACACGGCGGACAACTGCATCATCATCTGCTCGATCGAGAATATCGATCCGATGGGCGTCCACACAGGCGATTCCATCACTGTCGCCCCGGCGCTGACGCTGACCGACAAGGAATACCAGATCATGCGCAACGCCTCGATCGCGGTGCTGCGCGAGATCGGCGTCGAGACCGGCGGCTCGAACGTCCAGTTCGCCGTCAATCCGAAAGATGGCCGCCTCGTCGTCATCGAAATGAACCCGCGCGTCTCGCGCTCCTCGGCACTCGCTTCCAAGGCCACCGGCTTCCCGATCGCCAAGGTCGCCGCCAAGCTCGCTATCGGCTACACGCTCGACGAGTTGGAAAACGACATCACCGGCGGCGCGACGCCGGCCTCCTTCGAGCCGTCGATCGATTATGTCGTCACCAAGATCCCGCGTTTCGCCTTCGAGAAATTCCCCGGCGCCTCGCCTGTTTTGACCACGGCCATGAAGTCGGTCGGCGAAGTCATGGCGATCGGCCGCACCTTTGCCGAATCGCTGCAGAAGGCGCTGCGTGGCCTCGAGACCGGCCTGACCGGCCTCGACGAAATCGAGATTCCCGACTTCGAGGAAGGCGAGTCCAGCCAGAACGCCATCCGCGCCGCCATCGGCACGCCGACGCCGGACCGCCTGCGCATGGTCGCCCAGGCGCTGCGCCAGGGCCTTACCATCGAAGAGGTGCATGAAGGCTGCAAGATCGACCCCTGGTTCATCGCCGAGCTCAAGAACATCGTCGACATGGAAGCCCGCATCCGCGAGCACGGCCTGCCCAATGATGCTGCCAACCTCCGCATGCTGAAGGCCATGGGCTTCTCCGACGCGCGCCTGGCGACGCTGACCGGCAAGCGCCCGAAGGAAGTCGCGGAACTGCGGAACGGCCTGAACGTCCGTCCGGTTTTCAAGCGCATCGACACCTGTGCGGCCGAATTCGCTTCGCCGACCGCCTATATGTATTCGACCTACGAGACGCCCTTCGTCGGCGCCGCCCGCTCGGAAGCTTTGGTGTCCGACCGCAAGAAGGTCGTCATCCTCGGCGGCGGCCCGAACCGAATAGGTCAGGGCATCGAGTTCGACTATTGCTGCTGCCATGCCGCCTTCGCGCTGAAGGATGCCGGTTATGAAGCGATCATGATCAACTGCAACCCGGAAACCGTGTCGACCGACTACGACACGTCGGACCGCCTCTATTTCGAGCCGCTGACGGCCGAAGACGTGATCGAAATCCTGCGCGCCGAGCAGGAGAAGGGGCAAGTCGTCGGCGTCATCGTCCAGTTCGGCGGCCAGACGCCGCTGAAGCTTGCCGAGGCGCTCGAAAAGAACGGCATTCCGATCCTCGGCACCGCGCCTGATATGATCGACCTCGCCGAAGACCGCGACCGCTTCCAGAAGCTTCTGATGAAGCTCGACCTCAACCAGCCGAACAACGGCATCGCCTATTCGGTCGAGCAGGCCCGCCTCGTCGCCGCCGAAATCGGCTTCCCGCTTGTCGTTCGCCCGTCCTACGTACTCGGCGGCCGCGCCATGCAGATCCTGCATTCGGAGGGCCAGCTGCAGACCTACCTGCTGGACACGGTTCCGGAACTGGTGCCGGAGGACATCAAGCAGCGTTATCCCAACGACAAGACCGGCCAGATCAATACCCTGCTCGGCAAGAACCCGCTGCTCTTCGACAGCTACCTGACCCATGCGATCGAAGTCGACGTCGACTGCCTCTCCGACGGCACCGACGTCTATGTCGCCGGCATCATGGAGCACATCGAGGAAGCCGGCATCCATTCCGGCGACTCGGCCTGTTCGCTGCCGCCGCGCTCGTTGCCGGTCGAACTGCTCGACGAGCTGGAGCGCCAGGCGAAAGCCATGGCCAAGGCGCTCAATGTCGGCGGCCTGATGAACGTCCAGTTCGCCATCAAGGACGGCATCGTCTACGTGCTCGAGGTCAATCCGCGCGCTTCCCGCACCGTGCCCTTCGTCGCCAAGACCATCGGCGCGCCGATCGCCAAGATCGCCGCCCGTGTCATGGCCGGCGAGAAACTTGACGCCACCTTCGCCGCCTACGGGCCGAAGCCCGATCCGCGTAAGCTCACGCACATCGCCGTCAAGGAAGCCGTCTTCCCCTTCGCCCGCTTCCCCGGCGTCGACACGCTGCTCGGCCCGGAGATGCGCTCGACCGGCGAAGTGATCGGCCTCGACACCGATTTTGCACTGGCCTTCGCCAAGTCGCAGCTCGGCGCGGGCGTCGAACTGCCGCGTGACGGAACGGTTTTCGTCTCCGTGCGCGACGAGGACAAGCCGCGCGTGCTGCCGGCGATCCGCATCCTCGTCGAAGAAGGCTTCAAGGTGCTGGCAACTGGCGGCACCGCCCGCTTCCTCGGCGAAAACGGCATCACCGCCACCAAGATCAACAAGGTTCTGGAAGGCCGCCCGCATATCGAGGACGCCATCCGCAACCGCCAGGTCCAACTCGTCATCAACACCACCGACGGCAACAAGGCGATCTCGGACTCCAAGTCGCTGCGCCGTGCGACGCTGATGCAGAAGGTGCCCTATTACACGACGATGGCCGGCGCCGAAGCCGCCGCCCAGGCGATCAAGGCGCTGAAGGCCGGCAATCTCGAAGTGCGGCCGCTGCAAAGTTACTTCGCTTGAGACAGGGCAGCGCCACCGCTCGACGGGCAGTGGCGCGAACTCCACCGGAATCAATTTATCCGGCTGAGACCATAAGCCGCTGAACCTTCAGCATATCCACGCGAAACCGGGCCAGCTCCTCCGCCTTCAGTCGCTCGTCCGGAATGCGCAGCAGATAGGACGGATGCACCGTCACGAAGAGCGTGCGCCCTCCTTCGATCGCCATCGCCCTTCCCCTGACATCCTGCAGGCGCTCTTTGACATCGGTCAGCGCCGCAAGCGCCGTCGCCCCCAATGCGACAATCAGTTTCGGCTTGAGGAGCGCCATCTCGCGATCGAGCCACCAGCGGCAATGCTTCACCTCATTCATATTCGGCTTCTGATGGATGCGACGCTTGCCCCGCGGCTCGTATTTGAAATGCTTGACGGCATTGGTGACGTAGAGCCTCGAGCGGTCGATGCCCGCCTCCGATATCACCTGATCGAGAAGCCTGCCGGCGGGACCGACGAAGGGACGCCCGGAAATATCCTCCTGGTCGCCCGGCTGCTCGCCGACGAACATCACCTGCGCATCGCGCGGCCCCTCTCCGAATACCGTCCGCGTCGCATTTGCATGAAGCGGGCAGCGTGTGCAGACAGCGGCCTCCGCGCGAAGTGCTTCCAGCGTGCCCGCAGTAGCCGCTGGTTCTGCGGGGAGATTGCGCGCGGCCCGCTGCAAGCGGTCGTGAAACGGCAGCGACTGCGTCGCCTCCCGCGCCGCCATCTCCCGCACCTTGCTTTCGGCCGATGCAATCAAGCCAGGAATGAGGTCGGCCTCCGGCAGGTTCTTCCAGTATTTCTTCGGCATCTCCGCCTGCATCGCCTTCACCTTCAACCGCGCGGGGTTGAAGATGCTGGCATAGTAGGTTCGCCAGAGTTCGTCCGTGGCATCGGTGAGATTAGGCCTTTCGCATGGCTCGTCGGCAATCGTCAGCCGCTCGCCGTTCCAGGCCGCCGAGCCCTTGGGCGTGGCGATCAGCCAGTCCATGTCGCTGAAACGGCGCTGGAAAAAGGGAGCCGTGCGCCTGACGACATGATGGTCCGGCTCGAACCAGGCGAGGAATTTCCGACGACCTGCCGATACCGCGCCGACTTCCTTGAAACGGACGAAGGCCGTCATCTTGTGCGCGTCGCGCCGAATGTTCTTCGCCATCAGCCTGGCCCGCACAACATCCTCGTCGGAGGTCACCTCCAGCAGTTGCCGATCCAGCTGCAGCCTCCAGAGGAGACGGTACAGCAGAGAAAATCGCGCCGGATCGGAATGGCAGAGGACGGTCTCAGCAAGCTCGATGAAAGCGGGCGGCACCGTCATCGGCTTACGCGTTGTCGCAGGCGCTGGCGGCATGGCGTCCCGTTGAAACGACAGATCGGCCTCGGCGCTTTTTTCGCGCCAGTCGATCTCCTCGGGCAAGATGCCGGCTGCCGCCAAAACGCGTGCGGCATCGCGCCATTCGCCAAGATCTCCACGTCCTGCAAGCACGACCCGGCGCATCACAGCAAGGACAATTGTTCATGCTGCGGCTCGAACACGGCGCGCAGGTCCGGGCGGTCGACCAGCCGTCGCGGCGACCAGCCTTCCGCGGAGACGAAGGATTGGACTTTCTTGATCGAAACTCCGAGTCGGGAGAGATCATCAAGCCGCAGGCGACGAAAACGGCGCGCAGAGACGATCGCTTTCACGGTTTTGGTGCCGAGGCCCGGCACACGCAGCAACCGCTCGCGCTCGGCCTTGTTGATGTCGACGGGAAATTCGCCCCGGTTGGCAAGCGCCCAGGCAAGCTTCGGATCGAGATTGAGATCGAGCATGCCGTCCGCCTGGTTCGCAGTAATCTCCTCGATGTCGAAACCGTAGAACCGATAGAGCCAGTCGGCCTGGTAAAGCCGATGCTCGCGCATCAGCGGCGGCTTGATCAGCGGCAGGTTTTTCGAGGAGTCCGGGATGGGGCTGAAGGCGGAGTAATAGACGCGCCTCAGGCCATAGCTGCTGTAGAGCCGGCCGCTGCTCGCCAGAATAGTCGCGTCATTGGCCCCATCCGCCCCGACGATCATCTGCGTGCTCTGGCCGGCTGGCACGAAACGCTGGCGTTTCCCGGTCTTAAGCGTCGGTTCATCGGCAGCCTCGATCTTCGACCTGATATCCGCCATCGATCGTCTGATATTGACGGGCTTCTTTTCCGGCGCGAAACGGGAAATCCCGCTGTCGGTCGGCAGCTCGATATTGAGCGACAGCCGATCGGCATGAAGCCCCGCCTCCTCGATCAGATGCGGCGACGCCTCGGGGATCGCTTTCAGATGGATATAGCCGCGGAAATTATGCGTCACCCGCAGCTCGCGGACGATGCGGACCATCTCCTCCATCGTGTAATCGGAAGAGCGAATGATGCCGGAGGAAAGGAAGAGGCCTTCGATATAGTTGCGTCGGTAGAATTCGAGCGTCAGCCAGACGACTTCCTCCGTCGTGAAGCGTGCGCGCTCGACATTGCTGGAGGAGCGATTGACGCAATAGGCACAGTCGTAGATGCAGAAATTGGTGAGCAGGATCTTCAGAAGCGAAATGCACCGTCCATCCGGAGCATAGGCATGGCAGATGCCGGATCCCTCGGTCGAACCCAGTCCGCCGCTTGCGCTCGAATCGCGTTTCACCGTGCCGCTGGAGGCACAGGAAGCATCGTATTTTGCGGCATCGGAAAGGATGGCCAAACGTTCGGTTAGCGACTTCTTCATTAGTATGTTCACTATATGTTCCATGGCGCAAAGTCAATCCCGGCGCGGCTGCCGCTCCCCCGTTTGGCACGCATCACCCGACGTACCAGCGGGTATCCGTTTCATTTATGCGAATTTTCTGGAAATCAGCCGTGGCGATCTGCTATAAGCATGCAACTATGATTGTGGCACGGTTCCGAAGTTCCTCTTCGGGACCTGTTTTCTTTTGTGTGTGCCTGACTGTGCTGACGCAAGACGGCGGCCGCAAGGAGTGAAGGACAGAAAAATGGTTGATAAGGTACCGATGACACAGGGTGGTTTCGTCAAGCTGCAGGAAGAGCTGCGCTGGCGTCAGCAGGAGGAGCGCCCCCGAATCATCGAGGCGATCGCCGAAGCCCGTGCTCATGGCGACCTTTCCGAAAATGCCGAATACCATGCCGCCAAGGAAGCCCAGAGCCACAATGAGGGCCGCATCACCGAGCTGGAAGACCTGACGGCCCGCGCCGAGGTCATCGACCTCACGAAAATGTCCGGCGACAAGATCAAGTTCGGCGCCAAGGTGAAGCTCGTTGACGAGGACACCGAGGAAGAAAAGACCTACCAGATCGTTGGCGACCAGGAAGCCGACGTCAAGGCCGGCCGCATCTCCATCTCCTCCCCGATCGCCCGTGCGCTGATCGGCAAGGAAGTCGGCGATTCCATCGAGGTCAATGCGCCGGGCGGCTCCAAGGCCTACGAAATCCTACAGGTTTCCTGGGGCTGATCGCCCGTCAGACACGAGACCCATTCCTTGCCGGATATTCGTGACGTCGAGATCATCGCGCCCAACTTCAAGCGCCGGCTCTCCGGCGTCACGTCGACCATCGTTCAGCTCATCCCATGCCAGATCTGGCTTGGGATGCGCATAGCGACGCTCGGCCCCGGCCTGCCGGAGGGCTTGGCCAAACTGAGATGGGCGCAGCTTTTCGGGCTGTGGCGTCCGCCGGCCAGGCGACGTCACCGCGTCTGGCACGCCCGCCGCAACAATGAGATGGCCGTCGGCATCCTGCTTCGCCATGTCCTGCGCATGCCGCTGAAGCTGCTCTTCACTTCGGCGGCGCAACGCCGTCACACCGCCTATACGAAATGGCTGATCCGCCGCATGGACGCCGTGATCGCGACCAGTGACCGCTCAGGCTCCTTCCTCGAAGTGCCTCACACTGTCATCCAGCACGGCGTCGACCTTTCTCTCTTTCACCCACCGGAAACCGCCGACGACGGCATAACCGCGACCGGCCTGCCCGGCCGCTATCTCGTCGGCTGCTTCGGCCGCGTGCGCCATCAGAAAGGCACCGATCTATTCGTTAAGGCGATGATCGAGCTCTTGCCGCAGCATCCGGAATGGACAGCCGTCGTCTCCGGCCGCGTGACGGCCGAGCACACCGCCTTCGCCGAAAAGCTCAAGGCCGATGTCGCCGCCGCCGGGCTCACCGACCGCATCCTGTTTCTCGGCGAAGTGCCTGATATCAAGGTCTGGTATCGCCGCCTGACGCTCTACGTCGCCCCTTCCCGCAACGAGGGTTTCGGCTTGACGCCGCTCGAAGCCATGGCCTCGCGGACGGCCGTAGTGGCATCGGATGCGGGCGCCTATGCCGAACTCATTGCCGAGGGCGAGACCGGTTCGGTCGTGGCTGCAGGCGATGGCGAAGCGCTGACGCGGGCAATCGCCCCCTATATCGCAGATCCGGCGCTGGCGATCGTGCATGGCGAGAATGCATTGCGTCATGTCCGGGCGAATTTCGCGCTGGAGAAGGAAGCAAAAGCGATTGGCGCTGTTTACGATCGCCTTCTCGGCGACAACAGTGGTTAAAGCCGAAACGGGAAACTGCCTGCTGAAAAAGCCGGCCAACTTCTCCTTCGTCATGCTCAGGCTTCCCGAGCAACTGCCTCCGTTTGATAGGGCAGCAGATCCTTCGGCACAACAAGGCCGAGGATGACGTCGACTAGAGAACGAGAGTTATCAACGAGCGAACGGCCCATCGGATGACGGGCCGCTGCAAATATCCAAGAATGGCGAACAGGTCGGCCTGTTATTCCGCCGGCTGAAGTCCGGCAGCCGGAGCGCCCTGTTCTGCCTGGCCGCCCAGCGCTCTGGCGAGCTGCGCCGTATCCAGCTCGTTTTCCCAACGGGCAACGACGATCGTCGCGACCGCATTGCCGACGAGGTTGGTCAGCGCCCGGCACTCCGACATGAAGCGATCGATGCCGAGGATGAGCGCCATGCCGGCGACCGGCACGGAGGGCACGACGGAGAGCGTCGCGGCAAGGGTGATGAAGCCGGCGCCGGTGATGCCGGCAGCACCCTTGGAGCTCAGCATCGCTACCAGCAGCAGCAGGATCTGGTCACCCCAGGAGAGATTGATGCCGGTCGCCTGGGCAATGAAGAGGGCTGCCAGCGTCATGTAGATATTGGTGCCGTCGAGGTTGAAGGAATAGCCGGTGGGGATGACGAGGCCGACGACCGAGCGCTTGCAGCCGGCCTTTTCCATCTTGTTCATCAGTCCCGGAAGTGCGGCTTCGGAAGACGAGGTGCCGAGAACCAGCAGCAATTCTTCCTTGATGTAGCGCAGCAGCGCCAGGATCGAGAAGCCGTTATAGCGGGCGACGGCGCCGAGCACGACAAGGACGAAGAGCAGCGAGGTGAGGTAGAAGGTGCCGATCAGCATGGCGAGGTTGGCGATCGATCCGACGCCGTACTTGCCGATCGTGAAGGCCATGGCGCCGAAGGCGCCGATCGGGGCGGCCTTCATCAGGATGGCAACGAGCTTGAAGACGGGGGCCGTCAGGGCGTTGAGGAAATTGACGACCTGCTCGCCCTTTTCGCCAACCATGGCGAGCGCGATGCCGAAGAGCACCGAGAAGAACAGCACCTGCAGAATATCGCCATCGGCAAAGGCGCCGACGATCGTCGACGGGATGATATTCGTCAGGAAGCCGACGATGCTCTGCTCATGCGCCTTATCGGCAAAGGTGGCGACGGCCTTCGGGTCGAGGGATGCCGGATCGATGTTCATGCCGGCGCCGGGCTGGACGACGTTGGCGACGATCATGCCGATGACGAGCGCCAGCGTCGAGAAGGTCAGGAAGTAGAGCATCGCCTTGCCAGCGACGCGGCCGACCTTCTTCAGGTCGCTCATGCCGGCAATGCCGGTGGCCACCGTCAGGAAGATGACCGGCGCGATCACCATCTTGACGAGCTTGATGAAGGCATCGCCGAGCGGCTTCAGCTGGGTGCCGAGGTCGGGATAGAAATGACCGAGAATGATACCCGCAGCGATAGCGGCGAGAACCTGGACGTAGAGATGGGAATAAAAGGGCTTCCTGCCCTTGCTGTCTGCGACTGTATCGAGTGGTGCTGCGATCATGATTTCCTCCTAAAGGCTCGTCCGGAACGAACTCCGGCCTCCCGAGCCGTTCGCTTCAATCCAACAGCTCAGCCGTTGTTGCCATCTCTTTCGCAAGCGCCGTGCCAGTTTCGCGCCACCTTTCTAGAGCCTTGTATTTCCAGCAGAAAATCTTTCTGTAGGCCGATGGCACGTTCAGGAGATGCGAAAAGCCACACAAATCTATTTGCGTCTCGTGCGGAAAAATGCACAAATCCCCCATGTCCTTGTCAGTCTCGCAAAGGCCTTGGCCCGCCTTGCCCTTGCAGCACCGCATCCGCCGGATGTGGTGGGCCTATGCAGTGCTCGCCCTCTCGGCCATCGTCGCAAGCCTCTGGGTCAGCGGCGAGATCGGCCGGCGCCGGGCGGAGGCTGCCCTGGAGGAACAGGCCCGCAACGATGCGAGGATGAACGTGGCGCTGCTGCGCACCGTCCTCGAAAAATACCGGGCGCTGCCCTTCGTGCTGTCGCAAGATGCCGCGCTCGCCGCCGCCCTGGCTGGACGCGACGCCGGCACTTTCGAGCAGTTGAACCGGAAGCTTGAGACACTGGCCGCCGGCACGAAGGCCGCCGTCATCTATGTCATCGACAAGAACGGAATCGCGGTTTCAGCCAGCAACTGGCGCGAACCGACGAGCTTCGTCGGCAACGACTATCGTTTCCGCGAGTATTTTCAGGGCGCTGTCGCTCGAGGGCAGGCAGAGCATTTCGCGCTCGGCACCGTCAGCAAGAAGCCCGGCCTTTATATTTCCGAGCGGATATCAGGCGATGACGGTCTCCTGGGCGTCGTCGTCGTCAAGGTCGAATTCGACGATATCGAGACGGATTGGAATGGCTCGGGCGCCCCGTCCTACGTCATCGACGATCGTGGCATTGTCCTCATCACCAGCATTCCCTCCTGGCGGTTCATGACGATCGGCCGTATCGCCGAGGATCGGCTGACGGCGATCCGCGAGAGCCTTCAATTCGGCGACGCGCCGCTTCAGCCGCTGCCGCTCGATATCATCAGTCACCTAGGCGACAGGCTTGATGTCGTCGAGATCGTCACGCCCGGCGGCGCGGGAAAAACCAGCTTTCTCGATGTGGGGATGCCGATCCCTGCGACCGGCTGGCATCTGCAGCATCTTGTTGCATTGGGGCCGTCCATCGATGCCGCGGTCCGCGAAACGCGCATGCTGGCGCTGCTCTTGCTTTTGCCGCTGCTGGCGGGCGCAGCCTTCCTCTTGCGCCGCCGCCAGACGACCACCCTTCGAATTTTCAGGGAGCAGCAGGCGCGCGAAGAACTGGAACGGCGCGTGGCCGAACGGACGCTTGATCTCAGCCAGGCGCGGGATCGGCTGCAGGCCGAGATCGCCGGTCACCGCAGCACCGAGCAGAAGCTGCAGGCCGTGCAGCAGGATCTGGTGCAGGCCAACCGGCTGGCAATCCTGGGCCAGGTGGCCGCCGGCGTCGCCCACGAGATCAACCAGCCGGTGGCGACCATCCGCGCCTATGCGGACAATGCCCGCACCTTCCTCGACCGCGGCCAGACGGCGCCCGCCGGTGAAAATCTTCAGAACATCGCCGCTCTGACGGAGCGCATCGGCTCGATCACCGAGGAGCTGAAGAGCTTCGCCCGCAAGGGCCGCGGCAGCGCCGAGCCGACAGGCCTGAAGGACGTCATCGAGGGCGCGGTGATGCTGCTGCGTAGCCGATTTGCCGGACGCATGGATACGCTCGACATCGAGCTGCCGCCGGCCGAATTGCAGGTCATGGGCAGTAGGATCCGTCTCGAGCAGGTGCTGATCAACCTGCTTCAGAATGCGCTGGAGGCCGTGGCCCCGAAAGCCGACGAGGCGCGCGTCGAGGTCAGGACATCGAATGACCAGGAGATCGTGACGCTGACGGTCGCCGACAACGGCCCCGGCATTTCGCCCGATATCCGCAAGGGCCTGTTCACGCCCTTCAACACCTCGAAGGAAAAAGGTCTCGGCCTGGGCCTCGTTATCTCCAAGGATATCGTCGGCGATTACGGCGGCCGGATGGAGGTGGAGAGCGATGGCAGCGGGACAAGGTTCATCATTCATCTGAGGAGGGCCTGATCATGGCCACACCGATGCCCGTTGCGCTGATCGACGACGACAGGGATCTGCGCCGTGCCACGGCCCAGACCCTCGAACTCGCCGGCTTCTCCGTCTCGGCCTACGACGGCGCGAAAGCCGCCCTGGCGGAACTAACGGTCGATTTTGCCGGCCCCGTCGTCACCGATATCCGCATGCCCGAGATAGACGGGCTGCAGCTGTTCGCCACGCTGAAGGGCATGGACGGCGACCTGCCGGTGATATTGATGACCGGCCACGGCGATATTCCGATGGCCGTTCAGGCTATCCAGGACGGCGCCTATGATTTCATCGCCAAACCCTTCGCTGCCGATCGGCTCGTGCACAGCGTACGCCGCGCAGGCGAGAAGCGGCAGCTTGTTCTGGAAAACCGCGTGCTGCGCCGGGCCGCCGAAGACGCGCAGGAGACTTTGCCACTGATCGGCCAGACGCCTGCCATGGAAAACCTGAGGAAAATTCTGCGCCACATCGCCGATACCGATGTCGACGTGCTGGTCGCCGGCGAAACCGGCAGCGGCAAGGAAGTCGTCGCCCAGATCCTGCATCGGTGGAGCCACCGCCGGAAGGGCAATTTCGTGGCGCTGAACTGCGGGGCACTCCCCGAAACCGTCATCGAAAGCGAACTGTTCGGCCACGAGGCCGGCGCCTTTACCGGCGCGCAGAAGCGCCGTATGGGCCGCATCGAGCATGCAAGCGGCGGCACGCTTTTCCTCGACGAGATCGAAAGCATGCCTGTCGCCACGCAGGTCAAGATGCTGCGCGTGCTTGAAATGCGCGAGATCACCCCGCTCGGCACCAACGAGGTGCGCCCGGTCGATCTGCGCGTCGTCGCGGCCGCCAAGATCGACCTTGGCGACCCCGAGGTGCGCGGCGATTTTCGTGAGGACCTCTATTACCGGCTGAATGTCGTGACGATTTCGATTCCGCCGCTGAGGGAACGCCGCGACGATATTCCGCTGCTGTTTTCCCACTTTACCGCCCGCGCCGCCGAGCGCTTCCGCCGCGATGTGCCGCCGCTTTCGGAGGCGGTTCGCCACCACCTTGCCACCCATTCATGGCCAGGCAACGTCCGCGAACTCTCCCACTATGCCGAACGCGTGGTGTTGGGCCTCGAAGGCAGCGCAGACCCATCCTCTCCCCCGCAGCCGACCGGCGGCACGCTGCCCGAGCGGCTGGAGCGCTACGAGGCGGAAATCATCCGCGACGCACTCGCCAGCAACAACGGCGACGTGCGCCGCACCATCGAGGCGCTCGGCATTCCGAGAAAGACCTTTTACGACAAGCTGCAGCGCCACGGCATCCACCGGGGCGGCTACGCCTCGCGCAAATAGCCATGTCGCGCAAAAGTGTGCAGCGGTTTTGCGGCAACGACATGGGTAAAAGCAAAACCTAAAGCGCAACGAGCGAATCTGAAAGATCGCGACGCGCTTTAGGTTGTTTCAGACTTCGACCAATCCGAGCTTCTTTACCTGCCGGATCGTCAGCATGGTGCGCACGGTGTCGACATGCTCGTTCGCCGTCAGAATCTCTATGACGAAATCCTGGAAATGGGTGAGATTCTCCGCCACGCAATGCAACAGGAAATCGCTGTCGCCCGAGACCATCCAGGCCTGACGCACCAGCGGCCATTCGGTGGTGGCGGCGGCAAACGCCTTGAGATTGCCTTCCGACTGGTGTTTGAGCCCGACCATGCAGAAAGCGACCAGATCGAAGCCGAGCTTCGGGCTGTTCAACATGGCGTGATAGCCTTCGATGATCCCGGCTTCCTCGAGTTTGCGGACCCGGCGCAGGCAGGGAGGTGCCGAGATGCCGACGCGATCGGCGAGTTCGACATTTGTCATGCGGCCATCGGCCTGCAGCTCCCGTAGGATCTTTATGTCGATGACGTCGAGTTCAGTGCGACCCACATCGCGGCCTTTCTTTAATTCGTAGCGGCGAGCTTCTATATAAAGCGGCGAAATACGCAAGAAAGTTTCAAGCCGATGACGGAATCTTGCACAACAGCGTGATTTGCCTTGTTGGTAATGCAAGGCTGCCCTTGAATAATAGCATTGGACGTTCATAAATGGCGCATGGACCGCGAAACGGCCGCAATCGCCTTTTAGCCGCCGCCCTCCTGCCAGTCGAAAGGAAATGACATGCCCGCCCGCCATACGAAGGTGCTCATCATCGGTTCCGGACCCGCCGGCTATACCGCCGCGGTCTATGCCGCGCGCGCCATGCTGAAACCGGTCCTGATCGCCGGTCTCGAACAGGGCGGCCAGTTGATGATCACCACCGATGTCGAGAATTATCCGGGCTTTGCCGATCCGATCCAGGGCCCCTGGCTGATGGACCAGATGCTGCAGCAGGCAAAACATGTCGGCGCCGAGATCGTCAACGACCTCGTAACCGAAGTCGACCTGAACCAGCGTCCCTTCGTCGCCCGCACCGACAGCGGCCAGGTCTGGACCGCTGATACGCTGATCATCGCCACCGGCGCCAAGGCGAAGTGGCTGGGCATCGAAAGCGAGCAGCATTTCCAGGGCTTCGGCGTTTCCGCCTGCGCTACCTGCGACGGTTTCTTCTATCGCAACAAGGACGTCATCGTGGTCGGTGGCGGCAACAGCGCCGTCGAAGAAGCGCTCTATCTCTCCAATATCGCGAAGTCGGTCACATTGGTGCACCGCCGCGACTCCTTCCGCGCCGAGAAGATCCTGCAGGAGCGCCTGTTCGCCAAGGAAAACGTCAAGGTGCTGTGGAACACCGAGGTCGCCGAAATCACCGGTACCCCGGCCAAGCCGCCGATGCCGCAATCGGTGACTGGTGCGCGTCTGCGCGACGTCAGAACCGGTGCGATTACCGAAATGCCGATCGACGGCGTCTTCGTCGCCATCGGCCATGCCCCGGCAACCGAGCTTTTCAAGGGCAAGCTGAAGCTGAAGGACAATGGCTACCTCTGGACCGCGCCGGATTCGACCGCGACCAGCCTGGAGGGGGTCTATGCCGCCGGCGACGTGACCGACGATACGTTCCGCCAGGCAATCACCGCCGCCGGCTTGGGGTGCATGGCAGCGCTCGAAGCCGAGCGATATCTGACGGGCCACATGCCTATCGCCGTGGCTGCGGAGTAAGACCGGCATGAGGGGTGGGGGAATGCCATTGGATTGGGACAAGCTGCGTATCTTTCACGCAGCTGCCGAGGCGGGTTCGTTCACGCATGCGGCGGACAAACTGCATCTGTCCCAATCCGCCATCAGCCGCCAGGTCAGCGCGCTGGAGCAGGATGTCGGTACCAAGCTGTTTCACCGCCACGCGCGCGGCCTGATCCTGACGGAACAGGGCGAGTTGCTCTACCGCACCGCTCATGACGTGCTGCTGAAGCTCGAAACCGTGAAGATGCAGCTCACCGAGACGACCGAGACACCGTCCGGCAAGCTGCGTGTCACAACGACGGTCGGCCTCGGCCAGGGTTGGCTCACCGACAAGATCCAGGAATTCCTGCAGCTTTATCCCGACGTTCAGATCCAGCTGATCCTCGACAACGAGGAAGTGGATGTGAACATGCGCCATGCCGACTGCGCGATCCGGCTGCGCCAGCCGCAGCAATCCGACCTCATCCAGCGCAAGCTCTTCACCGTGCACATGCACGTCTATGCGGCCCCCTCCTATATCAATCGCCATGGCGAACCACAGAAGATCGAGGATCTCGACAATCACCGTATCATCACCTTCGGCGAGCCGGCGCCGAGCTACCTGCTGGACGTCAACTGGCTCGAAGTCGCCGGCCGCTCCTCCGACAACAAGCGCATCCCGCATCTGCAGATCAACAGCCAGACCTCGATCAAGCGCGCCTGCCTGCTCGGAATCGGCGTCGCCTGCCTGCCGGACTATATCGTCGGCCGCGACCCTGGCCTGATTCAGCTGCCGATCAATGCCGACGTGCCGTCTTTCGACACCTATTTTTGCTATCCCGACGAGATCAAGAATGCCGCCAAGCTGAAGGCTTTCCGCGATTTCATCGTCAGCAAAGCGAGAAACTGGAACTTTTGAGCCAGTTTTATGGAATGATTTCCATACTATGCATTGCGTGCATGACTGGCATGCACAAATGAGGGTTGCCGTTTGCCCAATAAACCACCATATCGCACATAGCTGATGCACATGGTGGCTTTTCCTCCCAGTTCCACCGCATTAGCTGTTCCCCTCTGGAGGTTTTTGAACCTTCACAATTATAAGGGCCCTGGTTTTCCAGCGGCCCTCTTTTTTGCCTTGCCGCTTCGAGAAATGCCGCGCCGCAAAAAAATTGTGCGGCGCATAGCAGGCATGCACAAAAAAGCATTGAAACCTGCCTAAGGAAGCACCATATCCAATCCAGCTGATGCATTTCGTGGTTTCTCTCCCAGTTCCACCGCATTAGCTGTTCCCCTCTGGAGGTTATTGACCTTCACAATTCAAAGGGCCCTGGTTTTCCGGTGGCCCTCTTTTTTTGCCCAAAATTTGCCCAATCAACAAAAGCTGCCGCCTCACGTCTCCGTGATTTGCATATCGGCATCCCACGATCAATATATCGTTCAAACACGATTTATAGTTCGGTAAGCGACGATGGACAAAGACGAGATCATCAAGGCTCTCGCCCACCCTACCCGGATGGACATTCTGAGCTGGCTGAAGAATCCCGCGGAACATTTCCCAACGCAGGAGCATCCCTTTGAAATGGGCGTCTGCGCCAGCCAGTTCGAGCGTTGCGGCCTATCTCAATCCACCGTCTCGGCTCATCTCGGAACCCTGCAGCGCGCCGGCCTCGTCACCACGAAACGTGTCGGCCAGTGGATCTTCTACAAGCGCAATGAAGAAACGATCGCTGCTTTCCTCAAGCAGCTGACACGGGATCTCTAGAATGCCCCTCGCCCTTCTCGTGCTCGCCTTGAGCTCCTTTGCGATAGGCACGACCGAATTCGTCATCATGGGTCTGCTGCCGGAAGTCGCCGCCGATCTCTCGGTGACCATCCCGCAAGCCGGACGGCTGGTGACGGGTTATGCGCTCGCGGTCGCGATCGGCGCACCCGTCATGGCAATTTCGACAGCGAAGCTGAAGCGCCGCATCGCCCTGATTGCGCTGATGGCCTTCTTCATCGCCGGCAACCTGCTTTGCGCTCTGGCGACCGATTATTGGGTGCTGATGATCGCTGGCATCGTGACCGCGCTCTGCCACGGCGCCTTCTTCGGCATCGGCTCGGTCGTCGCCGCCGGCTTGGTCGCCGAAGACCGCAAGGCCCGCGCCGTCGCGCTGATGTTCACCGGCCTGACCCTTGCCAACGTCCTCGGCGTGCCGCTCGGCACCGCGATCGGCCAGGCCTATGGCTGGCGCGCCACGTTCGGCGTCGTCACCGTCACCATTCTTGGCCTGATCGCCATCCTGCCGAAGGACAAGAAGCAGCAAACCGGCAGCATCCTGCGCGAGATTGCGGCACTCAGGAATGGCGGCCTTTGGCTGGCGCTTTCCACCGTCTTCTTCGCTGCCTCGATGTTCGCCCTCTTCACCTATATCGCGCCGCTCCTGCGTGACGTCACCGGCGTTTCGCCTGAGGGCGTCACCTGGACGCTGTTCCTGATCGGCCTCGGGCTGACTGTCGGCAATCTCATCGGCGGCAAGCTTGCCGATTGGCGGCTCGGCGTCACACTTGCCGGCGTCTTCGCCGCCGTCGCCGTCACTTCGATCGCCTTCAGCTATACGAGCCGTTTCTTCATCCCGGCTGAAATCACCCTCTTTCTCTGGGCGACCGCAAGCTTTGCCGCCGTGCCGGCGCTGCAGGTCGGCGTCGTCGGTTTCGGCAAGGATGCGCCGAACCTCGTCTCGACGATCAATATCGGCGCCTTCAACACCGGCAATGCGCTCGGCGCCTGGGCGGGCGGCCTGGTCATCGATGCCGGCTTCGATCTCACCCGCGTTCCGCTCGCCGCAGCCCTGATGGCCCTGATCGGCCTGGGTGCGACGGCGCTCACCTATCTCTCCGCCAGGGGCCGAGCTGCGCTTGCCCTCGCAGAGTGATCCTCCCGCAAAAGAAAGGACCATCATGGCCAAGCTTTTCGAACCCACCAAGGTTGGCGATATCGCCGTCAAGAACCGCATCGTCATGGCGCCGCTCACCCGCAACCGTTCGCCGGGCGCGATCCCCAACGACCTCAATGTCGAATATTACCGCCAGCGCGCCACGGCGGGCCTGATCATCACCGAAGCGACCGCGATCACCCATCAGGGCCAGGGTTATGCCGACGTGCCCGGTCTCTACAGCAAGGAAGCGCTCGACGGCTGGAAGCGCGTGACCGACGCCGTCCACACCGCCGGCGGCAGGATCGTCGTCCAGATGTGGCATGTCGGCCGCATCTCGCACACGACGCTGCAGCCGGACGGCGGCAAGCCGGTTTCCTCGACCAATCGCGTCGCCAAGGCAAAGACCTATCTGGTCAACGCCGACGGAAGCGGCAGCTTTGCCGATACCTCCGAGCCCCGCGCGCTCGAAACCTCCGAAATCCCCGGCATCGTCGAGGATTACCGCAAGGCAGCCCGCGCCGCGATCGATGCCGGCTTCGACGGTGTCGAGATCCATGGCGCCAATGGTTATCTGCTCGATCAGTTCATCCGCGATGGCGTCAACGATCGCACCGACCAATATGGCGGCTCGATCGAGAACCGCGCTCGCCTGACCTTCGAAGTCGTCAATGCTGTCGTCAGGGAAGTCGGCGCAGGCCGCACCGCAATCCGCATCTCGCCGGTGACGCCGTCGGGCGAAAGCTATGATTCCAATCCGCAGGCGACCTTCACCCATGTCGTCGAAGGGCTGGCGAAATACGGCCTCGCCTATATCCACGTCATCGAAGGCCAGACCGGCGGCGAGCGCGACTACAAGCAAGGCGACAACCCCTCCTTCGATTACAAGGCGCTGCGCCAGGCCTATGAAACCGCCGGCGGCAAGGCCAGCTGGATGGTCAACAACGGCTATGACCGCGATCTCGCGATCGATGCCGCCGAAAGCGGCCGCGCCGATCTCGTCGCTTTCGGCAAGCCCTTCATTGCCAATCCCGATCTCGTCGAACGGCTGGCAAAGAACCTGCCGCTCAACACGCCCGACCAGTCGACCTTCTACGGTGGCGCCGCCAAGGGCTACCTCGACTATCCCACCCTCGAAAAGGTCGCTTGAGACTTCTTCTACGCATCAAGAAATCCCATCGAGAGGTGGGATTTCTGCGTTGAGTATCCCTATATGGGACGCATGTTTGCTTCCCATCTCGATCGCTGGTCCCTCATATCGGACGGCGAGCCCATCATCACCCATTCGAGCCGCCTGCTGCCCGTCCTCTGGCAGGAGAGGCCCGCCATGTTGAAAGTCGCGACCGATATCGACGAACGATACGGCGCCCTGTTGATGCAATGGTGGGACGGCGACGGCGCTGCGCATGTCTATGCCCACGAAGACGACGCCGTATTGCTGGAAAGGGCAACCGGGAAACGCTCGCTGCTTGCCATGGCGATGAACGGAGAAGACGACGAAGCGAGCCGCATTCTCTGCCGCACCGCAGCCCGGCTGCATGCTCCGCGCGAAAGACCGCTCCCCGATCCCATTCCCCTCACCCGCTGGTTCCGCGAACTCGAGCCGGCCGCCGCCAAATATGGCGGCACGCTTGCCGATTGCTCGGCGGTCGCCAACGTCCTCCTTGCCGATCAGCGCGATCTCTCCGTCCTCCATGGCGACATCCACCACGGCAACATTCTCGATTTCGAGGAGCGCGGCTGGCTGGCGATCGATCCGAAACGGCTCCGCGGCGAGCGCGGTTTCGATTTCGCCAATATCTTCGCCAACGAGGAATTGCCCACCATTACCGACCCCGCCCGTTTCCGCCGCCAGCTCGACATCGTCTCGGCAGAAGCCCGGCTGGAGCCGAAGCGGCTGCTGCAATGGATCGCCGCCTATTCGGGCCTTTCCGCCGCCTGGTTCCTTGGCGACCCCAATATCGAGCAGGCGGAGACGGCCTTGACGGTCGCGCGGATCGCGCTTTCCGAGCTTCGGGCCTAGAGCATGTCGCCGCGCAATGAGGTTCGCGCCTCAACTGGCGCTGGGTCGCGGATTCATTCCTCAGAGATTTTCCTTGAGAAGGACCTCGATCCTTATTCTCTCCTGTTCCGCCAGCGGCTCGCGGGCGTCCGAGCGAGCCCGCATGATACGGATTGCGCTTCGCACCGCATGACCAGGGTCCTGTGCGATGACGGCGTCGATGCGGTCGTCGCGCAAGGCTTCCTCGCTGAACGGCGTACGCTCGTGGACGACCACTGCGAGGTTGACGAGATCGACTTTCCCAGCGGTTGCCGAAAGAGGAATGCGCGCCTCGGAACTCAGAACATAAACGGCAATGATGTCCTTGTTGTTATCGAGCACGCGCCCGATGATCTCGTTCGCGCGCCGCTCATCGGCATGCGTCTCTATCGAAGGAAGAGACCTAAGGAACGGGAATCGCTCATTAATTATGGTGTCGAAACCGTGCCGGCGCTGAATGCTGTCAAGCGATTGCATCGTCTCGGCCACCACCATCACCTTGCCCGGCGTCCGGCAGGCAAATGTGCCGATCAGCTTTCCGGCGGTCGCCCCGGCCGCGAAATTGTCCACGCCGACGAAATCGGCCGCGGGAAGCTTTTCCTGGCCGGACAGAAACTGCACGACCTTGATGTTTCGTTCGAGCAGCCGCGCCACGGCATCGCGCACCTGGGGCGATTCCGGCGCCATCAGCGCCACTCCGTCGAGTTCTTCCTCACCTATTCCAGCAAGATACTTCGCCACCCCATGCGCGTCGTCGGTGGAGATTTGAACATAATCGATATCGGTAAGATCGCCCTTCAGGGCTTGCCCCAACTCCTCCACCCGTCGCAAAAGCTCGCGAAGATAAAGATCGCCAGACTTGGGCAGGACAAACCTGAACCGATAGCTCTTGTTGCGCGCCAGGCTCACAGCCGCCGGGTTGCGGATAAAGCCAATCCGTTGAATGGCTTCGTGAACGCTGCGAACCGCTTTTTTGCTCACGTTCGGGCGATCGTTCAATACGCGATCAACGGTCGCGAGGCTGACGCCGGCGGCTTCCGCAAGGTCTTTTGCTGTTGGCCGCATAAGGGCTCCTGATGCGATTTGGACGGTTCACGTTTCCCTCAAAAAAATGAAAATTGCAAGAATTGAAGTGCGCACCTCAAAATTTGCTTGCGCTGAGGTGCGCACCTCAGTTATAGATAACGGGCTCTTCGGGCCAGACCGGAAAGGGCAGTCGATAACGCGGCCACAGCGCGCTCCAGCATATGCGCCCTTGCCGCAATGCTTTTCATTCACCCTCGCGATGGAGGTCGGGAGGTTCAACGGGAGGATCGCAGTTATGAAGTCTCTTTTGATGAGCTCGGCACTCGCTGCCGGGATGTATATCGTCGCGTCTGCCAGTACGGCTTCGCATGCCCAGGCCGCAGACCTCACCCTGTGCTGGGCGGCATGGGATCCTGCCAATGCGCTCGTCGAGCTCAGCAAGGATTTCGAGGCGAAGAGCGGCAACAAGATGCACTACGAATTCGTGCCGTGGCCGAATTTTGCAGATCGCATGCTCAACGAACTGAATTCCGGCGGCAAACTCTGCGACCTGCTGATCGGCGACAGCCAGTGGATCGGCGGCGCGGCCGAGAACAAGCAGTACGTCAAGCTCAACGATTTCTTCGACAAGGAAGGAATCAAGATGGACGATTTCATCCCGGCTACCGTCGTCGGATATGCCGAATGGCCGAAGAACTCGCCCAACTACTGGGCAATGCCGGCCTTCGGCGACGTGGTCGGCTGGACCTATCGCAAGGACTGGTTCTCACGTCCCGAATTGCAGGCCGAGTTCAAGAAGAAATACGGCCGTGATCTCGCCGTTCCGAAGAACTGGGACGAATTGGTCGATATTGCCCAGTTCTTTCAGGGGCGCGAAATCGACGGCAAGAAGGTCTACGGCGCGGCGATCTATACGGAACGGGGCTCCGAAGGCATCACCATGGGCGCCATGAATGCGCTCTACAGCTACGGCTTCGAATATCAGAACCCGAAAAAGCCCTACGATCTCGAAGGTTTCGTCAACTCGCCCGATGCAGTCGCCGGGCTTGAAGAATACAAGAAGCTCTACGATTGCTGCACGCCGCCCGGCCATTCCGACGCCTACATGACCCAGGACGTCGACGCCTATAAATCCGGCCAGGTCGCATTGCAGATGAACTTCACCTTCACCTGGCCGGGGATCAACGCCGATGGCAATGTCGGCGGCGACAAGTCTGGCTACTTCCCCAATCCGGCCGGCCCGAAGGGTGTGCAGTTTGCCCAGCTCGGCGGCCAGGGCATTTCGGTCGTCGCCGCTTCCGACAAACAAACGGAAGCGCTCGACTACATCAAGTGGTTCGGTCAGCCTGAAATCCAGCAGAAATGGTGGAAGCTCGGCGGCTACTCCGCGCTCCGGGCAGTCGTGGAAGATCCGGGCTTCGCCTCCAGCCAGCCCTACTCCAAGCCGTTCCTCGATTCGATGGCGATCGTGAAGGACTTCTGGGCCGAACCTGCCTACGCCTCTCTCCTCCAGGCATCGCAGAAGCGCTTCCACGACTATGTGGTCGCAAACCAGGGCAGCGCTAAAGTCGCGCTCGACGGCCTCGTGAAGGATTGGACGGGCGTCTTCGAGGACGACGGAAAATACTGACGCTGACAGCCGCTTTCTCCCAGCAGTGAGCGTCGCGCAGGGCCGGCCATGTGGACCGAGCCGGCCCTGCATACCACCATCTTTCATGCCAAGGAGATGAACATGCTCCATTCCCCGATCGATCGGGTCGCCAGCGCGACTCCGCCTGCAATCGCGGCCCGGGTCAAAGGCCTGTCCGATCGCGCAATAGCCTGGCTCTTCGTAACACCGTCGATCGTGTTGCTGCTCGCCATCAACATCTTTCCACTGATCTGGACGATCAGGCTGAGTTTCACCAACTTCAGGGTGAACCGGCCCAACGCGCCGATCGAGTTCGTCGGCTTGCGCAACTACATCAACATCCTGACGGATAGCGATATCTGGCAGAGCATGCAGGCCACCGCTCATTTCCTGATCTGGACCATCGTGCTGCAGGTGCTGATCGGCTTTTCGCTTGCCTATCTGATCAACAAGAAGTTCCGCGGCAACGACCTATGGACGACGATCATCGTGCTTCCGATGATGCTGAGCCCCGCCGTCGTCGGCAACTTCTGGACCTTTCTCTACCAGCCGCAAATCGGCCTGTTCAACTACGTGGTCGGCTTCCTCACAGGGAACGATCCTTCCAGCTTCTCGATGATCGCCAACACGTCGCTGGCACCTTGGGCCATCGTCATCGTCGACACCTGGATGTGGACGCCCTTCGTGATGCTGATCTGTCTTGCAGGACTGCGCTCCATTCCAGACAGCATTTACGAGGCGGCCGAATGCGACCGCGCGAGCAAATGGCGTCAGTTCTGGACCATCACCATCCCGATGGTGCTGCCGTTCCTGATGCTGGCCGTCCTCTTCCGCGGCATCGAGAATTTCAAGATGTTCGACCTCGTGGTTCAGCTGACCGGCGGCGGTCCGGGATCGATCACCGAACTGACCTCGATCAATTTGAAGCGCGCCGCTTTCGAGCAATGGCGAACCGGCTACGCATCCGCCTACGCCGTCATTCTTTTCGTCACCGTCTTCGGCCTTGCGTCGATCTACGTCAAAGCTCTGAACAAGGTGAAACAACGATGAGCTATTCCGTAACCGAACCATCCGGGCGTCAGAAGTGGGTTGCCGGTATTCTGGTCGTCTTCTACGCCGTCGTCACCCTCCTTCCGCTGCTGTGGATCATCGGGACCGGTTTCAAATCACCTGAGGACGCGATCGCCTATCCGCCCAAAATGGTGTTCCAGCCGACGGTCGAGGGATATGTGAACCTCTTCACGACCCGCACCCGCGTGCCTGAGGATCAACTCAAGGCACTGGGCGAACCGACGACCTGGTACGATAAACTGGTCCGCAAGGAGGGCGTCGTCATTACCGGTGCTTCGCGCTTTGCCGAGCGGTTCTATAATTCCGTCATCATCGGATTTGGCTCGACCGTCCTGTGCATCACGCTCGGCACGGCGGCTGCCTATGCCTTTTCGCGGTTCAAGGTGCCGTTGAAGGACGATCTTCTCTTCTTCATTCTGTCGACGCGCATGATGCCGCCGATCGCCGTCGCCATCCCGATCTTCCTGATGTTCCGATCGCTGGGTCTCAGCGACACGCATGCCGGCATGATCCTGCTCTATACCGCGGTCAACCTGTCCCTCTCGGTCTGGCTGCTGAAGGGATTCATCGACGAAATCCCGATCGAATACGAAGAGGCGGCACTGATCGACGGCTATACGCGCTTTCAGGCCTTCTACAAAGTCGTGCTGCCCCAGGCCGTCACCGGCATCGCATCGACGGCGATCTTCTGCCTGATCTTCGCATGGAACGAATATGCCTTTGCCGTCCTCCTCACATCGGGCAACGCGCAAACGGCGCCGCCGTTCATCCCGACGATCATCGGCGTCAGCGGCCAGGACTGGCCCGCCGTCGCCGCCGGCGCCACCATCTTCCTGGTGCCGGTCATGGTCTTCACGATCCTGCTTCGCAAACATCTCCTGCGCGGCATTACCTTCGGAGCGGTCCGCAAATGACGACCTTTCTCAATCGCCTGTTCCGCCTGCGCCGCGATGCATGGGAAATGGTGGCGTCGATCCTGATCGCGCTTGGCGTCGTCATGCTGATGCAGCCCCTGTCGCTGTCGCTCTACTCCTACTCTTTCATCGTGACGCTTGTGGGAACAGTGATGTTCGTCGTCGTCAGCCATTTCCCGGAGTGAAGCATGGCACAGATCAGAATTCAGAATGTGCGCAAGGATTTCGGAGCCTTCAACGCGGTGAAGGCTTCCACCTTCACCGTTGAAGACGGCGAGTTCTTCATGCTTCTCGGCCCGTCCGGCTGCGGCAAGACGACAACCCTGCGGATGATGGCTGGGCTCGAGCTTCCAACCAGCGGCGAAATCTACATCGGCGGCGAAGAGGTGGGGATGAAGAGGGCGAGCGAGCGCGACATCGCCTTCGTCTTCCAGATGTTCGCTCTCTATCCCCACATGAACGTCCGCAAGAACATTTCCTATCCCTTGGTGAGCCAGGGCATGAGGAGGGCCGAGGTCACCGCGCGCGTCGCGGAAGTCGCAAAGATCCTGAAGATCGAGAACATCCTCGATAAGCCGGTCGGTGGCCTCTCCGGCGGCGATCGGCAGCGCGTCGCGCTCGGTCGCGCCATCGTGCGCAATCCGAAGGCCTTCCTCATGGACGAGCCGCTCGGCGCGCTCGACGCCGAGTTCCGCGAGCACATGGCCGAAGAATTGCGGGCTCTGCATGATCGCATGGGCGCGACCACCGTTTATGTGACCCATGACCAGCTGGAAGCCATGCAGATGGGCGACAAGATCGTGGTGATGAACCACGGCGTCGTCGAACAATTCGGCAAGCCCCAGCAGATCTACGACTGGCCAGCGACGAAGTTCGTTGCGAAATTCATCGGCTCGCCGCCGATGAATTTCCTCGAATTTGAAGGCTCGATCGGCGCCGGCGACGACCAGGTCAGCCTCGCCGGACACGTGATGAAGGTTCCGGTCTGCCGGGACGAACGCCTTGGCAAACTCGCCCTGGGCGTAAGACCCGAACATATCAGCTTCAGCGACGATTCAGCCTATCGCGGGCGGGTTATTGCCGTCGAATATCTCGGCACGACGCAGATCGTCACGATCGACACCGCCCACGGTGAGATCAAGGCCCGCACACCGTCCAATCAATCCGCACATGTCGACGAACTGATCGGCCTGGATTTCGATTCCAGGAACCTGACGATCTTTGACTCTGCGACCGGAAACGCGCTTGTTTCCGAGGCCAACGAAGGAGTGGTGCGCCGTGGCTGAGGTCATCCTGAAAAACATCACCAAATCCTTCGCCGGCCATCGTGCACTCGATGACGTCTCGATGATCGTCCCCGACGGCTCGTTCGTGGTCCTTCTCGGACCGACGGGTGCGGGCAAGACGACGACTTTGCGCATGGTGTCCGGCCTCGACAACCCCGATGTCGGCGAAGTCATGATCGGCGGACGGTCCATGCGCGGCCTGACGCCGGCCCAGCGCAACGTCGCCATGGTGTTCCAGCAATATTCGCTCTATCCGCATCTGTCGGTCCGCCAGAACCTGGAATTTCCCCTGAAGTCGCCCTTGCTGAAGACGCCGCAGCGCGTGATCGACGAGAAGGTGAACGCGATTGCGGAAATCCTCCAGATCTCCCACAAGCTCGACAACAAGGCGACCGCGCTATCGGGCGGAGAAATGCAGCGCGTGTCGATCGGGCGCGCACTGGTCAGGAACCCGCAGATCTATCTGATGGATGAGCCGCTGAGCTCACTCGACGCCAAGCTTCGCGCCGATCTCCGAATCGAGCTCAAGAATATCCAGGCCAGATCCGGCGCGACGCTGCTCTATGTCACCCACGACCAGGTCGAGGCGATGACGATGGCAACCCATGTCGGCGTTCTCCAAGAGGGCAGGCTCGTCCAGTTCGGCTCCCCGCGTGAGATCTACGAACATCCGGTCAGCATCTACGCCGCGACGCGCCTCGGGCAGCCCCGCATCAATGTCATTCCCGCGGAGCTCTTCCCAGGCGCGCCGGCGAAGGCCAAATCGATCGGCTTGCGGCCCGAGCATATCGATCAGGGCGATGGCCAGGATGCGACGGTTACGCGCGTCGAACATCTCGGCGATCAGACGCGCCTCCACATCACGTTCAAGACACATAATCTGATCACCGTCACCGACGCCCATACCGAGCTCAAGGGCGGTGAAACCATCAAGATCCAGCCGAACAAGCCGCTCTATTTCGACGCGGCCGGCATGCGCTTAGTTTAAGGGAGGCGAGAATGTCACAGTTCCTCAACAGCAAGGAAAACGCGGTCACCGAAGCACTCGACGGCCTTCTGGCCGCATCCGGCGGCGCGCTCACCCGCCTCGACGGATATCCGCATATTCGCGTCGTCGTCCGCTCCGATTGGGACAAGGGCAAGGTTGCGATCGTCTCCGGCGGCGGCTCGGGACACGAGCCCGCACACGCCGGTTTCGTCGGCAAGGGGATGCTGACTGCAGCCGTATGCGGCGATGTCTTTGCCTCGCCGAGCGTGGACGCGATCCTTGCCGGTATCCTGGCCGTCACCGGACCAGCCGGCTGCCTGCTCATCGTCAAGAACTATACCGGCGACCGCCTCAATTTCGGTCTCGCCGCCGAACGCGCACGCGCCTTTGGCCTGAACGTCAGCATGGTCATCGTGGATGACGACATCGCGCTGCCGGATCTCCCGCAGTCCCGCGGCGTGGCCGGAACCCTGTTCGTTCACAAGATCGCGGGTGCGCTCGCCGAGAGCGGCGCCGACCTCGGGGCGGTGAGCAAAGCCGCGCGCCGGGTGATCGAAAACACCAGTTCGATCGGCATGTCGCTCGATACGTGCACAGTGCCGGGCTCTCCGAAGGAGCACCGAATTCCGGACGGTCACGCCGAGCTCGGTCTCGGCATTCACGGTGAAGCCGGTGTCGAGCAGGTCGAATATTCGGGTGCGAAAGGCGCGGTCGCCGCGATGGTCGAGCGTCTTGCGCAATCGATGGATGACAGATCTCACGTCGTCCTCGTGAACAACCTCGGCGGCACCTCGGTCCTGGAAATGTCGGTCGTCGTTCACGAACTCCTCCAGTCAGCCATCGCGGGCAGGATTTCACACATCGTCGGACCGGCGCCGATGATGACGTCTCTCGACATGCAGGGATTCTCAATCTCGGTCTTCCCTGCCGGCAAGGCAGAACTGGAGCTTCTTTCCAAGCCGGTTGAACTTGCCGCCTGGCCGGGCGTGACAGCCGTCAAACCTGTTACGGTGCTTTCGCTGCCGGACGGATTGACGCCGATCGCCCCGATTGCATCAAGGCACGAACCCACCCGCCAGTTCCTGACGGATTGCTGCAATCTTCTCATCGGCGCGGAGAGGGACTTGAATGCGCTCGATGCGAAGTCGGGCGACGGCGATACCGGTTCGACCTTGGCCGGTGCTGCCCGCGCGCTCATCGAGGCGCTTGATCGTCTCCCCCTCTCTGATCACACCCAGCTCTTCCGGGCCATGGGGCAGGAACTCAGCCAGACCATGGGCGGCTCCTCGGGTGTGCTTCTCGCAATCTTCTTTGCCGCGGCCGGCGATGGCGCATCGAGCGGGCTGAGCATTCGCGAAGCCCTCAAGGCCGGCCTCTCCCGAATGCAGGAGATCGGCGGCGCGCGTCTGGGCGATCGGACGATGGTCGATGCTCTCTCGCCGGCCCTGGATGCGCTCGACGTGGGATTTGCCGCGGCTGCGGAAGCCGCCCGCGCCGGCGCGGACCTGACCGCCACGCTCGTTCATGCGAAAGCCGGACGCGCCGCATACATCAACGCCAAGCAGCTCGAAGGCCATATCGATCCCGGCGCGGAAGCGGTGGCCCGGCTCTTCGAATTCCTGGCTCTCCGCCCCGATGAGGCGGCAGAGACTGGCAGGCGCATCACCGGCTGAATGTCGACAATGACGATTATCCAGGACATGGAACTTGGCGGGCCTAGCTCAGCGATCGAAATGAAGCGTTACCAACCTTAACGAGGTGAAACCGGCGAATGCGCAATGAAGGCGGCCGCTGTGTCGTGATGCGGTTCGGGCAGGCAGCCGAGGGCCACGAGTGTGGCTCTCACCGCCTCATCGATCGGTGTGCGCGGCTCCTTGCCGAGTTCGGCCACAAGCTTGGCGTTGCTCATCCTGAGCGGCACCTTCCAGAGATAGCGCATTTCCTTGATCTCCCTCATGATGGGCATAAAAGGCGCGGCGAGCGGCACAATCCACCACGGGAAGCCGGCGATCTTTGCTTTGCCACCGGAAACGCGCTTGATCATTTCCGCCATCTGCATGCCATCGGCATCCCAGAAGCCATCCATATGATAAACGGCAAAGGGCGGCAGCCGATCGGCCCGCTCGATGAGCTGGACGATGGTTTCCGCCATGTCGGGCAGAAAGGTCCACTGATGGCCGACGCCGCGCCGTCCCGGATTCTTGATCGTGCCAACCAGCTTGCCCGGCGTCACCAGCCCCGATGAAAACCAGCTGTTGGCCGTTGCGCCCGGACCGAAGAAATCGCCGGCCCGCACGATGATCGCGCCCGCGCCGGATTGCGATGCCGCCTTCAGCCGCGTCTCCATCTCGACACGGATCGCACCCTTCCTGGTCACCGGATGCTGCGGGCTTTCCTCCGCCGGCGCCGGCAGAGCATCGGGACCGAAATTATAGACATTGCCCGGCAGAACGATGCGCGCACCGACGGCGCGAGCGGCGGCAATGGTATTGTCGAGCATCGGCAGCACGAGCTTTTCCCAGTCGCGATAGCCGGGCGGATTGACCGCGTGGACAATCAGGTCAACACCTTCAGCCGCCTCCAGCACGTCGCTGGCATTCATCGCGTCGCCCTGCACCCATTCGAATGCCGGCTCGTTCTTCGATGCCTTGGCGGCGTCGCGGTTGAGCGCCCGGATGCGCCACCCGCGGGCGAGAAGCTTGCGGGCGATTGCGCCGCCGATGCCGCCGGTCGCGCCGAGAACCAGCGCCGTGATCTTCGTCTCTCCACTCATCGCAATCATCTCCTTTCAATTGCATGAGATGACTATGCCCCTGCTTTCCGATAAACAAAATTGACGAAATAAGTGGATCAGTTATACAAAAACATATGCCTCTCGAACCAAGCTGGGATTTCTACCGCAGTTTCCTGACCGTGCTCCAGCAGGGGTCGCTTTCGGCCGCCGCGCGCGAACTGGGGCTGACGCAGCCGACCATAGGCCGCCATGTCGACGCACTGCAACAGGCGATCGGCGCCGAGCTCTTCATCCGGTCGCCGAACGGCCTCGTGCCAACCGACGCCGCACAGGCGCTGAAACCCTATGCCGAAACGCTGGCGGCAACCGCCGCCGCCCTTTTGCGCACCGCATCCGGCGAGCGCGAGAGGGTAGCCGGAACGGTCAGGGTCAGCGCCAGCGAGGTCGTCGCCGTCGAGATCCTGCCTCGGATTCTCGGGCCGCTGCAGGAAGCCTATCCCGAACTCCACATCGAGCTCTCGGCATCCGATGCGATCGAAGATCTGGTAAATCGCGAGGCCGATATCGCCGTACGCATGGCCGAGCCGCAGCAGGATGCTCTCATCGTGCGCCGCATCGGCGACATCCCGATCGGCTTCCACGCCCACCGCCGCTATCTCGAACGGCACGGCATTCCGCAAACCATGGCGGACCTCGCCAACCACCGGCTCATCGGCTTCGACCGGCAGACGGCCTACGTCCGCATGGTGATGAAACGCTATCCGGCGCCCGAAGGGATCAAATTCTCCTACAGGACCGACAGCAATCTTGCCCAGCTCTCCGCAATCCGCGCCGGCGTCGGCATCGGCCTCTGCCAGATCGGACTGGCCCGCGAAAACCCCGACCTCGTGCATGTGCTTCCCGATGCGTTCGAGATTCCGCTCGGCACATGGGTGGTCATGCACGAAAGCCTGAAGACCTCACCGCGCTGCCGCGCCACTTTCGACGCGCTGGTCAAGGGGATCCGGGCTTACCATCGTCATTCCACCGGCGCACAAGCGGAGATCGAGATCGATTTTCGATGAGAATCATGGGCAATCTCGCAGCATCTATGGAGATAACGATGCACAAGCCGGTTGAACTCGTGAGCTATGACAGGGAATGGCCGGAAGCTTTCCAGCGCATCCGAGCCAAGCTGTTGGCTTTGCTGCCGCAGGCGCTCGCCATCGATCACGTCGGCAGCACCGCCATACCCGGTATGGCCGCCAAGCCCCTCATCGATATCGACATTGTCCTTCCCGGTCTGGAGCATATCGAGAATGCGACGCAGGTGCTTCTCTCGGAAAACTACGAACCGCGCGGCAACCGTTATGACGACGAGGTTTGGGCATTCTTATCGAGAGGTTCGATGCCGGCGGAGCGCGTCTACCTTTGCCCGGCCGGCAACGGCACGCATCGAAACAGGCTGGCTTTCCGGGATTATCTCATCGCGCATCCCGAGGCGGCGGCCGATTATGCCGCGCTGAAACGCAGGCTGGCAGCTGAATTCCGAATGGATGGCGATCGCTATACCACTGAGAAGCGCGAGTTTGTCGACACGATTGTCACGCGGGCATTGAGGGGCTAGGTACATGTCGCGCAAAAGCGCGCGGTTGTGCGATAACGGCATGCGCAAAGACAAGGACTTAAATCGCAGCGAGCGAATCTGAAAGATCACGACGCGCTTTAGGGTTAATGTCCAGCGCTCTGCGAGGCTCCAGCCGATCGCTCCTGCCATAAGCCGTCGACCACCTCGGTTTCCGGCCGGTCACCGCCCTCAGCATATTCCTCATGCCATTTGCCGTTTTCGTCCTGCCAGCTGATCTCGGCGGAATCGCCGCCGACCTGCTGTTCGGCCGCGACGATGCGCGCAGCTTCGAGCGCCTCGGCATGGGTCGGGAATGCCTCGGAATAGACGCCTCCAAGCCTGTAGGCCCAACCGCCGTCATGCGGCACGACTTCATAGACCACCTTGATCATGCATCCGTCTCCTCATCATCTTGTTGCGCATTCGCATGCTTCCGGACAGGGTCCGGATCATCGCGGCCGCGTGACGAGAATTCGAGGACGCCGCGATCTGCTTTCCGGCCCCGATGGCGTTCAGTATTCCATTAAACGCCGAAGACTGCAAATAGCAGAGTGCCACCGTGCGCTTCCCTTCCGAAATCAGTGACTTAGTTAAAAGGCGTGAATCACAACGGGAGCCGAGGCTTGGGTATCGCGTCACGCCTTAACGAGGAGAGGTTTCTGGTCACCGCACTCGTCGTCGCGGTGATGGCCTATCTTCTGGAACACACGGTTATCGAGATGGGGCGCGGCTTGGCGCTCATCGCCACCGCCGCCTTGGTCGCCACTATCGTACTCGCCTCCATCCGCGTCGCCCATCATGCCGAACTCCTCGCCGTCAAGGTCGGTGATCCCTACGGCACGATGATTCTGACACTTTCGGCTCTCGCCGTCGAAGTCATCATCCTCGCCACCATGATGAGCGGCGAGAGCTCGCCGACGCTCGTGCGCGACACGATCTACTCGGCCCTGATGTTCGATATCAACGGCATCCTCGGCCTCGCGGCCCTCCTTGGCGGCCTCAAGCATGGGGAGCAGCCCTACAACGACAATTCGGGCAAGACCTACGGCGTGATGATCCTGACCGCCATGGGCATTTCGATGATCGTGCCGGAATTCGTGCCGAGCGATAAGTGGCACTATTATTCCGCCTTTACCATCGTCGCGATGATCGCTCTCTACGGCCTCTTCCTGCGTATGCAGGTCGGCCAGCACAGCTATTTCTTCAGCTACAGCTATCCGCGCTCCGAGCGGAAGCGGGAAAGTCAGGAAGAACACGGCGCCGACGGACCGGCCGCTGTCTCGATCGCCACCATCCTCGTCGGCGTCGTCATCATCGGCCTGCTGGCGGAGTTCATGTCGGCTTTCATGACCGAAGGCCTGCGCGACAGCGGCGCGCCGATCGCGGTGACCGCCGTCGTCGTCGCGGCGATTTCGGCCGCGCCTGAAATCCTGACCGCGTTGCGGGCGGCGCTCAAGAACCGAATGCAGGCGACCGTCAACATCGCCATGGGCGCCTCGCTGTCGACGGTGATCCTGACGGTGCCCGTCATGGAGGCGATCGCACTCTATACCGGCCAGCCCTTCATCATGGCGATGACCCCGGTGCAGACGGTGATGGTAACGATCACCTTGATTGCCGCCGCGATCAACCTCAACGACGGCGAGACCAACGCCATAGAAGGCATGACGCATTTCATCCTCTTCGCCACCTTCGTCATGCTGACGGCGCTTGGTCTCTGAGGGCTCCCTCACCGCGGAAAAAGGGAAAGAACAGGCTGTTTAGGCGGACTGTTGGGCGAAGAGCAGGCGTTCGCGGGCCGCGAACCATTCCTCGGCGTAATCGTCGTTCTTGTGTTCCTCGAAATAAGGCCCGCCATCGGTGAAATGGACGTTCTTGGCGTCTTCGCGGTAGTCGTATTCATTGACGAGGTAATTCCACGTCACCGGCAATTCGCCGATGAGGTCTTCATTCTCCAGCCATTTGAACTGATGGAGTTGCAGCCCGGTCGCGGTATTGACGTAGTCGGGCGTCAGCGCGCGGCATTCGTCATTGTTGAAGAGGATGAGGCTCGACCAGTTCTTCTTTTCGTACTTGGTCTGTGCCTGGCCGAGGAACTTGGTGTCGATCTTCGGCTGGTAATCGTGTTTGACGCACATGGCGGCGTAACGCTCGTCGCGCAATGCCCAAAGCTCGGCGATATCGGCACGCATCAGCATGTCGCAATCCATGAAGATGCTCCAGCCGTCGTAACCGCTGAGATAGGGCGTCAGGAAACGCGAGAAGGAAAACTCCGTGGATTGCATCGCGTTGCGCTGGCGGGTGAAAATCCCGCCAAGGTTGGAGAGCGCAATGGGCGAGAACTCGATCGGGATCGACGACTTCTCGATGATGCTCTGCACGAGAACGTGGTAGGCGACCACTTCCTTGGGATCGAATCCCACAAATATTCGAACGTTCTGTTGTTCCATTGTCCACCTTGATCGCCAGTATCGGCAACAGCTTTCGTGGCCACCCACGCCTGTTAGCAAAGGCCCGCGACAGTCATCCCTTCGACTTTTCGAGAAAACGCTGCTTGCGGGTTTTCGGTTTGAACCGCCGAAAGAAATTGTCGACGGCGCGGATGAACTTGGTGACGGACATCAGCCTGTCGATCTGGCTGTTCGTATTGTCGAGCCGCTCCGACAAGACCTCAGCCGCAGTCATCGCGATCTCGATCGGCGGCACCTCAGGAAACCGTTTGGCGAGCGCCGAATAGGGGCTGGCATCGACGCCGCCCATCATCGAGATCGATCCCATGCGCGCAAAGAGACGCAGGAAGATCTGCTCGAACGTCCAATCGTGCACGTCGAACACCTTCCACTTCTCGCTCCGTTTCGCCGAAAAGCCGGCAAGCAGGATCTTGCCCGGCAACTGCAGATCGGCGAGCCACAGCGCCACCGCAAAGCCGCTCGTCGCGATCTTGCCGATCGGATAGAGATCGGCGAGCATTTGCGTCAGATCAAGGTGACGGGCCTTAGCGCCTTCGAAGCGGCTCTTTTCGCTGAGATTTTCCTCGACGGAGACCCGGATGTTGACGACGCCGAGGAAATCGTCGCCGCCAAAGAACCGCAAGACATCCGCCGCCTCGCGCCGGTGGACGATATGGGCGCCCATCACGTCGCTGCGGGCAACCAGCATGGAATGGCCGACGAAGGGTTCGTCGAGCACCTTGTAGACCTTGTTGAAGAAGACGTAGAGCGCCGTCTCCGGCAATTCGCTCCGCAGCCGTTCAATATCGACCGCCTCGCTGTTTGCTACCAGCACGATATGGGAATAGCCCGACAACAACGCCTTCCACGCTTCCGGCGTCAGGAAATTGAAGCCACCATCCGGAGTGGTCGTAGCCTTGTTATCGCTGGGGATTGCTTCCATATCGCCTCACATGCACTTTCCAAGGACGACGCGTTCCGCCCGCCCGACTAGCTGTTGCTGAAATAGGCGCGCATCCGGGCAAGCCGCGTCAGCCCGCCGATCTGCTTTCCCACATGCGAGAGGAAGCCCGCCACTCGGTCCGTCGTCGACGGTTGCCTGCAGAAAGACGCCCAGGACGTGTTGCGAAGATCTTCGGCATAACGATCGGCCATCCGCCGGTGCACCCAGGGAACGTTCGCCTGCCACGGCTTCTTGCGGCCGGTAAAATGAAAGATGGCCGGCCGGCCGACGAAAGGCAGCAGGCCCGTCTGCGTATTCCAGCGCGGATCGAGCACCAGCCAATCGCTATCGAAAGTGACGTTCAGTGCATCCTGGTCGTTGTTCTCGAACAGGTGCGACCGTTCCTCGAAGATCTCCCGGGTCCTTGCGAAAAGCCCCCTCGCCCGGCAGGCCGACCAGTCGAACAGCAGCACGCCGGCATTGAAGTAACGGCCGCCCTCGCTCATGCCGATCTTGCGCTGGCGTGCGCCGGCCTTTTCGGGAAAGGCCATGACATAGTCGTCGACGGCAGCAAGCGCCTTGCCTTGGAGATCCCGCGTGAAGAGTTCGTCGACGGATGCCACCGCGAGCACATCGGCATCGAGGTAAAGCAGGCGCTCGATATGTTCTGGTATATCCCGATCCATATAGAGCCGCGCCAGCGTGGCGGCGGACCAGCGGCCCCGCGCCTGGAGGCCGGTGTCGGGCGTCTTATAGGGCAACACCCTGATCGCCATACCGTGAAGCCGCCCAAAATTATCGACCTCGGCGACCTCGTGCGGCTTGAGGTCAATGCCGAGAAGCAGGAACTCTACATCAGCATTGGTAAGATTGCGCTTGACGGAAAGCAGAGTGCAGCAGGCGGCCGGGAGCATGTTAACGTCAGAACAGACGATGACGGCACTCTGCTGCAAAATCCGGACCCCCGAAGCGGCAATTTGAACTTGATGCCGGATATCTAGTTGGTTTGGCGTCCGCCCGCAACAGCAGATCACCCGCCCCACCGGCACTCCCCGTCACGTTTTGAATCGGAATTCAACGACTTGCGAGGCGAAGTGGATTCAATGCGGCAACGGGTTGAATCGGGATGTGAACTTGGAGCCTTTCCTGGTCAGATTGCAGCATTCTGTTGGCTCAAACGGAGTTGGATGGTCGACCGGCCGGCGCGCGTCGGGCGATCGGCTCGGACGTACCTGCGGGTATGCCCGTCGCCAATCGCCTTTGCCCTGACGAAAACCTGCTCCGGCAGAACGCTGCAATCTGACCAGGAAAGGCTCTAAAGCCGCAGCGCCAAAGGATGATCGACGAGCAGCCGGTCGACGGTGGCAAGCTGCAAGCCTTCGACCTTGCACTGCGCCAGCAGCAGCCGATCAAAGGGATCACGCGTCTCCGGCTCGGGGTCGGCGGCAGTAATCACATGCTGAATTTCGATCCCCAGCAGGATCAGCCCTATTTCCTCAAGAGAACCGGCAATGTCTTCGAGCGGCATGCCGGGATCCAACTTTCCCAGACGAGCCTTGATCGCCGTTTCCCAAAGGCTCGCGACGCTGACGAAGCCCACGGTTTTGCTGTCGCCGAGCAGCGACGCGATCTCCGGAAATCGCGCGCCAGCATCCTTCCTCAGGATCGCGAGAACGATGTGAGTATCAAGAAGAAGTCTCATGACTCCGGCAAAGGCCTCAGGAGGAAATCCTCCGGCAGCGGATCGTCAAAATCATCCGCGATGAACGGCACCGGATTGGTAATACCCCGAGCACGAAGATAGGCCTGACCGGCCTCCAGATTCAAACCGCCGCGTTTCTGATGCGGCACCAGGTCGAACACCGGTCGGCCGTTCCGCGTGACGACAATGGTCTCGCCTGCCTCGACCTCGCGGGCAAGCTCGGTCAGGCGGTTCTTCGCGTCACGGATCGAAACGGTCTTCATGATACCAAATGTAGCCACATGCAGCCACACCGTCAACGCCGGATAAATAAAAGGCCCGCCGTCACCGGCAGGCCTTCGATCGATATGATCGCGGTTCGTTTTACTTGCAGGCGCCGCAGAAGCGCTGGATGCGGCGGCAGGCTTCCTCGAGCAGATCTTCCGACGTCGCATAGGAGATGCGGAAATTCGGGCCGAGGCCGAAGGCGGAGCCGTGAACGACGGCGACGCCTTCCGATTCCAGAAGCTCGGAAACGAAATCTTCGTCCGTCTCGATGACCTTGCCCGACGGCGCCGTCTTGCCGATCAGGCCGGCGCAGGACGGATAGACGTAGAAGGCGCCTTCCGGCACCGGGCAGACGATGCCCTTGGCCTGGTTCAGCATGGACACGACGAGGTCGCGGCGACCTTCGAAGATTTTCTTGTTCGCCGGGATGAAGTCCTGCGTGCCGTTCAGCGCTTCGACAGCCGCCCACTGGGCGATCGACGTCGCACCCGAGGTCTGCTGACCCTGGATCATGTCCATTGCCTTGATGAGATGGAGCGGGCCGGCGGCATAACCGATACGCCAGCCGGTCATGGCATAGGCCTTGGAGACGCCGTTCATCGTCAGTGTGCGGTCGTAGAGGCTGGGCTCGACCTCCACGGGAGTGACGAACTTGAAGTCGCCATAGGTCAGGTGCTCGTACATGTCGTCCGTCAGCACCCAGACATGCGGATGCTTCATCAGCACGTCGGTCAGCGCCTTCAGTTCGGCATGCGTATAGGCCGCACCCGTCGGGTTGGACGGCGAGTTGAAGATGAACCACTTGGTCTTCGGCGTGATCGCCTTTTCGAGATCGGCGGCCTGGAGCTTGAAATTATGCTCCTGGGTGGCCGAAACGAACACCGGTGTGCCGCCGCAGAGCGCCACCATCTCCGGATAGGACACCCAGTAGGGCGCCGGAATGACGACCTCATCGCCCGGGTTCAGAGTCGCCATGAAGGCGTTGAACAGGATCTGCTTGCCGCCGGTGCCGACGATCGTCTGCTCCCAGGAATATTCCAGGCCGTTCTCGCGCTTGAACTTGGCGGCGATCGCCTTGCGCAGCTCAGGGATACCGGAAACCGGCGTGTACTTCGTCTCGCCGCGGTTGATCGCGTCGATGGCGGCCTTCTTGATATTGTCGGGCGTATCGAAATCCGGCTCGCCCGCGCCGAGGCCGATGACGTCGCGTCCTTTCGCTTTCAGCTCGCGCGCTTTCTGGGAAACGGCGATGGTGGCTGAAGGCTTCACACGGGAAAGAGCATCGGCAAGGAAGGCCATGATATCGGTCCTATTGGTTAAAACGGGCAGAAAGCCGGGACCGGAGTTCTGCGGTTAGCTCTATGTCCAATGTATGACGGCATTTCAAGGGCAAAGGCGTGATGGGGGCAATGATTCTTATCGATCGTTTTGCCGCACCGGCGGGCGGACCCGCCGTCGTTCTCACCGGGACTTGCAGCGCGCAGTCGAAACGCACCGCACACTCTTGTTTGGCTGGCCGCAGCTGTCATCCTCTATCTGGCTGCGGCGGGCGAGATCACCAGCAATGTATGGAACTTGCACATCTTCCATGTGCCGGCCGCGATATTTGCGGCCACGGCGCGCTTCTTCTGGCAAAGCTTTCATCTAAGACAACCCCGGCGGTCGTGCTCCGCTTGATCTGCATCGTGGTCGTCGCTGTGGGCTGGTCGACCCTTCCCCCTCGTCAGGACGATGAAGAAGCCAATCGCCATGAAGGGCAAGCTGCTTGACGAGGAACTGGCGCGGCTGGCGAAACCGGGCGACCTTGTCGTCGCCATCGCGCCCGAGGGCCGGCGATCCCGTCGCGGTCTATTACAGCAGGGCGCGCGGATGGGTGTTTCCACCCGGCGGAGGCGATTCCGAATGGTCGAAATTCGTCGCCAATGACGCCACGGCGATCGGGCAGCTCGAGGACCTGCGCGGCAGGGGGCGGATCTGTTCGGCGTGGCGAAGAACGCCGCCGACAAGCAGGATCTACGGTTCATCGAGCATCATGTCGGCGTCATCGATTATCTGAACAAGACCGCAACCAAGCTTGTGGATTCGGATGATTTGCTGGTCTACAGAATTACCCATCCATGAACGTCACGACAATTGGGGGCACGGGATTTGGGCAGGGTATGACCCCGGCCGCGGTATTTTCACGGTGACGATGATCATGTTTTTCGTCTTTTAAAATCAGAGAGATCGCCGGATTTCAATCGCGCCACGAATAAGCCGCAACAAATGCCGCCCGCCGCCGCAATTCGGTCGCGAGCGCGCCGAGATCGAAGCTGCATCATTCCCTCATCCAAAATTGGTTATTGAGGGTAGGCCAATGTTTCTGGAAGATGAGTTCGCCATTGGGCGCATGCGCATGCGCCGGATCTCCATTTCATGTCTTGTCGCCGTCACCGCCTTTGTCGCCTGCATCGCTGCGATGCTGGGGCTTGCCTCTGCCGCCCGCGCCGAGACGCGGCAGGCATCCGGCCAGCTCGCGGCCCTTCTACGGCCGAACGACGTCAATAGCGGCTCGCTGCTCTTCCCGTCGAAGGAACCGGGCTTTTATGTCGAAGCGCCGCGGCTGAAGACCGACGTCGCAATCGCTGTTTCCGGCCCGATCGCCAGGGTGAAGGTGACCCAGCGTTTCCAGAACCCGAGCCAGGGCTGGGTCGAGGGCACCTACGTCTTCCCGCTGCCGGACAATTCCGCCGTCGATGCGCTGAAGATGCAGATCGGCGAACGCTTCATCGAAGGCCAGATCAAGCCGCGCCAGGAAGCCCGCGAGATCTACGAGCAGGCCAAGGCTGAGGGCAAGAAGACAGCGCTGCTCGAACAGCAACGGCCGAACATCTTCACCAACCAGGTCGCCAATATCGGTCCCGGCGAAGAGATCGTCGTGCAGATCGAATATCAGCAGACGGTCCACCAGTCCGGCGGCGAATTCTCGCTGCGTTTCCCGATGGTCGTCGCGCCGCGCTACAATCCGGCGCCGATCGTCCAGACCGTCGAGTTCAACAACGGTGCCGGCTTCGCAACACCGAGAGACCCGGTGGAAAATCGCGAGAAGATCGAAGCCCCGGTGCTCGATCCGCGCGAGAATGCCAAAATCAATCCGATCTCGTTGACAGTCAATCTCAAGGCTGGCTTCCCGCTCAGTGGAGTGAAGTCGTCCTTCCACGACGTCGATATCCGGGAGGACGGCGACCAGGCGAGAACGATCAGCCTGAAAGGAGACGCGGTTCCTGCCGACAAAGATTTCGAGCTCACCTGGAAAGCCGCTCCGGGCAAGACGCCAGGCGCCGGCCTCTTCCGCGAAGCGATTGATGGCAAGACCTATCTGCTTGCCTTCGTCACCCCGCCCACCGCGCCGGATGCGGCAGCGCCGGCAAAACGCGAAGTGGTCTTCGTCATCGACAATTCCGGCTCCATGTCCGGCCAGTCGATCGAGCAGGCAAGACAAAGCTTGGCGCTTGCCATCTCCAGATTGAACCCGGACGACCGCTTCAACGTCATCCGTTTCGACGATACGATGACCGACTATTTCAACGGCCTCGTCGCCGCTACTCCCGATAACCGCGAAAAGGCCATCGCTTACGTCCGGAGCCTGAACGCCGATGGCGGCACGGAAATGCTGCCGGCGCTCGAGGATGCACTTCGCAACCAAGGCCCCGTCGCAACCGGCGCTCTGCGCCAGGTCGTCTTCCTGACGGATGGCGCGATCGGCAACGAAAAACAGCTCTTCCAGGAAATCACCGCAAACCACGGCGATGCCCGCGTATTCACCGTCGGCATCGGCTCGGCGCCAAACACTTATTTCATGACCAAAGCCGCCGAGGTCGGCCGCGGCACCTTCACCCAGATTGGCTCGACCGACCAGGTGGCAAGCCGCATGAGCGAACTCTTCGCCAAGCTGCAGAACCCCGCAATGACCGATATCGCCGCAACCTTCGAAGGCATCGAAGCCGAGGATATCACGCCGAACCCGATGCCCGACCTCTATAGCGGCGAGCCCGTCGTTCTGACTGCGGAATTGCCGCAGGAAAAGCCTACCGGCAAGCTGCAGATCGTCGGCAAGACAGGCAACCAGCCCTGGCGCGTCGAGATGGATATCGCCAATGCCGCAGACGGCAACGGCATTTCCAAGCTCTGGGCGCGACGCAAGATCGACGATTTCGAGGCCCGTGCCTATGAGCGCCAGGACCCCGCGGCACTCGACAAGGACATCGAGACGGTGGCGCTCGCCCACCACCTCGTCTCGCGCGTCACCAGTCTGGTCGCCGTCGACGTCACGCCGTCGCGGCCGGCAACCGAACCGCTCGGCTCGACGAAGCTGCCGCTCAACCTCCCCGAAGGTTGGGACTTCGGAAAGGTCTTCGGCGAAAATGCTGTCCCTTCTGGCGGCGCCGAACGCCATGGCGCGGCCACGCCGGTTGGAAGAGCCGAACCGCAACGGACCGCAGCCGCACCCCAGGATCTCACCGCATCGCCCGAGATCGCCAACTTGATGGCCGCGGCGCCGACGGCGAAAGCCGCCATGCTGATCGCGCAGAAGAGCTCAACCGTGAACTTGCCGCAGACGGCGACGCGCGCCGACGAGCAGATCATGCGCGGGCTCACCATGCTGCTGCTGGCGCTGGCGGCGGCGAGCGGGCTCGCCATCTGGCGCCGCCGCCTCAAGGGTCTCGTCACTGCCGGAGCCAAGCGCGATGGCTTCTAGCAACAATCAGGAAGCGGCCGAATTCGAGCCGCTTCCGACCTATCTGGAACTCGCCATGGCCGCCGCCACGGCCCACGACATGCCGAAGGCACGGAGGAGAAAGGGTTTCTTCCTCTGGCGTCTTTCGCCGATCGAAAAGACGATCGCCTTCGCCATTGCCGGTCTTGCTTTCTACGGCTTGACGCTGATCGGCGACGGCCTCCTGCTGAAGGCGAAGGCAGAAATCTCTCAGGTCCTGCTGAAGCGTGCTTTTGCCGCCGAACTGAGCGGCAAGGAGACGAAACCCTGGCCTTGGGCCGATTTCATCACTGAAGCGAGGGTGCGTGCGCCGCGCCTCGGCAAGGAGGCGATCGTGCTTTCCGGCGCCTCCGGCCAAGCGCTCGCCTTCGGTCCGGCCTGGCTCGCCAATACACCGCAGCCGGGCGACGAAGGCACCTCCGTCATCGCCGCCCATCGCGACACCCATTTCCGCTGGCTGCAATATATAAGGCCGGGCGATACGATCGAAGTTACCCGCCGCGACGGCAAGCTATTGACATTCAAGGCCGGCGAAGGCCGCGTTGCCCCCTGGGACGCGAGCGGCATCGACCCCTCCTCCGATGGCCGCCGCCTTGTACTGACCACCTGCTGGCCTTTCGATGCGACCGAACGCGGGCCGCTGCGCTACATCCTCGAAGCCGAACTGGTCGATGGTAACGCGGCCGGCTCCGTTCAACCGGCAAACACAAAGCCGTTATTACAGACAGACTGAGGCTTGAAGCTCTGCCCTGCCCACTCCACGTTCCGGATGGAGAGACGACGGGGAAGCAAATGACAAGAATATCCGCCTTCCATTTCGCCGCGACGCTGATTCTTTTCGGCGCCACTTCGGCCAATGCGGCCGATACCGTCAACACGCAGGGTCCTACGGTTCGCGTCGAAAAACTGGCCGATGGTCTCGAACACCCCTGGGCGGTCGAAGTGTTGCCCGACGGCGCCTATCTCGTCACCGAGCGGCCGGGCCGCATACGTATCATCCGCAATGGCAAGCTTTCCGAGCCGATCGGCAACGTGCCCAAAGTGAATGCCCGCGGCCAGGGCGGTCTTATGGACGTGGCGCTTGCCACGGACTTTGTCGCGAGCAGAAAACTCTATTTCACCGCCGCCATCGCCAACAAGCAGGGCTCCGGCACCGAGGCCTTCAGCGCGACGCTATCTCCTGACGAAAAGACGCTTGAGGCGGTGACGCCGATTTTCACCATGAAGCGCTTCACCTCAGGCAACATCCAATATGGCGCGCGTATCGCGATTGCCCCTGACGGCACGCTGTTCATCAGTGTCGGCGACCGCGGCGACCGCGACCGCTCGCAGGACTGGCAGGACGATGCCGGCTCGATCGTTCACATCAATGCCGACGGCAGCATCCCCGCCGACAATCCGTTCAAGGACGGCGGCAAGGCGCTGCCGGAGATCTGGTCGAAGGGCCACCGGAACCCGCAGGGCATCTCTTTCGATGCCAAGGACGGCAAGCTCTACACCGTCGAGCATGGCGCACGCGGCGGCGACGAGATCAATCGGATCGAAGCCCGCAAGAATTATGGCTGGCCGATCATCACCTACGGCCGTGACTATTCGGGCGCCGAGATCGGCGAAGGCACCGCCAAAAAAGGGCTGGAGCAGCCGCTGCACTATTGGGATCCTTCGATCGCGCCCGGCGCGCTCGCTGTCTATCGCGGCGCCATGTTCCCGGAATGGGACGGCGACTTCCTCGTCGCGGCACTGAAATTCCAGCTGCTCTCGCGCATGCAGCGCGACGAGAGCGGCGCCTTCGTCGCCGAAGAGCGCTTGTTCGAAGGTGATTACGGCCGCATCCGCGACGTCATCGTGGCGCCCGATGGCGCGCTGCTGATGGTGACGGACGAGGACGACGGCGCGCTGCTCAGGGTCTCGCGCGCTCCGGCCAGCAACGGTTGAGCGATCACAGCGCGCTGCGCAATTCCTTGCGAATGACGAATTTCAGCCCCGACCAGGTCCCGTCGACAGCGCAGACCTTGATGTCGACCAGGCCAGTTGGCAGCAGGATCTCCCGCAGCACGTCTTCGGTGATATCGGTCGGCACGCGTGAACTCTTCTTCGGCCAGGAGATCCAGATCATGCCGTCGGGCTTTAGGACCCGCAAAAGCGTTGGCGCCGCCGCTTCCAGCACCATGCGCTCAGTGACAAATAGATGCACATAGTCAAACGCCCGCAAAAGCGTCTCGGGAAGCACGCGGACGACCGAAGCAAAACCGGCGAAACCAACGATGTCTTCGATCGTTTCGGGAACATCGAGAAGAGCGGCAGCCTGCCCATGCGCAAGCCCGAGCTTCCTGGCAAGCGGCGTACCGGAATAGCTTGCCGTTCCGGGTGCAGCCATGTCGCTCGCCGGCCGCTGTTTTTCGTGTTGCATGCCTCCACCTCCCCCATCAGCACCAAGTCTTCGCCCTTGCCTAGCGGAAAGGCAACTGCTAACCGCTCGGACACATCTCCCTTCCCTTGGAGGACGACATGACGCGCATTCAGGCGAATCTCCTCCTGTTGTTTGCCGCCGCCATCTGGGGCGGCGGATTCGTCGCACAATCGACGGCGATGAAGGCGATCGGCCCCTTCTGGTTCATCGCCCTGCGTTTTGCGGTTGCCACATTGGCCGTCTTGCCTTTCGTTCTTCTGGAAGCGCGCAAGGCAGAGGCGAAGACCAGCGCGCGCCATGCCAGGCTCTACGTCCTTACCGGCCTTGCCCTTTTCAGCGGCGCTGCCACCCAGCAGGTCGGCCTGCAGACGACGACGGTAACGAATTCCAGCTTCATCACCGGCCTCTATGTCGTCTTCGTGCCGCTCATTGCCGTGTTCTTCCTGCGCCGTGCCCCGCATTGGATCATCTGGCCGGGCGCGCTGATGGCGCTCGCCGGCATCTATCTCCTATCCGGCGGTCATCTTTCGGCGCTCACCTCAGGCGATCTCCTGACCGTGGTCTGCGCCGTCTTCTGGGCGATCCAGATCACCCTTGCCGGCACGACCGTCTCCGAGAACGGAAGGCCACTCGCGCTGGCGGCCACGCAATTTGCCGTTACCACTGTCTTCGGGCTGGCCATTGCCGCAACGGTCGAACCGATCAGCCTTTCCGCGATTTGGTCCGCAGGACCCGAGATCCTTTATGTCGGCATCTTCTCGTCCGGTCTGGCCTTCGTGCTGCAGGTAATCGCGCAGCGCTACACGACGCCGTCGCAGGCGGCGATCTTCCTTTCGTCCGAAGCGCTCTTCGGTGCATCGCTCGCAGCCCTGATTCTCGGTGAGTCGATGCCGGCGACAGGATATACAGGTTGTGCGCTAATGTTTATCGCTATGCTTGTAGTCGAGATCGTCCCCGGATTTGCTCGCCGCCGCTTGCCAGCCGTCTGAACACGCCTCCAAATATGGGTGGACGCCGGATCTGGAAAAAAATTTTAGGAACCCGCAAGGCCCGTTTACGTTGCATTTTTGGCAAAATCTGCCCGAAACTTACATTGCGGACGATATGAATCGTTAATCATCCTCCGTTCGCGACGGAAATTTTGCGTTTTTGCGCAAACCAGATGTCGGGAGCAGTGTGCCCGGAAGGACACGTTAAAAAACTTTTGCTTGCCAAAATCCCTTAAACGCAGCACTCTCGGCTCGTTCGGGCATTTTGCGAGCATGGGAAGTCCTTAAGTATTTGCGCGCCGGGAACGCTAATATTCCGGTCAGCCGGTTCCAGAAAAAGCAGGCGAAAGTCCTGCTTGGAACAGGCCGAGGTAGAGGGGACCTTTTTCTCACATTTCAAGACTTGCCTGCTAACGCCTCCCGCAAGGAGGCAATGCTATGATGCTGCCCGTGTGGATGGCGGGCAGAGAGAAAAGGACCTGACGCATGGCCGAGACTGGCACTGTAAAATTCTTCAATACCGACAAGGGCTTCGGCTTCATCAAGCCGGACCGGGGCGGCGCCGATATCTTCGTTCACATTTCTGCCGTACAGGCCTCCGGGCTGGCCGGTTTGACGGAAAACCAGAAGGTAAGCTTCGACACGGAGCCGGATCGCCGCGGCAAGGGCCCCAAGGCTGTCAATCTGCAGATTGCCGGCTGAGCCCTTAACTAGGCTGTCGAATTCGAGTTGAAGCCCGGCAGCAATGCCGGGTTTTGTCGTTCAGCCTTCGTTCAGCTAGAAATCTCTAGGACTGACACCATCGAGAAGGAGCCGGAGTTCGGTTTCCGAGATTGGGACTTGATGGTTATGAACAGGCTCGCCAAAACTCTTCTGCTGACGGCAACGGCTGCCGCGCTTACTCTCTCCGTCATCGGCGACGCCTCGGCCGGCGACCGCCACTGGCGCCATCATAACAACAACGACGCCTTGGTCGGCGGCGCTGTCGGCCTCGCCACCGGTCTGATCGTCGGCTCGGCCATCGCCAACGCCAATAACGGCCCTGTTTACGACGAACCCCGCTACATCGACCCGCCTTACGAGCCGGGATATTACGAGCCTGCTCCGGTCTATCGCGCCCCGCGCCGCGTCTATGTCGAGCAGCCGCAGTATGTCGAACAGCCGAGATATTATGCGCCCGTCCGCACCTCGGTGGAGCCCTGGTCACCGCAATGGGAGCGTTACTGCTCCTACCGCTACCGCTCCTTCGATCCGCGCAGCGGCACCTATATCGGCAATGACGGCCGCAGCCATTTCTGCACTGCAGGCTGATTGTTCAAAATTCCTGATACAAAGCGCCGCTCCTCAGCGGCGCTTTTGTTTTTTGCCGAGTTTAGGCGGTCTTCTTTTCCCAAGGCATTAGGCCCGCTTCGGCATCCGGGTCAAAATCAGTCGAGACGCTGACGGCACGCCATTCTCGATCGGCCTCGATGCGCGCCGCATCCGCTTTCTCGACATTGCGAACCGCATCGCTGCCGAGCAGCAACCGGAACGGCGGTTGTTCGAGCCCTGAAATGTGGATGACGACCGCAGCCGCCTTGGCAGGATCGCCAGGTTGACGGCCGTCATATTCACGCTGGAAGCGCACTGTGGCGCCGACCGTTTCCGCATAGTTCGCTCGCCCCTCGGCCAGCACCGTCGAGGCACCGGCAAAATCCGTTCTGAAGCCGCCCGGCTCGATCACCGTCACCCTGATGCCGAATGGCGCGATCTCTTTCGACAACACCTCCGAAAAGCCCTCGACGGCGAATTTGGCTGCCGAATAGGCGCCGCGTCCAGCCGGTCCGATACGGCCACCAACGGATGAGAACTGGATGATATGGCCCGCACCCTGTTCGCGCATCAGGGCGATCACCGCCTTGGTCATGATAACAGTGCCGAACAGGTTGGTCTCGATCTGGGCCCGGAAATCGGCAAGGCTGGTATCCTCGATCGGGCCGACATTGCCGTAGCCGGCATTGTTGACAAGCACGTCGATACGGCCGAACCGCTTCACGCCAGCTTCCACCGCGGCAGCTGCCGCCTGCTCGTCGGTCACGTCAAGCGCCAGCGTCAGCACCTGACTGCGGTACAGTTCGGAAAGAACGGCAAGCTGAGCGGGATCGCGCGCCGTCGCCACCAGATTGTCGCCGGCTGCCAGAACCGCCTCCGCCAGCGCCCGACCGAGACCACGCGAACTGCCTGTAATCAACCACACCTTCGACATCGGTAACCTCTCCTTGATTGGTTCCCGGAGCATGTAGGTCGTATTGTTTCCATTCGAAAGAAGGTACCAGTATGATCTATACACACCCTGAGGTAACTGGGAATGGCCGGCGAAATGTTCGATTTCTGTTGCAACATGACCGACGAGCAGGATGCGCGGGCGCGCGCCTTGATCGAGCGGGCGGCGGCGAAATGGCCGCTGCGCATCCTGCACGTCTTGTCCGATGCCGGCGCGCCCTTACGCTTCTCGCGCCTCATGGAGCGGGTTGAGGGCATCAGCCAGAAAGTGCTGACTCAGACGCTGCGCACGCTCGAAAACGACGGCCTCATTATTCGCACGCTCTATCCCGAGATTCCACCGCGCGTCGAATATGAATTGACGCCGCTCGGCCGCAATCTGCTCATGCAGGTTGTCACTCTCTGGCGCTGGATCGTCGAGCGCCTGGATGAGTTCGATGCGCGCAAGGCCGTGAAGCTGACGGCAACGGACATTTAAGCGGGAATGCGGATCGTCGCCCTCAAGCCTCCGAGTGGACTGTCGCCGAGCGTGACGTTGCCCCCATGGCTGCGCGCAATATCACGGGCGATCGCAAGACCGAGGCCAGTGCCCGATGCATCGAGGTTGCGGGCCGTGTCCAGCCGGAAGAACGGCTTGAACACGTCTTCGCGATTCTTTTCCGGAATGCCCGGCCCGTCATCGTCAAAAATAACAGTCAGCCACTTGGCATTGTGCTTGGCCTCGATGTCGAGCCTGTCGGCATAACGGCGCGCGTTCGAGGCAAGGTTGGTGACGAGACGCGTGAACGCATTCGGTCTGACGGAAATGTCGTCGTCGCCCTCGATCGAATAGCTGAACCTTTTACGATGCAGGACGAAATCGGATTCCAGCTTGGCGAAGATCTCGCTGAGCTTCAGTTCGCCAACATCCTCTTCGACCTCGCCGCGGGCGAAGGCCATGTAGGCTTCCAGCATCGTCTGCATATCATTGACGTCGTCGTTCAGGCCATGCAGGTCGGGATTGTCGCCGGCGAGCGCCAGTTGCAGCTTGAAGCGGGTGAGAATGGTGCGCAGATCGTGGCTGACGCCGGAAAGCATCGCCGTGCGCTGCTCGATCTGCCGTTCGATGCGTTCACGCATCAGAATGAAAGCAAGGCCGGCGCGCCTGACCTCGTCGGCGCCGCGCGGATAGAAATTGTCGGGCTTCTGCCCTTTGCCGAAGCTTTCGGCAGCCCGGGCCAGCATCAGGATCGGCCGAATCTGTCCGCGCAGGAAGAGGATCGAGATGCCGATCAGCACCAGCGACGTGCCGACCATCCAGACGATGAAGATATGGGTGTTTGAGGCATAGGTCTGACTGCGTTTGGCCAGCACCCGCAGTATCTTGTTCTCGAGCTTGATGCGGATTTCGACGAGATTCGAGTTACCAACCGTGTCGATCCAGAAAGGCCGGTGAATCTCATCGGTGATCTCATCGCTGAGAATGCCGTCAAGGATCGAGAAGAAGGGCTTGACGCGCGGCGGCGGCAGATCGCCGTCCGGCTCGATCGAAATCTGCAAGTTGAGCTGATCGCGCGCGATGCGGATGATCTCGCTATAGTCCGAATTCTGCGGATAAGTCTCGACGATCTCGATAATCGCGGCGATGTCGCGGGTGACGGCGAGCGACAGCCGTTCGGTCACCATTTGCCAGTGACGCTCCATGAAGACGGCGGCCACGACGGATTGCAGCAGCACCATCGGGATGATGATGATCAGCAGTGAGCGCGCGTAGAGTCCGGTGGGCAATCGGCGCCGCAGCCAGCGGACGATCCAGCGCCAGCCCGCCGCCGGAGCGCGGTCTTCCCGCCGCAAACTGTCCATTGTCACCATCGTCGGTCCCGGCCGTTCAGAGCACGATGCGGGAAAGTGTGAACGTCATCGGCATCATGCTCCACTTCTCAAATCTAGTCGATGCTCAGCCTGTATCCGATGCCGCGAACCGTCTGCAGCCAGACGGGGTTGGCCGGATCCTCCTCGATCTTGCGCCTGAGCCGGTTGATCTGCACGTCGATCGTCCGCTCGCCGACCTCGGTGTCATTGCCGATCAGTTCGTGACGGGGGATGGTGTCACCGGCGCGCCGCGCAAAGAGCAGCATGATTTCCTGCTCGCGATCGGTAAGCCGGATCACCTCACTGGCTTTCTTCAGCTCCTTGCGGGTCAAGGAGAAAGTGTAGGGCCCGAACATGACCTGTTCAATCTTCAGCCCCTCACCGCCAGCGTTGCGGCGCAGGATATTGTTGATGCGCAGGACCAGCTCGCGCGGATCGAAGGGTTTTGAGAGATAATCGTCGGCGCCGGCCTCGAGTCCTTCGATGCGGTTGCCCGATTCCGCCAGCGCCGTCAGCATGATGATCGGCACATTCTTGATGGCCCGAAGCCCGCGGGTGACGTCTATGCCGGATTCGCCCGGCATCATCACATCCATGATGATGAGATCGAAATCGAGACCGGCAAGTTTGCGCTGCGCCTCGGCGCCGTCGGCCGCGACAGTGACGCGAAAGCCGTTCTCCGCGAGATAACGATTGAGCAGCGCGCGGATGCGGGAGTCATCGTCGACCACCAGCAGATGCGCCGCATCGTCGGAAATACCTGTCCTGACCGCCATTCAATCCGCCTTCTTTCTGTCCCGCATGCCTCCGAGGAAGGCCTTCACGCCCTCCCGCTCCTGCGCAGAGGCTCCTTCGAATGCCCGCTCAATGCGGCGCGATTGCGGCTCTGCAAGGGCAAGCGCCAGCTCGCGGCCCGATTTCGTCGGATAAAGCTTGCGCTGCCGCCGATCCTCAGGACCGGCCACCTGGCGAATATAGCCTGAGTCGATCAGCTGTTTCAGCACCCTTGCAAGACTCTGCTTGGTGATCTTCAGTGTGTCGAGAAGATCAGCCACCGTCATGCCCGGATTGCGGTTGACGAAATGCACGACGCGGTGATGCGCCCGGCCGAAGCCGCTCTTCTCGAGGATGGCGTCAGGATCGGAAACGAAGTCGCGATAGGCGAAGAAGAACAGTTCGATGATCTCGAAATCGATACCGCCTGTATCTTCCATCGGCGTGGCCAACGGCTCCGGCTTGCCTGCTTTCAGACCGGTCTGTCGTGACACTCGGCATTTCCTTTCTCGTTCCGCATGTTGCGGGAAACTATCCGCAAAATATAGATCAGTATTGTTGGCATAAATTTACGCGGCTGCCAGCTTTGCCGAACTTTCGTGGGAGCCCCCAGCTTCTCAGTTTCCCTGACACTTCTTTTGGAAACCAAGGTCCGCCGGAATTTCCGACCGCAATAAGTAATTCCCTTACCGCCTGTGGATAAAACGTAATGGGGACAACAATCAACAGGCAGGGCGCGTTAAGCGCCGGAGAAGGTTTGGGATCGCCTGGCATCGAGGTGATCGAGGGCGCGATCCGGCCGGAGGAACTGCCTGATTTCAGCGAATGTTTCCGGTTCGGTCGCACCGGTTAGGCCGCGGAAGCAACGCCGGTCTCCAACAGGCCGAACTCTTAATATATTATTATCTTCTCATACAAAGAAAGAAAGCTGGGAAAATCCATCCTTGCGGGATTGAGGCGGGAGGAGGAATTGCCCGGACGAGGCGGCCTGCCGACCGCCTCGTTTCGGATTTCCCGATGATCTTACTGATAGACGTAGACGATCCGACGCGTACCTGGATCGACCAGCACCGGCCGGTCGTTGATCCTTGTGTAGCGGTATTCATAGTCCGGAATCGTCTCGAAAGTCACGTCGGCAGGCACTTCCGCGCCGACGACCACATCGCCGCCAAGCCGGACTGTCTCGGTCGGATTGGTCTCGATGTAGGTCCGCACCGTCTCCGGCGGAGTGATCGTTTCGACGGCTCCGACGGGGCCGATCAATTCATCGCCCGGTGCCGGCTGTGGGTCAGCCGGGACAACGCTGGCGGTGGACTCGTAGGTCACGACCGGAACGCCGATTTCGGAACGATGCTGCTCGACGATAACTTGATTGCCGCCATACTCCATCTGTAGATAATCCGCATAGACCCAGCCGCGGATCCCGTTGACGTCGACACGGCACCAGCGGCTGCCCTCGATACAGCCGTCGAGCACCGCGGTCGAGCCGCGGGTGGCAAGGCCGACTGCCGGATATTGCGGGCCCGGACCGGCGCGGACGTTGAGATCGTTGACCGTGGTCGCCACCATCTCCGCCTGCGCCAGACCGCCGCTCGCCAGGAGCACGGCTCCAGCCAATAGGATGTTTCTCTTCAAGGTCATGTGAGCGTCTCCTTGGTTTCGATGGCCGGACAACGCGCGGCGTTCTACGATGTTCCCACGCGCCCCGACCCGGCAAAACAACACCTGTAAATACGCGCTGGCAAGCAATTGAAAAACCATAACAAAACTGGACTTCCCCGACGGGCCGAACGGTGGAAGGGACGTATAAACTTGTGTTGCAGTGGGTCTTGCTGCCGTGAAACACGCGTCAAAAGCCGAAGATTTCGGCTGTCCTCGACGCCGTTTCGGACTATACCCTGAGCACCCGAGACACCCAAGCGAGGCACTTATGGGCATGCTCCAGGCCGGCATCATTCCGGTGACACCCTTTCAGCAGAACTGCACGGTCTTCTTCGATCCCGATACCCGGGAAGGCGTCGTCGTCGATCCGGGCGGCGACGTTCCGCTGATCCTTCAGGCGATTGAGAAAGGCGACCTGACCATCAAGGAAATCTGGCTGACGCACGGTCATCTAGACCATGCCGGCGGCGCCAGGGAGCTGAAGGAAGCGCTCGGCGTCGACATCGTCGGCCCGCATCAGGACGACCTGCCGCTGCTGCAGCGGATAGAGACCCAGGCCGCGACATACGGCATATCCGGATTGCGCAATGTTCTGCCGGACCGCTGGCTGAAGAACGGCGACAAGGTCTCCTTCGGCGCCCACGAATTCGAGGTCTATCACACGCCCGGCCACGCCCCCGGCCACGTAATCTATTTCAACCGCGCGCAGAATTTCGCCCATCTCGGCGACGTGCTCTTCAACGGCTCGATCGGCCGCACCGACCTGCCGGGCGGCAATCATCAGCAGCTGCTGGATTCGATCCGCGACAAGGTCCTGCCGCTCGGCGACGATGTTGGCTTTATCTGCGGCCACGGGCCCGGCAGCCGCATCGGCGACGAACGGCGAAGCAATCCCTTTCTGCAGGAAATCAGGCCTCGTTGAGCATCCAATGCAGACACATCAGGCACCCGGCAAAACGATGTGAGCCGATACTCACATCATTTTCCTGCCGTTCGGCACCGGCTGTTCGACCGCCGCAAGCACGATCGCGCCATTCTCGTCCTCGAATCCCAGCGTCAGCACTTCCGAACGGAGCGGCCCGATCTGCCGCGGCGGGAAGTTGACGACGCCGAGCACCTGCCGGCCCATCAGGGTTTCCAGCGTATAATGCACGGTGATTTGCGCCGAGGATTTCTTGATGCCGATCTCAGGGCCGAAATCGATGAGCAGCTTGAAAGCCGGCTTGCGCGCCTCCGGAAAGAGGCTAGCTTCGATGATCGTACCGACACGGATGTCGACACGCTCGAAATCGGCGTAGCTGATCTCTTCCGCCATGTGGTTCTTCCTCAGCCGGCCAGTTCCTCGGCCCGCTTGCGCGCTGCCGCGAGCGCCTTGTCGAACAGGGGCTGCATGCCGTTCTCCGCCATCAGCACGGCGAGCGCCGCCGCCGTCGTGCCGCCGGGAGACGTCACATTCTGGCGCAGCCGCGAAGCATCGTCGGGGGACTGGTGCAAGAGTTCACCAGCCCCCGCGACCGTTTCCCGCGCAAGACGCATGGCGAGGTCCGCCTGCAGGCCGAGCTTTCGGCCTGCCTCCGCCATACATTCGACGAGATAGAATACATAAGCCGGGCCACTGCCGGAAAGCGCCGTCACGGCATCGATATCGGCCTCGGCAGGCACCCATTCGACCGGGCCGGAGACGCTGAGAAGGGCATGGACGCGTTCGCGCTGCGGATTGCTGACCCCTGAATTGGCAAAGGCCCCGGTCACACCGCGGCCGACCATAGCCGGCGTGTTCGGCATGGCTCGCACCATGGCGGCTTTGCCGAGATGTCTTTCGAGAAAACCGAGCGTCTTGCCGGCTGCGACCGAGACAACGACCGTCGCCGGTCCGACGGCGCTCTTCACCGCCGGCAACACCGTCTCCATCACCTGCGGCTTGACCGCGAGGAATAAGACACTCGCCTTCAATTCCGCAGGGACCGTGGTCAGATGCATCGCACCGGCTTCCTTGATCGTCGCCAGCATCGCCGACGAGGGGCCGGGATCCACAACGATGACGGCCGAACCCGGAACGCCGCTCTTCAGCCAGCCGGAGAGCATGGCTCCGCCCATGTTTCCGGCGCCGATCAGCACGATGGGATTTACCGAGGAGAAAGCCTTCGCTGGCATCTTATGCCTCGCCTACCGTTTCGAACAGCACGGCTTCCATCGCCTTCGCCGCGTCCATGCCGGACCAGACAACGAACTGGAATGCCTGGAAATAGGCTTCGCAGGTGTCGAGCGCGCTGGAAAGCAGCACCTCTACCTGGCGATTGGTCGGCTCCGCGCCGCCTGCAAGCAGCAGCGACTGCCTGAAGATGACGACATCTTCCTGACGCCAGAGGTCGAAATGACCCATCAGCACCTGCCCGTTGATCGCCGAGAGCAGCTTGACCACCTCGTTGACCCTGATGTCGGGGACTTTGATATCGAAAGCGCAGCCAAGATGCAGCGCCTCGAATTCCTCCATCCATGAAAAGGAAACGTGATAGTCCGCCCAGCGCCCCTCGACCGTCATTGCGATCTCGTCCTCGCCGGACCGCTCGAACGACCAGTCGTTGTTGGAGGCCACGTACTCGATCATATCGACCGGGTTCGACTGACGCTCGACTTCCAATTCCATCAGGTTCATGCAGCACCTTCTTGACCGGAACGAATGCGGCTTAGCTTGGGATACGAACACAAGAAAGACACACGCAATACCGGAAACCACCATCGGATGATCGTTGAACCGCTGCCAGACTTAACGCAGATAACCTGCCCGGAGCTTACCAAGTCGCTTCGAATCATCATTTAAAATCAGTGTATAATGACCCTTGCCACCTGCCAGCCCCCAGAAGGGAAAATAGGGCGGACCTGCTGTGGAAAGCACTTCGAAACTCAATTCAGAAGGGAGATTAAACGACTCTGCGTATTGGCTTTTTTGGCTGTGTCCACAGGTGGAAAACTCACCTGGAATTTTTTGTGACAGATGCGGCGTGTGGCATGAAGGCAACGCCGCATCTGCGCCATATGGGAATTTAGTGGCTCTCGCCGGCGAGCTTGGCCTCCAACGCCGCGATACGGGCGGCAAGCGCCTCATTTTCATCACGCGCCTTGATCGCCATCTCGCGCACGGCCTCGAATTCCTCGCGCTTGACGACGTCCATGCTGTTCAGCCAACGCTCGGCCTGCGCGTTGAAAGCCGTCTCGATCTCCTTGCGGACGCCCTGGGCGGCACCTGCCGCGTCGGTCATCAGCTTGGCGAACTCGTCCATGATGCGGTTCGTTCCGGTCGTCATGGCGTTTTTCTCCCTTCGTATAAGGTGAATTCAGCCCTTCGGGGCCCCGAAGATTGAGGTAGGGCTTCGCCACCTGGGATGCAAGCGCTTTGCGCGGGATAGCCTTATCCTGAAGCAGGTAGCGGAGGAGCGATCACGAACAATGCACTTGACCGTCCGGGATCGCGGCGGCATGTTCCGCCGACCTCAACGGATGGGAAAATCTTGCCGACAGCAGCCAATCTCCTTGCCATCATGCCTTTCCCGGACATCGATCCGATCGCTTTTTCGCTCGGTCCGTTGGCGATTCACTGGTACGGCCTGGCATACGTCGCCGGCATCCTGCTTGGCTGGGCCTATGCGCGCCGCCTCGCCGCCAACGACAGTCTCTGGCCTGGCAATACATCGCCGATGACGAAGACGCAGCTCGACGATTTCATCGTCTGGGCCGCCCTCGGCGTCGTGCTCGGCGGCCGTCTCGGCTATATCTTCTTCTATGACCTCTCCGCCATCCTGCGCGATCCCATCCGCGCAGTCGAAATCTGGAACGGCGGCATGTCCTTCCACGGCGGCCTGACCGGCACGACGATCGCCATGATCATCTTTGCCCGCCGCAATGCCATTCCGATCTGGAGCCTGTTCGATATCGTCGCCGCCGTCGTTCCCTTCGGCCTGTTCTTCGGCCGCATCGCCAATTTCATCAATGGCGAGCTCTGGGGCCGGCTGAGCGACGTCCCCTGGGCCGTGGTTTTCCCGACCGGTGGTCCCTTCGCCCGCCATCCGAGCCAGCTCTACGAGGCCGGCCTTGAGGGCATCGTTCTGCTCCTGGTGCTTGCCGCCCTCGTCTACGGCATGCGCGCGCTGAACAGCCCTGGCTTCATCACGGGCGTCTTCGTCTGCGGTTATGCACTGTCGCGCATCTTCGTCGAGTTCTTCCGCGAGCCGGACGCCCAGCTCGGTTACCTCCTCGGCACCAACTGGCTGACCATGGGCATGATCCTCTCCTCCCCGATGATCCTGCTCGGCCTCTGGGCGATCCTGCGGGCCCGTCGCCAGGCCGCGCCGCAGCTCTAAACCGGCAGGACGCGCGACATGACCACCGCTCTAGGCGAAAAGATCAAGGCGATCATCCAGGCCAACGGCCCGATCAGCGTCACCGACTATTTCTCGCTCTGCCTCGCCGATCCCGAGCACGGCTATTACCGCACCCGCGAGCCCTTCGGCCGTTCCGGCGATTTTGTCACCGCGCCCGAAGTCAGCCAGATCTTCGGCGAGATGATCGGCGTCTTCGTCGTCCATGCCTGGCAGCGTCATGGCACGCCGGCAGATGTGCGCCTGGTCGAGATCGGCCCCGGCCGAGGCACGATGATGGCGGATATGCTGCGCGTCATCGCCCGCATTGCCCCGCCGCTCTTCGACACGATGAGCGTGCATCTCGTCGAAACCAGCGAGCGCCTGCGCGACGTCCAGAGCCAGACACTCGAAGCTTATGGCGAAAGGATCGCGTGGCACGGTGGCTTTGATGAGGTCCCGCCGGGCTTCACGCTGATTGCCGCCAACGAATTGTTTGACGCGATCCCGATCCGGCAGTTCGTCCGCACGCAAACGGGTTTCCGCGAGCGCATGGTCGGTCTTGACGCCGATGGCGAACTGACCTTTGCCGCAGGTGTCGCGGGCATCGATCCTGCCCTACTGCCGGAACCGGTGCAGAACCTGCCGCTCGGCACGCTCTTCGAGATCTCGCCCGCCCGCCAGGCCGTGATGATGGCGATCTGTGAGCGGCTGCGCGCCTTCGGCGGCACGGCGCTGGTCATCGACTACGGCCATCTCGTCACTGGCTTCGGCGATACGCTGCAGGCGGTGCGCATGCATGAATTCGATCCGCCGCTCGCCCACCCCGGCGAAGCTGACCTGACGAGCCATGTCGATTTCCAGCAGCTCGCCGAGACGGCGATGACGGCCGGCCTCCATCTGAACGGCGCCCTGCACCAGGGTGACTTTCTGACCGGCCTCGGCATTCTCGAACGCGCCGCCGCCCTCGGGCGTGACCGCGAACCGCAGACCCAGCAGGTGATCCAGTCGGCGATCGACAGGCTTGCCGGCGCCGGTGAGGGTCGGATGGGCGAACTCTTCAAGGTCATGGCGGTCTCCCACCCTGCCGTTGATCTCATGCCCTTTCGCCCGGTGGATTGACAGGGCGCAGGCGGCTGAGCCAACATCCGCGCGAAACAGGAACTTGAAGCGCGCCGTGGATGCGATGCGCTCGGGACAAAACAAACCCCTCGAAAAACCCGGAATTACAGATGCAGGACGCGGCCTCTCCCGCACCGATCCAAAGCACGCTGCTGAACGAAGCGACGGGCGGCACCATCCGCCACGGTTATTTCACCCGGAAAGGCGGTGTTTCCGAAGGGATCTATCGCGGTCTCAACGTCGGCCTCGGCTCCAACGACGAGCGCGGGAACGTCGTGGAAAACCGCCGCCGTGTCGCCGCCTGGTTCGATCTGCCGCTCGAGCGGCTGGCAACTGTTCATCAGGTGCATTCGCCCGACGTCGTGACGATTGGCGCCGATTACGATGGCGCCCGTCCCGACGCGGACGCGATGGTGACGGCAGTTCCCGGCATTGCCCTTGGCGTGCTGGCCGCCGATTGCGGCCCGATCCTCTTTGCCGACCCCGAAAATCGCGTCATCGGCGCCGCCCATGCCGGCTGGAAGGGCGCGCTGACCGGTGTTCTCGAAAACACCATTGCCGCCATGGAAGCATTGGGAGCCGACCGCGCCAGCATACTGGCCTGCCTCGGCCCCTCGATCAGTCAGGCGAGTTACGAGGTCGGGCCGGAATTCGTCGATCGCTTCGTCGCCGAGAATTCGGACTACGAACGCTTTTTCAAGCCGTCCGCAACGCCGGGCCGCGCCATGTTCGATCTGCCGGCGCTGACGATCGACAGGCTGACGCGGGCTGGCGTGCAGGCCGAAAGCCTCGGGCTCTGCACCTATCCGGATAGCGAGCGCTTCTTTTCCTATCGCCGGACGACACATCGCGGCGAGCCGGACTACGGCCGCCAGATTTCAGCGATATCAATCAGGGAGACTTGAGCAGAATGGCACTGCACTTCGAAAAGGCCGAGTTCGCAAGCCGGCTTGCGCGCCTCACCGAGAAGATGAAGGAAGAAAAGCTCGACGCCCTGCTGCTCTTCGCCCAGGAAAGCATGTACTGGCTGACCGGCTACGACACCTTCGGCTACTGCTTTTTCCAGACGCTGATCGTCAAGAGCGACGGCACCATGGCGCTGATCACCCGCTCGGCGGATCTTCGCCAGGCCAGACACACATCGATCCTTGAGGACGTCCACATCTGGGTCGACAGGGTCAATGCCGATCCGACGCTCGACCTGAAGAACCTCATGGTCGAGATGGATCTGCTCGGCGCCCGCATCGGCGTCGAATATGACACCCACGGCATGACCGGCCGCGTCGCCCGTCTGCTCGACGCACAATTGACCACTTTCGGCCAGATCGTCGACGCCTCCTATCTCGTCAGCCGTCTTCGTCTCGTCAAGAGCCCGACGGAGGTCGCCTATGTCGAGCGCGCCGCCGCTCTCGCCGACGACGCGCTCGACGCCGCGATCCGGCTGACAAGGCCCGGCGCTGACGAAGCCGATATCCTCGCCGCCATGCAGGGTGCGGTCTTTTCCGGCGGCGGCGATTATCCCGCCAACGAGTTCATCATCGGCTCGGCTGCCGACGCCCTGCTCTGCCGCTACAAGGCCGGCCGCCGCAAGCTTGACGCCAACGACCAGCTGACGCTGGAATGGGCCGGCACCTATGCGCATTACCATGCCGCCATGATGCGCACGATCGTCATCGGCGAGCCGATGCAACGCCATCGCGAGCTCTACAATGCCTGCCGCGAAACCATCGAGGCGATCGAGACCGTGCTGATGCCCGGCCACACCTTCGGTGACGTCTTCGACATGCATGCCAGGATCATGGACGAGCGCGGCCTCGCCCGCCACCGGCTGAATGCCTGCGGTTATTCGCTCGGCGCCCGCTTCTCGCCCTCCTGGATGGAGCACCAGATGTTCCATGTCGGCAATCCGCAGCCGATCGAGCCGAACATGTCGCTGTTCGTGCACATGATCATTGCCGATTCCGATACCGGCACGGCAATGACGCTCGGACAGACCTACGTGACGACCGCGGATGCGCCGCGCGCACTTTCCCGTCATTCGCTCGATTTCATCGGCCTTTGAAGACCGGGACTGACCGGTGAGAATCCGGAATTGACAGAGTACCATCCCCGCCCGCATAAATCCGGGCGGGCTGGTACGATTGTGGGAAGGACGGATCACGGGATGACGCGAACTGCGACTGTGCCCACGCTCCTGTTCGTCATTGCTCTGCTGACCGCCTGCAACACCACCGACGCGCTGACGCCGCTAGTCGGCATCGGCGAATCCTCCGGAACTCCGCCGTCAAGTCCGGTGACGCAGGGCGAGGCAGAACGTCTGGCCGGCACCCGCCAGCCGGTTTTTGCCGGGAGCACGCAGCCGAGTGGCTATCATCCGGCCTATGATCAGTCGCAAAGAACCTATCGACCCGGCAGCGGCGCGCCGCCGACGACGATGCAGGAGCAGGCAGACGCGCTGTCGAGAAACGGCTCCTCGCCCGCCGCCTCCGCCCCGATCGAGGGACAGGCGCTGCCGCCGGCCGCTGCCGGCGCCGAGACTCCAACACAGCCCGGCCAGCTGCTTGACACGCAGCAACCGCAGCAGACCGCCGGCCTCGCGCCCGGCGCATCTTCCGCGCGTGGCAATACGGTGCGCTTCCTGCCGATCATCGGGGCGCCGGTGCAAGCCGTGACTCCGCTCTCGCGCCAGCTCGGCGCCGAGGCGCGCGCCCACGGCCTTTCCATCAAGAGCTCGAATGACACGAGCAGCGATTACATCCTCAAAGGTTACCTCTCTGCCTTCGGTGACGAAGGCAAGGTCACCGTGGTCTATGTCTGGGACGTTCTCGATGGCGGCGGCGCCCGCCTGCACCGAATCCAAGGCCAGGAAAGCGTGCCGACAGCCGCGGCCGACCCTTGGGCGGGTGTCCCGGCTTCGGTGATGCAACAGATCGCTTCGAAAACCATCGCGGAATTCACCTCCTGGCGGCAAACTCAGGGTGGTTAGTCACAAACTTTTTGCAAATATGAAAGTCTGTGGCGCCTTTGCCCTTGCATTCACGGGGAAGCTGACTAAAAAGCGCGGCTATCAGCGCATAATAGGCGGACCAAAATGAAGGTTTTCGCAGGCAATTCGAACCGGCAACTCGCCGAAGCGATCTGCAACTATCTCAATGTTCCTTTGGGAAGAGCCAGTGTCCGAAGGTTTGCCGACCAGGAAATCTTCGTGGAAATCCAGGAAAACGTGCGCGGCGAGGACGTCTTCCTCGTGCAGCCCACCGCCTTTCCCGCCAACGACCACCTGATGGAGCTGCTGATAATGATCGACGCGATGCGTCGTTCGTCGGCACGCCGTATCACGGCCGTTCTTCCATATTTCGGCTATGCCCGTCAGGACCGCCGCGCATCCGGCCGCACGCCGATCTCCGCCAAGCTGGTTGCCAACCTCATCACCGAAGCCGGCGCGGATCGCGTCATGACGCTCGATCTCCATGCCGGTCAGATCCAGGGTTTCTTCGATATCCCCACAGACAACCTCTTCGCCATGCCCGTGCTGACGCGCGACATCAAGAGCCATTATGACCTCAGCAACGTCATGGTCGTCTCGCCCGACGTCGGCGGCGTGGTGCGCGCCCGCGCGCTCGCCAAACGGCTGGACTGTCTTCTGGCCATCGTTGACAAGCGTCGTGATCGGCCGGGTGAATCCGAGGTCATGAATATCATCGGCGACGTCACCGGCAAGGACTGCCTGCTGATCGACGACATCGTCGATTCCGGCGGCACCCTCTGCAATGCGGCCGACGCACTGCTCGCCCAGGGTGCCTCCAGCGTCACCGCCTATATCACGCACGGCGTTCTCTCGGGCGGCGCGGTCACCCGCGTCACCTCCTCGAAGCTGCGTGAACTCGTCATCACCGATTCAATCCAGCCGACAACGGCGGTGCTTTCAGCGCACAATATCCGCGTCGTGACGACGGCCCCGCTGATCGGCGAAGCCATCAGCCGCACGAGCCAGGAAGAGTCGGTCTCCAGCCTTTTCGATTAAAAAGCCTCCTCCGTCATACTCGGCGTGCCGAGCATCTGGCCCTTGCAATTCCTTGGCAGGAAAGCATTATTTTCAGATATTTAATCGGCCGGATGAGATCCTCGGCACAAGGCCGAAGATGGCGACACGGCTTTTGCAGTGGTTTGTCAGCGGCCTGAAGGCCGGCACAAGCCGGCCTCTTTCTTTTTCGATTCCAATCGAGAACCTTCAAGGCTGCTGCGGCGGCGCAGGTATCACGTCCTGTCCTTGATCCGGTTCCTGCTCCTGGTCCGACTCCAGCCCCTGATCCTGATTCGGGCCATCCGGTCCCTTGATCTGCTGGCCATTGACCGCCACGGAACCGTCGCGGCTGATGCTGACGTCCCAGCGCGAACGGCCATCCGGATCGATCTTGGCAAAGCCCTTCACCATCATGATGCCGAAGGAGACCTGGTTGAGATCGGGGTCCGTCTTGGCAAGCTCCTGGACCGCCGCGATCGTCTTGTCGAGATCGCGGGCGAGGATCGTCGCCTCCATCGAATAGTCCTTCTCGGTATCGACGCGACCTTCGATCCTGCCGGTTATATCGACGTCATAGACCTGCGATTTGGCACTGATCTTCGGAAACTCGACGGCAAGCCGGCCATCGCGGAAGAGCTTCTTCGCCATCTCCTCGCCGGTCTTCTCGGACGCCGAATCTTTGAAATCCATCGCCATGAGGGCGTCGCCGAAGCTTGCGAAATCCAGGTTCGGAAGCGCGAGCTGGAAATCGAAGTTGCTCGGCATGAAGGCCGAATAGTTTGCCGGCATCAGCGGTGTGTCGAGGCTGATCTCCTGCGCATTCATGCCGAAGCCAAAACGCATTGCGTCACTGGGCCCATCGATGGCGAGGTTGTAGCCGAATGCCTTGGCGCCGCCCTTGCCCATCTCGCTGCTGACGGTCAGGTCGTTGACCCCGATCGTCTCGCTGAACAAGGTCAGAAGGGGGAAGGCTTCCTTCACTATTCCCTTTATCTTGTCGCTGTTTTCCGGGCTCAATTCCTTCTCATCGAGATGGTCGAGCACGAAGAAGACTATCTCGCGAATCTGCTTGGCCGGCAGGCCGTTCACCTTGGCATCGACATCGATTGAGCCGGCACGAAGTTCGATGGGCGGCATTTGCAGGCCGGAAACCTGCTCGACGAAATCAGACATCGAGCCGCTGCCGGCAAAATCGATACGTCCATTGCCGCCTGTGCTGTCGGTCGAACTCAGCTTCTGGTCCATGCTGGCGATGCTGGCATGGACTTCCTCGGTTTCGGACTTGCTTGATGCCTTGATGTCTTTAGCCGCGAAGGTGCCGGAGCGCAGATAGCTGATCGCCGGGTCGAAGACGCCGGTGTAAACAAGCGACGCGATGGAATAGGTGAAATCCGTCGGCTTCTGGTCTGGACCCTTGAAATGGCCCGAGACGTTGAGCTTGTTGTCGCCTTCGACGTTCCAGAGCCCGCTGTCCAATGGCGTGGCGAACATCGAAAACGGTGTCAGCCCTGTGATCGCAAACGTCGCCGGATCGGCCTTGGTAAGCAGCTTCGCCAGATCATAGATGACCTCATAGCGCGTGCCGGCCGGATTGACGGTGATGAGACCGCTTTTTGCCAAATCCTGCGGAAGCAGCTTCGTCAGGGTCTCCTTGACCGCATTGGCGCCCTCCTGGTTGATCTCCGCGCCCTCGGCCCCGGTGAAAAGGCAAAGGGCAAGCATACTCGTTGCCGTGACAAGTTTGAGACGCATGGTCCGGTTTTCTCCTCAGCCGCTTTTCGGTTGCGGCCATCCAAAGATGCGAAGCGCGCCGATGTCAAGCCAAGCGGCGATAGGCACTGGCAATCTTGCCTTTGACCAGGTGCAGATCGCGAGTGATTTCGACAAGGTTCTCGCATTGGGATGGGTGCGGATGCAATCTGGGCGAGTTCGCTCTTCTCAAATGATGGAGCGCCCCGGCGAAAGCCCCTCCATCGTCGGAAAACCGGCGCTCTCGGCAACTTGCGTTTCAGGACGACTTATACTATAGGCCACCGGTCCGCGTAGACACCCTTGGAGGCAACGCGGATGAGGACGGGAAAACCCGCCTCCGGTTCGACGGAACAAGGCTTTTGCCCGCCGCCGAACTCTCCAAATAACCTCGAAAGGAAAAGCCATGAGCCAGGAAACTTACGAGCTCAAGGCCGAGGCGCGCGAACGGGTTGGTAAGGGGTCCGCCCGTGAACTTCGCCGCAACGGTTTGATTCCCGCTGTCATCTATGGTGACAAGCAGGCCCCCATTGCCATCGCTATCAACACCAATGAGGTGACGAAGCGCATTCATGCCGGTGGCTTCATGACCACCGTAGCGACCATCGAAGTCGACGGCAAGAAGTACAAGGTTCTGCCGAAGGACTACCAGCTCGATCCGGTCCGCGACTTCACGCTGCATGTCGATTTCCTGCGGGTCTCCGGCAACACCCAGGTGACCGTCGAAATCCCGGTTCACTTCGTCAATGAAACGAAGTCTCCGGGCCTCAAGGTCGGCGGCGTTCTGAACATCGTCCGCCACGCAGTTGAAGTTCACTGCCCGGCCGATGCGATCCCGGAATTCTTCAACATTGACCTCAGCGGCAAGAAGATCGGCGACAGCATCCATATTTCGGAAGTCACCCTTCCGAAGGGCGTCAGCCCGGTCATCGACCGCGACTTCACGATCGCCACCATCGTCGCTCCGGCTGCCGGCGTCGACGAGAGCGCCACGGAAGCTGAAGGTGAAGCCGAAGCCTGATCGCTTCGACCAATTGAAAGCATATAGCCCGCCTCCCCGGTGAACTGGCTCTAGAAAGTTGCCATCCAACTTTCTAGAGCCAGCTTACGGGGAAGGCGGGCTTTTCATTGCCTGCCAAGCCTCCGTTTCAGCAACATTTAACATATTCGTGAAAGCATGGGCCGTCAGCTGCGAAGAAGCCGGCCCGAACGCGCGACAGCAAATATGCCGGCCTGGGGGAGTAGACGGAACCATGAACAATTCCGTTGAGAACAGGTTTTTTGGGATTGTTTGCGGAGCGCTGCTTGTTTTTGTCGCTCCGCTTTTTGTTCTCTTCCTTTTTCTTTCCTCGGAGCGCGCCGACAAAGAAATACGCGACCATATCTCTGTTCTTCTTGTCGCCAACGCTCAGGCGCTGGCAAAACCGCTCTGGGACCTCGACGAGGAAAGTGTCACCCAGATCAGCGCGACGGTCGTTTCCCAAGGCGCCATCGTCAAGGTCGAGGTGCGTGATCAGTCGGGCCAGCTCGACGTCAGCCAATCCACCATTCCGCGTTCCTTTGACGGCAAGCTCGTGCAGGTGTCGCGTGCCATCATCTACAACACCGTCGACGGTCCGAAGAACCTCGGCAGCATCAGCGTCTATTATCCCGCCCTCGGACTGTTTTCCGGTCTGAAGCAGGAAGAGGTCGTCTTCATTTCGATCTTCATCTTCGCGGTTCTGACCGTTTTCGGCACAGCGCTGATCGGCAACCGATTCTTCGTCATCCAGCCGCTGATGCGTCTGACGGCGGCAATCGAGGCCACCCGGCAGCTCGGCTCGCGCCATCATGTAGACTGGCAGTCGAACGACGAGATGGGACGGCTTGCCCGGAGCTTCAACGAGATGCAAACCAAGCTCGAAAGCGAGGAGATGGAGCTGAAGCTCGCCCATCGTCGCGCCACCGATATCTACAATCTGACACCCGCCATGCTCTTCTCGCTCGATGAGGAAGACCGCATCACCGCCGTCAGCGACTATTGGCTGCTTGCCACCGGATATAGCCGCCCCGAGATCATCGGCCGCAATTTCGCAGATCTGGTGACGTCAAGCAGCCGCGATAAGTTCGTCAAGCGCCGCCAGGGCGAAAATGGCATGACGGTCACCGTCAAATTCGTCTGCCTGGACGGCCGCACCATGGACGTCCTCATTATGGAATCGGAAGCCGCCGCCGGCGCTCACGATCGCCTCTCGCTGTCCGTCATGACGGATGTGACCGAGCTCAAGGCTTCGGAGGACCGCAACCATCGCCAGGCAATCACCGACCATCTGACCGGGCTCCTCAACCGCCAGGGCTTCGAGGCGGTGCTCGACAACAAAATCGCTGCCGCAGACGCCGCCGGCCAGGAACTCGCCTGCCTCTTCGTCGATCTCGACCGCTTCAAGTGGATCAACGACAATATGGGGCACGCTGCCGGCGACACGGCGCTGATCGAACTCGTCGAGCGCCTGAAGACCCATCTTGCCCCCTCCGACGAGGCGGCCCGTCTCGGCGGCGACGAGTTCGCCATCCTGCTGCCGGCGAAAGACGCCGAAACACGCGCAAAGGCGATGTGCGAGCAGATCGCCTCAATCTTCGAAACGCCATTTGCCCCGGACATGCATCTGAGCGCTTCCATCGGCATCGCCATCTACCCACATCATGCCGCGACCGCCGCCGAGCTGCTGCAGAAATCCGACATGGCCATGTATGCCAAGAAGCGGGACGGCAAGAACGGCGCACAGCTCTTCGACAAAGCCATGCTCGACCGCGCCCGCAGCCGCGCCGAAATCGAGGCCAATATCGAAGCCGGTCTCTCCGAGAACTGGTTCGAGGCGTTCCTGCAGCCAATCGTCAATCTGAACGGCCGCGGCGTCGCCGGTTTCGAGGCGCTGATGCGGCTCAACCATCCGCAGAAGGGCCTGATGCCGCCGGCCGAAATAATCAGCGTCGCAGAGGAGACGGGCAAGATCGTCCGCGTCGGCAACCTCATCATGGAAAAGGCGATCTCCAATCTCGCGAAAATCTCTCGCATATCGGGGATGCAGGATACCTACCTTGCCATCAACTTCTCGCCGCTGCAGTTCGAGCCGGCGCTGCCTGCCCGTCTTGCCGCGATCGTCGGTCGCCACGGCATCCGCCCCGAGCGCATCGTCGTCGAAATCACGGAAGCCGTGCTGATGCACGACAACCCGCAGATTCGCATGATTGTCACGGAACTTCGCCGCTTCGGCTGCCGCATCGCGCTCGATGATTTCGGCACCGGCTACTCGTCGCTGAGCTACCTCAATCGTTTCCCTGTCGATATCATCAAGATCGATCAGTCCTTCACCCGCGCGATTAACGACGGCGACGACGACGTGCGCCAGAAGAGCCGCATGCTGATTGAAGGCATCACCACCCTGTCCCACAAGATGAACTGCACCGTCATTGCTGAGGGCATCGAGACGGAAGAGGAATGCCGCACGCTTCACCAGATGGGTCTGGACTACGGCCAGGGTTATCTCTTCCATCGTCCGCAGCACGCAGCCGCACTCATCGAGGAACTGATGGCCCCGCAGTCGGCCGTCGCGCGCGCCTCATAAACGAAGACCCAAGGAGATGAGACGATGAAAAAGCTCCTGCTTCTCGCATGCCTGGCGCTGCCCTGCGCGGCTCACGCACAGACGGTTGCCTTCACGACCGAGGATTACGCTCCCTTCAACTATCGCGAAGGCAAAGAGATCAAGGGCGCGACCGTCGAGCAGGTCGAGAAGGTGATGGCCGCGATCGGCGTCGACTACACGATCGAGGTCATGCCTTGGGCGCGTGCTTTCAGCCTTGCCCGCACCGCGCCGATGACATGTGTTTTCGCCACCGCCCACAACAGCGCGCGCGACCCACTGTTCAAATGGGTCGAACCGCTGCTCATCGACCGAAACATCCTGATCACCCGCAAGGGTTCGGGCATCACCGCCAGCAATCTCGAAGAGGCAAAGAAATATACGATCGGCACCCAGCGCGAGGACTACACCGAGACGATCCTGAAGGAGAAGGGTTTCACCAAGCTGGACGTCGCCAGTGACTTCAACGCCACACTGCGCAAGCTGCTCAGCGGCCGCATCGACATGATGCCGATCTCCGAACTCTACTTCGAAAAGCTGAAGGCCGATCAGCCGGTGGAGATCGTAACCGTGCTCTCCTCCCAGCCAATGGGCATCGCCTGCGAGAAGAGCTTTCCCGACGATCTGCACGCCAAGATGCAGGCTGCCCTCGACAAGCTGATCGCTGATGGCGACCAGAGGCAGATCTTCCAGAAATACGGCATGAACCTGTCGGACTGATGCCGCTCGGTGCGCCCGCCGCCCTTTCCGCTTGACTTTGCTCCCGTTTCCGGGTGGTGAACGTCGGAAAAGCTTAAGCGAGGACGACAGGCCATGCTGATCATTGCGGGTCTCGGCAATCCCGGCGGCAAATACGCCGGCAACCGCCACAATATCGGCTTCATGGCCGTCGACGCCATCCATCGGCGCCACAGCTTCTCCCCCTGGTCGAAGAAGTTCAAGGCGGAAATTGCGGAGGGAGAGCTTGGCGGCGACAAGGTCCTGCTGATCAAGCCGCAGACCTACATGAACCTCTCCGGCGAGGCCGTCGGCGAGGCGATGCGCTTCTACAAGCTCCAGCCCGCCGACCTCGTCGCGATCTATGACGAACTCGACCTGCCCCCTGGCAAGGCGCGGCTGAAGACCGGCGGCGGCCATGGCGGCCATAACGGCATCAAGTCGCTGGACGCCCATTGCGGCAAGGAATACCGGCGGCTGCGCCTTGGCATCGGCCATCCCGGCGTCAAGGAAATGGTGCAGAACCACGTGCTCGGCGATTTCGCCAAGGCCGACAAGGTCTGGCTGGAGCCGCTTCTCGATACGCTCGCCGACAATGCCGACATGCTGGTGCGAAACGAGGATTCGCAGCTGATGAACAAGATCGCGCTGGCGCTCGGCGGCAAGGCCGAGGAAGAGAATCCGCGAAAGGAAAGCAGGGATAGCGACAAGAAGCCGGCCGGCCAATCGCATATCCGCCAGGCCCGCAACAGCAATCAGCCGAAGCTGCCGACCAGCGGCCCGATGGCCGAGATGCTGAAGAAGATGTTCGGCAACAAGGGGGAATAAGACGGATGCCGGACCAGGATCTTAACATCCCTCCGGCGCCGGCAATCTTGTCCGCCAACCTCGCTCAGCCCGGCATGACCTGTTCATCGGCTTTGCTGGCAATTTTGCTGCTGCGACCTCGCGGTGATCATCGTCCCAAATCTGACGCGGAACGCCGGCTGTTACAAGGTGATGCGGCTCACCGGCTATAAAAACCCGGCGACGCTGCGCTTCTACGAGACTTGCCTCTTCCTGCAGGACAAGACGGGCTATCAGATCCGCCGGCCCTGAGCCCAGCTATTCCTCAGGCTCGGTGGTGAACATCAACGGAAAGCCCATCTCCTTGGCAAGGTCGATGCCCTCCTTGGCCTTGGTCTCGGCAATATCCTTAGCGCAGACGACGACCACGCAGGAGCCGAGCTTGTGCGCCGTCATCATCACCCGATAGCCGGTCTCCTCGCTCATGCGGAAAACGACCTTCAGGATCACGATGACGAATTCGCGCGGCGTATAATCGTCGTTGACGAGAATGACCTTGTAGAGCTTCGGCCTGTCCAGCTTCGGCTTCACCTTGGTCTTCGGTTTCAGGGCAACGTCATTGTCACTCATCGGAAAATCCACCCGTTGATGACATGAAAAGGCGGAAGAAACATCCGCCGGACTATATTGCACCGTCAGCACGGCAGTTCAATGACGGATATCACTCCGACGAGAGCAGCAGGCAGGCTCGCCCGGCGCTTTCGACGATGGCGGCAGCCTTCCTGTTGAAGGTCGCGAATACTTCGCCGCCAAGCCTGCGGCCTTCGAAGACGATGACGCCATCGGCGAAATCCCCGCCGGCATCGAGGAAGGACAATCCAGCCTCGACAGCTGCTCTATCGTAGACGACCTTCCTGTCGGCTATCAGCAGCCGGATGGTCGCGGCGATCTCGGCGGCGCTTTTGCGATAAATCCGACCGACGACCCAAACGAACTCGCAGAACGTCAGGTTGGAGACGAACAGCTGCTCAGCCTCGCGCATCAACATCCTTGCACGTTCCGTTTGCTTCGGATCGTCATCCACGGCCGCCCGCACGAGCACATTCGTATCAACGATCATCAGCGACGCCGACCTCGCCAGCCCCGCCCGCCTTTATGGCCTCATCGATCTCCTTGAGCGTCGCATGAATATTGCCCTTGTTCTCGATACTTCCGAAGAAACTCTCGATGGAGCCGCTGGCCGGCTGCGTTTTGACCGCAACGACCTCAAGCTTGCCACCAGGCAGGAGATCGACATCGATCTTGTCGCCGGGCCTGATCCCGAGGTGCCGAAGCACTTCTTTTCTCAAGGTGACCTGTCCTTTTGCCGTCACTGTCAGGGTTGTCATGTCAGCTCTATCCTTTCCGCCAAAGGTAAGGCTAAACCGCCTTACCTTCAAGCCGGCCGGCCTTGCTTTTTCGATTCGTGCCGCAAACCCTTGACCCGAGCCGGCCATTCCCGCATAGGCAGGGCAAAGTTTACCACTAGATATGGATCAAGCCATGGGCTTCAAATGCGGCATCGTCGGTCTGCCGAACGTCGGCAAATCGACCCTCTTCAACGCGCTCACCAAGACGGCGGCCGCGCAGGCGGCGAACTACCCCTTCTGCACCATCGAGCCGAACACCGGCGAAGTCGCGGTGCCCGATCCGCGCATGCGCAAACTTGCCGACATCGCGAAGTCCAAGGAACTGATCCCGACCCGCATCTCCTTCGTCGATATCGCCGGCCTCGTCCGCGGCGCCTCGAAGGGCGAAGGCCTCGGCAACCAGTTCCTCGCCAATATCCGCGAAGTCGACGCCATCGTGCACGTGTTGCGTTGTTTCGAGGACAGCGACATCACCCATGTCGAGGGCCGCATCAATCCTGTCGCCGATGCCGAGACGATCGAGACCGAACTGATGCTCGCCGATCTCGAGAGCCTGGAGCGCCGCACTGAGCAGACGCGCAAGCGCGCCACCGGCAAGGACAAGGAGTCGATGGCGATGCTGCCGATCATGGAAGCCTCGCTGAAGCTGCTCAACGAAGGCAAGCCGGTGCGCACGCTGCTGTCGAAGCTCGATGCCGAGGAGATCGGTATCCTCAAGGGCCTCAACCTCCTCACCTCGCATCCGGTGCTCTACGTCTGCAATGTCGCCGAAGGCGATGCCTCGACCGGCAACGAATTCACCGCCGCCGTCGCCGCCATGGCGAAGGAGCAGGGCGCCGAAACCGTCATCATCTCGGCGGCGATCGAAGCGGAGGTCGCCCAGCTTGCCGAAGAGGAAGCCAAGGAATTCCTCTCTGCCCTCGGCCTTGACGAGGCGGGCCTCGACCGGCTGATTCGCGCCGGCTACAAGCTGCTCGACCTCATCACCTATTTCACCGTCGGCCCGAAGGAAACGCGCGCCTGGACGATCGAGCGCGGCACCAAGGCGCCGCAAGCCGCCGGCGTCATCCACTCGGATTTCGAACGCGGCTTCATCCGCGCCAACACCATCGCCTACGACGATTACATCAAGTACAATGGCGAAGTTGGCGCCAAGGATGCCGGCAAGGCGCGCGACGAAGGCAAGGAATACGTCGTCCAGGACGGCGACGTCATCCACTTCCGTTTCAACACCTGATGAAATCGTTGCCGCGTTAACCGGGCGGCAGCCTGTTTGCGATTGCCGGCGGCAGTGCCCTGAGCACCAGCCGCCGAAGCGGCATCCAGCCTGTTCCGATAATGAGCACGATCGCGCCGACGACGAGCAGCGTCGTGAAGATGTAGGTGTCGACAGTCGCATTTCCCTTCCGAACGACGCTGAAGATCGCAAAGCCGAGGGACAGCAGCCCCGACGTGACGAAGGCGCGACGATCGATGACGAGGCCGATCAGCATCAGCGCCGCCACGGTCGCGACGACCACGGGAGTCCGGGCCGACATGTTCGCCAGGTCGAAGATCCTGCCGCTTTCCCCGAACGACAGTAGGGAGACGGCACTGTAGAGCAGCGCCGGCGCCGCGCCGAGATGCAGCCAAAAGGCGATATCCGAACGCGTCGTCCGCCGCAGCCGGTCGCCGAGATCGAAATAAAGCGCCGTCGCGAACAGGCCGAGCGCGCACACGAAAGCGACCGCGGCCAGCACACCAAGATGATCGACAAAAAACGCGGGATTGCCGCTGAGACCTTGCACCAGTCGCAAAAGCAGCGTGAGCACCAAAGCAAGCGTCGATATGATGGTGAGCGCCAACGACAACGGCACGCGATAGCGGACATAATAGACGCCGAGCAGGATCGGAAAGCCGGCGACGAACTGCGTCAGATCCGCCCCGATTTCGGAGGTCCACGGCGTGAAGACGCGGGACATCATCAAAAATGTCCAGCAGAACAGTGCGATCGTCAGGCTGACAGCCGGCAAAGCGAGCCGCTGGCGCCGCACCAGGATTTCCGAAAGCACGATGATGGCAACCGGCACGGCGTAAAGTGGCGCCAGCCCCCAGAGGCCGACGACCGCGACAATTACGCCGATGGTGATCAGCACGTCGTGAAAGCCGCGCACGAAGCGCGGCGTCTCGGTATCCGACCATGTTTGCTGCGGTTCGGCTGTTGTTGTCACCGGCGCTTCGGCAACGGCAACGCCGCGCTCGATGAGAAACGGCAGAAGACGCCCGCCCGCTTCCGGCGAAATCAGCCCCTCGCGCGCCGCTTCGTCGAGTATCGACCTCAGTTCAGTCATGCCGGTTTCTCCCCGGAATCATTGAGCCCGCGCGGATGCTATTGTAAGCATTATGCGCTGCATATGGCGGAGGAGAAAATGCCGGCAGAAAAGCTGTCTTTCGAAGATTTCGAGCCCGGACACCGTTTCCCCCTCGGTCCCAAGCTGGTGCTCGCCGCAGAAATCATCGAGTTCGCCAGAGAATTCGACCCGCAGCCGATGCATCTCGACGAGGCTGCCGGCCGCGCCAGCATCCTCGGCGGACTTGCCGCTTCCGGCTGGCATACCTCAGCAATGCTCATGCGCATGATGGCCGACAGCTATATATTGAACGCCCTCTGCGAGGGGGCGCCGGGCATCGATCTGATGGAATGGCGAAAGCCGGTGCTCGCGGGCGATACGCTGCAGGGCCATTCGAGCGTACTCGAAACGCGGCCGATGCGCTCGCGCCCCGGCATGGGCATCGTCAAATTCCGCCACGTGCTGGAAAACCAGCGCGGCGAACTCGTCTGCCTTTCGGAGAATTCGGTCATGATCCGCATGCGCCCCCCGCGGGACGCCGATATGAACCCGGAGCTGCCGGCATGAGAATGTCCGAACTTTATCCTTTCGGCGCGAAGGCCGAAATCGGCAGCTATGCCTTCACCGAGGAAGACATAATCCGCTTTGCCGGACGCTACGATCCGCAGCGTTTTCATATCGACAAGGAAGCGGCGAAAGACACCCTTTTCGGCGGCCTCTGCGCCTCGGGCTGGCATACCACGGCCGCCTGGATGCGGACCTTCCTCGCCTTCTGGAAAAAGCAAAGCATCGCGCTTAGGGAAAGAGGCCTGACGGCACCGAACCTCGGCCCCTCGCCCGGTTTTCAGAAGCTGCAATGGCTGCGGCCCGTCTTTGCAGGCGACGTCGTGAGCTATTCCGTCGCCCTTCTCTCCAGCCGGCCGCTCGCGTCGCGGCCGGGGTGGCACCTCAACACCATTCTCTGCGAAGGCGTCAATCAGAACGGCGATCCGGTGATGCGCTTCGAAAGCGGTGTGCTGGAGTACGACTGACCCCGTCGCAACAGGGGTCAGTGTCCAGTGAATTCGACCAGCGTGTGCACCACGACGCCGAGTTCTTCCAGCTTCCTGCGACCGCCAAGATCGGGCAGGTCGATGACGAAGCAGGCGCCGACCACTTCCGCGCCCATTTGGCGCAGAAGCTGCGTCGCCCCCACGGCCGTGCCGCCGGTGGCGATGAGATCGTCGACCAGGATCACCTTCTCCCCAGGCTCGACCGCATCACGATGCATCTCCATCTCGTCGACGCCATATTCCAGGCTGTAGGCGATCCGCACGGTGTCATGCGGCAGCTTGCCCTTCTTGCGGATCGGCACGAAGCCCGAGGAAAGCTGGTGCGCCACCGCACCGCCGAGGATGAAGCCGCGAGCCTCCATGCCGGCGATCTTGTCGATCTTCAGGCCCGCATAAGGCTGCACGAGTTCGTCGACCGCGCGGCGGAAAGCGCGGGGATTGCCGAGCAGCGTGGTGATGTCGCGGAAAATGATGCCGGGCTTGGGATAGTCAGGAATGGAGCGGATGCTGGCGGCAAGCTCCGAAAGCATATTGTTCATGGAAAGTCCGTATCTGCGAGCGCATAAAACCGGCTGCACCCTATCAATTGCCGGGGGTGGAACCAACAAAAAAGGCGGCTCGCAAGCCGCCTTTCGAATTCGGACACGGAACGCTCAATGTTCCTTGTTGGCGTAAACCGAGCGCTTTGTCAGGTAGATCAGCACCGTAAAGATCGCCAGGAACACCATGACCATGAAGCCGGTGCGCTTGCGCTCCTCGAGATGCGGTTCAGCGGCCCACATCAGAAAAGCGGAAACGTCCTTGGCGTACTGATCGACAGTCGCCGGCGCGCCGTCGTCATACGTTACCTGGCCGTCGGAAAGCGGCTTCGGCATAGCGAGAACGGCGGCAGCATGGAAATACGGGTTATAATGCGCGCCCTGAGCCACCTGGAAGCCGGATGGCGGCTCTTCATAGCCGGTCAGCAGCGAGTAGATGTAGTCCGGGCCGCTTTCCTGATACTGCGTAAAGATGTCAAAGACGAATTGCGGGAAGCCGCGCTCGACCTCACGGGCCTTGGCGATCAGCGAAAAATCAGGCGGAGCCGCACCGTTGTTGGACGCAGCCGCCGCTTCAGCATTGGCGAAGGGCGATGGGAAATGATCCGAAGGGACTGCCTTGCGGGTGAACATTTCGCCGGCCGAGTCCGGCCCGTCCTGAACTTCGTAATTGGCAGCGAATGCCTTCACCTGTGCCTCGGAATAACCGAGTTCGTCGAGCGTGCGGAAAGGCACGAGGCTCATCGAATGGCAGGCAGAACAGACTTCCGTGTAAACCTTGAGACCGCGCTGGAGCTGAGCCTTGTCGTAGTGGCCGAAGGGGCCTGCAAAGCTCCATTCCTGCTCCTTTGGCTCCTTTAGCGGATAGTGCGGCGTCGCGCCTTCCTCGTGATGCGCGGGAGCTGCACCATTCGCGGGCGTCGCTTCCTCTGCGAAAGCGGCACTGCCAAGGAGAGCGGCGACGGCAAGCGGCAGAATGCTTGCAACAAGCGTTTTCATAGTTCTATTCCCTTCCGTCGCTCGCTTACGCATTGGCCGCCGCGGCGGCGCCAGTGGTCTTGTTGCGCTTTTCAAGCACCGCTTCAGTGATCGAGTTCGGGATGCGGCGCGGCGTTTCCACCAGACCCAGAACTGGCATCGCGACCAGGAAGAAGGCGAAGTAGAGAAGCGTGCAGATCTGCGACACGATGACGTAGCTGCCTTCCGCAGGCTGCGAACCGAGCCAGCCGAGGATGATCGCGTTGAGCACGAACAGCCAGAAGAACAGCTTGTACCAGGGACGATAGACCGCCGAACGGACCTTCGAGGTGTCAAGCCACGGCAGGAAGAAGAGCACGATGATTGCGCCGAACATCACGAGCACGCCACCGAGTTTGGAGTCGATCGGGCCGATGTTGAAGGTGATCGAACGCAGCATCGCGTAGAACGGCAGGAAGTACCATTCGGGAACGATGTGGGCGGGCGTCTTCAACGGATCGGCCGGGATGTAGTTATCGGCGTGACCGAGGAAGTTCGGCAGGTAGAAGACGAAATAGGCGTAAACGAGCAGAAAGACGGAGACGCCGAGGGCGTCCTTCATCGTCGCATAGGGCGTGAAACGCACCGTGTCCGTCTTCGTCTTGACCTCGACGCCGGTCGGGTTCGTCTGGCCGGTCACATGCAGCGCCCAGATATGCAGGACGACGACGCCCGCAATCATGAAAGGCAGCAGGTAATGCAGCGAGAAGAAACGGTTCAGCGTCGGCTGATCGACGGCAAAGCCGCCCAGCAGGAACTGCTGCACCCATTCGCCGACCAGCGGGAAGGCCGAAAAGAAGCCGGTAATGACGGTCGCGCCCCAGAAGGACATCTGCCCCCAGGGCAGGACGTAGCCCATGAAGCCCGTCGCCATCATCAGCAGGTAGATGACCACGCCCAGGATCCAGAGGATTTCGCGCGGTGCCTTGTAAGAGCCATAGTAGAGGCCCCGGGCAATGTGCAGATAGACGGCGACGAAGAAGAAGGATGCGCCGTTGGCATGCAGGTAGCGCAGCAGCCACCCGTGGTTTACGTCGCGCATGATCTTTTCAACGGAGTTGAAAGCGATCGTCGTGTCGGCGGCGTAGTGCATGGCGAGCACGACACCCGTCAGGATCTGCACGATCAGCATGACGGAAAGCATCGCGCCGAAGGTATAGGCGTAGTTCAGGTTTCTGGGAACCGGATATGCCACGAAGCTGTCATAGACCATGCGCGGCAGAGGCAGGCGCGCATCGACCCATTTTTCGAAGCCGGTTGATGGTTCGTAGCTGGAATGGCCACTCATAAATCAGTCTCCCCTCAACCGATCTTGATTTTGGTATCGGACACAAATGAAAAGGTCGGAATCGCCAGGTTCTGCGGCGCAGGGCCTTTGCGAATGCGGCCGGCCGTGTCGTAGACCGAGCCATGGCAGGGACAGAACCAACCATTGTACTCACCGGCCTGACCGAGCGGAACGCAACCGAGATGGGTGCAGGTGCCGATCATGACGATCCAATTTTCCTTGTCCTTGCCACCCGAACGGTCAACACCGGTTGCCTGCGCTTCAGGTGGAAGGTTTGCGTTGCGCGCGATCGGATCCTTGAGATCCGCCAGCGGAACATCAGCTGCCGCTTTCACTTCCTCCGGTGTGCGGTTGCGGATAAAGATCGGCTTGCCGCGCCACTTGACCGTCAGCGACATGCCGGGCTCAAGGCTCGCGACATCGACTTCGATGGAGGCAAGCGCCAGCGTCGATGCATCCGGACGCATCTGGTCGATGAACGGCCATGCGACAGCAACGGCGCCGACAGCGCCCGCCATACCAGTGGTGAGATAAAGGAAATCACGGCGAGTGGGCTCTGCTGAAGCCTCGCTTGTCGTTACGTGTTCGCTCACGGCTTAACCATCCTCTGCGCAATTATCGCGGAATTCCGCCCCGCCCCCTCTGCTGACGAATCGATCTGGACACATTTCGGCCATAGATTCCCCGGCAATCCGGCGCGTTCTAAGCTTGATCGCAAATTATGTCCAGCCTTGGCAAGGGGATGAGGGCACAATGTCGCGGGAAATTTCAGATGAATTTTTTACGGCAAACACCCGCTTGCCCTTATGTTGCATTGCAACACAAAAGCCACCGTGTTAGGCGCAACCGCAACGATGCCAGCCAGCCGGACCCGAGCGGATGAGAGACACGATCTTTTGCGTAATGAGCGTTCTCACAACCCTCGTTCTCGCTATCATCTCGCTGCGCTATGCCAAAGATTTCTATCTGCTTTCTCTTTTTTATAGCTTCCAGATCCATCTGGCAGCGGCCGCAGCAGTGGCCTCCGGCATAGCCCTCCTCTTCAAGCGCCATTGGTACGCGCTGCTGACACTTGGCGCATCGATGGTTCTCGCCGTCCACGGCATCGTGATGGCGCGTGAATTCGTCGAGCCTGAGGTAGACGAGAGCCGCCCTGCTCTCTTCAAGCTGATGTCCTTCAATATAGAGAATGACAATTTCGCAAACGGCGCTGATATCGCCGACATGGCGATCGGATCCGGCGCCGACGTCGTCAACATCCTCGAGGCCGAACCGGTATTGTCCGAATTGCCGCGACTGCTGAAGACATACCCCTATTACGTCGGCTGCGGCGTCGGCATGGAGCAATGCGATACGCTCGTCCTGTCGAAGCGCCCGCTGATCGAACCTCGCATCCGCAGCCTCGGCCTGCTGTGGCGCAACCGGCTGACGATCTCGACGATCGATTTCGACGGCCAGAAGGTCAACTTGCTCGCCGCGCACCTGACCAAACCCTATTATGACGAATTCCACGGCCTGGAAGTCGAAGATCTCGCCGAGATTATCTCTTCGCTACCGGGACCGCTCGTGCTTGCTGGTGATTTCAATACGTCGATTCTGGCGCCGGATGTGCAGTATCTCATGCGCAGCCAAGGCTTGGGCACAGCATCGCTGGAGCCTGCGACATGGCCGATCGCCGCCGGCCCGCTCGGCATTTCGATCGATCACGTCTTCAGCAAAGCGCCCCTGCGGCTGAAATCGGTCCGCCGCATCGAGAACAGTTTCGGATCAAACCATTTTGGCCTCATGGCGGAATTCGTCCTCGATCCTTGAGCCTGCATCCTCGTCGGACGCGAGAAATCCGCCGGACTGGCGTGCCCAGAGTTCCGCATAGAGCCCGCCGCGGCGAAGCAGCTCGTCGTGGCTGCCCTCCTCGATAATCCGGCCAAGGTCGACGACGATCAGCCGGTCGAGCGCGGCGATCGTCGAAAGCCGGTGGGCGATTGCGAGCACTGTCTTTCCCTCCATGATCCGATGGAGATTGGACTGGATCGCTTCCTCCACTTCCGAATCGAGCGCCGACGTCGCTTCGTCGAGAACCAGGATCGGCGCGTCCTTCAGCATGACTCGCGCGATGGCGATGCGCTGCCGCTGCCCGCCCGATAGTTTGACGCCGCGTTCGCCGACATGCGCATCGAAACCTCTACGGCCCTGCTGATCCTGCAGGCGCGCAATGAAGTCCACAGCTTCGGCGCGTCGGGCCGCGTCGACCAGCCGCTCCTCGCCGGCATCCGGTCGTCCGAACAGGATATTGTCGCGCACGGAACGGTGCAGCAGCGACGTATCCTGGCTGACGACGCCGATCTGCATCCGCAGCGATTCCTGGGTCACGGCCGATATATCCTGACCGTCGACCAAGATGTGGCCGTCCTGGATGTCATAGAGGCGCAGCAGCAGATTCATCAGCGTTGATTTGCCGGCGCCCGAACGCCCGACGATCCCGACCTTCTCGCCCGGGCGGATGGTCAGGGAGAAATTCTCGACGACGGGCTGCTGACCCTTGCCGTAGCGGAAGGAGACATTGTCAAAGCGGACGCCGGGCTGGCGGATCACCAGGCTCTTCGCATCCGGCCGATCGACGAGCCCGAGCGGCTGCGAAATCAGTTCGGCGGCGTTCTGAATGGTGCCGAGATTGCGCATGATGCCGTTGAACTGCGTCATCAGCCTGCCGAGCAGGAAATTCAGCCGGAGCACCAGCGCCAGCGAGAACGCCACCGCGCCCGAGCTGACGAGGCCGCGCAGCCAGAGATCGACGCTCAAGCCCGCCATCGTCACGATCATCAGGCCGGAGAGCAGCGCCATGGAGGCCCTCACACCGGTAATGAACCGCGTGAAGCGCATCACCGTGTCCTGATAGATATCGAAACCTTGGCGCATGTAGCGGTCGCTCTCTTCATCGCGCGCGAACAGCTTCAGTGTCTGCATATTGCTATAGGCGTCGACCATCCGGCCGTTCAGCATCGATCCGGCCTCCGCCGTTTCGCGCGAGTGATGGCGGATCCGTGGGACGAAGTGGCGGGCAAGCAGGCTGAAGGCGCCAAGCCAGAACAGCACGACGGCGGCGAGCGTAAAGTCCAGCCTGGCGACGAGCACCAGCGTCGTTACCGCATAAATTCCGACAAACCAGACGCTTTCCATCAACGAGGTGACGAGATCCCCGGTTGCCTGGCCGGCCGACCAGACCTTGGTGACGATACGCCCGGAGAAATCGCTCTGAAAGAACGACAATGATTGCCTTGAGACATGGAGATAAGATTGCCAACGTGCTAGATTGTAGAAGCCCGGCGTGATCACCTGCTGATCGACGAGGGCAATCAGGAAGGCAACGACGAAGCGCACGAGCCCGATGAGAGCGAGCATGCCGAACAGCTCGCCGCCATGGGCCGCGATAAGACCGCTCCAGCCGGCGCCGGGCGCAATACTAGCGAGAATATCGACGAGGCGTCCGACGAACCAGAAGAGTGCGGCCTCGATTGCCGCCGACGTGCCGCCGAGAATGAGCATGGCGATGAACGGCATCTTCGCCTGGCCGATGTAGAACCAGATGAAACCGAGCGTAGCGCGCGGCGGCTGCAAGTCGTCGCGCCGGCGGAACGGATCGATCCAGGTTTCAAACAGGCGGAAGAGGGGTCGCAGAAACATGCAAGCGATATAGGCGGATTGAGGGGAGTGGCAAAGGGAATGAAAAGCGGACGCAACCTTATATTTTGGTAATAGACGATAACATCGGCGGCATCGCCATTGATTGCCCCCGAACCCGTCACAATCTGACGATAGGATCGCGCTTAACCGGAGAGACGTCATGGAAACGAAAATGCTCGATGCGCATATTCCGCTTCCGCTTGCAGAAAGGTTGGATGCCCTGGCTCTCGACCTGGCGTTGCCGCGCGACGAGATCGTCATCGAGGCTATCGCCGCCTGGCTCGACAGCGAGGAGCGCCGCCGCATCGTGGCGCTGCGCACGATCGCGGCCGCCAACAGCATCGTCGTCGTCGGACATGACCGCGTGATCGACTGGGCCGACAGTCTTTGAAAAGAACGCCGGCACGAGCGCATCCGGTCTTCGACAATCGTCTCGCGAGCACAAATCATCGAAATCATGAAAATGCCCTCCCCGCTCACGCCGGGAGGGTCGATTCTTATTCCGCGGCCTCTTCCGCCTCTTCGGCATGATCGGAGAGGAAGCCGCCGGACTGGCGGTTCCAGAGGTCGGCGTAGATGCCGCCGCTTCCGATCAGTTCGGCGTGCGAACCGGCCTCGACGATCCGCCCCTTGTCGAGCACGATCAGCCGGTCCATCTCCGTCAGCGTCGAAAGCCGGTGGGCGATCGCGATCACCGTCTTGCCCTCCATCAGGGCGAAGAGGTTTTCTTGGATCGCCGCCTCGACTTCGGAATCGAGTGCCGAGGTTGCCTCGTCGAGCACGAGGATCGGCGCATCCTTTAGGAAGACGCGGGCGATCGCGATCCGCTGCCGCTGACCACCTGAGAGCTTGACGCCGCGCTCGCCGACCTGCGCGTCGAGCCCCTGGCGGCCCTGCATGTCAACGAGCCCTTCGATGAACTCCCAGGCATTGGCGCGTTTGGCCGCTTCGATCACTTCGGCGTCGGTGGCCTCCGGCCGGCCATAGGCGATGTTGTCGCGGATCGAACGGTGCAGCAGCGAGGTGTCCTGCGTCACCACGCCGATCAGCGAACGCAGGCTCTCCTGCGAGACGCCTGATATATCCTGCCCGTCGATCGTGATGCGGCCGGCCTCCAGGTCATAGAAGCGCAGCAGCAGGTTCATCAGCGTCGTCTTGCCGGCGCCGGAACGACCGACCAGACCCACCTTCTCGCCTGCCTTGATGTCAAGCGACAGATTGTCGATGACACCCTTGCCCTTGCCATAGTGGAAGCGAATGCGATCGTAATGGATCGCCCCCTTCTTGGCCGTCATTGCGGGCGCATTCGGCTGGTCGATGATGTCGTGCTGCTTGCTCATCATCTCCATGCCGTCATAGACCGTGCCGATATTCTCGAACAGCGCCGAGACTTCCCACATGATCCACTGCGACATGCCGTTGACGCGCATGGCAAGACCGATGGCGATGGCGATCGCTCCGACCGAGATCGCCCCGTTCAGCCAAAACCAGATCGACAGGCCCGAGACGACAAAGAGCGCGACGCAGTTGTTCAGGTAGACGCTGATATGGAACAGCGTCACCTTTCGCATCTGCTTGTGCACGGTCTGCAGGAACTCGTCCATGCCCTGTTTGGCATAAATCTCCTCGCGTCCCGCATGCGAGAACAGCTTGACGGTTGCGATGTTCGTATAGCTGTCGACCACGCGGCCCGTCATCATCGAGCGCGCATCCGCCTGCTGGGCCGCGATCTTGCGAAGCCGGGGCACGAAGTAAGAGACGATGCTGACATAGACTGCGAGCCAGATGAGGATCGGGATCATCAGCCGCCAGTCGGCCGCGGCAATCACGATGATCATCGTCAGGAAATAGCTGACGACATAGACGAAGACGTCGAGGATCTTCATCACCGTTTCGCGCACGGCAAGCGAGGTCTGCATCACCTTGGTCGCGACACGCCCGGCAAACTCGTTGGCGAAGAAGGTCATGCTGTGGCGCAGCAGGAAGCGGTGCATCTGCCAGCGCGCCATCATCGGATAATTGCCGAGCAGCATCTGGTGCATGATGAGGGAATCGAGCCCTGCCGCCAGCGGCAAGCCGACCAGCACCAGAGCCGCCATCCAGAACAGCTTGTGGCCTTCCGTCTGCAGGAAGGTGGCGCGATCGGCATTGGTCAGCCAGTCGACGATGTCGCCGAGGAACTGGAAGAGCGCCACTTCGCCGATGGCAATCAGCGACGTCAGCACCGCCATCAGGCCGAGCCACGGCGCTGCCGGCTTGCTGTAATGCCAGCAGAAGGCAAAGAGACCTTTCGGGGGGGCGACGGGCTCCTCGCTCGGAAAGGGATTGAGTCGCTGCTCGAACCAGCCAAACATGAAATTGCTCCGAAACATCACCGTTCCGGCTCCCGGCTTCGCGCCATCCCGGCGCATGCAAGCACATATGGGAACCGGACGTTCAAGGGGCGAGGCTGAAACAGCCGCACAATGGATCAAAAGGGAAGTTTTAGAAAAAAGCCCGCTCTAGCGGTGCCATGTCGCCTTGATCGGCATCACGGCAGGAAAGCGCGTAATGAGCAAAATATTCATGCGGCCCTCCCTGCTGGCGTTCGAAGATGTGCATGCATAACGCGAAAAGTGCGAAACTTCCAGACCTGAACTGGCGCAAATAGCACGTTTTAGGGCCAAACCGCGTCCTGTTGCGCCGAAATCACAGTTGTATTAGGCCTCCCCGCGTCTAAACGAACAAGCGGCGTATACATGGCGAACCTCAGACTTGCACTTTATCAGCCGGACATTCCCGGCAATACCGGCACGATCCTGCGCCTTGCAGCCTGCCTCGGCTTTGCCGTGGATCTGATCGAGCCCGCCGGCTTCGACGTCTCCGACCGCAACCTGAAACGATCGGGCATGGATTATATCGCCGCCGCCGCGCTGACCCGCCACGTCAGCTGGGACCGCTTCGAGACCTGGCGCGCCACATCAGGCCGGCGCCTGATCCTCGCCTCGACCAAGGCCGCCGACCGCTACACCGACTTCGCCTTCCGCCCGGATGATGTCCTGCTGTTTGGGCGCGAAAGCGCCGGCGTGCCGGATCACGTGCACGAGAGAGCCGACGCCCGCATCCTCGTTCCGATGGTCGAAGGCCAGCGGTCGATCAATGTCGCAATCTCGGCGGCCATGATCGTCGGCGAGGCGATGCGCCAAACCGTCTGGGCTTGATCGGCCGCTGTCTGAACGGATTGCCGAATATATCAACAAGTGTCGGAAATCGACATTGTCAATCGATCAAACCGGCGTATATTCATTAGCCGGACAATCAAAGCCCCCGCACGATCTTCACAATTTCAATAACTTGGGAAGATTGGCCATCAGGCCGATGCCCATAGACTGACGAAAGCAGAATAAAACAAGAAAATGGATTCTACGATCATCATGATCAACCTGTTCGGAGCCGTGGCGCTGCTGCTGTTCGGCCTCGCGCAGGTGAAGGACGGCGTGTCCAGGGCCTTCGGCGCCCGGCTGAGAACGGGGCTGGCGACCGGCACGCGCGGCGGCCTTCGCTCATTCCTGTCGGGACTTGTCGCGACCGTCGCGCTGCAGAGCTCGACGGCAACAGCGCTGATGACCGCCTCCTTCGTCGAACGTGATCTGATCAATCCGCGCATGGCCCAGCTCGTCCTGCTCGGCGCCAATGTCGGCACGGCGATCACTGCATGGATCGTCGCGACAGGCATCGAATGGCTCTCACCGCTCCTGATCCTCTCCGGCATCGTGCTTTACCGCGGCCGCTCCAGCACCCGCCAAGGCGGCGGCGCAGCGCTGATCGGGATCGGCCTGATGCTGTTGTCGCTGCATCTCCTGAGCCTTGCGACGGAGCCGATGCGCGCCTCCCCCGCTCTCGCCGCTTTCATCAGTCTGCTGGATGGCGCTCTGCCCGTGGCGCTCCTTTTCTCGGCAGCGCTCGCCTTCGTCTCATCGTCCAGTCTGGCTGTGGTGGTGCTCATCCTATCGCTCGCCTCGGCCGGCCTGATCTCTGCCGAACTCGTCATCGTGCTCGTGCTCGGCGCCAATCTCGGCGGCGCGATACCGCCCGTCGTCGCGACGATGTCCGGGCCGGTTTCGGCGCGACGCGTCACGTTCGGCAATCTCGCCGTCCGTGCGCTCGGCTGCATCATCGCCCTGCCGCTCGCGGGCTACGGCGCGGAATTCATTCAGGTGCTGCCCTTCGGACCGTCAAAGCTCCCAGTCGATGCGCATCTGCTTTTCAATGTTCTGCTCGCCGCCCTCGCCTGGCCCTTTTCGAGGCCGCTCGCCACGCTGATGACCCGTCTGGTTCCGGATCAGGCCGAGCCGGACACGGCTCCGAAATATCTGGACGCCCATGAGCTTTCGACGCCCGTCATTGCTTTGACAAGCGCCACCCGCGAAGTGCTCGGCATCGGCGACCTCATCGAGCGCATGCTGATCCGAGTCTCCGAGGCCTTCGAAGGCAATGACTCTTCCAAGCTTTCCGAAATCGCGATCCTCGAAGAGCGTGTCGACAAGCTGCAGCAGGCGGTGAAGGTCTATCTCTCGAAGCTCGGCCGCGAGGGGCTCAGCGACGAGAACGCCCGCCGTTCGATCGTTATCATCGATTATGCCATCAATCTCGAACATATGGGCGATATCATCGAGAAAGGCTTGCTGGAGCAGATATCGAAGAAGATCTCGCTCGGGCTCAGGTTTTCCGACGACGGTCATCAGGAATTGCGTAAGCTGTTCGACCTGACGATCGACAATCTTCGTGTCGCCCAGACGATCTTCGTCACTCGCGATTTCAATCTTGCGCGTCAGATGATGGAGACAAAGGTAGAGGTCCGGCGCATGGAGAAACAGTCGGCCGAACACCATCTGGAGCGCCTGCGTGACGGACGCGCCGACAGTCTGCAGACAAGCTCGCTGCATCTCGATATGCTGCGTGACCTGAAGAGGATCAACGCCCACATCGTCTCGGTGGCGCATCCGATCCTGGATGAAAGCGGCCTTCTGATCGAAAGCCGCGTGCGTGCTGTCGCGGAGTGACGGTCAGTCGGCCGAAGGCAGACGGCGCATGGTGAATTCGATCTGGTCGCCGTCGAGCTGACGCCAGCTTTCGACCTCGGTCCAATAGGCCGCTTTCGGATATTCGTCGAACCATTCGCGCGCCTTGGCGCGGGCATCGAGGAGGCCGAGGCAATATGTCTCACGCACGAAATGGTCTTTCTTGCGGGCAGGATTTTCCGCCCGGTGTCTCGCCATTCTGCGCTTCAGGCCGTCGAAGGACGGAGGTCCTGGAATTTTTGCCATCAACCCTACCTCTGCCGAAAAGATAGTATCGAAACCCTTGCTTTGCGAGTCGAATCTCGATGCCCCGGCCGCAGCCTTGGCGAGAGGCGGCGCCACCTGCTAGATGTGGCGGGCAACAGGGAATGAGCGAGTCGCATCCTGAATGGATGCCGGCCGCGGAGGCGTGACATGGAAAGACCGGAACTGCCGATCGGCTTGCCTGCGGATATCGAAGAGAAGAAGGCGGCCGCCCGCAACTGGTTCGAAGGACTGCGCGATACGATCTGCGCCTCCTTCGAAGCCCTCGAAGACGAACTGCAAGGCCCCTTGTCCGATCAGGAGCCCGGCCGCTTCGTCGCCAAGGACTGGTCGCGTGAAGAAGGCGCCGGCGGCGGTGGCCGCATGTCGATGATGGAAGGCCGCGTGTTCGAGAAGGTCGGCGTCCACACCTCTACCGTTCACGGCGAATTCTCACCGGACTTTCGCACCCAGATACCGGGTGCCAAGGACGATCCGCGTTTCTGGGCCTCGGGCATTTCGCTGATCGCCCATCCCGTCAACCCCAATGTTCCCACGGTGCATATGAACACCCGCATGGTGGTCACAACAAGCCGCTGGTTCGGCGGCGGCGCCGATCTGACGCCGGTGCTGTCGCGCCGCCGCACCCAGGAGGATGAGGACAGCCAGCTCTTCCACAAAGCCATGGAAATCGCCTGCCGAAACCATGCCGTCGCCGATTACGATGCCTACAAGGGCTGGTGCGACGACTATTTTTTCCTCAAGCATCGCAACGAGCCCCGCGGCATCGGCGGCATCTTCTTCGATTGGCTGCATTCGAGCGAAGAAGCCGGCGGCTGGGACGCCGATTTCGCCTTCACGCGCGATGTCGGCAGGGCTTTCGCCATGGTCTATCCGAAGATCGTTCGCTCCAACTTCAACAAGTTGTGGACGGAGGCCGATCGTGACGAACAATTGATCCGCCGGGGCCGCTACGTCGAATTCAATCTGCTGTATGATCGCGGCACGATCTTCGGCCTGAAGACCGGCGGCAACGTCGAATCCATTCTCTCCTCGCTGCCGCCTGTCGTGCGCTGGCCGTGAGACTGTAAAATCTCATCGATTATTCGAACTGAGGGACCTTCATAAAAATTCAGTGAGTCCTAACTTTATATGTACGTGCGTAACAATCGGAGGAGGATTGTCATGACGACAGAAAGCGGCTCGCCTGCGTCCACGGATGTCCAGGAAACATTCCGTGCAATCGACACACCCGAGTTCCTTATCCGCATTGCCGAGAAACTGCGGGCCAAGAGTGGCTCCGATCTGCCGCTGTGCTGCTTCATCGAGCAGGTCAAGCTGCAACTGGCCGGCGGAAAGTCGCCGGAGGATCTGCAGAACGACGCAGCCAACAGCAACACGCCCGGCCATCTCTCGGATACTTTCAAAGCCTGGGCGATGCCCGACTGAACACCTTCTCCGGTCGCCACCTCCTGCCGGCCGGAACCTTCTCTTCGCACGTACATTTCATCAATCGCGTGAGAACGCGATGGCCGTTGCGTTCCAGACAGAGGAGAAAACCATGCGACTTTTCGAATGTGGCACGCTCGTTCCCGGCTGCGCCTGGCACACCCGGGCGGATAATGACGCAGAAGTGGTTCGCCGCGCCGTTGAGCACCTGAAGATTGCTCACGGCGAAACGATCATACGCGAAAACATGGTTGACAACATCAAGGCACGCATCCGCGACGAGGCCACCGCCGCCTGAGAGCGGGTGCCCGCGTCCTGGCAGCGACGACTATGACAGCGCCGCATCCACCCGATGCGGCGTATAATCCCTATTGGATGCGTTCCTGCAGCCGGGCGAGCAGTGCTGGCCGGTCAGCGGCGAAATTCTCCTCTACCCACTGGTTTTCCAGCACCGCAAGCAGTTGCCCGACGCGGGGACCGGATGCGATGCCCGCCGCAATCACATCGCCGCCATTTAGAGGAAATTGCGGCTTCTTCCAGTTCACGGCCTGATCCAGGAGCTTGCCGAGCCGCGCGGAGCGCGCCATTTCGCCAAGATCGCCTTCGGCCTTGCCGCGCGCAACGCCGAGCGCCAACTTCAGCCGCGTCGTGATACCGTCCGCGCCGTTGCGGTAAAGCAGTCGCTCGAAGGCGGCCGGCGATATCTCGTCATTGACCGGTTCCGCTTTCGCCCAGGCCGTCAGGGTGGCGGCTTCCGCATTCGAGAGCTTCAGCCGGGCCGCAAGCGCCGTGAGCCGCGCCGCATCGGGCGGCACGATCGCCGCAAGGCGCAGCAGCGGATCGGGCGTCCAGCCGAGCGCCTTTTCGGTGGCAACGAGAGAAGGGATTGCATCGATCCCCCACCGCTCCGATTCCGGCAGGATTTCCGTCAGCACCGCCACCTGCCGCATCCAGAGCAGCGCCCGGCCGGGATCGCCGGCACCAAGCAGCTTTCTAAGCTCCGACCAGACGCGCTCGGCCGAGAGCGTCTTCAGTTTCGAACGCGCCGCAGCACAGGCTTTCAGACCCTCGGGATCCGGCCGCCCGGAACCGTAATAGGCGAAGAAGCGGAAGAAGCGCAGGATGCGCAGATAGTCCTCGGCGATACGCCTTGCCGCATCGCCGATGAAGCGGATTTTGCGCGTCTCGATGTCCGCAAGCCCGCCGACGAGATCCACCACCTCGCCCTTGGCATCGGCATAGAGCGCGTTGATCGTCAGGTCGCGCCGTTCGGCATCGGCCTTCCAATCGGTGCTGAAAGCGACCTTGGCGCGGCGTCCGTCGGTCTCGACATCGGTACGCAGGGTCGTCACCTCGAAGGGCTTGCCGTCGATGACGAGCGTCACCGTGCCGTGCTGCAGCCCTGTCGGCACCGCCTTGATGCCGGCCACTGCTGCCCGCTCCATGACAATTTCGGGCGCCAGCGTCGTGGCGATGTCGATATCGCCGACCGGCAGGCCCATCAGGCTGTTGCGCACCGCGCCGCCAACCACCCGTCCTTCCCCGTCATCGGTATTGAGAAGTGCCAGGACCCGGGCGAGCGCCGGATCGCGGAACCATGCCTGGTCGGCAATGCCGGTCATGCGTAAAGCCTTTCGTAGAGCGTGCGGACGATGCCGGCGGTGATGCCCCAGATCATTCTGGTTTCATAGGGCATGCGGTAGAAATGCCGGTCGATGCCGTCGATCACGCGCCTGTCGCGGTTATGATTGGCCGGATTCATCAGGAAGGAGAGCGGCACCTCGAACACGTCGTCCACCTCGGCCGGGTTCGGCGTCAGCGCGAAACCCCGCTTGACGACGCCGAGCACGGGCGTGATGCGGAAGCCGGTCGAAGCGAGATAATTCGGCAGCCTGCCGACTGTCTCGACGAAGGAACCGGGCAGGCCGATTTCCTCCTCCGTCTCGCGGATCGCCGCCATTTCGGGCGAGATATCGGCCGGATCGATCGAGCCGCCGGGAAAGGCGATCTGACCGGAATGTTTGCGCAGCGTCGCCGTGCGCTTGGTGAAGATCACCCGCGCTTCCTCGCCGTCGTCGACGACGGGCACGAGCACGGCGGCATCGCGCAGCTTGAAGGTCGCAATCTCCTCCACGATATCGGGGTTGAGGATATGGTCGCCGTGATCACGCCAGGCATGGTCCACCGGCCCGCCATTCTGATCGAGCGCACGGCGGCGGAATTCAGCTGCTGAGAACAGCGGATAACGTTGGGTGATCGCATCGTTCATCGGGAAAGCGCATCCAGTTCGTCGGCCGGCATGACGGGAAAGACCTCGCCGGCGGAGCGGACCGCAAACATCGCCCGCCCCTCCACGTCGAGCGTCTCGCCGAGTGCCGCCAGTTCATACATCACCGCACGCGACACCAGCGCCTCCAGCCGCCCGCGCACATGCAGATAGGGTTTCAGTTCGGCATTGCCGCCCGCAATGGCAAAGCGCAGCCGATGCCCTCCTCCCGCCTCCACGACATCACCGACATTGGTGCGGAATGTCAGTACCTGTTTGCCCTCCCGCTCCGTCACGCTCATCTCCACGGCGACGAACGGCGCGTCCACGACCCTGATCCCGACCTTTTCCACAGGAGTTACGAGATAGGTCTTTTCGTCCTCGTCCTTGCGCAACACCGTCGAAAAAAGCCGCACCAGCGCCGGCCGGGCGATCGGCGTGCCCATGTAGAACCAGGTGCCGTCGGCCCTGATCTCCATGTCGATATCCCCGCAGAAGGGCGGATTCCACCGTTCGACCGGGGGCAATCCTCGTTTTTTGCCGGCGGTTTCCTGCGACGCGCGCGAAATCAGCGCGGCAAGCCCCGCCGCATCCGCCTGTCCGCTGATTTCTTCGGCTGCCATTCTTCCGTCCCGGTTTGTCCTTAACGAAGTGAAGTCACGAGATAGTCATTCGTAACGAACTTGTCAGCCCGTCGCATCTCCATAACTCTATCGAGTATGAGGCAGATGTATAAGTCCGCCGATTCGCTGCCGAATGATTTCAGCCGTTGGAGATGCCCGTGGGTATGATGAAGACCGAAGCCAGCCTCGATGAAAAGGCGATCGTCGCCGCCGCCGAAAGGGCGCTCTCCGATATCGCTGCCATCCGCGGGGAAGTCTCCAAAGTGATCTTCGGTCAGGAGAGCGTCGTCGAGAACACCATCCTCGCCGTGCTATCAGGCGGCCATGCCCTGCTCGTCGGCGTCCCCGGCCTTGCCAAGACCCGCTTGGTGACGACACTCGGCGAGGTGCTCGGCCTTGCTGCCAACCGCGTCCAGTTCACGCCAGACCTGATGCCTTCCGATATTCTGGGGTCGGAGGTGATGGATCAGGACGACAGCGGCCGCCGTTCCTTCCGTTTCGTCAAAGGCCCGGTCTTCGCCCAGCTCCTGATGGCCGACGAAATCAACCGCGCCTCGCCGCGCACTCAGTCGGCGCTTCTGCAGGCGATGCAGGAATATCACATCACCATCGCCGGCCAGCGCTATGACCTGCCGGCTCCCTTCCATGTGCTCGCCACCCAGAACCCCCTGGAGCAGGAAGGCACCTATCCTCTGCCCGAGGCCCAGCTCGACCGCTTCCTGCTGCAGGTCGACGTCAACTATCCCGAGCTCGCCGCCGAGCGACAGATCCTGCTCGAGACCACAGGCCTCGGCGAAACCCGGCCAGAAGCCGTCATCGATGCGCAACGGCTGATCGAAATCCAGGCACTGGTGCGCCAGATGCCGGTGAGCGAGACGGTCGTCGACGCCATCCTTTCGCTGGTGCGCTCCGCCCGCCCCGGTCAGGGGAATGCCTCGACCGACAAGAACGTCGCCTGGGGTCCGGGCCCGCGCGCCGGCCAGGCGATGATGCTCTGCGCGCGCGCCCGCGCGCTCTACGAGGGCCGCCTCGCCCCGTCCCTCGATGATATCTTCGCGCTTGCCGAACCCATTCTTCAGCACCGCATGGCGCTGACCTTCGCCGCCCGCGCCGAAGGCATGTCGGTGCGCGACGTCATTGCCGGCCTGGTCAGGCAGGCAAAGGGATAAGGAAGCCGGACGCGTGGCATCTATCGGACAGACCGTCAACCCGACGTCAGGCAGCGATGCCCTCTCCCGCGCCAGGCAGCGGGCCTCCCTGATGCCGGACTGCCTGGTGGAAGCCAAGCGCATCGCCAATACGGTGATCGCCGGCTGGCACGGCCGTCGCAAACGCGGCATCGGCGAGAATTTCTGGCAGTTCCGGCCCTATGCAGAGGGCGAGAGCCTGTCGCGCATCGATTGGCGCCGCTCTGCCCGCGACGACCATACTTATGTGCGCGAGCGCGAATGGGAAGCAGCGCACACCATCTGGCTCTGGTGCGACATGTCGCCCTCGATGATGTACAAGTCGAGCTACGGCAGCGTCTCCAAGGAAAGCCGGGCGCTGGTCGTCATGCTGGCGCTTGCCGAAATCCTTGCCCGCTCCGGCGAACGCATCGGCTGCCCCGGCATCATGGAACCTGCCTCCACCCGCAATGCCGCCGAACGCCTCGCAGCCGCGCTCATGCACGCGCCGCTGACCGGCGGACTGCCGGAAACGGGAATGATCCGCGGCTGGAGCGACCTCGTGCTCATCGGCGATTTCCTCGACGACGCTCCTGTTATCATGGAGCGGCTCGGTCCGCTTGCCCGCCGCGGCCTGCACGGCCACGTGGTCGAGATATCGGACCCCGCCGAAGAGATCTTTCCCTATAGCGGCCGCACCGAATTCATTGATCCGGAGACGGGGGCCAAGCTCATCTCCGGCCGCGCCGAACACATCCGCGAGACCTATCGCAACGCCTACCTCGCCCGCAGGGAGAGCCTCGGCCAGTCGCTGCGCCATCTCGGCTGGACCTTTACGACCCACCGCACCGATCATCTTGCCTCGGAGGCGCTGGTCGCGGTCCACATGTACCTCTCCGGCATGCCGGCCAAGGCAACGCATGGAGGGCTGCTATGAACGCCCTCCCCTTCGCTTTCGCCTATCCCGCCATTCTCGGCGCCCTCATCGCCTTGCCGGTCATCTGGTGGCTGTTGCGGCTGACGCCGCCACGTCCGAAAACGGAGGTCTTTCCGCCGCTGAAGATCCTTGCGTCGGTGCTGAAGCGCGAGGAAACGCCGGCGCAAAGCCCCTGGTGGCTGACGCTGCTGCGCATGCTGCTCGCTGCCATCATCATCCTTGCGATTGCCGATCCGGTCTTCAATCCGCGCACCAATTCTCTGGCATCGGGCGGCCCGCTCGTCCTCTTCGTTGACAACAGCTGGGCGGCAGCACCCGATTGGGAGCGCCGAGTCCAGACCGCCGACGCGCTGGTGGACGATGCCGAATCCGCCGGCACGCCGGTAGCGATCGCCTTCACCGCCGATCCGACCAACGATGCCGTGCCCGGCACCGCAGCCAGCGCCCGCGACAAGCTGCGGGCTGCCGAGCCGCGGCCGCTGGTTCCCGATCGCGAGCGCGCTTTCCAAGCGCTGCGCGCGGCGCTCAATGGCGTCAAGCCCGGCACTCTCGCCTTCCTGACCGACGGCGCCGCCGCCAAGGCCGATGATCCGACGGTGCGCAGGCTCGCCGAGCTCCAGCCCGCCGATCTGCGCCTGATCGAGGGCGATGCCACGAAGACGGTTGCCGTCACCGCGGCCAGCAATGCGGCCGACGCCATGACCGTAAAGGTCACACGGCTCGACAGTTCGCGCCCCGCATCAGTGGCGCTGAACGCCGTCGATGCCCAAGGCCGCTCGATCGCCAACGGCAGGGTGGATTTCCGTCCCGGCCAGAGCGTTGCCACGAGTTCGATCACCGCTCCCTTCGAGATGCGCAACGATTTCGCCCGCATCAGCGTCGACAACGGCGCGACGGCAGGCGCGGTCCACCTTCTCGACGACGCGTTCAAGCGCCGCCGCGTCGTCCTCCTGTCCGGCACCGGAGCCGATGAATTCCAGCCGCTGCTCTCGCCGCTCTACTACATCCAGCGGGCGCTGCAGCCCTATGCGGATCTCATCCAGCCCACCGATTCCGATCTGGCCGTCGCCATACCGAAGCTTCTCGCCAACAACCCTTCGATCATCATCATGGCCGATATCGGCCGCCTGCCGGAGGAGACCTACGAACCTCTGACACGCTGGATATCGAATGGTGGCATGCTCCTGCGTTTCGCCGGCCCGCGCATGGCGGCGGCACCTGCCGACGATCCGCTCATTCCCGTCATCCTACGCCAGGGAGAACGAGCGCTGGGCGGGACCTTGTCCTGGAGCGAACCGCAATCGCTGGCCGAATTTCCGAGCATCGGCCCCTTCGCGGGCATACCGCGTCCCGCCGATGTCGTCGTCAAACGGCAGGTGCTCGCCGAGCCGACACCCGACCTTGCCGAACGCACCTGGGCCAGCCTCGCCGACGGCACGCCGCTGGTGACGATGAAGCAGCTGGCATCCGGCCAGATCGTCCTCTTCCACGTCACCGCGGAAGCGACCTGGTCCGATCTGCCGATCTCGGGCACTTTCGTCGATATGCTGCGTCACCTCCTGCAGATATCGCGCTCAGGCGGTGTGACGTCCGAGGCACGCAGCAGCGCGCGTGTCTCCGAGACCCTTCCGCCCTACCGCATGCTGACGGCCAAGGGTGTGCTCGTTTCCGAGACTGGCTCGGCGCGACCTCTGATCCCCAGGGCCGGAGCCGAACCGACGGCGAATTTCGACAATCCGCCCGGCCTCTACGGTTCGGAAGATGGTTTCACCTCATTGAACGTGCTGCCCGAGAACGCCGAACTGACGCCGCTCGATACCGCTGGAACCAACGCCGTGCGCGAAGGCTTGATCGGTGGCGAAAGCTGGTCGGCAAAGCCGGCTCTTTTCCTGGTCGCCTTTCTGCTGCTGCTCGCCGACAGCCTGATCGTCCTCTTCATGAACGGCGCTTTCTCGCGATTGCGCCCGGCCGCTCGCGCCGTGGGCGTGATCGCCGTCGTACTCGGCGCAGGCTTCCTGCTGCAGCCCGGCACACTTCACGCCAACGACTCCCGGCCCGATGACGACCTCATTCTGGAGAGGCTTGACAACACGCATCTCGCCTATGTCGTCACCGGCGAGCAGGAAGTCGACAATATATCCGAGCGCGGCCTTGAGGGCTTGACCCAGTTCCTGACCTTCCGCACGACGTTGGAGCCGGCGCCGCCCGTCGGCCTTGACCTCACCAGGGACGAACTCACCTTCTACCCGATCATCTATTGGCCGGTTTCGGCAACGGCGCCCATGCCGTCATCGGCCGCGATCAGCCGCATCGACGCCTATATGCGCAACGGCGGCACCGTGCTTTTTGACACGCGCGACCAGCTCAGCGCTCTGGACAATGGCGGCAATGTCAGCGCTAACGGCCAGCGGCTGCAGGAAATCCTCGCCAATCTCGATATACCGCCGCTCGAACCGGTTCCATCGGATCACGTGCTGACGAAATCCTTCTATCTCCTGTCGAGCTTTCCCGGCCGCTATGCCGGCAGCCCGCTTTGGATCGAAGCCCGCCAAGGTGGCCGCGAAACGACCGAAAAATCGGCGGCGACGGCCGACGGGGTTTCGCCGATCCTGATCACCGGCAATGATTTCGCCGGCGCCTGGGCAGTCGACGAAAACGGCACGCCGATACTGCCGACCGTGCCCTCGGATGAAGGGCAGCGTGAATATGCCTACCGGGCCGGCGTCAACATCATGATGTACATGCTGACCGGCAACTACAAGACGGACCAGGTTCATGTTCCCGACCTCCTCGAACGGTTAGGGCAATGAGATGACCTTCGATTTCTCACCCTTCCTGCCCTGGCCGATTCTGGCCGCACTGGTCGTCGTCAGCGCTCTTATCGCCGCCTTTGCGATCTGGCGCGGCATTCGCGGCGCCTGGATCAGGACACTGGCCGCCCTCGCCCTGCTGACCGCCCTTGCCAATCCCGTACTGCTGCAGGAGGATCGAGATCAGCTGTCGACGATCGTCCCCGTCATCGTCGACCGGAGCCAGAGCCAGCAGACGCCCGAGCGCATGAAGATGACCGATGACGCGCTTGCGGCGTTGAAAGGGCAGCTTGCCCGCTTCCCCCAGATAGAACCCCGCTTCGTCGATGTCGAAGGCGACGTCAACTCCGACGTTCCGTCCACCCGCCTGTTCGACGCGCTGGCAGCCAACATCGCCGACGTCCCATCCGCCCGCATCGGCGGCGCCATCATGCTGACAGACGGCGAAGTCCATGATGTCCCGGCCGCCAATCAGGCGCTCGGCTTCGATGCGCCGATCCATGGTCTCGTCACCGGCAAGCCTAAAGAATTCGACCGTCGCATCGAAGTCATCAAGGGACCGCGCTTCGGCATCGTCAACGAGGAGCAGCAGGTCGTCCTGCGCGTCTTCGACGATGGTCCGAGCCCCGGCGGCACGGCCGACGTCACGGTGAAGCTGAACGGCGACGAGATCGCTACCTTGCAGGCAACGCCCGGCCAGGATACGCCTTTCTCCTTCAAGGTGCCGGCTGGCGGCAGCAACGTGCTCGAATTTTCCGTCGCCGCGCTTCCCGGCGAAGTCACCACCGCCAACAACCGCGCCGTCCACGTCATCGACGGCATTCGCCAGAATCTGCGCGTCCTGCTCGTCTCCGGCGAGCCGCATGCCGGCGAGCGCGCTTGGCGCAACCTCCTGAAATCCGACGCCTCGGTCGATCTCGTTCACTTCACCATTCTGCGTCCGCCGGAAAAGCAGGACGGCACGCCGATCAACGAGCTGTCGCTGATCGCCTTCCCGACGCGTGAACTGTTCATCGACAAGATCAAGGATTTCGACCTGATCATCTTCGACCGCTATCAGGACCGCGCCAACGTGCTGCCAATGCTTTATTATGACAACATCGCGCAATACGTGGAGAACGGCGGCGCGCTGCTGATCGCCGCCGGTCCGGAACATGCGAGCCCAGAGTCGATCGCAATGACGCCGCTCGCCTCCGTGCTGCCGGCAGAGCCGACTGGCCGGATGATCGAAAAGGCCTTCTATCCTCGCCTCTCCGAGGAAGGGCGCAAGCATCCGGTCACGCGCGGCTTGGACGGCTCCGGCGAGGACCCGCCGCATTGGGGCCGCTGGTTCCGCAGCGTCGATGTCGAACGGCCGCAGGGCGAAACGATCATGGTTGGCGCCGACAACCATCCGCTGCTGGTGCTGAACCGCGCCGGCCAAGGCCGCGTCGCCATGCTGCTTTCAGATCAGGGCTGGCTCTGGGCGCGCGGCTTCGAAGGCGGCGGTCCAAATGTCTCGCTGTATCGCCGCATCGCTCATTGGCTGATGAAGGAACCGGCGCTCGAGGAAGAAGCCTTGACGGCGCGCGCCTCCGGCCGAACCCTTGAAGTCACCCGCCAGACAATCGGCGACAATCCCGGTAACGCCACCGTGCGTTATCCCTCCGGTAAGACCGAAACCTTGCCACTCACCCAGACGGAACCCGGGCTCTACAAGGCCGAGAAACGCATGTACGAGGTCGGCCTCTTTGAAATCCGTAACGGCAAGTTATCGACGCTTGTGCACATCGGCGCCGTCGATGCGCCGGAATTCAAGGCAATGATCTCGACGACCGATGTGCTGAAGCCTGTCGTTGACAGGAGCAAAGGTCTCGTGACCCGTGTCGCCAGCGAAAAGGGCGCGATCAGCGTTCCGCCGATCCTGCCGGTGCGCGGCCAGATCCGCGTCTCCGACAACGAGCGTATGATGATCCGCATGACCAACGAAACGGTCCTGAAGGGAATCAACACGTTGCCGCTCTTTGCCGGCTTCGCCGGCGTCGGCATCCTGCTGCTCGCTTTCGGCGCCATGTGGTGGCGCGAAGGGCGATAGTCGCATGCCGGAATTCGAGCTTACGGCATCGCCTTCGGCTGTGGAGCTCGCGGCCATCACCGATGCACTCTCGGCCTTCAATAACAGCGATGTCGGCCCTTCGGACCGCCAGCCGCTCGCCGTCCTCGTCCGCGATACCGACGGCAAGGTGACCGGCGGCCTGTCGGGATTTACTGCCTGGGGCTGGCTCTTCACCCAAATGCTTTACATCCCCGATACGCTGCGCGGAACGGGCATAGCCGGCAGGATCCTCGCAAAAGCGGAAGACGAGGCCAAGGCGCGAGGATGTCGTGGCGCCTGGATCGATACCTTCAACCCGCAGGCTCTCCGCGCCTATCTGCGCCAGGGTTATGAAATCTTCGGCGAGCTTGAGGATTTCCCGGAAGGCCGCACCCGCAGCTTCCTCCGGAAAAATCTCTGATCATCCGCGCCAGGCGATTATGCCTTTCAGCCGCTCGTGCACACCCTCGGCGATCGGAACGACCAGCACCCGGCCGGGATCGACGGGACCTGGAAAGGCAAGCGCGTTATAGGCCACCTTCTCGAAGCCGAGCGGACCGTAATAGGGCGGATCGCCGACGAGGATGACGGCTTCCGAACCCTTGCGCCGCGCAGCTTCCACCGCGATCCGCACCAGTTCTCGGCCGATACCTATGTTTTTGTGCGAGGGTCGAACGGCAAGCGGGCCAAGAAGATGTCCCTTCACCGTGCCGGCCAGCACCGGCGTCATGCGCACGGAGGCGATCGTCTCGCCGTCGTCAGCGCAGATGAAGGAGAGCGACAGGTCGTGCGGCCCCTGCTCGCGGATACGCGCGGCCGCCCGCGCGAAGCGGCCCGGACCGAAGGCTTCTTCATTGATATGTTCGATGGCGGCGTCGTGGGACGCGTCTTCGGTGAGGTAGACGAGATCGTGCTTGTACATGATGGCAGAAACCGGTTGGACGGATTGATGGGTCTCGAACACGCCTTCGGCGTTCGGGAGCATCAGCGTCGTCGCGGGTTTCTGGAAATGAACATCAGGCAGGCGTTCCTCAAATCGTGAAAAGGCCGATAGCAGGAAAAATTTCCGCCGTCCAACGCAAAATGCACACCCGATCCTGCTGGCGTGGGGGGCGTGACGCACTGTTCAATCTTTACCACCTGCAAAGCCCCACTATCTCAGCTAACTTCGATTCCAACACGGCAATCAAGGGAATGAAGATCATGGGAATGCTTGTGGACGGCGTCTGGCACGACATCTGGTACGACACGAAGGAGAGCAAGGGGCACTTCAAACGGCAGCCCTCGCAATTTCGCAACTGGGTGACGGCGGACGGCGAGGCCGGGCCTTCCGGAAGCGGCGGCTTCAAGGCTGAGGCCGGGCGGTATCATCTCTATGTCTCCCTCGCCTGCCCCTGGGCCCATCGCACCTTGATCTTCCGCAAGCTGAAGAAGCTGGAGGAGCTGATTTCGGTTTCTGTCGTGGATCCGCTGATGCTCGAGAATGGCTGGGAGTTCAAGATCGGTGACGGCGCTGCCAGCGACCATCTGTTTGGCGCTGGGACGCTTTGGCAGATCTACGTCAAGGCGGATCCGCACTATTCCGGCCGTGTCACCGTTCCCGTCCTCTGGGACAAGCAGACCGGCACGATCGTCAACAACGAATCGGCCGAGATCATCCGCATGTTCAACAGCGCCTTCGACGGGCTGACGGGTTCGAAGGCCGATTTCTATCCGGAGGATCTGCGTGCCGAGATCGACATGCTGAACGCCACCGTCTACGACACCGTCAACAACGGCGTCTACAAGGCAGGCTTTGCCACAACTCAAGAAGCTTACGAGGAAAATGTCGGCAAACTATTCGAAACACTCGACATTCTCGACGAACGCCTGGGCAAGGGCCGCTACCTTTTGGGCGACAGATTGACGGAGGCCGATTGGCGCCTCTTCACCACACTGGTGCGTTTCGACCCGGTCTATGTCGGCCACTTCAAGTGCAACATTCGCCGCATCGCCGATTATCGCAATCTGCCGGGCTATCTCAGGGATCTCTATCAGACGGCAGGCGTTGCCGAGACGGTAAACCTGCAGCACATCAAGCAGCACTATTACCGCAGTCACAAGACGATCAATCCGACCGGCATCGTCCCGGTCGGCCCGGCGCTTGATCTCGACAGCCCGCATGGCCGCGCTACAGCGCCGCGCGTCTTTTAGACGCGCAAAGGACGCTGTAGAACTTTAAATTGCTGCAATGCGGCCTAAAGCTTCTCACCAGCGGTGGTCGGGTTCCTGCTCGCCCCGAAGCTCGGCGAGGCGGCGATGCGTCGCCTCGGTCGTGCCCTCGGGCAGGCTGTCGAGCGAAAAGAACCCGCTGTCGGAAATCTCCCAATCCGGCGGCCGCGGCGCCGTCTGCTCGACGGTCACGCGATAGAATACGACGTGGTCGCGCCGGGTGGTCGTGGTGTTGAAATAGACTTGGACCAGCCGAGGTTTCCCGATGATTCTGAGGTTGCCCTCCTCGCGCAGTTCCTTGACCAGCGCTTCTTCCGCCGTCTCGTTGCGCTCCAGCCCGCCGCCGGGCATATGCCAGCCGCCGATATAGCTGTGGCGCACGAGGAAGATCCGGCCGTCCGCATCGAAGCAGGCGGCCCTGACGCCCATCGTCATGCCGCGGGCGAAGGAGAAATAGACATGCAGCAGGCGCAGGGCCAGCCTGATGTGAGGGGGCCGCTTCTCTTTATCCACCTTCGTCCCGTTTCGGCTCTTCGTCGCGCCGGATGTGTTTGATTTGTCAATAAGCTGGTCTATGTCTCGTAGCATGTTCAAGCTCGCGCATATTTCCGACGTCCACCTCGGACCACTGCCCCGTCTTTCCATTCAAGAGCTGTTTTCCAAACGCATAACCGGCTTTGTGAACTGGCATCGAAATCGACGCAAGCACCTTTTCGCCAGCACGCTGGATCTGCTGCTCGATGACATCCGCGCCCATCAGGCCGACCATTTGGCCGTCACCGGCGACCTCGTCAACCTGGCGAGCGGCATCGAGATCCGCGCCGCCGCCGCCTGGCTGCGCGTGCTTGGTGATCCCGCCGACACCTCGGTCGTTCCGGGCAATCACGACGCCTATGTGCCGGGCGCTTACGAAAAGTCGATGCGCGCCTGGTACGATTATGTCCGCGGCGACCTCGCCCCGCCGCAATGGCAGGAAGACCGCCGCATCTTTCCCTATCTGCGCGTCCGCGGCAAGGTTGCGATCGTCGGCTGCTCCACGGCCGTCGCCACGCCCCCCTTCGCAGCCTCCGGCTTTTTCAGCGCCCGCCAGGCCCGCGATACGGTGAACATGCTGCGTGCGGCCGGCGAAGCCGGTCTCTTCCGCGTCGTCATGATCCATCATCCGCCGATCCGCGGCGCCACCGCCTTCTACAAACGCATGATCGGCATCCGCCGCTTCGCGGCCGTGATTTCGACCGGCGGCGCCGAGCTCGTGCTGCATGGCCACACGCATCTGAATACGCTGCACTGGCTGCGCGGCCAGGTGCAGCCGGTGCCAGTCGTCGGCATAGCATCGGCCTCGCAGGGACCGGGCAGCATTAAGCCGCCGGCGGCCTACAACCTCTTTTCCATCGATGGCTCTCCGGGCGCCTGGGAACTCACCGGCAAGCGCTTCAGCCTGAACCGGACAGGCGATGCGATGATGCCGGAAAGCGTCGATATTTTCGCCCCTTAGCGCTGGCTTCGGACTCTTTTTATGCAGTAGGTGAATCAATCTCGGAAGGCCCTTTGCCACTGTCGCAACATTTGCCACGGAGGCGGCCTACCCTCTTGGTATTTTTGCCGGTAAGCGTACAATCCGACCGACTGCATTGCCTCAGAACGGAGCCGCCAATGACTTCCCCCTTCCATCGCCCGTGCAGAACAACACTTGCCGCCGGCTTTGCCTTCGCCATCGCGACGGCCGCTTTCGCCGTCGGCGACAGCAACGACGACACCAATCCGCCGCCGAAGACCCAGACGACCAAAACCTGCACCGGCGGCAAGGTCTGGGACAAGGCCAAGAAGGAATGCGTCACCCCGAAGAAGAACAGCTTCAACGATGACGATCTCTATAAGTTCGCCCGCGAATTCGCCTATGCCGGCCAGTATGAGAATGCCATCGCCGTGCTCAACCTTGCCCGTAGTCAGAACGACCCGCGGATTTTGAACTATCTTGGCTATGCCAACCGCAAGGCCGGCCGCATGGAGCTCGGCATGTCCTATTACCGCAAGGCATTGAAGGCGGATGAGAATTATATTCTCGCCCGCTCCTACATGGGCATGGCGCTGGTGGAACAAGGAGACATCGAAGGGGCGCGCGTCCAGCTCGTCGAAATTCGCGACCGCGGCGGCGAAGACACCTGGGCCTACCGCGCGCTGCTGCAAAGCTTGAACGGTTACAGGACATATTGACGCAAGCTTTGCGGTCTAGATTAGGAAAACCCCTTGGGAAGGGGATAAGGTGACCGAGTGCTTGCGAAGTGCAGTGGATTTGCTTCATAAAGCATCTGCATCCCCGGTGCCGACAAAGCCGGTTTCGCGTCCGATGGCGAAGCTTTCGTCCGCGAAGCCATTGTGAATGCTTCTTGGATAGACAATGCGTCAGCCCGCAACGACCATCGACCTCCGGCGTGATCTCGTCGGCCTTCTGCCCCACCTTCGCCGCTTCGCGATCACGCTCGCGGGCGAAGCCGGCGTGGCCGACGAACTTATCCAAGCCGTTTGTCTGCGTGCCATTGCCAAGGGGCACCAGTGGAATGGCGAAGGCCGACTGGAAAGCTGGATATACACGCTTGCCCGTCAGCAGTGGACGGAGGACAGCCGCAAGCGGAAGCCGAAGGCGTCGGCACGCGGCAACGTCACCGACATCCGAGAGGCTGCCCGTGAACGCTCGGCCTCGGTCGATCCCGACGCCATCCATCACATGATCGCCGAAATGCCGGACGGCGTTTCTTCGGTCTTCCTGCTCGTCGATGTCGAAGGACATAGCTATCAGCAGGCGGCCGACATCATGGGAATTTCGACGGCAAGCGTCGTCTCCCAGCTTGCCACCGCAAGGCTGCATTTCGCCGGACTTGCCGGCACCCACCCCATCCACAGGTACTGAATTGCTCGATCTTAGGAAATTGCCGCTCGAAGCCCAGCTCACCGCCCTTCTCGACGGCGAGGTCTCTCCCGAGCAGCGGCACGAACTGGAACAGCGCCTGGCAAGCGACGAGAATGCGCGTCGTCTGCATGAAAAGCTGCGCCATGGCGCCGATTTCGGCCGCCGCCGCCTCGACGATGTCCTGAAGGAGCCGGTGCCGCTCGCCCTCGTCCGCTCGATCAAGAGCACCCAGCCGCCAAAGACGCCGATCGCCCAGCGCGCCATGCGCCCCCAGGTGAAACTGGCCCCGAGCGGCCCGCAGGCGCTGGCAGCCGCTCTTATCCTCTTCGTCGTCGGTTGCGGCATCGGCTACTTTGCCGGCACCACCCCCGATGCCGACGAGATCGCCACCACGACCGCCACGGCGCCTGCCAATACCAACGACTGGCTCGGCGACGTCACCGCCTATCAACGCCTGCTGATCCGCCAGCCCCGTCACCTCGTCGAAGTGCCGGCATCACAGGCCGAAGAAATCTCCAGCTGGCTGACGACCGCCATCGGCGTGCCTTTCCGTGTGCCGGATCTCAGCACCGAATCCTGGACCTTCCAGGGTGCCCGCGTCATTCTCGGCGACAATCGCCCCGTCGGTCAGCTCGTCTATTCCAACAGCGACGGCGACATCATCTCCATCTGCTTCCGCAAGGACGCGCAGCCGCCTGAAACCGACGACTTCAAGGAAACGATCAAGGACGAGATTGGCCTGGTGACCTGGCACAATGCCGGCACCTCCTATGTTCTCGCCGGCCCCTCCGCCGAAGCCACCCTCGGCCAGCTCGCCATGAAGATCGCCACGGCGATCTGATCGGCAGATCGACGATTTGACGCGATAGGGGAAATCGACGTTCAGCGCCAGCGGCCCCCTCGTCCGCCTGCCGGCACCTTCTCCCCACTGGGGAGAAGAGACTCGCGGCGACGGTCTCGGTTTCCCCCTCTCCCCGGCGGGGAGAAGGGGCCGTAGGGCGGATGAGGGGGCCACACGGCACGCCTTTCACTGCTTTCGCTTGCGCTTAGCGAAGGCGGAACGAAGTCAACCTAATCGTCAGGCCGCGTCCTACCAAAACGATCGCGGCCTGAACCTTTCGCAGATCAAGCCTTGCCGGCTTTCACCTCGAGCACCCGGTTGGCCGCCGAGACGATCGCTTCCAGCGATGCCGCGACGATGTTGGTGTTGATGCCGGCCCCTCCGCCGAAGCCACCCTCGGCCAGCTCGCCATGAAGATCGCCACGGCGATCTGATCGGCAGATCGACGATTTGACGCGATAGGGGAAATCGACGTTCAGCGCCAGCGGCCCCCTCGTCCGCCTGCCGGCACCTTCTCCCCACTGGGGAGAAGAGACTCGCGGCGACGGTCTCGGTTTCCCCCTCTCCCCGGCGGGGAGAAGGGGCCGTAGGGCGGATGAGGGGGCCACACGGCACGCCTTTCACTGCTTTCGCTTGCGCTTAGCGAAGGCGGAACGAAGTCAACCTAATCGTCAGGCCGCGTCCTACCAAAACGATCGCGGCCTGAACCTTTCGCAGATCAAGCCTTGCCGGCTTTCACCTCGAGCACCCGGTTGGCCGCCGAGACGATCGCTTCCAGCGATGCCGCGACGATGTTGGTGTTGATGCCGGCGCCGAAGAGTTTGCCGCCGGGATAGGAGGTCTCGACATAGGAGATCGCCGCCGCATTCGAGCCGTGCTGCAGCGAATGCTCGGAATAGTCCTCGACCGACATTTCGATGCCGAGATAATGCGACAGTGCGTTGATGAAGCCGTCGATCGGGCCGTTGCCGCGCCCTTCGATGCGCTTGGTCTCGCCATTATCGGTGATTTCAGCTGCTACGATCCGCTGGCCTTTGCGCTCGGTGTCGGGATAGGTGTGGTGGTCGACGAACTTGAGGCGCGCCTCGGGCTGCGTCACGTAACGCTCGATGAAGCGGTCGTAGATGCGCTTCGAGGGAAGCTCCTTGCCCTCGACGTCGGTGATGCGCTGGATATCTTCACGGAACTCGACCTGCAGGTTGCGCGGCAGGTTGAGCCCGTAATCCTGCTGCAGGATATAGGCGATGCCGCCCTTGCCGGACTGCGAGTTGATGCGGATGATCGCCTCGTAGGAACGGCCGACATCGCGCGGATCAATCGGCAGATACGGCACTTCCCAAACGGGATGGTTGGCGACCTGTGCGGCCTTCATGCCCTTGTTAATCGCATCCTGATGCGAGCCGGAGAAGGCCGTATAGACCAGCTCGCCCACATAGGGGTGACGCTCTGCAATCGCCATCTGGTTCGAATATTCGAACACTTCCTTGATCCGCTCGATATTCGAGCAGTCGATCCCGGGATCGACGCCCTGCGTGAACATGTTGAGCGCCATTGTCACGACATCGACATTGCCGGTGCGCTCGCCATTGCCGAACAGCGTGCCTTCGACGCGGTCGGCGCCTGCCAGCAAGGCCAGCTCGGCGGCGGCGATGCCGGTGCCTCGGTCGTTATGCGGATGCAGCGATACGATCAGGTTCTCGCGTTTGTCGAGATTGCGGCACATCCATTCGATCTGATCGGCATAGACGTTCGGCGTCGCCATCTCGACAGTGGACGGCAGGTTGATGATGAGCTTGTTGTCCGGCGTCGGCTTGACGACCTCGATGACGGCGTTGCAGATCTCCAGCGCCACCTCCAGCTCGGTGCCGGTGAAGCTCTCGGGCGAATATTCGAAACGATAGCCGCCGCCGGCCTTGGCTGCCATGTCGGTGATCATCTTGGCGGCGTCGACGGCAATCTGCTTGATGCCCTGCACATCTTTGGCGAAAACGACGCGGCGCTGCAGCTCGCTGGTCGAGTTATAGAAATGCACGATCGGCCGGTTTGCGCCTTCCAGCGCTTCGAAGGTGCGGGTGATGAGCTCCGGGCGGCACTGTACCAGCACCTGCAACGAGACATCGGCGGGCACGTTACCCTCTTCCACGCACCAGCGGGCGAAATCGAAATCGGTCTGCGAGGCGGAGGGGAAACCGATCTCGATTTCCTTGAAGCCCATCTCGAGCAGCAGATGAAACATCCGGGCCTTGCGGTCGTGGCCCATCGGGTCGACCAGCGCCTGATTGCCGTCGCGCAGGTCGACCGAGCACCAGACAGGCGCCTTGGTGATGGTCTTGGTCGGCCAGGTGCGGTCGGGAATATTCACCTGCGGATAGGGCCGGTACTTCATCGCGGCATCGGGCATGCCCTTCGCGGAGGATCGGCTGTTGGTATTGTCCATTGTCTTGTCTCCTCGTGCCGGCATTTGCCCCGCCTCTTAGCCGATCGCATCGGACTTGGCGATAAACAAATGCGGACCTTCGTCGGTCGTTGGGTCAATTTTGAAAGTGAGTCGCGAGGAGCGATACCGGGCGGGCTTTCGGCCGCCGGGCGCTCCTCAACGGACCCGGCAACCGCGCGTAAGGCCGAGGAGAAGAAGCGAGGTCACGGCGCTCGAGACGTCACGCAGGGCGATGCGGCCGCGTGCAATCGTCTCGGAAATCTTGGCGCCAGAGGTCTTCATGGCCGCGCTTATAACCTTGGGCAGCGAAACTGGCAAGCCCTCGCGGCCCGCCGCCTTCGTTACCCGGACTGAGGCCGGTCTTTCCAAACCCTCACCAGCTGCGACAGCACGAGCATCAGCCCGCCGGCGATCAATCCCCAGAAAGCGCCGGAGATGCCGCCGAAGGAAACGCCGGATGCGGTGACGAGGAAAGTGATCGCCGCCGCCTCGCGCGATTCCTGCGCCTGGAAAGCCGACATCGCCGAGGATGAGAAGGCCCCGACCAGCGCCAGCCCCGCCACCGCCTCGATCAGAACGGGCGGCGCCAAGGCGACAAAGGCCGTCACCGCGCCGGCAAGCAGCCCGAGGATGATATAACCGACGCCGGCGATCAGCGATGCCCAATAGCGCCGCTTCGGATCGGCATGGGCGTCATGCCCGGCGCACATGGCCGCGGTGATCGCCGCCAGGTTGACGGCATGGCCGCCGAAAGGCGCCGACAGCAGCGAAAAGAAGCCGGTTACGGCAAAAAGCGGGCCTGGCTTCGGATCGTAATGATTGACCTTCAGCACCGCGATGCCCGGAATGTTCTGCGAGGCCATGGTGACGATGAAGAGTGGCAGCGCGATCGAGATGAAGGCCGCAAAGCTGAATACCGGCCGGACGATTTCCGCCGTCGGCATCAGCGATCGTTCGAGCGAGGCGAAAGCGCCATCGGGAATATCGATGCCGAAGGCGAGCACCAGCACGAAGGCTGCGAGCGCGGCCGGCACCGCCCAGAGCCGCTTGAAGGCACCGACGACGATCCAGGAAATGACGATCGGCAGACCGAGCAGCGGATTGAAGCCGATCGCCTTCACCGGCGCGAAGCAGAGACCGATCAGCACACCGGCGAGCATCGCATTGGCGAGCGGCGCAGGAATGGCGGCCACCGCCCGGCCGAGCGGTTTGAACAACCCGGCAATGATGATCAGTACGGCGCAGATCAGGAATGCGCCGACCGCTGCATTGAAACCGCCCTCGATCGCTCCGGTGCTTGCCAGCAGTGCCGCCCCCGGCGTCGACCAGGCGATGCTGATCGGCAATCGGGTGACGGCGCTGAGCACGATCGCGCAGACGCCCATGGAGATCGACAACGCCATCAGCCCCGAAGCGGCCTGCGCATCCGTCGCACCCACCGCCTGCAGCCCGTGCAGCACGACGGCGAAGGAGCTGGCGGAGCCGACGAAAGCGGTAAGCAGCCCCATGAACAGGGCCTGGACGGAAAAATCTTTGAGCATGGCGGACTCTGAGCTGCGGGAATGGCGCATGGAGCATGATGGCTGCCGCCTGCGCAAGTCCAGATTGAGGGCTTTCCGTCCAGCTCTGCTGGTCGATGACCTCAAGCCATCTGAAAGCAAGACACCCCTGCCTGCGGTCGGCAGGCAAGGGCGTCTTGAACGCTTCAGTCCAGAAAACTCAGATGTCGGCTTGCGACGTCACGATCCGCGAAACGAGGCCGTAATCCTTCGCCTCTTCGGCAGAGAGCCAGTAGTCGCGATCCGTATCCTTGGCGATCTTGTCGATCGGCTGGCCGGTAGCCTCCGCCATGATCTTGTTCAGACGCTCGTTCATCTTGATGATCTCGCGTGCCTGGATCTCGATGTCGGACGCCATGCCGCGCGTGCCGCCCGACGGCTGGTGCAGCAGGAAGCGCGTATTCGGCAGGCACAGGCGCCGCTCTTTGGGAGCCGCGACGTAAATCAGCGCGCCGGCCGAAGCGACCCAGCCCGTACCGATCATCCAGACCTTCGGCCTGATGAACTTGATCATGTCATGGATGGAATCGCCGGATTCGACGTGACCGCCGGGCGAATTGACATAGATGCGAATGTCTTCGTCGCTGGCCGCGGCAAGCGCGACGAGCTGCGAGCAGACCTTCTGCGCCAGTTCCTGGTTGATCGGTCCATAGATGAAGATCGAACGCGACTTGAAAAGATTCGCCTCCGTTTCCTTGCCGAGCGGCAGTTCCTTCGTCTTGTCGTCCTGTTCTTCGTCGTTCATTCGAACCTCTCGGAGATGAATTCGGGTTCCTCGCACATAGTGCGACTCAATGCCTAAAACAATGCGGGAAAAACACAAGGCACCGAAGCGGTGGAGATATCCTTAAGAAGCCGCGCATCGTTCCGCAAGCCTTACTGAAATGTAACGGTTGGAAGGCTTTGAAAAGCCGGAATCGGTTCCTACCTCACCTCTCACATGGCAACCGCCAAATGAAATCAACAGGAGACCGGACATGTCACCGGAAGAACGCCAATTGCTGACCGCCCTCTTCGACCGCGTGCGCACCGCGCAAGCCCAGCCGCGCGATCGCGAAGCCGAAGCCCTGATCGATCAGGCGACGCGCGAGCAGCCGTCCGCCACTTATTATCTCGCCCAGGCCGTCATCGTGCAGGAAAAAGGGCTGGAAGCGGCCGCCAACCACATCAAGGAACTCGAGGAGCGCGTGCGGCAGTTTGAAGCCGGAGCCAGCGAGCACCACCAGGCAGAACAGGGCGGCGGCTTCCTGAGTTCGATCTTCGGCAACACCCAGACGCAGCAGCCCGCGCCTGTCCCCTCCAACCCCGGCCCCTGGAGCCAACCGTCCCGCGCCTATGACGAGCCGCGCGGCTACGATCGCCAGACGCCGCAGCAGCCCGCCGGCCCCTGGAGCCAGCAGGCCTACGCGCCGTCTGCCGGCGGCAGTTTTCTACGCGGCGCTCTCGGCACGGCAGCCGGCGTTGCCGGCGGCATGCTGCTTGCCAACTCGTTGAGCGGCATCTTCGGCAATCACATGTCTTCGCTCGGTTGGGGCTCGCCCTTCGGCGCCAACCCGTTCGGCAATGCTACCGCACCGACCGAAGAGACCATCATCAACAATTATTATGGCAATGACGACACCCGTCAGGCCGCGGATAATGCCGGCAATGACAATGACGACGATGTGCAACAGGCCGATTACGACGATGCGGACGATTACAGTGATGACTCGTCCGGCGACGTTACGGATGTCTGAGATTTAACGGGCGGAAATGGGCGGCAGTTGGTTTTACATTGCCGCCCCGTATCCCGGCCCTTCGCTTGGGCTCAGGGCGTTCGTCGCTGCAATCGATTCACTCAAATCGATTGCTCGGGCTACGCCCGACCGCTCCTCACCCACGGCCACGATAGGTTGCGACGCCCTGCTCCGGCAGCCACACACCTTCCGGCGGCTTGCCCGTCTGCCAGAAGACGTCGATCGGAATGCCGCCACGCGGATACCAGTAAGCGCCGATCCTCAGCCACTTGGGGTCGACCAGTTCGACGATGCGCTTGGCGATGTAGATCGAGCAATCCTCGTGGAAGGCGCCGTGATTGCGGAAGGAAAACAAGAAGAGTTTCAGGGACTTCGATTCCACCAGCCATTCGCCGGGGATGTAGTCGATGACGATATGGGCGAAATCCGGCTGCCCCGTCATCGGGCAGAGGGAGGTGAATTCCGGCGCGGTGAAGCGCACGACATAGTCGGTGCCGGCATGATTGGACGGCACTTTTTCCAGCACCGCCTCCTCCGGCGATTTCGCGGTTTCGGTTTGCTGACCCAGCATCGACAGGCTGGAAACATCGGTATTCGGCATCATGCCTCCTTGACGACTTTGACGCGGATGCCATGGGCCTTTTCGCCCTCCGGCTCCACATGAATGGCTATTTTGGCGCCCTCATGCACCGCTCTGATGGCATCCTCAAGGCGGTCGCATATATCATGCGCCTGCCGCACGGACATAGTGCCAGGCACCACCATGTGAAAATCGATGAAAGTGACGGCGCCTGCCCGCCTCGTCTTCAGGTCATGCACGCCGATCGAACCCGCCGCATGGGTGGCGATCGCCTGCTTGATCGCTTCTTCTTCCTGCGGCTCGACCGCCTGGTCCATCAGACCGCCGATCGATTGCGAGATCACCCTCCAGCCTTGATAGAGAATGTTGATGGCAACGAGAATCGCAAGAACCGGGTCGAAGATCGCATTACCCGTCGCCAGGGCCAGCAGCAGGCCGACGAGCACGCCGACGGATGTCACCACATCCGACATGATATGCTGTCCATCCGCCGCCAGCGCCGCCGAGCGATGTTTGCGTCCGGTCCGGATCAACAGGCTCGCCCAGACCGCATTGATGACGCCAGCCGCCAGATTGATCGCAAGGCCGAGCATCGGTGCATCGAGCATGCGCGGCGCAGCGAGATAGCCGACCGCCTCGTTGACGATCAGCAGCGCGGCAACGACGATCAGCACGCCCTCGGTGACCGCGGAGAGATATTCCGCCTTATGATGGCCGAAGGGATGGTCTTGATCGGCCGGCTTCTGCGCATAACGGATGACGAAGAAAGCGACGAAGGCGGCAACAACGTTGACCGTGGATTCGAGCCCATCCGACAGCAGCGCCACCGATCCGGTCACCCACCAAGCCACCATCTTCAGCCCCATGACGCCGAGCGACAGCGGAATCCCCCACATCGCCAGCTTCCGAACCGTCAGATCGCCGTTGTCGTTCATATCGTCCTCCTGCGGTTGCGAATGAATTGCAGGATCCAAGCCATTGAAATGCAAAACCGCCCACGCGAATGTCGCGCAGGCGGCCCAGTTGAGGGTGATATGGGCGATGATCGAGGATTTGTCAAAGAGAATGACGCGTCCTTCACAGCTGTGGCCGCGTGCCGATGTGAAAGCAGCGCAGGCACACGATACGCGATCTTCTACACCGCCGAGGGAGCGGGATCGGACTGGAGAGATTGCGGCCACCGCAGAAGAGCGGCCTGGCCTGCCGACGTCAGGGCGTAGACGCCTTTTTCCTGGCGCTCGAACCATCCATAGACATTGTCGCGCAGGATCGGACCGGCCTTCGGCGTAAGCGCCTTCATATCCCGCGGGCGCACAATTCCCCGATCGAGCGCGGCCGCGCAGAGCAGCGCCTGCTGGCGATAGGCCGTCATGATCGGCGCCCGCGAGCCGCCGCCAACGGCAGGATCGCCGCGACGGCACTGATGCTCTTTGACGAGGCGCGAACGCCGCTTGGGATTGGTGCGCGGCATCGGCGAGATGGAACTGACGATGACGCTGACCTCGCCGCCATCCGAGACGCCGAGCATGCCGATGCCGAGCCGCCTGCAAAGGTCGCGGTAGCGCTTGTCCGTCTCTCGCCCACGCCCCTTGGCCGAAACCCGCGCCGCGATCCACACCTCATCACTCATCGCCGCGCGATCGACCGCCTGGAGAAGCAGTTCGAGGTTGAAGGTGAGCTTCAGTTCGCAGACGACCACGACCGGCGGCTCGCCATAGCTCAAGCCAACGAGATCGCATCCGCCGACCTCGCCTTTGACGGCGTAACCCGCCGCCTCCAGGAAGGCTTTGACCGGCAGGTAGAGCGACGTCTCCATGGGAAAATCGCGCTCAGGCGGCGTTGAGATCGGCAATCTCGCCATACCGCGCGAGCAGTCGCGGCGAGCTCATGTCGCCGGTCTCCTCATCGACGATGACGGCATAGGCCGCGACCCCGACGAAACGCTCGGCCATCGCCGAGGCGATCTTTTCCGCGCTGACGGCGTTCGATGCCTGCCGCATTTCGCCTGGCACGAGATTGCCGCGGTTCTTGCGGTAGGGAAGGACGATGAATTTCTCGGCACTGGCCACGGCGATAATTCCCGGTTGATCGTTCCGGAAATGTTCTGATTTTCCTGACAGAGTCAACCCTCGCCCCGTCCGCGTACGGAAGGGGCGAGATGATACTTGGTTTAAGCCGCCTTCGTCTTCACCTTGCGCGCCAGGTGCGCCACGACATTCTCGATCATCCGCATGCCGGCATCGCCGCCGAGCGTCATGATCGATTCGGGGTGGAACTGCACCGCGGCAATCGGCTCCTTGGCATGTTCAATACCCATGATCGTGCCATCGTCGCTTTCCGCCGTGATGATGAACTCACGCGGCAGGGTCGAGGGATCGGCGAAAATCGAGTGGTAGCGGCCGACCGTCACTTCCTTCGAAAGGCCGGAGAAGACGATGCCCGGTTCCAGCACGCGGATGCGCGACGGCTTGCCGTGCATCGGCAGCGCCAGATGGCGCAATTCCCCACCATAGGCTTCGGCGAGCGCCTGCAGGCCGAGGCAGACGCCGAAGATCGGCAGGTTGCGGGCCCGCGCCTTCTTGATCGTCGCCTTGCAATCGAAATCCTTCGGCGTTCCGGGCCCGGGCGACAACACGACCAGATCCGGGCTCAGCCGGTCGAAGATCTCTTCCGGCACCGGCGTCCGCACGGTCGAAACCGTTGCCCCCGTCTGGCGGAAATAATTGGCGAGCGTATGGACGAAACTGTCCTCATGGTCGACCAGCAGGATGCTGACGCCCTTGCCGACGCTGGCGACGTCGCGCTGAATCTTGCCGGAATTGCCGGTCTTGGCGTCTCGGATGGCGGAAAGCATGGCGGAGGCCTTCAATTCGGTTTCGGCTTCTTCTTCCTCTGGAATGGAATCGTTGAGCAATGTCGCACCGGCACGCACCTCGGCGATGCCGTCCTTGATGCGCACGGTGCGCAGCGTCAGGCCGGTGTTCATATCTCCATTGAAGCCGACCATGCCGATCGCCCCTCCATACCATGCGCGTGGGCTTTTTTCATGGCTCTCGATAAAGCGCATCGCCCAGAGCTTCGGGGCGCCGGTGACGGTCACCGCCCAGGCGTGACTGAGAAAACCGTCGAAGGCATCCATGTCGTCGCGCAGCCGGCCTTCTATATGATCGACCGTGTGGATGAGGCGCGAATACATCTCGATCTGCCGACGGCCGATCACCTTGACGGAACCGGGCTCGCAGACGCGGCTCTTGTCGTTGCGGTCGACGTCCGAGCACATGGTCAGCTCGGACTCGTCCTTCTTCGAATTCAAGAGCTTCAGGATCTGTTCGCTATCGGCGATCGGGTCGTCGCCGCGCTTGATCGTGCCCGAGATCGGGCAGGTCTCGATGCGCCGTCCGGAGACCCGCACGAACATTTCGGGCGAGGCGCCGACCAGATATTCCTGATTGCCAAGATTGATGAAGAAGGAATAGGGCGACGGATTGATCGCCTTCAGCCGCTTGGAAATGTCGGAAGGCTTGCTTTCGCAGCGCTCCATGAACTTCTGCCCAGGCACGACCTCGAAGAGATCACCCTTGCGGAAGCTTTCCTTCGCCTTGACGACGAGCTCGGCATATTCGCCCGGCCGGTGGTCGCTCTTCGGCGGAATGGCATCCGTCTGCTTGAAGGGCTCGGGCGCGATATCTTCCGCCTTGCCTTCGGTCGTCACGCCGTCCTTCGCGAAATCATACCGGTCGATCCAGGCCTTGGCGGCATAGTTGTCGACGACGAGGATTTCATCCGGCAGGTAGAGCACCATGTCGCGCTGGTCGGAAGGGCGCGTCAGTTTCAGATCGATCGCGTCGAACTGGAAGGCGATGTCATAGCCGAAGGCGCCGTAGAGCCCGAGGCTCGCATCCGCCTGCGAGTAGAAAAGATCGCTCACGGCCCGCAGCACTGTGAACACCGTCGGAATCTTCGAGCGCTCTTCCTCGGTGAACACCCGGTCCGGCGTCTTGACGGAGAGGTCGAGCCGCCGGGCTGAGGAAGCGCCGAGCACGAGGTCAGGGACGGTCTGCAGCCGTTCGGTCACGAAACCGAGGAGCACCTCGCCGCGTTCATTATGGGCTTCGATCCAGACGTTGCGCCCGAAGGAAGAGATGCCGAGCGGCGGATCGACGACGGCGGTGTCCCAACGGGTATAACGGCCCGGATATTCGTAGTTCGATGAAAACACCGCGCCGCGGCGCTCGTCGAGCTTGTCGATATAGGAAGAGACCGCATCGGCATAGGGGATTGCCCGCCGCTGCCGGGTGACTGATATGCCGCCCTTGGTCTCGTAGATTTCCGCACCATCATCCCGCAGGATCGTTACCATTGTTCCACTCCGTTATCGGGGCCCGGACGACAGGCGGCGATAAAACAAAAAAGCCGCCTCGAAGTTTCGGGCGGCTCACTCGTCGTCTTTGGACACGATTGGTCGAGGCCGCCTCAGCGAGCCCACCACCAAACAGCAATGTTCAAGGACGTAATCATGGAAAATTGTTAGCCTGAGATCAGCCGCCGCGCAAGAGGCGATTGCGCAATGAAAAAGGCGGCCCGAAAGCCGCCCCTCCCCAGCCGTGAAAGTGTGTCGCCGGCAATCAGAATGTCTTCGTGAGCGACACCTTGAAGGTACGGCCCGGCTCGGAATACCAATCGCGAGGCTGCGATGCGGTCGAGAGACCAGGTTGACGTCACGTACAGCCAGCGCATTGAAATATTTCTGGTCGAAAATATTGTAGACACCAGCTTGAACGAGCAGGCCGGGCAACTGTTCCGGCGTCCACCAGCCGTTCAGGTCGATGATTGCGTAACCGTGCGCATCGAAGGTTGTGTCGTTGGTGTTGGTGACGGGTGTATTGAGATGGTCTGTGAGCATGCCGGCAGATAGCTTCGAGGACAGATCGAAGCCGAAGGTGTCATTGCTCCAGCCGCCGCCCACAATCGCCTTGAACGGCGCCACCGAGCGCAGGCGCTGGGTGGTTTCTTCATTCCTGCCGTAGGCATAGGCAAGCGAGCATGCAGATTGATGCCGTTATTGAACGTCTTGACGGCACTTGCTTCAACACCCGAGATCGTCGCCGCAGCCACGTTGGTGTAATTGAAGCTCTGAAGCCGGTCGCGTCAACGCTCGTCACCGTCTCGATGAAATTCTGATAACGAGTGTGGAAAGTGGCGATCCGCCCGGTGAAAACATGACGATAACAGTCAACACAAATCGCCCCGCCTTATGTTGGATATTATTGTCAGGTTTTTGCGATCGTCAAAAATGTTGCACAATTGCAACGAAAAACGCTCTCATGCGTTGCCTCTAGCCACCAATATTAGGAATCGCATGGATTGAGAAAATTTTCGACTTTGGCGATCCTCCTCGCTGCTACCGCCTTTCTGGCTGGTGCCCGCCTGCCCCCGCACGGCCCATTGCCAGAGCCTCGGCCCGATGCCGGGCAGACGGCCGCCCCCACCCGCCCGTCCTCAGAAAAAGCGGAACCCTCCGCGCCTGAACAGGTGCCGGCCCCTCAGCCGAAACCTGACGTAAAGGAGCCGGAGACATCCGCACCGGACCAGCCGCCTGCCTCGCCAGCCGAACCGGCAAAGCCTGAGCATTCAGAACCGATGCAGGGCCCGCCGCTTCCGCCGGGCCAGCTAGAGAGCCCGCAGACTCCACCGGAAGAAAAGCCGCCCGGCGAGCAGACGCTTGAAGAGCAGCATCTGACGATCGAATCCGAGAGTGACGCCGAGCATGCCGAATGCACGTCTGCACTCAAGGCTCTGGGTGCCGTCTTCAAGGAAACGCCGCGCATCGATGACGGCAACGGCTGCGGCATCGACAAACCGATCATCGTCTCGGAGGCTCTCCCCGGTATCGCCGTCAAACCGGAGGCAACGATCCGCTGCCCGGCGGCACTCGCACTTGCCCGCTGGATGAAGGAGAGCGTCGTCCCTGCCGCTTCCGCCGCCCTGCCGGAGCAGGGTCGCATCACTGTCGTCAACCAGGCTACCGCCTATATGTGCCGCCTGCGCAATGGCGCCGAGACAGGCAAGATCTCCGAGCATGCCCGCGGCAACGCCATCGATATTGCCAGCTTCCATTTCGAAAAGGGCGAGGATGTCGCCGTCCGCTCCCGTCGCGAGGACCCAACGCTGACCGGTGCCTTCCAACGCGCCGTCAGCGCCGCCGGCTGCCTCTATTTCACGACCGTACTCGACCCCGAAAGCGACGCGGCCCACGAAACCCATTTCCATCTCGACATCATCGAAAGGAAGGGCGGCTATCGTTATTGTCATTAACGTCGAAGGTCAGGACCCCATCATCAAACAAGAACTGGCGGGGAACGTAGACGGTGCGGCATATTCCCGTCTCCCCTCGGGGAGAAGAGAGGATTGAGAGGCCGCATCCCGTCCCTTCACCACGCCTGATCAGAACAACCCCTCGATATAACCCTGCTCATTCAAAAAAATCCGTTCCGCTGAGGGCGATTTCGGCAGGCCGGGCATCGTCATGATTTCGCCGGTGATGGCGACGACGAAGCCGGCGCCGGCTGAAAGCCGTACCTCCCGCACGGAGACTATATGGCCTTCTGGCGCGCCGCGCAGGTTCGGATCGGTGGAGAAGGAATATTGCGTCTTCGCCATGCAGACCGGCAGCTTGCCGTAGCCCTGCTCCTCCCATGTCTGCAGCTGATCGCGCACCGCCTTGTCGGCGGTCACCTCGCCGGCATGGTAGATCTTCGAGGCGACGATCTCGATCTTTTCGAACAGCGAAATGTCGTCGCCGTAGAGCGGCTGAAATTTCGCTTGGCCGGATTCGGCCAGTTCCACCACCTTATGCGCCAGTTCCTCGATACCGGCCGAACCCTTCGCCCAGTGCTGGCAGAGGATCGCTTCAGCGCCGAGCCGCGACACGAATTCCTTCACCGCCGCGATCTCGGCATCGGTATCCGAAACGAAATGATTGATCGCGACGACCACGGGCACGCCGAAGCGGCGCACATTGGCAACGTGGCGGCCAAGATTGGCGCAGCCCTTTTTCAACGCCACGACATCCTCAGTGCCGAGATCCTCCTTCTTGACGCCACCATTCATCTTCAGCGCCCTGACGGTCGCGACGATGACGGCCGCGTCCGGCCTCAGCCCGGCCTTGCGGCATTTGATATTGAAGAATTTCTCAGCCCCGAGATCCGCTCCGAATCCCGCTTCCGTCACCACGTAATCTGCGAGCTTCAGCGCCGTCTTCGTCGCCGTCACCGAATTGCAGCCATGGGCTATATTTGCGAAGGGACCGCCATGTACGAAGGCCGGATTGTTCTCCAGCGTCTGCACGAGGTTCGGCTGCATCGCATCCTTGAGCAGCACGGCCATGGCGCCGTCGGCTTTCAGATCGCGCGCATGCACCGGCGTCTTGTCGAAGCGGTAGCCGATGATGATGTCGCCGAGCCGCCGCTCCAGATCCTTCAGATCGGTGGCCAGGCAGAGGATCGCCATCACCTCGGAAGCGACGGTGATGTCGAAGCCGCCCTGGCGTGGAAAACCGTTGGCGACGCCGCCGAGCGAGGAGACCATGCTCCTTAGCGACCGGTCGTTCATGTCCATGACCCGCCGCCAGGCGATGCGGCGAATGTCGATATTCTCTCCATTGCCCCAGTAGATGTGGTTGTCGATCATCGCCGCCAGCAGATTGTGCGCCGAGGTGATCGCGTGGAAATCGCCGGTGAAATGCAGGTTGATATCTTCCATCGGCACGACCTGCGCATAGCCGCCGCCGGCCGCCCCGCCCTTGACGCCGAAGCAGGGACCGAGCGACGCCTCGCGTATGCAGACGATCGCCCTTTTACCGATCCGGTTCAGCCCGTCGCCGAGGCCGACTGTTGTCGTCGTCTTGCCCTCGCCGGCCGGCGTCGGATTGATCGCTGTGACGAGGATCAGCTTGCCGTCCTTCTTGCCCGCCTGCGCCGCGATGAACTCGGCGCTGACCTTTGCCTTGTCGTGACCATAGGGGACGAGCTGCTCGGCCGCCATGCCGAGCTTTGCCCCAATATCGAAGATCGGCCTCTTGGCCGCGGCGCGCGCGATTTCGATATCGGATTTGATTGATGGCATGGATGCTCCTCCGTCCCGGCCTTTCGCGGGCGCGAAAGCGCTTGTCCTCGCCACTGGGATATCGAAATATCGGCATGCTGTGAATAGCGCTCGCCTTGCGACCGCCCTGCTGGATCATTATGTGGCGCTCAACGATCGCGGCTTCTTAAGGTAAAGACATGAAAGCACTGGAACTCATCATCGAGCGCATCATCCTGTCGAGCCGCTGGATCCTGGTCGCCTTCTATATCGGCCTGGTGGCGGCGCTCGCCGTCTATGCCGTTTCCTTCGGCTACAAGTTCCTGAAAATCGCCGCCGATGTTTTCGTGCTCGACGAGGCGGAAATGATCCTTGCCATGCTCGGCCTAATCGATGCCGCCCTCGTCGCCAGTCTGATCGTCATGGTGATGATTTCAGGCTACGAGAATTTCGTCAGCCGTTTCGACGAGGCCAGCGATGCGGACAACGAGGTTTCCTTCCTTGGCAAGCTCGATTCAGGTAGCCTCAAGATCAAGGTCGCCTCCTCGATCGTCGCCATCTCCTCCATCCACTTGCTGCAGGTCTTTCTCAATGCCGACAAATACGACGACGGCAAGATCATGTGGCTGACTCTGATGCACCTCGCCTTCGTCGCCTCGGCCGTCATGCTCGGCTTCCTCGAGAAGCTCATGAGCGTGACATCGAAGAACGATTTGAAGGACAAGGGATAGAGGGACGACGAACTGGTTGTCACGTCAGTGCGTGGGCAAACCGGCTGTCATGGCGTTCCCTTCCGCGTCAATTCGAGGCCCCAGCAACAGGAACGATCTCTGCCTCAGCTTTTCTGGGGCATCGAAGACTTTCCTTGGCATCGGGTCCACACAGGCGATCGCCGGGCTCATCACCATAAGGGATGATGCCATTGACGATGCCAAGCTCGAGCGCCTGCGCACGAGGGATTTCTTTTCGCTCAATCGAGGTCGCGATCATCATCGCCTCGAAAGACTCGGCATTGACACCCATTTCTTCGAAATAGGCGAAGAATTTCGTAGATTCAGCCGTCGTGGGTCTCACAAGGCCGATATCGGAATATCCGACAATCCGCGGCGTTCCGCTCATCAAGACGAGAGCACAGGTCGAAAGGCAGTATGCACCGCCGGCAGAGACCTCCCCCTCGGTCGACCCGCTTTTGGCCATGCTCGCCTTGCAACGCGGATTTAGGGTCGGGCAGTTCGGCAACCGTGTTCTGCCAACCGAGGTCTCCAGACCTGCAGCACGGATGATGCGTCCCATTGCGAAAGCCGCATCCATGTCCCCGCCATTGGACTGAAGCACGACCGGCAACTTTCTTTCGCCGAGCGTCTTCAAGATCGCCTTTAGCCGAACCGGGGTATCCCGCGTTATGTCTCCTTCCGCAGAAATCCACTGCGTGCACTCCTCCTGACAATTGCCATGATGCATCAGGAGAAAATCCATCGGCTGGGTTGTTGGCAGTTTCTCGCTTGTGTCTGCGACTGCAGACTGCCCGGGCGCCCCAGCTGCTTCGACCGCCGAATGGCCGTGGCAGGCGGCATCAGTGGCTGCACCCGGCCCGCAGAGCGGCATTCCCGGCCACTCATTGTAAGCCAGCATGTCGGTGTTCAGACCCATGCGAAGTGCATCTGCGGGCGGTACGATCGTGATGCGATCAGGAGCCGTACTCATCATCAAAGCGATCAGATCACCGCTGACGCCCATCTCCTTCAAATAGATCTTCAGGGCAGCAGTGGCCTTCTTGCCGAGCTTGGTGGAGCTGCTCTGTCCCGCCGCCTTGCGTCCAACCTCCTTGCGCGAAATTTCCGTCTTCTTGCCGTTCACGATCTTATATTCGATGCGATAGGAGATACGCACCCTGTTGTAGACGGTCGTGATCTGGTGGACGCCGATGAAGGCCCATTGCGACGAGACGCGCGAGATGCCGCCGGCGAAGGCCAGGGGACATGCAGAAAAGCAGTATGCACCATCCGAATAGGTGACGCCGACCGAGCTGCCATCCTTGGCGATAGCCGCAGCGCAGCGCGCATCATCCTCCGGGCAATCCTTCAGTCGCGTCCCCCCGATAGCTGTTTCCAGGCCTGCCTTGCGGATCATCCGGCCCATCGCATAGGCAGCATCCACCTCACCGCCTTCCGACTGGAAGACGACAGGCAGTTTCCTGTCCCCGATTTTCTTCAGAACTTTCCTAAGCTGGGTGGGAGTATCGGAGGTTATGCGGCCCTCCGCCGATATCCATTCAGGACAGTCTTCCATGCAGAGGAGGCTGCGCACGATGATGAAACGCATCGGGGGTTGCCCTGCCTGCTTCTTCTGCCCAGCCGCCTGCGAAGGCGCGGCACCGAGCGACAAGTTCAACAAAAGAACAACAAGTACTGCCAGAGAAAACAGATGCTTAAAATGCCAACCAGGTGCAAAGCGCACGATTAAATCGCCTCAGTTATACATGATGATACGCTTATCAATTGCATCGTGGCGCAGCAAGCCGGATTTCGACGCCTCCCGCCGCCCAGGCTCTTCCGGCGCGATTCTCTTCCTGCGTGGAGCAGGAAGAATCCCCAGCTATCCCGCCGCAGCAGAAGTCAAAGATACCACAACGCTACTTGCGCAAGCCGCAACTCAACCGATGCGCGCGCAGTTGTGACTATTTCTGTGCGTTTCGGGCTGATCGGCTTGACAAAAGGCAATTGGGACTAGCTTCCGGCGGTGTTTGTGTATTTGATAGCGTTAACATTGAGGCTGCCGGAGGCGTACAAATGTCTTACATGACCACCTCTGAAAGACAGTCGTTGCTTTCGGCGGAACTTGCTGTTGCAGGAACACGCAGCCTGTTTGCGCAAGGGCTCGGCAGAGTCTCCGCGGCCTTCGGACTGTCCTATGCGACGCTGATGCACGCTCCCTCACCGGAAGACCTTCTCCTAAAGCCGCTGCTGATCGAAAGCTCGCTTCCCGCGGCCTATATCAGAGATTTCGATCGCGCCAACATGATGCGTGGTTGCCCTTTCGGCGTACGGTTGAGGGAGTCGGCCGTGCCGCAGGCCTGGCACCTCAGCGATGCCGTCAATGGACAGGCCTTTCCGGCCGAACTGCGCGCCTTGATGCTGCGCCATGCGATACCTGCGGGCGTTGCCATGCCGACCATTGCAGTCGATGGCCGGCGCCTGGTCTTCTGGTTCTGCGGCGAGCGTGCGGCGCTCAGCCAGAGCGAGGTCAACGAGCTGGCGATCATCACTCTGCATGCCCTTGACGCGTTCAATGCGGTCAGACGCAACGAGGAAAGCGCGCACAATGCGCTGTCGGCGCGTGAACTTGAAGTGGTGCGCTGGACGGCACAGGGCAAGACCTCGATCGAAATAGGCCAGATCCTGACGCTCTCGGACCATACCGTGAACGCCTATATGACCAATGCGATCAAAAAACTCGATTGCGTCAACCGGACCCAGCTGGTAGCCAAAGCAATTCGATTAAAGCTGATCAGCTGAAAAATCAGAAGAGGATCGGCACGTCATCCTGTGAATAGGGGGAATCGTGTCTCTTCGCTTCGAGCAGCCTAGCTGCGCGTCGTTGGCTTTGAAGATCATACCGCATGCCGCTGACGACCGACGCCCTAACGATCGAGCACCGACCGGATCTCGACGAGGTTCGAGCGCACCCTCAGGATATAGAAGCCCATGGTGGCGAGGTGGCTCGGCATGATCCAGCCGTCTTCGCGACCATTCGAGATGATCGCGGGCTGGATGCGCAGTGCCGCCTGGAACTGCCGCGTGGTGCCGCCCCAGATCGCGCCCAGATTGCGCTCCCGCACGACCTGCGAGAAATCCGCCTGCGCCGCGGTCAGGATGGCGTAATAGGCATAGAGCTGGCCGTAGGCGAACCAGAATCGGTCGTCGGCGCGCGTGTCGAACCAGCCGCGATTGTGGTGTTCCGAGCGCTCGGCAAGCATGTCGGAGGTGCTACCAAGATCGTTGGCGATGCGGTCGATGAACTGCATGAGGTTGTCGGCGCGGCCGTCGAAAACAGCGTTGCAGGCGGCGAGATCTGTGTTGAACTTGCGCAGGTCTCTTATCGCCGTACGGTAGAAGGAAGGCGTCGGCGTCTTCGGGCCGAAGGGATTGAGCCCGAAATACCAGCTGTATTCGTCGAACTGCAGATTGCCGCGTGCGCTCTGCAGGTCATTGTTGATGCCAGACGTGCCACGCACGCGCCCGAGCGTGTCGACAAGCTCCGCCGAAGTCCGACGAACGGCTTGGTTGATACCGCGCTGGAACGAGGCCTTGTTGTCGAGGAAGGGCGTGTGGTCCCAGTCGATGCCGAAGAAGCCCATCTTGTAGAGCAGCATGGAGGAAATCCATGCATTCTGGTCGACGTTAAAATCGGTCAGGTCAGCGGCGACATCGACGATAGCCGAGCGCTGGCAGGTCTTGGCGGTCCCAGCACCCGCCCCTTCGGCGACCGGCAGTTCCTGCCCGGCGGGTACCTTGCGTTCGGAAAGCCGATATTGATCGACGAAAGCGGTGTTGAAATTCGTCCACACCTGCGTCTGCCAGAAGAAATAGCCGTAGAGCATGACGAAGAGGGCGACGAACGCGACGATCGGCAACCGGATCATCCAGCTCCGGCGCTGATACCAGCCATGCGCGGCGAGGAAGGGCCAGAAGGCCCAGGCGGAAAACAGGCGGGCCCAGCGGCCGATCGTCTGGCCGATCAGCCTGAAAAAACCGGCAATCCGGTCAAGCATCGTCGTCTCCTGTCAGGCGAGGCGAACACTACAGCGCCGCGCGCTTTTACACGCGCTAAGGACGCTGTAGCACTTTGAGTTGCTGCATAATTCCTTAAATCGGTTCCGAGTTAAGGAATTAAGCAGGAGGACATCGCCGCCCCGCTGCATCCACATATGCGCTCGCCCGCCCGAGCACAACACGAGCCGCCCGATTTTTACGAATGAAAGCAGCGCGAACAGCGCGGCGTCACGGATCAGGAGCGCAGAAATGGCAACCTGAAGCGGAAGGACCTGCGGGCGGCATCGATGAGCGGCGCTCCCGACACTGCCTGCGACGGCTCGGCCCAAGCAGGAAACTTTCCTGCGGCTTCCAGGTCGACGCGGCTCTTGCGCCGCTCCAGATCCTGGGCGACCAGCATCCCCTTCTCGAACAGCCTGATCGGCGCTGCAATATCGGGGAAAAGCTCCGGCTTGATCCTGGCCTTCATGCCCGGCCGGTCGGTATCGACCTGCGCCTGATAGATGATCAGCCGCTCCTCGACATCGATCATCAGCTTGCGCAGCAAGACGTTGCAGGTACCGATCCGGCCATTCAGCGAATCCACCAAAGCCTGGAACAGGCCGATGAAGCGCTCGCGCCGCTGGCTGTCCTCCCGCATCTCGTGCTCCTCCGCGGAAATTCGTTCGGCCTCCGCCTTCAACGCCCGCCGCGCTGCCTCCATCTGTTCCCAGTGCGCCCTGTTGCCATAGACGCCGATACGGCCCTGCGTCGTCAGTGCTTTGGCGTTGAGCTCCTTCATCTTCAGTCGGGCGATGTCGATCGAATCGACCAGCCGGCGCCGTTGCTCGACAATGCCTACGAGACCGTGTTCGGCTATCTTGTGGCGTTCGATGATCGAGGTGCGCTGGCTTACAATCAGCCTGGCGAGCGCGTCGGATTTCGCGAGGAGATCGAGCAGCCGCTCGATGGCAGGCGCCTCGCGCACGCGTTCGGTATACATGCGCCACATCCGCTGGCGCGATGTCCAGCCGGCCATTTTCTCGCGCAGCGTCAATCCGCGGGAACTGTCGAGATCGGCCGAAACCTCCCCCGTCATCCGGTCCAATGTAAAGACCAGCTCGGCAAGCAACGCATCGAGCGCCGCGCCATCGGCGATATGGGCCTGGAAGCGCGCATTCTGTTCGAGAAAAACCTCGTCGGCCGATCGTGTTTGGTCGCTGTCAAAGCCGCGGATGCAGGCTTCGCAATAGGCTCCCTCGGCCGCAATCTTTTCGGCAAGGCCGCCTGCGGCTTCGTACTGACTGTCGAACGGCGGAGCTTTGCGCACCTCATCCCTCCGGAGAATCTTCTGCCCAAGCTAGCCGCTCCAGACGCCGAAGAAAACCGGCTCTGTCACCGCCTCACACCGGCTCGGCGATCCAGGCCCCATTCATTTCGTCATCCCAGTGCCTGCGGCAGAGTGAGACATATTTCTCATTGCCGCCGACATCGATCTGCGCGCCTTCGTGCAACACCTTCCCCTGCGCGTCCAGCCGCACCACCATCGTCGCCTTACGCCCGCAGTGGCAGATCGTGCGCACCTCGCGCATTTCGTCGGCGATCGCCAAAAGCTCCTGGGAGGCCGGAAACAGCTTGCCCTGAAAATCCGTCCTCAGCCCGTAGACCATGACGGGGATGCCGAGTCGGTCGACGATGCGGGCAAGCTGCCAGACATGGAGAGGCGTCATGAAATGCGCCTCGTCGACGAAGACGCAGGAGATCGGCGCCCCTTCACTCTGCGTCATGACCAGCCGGAACAGATCCTCGTCCGGCTCGAAGGGTATGGCGCTCGCCTCCAGCCCGATCCGCGAACCGATGACGCCGCGGCCGGCGCGCTCGTCGAAGGCGGCGATCAGCTGCAACGTGCGCATGCCGCGCTCCTGATAATTATAGGAGGCTTGCAGCAGCATCGTCGACTTGCCGGCGTTCATCGTCGAGTAGTTGAAATAGAGCTTTGCCATCGGATTTCTCCCTGATCGGTTTATTGAAAGCTCGGATCGGCAAAGAAAAGCCCCGCAACGGCAATAATCACAGGAATTGACGCCCGAAACCCGCCGAAAGGCGCAAAAAACCGCGACTGCGAAAAATCTGCGAACGTCGCAATCGCACCCGTCGATACGACGCAAACACACTGAGGTCGCTTGTCAAACTGGGTTATTGGTGATTGGCTTGGGGACCTAAAGACTGGGAGTCTAAAATGAAAACAACAAGCGCATTCAAACTCGTCACTGCAACTGCCGTCGCCGCCCTCTCCGTTGCGACCGCCGCTTTCGCCGCCGATCCCGACAGCTGCTCCACCGTCCACTTCTCCGATGTCGGCTGGACTGATATCACCGCCACGACGGCGACCGCCTCCGTCGTCCTGAAGAGCATCGGCTACCAGACCGACGTCAAGGTGCTCTCGGTGCCGGTCACCTATACCTCGCTGAAGAACAAGGACATCGACATCTTCCTCGGCAACTGGATGCCGACGCAGGAAAAGGACGTCCGGCCCTATATCGATGACAAGTCGGTTGAATCCTTTGGCCCCAACCTCGTTGGCGCCAAGTACACGCTCGCCACCAACGCCAAGGGTGCTGAGCTCGGCATTAAGGACTTCAAGGATATCGCCGCCCACAAGGACGATCTCGACGGCAAGATCTACGGCATCGAACCCGGCAATGACGGCAACCGCCTCGTCATGGATCTGATCGAAAAGAACACCTTCGGCATGAAGGATATGGAAGTCGTCGAATCCTCCGAACAGGGAATGCTCGCCCAGGTCGCTCGCGCCGAGAAGGCAGGCAAGCCCGTCGTCTTCCTCGGTTGGGAACCCCATCCGATGAACACCAACTTCAAGCTGACCTATCTCACGGGCGGCGACGACGTCTTCGGTCCCGACTTCGGCGGCGCCAAGGTCTACACGAATGTCCGCGCCGGCTACCTCGGCGAATGCCCAAATGTCGGCGCGATGCTGAAGAACCTGACGTTCTCCCTCGACATGGAGAACCAGATCATGGGTAAGATCCTCGACGACGGCAAGGAGCCGGAAGCCGCAGCTACCGAATGGCTGAAGGCCAACCCGTCGGCGCTCGAGCCCTGGCTCGCCGGCGTCAAGACCCGCGACGGCAAGGGCGACGCTCTGGCGGCCGCCAAGACCAGCCTCGGCCTTTGATCACATGAACGGGGCGGTTCGCCGCCCCGCTTCATTTTTGTCCGATTGTTATTTTTTCTGGATAGGCGCGCTCTTGAATTGGATCACCGACTCTAAGATTCCCATCGGCCCATTGGCCAAATCCTTCGTGGACTGGCTGACCTCGAATGGCGAATGGTTCTTCAACCAGCTTGCCTTTCTGCTGTCGCACGTCATCGACGGCCTGCTCTTCGTGCTGCAAAAGCCGCATCCGCTGATCGTCATCGCGATTATTTCCGCCCTCGCCTTCTGGCTGCGGCGGTCGATCGTGATCACGCTCTTCACCTGTCTTGGGCTGCTGCTCATCATGAACCAAGGATACTGGAAGGAGACGACGGAGACGCTCGCCCTCGTGCTCGCCTCCACCTTCGTCAGCATGGTGATTGGCATTCCACTCGGTATCGCGGCCGCCCGCCGCGCCTGGGTCTATGCCGCCATGCGCCCGGTACTTGATCTGATGCAGACCATTCCGACATTCGTCTACCTGATCCCGGCACTGATCCTGTTCGGCCTCGGAATGGTTCCGGGCCTGATCGCGACCGTCATCTTCGCGATCCCCGCTCCCATTCGATTGACACGTCTCGGCATTATCTCGACGCCGCCCTCCCTTGTCGAAGCCGCGGTCGCCTTCGGCGCGCGGCCGATGCAGGTGCTGCGCAAGGTCGAGCTCCCCTTCGCGGCGCCGCAGATCATGGCGGGTCTCACACAGACTATCATGTTGTCGCTGTCGATGGTGGTCATCGCCGCACTCGTTGGCGCTGATGGTCTCGGCGTGCCGGTCGTGCGTGCGCTGAACACCGTCAATGTCGCAAAAGGCTTCGAAGCCGGTCTCTGTATCGTCATCCTGGCGATCATTCTCGACCGCATGTTCCGCACGGCGGGTGAAGGAGACGGCGCATGACCGCGGTAAGCTTCAAGGATGTCAGCATTATCTTCGGCGATCGGCCGGAAGCCGCTCTTGCCATGGCCGACCAGGGCAAAACGCGTGACGAGATCGGCGCCGCGACTGGCCTGGTGCTCGGCGTCGCCGATGCGTCGCTGACGATCGAGGAAGGCGAGATCCTCGTGCTGATGGGCCTTTCCGGTTCGGGCAAGTCGACCTTGCTGCGCGCCGTCAACGGGCTCGCTCCCGTGGTGCGCGGCGACGTCGCGGTCTCCACGACCACCGGCCTCGTCAATCCTTACAAATGCAATGCCAAGGCGCTGCGCGAACTGCGCACCCACACCGTCTCCATGGTGTTCCAGCAGTTCGCCCTGCTGCCCTGGCGCACCGTCGCGGAAAATGTCGGCTTCGGTCTCGAACTCGCCGGCATGCCGGAGGCCGAACGCAAGGCCCGCGTCGGCGAGCAGCTCGAACTCGTCAACCTGACGAAATGGGCGAACCGCAAGGTCAACGAATTGTCCGGCGGCATGCAGCAGCGTGTCGGCCTTGCCCGCGCCTTTGCCACCGGCGCCCCGATCCTGCTCATGGACGAGCCTTTCTCGGCGCTCGACCCGCTGATCCGCACCCGCCTGCAGGACGAACTCCTGGAGTTCCAGCGGCGGCTGAAGAAGACCATTCTCTTCGTCAGCCACGATCTCGACGAGGCTTTCCGCATCGGCAATCGCATCGCCATCATGGAGGGCGGCCGGATCATTCAGTGCGGAACGCCGCACGACATCGTCAAGAACCCCGCGGACCAGTATGTCGCCGACTTCGTGCAGAACCTCAACCCGATCAACATGCTGACCGCCGCCGACGTCATGCAGCCCGGTCTCGGCCAGACGGCGGCCGGCATGAGCGTCAGCGCCACGGCCCGTGCCGCAACTCCGCTCGTCGATGTCCTCGACGTACTCGCCCGCCAGCCGGGCAGCATCGGCATCGTGGAAAACGGTACGGTCATCGGCACGATCACCGCCCAGGATGTCGTCGCCGGCCTCACGCGTCATCGCCGCAAGGAGGACGCTTGATGTTTTCGATCCGCTTTGCCACAAAGCGGGTATGAAAGATCAGCCCTCGCCCTTACGCGAAACCGACGACGAGGCCCGCAGGCTCGCCCGCGTGCTGTTGCGCTCCGCACGGTACGCGGCGATTGCCGTTCTCGATCCCGATACTGGTTTTCCCTTTGCCAGCCGAGTGCTCCTCGCCACCGATATCGACGGCGCCCCCGTCATCCTGGTTTCGAAACTTTCGGCTCACACAAAGGCGCTCGCAAGAGACCCGCGCGCCTCGCTGCTGACCGGCGAGCCCGGCAAGGGCGATCCGCTTGCCCATGGCCGGCTGACGACCCAATGCACGGCGGAGCCGATTGAGCATGGTCATCGGTTCCACGAGCGCATTCGCACGCGTTTCCTCGATCGCCATCCCAAGGCAAATCTCTATATCGATTTCCCCGATTTCCTCTTCTTCCGTCTCAAACCGGAGCAGGCGAGCCTCAACGCCGGCTTCGGCCGTGCCTACCATCTCGACGGCGGGGATCTCATGATCCAATCGCCGGCAAACGAAGAGGTTGCCGCCAAAGCGGCCGAAATAGTGCGAGATTTAGTAGAGCGCCATTCCGATGTGGCGCAAACCCTTGCCATGCGCTTAAAAGCCCCGAAATCGGCTTCTTGGCGCATCTGCGGGATCGATCCGGCGGGTTTTGAGATCATTTCCGGCGACTTTTTGGTGCGATGCGAATTCGAAACGCTCGCTGTGGATTCCGATCACATTTGTTCAAACATATCTAAAATAGCATACTCGATACCTTAAATTTAGGTATATACAATCTTCGAGCCCAGTTGCTAATTTTGCCGCGGGCTCCGGCAGACAGCCCTTACCAGATAGATGATGTACGTTTCGCATTAGGAAGATAACAATATGGAAACCCCCGATTTGGCTGACCACACGAATGTGGCGGCAGCACTATTGTCAGCCATGGCCAATCCCAAAAGATTGCTGATCCTGTGCAGCCTGGTAAAAGGCGAGGTCGCCGTCGGAGTGCTTGCCACACAAGTCGGCCTTAGCCAGTCGGCGCTTTCACAGCACCTTTCGAAACTGCGCGCGCAGAAGCTGGTCAAGACCCGCCGCGACGCCCAAACCATCTACTATTCGAGTACATCCGAGCCGGTCATGAAGATCCTGGCGACACTCGAAGACATCTACCTCGTTCCGAGCAGAAGCAGATCCGCAGCCTGATGATAGCGCTGACAGGAACGTCGGCCGGTGCCGCGCCGTAGGAAATGCTCCCCGCAAATCTCGGCAACGTATTCCAGCAGCTGAACTCAAAACGACCGGCAACTCTCGCAATTTGCCGGTCGCGCTTTTGTGTCGGGACTTTTCTCGTTGACGCGTTGGGAAGCCCTGATAATTTGACCGGGCAGTAAAAATTCGGGCGACAAGCCCCTGGGAACGGGCCGCCAACGGTCAGGAGAACAGCATGTCCAACCGCCTCAATGCACCGAACGATCTTCGTGCCTTCTGGATGCCGTTTACGGCAAATCGCCAGTTCAAGAAGGAGCCGCGGTTATTCGTCGGCGCCAAGGACATGTATTATACCACCCATGACGGTCGTCAGGTGTTGGACGGCACGGCTGGTCTCTGGTGCGTCAACGCCGGCCACTGCCGCCCGAAAATCACCGAAGCGATCCGCGAGCAGGCGGGCGAACTCGATTACGCGCCGGCTTTCCAGCTCGGCCATCCCAAGGCGTTCGAACTGGCGAACCGGCTGGTCGATATCGCTCCGGAGGGCATGAACCACGTCCTCTACACGAATTCCGGTTCCGAATCCGTCGAGACCGCGCTCAAGGTGGCGCTTGCCTATCACCGCGTGAAGGGTAACGGTTCGCGTTTCCGCCTGATCGGCCGGGAGCGCGGCTATCACGGCGTCAATTTCGGCGGCATCTCCGTCGGCGGCATCGTCGCCAACCGCAAGATGTTCGGCACGCTCCTGACCGGTGTCGACCACATGCCGCACACCCACCAGCCCGGCAAGAACAACTTCACCCGCGGCGAACCTGAGCATGGCGGTGACATCGCTACCGAACTCGAGCGCATCGTCACGCTGCATGACGCCTCCACCATCGCCGCCGTCATCATCGAGCCGGTGGCGGGCTCCACCGGTGTCCTGATTCCGCCGAAAGGCTACCTGCAGAAGCTGCGCGAAATCTGCACCAAACATGGCATCCTTCTGATCTTCGACGAAGTCATCACCGGCTTCGGCCGTCTCGGTGCCCCCTTCGCCGCGCAATATTACGACGTCAAGCCCGACATGATCACTACCGCCAAGGGACTGACCAACGGCGTCATTCCGATGGGCGCTGTCTTCGTCACCTCCGAGATCCATGATGCCTTCATGAACGGCCCGGAGCACATGATCGAGTTCTTCCACGGCTATACCTATTCCGGTAACCCGATCGCTTCCGCCGCAGCCCTTGCCACGCTCGACACCTATAAGGAAGAAGGTCTGCTCACCCGCGCCGGCGAACTTTCCAACTACTGGGCCGACGCGCTGCATTCACTCAGGGATTGCCCCAACGTCATCGACATCAGGAACACCGGCCTGATCGGCGCAATTGAACTCGACCCGATCGCCGGCGAGCCGACGAAACGCGCCTTCACCGCCTTCCTGAAGGCCTATGAGAGCGGGCTTCTGATCCGCACCACCGGCGACATCATCGCACTCTCCCCGCCGCTGATCATCGAGAAGCAGCATATCGACGAACTCTTCGGCAAGCTGCGGACCATTTTTCAGAACAACATCTGAAGACGCTCACGAGGCTCTCATCAAAAGACCCGCGATAGACAATGTTCTCGCGGGTCTTTCCGTCTGAAAATTTAAACCTCAGTTCACAGAGGCGACGGAAAGGCAGAGGGCGAACTTTTTCAGGAGCTGGCGATCGAAATGCCCCTCGGCGCCGAACATCCATTTCAGTGCCTGGCTGGCACTCCACGGCGCCTTATATGGCCGCACAGAGGTAATGGCGTCATACACATCGCAGATCGTGGCCATCCGCGCGTGCAGGCTCACCTCGCTGGCGGGCAAGCTGCGCGGATAGCCTTTGCCGTCGATGCGTTCGTGATGATTGAGGCAAACGTCGAGAACGATGTCCGACATGCCCTCCTGCCGCGACAGGATCGCGTGCCCCTTCTCCGGATGGCCCCGAAGCAAGCCGATTTCATCCTTTTCCAGGGGCCCCGTCTTGTTCAGCACCTCAAGCGGAATTTCAAGCTTGCCGACATCGTGCAGCAAACCCGCGGTGCCGAGCATCTGAATCGTATGCTCGTCGAGTGCGAGATGACGGCTGAAAAGGATCATCAGCGCGCTCACCGAAATGGAATGCAGGAAGGTTACCTCGTCCTTTGATTTCAGGCGCGTGACGCTCAGGAACACCGCGGGGTTCTCATCCATCGACTTGGAGACGGACGAAATCACCGGCGCCACGTGATCTATGCTGACTCCATCGCCGTTCCGCAGCTTTGCGAAAGCCTCTTCCAGCAACTGCACGGATTTCTGGACGGTCTCGCGCGCGGCCTGAATGTCGATCTCGACGTCGCGGCCCGGCAGGCCGTTGGTATCGAGCCCCTTGCTGGTATTGATGACGACGCCGGCAGTGCCGCATTTACGAATTTTTGCAGCATCAATCTCACGCCGCAGGGAAAATCTGCGCTTGGACAAAAACGGATCCTGCCACAGGCCCTCGATAACCTCCACAAACATTCCGATACACACCTGACCGGCGTCGATACGCTTGAGCATGCAGATCTCTGTTTCCCGATAGGTCTATCTAATTCTTTGTATTGTTCTCTTTTTCAATGCGGCGGTATTCGGGGTCCCATGGATACTACTGCCATTGGCCAAACTAACGGTTAATAGGGAAATTAAAGACAACCTTATGGATGTGATTTTGTCCGGAAGCAGGTCGTGACCATTCGCCGCCTCGCCTTTGAAAATCGCGACAAAACGGAGAAAATGATCCGTTCCAACTGAATTTTCAGCCGGATCCGCCGAATTTTCCTTCCATTTTGTTATGAACTTGCGCAATCCCATCAAAATTTCTAGAAATCTTGCCATGAGCCCTCCCCGAGTCAAACATGGCCGGCGGGTTCGCTGATCGCACCGTTACCGATCGTCCTTGGCGCAGCCTCTGGAGTCTGTTGAATGATCGGGAAAGCCGGCGCGGCACATCATCGCGGGTCGACGACCCCATCCAAGGAGACAGACAATGACCCTCAAGACATTGACGGCGACCCTCGTCGCGTCACTCGCCTTTGCGCCCCTTGCTCATGCCGACATCACCATCGGCCTGATCGCGCCGCTGACCGGTCCCGTCGCCGCCTATGGCGATCAGGTGAAGAACGGCGCTCAGACTGCCGTCGACGAGATCAACAAGAAGGGCGGCATTCTCGGCGAGAAGGTCGTGCTGGAACTGGCCGACGATGCCGGCGAACCGAAGCAGGGCGTTTCCGCCGCCAACAAGGTTGTTGGCGACGGCATCCGCTTCGTCGTCGGCCCGGTGACATCGGGCGTTGCGATCCCGGTGTCGGACGTTCTGGCTGAAAACGGCGTGCTGATGGTCACCCCGACCGCAACAGCCCCGGACCTCACCAAGCGCGGCCTCACCAATGTGCTGCGCACCTGCGGCCGCGACGATCAACAGGCCGAAGTCGCCGCCAAATACGTGCTGAAGAATTTCAAGGACAAACGCATCGCCATCGTCAACGACAAGGGCGCCTACGGCAAAGGTCTTGCCGACGCCTTCAAGGCAACGCTGAACGCCGGCGGCGTCACCGAAGTCGTCAATGACGCGATCACCCCTGGCGACAAGGATTTCAGCGCCCTCACCACCCGTATCAAGTCCGAGAAGGTCGACATCGTCTATTTCGGCGGCTACCACCCGGAGGGCGGCCTGCTCGCCCGCCAGTTGCATGACCTCTCCGCCAACGCGATGATCATCGGTGGCGACGGCCTCTCGAACACCGAATTCTGGGCGATCGGCACCGATGCGGCGGGAGGCACGCTGTTCACCAATGCTTCCGACGCCACCAAGAGCCCGGACTCCAAGACGGCTGCCGATGCGCTCGCCGCCAAGAACATTCCGGCCGAGGCCTTCACCCTCAACGCCTATGCCGCCGTCGAAGTTCTGAAAGCCGGCATCGAAAAGGCCGGCAGCGCCGAGGATGCGGAAGCCGTCGCGGCTGCTCTGAAGGATGGGATGGAGGTTCCGACCGCCATCGGCAAGCTCACCTACGGCGAGACCGGCGACCTGACCTCGCAAAGCTTCTCGCTTTACAAGTGGGAAGGCGGGAAGATCGTCGCTGCGGAATAAATCAGGATATAGAGATTGCGACCGGGCGCTATAAGCGCCCGGTTTCGCTTGTGGGCATCGCATGTCGCTGCAGATCGGTTATAAGTTCCGGAATCGGTTGCAATGTGAGCGGTGCCATGACCAACAGACTCGAACGTCTCATCGACCAGGGTGTGGGCCGTATCCCCGCCGACATCGTGCTGAAGGGCGGCAGCTTCTTCGATCTCGTCACCGGCGAAATCGTCCGCTCCGACATCGCCATCGGCGCCGACCGCATCGTCGGCACCGCGGGCGACTATGCGGGCGAGACCGAGATCGACATCTCGGGCAGAACCGTCGTTCCCGGCTTCATCGACACGCATCTGCACATCGAATCCTCGCTGGTGACGCCGCATGAATTCGACCGCTGCGTCCTGCCCTATGGCGTCACGACCGCTATCTGCGATCCGCACGAGATTGCCAATGTGCTCGGCACCGAGGGCATCGAGTTCTTCCTGGAATCGTCGCTGGAGACGATCATGGACATCCGCGTCCAGCTCTCCTCGTGCGTGCCGGCAACGCATCTCGAAACTGCGGGCGCTGACTTGCCGATCGAAAGCCTGCTGCCCTTCCGCGACCATCCCAAGGTGATCGGCCTTGCCGAGTTCATGAATTTCCCCGGCGTGATCCACAAGGATCCCATCTGCATGGCCAAGCTTGACGCCTTCCAGGGCGGTCATATCGACGGTCATGCGCCGCTTCTGTCCGGCAAGGATCTCAACGGTTATCTCTCGGCCGGCATCCGCACCGAGCATGAGTGCACGAGCGCCACCGAGGCGCTGGAAAAGATCCGCAAGGGCATGCATATCCTGGTGCGCGAGGGCTCGGTGTCCAAGGACCTCGCCGCGCTGATCCCGATCATCACCGAGCGGCTTTCCCCCTACCTCGCGCTCTGCACCGACGACCGCAATCCACTCGATATTGCCGAACAGGGCCATCTCGATCATATGATCCGCACGGCGATCGCCAACGGCGTCGAGCCCTTGGCGATCTACCGCGCCGCCTCGATCTCGGCCGCTCGCGCCTTCGGCCTTAGAGACCGCGGCCTGGTGGCGCCCGGCTGGCGCGCCGATCTCGTGGTTCTCGACAGCCTGGAAAGCTGCCGTGCAGAGATGGTTTTTTCCGCCGGCCGCCGCGTCACCGACGCGCTTTTTGCCACGCGCAGACCGGTCGCCCCGATCGGCCTCGACAGCGTCAAGGCCCGGCCGGTCAATGCCGCCCATTTCGGTGTGCCGGTCGCCGAGGGCGAAACATCGGTCATCGGCGTCATGCCGGGCAAGATCATCACCGAGCATCGCCGCTACCGCCTGCCGGCCAAGGGCAACGAGACGACGGTCGATCTAACCAACGACATCATCAAGGTCGCCGTCATCGAGCGCCACGGCAAGAACGGCAACCATGCCAACGGCTTCGTCCAAGGCTTCGGCCTGAAGAAGGGTGCGATCGCCTCCACCGTCGGCCATGACAGCCACAATATCTGCGTCGTCGGGGTCAATGAGGACGACATGGCTCGCGCCGCAAACCGCCTCGGCGAGATCAAGGGTGGTTTCGTCGTGGTCGAGGACGGCAAGATAACCGGCGAAATCGCCCTGCCCGTCGCCGGCCTGATGAGTCTGGAACCCTACGAGAAGGTGCGCGACACGCTGCACCATCTGCGCAAGGCCGCCTTGGCACTCGGCGCCACGCTGGAAGAGCCATTCCTCCAGTTGGCCTTCCTGCCGCTGCCCGTCATCCCGCATCTGAAGATTTCCGACCGCGGCATGGTCGATGTGGACAAATTCGCGCTGATCGGGTGAGTAGCGCCAGGGTTGGAGTGCTTACTGCCAGGCTTCCGGCCATTCACTCTCAACAGGTTTCGCAACGGGCACCGTCCCGAGCAGCTTCGAGAGGCCACCAACCCGCGCACAGAACCCGTCCAGCGCTGCAAGCGTGACCGTTCCGGCTCCGTCCACAGCCTCGTACCCCGGCATGGTCAACGGCTCTCCGAACACCATGCCGTCAGGCAGGCGGAATTCCGCCGGTTTGCGCGTCAGGTTGAAAACGAACAGCAGTTTCTCTTCACCCTTTTCGCGGGTGAAGGCGAGCAGGTCCTGGTTGGTGCCGATGAAGGTCATCTCGCCGTCACCAAGCGCCGGCTGGCTCCTCCGGAAGGCGAGCGTCCTGCGGTAGTGGTGCAGCACCGAGCTGTTGCTGTCCTCCTGCGTATCCACGGAAAGCGCAGCCTGCTCGTAAGGCACCGGCAGCCAGCTCTTTTCAGCCGAGGTGAAGCCTGCATGCGCCTTGCTGGCTTCCCAAGGCATCGGCGTGCGGCATCCGTCGCGGCCCTTGAAGGCCGGCCAGAAGCGGATGCCGTAGGGATCGCGCAGATCCTCGAAGGCAAGCTCCGCTTCCGGCAGTCCGAGCTCCTCGCCCTGGTAAAGGCAGATCGAACCGCGCAGCGCCGCAAGCACGGAGATCGCGAGCTTGGCGATGACGGGCCGCTCCTCTTCGGTCAGCGCGAACCGGCTGACATGGCGCATGACGTCGTGATTGGAGAATGCCCAGCAGACCCAGCCGTCGGTCACCACCTTCTGGAAGGCTTCGACGCAGCCGCGGATATGTGCGGCGGTGAAATCCGGTCCCAGCAGATCGAACGTGTAGCACATGTGCAGCTTGTCATCGCCGCTCGTATAGGCGGCCACCGTTTTCAGCGAGCGTGCACCGTCGCCGACTTCGCCGACGGTCGTGCGATCCTCATAGCGGTCGAGCAGTGCGCGGAAGCGCTTGAGGAAGCCAATGTTTTCCGGCTGCGTCTTGTCGTAGAGGTGGTTCTGCATGCCATAGGGATTGGTGTCGGGCGCATCGAGGCCCCCATCATTGGTATCGGGCTCGTGCGGCGGATTGCTTCTGAGTTGCTTGTCGCAGAAATAATAGTTGACCGTGTCCAGCCGGAAGCCGTCGACGCCGCGATCGAGCCAGAACTTCACCGTCTCCAGCACCGCCTCCTGCACTTCTGCGTTGTGGAAATTGAGGTCGGGCTGCGACGTCAGGAAATTGTGCTGGTAATATTGCCGGCGCACGCCGTCCCATTCCCAGCCCGGCCCGCCGAAGATCGACAGCCAGTTGTTCGGCGCCGTCCCGTCCGGCTTCGGGTCGGCCCAGACATACCAGTCCGCCTTCGCATTGCTCCGGCTCGCCCGGCTCTCGACAAACCAGGGATGTCGGTCGGAGGTGTGCGAGATCACCTGGTCGATGATGACTTTGATGCCGAGCCTGTGCGCCTCGGCCATCATCTCGTCGAAATCGGCGAGCGTGCCGAAGATCGGGTCGACGTCGCAATAATCGGACACGTCGTAACCCATGTCGGCCATGGGAGACTTGAAGAAGGGTGAAAGCCAGATCGCATCGACGCCGAGGCTGGCGATATGCGGCAGCCGGCGGGTGATGCCTTTGAGATCGCCGAGCCCATCGCTGTTCGTGTCCTGAAACGAGCGCGGGTAGACCTGATAGATCACCGCTCCGCGCCACCAGCCCGCATTCCCGCCTGCCTGCAATGCCATCGGCTACATCTCCTGCCTCGTTTGCGCTCGACACACTAAAGCGGACGAAACAAAAGACAACCACGTGAAGCCGTTATGAACGGAACCGCGACCGCCGCGACGTTTCGTCGCGATCCAACAAGAGGGAGACGCATATGGGCTTGTCCACAACCTCAATCCAGCCCCCGGATTTGGGGTTGCAACGCAAAGCCTTTGCGATAAGGTGCGCACTGACCTGCACGTAAGAGGTCGAAAATCGGGAACAGATGTCTAATAAAGGCGCAAAGCCTAGAAAGGTGGACCCACGATGAACCAGTTCACGAAAAAATTTCTCGCCTCCGCGATGCTTGGCACATTGCTGGCGTTTTCGGCGCACGCGGCGACGCTCAACATCCACAATGGCGGCGATCCGCAGTCGCTCGATCCGCAGAAACTTTCCGGCGACTGGGAGAACCGCATCGCCGGCGACATTTTCGAAGGCCTCGTCACCGAGGATGCCAAGGACAATCCAGTCCCCGGCCAGGCCGAAAGCTGGACCATCTCGCCTGATGGCAAGGTCTACACGTTCAAGCTTCGCGACGGCATCAAGTGGTCCGATGGCCAGCCGGTAACGGCAGGAGACTTCGTCTTCGCCTTCCAGCGCCTCGTCGACCCGAAGAACGCCGCCGATTATGCCTATCTGCAGTTCACCATCAAGAACGCCGAAAAGATCAACAAGGGCGAGATCACCGATCTCAGCCAGCTTGGCGTCAAGGCGATCGACGACAAGACGCTTGAGATCACCCTCGAAAATCCGACCCCCTATTTCCTCAATGCGCTGATGCACTACACCGCCTATCCGCTGCCGAAGCATGTCGTCGAGGCGAAGGGCCAGGATTGGGTCAAGATCGGCAACATCGTCACCAACGGCCCCTATAAGCCAGTCGAATGGGTTCCCGGCTCGCACGTCACAACAGTCAAGAACGACCAGTGGTACGGGGCCAAGGACCTGAAGATCGACGGCGCCAAGTTCTTCGTGCTCGAGGATCAGGAAGCCGCACTGAAACGTTACCGTGCCGGCGAATTCGACATCCTCACCGACTTCCCGACCGACCAGTACGAGTGGATGAAGAAGAACCTGCCGGGCCAGGCGCATGTCGCTCCCTTCTCCGGCCTCTATTATTATGTCGTCAACTCGCAGAAGCCGCCCTTCAGCGACAAGCGCGTCCGCCAGGCACTGTCGATGGCGATCAACCGTGAAGTCATCGGCCCGCAGATCCTCGGCACCGGCGAGCTGCCAGCCTATTCCTGGGTTCCGCCGGGCACCGCCAATTACGGCGAGCCGGCCTATGTCAGCTGGAAGGACCTGCCGTATAAGGACAAGGTCGCCGAAGCCAAGAAGCTGCTCACTGAGGCCGGCTTCGGCCCGGACAAGCCGCTTCACGCCGTTCTCAGCTACAACACCAACGACAACCACAAGCGCATCGCCGTTGCGATCGCATCCATGTGGAAGCCGCTTGGCGTCGACGTCGAACTCGTCAATGCCGAAACCAAGGTGCATTACGACCAGATGCAGCGTGGCCAGGTCGAAATCGGCCGTGCCGGCTGGCTTGCCGATTATAATGATCCGGACAACTTCCTGAACCTGCTGGTAACAGGCGTCCAGATGAATTACGGCCGCTGGTCCAATCCCGATTACGACAAGCTGATCAAGGACGGCAACGCGGAAACCGATCTGAAGAAGCGCGCCGAAATCTTCAAGAAGGCCGAGCAGCTGGCGCTTGATGAATCCGCCGCCCTGCCGATCTATTATTATGTCTCGAAGAACGTCGTCTCACCGAAGGTCGAAGGCTTCGTCGACAACATCCAGGACATCCACCGCACGCGCTGGCTGTCGATGAAAGAGTAAGGGAAAACGGTCCTTCCCGCCCCGCGCGGGAAGGACCGGCCCACGACCATGATCAAATACGCTCTCCGTCGCCTGCTGTCGACGATCCCCGTCATGTGGATCGCCGTGACAGCCTCGTTTTTCGTCCTGCGCCTTGCCCCCGGCGGCCCTTTCGATGGCGAAAGGCCATTGCCGCCGGTCATCCTCAAGAACCTCGCGGCCCACTACAATCTCGACAAGCCGCTGATCCAGCAATACCTGCTCTACGTCGGAGATCTGCTCAAGGGCGATCTCGGGCCCTCCTTCTCCAGTGAGGATTTCAGCGTCGCTCAGCAGATCATGATCGGTCTGCCCTATACTTTCACGATCGGCACGGCCGCTTTCCTGCTCGCCATCCTCGTCGGCGTGACCGTCGGCTGTCTCGGGGCGCTCTACCAGAACAAGACGCCGGACTACATTCTCGGCAGCCTCATCTTGATCGGCGTCGTGCTGCCGAACTTCCTCATCGCGCCGATCCTTCAATTGATCTTCGGCATCCACCTCGCCTGGTTTCCGGTCGGCGGCTGGGGTGACGGCTCGCTCAAATTCCTCGTGTTGCCGATCATCGTTCTGGCCCTGCCGCATGCCGGGCGCATCTCGCGCATCACCCGCGGCTCGATGATCGAGGTGATGAACCAGAACTTCATCCGCACCGCCAAGGCCAAGGGCATCGGCCCGCGGCTGACGGTGATGCGCCACGCGCTGAAGCCTGCATTGATGCCTGTCGTCTCCTATCTCGGACCGGCGGCAAGCTACCTTCTCACCGGCTCGCTGGTCGTCGAGAGCATCTTCGGATTGCCCGGCATCGGCCGCTACTTCGTCAATGCGGCGTTGAACCGCGACTATGGAATGGTTCTCGGTACGGTCATCTTCTACATGGTGCTGATCGTGTTCCTGAACCTTCTCGTCGATATCGCCTATGCGTGGCTCGATCCGAAAGTGAGAAACCGATGATCCTCAATCCCGCAAAGCGCGAGCTGCTCGCCCAGGAGCTTCTGCAAGCGGAGGGTCTCGCACCCGAAGGCCGTTCGCTGACCAAGGATGCGTTGCGTCGCCTGGCGCGCAACAAGGCCGCCGTGCTGTCGATCGCCGTCCTGGGGCTCCTGATCCTCGCCGCCTTCCTCGGCCCCTGGTTCATTCCCTTCAACTACGAGGATCCGGATTGGGCGGCCTTCCGCATCCCGCCCTCGATCGAGACGGGCCATTATTTCGGCACCGACCCGAACGGCCGCGACCTTCTCGCCCGTGTGCTCTACGGCACCCGCGTCTCGCTTGCCGTCGCGCTGACGGCGACCGTCGTCTCGGTCGTCATCGGCGTGCTTTATGGCGCGATCTCAGGTTATATCGGCGGCAGGCTGGATGCGATCATGATGCGCTTCGTCGACATCATGTACGCGCTTCCCTACATCCTCTTCGTCATCCTGCTGATGGTGATCTTCGGCCGCAACGTCTACCTGCTCTTTGCCGCGATCGGCGCGCTGGAATGGCTGACTATGGCCCGTATCGTGCGCGGCCAGACGCTGTCGATCAAGCATCGCGAGTTCATTGAGGCGGCGCGGGCCTCCGGGCAGCGGCCGTTCAAGATCATCGTCAAGCACATCATCCCGAACCTCGTCGGGCCGGTGGTCATCTTCGCGGCGCTGACGGTGCCTGAAATCATCGCCACGGAAAGCTTCCTTTCCTATCTCGGCTTCGGCGTGCAGGAACCGCTGACTTCACTCGGCACGCTTATTGCCGAGGGAACCGACGCCATGGAAAGCATGCCCTGGCTGCTGATTTTCCCGGCAAGTTTCCTCGTGATGCTGCTGCTCAGCCTGCTTTTCATCGGCGACGGCCTGCGCGACGCGTTCGACCCGAAGGATCGATAGAATGCTCCAAGAAAAAGACATCCTGCTCGAACTCAAGGACTACTCGATCACCTTCGCGACGCCCGACGGCGAGGTGAAGGCGGTCTCCAACATGAACCTCACCGTGCGGCGCGGCGAGCGCATCGCCATCGTCGGCGAGTCCGGCTCCGGCAAGAGCCAGACCTTCCTCGGCATCATGGGCCTCATCGCCAAGAACGGCAAGACGACAGGACAGGCGCTGCTCGAAGGCAAGGACGTGCTGTCGCTGAAACCGCGCGAGCTCGACCAGATCCGCGGCAAGGACATGGCCATGGTCTTCCAGGACCCGATGACGGCGCTGAACCCGTCGCTGAAGATTTCCCGGCAGCTGACGGAACAGCTCGAGGTTCACCGCGGCCTGACGGCGCGCGCCGCATCGGACGCTGCCCTCGACATGCTGAAACGCGTCGGCATCCCCGACCCAACGCGGCGCTTCCACCTTTATCCGCACGAACTGTCAGGCGGCATGCGTCAGCGCATCGTCATCGCCATGGCGCTGCTCACCAAGCCGAAGCTCCTGATTGCCGACGAGCCGACGACGGCGCTCGACGTTACGATCCAGGCGCAGATCCTCGATCTCTTCAACGATCTGACGGCGGAGATGAACACAGCGCTCATCATGATCACCCACGATCTCGGCGTCGTCGCCGGCCTCGCCGACCGCGTCGCCGTCATGTATGCCGGCCGCATTGTCGAGGAGGCGCCTGTCGACGAACTCTTCGATAGTCCCGCCCATCCCTATACGGCGGCCCTGCACGCCTCGATCCCGCGGCCGGACCAGGATGTCGACCACCTCGTCGTCATTCCGGGGCGCCCGCCGAACCTGCAGCACCTGCCAAAGGGCTGCAATTTCTCGCCACGCTGTTCGCAGGTTCAGGACGATTGCATCGACCGCCCGCCGCCGCTCGAAACCCTGGCGCCGCGCCACTGTGCGGCCTGCTACCACCCGTTCCCGCGTCGTGAGGAGTTGCTGAACCATGGCTGAGCGATCGCTGCTGAGAGTCGAAAACCTCACCACCCAGTTCGAACTGCCGGCGAAAGGCCTCTTCAAGCCGCCGGTCTTCCTTACCGCCGTCAATAATGTCAGCTTCGACCTCGCCGAAGGCCGCACGCTCGGCGTCGTCGGCGAATCCGGCTGTGGCAAATCCACACTCGGCCGCTCCATCCTGCGGCTTTTGAAATCGCAGAGGGGCCGCATTCTCTGGCAAGGCCGCAATCTTCTCGACCTGTCGGAGGAGGAAATGCGCGCCGCGCGCCGCGACATGCAGATCATCTTCCAGGATCCGATCGCCTCGCTCGACCCGCGCATGACGGTTGGAGACATCATCGCCGAGCCGCTCACTGTCTTCGAACCGAAACTTTCGAAGTCCGAGCGTACCCAGCGGGTGCGCGACATCATGGGCGCCGTCGGCCTGGTGCCGGAGATGATCAACCGCTATCCGCACGAATTCTCCGGCGGCCAGGCGCAACGCATCGGCATTGCGCGTGCGATCATCACCAAACCGAAGCTCATCGTCTGCGACGAGCCCGTTTCGGCTCTCGACGTTTCGATCCAGGGCCAGGTCATCACGCTTCTGCGCAAGTTGCGCAAGGAATTCGGGCTGACGCTGATCTTCATCAGCCACGACCTCTCGGTCGTGCGCCTGATCTCCGACGATGTGCTGGTGCTCTACCTCGGTCGGGTAGTGGAATCAGGCGACTGCGCCACCGTCTTCGATCATCCGGCCCATCCCTATACACAGGCGCTCTTTTCCGCCGCGCCGATCCCGGATCCGAAGCTCGCGCGCCTGCGCACCCGCATCCGCCTCCAGGGCGATCCGCCCTCGCCGCTCAACCCGCCGAAAGGCTGCGTATTCTCTCCCCGCTGCTGGAAGGCAACCGACATCTGCCGCACCGAAATGCCGCCGACCGAGGAGGTTCGTCCCGGCCAGAAGGCGGCCTGCTATCATATGGACAGGCCGTGAATGGAACGCGGGCCCTATGAAGCGGCCCGCCTTTTCCAAAGACTTCTCACGTCCCCTTCGCCGCGAAACGGCCAAAACACACTTACTTCGGAATCCATAGTCTCCGATAACAAAGAATTAGATGCGGATATGCTATCCCTGCCCCCGCCTGATCATGGGCCTGGGGAACGCATATATGAAATCGAAACTATCCGGATTGATCGCGCTTGCAGCCGCGATCATCGCCACCTCCGCCGTATCGTCGTATGCCGAAGATCTGAAATTCCAGCTCACCAACGGGACCAATTCCGTCCTGACGCGCTTCTACAGCTCGCCGACCGGCGTCAACAACTGGGAAGAAGACGTCTTTGGCGAGGATGTCCTCAATCCGGGCGAGACTGTGAACATCACCATCGCCGACGGCCGCACCGTCTGCAAATACGACATGCGCTTCGAATTCGACGAAGACTCGAACCTCGACACCACCGAAGACACGCAGGACCTTTGCGCGCTCGGCAGTTACACCATTCACGAATAGACACCCTTCGCCGGCGCCGCCTTCGCTTAGCCTGCGAAGGCGGCTTCCGTTTCTGGTCGCAATGGCGCTCGCAATATCGACCCTTGTCACTCCGCCCGGCTCCGCGTATCAGCGCATGACGCGTTTATTCAAAGCGATAGAGCGGCTGTTGCATCAGCGACGCTCCGATGCCGGGAGGGCAAGGTGAACGGAAGACGGTTTCTGTCGATCGGTGAATGCATGGTGGAGCTCTCGCAGGCCGGCGACGGTCTGCTGCGCAAGGGCTTTGCCGGCGATACCTTCAACACCGCCTGGTATGCTAGCGCTTGCCTCGGTCCCGATTGGTCGGTCGATTATTTCACGGCGCTCGGTGACGACGCCATGTCGGACGAGATGGCTGCCTTTATCGCCGGAGCGGGTATCGGCACGAACCTCATCCGCCGCATCAAGGGCAGGACGCCGGGCCTCTACATGATCAACCTGAAGAACGGCGAACGCTCCTTCAGCTATTGGCGCGACAGTTCGGCCGCCCGCAGCCTGGCTGCCGATCCAGATCATTTGCGCGAGGCGGTGGAGAGCGCCGATCTCGTCTATTTCTCCGGCATCACCCTTGCCATCCTGCCGCAGGAGGATGCCGCGACGCTGCTCGCGGAGGTCCGCCGCGCCAAGGCAGCCGGCAAGCTCGTGGTGTTCGACCCGAACATCCGTCCCCGTCTGTGGTCGAGCTACGATGTCATGCACGCGACGATCAGCGAGGGCGCCCGCTCTTCCGTGCTCGTCATGCCGAGCTTCGACGACGAGGCCGCCCATTTCGGCGACGATTCCATCGAAGCAACGATCCAGCGCTATCTCGCACTCGGCGCCATCAATGTCATCGTCAAGAACGGCGCCGACGGCGTCACCTTGAATTTCGCCGGTGAGGAGACCTTCGTTCCGGCCGAAAAGGTCGAAAACGTCGTCGACACCACCAGTGCTGGCGACAGTTTCAATGGTGCCTTCCTCGCACGCTATCTTGAGAGTCAGGACGCGCCGGCAGCCGCCCGCTTCGCCGCAGGCGTGGCGGCTCGCGTCGTCAGCGAGCATGGGGCCTTGGTTGCAAGAGAAAAACTCGGGTTGAGTGGTGGCTGAGCCCGCGCGTGACCGCCGCGCAGATATGCCATGCGCGGGCGCTCCCCGCCTTCTCAGCATTCTTCCCGGTTAAGGGTGTAAAAATCAGGACTTCGTCGGCCGATCTGTCTCGCGAACCGCCTCGTCATGATACCAGCAGCTGTCGAGTGCGGCGTCGCAGACATCAGCCGCCTCGCGCTCCATCAGCCTTGCGCGTTCGAACCGGTTTGCGGCCCGGGTCGGCTTGACGGGAAACTGGTAGATCGTCGCGGATTCGCGATGGAAACCGGTGGGCATGAGATCGCCTCCATTCCGTTCGGCGCATCGATATCAGGACCGCGACCATAGCATGATGCACATAGATTATGCAAATTGCACAAAATATATGCATGAAGTAACTATGATTGATCCATATGCTGTCTGCGCCCGAAGCTTCCGCCTATTTGTTCAACACTTCACCATTTCAAGCAAAACGCCCAAATTTTCATCCGGTTCCAAGGCAGAAAACCTCTTTATCCTCCTGAGGAATCAGCCTTCGACCGTTCAAACGGGCTTCTTTTCGAGAAAGAAAAAGCGCGGATCGAGCGGCTCATTGAAGATTTTTCTTTCGCCGGCGATCAAACTGGCACGCTACGTGCTTCACTAGGTGCATCCCCTGGCGGTCGGATGCGTTTGCGCGCCCAGATCATCCGGGTTTGCTCACCTTCGTCGCATTGAGAGAGTCACGATGACAAAATATAAGCTCGAGTATATTTGGCTCGATGGGTACACCCCGGTACCGAACCTGCGTGGCAAGACGCAGATCAAGGAATTCGACGCATTCCCGACGCTGGAACAGCTTCCGCTCTGGGGCTTCGATGGCTCGTCGACGATGCAAGCCGAAGGCCGCAGCTCCGATTGCGTGCTGAAGCCCGTCGCCATCTATCCTGACCCGGCCCGCACCAACGGCGTGCTCGTCATGTGCGAAGTCATGATGCCCGATGGCGTCACGCCGCACCCGAGCAACGCCCGCGCCACCATCCTCGACGACGAAGATGCCTGGTTCGGCTTTGAGCAGGAATATTTCTTCTACCAGAACGGCCGCCCGCTCGGCTTCCCCGAGCAGGGTTATCCGGCTCCGCAGGGCCCCTACTACACCGGCGTCGGCTATTCGAATGTCGGCGACGTCGCCCGCGAAATCGTCGAAGAGCATCTCGATCTCTGCCTCGCTGCCGGCATCAATCACGAAGGCATCAACGCCGAAGTGGCCAAGGGCCAGTGGGAATTCCAGATTTTCGGCAAGGGCTCCAAGAAGGCCGCCGACCAGATCTGGATGGCACGTTACCTCCTGCAGCGCCTGACCGAAAAATACGGCATCGACATCGAATATCACTGCAAGCCGCTCGGCGACACCGACTGGAACGGTTCGGGCATGCATTGCAACTTCTCGACCAAGTACATGCGCGAAGTCGGCGGCAAGGCCTATTTCGAAGCGCTAATGGCGCAGTTCGAAAAGAACCTGATGGATCACATCAACGTCTATGGTCCCGATAACGACAAGCGCCTGACCGGCAAGCACGAGACGGCTCCGTGGAACAAGTTCTCCTACGGCGTTGCCGACCGTGGCGCTTCTATCCGCGTGCCGCACTCCTTCGTCAAGAATGATTACAAGGGCTATCTGGAAGATCGCCGCCCGAACTCGCAGGGCTGCCCCTACCAGATCGCTTCGCAGGTTCTGAAGACGATCTCGGAAGTTCCGCTCGCCGGTTCGGCTTCCGCTGCCGCCTAACCTCCCAAGCGGCGCCGGTCTCCGACCGGCGCCGTCATTCTTTCTGCCTGAAAAACATCGTCGGCCGCTGACATATTCGCGCCGATCGAGCCGCTAAACGCCTGAAAATACTGGCAAGCGGCTGTAATATTTCCATCATGGTCATGCCTCAAAATAGGCAAGCGGGAATCGCCGTTCCGGAACCCCGCTTTGGGGTTGAGCGTTGACAGATCACTGCAACGCGGATGGAAATCGCGACATGCTGCAACGTCCGGCAAACACTTATAGCGGCGAGAGCTGGGCCCATGCCGCAGCCGCCGGAAACCTGCCGGAAAGGCTGGTAATCGTTACCGACGCCTGGCATCCGCAGGTCAACGGAGTCGTTCGCTCGATCGAGAACACCAATCGCGAACTGGCGAAAATGGGTGTCGAGGTTGCGATGGTGACGCCGGAGCGTTTCCATAGCATCCCCTGCCCGACCTATCCGGAAATCCGGCTGTCGATTGCCAATTACCGACGTGTCGCGCGAGAGATCGAAAAGCACAATCCGACCTATGTGCATATTGCCACCGAAGGTCCGCTGGGATTGACCGCCCGCCGCTGGTGCCTGCGCAAGCGCATGCCTTTCTCCACCAGCTATCACACACGCTTTCCAGAATATGTGTCTGCCCGCCTGCCGATCCCGGAGAGCTGGCTCTATGCCTTCGTGCGTTGGTTCCACAATGGCGGCGCCGGCTGCATGGTCGCGACGCCAAGCCTTGCGCGCGAACTGGCCGCGAGAGGCATCAAGAACCTGATGCCCTGGACCCGCGGCATCGACGCCACGCAATTCCATCCGATGCCGCTTGAGCCGGAGCCCCTTGGCCTCCCTCGCCCGATTTTCATGACCGTCGGCCGCGTGGCGCTGGAAAAGAACCTTCCGGCATTTCTCGACCTCGACCTGCCAGGCTCCAAAGTCGTCGTCGGCGATGGTCCGGCGCGCGCCGAGCTGGAGCAGCGTTATCCGAACGTCCATTTCACCGGAGTGAAATTCGGCGAGGATCTGGCGAAAATCTACGCGCAGGCCGATGTCTTCGTCTTCCCCTCGCTCACCGATACCTTTGGTAATACCATTCTCGAAGCCCTGGCATCGGGCGTGCCGGTCGCCGCCTACCCGGTCACCGGCCCGCTCGATATCATCGGCGAGGACAGCGAGGTCGGAGCACTGGACGCCGACCTGCAGGCCGCGTGCCTGGCCGCTCTCTCCGCCTCGCGCACCAAGGCGCGTGAGCTTGCCATGCAATATTCCTGGGAGGCGGCAACGCAGCAATTCATCAACAATATTCGCGCGGCCAATGGGGTCATCACGCCCAAATGGAAAAAGGCCTGGCAATTTGCCAAGTCGCTTCCAAGAAGCAGAAAGCCCGGCGAAACCGCCGGGCCTCTCTCATCCGCAGACTGATCAGTTCTTTCTGTGCAGGGCGCTGCGAAGCGTGTCGTCGCCGCTAGACGAGCAGAAGAACGGGCGCGCGGCGCAACAATGCCGCGTAAGAGCCCAACCACCCTTAAACCCTACGTCCGCCTCTTCTTCGACTCGTACGGATTATCAGGCGAGCGGAAATGGATGCGGATCGGTACGCTCGGCATATCGAAATCGGCGCGCAGCCCGTTGATCAGGTAGCGCGTATAGGATTCCGGCAGCGCGTCGGAGCGGGTGCAGGAAATCATGAAGGCCGGCGGACGGGCCTTGACCTGTGTCATGTATTTCAGCTTGATGCGGCGGCCGGAAACGGCCGGAGGCGGATGTTGGATCTGCTGCGTCTCCAGCCAGCGATTGAGCCGCGCCGTCGAAATGCGCTTGTTCCAGACCCTGTCGGTATCGATAATCGACTGCATCAACTTGTCGAGGCCCCAGCCGGTCTGGCCGGAGATCGGCACAGCGCGGATACCGCGCGCCTGCGGCAGCAGCCGATCGGTCTTTTCGCGCAGATCCGCCAGCACCGCCTGCCGGTCCTCGATCATATCCCACTTGTTGAAGGCAAGTACGGCCGCGCGGCCCTCACGCAGCACGAGGTCGACGATCTGCAGGTCCTGCTTCTCGAAAGGGATCGTCGCGTCAAAGACGATGACGACGGTCTCGGCGAAACGGATGGCGCGCAGCGCGTCGGCCACGGAAAGTTTTTCCAGCTTCTCGGTCACCCGCGCCTTGCGGCGCATGCCGGCCGTGTCGAACATCTTGATAGTGCGGCCGCGCCAGTCCCATTCGACCGAGATGGAATCGCGGGTAATGCCCGCCTCCGGCCCGGTTAGCAGCCGGTCCTCACCGAGGAAACGGTTGATCAGTGTCGATTTGCCGGCATTCGGACGGCCGACAATCGCCACCCGGAGCGGCTTGGTCTCGTCATAAGCGGGCTCTTCGTCCTCGTCCTCACCTTCATCGGCCGAGTGGGAGATATCAACGTCCGTGACGGCGACATCCTCCTTGGCGTAGGCACGGTCCTTGCCGATCGCCTCGACGATCGCGTCGCGCAGGTCGAGCATGCCCTGCCCGTGCTCGGCCGAAATCGGCGTCGGCTCGCCGAGGCCGAGCGTATAGGCGTCGTAGAAGCCGCTGTCGGAGCCGCGCGCCTCGGATTTGTTGGCGACGAGCACGACCGGCTTGCCGCGCCGGCGCAGCATTTCGGCCAGGGCAGTATCGACTGGCGTCAGCCCGTTCTTGGCGTCGACGACGAAAAGCGAAAGATCAGCCTCATCGATTGCCGCTTCCGTCTGCGCGCGCATCCGGCCCTGCAGGCTTTCCTCGTCGGCTTCTTCCAGACCGGCCGTGTCGATAATCGTAAAGGTCAGACCCATCAGCCGCGCGTCACCCGGCCGGCGGTCGCGCGTCACGCCGGGTGTATCGTCGACGAGCGCAAGCTTCTTGCCCACCAGGCGGTTGAAAAGCGTCGACTTGCCGACATTCGGACGACCGACGATGGCGACCGTGAAACTCATTCTTTTTCCTTAAAACTCAGCCCTGCGCGGCGGGCGCCTTGCCGGATGCGGTAATGAGATCAAGCATCATCTGAGCGCGATTGGCAACAGGACGCGGGCTGCCGGTGTCGTCGACAATCGACTGGAACCATTGCCGCGCCTGCGCCATGTTGCCGGCCTTGTAGGCGGCCAGACCGAGTGCTTCGCGCGCCGAATGGCGGAAGGCGCTGCTCGGCACGGCCATTTCTTCGATCGCGGCCGAAACCTGCTCATAAGAACCGTTCTCGATCAGCAGCCAGCCCGCGCGCATTTTGGCGGCATCGCGCACGGCAGCCGGAACGCTGTTGTCTTTGCCGATTTCGTTGAAGGCGGTGATCGCCGCCGCAGCGTCGCCCTTCTGCGCCTTGACGGTCGCCGCCCGCATGCGCGCCAGCACCGGATAGGCGCCATGACCTTCCTTCTCCAGCTTTTCAAGCGCGGCCAGCGCCTCGTCGTTCTTGTTTTCGTCGGCAAGCTTCATCGCCGCCAGAAACTGGTCGCCGGCGCTGGAGGAGCGGTTGTCGTCCCAATATTCATAGAGAACCTTGCCGGCGGTGCCGGCGACGATCAGGATGGCGACGACAATGATATAGCGGCCGAACCGGCGCCAGGCGCCCTTCATCTGGTCTGACCGCAATTCCTCGTTGACTTCACGGATGAAGCTGTCGTCGTTGAATGCCATTCTCGTCTCCGGCCGCGGAAATACCTATACGCATGTGCATGACACGCACATTTCCGGCCTTCTACCCCATTTTGCCGCCATTGTAAGGGGGATGTGAAAGATTCGTCACATGGCGAGCGGCGAAACGCCGATCAGCCATTCGTGCAGCTTCCAGATGATCAGCGCCCAGACGACGATGCCGATGACAAGGGCATAGAGGTCGTACTTGGCCGAGACGAAGGGCCGGCGCGTGATTTCCCCCGCCCGCTCGCGGCGCTTGAGCGAAATGCGCACGATCACGCCCCAGGCAAGGAACGCCGCAAACAGCAGGACCGACGACGTCTCGCCATTGGCAAGCAGATGCGCCAGCGCCCAGATCTTCACCGACAGCACCATCGGATGCTTGGTCTTGGTCGCAATGTGTCCAGCCGGCAACAGCGAGGCGACGAGACAGATCAGCGCGATCAACATCAGCGTAATGGTGATATGCGCCATCCAGACCGGCGGATTGTAGAGCATGCCGGTCACCTGCCTGGCCTGCCCGAATCCGTAGATCAACAGGATCAGTGTGAGGATGCTCGCAACCGAATACCCGGCACGCCAGCCATTCTCGCCGAGGCGCGCGATCATCGAGCGACGCAGATCCGGAGCCACCACCCGCACCAGGTGCACACCGAGAAAAAGTATGATGCCGACGATAAGCAGTGCCATTGCGGTCCCTTCCGTGCAGTTTGACATGACTTAGCGGTTGGCGGGAAAAAATACCAGCAAGACCGCAGCTTCGCCGCAATTCTATCGGAGGGAAACCGCGAACAAATTGTCGCGGTGCCCATGTCTCGCCCTCTCCTCGCCACCTGTCTGATTGCCTCTCTCGTTCTTCCCGCGGTGGCAGAGGCGGCCGACCGGCCGAAGCAACTGGTCATCATCTCCTTCGACGGTGCCCACAACAACGCGCTCTGGCTGAAAAGCCGCGAGATGGCCGCCAGGAACGGCGCCCATTTCACCTATTTCCTTTCCTGCACCTTCCTGATGAACGAGGCGGCGAAAAAGGCCTATCAGGCGCCGCACCAGAAACCCGGAAAATCCAATGTCGGCTTTGCCCGGAGCGACGACGAGATCCGCGAGCGCCTCGGCAACATCTGGCACGCCCATCTCGAAGGCCACGACATAGCAAGCCATGCGTGCGGCCATTTTGACGGCCGCCTCTGGAGCGAGGCCGACTGGTCGGCCGAATACGCGACTTTCCATGCGACGTTGAAAAATGCCTGGAAGGGCGTCGGCCTCGAAGAACCAGCCGGCTGGCAGGATCTGGTCGATCACGGCATCAAGGGCTTTCGGGCCCCCTATCTCTCGGCGACGGCGGGCACCGACATGATCGCCGCCGAGAAGAAGGCGGGCTTCACCTATGACGCAAGCCTCGTCACCAAAGGCCCGGCCATGCCCGTCGAAGAAGACGGCATCCTCCGCTTCGGCCTCCCCCTGATCCCCGAAGGCCCCAGCGAAAAGCCGATCATCGGCATGGACTACAACCTCTTCGTCCGCCATTCCAAGGGTGAGGAGGACAGCGCGGATTCGAAGGCATTCGAAGACCGCGCCTACGCCGCCTTCTCCCAGGCCTTCGACCGCCAATACAACGGCGACCGCATCCCCCTCCAGCTCGGCTTCCATTTCGTCGAAATGAACGGCGGCGCCTACTGGCGCGCGCTCGACCGCCTGGTCAGCGACGTCTGCCATCGGGCGGACGTAGCCTGTGTGAGCTATTCCGAAGCGATTCCGATGATCGAGGCGCGTGGGAAATTGGAGCGGACGTCGGGGCTCTGACGAAAGCTTTTGAGAACGGGGGGTGGTGCCGTGTGGCCCCCTCATCCACCCTGGCGGGCACCTTCTCCCCTCTGGGAAGAAGAGGGAATCGCAAAGTCCACGAAAATTCTCTCGAGCGATGGATCAAGGCGAGGCATTGCCACGAGTCTCTTCTCCCCTCGGGGGTCCGAAGGACGGGTCGAGACCAGTGGCTCGACCCCGGTCGGTGGTGGCAGCCGGATGAGGGGGCCGCATGGCACCACCTCGCCCGCTCCAGCCAAATCCTAGGCATCAACCATCCGCATGCACGACACCAGCCTCGCGCTCCAGATAGTGTCGATCGATCGCAGGCAGCGGCTCGTCGTCAATGGCCGCCTCAAAGGCCTTGAGGCGCTTGTGGATGGAGAGCAGCTCAATGATCGTCGTCCAGGAATTGACCAGATATTGGAACGAATTGCTGACTTGGCCGAAGGCCGTCGAGATCTGCTGAAAGATGCCGTAGGTGATCGTCCCGGCCACGATCGTCGGCACCAGCATGAAGACCACGAAGAGCGCGTCCGCCTGAATGTAGAAATAGCGGGCGACATTGAAATACATGTAGTGGAAATACATGCGGAAATAGTTCCGCCGAACGTTGTTGAAAAGCTCCCTGACTGTCAGCGGCTGCGCCCGCTCCGCATGGTCCTCGCCATAGACGAGTTCCTTGCGATAGGCGGCTTCCACGCGCTGATTACGGAAGTTCAGGCCCGGCAGCTTGATACCGGCGACCGCCAGAAGCAGCGTGCCGAATGCCGACCAGAACAGCGCCAGCCAGAACAGGGAATTCGCCAGCGGGCCGATGACCGGCAGTTCAGTCACATAGTGCGACAGTGCCAGAAGGATCGGAAGGAAGACCACGAGCGTCATCACCGAATTGATGAGGCTGATGCCGAGACCCTCGAGCGTGCTCGAAAAACGCATCGTGTCTTCCTGCACGCGCTGTGAAGCACCTTCGATGTGCCGCAGCTTTTCCCACTTCGACATATAGAAATCGTTCATCGCGGCGCGCCAGCGGAAGATGTAGTGGCTGGTGAAGAAGTCGGTCATGATCGACACGAACATGCTGAGGAACGCGATCTGACAGAAGACCCACATCAGACTGTAGAAATTGTCGACGGAAATGCCCGGCTGCTTCGACAGGGCGTTCTGCAGAAGGTCGCCGAATGGGCGGCGCCAATTGTTGATCACGACCGTGATCTGCACGCCGAAATAGGTCACAAAAATGATGAGCGCAGAACCCCAGATCGACCACAGCTTCCAGGGATGGTGCAGCGCCTTCAGATGCCAAGCGCCGCAGAAGATGATCGCCGAGAGAAAGAAATAGCTGTAAAACCAAACATTTTCGGGCAGCAAGAAGAAGGAAAGATCGATCGGCTGCTGCTCTTCTGCAACCGGTGCAAATCCGAGCGACGCGCCGAGACCGGCCGCGAAGAAATACCAGCCCAATATTGAAATTAGCGTCCAGACGACAAGCGAAATGAAGAAAGGTTTCGGCTGGGGAAAGAAGGAATGAAACACGGGGAGCTTTGCTTTCCTGAACTGTGAGTCTCGGGAGTGTCGGAACACTGATTGTGCCGGAAACTAAGGCAGTTCGAAGGAAGCAGCAATGGGTTCAGCCGATTGTTACGCAGATGTAATCGGTTAGGCGATTTTCCTGATGACGGGCATTACGAGCGCCGCGCAGACAAGAAGTGCTGCGGCAGCGATCACCGTCGGCAGGGTAAAGCTGCCCGAGCGTTCGGCAATCCAGCCGGCAACAATCGGTCCGACGATCTGGCCGACGCCGAAGGCGGCCGTCATCATCGCCAGGATCCGCCGCGGACTCTTCGGGGAAAGCTTGCGGCCGATTTGCAGTCCGTAGGCCGTGATCGCCAGGAACGTCGCCCCGAATAGCGCCCCGCCGATCAGCGGCGCGACCGAAGGCGGCAGCGCTACGGTGGCGAGCACACCGGCGGCCTCGATGAGAAGCGCCGCGACATAGACGCCGCCGAGTCCAAGCGGTCTGACGAGCGGCTTCCAGGCAAACAGCGCCACCGCCGCCGTCACGCCGGCAATGAACCAGCAGAGAAATTCGACGAAAGCTCCCGTCGCCGCCATGCGTGCGATGGTGACGAGGAAGGTCGCGGTGATGACGTAGCCGAAGCCGAACAGGCCGTAGGACAGCGTGACAAGCACCATCGGCCGGCTCCAGTTGAGCGCCGGTTCCTTGCCCGACCGCGCTGCCTGTGCCGGCGCCGTGGGCAAGAGCCACCAGACGATGGCGAGACTTGCCGCGCAATAGAGCGCCCCGCCGATCCAATCGGCGCGCCAGCCGCCCGGCTCATCGTGAAAGCCAAGACCAATCAGGAGCACCATGACCGACGAAAGCGCAATGCCCGCTCCAGGCCCGCCGAAATGCGCCGCCTGCACATGGTCATTGCCGGCAGCAGCCCCGTGGCTGAGCACGATCGACGAGGTGAACACCATCGCGAAGGCGCTGGCAAGGCCGGCCAGGAGCCGGATGACCGCAAAGATCGCAACGGAATCGGTGGCCGCCATCGCAGCGAGCAGGATTGCGTTGGCAAGCAGTGCCAAGAGCGCCACCAGCCGTTCGCGCCCCGCCGCCCAGCCATAAGCCGCCAGCACGGCGCCAACGAGATAACCGACGAAATTCGCCGACGCGATAAAGCCGGCATCCGCCGCCGAAAGCGGCACGCCGCTCATCATGCCGGGCAGGATCGGCGTATAAGAGAAGCGCCCGAAGCCCATGGCTGCCGCCATGGCCACGGCGCCGGCAGCAGCAATCGAAACCAGGTTGGGCGCGGAGCGAGGCGGACGGGAAAGCATGCACCGCTTATCGCGCTGCAACGCAAAGGCCACAAACGACTATTTCTGATCGATCGATCAATTCTGCGAAAGGTAGGATTTTCACCGCCGTTTTTGAACCACAATATCTAGGGCGCAGATCGAAGCGCGGGAGCGAAGGGACGTGGCGGTCAAGCCGAATGAATTGACATGTGCGCCCACCACAACCACCCTCATTTCCTGTGCTTGTCACAGGAATCCCGTGCGCCCAAGTCCTTGGGCGCTGGAGACTCTCTTCAATTGTATATGGGTCAATCACCGCGCAGACGCGCGGTGGCTGGATTCCTGTGACAAGCACAGGAACAAAAAGGAGAGGTGAGCGCTCCCCACGAAGCGACCTGAAGATTCCAAGCCCAAGGGCGAGCCCACTGACCCCAGCCCTACACCCGCCCATCCGGCAGCGTCAATATCACCGGCCCATTCCGCGTCGCAACCACCGTATGCTCAAACTGCACCGTCGGCGCCTTCGGATCGGCATAGAGCGTCCAGGCGTCGTCGCCGCCTTCGGCCCATGTCGCGCCGAGCGAAAGGAATGGCTCGACGGTGAAGACGAGGCCATCCGTCATCACACGCTTTTCCGAAGGATCCGGCCAGGTCGAGAGCTCGGCCGGCTCCTCGTGCAGCGAGCGGCCGACGCCGTGGCTCGCCAGATTGGCGACCAGCGTATAGCGGTTCTTCTGCGCGAAAGCGCCGACGGCGGTGCCGATCTTTGCCAGCGATTCGCCCGATTTCACCTGGTTGAGCCCGACCCAGAGCGCCCGCTTACCGTCGCGGCAGAGCCGCTCGATTTTCGGCTTGACGGGCGGCACCGCGAAGGAGGCGCCGGTATCGGCGAAGAAGCCGTCCTTCTCGGCCGAGACGTCGATATTGATGAGATCGCCGGCGCGGATGACGCGCGGGCCGGGAATGCCGTGGGCGATTTCCTCGTTGATGCTGATGCAGGTCGCGCCCGGAAATTGATAGCAGAACTCCGGCGCCGAGCGTGCGCCCGCATCTTCGAGCACCTTGCGGCCGATCTGGTCGAGCTCCAGCGTCGTCATGCCGGGCTCCATCGTTGCCGCCATCACCTGGATGGCATTGGCGCAGATGCGGCCGATCTCCTTGAGCTTCACCAGTTCGTCGTCGTTTGCGATAACCATTCGTCTGTTCCGCCCTTCCACAGGGCGGCCGCGGCCGCCTCAAACTGAGGCTTTCACTCCTTCGCTCTTTTCAGTCAATGCCTTTCTGACGATCGGCGCCACTTTCGTCCCGTAGAGCTCGATGCCACGCATGATCTGATCATGCGGCACCAGGCCGATCGCCATCTGCAGCAGGAAGCGGTCGTTCTTGAATATCGCGTGATGGGCGATGATCTTTTCCGCGACCCGCTCGGGATCGCCGACGAAAAGCGCGCCGTTCGGCCCGCGCGAAAGATCGAAATGCGCCCGGCTCGTCGGTCCCCAGCCGCGCTCGCGGCCGATGCGGTTCATCACCTCCGCCTGTGGTCCGTAGAACTGGTCGGCGGCTCTCTCCGTCGTGTCCGCGATGAAGCCATGGACATTGATACTGGTCTTCAGCTTCGCCTGATCCTGCCCGGCCCGGCGCGCAGCCTCGCGGTAGAGATCGAAGAGCGGCGCGAAACGGCGCGGCTCGCCGCCAATGATCGCGAGCGCCACCGGCAGTCCGAGCGCGCCGGCGCGCGCCACCGACTGCGGTGTGCCGCCAACCGCGATCCACAGCGGCAGTGGATCCTGCAGCGGCCTGGGATAGACGCCGCGTCCGTTGATCGCCGCGCGAAGCTCACCCTTCCACGCGACAGTCTCATCATCGCGCAGCGCCAGCAGCAGATCGAGCTTCTCCTCGAAAAGCTGGTCGTAATCCTCGAGGTTGTAGCCGAACAGCGGGAAAGACTCGATGAACGAGCCACGCCCTGCCATGATCTCGGCACGGCCGTTCGAAATGAGATCAAGCGTCGAAAACTGCTGGAACACACGCACCGGATCGTCGGAGGAGAGCACAGTAACCGCGCTCGTCAGCCGGATGTTTTTGGTCTTGACGGCCGCAGCCGCCAGCGCCACCGCGGGAGCGGACGCCGCATAGTCCGGCCGATGGTGTTCGCCAAGCCCGAAGACATCGAGCCCCACCTGATCGGCAAGCTCGATCTCCTCGATCAGATGCTTCAGCCGTTCGGCCCCTTCCGCTCCCTTGCTGCGGGAGGGATTGGGATTGACATCGGCGAATGTGTAAAGGCCCAGTTCCATCGTCGGCATCCTGTTGAACTCGATCCGGAGATAAGGATGGCGGCGATGGAGCGCAAACACAAATTGTGGAACGGATTGTTCGAGAATCTTGATAGGCGGCGGCAGTTATTAAGGGTTCGCACCCTCAGCTACATCTAACTGAGCGAACATTGTACGATGGCAAAGAGTCCCTGCGCCATGGACATGGCGCTGCTGGATTCCTGTGACGAGCACAGGAATGAGGGAGCAAATGGTGCGCACCTGGCCAACCATATCCCATACTATTCAGAGCGTTTTTGTTAGATGCTGAACTGCGTGAACCATCGTTGTTGACCTCTGCGACTGCCAAGAACTCCCTCATTCCTGTGCTTGTCACAGGAATCCAGCAGTCGCGCGTCCGCGCGACAGGAGACTTCTCCTCTCACAGGCCCAAGAGATGAAACGAAATGTCCTCCCATTCAGGATTCTCCCGCTCGATCAGATTGAGCTTCCACAGTCGCGGCCATTTCTTAATCGTCTTTTCGCGCGTGATCGCTGTCGTCAGCAGATCATGCTCCTCGAACCACACCAGTGTCTTGACACCATACTTCGACGTAAAACCCGGCGTCAGCTCATTCTGATGCTCGTATAGCCGGCCGGCAAGATCACGCGTCACGCCGGTATAGAGCGTGCCGTTGCGTCCGGATGCGAGGATATAGACGTACCCTTTCATACCAGCAGATTGGCACAGGATAGAATCTGAATTCAACGACTTCGAAGCACAGGTGGAATCATCTTCCAAACCGCCTCGTGCCACACTTGAAGCACGGGACGGCGCGGCCTTTACCACGCCGTCCCTGTCACTCACATCTTTGCCAGCAGTTCCGCCAGCTGGTCTGCGGCTTTGCCCCATCCCTCATGGAAGCCCATCTTCTCGTGCGCTTCCTTGTCTTCGGCGCGCCAGTGCAGCGCCTTGGCTGTATATTTCGTCCTGCCGTTACCGAGGTCTTCGAGCAGAATGACGCCGGTGAAGAAAGGCTTTTCGGCAGGCACCCAGGCGCTGGTATAGGCGTCGGTGAAGACGATCTTCTCATTCTCGACGATCTCGAGATAGACGCCATGATTCGGATACCGATTGCCCTCGGGATCCTGCATGACGACAACACTCGCGCCGCCGGGGCGCACATCGAGCGTCGCGTCTGCCACACTCCACGGGCGCGGGACGAACCACTGCTTCACGAGATCCGGATCGGTCCATGCCTTGAAGATCTTATCGCGCGGGGCGTGGAATTCCCTGATAAGGACGAGTTCATGTTGCGTGCTGGCGGTCATTTCAACATCTCTCCGTTTGAATGAAACCTGTTTCGTCTCAGGTTGTTACAAGGACGTGTAAACTTCGCCGTTCCGACACCACGAAGAATTAATTTGCAATCGGCTGCGCCGCCTCTTCCTGCATCTTGTCGATCTGCCGGCGGATATGCGCGGCTTCCGCCGCCGAATGGGCAAGCGCGATGGCATGGTCGAAGGCTTCGCGCGCCTGGCTGGTCAAACCGAGCTGCTTCAGCAGCCCGCCCCGCAGACCGTGATAATAGAAATAGCCTCCGAGTTTCTCGCCGAGCGGATCGATGAGATCCAGCGCCTCCTGCGGCCCATGCAGCTTGGAAACGACGACCGCGCGATTAAGCGTTACGACAGGCGAGGGCTGAATACGCTCCAACGCCCGGTAAAGCAGATCGATTTCCGTCCAGTCGGTGTCTTCGGCACGTTTCGCGCGCGAATGGATGGCGGCGATGGCCGCCTGAAGCTGGTAGGGGCCGGGCCGGCGGTGGCGTAGCGCCTTGTCGAGCAGCGCCAGGGCCTCATTGATGAAAAGCTGGTTCCAGAGAGAGCGGTCCTGATCCTCGAGCAGCACGATCTCGCCTTCGGCGCTGAAACGCGCCGGGCGGCGCGATATCTGCAGAAGCATGAGCGCAAGCAGCCCCATCAGTTCCGGTTCGGACGGAAACATGTGCAGCATCAGCCGTGCCAGCCGGATCGCCTCGTCGCTGAAGGCGGCCGCCTCATGTTTGGGATTCGCCTGGGTGTAGCCCTCGTTGAAGATCAGATAGATCATCGTGCTGACGATCGACAGGCGTTCGGCCCTCTCCTCAGGGCTCGGCGTTTCGAAAGGCACGCCCGCCTTGGCGACGCGCGCCTTGGCCCGAGTGATGCGCTGCTCCATGGCGCTTTCGGAGACCAGGAAGGCGCGCGCGATCTGCGTCACCGAAAGGCCGGAGACGATGCGCAGCGCCAGCGCGATCTGCTGCGTCGCCGGCAGATCGGGATGGCAGCAGATGAAGAGAAGCCGCAGGATATCGTCGCGATAATTGGAAGCATCCAGCCGCTCGGCAATGTCGCTTTCGGCATCCTCAGTATCGGAAATGACGTCCTCGTCCGGCAACGCCTGCAGCTTCGATCGTTTGCGCACCGCATCGATGCCGCTGTTGCGACCGACGAAAATGAGCCATGCCGCCGGATCGCGCGGCGGTCCTCTTTCCGGCCATGTCCGGATCGCCCTCAGGCATGCCTCCTGAAACGCCTCCTCCGCGGTATCGAGATCGCGGAAATAGCGCAGCAGCGCGCCGAGCGCCTTCGGGCGGGCCGAGGCAAGCGCGAGGTCGATCCAGGCAATGTCGGTCATGATGCAGCATCTCCCGGCCTGAACACGTAGAAAGGCCGAATTTCGTAAGAGGAGGAGCCGGGATTGACCGCGGATAGCTGTTTCGAGAAGGCGACCGCCTCCTCCAGCGTTTCGAAGTCAACCACGTAAAAGCCGAGAAGCGCCTCTTTCGTTTCCGCGAAAGGCCCGTCGATGACGAGAGCCTCGTCTTTGCCCTTGCGAACGGTCGTCGCCGCCGTCGTCGGCATCAGCCGACCGACGGGACCCAGCTTACCGGCTTTGGCAAGCGGCTCCTGCACGGCGTAAAGCTTTTCCATGACGGCAGCCTCCTCCTCCTTGGTCCAGGCGAAGACGGTTTCCTCATGGGCGTAACAAAGGATTGCATAAAGCATCGGTCACTCCTCTTTCCGAATGACGAAGGAGTAACCGCTTAGCCGACAGGCCGCATCAAAAAATTATCCGGGTCAGCGGCGGTTGCAGGAACCAAGGCGCTTACCGAAGGCTAGCCTTCGGTAAGCGTCCGCTTGACCGCATTCTTCCAACCCTTGAGTTTTGCCGCCCGCACCTTCTCGTCCATGTCAGGCTCGAAACGCCGGTCGCGTTTCCATGTCGCCGAAAACCCATCCCTGTCAGGCCACACCCCCGCCCGGCTGCCGGCGAGCCAGGCCGCGCCCAGCGCCGTCGTCTCCAGGATCACCGGGCGATCGACCGGCGCGTCGAGCAGGTCGGCGAGGCGCTGCATCGTCCAGTCGGAGGCGACCATGCCGCCGTCGACGCGGAGCACCGTATCTTCGGCGCCGTTCTTCCAGTCTTTCTGCATGGCGTCGAGCAGGTCGCGGGTCTGGTAGCAGACGGCTTCGAGCGCCGCCCGGGAAAGCTCAGCGGGCCCACTGTTGCGCGTCAGCCCGAAAATCGCGCCGCGCGCCTGGGCATCCCAATATGGCGCGCCGAGGCCGGTGAAGGCGGGCACGAGATAGACCTCCTGCGTCGGATCGGCCTTTTCGGCAAGCGTGTTGGTCTCGGCGGCACTGCCGATGATGCGAAGCCCGTCCCGCAGCCATTGCACGGCAGCACCCGCGATAAAGATCGAGCCCTCAAGCGCATAGGTCGTCTCGCCGTTGAGGCGATAGGCGATTGTTGTCAGCAGCCGGTTTTTCGAACGCACCATGTCTGTGCCGGTGTTGAGCAGCGCAAAGCAGCCCGTGCCGTAAGTCGATTTCAGCATGCCCGGCGCAAAACAGGCCTGGCCGATGGTCGCCGCCTGCTGATCGCCGGCGACGCCGAGGATCGGGATGGCAGCGCCGAATATCTCTAAATCGACCGTGCCGAAATCGGCGGCACAATCCTTGACCTCAGGCAGCATGGCGGCCGGCACTCTCAGAATGTCGAGCAGATCCTCGTCCCATGCATTTTCGGCAATGTTGTACATCAGCGTGCGTGAGGCGTTGGTGGCATCCGTCACGAAGCTCTTGCCGCCGGTGAGCCGCCAGATCAGGAAGGTGTCGATCGTCCCGAAGCAGAGATCGCCCCGGGCCGCACGCGCCCGCGCCCCCTTCACATTAGCAAGCATCCAGGAGAGCTTCGTGCCAGAGAAATAGGGATCAAGGATGAGTCCGGTCTTCTTTGTGAAAACCCGTTCCAGATCCTGCCGTTTCAGGTTGTCGCAGTAGCTCGCCGTGCGTCGATCCTGCCAGACGATGGCATTCTGGATCGGCCGGCCGGTCTCGCGCTCCCACACAACAACGGTCTCGCGCTGGTTGGTGATGCCAAGCGCGGCAATGTCCTTCGCCATCACCTTGGCTTCACGCAGCGCCATATGGATGGTGGAGACGACTGAATCCCAGATCTCCTCAGGATCATGCTCCACCCAGCCGGAGCGCGGATAGATTTGAGTGAATTCCTTCTGGCCTTTGCCGACGACCTGCATGGTGCCATCAAAAACGATCGCCCGTGTCGACGTTGTTCCCTGATCGATCGCCAGAACATATCCGCTCATGAAATCCTTCTCCCTGGAGCAATTCCAGCAAAAGCGCGTAGCGGTTTGCGTCCGGAATTGCGTGGATCAAAGAGATAGAGCATTTCCGTGATTCGGAGAAAAACGGAAATGCTCCACGCTGATTATCATGGCAAATCAATAGGACACGGATGCGGGCGAGAAAAGCGAATAAAGCGGAATTGCCAGCCTGCCGCCTTTGGGAATAACCTCGAGGCTAACGCTGCGACGCAGCATCGGCATTCACGGAGAAACAGCATGAGCAGATCAGTCGTCGTCACCGGCTCCACCAGCGGCATCGGTCTTGCGATCGCTACCGCCTTCGCCGAAACCGGCGACAACGTCGTTATCAACGGGTTCGGAAATGCCGATGAAATCAACGCGATCGTCGAGCGGCTTGAATCGGTATCGAAGGGCCGGGCAATCTACCATCCCGCCGACATGACCAAGCCCGCCGAGATCGCCGACCTGATCGAAACCGCCGCAAAAACCTTCGGCACCGTCGATGTCCTCGTCAACAATGCCGGCATTCAGCATGTCGAGAAGATCGAGGATTTCCCGGTCGAAAAATGGGATCAGATCATCGCCATCAACCTGTCGAGCTCCTTTCACACCATGCGCGCCGCCATTCCGCTGATGAAAGCCAAGAAATATGGCCGCATCATCAACATCGCTTCGGCTCACGGGCTCGTCGCCTCCCCCTTCAAATCCGCCTATGTGGCGGCAAAACATGGTATATTAGGCTTGACGAAGACAGCGGCGCTGGAACTTGCGGAGTTCGGCGTGACGGTCAACGCCATCTGCCCCGGCTATGTGCTGACGCCGCTCGTCGAAAAGCAGATACCCGATACCGCCAGGGCGCGCGGCATGACCGAGGAGCAGGTGAAGAGCGAAGTCATCCTCAAGGCGCAGCCGACGCGCGAATTCGTCAAGGCCGAGGAGATCGGTGCGCTGTCGATCTACCTTGCGAGCGATGCCGCCTGCCAGGTGACCGGAACCCACATCTCGATTGACGGTGGCTGGACGGCGGCCTAACCATTTGGAAAACATAACCGGGAATATCATGAACGACAGCATTCGCTTCATCCTGAATGGCGAGGACATCGAGCTCACCGATGTCGGGCCGACCGAGACGCTTCTCGATTTTCTGCGGTTGAAGCGGCGCCTCACTGGCACCAAGGAGGGATGCGCGGAAGGCGATTGCGGGGCCTGCACCGTGCTCGTCGGCCGGCTCGTCGACGGCAAGCTTGCCTATGAATCCGTCAACGCCTGCATCCGTTTCACCGGCTCGCTGCACGCCACGCACGTGGTGACGGTCGAGCACCTGGCCGGCCGGGATGGCGCGCTGCATCCGGTGCAGCAGGCGCTGGTTGATTGTCATGGGTCGCAATGCGGCTTCTGCACCCCGGGCTTCGTGATGTCGCTCTATGGGTTATGGCTGACAAAGGAAAAACCCGGTCGCCGCGAGATCGAAAAGGCATTGCAAGGCAATCTGTGTCGCTGCACCGGCTACGAGCCAATCGTCAAGGCCGCCGAGCAGGTGAGCCTGATGCGCCCGAGCGCGCTGTTCGACCCGCTGGAGCGCACGCGCTCGGAAATCATCGCACGGCTCTGGGCCATGCAGGCGAGCGGCACCATCCGGATTGCCAAAGGCGAAGACCGGTTGATCGTGCCGGCTTCTGTCCAGGCACTGGCCGAAGTTCTCTCGCAGGAGCCCGACGCGACCGTCGTTGCCGGCTCGACCGATGTCGGCCTCTGGGTGACGAAGCAGATGCGGCGGCTGAGCCCGGTCGTATTCATCAACCACCTGAGCGAATTGCAGACCGTCACCGAAAGCGAGGACGGCGTCACCATCGGCGCTGGCGTCAGCTACACCAGGGCCTTCGAAGCGATCGCCCGGAAAATCCCGGCGCTCGGGCGGCTGATCGACCGCATCGGTGGCGAGCAGGTGCGCAACATGGGCACGATTGGCGGCAACATCGCCAACGGCTCCCCGATCGGCGACAGTCCGCCGCCCTTGATCGCGCTCGGGGCGACGTTGACGCTGCGCTCCCTCGAAGGCCAGCGCAAAATCCCCCTCGAGGACTTCTTCATCGCCTACGGCAAACAGGACCGCAGGCCCGGCGAGTTCGTCGAGAGCGTCTTCGTGCCCTATCCCGCAAACAGCCGCTTTGCCGCTTACAAGATCACCAAGCGCCGCGACGAGGACATCACCGCCGTGCTCGGCGCCTTCCTGCTGACCCTCGACGACGCGGAGATCGTCACCGACATCCGCATCGCCTACGGCGGCATGGCGGCAACGCCGAAACGCGCTCGCACGGTGGAGACCGAACTGATCGGCAAATCCTGGACTGAAGCAACGATCGAGGCCGCCCGCCCCGCCTTCGACGTCGATTTCCAACCGCTCACCGACTGGCGCGCCACGGCGGAATACCGCCAGTTGACGGCGAAGAATTTGTTGACGCGGTTCTATCTGGAAACTGTCGGCGCGCCGGCGGAGCTGAAGCGGTTCGAGGAGGTGGCGTGATGGAGAAATTGATCAGAACGCCCGGAATGCAAGCCTTGATGGGAATAGTCGCGGTCTCCTCCTCTCCCTCATTCCTGTGCTTGGCACAGGAATTCAGCGCGCCCAAGTCCCTGGGCGCAGGAGACATTTCCTCAGCGTCATATGAGTCATTCACGGCGCAGACGCGCCGTGGCTGGATTCCTGTGACATCCCTCGGGCGAAGCCCTGAGGGCAAAGGAATGAGGGAGTGCGGAGTAGCCGCATTTCCTAACTCCGTTCGCGGAGGGCTGATCTAATGGACAAGTCCACCTTCGAAGACCCCAAAGTCGTCATCTCGGGCCCAATGTACGGCTCTCTGCGCCATGATTCCGCGCACAAACACGTTACCGGAACGGCCGAATATATCGACGACACCCCCGAACCCGCCGGCCTGCTGCACGGCGCGCTCGGCCTCTCCGACCGGGCACACGCCGAAATCCTCAGCATCGATCTCTCCGAGGTCGCCGCCTATCCCGGCGTCGTCTGGGTCTTCACCGGCAAGGACGTGCCCGGCGTCAACGACGTCAGCTCCAACGGCAGCCATGACGAGCCGCTGCTCGCCGAAACTTTGGTTCAGTTCCACGGCCAGCCGATCTTTGCCGTCATCGCCGAGACGCGCGAGGCCGCCCGCCGCGCCGCTTGGCTGGCGAAGATCGCCTATCGCGACCTCCCGCATTGGAGCGATATCGACAGCGCACTTGCAAACGGCAGCCCGCTGGTCACCACGCCGATGACGCTGCAGCGCGGCGAGCCGGAAACGGAAATGCCGAACGCACCCATGCGGCTGAAAGGCCAAATGCGCATCGGCGGACAGGAGCATTTCTATCTCGAAGGCCATATCGCCGTCGCCTTTCCCGGTGAGGATGACGAGGTAACCGTCTGGTCTTCGACCCAGCATCCGAGCGAGATCCAGCACATCGTCGGCCATGTGCTCGACATCCCTTCGAACGCGGTGACGGTCAATGTGCGCCGCATGGGCGGAGGCTTCGGCGGCAAGGAAACACAGGGCAGCCAGTTCGCGGCCCTTGCCGCCCTTGCGGCCAAGAAGCTCGGCCGCGCCATCAAGTTCCGCCCCGACCGCGACGAGGATATGAGCGCCACCGGCAAACGCCATGATTTCCTCGTCGATTACGAAGTGGGCTTCGACGCTGACGGCCGTATTCACGCTGTCGATGCGACTTATGCGGCGCGTTGCGGCTTCTCCTCCGATCTCTCGGGGCCGGTGACCGACCGGGCCCTCTTTCACGCTGATTCCAGTTACTTCTACCCGCATGTGCATCTGCAGTCGAAACCCTTGAAGACGCACACGGTCTCCAACACCGCCTTCCGCGGCTTCGGCGGTCCGCAGGGCATGCTCGGCGCCGAGCGCTTCATCGAGGAGATCGCCTACGCCCTCGGCAAGGATCCGCTCGATATTCGCAAGCTGAATTTCTACGGCCAGCCGGGCTCCGGGCGCACGCTGACGCCTTACCACCAGGAGGTCGAGGACAATATCATCGCCCGTGTCGTCGACGAACTGGAGGAGACGGCCGAATACCGGGCGCGACGCAACGCCATCATCGCCTTCAACCGCGACAGCCGCTACATCAGAAAGGGCATCGCGCTGACGCCGGTCAAATTCGGCATCTCCTTCACCATGACCGCCTTCAACCAGGCCGGCGCCCTCGTCCATATCTATCAGGACGGCTCGATCCACCTGAACCATGGCGGCACCGAAATGGGCCAGGGCCTCTATACCAAGGTGGCGCAGGTGCTGGCCGACAGCTTCCAGATCGATATCTCTAGGGTGAAGATCACCGCAACGACGACCGCCAAGGTGCCGAACACCTCGGCCACCGCCGCCTCCTCCGGCTCGGACCTGAACGGCATGGCGGCCTACGATGCCGCCCGCCAGATCAAGGAACGGCTGGTGGCCTTTGCCGCCGAAAAATGGGATGTGGCCCCCTCCGACGTCGTCTTCCTGCCAAACCGCGTGCGCGTCGGCGAGTTCGAGATCCCCTTCCGTGATTTCATCAAGCAGGCCTATTTCGCCCGCGTCCAGCTTTCAGCCGCCGGCTTCTACAAGACGCCGAAGATCCACTGGGACCGTAAGGCCGGCCGCGGCACCCCCTTCTATTATTTCGCCTACGGCGCCGCCTGCACCGAGGTCTCGATCGATACGCTGACCGGTGAATATCTGATCGACCGCACCGACATTCTCCACGATGTCGGCCGCTCGCTGAACCCGGCGATCGACCTCGGCCAGGTCGAAGGGGCCTTCGTCCAAGGTTTGGGCTGGCTGACGACGGAAGAGCTCTGGTGGGACGACAAGGGACGGCTGCGCACCCATGCCCCGTCGACCTACAAGATCCCGCTCGCCTCCGACCGGCCGAAAATCTTCAACGTGCGGCTGGCCGAATGGTCAGAGAATGCCGAAGCGACGATCGGCCGTTCCAAGGCGGTCGGCGAACCGCCCTTCATGCTGGCGATCTCGGTGCTGGAAGCCCTGTCGATGGCGGTCGCTAGCGTCGCCGATTATAACGTCTGTCCGAGACTCGATGCGCCGGCGACTCCGGAACGGGTGCTGATGGCTGTGGAGCGGATGAAGCGGGTGTAGGATGCGTCCGGCTGATTTGTTGTTTGAGCAGGACGGGCCGAGTGGGTGGCACCCCCCTCTGTCCTGCCGGACAGAGGGGGGGACCGCAGCCACATACCCATCGGTTGCCTTGCCATGAAGGACCTCCCCACCTTCCTCGCCGCCCACCCCGAGAGCGTCCTGGTCGACATCACCGGCACGCAAGGCTCCACTCCGCGCGAGGCCGGCGCTTTCATGCTTGTTTCGGCGAACGCCCTCTGGGGCACGATCGGTGGCGGGCAGTTCGAGTTCATGGCAATCGCAAAAGCGCGCGAGATTCTGGCTGGAACCGGCGGAACGGCCATCATGGACATCCCGCTCGGCCCCGAAATCGGCCAATGCTGCGGCGGGCGCACGCAACTGCGGTTTCGGCGGTTGACGCAAGCGCTGACGGATGAGCTCAAGGCAAGGCTTGCAGGCGAGATTGAGCGCCTGCCGGAGGTTTTTCTCTTTGGCGCCGGCCATGTCGGCCGGGCGCTGGCGGCAGCCCTTGCGCCGCTGCCGCTGTCGGTGACGGTCGTCGAAACGAGACAGCAAGAGCTTGCCAACCTGCCGGATGAAATCAAGGCCCGGCTCGTGCCAATGCCGGAAGCGTTGGTGAAAGATATTTCCGCCGGCGGCGCGGTCGTCATCCTGACCCATGACCACGCGCTGGATTTCCTCATCGCTCGCGAGGCGCTTGCGAGAACCGACCTCGCCTATACCGGCATGATCGGCTCCGCCACCAAGCGCGCCACCCTCGCAAGCTGGCTTTCACGCGAAGGCGACGGCGAGCACGGCTGGATGGAGCGGCTGACGCTGCCGATCGGCGGCTCGACGGTCAGGGACAAGCGCCCCGAAGTGATCGCCGCCATGACCGCTGCCGAGATCCTGACGGCGCTTGCGGCCTACCGCATGCGCTCGTCCTCATAATACGGATCGCGCCCGTCGAGGAAACCGAGATCGCGCTTAACCCGATCGGGCGCGGCCGTAAGATCGAGGCGCGGCAAGCGGTGGAAACTGGCCATGAGCCAGCCGGCAAGACGTAGGAAAACACTGCTGTTCCGTTGCGGCTGGCTCTCTTCGATAGCATGGCAATCCATGACGTCACCTCATCAGATTGATGGTATGAGTTGCAGTCTGCCGCGAAAAATGCTGCAATTCCAATCGAACGATCGTCTGCATACATCAAGAGAACTTATCCATGAAACTTTCGAAGCAATTTCCGCTGAATGCGCTGCGCGTCTTCGAAGCCGCCGCCCGGCTTGGCAGCTTTACCAAGGCGGGTGACGAGCTCGGAATGACGCAGACGGCCGTCAGCTACCAGATCAAGCTCCTGGAGGATAATGTCGGCGAGCCGCTCTTCCTGCGTCGCCCACGCCAGATCGCGCTGACGGAGACCGGTGTACGGCTGGCCCCGAAGGTGACCGAAGCCTTCGCCATGCTGCATGACGCGATGGCGACGGCGCGCGACAGCGTCGAAGGCACGCTCGCCATCAGCTCGACCCATACCTTCGCGTCGAAATGGCTGGCGCCGCGCCTCGGCTCCTTCCATTTGAAGCATCCGGCGATCGCGGTTCGGTTTCAGGCGACCTCCGACATCATCGACTTCGGCCGCGAGCAGATCGACGTCGGCATCCGCTGGGGCGACGGTAACTGGCCGGGGCTCGCGCTGCACCGGTTGATGGGCCTGGAGTTCACGCCGATGCTGAGCCCCAAGCTGGCGGAATCGGCAGGGGGCATCAAAGAGCCGCGCGATCTGCTGAAATTCGATCTCTTCGATGCCGGCGACATCTGGTGGAAACAATGGTTCGAGGCTGCCGGCGTCACCGATACGGATCTCGATCGACGCCCGCGCAACCAGCTGGGCTCGCAGGCGATGGAAGCCGACGCGGCGATGGCCGGCCACGGCATCGCCATCCTTCACCCTGCCTTCTATGAGGCCGAAATCGCGCTCGGCCGGCTCTACCAGCCCTTCGATCTAACCCGCAGCGACGGCAAGGCCTACTGGCTCGCCTATCCCGAAAATCGCCGCAACGTGCCGAAGATCAAGGCCTTCCGCAATTGGATCCTGGAGGAGATGAACGCCGCCGGAACCTGACCCGACAAACGCATCAGGGCCAATCAACCTGAACAGGGCTTAGTAGGTTCGGCTTCAAAATCCCATTTCCGGCGCGTAGAAGCAGCGCGGCGTGTTCTCGTTGGGGAACAGACAGAGGTGATAATCACCATCGCCGGATTGCATCGCCTTCGTCATCGGCAGCAGAAAGACGTGAGCATGCGTGACCAGCCGGTGGTCGCCCGGCATCAATGTCACACGATATCCGTTTGGTGTCACCGCGACGCTTTTGGACGGAATCATCTGGCAATCGCCATTATGACTGTCGCCATTGCAACAATAGGGGTCATAACTCCACCCCGAAGGTGCGTCGTGAGCCATCGCCAACGATGCGTATGCCATCATTACACACGTCAGAATGCTGCGCATGGGCATCTCTCCGTCGATGAATGCGCCGCCGATCTCCAACGGTTCTTGTTATTTCATGCCGGCGGCCTGCAAACCTAACTGTATCCGCTCATCATAGTTTCAAGATCCGCCAATTTTAGCAGATCCAATATGAGACAGTAATAATGCATGGCCTTCTCGGCAGCTTTTAGGCACGGGGGTAACAGATCGGCTGTGCGTCCGCGATTGGCGACCTCGGCAACATCGCTGGCGACTGGCGTGACCCGCGACGCTCGCCACGTTGCAAAGGGCATGTGCGGTTCATCATTCTCCTCTTCCCTCCCCGGCAAATTTTCCGCAATGTCACGAGTCGGAGGAAGATAGGGGAACTCAATGTATGAATATGCCATAGCATGGGAATGGCTCGCCTTCGCGGCGCGCTGGTTCCATGTCGTTACCGCGATCGCCTGGATCGGATCGTCCTTCTATTTCATCGCGCTCGATCTCGGACTGGTGAAACGCCCGCATCTGCCGCCCGGCGCCTATGGCGAGGAATGGCAGGTTCATGGCGGCGGCTTCTATCATATCCAGAAATATCTGGTGGCGCCCGCTCAGATGCCTGAGCATCTGACCTGGTTCAAATATGAGAGCTATTTCACCTGGATCTCGGGCTTCCTGATGCTCTGCATCGTCTATTATGGCGGTGCCGACCTTTTTCTCATCGATCGCCACGTCCTTGATATCACGCCGACGGTCGCAATCCTGATCTCGTTGGCGTCACTGGCCTTCGGCTGGGTCGTCTACGATCTGCTGTGCAAATCCCCGCTTGGCCGGGATACCTGGGGTCTTATGGCAGTGCTCTATGTCGTGCTCGTCTTCATGGCCTGGGGTTATACGCAGCTTTTCACCGGCCGCGCCGCCTTCCTGCATCTCGGTGCCTTCACTGCGACCATCATGTCGGCCAACGTCTTCATGATCATCATTCCGAACCAGAAGATCGTCGTCGCCGATCTCATCGCCGGGCGCACGCCCGATCCGAAATACGGTCAAATTGCCAAGCAGCGTTCGCTGCACAACAACTATCTGACGCTGCCCGTCATTTTCTTCATGCTGTCGAACCATTATCCGCTGGCCTTCGGTACGGCGTTCAACTGGGTGATTGCGGCGCTCGTCTTCCTGATGGGCGTCACCATCCGCCACTGGTTCAACACCACCCATGCGAGGAAAGGCCGCCCGACCTGGACCTGGATCGTCACCGTCGTCCTCTTCATCCTGATCATGTGGCTTTCGACCGCGCCAAAGCTGTTGACCGGCGATGCGGATACGGCGGCAGTCGCCCCCGCCTTCCGGCACTTCGCCGGCGATCCGCATTTTCCTGCCGTCAAGCAGCTGGTCTCGACGCGCTGTTCCATGTGCCATGCCGCCGAGCCCGCCTATGAAGGCATCGTGCGGCCACCGAAAGGCGTGATGCTCGAAAACGACGCGGAAATTGCCGCCCATGCCCGGGAAATCTATATACAGGCAGGCCGCAGCCATGCCATGCCACCCGGCAACGTGACCGATATTACGCCGGACGAACGCAGGCTGCTCGTCGCCTGGTTCGAAAGCGCAGTCGAAGGCAAAAAACAATGACGTCGACACTTCTTCGCGGCCGCCTCCTCTCTTTCCATCGCGCGCCCCTGAGTCTCGCCGACAGCCAGAGTTATCTCTACGAGGAAGACGGCGGCCTGCTGATCGAGGACGGGCTGATCGCCGCTGTCGGCCCCTATGCCGAGATCAAGGCGAAAGCCGCCGAAGGCACGGCCGAGATCGATCACCGCCCGCATCTGATCCTCCCCGGCTTCATCGACATGCACCTGCATTTTCCGCAAATGCAGGTGATCGCCTCCTATGCCGCCAACCTGCTCGAATGGCTGAACACCTACACTTTCCCCGAGGAATGCCGCTTCGTCGAAAGCGCGCATGCCGAAAGGATCGCCACACATTTCTACGACGAGTTGATCCGCCACGGCACGACGACGGCGGTCGCCTACTGCTCCGTGCACAAGACCTCGGCCGACGCCTTCTTCGCCGAGGCGATGAAGCGCAATATGCGCATGGTTGGCGGCAAGGTGATGATGGACCGCAACGCCCCCCAGGGCCTGCTCGACACGCCCGAGATGGGTTATGACGAGACCCGCCAGGTGATAGCGGACTGGCACGGCAAGGGCCGCAACCACGTCGCCATCACCCCGCGCTTCGCCATCACCTCGACGCCGGCGCAGATGGAAGCGACAGCAGCGCTCGCCCGCGAATTTCCCGACCTGCACATTCAGACGCATCTGTCGGAAAACCACGACGAGATCAAATTCACCTGCGAGCTCTATCCCGAGGCAATCGATTATACCGACATTTACGCCCGCTATGGTCTGCTCGGGCCGAAGAGTCTCTTCGGCCACGCCATCCACCTGTCCGAACGCGAGGCCGATGTCATAAGCGAGGCCGGCGCCGTCGCCGTTCACTGCCCGACCTCCAACCTTTTCCTCGGCTCCGGCCTCTTTCCATTGAAGGCCTTGGCGCGACGCGAAAAGCCGGTCCGCATCGGTGTCGCAACCGATATCGGCGGCGGCTCCAGCTATTCGATGCTGAAAACAATGGACGAGGCCTATAAGATCCAGCAGTTGCTTGGTGAACGGCTGAACCCGCTGGAAAGCTACTACCTGATGACCCGCGGCAATGCCGAGGCGCTGTCGCTCGCCGGCCGGATCGGCACGCTGGACCCTGGCACCGAAGCCGACCTCGTCGTCCTCGACGCGGCCGCGACGCCGGCCATGGCGCTGAAGATGGAAACGGTAAAGACCCTGCCCGAGGAACTCTTCCTGCTTCAGACGATGGGCGACGACAGAGCGATCACCGAGACCTACGTTTCCGGCATTGCCTTGAAAACAGGGCTTTGACGATATCGGTTCCCGCCAACAAGGTACAGTGAAGACCGTCTGGGGCGGCCGTTTCCCGTAACGCTCCTTTTGGGATTCATGTTATGGGCGATGGTCGCATTTATACGTGTAGAAGGTTCGATTCATGGCCACTCCGCTCACCATTGACGATCTGAAAAAACTCGCGCAGCGCCGCGTGCCGAAAATGTTCTTCGACTATGCGGATTCGGGCGCCTGGACGGAATCCACCTATCGGGCGAATGAAAGCGATTTCGGCGACATCAAGCTGCGCCAGCGCGTGCTGGTCGACATGAGCGACCGCACGCTCGAAACGACGATGATCGGCCAGAAAGTGTCCATGCCGGTGGCGCTCGCGCCGACCGGCATGACCGGGATGCAGCATGCCGACGGCGAGATGCTGGCCGCGCGCGCAGCGGAAGAATTCGGCGTTCCCTTCACGCTCTCGACGATGAGCATCTGCTCGATCGAGGACGTCGCCTCAGTGACGACGCGTCCCTTCTGGTTCCAGCTCTACGTGATGAGAGACAAGGATTTCGTCCTCGACCTCATCCGTCGCGCCAAGGCCGCGAAATGCTCGGCGCTGGTGCTGACCGCCGACCTGCAGATCCTCGGCCAGCGCCACAAGGACCTGCGCAACGGTCTCTCGGCCCCGCCGAAATTGACCGCGAAACATCTCTGGCAGATGGCAACCCGGCCCCTCTGGTGCCTTGATATGCTGAAGACGAAGCGCCGATATTTCGGCAATATCGTCGGCCATGCAAAGAATGTCGCCAATGTCGCCTCGGTGCCGACATTTGCGCACGAGCAGTTCGACACGCGGCTGTCCTGGTCGGATGTCGCCTGGATCAAGGAACAATGGGGCGGCCCGCTGATCATCAAGGGCATACTCGATCCGGAGGATGCGAAGGCCGCAGCCGACACCGGCGCCGATGCGATCATCGTCTCCAATCACGGCGGCCGCCAGCTTGATGGCGCCCCCTCCTCGATCAGCATGCTGCCGAAGATCGTCGATGCCGTCGGCGACCGCATCGAAGTCCATCTCGATGGCGGCATCCGCTCCGGCCAGGACGTCTTGAAGGCCGTGGCGCTTGGCGCCAAGGGTACCTATATCGGCCGCCCCTTTCTTTACGGGCTCGGCGCCATGGGAAAGGAAGGCGTCACCCTGGCGCTCAACATCATCCGCAAGGAAATGGACATCACCATGGCGCTCTGCGGCAAGCGCGACATCAACGACATAGACTCGTCGATCATATCAGGGCGGCAATGACCTGCTCTGATTGCGCGGGCGAGGCCGGCCAGACGTGCCGGCGAGCCTCTCAATCACCTGCCGTGCCATTCAGCATAGCGGCTGGCCATCGGCGGCATTGAACAGAAGGATCGCGAAAATCACGAGATAGATGGCGAGCGCAAAACGCTGCCGCCAGATGATGCGGCGCGATCCAGCAATCCGCCGCTCGAGTCCACGCGCGGCCCCGTCAAACTTGCGAAGCTGCATCCGGGACAGCACGTCGTCGAGGGCGGCGAGAGCGGCGGCCTCTGTCTCGTGGCTCGACGCGAGGCGGAACAACAGCGCATCGAAAAGGAGATGGATCGCCAGCGCAAGGACGATCCCGCAGAAAACGAGCATCAAGAGCCAGCCGAGCCCGGGAGCGAAGCCTCGATATCCCCCGAGGATCGGGCCGGCGGTCAGCGGCAACAGCGCCGTCAGCCCGCAGACGATCGAATTGCGGCCGAGACTTCGCGCCGCCGCCGAGGCCGTGGCATTCCACTGCGTCATTGCAAGCCCTCCGTCACGGCATGAATGCTTTCCAAGGGCAGATGAACCCGCCGCCCCGCCCGTTCGATCAGCCGCAGCGCTTCGGCTGGATTTTCACAACGTCGGCTGATGAGCAGCCAACGCACGATGACGCCGGCGCTCCGCTGGAAACCGAGCGCACAGCAGACAAGAACCGGTCCCTGGTGGCGGGCAACCTCGATAAGGTCCGCCGCGGCAAGCGTCTGGATCTTGTCGAGGCCTATGAGATCAAGGGTGGGAAAGCTGCACCATTGCGTTGACGTCCCGCTCGGGCGCTGAAGTTCGCCGGTAAGATCGATCACCGTGGCAAAACGGTCGGCCTCGTGGCGACGCGGAAAACGGCCGAGATGGACCCCATCGGCGATCGCCACGGATGCCGGCATTCTGCGTGTCCAGAGCCAAACGTTGATGAGAGCGCCGAGCCGGTAGGGCGCCAGTAGCCAGCGACTGGTAAGTGCGGCTCGACCATCGGCACGTTTCAGAAATATCTGCGGGCCGGCGCCGAGATATCCGACTGCGACGATCGCCAGCGCAACGGCCGGCCAGGGCAACAGAAGCGCTGCAGGCGATAGAGGAGTAAAGAGTGCTGCGATGCCGAGAAATGCCAGGGCACCGCACAGATAATAAGTGCCGAGACGGCGCGACTTCGGATCGCCGCTCAACGCAAAATCGGCAAGAGGGGAACGGGCATCGCGCGGGAAAAGCCAGGTGGCAAAAAGGCCGAGCAGCACGCCGGTCGGTATGTCCATGACGTGATGCTGCCACGTCGTCAGCACGGAGGCACCGATGAGGAAGCACCAGACATGCCAGGCAAGCCGCGCCCTCCGCGGCAGCCGGCCGCGCAGATGGTCCCAGATCACCACCAGCAGCGCGATATGCAGCGACGGCGCCTGGTTGAACGGCTTATCGAAGCCGCCGAGGACGGCGAACATGAAACCAGGCAGGCCGCTCGTTGCCGGCCGCACGAAGATCGCTTCGAGCGGAAACACGATAAAGCAGGCGACCGCGATCAACTGGATCGTCAGATAACGCCTCGCCAGCATATCCACATCGCGCGGCGTCGTGTTGATGAACAGGCAGAGCCCGTAGAACAGGTTGATCGACCAATATGGAATGATCGTCCATCCGAGAAACGGAATGGCGCTTTCCCATGTGAAGGCGATGTTCGGCACATCAGCGCGTTGCGACGCCAGCCAGTTGGCGCCGCCATAGGTCAGATAGAAGAACGGCGCCAGGAAGGCGAGCCAGAGTGCGGCCCGCTTCAGGACCGGCGCTGTCCGGGAAAGAGGAGAACGTGCCTGCTCCAACGGCTTTGCCCTCAAACTCTCTCCGCCAGCGAGACGGTGAAAATGCCCCACTGGTCGATGCGCTGTTCGATCTTGCGGAAACCGGCGGCGGCGACCAGCTGGTCCATTTCTTCTTGCGTCCGCCGCCGCATCACCCACGCCTGGCCGCCGCGGTGGGAGGTGAGCGCGCGGGCGATCATCTCCAGTTGCGGATGCCATGGCTGGTTGGTGTAGATGAGCAGGCCACCGGGCTGAATCGCGCGGGCGATCCCATCGAGCGAAGCGGCGATCATCGCATTGTCGGAAAACAGCTCGTAAAGGCCGGAGACGATCGCGAGATCCGGAGCCGGCGTGATTGCAGCCAGCCCCTCGCCGTCAAAGGCGTCCTGCTGGCGGAAGCTCACGAAATCACCCAGTCCACGCGCGGCGATGCTGTTGCGGCCGGCCTCGACGTTGATGGGGGAATAATCCTGCAGCCGCACGCTATCGGGACGCACGACAGCCGTCTCGATGGCATCGAGGACATAACGGCCGTGCCCGGCCGCGATGTCGAGCATGTGGGTGCTCCGGCCGGCTGCCTTCAGGCGCTGCAGCCCCAGGTCGATCAGTTCCTGCAAGTGCAGCTTGCGCTGCCTGATGCCGCGCCAGCCGATCGCCTCGAGGAACACCTTGTCGATTAATCGCCCGCCGGGACCGAGCCCGCGCGGCTCGTTCTCGTAAACGTAATCGAGCGTCGAGCCGGAATCGAAACCGGTCTTCACCCCGGTCTTTATGCCTTCGGACACCAGCGCGCCGAGCCTGATGTTGAGACGACTGAGCGCCCAGTAGATGCCGCGCGGGGATGTGGCCTCCAGAGGGCTCGCGAGCCGGTCGGCCTCGTCCTTGGTATAGCCCTGGACATGGGCTGTGCGAAGGTCGGCAGGCGCCCGAGGCTCGGCGAAACGCGCATCGATGAAACGGCGGATCTCGGCGAGCGCAATCGCGCGGTCCTTTTCGCCAAGCGTGTCATGGTAGAAGCCGGCGAGCACATGCCGTTCCTTGATGCGGCTGCCGAGGTTTTCGTAAAACCGGTGCTGCGGCGCATGCCGCACCACCCAGTCGCTGCCGGAAATCAGCAACTGGGTCGGAACGGTGATGGCGCGGGCGTCGTCGACGACGCGGGCTGCCGCCTCATAGAGTTGCAACAGAATGTTGGAGGCAATCGGCCTAGATATCAATGGGTCGGCTTCAAAGGAGGCGATGCGCTCGGGATCATGCGTCAGAAACCTCGCCTTGACATAGGAATTGACGAAGAACGTTCCCTTGAGCTTTTCCCGGAGCGCAATGCCTTCCCTGGCAAACGGCACGTAAAGCTTGACGCTGAAGGCCGGCGAGGCCAGCACCAGCGCACGGATCGGCGGCGCATAGTCGTGCACCCAGGTGCTGGCCAGCACCGCGCCGACGCTCTGCGCAATGACGGCGATGTTTTCGACAGCAGTGCCGCTGGTCTCGCTGACATGACGGACGAAGCAATCGAGATCACGCGCCGAGGCGGCAAAGGATGGCGAATAACCGCGCTCTCCCGGCGAACGCCCGTGGCCGCGTGCGTCCCAGGCGTAGAAGGCAAAATCATCGAGGCCGAGTTCGGTGGCGAGATGGGCGACCCGGCCGCTGTGCTCGTGGCCGCGATGGAGAAGAATGATCGCGCCCTTCGCTACAGCGCCGGTCGCAGGCCATGTCCGATAAAACAGTCGGGTGCCGTCATGCGAGACAAATTCGGATTCACGCACTGGTCTGGCCGTCAAGGCCGGTTGCACGCTATCGGCAGTTTGCAGCATGATCTTCTCCAATTCTGATTGATGGATGAGTTGCAACCATTAGCGGCAACAGTGATTTGCTTTTATTGCAAAAGTCTAGCTGCAAATGTAAGTCCTTGAGAAGACCGACATGGAATGGGACTTTCCTCACAAGTACGACGATCTGCACGTCCGAGCCGATAGACTATGATCATGCCACGAAATTCCACTGAGGTAGCATGTCCGTTTACCAATTGAAGTCCCGATTTCAGGATATTCTCCGCCCTCTGGTGCGCTCCCTGGCGGCACGAGGCGTCACCGCCAATCAGGTGACCTCGGTTGCTGCCGCCATCTCGGTTGCACTTGGCCTTTTTCTGAGCGTCGCCCCGCTTCCGCATTGGTTTCTCTTGGTGCCTGTATGGTTTCTGCTGCGCATGGGCCTCAATGCCATTGACGGCATGCTGGCGCGCGAACATGGGCAGACGAGCATTTTGGGCGCCTATCTCAACGAGATCGGGGACGTCGTGTCGGATGCCGCCCTTTATTTGCCGTTTGCGCTCATCGATCCGAACGATCTGATGCCGGTCATGGCTGTCATATTCCTCTCGGCGCTGACGGAAGTTGCCGGCATCCTCGGTCAAACGGTCGGCGCAAGCCGGCGTTACGACGGGCCGCTGGGCAAGAGCGACCGTGCGGTGCTGTTCGGCGCGCTCGGCATCTTTATCGCGGTTGGAGGTACATTTGCAGCGTGGACCTCGTGGCTTTGGGCAGTTGTGGCTCTGCTTCTCGTATGGACCACCATCAACCGTATCCGCGCCGGTATTCGTGAGGCGCAAACGGCCGCCGGATAGGAAGCGGAGCCGATCGGGCGCTGGTCCTTGCATCGGCAAGGTATTCCGGAAACTATGTCGAACGCTGTTTCTTTCGAGTTGCTTGGCACGTGCTCCTTCCAAACCTCCCTCCGTTAAAACCAGGTTGTATTTTCAGCGCAACCTCTTGAAAGCACAAAAGCGGTGCTTTATGTTTTATGCTATGGCAAACATAGGCAAGACATCTCACCCCTCGCTGCTGCGCTACACACTGGCGCCGGATGATCAGGCCCGGCAGGCGCTTGACGACACCATTGCCGCCTATCGCAGGATGATCGACATCCTCACTGAGATCATCGACGACAAGGCGGGCGCCAATCTCGTCGTCCTGCATGAGCTTGCCTATGAAACCGTTCGCGACCAGACGGGCCTGCCGGCACGGCTGGTCACACTCGGTCTTCGCGATTTCGCCGCCAATCGCGGCGTGATCGCCGATCCGCCGCAGCTGCCGCTCGACGACAAGCTCTTCGCCATCAAAGGCCCTGCGGGCCTGACGATCGCCACCGTGCACGGACGCGTTGCCGTACCCTTCGACGTCGCAGGTTATTCCAGGGGATGGGAGAGTATTTTTCCGGCCTATCTTGTTGCCGGCCACAATCATTACGAGATTCACATCGGCGTCACGCCGAATTCCGCTCGGATGGAGGAAAACATGGCGAATGAAGGCATTCTTTCACGCATGGGTCGCCTGATCGCGGGCATCGCGAATGCAGCGGTCGACAAGGCGGAAGGCGTCAACAAGATCGCCGTTATCGAACAGGCGATCCGCGAGATCGATGCGGCGGCGGACGAGGCCCGCACCGACCTCGGCAAGGCGCGCGCCGAGGAATACCGTATCCAGAGCCGCAGGGACGAAATCGTCGAGGACATGAATGCGCTCGATGAAAAGATCCGCCTCGCCGTCTCCTCCGGGCGCGACGATCTTGCAAAGGCCGGCGTCGCCCGCCAGATCGATCTGGAATCCCAGATCGCCGCGCTCGACAAGGCGCTGGCCGATGCCAGCGAGCAGGTGGACGACGGCCAGAAAGCCCTGCAGGCTGTGCTTGCAACGCGCCGCGAGGCCGACGCCCGCCTTGCCGATTTCAAGCGTAGCATCGCCCAGCATCCCGAACAGGCCGCGGCCGGGCACGGCAGGCCCACGCCGGGCGCGGGTGCGGCCCGCGCCGCCGCCGCGGTCTCGCGGCTGACCGGCGTTCCATCAGACGAGCATATCCATAGTTCCGAACTGGACGAACTCGACCGGCTGCACCGCGAACAGGCAATCGAGGCGCGCCTCGCGCGCTTCAAGGCGGATAACCGGTAACGCCGATGGCACTTCTCTTCGCCCCCGAATGTGCTCCCTTCGCCATCGCCGCCGCCGTGCTCGCAGGCCTGACCGCAATCGAAATGCTTGCGACCGTCATGGGTTTTTCGATCATGGAATTTCTGGGAAAACCGGATTTCCATGGCCATGACGGGCTTTCGGGCTATCTGTCCTGGCTCAATGTCGGCGGCGTTCCCCTGCTCATCCTCATCATGCTGGCGCTCGGCTTCTTCGCCATGACGGGCTTTGCCATACAGGCCGTCGCCAACGCCTTCTGGGCGCCGCTTCCCGCCGCCGTCGCCGCCATTCCCGCCATCCTGGTCACGGTTCCCATGGTCAGGGCATCGAGCAGGACCGTGGCGCGGATCGTGCCGCACGACGAGACCTATGCCGTCGATCTCGACGCGCTGATCGGCCGGACCGCCGAAGTATCGCTCGGCCCGCTCGACCAGGGACTGCCCGGACGCGTCCGCGTCAAGGACCAGCATGGAAACTGGCACGTGCTGAGAGCCAAGGCCGCCAGAGACCAAGGCCCTCTCAAGGTCGGCACCGAGGTTCTCCTCGTCGATCGCAAGGCAGATGTATTTATCGCCATTCCCGCACTGGCGGATCCCGCTGCAGCGGATAATCAATCTTTCAGGGAGCAGCCATGATGTATGACATTATTCTACCGGCCGGCATCGGCATCGTTCTGATCTTCGGCATCGGTTTTGTCCTCGCCTCTCTCTATACGCGCTCCAGCCGCGACGAGGCCTATGTGCGCACCGGTCTCGGCGGCCAGAAGGTCGTGCTCGACGGCGGTTCAGTCGTTCTGCCGATCTTCCACTCGATCGCCCGGGTGAACCTGAAGACGCTGCGCCTCGAAGTCCGCCGCGGCGAAGGCGATGCGCTGATCACCAAGGACCGCATGCGCGTCGATATCGGCGCCGAATTCTACGTCCGCGTCAAACCCGACGGCTCCTCGATCGCGCTGGCCGCCCAGACGCTTGGCAGCCGCACCAACGACGCCGAGGCGCTCCGCATCCTCATCGAAGCGAAATTCGTCGATGGCCTTCGCTCGGTGGCGGCGACCATGAACCTCGACGCGCTGCAGGAGCAGCGCATGGATTTCGTCAAGGCGGTGCAGGAAGCCGTCGGCGCCGACCTCCAGTCGAACGGTCTCGAGCTGGAATCTGTGTCGCTCACCCGCCTCGATCAAACGGACATCAAGCATTTCAACGCCAACAACTTCTTCGACGCCCAGGGTCTGGCGGCGCTGACCCGCATCACCGAGGGCCGCAAGAAGGAGCGAAACGAAATCGTTCGCGATACCGAAGTCGCCATTGCCCAGAAGGATCTGGAAGCCCGCCAGCAGTCGCTGGCGATCGAACGGACGAAGCGCGAAGCCGAGCTCAACCAGGAACGCGACATCGCCAACAAATCCGCCGCGACCCGCGCCGAAACCGCGCAGCAGGAACAGGCGGCCAAACGCGCCGAGGAGGAGGCCCGCATCGCCTCCGAACAGGCGATCGCCGAGCGCGAGGCAGCCGCCAAGCAGGCCCGCGAAAGCGCAAACATCGATGCCGCCCGCGCCGTCCAGCAGCGCGATACCGAAGCCAAGCGCGACCTTCAGATCGTCGCCCAGGAAAGCGCCATCGCCGTTGCCAACAAGAGCCGCGAGGAATCCGAGGCGAAGGCCACTGCCGAAATGGCCCGCGCCCGCGCCATCGCGGCAGAGGAAAAGGTCGGCACCGCCAAGGCCATCGAAATCGCCGAGCGCGAAAAGCAGATCGCCGTGATCGACGCGCGCAAGACTGCCGAAACCGAAGCCACCGCCGTCACCGTCGGCGCCGAAGCCGAGAAACAGGCCGCGATCGACCAGGCGGAAGCCATCAAGACGCTTGCGACCGCCGAAGCGGATGCGGCGATCATCAAGGCCAAGGGCATTCTCGAAACCGGCCGGGCTCAGGCTGAAAGCGAAGCCCTGCTCAACGAAGCCCGCAACAAGCTCAGCCAGACCATCATCGAGTTCGAGATCACTCGCGAGCGTATCCGCATCATTCCCGAGGCACTCGCCGAGGCGGTCAAGCCGATCGAGAAGATCTCCGACATCAGGATCTTCGACACCGGCGGCATGCTCGGCCGCGGAAACGGCGCGAACGGTGAAAGCGGCATTGGTCTCGGCGATGGGCTGGCCGGCCAGTTGCTCTCCTATCAGGCCAACAAGCCGATCCTCGACAAATTGTTGAAGGAGGCCGGCTTCGACGGCGACAATGCCATTTCATCCCTGCTTGGAAAGCTTGATGGCGCAAAACCGGTAATTTCAGCCGCGGCTCCTGCAAAACAGGCAACCCCGCCTGCCACGCCAGTAAAGCCTGTGGCACCGGCCGCGGCTCCTGCACAGACGATCGCCCCTCAGGCGCCGGAGAAGGATTGATCAGAGCGCTGACAGGTCCGGGCTATCGCACCCAGCCTGTCGCCAGCGCGCTCGCCCAGTCGGCACGGCCCCTTTCGGCGGCCAGTGCCGACATCGCCATATGGTCGTAGGCGACGCTCCTGAACTGCCATGTCCATCCCGCCGCCGTCTTTTCTAGAATGGCATAGCCGGCCAACGGATGGCCGGCTTCGACCTTGTGATAATAGGGCAGCACGTCATCATAGGCAGGGCAGCCGACACTGCCGGGATTGACGATAAGCCGGCCATTGGAGAGGCGAACGGCGCGAGGCACATGGCTGTGGCCGCAGAGGATCAGCGGCAGGTCGATGCCTTCGGCGAGCGCCTCGATCGCTTCGATCGGCTTCAGGAAGACAAGCCCTTCCGGCGAGACGGACTCAAGCCAGTAGAGATTGTCGTCCTTCGGCGTCGCGTGGCAGAGATAGGCCTCGCCGCGATAGACGGTATCGAACGGCAGACCCCGCAGCCAATCGAGATGGGATGGCGTCAGTTGCCGGTAGGCGACGGCATCCGAGGCGTGCATTAGGGCCGGGTCCTGCTCGATGAGATAGCGGTCGTGATTGCCGCGCACCGAGGTCAGGCCGAGCGCCATCAGCAGATCAGCTGTCCGGCCGGCATTCAGCGGACTGCTGAAGAAATCACCAAGATTGACGATCTCCTCGATGCCCTGCGCCTGAATATCGGCAAGCACCGCCTCGAGCGCCAGATAGTTGCCGTGAATGTCGGCGATTGCGGCAAAACGCATCTAGCTTCCCCGGTAGGTGGAATAGCCATAGGGCGAAAGCAGCAGCGGCACGTGATAGTGCGCAGTGACATCCGCGATACCGAAGCGGATCGGCACTAGGTCGAGGAAGGCCGGATGCGGCAGCGGCGTGCCGCAGGCCCTGAGATACTCACCGGCGTGGAAGACCAATTCGTAGGTGCCGACGTGAAAGTTTTCGCCGGCAAGCATCGGGCCACCATCGACTCGGCCGTCCGCATTGGTCTCCACCGTTTTCAGATGTCTGCGGATCTCGCCGTCGAGCTGGAAAAGATCGATCCTGAGGCCCTCGGCGGGCTTGCCGAGGGCGGTGTCGAGCACATGTGTCGTCAGTCCGGTCATGGGGCTGGCTCTTTGATGACATAGGGGGTTTCGAAGAAGAATTCCTCAAGATTATTGCCAGGGCCGTCGCGGTCGACGACCAGGAAATCGGAGGTCTGGCCGAGCGCCATCAGGGGGTGATGCCAGACATTGCGGCGATAGTTCACACCCTGGTTTCCGCGCGCGAAAAACACCTGCGGCCTGCCCGGACGTCCGCCCTCGTCCTCGGAGACGACGACGAGGAAGGGGCGGCCGGAAATCGGCGAGAAACTCTGACTGCCGAACGGATGGCGCTCCATCATGTCGACGTCATAGGGGAAGCTGCGCGGCTGGCCGCGAAAGATATTGATGATGACGCGCGCGCCCTCGCCCGCCGCCTCGGCTGCGGCCAATGCATGGAAGCGCTCGGTCGTGCCGCCGTTGATGAGCCGCATCGAGGCTGGATCGGCTTCGATCACTTCGCCGAAGGGGGCGAAGGCCGATCTGGTAAGCGGGCGGATGTCGAGAAAATCAGACAATGGTTCACTCGCCTTCGGCATGCCAGTGACGAATGGCGTCGATCTCGACGAGAAGTTCCGGCAGCGTGCGATAGGTTGCATCCCAGATGTCGGAGGCATCGAGGGCGAAGACGTCTTCCAGGATACGGTTGCCCGTTCCGCAGATTTTTGTCCACGGCAGAGTGGGATGCTCGGTTGCGAATTCCGGATGGGTTACGAGCAGTCGGGACGCAGCCGCGCCGATGGTGAAGTGGCAGAAGGCAACCGCCTTGAAGGTGAGATTGTCCTCGGCGAAGGCCGCCTCATCCATTCCGCCCACGAAGTATAGCGCTTCGGCTGCCGCCTTCTGCATTTCATTGAGATAGTCGATAGCACGATGCTCGCTCATTCGCCCTCCGGCAACATCGATGTCAGGCGCAGCAGCGCGATCCGCTCGACCTGTGTCGTGGCGGTCGCGAATTCCTCATCCAGGTCATTGCCGATCCGCGTTTCGAAGGCAGAAAGGATATCGTCCTTGTCGAGCCCTTTGACGGCGATGATGAAGGGAAAGCCGAATTTTTCGACATAGGCTGCATTAAGTTCGGTGAAGCGGGCATGTTCGGCCGGGCTCAGCCGATCGAGACCGGCGCCGGCCTGCTCCTTGCGGCTGTCTTCCGTGAGTTCACCTGCTATCGCCAGACGCCCGGCAAGATCGGGATGGGCGCGCAGAATGCCGAGACGCTCATCCCGGCTTGCCGCACGGAAGACGGCGGTGAGCGCTGCGTGCACAGCTGATGCCGTCAGCGGCTCCGTTAGGCTGCCCGCGTCATAGGCGCGTTCGGCAATGAAAGGGGAATGCTCGAAGACGCCGCCGAAGCGGGAAACGAAATCCTCGCGCGACAGCATTAAAGCGCATCCGGCTGATGATGCTTGTGCCAGTGCTCGGCGATCTCGATGCGGCGCGGGATCCAGACCTTGTCGTGCTTCAGCACATATTCGATGAAGCGCCTCAGAGCGGCCGCCCGGCCCGGACGCCCGACGAGGCGACAATGCAGGCCGACCGACATCATCTTCGGGCTGCCGTCCTTCCCTTCCTCATAAAGCGTATCGAAAGCATCCTTGAGATAGGTAAAGAACTGGTCGCCGGCATTGAAACCCTGCGGCGTGGCAAAACGCATGTCATTGGTTTCGAGCGTATAGGGGATGATCAGGAAGGGCTTCCCGTCGATGCCCTTCACCCAGTAAGGCAGGTCATCAGCATAGGAATCGGAGGAATAGAGGAAACCGCCCTCTTCCTGCACCAGTCGCAGCGTGTTGTCGGAAGGTTTTCCCTGGTACATCCCGAAGGGCCGCTCGCCGGTAATTTCGGTATGCAGGCGCACGGCTTCGAGAATGTGCTTGCGCTCCAGATCCTCGGGGAAATCCTTGTATTCCAGCCAGCGATAACCGTGGCTGGCGATCTCCCAGCCGGCCTCTTTCATGGCCGCGACGGCTTCGGGATTGCGGGCCATCGCCAGCGTCACGCCGTAGACGGTCGCCTGCACCTTGAGACCGGTGAACATCCGCCAGAGCCGCCAGAAGCCTGCCCGCGAACCATATTCGTAGATCGATTCCATGTTGAGATTGCGCTGCCCCGGCCAGGCGGCCGCGCCGACGATCTCCGACAGCAGGTTTTCGGAAGCCGGATCGCCTTCGAGGATGCAGCTTTCGCCGCCCTCTTCGTAATTGATGACGAACTGCACGGCGACGCGGGCGTCGCCCGGCCACTTCGGATCGGGCGTCTGACGCCCGTAGCCGACGAGATTGCGCGGGTAGGTCTCGGATACCATCAAATCACCTTCTGAAAAGACGGGGAACGGTATCATCCGCAGCCGGAATGTCGAGACGGAAACTGCGCAGCAAAATTTCTCTGTCATTCACAATGGCTTAGCTTGATATCGGCTCAGGCGATCCTGCGCGCGCTGACCTTGCCCATCGGGTGGAGCGAGTGAACGCGGAAGGGGCCGCCGGTGCCTTCCTCGATCATCAAAGCCACATTCGAAACCATCACCGGCTCCCTCAAGACGGGCTCGAAGATCGTTCGCAGCACCGGCTCGATGCGGGGCATGTCGATCGCATTGATGGGGCCCGTCACCGGCATATGGAAGCGGAACTCCTCCATCACATAGGGATTGCCCCAACGATGCAGATTGGCAAATTGCGCCGCCGACAACCCGTCGGGATCACTTCGCTCGATGTCGGCTTCACTCAGCGGCGCCCGGAAACGATCAAACTCCTGGACGATCGCCGAAGCCAGATACTGGATCGGCTCACAGGGAGCGCTCGGCATCAGGCTGTAAAAACTGCCGAGCCGGGCGATCTCCAGACGGGGAATCTGGAAAGGGGCATAGGTCCCGGCAAAACGCATGAGATCGCGCAGGAGTTGCGATTCCGACGTGCCGGCGGACAGGTGAAAAGGCGCCTTCAAAACACCGTGAAAACCATAGCGTCGCGGCACGGCGGTATAAAAGGCGATCTCGTGAATGCCGAGGCCGCGGACGGCCGGAGGCTCCACCATATCGCCCGAAAACACGTTTCGGCCTAGCCAATTGGCGGCCACGAGCGAAAGGGGGTCGCTCGCCGAAGGCGTGAAGCAAATGGCATAGCGCATGCAATTTCCTCCATCAAGGAAGTGAGCGCCGGCAAGATCCGGCGCTGCCGATGCGCAAGCAGATAGGTGATTTGCATGACAGAATAACGAAACGAAGCACGGGAAAATTCACGTTTAACGTGAAGCGACGGCAATATGGCTTGAAATCGCAAAACTTTCCGGCAGCAAAAATCCGCAAGGTGCATCGCCTGCGATACAAACCGCCACCTCTGCCAACCGGTGCGCAAGGCCGAAGCTGACCTTGAAGCCGCCGGTCAGTGCGATCAGGCTGGGATGGTCGGGGTGGCGGCCGATCATCGGATCGCGGTCGATCGCCTTCGGGCGGAGCCCCGCCCAGCGTTCGACGACAGGCGCATCGCGAAGCGCCGGCACGATCGCGCGCGCCGCCGCGATCAGCGCGTCGAGCTGGGCATCGGTCGAATAAGGATCGTCGAAACGGTTCTCGCTGGTGCTGCCGATCGCCACATGTCCGCCCTCATGCGCGACGACATACAGCCCGTCGAGAAAGATCGTCGGCAGCGCCGGGTCGATAGCGGCTTTCAATAGCGCCGCCTGCCCCTTGACCGCTTGGCCAAGCGGCTGTTTCAATCCGGGCGTCAGCCCCTGCAGCAGCGGAAAGGACTGATGGCCCGCGGCCACGATACAGTGATTGAAACCAACGCTTTGGCCGTTGATCTCGGCCATGCCCCGATCGGGATCGAGGCCGGCAATCGTTGCATGCTCCAGGATGCGCACATGTTTCGCCTGCCGCAGCAAAGCGGTGAGCGCCGCGATCAACGAGCGGGGCGCAACGCGAGCGGCGAGCGTGTCATGCACGAAGCCGCTCTCGCCGGCAGAGGCCTCGATCCAGCCGTCTGCACCGGGACCATCGAGCACGTGCCAGTGGAAGCGGCGCTCGCCAGCCCGCCAATGGTGTTCGGCGTCCTCGCTATGGCCGCAGGCGATCTTGTGGAGATGCGGCTTGGGCAGCGGGATCAGCCGCCCCGAACGGCGATAACCGGCCGAAAACCCGGTCGCCGCTTCGAGCATGACAATTTCGGCTTCGAGTGACACCAGTGCATCGAATTGGAATTGCTTCTTCTCGGACCACCGGTCCGGCATATGCGGCATCAGCGCGCCGAGCAGGCCGCCGCTTGCCCCTTCCCCCAATCGGCCGGCATCGGCGATCAGGGTATCGATGCCGCGGCGCTCGGCATGGACAGCTGCCCAGAGGCCCATGATGCCGCCACCGACGATTAGCAGTTCTGAGGATGATTGACCTGAGACCGGCTGAGGATTATCGGCTTTTCCCATGACAGACGTGAACCCCGATCAGATTGGCGCGGGCGCGCCGCAGCCACTCGAATGGCGCGACGGCGATATGCCTTATTCCACCGCCTTTGGCGATCATTTTTATTGCCAGACCGATGGCCGTCTGGAATGCGGTCATGTCTTCCTCGCCGGCAATGGCCTGCCGGAGCGATGGAACGGCCGGCAGGCATTCGTCATCGGCGAACTCGGCTTCGGCACCGGCCTGAACTTCGCCGAGACCTGGCGGCAATGGAAGCTCCGCCGCGCCGGCGGCCAGCATCTGCATTTCATCTCCTTCGAACTCCACCCGATGCGCGGCGAGGAGATCGGCCGGGCGCTCTCGCACTGGCCGGAGATCGACGCCGAGCGCGAGGCGCTGACGGCGGCCTGGCCGCAGGTGCCTGCCGGCACCGTCTCGCTCGATCTCGATGCCCAGACGCGGCTCAGCGTCGTCTGCGGCCGCGCCCTGGACGGCGTCGCCACGGCAAAACCCGGCTTCGACGCCTGGTATCTCGACGGTTTCGCCCCCTCGCGCAACAGCGACATGTGGTCGGAGGAACTGATGCGGCAGGTCGCCGAAAAGACCACCGCCGACGGCTCCTTCGCCACCTATGCCGCGGCTGGCTTCGTGCGCCGCAACCTCATCGCCGCAGGTTTTGCCGTCGAGCGCCGCCAGGGTTTTGCCGGCAAACGTGAGATGCTCTGCGGCATAAAAGCATTTCCCGGCAATCGCAAAGATCAGTAGCTCGTGCGCCCCGGCTGCTGCTCGTCCTTGCCGAGCCATTGCCGGATCTTCTCTTCCAGCAGTTCCGGGCTGATCGGCTTCGACATATAATCGTCCATGCCGGCATCGAGGCAGGCCTCGCGATCGCTTTCGAGCGCATGGGCGGTGACGCCGATGATCGGCACGCGGTGCCCCTGCCCCTTTTCCCGTTCGCGGATCGTCTGGGTCGCCTGATGACCGTTCATGACGGGCATCGAAACGTCCATCATGATGATGCGCGGCGTGTGGCTCTCCCAGGCGGTAACCGCCTCCTGCCCGTTGTTGACGACCAGGAAGGAAAGCCCCGTCGACTGCAGGATCTGGGTGAAGACGATCTGGTTGACCTCGTTGTCCTCGGCGACGAGGACGTCGACGAATTCGGCCGTCCGCTTCTGCGGCACCAGGGCAGGCGCGGGCGCCGGCACGGCCGCCTCAACCCGCAGGCGGGCGATCTCGGCTTCCGAAGCCTGCTTCACGCGGCGGGCGCGCACCACTTCGACGACGGTGTTGCGCAGCACATTGGCGCGTGCCGGCTTCATCAGATGCGCATGGCCGTTCAGCGCCGCGAATTCCTTTTCCGTGCCGGAAATATCCATCGACGTCAGGAAGATGATCGGCAGTTCGACGAAGCGGGGATCGGCGCGCAGCCGGCGCGCGACATCGGCGCCGTTCATGTCGGGCATGTGATAGTCGAGCACGACGGCGTCCACGGTGACACCAAGATCGACCGCTGCGTTGAGGATCGCCAGACCGGTGCCGCCACCCTCGGCAGCCACTCCGTCGAAGCCCCACAGCGAAAGCTGCTCGGTGAGAATGCGGCGGTTCACCTCATTGTCGTCGACCACGAGGATGCGCGCGCCCTGTACATTGATCGGCAGCGGCTTCGGCTCGAGGCGGGCCGCCGCCACCGCGAAAGGCAGATTGATGGTGAAGACAGAGCCCTTGCCCCATTCGCTCTCGACATTGATATAGCCGCCGAAGAGATCGACGAGGCCGGCAGTGATCGCAAGGCCGAGCCCCGTTCCCTCATGCCGGCGGGTCGACGAGGTGTCGACCTGCGAAAACTTGTCGAAGACCGTTTCGAGCTTTTCTCGGGGAATGCCGATACCGGTATCCTCAATGCGGATGATCGCCATGATCTCCCCACCAGCGATCGTCTCGAAGCCGACATCGACGAAGACATGGCCGCGCTCGGTGAACTTGACGGCGTTGCCGACGAGATTGGTGACGATCTGGCGGAAACGACCGGCGTCTCCGATCACCGCGGCCGGCAGGTCCGGTGCTGCCCTCACCAGGAGTTCGATATTCTTCTCGGCTGCATGCGAGGAGAGGAGTGTCGCCACATCCTCCACCGCTTCGATGATATCGAAAGCGGCTTTGCGCAGTTTCATCTGTCCGGCATCGATCTTCGAAAAATCGAGGATGTCGTTGATAATAGTCAGCAGCGCATTGCCCGACTTGACGATGATGTCGATGAAGGTTTTCTGGCGCACGTCGAGATTGGTCTTGGCCAGCAGTTCCGCCATGCCGAGTACACCATTCATCGGCGTGCGGATCTCGTGGCTCATATTGGCAAGGAATTCGGATTTGGCGCGGTCGGCGGCTTCGGCGCGCGACAGGAGCTGGCGCAATTCCTCCTCGCGGCTCTTGAGTTCGGTGACGTCGGTGAACAGCGCCACCCAATGCTGTCCCCGGCTGACCGTTGCATCCATGTTTACCCAGCGCTCGCCGCCGACATGGAAGGCGGTGGAAATCGGCTGCCTGGCCGCGATGTTGGCGCGCCACTCTTGCAGGATCTCATCCGCCGCATCGTGGAAATCGCCGCGCGCCGCACAGAATTCGAACATGCCGAGCCAGCCTTGGCCAGCCTCGATATAGTGCGGCGGGATCTGCAGGATATCGGCCACCGCCTCATTGGACATCTTGATGATTCCGTCCTGAACGATGGCAATGCCCTGCGACATGGCGTGCGTCGCGTCGCGCATCATTTCGCCGAGCCGCTCAAGGGCTGCACGCGTCTCGTGGATTTCCTTTTCCCGCTCGCGCACCGCCGAAATATCGGCATAGGTCAGCAGGATACGATCGCTGGAGATGCGGCGGCTGTCGAAGATCACGGATTTGCCGCCCGCCCAGCCAAGCTCGATCGGCTCGGGCTCTTCGGCCTCGAACAGATGTTTGCGGAAGGCGTAGATCTCTTCCGGCGTCTGCGTCCCGTCGTAGCGGCCGAGCTCGTCATTGCGGCGGATGACGTCGATGAACGGGCGGCCGTCGAAGCGATCGTCGAGCGGCAGTTCCCAGATGCTGTAGAATTCGTCGTTGACGTAGAGAATCTGGTGGTCGTTATCGAGGATCAGCACGCCGATCGGCAGCGAACGCAGAATGCTCTCGATGTCCCGATGCAGTATCTCTTGCTGCTTGCGCGATTCAATCAGCGCCTTTTCGCGTTCCTTGAGTGGCGAGATGTCGGAAAAGGAGCCGACGACATAGGTTCGCCCATCCGCCGTCATGACACGGTTGACGCGCGAGATGACGGGATAGACATGCCCGCTATTGCTCGGCATTTCGCTCTCGAGCTCCACCGAAATGCCGTCCCTGAGCGCCAGCAGGTTTTCCTGGTAGATCGCCTCAGCACCTTCCGGCCCGAACATTTCGTGTTCGGTCATTCCCAGATACTCGGAGCGGGCGCGCCCGCTGAAGGTCTCATAATATTTGTTGGCATAGACCAGGCGGTGCTTGTCGTCGCGGACGAAAACCGCAACCGGCAGGTCCTCCAGGACGGTACGTAGAACGTCGAGTTCGTTGACGCTCTCTCCCCAAGCCGATTCGCCGGCGGCCACCGGCGTCGCGCCGTTGCGATAGGCTGCATTGACGACCAGCGGGCGCCCGTCCGCCGCAATGATGCCGATCGGATGAGCGAGATTCTCCAGTGCCTCGCGCACCTGGGCGAGGTCGGCGGCAGTTCCGGAATCGTTTACAGCCTGAGAGCTGCCGGCGGCCTTCCTGCCGGCAACGGCCCGGCGCTCGCGGTCTTCAAAGATGCCGAGGACGTAAATCCGCTCCGGCGACGGCGAGAAGCTTTCGATCTGGATGCGCTCGTGGCCAACGCCCGCGGCATCAAAGCAGACGGCGTTTTCCTCGGTGCCGAACACCAGCGCACGGCGCTCCTTATCCTCGCGATCCTCTTCCTCGGGACGGTCGAAGAGCTCGCGGCTCCGCCTGCCGATGAAATCGGAAATCTCGCGGCCGAGGAAATCGGCATAGGCCTCGTTGACGGCGATGTAGCGCAGCTCGCTATTCTTGACATAGGCCGGGGTGTCCAGATCAGCGATCCGGCGGCAAGCCAATTCCAGAATGTCGCCGGCTGATTTCAAATAATTGTCGCTCCCGCAATGAATGAAATATCAACGACAAAGACTATAACGCCAAGGCTTTTAACAAGGTTTTAACCATAAATTTCGAGAGCGGAATTTTACACGCCGGCTTATCAGGCGAAGAGGCCGCATTTTCTGCGCGAACCCGAAGCATCGTCGGCAGCAAATGCGGCCGGCCGCAATCCGTTTCGCTCTCGACTGCCGTTGAAATCATGACCAAAATTTAATCCGGAGAGCCCATGTGCGGCCATCGCTCCGCCGCGATCCGGGCGGAGTCTGGCCATGGCTTTAGAGAAGCCAGTCTAAATCAAGGAAAATACCATGTCCGTTCTTCATAAGACCATGGCGACGGGCCTAATCGCGCTGACCTGTGCCGGCGCCTCTCTCGCCACCGCCACCACAGCCGATGCCCATCCCCGCGATGCCTTCTGGGGCGGCCTTGCCGCTGGCGTCGTCGGCGGCGCCCTGCTGTCAGAGGCCGCCCGCCCTGCCTACCCCGTCTATCCGGCCTACCCCGCCTATCGCCCTTATCCCGTCTACCGGACCTATTACCGGCCGTCTTGCCACATCGAATGGCGGCACGACGATTGGGGCGACCCCTACCGCGTCAAGGTCTGCCCGGAATAAAAACCGCATCCGGCGCCGCTTGACCTCCCGGCGGCGCCGGTCCAATCCTGCCACAGAGGGAGGATCAGCATGCCGGAACCGCTCAAGAACCTGCTGCATGAAGGGCTGGCTGGCGATATGGCCGATCGCATCGCCTTCAACGCGCCGTCCTTCGACAGGGAGCGCTTCATAAGGCTCGCGACCGACGGCATCGCAGCGCTGGAACTAATGGAGCGCTCGGCGCTAATCCGCGACGCGCTGTTCGCCACTCTTCCCGGCGATTTCCCCGAAGCCGCCGCCATCCTGATAGCGAGCCTGCCTGCATCGGGCAGACCCGGGCTTTCCGGCTGGATGCTGTTGCCGGTCAATCAGTTCATCGCTGCCCGTGGCCCCGATCATTTCGATCTCGGCCTTGATCTCCTGAAGGCGCTGACGCCGCACTTCACCGGCGAATTCGGCATCCGTCCCTTCATCCATCGTGACCAGGAGCGCGCGCTTACCATCATCTCCAGCTGGGTCGGCGATCCCGACCAGCATGTGCGCCGGCTGGCGAGCGAAGGAACGCGGCCGCGCCTGCCCTGGGCCATGCGGCTGCCGCAGCTCGTGAAAGATCCCGCGCCAATCCTGCCGATCCTCACCGCGCTGATGGATGATCCGGAGGATTATGTGCGCCGCTCCGTCGCCAACAGTCTGAACGATATCGCCAAGGATCATCCGGATCTGGTCGCCGCCCTCATCGCCGGCCACATCGAGGGTGCATCGGCCGAGCGCCGCCGTCTGCTGAAACATGCCTCTCGCACACTCCTGAAGAAAGGCCATGCGCGGGCGCTTGCCAATTTCGGTTTCGGTGCCGCTGCCGCGCTGACGTGCGAGCTGCGGCTTCTGAACGGCGAGGTGATGTTCGGCGAAGGGCTGGATTTCGAAATCCGCCTGACCAATTCAGGCGAAACCACCCACTCACTGATGATCGACTACGCCATCCACCACGTGAAAGCCGATGGCTCGCTTTCGCCCAAGGTCTTCAAATGCAAGACGGTTACATTAGCCCCCCGCCAAACCCATGCGATCGGACGCCGCCACGCCATGCGGCCAATCACCACGCGGCGCTACTATCCCGGCGAGCATCGCATTGCCATCCTTGTCAACGGCGCGGAAAGCGCATCGGAAAGTTTCGTCCTCAGAATGCCCTCGCCCGACCGGAGCTAATGCCTTTTTGTGCGCTGCACTTGACTTTTCCAGCGAACTAGCCCAAATGCGGCTCAGCTTTCACCCTTCCGGCCGCCGCGTGAGCGTGCCCCTGCTAGAAAATACGAAACGCAGGAAGAAGGGACAAAAGCGCATTTCGATAGAACGCCGCACTCCCAATCAGCGGCCAGAAGCGCTGGAAAGCTTTTTCCAACTTGCAAGTTCCCACTTCACGCGGGGTTCTTGACGCCAGAATGAAACCGGATCGCATGGTGCGTTCCGGCGCTAATCATTGTGGCGCCCCGAAAGGTTATGCCTTGACTAATTTTGAATCGCTTGGTGTCTCCAAGCCGATCGTCGCAACCTTGTTCCAGCTCGGCATCGAAACACCGACGCCGATCCAGGAACAGGCCATCCCCCTCCTCCTCGAAGGCCGCGACCTGATCGGCCTTGCCCAGACCGGGACCGGCAAAACAGCCGCCTTCGGCCTGCCGCTCATCGAAAAGCTGCTCGCTGACGAGCGCCGCCCTGATAACCGGACGACGCGGACGCTGATCCTGGCGCCGACCCGTGAGCTGGTGAACCAGATCGCCGACAACCTGAAGAAGTTCATCCGCAAGTCGCATCTGCGCGTCAACGTCGTCGTCGGCGGCGTCTCGATCAACAAGCAGCAACTGCAGCTCGAAAAGGGCACCGACATCCTGGTCGCCACGCCCGGCCGCCTGCTCGACCTCGTCAACCGCCGCGCCATCACGCTGACGACGGTGCGTTATCTCGTGCTCGACGAGGCCGATCAGATGCTCGACCTCGGCTTCGTGCACGACTTGCGCAAGATCGCCAAGCTGGTGCCGAAGAAGCGCCAGACCATGCTGTTTTCGGCCACCATGCCGAAGGCGATCGCCGATCTCGCCGGCGAATATCTCGTCGATCCCGTGAAGGTCGAAGTCACGCCGCCCGGCAAGGCTGCCGACAAGGTCGAGCAGTATGTGCATTTCGTCGCCGGCAAGAACGACAAGACGGAACTGCTGCGCAAGTCGCTGACCGAAAACCCCGACGGCCGCGCCATCGTCTTCCTGCGCACCAAGCATGGTGCGGAGAAGCTGATGAAGCATCTCGACAATATCGGTTATTCCGTCGCCTCCATCCACGGCAACAAGAGCCAGGGCCAGCGCGAGCGAGCGCTGAAGGCCTTCCGCGACGGCAGCATCAAGACGCTGATCGCCACCGACGTCGCCGCCCGCGGCATCGATATCCCGGCCGTCAGCCACGTTTACAACTACGACCTGCCGGAAGTGCCGGATGCCTATGTCCATCGCATCGGCCGCACGGCGCGCGCCGGCCGCGACGGCATCGCTATCGCCTTCTGCGCCCCCGACGAGGCCAAGCTGCTGCGCGATATCGAGCGCCTGATGGGCATCGACATATCAGTTGCCAGCGGCGAGCCGCCGGCACATATCAGTGCCAGCGGCCCGCGCCGCGGCAACGGCAATGGCAACAACCGCAATCGCGGCGGCGGCCAGGGCCGCGGCGAAGGCCGTGACGATGCCAACCGTTCGGAACATCGCGGCAGCCGCCAGGAACGCCGCCCGCGCCGCGACGGCGAAGGCAGCGAAACCCGCGCCGGCGGTGAGGAACGCCGTGAGCGCCGTCCGCGTCCCGAGCGCCCAAGCCGCAACGCGGACTTCCGCGGCCAGCGCCGCGGCGAAGCGGCCCCGGATTTCGGCCCCGACAATGATCTGGCCTCGACCTCCGATTTCCGCCCGGCAAAGCCGCAGCGCCCCGCCCATGGCGGCAATGGCCACCACGCCAATGGGGAGCCGAGCGGTCATCACCGCGGCAACGGCCGGCACGCCCACGGCCGCCCGGCCCGCAAACACGGCGAAGATCGCGGCCCACACCAGGCCCAGGGCGGCGAACAGCGCCGCGACGGCAACGGCGGCAACCGCCGTGGCGGCAACCGCAACGGTGGCCAGCGCCGCGAACGCGCCTGAGGCGCCGATTGATTTCAAGGCGAAAAGGCCGGTGCTTCGGTCTTGAATATGAGGCCGGAGCATTGGGTGAGATGCCCCGGCCTTTTCTCAGCGTGCAGACGGCAACACCGCGACGGCAGTACTCGGTCGCGCTTCCCGTTTTCTGAACGGCCCCGGTTGAGGAGATCGAAGCCGCCTTCGCAGCACTGGCGGGAGCCTTGCAAAACAATGCGCTGTGAAGCCGCCGTCGACGGGCAGCATAACGCCGCAAAGACCGCGCCGAGAAGCCGGACCGCTTGCATCCCGGACGCTTGAGACCTAAATTGGCTCCATGCTTGACCATCCGTCCCGGCCGTTGTCGCCGTCAACCATCCCAATGGATGCCCTGAGCGAAGTCCTGCAGGACTTTCGCTTGAGTGGAGTCAACTATGGACGCTGTGAGCTCAGGCATCCATGGAGCATCGCCTTTCCGCAACAACAGCTGCTTCGTTTTCACTTCGTCAGCCAGGGTCCGTGCTGGATCCATACCGAAGCCCACGGTTGGCAGGAGTTGAACGATGGCGATCTGGTGCTGCTGCCGCAAGGCATCGCACATCGATTGGCGAGCGCGCCGGACGTTGAGGGCGACTCGCTTAAAAGCTGTCAGATTACAAATTTGGGCAGCAACGTCTGCGACGTCTTGCGGGAAGGAACGGGCGCCACTAGCACCCTCTTCTGCGGCTCCATGACTTTGGGCGCCCATGCGCTTAACCCCTTGATCGCCCTGATGCCGCCGATCATCAAGGGCTGCGACGTGGCCGGTAATGACACGATCGTAGGCCCCCTGCTGGCCGCTATGTCGGCGGAGGCGGCACAGCCCCAGATGGGAAGCGCGACGGTCTTGTCGCGTATGGCGGACTTGCTCGCAGCCCGGCTTATCCGCTGCTGGGTCAACTGCAGTGGAGCCTCCACCACCGGCTGGCTCGCCGCCATCCGCGATCCCAATATCGGTCGTGTGTTGGCGGCCATGCATAGGGATCCTGGCCATAACTGGACCCTCGAAAGCCTCGCTGGTGTGGCAGGCCAGTCGCGCTCGATCTTCGCCGAGCGCTTCAGCGCTATCTTGGGAGAAGGCGCGGCACATTATCTCGCCCGTCTGCGCATGCAGCTTGCCCGCGACTTGCTGGCGCAAAACGGCATGTCGGTTGCCGAGGTTGCCTCCCGGTTGGGCTATGAGTCCGAGGCGTCTTTCGCGCGTGCCTTCAAGCGCGTCACAAACGTTTCACCTGGGATTGTGCGTCGCACAAGTTCCGGACGAATGGATATGGATTTCGGATTTTGAGACACATATCATCCTGACAACTTCGTCTATGAAGATCTCCGAACACAGGAGATCCATCAATGACGGACACAACATCACAATTTGACGGGGCCGCAATTGGCCTGGAGACGCCTGAACCATCGGCGTGGAGCGCGGCAACCTGGTTTGCCGTTCTTTCGATGGCGGCCACCAGCTTTGCACTGGTATCTGCTGAGTTCCTGCCGGCGGGCCTGCTGACGCCAATGGCGCGCGACCTCGGCATTTCCGAAGGAACGGCCGGACAAGTCGTCACCGCCACCGCTTCCGTCGGCGCCGTGGCCGCCCTGTTGAGCAATGTTCTGATCGGCAGACTGAACCGCAAGGCGGTCTTGGTCGGTCTCAGTGCGTTGGCTGTCGGCTCTAACATACTTGCATCGTTAGCGACCGATTTTTGGCTGTTGTTGCTGGGCCGGGCTGGGTTGGGCATCGCGCTGAGCGGTTTCTGGGCGCTTTCAGTGGCCGTCGTTGCGAGGCTGGTCGGCGCAAATGCGACAGGTCGGGGCATGGCTATCGTCACCCTCGGCGTTTCGCTCGCCACGATCGCTGCCCCATCAATGGGTGCTTTGATCAGCGATTGGCTGGGATGGCGCAGCGCCATGGCAATGACAGCCGGGCTTGCCGCGCTTGCCATGCTGCTGCAGCTGCTCAGCCTGCCGACGCTCCCTACAAGCACAAGCAACAGCCTCGCCGACGTTTTCCGGCTAACGCGACGGGGCGGCATTCAACTGGGAATGCTTGCCATCCTTTTGCTGATGACCGGGCATTTTGCCGGATCGGTGTATGTGCGTCCCTTCCTAGAACAAGTGACGCTCCTTGAAACCAAATCGATCGCCCTGGCGCTGCTCGGGTTCGGCATCGCCTCCGTGATCGGCAATGTTGCCGGTGGCCGGATGGCCGACGCGAGCATCCGCATGGCACTGGCTGTCACGGCTGTATTGATGGCGTTTGCCGCACTCGCTCTGGTGCTTTGGGGCGCTCATGCCGGCGTTGCGTTTGCACTCGTCACGCTTTGGGGGTTTGCCTTCGGCATGGCGCCGGTAGTGCTGCCGACCAATCTTTCCCGCGCGGCCGCCGACGCTCTGGAGGCGGCGGGTAGCCTGATGGTCGTCTCTTTCCAGGTGGCCATCAGTATCGGCGCGGTTTTTGGCGGCTATATCGTCGACCACTACGGCGCTGTGGGACCCTTGACTCTCACCGCTGTGCTGGCTGCGTCAACGGTTGCCTTGGCGCTGCTGCAGCCCCGCAACTGATCGTTGCTTGCTGCTTGATGTGCCGAGTAGCGCTCTACGGCGCTTTGGATGTGAGGTCGTCGGCAATCGCCGGCGACCTCGGTCAGTTGAGGTTCAGGCCATCCGCTTGTTCGACATTGGCGCAGCGATCAGCCTATACGCTCGCCTGGACCTGCTGAAGGACCCTGCGGTTTGTCATATATACGCCCGTCACGACGATCACCGTGCCCAGAATCAACGGCAGCGTCAGCCGCTCCCCGAACGCGATGAAGGCTTCGATCGCGACGGCCGGCGGCATCAGGTAGATCAGCGAAGCGGCGCGCGAGACCTGCCCGCGGCGGATGAGGTAAAGCAGCAGCCCGACACCGCCCATCGACAGGCCGAAGACCGACCAGAGAAGCGCGCCATAGGCCTGCGGGGTGCCGTCGAAATGCTGGTGTTCGAAAATCAGCGACAGCGGCAGGGTGAGGATGAGAGCGCCGACATATTGCAGTGTCGCGATGGTCCTGAGGTCGCCGGATTGCAGATGTTTCTTCTGATAAAGCGTACCGTAGGTGACGGAGCCCATGGCGATGAGGTTGATCGCCAGCGGCAGGGCGGCATGGCTGAGATCGGCCGTCGCCGGATCGAACAGCTTCGGCGAAATCGCGATGGCAATACCGATGAAGCCGAGAGCGAGGCCGACCTGTTGGGTCTTCTGCAACCGCTCGCCGACGAGAAAGGGAGCCGCCGTCGCCGTCAGCAACGGCTGCAGCGCCGCGATGATCCCAGATATGCCGGCCGGCACGCCGTTGGCGATCGCCCACCAGAGACCGGCGAGATAGAAGCCGTGCAGGAAAAAGCCGGAATAAATGGCCCGCAGCACCGTCGCCCGACTCTTCGGCCATTGGGCCTTGGTCACTAGGCAAAAGGCCAGGAAGGCCAAGGCCGACAGCGCATAACGTATCGAAAGAAAGGTAAAGGGCTCGGAATGCAGCGCCGCAAATTTCGCCACCACCCAGCCCGTGGACCAGAGGAAAACGAAGAGAGCGGGGGCAAAGCGGTCGAGGGGCATCGAGACATCTCGGGTAAAGAGTTACCGTGCTGATAGCGGCAACCGAAGGCCGCAGTCAAAGGCGAAGCGTTGATGCTTATTTGAAATTTCGCTGATGGGTGGGTGGAGAGTTACAGAATAGACATCCCGTATGGCACCCCCTCTGGCCTGCCGGCCATCTCCCCCACAAGGGTGGAGATCGACAAGCGGTTGGATCATCCGTCCCTCTCTGCTGGATCGAATAGCTCTGCCGTCGTTGTTTGGGGAAGCCAGTGCGCCCAGCCAATCTCCCCACCTATGGGGGGTCCGAAGGACGGGTCGAGACCGGTGGCTCGACCCTGGGGCCGGCAGGCCAGAGGGGGTGCCGCACGGCATGCCTTCTCCTCGTCACAGGAATAAGACGTTCGAATTTGCGCCTGCACCACCAACGCATTGCGATCGACCGAAAACCAATCAAATGCTCACATTTTGCGCAATCCCGGGCGAGCAGTCATCCGCCATACCGCGCGACGCTGCTCCAAACGCCCGAATTTTCACTCTTTCCCGCACCGCAAAATCTTTTCTCCGAACTGCGCATGGTTCTTGCATTGCAATTTGCGTTGTATTCAAATGAACAAAAAAGGGGAGCCGCACCTTTGGCATTTGATGAAATGATTACCGGGGACGAGAGCCCCCGCCCGCCTTATGAAAAATATTTCGAGTGGTACAACAGCCAAGACCGGTCGCATCTGATTGCCAAGTCCCGCGACGCGGAAAATATCTTCCGGAAGACCGGCATCACCTTCGCCGTTTACGGCCATGCCGACAGTTCCGAAAAGCTCATCCCCTTCGATATCATCCCCCGCATCATCTCCGCCCGCGAATGGCGCAAGCTCGCCCAGGGTATCGAGCAACGGGTAATCGCGCTCAACGCCTTTCTGGATGATATCTATCACAAGCAGGAGATCATCCGCGCCGGCCGCATCCCGCGCGAACTGATCGAAAACAATGTCGCCTTCCTGTCCGAGATGATCGGCTTCCGCCCGCCTGGCGGCGTCTACACCCATATCGTCGGCACCGATATCGTACGAACAGGCGAAGACCAGTTTTACGTGCTGGAGGATAATGCCCGCACCCCTTCCGGGGTCAGCTACATGCTGGAAAACCGGGAAACCATGATGCAGATGTTCCCGGAGCTCTTCCATGAGAACAAGGTGCAGCGCGTCGAGGATTATCCCTACCTCTTACGCCAAAGCCTCGCCTCGCTGGCTCCTCCCGGCTGCACCGGCAAGCCACGCGTCGCGGTACTGACTCCGGGCATCTACAATTCTGCGTACTACGAACATTCCTTCCTGGCCGACATGATGGGCGTCGAACTGGTCGAGGGCTCGGATCTGCGCGTCATCGACGGCAAGGTGAAGATGCGCACGACCCGCGGCTACGAGGCGATCGACGTGCTCTACCGCCGCGTCGACGACGACTTCCTCGATCCGCTGACATTCCGGGCCGATTCCGCCCTCGGCATTCCCGGCATCATGGATGTCTACCGCTCCGGCAACATCACCATTGCTAATGCGCCGGGCACCGGCATATCGGATGATAAGGCGATTTATTCCTACATGCCGGAGATCGTCGAATTCTATACCGGCCGCAAGGCGCTGCTCGAAAACGTCCCGACTTGGCGCTGCTCGGAAGCATCGAGCCTGAAATACGTGCTGGAGCACCTGGAAGAGCTGGTCGTCAAGGAAGTGCACGGCTCCGGCGGCTACGGCATGCTTGTGGGACCGACGGCATCGAAAAAGGAGCGCGTCGATTTCGCTGAGAAGCTGAAGGCCAAGCCGAACAATTACATCGCCCAGCCGACGCTGTCGCTCTCCACCGTGCCGATCCTCGTCAACAAGGGCATCGCGCCCCGCCATGTCGACCTTCGCCCCTATGTGCTCGTTTCCGACAAGGTCCAGATTATTCCGGGCGGGCTTACCCGCGTGGCGCTGAAGCAAGGCTCGCTGGTCGTCAATTCCAGCCAGGGCGGCGGCACCAAAGACACCTGGGTACTGGAGGACTGATGCTCGGAAGAACCGCAAACGGCCTCTACTGGATGTTTCGTTACATCGAGCGCGCCGAAAATATTGCCCGTCTTGTCGATGCCGGGCTGCGCATGTCGCTCACCCGCAGCAGCGCCGGCGACGACAACTGGGACGGCGTGCTGCAAAGTGCCGGCGTACGCGAGGCCTATGACGAGGGCCACGCCAAGCTGACCAATGCCGACGCGATCGATTATCTCCTGCGCGATCGCTCCAACCCGTCGAGCGTCATGTCCTGCATCGACTTCGGCCGCAACAATGCCCGCATGGTGCGCACCGCGCTGACGCGGGAGACCTGGGAAGCGACCAACGAATGCTGGATCGATCTGAAATCCCTGCTCGAAAAGCGCGTGAAAGCCGCCGACCTGCCTGAGGTGATCGACGTCATCAAGCGCCGCGCCGGCCTCATCCGCGGCGCCTTTCATGGCTCGACGCTCAGAAACGAGCTCTATAATTTCGCCCGCATCGGCACCTTCATCGAGCGCGCCGACAATACCAGCCGTATCCTCGACGTGAAATATTACGTCCTGCTGCCCTCGGTCTCGTCAGTCGGTTCGTCTCTCGATAACGTGCAGTGGGAGTCGATCCTGCGCTCGGTGTCCGCACACCGCGCCTATAGCTGGGCCTACGACGGCGAGTACCGGGCGATGAACATTGCCGACTTCCTTACCCTCAATGTCCAGATGCCGCGCTCGCTTGCCTATTGCTACGAGAAGATCGTCAGCAATCTCGGCTATCTCGCCCAGGATTACGAGGAGCGGCTTCCCGCCCACGATACTGCCGACGCGATCCGCACCACGCTGCAGACGCGGGCGATCCGCGACATCATGGATCAGGGCCTGCACGAGTTCCTCGAGGACTTCGTCTCACGCAACAACCAGCTCGGTGCCGAGATTTCCGACGGCTACCGGTTCTACGTTTAAGCGGATCAGCACATGAGACTGAAAATCAGCCATCTCACCGAATACCGCTACGACGAACCGGCGCAGTTCTCGCTGCAACGGCTGAGACTGACACCGCCGACAACGGCAGCCCAGAACGTGCTCGGCTGGTCCCTGAAAGTCGAGGGCGCCACCCCGGAGGTGGAATACGACGACCAGTACGGCAACCACGTCAACCTGGTCTCGCTGGAAGGCACGCAGCACGTGACGCGAATCCTCGCCGAGGGCGAGGTCGAGACCGCGGACAATAACGGCGTCACCGGCCCACATACCGGTTTCTGCCCGCTCTGGCTCTTCCTGCGCGAGACGCCGCTCACCAAAAGCGGCAAGCTGGTCAAGGAACTGGTTAAAAGCGTCAGCGGCGATAACGAGCTCGCCCGTCTGCATGCGTTGATGGCCGCCATCCACGAAACGGTCGACTACCGCCCCGGCACCAGCGACACGGCGACGACGGCGGAACAGGCGCTGGAGAAGAAAAGCGGCGTCTGCCAGGACCATGCGCACATCTTCGTCGCCGCCGCCCGCGCCCTGCAGGTGCCGGCGCGTTATGTCTCCGGCTATTTGATGATGGAAGAAAAGATCGAACAGTCGGCGACCCATGCCTGGGCCGAGGCCCATATCTCCGGGCTCGGCTGGGTCGGCTTCGATCCGGCCAACGAAATCTGCCCGGATGAACGCTATATCCGCATCGCCTCCGGCCTCTGCTACCGCGACGCGGCCCCGATCTCGGGCATGCGTATCGGCACTCCGGGGGAAACGCTGTCCGTCACCGTGAAGGTGGAAGACAACGGGCAGATGCAAAGCCAGAGCCAGAGCTGAGCGAGGGCGGTAACGGCGTATCTATCCAGCCGCGACGACCTGGAGGTGGCCGCGCGCTCCGTAGCTGAGGATTGCCTGATCCGCCGTCAGCAACGGCACGCGATGAAATCGGGCTGTAGCCGCGATGATGCGGTCCGCGGGGTCAGCATGAAACTCGCCGGGCAGCCGGACGCTGTCTATCGCGATGGAAGGCTCGATCGGCGCGAGCTGAATCCCGGGGAGCGACAGAGCGCTGTCGATCCATCGCCCGACATCGTCGCCGAGCGCCAAGCGCCCCTTCTGCACGAGCATGGCGATTTCCCAGGGTGTGATCGCCGAAATCAGAATCCGGCTTTTGCCGGTCATCTCGTCAATGATGCCCCGGGCCTGTGAACCCAGACGCGCATCGTCCTGCATTGCCCAGACGAGGATGTGCGTATCGATGACGATCAACGGAGGGCGTCCCAATCCTCCGGCTCGAGGGCCGGAGACAGAGGATCGTCATAGCGCAATACGCTGCCCTTCATCGCGCCGATGATGCTCTTGCGTTCGCCTGTGTCGCGCGCCGGGGAAAGCACGGCAACCGGCTTGCCGCGCTTGGTGATAACGATGGATTCATCGTCGCTGCGCATCTGATCGATCAGATTCAGGCATTTCGCCTTGAATTCCGCAGCACCGATTACCTTTGACATGACCATATCTCCTGTACACTTGTACAGCATATAGCACTATATCCGCATTCAACAAGTTCGAGCGCGAACGGTTCGAAAGAAATCTTCAGCAAAAAGGCGGGGCAAAAAGCCCCGCCTCTTCGCGATTCCAGATCGGCAAGCCCTGCTCAGTGGCTGTCCTTGCCGACCGCATTTCCGCGACATCCCTTGAGGAAGTCGAGATCGGCGCCAGTATCGGCTCCTTCGACATGCTGCTGATGCAGGAAGGCATAGCCCGATGTCGGCAAGTCATGGTTCGGCTGCCATTCGGCGAGACGGCGCGCCAGTTCCTCGTCTGATATGTCGAGATGCAGGCGACGGTTCGGCACGTCGAGTTCGATCATGTCGCCGTTCTTGACGACCGCCAGCGGTCCACCGACCGCCGCTTCCGGCGAGGTGTGCAGCACGACGGTACCATAGGCCGTTCCCGACATGCGGGCGTCTGATATCCGCACCATGTCGAGGATGCCCTTCTTCAGCACCTTCGGCGGCAGGCCCATGTTGCCGACCTCGGCCATGCCGGGATAACCCTTCGGGCCGCAGTTCTTCATGACCATGACGCAATTCTCGTCGATGTCGAGATTGTCGTCGTTGATCTTCGCCTTGTAGTCGTCGATATCCTCGAACACGACGGCCCTGCCCCGGTGTACCAGGAGATGCGGCGAGGCTGCCGAAGGCTTCAGCACCGCGCCCTTCGGCGCCAGGTTGCCGCGCAGCACGACGATGCCGCCCGAAGAGGTCAGCGCCTTTTCAGCAGGCAGGATGACGTCCTCGTTCCAGTTGATGACGTCCTTGACCTCGTCCCAGACGGTTTCGCCGGAGACCGTCAACGCATCCTTGTGCAGGAGGCCCGCCTCGCCGAGGCGCTTCAGCACGACGGGCAGTCCGCCGGCATAGAAGAACTCTTCCATCAGGTATTTGCCCGACGGCATCAGGTTGACGATCGTCGGAACGTCGCGGCCGCAACGGTCCCAATCGTCGAGCGTCAGATCGATGCCGACGCGGCCGGCGATCGCCAGCAGATGGATGACGGCATTGGTCGATCCGCCGATCGCCGCATTGGTGCGGATGGCGTTTTCGAAGGCCTGCTTTGTCATGATCTCCGAGGGCTTCAGATCGTCCTTGACCATCTGCACGATACGGCGGCCGGTCAGTTGCGCCATGACCTTGCGGCGGGAATCGACGCCCGGGATTGCGGCATTGCCCGAGAGCGCCATGCCCAGCGCTTCGGCCATGGACGCCATCGTTGACGCCGTGCCCATCGTATTGCAGGTGCCCGACGAGCGGCTCATCGAAGCTTCCGCTTCGAGGAATTCGGCCTGCGTCATCTCGCCGGCCTTCACCATTTCGGAGAACTTCCACAGATGCGTGCCGGAGCCGACGCGCTCGCCGCGGAAATAGCCGTTCAGCATCGGACCGCCGGTGACGACGATCGACGGCAGGTCGCAGGAGGCCGCCCCCATCAAGAGCGACGGCGTGGTCTTGTCGCAGCCGACGAGCAGCACACAGCCATCCATCGGCTGGCCACGGATCGCTTCTTCAACGGCCAGTGCCGCAAGGTTGCGGTACATCATCGCGGTCGGGCGGAAGGTGTTTTCCGATGCCGAGAACACCGGCACTTCGAGCGGGAAGCCGCCCGCCTCCCAGACGCCCGCCTTCACCTTCTCGGCGAGCTCTCTGAGATGACCGTTGCAGGGGGTCATATCCGACCAGGTGTTAAGGATGCCGATGACAGGCCGTCCGTCGAACAGGTCGTGCGGATAACCTTGGTTCTTAAGCCAGCCGCGATGATAAATCACGTCGCGGCTCGTGCCGCCGTACCATTCCTGCGACCTCAGCCTGCGCGGCCATTCCGCTTTCTTCTTCATAATCTCTGTCCTTCAGGTGATTGCCGGGCCGCCTCGTACGGCCCGGGTCATCGGATATGTCTCAAGCCAACGTGTAGGCGGTCTTGACCACGGTAAAGAATTCGCTCGCATACTTGCCCTGCTCACGCGGGCCGTAGGACGACCCCTTGCGGCCGCCGAACGGAACGTGGAAATCGACGCCCGCCGTCGGCAGGTTGACCATGACCATGCCGGCTTCCGAATTGCGCTTGAAATGCGTCGCATGTTTCAGGCTGGTCGTGGCAATGCCGGCCGAGAGCCCGAACGGCGTGTCGTTGGCGAGGGCAAGCGCCTCGTCGTAATCCTTCGCCCGGATCACCGAGACGACGGGTCCGAAGATTTCCTCGCGCGAAATGCGCATCTGGTTGGTCGCTTCGGTAAACAGCGTCGGCTGCAGATAGAAACCGGGCGTTTCGCGCGAGATGACCTCGCCGCCGAAGGCGAGCTTGGCCCCTTCCTTTTTGCCGATCTCGATATAGTCGGTATCGGTCTTCAGCTGCCGTTCGTCGACGACCGGACCGATATGGGTGCCGGCCTTGAGCGCATTGTCAACGACGAGCGTCTTCAGCTTGTCGGTGAGCGCCGCGACGAACTTGTCGTGGATGCCTTCGGTGACGATCAGACGCGAGGAAGCAGTGCAGCGCTGGCCCGTGGAGAAGAAGCCGGAATTGGCGGCAGCCTCGACGGCGACGTTGAGGTCGGCGTCGTCGAGCACCACCATCGGGTTCTTGCCGCCCATTTCCAGCTGGAACTTGCGGTTATGCTCGATGGACGCGGCGGCGACACGTCGGCCGGTGCCGGTGGAGCCGGTGAAGGTGATGCCGTGAACATCGGGGCTTTCGAGTATGGCCTGGCCTACGACCGAGCCCTTGCCCATGACGAGGTTCAGGACGCCCTTCGGCAGCCCTGCCCTATTGAGGATGTCGACGATCGCCCAGGAGCAGGCCGGCACCAGTTCGGCCGGCTTGAAGACGATCGTGTTGCCGTAGCAGAGCGCCGGCGCGATCTTCCAGGCGGGGATGGCGATCGGGAAGTTCCACGGCGTGATGATGCCGATGACACCGAGCGCTTCGCGGGTGATCTCGACACCGATATTCGGGCGAACTGACGGGATGACCTCGCCTGCGAGCCGCAGGGCCTCGCCAGCGAAGAATTCGAAGATCTGCGAGGCGCGGATGACTTCGCCGGTCGCCTCAGGCAGCGTCTTGCCCTCTTCGCGGGCGAGCAGCGCGCCGAGTTCGTCCTTGCGGGTCATGATCTCGTCGCCGGTCTTCTTCAGGATGACGTGGCGTTCCCAAATGCCCGAGCGCGACCAGGCCGGAAAGGCGGCCTTGGCGGCGGCGATAGCGTTTCTCGTGTCTTCCGCGCTGCCGTTGGCGTAGAGGCCGACGACCTCGTTCGTATCGGACGGGTTGATGTTCTTCGTCGCGTCCGTGCCGACCCATTCGCCGGCGATCAGGTTTTGATAAATGGTCATGGGCCCAACAAGCCTCCTTTACCGTTTACAAACACGGCCGGCCGCCGACGCGGCCAGGCCTCGAAAATCAGAGTTGCTTGACAACAATCTCTTCTTCGGCCGCCACCTTCAGCGGATTGCGCAGCGGCAGGCCGAATTCGGCGACTTCGATCTCGAAGAGGTCCCCCTCTTCCGTCTTGATGCCGTCGGCAAAGGACAGCGTCGCCGTGCCGAACATATGGACATGGACATCGCCCGGAACACGGAAGAGGCCATATTTGAAATGGTGATATTCGAGGTTCGCAAAGGTGTGCGACATGTTCGCCTCACCCGACAGGAAGGGCTTTTCGAAGATCACCTTGTCGCCGCGCTTGATGCGCGAAGTGCCGCGGATATCGTCGGGCGCGGCGCCGATGCGGATTTCCGGACCGTAGGCCGCCGGGCGCAGTTTCGAGTGGGCCAGATAGAGATAGTTGATCCGTTCGGTGACGTGGTCCGAAAACTCGTTCGACAGGGCAAAACCGATGCGGAACGGCGAGCCGTCCTTGGCGATGACATAGATGCCCGCCATCTCAGGCTCTTCGCCGCCGTCAAGCGCGAAGGAGGGCGAGACGAGCGGAGCACCGGGGGCAGCCGTGCCATAGCCGTTGCCCTTGTAGAACCATTCGGGCTGCACGCCCTTTTTGCCAGCCTTCGGCTTGCCGTTCTCCAGCCCCATCTTGAACATCTTCATCGAGTCGGTCAGCGTTTCCTCGGCCGCCTCGGTGGTCTTCTTGTGCATGGAATCACGAGTGGCGGCAGAGCCGAGATGGGTGAGGCCGGTGCCGGTCAGATGCAGGTGGGCGGCGTCGGGATGGGTGATCGGCGGCAGGAAGCGGCCTTCAGCATAAGCCTTCTCAAGGTCGACGGTCTCGCCGTAACCATGGGCCTCGATAACAGCGGCAAGCGACTTGCCGCCGTCGGCGGCTTCCATCGCCAGCGCATAGACGCTGCCGGCGTTGTTGACCGACCTGGCCGCGCCGCCCTGCTCGCGCACGGCGACGACGATCTCTCCGTTGGCACCCTTGATCTGGGAAATAAGCACGACTTCAATCCTTCTCGTTTCGGCGAGTTTTAGAAAAAGCTCCGCCCGTCCGGCTCCCACGGGAGCTGGAATCCATCATTCATATGACTGCGAATGCCTGGGCTGCGCTTAGGCGCTCAGCCCTTGTTCTTGTTGTAGACGTCGAAGAACACGGCGGCGAGAAGCACCGCACCCTTGACCATCTGCTGCGAGTCGGTGCCGAGACCGTGGATCGACATGCCATTGTTCATGATGCCCATGATAAGCGCGCCGATCACCGCACCCGTCACCTTGCCGACGCCGCCCTGGGCCGACGCGCCGCCGATGAAGCAGGCGGCGATGACGTCGAGCTCGAGACCGAAACCGCCCTTGGCCGTCGCCGAGTTGAGGCGCAGCGCCACGATCAGGCCGGCCAGACCGGCAAGCAGGCCCATATTGGCGAAGGTCAGGAAGGTCAGCCGCTCGGTATTGATACCGGAAAGCTTGGTCGCCTTCTCGTTGCCGCCCATGGCGTAGATGCGCCGGCCGATCGTGGTACGGCGAGTAATGAAGGCATAGGCAGCGACGAGGACGAGCATGACGACAAGCACGTTCGGGAAGCCGCGATAGATTGACAGCTGGTAGCCGAGCCCCAGGATGGCAAGCGAGACTATGATGTTCTGGGCCAGGAAGAAGCCCATCGGTTCGACGTCATTGCCATGCTTCTCGTTCGACAGGCGCTTGCGCCAGGCCAGGTAGAAGAGAGTGACGGCGCCGACGACGGTCAGGATGATCGAGGTCGAGTTGATGCCGCCCATGTCGACGAGGTTGGGCAGGAAGCCGATGCTGATCAGCTGGAACTCCGGCGGGAACGGACCGATGCTGGTGCCGGTGCCCGATGCCGTCATCACGAACAGCGTCAGGCCACGGAAAACCAGCATGCCAGCGAGCGTGACGATGAAGGACGGGATCTTGTGATAGGCGACGAAATAGCCCTGCAGGCCGCCGACCAGCGCGCCGAGCGCCAGGCAGACGACACCCGCCAGGACATAATTGACGTGCCACTGCACCGTCATCACCCCGGCGATGGCGCCGATGAAGCCGACGACCGACCCGACGGAAAGGTCGATATGGCCGGCGACGATGACCAGCAGCATGCCGAGCGCCATGATGACGATGAAGGAGTTCTGCAGAATGATGTTGGTCAGATTGAGCGGCCTGAAGAGAACGCCACCGGTCGAGAACTGGAAGAACACCATGATCGCGATGAGTGCGATGAACATGCCGTATTCGCGGATGTTGCCGCGGATATAGTCTCCGATCGAGACGACACGCCCCTGCTCAGCGATGGGTTGATTGATCGGCGTCATTGTTTCTTCTCCCCTGAGCGCATGATAGCGCGCATGATGGTTTCCTGGCTTGCTTCTCCCTTCGGCAGTTCAGCGACGATGCGTCCTTCGTTCATCACGTAGATGCGGTCACAAGTGCCAAGCAGTTCCGGCATTTCCGATGAGATCATCAGAACGCCTTTCCCATCGGCGGCAAGCTGGTTGATGATAGTGTAGATTTCGTATTTCGCGCCGACATCGATGCCGCGCGTCGGCTCGTCCAGGATCAGGACATCGGGACCGGAAAACAGCCACTTCGACAGAACCACCTTCTGCTGGTTGCCGCCGGAGAGATTGACCGTCTCCTGGAAGATGCTCGAGGAACGGATACGCAGCTTCGACCGATAGTCGGTGGCAACCCGCGATTCCTTGACGCTGTCGATCACCGAGGCATTCGACACCGCCTTCAGATTGACGAGCGTCGTGTTGTGCAGGATCGTGTCGTTGAGCACCAGGCCGAGCTGCTTGCGGTCTTCGGTGACGTAGGCGAGGCCGGCGTCGATCGCCTTGCGCACGGTGCTGACGTCGACCGGCTTGCCGTGCATCAGCGCCTCGCCCGAGACCTTGTGGCCATAGGACTTGCCGAACAGGCTCATGGCGAATTCGGTGCGCCCTGCCCCCATCAGCCCGGCGATACCGACAACTTCGCCCTTGCGAACGGTAACGTTGATATTGTGCAGGACCTGGCGGTCGCGGTGCTGCTGGTGATAGGCGTTCCAATTCCTCACTTCGAGAATGGTTTCGCCGATCGGCACCGAACGCGGGGGATAGCGGTCTTCGAGATCGCGGCCGACCATGTTGCGGATGATAATGTCTTCGCTGATCTCGTCGGCGTGACAGTCGAGCGTCTTGACGGTCATGCCGTCGCGCAGGACGGTGATCTGGTCGGCGACCTTGCGGATCTCGTTCAGTTTGTGGGAAATGATGATGGAGGTGATGCCCTGCTTGCGGAACTCCATCAGCAGGGTGAGCAGCGCATCGGAGTCGCTTTCGTTGAGCGACGCCGTCGGCTCGTCGAGGATGAGCAGCTTGACGCTCTTCGACAGCGCCTTGGCGATCTCGACGAGCTGCTGCTTGCCGACACCGATGTCGGTCACCAGCGTGTTCGGAGATTCGGACAGGCCGACTTTCTTGAGCAGCTGCTTCGTGCGGTTGAAGGTCTCGTCCCAGCTGATGACGCCGCTCTTGGCATTCTCGTTGCCGAGGAAAATGTTTTCGCCGATCGACAGCAACGGCACCAGCGCCAGTTCCTGGTGGATGATGACGATGCCGATTTCTTCGGAGTCCCTCAGCGCCTTGAAGTTGCGCGTCTCGCCTTCATAGACGATGTCGCCGTCATAACTTCCGGTGGGATAGACGCCCGATAGCACTTTCATCAGGGTCGATTTGCCGGCCCCGTTTTCGCCTACCAATGCGTGAATTTCACCCTTGCGAACCTTGAGGTTCACGTTCTCCAGCGCCTTGACGCCCGGGAACGTCTTGGTGATGCTCCGCATTTCGAGGATGGTATTGTCCATAGTCAAAGTTCCAGCGCCCCCAGCCCGTCAATGGATGGGTAATCATAAAATCGAAGGCCGGAACCCGCAAGCGCGAGCTCCGGCCTCCAGCTTAACTTACTTCAGCTTGTCTTCGGTGTAGTAACCGCTGTCGACGAGGATCTGCTTGTAGTTGGTCTTGTCGACGGCAACCGGCTTCAGCAGATAGGACGGAACGACCTTGACGCCGTTGTCGTAGGTCTTCGTGTCGTTGACCTCAGGCTCCTTGCCGGACATGACGGCATCGACCATGGCAACCGTGACCTTGGCGAGTTCGCGGGTGTCCTTGAAGATCGTTGAGTGCTGTTCGCCAGCAATGATCGACTTGACCGACGGGATTTCAGCGTCCTGGCCGGTGACGATCGGCAGCGGCTGAGCAGCCGTACCGTAACCAACGCCCTTCAGCGAGGAGATGATGCCGATCGAGAGGCCGTCATAGGGAGACAGGACGGCATCGACCTTGGCGTCGGTGTAGTTTGCCGAGAGCAGGTTGTCCATGCGGGCCTGGGCCGTTGCCGGATCCCAACGCAGCGTGCCGACCTTGTCCATGCCGGTCTGGCCGGACTTCACGACGAGCTTGCCCGAGTCGATGTAGGGCTGCAGGACGGACATTGCGCCATCATAGAAGAAGAAGGCGTTGTTGTCGTCCGGCGAGCCGCCGAAGAGTTCGATGTTGAACGGGCCCTTGCCGTCCTTGAGGCCGAGGCCGTCAACGATGGAGTTGGCCTGAAGAACGCCGACCTGGAAGTTGTCGAAGGTGGCGTAGTAGTCGACGTTGCCCGAATCGCGGATCAGACGGTCATAAGCGATGACCTTGATGCCGGCGTCGTGTGCCTTCTGGAGAACGTCGGACAGCGTGGTGCCGTCGATCGAAGCGATGACGAGGACCTTGACGCCCTTGGTCACCATGTTTTCGATCTGCGACAGCTGGTTCGGAATGTCGTCGTCGCCATACTGCAGGTCGGTGCCGTAACCGGCAGCCTGCAGCTGCTTGACGATGTTGTTGCCGTCATCGATCCAGCGGGCCGAAGCCTTGGTCGGCATGGCAATGCCGACGGTGCCCTTGTCGGCGGCCATCGCCGGTGCAACGAACGAAGCGACGCCGAAGGCAGCCGCGGCCATCAATGAGATAATGGATTTCATTTCTCTCTCCCTTGTTAATAGAGCAGCGGACGAAAAATCGCCCGCCCCGAAACTGTGGCAGGTTCCGTATTGGATAGTTACTTCAGATGGTGAGAAACGAAGTAGGTCTCCTCCACGATCTCACACGTGTTGAGTGCCAACCAGCACACGGCGGCAAACTGGTATGGATTCCTATAACTGTCAAATAGAATAAGTGGTAATGTGCATAACAATTTTGGTATATCGTTAAAAAGTATTACTTTTGATGGAGCGCAGTGGGGAGGCTGCAACCATGACGATCGTTTCAGAGCCCGTTTCGATGGATCACGTCGATATCCACAGCGACAATTTTGGCGACGACAGCTTTCTCCGTTCGGGACTTAAGCTAAATCACCTGCGCATCATCGTCGCAATCGAAGATAGCGGACAAATTTCCGCAGCCGCTGATGTGCTCAACATCTCGCAGCCCGCTGCATCGCGCATGCTGTCGGAAATGGAGGCGATCACCAAGACATCGCTCTATGAACGCGTCGCCCGAGGCGTGGTGCTGACAACCTTCGGCGCGGCCCTTGCCAGACGCGCCCGCAAGATCCTGCTGGAGCTGCGCGAGGCGAGCCGCGAGATCGGCGAATTGAAGAGCGGCAAGGGCGGCCCGGTGTTCATCGGCGCGGTGACGGCGCCGGCCATGAGCCTCGTCGTGCCGGCGATCAACAGGGTGCGCAAGGCCTATCCCGGCATCGAGATCAACATCCAGGTGGAGACGAGCAATGTGCTGGCGCGCGAGCTGCTTGCGGCCCGCCACGACTTCATCATCGGCCGCATTCCCGACGACCTCAACCCACGCCTGTTCGAAGTGAAAGAGATTGGCATCGAACGCGCCTGCCTGATTGTGCGCAACCGCCATCCGCTCCTCAAAAAAAAGAAGACAAGCAGTCTTTCCGACGTCAGGGATTACGACTGGGTGTTCCAGCCGCCGGGCACGCTGCTGCGCCGCACGATCGAAGACATTTTCCTGTCGCGCGGCGTGGCGCTGCCGGAGAACATCGTCAACACCTCTTCGCTATTGCTCACCTGCGCCATCGTCTGCGAAACCGATGCGATCGCCCCCGTCGCCGTCGATGTCGCCCATTTCCTCGCCAGCCAAGGCGCCAAGGCGTCCGACGTGCGCATGCTGCCGATCGATTTCGACATCAACGTCAAGCCATACAGCCTGATCACGGCGAGAGAACGGGCGCTGCCGCCGAGCGCCAAGCTGCTCTACGACATCATCCTCGAGGAGAGCCGCAAGCAGGGCGGCTAGATGTGAGCTTTCCGGGCGACATCATGCTCCACCGATTTGACCGCAAGCCCTGCACCATCTTGCCAGGATCTAACGTCTTCGAGAGGAAGGCGCATGCTGTTCGGACAATCAGTATTTGAATCGGTGCTCGAGCGGCTGAAGGCGGAGGAAGAACCGGTCGAAGAGACGCAGGGGCCGGCTGCCCACCGCGTATCCGGGCTTGCCACCGGCCTCGCATTCGATGTCATGGAAGGCATTTCGGTCGCATCGCAGCGGATCGGCGAAGCATATTTCGATAATCTGGGCAGCGAGCCTGCGGCCGAGGAGGCTCCCCCGCCGGCGCCGGAACCGGTCATGCCGGACCACCTCGCCCGCATCGCCCCGGAAGAGATCGCCGCCGAACTGGCGATCGCTGCCGCCGATACCCAACAGACGCTGAACGAGAAGCGGCGCGCCTTTGCCAGGGCCAATCATCCTGACGGCGTCGCAGAGCCTTTCCGCGACAATGCCAACAGGCGCATGATGATCGCCAATCTGCTGATCGACGAGGCGATGCGCCGCCTGCCGCAAAGCTGACGCTATCTCGAACGCCGGCAAACTCCCGACGCTATGGAAGAGAGCCGCCATCCGGCTCGATTCGAGCACGCTATATGTGCTGTTTTCCTGCGATTCAACCGGTCATGATCGTACTCAGTTCGATTCTTTCGCGCTGAGGTAGCGGATAAACCTCCTGCTTTTTGGTATCTGACATAGCGTATTTCAGGATCCTAAAGGCCATGTCTACGCCCTTTTCAGTAGGCACAGCGCTAACTGGCGAAATTGAATGCGATACAACACGTTGTAGCATCGAGCGGTTTAAATGTTTCAGGAGACCGCCCACATGTCATCTACGGAAGATCCGAAGCAACCGCGCAACACAGCGCGCAGACATTTTCTAGGTATAGCGGCAGCCGCCGGTGCTCGCCTTGCCGGCCTGGCAGCCATGGCCACGGCAATTTCCATCTCTCCGGCCAAAGCGATGGGTCGGCGTTGGGGACGGGGCGGCTCCGGTGGACACGGAGGTTCCGGCGGGAGCGGTGGCCATGGCGGCAGCGGCGCAAATTGCTTCCTGCGGGGAACGGCGATCCTCACCGATGGCGGTGAGAAGCCCGTCGAGGATCTCAGCATCGGTGATCGCGTTGCCCTTCCTGATGGCAGCACCCGTGCGGTAAAGTGGGTCGGCCGCCAAAGCTTCAAGACGAGCGGCGGACGCTGGCAAAAAGACGTCGTGCCGATCCGAGTTTGCCGCCGCGCACTGGACGGGCACACACCCCATTCGGATCTTTATCTGTCGCCTGGCCACGCGCTGTACCTGAACGGCGTTTTGATCCAGGTGAAGGAGCTCGTGAACGGCACGACGATTGCACCGGTCGCTCCCGCCCCCGACCGATCGATCGACTACTATGCCGTCATGCTCGATACGCACGAAGCTATCCTTGCCGAAGGTGCTGCGGCTGAGTCCTTCCATCTGAAAAACAGCAATCACGAGAACTTCTGCAATTTTGCAGAATACCAGCGTCTCTATGGCGAGGAACACATCGTGATGACATCTTTTGCGCCTTTGTTGGGAGGCGGCTGGTCGCATTTGAAAGCGCTTCTTCTGCTCGGCGTCTCGCCACTTGTACCGATACGCGATCCCTTCGGGGATGCTTGCGAAAAGATCGACGCGCAAGCCAGGGAATTGTCACTCTGACAGAGGGAATGCGCATAGACCGCGCTCGCTTCACCCGAAGCCGTGCGCCGGCTTTGCGATAATATAGAACAAAGATGTCAAGCGCGGCGCGCATCGGAAAGAGCGCGGCGCGTTTCGGCTGCGACGAAGCCGATGAGCTCGCCGATCTCTTGATCGGCGAATCGCCCGCTACTATTCCGCCTGCCCATCTTTCGAGGGCTTTTTGGCGGATGTCTCATCGGCCTCGTCCTCTCCGGCGGCGCCAGGCTGCGCAGCCGGCTCTGCCGACTGCTGTTGCGGCTTGAAGGTCCAGAACAGCATATAGAAGGCATAGGCGCCGGCCGCCGCGGAGATCACCGCCCAGAAGGGATCACCGCCAATAATCTCGACCGCGGCCCAGCCGAAGCAGACGGCAACGATGCCGACACGCACCCAGAGGCGCTGGTATGCCGGATGATTCGGATCGATCAGTTGCATGTCTGTCCCCGCGGTCGCATTTTGTCGCACTGTCCTTTAGTTGGAATCTTGCAAATGTGAAAGAGTCGCGGGCTTGACGCGACGCGCAGATGATGGAATGAAAATTCCAGATTTATGGTAATTCGGTTTATTTGTTCCGAATTCAAGGGAGATTGAAATGACTGTAAGATTTGGTCTTCTCGGCGCCGGCCGCATCGGCAAGGTCCACGCCAAGGCCGTCAGCGGCGATGCCAATGCGACGCTGGTTGCGGTCGCGGACGCCGTTCCGCAGGCGGCGGAAGCAATCGCTTCTGCCTATGGCTGCGAAGTCCGCACCATCGAGGCAATCGAGGCGGCAAAGGATATCGACGCCGTCGTCATCTGCACGCCGACCGACACCCATGCCGACCTGATCGAGCGCTTCGCCCGCGCCGGCAAGGCGATCTTCTGCGAAAAGCCCATTGATCTCGACGTCGCCCGCGTCAAGGCCTGCATCAAGGTGGTGGAAGCGACCGGCGCCAAGCTGATGGTCGGCTTCAACCGCCGCTTCGACCCGCATTTCATGGCGGTGCGCAAGGTCATCGACGACGGCAAGATCGGTGATGTCGAGATGGTGACGATCACCTCGCGTGATCCCGGCGCCCCGCCGGTCGACTATATCAAGCGCTCGGGCGGCATCTTCCGTGACATGACGATCCACGATTTCGATATGGCCCGCTTCCTGCTCGGCGAAGAGCCGGTCTCGGTGCTGGCGACCGCCGCCGTGCTCGTCGACAAGGCGATCGGCGAAGCCGGCGATTATGACAGCGTCTCGGTGATCCTGCAGACCGCTTCGGGCAAGCAGGCCGTCATCTCCAACTCCCGCCGCGCCACCTATGGCTACGACCAGCGCATCGAAGTGCACGGTTCCAAGGGCATGGCGGCAGCCGAAAACCAGCGCCCGGTCTCGATCGAGGTGGCAAACGGCGACGGTTACACCCGCCCGCCGCTGCATGATTTCTTCATGACCCGCTACACCGAAGCCTATGCCAACGAGATCGCCGCCTTCATCGCGGCGATCGAGAAGGGCACGAAGTTTGCCCCCTCCGGCGCCGATGGCCTAGCAGCGCTGGCGCTCGCAGACGCCGCCGTCCAGTCGGTCAAGGAAGGCAAGCTGATCAAGATCGGCTGACGGTCCTCTCCCGACCGGAAGTCGTGCATGAGATGGCCGGGCTCTGCCCGGCCGTTTTGCGTTTGGCTGTGCTCGGCCTTGTGTCAGGGCTGGCCGACTTGTGACGGGGCTGCCCCTCATCCGGCTGCTGCCATAACGGGGCGAAGGGAATATGCCGCGGCCTCTCCGTCCCTCGCTACCTCTCGCAGGGCAAGTCCCCTCGCCCCGTTATTACGGGGAGAAGGTTAGGGTGAGGGGCAGCCATCAACGCCGAAGCGCCGCCAGGATCTCTCCCTAATCCGCCCCCTGCCCCCCCGACAGCACAATATCCTGGTCGATCACCGAGAGCGCCCGGTTGAGGTGGCCCTCGAAGACGAGGATGGGTTCGTCGGCGACGACGCGGATCTCCGGCATGCCTTCCATGCGCACGATATGCGACTGCCCGAGGCCCTCTTCGATGCCCTGGCGCAGCAGGTCATAGTAGCGGGTGCCGGGGCCGGTGATGGCGATCGGCATGCGTTCGGTGAGGCTCAGCATGCGCGACAGACCGTTGCCGAGCGCCAGCCCGGCCTGGCGGAAAGCGAACGCCGAGGTTCGGTGGCCCTGGCGGGCGCGGGCGGCGATCTTGTCGAGTTCGGCGACGGGCACGAATTTGGCCGGGATCGTATCGAGCGGCACTTCGAAGGCGCTGCGCAGGATGGCGTAGAAACCGGCATAGGCTTCGATGCAGCCGCGGGTGCCGCAGCGGCAGAGACCGCCACCCGCCATGTGCAACATGTGGCCAAAATTGGGAGCGGAGATCTCCTGGCCGGTCTGGCCGCCGCGCCGGACGATTCCGAGTCCGATGCTGTGGCCGAGCGACAGTGCCGCGAGCGAACGGAAATCGGTGCCCTTGGCGATCTCCTCGCGGGCGCCGAGCGCGGCGGCGACGAGCAGCGTCTCGTTGTCGAGGATGACCTTGGCCTGCCAGTCCGGTCGCAGCGCCGATTCGAAATCGATCTGGTCACTGCCGAAGATCGGCGACCACAGAAGAACCGGCTCGGCGGAATGGACGAGGCCCTTGGAACTGATCGAGATCAGCAGCACCTTGTCCTGGGAGATCCGGGAGCGATCGAGAATGCGCGAAAGCCCGGCCTGCACCCGGGCGACGAAGCGGACGGCACCCGCCGGATCATGCGAACGCTCCTCGCTGAAGCGGTCGATCAGCTTGCCTGCATAATCCACCAGCGAATATTGCACGGCATCCGAGGAGATGATGACGACGATCAGATAGCCGCAATCGCGCCGCTGGCGCAACAGCACGCGCGGCCGGCCGCGGCCGCTTGCCGCCTGCTGCTCGGACTTTTCGATGATCTGGGCGCGTTCCAGATCGGCTGTTATCGCCGAGATGGTGGCCGAGGAAAGGCCGGTGAAATCGGATATTTCGGTATGGGCGAGCGCGCCGTGGCGCCGCAGCACGGACAGCACGAGCACGCTGTTTCTCTGCCGGACCAGCTCCGTGCTCGACTTGGTCAGCATGGATGCCGCCCTCTCCTCCTGCTTTCGTGAGACCATGACGCCGCCTGAAAACCGCTTACGGTTTTCGGCATCATGCTCTTCATCCGCCCTCACCTTCCCCTGCATCTCCGGTCGCTTTTGCGCAAGCGAATTAAGCCGGCGATGCAGAGTTGACAGTTGAAAAAATCTCTGACAGTTAATTTCTCGACTGTCGAGAAAAAAATCTCGACAGCTTTCGCGGTGGCCGGAGGAAGCATGGGCTGGGCCGGTCGCAACTCACTCGGGAGGACACTTATGAAGTCTATTATGAAACTGATGGCAGGCGCTGCCATTCTCGTTTCCGTGCATACTGCCGCCATGGCTGCCGATCTCGTCGTCGGCGTTTCCTGGTCGAATTTCCAGGAAGAGCGCTGGAAGACCGACGAAGCCGCCATCAAGAAGGCTCTCGAAGCCAAGGGCGCCAAATATATTTCCGCTGACGCGCAGTCCTCGGCCGCCAAGCAGCTCACCGACGTCGAATCGCTGATCTCGCAGGGCGCCAATGCGCTGATCATCCTTGCCCAGGATTCCGACGCCATCGGCCCGGCGATCGAAAAGGCCGCGGCCGAAGGCATCCCGGTCGTCGGCTACGACCGGCTGATCGAAAACCCGGCTGCCTTCTACATCACCTTCGACAACAAGGAAGTCGGCCGCCTGCAGGCCGAGGGCGTCTTCAAAGCCAAGCCGGAAGGCAACTACGTCTTCATCAAGGGCTCTTCTTCCGACCCGAACGCCGACTTCCTGTTCTCGGGCCAGCAGGAAGTGCTGAAGGCTGCGATCGACGCCGGCAAGATCAAGAATGTCGGCGAAGCCTATACCGACGGTTGGCTGCCGGAGAATGCTCAGCGCAACATGGAGCAGTTCCTGACCGCCAACAACAACAAGGTTGACGCTGTCGTCGCCTCCAACGACGGCACGGCCGGCGGCGCGATCGCAGCGCTCGACGCCCAGGGCCTCGCCGGCTCCGTTCCGGTGTCCGGCCAGGACGGCGACAAGGCGGCGCTGAACCGCATCGCGCTCGGCACGCAGACGGTTTCCGTCTGGAAGGACAGCCGCGAACTCGGCAAGCGCGCCGCTGAAATCGCTCTCGACCTCGCGGGCGGCAAGGATATGAGCAAGATCGACGGCGCCCAGGCCTTCAAGGGCGGGCCGAAGGGCGTGGAAATGCAGTCTGTCTTCCTGAAGCCGCTTGCCATCACCAAGGACAATCTGAACGTCGTCATCGACGCCGGCTGGATTTCCAAGGCTGAAGCCTGCCAGGGCGTCAAAGCCGGCACGGTTGCTGCCTGCAAATAGGCCAGCTTTGAATTAGAATAACCGGCGCCGCAGCGGATACCGTTGCGGCGCCGGATGCGGACGGGAATTCCAACGACGAAGTTTTCTCCGCCTCGCCGCACCATCGCAGACTTGAATTCCCTGGCGGAAGAGCGTCGCGACGCCACGCGACCGGCTTCCGGAAGCATCGCGATGGTCAGTTGAAGACAGACGAATGACGCCTTTGGCAGCCTCTCGCATGCTGGCGCAGCCGTCCAAACAAGAATGGGGGAACGGCAAACCCATGGCCGAAATGGTAAAATCAACGACCTCAAGCGGGCCGCGAACGGCGGAAGCCAATCCGGTAAGCCGCTTCTTCCGCGCCACCGAGATCGACACGCGCCTGCTCGGCATGATCGGCGCGCTCGTGATCATCTGGATCGGTTTCCACATCATCACCGGCGGCCTGTTCCTGACCCCGCGCAATCTCTGGAACCTCTCGGTCCAGACGACCGACATCGCGATCATGACGACGGGCATGGTGCTGATCATCGTCACCCGCAACATCGACCTTTCGGTCGGCTCCGTGCTCGGCCTCTGCGGCATGATCATGGGTGTGACGCAGGCGAAGATCCTGCCCGAATATATCGGCTTCGACAGCCCCTTCACCTGGGTGGTCACGCTGCTCATCGGCATCATTGCCGGCGGCCTGATCGGCACCTTCCAGGGCATGATCATCGCCTTCCTCAACGTTCCCTCCTTCATCGTCACCCTCGGCGGCCTGCTCGTCTGGCGCGGCGCGACCTGGCTCGTCACCAGCGGCCAGACGGTTGCCCCCATGGACCAGACCTTCCGCATCATGGGCGGCGGCGCCGAGGGCTCGATCGGCGCGACCTGGAGCTGGGTCGTCGGCATCGCCGCCTGCCTCTTCGTCATCGCCAGCATCATCGGCTCGCGCCATCAGCGCCGCCGCTTCGGCTTTCCGCGCCGGCCGATCTGGGCGGAATATTTTCTCGCGACCTTGAGCTGCGTGCTGATCCTCGGCGCCGTCTCGATCGCCAACAGCTATTACTGGCCGATCAATATCGCCAAGAAATATGCCGAGACCAACAATATCCCCTGGCCGGAAACCGGCCTCGATATTCCCTACGGCATCGCCGTGCCGGTGCTGATCGCCATCGTCGTCGGCATCATCATGACCTTCATCGCCACCCGCCTGCGCTTCGGGCGCTATGTCTTCGCGATTGGCGGCAACCCCGAGGCGGCCGAACTTGCCGGCATCAAGACCCGCTGGGTAACGGTGCGCATCTTCGCGCTGATGGGCGTACTCGCAGCCATTGCGGCGGCGATTTCCACCGCCCGCCTCAACGCCGCGACCAACTCGCAGGGCACGCTCGACGAGCTCTACACCATCGCCGCCGCCGTTATCGGCGGGACGTCGCTGGCAGGCGGCACCGGAACCATCGCCGGCGCCATGCTCGGCGCGCTCGTCATGCAGTCTCTGCAATCCGGCATGGTGCTGGCGCATGTCGACACACCGCTGCAGAGCGTCGTCGTCGGCACCGTCCTTGTCGTGGCGGTCTGGCTCGACACCGTCTACCGCGCCCGTGCCAAGTGAGAGGAGCTCCAGATATGGCTGATCAACGCACTCCCCTCGTGGAACTGAAAAACATCTCGATCTCCTTCGGCGGCATCCACGCTGTGGACAACGCCTCGGTCGATCTCTACCCCGGCGAAGTGGTGGCCCTGCTCGGCCATAACGGCGCCGGCAAATCGACGCTGATCAAGATCCTCTCCGGCGCCTACAAGCGCGATGGCGGCGAGATCCTGATCAATGGCGAGCCGGCCGAGATCCGCAACCCGCGCGATGCCAAGAAATACGGCATCGAGACGATCTACCAGACGCTTGCTGTGGCAGACAATGTCGACGCCGCCGCCAACCTCTATCTCGGCCGTGAACTGAAGACCCGCTGGGGCACGCTCGACGACGTGGCGATGGAAGCCTCGGCGCGCGAGGTGATGGGGCGCCTGAACCCCAACTTCAAGCGCTTCAAGGAGCCGGTGAAGGCGCTTTCGGGCGGCCAGCGGCAATCGGTGGCGATCGCCCGCGCCATCCTCTTCAACGCCCGCATCCTGATCATGGACGAGCCGACGGCGGCCCTCGGCCCGCAGGAGACGGCGCAGGTGGGCGAGCTGATCAAGCAGCTGAAGAAGGAAGGCATCGGCATCTTCCTCATCAGCCACGACATCCACGATGTCTTCGACCTCGCCGACCGCGTTTCGGTGATGAAGAACGGCCAGGTGGTGGGCCACGCCCGCACCGAGGACGTGACCAAGGACGAGGTGCTCGGCATGATCATCCTCGGCAAGGTGCCGCCGAAAGCCATCCCCGGCCCCGGCGCCATGCAGATCTGACCGCCGGCGCCCTGCCCTAGACAACCAAGCTCCGCCGCCCACAAGGCCGGCGGAGTTTTTATGTGGCATTCCGCAGGCTGACGGATAAAAACGCCCGCCAAATTGCAAGCATCGGTATTTCCGAGAATTTCGCGATTGAAGCCGGCCGCAAGCTAGGCTAAGAACCACCCATCGGACAGGCGATTCAAACCGCCTTCGGCATGCACCCGTAGCTCAGCTGGATAGAGTGTTGGATTCCGATTCCAAAGGTCACAGGTTCGAATCCTGTCGGGTGCGCCATTCTCTCTGACTCAAGTCACTGTTTTGGCTTAGAAAATTTCCCCGTGAGAGATTTCGGTTCCCACGTATCTTCCCCCAATTACGACAGGAAGTCGCTGGACGCTAGCGGACGACGCTGGCAACATGTTCATTCATCCTCGGAAAAGTTGCTGTCCACTTCGTCACCATTCGGTTCCGTGTCGCCGCCGTCTTCGTCGTTCTCGTCTTCGACCTCCAGATCGGCCAGGTCAGGGCTGACGGGCGTATACCAGTGAGTTTGTGGGATATGCTCAGGCGCGCCTAGGCTGGGTTCGTTGTCGTTGTCAGGCTCCATGTTCTCGTCGCCGTCCATTGCGTCCAGGAGTGTAAGCAACCCCTCGACGCACGCCTCAAGCTGAGCACGGTGGTTGATCCGTGCGATGACGCAAAGCTTCTCCTCCGCGCTCATCGAGTCAAGGATCTGTATGAGGCGAGAGACCTTCATAATTAGACCTCCTGCCGAACAACGTACGCCGGCCGTTCGTCGCCAACGACAAGAACGAACCGGACTTTATGGTCAATAACATGGCGCCACGACAACTCGGGGTGCATCTTGGCCATTGCCTCGGTAAGGGCGTTCGCGTGAAAGCGGGCCAGTTCGGCTGGTGAAGCTTCCGCAAAGAATGCGTTCCAGTCAAAGGTCTTAACCGCGGTTGGGGCCGCGGCGGCTGGGATAGCGGCGGCCACGGCTCCAAGTAGCTTTCGTCTGCTTAGTTTCGGCAAGCCTTCGGCGGCTGCCGGAATCGTTTCGTTCGGCATCATCATTTCCTCTGCCCAGGTAGTTTCTATGTGCATATTAACCACCATAATTAACCATGTCAATAAAAACGCATATAATTATTGTGATATTTATGCATGCGATATATAGAAGGGCCCTAGTGACCATGGAGAGTTGAAATGGGGCGACCGCCGGTGCCGACGCATCTCAAGAGAGACAAACGTCTTGTTGTGATGCTGACAGATACAGAGAATGAACGCTTGGCGGATGCCGCGAAAGCAGCGGGCGCAGCAAGCCTAAGTGATTGGGTTAGGGAGCTGCTCCTGGAAGCCGCAGCCCCAAGGGCGAAAGACTTGCCCAAGGCGTGAGCCAGCTCAGATCCGGCAATAGCCCTTACATCAAGCGCCGAGACGCTTGACTACGGCTGCGCAGTTTGCAGCATTTGGGTCACTATGACCTCGCCCCGCCAAAAGCACCGCTCTACCTCGCTGCCGGACGTTCGATCGGGGGGCAAAGCTCCGCCTGGTGACCGCCCGCGGATCGAAGTTAGAACCCTAAAAATCAAGCCCAATGGCCGCGTAGAAGAGTTGTCCTGCTCTCCTCTGGAGTACTACGGCACTTGCCCCAATGTGGGTGACACGATCGTGGATAACATGCTGGCAAATCCGATCTTCTACTCAGTCCAGCGGCGCTACTTCGTGAAAGAGTCGCCCGGCTTCTCTGGCTGGGCTCTTATTGTGCGGGAGATCGACCCGACCGGACCACCCGAAGAGCTATGGAGTGAATGGCAAGCCGCTACAAAATTCTGGGATGAAGTTGCGGAGAAGGAAGAGGAGGAAGACCGACAATCTTCCAAAGAACGATTGAACGCGCTGCTGGGTCGAGATGTCACAAAGAAACCACCGCAACCAAAAGGCAAGAGGGCACCAGGCGGAGCCAAGAAGGGCGAATGAACATGGAAGAGCCGAAGCGCACGCTGTCGCGAGAGGAACTGCACGAACTTGTCTGGTCGACGCCAATGCAGAAGCTCGCCGAGAAATATGGAATCTCTGACAGGGGGCTTGCTAAGACATGTGGCAGGCATCTGGTTCCCGTGCCCCCGAGGGGTTATTGGGCCAAATTGGAGGCTGGACAACCCGTTAAGAAAACGCGTTTGCGGAGCGTCCAAAACAAGGAACTGCACACTGTCTACATCGGCCTAGCCCAACGCCGGCTTACTGACGGCGCCTTGCTGGCAATCGCCGCTGCGAAGGCCGAGAAGAACGATGCTAAGGGTCACCAAAAGCCTCAGCCCACGAAACGAGATGCACTGCATTTGGAAGAACCGGGGGAGACGCCTCACAAATCGGTCGCGGGGCTGACAAAACAATTGCGAAAGGCAAAATCAGACGTCGATGGCCTAGTTCGTGCCACTGGCATCGCCGTACATGATCGAAGTTGCGAGAGAGCAGTCATCATCCTGCATAACTTGGCAAGGATTTGCGAGCGGAAGGATGCACACATCTCACTCCAAGACGGCAAGCTTTGCCTATGCTTCGAAATTGGTTCGGCAACGATCAGTTTAAGCGAAGAGAGACGGCGCATCAAACACGAGCCGACGGCAGATGAGCAGATGGAGTACCGTAGATTGAAGGCTAAGCGCGATCGCGATCGATCACGAACATGGGAAAGTTGGTCATTCGATCGTCTGGAGCCGTGGCCCGAGTTCGATATAGTCTACACCGGAAAGCTCACCCTGGCTTGCGAAGCGTGGAGCGAAGGTCTCCGAAAATCTTGGTCTGACGGCAAGAGCCAGATCGTGGAAAATATCTTGGCAGACTTTGTTGATGGTGTACGCTTGATCATCGCCGCAAGAGCCGAAGATGCGAGGCTTCATGCCGAAAAGACACAACGGCGGGATGCACTTCGTCACCGCCGGGACCTTGCTGAGAAGCGGGCGAAGCGGGAAGAGGCTCGACTGGCTTACCTTCGGACTGTCGCAAACATCCGTCGCGAAGTCGGCGATCTCCAGTCAACAATAAACGCTGTACCTAAGAAAGACATCCTCCCAGCGGAATACAGAAAAATGATCGGATGGGCGAAAGAGCGTCTCCTCCTGCTTGAAGCTAAGACAACGGTCGAAGCGATAAACTCCGAACTCATTTTACGCGGGCTTTTCCCGGAGCCCGACGAGCTTCACGACCCAGAAGGAGACCCGCCGCCGAAAGTGAATTACTGGGATGATTGAGGCGACGCCGTGAGGGAAACCGAAGATCGACACATGCCATACTGGCCAGCCGCGCTTAACAAGAAGATGGCCGCCGCCTACTGCGGTATCTCATATGAGCTATTCACCCACTTGTGCCCCGTAAAACCAATCTCGTTTACAGATTCGGCGCGGGGCCAGCGATATCTGCGACAGCGCCTGGACGAATGGCTGTTGTCGCTTGATTCAAACGAAGCGATCAGCGCCCACGGCACGAAGGCCAGCGACATATTGGAGAGCTGGGCCTCATGGGAGACTGATTCCGGCAGGGGCAAACAGCCGCGTACCGGAGCCGGCGGATATCCAGTTATTGACGGCCCGAAGAATCCCCTGAAGGAATGGTATGACCGCCTCGGCTTTGATCCAGAGACAATGAACGAGGAAGACATGTCGCAGCTTCTGGATAAAGCTCAGGAAGAATGGGCTGCGACCATTCCCAATTCGAAACTCGGCAAGCGAGAGATCAAGGCTTTGAAGTTTCTCGCTGCGATAGGTCCAAACGTGAAGGTTCATTGGCGCGACATAAAAGACTGCGGGCTAGACACGGAAGAAAGGCTCAAAGTCAGAGGCTTTATCGAGACATTCCCGCAGGAGAAATTTCCTGATCGCACCGGCTACTATATGCTCACCGAAGCTGGGCTAGAGGCCAGCAGTAAGCTGTCTCGATAAAACGACCGACAGAGATCACGTAGCCTTGCGCGAATTGGAGCCCATCATGACCCTGCCGGGAGCGAAGCCTTGACGACGCCTGACGCAGCTACCCTCCTCGAAGACGCAGCCGATCGGATCGCGGATATCTCCCGTGCTGACCTGCAGATCATGCTTCGCCGCGCGGCGCTGCTGTTGCGCAACTCAGGATCGATCGCCTTCGACAACGACATCGAAGAAGCACTCCGGGACCTGGCCGGCGAGTTCGGCAAGACCCGCAACGATACCGTCAGGTTTATCGTCCGGGAGTGGATGGAGAAGAACACCTATCTGCCGGTGCACGAGCTCGACGAAGATGGCGAGGTCGATGGGAGTGCCTGAGATGATCTTCAGAATAATTGATTCCGGAGGGCCGGGGGGCAAGGGCGCTCACGATATCCTCGTCGCTGCGCAATTGATGGGCCTCACCGTATCGTATCTTGGCGGAAGTGAGCGGTTCATCAAAGTTGCAGCCGAAGAGCAAGGGGTGCTGGACACCCTGATTTCCTTCGCGGAAACTCCATACGATTGGCCTCCAGCCCCAGATGAGGACGGTGACGTTCTAGGCAATTCGCATCGCCTATCCGATCTCATAGATGCTGGCATTGTCCTGACTGACCCGCAGCCCCTTGTATGAAGGGTGACGCAGCTTCCCGTCATGCGTCCAGTTTCGATATTCGATCTCGGCGACGAGTTTCGGCTTGATCCAGATCACATTCTTGCGCTGGCCGGTATACCTCACCGCTGGCGCGGCCGCCTTAAGCTTATCCATCGAAGCGCGAAGCTCCATTGCCTGGCTTGCCTTGAAGCCCGTCCCGACCGATCCGACATAGACCAGCTGGCCTTCCTTTCGCGCCGCAAGCAGCAGGGCGTGGATATTCCCGAATGCCGAGCTGGACCTCTGGTAGCCGACGATGGCGAAGCCGCCGCTCTGGATGCATTTGATCTTCTGCCATTCGCCGCCGCGGCCGCTGCGATAGGTGCTGTTCCGGTCTTTCGCGATGATGCCCTCGAGACCATGCTCGCAGGCGATGCGCAGAAGCGTTTCGCCATCGGCCTCGATCTCCTCGGATAAACGGATCGCCTCCTCCCCGCCGGCCGGCACCAGTCCCTCGAGGAGATGGCGCCGTGCGGTGAGCTCGGTTTCCGTAAGGTCACGACCATCGAGATACAGGAGGTCGAAGGCCATCAGGACCGATTCCCACGATGTCCGCTTTCCACCGCGTCCGCCGAGCGATTGCTGAAGCTTTCCGAAGTCAGACCGGCCGTGCTCGTCGAACACGACAGCCTCGCCATCCAATATCGCCGTTGAGACAGGGAGGCGTTTCGCTTGAGCCACTATGGCGGGGAAGCGGTCGGTCCAGTCATGGCCGCCGCGGGTCAGGATTTTGACGCCCTTCGGTTCGATATGAACGGCCAGGCGATACCCATCCCATTTCACTTCGAAAGCCCATTGCCGCCCCTTCGGCGGACGTGGCTTCAGCAGCGCAAGGCACGGATCGATGCGCGCCGGCATCGGGTCGAGGGTGAGCTGATGCTGTGCCGGGTCACGCTCCTTACGCGGCCGGCTGCGGAGCGGTGCGTCAGCGTCACCAAGCAGCGACTGGGAAGGCTTGCGAGGCGGCTTTGTCATGAACTCAGTTCATCAGCCATTCCTTAAAAGGCAATTCGCCCACATTGGGTATTCACCGTTCTCAATCCTTGACCTGCCTGAGCAGGATTATATCTAATTGGGTATCTTCCCCATGGAATGCGGAATGGCTAGTCGCGTTTATATCAAGGATTCGCTTCACGAACTTGCGCGTATTTTCGATTTCGCCGGCGAAGGCGAGCTTGCAGCATTGGCTGACTGCCTTCCTCGATATAATGGTGCACCGAAGCAGGTCTACCCGATCATCATCCAAGATGACGTGCGTGGGATGGGCACGGTACCGCCAGTTTTTGCGGCAGCCGTATGGGGCCTTGTGCCTGCAGTGACGAAGCCGAGCGACCGACGTCTCCCATTGATCAACGTTCGCTGCGAAAATATTGCCACGCACGGACTGACCGGACCTGCCTACCGGTCGCGGCGCTGCCTGATCCCAGTCAATGGATTCTTTGAGTGGAACCACATCTTCCCAGGTCGGAGTAAGCAACCCTACGCTGTCGCGATGAAGAGCGACGTTCCGTTCGCACTTGCGGGGATTTGGGAGGTTTGGCGCCACCCGGCGGGCATCGATATCCGCAGCTTCGCTGTCATCACCTGCCCGTCGAATAAGATAATGGAGACGATCAGCGAACGAATGCCGGTGATCCTCCGGCGAAAGGATTATGAGCGCTGGCTGTCCCCTGATCCAAATCCGGTAGACCTGATGAAGCCCTATTCGACCGAGCTAATGACCGTATGGCCAATCGGGATGAGCGTTAACAGCCCAAGGAACACCGGCCCCGAAATCATCGAACCGGTTGTTTGGCATCCAAAAACCTAGGTCAATAAGGTAAGGTGCAGGGGTTCCAACTCGCCGACCCAACTGCGGAGACCCGCGTCCAGCCCGCTGAACTCGGCCCTCCATAAGAATGATTATTGACTCGCCCACCGTTAAGAACATATTAGGAACATCGATCGGGCGGAGCTTCTCAATAATGCGGCAGAAAGGCCCTGAAAGGGGAAGGATGACGCATGGCCGAAACGATCGGCGAGGCAATGGACGCCGGGTGGGATGTAAGCGCCAGGTGCGCATGGGGAAAGCGTGAGGGGCTGAAGAGCGTGCGCGAATGCCAGTGGAAGCATCGGCTGGATCTGGTCACCCTGGTAGCGACGAGAGGGCGCGATTTTCCGCTTGCAATGCTCTCGCAGCGGATGCGCTGCCCGGTCTGCGGCAGCCGGCGCGTGGCTATCACCTACCTGCCGAAGAGCACGCCGAGGGCGCAAACCATGGCAAGGGGTCCGAAATGGTAAGATTTTTGGAGGTGCCGAATTGGGACCCGGGCTACGTCAACACGACGCCGCAACACATCGCAATCATGGCCGAATGTACGGCCTGCGGTGATCGGTGCGAATTCTCTATGGATCGGCTGCCGGCGAGCCTTCATTATGCGCAGATCAAGGAGGTCGAGAGACGCCTAAAATGCTCGGTCTGCGGAGCTAAGGCCGGGAAGCTGCGGTTCGGCAGCTTTGTGGCGGATTAGTAGGGAGGGGACGATATGAGTATCGCAGGCCATTCATCGGCACCTGGCGCGAATGTGATCATAGAGCACTATTGCGAAGAGCCCGGCTGCAAAGAATGGGGAGGCTTCGGCAATAGCCCCTCGAAGGCTATTCCTGTTCGATGGTGGTGCTGGGAGCACTTTCCCCATAAGACTTATGAACAGGAACAGGCGCTGAGACGAAAGCTTGAGGCCGCGGAGAGAGGGACGCCGAATTGATTGCAGGTTTCATCCTCTGCGCCTCGCTGACAGCAGTCGACGGCGACACCGTGAAATGCGACGGGCAGAATATGCGACTGCTGGGGGAAGGTGTTCCGTTCGTCTCGGGCATCGATACGCCGGAGATCGGGAGTCATGCCAAGTGCATTAAGGAACGCAAGCTGGCGCTGATCGCTAAAGGAAGGCTGAAAGAGCTATTGGCTGAAAATGGATTGCGGGTGATGTTCAGCGGCTCGGTGGACAAGACGCCGTCGCACCGGCCGCTCATCAACATCTATCGAACGAACGGGGAAGAGATCGGGAGGAAGCTGCTCGAGGAAGGGTTCGCGCGGACTTGGAGCCCGAAGCAGCGAAATAATTGGTGCGACTGACGTCGGCTGCTGATTTGACGCCCGCCAAAAGGATGAGCCTCGGGAACCTTCATCGCGGCCCTACGTTAGACCTAAGCGTGCGCTAGGCGCCCTCAACCGCCTTGCCATGCACGCTCACTGGCCCCGCGAGCCGCGCGGGGCTTTTTTTAAACGCGGGGTTCATCAGTTAATCTTGAGCCAATGCCGCAGCCAGGCTACAGCCCGGTCGCTCATCCACACAAGACAATCCGAATCTGCATCGCCGTCAGTTAGATCACGGAACCGCCACCTCGCCGGAGCGTTTCTTGCTCACATCGGACCCTGCCAGATCCCGCTGGCACTCCCGAACTGGAGGTATTCATGAAAACGCTGATCGTCTCCATGGGCCTGTTGGCTGCGACTGTCTTTTCGGCTTTTGCAGCGGAACCGGCCAAAATGGTCGACACGAAGATGGGTAAGATCCTGGCAAACGCCAAAGGTATGACACTCTATACGTTCGACAAAGACGCCATGGGCAAATCAAACTGCGACGAGGCCTGCTTGAAGAAATGGCCGGCCTTCCACGCCGCCGCCAAGGCCAAGGCCGAAGGCGAATGGTCACTCGTCAAGGCGGCCGACGGCAAGGAGATGTGGGCTTACCAAGGAAAGCCGCTTTACACCTTCGCCGGAGACAAGAAGCCTGGCGATATGACCGGCGATGGCGTCGGCGGAGTTTGGCATGTCGCCAAGTAGTCCGGCGCACTGGAGCCTTTCAGGGCTGTTCAGCCCAAGCAGGCCCAGATAAGCCTTTCGGATAGATATTCGCTGTGCTCTAGCGCTGCTACAATCCTCGCGCGAAATGACGGGGATGGGGCATGCGTCAGGGGTATCGCGTTCCGCAGAAGAAATCGGTGCTGTTCAGGGCGCCGGGTTTGGTCATCGGCGCGGTCGCGTTTGGTGCAGCTGGCGGCTGGACGGCGAGCGACATGCTGGCCTCCTGGAGCGCTTCTGGTGGCTCCGGACTGTCATGCAGGATCAAGGGCAACATCTCCATCGACACGGGCGAGCGCATCTTCCACGTGCCGGGGCAGAAATACTACGCACAGACTAGGATCAGCCCCCAATATGGCGAACGGTGGTTCTGCTCGGAATTCGAAGCCTGGGCCGCCGGCTGGCGGAAGTCGAAATCGTGATAGCCTAATGGCCAGCGGCAGCCTTGAACTAAGGTAATTAGCTATTTTAAAGCTTCGCAGTCGAAGTTGCCGTCGATCTTGATTAGAACTTTGCATTGAGGGGCAGGTCCGCTCACGTAGCTCACGAACTGGTTCCCTTGCAATCTCGCATAGTCGCCGCATCCTTTCGTGTAAACCTGCTGCTTGTATTCATTATTGTCAGAGTCGATGTATGGGCAATTTTCCAAAGGGCAAACTTGGACAACTGCGCATGTCGTCTGTGACAGCGCCACACTCGGTAACATCGAAATAACGAATGCCGCTGTGATTGCCATTGCACGCATTGCTGTTTCTCCTCCAAAGTGAGGCTCACAACCTCATGCCTCCACCACTTCCAGGGACGTTATCAGAGGTTGTTTATTGAGACTAGAAACCCATTAGTAGTGGCTCAAAACCGAGCCGCCGCTATTTTGGATTAGCTACTTAGCGGAGCACCGTCGTCGCCGGTTCTAATCTTCAGTTGATTTTCAACCAGTGCCGCAGCCACGCAACCGCTCCGTCGCTCGCCCAGGTGATGGTCGCGCCGGCCGTAAGCCCAGCGAGTGCGATTATCCCAGAGATGCCGACGCCGAGAGTTTTGATCCTTTTCCAGTCTTCCAGAGCAGGCTGAGTGGAAGCGTGGTTCCGATCAACCGTCTCCTTCAGCGCCTTGATCTCCTCGCGTAATGTCGCGTCGACGCCGCTGCTAATCTCGACGACCTTATCGAGCAGGTTGATCTGCCGCATCTGCTCATCGAGCCTCCGATGAATCACCGACCGGCTTTCGTGGGCATTTTCTTTCTCATCACTCACCTCTCCGCGTAAGAGGCTGACATTCTCCTCTATCCCGGTAAGTCTTCCCTCCACACGCCCGAGAGCACGCAGGATCTCGTCGTTGGATGTCATCTATTCTGGCGCCTATGGGTAGAATTTCAGCTTTTCGGATTGCGGGATCCGGCTCACGGTCCGGAGGACATGATAGAGCGCGGGGTGGATGAAGTCCGCCGCCGTGTAGGCGTGCCCCATCAACAACGCATTATCCTGCACGTTGGTAGCGAGGACTTCGGCGACCCTGAAATCAGCTGTGCCGTCGCCATAGTCGGTCTTTTTCTCGACCAGCGTCCGGCTTGTAAATAATCCGGGCTGATATTCAAACATGACGCGCGCGCCCTGCGGTATGCTTGAGGGAACACGCATGGTGTCCCAGGTGGTGACGCCGTCCTGGTTGCCTGGGTGCCCCGTTATGTTGCCCAAAGGGAACGTCTCAGCGGCGGGCGGTTTGGTCGGATCAACGTCCGACATAAAGGCCGGGAACACGTCTATGGTCTTGTTGTAAGCCGCGCTCGCCAGCACAAGCGCATTTGCCGCTGCCAACACCGTGCTCCACTGTGCTGTCACGGTATATGCCGCGACGGTTCTCCCGGAGTCACTCGAGCCAACGGTAGGCCACATGGTCACGCCGACGATATGCGTTCCGGCGCCATATCGTCCGCGCACGCGCGTTCCGGGAAGAGCTGTCTTGGCGGCCGCCCAGGTCGACGCTACCGTGGCGTTCGTGTCGTTTCGGCCTGACCAGTCAAGGACAAATGTCCATATCGCTTTGCCACCGTTGAACGTTGTGGCGATAGCGTCGATCATGTCCCAACGCTTAAGTGCATTGGTTGCCAGCTCTTGCGCCGACTTTGAGCCTGGCACACCCATTACCAGCGGGATAATGCTACCCTGCGCAGGATCGCGTTGATCGAGCCAGCGCCGGCCGACACCCAAATTGCGCCGCTCGTCCGCAGAAGCGGCAATCTCCTGCCGTTCAAGCAAGCTGTCGGCCAGGACCAGAGGAACCGGCCGGCCGTCCCATCCCTTTGCGAGGACCATGCAAGGGCCGTAGGCCATCTGCTGAGAGTTGGTGGCGTTACCGACCGTGTTGTAAAGCGCATCACTGTCGAGCGCCGCCGTAGAAGGCCCATTGGCCGCCGCCAGGGCGCGAATAGACGTCAGGTCGGCCGCACCCCAATATTTCTCTCCCCGATGGCGCTGGCAGCGATAGGCGGCGGCAAAGGTATTCCCGACCGTGCCGTGATAGACGGTGCGAACGCCGAAGATCGACCAGGCCGGCAGAGCCGAGGGCAGCGTGACTTGACCGTAAACAATGCCGGTCGCCGCAGTGACGGTCGCGGCAGCAACACCGCTGAACAAGATCGGGTATTCCGTGCCATCTGGGTGGATGAAGAACACTTCATCAATCAGCATATCGGCGTTGGGCGACTGAGTTTCTTGCGGCGCGTTCCCACCTTCGGTGAGCGCAAAGCCGACAAATGGGATAAGAAAATCATTCGTCGGATAGTCCGGTGAACCAAAGAACAGCTTCGAGCACTGATAGTTAAGCCCTGTCTGATAGGTCCAAGGTGTTGTAGTGCTGCCTGTGGGCCAGCGTGTGCCGGTCGCCGCCGGCATGTATCGATTGGGATCAGGAACCCATGTCGGGTGACCGCCGCCGCTTGGGAGCGTGTTCATGCTCGACCAGTTGGCGGCACCAGCTGATGCGGCATAAGCGGCCATAGCGCCGTTCAATTCGGTGTAGCTCGTCCCCAGCGCATAGTTGATCCATGCGAGTTGGCGCCCATTGAACCCGCCAACATTCGGGATTCCCACCATATCAAAGAGCGCCGACCAGTCGCCTTCGTAGCTGAGTGATGTGCCGGTGAAACTGCGAACTGCAGCCTGCCGCTCGCCCTGTGCGCTCGTCATCGTGTCTGGCCTCTTATTTCTTGCTTACTTGCGGCAGGCCGCATCCTGGCGGCACTGCTGATTGTTGGACGCAATGGCGGGCCCGGCGATCGGATCTTGCGAGGCCAAGTAGGCCGCCTTTGGATCGGAGAAGCGGGTAAACTGGTATCCGCTACCGTTTACCGCATTCGTCTGCTGGCAGCCCGCTATCGCGCATGAACACGCGACAACGCTCGAAAGCAGGAAGATTCCTGAAAGTGGCATTGTTCTTCTCCAGAGTGTTGATGCGGTCGAGCGCTTCCTTGGCCGCCTTGACCTGCTGAGCTTGCCGCTCCTCACCGGCACCGATCCATTTGACCGGGTAGAAGGCGAGAACGGCGCCGAGGGCGACGGCTGCGGGCAGCTTTATGACGTCGGGGATCAGGGAGAGCATCAAATTCCCTCCAGGCAGAACTGGCGTTCTTTCTGTCGGCGACGGGTCAGGCCCGGGAAGACAATGCCGGCGGCGCGGTTCCATCTCAACAAGGCTTCGCACCCCTCGGCCGTCTTGCCCTGGTTGATGAGCTTGATCGCACTGGAGCCGCAGGCCGCAGGGATGCCGACATTGTAGGCGAAGGAGGTCAACGCCACGAAGCGCGCATCCGGCAGCGGCACGCGCACGCAACTCTCGACTCCGGCGGCATAGGTCTGCAGCTCCAGTGCCAGCAGTGCCTTGCATTGGGCGACCGTCTTGTAATCGCCAGGCTTCACGCCGTTCGTGCTGCCGTAACACAGGGTCCAAGGCTGCCCGCCCGTCGCCGGATCGGGATAGGCGTTCTGACGAAGCCCCTCGAAACTGCCGACCAATGCCACGGCCATTGCAGCCGCGGCGCTACCCTTCTGAAGGCGGTTTGCCATTCAACTCTCCGGAGATTTTTTGTTGAAGAACGAGGCGCGCAACGATGGCCGCCGCGGCGATGACGCCGGTAAATGCCGACATGCCGAGCCGCACGTAAAAGCTCTTTGCCACCCACTCGGCAGCGAAGAACAGATAGACCGGCTCGGCTATGATGATCAGCAGCAAGAACACCATGATGCGCACCGACCAGGCGCGCGCGATGATCTGCCGCCAGTTATGGACGAGCATGGGGAGTTCTCCGATTTTGGATGTGAAAATGCCGCCCGGAGGCGGCTTGGCTTTTTAGCGCGGCCGCGCATCAAATGATGTCAGGGAGGTGGGGTAGCGAAGACTCGACATCTTCGGCCTTCGCCATATCTCCTCAACACCATTAAGGAGGGAAATATGTTTCGAGCACTAGCCGTTTCTCTATCTGTCGGTGCTACAGCTATCCTGTGCCAGCCCGTTTTTGCCGCTGACATGATCGAGGGTTATCGCCCACCACCGGTTACGCGCCATGTCGTTTACCACCCCAAAAAGGCATATGTCAGGAAGACCTTTTACGAGTGCGGTGAGCTATTGGTGGAGTACCGCCCGCCGTACCGTCCTCACACGGAGATTGTTAACGTCTGCCATCCACGCAAGTATGTCCTTACCCGATACTGACGGGTGATATGTTTCAGGAAGGTAGAAGCCAAAGAGCAGCGGAATGTTGCGCTTCATGGTGATGGCAGAAGCAATATCCTCAACGCCGTCCAGATCGGCGTTCAGCGTCGAGAATCATCTCCAGCGGTGTGGGAGGTAAAATTGCTGAAGGACGAAACACGTATGGCAGTTCTCCTCGCCGTCGGCATCGGGGGCGCTTTTTTGATAGCCATTCGATACGGTATACACGCCGGCTATTTCACCCCCTGACGGTTAGAGACAAGCCGCGGCCGCAAAAAACTGATCGATCTGCTGCGAGGTGAACCCCATTGCCGCGAAGCCCGCCAACATCATCGGGCTGTCTTTGACGAAGGTGCCGCTGTACTCAAAGGCGTCTTGCGTCTCGCCATCCTGCTGAGCCACCCACGCCTTGACCGCATCGAGCAGCCCTGAACGCCGAAGCATCAGCCGGAATTGTCGCGCTGACACCGCGAAAATCGCTGGGCCGGCGCCCTGGAACGCGATAACGGCAGCGTCATCATCCGACAGGAACTCTTCTGCCACCCCATCCTGCCGCTGTTCGTAAAGCCCGGTAATAGTGCCGTTGGATCGTGAAACGAAGGGCATTATGCAGTCCTCCCGCATGGGAATGTGAAACCATCATTGAAAACCCACAGAGCGCCAGCGGCACCTGCAACGTGACGAACCTGCCTTGATGTGTTTGTCCAGATATCTCCGTTGCCAACCGAGAAGCCGCTGGCGACCTGCGGCGTACCGGCAACACCACCTTGATCTCCGCCACCCGCGACAAGCGCGCCTTTGGCAGGATCATGGACGAGGACAGAGTTTGTGGTTGACGGAGAATTGAACATGAAGCGTAGTTTAGCTTTCGACTTTACGCCGTTGGGGACTGTCAATGCCAGAAGAGCGCCGGCAAGCCCTGTTGCAATATTCGCAGCTTCTATGATCGGCGTGACAAATTGGTATTCGTCATTGGGGAACATGATGAAGGGGCGAATATTCGAACTGGCGTTGGTGAGCACCACCCCGATGCATTTTACGATAGTATAGCCAGTCAGCAGCGTCGTAGTGACGCCAGCAATCGTCGCCGAAGTCGAGAGAACCACATCGAAAGACAGGTCGGAATCCTTTCGCAGCGCATAGGCGAAATAGGTAGCGTTCGCCGCCACGGCGCCGGCATCGAGGCCACCCGATCCCGTCCCTGCCGCGAATGTTCCGGTTATTCGTTTTGTGAATGAAGATGCGCTCGAAACGAAGCTCGATCCTGATCTTGCCGAGCCCGCAGCAAAATCAACGTGGGTATTCGGGTTGGCGCCGTTGTTCGACAGAGTGAGGCCCACGACGAAATCACCCACAGCGGTACCGTCGGCTTTGCTCTGGATCCTGGCCATAAGCTTGTCAGTGAAGAATGCTGAGCCGGAGCAGACGATTAATGCGCTGTAGCCGCTCTTGACCACCAGCGTCGCCGCCCCGTCGATCGTCTCCGCTCCATTCGGATCGACCGTAACGTCTCCGCCGTCGGCGATTACCAAATAGTGCCAGTTGGCGCCGAGCGTCGCCGCTGCTGTCAGGGTGAGCGTTGCTGCGGCTGTGAAGCGATGCACTGCGTTGTCGTCGGACGCGAGAGCTGTGTAATCTCCTGATTTGGCCGCGTAGACCAGATCATTGTCGAACGCGACGTCGACGCCGTTCTGCGTGAAGCCGAGAAGCCCGCCCCCCTTCAGATAGATGCCGGTTTGCGGGTTGGAGGCGAAGCCTAGCCCGGGTCCCGTCGAGGTGCCGGCGGCGGCCTTCAACGGCGCGACCATCGGAGCCGAGCCGTCGCGCGGCAGCGAGTTGGTGATTTCGTTGCCGAGGTCGGAGGTCAACTGGTTCCACGGCGCCGGGTCGATGATCTGACCGACTGATGGCGTGGTACCCGCGGGCTTGGAATAGACGCCGGTTGATGGATTTCTGGGCATTCACCATCTCCAAAAGAAACAGCCCGCGAATTGCGAGGCCGAAGAGGCTGTAGTATTGGTTGTGGCATGATCCGAGTTCTGCAAATCACCTGCATCGCCCTTACCACCGCGATCCTCTATGGGATCAACTGGGCAGTGGACGGCATTGGAAACTTCCTCGGAGGGTCGTTCGATGCGGGATTTGTAATGGGCATCTGTTTTGCTGCCCTACTATATCTCGCTATTTGCTGGATTGACCCCTCATCGCGTCCTCGCGGTTCCGGCGTTCAGAAGCAGGGCTTTAACGACCGGATCGACTAACGCGGGTGTCGTTCCCATCCCCTGCGCTCTTACCAACCCCTCGACCAGCTTTTCCCTCTGTTCGCCGATAAGAGCCCGTGCCAGGCTGTCGCGGGTGACATTCCCGGTGTTGCTAGATATCAGGGCCTTCACGATGTCGTCAGCCTTGTCGATTGCCGCCGATCGAGCTGCCCCGAGGAATCCGCCAGCCTTGAACGCTTCCTTCACACCGAAATTGCCGGCGCCACCCCCTAGCTCGTTCTGAACTGCGATGCGCGCTGCGGTTTCGCTATTGCGCGTGACGGTGTTCGCCGTGTCGGCATAGATGCGCTCGTTCTCGAGCACCTTAAACAACCGATCGGCCTTCTCCGGTCCAAAGAGGGTGGAGAGACGCGCCCGGTTCCAATCGCCCTCCCCTTTGATCAGCCTGTTCATGGCGGCGATATCGTTCGAATTCGTGCCGACTATGCGGTCTATCTCGGCCCGGGCGCCCTGCGATAGTCGCAGCGGAACCGCGGACGGACCGATCTGCATCCCCTGCGGCTGAACGCCCTGCTCTACCTCTGCTGCCAACTCGGAGGGGCGTGGCGCTGTGCGTCCACTGTCGAGAACCTGCTGACCGCGTGTCAGAGCTTCGTCCTGGCGGGCGAGTTCCGAAAAGCCTGCGTCGAGCTCCTTGATGCGAGGAACGGCGCGGGTAAGGCCATCGTCGAGCATCTGGCGGGCTTCCATCAGCGTGGCGATGGCCTTCGGATCAATTTCCGTCTTCAGAAGTCCATCGATTGCCTGACGCGTCTGAAACATGACGCCGGGATCTGTGGAAAGGACATTCGAGTTCGCAACGTTCAGCATATCGCGAACCTGCCGTAACCGGGCCTGAGCTGGGCCGCGAAGGCGGCCGATATCAACGTCCATGGCTTCCGCTATCGGACTCATGTCGTAAGGGCGGGCTCCCCGAAAGACTTCCCGATAAAGAGGGCTGAACGAGTTCTGATTGCCTTCAATTCCGACTCTCACTTCTGAGGGAACGATGTTCGGCCCCATCGTCTCATCGATCGTTTGACCGATGCGCGCGTTTGCGCCGGCCTGGCGATCGGTAAGCGCGTTCCGAATGGTCGCCTGTGCCTCGCCGGGCGTCGCGGCAAGAGCCCCGGCCTGCTTCTGAAGGTTCGGGCCCAAGTCCGCCGGAATGGCCTCGGGACCCATTTCCGTCAGTCTGCGCGGCAGCGTCGACGCATCCAGACCATCATCGGTGACCGCACGCCTAAAATAACCGAACGCCTGCGGATTCATACCGGCCACTCTCGCCGCTGTGCGCGTGCGGAGAGCATCAACAAGTGACCTGGCCCCCGCTCCGATGACCTTGCCGGCAACGGGGCCGCCTAATCCGAACAGGCCACCCAATTTGGCTCCCCGCCACATTTCGTCGGCGTCACCACCGCTTCGAACACCTGCATCAGCTCCCCCGATCGCAGCGCCGGTGACCCCAGAGATACCCGACCGCAGGAGCAAGCTCCCGCTCCCTGCTCCGAATGCAGCCGGGGCAGCCATTATTGCCGGGATTGTCCCGGCAACTGCCCCAGTGATCTGAGTCCCCTTGTCGATGTATGGGTTCGCTTCTTTTTCGGCTCTGTTCGCCTCACGGATGCGATCCATGACCTGGTCATAGGTCTCGTCCGAGAAAGCCGCGAGCGTCGCCGCTGCTGCCCGCTCGGTGCCGCCGCGGAGGATCGGTCCGACGATCGGAATACCCTCGATGAGTCCGCCGACGCCTGTTCTTGCTTCTGAAAGGGCGTCATCAGCCCGCAGCCCATTCCGGTCAAGCACCGGCTTCTCGGCATCGCGTTTAGCGGCAAGATCAGCATAGACGCGGGCTCGCAGCTCTTCGCCGGTCTGGGGAGGCGCAGCAGCCGAAGTCGGTGATGTCGTCGCAACGCCATCTGCGCCAGGCGACGCCTGCGACTGCTTCTGAAGTCTCAGACGCGCGGCCGCGATTGCCAGTGCCCGCTGCTGTTCCGGTGTCATTTCTGCCATAGCTTGCGCTCCGCTGGCGTCATTGCGCCCCATACATCTTCGGGAACACCTTCAGGGGCCGGGCCGATGTCTGCCGTTGGCGCGGATCCGGGGGGCTGGACCAGGTCCGGCACCGCCGCAATATCGCCCAGAGTTGGCAGGATATCCGCCTCGTTCATACCGCGCCGGCCGATGATGCCCCGATATTGCGAGATGTCGTTATCGAGCGCTCCACGATAAGCCATCATGCGGCTGCGCGCTTCGCCGAGGATCGCCTTCCTTGTGTCGGGCTCAAGTCGAGAACCGCCGGTGACGCTGTCATATGCACCTTTAAGCCAGTCCGGCCACGATGAGGTGTTCTGGACCATCGTCATTTCGCCTTCGCGAACGACCGAGTTCGGGTCCATGATCTTGCCGAGTCCATAGATCAGGTTCAGGTCGGATGCCTTCGAGTCCGTCTTGGCGGTGTCGATCATCGACGAGTAGGAAGGAAGCGCCTGCTGATAGCTCTTATAGGTCGGGAGGTTCTGGATCTCCTTGCGGAGGTTCGACACGTCTTCCGGCTTATAGCCTGTGCCCTGATAGACGACGCGATCCTGGCCGGGACTGAAGAGCGTTTCGCCGGGTTGGACGACGACAGGCTTGTTTCTTTCGAAATCGGACTTTTGCCGCTCGAGATCGATGTTCGCTTGTTCTGCTGCTGTGAGCGTGCCGCGATTTTGTTGCTCCTGGCGGAATTTCTCGCGCTCGAAATCAAGCTTCGCCTGATCGGCCTGCGACATTTCCGAGCGATAAACGGGCGTGAGCGTGCCGCTGCGTGGATCGGAGCGCAGCACCGTACCGTCGGGCAACACCTGGAACCCGTATTCCGTCGGTTTTGTCAGAGCTTGCAGAGACTGCGCCGCCAGCGCCTTCACCTGCGGCGATGCGTTCGGGTTCATGATCGCCTGCACCAGAGCTTGTGCGCGCGGGTTCGCCATCGGGTTCGGCTGCTGCTGCGGGGCGTTGTCCAGCGCCTGGGCAAGGCGGACCGGCGCGGGCTGCTGCGATTGCGGAACGCCAGCGACGGGAGGAGTTGGTCCGACATCTCGGCTTGGCATAGGTGGCAACGCTGCTTGAGGACCGGCCTGCGGCGGGATGACCTGGGCGGGATCGGAGGCGCGCATCTGGCCGGCTGCTCCAGGCATGGGAATGCCAATTGAGGGATCCAGACTTGCCACTTCGCCTGCAGCCGCGGGCGGCGGATTTACCGGCGCCGGCTGCATCGATGATCTGGTTTGCCCAGCCGCAGGAGGTGCGACGCTCGCGGCCTGCTGCGGCGGCATAGCGCCGATACCCATCATACCGGTAATGCCCTCCGCCTTAGCACCCATCCACGGGCCCCAGCCGTGTTTGCGCGCCCAATCGAGTGCGAAGTCCACCTGATGCTTCCACGTCGAAGGGTCGCGCGCATGAAGACCGGTTGCCTTCGTGAACTCGTCGCCAAGGCCTGCGTTCGGCATCGATTTCGACATACCGGCATAGTGAAGCTGGAAGGGACCAAATGAAGAGCCCTCGTCCCCGCCCCGATCAGGCTGCGAAGGATCGAAGACATTCAAGCCCTCATGACCGGCAACGCGAAGAGAATAGTTTGGATCAATGCCTCTGGCGATCGATGCCTGTCGAATGTATTCCGCCACCTCAGGATTACCGCCAGGTTTGAAGGGCGTTGCAGGGATGTTGCCTGCAGCGTCCACCTTCGGCATGGTCGAGCCGGTAGCGCCCGGGTTGGTCGGCTTATCACCACCAAACAGCGACGACAGGAATCCCTTGGGCTGCTCAGGAGGCGTGTAAGGCTGGCCGGTGATGGCTGCGATCACCTGGGCGTCTGCCGCCTGCTGCTGGTTCGCTTGATTGCGGACGGCGAGGCCGCCCATTAGCGCCTGCGCCATGCGCGCTGCGCCTTCCCATGGCGACTGGATCGGGCTCGTGTCCGTGCCCTGCTGCAGCATAGCCGCGGCGAGGCGCTTGCGAGCGTCCGTGACGTCTGCCTGCGTCTGGCCCGTATCGCCGCCAAAGATGAAGCCCATCACAGAACCCCCGCGTAATTGACCATCTTGAAGCCGCCAGGGCCAACGGCGACGGCGCCGGGAGCAACAGCTTCGACTTCATCGGCCATGAGACCGACTTGCCGGCCGCCGCCCCAGAGATATTCGTATTCGTAGATCGGGAGTCCGGTCGCGGTGGTGCCGATTCTGTGAACGTCGCGCTTCAGGCGTCGATCGGACATCGCCCAGCCGCCAAGCAGCGCCGAGCCGAGACCGAACAAACCGCCCATGGCAGCATTCGAGCGGGCGGCTTGCTGATTGTAGGCACCCATCTGCTGGTTATAGTTTTCGTTGATAAGGCCGGCTTGGTCGACGGTCGGAAGCTGTGTCGTCGGCGTATTGACGTAATTCGGCTGATTGACCTGCGAGCCGGACATCAATGCCGAAATCTCGTTCAGCGGCTGGTTGCGCTCGGTCAGGATGGAATTCTGCGCATTCGAATACATGTCTCCGAGATACTGATCGGACGCCGCCTGCTTGCGCGTGGAGAAATCGCGCATAGCATTATCATAGGCGGCCGATCCCATCGTCACGCCCTTGTCGGCAAGGCTCTGTTCCAAGCTCGCCTGATCTCGATCCCACTGATTGTTGAAGCCGGATTCCCAATGGTCGTTGACGTATTTGTCGACGTTCCCAGAGCTGAGATCGACGTTCGTGTCGAGGATGCCGGAGATTTTGCCAGTCTGCGAGTTCGCGAGCTTCGCCAGGCCGAGCTGCGTCTGCTGCGTCTGGTCGTAGATGGCTTGGTTTTCCGGCGAATAGGTCTGGTAGGCCGAATAGGTCGGCAGTTGATACGTCTTCCCGTTCTGGTCGGTCATCGTCGTATGGCCGGTGACCTTGTACTCGAGCGAGCCATCAGGAGTGTACTGGTTGGTGTGGCTGAGCCCAGCGTTCGCAATCGCCGTATCCACGTTCGTCGCAGTCTGCGCCGCCGCGGTCTGTGTCGGATCGGGAGCCTTGGGCGCCTTAGGCGTGGAAACCATAGGGGAAGTCCTCTTTCAAGATTCCATAGAGCAGCGCGTCGCAGTCGCCGAAATAGCCACGCTGGCGGCCTTCCAGACGCGCGCCGAGCCTGTCGAGCGCCTTCTGAGCAGCAAGGTTGTCTGCGCGCGTCCTGAACGTCGCACGGCGGCATCCAAGCTGCTCGACGACATAACGGAAGGCCGTCCGCATCAGCGTGACGGACAGCCGATCGGCGGCGAGCGAAACCTCGACGTCATGCTCGGTCCAGACATTGAAGACATAGCCGGCGATGATCAGGCCGCGGTCGACATGCGCCAATGCCGCGTAGGGCGGGTCGAACGAAACCCCGATCTTGGCCCCGACCCAGGCCGCGATATCTGCCCGCGGCTCAGAGACGATCAAAGCGGCGCGCCCTTCTCATAAAGCACTTCACCGCCGACAACGGCCGCCTCGGAGATCGAAGCCGACGAGCCGGAGATCAGAGCGCGCACGGTCGGCGCAAGTGCCGCACCAAACGCGCCGGCAGACGCGAATTTCCGCGCAAGGATCGTGCCGGGGAACTTGGACACACCCCAGACCGCGGTTCCCCATCTTGCCGCAGCACTGTTCTCGACGGACGAGAGAAGCGCGGTCGGGATCTTCGTCTGATAGTCGACCGAAATCCCGGCATACATCAGCGTCGAAACCCCGATCTGGGCCGTTACGCCGATCAGCTTGGAAAACTTGGTTGCCAATCCATCCCCGAAGCGGTTCCAGGCTCCGACCATGAGGGCGTCGATCGCCGTGCCGTTGTCGCTGGCGCCGGCTTCGGCTTCATAGACGGTGCCATCGCTTGACCCGAAGAACAGTCGGTCCTGCCACGTCGCCCAACATGACGACGAGATACCGACGAAGCGGCACCAAGCGCCCGTCTCGGTGTTCATGACGTACTGATAAGGCCCGAAGGACGAAGGCAAGTTGACGATTGCCATCTGACGCTTTGGGAAGCTCGACAGTTGCCATTCATCCGACGTCGTGCCGATCGCGCCCACGGTCTCGCGCCACGTAGGCCCGATCTTCGCGGTGATGGCCCCGAGGCTCGTTGCACCTCGGTCAAGTTGGACGGCCTTCGTGATCGGAACGATCCCATCTGTGGTCATGATAGCAAGATCGGCGCCAACGGGCAGCATGCACCTGTCCGTGCCAAGCGGCCGGCCAAGTTTGAATGTCCCAAGCAGCCCCCAGTTCGTCGTGCTGGACGGGTCAGAACCCTGGTAGACGATCACCTCGCCTTCGGATGACATCAGGACAAGGCACTGCTGTAGGCCGGTGGAAACGGGAATGGTCCAGACGCTGATCGCGACGAGTGTGCCGCCGTACTTCATGTTGCCGCCGACCGGCAAGACCGTCGCCGTGCCGCTCACCGCATCCGTCGCGAGATACCAGACGTTGGACGAGTTCTTCTCGATGAACCAGAGGCGCGAGCGATAGGCAGTCACCGCGATCAGCAACGATGAGTCCGAAATGCCGGTGATCATCGTCGATGGGACATAAGGCGTCGCGAGAGTCCCGGTTTCGAGCTGCGCGTTCGTCACAGTGCCGGATACGGTCAGCGTCAACGTGCCGGCGGCCGGCGTGAAGGTAAGCGAGACACGATTGCCGACACCGGTACCGTTCAGCACGCCTGCGAAGGCGCCCGAGAGCGTGATCGATCCCGTGCCGAAGAAGCTCAGCGTATAGGGCACGTTCTTGACGGCGACGTTTTGCGTGGCCGGCGCGGCGCTCCCCACGATGTAGTTGTTCGTCCACGATGAGCCGTTGAAGAGCAGCGGCGTATCCAGGCCGTTCACCAGACGCAGATACTCCTGCCCGGCCGGGTTCGTGTACTGCTGCGCCGACCAATGCGCGCTGGACTGTCCAGACACGACCACAGATGCGGAGCCGGCCGTCACGTCGAAGATTTTATCTCCCGCCGCGGCGAAGAGACGGTTGCTCACCCCGGAATAGGGAATGATCGTCTTGACGTCGGCGCCGAGGCCTGTGGCAAAGGCGAGATATCCATAGCGAGCGCGGACTCGGTTGGCCTCCGGGAAAAAGTTGTCGAGCAAGAAAGCGGCATCCTTGGGCATGTCTGCCATCTCGACGTCGGTACGCCAGCCGCCGATCGGTGCAATCCAATCTTTGCTTGGAGAGACGCGAGTTTTGCCGGCGCTGGCTGGAACGGGCTGCCTTGTCATGGATTCGGTACCGTGATGATGCCGGGCCAATAGTTGTCCGGAACCTGGCCTCTATTCGGCAGCGAGATATCCATCGGCGCAGCAGCACGGTCAGAGCCGATCGCCGACTCCTTCGCCCTTTCGAAATTTGCCATTTCTTCCCCGTAGTCTAGGCCCTTCGCGCGCTTCCATCGCCAAATGGTCGAAAGCTCGATCAGTTCTTCAGGAAACCGCGCCGTGTCGGTATCATTGGCCCAGGTGTCAGCGTAGGTCGTCCCGCCGTTGACGGCGACCCATGAACTCGACACGTATTCGTACCGGATGTTCTCGCCGACATCGTTGGGATAGATCGCCAGTTTGCCGCCCAGCATGCGCCAGATCTGCGGCACCGGGTTCGAATTGATGATTGTGTTTCGTTCCCAGGTCTGCGGCTCAACCGGGCCATTGAGCTGCCAAAGGCGCGATGTGTTCCAGATCTTCGAATTTTCGCCGAACCGATCCCAATCCGCAGGCGGTTCTGCTGGCTCCGGAATGACACCGGTAGCGGTAAAGTTCCTGACGACGACGAGCGCCGACCAGTCATGATCCCTCATCAGCTCACGGCCCGCGCGAAACGACAGGATGCGAAGCTGTGCAATCTGAGGATCCGCCGACGACATGACAGCGGCCGGCGGATCGATGCTGATTTCCGCGCATACGTTCTGGATAATCGAGAGCAAACTCATGCGCGGAGATCCTGATTAAAGCTCAAGCGTCGTTTCGCGGGCTGCCTTCGGCGGGCGGCCCGGACTACGGCGTTCATTGCCGCGCTCGCTGTCTTCCAGACGGTCGGCAAGCGCCTGCACCTGCTGCTGAAGGCGTTCGACATCATTGCGGAGTCGTTCGTTCTCAGCTGCAAGCGAAGAGGCAACGGAGTTGTTGCGTGCACTCTCAAGAAATGCTCGAGCAGCAGCCACAAGCTCGTGAGCGCCCATGCCGAGGTTCTGCTTCATCGTGTCCGACAGAGCGGCAAGCTGTTCGACGGAATAGATCTTGATGGCTTCGAGTTCTCGGACCTGACTCGGCTTCAGCAGCGTCCACTGGGAAAGCGGCGTGCCGACGATCTGTTCGCGCTCGTCGAGGCCTCTCTTGAAGCGGGCGTATGGCTCGTGAAAGCGCTCCTTGTCGGCTTCGGTCGCTTCACGATAAACTTCAGTGTTCTTGTCCCCGGCAATGATGATGCGCACGAATTCACGGTCTTCGAAAATGGGGCGCCCCGCTTCCTTCGACTTGAAGGACTGCTCGACGGGTTCAAGGCTGAATGCTGCGTAAATTCCAGGATTTTCTGACATGATTGCCTCGCGGTTGATGGCGGGAAAGAAACGGGCGCCGAAGCGCCCGCTCATTAGTTGGTCTTGGCGATGTACGGCCACATAAGCCGGACTTCGAGAACGCCGGTTGCGGTGACGGTGATACCGGTGCCGTTGGCGGTCGCGTTGGCTGACATGGTGATGCTCTGCAGCACACCAGACGGGCTGTAGGTCAGGCCCGTGATGGTCGTGGAGCCGGGAATGCCAGTGCCGGAGATCGAGGCGCCGATAAACGGGCCGGAGCCTGTCGTAGCACCGCCGAGAACGGTCAGGATTGGCGAGCCGTTCGTTGTCGTAGCCGTGAACGTCTTGTTCGCAGCCTGGAACGAAACAGGGGTGATCTGCTTCGTGCCGACAGTAGCGGATGCCGGGGCGTTCGCCTGCCCTGCCGTTGTGGTGGACTCGGCAATGACGAGCGCCGCCGTGACGGTATTCATCAGTGCCGGAGCCTGGCCGGCGCGTTGGACCCAGATACCATAGGTGCCTGCGGCAAGTGTGATGGTGCCGACCGGACCACCCGAGATGGTCGGGGGCTGAGCGGCGCCGGAGAAGACGCCGCAACCATAGCCGACGACGCCAGTAGCGGTCGTCAGCAGGTTGGCGCTGTAGTCCTTGTCCCACTGCAGCCACATGCCGGGCTGAAGCGTGGTCTGGGAAGCAAGGGTGAGCTGGCAATAGACCCACTCAGCTTCAGCATCGCCCCAGCAAACCGAGCCGAGCGTGAAGTTGAATGCGGGAACGCCAGAACCACCGACGATCGGGCCATCCACCAGAAATGGATTGGCACCGAAGCGCTCGGTCTGCGTACGTGCGACAGTCATGTGTCGATCCTTTCGAGATTAGGCGAACAGGACGCCCTGGAGGAAGGCGTTGTTCATGGTGAGGTTGCCGGCCCAACCCATCAGACGCACAACGGCATCCTGGTTCGGGTTCATCCGATCATCGCCGATCGGCGCCATGTCGCGGTCGCGGTGCGGGCGATAGAACAGGTACTTCGTGTTGAGGAAGTACATCTGGTTTGTCGGTGCACCACCGCCGAAACCGCCGTCGAACACCACGTCGGCGCCCATGTACTGGAGGGTGTTGAAGCCCGCCATGCCCTTGTCTGCCGAGGTGATGCGCTGGATCGCCTGCAGCGACTCCCAGTAGAGGCGGAAGAAGTTGTTGTCGGCGACAACGAGGTCGGGGGCGTCGGGGCCGCGCGAGCAGGCCAGATAGAGCCGGTTCATGTAGGACTGAATGTTCGTGGTCGATGCCGCCGCGCCGCCGTCCGAGCTGGCGGAGAATTTCTGATTTCGCCAGAAAGCCCACGTCGCACGGTTGATGCCGCCGATCGTGCCGGAGGTCGGAGACGTGGAAATCAGCAGCTGAAGACCGCCGATCTGCCGGCCCCCGTCAGCGGTGCCGTCAGAGTAGCAGTCCAACGCGATGTTGTTCTTCAGCGTGATCTCGGCATTTTCGATACGGCCTTCGAGCAGATCGAGAACCGCATCCTCGCCGGAGTTCTGGAGCTGCTCCAGGCCGGAGATGGAGACGGCAACTGCTGCCTGCTTGTAGTCGTATTCTGCCGCCGTGATAACGTCGGAGGGCTGCACGTTCAGGAGGTCGTAGCCGGAATAGCGCTTGAACGTGCTGTTTTCCTGATACTGGAGTTCCTGAACGATGGTGCGACCGCCGGAAACGGGTTTCTTGCGACCGCGGGAATTGAGACGCGACAGAAGACCGTTGTTCTTCGTCACGTCGTCGGCGATGACGCCGCTGCGGTTGCGCAGCGTAGTCGTCACGATTTCAGAGAGGTTTGGCGAAATTGCCATGGAGTGTCACCTTTTGTCAGACGCGCCCGGCTGATGCGGCTAGTGCGCTTTTGAGCGAGTCACGGATGGAGGTTGGCTGCGGCGGTGCGGCGTCCTTGCTGGGGCCGGGAGACGACGAGCCTGTGATAGATCGCGAGGCTTTGCGGGCCTGATCTGCCGCTGCTGCTCTCTGTGCGATCTGATTGTCTTGGGGCGCCGGGGCAGACTGGCTGATCATCTGCTGGCGAATGTCTGGTCTCATCCAGCACGCAGCGTCGTATGCGTCTTTCAGACTCTTTGCTCGCCCCGCGTTGATGAGGGCGATCATGTCATCCATGACGACTTCGGCATGCGTATTTGCCGGATCGGCGAGGAATGCCTGAACTTGAGTTTCAGTGTCCCTCTTCCGAAGAGCGTGCTCAATGGTCGCTTCGATATCGACGGGCTGCTGTTGCTGCTGCGGCTGTGGGTGGCGCTCCAGGATTTGATCTGGCTGCCCGTTCACAAGCGCGTGCAAATTCACGCCCGCCATCTTGGCTACATTGAGAACCGTGTTGACGGGATCGCGCTGAAGCGCCTGCTCCCATCCGATTGCCTTTCGCATGACGTCTGCATGCGTCGTGCCTGCCTGTCTTACCAGCGGCGTGAATTCCTCGAGGCCCTTGTAGTCCTGGAGAACCCTGAAACCGTTGTCGATTTCCTCTTCGCGCTTGGTAACGGCGGCCTGCACCTCTGGCGGCAGCTCGCCGAATTTCGCCTTGGCCTCTGCCGACCAACCAGGGGGAACGCGCGTTGTTGCGGCCTGTGCCGGTGCGGGTTCAACCGGCTTTGCCTCTTGCGGCGCGGCGACCGGTGCTCCCAGCGTTTCCGGCTTTGCCGCGGCTGTCGGCTTCTCGGGCTCCTTGGCAAAGCGACCAACCTCATCGCGATTTCGGTCTGCCTTGGGCTCTTCCGGCTTCATGGCAGCGCGCAGGCTGTCGCGGATACTGGCTGGCTGTTCGATTTCCTGCTCGACAGGCACGGCAGTGCTTTCGAGGCCATCAATGGCTTCGTTATTCAGGTCTGACATGTGTATTTCCTTTTTCGGGGATTGATGCCCGCGTCAGGCGCGATGCTGCTGGTAGGCTTCCTTCAGGGCCTTTCGTATTCCCTGCTTGTCTGCCCTGGGTTTTTCGATCGGGCGCGGCTTTTCGTTGCCGATCTCCTCGACGCCGGCCGATCTGTAGGCGCGGCGCAGTTTTGCTTTCGAGGTATAGTGCTGACCGTCATGCATCGAGCGAATCTCGATGCTGTCGCTGACGAAATGCGGCGCCGGCAAATCCGACTGCGCCAAGTTCTTCACCGGCATGCAGTTATGCGGCCACGCGTCGAGTTGGTGCCAGCCACCACACACTCGGCAATAGCGCTCTCTCATGCTGCCTTCCTCGATGGATGAGACAACTCGCAACGAAGCCAGCTCAGAAGCATCAACTGCTCTATCGTCTCGGACGCTTCCAAGCGCGCTTTCGCATGCTGAACCAACCGGCTGAATTGATCATCGGTCAGGCTTCGCACCAGGTTGACGACTTCGCCGAGATGCCCGATGGCCTTCGCATAAGCCCTCTCGACAAGCTGGTCGGTGGTGACTTCGTTGCTCATGATGACCTCGCTCACTGATAGGGGCGCTGTTGCTGCTGGACCGGCGGCTGTTGCGCCGCGTGCAACTGCTGCATTGCCTGCATTGCCATATCGCCCCGTGCCTGCTCGACGGTGGTGCGGTGTTCCATCTCGGCCTGGGCGACCCCGAGCTGGGCTTTCCGCTCCTCGGCGCCGGCCTTCACCTGTGCAGTTTTCAGATCGATCATCTGCTCCGGGGTTGGTTCCGGCGGCTGCTTTGGTGCTGTTGCTGCCTGCGCAAGCTGTGCCCCTACCTGCTCTAGCGTGTTTTCCAACTGACGCCCGGCACGGAAGCCACGTGCTGCGAACAACAGCGTCTCGACCATCACAGGAACAAGCATCGGCTGCTGCTGGGCGATGGCGCCGGCCTGCTGGATGAAGCCGCCCACCATCTGCACGAACTCCATGCGGCGCTGCTTCTCCGCGTCCTCGTCGGGCTCGATTGTCGAGTCCGTCTCGATATCGATCCGAAAGCCGCGCACGCTGTCATTGCGAAGAAGCTCAATAACCTCATCGATCGAAGGCTGCTGCATCATCTGCGCCAACTCAGGCGGAATAGGAGCTTGCTGTGGCTGCTGAGGCGCCGGCTGGCCCATCTGCTGCGCGCGCATCGCCGCCTGCTGGGCGGCCATCTGAGCCTGCTGCATCTGCAGTTGGATCTGCTGCTTCTGCGCCGTCGTCAGCAACTGGATACCCGAGACGAGCATCAGAGTTTCCGGTTGGAACTGATCGCAGATGATCTCACCGGCAATTGCCACAATGTCACGGGCGAAGCGGGCAAGCTCTGCCTGGCGGTCACGGATGCGGATTGATCCCCATTGGCTTTTGATGCGCTGCGCCGTCGCCGTCTCCGAGGCTTGAGTATCGCCGCGCACGATGTCCGATATGCCGGTGATCTGGTAGACATCCTCAATGAGCTGCTTCCGCGCCTCGATGCAGGCAACGATGACCTTCTGCACATCGTCGATCGGCAACGTCACGACAGCCTTTGAGCCGCCCTTGTCCGTGAACGCCGCCCACTCTGGAATGGGCACCATCACCGTGTCGTTTTCCGGCCGCATCGCCTTTTCGATCGCCGGCGATACTGAGCCATCCCCCGATGGATAGAAGATTTTCAGCCGCAGCTGATCCGTCAGCTTGTTGATGCGCTTGGTGAGGATGTCGATTTCGTCGCATTGGCCCTGGTAGTAAACGTAATCCGGGACCGGGATGAGCGATCCGGTCGAAAGCGTGCCGAACGCCGGCCGGGGGCAAGGCCAGAAGCCTTTCAGATTCAGCGGGGGTTCAGAGACCTCGAGCGCCGCGGGGCAGCCGTCGGCGATCCAGACCGTGTAGTTTTCGCTCTTGCACCAGATTTCCCAGACGTAGATCTTCCCCTCGTTTTGAGCCCGCTCCGTCTGGTTGGTGCCGTGATTGGAGCCGACGCCGTCCTTGGCCAAGGAGCCGCGCCCATCGGGAAAACGTCTGTCGAACTCCTCATCGGTCATCGAGACACGACGAGCCACCCATGTCACATCCTTCCAGCGCCGAGCGGGCGAATGCAGGAAGTCCGACCAATGCACATAGTCGATGCACACCCGCTCATCGGTGATCTGCTCCATAGGCGAGACGTCGTCCGGCGCCCCAGGTGCATCGGAAGGCTCTACACCCATATCCAGCGGTTCGAAGTCCGCCTCGTAGCGCAGCCACACTGTGCCACGGGCACAGAGGAGGAAATCGTCGCGCACGGCCCGCATGACGGAATCCAGATCGGCGTCGTCTGCGGTGAACGCAAGATTGCGCTCAACTAATTCCGAGCCCATGCGCGCCACAGGCTGAGAGTCCTTGAAACGGCGCTCGACGACGGGCTGCGGAACTCTGGCGTAGACGGCCGGCTGAAGGACAGAGACATTGGCCCACAGCATCGGGAACCTGCGTTTTGCGCTCTGCTGGTCCGCCTGCTGCAGGTAAATCTTTTCGATCTTGGCGCAGCGGTCCACCCAGGATTTGAAATAGCGTTGCGCCCGCTCAATCTCCTGCTGCCAATGCGCCCCGACCTTCACCAGGTCATACTGGTCACCGTCCGGCAATGTCGTGGCTTCTACATCCATCAAACGCGCTCGCTATAGGTCGGTGTGGAGTTGACGTAGTCGTTGAACGTCATTGTCTGGAACGTCGGCAGCGGCTTCGGCTCAGGTTTGAGCGGTTCGGCAGCGAGACCGGTGAAGATGATTGCCAAGCCGCCGAATGCGTCGGCGCCGTGCGATGCCCAGTTGTGCAGCGGCTCGTCACGGAAGACACCAAGATCCTCGTCCCATTCTTTCCGGTAGTTCCGCAGGCACTTCACACCCTGAGCGCAGCCGGCCTGGTCGAACTCGACCTTTGCCAGGATGCGCCGCGTACCGTTGATGCGGTCATGGACATAGGCTCGCTCGACCTTTCGAACGGTGCCGAGGTTTCGCGCCTTGACCTCCTGCAGCATGATCTCGATGCGGGTCATGCCGCCGCGTGTCCATTCCCTCACGCGGATATCGTGCGGCATGTTGTGGGTGCCGTAGACGTAACCGTTCTCTTCGGCACGGCGCTCCAGTTCGTCGAGCATGCCATCCATGCCGGTGCCCGTGTGCTCAAAATAGCCGATCATCCGGACCCGGCTCGGGAGCACCTGAAACAGCCAGACGCTGTTTGTATCGTCCATTCCGATGTCTGAGATGGTATGCACCGGATAGCCTGGCACATGCGGAAAGACGCCAATGCGCTCCTCTGCATCCACCATCGCCATCTGGTCGGCGTAATAGGCGCCCTCTACACTGGCTTCGAACGCTTCAGCCGGGGTCGAGGGATACTCCCGCTTCATGTCGCCGAGCTGCGTTTCAGCTTTCTTGACGTACCAAGCTATCTGCCCTTCCGTCAGATCGATGCCCTGCTCCGCCAGACCGCGGAAATACTTGGCGAAAGCATCGGTGATGATCACGCCTTGCGGATTGATCGAATATTGCGGCTCTTTCCACCACGGGAAGAAATGGAACTTGAAATCCAGCGGCGTCAGCGCCGCAGCTTGCCGATGCTTCACCTGGGCATCTTCGCAGAGATTGTAGAAATGTCCCTCCTGACCCTCGGCGGTGCTTTCGATGAAGACCAGTTGCCCAGCCTGAACCGTATTGAGCGCGCCGGTGCGGACTTCCCTCGCCTTCTCCGGATATTTCGCGCAAAGCTTGCCGTATTCGGAAATATGCAGGTACTGCAGCGTCCCCGATCGAAGCGACGTGCCTACGCGGATACTCGAGTTGTTCGCCAGCAGCAGCTCCGTCTGGTTGTCCCGCTGGATCGGCACCGCGTCCCGAATGCCATCAGGCAAATTGTCGTACGGATATTTCACCTTGTCCCGGAAGATGGTCTGCGCATCCCCGAGCGTGTGAGCGATTGTGCCGGCGCGGATATCCTTGTTGAACACACAGGCGTCCAGCATGAATATCTGGATGAAGGTGGTGAGCCCGAGCTGGCGCGCCTTGAGCAACACGTTCAGGTAATGCATCTGCTCGAAGAACGTCATCTGTGCCCAGTTCATTTCGAACTTGACGCGTTTGCCGCCCTTATCGGTGATCCAGTACAGATTGTTCAGGCGCCAGCGCCAATCCGAGAACTGGTCAACTGCCGTTTGGAAGTCCGCGGGTCTTGCCATTGATCGCTTCCAGCAACTCAGCCACGCCACTCGTAACGCCGTGCTCGAGTTCGACCTTGGCGCCGTACTTCTTCGGCTTCAGCTTCTCGGCAATCCATTGACGCGTGCCGATGCGAAGCTGTGATCGGCGGATGGCCTCGCCATTCTCTTGCCAGCCGATCGTTTCACCGTCGGCGCTCTTCTTTTCCATCCAGTCGTTCGTACCGTCGTCGGCAATCTCGACCAACTCGTCGACGAAGCCGTCGGCCTGGATCTCACGCGCCTGCGCATACTTGGTCCTGAAATCGGCTTTGTCGTCATCAGCGAGCCAGGCGAGGACTGTGGATTTGCCCGGCATCGTCTCATCGCGGCAGATCGATCGAAGGCTTTCGCCGTCAGCGATACGTGCACAGATGATGTTTGCCAGGGACTGTGTGAACTTGGTGGGTCTGCCTGTCATGGTCCTGCCTTCTGATCGGCTGGGGGCGTTTAGAAAATGAGCCGCCGCGCATGGGGCTATTTCAGCGACGCAGTCTTTTGAACTGACTCGCAATTTTTAATTGCCGTGTTATCGTTTTAGAGCACCCTGTTGCCATGTGGACCCCGGCCTGATCGACCAGGTGGATACTCCGCATGGACACCACCTCAGGGCCCGTCTAATTCGGTGGTAGCAGCTCTCTGAGGCAGCGCCTTACAGCCAAGTGAAGCTGAATTAGGTCGAACGGGATCCAACCAAAGCGATCTGCAGTCGCCAAGGCTGGGCCGATGCACCTGCAAACGACGGCTAATTCGTTATGTGGGCATGTCTCACGAAACCTTTTGGTTCCGTGGCCACGGGATCGAGGGCTTTTCCTATGTGGAAGAAAACCAAGATCCGCATCACCGTGTCGGTCAATGTAGCCTCATGCCTGTTTGGCATCGCGGCGATATTGAAAGTACTATTGTGATGCAGGGCGCCGGTTTAATCGCCGGCGCCTTTCTCACACCATCAAGAAGGCTGGCAGCAACAGAGACAAGGCAAGCGAGCGCATAGCAGAAAAAGAAATAGTCGGGAGAACCTGATGAATTCAAAGTACTCTTCGACACGCCTCTTAACTGACGAGGAAGAGGCTGAAATCCAGAGGCTGATAGCTTCGGACCCGGGAAATCCAGAGGCGACCGAAGAACAGATCGCCAGCGCGCGGCCCTTCCGGGAGGTCCCTGAAAGCATTGACCGGGCGATTGGACGAAGGAACGGTTCGAAACCTACATCCAAATAAGCTGTGATGAATCAGTACTGCGAAGCTTCAGACGGAGCTGGCTCAGTCTGTCTCCGGCCGGATTACATCTGTCACTTCCAGTATGTGGTAAAGAGCTGGCTTTCCGGCCGCCGATCGAACTTCAACATTGACGAGAAACACGCATTCAAACGGATTCTCGTGGAGATCGAGGACTCGCTTTTTTGCCTCCTCGCTTGCGAACCTCAGCCTGACCGGTTTCGAATACACCGATTCAATGATACCTCGATCACCGGTCTTCGCGGCGGCAGCATTCTTCACTTGTTCGAGCGTCATCATCTGGTCAGAGAGAAACTGAGATGACGGCAACTGCGGTCCCAGGAAGCGCGAGACGCTATTCTGAATCGCGTTGGCTTCCATTCCATTGATGTTAAAATAATGATGCTGATGGACGTGAACTATGCCGCCCTCCATCACATTCATATTCAACTGTGATCCGAAATCCTTTGCGACGGGCTCCACAAACTGAGCAATTTGCCTCGCTTGACGCACAGTTGGTTCAGAGTCTTTCGCCTTCGCCGGCGCACGCCCTAGGAAATAATTCACCAACTCGTTCGTGTTGGCCACAAAGCCGGCGAATACCTCTTTATGGTCCATCAGCCACTGAGCTTGCTCCGCGACTGCAATCAGGTCAGCAATCACGCTTCCTGATTTGATCTCCTTCACATAAAGCCGTAGGTTGTCTGGGCGTGGGTCGCCAGTTCTAACATTGGCGTAGTCCTTAAAGAACTCAGCCAACGCCGTGAAGCTCATCGTTAAATCGACGAGTTCGATTGGTTTAGTGTTATTGAATTCAATTCTAAGCACGGAATCGTCTTGTTCCATCGGCGCCCCCATTTCATTAGAGGAAAGCGCACAATCTAAGATTTGCCAATAGGGGCGGCACACTTCTGCCAACGTGCGGATTGCTGCTTATCCGCGTGGACCGGCGCTCTGCGCACTGAACATCCACAAATCAGTGCGCAGAAGATAACCGAGGGGTTATGCCTATTCAACCCCGCCGCCGAGATTTCCCAACTTTTTCGTCGTTTCAGTTATGAATATTCGTGACGAAGAGCTTTGCAGGTTTGAAGCGAGACCTCCAGGCAACTCTGTGAACTCAGCCCGTCTTATCCTACGGGTGGAAGACTTCCTGCGGCGACCAGGCTGCTCCCGATCGAGTTCTTCTTCGCGCAACCGACGAGCGCGGGCCAACAAGAAGTTCTGCTCCTGCTCCCACTCAATGTAACGGAGGCGGTCGATCGTCTCCTGAGGAAATGCGTAGGGCATAGGCCGCTGTTCGAATGACTTGGTGAAGCGAAGGATCTTGCTCACGCCGTTTACCTCCTCGACCTTGCGGAAATCGTCTGGCCCGATGTTGACGAATACATACCCAACGAAAGTCGGGAAGCGGCGCTCGATCCAATGGCCTTGTCGATGGTGGCGGACCTCGATCCGGTAGCTTGGCATGAACGCTTCGAGTCCCTCGTTGCGAAGGTTCCGCTCGATAATGCTTTCGCCCTTTCGGTCGTGCCCTTCCCGCATTGACGGGCAACGTTGCGCGCCTGGCGCGGCCTTCACTGCAAACCACGTCTCAACCGGCGCGAATCGCCTAGCCTCCCCTTTCCTTGCCTGAAGGAACTCAGTTTCTGAAACCGCTTCAGCTTTCGGGCGTCCCGAAACTCTCACGTTCATGCCAGCCTCTTCTTGATCAGGTTACGACGCTCGGGCGTCATCCGCACATAAGACGGACGCCAGTTGATCGGGTTTGGGAGGTAGACTCGCCTGGGCGGGTCGATCTGATACCAATCGCCATCGGCATCGAGAAAGAACTGCAATCCTTCAGCCGCGAAGTGGCCAGCCATATCGTCAAAGAGCAAGTCGCAGATCAGCCCGGTTCCGCGAAGCGCCGTGTGCATCGGACGCCAAGGGTTTTCCCGATCGTGCGCTTCCCGCTCCTGTCGTTCCTTGATGGTCATTTCTCAGTGCCGATCCTTTCCTTGATAGGCGTTGGATTTTGGTTTCGGTGGCTGGTAGTCAGCCTCGCCACGAGCTGACTTCCAGAGAGGGGCGAACCCGTTCAAAGACTGGTAACCTTCGATCTCGGGCAGGTACTGCAGCGTTACGTCACCCTTGCGGCCCGACCAAGAGAAGCGAGCCTTCTTCACCCAGACGACGGTTTCGTTCAGAGCCGGATCGGGAACGTCGATCACGACGCCGTGGTCTGGCTTGTTGTACCAGGCAGCCGATCCCTCGATGTCGTACATGGTCGGAGTTCTGGCTTCGCCGCCTTTGGCGAGATCCTTGGTGGGATGCGCGACGACGATCGCCAGCACACCGTACCGAAGTGCAAACTTCCTGATCTGCCGGAGCGCCCGGTTGATGTATTGCGTCTCGCTCTCGTTTCGCGGCCGGTAATGCTCGACCTCGTTCCACGGATCGATGACCAGGACCTTGATCGAATATCGCATGACCGCGTCCGCGGCGCGCTCGAGTAGCCATTCCAGCGTCATATCATCGTCAGTCTCGCCGGTTGGATCGGCATCGATGAAGACGAAATGCTTTTGGATAAATACGTCGGCTTCGGCGACAAGGTCGCGCGTCCATTGCTTCGTTTCCGTTCCGGTAGTCGCCAGACGGAGCTTGAAGCGAAGCGCCGGCACAGTCGGGATTTCGAAAGAGGCAACGCCTACCCGCCAGCCGTGGGCACGAGCGACGTTGACGCAAAGATTCATTGTCCAGGTCGATTTGCCGTGGCCCGGAATGCCGGTGACTACCAGCAGCTCGCCGAGCCAGAGCTGAAGGTAGGGATCGAGATCCGGCCAGCCTGTTGAATAGGTTTTCGGCTCGTCGAGCTCCGGATAGTCCGAGAGCAGATAGATGCCCTTCACCGGGTAGGACTTGGCTTCGGTGAGGACCCTGACGACCGCATCGGCGCCATAGCGCATTTTGACGTCGTTGAGATCCTTACAGCCTTCAGGATAGGTCACGAACGCACAGCGGGCGGCACCAAGACGGCGAACCAGTTCCGCCGCCAGCCGCCGGCCCGGTGGATCGTTATCGACGGCGAGGATGAACCGCTTGATCCGCTTGATGCGGTGACGGTTGTTGAAGACGAACTCGAACTTGCCGTGACTGTCGTCGTCAGGAACGACGTCGTCGAGCTGGTCGGGATCTTCACCTTGCGGCACGGGTGGAGCGCCGTCAGGCACGCTGACCGTCGTGTGAAAACCACAATCGATAGCCGTCAGCCCGTCGATCTCACCTTCGGTGATGATCAGAGCCTTGTGGCCTTCCTCAAGCGCTGGATCGTCCATGCAGTCGGCATTCCAGAATGTTTTCCGGCCGCCCTTGCGCTGCCAGAACTTTTTGCCGGGTGCCCGGTACTTCTCGCCGACCGCGCTGCCGCCGTCGATGAACGGAAAGACGACGATGTTGCCGGCGGTATCTGGCTCAACCGCATTGCTGCCGTCAGCCATGGTGACCACCCTACCCGTATAGGCTCCGGAAAGTTCGGCGACCGCCGGGTCGATCTGCCGGTTTTGAAAAGCCTGGACGCCCACCGGGCCTAGCTTGTTCGTCAAAATAGTCGCCTCCTTGGAAGCCGCAGTGGTGGCAGTTGAACTGGACGCCCTGACTGTCGATGCGCACCGAGAGACAGGGCTCTCGTTTGTTCCGCCTCGACGCTGAGCACTTCGGGCATGTCGTTTTTTGATTTCCGGTTACAATACGCCGAAGGCGAATGCCGTATTTGTCGAGGATGTCGGTCGCGGTTTTCATATTCGGGGATCAGACCGTGGTCGGCCTCCCCCTCGATCACGGATTGCGGCGGCCGCGGCTACGCGCTCGGAAGCTTCTCGTTCCTTTTTCGCCAACGCTCCGCTCACGGCCGTGAACCAGCGCTTGCCTTTGGTGCCGGCCCACTCGTCCAGAGCCCATAGCTCCGCCTCGAGCGAGATATGTGGGAATGCTTTCCGCCACTGCTCCAGGTTCGCCTCAGTCAGTCGGATTGCCTGGGCTTCGAAGGCGAAAATCTGACATTTGGGGGGGTCGGCGGCAACAACATCGTCAGATGTTGTATTATCTTCTATTCCCTTCTCTTCCCTTCCCTTCCCTTCGTGCTCTGTTACAGAGTCAGTGACATTCTCTGTCACAGTGTCTGTCACAGAAGACTGACGTTGGCGTTCTCGCGCCTCCCGAGCTGCCGCAGTGCGCGTCTTGTTCGTGCGAAGCTTACCGACAGCCTCTGTGGCGAGCTCTATGACAGTGCTGTGCCACACCCGGCCGTCGCGCCGATCCCAACCCTTGAGGATATCAGCTTTCAGCTCTTCCCATTTCTCCGGTGAGCACATCGCGGCATCGGCTAAAACATCGTCGTCGTCTTCGATGCTGCCGGCGGGTATCTCATGCCAGGCACGCATCCAAAGGTTTACCATATAGAAGGCAACCTCGGGATTACGCTTGCAACGGAGCCACGCCTTCGATCTTCTCAGGCGCTCGATCTGCAGAGGCATATATGGAAGGCATTGCACGTCTAGATTCAGAATCATTGTCCGCACCCGCCCGGCGGCCTAGTCTTGTGGACGGGGAATGCTGTAACTTTGGTCGGTTGCCTCGGAGCCAGCGGCAATTGCCGACACTCCGGCAGGAAGAGGTTCGCAAACTCCTTCCACGCTGTGATAGCGGCAAGACCGTCCTCGATCCGTAGTGTTTTATCGGCCCGACGTTTCGCATCAGCGTAACGATCCCAAGCCTCGATCTGCTGTTCGGTGCTGGCGGTCAACATGCTTTGACCTCAGGCGGCGACTTGAATTGCTGCGGCACGCTCGCGGAGAAACTTGGCGATCGCGCTCTCCGGCCAAGCGACCAAGCGCTTGCCTAGCGCCACTGGACGAGGAAATTTTCCCTCACTCATCATTGCATAAATGGTGCTCCGGCTAAGGCCGGTAACATCGATAACGGCAGGCAATCTCAGGTGTTTCTCAAGCATGCGTAGCTCCCATTGGTGGGCATTGAACATGCTCGGAAGTTGCCGTGATTTTCTGGCTAATGGAATATTAGAAAAACGCAGCTTAGGCGGTTTGGCAATTATCACCAAGGGCTTAAGCTGATAGTCAGATACGGAATTTCGCTTATGCGCTGCGATCTTTTACTGGCAAGCGCCTAAGCGGTTTTATGCCGAACATTGCTTCGAACCTTGCCTTTAGTTCTCCACCGGCTTCGCCGCGTCGAATCTCCCCAATATATTCCGACACCTGACCGCGACCCTGCTTCCAGAGCGCGGGACTTTCGTCAGCGCAGATTTTAATCGCCAATTTAGCAACGGCTTCGGGACCCAACTCGCAGATGTCCGGATTATTTTTCGCTACCTTTTCCATCGCCCGCATTAGATCGAGACGCCGCGTATGTCGCGCTTGAGCTGATTTTTCACTACCGGCTATCCCAGCTTTCTTTCGCATTTCAAGAGAATGCAGCGCAGCGGATTCCACCCCATGGACCAGCGTTTCCAAGTCGCGCCAAAAATATCCAGCGGCGAAATCATCAAGTGTTATGTAATAGTGGAACTGATATAAGGCAGCCACGTACGCGGGAGACGAAGAGGGTAAATTCAAGCAGCAATATTCATAGACCGCTGCAACAGTCCAATTTTCACCGAATTGGCTTTTCAGCTTTTCAATTCTTTTCGACCCAACGGCGTCGAGGACCAACTTGGAAACGCCGCTTCTATAGCTGCTCAGGCCTGCTTGATCGAGCACATCAAAAGCGAGTCCTCCATCACCGCCGCCTCCCCTTGGGGCGAATCTGCCGTCGATACTCCCGCGCACGAAGCTGATCTGCCTGAGATCGACTTCGTGCCTGATTAGATCGATCTCTGATCCAACAGGATGCTTTTCTAAGAAGGCTTTTGCATCAGCCTCTGTTTCGAACAGGTATAGGGAGGAAGTCTCAGGTAGCAAGCCTGTGCGGGTTCGCACAAAGACTCTCCATGCCTCTTTAGATGGATCCTCGAACGCGGCCAGAGGGTGCATCGGATCTCCCGGCTGGGTGTGGGCGATGCTAGCGCTGATCACAACTGTTTTTCGAACTGCATCCGTGTAGTTCATCACCCGATCCTAACCACCTTGTCTTTGCGGCCCTCTTCAACAAATGCCGCCCACGCATCCATCATCTTGCGCCGTTTCAGAAATACATCCGACCGTGCATAGGCTCGCTCAACGGCATCGCCGGCTAAATGGGCCAGTGCCGCCTCGGCAATCTCACGCGGGAAATTGGTTCGCTCCTGAGCCCATGTTCTGAATGAGGTTCGAAAGCCATGAACATCAACGGGATAGCCAAGCTCTTTCACTAGCTTCGATAAGGTCATGTCGGAAAGTTGCTTGCCCTTTTTTGTGCCGGGGAAGACCAAGCCGCTTTCGTCATCGAGCTCCTTCGCTTCATCCAGAATGGCAAGCGCTCGCTCGCATAACGGCACTCGATGCAGTTTTTTCATCTTCATGCGTTCGGCTGGGATTGTCCAAACCCTGGCAGCGAGATCGAATTCCTCCCAACGCGCGCCACGAACTTCGCCTGAGCGGCATGCAGTCAAGATCAACAACTCGATCGCCAATTTGGTCGACTTTCCAGCCCCGCTCTTCAAAATTGTCTCAATGCAGTCGTGAACATCATCGTAGGGAAGCGCCTTTCGCTGGCCAGAGCTCTTCTCTTGCCGCGGCAATGCCAACGCCTCTGCGAGCGCAGGATTGTCTGCACGCATGCCTTCCGCGATCGCCCATTTGAAAACGGCTGAAATGCGGAACGTGAGCTTTCGGGCAACCTCCGGCGCCGTCTTACGAGCATTCAAGATAGTTTTGCGAATATCCGCGCTCGTGACCTCGGAAATGAGCGTCGATCCGAAATCTGGGAACACATGCTTTTCCAGCGTCGACAGAAACGCGGCCCGATCCTTGGGGTTTTTCCACGTCGGAGAAAGTTCGACATGCACCCGCTCTGCAGCAGCCCTGAAGGTGAGAATATCCTTCGCCTGTCGTTTATCAGCGATCGGATCTCCACCGGCGCGTGCGCTCTTGCGGTTCTCGATGGCGGCTGACCGAGCCTCAGCGAGAGAAATCAGCGACGCAGGACCAAGACCAATCTCTCGCCTCTTGCCACGAATTACGATACGCTGAACCCAATAACGGCCGCCACCGTCGTCGACGCGCAGATAAAGCCCATGACCGTCAAAATACTTTCCAGGCGTTGAGGCGCTCTTTACGAATTGCGCCGTCAAAGCTTTCTCTGGACGGCGATTTAACGTTGTCAATCTTTCCCCCTTCCCTTCCCCCAATATAGCCCGGAACAAGCGGAACGTTACTGGAACGCTTCGTACAATGGAAGAGGCAAAACCCCTATTCCACAAGGCATCTCTGGTTATCGTTGGAAATCGCTGGAAATAAGAATGGCGCATGTCGGGTGCGCCAATTTTTTCAGGCATTTTCGGGATTTGCATCAGCGGCGAAAAGCTGCAGGAAGCATATAGGAAACAAGCTCCAATAGCCTTGTCCACATCTCTCATGCCTCACTTCGCCGTTTAGCTGTGGCGCGGCGAGATCTTTGGCGCAACCTGGCACGAGGTTGTCACACGAAAACAAAAGATAACGTCGCCGCCAAAATCGTCCGGCCCGGCAGTTGTTCTTTCGATGCGAGTTATGTGCATTTAACTGCTCCTTGCGGCGGATTTGCCTTGATGCCAATGGCAGCGACCCTGACCTTGCCATGCCTCTCGACAATCTGGCTGCCATTCTATCCGAGCAGCTGAAGTGTTGGCTGACGACATCGCTGACATGGAAGATGACGACACTTACGATCTGAGCGGTTCAGTCAAATCTCTTAAATCGCGGATCTGAGGGGCACCGCGGAACCATTGATTGCCTTACGGTTTTCGTAAACTACCCTTCATTTCCGAGAGCGGTTTGAGGACGCTCCAAAGGGCATCCCGCATGAGGAGCATACAATGATCCACGAATTGCGCATCTATACATGTTTGCCGGAGAGGCTGCCGGCACTACAGCAGCGTTTCGAGACCGCGACGCTGGCGATCTGGGAACGCCTCGGCATCCGCTCACTCGGCTTCTGGACGACGATGATCGGTTCTTCCAGCAACGATCTGACCTATCTGCTCGAATGGCGGTCGCTGGCGGAGCGCGAGCAGAAATGGGCCGAATTCATCGCTGATCGTGAGTGGCAGGAAGCGAAGGCGAAGAGCGAGGCGGATGGGGCGATCGTCGCCAACATCACCAGTTCGCTGCTCAAGCCGACACGCTTCTACCGCGGCTTCTCCAACCGGTCGGAATAACGGTTACGGCCGGCCACGACCACGCGCGACACCGTCACCCTCCCTGAAGACGCCGCCAGCCGGATCGCAGATAGTTCGCGAGCTGATTTGCCGATCATGCGATGGTGATGGAAGTGCCTAAACCGTATTATGGCGAGCACCTACGTGCGAAATGATGACAGCCAAGCGGTCTACTTACACCTCTACCTTCATCGAGCCGTACGGGAGCGGCCTAGCGAGCTTAGTCATCATGCCTTCTAGCGCCATTTCTGTTTGAGCGCGCCGCCAACCGTGGACATTTGAGGCTCCCGAGTTCGACGGAACAGCCTCGATCCCACAGAGAGTCGGACAGCAGGCATTTAAGTCACTGCTAATGCTCCCCATATAAGATGCTGCGCCGGTCGGGTTCTTCGTCCGGCGTAGCGGCGTGCTCCTGCGTTCATGGATGGTGCAGTTGAGCCGCCGCACTTCTTTCTCAACGGAAGCCGAAGAAGCTCAGGATAGCGAGTACGATGACTACGGCGCCGACGAGCCAGATTAGGTTATTCACGTGAAATCTCCTTCAAGATGAAATGAGCCAAGCTGCAAGCACATAATGTGTGGCGGCAGTTCATGTTCCATTTCTCATTGCCTGGACATAGACGAGCTGCCCTCCTTTGCGCGCGGCGAGCGGATGCCTCCCGATGCCGCCGAACGAGGCTGTCGACTTCTCATATCCAATGATCGCGAAGCTGTCGCTCTGGATGCATTTGATCTTCAGTCACTCGCCGCCTCGGCCGCTCCGATAGGTGCTGTTCCGATCTTTGGCGATGATCCCCTCCCCGCTCCCTCGTAAACATCTATCGAACGAATGGGGAAGAGATCGGGAAGAAGCTCCTTGTGGAAGGCTTCGCTCGCAGCTGGAGCCCGAGGCGACGCAACGATTGGTGTGATTGAGGTCGAATAGGGGATGGCCGCCCAACGCACAGGAGATACAATGCTTGGGGTATAGCAAAGTGATCGCTGAGCAGCCCACCCACCTCAATGTTACGAGATATTACTGCAAGTAGAAGTCAATTTGTGTTTTCGTGCGAAATCGAAAAATATTCCCACTGGTTGAAAATTCATTTGTGAACGCAGAACCGTTAAAAGTAATATTTTTGAAAAATTTCTGAGCTCGTGCAAAGTAATTTGCAGCGCCCAGGTGCGCGATTCCTTCAAAAGAACCCCACTGTGCCAACCCCCGCTAAGCTGCGGGGCGCTGTTTGTCCAGCATCGTACCGGAACCGCATTGGACAATACAGGTTAACTCACCGGATCGCGGGAGAAAGCCAGTACTTCAGATCGCATAATGCCTTCCTCTCGGCGATCCACCCAGAGTTGGGTCGTGCGGAGGCAATTTTCCGGTCCACTCCCAAGCGACGCTCCGCGCGACCCTCCTCAGCAAGGCTGAGCGCCCTCAGTGGCGCGTCAGAAATCAATCCTGTCTGGTGCGAAGATGATAGCAGTTGCGTCGCTTCTTCTGATTGTCCGTTGAGGAGGGTTCCGGAATGCTGAACTACAACAGCGCAGAAAATTAAGGTCGGAATCGACCCCGCCCCCAAACCTTTTAGCAGGCCCTACTGTTCTCCCGCCAGGATCTCTGTGCTAGGCAGCCCCGAAAGCGCCACTGATGCGCGCGACCAGAGTTACCCTCTCGATATCGAAGGCAGTACGCTTGAAGGTTTACCGACCAGAGATTGACGGCCTAAGGGCCATATCGGTGATAGCGGTTATTCTCTATCACGCCGAGTTCACGGTTGCCGGCCACACGTTGCTTCAGGGTGGATACATCGGCGTCGATGTGTTTTTTGTGATCAGCGGCTTCCTGATTTCCCGGATTTTGCTGACAGAAATCGAAGCGACGGGACGTATCGATTTCCTCAAATTCTATGCCCGGCGTGCCCGAAGAATTCTGCCTGCATTGTTCGCAGTCATTTTCGCGACGATGCCCTTCGCCTATTATTTTTTGTTGCCGTTGGAACTCACTGACTACGCGAACTCCATAGGCTCTTCGCTCCTGTTTGGATCGAACATCTATTTTTATTTTACCGCCGCGCAGTACGGGGAGCCCAATACCCTTCTCAAGCCTTTTCTTCACACCTGGTCGTTGAGCGTCGAAGAGCAATTTTATATTGGGTTTCCGGTCTTGTTGCTGATCGTGCGCCGATACCTGAAATCCAGGTTTTTGCCGTGCGTGTTGGTCGCGGCAGCCCTGAGCTTTGTATTCTGTTTCGTCACGGTACGGCACGATCCGCAACAGGCCTTCTACTCGCCGCTCACCCGGGCCTGGGAACTGCTGGCCGGAACACTGCTCGCCTATTACGAGGTACGGCGTGGACGGCCTCGCCCCCAGCCGTTGCTCGCGGCGGCCGGGCTTATCCTCGTTGTTGGTTCACTCATCTTGTTTGAAAAGGGTACGGTTCATCCTGGCCGGGTCACTGTGATTCCAGTTCTCGGGACCTGTCTGGTGCTCGCATTCGCCAGCCGCGAGAACGCAATCGGGCGCCTGTTGGCTTCTCGGCCTGCGGCGCTCACCGGATTGGTGTCCTACTCCTTATATTTGTGGCATTATCCGGTCTTCGCCTTCTGGCGGCTGACGAGCTTGGATTTCGGCAACAGCGACAAGTTTCTCGCCATCACGGTGACGGTCCTGGTCTCAGTCGTCAGCTTTGTCGTCGTCGAAAAGCCCCTTCGCCACAGCAGGAGAAGCCGCGCTCTCTGGGTCACCTTAAGCTCATCCGTTGCAACCATCGCGGCTGCTGTCCTTTCAGCAATCATGATGGCCGGTTTTCCTCACAGGTTGGATGACGTCTATTCACCTCTCGCGCAGGCGAACGAAGCACGGCTCGAAAGCACGTTTTTAAGCTTGAACGACAACATTCAAGCTGAGAAGCCCGTGATCTTCATCATTGGGGACTCGCACGCCAGAAACTGGTCGATTGCGCTGAAAAATTACATCGATACCGACCGGTATCAAGTCGTGGCCCTCAGCTATTTGAACTGCATGGTCGAGATCAAGAACGATAATGTCAAAGCCCCCTCTCGCGCCAGCATTTACGACAAATACTGCATTCCCTTTGAACAATTTATCAACGACAAATCATTGCTCAGCCGAACGAAAGCGATCTTCCTCACGAGCCTTCGGCCTTTCGAGTACACCGCCAACGCGTTCAGGTTCGAGCTTATTTCCTGGATGAAAAGCCACTCGGATAACGCGCGCGTTTTCGTTTTCGGAAACTATTTCCAGCTCGACGAATCGCACTCGTGCCTGGGGCTGATGTTTCAGAGAAAATCCGATGCCTCCATATGCCTGCGGGAAGCGAGCTATCCGCCGGCCAACCAGCCTTTGGCGCAATTGCCGTTGTTCCCTTCCGATCTTGCGTTCACCTATGTCGATATCGTCAAGCTTCACTGCGATTACGACAAGGAGAAATGCCTCACCAGCAGCAAGGGTGTTCCGTTCATCACAGACTGGAACCATATGACAGCAGAATTTCTGACAACCTTGATTGGTGACATTCTGGAAAAGAGAACCGCCGATCTACGCAGCGACGGCCTGCTCGATTTCCTGGTACCGCCGCACGCCAGCCAAGCCGAACGAACGGCAAGTTCTCAGCCGAACGCCACCTCTTCCGCTTCTCCATCGAATTAAGCGGTGAGACGCCAAGCTTGCGCAACTGATCGTTAGGAATTTGTTGACCATAAACTGGCTTTACTGAGCCTGATGGATGCGGCGTTCCCGCGCGTCGTCCGAGTGTTTGGTGTGGGACGGGTTTGTTCGTGTTGAAGTATTCACAGGGTTTATCGGGTGAAGCCTTGGGCGGAATTGCCGCGCTCCTGTCGCGTGCCAAACGCTTCGCAGCGCAGACCATTCTGCCGGCTCTATTTGCGCTGCCGGCACTTATCGGTTCTGCGTCCCTCGCCTCAGCGGAAGATCGGGCGCTGAAGCTGTTCTTTACCCATACGGGCGAAAGGGCCACGATTACCTACAAGCGGGATGGAAAGTTCGATCCCAGGGGCCTGTCTCAGATCAACCGGTTTCTGCGCGACTGGCGAAGGAACGAGCCGACGCGGATGGATCCGCGGCTGCTGGACCTGGTCTGGGAGGTGTACAAGAAGAGCGGCGGCAAGGATTATATCCACGTCGTCTCCGCCTATCGGTCCCCTGCCACCAACAACATGCTGCGCAATCGCTCGCGCAGCACTGGAGTCGCCAAGAAGAGCCAGCACATGCTGGGCAAGGCGATGGATTTCTACGTTCCCGGCGTGAAGCTTTCAACGCTGCGTGCCATTGCCATGCAGATGCAGGTCGGCGGTGTCGGGTATTATCCGACCTCGGGATCGCCCTTCGTGCATCTCGACGTCGGCAATGTCCGGGCCTGGCCCCGCATGTCCCGGCAGGAACTCGCGCGCATATTCCCGAATGGGAAGACGATGCATCTTCCGGCCGATGGCCGCCCGCTGCCGGGATATAACCAGGCGGTTGCAAACTACAGGAAGCGCGTCAGTGCCACCGCGATCGAGATCGCCAGCACCGCCGGAGAAGACGAAGACGTGGCGGCGTCGAGCACGCCGAGCGGCGACACCAAGGACAGCAAGCTGGTGACGGCGCTGCTGCCGGCGCCGAAGAGCCGGGCCTTGAATGCGCTCGCGCAGCAGACTGGCGCGGTCGAGCGGGATGACAAAGGCTCTGCTTCGGATCTTTCATCTCTCCCGATTCCGATACCGGCGATGCGCCCGTCAGCCGTTGCGCAGGACGCGGGCGCGGACGACAGGCTGGAAACTGCCTCGATCGGCCCGATTGCAGCCCTTCCGGAGAAACGGCCGCCCGCATCGCCGGCTCACGCGCGCTTCCATCCCGTGGTCGGCGCACAGCAGACCTCCAGGCAGGACGTTGACATGATCGCCTCCCTGCCGATGATCGCGTCTTGGGAAGAAGCAGATTTCCTTGGATCGACGTCCGAAGCGGCGCTGATGCAATGGGCGCTGCATTCTCCCGGGGCGGCGTTTGGCTTGAGCGCGCCTCGCCTTTCTCCCCGCACGGTTCATCGCGAAGCGCATGTCGCGGCTTCAGACGAGAATCCCGTTCCGGTCGCCGCCACAGGTCCGTTCGACGCCAGCCGGTTTTCGTCGCTCCCGGAGGGTTGACCACTGGAAAACGATAGAAGGCGTTTCTAGGCTTGCGTCAGAGAATTGCTCAGTTGCTGTAGGGACAATGGCGGAGAGCTGATGGCGACGCGGCAATAACAGAGATGCTCTTCTCTCTCTTCGCGATCAGATCAGAGCGATCAAAAAGTTTCAACGCAAAGTTTGAACTATATCATCACTCGCCCAGTGCTCAAGATCCGTATTGATAGATCATGCGTCGCAGGAACTTCTTCAGTACCGGTGCGTTAGGAGTGCGAATGTGATCGTCGCTCGGTCGACCTCGCATTTGTCCTTTCCAACTCTTTGCAGCCCCGCAAGTCAGCGGGGCTTTATTTTGCAGAAGTACTTTGCTCCGTACGGCACCGTACGGAAACTCTTGCGGCCCGCGGGCGTTTCTTGCTTCGGATCGCGCAGAGGGAGCCTCTCCTGTCTCCGCGCGCACCCCTATGCTCTGTGCGATCCACAATACCTCAAGACACCGACCCACCATTTCATGCCGCCGTACAAATGCCGCCGCCTCAGGCAACATCTCACTGGCTCAGTGAACAACCGCGATCACCCGTATTCCGGCTTCCTCCGCGGCGCGAATGAGTGCGGCGCGCGCTACATGGGGCGAAATATTGCCCTGGATCGCGTCCAGGCAGGTCTTTACAGCCGCTATATATTCCCGGCCGTCATCCGTCGGCCAGGCGGCGATAAGCGCGCCGGCGACCTCGCCGAGCGACCGGACCAGCCTGTGTTTTTCCTGACCGTCCATTACAAGCATCAGAGGCGCGAAGTCTTCGCTTGTGTGCCAGTCCACGATACCGACCGTCTGTATTGCCATTCGTTGCTTTACCCTCACAAGAAGCCTTCCCTATCCCCTGAAACGCGGGGCCTGGATCGGCAGGTTGGCGCTTCGCCAGGAGGTCTCGGCGGTGTTTCGCGACAGACCAAAACCTTCCTGAGATGTCCCTTGAATCGGACGGGAAGCATCTAAGGCAGGTGATGCCGGGGAAAAGCCGGACCTAAGTCGGACTGGAAGGGCGGCACCTGCTGTTCATATAACAGAGTCATGTAACCTGCAGGTCCGTGGAGGGGCGGAACGGGAGGAGGAGATGAAGTTCGGCCCTGACAACAACAACCACGAAGAGCGCTGTCCGCAAGGCCACAGTTCGGCAGCGACCATCGCCACAATCGAAGCAGCCCTTTCCGCTGATCCCGACATCGACAGCAGCGCTATCGAGGTCAGGATGCTCGGTCCCGTCGTGCTGCTGGAAGGCTATATTACAAAGCCCGCCGACCGCGAGAAAGCCATCTCGCTGGCGGCGATGATCGTCGGCCAGGAGAATGTCCACGACCGGATGCTGAGCCGTTTCCCGACGCAGTAAGGAGACGATGGAAGCAGTCGACCGACCACGATGCGACGACGGCAAAACAAGAGCGCTCCCGCCTAGGCTTCGAGCGGCTTTCTCATTCTGATCAGGGGAACGCTTGCGCCGCCGCGTGCGTCTTCCACACGTTCAATGGCGCGGTATCCGCACGTGCGATAGAGCGGTTCACCCGATAACGTCGCCATCAATTCGATTTCCCGGAAGCCTTCCTTGTGCGCCGCCGCCTCGCAGAGCGCCATGATCAGCCGGCCGACGCCGCGTCGGGTAAAGTTCGGGTGCGTGTACATCGCCCTGATACGGGCCGGGTCTCTGACAGGATCGAGGAGAGCGGCATCGCGACCGGGCGTGCGACCGCCGCCATAGAGCGTTGCGCGTCGGCTCCATCCACCACACCCCACCAGAACGCCGTCGATCTCGACGACGAAATAGGTGCCGTCAGCAACCAGCTGACTATCCAGGCCCATGATGGCGCGGCCGGCGCGGACGCAGGAGAGCCGGATAGCCACATTGAGTGACTCGCGTTCCTCTTGGCTTGGGCGTTTACTCTATCGCTCTGGCGGAGGAAGCAGACCATGGCCATGTATCTCACACGCTTCAGCTACACGCCCGAGACCTGGGCGCGCATGATCGAAAAGCCTGAGGATCGCCGAGAGGCGGCACGCAGCTACATCGAATCCGTGGGCGGCAAACTCCATGGATTCTGGTACGCCTTCGGCGAGCATGACGGATGGAATTTGTGGGAGGCGCCTGACAACGTATCGATGGCGGCCGTCACGCTTGCGATCGGCGCCGGCGGCGCGCTCAGCTCGATCGAGACCACCGTGCTGCTCGAAGTCGAGGATACGATCCTGGCCCTGGAAAGAGCGAAGTCGATCCGATACCGCCCGCCGGCAGCCTAGGTTGCGGTAGCATCAAAGCGCCGAGACCCTTCGGATCCGCTCGCGCTTCAGCTCATGGTTTACGCAGGCGGCTGTCGAAGGATCGCAGCCTACTCGCTCTGCCTGAAATTCCGGATGCGATCGAACAGCACCGCCAGCACGATCGCGCCGCCGATAAAGGTCCCCTGCCAGAAGGCGTTGATGCCGAGCAGGCCGAGGCTGTTGCGGATCACTTCGATCAGCGCCGCGCCGACCAGGGCGCCGAAGGCGGTGCCGACGCCGCCGGCGAGATTGGCGCCGCCGATGACGGCGGCGGCGATGACCTGCAGCTCCATGCCGGCGCCGATATTGGTGGTGACGGCGCCGAGCCAGCCGGTCTGGACGATGCCGGCAATGCCGGCAGACAGCGCCGAGATCATGTAGACGGCGACCTTGATGCGGCGCACGGGAACCCCGGTCAGTGTTGCGGCGTGTTCATTGCCGCCGATGGCAAAGATATAGCGGCCGAAGCGCGTCCAGCGCAGCACGAAGCCGGTGAGCAGCGCCAGGATGATCATGTAAAGGACGGGATTGGCAATGCCGAGGAACCAGGCGCCGCCGCCGAGCGCCAGCAGCTTGTCGTGATCGGGACCGAACTGGAAAACGACGGTGTTGTTGGAGGCGACCATGGCGAGGCTGCGCGCCACTGACAGCATGCCGAGCGTCACCACGAAGGGCGGGAAATCGAGATAGGCGATCATCACGCCGTTGAAGGCGCCGACGACAAGCGCCGTGCCGATGGCGGCCGCGATGCCGATTTCGATGCCGTAGCCGGCATGCATGGTGACCGCCAACACCATGCTGCAGAGGCAGAGCACCGAGCCCACGGAGAGGTCGATGCCGCCGGTGATGATGACGAGCGTCATGCCGAGCGCGATGATGGCGACAAAGGTGACATTGCGGGTGATGTTGTAGAGGTTCTTCGCCGTCGCGAAGGAATCGGTGGCGAAGGACAGGAAGAGGCAGGCGAGAATGACGGCGATCAGCACCCAGAAGGTCTGGCTGCCGACGAACTCCGAAAGCCGGCTTCGCTCTCTCTGCGCAATCGTCTGGTCAAGGGTAACTGCCATTGCTGACCTTCTTTCCTGCCGGTGCCGCGCCGCTCAAACCTGTTCGATGGCGCCTGTTATGAGACCCGTCACTTCCTCCGGCGAACTCGCCGCAATCGGTTTGTCGGCGACTTTCCGGCCGCGGCGCATGACGATGACCCGATCGGCGACGGTGAACACGTCGGGCATGCGATGGCTGATCAGCACGACCGCAATGCCGCGATCGCGCAGCTCGCGGATCAGGTTCAAGACCTCGGCCACCTGGCGAACCGAAATGGCGGCCGTCGGCTCGTCCATCAGCACGATCTTCGCCTCCGACAGCATGGTGCGGGCGATCGCCACCGCCTGCCGCTGACCGCCCGACATCTGTTTGACGAGATCGCGCGGGCGGGTTTCCGATTTCAGCTCCTTGAAGATCTCGCCGGCGCGCCGATACATCGTCTTGTAATCGAGAATGCGGAACGGGCCGACGCCGCGGCTGAGCTCGCGGCCGAGGAAGACGTTGGCGGCGGCCGTCAGATTGTTGCAGAGCGCCAGATCCTGATGGACGATCTCGATGCCGTGCTGGCGCGCCTCGACCGGCCGGTGCATGACGATCTCCTTGCCGTCGAGGCGCATCGTGCCCTCGCTCGGCCGGAAGTTGCCGGCGATCATCTTGACCAGCGTGCTCTTTCCGGCGCCGTTATCGCCCATCAGGCCGACGACCTGGCCGGCTTCGAGCGTAAACGACACGTCATTGACAGCCTGGATGGCGCCGAAGTGCTTAGAAATATTGGTGAGTTCGAGAACCGCAACCAGCCGACCACCCTCCCCGGAACCTGCAGGTCTGCCTTCGCCGCCAGTTGCCGGTCAGACGCCTGCGATCTCGCTTTTGCCGATCTCCTCCCGGAAGAGCGATTGAGTTCATTAATGCAAAAGCGCCAGGAATCGTCAATCGAATGTCCGCTAAAACGGCCCCTCATCACAAAAATCTATTTAGTACGACAAATACAGATTGACGCGGGAAACGCGCGCATATTAGCTGTTGCTGGGGAGAGAGGTATGCTGATCCTTGTCACCGGGGCTACGGGCAAGGTCGGGCGGCGCTTCATTACTGGGCTGCTTGACGAGCCGCGATTTTCCAAAGCACGCATTCGCGCGCTTTGCCATAATCGCGTGCTTGATGAAACCGACCGCGTCAGTGTCGTGAAGGGTTCGATCGCCGACAGCGACGTCGTCGCAGCGGCGATGGACGGTGTCACCCATGTCGTGCACCTCGCCACCTGCAAGGAGATCCCCGCGGATGTGATGGACATCACCGTCAAGGGGCTGTTCTGGCTGCTCGAGGCGTTCCGCGCCAGCCCCACGGCAAAGCAGTTCATCCTGATCGGCGGCGATGCCGGCATCGGGCATTTCTTCTATCGCCATGACGGACCGGTGACCGAAAAGACGCCGCATAGCGCCTATCCCGGCTGCTACGCGCTCTCCAAGGTGCTGGAAGAGGTGATGCTCGAGCAGTTCGCCATCCAATACGGCATCAACAGCTGCTGCCTGCGCGCTCCCTGGATCATGGAGAAGGACGATTTCAAGTTTACCCTCTCTTTTGGTGACGATGTCTTCGGCGGGCCGGACTGGAAGAGCCTGGTGCCGCCGGCCGATGCGGAACGTTATGCGCGCGCCGGCACGGTGCCGCTGCTGCGCGATGCCGACGGGCGGCCGCTGAAGCGCAATTTCGTCCATGTCGACGATCTTGTCACGGCGATCCTGGCGGCGATCGACAATCCGCGCGCCGTGGGGCAGCTTTTCAACATCGCGATGGACCGGCCGGTCGATTACGGCGAGGTCGCCGCTTATCTCGCCCGCACGCGCGGGCTCGGCTCGGTCGACATCCCGAGCGAATATCACTCGAACTGGATGGATAACAGCAAGGCGAAGTTCCTCTTGGACTGGCGCCCCGTCTACGATCTGGAAAAGCTCATCGATTCAGCCTGGGAATACCGGCGTTCAAGGGAGGAGCCTCGTATCGTCTGGTATCCCGGTTGATAACAGGGCGGGCGAAGGCGTCCGCCATTTCAAAAGGGAGGAAGCTATGAGGAAGGCATTATTGCTGGCTGCTGCTGCAGTCCTGGCGTTCACGGCCGGTGAGGCCATGGCCGCCAAGAAGCAGCTGGTCATCGTCGTCAAGGGCCTCGACAATCCGTTCTTCGAGGCGATCAACCAGGGTTGCCAGAAGTGGAACAAGGAAAACGCCTCGGCCGAATATGAATGCTTCTATACCGGCCCGGCATCGACCTCGGACGAGGCCGGCGAAGCGCAGATCGTCCAGGATATGCTCGGCAAGGCCGATACGGCGGCAATCGCCATCTCGCCCTCCAACGCCAAGCTGATCGCCCAGACGCTGAAGACGGCCAATCCGAGCGTGCCCGTCATGACGCTCGACGCCGATCTGGCGGCCGAAGATTCGGCTCTGCGCAAGACCTATCTCGGCACCGACAACTACCTGATGGGCGCCAAGATCGGCGAGTATATCAAGAAGGCCAAGCCGAAGGGCGGCAAGATCTGCACCATCGAGGGCAATCCCGGCGCCGACAACATCCTGCGCCGCGCCCAGGGCATGCGTGACACGCTGAGCGGCAAGAAGGGGCTCGACGCCCTGAAGGGCGAAGGCGGCTGGACCGAGGTGGCGGGCTGCCCGGTCTTTACCAATGACGACGGCGCCAAGGGCGTGCAGGCGATGACCGACATCCTTGCCGCCAATCCCGACCTCGATGCCTTCGGCATCATGGGCGGTTGGCCGCTGTTCGGCGCACCGCAGCCCTATCGCGACCTGTTCAAGCCGATGGCCGACAAGATCGGCAAGAACGAATTCGTCATCGGCGCCGCCGACACGATCGGCGACGAAGTGGCGATCGCCAAGGAGGGCCTCGTGACCGCGCTCGTCGGCCAGCGGCCCTTCGAAATGGGCTACAAGGCGCCGACCGTGATGATGGATCTCATCGCCGGCAAGAAGGTCGACGATCCGGTCTTCACCGGGCTTGACGAGTGCACCAAGGATACGGTCGACACCTGCATCCAGAAATGACGCCCTAATCGGAGCGCCCATTCCGGTGGGCGCTCCCCTGCATTACCCTTCGATTTCCGAAAAGATCCAGTCGGAAAAAATGCGCATGGCCGGCGTGACCGGCCGCGACTGCAGGCGCGTCAGCCAATAGTTTCCGAGCGAGATGGCGGTGGCGAAAGGCTGAACGATCGCGCCCGAGCAGAGGTGCCTTGAAAACATCGCGGGCGGGGCGAGCGCCACGCCGAGCCCTTGCAGGGCCGCCTCCATCATGCCGACGGAGGAATCGAAGACGATGCCGGCATTGACTTGGGCGGCCGGCGGCACGCCCGCGGCCTGGAACCAGGTGCTCCACTCATCCGTGCGGTAGCTGCGAAGCAGCGTCACTCCGGCAAGGTCTGCCGGCGATTGGAGATCATCGGCCAGTTTCGGGATGCAGAGAGGCGAAAACGGCGCTTCGAACAGGCGCTCAGCCTGCGTGCCGTGCCATGAGCCGCTGCCGAAGCGGATGGCGAAATCGAGCCCTTCCGCCGCCGGATCGACGCGGTTGTTGTTGGTGGAAATGCGCAGATCGATGAAGGGATGCCGGCGCTGGAAATCCGCAAGCCGCGGCAGGAGCCAGCCGACGGCGAAGGTTCCGACGACGCCGAGGAACAGCAGCTCGCGCACCTGCCCTGCCTCGATCCTGCCGAGCGTCGTCGCCATCTGGTCGAAGGAGGCGGTGACCGTCGGCAGCAGCGCTTCGCCTTCCGCGGTGATCTTCAAGCCGCGGGGAAGGCGCTGAAACAGCGCCACCCCCAACCGCTTCTCCAGGCCCTTGACCTGCTGGCTGACGGCCGCCTGGGTGACGCAGAGCTCGATTGCGGCGCGGGTGAAGCTCAGATGTCGCGCGGAGGCTTCGAAGGCGCGGAGACCGTTCAGCGGAAGGAATGGACGAACCATGTAAGCCCTAGATTTTCTTTTATCTCCCGCGAGATATCATCGTTTGTGATCGGAAAACAGCGCCTTTAAACGCGGCCTGAGTGCGCTTCACGCTCTGTTGACCGACCTTTGGAGGATGACCGATATGAATATTATTGGGGTAAGAATTTTATCAGCCGCTTTGATCTCGACATGCACTTGCGCAAGCGGCTTTGCCGCCGATGCCGCGAAAGTGAGGGCGATCGCCGACGCCGCGATCAAGCCGGTCATGGAGAAGAATGCCATCCCGGGCGTTGCCGTCGGCATCACCATCGATGGAGAGCAGCATGTCTTCACCTATGGCGTCGAGTCGAAAGAGACCGGCCGGTCCGTGGCGCCGACGACGCTGTTCGAACTCGGATCGATCAGCAAGACTTTCACTGCGACGCTGGCATCTTACGCTGACGCGAAGGGCGGGTTTTCGCTTGACGGCAAGGTGAGCACATATCTGCCGGCGATGAAGGGCAAGCCGTTCGGCGATGTCGCGCTGATCAATCTCGCCACCCATGCCGCTGGCGGATTTCCGCTGCAGCTGCCTGACGACGTCAACACCGAAAAGCGGCTGCTTTCCTATTTCGCTGCCTGGGAGCCCTCTTACGCGGCGGGGACGCAGAGAAGTTACGCCAATCCAAGCATCGGCATGCTCGGCTACATCACGGCGAAGGCGATGGGCGGCGATTTCACCGCCCTGATGGAGGGCAAACTGTTTGCCGCTCTCGGATTGAAGAACACCTTTATCAAGGTGCCAAAGTCGCGGCTGGTCGATTATGCCCAAGGCTATAAGCGCAGTGGCGAGCCGGCGCGGCTGACCCCTGCCCTGCTCTCCTCCGAAGCCTATGGCGTGAGATCGACCGCCGGCGACATGATCCGCTTCGTCGGCGCCAATATGGGCCTGGTCAAGCTCGACCAAACGCTGCAGCAGGCGATTGCCAGGACCCATACCGGATATTTCAGCGTCGGGGCGATGACCCAGGATCTGATCTGGGAGCAATATGCCTATCCCGCCACCCTGGCGAGCCTGCTCGAGGGCAATTCGGCCGCGATGCTGAAGACAATTCCGGTCTCTGAGTTCAGGCCACCGATGAAACCGCGTGACGACGTCTGGATCAACAAGACAGGCTCGACCAACGGCTTCGGCGCCTATGTCGCCTTCATTCCCAAGGAACGCCTCGGAATCGCCATCCTGGCCAATAAAAATTATCCCAATGAGGATCGGGTGGCCGCCGCCTATCAGATATTGACCGCGCTTGCGGCCGACTGATCGCAAAGGGTGCAGTCTGCGTGACGGACGCGGAGCGGACTGTTTACGCGTCGTCCGCGAAGCACAGCGAGGGCAATGCTCTGAATCAAGTGCTCGTCTCGAGTCGGACCTTAGCCCGATGCGCGACTGCGCCCTTATGATAGAGAACTCTTTGCGACTGACGGACATGCTGTAGTCGAGCCGGCTATAGCATGTCCAACAGTCCGCAACTTCGCCCCGCAGTACACAGGTCGATGCTACCTTAAGTACTGAACATTAATAATTAAGATTAACGCGCGAGTATTTCTTAGAATTTCTCTAGGCAATTGCCAGTTCTTATAGGGAATGCTAATAGACAATTACCTTTTTGAAGTCATCAGGGGCAATGCAAATGAAAACTGTATTGATTTCGGGCGGAGCTGGTTTCATCGGATCTCATCTGTGTGACCGACTTCTGCTCAGGACTGACGTTCAGAAACTCGTCGTTGTCGACAATCTTTGGACCGGACTTTTCGAAAACATAGAGCACATCAAGGACCCGCGTTTCCACTTCGTGAAATCGGACGTCGAAACCCTGCAGACCTCCGATAAATTCGACGAAATCTACCACCTTGCCTCTCCCGCGTCGCCGCCCTGGTATATGAAGGAGCCGAAGCGGACGATTTCCGCCAATCTTCTCGGGGCAATGCGGCTTCTCGATCTTCTGAAGAAGGGCGGTCGCTTCGGCTTTACTTCGTCTTCCGAAGTCTATGGCGATCCGCTGGTCTCGCCGCAGCCGGAATCCTACAAAGGCCAGGTCGACTGTACCGGGCCACGCTCGTCCTACGACGAGAGCAAGCGCTGCACGGAATCGCTGCTGTTCGAAATGCAGCGCACCCAGGGGCTCGACGTCAAGGTCGTCCGCCCCTTCAACATTTATGGCCCCCGCACCCGCGCCGACGATGGGCGCGCGGTCTCCAACTTCATCACCCAGGCGCTCTTGGGCCGGCCGATCACCGTATTCGGCGACGGTCTGCAGTCCCGCAGCTGGGGTTATGTCGACGATATCGTCGACGGTTTCGCCCGATATTTCTGGATAAACCAAACCGACTATAAGGGGCCCCTGAATGTCGGCAACGATCGCGAGATCTCGGTTCTGGAGGTCGCGCAATATGTCTCCCGCCTCGTCGGCGGCGCGCCGATCGTCTTCGAGCCCTCCCCCCCGCAGGATCCCACCAACCGGCGGCCGGACCTCAGCAATGCGAACTACGTCATGCCCGAGTGGTCGTGCAAGATCACTTATGAACAGGGTGTGGCTCTGACGCTCGACTGGTTCAGGGAAAAACTGAAGACGGACCAACAGTCATCGCAATTGCGAACGGCGCGGCGCTAATCGGGCAGCTTTCGGACGCACGAAGGCTACTCCGATTTTCCGAACTGACGCATCGTGCCTTCCGAAGATCGATCTCGATTCAGGCTCGATGCGGCGCGCGTCGTAGCCCAGTTCTACGGCCAAGCCGGCCGGTCGATCAGCCGGCCCGTTTCAGCCAACCCTCCCGCAGATTTGCTTGGCAAATCTGCAAGACCTTGGAATCGCCGGACGCACTTGTCGCTTCGCCCACGGCGAAGCGGTGCGGCCGGTGGGCCGGGCATGTTTCCGCCAGGATCAAAGGCGATCGGCTCGGACGTACCTGGGTATGCCCGTCGCAAATCGCCTTTGCCCTGACGAAAACCTGCTCCGGCAGAATGCTTCAAGCTGACCCGGAAAAGCTTGTCTTATGATTTCCACGCTTCTTGTTGAGATAAAGAAGCGCCGGAGAGGACGGCCATCCTTCTCCGGCGATGGGGGACGGATCGTGAAATGGCAGGTCGACGTTCTTGCGAATGCCGGGCCGAGCTAGAGTTTGATCGCCCCCATCTTTTCCTATCGTCCTGAACGGATACCTGAGCTTTGGGCTCGGATGACAAGCATAGGAGGCGGAAAAGATGACGGATATTACCATCGGCGCGGACATCTCGAAAGACCATATCGACTTGCACCGCCTGCCGGACGGCCAAACGCTGAATGTTACCAATGACCGCAAGGGCTTTGCTGCCATTCTCAAATGGATCGGCCCAAAGGGCGCGGGGCGCATTGTCTATGAGCCAACCGGCCCCTATCACAAGGCCTTCGAGCGCTTCATGGCGATGCAGGGATTGCAGCTCTGCAAGGTCAATCCCCGCGTTGCCCGGCGCTTTGCAGAGGCCACCGGCCGGCTTGCGAAGACAGACAGGATCGATGCCGCACTGTTGGCCCGCTTCGGCGCGCTTCTTGAACCGCGCATCCTGCAAGCCAACACGCAAATCCACAATGATCTGAAAGAGTTGCATATGGCGCGGCTGGCCCTCATCAAGGACAGGACCGCCGCGAAGAACAGGGCGAAGAACCTGTCCAATCCACTGTTGAAGAGACATAACACCCACCGGCTCAGGCAGATCGAGCGCCAGATCAAGGCCGTGGACGAGGCCATCATGGCGCTCATTGCCGAAGACGCGACCCTGAAGGCCAGGCGCGAGATTCTCATCTCGATCCCTGGCGTGTCGCGGGTCACGGCCTTTACGCTGCTCATCGAGATGCCCGAACTGGGGGAACTTGACGAGAAGGCCGCAGCCGCGCTCTCGGGACTGGCGCCGATCTCCCGTCAGTCCGGACGATGGACCGGACGCGCTTTCATTGCCGGCGGAAGGGCCATCGTCCGGCAAGCACTCTACATGCCGGCCCTCGTTGCATGCCGCTTCAACCCGGAACTCAGCGCCAAATACGACCTCCTCATCAAAGCCGGCAAGCCGCCGAAGGTCGCCATCACAGCCATCATGCGAAAGATCATCCTGCTGGCAAACGCACTCCTGCGGAAAAACCAAAAATGGACACCAAAAGCCGCTTGATCAAAACGGATACTCTAGCCTCGGCTGCAGCAGTCCGGCCGCTACGATTTACTCGTATTTTCATCGAGTGCTGAACGCAATTTCGCCTGCATCCACTGGAGGTGCTGTTCGAATGCATGCGCGCGGAAACTGGCGTTATTGAGGAAGTTCAATGTGAAGTCCGACAAACGCGTAGGGACGTTGTTCGGCAGAGCCTGCCATTCGGCAAGCGCCACAGGAAGATATCCGCGTATTGCCTGACGGTTCAGCCACGGACGGAGGTGCCGTGCGTCCCACGGTTCGGCGCCGATCTGGTGACACATGTCGCCGACGAGTACCGTCCCATTCACGATACGAGCAGCGAGGGGGCGACGTTCCGCCAGCATGGCTTCGGCTGCCTCAAGGCCTTGGTCCAGATTGATCTCGAGCACCTCGATTTCGTTGGCCGAAGCAGTCGGATCCGGCGGAAGCCGCCAATCCTCACCCAACACTTCGGCGGCGCCGCGAAGATAATGATATCCATTGAGCTGCCGCTCTACCTTCTCATAGAGCCTGCGAAGGCCAGCCTTTTCCAACATTTGGAGGACGCGTGGACCAGCCTTGACGAGGGGGTCAAGGACAAAACCGGCTCGGGTGGCGATGATCCTTCGCAAACGTTTCTTCCACCCCTTTCTTCCGGCAAACCGATGGATCTCGAGCAGCCGCTGTATGTCGGGGTGCTTGCGAGCCATCAAGGCATCGGAGCGTCCCTCCTGATGCCTGCGCACCATCTTTCCGGTGAGTGTCATCGTCTGATGTTCGAGATGATAGCCGAGTGCGTCAGGAGCAAAACGAATTGGAACTCCCTTTTTGATCAAACGGAGACCAAATTCGAAGTCTTCTCGTGCACGGGCGAATTGAGGATCGAGCCCGCCCATAGCTTGAAATAGTTCCGCATCCAGCGACAGGTTTCCTGTCAGCACATCGGTAAAAGCGAACCGATGTCCAGGGAGGGACACGCGCTCGAAGTGCCTCGTCCACCATTCGCGGGCGCTGAGGCGGAAGCGGTCCGTCGCAATGTGCGGAAGTGGCGGATAGGGGCCTATCACTACGCCCCCGGGGTGGCGCTGATGTTCACCGACATGCGCCCCAACAAAGTTTTCCCCGGGCTCAATGTCGTCGTCAAGGAAGATCAATAAACGGCCGCTCGCGACCTGCGACCCCGCATTACGGGCGAGTGCCGGACCGACGCCCGGCAACGACAGGGTACGAAGGGGAACGCGGGTACGAAGCGACGCGAGCATTGTCGACGTGTCGTCCTCACAGCCGTCCGCCACAACCAGGATTTCGAATGCGGGGGTCCCATCTCGCTGAGCGTCGAGCTTGCCCAGAAGCGACCTCAGCATGGCGGCACGGTTATGCGTGGGTATGATAACGCTGATGTCAACCATCCTTATGCCCTGCCTTCGCTGCTCGCGCCCGCGCGCGCAGATAACGGACCGGGCCGCTCGCAGCCCCTCTGAACTGGGTTAAGGCGTCGTTGTAAGGCAGGCTGAATTGGTGTGTCTGTCGACGTTGAAAAACTCGCCGAAGAAGCCTGATGTAGGAACGAACCATGCGAGGTAGCGCACGCGGGTTTCCCTCGAACACGAGGGCCTTCGTCAAGATGGCGAACGATGCAGCCTCGTAGCCATACATCTGCTGCTGCAGTTCCTTGCTTGAGCGACGATGGCGGTGCCAGTTCAGAGCCTCGGGATCGTAGATGATCCGATAACCGGCTTCGAGCACACGCCGGAACATGTCCGTGTCGCCACCCGCAAGGCTGAGCGTTCCGGCGTCGAGGGCCTCGTCGAACCATCCTACCGCGTCAACGATGGTTCGGCGCAATGCCATATTGACGCCGGCACCCGCATGCCATCCGGTGAACGGGTCAAGGTTGTGGGCGTCATAGACCTGGCGCCTGAAGCCACGGCAAAAACCGCCAAAATGTTGAAAGGCGATCTGCGAGTCCGTTTCCAGCTCTGCCGCCATGGTGAGGCCGGTTACGGCCAGCACCAGGGGGTCCTCGAAATTGCGAAGCAAGGTTCTAAGCCATAGCGGGTCGGGGACCGCATCGTCGTCGATGAACGCAACGACGTCTGCTCGTGCGTTGCGAAGGGCAGTATTGCGCGCGACGTCGAGACCAGGGCGCGGTTCGCGCAGATATCTCACAGTGTTGAAGCGGCTGACTAAATCTCGCGTGGCGTCGTTCGATGGGGCATTGTCGACGACGAGGATATCGGCCTTATCGGGCATAGCCAATAGCCCGATGAGGCAGCGCTCCAGATCTTCGGTACGATCGCGCGTGCAGATCACGACGGAAGCTTTCGGCAGCTGACTAGGCCTCGGCGACGGGTCAGGGAGGGCCAGCCGATGCCTCAACCAGGCCTCGAACACCGACGAACCGGCCGCAGACAGAATTCGTTCCTTAATTGGCGTCTTGCCGCCTTCGGTGTCGAAGGCGATCACGGCTTGGCCGCACGGACGACCGGCGACCCGGATCAGCACAAGTGCACCCTGATAGTCACCCGTCGGTTCAAAATCCGGCGGAAGGTCAAGAATGTCGATGTCTCGAACCGCAAGGCGCATCAGGAGTTCGGATCCAATCTGGGCTGACCCAATGAGCCGTGGTCCGGCGAGGCGGCGGGGCGCGACTGCACCTGCTGCCACAGTGTCGGAGGATTCAGCATACCCTTTCTTGGGCCGGGTCCGGTCACGGCGAGCGGATAGACTTCGGCATGATAATCGTAAACCTGCTGCCAATCTGCCGAAAAAAGGCCCACCGTAACGCGATAGTCGCCCGGAGCCAGGTCGATTCGATTGAGTGTTGTTTCGATGCGCACCGTGTCCGAGTCTACGACAGGAGCGAATTCGGCCAACTTGCTGTCGATCTCGAAGCAGCACGTATCGTCCGCAGCGTAGACGCCGATGACGATAATGGCATTGCGATCTCTGGTGGCACCAACATAGGTCAATGAAATTGACAGCCGGTCGCCCGCAGCGATGGTGCTTGTCGGCGTGCTTTGCTCATTCAGCAACGCCACGGCTGTGATCTGGAGTTCACCATTGCCGAACCGGCTGACCTGCGGCACCAGTTCGACGGGCAATTTTGTAACGGCGAACTGTTCGTGCTGGACGCTGGCGACCTTCGCCTCGACAGCCGAGGTATAAAGCGGCAGCATTTCGTCGATTGGCCCGTAGCCCACGACGCGGCCGGCTCTCAGGAACAGCACGTGATCGCAGATTTCTCTTATCTGCGAGACGTCGTGTGACACGAAGAAAATAGTGGCGCCGCCATTCAGTATCTCCTTCACCCTTGCAATGCACTTCTGCTGGAAGGCTTGGTCGCCCACGGCGAGGGCCTCATCGATAAGCAAGACGTCCGGGCGCACATGGACTGCCACGGCGAATGCTAGGCGCATGCGCATTCCGGTGCTGTAACTGCGAACCGGGTTCTCAACCGCCGCCTCCAACTCGGCGAAGGCCACAATCTCGTCAAACCGCTCGGCAACCTCGGTTCGCCGCATTCCCGCGATAACGCCCAGCAAGTAGATGTTCTCGCGCCCCGTCAAGTCGTCGGTCAGCCCCGCCCCAATATCGAGCAAGGCGCCAATTCGACCCACCACCTTGATCCGCCCTTCGTCGGGACGACCAACGCCGCCGATCAGACGCAGCAAAGTGGACTTCCCGGCCCCGTTCAGCCCGACAACGCCCACAGCTTGCCCTGGCGTAACCGCAAAGCTGATATGGCGCAGGCCCCAAAAGCTTTTCGACTGCACCATGGACCGCCTGGACAGAAGGTAACCCTTCAAGGTGGTGGAGCGCCCCCCCCCTTGCGCACGATAGCGTTTGCCGACGTCGTGGACGGTGATGGCGCCTTGTCTCATAGTTCGTCCACCAGGCGCGCGCTGCCACGCTCGACCAGCAAAATGCCGGCGAAGAGCATCGGCAAAGAAATCAGCGCAGTCTTCCAATAGATCGCAACGGGAGGCCACGCGTGTTCGACGAAAATGGCGCGGTAGCCCTCGAGAATCCAGGCCATCGGGTTCAAGGTGTGAATTAGCGCCATCGGCTCACTCGCCTTAAGCGGGCTGTAGAACACGGGCGTCAGGTAGAAACCCAGCATCAAAAATACACCTACCAAATGTTGAGTATCGCGGAAATGGACATGCGCGATCGCAACAAGATAGGACAGACCCATCGTGAACAGCGCCTGCGCAATGAAAACGAGTGGAAGTGCCGCGATGCTTAAAGTAAGGCCCCCGGTCTCGATAAACGAGATGATGAAGAGGAGTGGCAGAGCGAGCAGAAGGTGCACTGCCTGTGTGATGACTGCGACAACAGGGAGTATCCCGATCGGAAAGCCTGGCCGGCGCACCAATTCGCTGCTGCCGGTTATGGAAGTCGCCGCTGCGGGTACAGCAGTGCTGAACCAACCCCAGGCCAACACACCGGAAAAGACGAAGGTGGTGTAATGGGGAATATTTAGGGGAAGGACGTGACGAAAGATCAGGGAAAAAATCAGCAGCTGGCTCAATGGCCGCATCAAGGACCAGCCGAGGCCAATTGCAGACCGTTGATATCTCATCTTCAGATCGCGTGCCAGAAGTGCTAACAGCAGATCGTTCCATTGCAGACAGATGTGAATCAACGCCTTCCACCGATCACGACGCCAGTATTGGTCCCCTCGCTTCGCGCGATCCAGCGCATGATCCTTGAGATGCTCAGGCATTTCGGCTCACTTTTGCCATCGGTTAAATACACCTTGCCTCAAAGTAGTAAAGATCATCATACTCGCGAACTGACACGGTAACTCCAGCGTGATCTTTATCGCAGGAAGCAACAATTATGCCCATAGTTTCCATCATTACACCGGCGCATGGAGCGGAAACAACACTTTCCTCGACGTTGGAGAGCCTGATAGCGCAAAGTCATTCTGACTGGGAATGCATCATCATTGATGATGGCTCAACCGATCAGACCGCCGAGATCGCGGACCGTTTCGCAGCTCGGGATACGCGCTTCCGCGTGCTGCGGCAGGAGCAGAGCGGCGTGTCAGTTGCTCGCAATGCGGGGCTGGCAGAGGCGAAAGGCGAGTGGGTCGTCTTTCTCGACTCAGACGACGCGTTGGCACCGTCCCATCTCGAGATCATGCTGCATCACACACGAACTTTGCCGCAGGCCGACATTCTGCATTGTGGTTGGCGCCGCCTGAGACATGGGGCTCCCTGGTGGCAGCCTCACCCCGCGGTGAAAATGGACAATCCGTTTGCCGAAACAGCGCGCTATTGCCCCTTCGCGATTCACGCCGCCTTGCTTCGCCGGTCCCGGCTTGCAGAAATCGGCGGCTTCGATCCAGAGATGAAAATGTGCGAGGACTGGGACCTGTGGCAGCGCCTCGCCCGGGCTGGCGCCGAGTTTGCGCCTGTCGAAGGCCTGATGGCTGATGTTAGCGTAACGGCCGGCTCGCTGTCGTCAAACAGGGTCAAACATCTCGATTTTGGTCTTAAGGTGATCCGGCGCGGCCACCATTCCGATCCCCGCGTCACCGATCCGGTGCCGGCGCTCGCCCAGGGAATAACGCAGGCCGCGTTGGGAACAGCGTGCTGGTATCTCGCAATCTGGCTCGTCGGCGCCTCAATAGGCCAAGGCGACAATCCTGGCGAACTGCTCGACCGAGTGGCAGAGCCTATTCCACCTGACGCCGATGTCTACGCGCTCATTGCGGTAATGATAGACGGCATTGTGGTCGGCGCCTTCGCGGACGAGCCGATTTGGCCCGGACTTTGGGCGAAGATCCAGGACAAGCTTCCCGAACTGGAGGCTTGGTTTAATCGGCATGGTCCCCAAGAAGCTTTTGGTTCCCTGTTGGTTCGTTCAATGGAGCGAAAGGTCGCTGACCAACTACCCACCAACGTGCTCACCACGATCGGAACAACAAGGATACAGCCAATTGACTTGGATCGCCCTATCGTCGACCTCATCTTGCCCGGCATTGAGCGGTTGCGCTGTTGCATCTGGCGAGGTCCGACCCCGCTAGGGCAAGTGGAGTTTGTTGTCTTTGGAGCAATCGAAGCCGATACGATACGAAATCGACTCAGGATGGTGTTCGGCCCGGAGTTCGATCAGGATGACCGGCGCGCCTCCTCCGCCAACAGGGCAGCGCCAAGCCACCGCGGAGTAGCTCGACGGGTGCTGAAGCTCATGGCGAAAATATCATATTGGGCCAAAGCTAAGACAGTCGCGCGTCGGTGGAGCAGAGAGGAGCCGACACCGACACGCGTCGAGTCTATATCGGGCATCGCGCATGCTGGGCGCGTTGAATTCGATCGAATCGTCGAAGAGGAACGTCAGCGGGCGGTTGCAGCCTCGACCCGGATGTTAAAGGAGACGCCGTCGAAAAAAACCGGACCGGTGGGCGATGAGGTGCCAAGGTACGATACGGAAGCGTACTGGGAGGAGCTTTTTTCCCAGGTCGATCCTTGGGACTACCGAAACAACTATGAGACTGTGAAATATTTCCAAACACTGTCGTTGTTGGACGATCGGCGCTTTTCAAACGGCCTTGAGCTGGCCTGCGCGGAAGGAACCTTTACACGGATGTTGGCCGCCCGCGTCGACAACCTGCTGGCAACCGACATTTCGGCGTCGGCGGTCGCTCGAGCGGCCTCGCTTCAGGACCATGATTCCACGGTAGCCTATCGCCAGTTGGATCTTTTGCGCGACGACCTGGAAGGGCCTTACGATCTCATCGTCTGCAGTGAAGTTCTGTACTATTTCGAGAACAGAGAAAAGCTCCGGCAGATAGTCGATAAGATTGCGGGCAGTCTTCGCACTGGTGGTTGGTTCGTTACCGCCCACGCCAACCTCCTGGTTGATAGGCCGAATGAGACAGGATTTGGGTGGCCGCATGAATTCGGCGCGATTGGCATAGGTGAGATGTTTGACCAGCATCCGGACTTAACTCTCTCGGTTGAAGCCAAGAGTCCGCTCTATAGAATCCAAAGGTTCGAGAAGGTAGAGCACGGGGGCTTCCTTGAGCCGACACGCGTGGAAGTAAACACGGCGCAGCCTTTGCCTCTTCAGGTCGCCAGCCAAGTGCGCTGGAGAGGCGGGCAGGTTGTGGAAGCGGCCGCCGAATGGAACGATGTCCCGATCTTGATGTATCATCAGGTTTCCGACGACGGCCCGGAACAGCTTTCTCGATACCGCCAGTCTCCGGAGGCTTTTGAATCTCAACTGGCCTTCCTGCGCGACGCCGGATGGCGCGGAATAACATTGGATCGGCTGCTTGCCTGTTTCGACGAAGGTGCCAAACCGCCCGAAAAGACATTAGTTCTAACCTTCGACGACGCTACACGCGATTTTATGACGCATGCCCTTCCGCTGCTGCATCAATACGGCTTCCCATCCTCACTCTTTGTCCCAACCGAGAGGGTCGGCGGCTCTGCAATATGGGATTCGGCCTATGGACCGCCAGCTCCACTGCTAACTTGGGAGGAACTTGCGGCGGTCGCGAACAGCGACGTGACGCTGGGCGCCCACGGTGCCCGGCACGTGCGTTTATCTGCCCTGGCACCGGAGAGCCTGTTGCGAGAGCTTGCTGGCTCCAAAGCTATGCTTGAGAAATGCCTAGGTCGCGAAGTGCTGGCGGTCGCATATCCGTACGGCGACTTCGACCCCGCTATCCGGGACATAGCCGAACAGTGTGGCTACCGGATCGGGCTAAGCTGCGTCGGTGGCACGGTGCGGGCGGATGCAGATAAGCTCGCATTGAAAAGACAGGAGGTTTTTCGCGGGATCACCCAGTCAGAGTTCGCAAATCTGCTATTTGGCTGAGACAAGAACGGAGGGTTCCACCGTCCAACCCGCATCGTACTTTGTTCCTAGAGCAAAGCGATGATTGGCGTTTGGAGAGAAACAAGATTCCCGTTTCAGCCATGATCGGGCCTTTCTTTTGAGGCTCCTCATTGCCTTTGATCCCGTGTCGACCGCAAGCATCTTGGCGGCAATTGGCTTGTCATGTCGCGACATTGTTGCCACAAGTTCGATGAGCGCGCGGTATCGGCCCTGTTCAACCGCCTTCTGGACGAGCCACCGGCCACAGCGGCGTAGGCCGACACGGATTACAAAATCCTTTTCCGGGTGTCTCTTGAGCATTTCCTCCGCGACCAGAATCCAGGACCTTAGCATTCGCGTCAGGTTGGATGACATGTTGTCGGGGGTTTGGCGATAGCCGACAAGATGATCCGGCACCACCACAAAAGATGAGAATTCAGCGGCCAAGCAGTAGAAGAGGAGATCTTCACATCCCTGCGCGTCACGCTGTTGGAGTGAGGCGTCAAATCCTCCCGTCGCATCAAGAATATTCCGCCGTACGAGTGGCGAGCTTGCATTTCCAATGAAGTTATCCGCAAGTACCTCGTCGAGCACATCTCCCTCGATGGAAACTTCATTGCTGCGGTAAATGATGTAATTCTTGTGGTCAATCATCGCATACCAAGTGTAGACCAGCCCGACTTTAGGACCGCCTCTCTCCAATGCCGCCAATTGTCGCTCAATTTTATCAGGTGACCAAAGGTCATCCGCATCAAGGAATGCCACTAGGTCGGCAGACGTAGAGCGCCAACCCGCATTTCGAGCAGCCGCGACGCCGGAATTTCTTTGCTCTAATACTCGCACGCGCGGATCTATGTCAGCGATTGCTTGCGCAATAGCCAGGGTATGGTCCTTAGAACCGTCGTCCACCACGACGATATCGAGCGCTTGATGTGTTTGATTACGAACGCTGCTGATTGTTTCAGCCAGAGTTCGTTCCGCGTTATAGGCCGGGATTACAACAGCAACAGTTACATCACTTCTTGCCGATTTCTTCAAGCTCTCAACTCCGAAGTCTCCACGATCGCAATTAAGATACACCAAGATGCAGGCTTGAGTGTCAATAGATGGAATAGTGGTTACTCGACAAAGGTATTTCTAGCCAGCAGCTGTTGGTATTCGATAGATTGCCGGTCCCGCTTCGCTTGGCGCGGGCCGCGCCAATCATGCGCGTTCGCAGGATGCCGAGCTCAAACTCGCCGATGCCGACATTCATGCCCAACAACGAACTTTAGCCCGACAAGGAACCCACACCCGTCGAGATCGATGACGCGCAGGGCTTTGGCCAAAGTGCGGCCGCTCAGAGGAATTGGACCCCCTATCCCGCTGGTCGGCGGATGGTGACGCTTCAGGACGAAGGCCTTGTTCCGGCACCTATCGAAGATCGGCCGGTGCGGCGGAAAGTCCGTTGCGACGCCTCGAAGATGGAGCATCTCCGCCAATCGAGAGAAAACGAAATGCTTCGGAACGCCGGCGCTTCCACTCTATCGGCAAGACCCCTCCTTTTAAGTACAATTGAGAAAACCACAAATATTAGGCACACTGAAAAGGCGATAAATTGTGGGAAAAGCATAATCCACAATAATAATCCGTGACAATATCGAATTTAATGGCAATCATAGCTTCGTACTGCGCAGGCAATCTTGCCCGAGGACCCGTCACCACCCCGGCGGGTCCTCAGCTTTGCTGACCAGAGTCTTTCAGGGTTAGCTTGAAGCATTCCGCCGGGCCAGGTTTTCGTCAGGGCAAAGGCGATTGGCGACGGGCATACCCCTGGTAGGTGCGAGCCGATCGCCTTCGGCTGGAGATGCCGGACTGATCGCCGGCCGACTCCGTTTGAGCCAACGGCGATGGTTCCGGGGTCGGACAAGACGAAATCAGCGACAACACAAGCAAGGACCGAAGCTCCGGTGCAATGACGGGGCAGTTACGCAGGTGATATTATTGTCGATCAGAGATCATCCTGCTGTGGGTTATATTTGGTCACCACATCTTATACATATCATTAGCAAAATCTCATTCATCTTTCGGTAGAAATATAAATGCAACTTTTGTCTGAAATGAATGTTTTCATGGTTTGATATAATTTGATTTGTATTATGCTATCCTTGGGGCTTATTAATTTCTGACCGGTAGATAACCGATATGAATTCTTGTTAGAAAACATAAAACCGCTCCGGTTATTTTGCCCATCGCCGTGTCGGCTGCGCAGCAACCAAATAATACTTTTGAAGGGGCACAACGACCGGCGACCCGGCAGTCTTCGGATCGACCGGCACCGAAGACGTGGCGGCGCAATTCGATATCAAAGAATGATGATCTTGAGGCGAATGACGCTTTGAAACAGCGGTGAATCAAGGAATTATCGCCGTTCATCACGCCACCGACCAGATGGCATGAAGCAGCTTTCGACTGGTCATGACAATTCGCGTGATGAGCCGAGACCCTCGGTAAGACAAGCCGCAGCCTAAGAGACGTCCACCCTTGTTCAAGCGCCCCCGCATGGAACGATGGCTCCGGAGCACCCAACGCCTCGCCGCAGGCAACAAGCCCCGAATGTCCGCTCACGACCAAACCTGTGTCGAAATGGTCGCACCTCGTCATCGAATTAACCGTTCATAAAGCATTTACTTGCTCAACTTGTAATTTGTGTCATGGTCACTGCAAGTAGTGAGGAGCCGATCTGATGAGTGATATGGCATCGCAGATTCCGGAATTTGGTTATGATGAACGCGTGATGATCTGCCGGAAACAGATTGAGAAGGCGGTTTATCAGTTCATTGCAAACACGAAGGTCGAGGGGTGCGATCCGGCGGAAGTCGCAATGGCTATCGCCGACATTGCCGACGATTACATTTTACTGCTGGCACAGAAGCGCAATTTGACCCATTGAAATCAGGGATCGGCCAGGCCGGCCGGCGCCAGACGCCCCTGAAACGAGCATCGCCGCCGTCTCCTTGCCCGGAGACAACGTCAACGAAACCGCTTACCATTCATTTGAGCCTATCTTTCTGCCGGGCATCGAACAAATTCTGACCAAGCGGCAATCATCCGACAGCCCACGAGGCGCCGGGCCTCTCCGAAGCTAATAATTCAGATGGATTGCCGATACACTGGGCCTGCAGAGCAGCTGGCATTTCAGCCGGCAGCACCCGTCTCTTGAAACGATCGAGACCCTACTGTTCGCGACCATCACCGGTACACGGGCGCCCATAACCTCGGAGCCCACGCTATTTTTCACGGTTATCAAAGTTCTGAAGCAGCAAGGCACCGACCGGCACATCGCCGGGAACCGCAATCGATTTTCGGAAAGCGCGATGCCTGGATCAGGGTGTTAAAGCGTCCTTTGTGCGTCCTATAGAACGCACGGGGCTCTAATGACTTTTTATGCTCACGAGGGGAACCGGAGAGCTCAATTCGGCCAACTCTCTGGTCAGCCCCTCCCCGACTTCCTGCTTCACCGCCTCAAGAGCAAGGTCGAGGCAATTCGTCGCGAATTGCAGTTTGACATCCTGAGCAACCTGGCGGGCATAGGCGATCATCCGTGCCAGTGCGACCAGTTCATCCAGACCGTCTTTCGCCCCTAAATCTCCATCTATTTTTACAGTCGATGTCACGCCCATGCCCATTTCTCCAACGAATGGAAGGGATGATACGCGGGCTGACGTGGTCGAGCCCGTGAAAAAAGCGTGACACAACTCTCGGTGACGGTCGTCGGCTTCACTTCACAATACAGGCCGTGTGGAGAACGAGGTTTCGCGCAGTTTCCAGGGCAAATCGGCATGCACGCGAATATCGGCGGTCGACTGCACCACCTTTAGCAATTCCAGTGCATCGACGCGCTTTTGATCAACGGAATGCGACACGAGGGCGGTCAGAAGCTGCGGGCGATCCGGCTCAGCTACGCCAGCGCACTGCTCGACGATTGCCCGCCACGTCCGTCTCTTGAAGAATATTGCGCTCGCGGCGTCCTCGATGACTTGGCGCCGCTGATCTGGGAGCAACTCATTCCTTTCCATGGCATCGAGCGTGGCGCTGACATTGACGAGCGGTATCGTCAGCGGCTTGCCGCCCAGTGCGCTCGGCGCATGCACGAGCGCGACGGCGGCATCATCGACCAGCCGACCCGTCCGGTAGTCTTCGAAAATGCGGCCAATCCCGATCATCCCGAATGAATGACATTCCGCAGCGCGCAGCGCGCCCATGCTTGCCGCCCCAAAGACCGTCACGCCAAGCGAAAGAGCACGGAGAATTTCCTTGTGCCAGACCGGCGCGGCGTATTCGAAACCGCCATCGATCAGGCCGATGACATTGGCACCCTGTTCCACCACAGCCAGAACATCGCCCTGCGTGGCGGGCGGCAGGACGCGTATCCCCTCGCCGGCAAGTGAGGCTGCGTCGGGAAGACTGGGACCCGCGAAAATGACCTTCAAAAACCTATCGCTCTAGCGAGCGCCCTTGTTCCAAACTGGCGAGCACGCGGCCCCTCCGGATTTTCGAGTTCGGGGATAACGACCTTGACGACGCCAAAGGGAAGCGTGTTGTCGCTCAGGCGTACGGCAATGACCGAACTGATCCCCTTGTTTCGCAATGTCTCCAACACATGCTGCACCAAATGCGCCAGATCCCGTTGTTCCGGCGTTCGGTGGCGGAAAGGACCGGCAGCCGGCGAGACCGGAACTGCGTCGAAGGCTCGCCGCATCAGCGGCGGCAAGGATCTCGAGAACGTGGCGGGAGAAATATCGTCCCTGGCTCCGCTGATATAAGTAAGTCTGGATTGCGCGGCTTCCGTTACCGCCCGGATGGCCGCGCGCACGGGAGACGGATGGGCTCCCGTACCACCGGTCACCTCGACAAGGCGAATGTCGCTGCCGCCGCGGCAATCCCGCTGGCCTGGAGCGGAATCGCCGGGACCCAGAATGGCGGTGAAGCAGGGAATGGCGATGTCGCTTGTGATATCGAAGAGCCTGAGCGCCAATCCTGGTTTTTCGATCTTGTCGATCAACCCGGTCAGTGCATCGTCCCGGAAGCCGCGGGGGTCGACGCAGCCGGCATAACGATCCCTTTCCGCGCCAACCTGCCACAGCACATGCGCATCCCGCTCGATCCGTTCGAGCACCCCGTGGAAAACGGCCTCCTCGATATTGTTTCCCGATGCCAGGCCGTCAGATGACATCCAGTATCGCGCATCACGCGTGCGGTCGAGCAGCACTGCTTCAAAAGGGATATAAATCGTTTCGCCGGTGAGGATGTTGATGCCGGCCACCCATTCCGTCTCCTCGTCCGGCCCGAGATCGGGTTTATGCATGGCGATCAGGCAGTTCAGCGTATCGATCTTGTGCCCCATCGCCTGTAGACCGAACGAGGTGCTGCGGACAAGATCGACGAAAGGTTCGCCGGCAACTGCCCGTTCAATGGCCTCCATGACAGTGGACACCTTGGCATCGAGATCGGTCAGGCCCTTTCCTTGAGCAATCACGATTGATCGCGAATTCGGAGTATAGGCGCACCAGACGGGAATTCCGACGTCATCAAGCCCGGTATGTCGCGCAACCCTCGTTATGCCGAACCGAGCCAAAAAAGGCTCGACGCGGGAAAGGGTTTCCCGCGGCGATAGGATCCTGTCGGAATACATGGACCGGTCCGTCAGAATGCCGGCTCAGCCGTCGACGTGACCGGAAAGCGCGACCTGCGCCGACGAAACGGCGACGGCTAAATCGACGCCCTTCACGAATATGCCGCCGGCTTTGCGCAGGCTGCTCGCAGTCGCCAATTCCCCCGTCGGATTGAGCGGCTTGACGGTGCCTGCGTCGAGATCGGCTAGCCAAAGACCTTCCTCGCCCGGTATTCCTATAATGACAGCTTTCGCCATGGTATGCCCCTCAGCTATTGTTAAAAACCAGCCTTCAACAGGCCCTCCCGATATAGCTCTTTTTGCCAGTGCTCCTTGAAGGGAACGATGGCGAGCCACTTCTCGACGTCGAACACCGGGTTGATGCTTTCGGCGCGCTGCCGATGGAAGAGTGCCCGTTTTCGATCGCCGATCATTGCGCAACTGGCCGCGGCGATACGATGGGCCGGTGCTTTGTCTTTCATCGCCTCGACATAGGCGATGGCCTCCTCATACTGTTCCAGGAAGAAACTTGCTCCCGCGGCACACCAGAGATAGGCGTCAGGTGCGATCGGATTGAGCGAAATTGCCTTTCTGATCTTGGCGAGCGCGTCGCCGGGGCGGGATGCATGCACGAGCGTGTCGGCATGACTGTAGATGACATCGGCAAAATGCGGACTGAGCTCTTCCGCCAGATTAAGGGCTGCGACGCTGGCATCCACATCACCCAGATAAAGTCTGGTGACCCCGAGCTCACGATGGCCCGCCGCCGATTCCGGATCTCGCTCGATTGCGCGAAGCGCATGCTGCTCCGCCAGGTGCAGCAGTTCATCGTTTCCCTGCGCCGTCACGAGCCACTCGCTGGTGAACGTTCTTGCCAGCCCCGTAAATGACGGGGAGAAATCCGACCTATGCGACAGCGACAGCCTGAATGCCTTCCTTGCCCGCCGGATATGCGGCAGCGTCAGCTTGCTCATCAGGCTCGAGCCGACGAGATAGGCGTGATAAGCCTCAGGATTGGCTTCGAAACGTAGCCGTTCCTCCTCGTTTTCAGCCAGCTCACGCGCCACCGACTCGGTCAATTGCTGGGCGATAACCCGCCTTTGACGCGGCAATATATCGGGGGTCATCTTAAAGCGATTGGCCCAGACGATCTCATCCGTGGGGAAATAGATCAACTGGGCGAACAATCCCTCTTCGGAAAGTCGGGTATCGAGAAGATAGGCGATCGAGTGCCTGGCGACCACCGCGGCTTTTTCGGAGTCGCGGCGGATCTGTCCGGCCGTGTGCGGAGCGACAATGGAAATATGCCGAAGCGCACAGAGTTCGATTGTGACGTCTTCGATCAGGGCGTTGGCAAGGGCAAGTCCGGCATCGGCGTGCTTCGCCGTCGGGGGAAGCAACACCAGACGGGGAAGGATCCGCGGGATCGGCGATATGCGTTCGATATCGGTCGACTGGCTGCCGGACTCGGGACGCTTCACCTCCACCCTTGCATGACCGCCGCCATCCGGCAATCTCTCGCCGAACGATGAGCCGCCGGATAGCCGATGCAGCAATGCCCTGACCTGCTCGTCATTTGGATCCCGCTCGAGGATTTGCAGGGCGGCGCTGGAAATGATGCGCGCCGCACCCGGCTTTTGCACATCGGGCACCGCCTCCAGCAATGCTTGCCGCAACTGCAGCGCATGGGCGTCACGCTGCGCCCTAATCCAAGCCTCTATCTGCTTTGTCGCCGGCTTGATATTTCCGATGAACCCGCGCTGGGTCGATTCGGCGATCGCCTGTAGTCTATCCAGCGGCGGGCCGCTGGCCCGAAAGACATCCAGATCGCTGGAAACCGCCTGCTTGTTGAGACACACCATCGTGGCACTGAAATCGAAAGCTATTTCGGTGCGTCCGCCGTCCATCTCGCGGATGCGGGACAGCATTTTGCGCAAATTGAGCCGCGCCAACTCGGGCTCGACGTCGCTCCATAGAAACTGGGCCAGTTCATAACGGCTGAGTTCATGGCTCCCACCCGCATAGATATGGGCCATCATCAACAGACCCTTGATCGGATAGCGAACCGGCTCGCCATCCGATTCAGTCAGCCGCAGATCGCCGAATGTCTGCAGATGAAGCACGGCCCGTCCTCAGTTGTGTATAAAAGGATCCTGCAGGTCGCTGTCGACGTCAGGCAATCCCGTCATCGCCAGAGTTTTGGCCAAGGCCACCAGCTTCTGCCTGATATTGGGATCCTCGATGGCGATGAACGCTTTATTGAGCGCGAGCCCTTCCTTCGAGGATAAAAACTTGTTCAATTCGCTCGTCTCGCCTTCGATCGGCCCGGAACCACCGTTCTCGAAGAAGAAGCCGACCGGCACGCGAAGGATCTCGGAAATGCGCTGAAGGCGGCTGGCGCCGATCCGGTTCGTTCCTTTTTCGTATTTTTGAATCTGTTGGAAGGTGATGCCAAGAAGTTCGGCCAAACCATGCTGGGTCATCCCGAGCGTCTTTCGCCGAACTCTCACGCGGTTGCCAACATAGACATCGATGGAATTCGGCGATTTGGCCTTCATGTGCTTAAGTCTCCCGCTTCATCAGTACGCGCGCTGTATAATGGAGAGTTTAAGCAAGAATGCAACTAAAAGTAAATATTTCGTAACGTTTTTTTCAGCACAGCATGCAGTAGAAACCAACCCTGAACTACTGCGGCGAACGACACGATGTCGCGCCGACTGGCTAAAGCGGCTTGTCGGCGACGGCGATCATTGATTTGGCGAAGGCAGGAATTCTTCCAACATATTCGAAACGGACGTTATCGAAGCCGGTCTCCAGCAACAGTGTGCGCAACGTGTTCTTCGACCAGAACTTGATATGCCCATGATCCTTCAACGGCATGAAGTGATCGTCCATTTTTCCCGTCGCAGCCAGTGCAAGATTCTTCAGATAGCCGTGATAGGGCGTCGATATCACCGCGATGCCGCCCGGCTTGACGAGATCAAACATCGTCGAGGTGAAGCTCTTCGGATCGTAGACATGCTCGACGACCTCCAGGCTGATAACGGCACTGAAACTGCCATAATCCCGGGACAGGTCGTCATAGGCCGAGCCAACGCTCAGCGCCAGCCCGGGATGACGGATATTGGCCTTTCCGATCCCGTCGCTGGAGGGATCGACGCCGACGACATCATATCCTGCTTTCGCAAGAGCCGCGGCGGCCCCGCCGGTGCCGCATCCGAGATCGAAGACGTCATTTTCCGCAGACCCGTCGAAATGATCCCCCAGTACATCGAAGATTTTGGGCAATATGTAGGAGTGTGCGGTTGTCGGTTTGGCGTGAATATAGGTGGTTGCGTCTAGCTCGATGGACATGGTCTCTCCTTTCTGCTGTTGCACGCAAACCCTATCAATTAATACGTCGAAAATTTGATCGAATTCACCTAAATTCGTCAGCATATAAATATATGTTCTGCAAAACCTGGAATTCGTTGGATAATTTTAAATGCTTTGCGCGAAAAAATTGCGGAAATTAAGCTAATTTACCCGATAAAGATAGGAAATATCCAAATATTAACGACCGTTAGTTGAAATAAACATGTCAATTCAACAATCTTTTCAAAAAACTCGAATTTATTTCAATCCAGGTCCGAGAATGCCCGTTTATGCGATCACAGAAGCGGCAAGATCAGCGGCTACCTCTCGCGGAATTGCCGAACGCTGTGGTGGAATTCTCGGCTGGAATGCTGTTGAAGCGCTTTCGGCGAACCTGTCGCGCTTTTCATGAGGGCGCGGATGAAAGAGCGCGCTCGGTTGCAGACACGAAGCCAAAGATATTTAACCGGATCATGTATACTCCAGACAGACCAACGAAACCCTTCTCGCGTGCCGGAGAAGACAAGCTTGCCCGATAATTCGTCGCCCGCATATGCGAAACAGCCGGCAGGAAAACCGCGGATTCCCGTGATCTTCTGGTTGTTGCTGACGATTTCCCTCTCGCTGGTCATCGGAACGGTGCTTCTGTCCAACGACATGAAACATTTAAAGGCGGTTGGGCATTATTTCGGCTTCGACCTTTCCCCCCCTGAGGTTAAGCCGTCACCGCCCAAAACCCTTCCCCGACCGGCGCCGCCGGCAGTCTACAAGCTTCCCCTGCATGCCACCGAAGCGCCCATGGCACAGACCGCGTCGGCCTTTCTGCGCACATGGCGCATATCCGGGCCTGCAATGTGCGCGGCGCTGCGCCAAGCGGGCGTTCAGACCAGCGAATGGGCGGCGGCCAGCTTCAACGCCGGCACGTTCGAGTGCTTTTACGAGCACAGCGCCAAGCGCGAAAAGGATCAGCTCGCGAATTCAATCTTCGTCATTGTTCGTGGCGATGCCGCCGGCACGATCAGCAGTATGCGCGTGAAGGTCGTCAATCCCGGAACGGATCAGAACGGCCAGCTCGATCCGGCTATCCTGCGCATTTTCGAAACCATGCTGCGTCAACCGCAATGGCTCGATTTTCATGAGACCCTGAATGCGATAAAAAACCTGAAGGATATCAAGGAAGACGGCTTCGGAGCCAACATCGCCTTCACCCAGGAAGTGCTCAATCCGGAGCGCTACAATTTTACCCTCTCGCTGGATGCAACGTCGGGCCCCCAAAGAAGGGCGAGGAATTACTTTTCCGGCAGAACATGGCTTCCTGCGCCGGAGCCCACAATTGCGGCCAACCGCACGCAGCCGCAACTTCCCCGTCAAGAGCCGCCGGCAGAAAATCGCAATTAGAGCCGCGTGCGGCGCACTTCAGACGATGCGACTTGTCACCGTGATGTCTGGACAGGATCCTGTAAAGCTCCATCAAGCTGACTGAACCTGGCCGTTCGGCCCCTTCACCGCCGGCCAGACGCCAGAGACGCTCCACATTGAGGTCCTGAGTAGCCTGCGCAAGTTCGTCGTTGAGCGAGCGGATGACGCGTGCCGATCGACGCAATCGCAACGAGGTTCTGACGAGCGCGCCGAACAGGAGGAGAATGATGCCGACTACGCCGAGAGCAACCGTCGCGAACTGCCGATCATCAAGAAGGGATACGCCGCTGCGAACAGTCGCCATAAAAAAAGCGGCATTTTGAAATGCCATATAAAAATAGCTCATCAGGTAATTAAACCGATCTTTCATAGCGAGCTTCCTCCCGCAGCGGTTTGATATCTTGGATCATGCAGAAAAATCTGGAAATTACCGTTGTTATCCACACCGCTGAAAAGACATCGAAAGCTGTACCGATATCCTAATTAAGATCGCCGTCGATGGATCGCAGTCCGCAAGCTTGACCCGTCGATTCCGCCGCAGACGTTAAACACAGCCAACAGTGAGAGAAAGAGTGAATAGAAGACGTTTCCTCGCCTCCATTCCGCTCGCCCTGTTATATGCCCGCGAGGGTCAGGCTTTGGCGCAGGTGCCGCCGTCCGCGGGGCTGCGCGCCCTTGCCGACAGAAAATCGTTTCGATTCGGTTCGGCGATCGATCCGGAGGATGTCGGCAATCCGATTGCGTCTCAGATATACATCGACAACGTCAATTCGATAACGCCGCGAAATGCGCTGAAGTGGAATGCAACGGAAAGGCGGCCAGGCGTCTTTTCCTTCGGGCCCGCCGATCAAATCGTTGCGTTTGCACGCAAAAACAACATGAGGGTTTATGGACACACGCTCGTCTGGTATCGCACGCCCGACTGGGTGTCCGCCATCACCGACGCTGAGACCATTCGGGCGGCGATGAACCGTCATATAAAACAGGTTGTCGCTCGCTATAAGCGGTCGATCGATGCGTGGGATGTGGTGAACGAACCTTTGGAATATGATGCGCCGGATCTGCGGGACTGTATTTTCCGACGCCTTCTTGGCGACGACTATATCCGCATGAGCTTCGACATGGCACACGAGGCCAATCCCGACGCGGTGCTGGTTCTCAACGAGACGCACCTGGAGAAAAAATCCGGCGTGTTCGAACAGAAGCGTGCACGCATCCTGAAGATTGTCGAGGATCTCGTCGCCAGAAAGACGCCGATCGGCGCCGTCGGGCTGCAATCGCATTTCCGCCCCGGTCTCGATCGGATCGATCCGGAGGGAATGGGCCGATTCTGTGCAACGCTGAAGGGTATGGGTGTCGGGGTTTTTATCACCGAACTCGATGCGTCCTGCCACTTCCTCAGCCGCGACACGAGCTCCACGCCGGTCTCCTATGCCGAGATTTTCGGTGACGTGATCACCATCGCAGCCGAGCGTGGTGACTTGAAAGGCGCCACCGTTTGGGGCATGTCGGAGAAATATGGCGGGCTTGACGAGAAGGACACCAAACCCGGCGCCACATGCACGAAGCGCGTTAATCTTTACGACGAAAACAACGATCCGAGAAGTTCGATTGACGGCATCAAGCGGGCAATAGAGGCAATGTGATCGCCAAGACAGTGGAGACGCGAACAGATTCATGAGAAAAGCCGTTATTTACGTGGAAAAATTTCTGCCTGCCAGCCAGGCATTTGTTCTCAACCAGGCAGTGGCGTTTCGCTCCTTCCAAGCTGAAATTCTTGCCGGTTCGCGAATCTCTTCCGCCCATACGAAAAAATCCACTGTCCCGGTTCATGACATCCGCCGGTCTCCGGTCGCGCGGGCCGGTGAGCTGCTTCTGAAAATCCCGCAGATCGGGCTGCCCTTCCTGTTTCCCGCGATCAGCCAAGCCGATCTTGTCCATGCCCATTTCGGCAAGAACGGCTATGTCATCGGTCCCCTGGCGCGGGCCGCCGGCAAGCCACTGGTCACGACATTTCACGGCTTCGACGCCACCTATCGCGGCGATCCTAAGAAACCGGGCGGCTTCAATCAGGTGCGTTTCTTCGCCAAGGGCCGGAGCGAGATGGCAGGCTGGAACAGCTGGAACATAGCCGTTTCCGATTTCATCCGAGAGCGGCTGCTGGCGCTCGGCTTCCGCGCCGACCGCGTCTTTCGCCATCACATCGGCATCGATCTCGATCTCTTCAAAATGGAGCCGCGTCCCCGAAAAAAGGGATTGGTGGTTTCCATCGCCCGTTTCGTCGACTATAAGGGCCACCGCTTCATGATCGACGCGCTTTCACGCGTGGCGGCCGCCGGTACCCCGGTTGAATTCGTCATGGTCGGACAGGGACCATTGAAGGAGGAAATCGAGGCCTTGGCGCGCCGTTCCTTGCCAAGCGTCACGATCCATGAAAATCTGTCTCAGACTGAGATAAGGGATCTGCTCGCCAGTGCGGAACTCTATCTTCATGGCAGCGTGACGCTCGACAATGGTCATGCGGAAGCCTTCGGCCTCGCCAATCTGGAAGCCGAAGCCGTCGGTACTCCGGTCGTCGCATTCCGCTCGGGGGGCGTGGGCGAAGCGATCGAAGAGGGGAAAACTGGTTATCTCGTGGAGGAGCGGGATGTCGCGGGCATGGCGGAAGCGGTCGGAAGGCTGCTCAACGATCAGGCCCTGTGGACAGCCTTCAGCGCGCGGGCACCGCTTCTGGTGGCCGAGCGCTTCGACATATGTCGTCAAACGGGGATGCTAGAGGACTACTACAGTTCCGTTCTAGACGAATTTTCCAGCCGGGGTCGGACTTGATGGTGCAGACAGGAAAGAAGCCGAAATGGGGACTGAACGTATTTCGGCCGCTGCGGAACGGGATCGTTAAGGCCAAGTGGCTCTATTACACGAAATTCTGGGGTATGGACATCGATCCGACTGCCAGCTTTTCACTCAGCGTGCGCTTCGACAAGACCAATCCGAAGGGACTGCACATCGGCGCCGAAACCTACGTCGCCTTTGAAGCCGCCATCCTGACCCACGACCTCACGCGCGGGCTTTACCTTCACACGAGGATCGGCAAACGCTGCTTCATCGGCGCCCGCAGCATCATCCTGCCCGGCGTCGAGATCGGCGACGAATGCGTCATCGGCTCCGGCTCGGTGGTGACCAAGAGCGTGCCGCCGCGCTCGCTCGTGGCCGGCAACCCGGCCAAGATAATCCGCAGCGACATCAAGATCATTTCGCGTTACGGACGCATGGCCCGCGAGGACGAAACGGTCACGCAGATCGTGACGCACTTGCCGACTGGAGAAGCACGATGAAGATGTTTGCCTATCGCGGGAAACACGAGAATTTCGGCGACGAACTGAACCATTGGCTCTGGGAACGTCTGCTGCCCGGCTTCTTCAATGACGATGAGAGCCGGCTCTTTCTCGGCATCGGTTCGATCCTCTACGACAATTTCGACCCGGACCTACAGAAGATCGTCTTCGGCTCGGGCTATGGCGGCTACACCAACGCGCCGAAGGTCGACGGCACCTGGACCTTCTACTTCGTGCGCGGAAAGAAGACTGCCGAGGCCCTCGGCATCGATCCGAGCTACGCCATCGGCGATTCGGGCATCCTCACGCGCAGTTGCTGGGATGCAAAGAGCGTTGAGAAGCGCTACCCCGTCTCCTTTATGCCGCACTACGAAAGCGCCATGTACGGCAGCTGGGACAAGGTCTGTGAGCTCGCCGGCATCCATTACATCGATCCCCGCTGGTCGGTGGAAAAGGTTCTGACCGAAATCAGCGCATCGCATAAGGTCGTCTCCGAGGCGATGCATGGCTGCATCATATCGGATGCGCTGCGCGTTCCGTGGCGGGCGATCCGGCCGATCGCACCAAGCAATCGCGCCAAGTGGTATGATTGGGCGAGTGCGCTCGATCTGGAGATCGATTTCGATCCCATCGGCCCTTCCAACCTCGTCGAGGCAGGCGCATCTTTGGTGCGGAAGAACACATATCTGTTGAAGAACATCACGTTCCGTCACCGCCGCATCCGGCAGCTGACCGGCAACTATGTGTTCGGCTCGACCGTCAAGACGCTGCAGCGGGTGGCTGAGAAGCCCGGACAGCTCAGCTCCGACGAGGCTATCGGAAGAGCGCACGAGAAAATGCTGGTCGAGCTGGATCGGCTGAAGCAGGATTTTTCCAACGGCCAGCGCCCTTTGATGTCGCAGACCCCGTGACGAGGCAATAAGGCATGATGCTTTCTAATTCCGCCAATATTCACTGCTCCCGCAAGGGCAAGAAGTACTCCGGATGGACCCGCAGCCCGCTGAAATGGTCAACGTCATCGACCTCAGGAGCCGTTCGCCCATGAGCAGTGTTACCGACCGGCTGATTCAGGGCAGCATGTGGCTGAGTTTGTCCCGCGCCATCGTCAACGGGCTCTCGGCGCTTAGCACCTTCGTGCTCGCCTGGTATCTGGTGCCGGCTGATTTCGGTCTCGTCGCCATTGCAACGACGATCCAGGTCATTCTGAGTTCGGTCACCGAACTCTCGCTCAATCAGGCGCTTATCCGCCACGAGTCGCCCAGCGAAACGCACTTCAGCGCGGTCTGGACCCTGAGCGTGACGAGAAGCGCGATATTGGCGCTGCTGTTTGCCGCCGCATCCTATCCGATCGCCGAGTTTTACAACGAGCCGCGGCTGACGAGCGTCATGCTCGCCTTGAGTTTCAGCCTGCTCTTGAGCGGTCTTGCCAATCCGCGCCGTGTCATGCTCCAGCGCGATCTGATCTTCTGGCAGGAATTCGTCCTCAACGTCTCGCAAAAGCTGGTCGGCTTCATCGTGACGGTGGCGATTGCGGCCATCTATCAGAGTTACTGGGCTCTCGTGATCGGCACCCTCGCCTATCAGGTGACCAATATCATCGTTTCCTATACCGTCCTGCCGTTCTGGCCGCGCATCACCTTTCGGCATGCACGCGAATTGTTTTCGTTCTCGGTGTGGCTCACGGCCGGACAGATCGTCAACACGCTGAACTGGCGGATCGAATATCTGCTGATCGGAAAGCTGCTCGGCGCCACGCAGCTCGGCCACTACACGGTCGGCAACACCCTTTCGACGCTGCCGACGCGCGAGGCCACGGCGCCGTTGAACCAGACGATCTACCCAGGCTTCTCCAAGGTCCGCAACGATCCGGTCCGGCTGGTCGCAGCCTATCAGCGCGCCCAGGCGCTGCTGGCCGCCGTGGCGCTTCCGGCGGGCATCGGCATGGCGGTGGTGGCCGAGCCAATGATGCGGCTTGCCTTGGGAGAGAAGTGGATTCCCGCCATCTTCATCGTCCAGGCGCTCGCATCGGTGTTTGCCCTGCAGACACTCGGCTCGCTCGTCCAGCCGCTCGGCATGGCGAAGGGCCATACGAAGATGCTGTTCATCCGCGACACGCAGATGCTGGTGGTCCGCATTCCCATCATCATCGCCGGCCTCATGATGGCCGGGCTTCCGGGCGTCGTTTATGCCCGCGTGTTGACCGGCCTGATTTCCACCGTGGTCAACATGCTTCTCGTCAAGCGCTTGATCAATCTGCCGTTCTTCCAGCAGCTCGCAGCCAATTTCCGCGCGCTTGCCAGCGTCGCCTTGATGGCCGCCGGCGTCTGGGGATTGTCGCACATTCTGAGCATGCCTACAGACAAGCTGCACTTGGCGCTCTATCTCGCGTTGCTCGTCATCACGGGCGGCATCATCTACGCCGGGTCGAGCTTTGTTCTCTGGGTTGCGATGAAAAGGCCCAACGGCCCGGAAACTGAAGTTCAGCGTATCGCTGTCAAGTTCCTGTCAAAAGCAAAACGTATTGCCGTACCCAAATCGGCCTGAAGTTAAAACGAACATCAACAAGAGAGGCAGAATGACCAGCCAATCCAGATCGGAGCTGATCGCAAAACTCAACGGCATGATCCATGATTGCCTGAAGGACTATGTCTCGCGCGATGAACCGCTTGCGATTCTCGACTTTCCCGACATCCGCAATTGCGGCGACTCGGCGATCTGGCTGGGAGAGATGGCCTATCTCAGGGATCGCTTCGGAAAGCGCCCGGACTATGTCTCCAGGCTTCACGACTTCTCCGCCGACGAGCTGAAACGGCGTGTGCCGACCGGCCCGATCTTCATTCACGGCGGCGGCAATTTCGGCGATATCTGGGTCGCCCACCAGGACTTCCGTGAAATGATCATGGAACGCTTCCCGGATCGGCAGATCATCCAGTTCCCGCAGTCGATCCACTACAGCTCGCCCGAGCGCATCGAGCAGTCCAAAAAGGCCATCGGACGCCACAAGAATTTCGTACTGCTGGTGCGCGACGAAGAATCGAAGGAGTTTTCCGAGAAGCACTTCGACTGCACCGTGCGGCTGTGCCCGGACATGGCCTTTGCCATCGGCCCGCTGCCGGAAAGGGCGACGCAGATTCCCGTCCTCGCCATGTTGCGCGAGGATGCGGAACGCGTCGGCGGCGGTGATCGCAAGATTCCTTCCGATATTCCTGTGGAAGACTGGATTACAGAATCGAAGCGGAAGGTGGACATCGCCAAGAAGTTGGGCGTAGCCTCGGCTTATCTCGCATTGAAGCCGAGCGAAGTTGCCTTGCGCAGACTGGACGCTGCGGCTCATAACCGCTTCGAGCGTGGCATCAGTCAGATTTCGCGCGCCCGCGCGATCGTGACCGATCGCTTGCACGTCCATATCTGCTCGCTGCTGCTCGGCCGTCCGCATGCGGTGCTGGACAACAGCTATGGAAAGATCCGCCGCTTCATGAATGCTTTCTCCGGCGGTACCGACCTTTCCTACAAAGCGACATCGCTCGAAGACGGAATCGAGTGGGCGCGTCAGCAGGCTGCCAACGGACGCGTCGCGGAGAAAGAAGCTGTGGGCCTGCGGGCTTAAGGGGGAATTCGATGCCACTTGTCACCTTCATCATCCCGGTCCGACATCAGGACAACGCGCGCGATTGGAGCAAGCTGAAGGCAAATCTCAGCCAGACCGTGGCCTCCATTTCCAATCAGACCAATGGAGATTGGCGCGGCATCATCGTAGCCAACGAAGGCGCCGACCTGCCTGATCTGCCGGAGAAATTTTCCGCCGTTCGTGTGACGTTTCCGCCGAACGACATGCACGAACTCGGAAAGGGCAGCAAGGAAGACTTCCTCGATGCCTTCCGCGCCGACAAAGGCCGGCGCGTTCTGAGCGGCATGCTGGCCGCGGCCGACAGCCGCTTTTTCATGATTGTCGATGACGACGATTTCGTCAGCTCCCGGATCGTGCAATATGTATCGGAAAACCGGGATGCCAACGGATGGACGATCGACAACGGTTACATCTGGGACGACGGCGGCAATTTTCTGCTGGGACATGACGACTTCAGCCATCTCTGCGGCACCTCGCTGATCATTCGCGCCGATCTGTATGAACTGCCGCAGCGGTTTGAAGACGCCTCTCTCGACTGGATCAAGTCGATGCTGGGCAGCCACGTCCGCATTGCGGACATTCTTGCCCAGCGCGGAGCGCCCTTGACCAAACTGCCTTTCCGGGGAGCAGTCTACCGGGTCGCCCATGGCGGATCGCACAGCCGCGCGCCGAGCCTGATGCGGCAGTATTTTCTCAATCGTGGCGTACTTCTGAAGCCGCGACGGTTGTTGCGCAATTTTCGCAAGCTGAGGGTTCTCGGCGGCGGTTATCGGCGCGAATTCTTCGGCGGGACGCGGTCGAATCCCGCATAGCAAAACGATCCGTCCAATAGGCATAGGTAGTCAAATCATGAGGCTTTTCTCTTTCGACTTCACCAAGAGGGTTGGTAACTGATGTCGGATCTTTTCGTCAGCGTGCTCTTTTCATCCTATAATGGCGCCAGCCGCCGGCTGCGCCATACTCTGGATTCATTGGTGAGCCAGGAGCTTCCCCATGATCGATGGGAATTGATCGCTGTCGACAATAATAGCAAGGACGATACGTTCGACCTTCTGAAATCGTATAGCGAGAAGCTTCCGATCACCATCCTGCAGCAGCGCAAGCCGGGAAAATCCAGCGCGCTGAATCTGGCCTTGGATCGGGTGAAGGGGGATCTCGTTGTCCTTACCGACGACGACATCCGCGCCGAACCAAATTGGCTGAAAGCGATCGTCGACTGTGCCGCAGCCCATCCGAGCTATGGCGTCTTCGGCGGCAGAATCGTTCCAGATTGGGAGGAGGAGCCGAAGGACCGCTTTATCGACTGGATTCCCATGGGATCGACGTTCGCGATCGTCGATGAAACGCAAAGCGGACCGTGCGATCCGACAAAGGTTTGGGGCCCGAACACAATCGTTCGGCGAGAGCTGCTGGGGACAAGCGTACGCTATCGAGAAGATATCGGCCCTCTTCCGGGAAAGATGTTCGCAATGGGTGAAGACGCTGAAATCATCATCCGCCTGGCCGCGGGCGGAGCCAAATCCTATCGTTGCGCCGAAGCCGTGGTTCACCACTGGATCCCGGCATCGAGCGTGACCGAGGATTGGGTGCAGAAACGCGGCGAGCGGCTTGGCTACGGCATGCCGGCACTCTTTCCTGATGAGGTGCCGGAGGGCGTGAGGATAAGCGGCGTTCCATTGCCGACCTGGATCGAAAGCGCACAGTGGGCTTTCCGTGCTGCCCTCCTCTATCTCCTGCCGCGGTCAAAGAAGCGTTTCTGGGCGATTTGGAAATATTACTACATGCGTGGCTATCGTGCCGGCATTCGCCGGTACGCGCCGCTGGGGCGGTAATCGATTGGCCCAGGAGGCGGTAATTTGAAACTTTCGGTGCTGATCAACAATTTCAATTATGGGCAGTTCCTGCGCCCATGCATCGACAGCGTCCTGTCGCAGACCTGTCCCGACTACGAGGTGATTGTCGTCGACGATGGCTCCACGGATGATTCCAGGGAGATCCTCGCTTCCTACGGCGAGCAGATCCGATCCGTATTGAAGGAAAACGGCGGGCAGGCCTCAAGCTTCAATGCGGGTTTTGCGGCCGCGAGTGGCGGCATCCTCTTTCTCCTTGATGCCGATGATGCGTTTCTGCCTGGCAAACTCGCGCGCATCGCCGAGATCTATGACCGCAACGAGATCGACTGGTGCTTCGACCGTGTGACGACCAACGAAGGCGACCTGCCTCCCGCGCAGTTGCAGGTGACGCTGTTCGACAAACGGGACACACTGCGCAGGGGCGGCTTTCCCTCGCTTCCGGTGCCGACCTCCGGCTTGAGCTTCCGACGCGATCTTCTGTCCCAGATCCTGCCAATGTCGGTCGCGAAAGATGTCGTGCTCAGCGACAATTACATCAAGTTTGCAGCCGCCTATCTCGGTCGCGGAGCCATTGTCGAAACGCCGCTGACCTTTCAGCGCATTCACGCCTCGAACCGCTATACGGGCACGAACAGGGCAAAAACACTGCGCCCACGGATCATGATCGCCACAGGATTGGAGCTGGCGCGCCGCTATGATGGGCTGCATGCGCTCGGCAAGAGCCTGGTGGCGGGAGGCATTGCCGAAACGACATCGCTCTTGAAACTGAGGAGCGAAGCCCGCAACACGGTGGCCGGCGGTCCGTTCGGCGATGATGCCGTCAACGAAGTGGCCTTGATGGCAGCGCGCAAGCGTTTGGGCAATATGTTGCGGAGAGGACAGTCATGAACCAGCAGGACACCTTTCCGCATTCATCCGCCGGAACTGATCCGTCAGGGGCGCCGCCGTTGAACATCGCCGTCGGCGTGCTGACTTATCGGCGGCTGGACGGAATTGCCAAGCTGCTCAATGTGATGACACGCCAGACCAGGCACCCGGCTCGCCCCTATCATCTCACGATGGTGATCGTCGACAACGATGCCGCCGGCAGTGCAAGAGCCACGGTCGAGGCCTTTGGCCAAACCGGCGCCTACGATCTAATCTATGTCGTCGAACCGAACCAGGGCATTCCCTTTGCGCGCAATCGCGCGCTCGATTCGGCCCCAGCCGGCACCGACCTCTTCTGCTTTCTCGACGATGACGAATGGCCGGTCGACGGCTGGCTCGATGCGATGCTGGAGACCCGGGAGAATAATCGCGCCGATTGCGTCTACGGTCCGGTCCAGCCGGTCTATCCCGAGAATCCGCCGGAATATTTCATCAAGGCAAGGGTTTTCGAGCGCAAGAAGAACAAGGACGGTCAGCGCATTTCCTATGCGGCTTCGAACAATGTCATGTTCGATTATCGCCTCATCCGCTCATGGAATCTACGCTTCGAAGAGAAAATGCGCTTCACCGGGGGCACTGACTATCTCTTCTTCAATCAGGCAATTCGCCGTGGCATGCAGGTTTTCTGGGCTGACAAGGCGCTCGTCTATGATATTGTTCCCGCCAGCCGCATGACTTGGAAATGGGTGTTGCAGCGACAATACCGGCTCGGCAACACTTTCGCCGTCAGCGAAGTCCTGCACGGCAACCTCAAGCGCCGGCTCTATCGCGCGGCCTATGGCGCCACGAGAGTGATGCTTGGGCTGGTCATGCTGCCGGCGATCCTGGTTTCACCCTATTGGGGCATGCGGGCACTCACCCATGTGCTACGCGGTGCCGGCATGGTGAACGGGATTCTCGGACACGCATACCAGGAATACAGGCCCAATGCCGCCTTCTGATACTGTTTGCAGGAGTACCCTCGGATGAGTCTCGGCCATTCTTATCTTCCGGACCAGGAAATCATCCTGCGGCCAGTCGTCCGGCCGCGGCCACGTCGCGGCATCAGAAAGGAAACGCTTGTCCGCGTCCTTCTCACCGGAATGTTCTACCTAACACTCTTGCGAACAACCGGGATGTGGTACGGCTATCCCTCAAACTTCAATGAAGATGCATCTGTTGATCCGTTTGCGCAGAAACTGATGCTGTATAGCCTCATTCCGTTGATCGGCCTTTACTTCGTATTGGAACCAAACCGTTTCCTTTCCTATTTTCGTAGGATACCGGTTCTGGTTTTCGTCGTTATTATACTGTCAATCATTTCCCTTGGGCTTTCCATCAGTTTTAGCGCATCCGTGCGCGGCATTGCCGCCGTCGCCGTACTGACAGTAGCGCCGTTGCTTTACCGGCATCGATACGGCAGCGTTGAAACCTTCCGGCTTCTGGCGACCTTTGGTATGTTCGCGGCGTTTGCCAACATCCTGTATACCGTGGCCTTGCCAAGATATGCTGTGATGGGAGGATCCTATGCCGGCATGGTTAAGGGTCTATTCTACCACAAGAACGGTCTTGGTCAGTTTTGTGCCGTCAGTTTCATAACCATGCTGTCGCTGGGAATACCAAGAGGACCATTACGCTATAGCCAACTTCTACGCTGGGCGGCGTTGCTGTGTACTCTCCTACTCATCGTTGTTTCCAAATCTTCGACTGCGGTTGTTATGGTGGCGATCGGCGTGGCCACATTGGCCGGCTCACGTATGATGCAAACCGTGGGAAACTCCCTGGCGCGCTCCTTCATTGTTTTCTTCTTCTGCATTATATTGGGGGTGGCGGCATCCTTCGCCTATCTTGGCGTTGCACAAATGATTGCGGACGCATTTGGAAAAGACCTTACCTTTTCCGGACGGACCAACATCTGGGAACAGTTGATGCCGCTGGTGTACGACCGCCCTCTTTTTGGTTACGGTTTTGCCGTTTTCCGTCAGCCGGAAATTATGGAGCAATATGTCTCGCTGACCTTCGACGCGCGCTCCACCCACAACACCTACTTGGAACTTGCCCTCAACATCGGGGTTCCGGGCATGATTGCCTGGACAGCCTTTATTCTTCAGCGTTTGGGCGGCCGTCTAGTAACGATCCAGCGTTCAACCGAGCTTCGCGCCACACATTCCAAGGAAGTTGCAATCATTCTTCTGATCGTGGTTGGCTCAATGATGGAAGCGGGAATGATGCTGGCGCCAGTCATTCTCTGGCCTTACCTGGTTGTTTCGCTTCCGCTAAGCAGAATGAAGCGCGATGGCTCGTCGATGAACACACAGAGTGGATAGAAGTTTTAAATATTTTTTGAGAAACCATACCAAATACACTCGACAGGAAAGAACCAACAGCCGTCACGACAAGGGGTAATGCTGGCGTGCCGGCGGCCCGCTTTCGCGTGAGGTCGCGCGCGAATAAGGGGCAAGGGGATGCTCACCAAACAGAAACCACAAGAGATTTTATCACTTCAATATCTTCGTGCTTTGGCAGCCATCGGAGTGTTGCTGTATCACCGATTCGAGATATTTTGGATCGGGGCATATGGCGTTGACTTGTTCTTTGTTATCAGTGGCTTCGTTATGATCGCCACAACTGACGCGAAAGACAAAAGCCCGTCTGCCTTCCTGCTCGATAGAGTTATTCGCGTGGTTCCAATGTATTGGGTCGCGATTCTTTCCGCCGGCCTTTTGGTGTTGATCGGAATTCCGGTTCATCAATATGAACCCAGTATCGTTCCGGTGATCTTGTCTATGCTCTTTATTCCATACGAGAACATGGACGGAGAGACTTGGCCTGTGATCCTGCAGGGATGGACCCTGAACTACGAGATGTATTTCTATGCCGTGTTCTCTCTTATCCTGCTCATCCGGCAAAATCTCCGCATTTGGGCACTGGCGGGGTGTTTCGTTGCGCTGGTGACATTGGGACAGATCGCACCGCTGCAAGGCGCAGCCTTTAAAATCTATACCAACTCTCTTCTCCTTGAGTTCTTGGCCGGTGCGATTTTAGGGCGAACATACGGCTTGACGCTGCAAAGTGTTTCGGTATTGCGGTCCGTGTTGATATCCTTAATTCTCGCCGCCAGCTTGTTCGCCTGCTCGTACCTGCTGGGCAGGCTAGCATGGAGTGGGCTTGCGGTGCTGGTCGTCGTCGCGGCGTTGACGAGCGAGAGGCTTGGCTGGGCACCTAACATACCGTGGTTGAGATTTTTGGGCGCTGCGTCGTTTTCGGTCTACATATTTCAGCAGCTGTTCTTCACCCTGAGCCGAACGCTGTTCAGTGATCTGACCGCACTTTCAGGCATAAATTTTCGCTATCTTTGGTTCTGGCGCCCGATGGATGTGGCGATTGCTGCCGGTGGCGGTGCTCTGATTTATATGTTCATCGAAAAGCCAGTTGGGCGCTACCTCAAATCCATCAGCCTCAGAGCTAAGGTTGTTGCGGCGTAGCGCCTTTGCCCGAAAGTTGGAATCGATCTTTGGGAAAGCACGATGCGTGGATTGAAAGCGACGCGCTTTAGTCGTGCGTCCCAAACGACGCACGTCATCCGGAACACTGGAAGCCGCCAATCTTTCAACTGGTCGATCCCATGGCGTCGAGGCCGCGGATGACAGCGCATTGATTGCACCGGCGCTCGGGCGCATTCGTTGCGGGATCTGAAGAGGTGAAAGTCACCACTGTTCACAGGAGCTGAGGCGAACTCAGCGCACCGGCATGTCAATATGCCTCACAATACCAGTCACCCGAGACTGTTTGTCGGAAAAAGACGTCGTCCTCATTTTCTCCTCGTCATCTGCCGGAAGGACCGCCCTGGCGGCAACTTCCGAGCCGACCGTCGATAGATGCTGGTTGTCTATGAACAACGGGGCGCCGTCGGCGGTGGAAAAACTGCACCGAGCTCGCGGGCAAAGCGCGCTGAAAGGATCGACCAGGATCACGCCAGGCGGTGATTTCTCCGCGACACGCGTGATGATATCCCTGACCGGATCGTCGAAATTCGCGACAGCTTTCATCGGAGCATCATATGGTGTCAGATTACGATCGCCGTCGAGCCATCCTCCAAACGCAGCTCTGAAGGGTATGGCACGCTGGAGCACGGCGCGGACAGGATTAAAGTTGAACAGTGGAACGTCTTGCAGAAGGACGACATCCTTGTTCATGGCCCGCAATTGAGCGATCTGCGATGCAAGTGCCGACTCCAGGGTCGGCCCATTTTGGTTTTCGGCCTGCTCTGCGCCATTGGCTCCTGGGCTGATATAGCGCGAACCGGTCTCTGCTTCACGCATCGGAGCAGACCAGTACCCGGCCAAGATAACTTTCTTGATCGCGTCGTTTTCGCGCAGCAAACCCAATACTTTGGCATTATAAGCCGAGCATTCTGCAGCATGGAGCGGATGGTTGGGCATATAGCGCGTGGCGCTTGTCAGCGGCGGGCAGGATGTTTTTGTAAAGACGTAAAGCTGGTAACCCCGCTCCTGCGCGATGGCTCGCAATCCGGGCGCAAGGGCAGCCGCATGGCTGTCGCCGATCAAAGCTATCGCAGGCTCGGTATTGCCTGCAGGTTGGCAGTTGCTGCCGAGAGCTGGGGAGGTTGCACCATAAGATACGAGGCACGCTTCACGCCCGCCTGCGATCTGTTCAATCCTGGCAACCTGTGAACCAAATCTCTGTGGAACGCCGGCCAGTAGTGCGGTCAGCGCGAAAGGAAACGCGAAAACCGCCAAGGCCGCGGCGTAGCGCCAAAGTGTGCGGCCATTGGAAAGACCCGGGCGCCGAAACGGTTTCTCCACGAGATAATACGTCAGAACCGCCAGAATAAATGAGGTTCCAACGATGAGCAAAGCCGTCGATTGCGGCAATGGCCAGACGGATGCGACGCTGGCGAAGCTCAAAAGAGGCCAATGCCACAGATACCAGGAATATGAGACAAGCCCGATAAAAACGAACGGCCGCGAACCGAGCGCAAAAGCCACGATCGAGCTTGGGGTCGCAATCAGCAGCGCCGACCCGAGAACCGGCAAAAGCGCCGCAGCTCCGGGAAAAGGCGTGGAATCGTTGTAGACGCAGATCGGTAGGACAACCAATATCGCGCCGATCAATGCAATGGCATTGACGACTGCGCTGCCCCCCCGGTCGAGACGCAAACCCTTTGTCTCCATAACAGCGAGAATGCCGCCAATCCCCAGTTCCCATGCGCGGGTCGGAAGCAGGTAAAAGGTGAAAGCGGGATTGATCTTCAACGCTGCAACGGAAAATATGAAGGAGAGTACGACAAGCGTAGCGATCGCGGGAAGAATAGCCTGTTTAAAGTAGCGGTTCAGGAACAAAATGATCCAGGGAAAGACCATATAAAACTGTTCCTCCACGCCGAGACTCCAGGTCATCAGCATGGGCAGCTGGTCGGATGCCGGCGAGAAGTAGTTGCTGGAAAGCCAATAATAGACGTTAGAAAAGCCTAACATGGCGGCAACGGCACTATGCGAAAATTTCCTGAACTCGCCCGGGGACAGGAGGAGAAAACCGATCAGAAACGAAACGGCCAATACGAAAAACAGCGCCGGCAATATGCGCCGTGCCCGCCGCGCATAGAATCTTGTGAATTTGAATTCCGATTTTAGAATGTCGCCATAAATATGTCCTGTAATGAGATACCCGGAGATGACGAAGAAAATATCGACACCAACGAATCCGCCCGAAAATGACCTCAGACCTGCATGAAATAGCACAACGGAAATGACGGCAACCGAACGAAGACCATCTATATCGGGACGGTAAGCGCGTACGGGATTGTTGTGCATCCGATTGTCCTTTCGAGGTGATACAAGACGATACACTGCCACTCGTGAAGTCAATGCCGGCCGAGCCGCTTGCATTGCATTGCATTCAAAAATGATGCATTGCAATAGGAAATCACACTCTCCAACGCATGGCTCGCAAAATGTGAACAATTCTCAGCGGGCTCTAAATATGCTGAGACACCATAGCAGCGCGAACCATAAGATAGTGCGAGGATGGACCTAATATGACTGACGGAAAAAAACGGAAAATTCTCGCCGCTTCGTCCGGAGGTGGTCACTGGGAACAGATGATGGCTATGCGCGCTGCCTTTGAGGGTAGCGAGGTATTTTTCGCCACCACGATTCCCGGTCTCTTAAAAAAGTACGATATCAGCAATGGCTTGGTTTTGCCCGATTGCAGCCGGGACTCGATCGTTATGTCAATCAAGTGTTTTTTCAGCGCGTTCTACATTGTCTTCAAGCTGAAGCCCGATGTCATCCTGTCGACGGGAGCAGCTCCAGGCCTGTTCTGCCTGTTGGCCGGCAGGCTCATGGGCAAGCGAACGATCTGGATCGATAGTGTCGCCAATGTCGAGAAACTCTCCTTATCGGGAAAATTGGCCGGCCATATTGCAACGCTCTGGCTCACGCAATGGCAACATCTCTCGCGGCCGGATGGCCCCCATTACGCAGGAGCTGTCCTTTGATCCTTGTCACCGTCGGAACGCAGCTGCCGTTTGATCGCCTCGTCAAGGCCGTCGATACCTTCGCCAAGGATCTGACCAGACCGGTGCTGGCTCAGATTGGCAAGGGCACCTATACTCCACAGAACATGAAATGGATCAAGAATATCGAGCCTGCGGACTTCGATAAGGTCTTTCGCGATGCGACTGTCATCGTCTCTCACGCGGGAATCGGCACGGTCCTCACGGCGAAGCGTTTCGGCAAACCGATCATTCTTGTTCCACGGAAGGCGGCTCTTGGTGAGCATCGAAACGATCACCAGCTTGCCACGGTCAGTCAGCTTGTCGGCCGGCCGGGCATCTATGTCGCCCAAAGCGATGACGAACTCAAGGACTATCTCCTGCAGGACCTGGACAGCCCCTCTCATGAAGATGTTTCCGATGCCGGCCGGACGTCGCTGGTCAAGTATTTAAAGGGTTATCTCGCGGCAGGTTGAAACCGCCAACGGGCGCAGACGCCCTCGAGACAGAGGAAATTCATTCTCTGCAATCGCGGCCGGCTATGTGCCGGGCGAGTTGGGGAACGATGATCTTAGATGCGACTTCGGGCCTCGGATGGGCGCCGTCAGGAATTGCAGCGGCCAGATCGTCAGGGGTCAGACGCTCCCAATCGGGCCGATAGTCGATAAACTCCAGGCCGCGTTTCCGTGCTTCCGCCTGATGAGCCGAGATATAGCTACCGGCAAAAGGACGGATTAGCCCCCGCAGTCCCGAAAATGGATTCATCGCCATGAGGATGATCCGCGCCCGCGGCAGGCGTTGACGAAGCTGATCGAGAATGTCGGCAATATTCCTTCGGCTTTGTGCCAGGGACACGAACCGATGCAATGTCGCGTCATTGGCGTAGAGCTCGATCAGAATAATATCCGGCTGCTCGGCAACGACCCGATCGAGCTGGGTCAAAGCCCATGTCGACGTCTCGCCGCTCTTTGCGACGCTCTCCACTCTCACGGATCTCTGCAGGCAGGCAGAAAGCCTTGTCTGGAGGCCGGGCTGCCATCCCCCGCGCGCTGTCAGCGATGTTCCGAAAGCCACAATTTTCAGCGGCGGAAGGTTCTCGGCATCACTCTTTCCAGTCATCAAAACCATTACGAGGCACGCTAAAAGCAGAACCAGAACCGATGCCAGTCGCCTCTCGGTCGGCGCCGCTCGCCAAAGCCGCAAACATATCATGACAGAACCATATCTCGGCGAGAGCTATACGTCGCCCGGCAGGAGAACCTTGTGGAACGGCTGGCAGGCCCTTGGAGCCGACCTTGCAGCAGGCTTGAGACAATATCATGAAGGACAGATTGTCACGTCCGCTTCAGTGCGCAAATCAGCCTCGCATCCAACCGGGATAGCAGCTGCCTCGACATGCCGCAACGACGCCGAGGAGCGCCAATCACTCCTCACGAAATACGTGCTGCATCTGATCGGTCAGAGGTTTTGTGAGATAAGAGATGACGGTCCGGTCGCCGATCTTGATAAAGACTTCGGCCGGCATGCCGGGATAGAGCTTTATCGATTTCAGCTTCGCGATACTTTGAGCCTCCGGCTTGACGCGCAGTGGATAGTAGCTGATCCCCGTCCGCTCATCCTTGACGATATCAGGCGCAATTGAGGTGATCACCGCCTGCACATCGGGCGTCGTGCGCTGATCAAAAGCGCTGAAACGCACATCGACGGATTGGCCGACATGGACCTGGTCGATATCGCGGGTAGCGACCTTCGCCTGGACGGTAAGATCGTCATTTTCGGGAACGACGAGCCCCAGCGTCTGACCGGCTTCGATAACGCCATTGACGGTGTGCACCGACAATTCGTGAACGCGGCCGCTGAGCGGCGCGGTGATGTCGAGACGGCGGAGTTGATCGAGCGCAGTGCCGCGGCGCTCCTCATTTTCGGCGATCTGAGCTTCGACATCGGTCAGGTCCTTTGCGATCTCCGAACGGCGATCCTCATCCAGCTGAATCGACTGTCGGTCGATTTCGATCGCCTTGCCCTCGGCCTCTGCCTTTGCAGCGATTTCCTGACCGCTGTTACCCTGGAGATCGGCGCGGGCGCGCTTGAGCGTATTCAAACGCTGAAGCGTGACCAGACCCTTCTTGTAGAGAACATCGACGGCTTCGAGCTCCTGTTCGATTAAGCCGAGGGAATCGCTTGTGGCGTTAATCTGAACGACCAAGCCCTTGATCTGCTCGCCCAGTTGATCCTTGCGCGACGCCAGCTGGCTCTTCATTCCGGTCAGCGCCGATCTGCGGCTGTCGAACAACTTTCGCTCGCCGTCGAGCAGCTGCTGCGCCGCGGTGCTGGATGTCAGATCGCTGAGGTTTTCTTCGACTTCGAACGACTCGGCGCCGATCCGCTCCGCCTTCAGGCGGGCGCGGCGCGCATAAAGCTGAGCAAGCGTGCTCTCGACAATCGACAGCTGTGCTCTTGTCGCCGTTCCATCAAGCCGTATCAAAACCTGTCCGGCCGACACATGCTCGTTTTCGGAGACCAGAAGTTCCGAGACGATGCCGCCCGTCAGATGCTGGATCTTCTTGACGTCGCCGTCGACGACAACGACGCCTTCTCCGATGACGGCGCTGGAAAGTTCCGTCGTCGCCGCCCAACCGCCAATGCCGCAAACCAACGCAATGGAGAGCGCGCCGACAACCGCCACATGGCGATTGAGGGAGCGTTTGGATTCACTAATAACTTTGCTCACGATCTTCCTTCCGGCCTATTCCGCCGCATTGCCGTCGACCACGACCTTAAGCTGAGCCACGCGCTCGGCAATCGGGGTTCGTGCTGCCTCGGTCCGGCTGACCCGCGCCAGAACTTCTTCCTTAGGACCGAATGCGATCATCCTGCCCTCCTGCATCATCAGCACGAAGTCGCACACTGCCAGAACGCCGGAGCGATGCGCGATGACAACGACGATGCCGCCACGTGCACGCACGCTCATGATCGCAGCACTCAGCGCCCGCTCGCCTTCCTCATCCAGATTGGAATTCGGTTCATCGAGCACGACGAGGAATGGTTCGCCGTAGAGCGCTCTCGCAAGCGCGATACGCTGTCTCTGGCCCGCAGAAAGCGCAGCACCGCCTTCGCCGATTTCGGTCTCGTAACCGTTCGGCAGACGCAGAATGAGGTCGTGAACGCGCGCCGCCCTCGCCGCGGTAACCACCGCTTCCGGCGACATCTCTTTAGCGAAGCGGCAGATATTCTGCGCGACGGTGCCGGAGAAGAGCTCGACATCCTGCGGAAGATAACCGATATGCCGGCCGAGTGCGTCGCCGTCCCACTGGTCAAGCGCCGCGCCATCCAGACGAATGGATCCTCTGACCGTCGGCCAGATGCCCATCATCGCCCGCGCCAGCGACGATTTGCCAGAGGCGCTGTAGCCGATGACCCCGAGAGCGCTCCCGGCTTTCAGGCCGAAGCTGATATCGGAAATAACCAGCCGCTGGCCGGCCGGCGGTCCGCTGGCGACACCTTCAACCGTGACCTGCTTGGAAGGTGCAGCCAGCGCGAGAGGGGCTTGGATCTCCGGAATTGTCTTCAGCAGGTTCGCAAGCCGCGCCCAGCTCTGCTGGGCGGAAACGAAACCGCGCCAATTTCCGATCGCCGCCTCCACAGGCGCCAGAGCGCGGGACGTCAGGATGGAACCGGCGATGATAATACCCGAAGAGGCTTGACCCTGAATGACCAGGATCGCGCCTGTTGCCAGCGTTCCCGATTGCAGGGCGATGCGGAAAATCTTCGACAGCGTCGCATATCCGTTGCCGACATCCGATGCCTGCCGGGTGATGTTCCGGTATTCGCCGTTCTTGCGGTCCCAGATCTCGGCCATGGTGCCTGCCATGCCCATGGCATGAATGACCTCGGAATTGCGGATCGAGCTCTGCGCAAATCCGTTGCGCATGTTGGCGGCTTCCGATTGCCGCTTGGAGAGCGTGCGCGTGCCCTGGTTGGTCAGGAACGTCAGAATGGCGAGAACGAGCGATCCGCCGATCGCGATATATCCAATTGCTGGATGAAAAAGGAAACAGATAACGAGATAGAAAGGAAGCCAGGGCAGATCGAACATTGCCGTCGGGCCCATGCCGGACAAGAACGTTCTTATCTGATCGAAATCCCGCAGCGGCTGAAGCCCGTCTCCGCCGATCTTGACCTTCAGCGGCGCTTTGATCAACGCCCGGAACACCCGCCCATTCACCATCTCGTCAAGCGCACCGGCAACGCGAACGAGCATTCTGCTCCTGAGAACTTCGAACGCGCCCTGGAAAACATAAAGAGTCAACGCAAGTATTGCCAAGGCGGCCAGCGTCGGTATGCTTTTGCTGGGAATGACCCGATCATACACCTCAAGCATGAAAAATGAACTTGTCAGATAAAGTATGTTGATAAGCGCGCTAGCTATACCAATGAAGATCAGTCCTCCTTTGCATTTCCGCAAGGCTTTGGACGGTTCATTGACATCAGCTGCTGAACTTTGAAACACGAAGCAATCCTCTTCTACCGCATCGCGCACCAACGAAATGCTGGTCCACAGTGCAGTTACCGGCCATCAATCCGATCATTGACATGGCTGCCTTCGGATCCCCGGCACCGTTGCCGATCCCGCTTGCGAGCCATGACGTAGAACATAAATCCCACTGAAAATGACCGAAAATACAAACTTAACACGAGCAATTTCAGCGGTCTAACTTCAACACTACGATAAGTAAACGAGCCGAAGCAAGTGAATATCGCAAGACCGCCAATAAGGGTTAAAAGCGGCGAGCATGTGGCAACTAAAATCCGGCTTTTACTGACGAACTAAACTATAAATGCAATCTGTAGTTTGATTTGGCTTTTACAGACGCGAACTTTTCCGATCAAGAGGGTGCCGTTCGCATCGCCCACCAGCGAAAACTTGGCCGCCTCGCAAATTGAATCCGCCCGCGGCTCGCGGGAATGCGCCAGACTCCGGTACAGCCTCACGCCAGGACGTGCGAGGCGTGACTGCTATGGAATGCGTCGACGTTGATCGACACGCTCAAGCTGTCGGTATCGATATGGGAAGCGCCATCGGAGATTTTGTATTGGAAGAACTCACTGACTTTGCCGCTGAGGCCTGCGAGTTTGGTGGCATCGACCGTATAACTATAATCGCCGTCGCTTTCGACGTGGATGACGCCGTATTTTCCGGTCAGCGTCAGGCCGTGCTTGTCCACCGCGCTGTCACCGAAGCGGCGAAGCAGTATTGTGCCGTTAATCGCATTGTCGTTATCAAGCAGATTTCCGTGATAGGCACTGCCGGTATCTTCCGCGATCTTCAAGCTATCGTGGACCGCAACAATTTTCGGAACGACCGCTGCAGGCGCGGTCGTGGCCGGCGTTTCCATGCTGGGCGCCGGAGAACCTACCTGAGGCGCCGGTACCTCCACATGCTCGGAAACCGGTGCGACAGGAGTCTGCTCATTGCTCGACGACGTGTCGCCGCTCGCGCTGCCCGCTGCGCTGTCAAGCTCGGCCTGCGCTTGTTCGAGCGTCTTGTTTTCACCGATGGAGAACGTGTTCTGCGCAGCGATTGCAGCGGGCATCGTCAGCGTCGACACCGAACTATCGATGACATTGTCATAGAAGGAGCCTGATGCAGACCTGTCGACCTTCAGTGCCGACGCGGTCAGGTCGTCGAAGACATTGTCGTGGACAATGATGTTCTCGCGGACATAGGCGGGATTGCCGACAGCGCTGACCAGGACGCCGTAGACGCCGTCGTGCAGGTAATTTCCGCTAATATCGTAATTTTTCGCATCGCCGGAGTCGCCAAGACCGATGCCGTACGACCAACTGTAGCCGCCATATCCAGAGATGTCGTTGTCATGGATGGCGATGTTCGTGCCCGCCTGAGCGCTCAGCCCGAAACCGCCGCCGACAAGGGTATTGCCCTCAACCACGGCATCTTGAGCCCGGATCAGCACCAGGACGCCCTTGGCGCTATTGGTTTCCGTCTGCTCGAGATGATTGTCCTTGATCAGGATATTGCTGCTGTTGTTGAGCTGAATGGCGTCAGCCACGCTCCCCTGACTGTTGGTAACGGTATTGTTGACGAGGGTGACGCCCTTGACCTTATCCATCCAAATGCCATCGGCATGCACACCGGTCAGGGTGCTATTCTCGATCGTGATGTTCTGGCTGCTTTGGAAGCTGAGCGAGCCGGCCTTTCCGGCCTGACCGGTATTCGAGACCTCGACGTTGCGGACGATCCAGTTCGATACACTCCCTGCATAGATCGCGTTGGCGCCAGTATCGGCGATCTTGATGTTCTCGACAATGATGTTCGAAGCCTTGGAACCGTGTATCCCGTTATTGCTGCTGTGAATGACCGGCGCATCACCGATGCCATAGCTGCCGATGGTGATCGGAGCGCTGACAGTGCCGGAATATTTCAGGTCGAACTGTTCGTTGAAGACGCTTCCGGCAGCAAGCAGCACGCTGTCGCCAGGATTTAGTTTTAAGGCTTCCACAGCGGACAACGTCGCAAAGGCTGAACTCTCACCGGTTCCGCTGTTATGGTCGGATCCCGTTACTGAATTCACGTAATAGACGGTCATGCTGCGATCTCCCGAGGTTATGGAAGACCTTCTAACTGCGGACATCTCTCCGGCTGCTAAAATGAAACACTAAAATGCGCGATATCTCGGAATATTCTTACATTCGGAGCATGATTATTCTAGTGTACTCAAAATATTGTACCGCGATAGGGTTGCAGAGCCACCAACGCCCATTCTACCTCGATTCGGCACACTACCGCACTGTGATCCGCAGCAAGCTGAAGCCGGCATATACCCGCTCCAGCGCAGCACAACGTTCCCAAACTGAACCTATATGCGGTAAACGGAAGGGTTATTTTCGGCGATAGACTACCAACCGATGGGAGAGGGCCCTGCGACTTTGCAAATCCGCTTAATAATCCGTCGCGATTACACAATAGCCCTACGGGGTGATACACTGTCGGACAAGATTACTACATTTGTCATGGAACAACGATTTTCTAATCGCGAAAGAACCATACAGCGAGATTACAACGGCACGGGCGATCACTAATTGTTAAAACTATAATATTTAGGACTTTCATCGACTTATGCACATTGCGCGCGTATACTTGCAGATCAATACACTCTGAAGTGCTTGTCTGTCGTTAACTACACGCTTGACTCCATGTATTAAGATACTCTTAATCATCCGGCTTGCCGAAGTCAAAAGTGACCGGCGAAGAGCAATTTCAAGGAGAGACACAGATGGCTATTCACGCAACCGACGATACTGCAACATTTCTGGAAACCGACGTCATTTCCGGGAACCTGCTCAGCAACGACACATCCGATGGCAACCTTTTCCTTCGCGCCTTCGACCACCAGAGCGTTGGTGCCAAGCAGGGCAACAATCAGATTACCGCAATCGCAGGCGACTACGGAACGTTCTACGTCAAGCCGGACGGAAGCTATACTTACGTATTGAGTGACGCTGCAAAGGTCGGCTTCACCGCCGGTGAGACGCTCCACGAACGGGTTTCCTACAAGATCTCCGATGGCGCCGGCCATACCGATTTCGGCCTATTCACGCTGAATATCCAGGGTGTCACCCAGGTAAAGCCGATTGCTGTTGACGACCATCTCAGCTTCAACGAGGGTGACGCCATCGCCGGCAATCTGCTGACCAACGACATTCCTGGCGACAATGGCCATCTTTTCCTGCGTCAGTTCGCCAACACCAGCGTAAACGGCGACCCGACCGCAACAACGAACATTGCCGGCACCTATGGGACCTTCCATGTCAAGGCGGACGGCTCGTTTACCTATGACCTAGCTTCGGATATCGCTCCAGGCGACCATATCACCGAAACAATCCAGTACTACAAGATCTCCGACGGTGAAGGCCATACGGATGTCGGCATTCTAACGCTCAACATCACGGGCACGGACGTCGTCTCCGGCGCAACCGTCTGATCATCGATAAACCATCGATGATGCAGCGCCCGCCGCTTACGCGGCGGACGTTGTTGATGTTGTATCAAGACCTGCTTTGTCCGCTCTGACAATGTTTCATCTCAGATGCGGGTTTAGGCAGCTTAAGCTTGCTACGCTCTTCAGGAATGGCGGAGAACGATTATCTGCCGCAGCGCTGTCGAAACCGCGCTGTAGCCCCCTCTCCTACGCTCGCCCAAGTTCGATCGAAGATCGGGCGGAGCTGCGGGTTGACCTTCCTTATCGCGGCATTGACCATACAGCGATCGCCAAGTTTCAGCATTGTGGTGAGATCGCTATCAAGCGCAATCTTTGCAGCGGAAAGGGTTACGCTGGTAAAATCGTTCCAGAAATAAAACCGCGATAAAATCATTCCTTGATCGTGGGGCGCGAGCACGACCGAACGCTTCATCATTTCCGCAATCGAGACTGGATCTTCTGCGATTTTCGACTGCACGGCCGCAAGTCGAAGCCAAAAGTTGCTATTTGTCGGCATGCACGAGAGGGCATGCCGCAAATATTGACGCGCATTTGACGCCGCAGCGGCCCAAGCGTCGTAGTTGACATTGACGTTCTGTCGATCGAGCTGCGTCAGAATGAGCGTGACGCCGGCGGCGACGATGTCAGATCGGCAATAGTGTCCGTCGACCACCTCGACAGCGCGCGCCGCATATCTGGCCGCGACATCGTTCGCGACAGTTTCGCCGCGTTCTATCCTCTCGGCGACAAGCGAAATGCTGGCCGTCCTTATCGAAGCATAGAGTTCTCGGCCGGCCAGCGCCGTAAAGACCACAGCGACGAGGAGGAAAACGATTCTCGTGGGCGAAACATACCGAATGCCGAGCATCAGCTTTCGGTATAGTACCGCGAATAGCGCTTATAATAATACTCGCTGGAACCGAATGTCCGGTAGAGCTTCATCTGCGCCGGATCGACCTTGGTCAATATGGCACCGACGCACTTCGTATAGAGATCCGGTTCGGACAACAGTGTCGACTGAACCACCTTCCGCGAAGTCTTGCCCCACTCGATCACGAAAACGACCGCGTCGAGCTTCGGGTTAATGGCGCGTGCATCCACCACCGGAGCCAGAGGAGGCAAGTCGACGATAATGTAATCGAAACTTTGACGCGCAAGCTCGAGAAGCTGATCCATACCGCGCGACGCGAGCAGCTCCGACGAATGCGGAACGCGATAGCGTGCCACGGTCGGCAGGAATGCGAGCTTTGTTTTGGGGTCAAGGAGAATGAGATCCTTCAGCGGGCGATTGTCGACGATTGCTTCAAGCAAGCCGGCCTCCGCGTGGCGGCCGATGGCCCGCGTCGCTCCCGGATTGCGCATATCGGCGTCGATCAGCAGGCACCGTGCCCCTTGCATGGCCAAAAGCTTGGCAAAATTGATGGCGGTCGTCGACTTGCCTTCACCGGGCAAGCTCGACACCACACCGATGACTTTGCAGCGCTGGTCGGAGGCACTGATATCGATCGCGATCTTCGCGCTTCGAAGCGTCTCGGCGAATGCCGACAGCGGATGCTCCTCGACATAAGTCGTGGTCTTGCCGCCCCTGGCGATGCTTCGCGGGTTCCCGGGATCGACGAGCGTCGGATCCTCGACGTTGTTCTCGATCAACGGCATGACGCCAAGTGATTCGACGTCGAGCATATCCTTGACATCGTCACCGGTGCGGAAGAAGCGATCGCGGAATTCACGGAAAGCGCCAATGCCGCTACCGAACGCGCATCCCAGGAACATGGCGAAAGCGATGACGAGGCTTCTTTTCGGCGCGCTCGGCTTCGTCGGCGTCTCCGCAGTCGTGATGATGCGTGCGGCGGTAATTGGGAAGCTCTGCTGCTGGATCGCTTCCTGATAGCGCGCCAGGAAGCTCTGATAGAGGTTCTTATAAGTATCCCGCGTCCGCTCGAGTTCGCGGAGCTGCACCTGCGTCTCGCCCGCCGTTGCCGCCACACCCGTTGCCTTATCAACGCTGTCGCGCAGCGATTTTTCGCGGGATTGCGCAACGGTGAGCTCGCTCTGATAGCTTTCGGCGATGCGATTCAGCTCGTCGAACATGAGCCGTTCATATTCGGCCATCTCAGCACGGAGCCGGACTGCCTGCACGTGGTCGGGACCAAGCCGCGCCTCGATCTCGGCCTCGAGCTTCGAAGCTTCCAGATATTTCTTGCGAAGGTCGTTTGAAATCGAACTGTCAAGCACATCGGTCACGATCGCATCGGTCTGCTTGGCTTCGATGATCGACTTGATGCGAGTATATTTCGCCTCGGCCTGCGCCGTTTCGGCCTGAGCCTTGATCAACTGGCTGTTCAGTTCGGAAAGCTGCTGCTCGCTGAGCAAAGTGCCCGATCCTGCCTCGACAAGTCCATGCTCGCTGCGGAACTTCTGCACTGCGAGGTCGGTGTCCAGCGCCTGCTGCCGGAGTTCTTCAATACGCTCCTGCAGCCACTCGCCGGCCCGGCGTGTCGCCTCATATTTCGAATTGAGCTTATCAACCAGATAAACATCGGCGATGGCAGCGGCGATTTCTCGCGCCAGATCCGGCGACTGCGAGGTGTAGCTGACGTCGAGGACGTAGGATTTGCCGACACGCTCGACATCGATATTTCCCGCGACGGTTTCCGCAGCCCATCGCCGTTTCATTTCCGCATCAGGAGCAACGGCCCCGTCGTCGGCAAACCAGGAGCGGAAATTGACCAGGGATTTCAGCGTTGCGACAGAAAAAAGCGAGTTCTTCTGCGCCGTGAATACAGGATCATCGACAAGTTTCAGCTTGTCGACGACCGCATAGGCGATCGTGTCGGACTTCAACAGCTCGACCTGGCTGAGGACCGTGCCCTCGTCATCGTCCAGCTGGCCGAAAGCCGCCAGTTGGTTAATCATCTGATTGTCGCTGCGGTCGATCAGCACTTTGGTCTCGGCCGTGTAGACCGGCACCGCAGTCAGCACATAGACGACACCAAGAATGGCGAAGGCGAAAGCGCACACCGCTACGATCCGCCATTGCCGGCGAACAATTGCGATCAGCTTGTCGAAATCGATGAAATCAGCTTCGTTTCCTGTATCGCGGGAGGCGTCGATACGCGGCGTAAGTTTATCTGGCGACAGCAATTTCGATCTCCAACAAAGGCGTCAAGCGCCAAGATCTACAGGCAATTCCAGCTATTGTGTGACCGGGACGCTCTGACTCGTCGACTCCGTCGTGTCAGCGGACGACTGTCCTCCTCCATTCGTGCTGACAAACGTAGTAGTAGTGTTAGTAGTGCTCGAAGACGAGTCGGAATCTGCGTTCGAAACTATCAGCGTACCGGCAGTCGTCGCAGCGCCGTCGAAAGGCGTGCCATCGTCCGACCCCGGGCCGGTTTGTCCAACCTGCCCATCATTGCCGATGCCGGGTGCTGCGGCGGCAGCACTTGCGCCAGGGCCGAGAGCCGCGGTCCCGCCTTCGGCCAGGACCTTTGCAAAGGCAGCAAGCAGCGGCGCGAGGTTCGGATCGGCGCTCGCCGCCTCGGCGACAGCCTTTTCGATAACAAGCTTGAATTGCGGATCTGTCACCTGGCAGCTGTTTGCCGCCCGCGCGAGACCGGAGCCGATGGCCGCCATCTGTGCGGCATTCGCCTTCTTGGCCTGCTCGATCACCGGGGACAGCGCGTCGTTGCTGCTTCCGACCAGCGCACGAACACGCGACGACAGAACCAACGGATCGGACATATCGAGCAGAACGGCGGGATTGGCCGTAAATCCGCCGACATCAATGGAAGTCAGGTTTGCAGGACCCAGGCAAGCAGCCGCAAAGGCGCCCGACGTCATGCCGACAAAAATTGCCGCGGCAATTCCGCTATATGCAAGTTTACCATGAACACTAAACCTTGCCATAAAAGTGGCTTCCTTCATCAAATCCGCTGTCGAAAACAGGCCGCGGCGCCGATCGTACGCGTTCGGCGCCGGCTCTTTCCCACTTAATTTCCGAGTTCTTGCACCGCATTACGGGTATCGCGTGCGTCGTCCGACACGCCGGCGACAGTGGACGATACCGAGTTTACGATGTCAAGGAACTTGACCAATTCGACAGAGTCCGAATTGGAAATATAGATAATATCCTTGTCTTCCATCTTGAATTGCTGAGCGGCAAACAGGGTTGCCGGATCACGAAGATTGGCGCGGATAATCACGGGAACCGTATCGCCCGCAAACCGCGTCGTATCTACATGCATCGCCGCAAGCGTCTTCCTCGGGAGAAGGCGATAGAGCAGAACCTGGGCCGGGTCCGCTCGGTCGTCGCGCAGGCCGCCCGCCTTCGCGATGGCCTCCCCGAGAGTCAGATCCGACTCTTCGAAATCGAACCGGCCGCTGACGCCGGCGGCGCCGAGCGCGAGATAGGTACGGCGCTCATGATCGACCGAGATCGTGTCATCCGGCGCGACATAGATATTCTCCGCCGGATTTTTCAACAGCGTATTGTAGGCGACGGTCGCCGTTCTGCCGCGGCGCTGCAGCGTCACATTCGTTTCAATGTTATTGGTCGTCAAACCACCCGCGGCGGAAATGACGTCGAGGATGCGCTCACCGGCCGGGCTGATCTGAACGCGTTGCGGATTGTTGACGTCACCAAGCACGGCCACCTGACTGGAGCGGTTGGTTGTCGTGGTGATAACCACCTGCGGCTCGATTGCGCGGCTGGCCAGACGATCTTCGACATCCTGCTCGACGGTCTCCTTCAGGCGACCCGCAGCCGGAACGCGACCCGCATAGGGGATCGTGATCGTTCCGTTTCTATCGATGGTCTGCGCCGGCAGAGAGATATAATTGCCGGGCCGGCTACCGGCGTCGGAGGGAATGAAGAGACCGCCGGACTGAGCTTCGAAGATCGCAACCTCGACGACATCGCCATAACCGAGCGGAATTTCAGGCGCTCCACCGCGCCCACCGCCAAAACCCTTGAAGGAGGTCGGTTGCGGAGAGGTGAAATAGGACAGGACGTTCTTGCTGAGGTCAACCAGGGCGTAGTCGATACCGACGCGACGCTCCTTCGTTGTTACCTTTACCGCGGCCCCTCGATCGACATCTTTGTGATCTGGACCGGATCTTGGCAAGGACGTGCAGCTTGCCAAAATACTCGTTAGCGCTACAACAATGGCGACGCGTGTACTACCGACAGGAAAACAACCCATAGAATAACCCGTGTTGACGCCCTTGAAGCTACTGCTCCGCAATCGGACAAATTACAAGACAATCCCTGATCAATAATTACCGAATGCCGTTTATCATTCTCTAACTGTGGCAGCCCGGCAACGCCGAGCCCTTCAGTAAACGAACGGCTCAGCCCGGCTCTCTGACGCCGGCAATAATCTAAAGGCTGCGTCCGCTATAAAATTTCTTGCGTTTAAGAGTCAACCCGCAGCCCCCAATCAAATCGGTATTTTCGAAAAACCTTCATAAATTCCATTCATTTAAAGCCGTTTGGCGCGGATCGATCACCCATATTGCCGATCGATTTCGCCGCGACTGCGGCCGAGGCTGATCGCAACGACGGCGCTCAGGAATGCGGAAAAAAATACCGCGAAACCAGGGATTTGCAGCGAAAAATCGACCGCGGCATGAAGGGCGACCAGAACGGTCCCCGCTATGCCGAGCAGAACATAATGTCGCAGGCGCCGCCTGTCGGAGAGCCCGCGCCGGAAGACTTTCGCAAGCACTGCAAAAACAAGAAACGTCGCAACCGGAAACATTATCCCCAGACCCAGAATGCCTTCGAGGTAGAAATTGTGCGCACGGTCAAAAATCCCGAAGATGCCGCAGGCGGGATCGCGGTAGGCTGAAAACACGGTGCGGAAGGTTCCAAGGCCGGTTCCCGTTAGCCAGTGATCCGAAATGGCACGCCATATGCCCGGCAGAATACAGAAACGATCATCATCCTCGAGCCGCCGTTCCTGCGCGCGCAAAATCGCCTGCCCTGCAAACATGCTCAGCAACAGGACGACGAAAATGACCGCCGAGAGAAACTTCAATACCGAACGCCATTTCGACACCGGTGTCAAATGTTGTCTTGAACCGTTCCAATTGAGGGCAAGCCAGGGAAAATAAATGAGCGCGGCGACAAAGGTCGCGAATATTCCGGCGCGTGATCGGCTCAGCATCAACGCGGTGAAACATGCGCATAGGAGCAGAATATAGATCCACGTTCTCAAGAGCAGAAGGTTTCGGCCTGGTTCGCCGGGCGGATGGACTGAGTAAGACCGGGCATTGTCCCTGACCAGCGTCAGCATGAGCAACGTTCCTAGCCCGAGGAAAGTCGCGGCCGTATTGCGGTTGACGAAGACGGCCGTCAGGCTGTCGAGGTAGGCGTGTTTCTCTATGACGATCAGGATGGTGGGAAACATCGAAAATTGCAGCAGGCCGAAAACAGCGATGCCCCCCGCCGCGAGCCCCAGGCTGGTCAGCACTTTCCGCGCTCGTTGATCGGTATCGCACAAGATAAGTCCGGTCAGAAAAGTCATGAAAGGCAGGGCCACCCTGAGTATCGACGCAAGCGTGTCGGCCGGCTCGACGGAGATCGCCGCATATTGGACGCCCGCCAGATCGCGCGCAGCGCCCCAGGCGGGGTTTGCCAGCCAGTTTGCCGGCAGTTCAATCGTTTGGATGAATGCCCAGCTCGCCAGCACGACGAGCAAAAGCAAGGCGATCTTGAACACCCACCTGCTTTGTATTGGCTCGGCAAACAGCAATATCGAAACGATCGCGAGAGCAAACATTCCGATTGCGGCGAAGGCGAAGGGCAAAGGTGTGACACTCCCAAAAGGAATGAGCGTCAATATCACCAGGCCGATGAAGGCAACGAGAATCGTCTCCCGCAAGACCTGCCTGTTGATGAGGTTGGATAACATTTGGGACTTCACTCACCGGCAGGGAAAACGAGGCAATCACAACCATTACGGTTAATATACTCGTACTAACATAAGTTGCATATCAAGCGCTTGCGTGTTAAAGTGCAACAGAATTCCACATCGTTAAAATTGTCGCGAACGGCTTAAGCCAATCGAGACAGGACCCGCGTATGCTCCTTCAAGCAGCAGAAACGGGACAGGCGTTCTGTGCCCAATACTTGGCAGATCACTAAATCGCCATGCCATTGACTGAGCCAAAAGGCAAGCCTGATCTCAATCGCTTGCCCTGACGGGGATTAAGAGATGAAGAAAACCTTCGTTACACTTCTGGCACTGGCTTTTACAGTAGGAAATGCCTGCTCTGCACTTGCGGCCGGCCCCGCAGGTTTCGCCCGCGGCCTGACCAGCAGTTCCGAGGTCAGCTATATCTCCGAAAAAGAAAAGATCGTTCCGCCTTTCGCCCAGGTGCTGTTCTGCGCCCAGAACCCCGCCGAATGCCGCGACAACAACGGTCTGGCGGTCATCGCACTGACGGACAAGGAAATGCTGCAGCTGAAGAATGTGAACCACACGGTCAATCGTACCATGATCGGCCGCAACGATTCCCGCAACGAACTGAACGGCGATGTCTGGAAGGTGAATGTGCGCAGCGGCGACTGCGAAGATTTTGCATTGACCAAGCGCAGCCGGCTGATAGCGATGGGCTGGTCATCGCGGGCCTTGCGGATTGCAACGGCCTATACACCTTCCGGCGAAGGGCATGCCGTCCTCGTGGTCAGAACCGACAAGGGCGACCTGGTCCTCGACAACAGGCAAAGCAGCATCAAGAACTGGCGCGATACAGATCTGCGCTGGGACAAGATCCAATCGGGAACGGACCCGTACGTCTGGTACCGGCTGTAGCAGCCGAGCAGCCGATAGAGCAGTTCGCCTCATTCCCGGATTGAAATAGAGCCGGCTCTCACGAACGCTCGACTTGTCATATCGCCCACATAAACCTATGTTTTTGCTGTCGAGCGGGTGGCCGGCAACGAACAGCGGCACCCTCGACACGACTTCCGATGTGGGTATTAAGCGATCTTCGATATTGTCTTTTGGCCCAGATTCAGTATGACGAACGCCATGCTGCGACGCAGCATGACGTTCTACTCTAATGATTTGAGGGAAATATGCGCATCACGATGATTGGATCAGGCTATGTCGGCCTCGTTTCAGGCGTTTGCTTTGCGGATTTCGGCCACGACGTCATCTGCGTCGACAAGGATCTGAGTAAGATCGAGGCCCTTCGCGAGGGCCGCATTCCGATCTACGAGCCGGGTCTCGATCAACTGGTTGCTGAAAACACCAGCACCGGCCGCCTGTCGTTTTCGACGGATGTCGGCGAAAGCGTTCGTGGCGCCGACGTTGTGTTCATCGCGGTCGGAACGCCGTCTCGTCGCGGCGACGGCCATGCCGATCTCTCCTACGTCTACGCGGCTGCGCGCGAGATTGCCACCTATGTGGAAGGCTTCACAGTCATCGTCACCAAGTCGACGGTGCCGGTCGGCACTGGAGACGAGGTCGAGCGCATCGTGCGGGAAACCAATCCTTCAGCTGACGTCGCCGTCGTCTCCAATCCCGAATTCCTGCGTGAAGGCGCGGCGATCGAGGATTTCAAGCGTCCTGATCGGATCGTCGTCGGACTGAACGACGACCGGGCACGCGAGACCATGACCGAAGTCTATCGTCCGCTTTACCTCAACCAGGCTCCCCTGGTCTTCACGAGCCGCCGCACCTCCGAGCTCATCAAATATGCGGCTAACGCCTTCCTGGCCATGAAGATCACCTTCATCAACGAGATCGCCGATCTCTGCGAAAGGGTCGACGCAAACGTCCAGGACGTTTCGCGCGGCATCGGCCTTGACGGCCGTATCGGCTCCAAGTTCCTGCATGCCGGTCCGGGTTACGGCGGTTCGTGCTTCCCCAAGGATACGCTTGCCCTTGCCAAGACGGCGCAGGATTACGACGCACCGGTCCGTCTGATCGAAACGACGATCTCGATCAACGACAACCGCAAGCGGGCAATGGGCCGCAAGGTCATTTCGGCGGTCGGCGGAGACATTCGCGGCAAGAAAGTCGCCATCCTCGGACTGACCTTCAAACCGAACACCGACGACATGCGCGACAGCCCGGCCATCGCCATCATTCAGACGCTGCAGGACGCCGGCGCCCAGGTCGTCGGCTATGATCCAGAGGGTATGGACAATGCCCGCAAGGTCATCGAGAACATCGAATATGCGAACGGCCCTTACGAAGCCGCGGCCGACGCCGATGCCATCGTCATCGTCACCGAATGGAACCAGTTCCGCGCACTCGATTTCAATCGCCTGAAGCAGTCGATGCGCGCTCCGGTCCTGGTCGATCTGCGCAACATCTATCGCAGCGACGAAATCCGCAAACACGGCTTTACCTATACCGGTATCGGCACCAATCTTTACCAGGACGCCTGACGGAGCCTGGCAGCCATGTGAACCTTCTGACGCCGCGGCACAATCCCGCGGCGTTTGTTTTTGGAGCGTGCGCCACGCTCTCTTCGCCGAGCGCATCGGCACGAAGATCAGAAATGACTCTTGGAAAAATACGATGCGCAAATCCAGAGTGCGGAGAGCGCGTCCTTCGTCTGAAAAATCGCACGGCGCGCTAAAGCAGCCCTACCCTCGTCCCCTTGATCGTCAGTACGGTCAGCCGGCCCGTCGCCGACACCGCGGTGTCGATGCCGATGCGTTGCGGACCGAATGTCGGGGCTCGCCCCGGAGTATGTCCGTGGATCACGAGGACAGGAAGCTGCGGTCCTTCGTCCAGGAAGGGCTGCCGGATCCACATCAGGTCGTTGTCTTTTTGTTTCTCGAGATCGATGCCGGGTCTGACGCCCGCATGCACAAAAACCACCCTGCCTAGGCGCACCATGATCGGCAGCGATTCCAGGAACTGGATATGTCGCTCGGGTATCATATTGCGAATGACGCGGGTGATCGTTTCATTTCCCGCCGCCGACTGCAGGAGATGCTCGATATCGATGCCGTATGAGTGCAGCGTCTCCGTCCCGGCGAAACCCAGCCATTCGAGAATACCAGCCGGTTTGCGATAGAGCTTCACCAGTTCAGCATCGTGATTGCCGCAAAGAACCAGGCGCTGAAATCCTGGCGGCGGGTTCTTGCTCAGGAACTCCAGAACCGCGCTCGAATCGGGTCCACGATCGACATAATCGCCGAGCATGACGATGAGTTTCGGCCCCTGAATGCGTGCTGCATCCTCCTCGATGCGGCGATGCACCTCGACGAGCTCGTTGTAACATCCGTGAACATCGCTCATGGCGTAGACCGCAGCGAAGTCGCCTTCGGCAAAGCTCAACCGAGCGCGCTTCTTACGATTGCCGGCCAGTATCGGTATCTGTTGTCGCCACCGTCCTAGATAATTAGACATGTAACCCATTTATGAGACCCGACCGATTGGCGGGTTGATCGATTTCCCATCCATCGCTGCAATGGCACGCAACTCAGTGTTCATAAGAAGTTGGCCTGATCGCGGCGTTGACAATGTAGCCGCAACTTATTGCCACATTCAAAACGACCTGATCTTTCGCCGCTTGCTGAATCGCCTTCACCAGCCTCGTCTGGGGTCGCGACAGAACGCTGCGCGTCCAACACATCAAACAATGCGGATTGTCCATCCCTGTAGCTCCCAGGTGAAAGCGCAAGGGTCTCCTGCGTGAATCCTGGGTGCGAAGCGAGGCAAGCTCGCCAACGATAGCTAAACGGCTGCCACGGACAACGGCGTTTCTGTACTTATGTTTTCGTTGAGAAGATATCATCATTAATATCAAGTTGTATTTTAGGACATGATGATTAATCGCCGGTTAATCTTCTGTCTACTGGATCGATTCTTTCATATTCGGCTGTGCCACCCAAAGTCTCCAGACCGGGGAGAACTCGAAACCGACGGCTTTCCACAGGCGAGGCCTCCGGAAAAGCTGCATAAATCAACTACAGCGAGAGGCATCCGGAAAAAATGAACGTTAAAGCAGATCACGCTTGACGACCCTGCGACGCCGCTTAAAGATGGTGCGCTGCGAGCGTGAATGACGATTATTGATCAGGAATCTGAGATCCAAAACTGCGGGGTGCAAAGTGGAAACTGCGGTTGATTCGAAACTTATCGAGGCGATCAGCTACGACGAAGACAGCCGGCATCTACGGGTCTATCTGACCAACGGCCAGAGACGAGAATATGAAGGTGTCCCCAAAGGCGTCGTCGTCGGTTTGACGATGGCAGAATCGCCGGGGAATTTTTACATGAAGGCAATAAGGGGCAAATATCCTCATCGCCCCTGAGCATGTCGCGCAAAACTGTGCTGCGGTTTTGCAGCAACGCCATGCCTAATCAGCGACCTAAAGCGCAAGGAGCGAATCTGGAAGATCGCGACGCGCTTCAGATAATTGGTCGATCAGCGACGATGCGGGGCCGGCATTCGCCGGCCCCGTTCGCAGTCTTGGCCACTGTGGCAAAGGTCAATAGCCGCCGAGGAAGTCGCTAACCGCATTGATCTCCGATGGCGCGATCTCGTGCCCACCGGCATGCCAGACCGTCCTGACTTCCGCGCCCCGGCCCTCCAGGTGCGCAGACAGCGCCTGGGTCACCGCGGCCGGAGCGATGGGATCCCGCTGCCCGGCTGTCACCAGAACCTTTCTTCCGGTGAGCGTCGAGCGAGCCTGGGGCTGAAACGGAATGAGCGGATGCATCAAAACCGCCGCATCGAAGATGCCTTTTTCGATCAGCACGTTAGCAAGAATATTCGCCCCATTCGAAAAACCCAGGCCGAGAATGTGGGAAGCCCGATATTCGTCGGCAAACGCCTTGACATAGGCCGCCATCTTCTCCGTCGCGCGTGAAAGGTCGGACATGTCGTAGACCCCTTCGCCGGTGCGGCGAAAGAACCGCGCCGCGCCGTATTCGGAAACATCGCCACGCGGCGAAAGAATCGTTGCTTCGGGCAACAGCCGTCGGCCGAAGTCGAAAAACTGGTTTTCGTCGCCGCCGGTGCCGTGCAGCACGAGCAGAATAGGTTTGTCAGGTGCACCGGCACGCAGCCGGTGCACATATCCGGTTTCGGTCATCTTGCCCTCCCTAAGCTTCGAGCGGCTGCAGATGCTGCTCGAGCAAGGCACGAAGATGAGCGTGCTGCTGCGGCAGCTTCAGCGCTTCGCCGAGATGAGCCGTGTCTTCGTCACGGTCGAAGCCGGGCTCATTGGTCGCGACCTCGAACAAAACACCGCCCGGCGTGCGGAAATAAATCGCCCAGAAATAATCACGGTCGATCACAGGCGTCACCTGATAGCCCGTATCCATCAGGGCCTTGCGCACTTCGAGCTGCTTTTCGCGATTCTCGACGGCAAAGGCGACATGGTGGACGGAGCCGGCGCCGGGAAGCGCGCGGGCAATGTTCGGCATCGTCTCAAGGTCGATGAGGTGCGCGCCGTTGCCGTCAGACTTGATCAGCCGCTTGATGCCGTCCCGCTCCTCAGCCACTTGATAACCCATGAACTTCAAGAGTTCGGCCGTCGCGCCCTCGTCTCTCAGCCGCATAGCGACGGAGTGGAAGCCGCGAATGGCGTGGTCTTCGCTGATGCCGCCATGCGTCCAGGGCTGGCGGGCATCATCCTTGACCTCGACAAGCGCGAAGCCGTCACCGTCCGGGCCGGAGAAGTTCAGGCGCTTTTCGCCGAAGCTTTCCTCAGCCTTCAGACCGCCGAGACCAAGCGTGGCGAAGCGGTCGCTCCAGAAGCCGAGCGAGCCTTGCGGGACAGAAAATACCGTCGTGCCGACTTCCCCGGTCCCGGGCCGGCCCTGCGCCATCTTCGGGAACGGGAAATAGGTCATGATCGTGCCGGGCGCACCGGTCTCATCACCATAGTAGAGATGGTAGACATCAGGCGCATCGAAATTGACAGTCTTCTTGACGCGCCGCAGGCCGAGCGCATGGGTGAAAAACTGATTGTTGGTGCGGGCGTCCTCCGCCATCGACGTGACGTGGTGCAGACCCTTGATCTGATCGAGCATGTGAGACCCCTTTCTTGCCCGCAGTCCGCGGGCTTTTGATGGATCATAAATGCGCCTCAGCCGGCCTCCGGAATAGACCCAGAGACCAAAACGCATTGTCTATTATTAGTGAACGAAGATCGAGCCGCGTTCACATCAGGCGCCGTAAGGATCTGCCGGCAATTGCCAGTCGATCGGCGCCCGTCCGCGGGACTGAAGGAAGGCATTCGCCTTGGAAAAATGTTTGCAGCCAAAGAAGCCGTTATGGGCCGAAAGCGGCGAGGGATGCGGCGCCTTGAGCACCAGATGCCGCGTGGTATCGACAAATGCGGCCTTGCGCTGGGCATAGGAGCCCCAGAGCATGAAGACGACAGATTCGCATTCGTCATTGACTTTGCCGATAATGGCATCGGTGAAGCGCTCCCACCCCTTGCCCTGATGGGCGGCCGCTTGCCCTTCCTCGACTGTCAGCACGCTGTTCAGCAGGAGCACGCCCTGCTTTGCCCAATGTTCGAGAAAACCATGGCGCGCTGGCGCTATGCCGAGATCCTTCTCCATCTCCTTGTAGATATTGACGAGCGAGGGCGGTATGCGCACGCCGGGTCGGACGCTGAAGCATAGTCCATGAGCCTGCCCAAGCCCGTGATAGGGATCCTGTCCGAGGATGACGGCCTTGACGTTGACAATCGGCGTCAGATCAAGAGCGCGGAAATATTCGCTGCCCTTCGGGAAGATCCGCTTGCCCACTCGTTTCTGCGCGACGAGAAAGGATTTGAGTTGTTGCATATAGGGGCTTGAAAACTCCCCCGCCAGCGCGGCCTTCCAGCCCTCATCGAGACTGACGGATGTATCGCTCATCAGGAACCCTTCAGCATAGGACGAAACAATGGACACACGGTTCTAACAAAATCGATCTACGCTGCAATGCCTGTCGGCAATGGGTCTACGTCTTTAGGATCGGCGGGAGAAGACTGCGAGAGGCTGTCCGAGGCATCGTCGTTCGTGTTTAACTATATGACGGCTTCGGTATTTACGCCGGCAGGCGGCCTGAGTAGAACCTTGATTGTAAACTGGAGGCACCTCTTCAAATGAAATTCGGCACGAGCGGCCTTCGCGGACTTTCAGTGGATCTCAAGGGTCGTGCCTCGGCTCTCTACGCGATGGCGTTCGGCAAATATCTGCTGAAAAGCGGCAAGGCACAGACCGGCGACGTCATTTTGATCGGCCGCGACTTTCGCGATTCCAGCCCTGAAATCTCGGGCAATTGCGCTGGCGCGCTTGCCGCGCTCGGCTTCCGCATTTTCGACTGCGGCAATGTCCCGACGCCAGCCCTTGCTCTTTATGGTCTTGAAAGCAAGGCCGCATGCCTGATGATAACCGGCTCTCATATTCCGGCGGACCGCAACGGCATCAAGTTCTACCGTCCGGACGGCGAGATCGACAAATCGGACGAGGCTGCGATTACCGCCTTGGCCGCCGAAATCGAGAAAAGCGGCGAAGCGGTCATGCAGGCGCCAGCGGCGATGGAAGATCGTGAGGCGATCTGTCGACAGCTCTTTTTCGAACGCAATACGGCCCTGCTTCCGCAAGGCGCGCTGTCCGGCCTGAAGATCGGCGTCTACCAGCACAGCACCGTAGCCCGTGATCTCCTGGTCGACGTTCTTGCCCATTATGGCGCTGAGGTCACCGTTCTCGGGCGTTCGGAAAGCTTCATTCCGGTCGATACAGAAGCCGTTTCCGAGGAGACTATCACGCTGATGAAGCGCTGGGTCTCCGATCACAGCTTCGATACAATCGTCTCGACGGATGGCGATGGCGACCGCCCGCTGGTCGCCGACGAAACCGGCACGCCACTGCGCGGCGATCTTCTCGGCCTGGTGGCAGCCAATTTCCTTGGAGCCGGCACGGTGGTGACACCGGTGACCTCCAATTCCGGCATCGAGGCAGCAGGCTCCTTTACCGTCACGCGCACCCGCGTCGGCTCGCCCTTCGTCATAACAGGCATGGAAGAAGCCGTCGCCGCTGGGCGAGATCACGTAATGGGCTTCGAGGCCAATGGCGGGCTGCTGACCGCAACCCCCTTCGTTATTAACGGCAGAGCCGTGCGCGCCCTGCCGACACGCGATTGCTTCGTCCCGATGCTGGCGATCCTGTCGCTCGCCGCCAAACGCCGGCAGCCGCTCTCTGTTATCGCTGCCTCCTATCGCCTGCCCTTTGCCGCCGCCGACCGCCTGGAGAATTTCGCGGTCGAGACCAGTGCGGCGCTGATGGGATATCTGCGCGCCTCGGATGAAAATCTCTCCGCTTTCCTGCTGCCGATCGGCGAGGTGGCGGCGAAATCCGACATAGACGGCCTTCGAGTGACGCTCGGAGATGGCGGGATCATCCATTTCCGCCCGTCCGGCAACGCGCCGGAAATGCGCTGCTACGTCGAGGCCGGAAGCGAAACTGCAGCTCTGGCCCTGCTGCAGGCAGGGCTCAATCGAATTAGAGACTGGGCAGGCGCCCGACAATCATGCGACGAAAACGTATTTCAAGGAACCCGCCTATGACGCAGAAAATCGTTCCCGTGATCATGGCCGGCGGTAAAGGCACCCGGCTCTGGCCGCTTTCCCGTGCCACCGCGCCGAAACAATTCATTCAGTTCGTCGGCAACAAGACGCTGTTCCAGGACACCCTCGAACGTGTTTCCGATCCCGCGCTCTATGAAGCCCCGATCGTTGTCACCAACGAGGAATTCCGCTTCCTGGTCGCCGAGCAGGCCCGCGCGCTTGCCATTCCGCTCGCCGCCGTGCTGCTCGAGCCCGTTGCCCGCAACACCGCCGCAGCGGTGGCCGCCGCCGCGACGCTCGCCGCCGAGCTCTTCGGCAAGGACACGATCATCCAGATGCTCGCTTCGGATCACGAGATCCTTGCCGACAAGAGCTATTTCGATTGCATCCGCATCGCCCGCGATGCGGCCGCTGCTGGCAAGCTCGTCACCTTCGGCATTAACCCCACTGAGCCCGCGACCGGGTACGGCTATATCGAAATCGGCGAAGCGCTCGGAAACGGCGCCCACAAGGTCAGCCGCTTCGTGGAAAAGCCGGCCTTGGACAAGGCCGAGCAGATGCTGGCCGATGGCGGCTTCTATTGGAACTCGGGCATCTTCATGTTCCCGGTGACAGAGCTGATTGCCGAACTTCAGGAATATGCGCCCGACGTACTGAAGGCGGCAGGCAAGGCCGTTTCCAAGGCAAGCCGCGATCTCGACTTCACCCGCCTCGATGCCGATCATTTCGCAAAGAGCCCTGATATCTCCATCGACTATGCGATCATGGAGAAGACCTCGAAGGCCGCCGTCGTCCCCTCGCCCTTCAAGTGGTCCGATATGGGAAGCTGGGATGCGGTCTGGAAATCAGGCGTCCGCGACGACAACGGCAATGTCGCCGCCGCAAACACGACCGTCGTCAACACCCGCAACTCGCTCGTCATGACCCACGGCGTGCACCTTGCCGTCCAGGGCATGGACGACGTCGCCGTCATCGCCAGCGAGGACGCGGTCTATGTCGGTCCGCTCAAGGACAGCCAGAATGTCGGGCAGTTGGTCAAGATGCTGGCCTCCGCTTCCGCCACGGCGAAATTCACCGAAACCCATCCGACGTCCTATCGCCCCTGGGGCGGCTATACCTCGATCTTCAACGGCGACCGCTTCCAGGTGAAGCGCATCTTCGTCACGCCGGGCAAGAAGCTTTCGCTGCAAAAACACCACCATCGCTCCGAGCACTGGGTCGTCGTAAAGGGAACGGCCGAGGTGACGATCGGCGACAACGTGCAGATGCTGCGCGAGAACGAAAGCGTCTATATCCCGCTCGGAGAAGTCCACCGTCTCGCCAATCCCGGCAAGATCGTTCTCGAGCTCATCGAGGTTCAGACGGGCTCCTATCTCGGCGAGGACGATATCATCCGCATCGTTGACGAATTCGGAAGAACTTAAGCCAAGTGCCGGAACGACAGGCAGGCCAGATCAGCCCGCCGGCGCTTCCGGCATGACCACCATCCCTGTTGAATTCCCCTCCGGGATTCTCGTAGAATGAATGAGCCGACAGACCTGACAGGAGATGTCCTCTGATGCGTACCCTGCCCGCCCTCCCCGGATTTCTTTCAGTCCTGCTGCCGGCAATGGCCTTTGCCCAAACGGCGAACATGCGCGCCGCAAGCGAGGCGGAAATCCGCCAGCATCTGCCCGGCACGTCGGAGCTGAAAGAAAGCAGCAACGGCTATGAATATCGCGAAGGCAGCAAGAATGGCTACAAGATCAACAATGGCGAGGTCTGTGTCCGGTTTCCCGACAAGTCGACCGACTGCGTCAACGTGAAGACTGACGGCAAGAATTTTCAGATGATCGACCGCAAGGGCGGCCGAACCAGATTCTGATTTCAGCCCGGCTTATCTTGCCTGTTTATTGTGCCGGCGCCGTCTCGCCGCTCCTATCGACAATGAATTCGGCGATCAGGCCGGAATGGTTGGAGCCGAGATTGTCGTCGAGGCGTTTCAATGACGTCAGATGAAGCGGCGCGCGCGCGAATATGTGATCGATGGCGATGCCGTATCGATCGGCCGCGATCGGCCATGTCGCCGGTTCGGGCGCCATAGTCTTGAGCTTCTGCTTGCGCAGGAGAGCCTGAATGCTAGGGGCGATCGACGACGAATTGAAATCGCCGGACAGCACCAGCGGACCTGAGATCGCATCAAGCGCTTTGCTGAGATCTCCCAACTCTTCCATCTGGTAATCGTCGTAATAGGGTTTGGTCAGATGGGCCGATACGAGATTGACGGTTTGCCCGCCGAAATCGACGCTCGCTGCGACCAGCCTGTCTTTTCGCAAGCTGCCGATGCTCGCGACCTGGCGGGTCACGAACGGGCGCTTGGACAGCACCAGTGTATCGCAGCTGTCTTTGCCGTTGTCGCAACCGATATGATACGGATAGACCTTGAACAATCGCTGCAGATGGAACGTCAGCGGCTTGGCTTCGAGCAGATTGACGACATCGGCGTTCGAAGCGATCACCATATCCGCGATGGCGGTCGAATTTTTCCAGTTATCGATCGCAACGTTGAACGACATCAGACGGAAAAGCGGCGCCGTTCCCGTTCCCCTGTCGTCCTCCGCAAATTCACGTAGCATGATAACGCCGTGCGCCGTGAGGAGCAGCGAGACAAGCAGAAGGGCAACGCCGTAAGCATGTCTTCTGACAGCCAGGATGACGAGGCTGGCGGCGGCGTATGTGAGGCCGAGATGGATCTGAAAACTGTAGATGAAGGAGAGCAGCCAGAAATTCGTGAGATAGCGCAGCGACACAACCGCAATGGCCAGGGTCAGAAACGCAGAGAGAATCCAATAAACTATGTTTCTCATCAATCCCTGGTTCCGCCTGAACAGGATGTCGCCCGAAAACCGCTTTTCGGCATCATGCGCGAGACGACCCGTCGCCCATAACATGCAAGCCCCTATGGTGCAATGCAGCATAATGTCCGGAAACGACGACAGCAGAGCCGCGTCGGGTGCTATCTTTCAAAGGCCTATCGACTCGGCCTCTTTTTATCCTGTAAGTGGGTGCCATTTTACGGAACCGGCTTTTGCCGTCGGCAGGGAGCCGAGAAAAAGGTGGGAATGCGCTACTTCATTACAGGCACTGCCGGCTTTATCGGTTTTCATCTGGCCAGGCGCCTGTTGCAGGAAGGGCATGAGGTGACGGGTTTCGACGGCCTCACGCCTTATTACAACGTCAAGCTCAAAGAGATGCGTCACGCCGCACTCTCTCAGTTTCCGGCCTTCCGGCCTGTCATATCAATGCTTGAGGACCGGCCGGCGCTGGAGGGGGCAGTCTCCGCGGCCGCGCCTGACATCCTGATCCATCTCGCCGCGCAAGCCGGCGTCCGCTACAGCCTGGAAAATCCCGAAGCCTATATACATTCGAATGTCGAAGGCTCCTGGAATATCATGGAAATCGCCCGGCGGGTTGAAGTTCGCCACCTGATGCTGGCCTCGACATCATCGATCTATGGCGCCAACGCGACGGTCCCCTTCCGCGAGACCGATCGCGCCGACGAGCCGCTGACCATCTATGCGGCGACGAAGAAATCGATGGAATTGATGGCGCACAGCTATGCCCATCTCCACAAGATCCCGACGACGGCCTTCCGTTTCTTCACCGTCTATGGCCCATGGGGCCGGCCCGATATGGCGCTGTTCAAATTCGCCAAGAACATGCTCGAAGGCCAGCCAATCGAGATCTACGGCGAAGGCAATATGAGCCGCGACTTCACCTATATCGACGACCTCATCGAAGCGATCGTCAGGTTGTCGGCAATTGCCCCGAGCGAGGAAAATCGCCTCGGTGACGCTGGGATCGAAACACTTTCGCACCAGGCGCCCTTCCGCGTCGTCAATATCGGCGGCGGTCAGCCCGTCAGCCTGATGGATTTCGTCGAGACGGTGGAAAAAGCGCTCCGCCGCCCTGCCATCCGCAAGATGCTGGCAATGCAAAAGGGCGACGTGCCGCGCACCTTCGCTGCCCCCGATCTTCTCGTGGCACTGACGGGATACAAACCCGACACGACACTGGACGTCGGCGTCAAGGCCTTCGTCGACTGGTATATCGACGTACGTCGAGAACTGGATGCCTGAAGCGGGTTGCTTTAGCGGAGGAACGTGACCGCCTCCACAGCGCCGACCGCCGTCGAGAATACATATTCGATGGCAACGCTCAGGCTCCGCGAATAGGCCTTGAACTGATACCCCCTGGCCTCGACCACAGCTGGGCCGCGCAGAACGAGGGGAGCGCTCGGCCGCACGAAACCGGCGCGTGTCGTCAAGGGAATTTCAGGCGAACGGCCGATGGCGGAAGTGTAGATCAGGTCGCGGGCGAGGCTCGCAGGCCCGATGGCGAAGGCCGGACCGGCCCCCGCGGCAATGCTCAAGGTCAGGGCGATGGCGGCAAGAGTTTTCTGCATGTCGAAGTCCCCGTTTTCGGATCGGCGGGCTTTCGTTTCACCCGGCTCCAAGCGATCGACGCGTCTGTCCACGCTTCGGCCGCCTTCATGAGAACACTCTACAGGTCAGTATTTGCAGGGCTTTTAAGCAGATCGATCAAATTTTACGAAATTTGACTTTCTATACGGAAGGGCTCGAGACAGGCATGAAAACGCCTTGGCCGGCGGCTGGACGGCGGCATCGGCAAAACGTCCATGATTGGACGCTGATCGCAGTCTAGAGAATGCGATCCAGCTTCTTGTTGATATGCAGGTTCGGCATCAATCCCGCACTTTGGGCGGCATGATAGGATTCTCGCGCCGCATCGAACGAGATCGACCACATAATGGCGCTCAACAGCAGCGCGATAATATAGATCTGAATACGCATCGATCTGCCGATACGGAAAGAGCAAGGCAGTTTTGTGTCAGAAAATGAGCGTATAACGCGAAACAATATGCTTTCAGAGCCGCCGAGAATGGCACCTGGCATATTGGGGCCCGTGCGTGGAATTCATCCTGATCCAAGGCAGGGAAAGTCGCAGCTTGCGTCCTCACCCGAAAGTGGTTGCCGCGATATAATCAATCGATTGACTTATTTCACTAGCGACGCTATAAAAATGTCATGACCGGAGAACGCGACAAGCCAAACCCGCCAGCTTCAGCCCGCGCCGAGATCGCGCGCCAGAAGATGCTCACCGCCGCTCTCGACGTCTTCGGGCGCTACGGTTTCGATGGCGCCTCGACACGCCAGCTGACCGAAGCCGCCGGCGTCAACCTGCAGGCGATTCCCTATTATTTCGGCAGTAAGGAAGGCCTCTATATCGCCACCGCCGAATATCTGATGATGCAGATCGACGCTCATGTCAGCGGCATGCGGGCGCGCATTGGCGCGCATCTGATGGCGCTCGACGCAGCCGGCGAGCCGCTCGGGGAAGCCGACGCCCGACTCTTCCTGACCGAGGTTCTGCAGACCATGGTGACGCTCTTCGTCGCCAAGGAATCCGAACCCTGGGCCCGTTTCCTCATCCGCGAGCAGATGGAGCCGACCGAAGCTTTCAAGCGGGTTTATCAAGGCATCATGCGGCCGATGATCGAAATGGGCCGGCGTCTGGTCGGCGCCATTCTCGGCGAGGATCCGGCGTCCGAACATGTGCGCCTTCGCACTTTCAACCTCGTCGGCAGCATCCTCATCTTCCGCTTCGCCCATGCCTCCGTACTCGCCCAGATGGAATGGGACGCCTTCGGCCCGGAACAGGTGGAAATCCTCCGGGGCCTTGCTGCCGAACTGGCCGATGTCATCGGCCCGCCGAAAGGAGGCGCAGCATGAAACGCATCCTCCCCCTCGCGATCCTTCTCTTGGTTGCGGCAGGTGCCGCCGCCTGGTGGTACGGCCTGCCCGAGCGGTTCGGCTGGCTGCCCGAGGCGCGGCGCGAGTTCGTCCTTTACGGCAATGTCGATATCCGTCAGGTCTCGCTCGGCTTCCGCGTCAGCGGCCGCCTCTCCGAACTGCGCGTCGACGAGGGCGATGTCGTCAGGAGCGGCACGGTCCTGGCGAAGCTCGACGCCGCACCCTATGAATTCGCCGTTCGCTCCGGCGAGGCCAATGCCGCTGCCCTTCGCGCGACGCTCGACAAGCTGAAGGCCGGCCCGCGGCCGACCGAGATCGCCCAAGCGCGAGCTGCCTACGACGAAAGCCTCGCGGATCTGCAGAATGCCAACCTCGCCTATGACCGCGCCCGCCAGCTTCGCCCGCAGGGCACGATTTCCGAAGCGAACCTCGACCAGGCGACCGCCGCAAAGGCGATGGCCGCCGCCCGCTCGCAATCCGCCAGCGAGGCACTGAAGCTGCTGCAGGAAGGCTCACGCGTCGAGGATATCGCCGCCGCCGACGCCCAGCTGAAGGCCGCCGAGGCCACACTCGCCTCGGCCCGAACCTCGCTCGCAGACACCGAATTGCGTGCTCCGAACGACGGCGTCATCCTCTCGCGGGTGCGGGAAAATGGCGCGATCGTCTCGCCGGCCGATACCGTCTTCGTGCTTTCACTCACCGAACCTGTCTGGGTGCGCAGCTACGTCGCCGAGCCCGATCTCGGCCGCATCCACCCCGGGATGAAAGTATCCGTCGCCTCCGATACCCTGCCGGATAGACCCTATGAAGGCACCATCGGCTTCATCTCGCCGGTCGCCGAGTTCACGCCGAAGTCGGTGGAAACGCCTGAACTGAGGACCGATCTCGTCTATCGCCTGAGGATCGTCATCGACAAACCCGGCCCCGACCTGCGGCAGGGGATGCCGGTCACGGTGCGGCTGTCCGCGCCACCGGCAGGCGGACAATGACTGCCCCCGAACCCGGTCGAGACGCCAGGCCGCTCGTTCGGATCGACGGCGTCACCAAGCGCATTGGGGGTGCGCCTGCAGCCCTCGACGCCGTCTCCGGCGTCATCGGCGGCGGCGCGATCACCGGCCTCGTTGGCCCCGACGGCGCCGGCAAGACGACGCTGATCCGGCTGATGACCGGCCTGATGCTGCCCGATACCGGAACGATGGAGGTTCTGGGCTTCGACACCAGAAAGAACGCCGCCGGCATTCAGGCGGCGACCGGCTACATGCCGCAGCGCTTCGGTCTTTATGAGGATCTCTCGGTCCAGGAAAACCTCGATCTCTATGCCGATTTGCGCGGCCTGCCGAAGAGCGAACGCGCCGGCGCCTTCGACGAACTGTTGACCTTCACCGACCTCAAGCGTTTCACCGGCCGGCTCGCCGGAAAGCTCTCCGGCGGCATGAAACAGAAGCTCGGCCTTGCCTGCGCGCTTCTGAAAAAGCCGCGCCTGCTGCTGCTCGACGAACCGGGCGTCGGCGTCGATCCGATCTCGCGCCGCGACCTCTGGAAGATGGTTGAGAACCTGACGAAGGAAGGCATCGGCGTGGTCTGGTCGACCGCTTACCTTGACGAGGCTGAAGCCTGCGACCACGTACTGCTCTTGAACCAGGGAAAACTGCTCTTCTCGGGAAAACCGAACGAAATGACCGAGCGCGTCAAAGACCGCGTCTTCCGGGTCTCCGACGTCACGGGGCGCCGTCGACAGGTTCTCGCCGAACTCCTGCAGGCCGATGGGGTCATCGACGGCGTGATCCAGGGCGAGGCGATCCGCCTCGTCGCAGCCAGCGGCAAGACGCCCGATATCGGCAAGGCCGGTAACGGCGCATCGCTTTCCCCAGCCCCGGCCCGTTTCGAGGATGCCTTCGTCGATATGCTCGGCGGCGGCCCCGGCGGCCGCTCCCGGCTTGCCGAAGCGCAAGAGCCGCTGAAGGCCGAGGGCGACCGGCCGGTGATCGAGGCCAAGGGCCTGACCAAGCGCTTCGGCGATTTCACCGCCGCCGACGACATCAGCTTCGATATCCGCCGCGGCGAGATCTTCGGCCTGCTTGGGCCAAACGGCGCCGGCAAGTCCACCACCTTCAAGATGCTCTGCGGCCTGCTGAAACCGACCGGCGGCGAAGGCCGCGTTGCGGGTTTCGATCTTCGCCGCGACGCTGCGGAAGCGCGCAATCAGCTCGGCTATATGGCACAGAAATTCTCGCTCTACGGCGATCTTACCGTCATGCAGAACCTGGAATTCTTCGCCGGTGTCTATGGCCTTCGTCGGCAGCGCAGGCGCGAGCGCATCGCGCTAATGGCCGATATTTTCGATTTCGGCCGCCACGCCCGCGAACCCGCCAAGGATCTGCCGCTCGGGCTCAAGCAACGGCTGGCGCTTGCCTGCGCCGTCATGCACGAACCGCGCGCCCTCTTCCTCGATGAACCGACCTCCGGCGTCGATCCGATCACTCGCCGCGAGTTCTGGACGCATATCAACGGCTTGGTCGAAAAAGGCGTCACCGTGCTCGTCACCACCCATTTCATGGACGAGGCGGAATATTGCGACCGCATATCGCTGATCTACCGCGGCCGTTCGATCGCGCTCGGTTCTCCCGATGAGTTGAAGGCACGTGTCGCGACAAGGGATGCGCCGGACCCGACGATGGAGGACGCCTTCATCGCGCTGGTGCAGCAATCGGAAGCGGAGGATGCATCATGAGCATTTCCTCCGGCCGGCTCCGGCGTCTTGCAGCTCTGGTGCGCAAGGAAAGCTTCCAGGCGATCCGCGACCCGAGCAGCATCCTCATCGCCTTTGTACTGCCGCTGATCCTGCTCTTCCTCTTCGGCTACGGCGTCTCGCTCGATACAACGCGCACCCGCATTGGCCTCGTGACCGAAGAGATGACGCCGCTGACGCAGGACCTCGCGGCCAGCTTTCGGGCCTCGCGCTATTTCGACGTGGTGATCGGCCGTGACCGCCGCCTGTTCGAAGAAGATCTCGTGATCGGAAAGGTGCGCGGCATCGTCGTCATCCCGGCCGATTTCACCACCCGTTATACCGCCGGCAACCGCCCGGAGGTCCAGGTGATTGTCGACGGCTCCGATCCGAACACGGCGAATTTCGTCCAGAACTATGCGCAGGGCGCCGTTGCCAACTGGGAACAGCAGAGGCAGGCGGACGTCGCCTCCCACAGTCCCGCCATCGCAGTTGAGCAGCGCTTCTGGTTCAATCCGGAGCTGACCAGTCGCAACTTCCTCGTGCCGGGCTCGATAGCCATTGTCATGACGCTTGTCGGTACACTGCTGACCTCGCTCGTTGTCGCCCGCGAATGGGAGCGCGGCACGATGGAAGCAATGATGGCGACGCCGGCGACGGCCGTCGAACTGCTCGCCGGCAAGATCCTGCCCTATTTTCTGCTCGGTCTCACCTCGATGACGCTCTGCGTGCTGCTTGCGGTCTTTCTCTTCGGCGTGCCGTTCCGCGGTTCGGTCGCCGGGCTTTATGCCCTGTCGGCCGCCTTCCTGATCCCGGCGCTGGGGCAAGGCCTGTTGATCTCGACGGCAACCAAGAACCAGTTCCTCGCCTCGCAGCTGGCGCTGATCTCCGCCTTCCTGCCGGCCTTCCTGCTCTCGGGCTTCCTGTTCGAGATCAACTCTATGCCCAGGATCATCCAGTGGATCACCTTCATCGTGCCGGCCCGCTACCTGATCCCCAGCCTGCAGACAGTGTTTCTCGCCGGCGACATCTGGCCAATGTTCGGTCGAGCAATCTCGGTCATGCTGACGATCGGCGGCGTCATGTTCGTGCTGGCCGCACGCAGCACCAGAAAGAGGATTGGCTGAGATGGGGTGGACAAGGCTTTACGCCCTCATCGTCAAGGAGTTGCTCGCCGTGCTGCGCGACCCCAAGGGCCGCGCCATCCTGATCGGCCCACCGATCGTCCAGCTTCTCGTCTTTTCCTATGCGGCGACGCTCGAAGTGCGCAATGTCGACGTCATGATCCTCAACCGCGATAGCGGCCATTGGGGCCAGGAGCTGATCGAGCGCATCGATGGCTCGCCGACCTTCCGCAATATCGAGATCGCCGCCGAGCAGGCGGAGGTCCAGGTGGCGATCGACAATCAGACGGTCATCGCCGCGGTCGAAATCGGCCCGGATTTTTCCCGCAATATCGAAGCGGGAACGCCGAGCGACCTGCAGGTGGTGCTCGACGGCCGCCGCTCCAACGCCTCGCAGATCGTTGCGGGCTACCTTTCGCAGATCGGCGCGGCGCTTGCCGCCGATACCACGGCCGGCAAACGCGCCGGCGCCAGCATCGTCTCATCCGTGCCGCGCAACTGGTTCAACCCGAACCTCACCTATCAATGGTTCATGGTGCCGAACCTGATCGCCAGCATCGCGCTCCTCATCGGCCTGATCGTCACGGCGCTGTCGATCGCCCGCGAGCGCGAGCTCGGCACCTTCGATCAGCTGATGGTCTCACCGTTGCGCCTGCACGAGATCCTGATCGGCAAGCTCATCCCGCCGATGTTGATCGGCCTCTTCCACATCACCGTCTATATCCTCGCCGCCGTCTTTCTCTTCGAGGTGCCGCTGCGCGGCTCGCTCTTCCTGCTTTACGGCAGCGCGATCTTCTATCTCGGCTCGGTCGCCGGCCTCGGCCTCTTCATCTCGGCGCTGTCGATGACGCAGCAGCAGGCGATCCTCGGCGCCTTCCTGTTCATGGTCCCGGCCATGCTGCTCTCGGGCTTCGCGACCCCCATCGAAAACATGCCGGGCTGGCTGCAGCCGATAACCTACGTCAATCCGCTGCGCTATTTCCTGGTGATCGTCAAAGGCGTTTTCCTCAAGGATATCCCGTTGAGCGAGGTGGTGAACCAGACCATCCCGCTGGCGCTGATCGCCACGGTGACGCTCAGCGCCGCCGCCTGGCTATTCCGCCGGCGCCTGGAATAATCCAATCCGGTGGATGCCTCAGCCGCCTCACAGAATATGAACCGGCCTTCCAAAGCGTGACTCTTTGCTGCGGGAACCTCGATTTGGCGTCGTCGTTACCCAAACGCAACCCCAGCAAAGGAGAAGCAAAATGTACAAGATCCTACTTGTCTCCGGCGCCCTTGCGCTGTCGTCGCTTGCTACCAACGCTCTGGCTGACGGAGCCGTGACCGGCGCTGCCGGCGGCGCCATCACCGGCGCGATCGTCGGTGGCCCCGTAGGCGCTGCCGTGGGCGGCATAGCCGGCGGCGTTGCCGGTGCCGTGGTCGATCCGCCGCCGCGTGAGGTCGTCACCTACGTTCAGCAGCAGCCGGCCCCGACCTCCCGCGTGGTCGTCGAGCAGCCGATCGTCGTCGGCAAGCCGCTTCCGGCCGATGTCGTCGTCACTCCGGTGCCCGACAACCCGAAATATGCTTATACGGTCATCAATGACCGCCGCGTGATCGTCGAACCCCGCACCCATCGCGTCGTGCAGGTCATCGAATAATCAAACCGCCGAGGCCGCATGCTGCGGCCCGGCCACCTCCGGCCCCGCCTCGGCGGGGCCTTTTTCGTGCGCATGCACCAGCGGCTGGCCAGCTGGTTGACCGACCGTTTGGTTTCGTTATTTCGAGGCGCTGATCAGACCTTCAGTTCGCGCCGCTCGCGCTCCGTCTCCATGGCGAGGTCGAGCACCTTCTGCAGATTGGCGGCGTGGCGGAAGTTAGGGTCGGGCTGGATGCCGCTTGCCACCGCCTCGGCGAAGCGCTGGTAGTTGGTCGGCACCGGCGCCACCTCGATGTCCTTCCAGGTGGCGGTCTCGGCATCGTCTCCAAGGCAGCCGCGCAGTTCCGATCCGGCCGGCCGGTGGATGACCTCGAGGCTGCCCTTTTCGCCGTAGATGCGCAGTTTCAGCTCATTCAGGTGGCCCGTCGCCCAGCGGCTGGCATGGATCACGCCGAGCGCGCCGTTGGCGAAATCGACCGACATGGTGAAACTGTCATTGGCGTCGAGCATATATTCGCCAATCTGGCCGCCCGGCGCCTTGTTGAAGGTCTTCAGCCGCGCAAAGACATGGTCGATGTCGGTGGCGGCGCCATAGGCGGCGAAATCAAGGATGTGGATGCCGACATCGCCGAGCACGCCGTTCGAGCCGTGGCCGGTGGAAAGCCGCCACAGCCAGGTCGATTCGGTGCGCCAGTCGCCCCAGGCGCGCGATACGAGCCAGCTCTGGAGATAGGACGCCTCCACATGTTTGATCGTGCCGAGTTCGCCTGATAGCACCATCTCGCGGGCGCGCTGCAGCGGCGCGACGTTGCGATAGGTAAGGTTCACCATGTTGATGACGCCGGCCTTCTCGGCCGCTTCCGTCATCTCCAGCGCCTTCGGATAGTTTTCCGCAAGCGGCTTCTCGCAGAGCACATGTTTGCCGGCCGCAATCAGCGCCATGGTTGTCGGGTGATGGATGCGATCGGGTGTGATGTTCGTCGCCGCCTCGAACTCGCCCCAGGCGATCGCCTCATCCAAGGAATGGAACCGCTTTTCGATATTGAACTTGTCGGCAAAGGCGGAAAGCCGGTCGGGGTCGGTGTCGACAGCGCCAACCACCGTCACCCCGTCGATTTTGCTGAAGTGGGTGAGCTGGTTTTTCGCCATCACGCCCGTGCCAAGAACGAGTAGTCGCATGAATGCTCCTCAGCGGTAACCGGCTTCGCCGGCCTGGTGCAGTTTCGGGCCGCGTTCGACGATCGGCTCCAATGCCTTTTCCACGGGCACATTTGGAGCGTCGGTAATGCCAGTCAACGCGCCTTCAGGGTTGTAGGCCCACTTGACGCCGTTGATCAGCACCTTCTGCACCGTGGCGTCGTGATAGGTCGGATAGGTCTCGTGGCCCGGGCGGAAATAGAAGATGTTGCCGGCGCCGCGGCGCCAGGTCAGGCCCGAGCGGAACACTTCCCCGCCCTGGAACCAGGAGATGAACACCGTTTCAAGCGGCTCCGGCACCGAGAATTGCTCGCCATACATTTCCTCGTTCTCGAGCTCGAAATGCTCGCCGATGCCGGCGGCGATCGGATGGCGCGGGTTGATCGTCCACAGCCGCTCGCGCTCGCTCGCCTCGCGCCATTTCAGCGCGCAGGGGGTACCCATCAGCCGCTTGAAGATCTTGGAGAAATGGCCGGAATGCAGCACGAGAAGGCCCATGCCCTCCCAGACGCGCCTGGCGACACGTTCGACGACGACGTCTGAGACCGCACCGTGATCCTTGTGGCCCCACCAGGTCAAGACATCGGTTTCGGCAAGCCGGGCCTCGCTCAGCCCGTGTTCCGGCTCCTGCAGCGTCGCCGTGGTCGCCGAGATGCCGGCATCGGTATTCAGCGCATTGGCGATCGTCGTATGCATGCCTTCAGGGTAGATGCCCCGGACGATCGCATTGGTATTCTCGTGGATGTTTTCACCCCAGACGACGGTGCGTATGGTCATGATGTGCTCCTCTGGAAGCCGGAAGTATCGACAGGCGGGAAATTCAAAGCGCTTTGGAAAAAGGCGCTTGGGTGCGCCTCGATCTCCTCCACGTCCGAGCAACACATATCGCTTTGTCAGGGGTTTGACAAAGGGGAAAATTTCTTCCGTGAGACTCCAGAGGACTTTCTGAAATATAGCAATGAAATCAATGAGAAACGGATTTAGAGAACAGATTGACGACGATGACGCCCGATATGATCAGCCCGAGGCCGACAATGGCCGGCAGGTCGAGGCGCTGCTTGAAGAAGATCAGGCCAACCGAAGAAATCAGCACGATTCCCAAAGCGCTCCAAATTGCATAGGCGATGCCGACGGGAATGCTCTTCAGCGTCAAGGATAGGCAATAGAAGGCCGCGGCATAACAGGCGACGACAAGCGCCGTCGGCCCGATGCGCGTAAACTGTTGCGACAATTGCAGCGCCGTAGTGCCGATGACTTCGAGCACGATGGCTGCAAAGAGCAGCCCGTAGATGGCGGCCTGGCTCATGACGAATTCCTTTTCGCATTACTTTCCCGTGAGCTCGACAAGACGGCTGATGAGATTCAGCCTCAAAGCACTGCTGATGTCATGGCTCTCCAACGTATCGGCGAACCACAGCCCGTCAGCGGCGAAGCGCACGATCTGTGCATCGAGCGAGGAGTCGGTGCCGACATATTCCTCGGCCCGCGCCTGAACCCATTGGCGCCAGCGAAGGCGCAGCCGGGGTTCGGCGAGAAGCGCGATCGTCACCTGCGTCCAACTCCTGGAATCGTCGGGACGATCCTTGAGACCGGACACCGCATTGAGATAGGCGCGGGTGAAGCGGCCCTGCGGCACGGGATCGCCGCGCATCAGTTCCTCGATATCGGCATCGAACCTTTCGAGCAGGCTCTCGAACAGCGCGTCGAGCAGCGCATTCTTTGTCGGGAAGTGATGCAGCAAGCCGCCCTTGCTGACGCTGGAGGCAGCGGAAACCGCATCGAGCGTCACGGCCGCCATGCCTTCGCTGGCAGCAAGACGCGCGGCGACCTCCAGCAACTGCTGGCGCACGATAGCGGGTTGCTTCTTGCGATGATGAGCGTTTGACATGCGAAATAAAGATACCGTCCGGACGGTTTTGTCAAGAAGAATCGGCGTAAGCCCATGCCCCACAGGCACTATGCGCGAAATGCCGCGGCACCTTGATGACAGTTGCGATCGTTTTCCATCGGGTGCATGAAGAGCCGGGGATGAGAATATACCGGGGATGGTTCCGTGACGGAGAAGGTCACCACTCTATATGAAGCGATCGGCGGCGATCCCACCGTGCGGGCGCTGACGCATCGCTTCTACGCGCTGATGGATACGCTGCCGCAGGCAAGCAACGTGCGCGCCGCGCACCCGCCGAGCCTCGAAGGCAGCGAAGAAAAATTCTACGAATACATGAGCGGCTATCTTGGCGGCCCGTCGCTCTATACCGACAAGCGCGGCCATCCGCGCCTGCGCAGCCGCCATTTCGTTGCCGAGATCGGGCCGGTGGAGCGCGACGAATGGCTGCTCTGCTTCCGCCGCGCGCTCGACGAGACGATATCAAGCCAGGCACTGCGCGATCTCATCTGGGCGCCGGTCGAACGCCTCGCCCATCACATGCAAAACAAGGAAGAGTCATGAGCCTCAACGCGCGCCTGGAGCCGGCGCTCTATCTCTTTGCCGGCCTGTTCGGCGCAGCCGGCGTGGCGCTCGCCGCCCTTGCCGCCCATGGCGGGGGCGAGGCAAACCTTGCGGCTTCTGCATCCGCCATGTGCCTTGCGCACGCCCCGGCCCTGCTGGCGTTGGCGCTCGGCATCGCCAGGCTCAAAACCGCCGGGCTGGCCGGTTTTCTGATGATCGTGGGAACACTGTTCTTTGCCGGCGATCTCGTCTCGCTCCGCTTCTCCGGCGCTGGCCTCTTCCCCTATGCCGCGCCGACCGGTGGATGGGCGATGATGCTCGGCTGGCTGGCCGTGGCGGCGGGTGCTGTGTTTCGGGTCAGAGCGTAGAGTCACCCCTTCTCCCCAGCGGGGAGAAGAGGGAGGAGGCGGCACCGGCATTCCGTAAGGGCCAAGCCTTAAATCCCGTCGACCACATTAAAACCCTCAAAAACCGGCGGCCCCTTGTACATCGTCTTGCGGTCCCCGGCATTGCGGTGCGCCGCGCGAAAGTTCTCAGACTTCGTCCAGTTCTGAAAATCGTCTTCGCTCTTCCAGACCGTGTGCGAGGAATAGAGCGTGTAGCCCTCTTCTTCGTTGGCCTTGCCGCGCAGCAGGCGGAATTCGACGAAACCGGGGACCTCGGCGAGGCTGGAATCCCGATTGCGCCAGACCGTCTCGAAATCGCCCTCGGTCCCGGTTACGACCTTGAAGCGGTTCATTGCGATATACATGAAATCTCCTTACGCCTTCTTGGCCGCCTTCGCAGCAGGCGAGGGAAAGGCGAGAACATTATTGCCGTTTGCCGCAGCCGCGCCAAGCGGTCTCGTGGCCGCCTCCCCAGGCATGCGCGCCTCCCAGGTAGGGAACAGTGTCACATTCTGATGGAGCTGCTGGCGTGCGGTGTGCTGCTGGAACAGTTCGTGGAGTTCGGGCACGAGGCCGTCGCCGCTCTGCGCGGCGAGCTTGTGCAGGCCGATCATGGTGAAGCCGTCGGGGCGCTGGTCGTTCATCGGGAAGTGTCTCGTTCGTTCATCGTCTGCAGCGCACGTTCCAGGCTGGACTTGCTGCCGTTTCGAAGCGGGATGAAGGCCTTGCTGAACTTCTTGCAGCCGGTCTTCACGCGCAGGCAGGCATCGTGGCTGATACAGTCGATAGGGCAGAACACGCAGTCGACGGAGGGAAGCAGCGTGTCGATGCGGGAGACCGCCTCGCGCAGGCCGCCATCGTGATGAATGAGCTCGGCGCCGAAATTGCTGGCGATCTGGCGCAGATGCGCCACCTGGCAGTCACGCCCGCCGACATAAAGAAAACTGCGGCCACCCAGTTTGGATCGTCCGTTGGATGCCTGTCCGGCCTCCTCGCCCGCGGTCTCGCGGACCTCCCGGTTCGATCCCTTCTTGCCCTTGCGAGCCATATGCCACCCGTTCGCTGGTTGATCGTCACACGATTCCTGCGTGTGCGGACGGACCTTATTAAACTTGATTTTTGGAGTAAAGTATAAAGTTGATTGTATTTATCATATTTATCGCGGAGTGACCTCAACCGGAAAGGTGTATGTGCGCTGGGATGCCGTCAGGTCATCGGGCATAGCCGGAAGATTGCAGGAAGCTACCCTGGCAAGTGCGGCACGATCCACATCTGGCAAGCTTGACCCGCGGACGATGCCCGACGCTGTGATATCGCCGCCGCGGCTGACGGTGATGCGAACAGTTAAGCTGGCGCGAGCCCTCCGATACCGCGCCTCCATCCGATCGACGCAACGGAACAATCGTGCAACGAGCTTGCCCTTATAGTTGGCTTCCGACGCGGCGCCGGCTCCATTCCCACCGCCCGATGTCCGTGAATTGTTATCGGAATTGGCGTCTGCCTGCCCATCTGCCACACCTCTGCGCGCTTCTTGTTTGGCATCGCCCTCCGAGCCCTGCGCTTTCTTCGGCGGCTGTTTTCTTTCCACCGGCTTCTTTTCCACTGGCTTTTCAAGCTTGGGTCTCGGCGCTGGCGTAACGATTTCTGCCGGCTGTTCCGGCTCGGGAGAGATGGCGGCCGTCTCGACAGGCTTGATCTCTTCCTGCTCGGGCTGCACCGCGGCCGCCACAGGTGGCTCGACAGACATCACCGGAGTGTCCACCGGTTGTTCAGGCACCACCGTTGACATCGGCTGTACGACTGAAGTTTCCGCAGGGGTTTCCGATACAAGAACTTCCGGCTCCGCAGCCGTCACCGTCTCCGCTGACTGACGTGTAATCTCCTGCGCCGGTTGAACAGCTTCGACAGGCTCCGCATCGGTCGGCTGGACGGCCTCCGGCTGCACCTCTGCTGTCTCTACCGGTTTGATCTCATCGGGTTCGACAGCTTCTGGAACGATTTCTTGCTGGATCGTGACATCGGTCTCGCCGGCTGCGCTTTGATCCGCATCAGAACTGCCGAGCATAATGACGCTGATCGCTTCGCCTGCTTCCACCAGTGTCTCGTCAGAAGGCTTGGGCATAACGACAAGCAGCGCCACGGCCAGCGCGACATGAAAGAAGAACGAACCGACACACGTCAGCGCCACCCGCCGCCGCACCGGCTTCTGATCGTCTTCCTGCTTCTCCACCGCCGCATCCATCGGCGGCGCGGAAACGTGAGCGACCGGTTCGGCTTCCGGATGGCCGGGAAAGGAAGAGATATGTGCTAAATGCGTATAGTGGATCACCGTTTCGCTGGCCGGCTGCCGCTGCGCGTTTCGCAGTTCGGGAAGCTCGTGGCCGGGGTGCATGCCGGGCGTGTTGTCGTTCAGGCTGGTGTCGGCACTCTCCTCCCCGATGAGCACGTGTTCCGATCCGGATTTCGCTGAAATCGCCATTCTTTACGCCTCGGACAGCCGGAAACATGTCCGCCGGGGTTCATCCCCGGCGTCTTCTCATCCTTCGAAAGGAACGGAGATCTGCGAGCGGGTGACGAGACCCTTCATGCATTCGCCGGCGACCGGCCCGTCGCAGACCGGCGTGTCGTTGATGAGGATGCGGGTCACGCTCTCGCATTTGACATTCGGCATGTCGAACTGGCGCACGCGCTTCTTGCCCTGCGGCAGATCGCGGAAGTCGAGAACGGTGATGCGGTCGACGGCATTCTTGTCATTGAAGAAGGCGAGCTCGAAGGAAACCTTGTTGATGGCGGAGGACAGCTTGTTGAGCGCCACGAAGGTCATCATGCAGCCCTTCTGCGAAGGCGCCAGCGCGTTCAGTTCGACATCGAGAGAGGTTGCGGGCGCCGCCTCCTGCGCCTGGACCACGGTTGCAACCACCAAGCCGGCCATTACGGCCGCAACCCCACCCGTCATAATCTTCTCCGCATTGTCGCGAGCCGTCAGCGGACGGCTTCGTATCAGCAATCTCAAAAACTTGACTGCTTTAGTCTCCTATTGCGTCTTTAAAAAAGTATGAGTAAGCAAGTCAAGTTAATTGTAAACACAACCGGAGGCCTTCAGATCCCGGTACCACGGAATTGCCTGCCGAAATGATGGTTGAAAAGCCAGACACCTTTAAGCATGTGCCACTGCCCTTAGAGTCTGCGGCGCAGCACCGGATCGTCGAAAGCGCGGATCTTGCCTGCGGCAGCTTGCCGCCGTTGACGGCGTGCTGCCGCAGGCAAGCACCATTTCCTTTCCCTTCACCCTGCGCGAGATCGTCCGCATGGGCCTCACCTTGGGCCTGAACCTGCGCCCCGACAAATCAGATCAGACGGCCGCCGCCGCTCTCGCTTCCGTCGGCCATGTCGGCTTCGAAGGCCGCTTTTACCAAGAGCTTTCGGGCGGCGAACAGCAGCGCGTGCAGCTTGCCCGCGTGCTCTGCCAGATTTCCGGACCGTCGTCGACGGCAAGCCCTGCTGGCTGCTGCTCGACGAGCCGGTCTCCGGTCTGGATATCAGCCACCAGCTGACCATCGTGACGCTCGCCGGCAATTTCTGCGAACGCGGCGGCGTCATCGCAGTCATGCACGACCTCAACCTGACAGCGCTCGTTGCCGACCGGATCGTGCTGATGAAATCCGGCCGGCTCGCCGCCGCCGGCTGACTGCACGCCTTTCGTGCTTGCCCACAGCGCCCGCTCCTGTCCCTGAGCCTGCGCGGGCGGAACTTTTGCCCTGTCAAAACGTTGTCGGCAATGATCTGGGTCAATGCCGGGCGACATCATTCATGCAACGGACGGTGGTGACCCTCGTGCGAAACAGGCGGGCTCGCGCGCGCCCCAGCCAATGGAGACAGCCATGAGCTATTCTATTTTCCAGTCCGGCCGCAGCCGCCGCAACGGCACCTTCCACCATCTCGAATCCGGTATCGAAGAACAGATCGAGGCATTGCGCGACGAGCTCGCCGAATTGACGCGCCTCGTCGGCAAGAACTCGCGCCACCAGAGCGAGAAGATTCGCAGCCAGGCCAACGCTGGCTATGAGGAACTGCTCAGCCGCAGCGAGGATCTGCTGCGCGAACTGCAGCACGGCTATGAGCGCGGAGCCACCGAAATGCGCGAGACGGTGCGCAAACATCCGCTGGCAACTATCGGCGCCGCTGCCGCTTTCGGCTTGGCCATCGCCTTCCTCGCCCGTCGCTGAGGAAGCACGATGCTCTCGATCCTCAGCCTGCTGATGGGCGCAAGCGTGCATCGGACCGTCGCGCGCGTCAAACGCAACAGCATCTTCATCGCGCTTGCCGCGCTCTTCCTCCTCACGGCCTATGCGCTGGCGGTGGCCGCCGGCGCCATTTGGCTCGCCGGCATCTACGGTCCGCTCGCCGCCGTCTTCTTCCTGGCCGTCGGCGCGATGCTGATCGCAATCATCGTGCTGGTGGTGATGTCTATCATCAACGCCCGCGAGGCTCGCCGCGCCCGCGATCGCCGTGCGGCGCTGGAATCTCTGGCGACGGTGGGACTGGGCCTCGTCCGCGCCCAACCGCTGCTCACTGCCGGCGTCCTGGCCGCCATCGTCGCGGCCAATCTTATGGGTTCGAAGCGGGAGGATTAGGGAAGGGCCACAAAGCTTGGCGTGCGATTATCGATAGCGGCACCACGCTAACCTCCTTCATTCCTGTCCTCGGGCTTTGACCCGAAGGCAGGAATGAAGGTGGAGAGTTGGTGCCTCGCACAAGCAACCGTTACGCGGATGCGCCGTTTCCCGGCCCCACCGAGGCAAAAGCCGGTGCCCCGAAGAGCAGATCGGCTCCACATGCAACACCTCTCAGAACGCAAAAGCCTTCGAGGTCAGCGGCGCCGAAGTGGCGTCGGGGCCGAAATCGGCCTCGCCTGAAATCTGCAGCAGTTCCTGCAGGCGCTGCCGCGCGCGGTTGACGCGGCTTTTGATAGTGCCGACGGCGCAGCCGCAGATCTCGGCGGCCTCTTCGTACGAAAATCCCGAGGCGCCGACGAGGATGATCGCCTCGCGCTGGTCCGGCGGCAGCTGATCGAGCGCCTTCTTGAAATCCTGCAGATCGAGTGCGCCATACTGGGAGGGATGCATTGCCATCGATTCCGTGAACAGCCCGTCGCTGTCCTGCACCTCGCGGCCGCTCTTGCGCATCTGGCTGTAGAGTTCGTTGCGCAGGATCGTGAAGAGCCAGGCCTTCATATTGGTGCCCATCTCGAAATGGTCCTGCTTGGCCCAGGCCTTCATGATGGTATCCTGGACGAGATCGTCGGCGCGATCGTGCCGTCCGATCAGCGAAATGGCGAAAGCGCGAAGGCTAGGGAGGGCCGCCAGCAATTCCCGCTTGAAGCTGGGTTGCAGTTTCTCTTCCATGCGACGATCCTATTCGGCCATCTTGGCAGAAGCCATCATTTCAGCATGGTCGAGCTTTTCGAGAAGGTCGAGAAAACGATCGGGGATCGCCTCTTCCTGTGCCGCGGCATAGAGCGACCGCAGCTTGACGCCGATCTGGTTGTTCGGGTCCAGAATATCGCTTGCCCGCAGCTCCAGCTTCCGCTGATCCGCCGCCTCTTTATTGCGTGTAGTCATCAACTCGTCTTCTCACCGTTATCTGTTCCAGAGGCGTGCAATCAAGAAATCAACCACCGACACCGACCGTTCCACTATCGATATCGCTGACATTTGCCGCGGCATGGATCAAATGCTACGCCCTTTCTTCGTCGGGTGGGATAATGCGGCGCGACAAAAAAAGTTCCTGCCGTTCCGGAACTTTTTTACCAAGGAAGCGTTAACCGCCCATTGAACCTACGACCGGCCTGCATACGGGAGCCCTTGATGACACTTTCTACTCGAATTGCGCCGCACCTTCCTTATCTGCGTCGCTATTCCCGCGCCCTTACCGGCACTCAGACTTCAGGTGACGCTTACGTCGCCGCCGTTCTCGAAGCCATTATAGCCGACCTGTCGATCTTTCCGGATACCCCAAATGACCGGGTCGCGCTTTACAAACTGTTCACGCAACTGTTTGGTTCCACTGCGGTCCAGATTCCAGAGCCGACCTCCCCTTATGCATGGGAACAGCGCGCCACGCTCAACCTGTCCAAGGTTTCGCCGGGCGCTCGTCAGGCCTTCCTGCTCGCTTCAGTGGAGAATTTCCGCGTTGCAGAAATCGCGGAAATCCTCGAACTCGATGAACAGGATGTCATGCAGTTGCTCGACAAGGCCTCGCAGGAAATCTCCCGTCAGGTCGCAACCGACATCATGATCATCGAGGATGAACCGCTGATCGCCATGGATATAGAGCAAATGGTCGAAAGCCTCGGCCATCGCGTCACCGGCATTGCCCGCACGCATGCCGAAGCCGTAGCGCTCTACAACAAGACGAAGCCGAGCATGGTGCTCGCCGACATCCAGCTTGCCGACGGCAGTTCCGGCATCGACGCGGTCAACGACATCCTCAAGACGTCGAGCGTGCCGGTGATCTTCATCACCGCGTTCCCGGAACGGCTTCTGACGGGTGAGCGCCCCGAACCCACTTTCCTCGTGACCAAACCGTTCAACCCCGACATGGTCAAGGCCCTGATCAGCCAAGCGCTTTTCTTCAATGAATCGACCAAGGTAGCCGCCTGAGACGCAATTTTCCGGTTCTCGGAACCAAACCGCCGAGACAGGCGTTCCGGTACTACCGGGGTGCCCCGATGACTTTAACGGTTTTTGCAGCGCTTTATTCTAGAGTTGGCAGGCGGTTTCTGGCGGGGCGTTCCGTTCAGCAACGCTCCGAGATGTCACAAGGAAAGGCGGCCGAGTGAATACGACTGAACCATTGTCGGGCACGCCTTTCACCTTCGAAGGCAAAGCCGCAATGATGGAGCGGGCGCTCGGCAGCGCCGGGATTTCGATCCTCTGCCAGGACGCCCGGCTTTCAATCTTCTACGCCGAAAATCTGCCGCCGCATTTCGCAGCGCTTTTGATGCCCGGCGGCAGTGATGCCGCCCTTTTCGGCGATGTCCATGGGCAATATCTGACGGCGCTGAAACGCAAGGTGCTGGAGACCGGCATTCCCAACAATGCCGAGGTCGAAATCGATGTCGACGGCGAAATGCGTACCTATGAATTGAAGATCCAACGCACTGGCGACCGCAGCACGCTTGGACTTCTGTCCGTGATGACGGAGGTCACTGACAGCCGGCATCGCGAAAAAGTGCTGAAATCGCTGCTGCGTGAGCTATCGCACCGTTCGAAGAACCTTCTCGCCATCATTCAGGGCATTGCGACCCAAACAGCGCGCAACACGCTCTCGCTAGACAGCTTCCTCCTCAAGTTCCGCGGCAGGCTGCAATCGCTTTCCAATTCCCAGGACCTCGTCACGGATTCAAGCTGGCGGGGCGCCTATCTCTTCGAGCTCGCTGAAAAACAGTTCGCTCCCTACTGGCCGGAGACATCAGGCTCCATGCCGATCTACGGCATCAATGCCCATCTGACGCCGAATGCCGCCGTGCATCTCGGCCTCGCCCTCCACGAGCTCATTGTCAACTCCGCTTCCTACGGGGCAATATCAGGCGGCGCCGCCTCAATCACGTTGAACTGCCGCGAGGCGATGATCAACGACAGGAAGGCAATCGAGATCGCCTGGGCCGAAGTGCTGCAGGATCAGTCGGAGGTCCATGAATTCAGCGACAACAGCTTCGGCCGCACCGTGCTGGAGCGTGTCGTGCCCTCGTCTGTCAACGGCAAAGCGGAATTGAGCCTTGTGCCCGGCCGCATCGAATATCGGCTGACCATTCCGGAAACCGAATTCGAGATCTTCAAGCGTGTGTGATAGCCGGAAACGACAGGCCTGTCAGCAACAGAAAAACAGCCGGTGCGAGGGCGGCGCACCGGCTGTCTTCACTCACCGGGAGGGGACCGTGAGTACGTCCGGATAGTGGGTTGGGGGCGCGCATGTTGGGTCGATGCGATCACCATCCGGATATCGCAATAACGGCGAAGCCAGGATTTGGTTCCCTCGCATTAGAAAAAAATCGTCCTTTTTTAATCTTTTTTCTGATGCTCTTCCCTCGCCGCATCTTCAGATAAATCATCGGTCAAAACTGAAGAAATTAAACGTTAAAAAACAGCGATTTACCGGCACCCTCTCCAGGAGGATCCGTCAAAATTTTACCGTTTGATAAATTTTTAAACCTGAGTTACGCTTTCCCTCACAGGCCGTTTACCAATAATGAGGGAACTTCAATGGAACGACTGGAAACCGGGATTCATGCTGGCCGGCTTTCGCCCGCCGAGTATGACGCTAATTTTTCCGATCTGCATCCGCGCCTCGACAATCATGAGGCGCTGGTCGCCGCCGACCGCTGTTATTTCTGTTATGACGCGCCGTGTATGACGGCCTGTCCCACCTCGATCGACATTCCGCTCTTCATTCGCCAGATTTCGACCGGCAATGCGCTCGGCTCGGCAAAGACGATCTTCGACCAGAACATCCTCGGCGGCATGTGCGCCCGCGTCTGTCCCACCGAAGAGTTGTGCGAGCAGGCCTGCGTGCGCAATACGGCCGAGGAACGGCCCGTCGAAATCGGCCGCCTGCAGCGTTATGCGACCGATGCCGCCATGCAGGCCGGCAAACAGTTTTATATCAGGGCAGAGGCGAGCGGCAAAAGGATTGCCGTCGTCGGCGCCGGCCCGGCAGGCCTTGCCGCCGCACATCGCCTGGCCGTGAAGGGTCATTCCGTCACGATTTACGACGGCAGGGAAAAATCCGGCGGCCTCAACGAATACGGCATCGCCACCTATAAAACAGTAGACGATTTCGCCCAGCGGGAAGTCGATTACATCATGTCGATCGGCGGCATCGAGGTTAAGCAAGGCGCCCTCCTCGGCCGCGATTTTTCGCTTTCCGATCTGCAGGCGCAATATGACGCCGTCTTCCTCGGCATCGGCCTTGCCGGCGTCAACGCCCTGCGCATTGAGGGCGAAAACCTAGCCGGCGTCGACGACGCCGTCGATTTCATCGCCGCCCTTCGCCAGGCTGACGACAAGAGCGACATTGCCATCGGCCGCCGGGTCGTCGTGCTCGGCGGCGGGATGACGGCGATCGACGCTGCCGTGCAGGCAAAGCTGCTCGGCGCCGAGGAAGTGACGATCTGTTATCGCCGTGGCAAGGAGCACATGAACGCCTCGGAATACGAGCAGGATCTGGCCAGTTCCAAGGGCGTCATCATCCGCCACTGGCTGGCGCCGAAATCGATCCTGTCGCAGGACGGCAAAGTTGCCGCGATCGAAGTGGAATATACCAAAATCCTCGAAGGCCGCCTCGTCGGCACCGGCGAGACCGGTGTGATTGCCGCCGACCAGATCTTCAAGGCGATCGGCCAGACCTTTGATGCCGCGGGCCTCGGTTCGCTGCGCATGGAGTCCGGCCGCATTGCCGTCGACGCCGAAGGCCGCACCTCGCTCGACGGCGTCTGGGCCGGCGGCGACTGCGTCTTTGGCGGCGAGGATCTCACGGTTTCCGCCGTCGCCCACGGCCGCGACGCGGCTGAATCCATCCATCGCGCCCTCTCCGCAACAGCCGTTCCGGCTGTCGCGGTTGCTTGAAGGGGAGAATGAACAATGGCTGATCTCCGCAACAATTTCGTCGGCATCAAATCCCCGAACCCGTTCTGGCTGGCCTCCGCGCCGCCGACCGACAAGGCCTATAACGTCGAGCGCGCCTTCAAGGCCGGTTGGGGCGGCGTGGTCTGGAAGACGCTCGGCGAGGAAGGCCCGCCCGTCGTCAACGTCAACGGCCCCCGCTATGGCGCGATCTTTGGCGCCGACCGCCGCCTGCTGGGACTCAACAATATCGAGCTCATCACCGACCGCGACCTCTACACCAACCTGCGTGAGATGAAGCAGGTGAAGATGAACTGGCCGGATCGGGCGCTGATCGCCTCGATCATGGTGCCCTGCGAGGAACAGGCCTGGAAGGCGATCCTGCCGCTGGTCGAAGAGACCGGTGCCGACGGTATCGAACTCAATTTCGGCTGTCCGCACGGCATGTCGGAGCGCGGCATGGGCTCGGCCGTCGGCCAGGTGCCGGAATATATCGAGATGGTCGTGCGCTGGTGCAAGCAGTACACCCGCATGCCCGTCATCACCAAACTGACGCCCAATATCACCGATATCCGCCGTCCCGCCCGCGCCGCCAAGGCCGGCGGCACCGACGCCGTTTCGCTGATCAATACGATCAACTCGATTGTGTCAGTCGATCTCGACAACTTCGCCCCCAACCCGACGGTCGGTGGCAAGGGCAGCCATGGCGGTTATTGCGGCCCGGCGGTCAAGCCGATCGCCCTCAACATGGTGGCCGAGATCGCCCGTGATCCGGAAACCTATGGCCTGCCCATCTCCGGCATCGGCGGCATCACTACCTGGCGGGACGCAGCCGAATTCCTCGTTCTCGGCGCCGGCAACGTCCAGGTCTGCACCGCGGCGATGACCTATGGCTTCAAGATCGTGCAGGAGATGATAACGGGTCTCTCCGACTGGATGGACGAAAAGGGCCATCGTAGCCTCGACGACATTACCGGCCGCGCCGTGCCCAACGTCACCGATTGGCAATATCTGAACCTCAACTATGTCGCCAAGGCGAAGATCGACCAGGACGCCTGCATCAAATGCGGCCGCTGCCATATCGCCTGCGAGGACACCTCGCACCAGGCAATTACCAATGTCGTCAACGGTCTGCGTCATTTCGAGGTGATCGAAGAGGAATGCGTCGGGTGCAATCTCTGCGTCAACGTCTGCCCGGTCGAGAACTGCATCACCATGGAACCGCTTGCTGCCGGTACCCTCGACAAGCGCACCGGCCGCGTCGTCGATCCGAACTACGCCAATTGGACGACCCACCCGAATAATCCGATGGCCCGCCAAGCGGCGGAGTGACTGCTTCGCGACGCCGCGGACAAGTTCGGTCCGCGGCGTTGCGCTGTATTGCAAATGCGGATTTCGGGCCTGATGGGCGGCCCCGAAAGGTGGCGGAAAGCAATTCTGGGAACATCATGAGGCTGCCGAAGTTAGCGCAGGCGATCTCCACGAGAGAGCCATGCACGACCACTCAAACAGCGAAAAGTCGAAACCGGTGTCTCCCAGTTCGAGCCGACGCCTCCCGATCGGAGCGGAGGTTGATGCTGGCGGCGTTTCGTTCCGACTATGGGCCCCTGCCAGAGAACGCTGTTTCGCCGTCATCGAGGAAAATTCCGAATACGAGATGCCGGCGGAGGACGACGGCTACTTCTGCCTCTATCTGCCCGGCCTGGCTGCAGGGTCGCGATACCGGTTTCACTTTGGGGATGCAGGTGATCTTCTTGCCGATCCTGCCTCGCGTTTTCAGCCGAAGGGTCCATCCGGGCCGTCAGTTGTCGTGGATCCGGCGCAGTATCAGTGGAATGACCACGATTGGCAGGGAATCCGCGCCTCCGGAGCTGCTCTCTATGAGATGCACATCGGCACCTTCACAAGGGACGGCACCTTTGCGGCAGCCCGGGAAAAACTGGCAAGACTTCGGTCGATTGGCATCAACTGCCTGGAAGTAATGCCGATCAACGAGTTTGAAGGCGAGTTCGGCTGGGGTTACGACGGCACGTTGCTCTATGCTCCCACCCGGCTCTATGGACCACCGGATGATGTGCGCGCCTTCGTCGACGAAGCCCACCGGATCGGCATGGGGGTGATCCTCGACGTGGTCTACAATCACTTCGGTAAAGGCGAGCGTTTTTGCGAATTCACACCAGACTATTTCACCGAGCGTTACTCGAACGAATGGGGCAAGTCGATCAACTTCGATGGTGCGAACAGCCGTGGCGTTCGCGAATTTGTCGCAAAGAACGCGGCCTATTGGATCGACGAATTTCATTTTGATGGATTGCGCATCGATGCAACGCAGGCCTTGTTCGACTCAAGCCGCGAACACATCGTCACGGTCATCGCCAGGGAAGCTCGCGCAGCAGCGAGACAGCGTCAAATCTATCTCGTCAGCGAAAATGAGCCGCAACAAACCAATATGGTGCGGCCGGCTGAGGTGGGAGGGCATGGGCTGGACGCCTTGTGGAATGAGGATTTCCACCGCTCCGCGACAGTGGCGCTGACGGGCCGCAATGAAGCCTATTATCATGATCATCGCGGTACGGCTCAGGAACTCGTTTCTGCCGCCAAGTATGGCTGCCTGTTTCAGGGACAAAGATATGATTGGGAGGATCGGCCGCGGGGAGCCGCCGGGCTCGACCTCAAACCGTGGAATTTCGTACATTTTCTCCAAAATCACGATCAGGTCGCCAACTCCGGCATAGGAGCCAGAATCGGCCACATAACGTCGCCGGCACGACTTCGAGCCCTGACGGCGCTCCAGTTGCTGGGGCCGCAGACGCCCATGCTCTTTCAGGGACAGGAGTTTGGTTCCTCTTCTCCGTTCTATTATTTCGCCGATCACGACGGAGAAATTGCCGACATCGTACGGCAGGGACGGCGTAGTTTTATCAGCCAATTCCCGAACCTGAGGGATGAAGAACTCATTAGACACATGGCTGATCCATGTGCTCGCGCGACGTTCGACAAGGTGAAGCTTGATTGGGCCGAATGGGAGAGGAACGCGGCGATCGTTCAGCTTCATCGCGACCTGCTGAATCTGCGTCAGACAGATAAGGCATTTTCTCGCCAGGCGTGCGCCCGTGACGGCCAGTTGGACGGCAGTCTCTTGTCCAGCACCGCCTTCCTCCTGAGGTTCTTCGCGGAAAAACCGTCTGATGAGAGATTATTGCTGATCAACTTCGGCAATGATCTCGTGGTCGACAGTCTGCCGGATCCGCTTTTTGCTTCACCGCAAGGTCATCAATGGTGTCTCTCGTGGTCGAGTGAAGATCCCTCATATGGTGGCAGCGGACGCCGGCCCTATGATTTCCAGAAGCGTTGGGTCTTGAACGGAGATATCGCTTTGGTCCTCGCACCTGTAAAAGTCGGGAACCGGCGAAACGCCTCAGGAGTACCCGTGAAGGGCTGGCAAGCCGGCATTTCGCGAGCAGAAGACGCCGGCCTCTGATCCGCATGGACGCTCGATCCCGCCACCGGCGAATACTACCTGCACATGTTTTCCCGCCGCCAGCCGGACCTCAATTGGGAGAACGAGAGGGTACGGGCGGAAATCTATGACATGATGAACTGGTGGCTCGAGCGCGGCATTGCCGGCTTCCGCATGGATGTCATCGACTATATCGGCAAGCAGGTGGATCAGGAACTCGTCAAGGACGGACCACATCTGCACGATTATCTGCAGGAGATGAATGCCAGGACCTTCGGCAACAGCGATATCCTGACCGTCGGCGAAGCCTGGAGCGCCACGCCCGGCGCGGCCCTTCTCTATTCCGGGCGTGAACGCCGGGAACTGTCGATGATCTTCCAGTTCGAGCACGTCACCCAGCAATGGGACGCGGTCTATGGCAAATGGCGCCCGAAGCCGTTCGACCTCGTGAATCTCAAGACCGTGCTCAGCAAGTGGCAGCTTGCTCTATCCGAAGATGGGTGGAATTCGCTCTTCTGGGGCAATCACGATTTGCCGCGCGCCGTTTCGCGCTACGGCAATGTCAGCGGCTATCACGTCGAGTCGGCGAAGATGCTGGCGACCGTGTTGCATCTCCTGAAAGGCACGCCTTTCGTCTATCAGGGCGAGGAGATCGGCATGACGAACGTCCCCTTCACCTCGATCGAACAGTATCGCGATATCGAAACCATCAACGTGCACAGGCTGCACGTGGAGGCCGGCCTTTCACCGGAGGAATTCATCCGCGGAGCAAACGAGAACGGCCGCGATAACGCCCGCACACCGATGCAATGGAGTGCTGCCCCCTATGGCGGCTTTTCCACAGGCGCCCCCTGGATCGAGGTCAATCCCAATTACCCGAAGGTCAACGCCGAAGCCGCCATCAAGGACGAAAAGTCGATCTGGAACCATTATCGCAAGCTGATCGCTCTCCGGAAAACCCACCCTGCCATTGTCTATGGGGAGTACCGGTCCTGGCTCGACCAACACCCCGATGTCTTCGTGTATACCCGCACGCTCGACAGGAGCTGGATCATTGTCGTCGCCAATTTCACGCCGCGGGAAATTGCGGTAAGTCTGCCGACAGAGCTGGCGATCCATGGAGAATGCCTGATCTGCAATTATGAACCGGTGCACACGATCGGCGAAACCGTTGAGCTCAAGCCGTACGAAACCTTCGCGATAGAATGTAAGTGAAGCTCTCGGACCAGCCTGTTAAACAACCGACGGGTTGACGGCTTTCGGCGATATCGAACGCGTTGAAAAGTTGGACCCTATGTCGGCATAACGCGCTCAGCCGCCAAATGACTTCCGATAGGCATTCGGGCTCGTGCCCAGCCGCTTGCGGAAGTGGTGCCGCATCGTCGCCAAGGTGCCGAAGCCGCTGGATATCGCGATGTCGTCGAGCGATACGGCAAGCTCTCTTTCAAGAAGGTCGCGCGCATGGCGCAGCCGCTCCTTCAGCAGCCATTCGCCGACGCTGAGACCTGTCGTCGCTTCGAAGCGGCGCTGGAAAGTGCGTACGCTCATGCCAGCCCTTTTGGCGAGCAGACTGATCGGCTGCTCCACGGCAAGGCTTTGACGCATCCATTCGATCAGCGGGCTGAGGCGTATGCCCTCACGTTCCTGCGGAATCGGCGCGCCGATGAACTGTGCCTGCCCACCTTCGCGGTGCGGCGGCACGATGAGGCGGCGGGCGACGCTGTTTGCCGCCTCCGAGCCGAAATCGCCGCGCACGACATGCAGGCAGAGATCGATGCCGGCCGCGCTGCCGGCCGCTGTCAGCAGGCTGCCCTCATCGATGTAGAGTACATCCGCGTCGAGCGTGATGTCAGGATAACGCGCTGCGATCGTGGCGACATAGCGCCAATGCGTTGTAGCCCTGCGGTTGGCAAGCAACCCGGACGCGGCAAGAACCGCAACTCCGGAACAGAGCGACATGATGCGCGCGCCGCGCTGGTGCGCTGCCTTGAGAGCGGCGGAAAGCGGTTCCGGCACCGGCGCATCGATTGACCGCCAGCCGGGCACGACGATCAGGTCCGCCGCATCGAGCACTTCCAGCCCCTTGTCGACCGCGACCGTCAATCCGCCGGCGGCGCGAAGCGGCCCCGGCTCGATACCGCAGACGGAGAAGCGATACCACCCCTCGCCCATCTCGGGACGCGGCAGGCCGAAGACCTCATAGGCTATCCCGAATTCGAAGGTGCAGAGCCCGTCATAGGCAAGTACGGCGACCAGCGGTCCGTTCCGCCGCGGAGATGTGTTTGGCATGATCTTTACGCTGACAGTCATGTTGGCCAATTTCGCAAATCTCTAGCATCGGCGATACCAAGCGGCAATTCCAACTAGAAGGAAAAACAAATGCCGAGTTCCGTCTCCGAAATCCCCACTGCCGCACCCGATCTTGCTGTCGCCCACTATGCCGCCAAGCTCGCCTTCGAAACCGACTGCTCGGATGTCCGCGCTGCCTTTACCGCCGGCAAGGTCGATTTCGTTCTCCTCGACGTGCGCTCGCCGGCGCTGTTTGCGCAGTCGCATGTGCCTGGCGCGGTTAACCTGCCGCACGGCAAGATGACCGCCCACCGCATGTCGGGATGGGCCAGCGATACGCTCTTCGTCGTCTATTGCGCCGGTCCTCACTGCAACGGCGCCGACAAGGCCGCTTTCCGCCTCGCCAAGCTCGGCCTCCGGGCCAAGCTGATGATCGGCGGTATGACCGGCTGGGCCGACGAGGGCTTCGCCTTCGAAAGCCAAGCCGCCGCTGCCGAATAGGGTATCGCTCCCCTTCGCGATGCGAGGGGAGCGCATCTCTCAAAACTTAATGACGATCTTGCCGAAGGGGCCTCGATAGAGATGATCGAGCGCCTGCGGCAGCTCCTCGAAGCCATAATGCCTGTCGATAACAGGCTTCAGCCTGATCTGGTCGACGGCGCGCACCAGATCCTCCAGCGCCCTGCGGTGGCCGACCGTAATTCCCTGCATGACGGGCGCCTTGAGAAGCAGCGGCGCCACCGGCGCCGAGATCTCGAACCCCTCGAAGACGCCGATCACCGAAATGCGTCCGTTAACCGCCACAGCCTTCAGCGCCTGGCCGAGATGCGGTCCGCCGACGATTTCGAGCACGTGGTCGGCGCCGTAATCGCCGGTCAGTTGATGGAACTGCTCCACCCAGTCGCGCTCATGCCGGTTGATCAGGTGATCGGCGCCAAGCGCCAGCGCCCGGTCGAGCTTTTCGCTGCTGCCCGATGTGATGAAGACCTCGGCGCCATGTGCCTTGGCAATCTGCAGGCCGAAGAGCGCCACGCCGCCGGTTCCCTGTACCAGCACTTTGTCGCCGGCCTTGAGCTTGCCGCATTCGATCAGCGCGAACCATGCCGTCAACCCGGCGCAGGGCAGCGTGCTCGCTTCGGCGGCATCGAGCGTTTTCGGCGCAAGTGTGAACCACTCTTCGGAAAACACGGTGTGTTCGCTCAGCACGCCGGGATAGAAGCCGCCGCGCGTCTGGTAAGGCGGATTGCGCGCAGTGCCCGGCCCGCGTCCGTCGATCCAATCCGGGGAAAAGGTGGAGATAACTCGATCGCCGGGTTTGAAGCGTGTGACATCCGGGCCGACGGCCTCGACCTCGCCTGCCATGTCCGAGGCCGGTACGAAGGGAAACTGCAGCGGCAGTCCCATGCCGCTCTCGAGCACCAGCCTGTCGCGGAAATTGAGGGAGACCGCCTGCGTCCGCACCCGGATCATCGTGCCGGACACGTCGGGAATTCTCGCTTCACCAATCTTCAGATTGGCCTCCGCCCCAATGGCGTCGGTTTGCCACTGCCTTGTCGTCTGCATCTTTCTGCTCCTTCTCGATTGGAGGAGTAGCAGATATATCGTTGAATATTGATCGCCTGTTGCGATATAAAATCGTCAAACTGGTGCCGCAAAGGAAACAACGATGGAGCAGTTGAAGGGGATTTCGATCTTCGTCCAGACGGTCGAAGCCGGCGGATTCTCCGCCGCCGCCGAACGGCTTCACCTCACCCGCTCGGCAGTCAGCAAGACAATCGCAAGGCTCGAACAGCGACTCGGCGTCCGGCTCTTCAACCGCACGACCCGGACCCAGAGCCTCACCGACGAGGGCCGGTTCTTCTATGAGCGGTGCCTGAGAGCCATCGAGGAAATCCGGATCGGTGAGGCCCAGCTTGAGTCGGGCAGGCGCGAGGTCCGCGGCAGGCTGCGGGTATCGATGCCGGCACTGTTCGGGCGCCATTGCGCCGCGCCGATCCTGACCCGCCTGCTCGATGACCACCCCGATCTCGAACTGGACTTATCCTTCAGCGATCGGGTCGTCGATCTCTCGGAGGACGGCTTCGACCTTGCCGTCCGCAACGGTCCTCTGAAGGACAATCTCGACCTGATGGCGCGCACGATCGCCCGGCAAACAATGACGGTCTGCGCCTCGCCCGCTTATCTCGAAACCTATGGCGTGCCGCAAACGCTCGACGATCTCGCCCGCCATCATGGTATCGTCTATCGCAGGGGTGATAATGACAAGGCCTGGACCTTCCCGGCTCCGGCCGGGCCCCCACGCGAAGTTCTGCCGACATCGCGGTTACGGCTCGACGATCTCGCCTCGATCGCAGACGCCGCGGTTGAAGGCCGCGGGCTTGCCTGGCTGACCTGCTGGCTGGTGCGGGACAGGGTCCTCTCAGGTGAACTCGTGCGGGTTCTGACCGATACGCCATCCACCATATTTGAAGCCTATGCCGTCTGGCCGCGATCGCCGGTGATGCTGCCGAAAGTGCGTCTTGCCATCGATACGCTGGCCGCGGAACTGCCGGCGATCATGAGCTGAATCTCACCAAATCGAGCCGGAGGCGAAGCCCATGTTTTTCTATAGGTTTCTCTGGAAATGCCGAGACGCTGCAATATATCGCTAGTTCGTCGCTCTCGCATTCGCAGCATCCTCTGCCACTTCACTCAGAACACGGTCCGTATGTCACTTCGAAGCGTGCTCCGCGCAGAAACAGCAGATTGCCACGCCAAAGTCGATAAGCTCTTCGGCATTTTCGACCTCTCCAGCAGAGAGCAGTACAGGACATTCCTGCGCGCGCACGCCCGCATCATACCGGCAGCCGAACATGCGCTCGAGGAAGCCGGAGTCGTTCGCCTGCTGCCCGATTGGCCGGAAAGAAGGCGCGCGCAGCTGCTGTTTGCCGACATCGGCGAACTCGGCGACCGGTTGCCCAAGCGCCTTCCGCCACCGCCATTGCAGGGCGACGCGGCGCTCTGGGGCGCCCTCTACGTCCTTGAAGGCTCCAAGCTCGGCGGCGCCATGCTCGCCAGGTCCGTGCCCGATCACCTGCCCAGCAGCTATCTCACGCCGCAGGGGTCCAAGGGCGCTACTAGGGTCTTCATGGATCGTCTCGATGCAAGCAGCGTCGACGTTCCCGCCGCCACCATTTCGGCGGCCCGCATGCTCTTCGAACTTTTCCTCAGAGCCGGCCAGCTCGAACTGGAAGCCGTCGCATGAGCAGCGTGCGCCAACCCGTCGATCTCACCAATTGCGATCGTGAGCCCATCCATCAGCTCGGCGCCATCCAGCCGTTCGGTTTCCTCCTGGCGATATCGCTCGATTGGATGGTCACGCGGGCCTCGGCGAATCTTGCGGAATTTCTCGGGGTGGAACACACCGACGCGCTCGGTCGTCCCGTCTCGTCGCTGATCTTGCCCGAGGCGGTCCACACGATCCGCAACAAGCTGACCACCATACGCAGCTCCGATGTCGTCGAGCGCATTTTCGACATTACCCTGCTGCCTGAGGAGTCCCGCTTCGACCTCGCCGTCCACCTGCAAGAAAATCTGGTCATCCTTGAAGGCGAGCGCAGCCAGCAAGACAAGCGCAACGCCCCGTCGCTCTCCATGCGCAGCATGATCTCCCGCCTCGATCAAACTGAAACGCTGGAAGCCTTCTTCCGCGAGGGCGCGAGGCAGGCACGCGCGCTTACCGGCTTCGACCGGGTCATGGTCTATCGCTTCGATGAAGGCGGCTCGGGCGAGGTCGTGGCGGAAGCCGCCCGCAGCGGCATTGGCTCGTTTCTTGGGTTGCACTATCCGGCCTCCGACATTCCGGTGCAGGCGCGCGCCCTTTATCTGCGCAATCTGTTTCGCATCATCGCCGATGTGGACGCGGTGCCCGTGCCGGTTCTCCCGCAATTGGACGAAGAGGGCCAGCCGCTCGATCTCTCTATGTCGGTGCTGCGCTCGGTCTCGCCGATCCACATCGAATATCTGAAGAACATGGGGGTCGGTGCGTCGCTCTCCATATCGATCGTCGTGGACGGCAAGCTCTGGGGCCTGTTTGCCTGCCATCACTACGGTCCGCGTCTGCCGTCGGCGCAAAGCCGCTCCACCGCCGAACTCTTCGGCCAAATGTTCGCTTCGCGCCTGGAAAGCCGCGAGCGGCGGCTGGCGCTCGACTACGAGACCAAGGCGCGCCGCATCGCCGACCGGCTTCTCACTTCCGTCGCCGACAATGCCAGCCTGCTCGACGATCCGGCCTGGCTGATCGAGGCGCTCGCCGACGCCGTTCCCGCCGACGGGATCGGCGTCTGGATCAACGGCCGGATGGCGCTTGCCGGGATCGGGCCGGATGAGAGAGGCTTTTCGGCCCTCGTCCGCCACCTCAACCGCAACGCCAGCGGGCGCATCTATGCGGTGGACAGGCTTGGCGAAACCTATCCGGATCTTGAGATCGACGATGCGGTGGCAGGCATGCTCGCCATACCGATCTCGCGTTCGCCGCGCGATTACGTCGTGCTGTTCCGTCAGGAATTGGTGCGCACCGTTCGCTGGGGCGGCGACCCGCACAAGCCAGTGGAATACGGCCCCAACGGTCCGCGGCTGACGCCGCGCAAGAGTTTCGAAGCCTGGTCCGAACTGGTGCGCGGCCGCTCCCTGCCCTTTACCGAGGCCGAGCGCCGGGTCGCTGAAACCATCCGCGTCACGTTAATCGAGGTGGTGCTGCGTCTGACCGACGAGGCCAGCATGGCCCGCCAGGTGGCGAACGAGCGGCAGGAACTGCTGATCGCCGAACTCAACCACCGCGTCCGCAACATATTGAGCCTGATCACCGGCATCATCCGGCAGTCGCAGACGACGTCGGTCGGCCTCGGCGATTATGTCCGTCAGCTCGAGGGCCGCATTCAGTCGCTCGCCCGCGCCCATGACCAGATCACGAGGGATCACTGGGCACCCGCTTCGCTGCGGCAATTGTTGTCGGCTGAAACCGCGGCCTACCTCGGAAAGAACGCGCAACGCTTCCGGATAAGCGGCGAAGACGTCCTCCTAGAGCCCCAGGCTTTTACCATCGTCGCCTTGGTCTTCCATGAGCTGATGACCAACAGCGCCAAATACGGCAGCCTCTCCGGCGCCGGCAGCGGCACCGTCGAGCTCGGCTGGCATCGCGATGATGAAGGCAGTCTACGCATCGGCTGGCGCGAAAAGGACGGCCCGCCCGTCGCCGAGCCGGAGCGTCACGGATTCGGCTCGACGATCATCCGGTGCTCCATTCCCTATGACCTCGGCGGCAAGGCCGAAATCCGCTACATCAAGGAAGGGCTGGAGGCGGATTTTTCGATACCGGCCCGCTACGTGAGCGATGTCGACCAGAGTCTATTGCCGCAGGCGACGGCTGCCGGCGTTGCGGAACGCAAGACTGTTCCCGCTGACCGGGAGCCGCTCTCCGGCTTGAAGATCCTGCTGGTGGAAAACAACCTGATCATCGCCATGGATGGCGAGGATATCCTGCGCCGCCTCGGTGCTGAAGTGACGACGGCGCCCAGCGTCGCCGAGGCGATGGAGATCCTGGCCGGCCGGTCCTTCGATTTCGCGCTTCTCGATGTCAATCTGGGAGACGAGACGAGTTTCGGGATTGCCGACCGATTGGCAGCCGCAGGCGTGCCCTTCGTTTTTGCCACGGGTTATGGCGAAGGCATCGCCCAAGCCAACACCCACTCGGGCGCGCCGGTATTGCAGAAGCCCTATACGACCGAAGGCATCACGGATCTTCTTGCCCGGGTGCAGCTTCCGAAGGGAGGGTGAAACGGTCAAGTTCTCGCAGTATCCGGCCGCAGCCCGCCGATGAAAAGCTGTTCCAAAAACCGCGCCGCATCCTCGAAGCGCCCCTCGCCGGCGTGCTCCTGCCCCAGCACGGCGCGCACCTGGACGTCGAAGTCCGCATAATGCTGCGTCGTCGACCAGATCGAAAAGATCAGGTGGTAGGGATCACACTCGACGATCTTGCCTGATTTCGTCCAGGCGCGGATGACCTCCGCCTTCTCGTCGACCAATTCCTTCAGTGGCCCCTTCAGCTCGTCCTCGATATGGGGGGCACCCTGCAGCACTTCGTTGGCGAAAAGCCTGCTCTCGCGCGGAAAATCGCGCGCCATCTCAAGCTTGCGCCGGATGTAGCTGCGGATTTCTTCCTCCGGATTGCCCTCGGCGTCGAAGGCGCGCAGCGGCTCCAGCCAGGTGTAGAGCACCCGATCGATCAGCGCCCGGTGCATGGCTTCCTTGGTGCGGAAATAATAGAGCAGATTGGGCTTCGACATGCCGGCCACTTCGGCGATCTGATCGATCGTCGAGCCGCGAAAGCCGCGGGCCGAGAAGACATCGAGCGCCGCCTCCAGAATCTGCTCTTCCTTCTCCTCCTGGATTCGCGTCCGCCGCAAGGTCTTCGCTGCTCTCGGAATAGCCATAGGCTATCGTTTCCCCTTGCAATTCAACTTCTTCGCTCAAGTCTTGGCTAGGGTCGGTCCTGCCATTTTCTTGAGCAACTGCCCGCATTTTTATCGGCAATTTTCGTGATTTTCGTCTTGAGCCCGGCGGTGGAAGTTGTAATGTTTACCAATCGGTCAAATATCCGCCAGATGAAAAACAAAGGCAACTGGCGATTTTCCGGCGCTCGATAAAACCAATAAGAGGCGCGGGATCAGACCATGGGAACAGGCGGGCATGCCCCTTGCATGACTGCCGCAAACAGGTGAGGGCTTGAAGAATGGTGGCAGCACCAGGCGAGAACATGCGCGTCAATGGCGACCGTCTCTGGGACAGTCTCATGGACATGGCGAAAATCGGCCCAGGAATCGCCGGCGGCAACAACCGCCAGACGCTAACGGATTCGGATGCCGAGGGCCGAAACCTTTTCAAGACATGGTGCGACGAAGCGGGCCTGACCATGGGTGTTGACCGCATGGGCACGATGTTCGCCACCCGCCCCGGCACCGATCCCGATGCCCTGCCGGTCTATGTCGGCTCGCACCTCGATACCCAGCCGACCGGCGGCAAATATGACGGCGTTCTCGGTGTGCTTTCGGCCCTCGAAATCGTGCGGACGATGAACGACCTGGGCATCAAGACCAAGCATCCAATCGTCGTCACCAATTGGACGAACGAGGAAGGCGCGCGCTTCGCCCCTGCCATGCTGGCGTCCGGCGTCTTCGCCGGTGTGCACAGCCTGGACTTCGCCTATAACCGCAGGGATCCCGAAGGCAATCTCTTCGGCGATGAACTGAAGCGCATCGGCTGGGTCGGCGACGAAGAGGTCGGCGCCCGCAAGATGCACGCCTATTTCGAATATCACATCGAGCAGGGCCCTATCCTCGAAGCCGAAGACAAGCAGATCGGCGTCGTCACCCATTGTCAGGGCCTGTGGTGGCTGGAATTCACGCTCACCGGCAAGGAAGCCCATACCGGCTCGACACCGATGAACATGCGCGTCAATGCCGGCCTCGCCATGTCGCGCATTCTGGAAATGGTCCAGGCTGTCGCGATGGGCGAACAGCCGGGCGCCGTCGGCGGCGTCGGTCAGGTCTTCTTCTCGCCGAACTCCCGCAACGTGCTGCCGGGCAAAGTGGTCTTCACCGTCGACATCCGTTCGCCCGACAAGGCCAAGCTCGATCGCATGCGGGCAAAGATCGAAGCGGAAGCGCCTGGCATCTGCGATGCACTGGGTGTCGGCTGTTCCATCGAGGCGATCGGCCATTTCGCGCCGGTCACCTTCGACGAAAAGCTCGTCGCCTCGGTTCGCTCTGCCGCCGAACACCTGGGTTACAGCCACATGAACATCATCTCCGGCGCCGGCCACGACGCCTGCTGGGCCGCCAAGGTGGCGCCTGCCACCATGGTCATGTGCCCCTGCGTCGGCGGGCTCAGCCACAACGAGGCGGAAGAGATTTCCAAGGAATGGGCGACCGCGGGTGCCGATGTGCTGTTCCATGCTGTTGTGGAGACGGCGGAGATTGTGGTGTGATGGCGTCGAACTTGCCAACGACGTATCTCGACTATGCCGATGCCTTTAAGTTCGGAATTCAGCGAACTGCCGACGACATCGCATGGGCCACCTCCAATGTGGTGCCAGTGACTGAAGGGCCGTGGGGCGACATCCCTAGCGTGCAGATCTATTATGTTGGCGTCAACACCGCAGGCGAGCGGATTAGGCTTCCGCAAATACCCAGCTTTTGGCGGTATAAACCTTCCGGGGTCCAACTGGCCAATTCGGATGACCCCGACCCAAATGGGCCCCATCGAACCTATTATATCTATGGACCTAGGCCTTGTGTCGTTCGAATCGAACTCGGCCCTTCCATGCCCGGCATTTTGGTCGAACGTCCCAACGGCGGCCATCCCGTACAGTCAACTGGGCTGATCGATGGCAAGGATTTCTACTTTCGCGAAAGCGATGGTTTTTGGTCATTGTCCGTCGGCGGCACTGACGTCGTTGACCAGCCCGACTGGTATTACGAGGAAGAGCATGACACGCCAGATGAGCTGAGTGAGGAAGCCGTCTACAGCCTCATCGCCAAGGGTGCAGCGCTCCTGCGAAGTGGTACGCCCACGATGGCAGTTGAGCAGTAACAACAAGAGACCGCAGGGAGAAGGAACAGCAGCCATGACCACAGTCATCAAGAACGGCACCATCGTCACGGCCGACCTCACCTACAAGGCTGACGTCAAGATCGACGGCGGCAAGATCATCGAGATCGGCCCGAACCTCTCAGGTGAAGAGAGCCTGGATGCCACGGGCTGTTACGTCATGCCCGGCGGCATCGATCCGCATACCCATCTCGAAATGCCCTTCATGGGCACCTATTCCTCCGACGATTTCGAGAGCGGCACGCGTGCGGCGCTTTCCGGCGGCACGACCATGGTCGTCGATTTCGCCCTTCCCGCCCCTGGCCAGTCGCTGCTCGAAGCGCTGACCATGTGGGACAACAAATCGACGCGGGCCAATTGCGACTATTCCTTCCACATGGCCGTCACCTGGTGGAGCGAGCAGGTCTTCAAGGAGATGGAGACCATCGTCCGCGACAAGGGCATCAATACCTTCAAGCACTTCATGGCCTACAAGGGCGCGCTGATGGTCGACGATGACGAGATGTTCGCCTCCTTCCAGCGCTGCGCCGAACTTGGCGCGCTGCCGCTGGTGCATGCCGAAAACGGCGACGTCGTCGCCTCGATGTCGGCAAAGCTGCTCGCCGAAGGCAATAACGGCCCCGAGGCGCATGCCTATTCCCGTCCCGCCGAAGTCGAGGGCGAGGCCACCAACCGCGCCATCATGATCGCCGACATGGCCGGCTGCCCGGTTTATATCGTCCACACCTCCTGCGAACAGGCGCACGAGGCGATCCGCCGGGCGCGCGCCAAGGGCATGCGCGTCTATGGCGAACCGCTGATCCAGCACCTGACGCTCGACGAGAGCGAATATGCCAACCCCGATTGGGACCATGCCGCCCGCCGCGTCATGTCGCCGCCCTTCCGCAGCAAGCAGCATCAGGACTCGCTCTGGGCCGGACTTGCCTCCGGTTCGTTGCAGGTGGTCGCAACCGACCACTGCGCTTTCACGACGGCGCAAAAACGTTTCGGCGTCGGCGACTTCACCAAGATCCCGAACGGCACCGGCGGCCTTGAAGACCGAATGCCTATGCTCTGGACGCACGGCGTCAACACCGGCCGCCTGACGATGAACGAATTCGTCGCCGTCACCTCGACCAACGTCGCCAAGATTCTCAATATCTATCCGAAGAAGGGCGCGATACTCGTCGGCGCCGATGCCGATATCGTCGTCTGGGACCCGAACCGTTCGAAGGTTATCTCGTCCAAGAGCCAGCAGTCGGCGATCGACTACAACGTCTTCGAAGGCAAGGAAGTAACCGGCCTGCCGCGCTATACGCTGACGCGCGGCGTCGTCGCGATCGAGGAAAACACGATCAAGACCCGCGAGGGCCACGGCGAGTTCGTCAGACGCGAACCGGTGACAGCCGTCAGCAAAGCGCTGTCCACCTGGAAGGAGATCACCTCCCCGCGCAAGGTGGAACGCAGCGGCATCCCGGCAACCGGCGTGTGACGATGGAGCATAACGATACGGCCATCATCTGGGGAACGACGCCTCCATGCGGATGACCTCACGCCGGCACCAACGCGTCCAGCTCCGGCAGAAGCACGACGCTTTCCTGCTCGTGCGGATCGGTGCGGGCGATGACCGCCGTGCAGGGCGTGCTGCTGAGGTTCGCAGGCATATGCGGCACGCCGGCCGGGATGTAGAAGAGCTCGCCGGCATGGGTGACGACGTGATGCTCCAGTTGGTCACCGTACCAGGTATGAGCCTCGCCGGAGAGCACGTAGATCGCCGTCTCATGCGCCTCGTGCAGGTGCGCCTTGGCACGCACGCCGGGCGGGATCGTCAGGAGGTGCATGCAGATGCCCGTGGCGCCGACGGTCTCGGCCGCTATCCCTTCGAAATAGCTGAGCCCCTGCTTGCCGTCATAGGCGTGCTTGGGACGAACGATGTGGCAGGTGGGTTTTGATGTCGCATCCATCTTCTTACTCCGTAAATTGTGCCGCCGGCAGAGCCTGCGGTGATGGTAACACGCAAACCGCGGTCCCGCGGGGAAAACAAGATCGGTCGCATTGATGCAAGCACCCTCGGTCGTATCCGCCAAGGATCTCTGTCTCACCTATCAAGCGAATGACGGCCCCGTTCGGGCGCTGAGCGATGTCAATCTCGATGTCCGCAAGGGCGATTTCGTCTCTTTCATCGGCCCGTCCGGCTGCGGAAAGACGACCTTCCTGCGGGTCATCGCCGATCTCGAAAAGAGCACATCAGGCGAGATCTCGATCAACGGCATGACGCCCGAGGAGGCGCGCAGGGCCCGTGCCTACGGCTATGTCTTCCAGGCGCCGGCGCTCTATCCCTGGCGCACGATCGAAAACAACATCGCCCTGCCGCTGGAGATCATGGGTTATGGTGGCGCTGATCGCACGCGGCGCATCGCCGAGGCGCTCGACCTCGTCAGCCTTTCCGGCTTCGAAAAGAAATTCCCCTGGCAGCTTTCCGGCGGCATGCAGCAGCGCGCCTCGATCGCCCGCGCGCTCGCCTTCGACGCCGACCTGCTGTTGATGGACGAACCCTTCGGTGCGCTCGACGAGATCGTCCGCGACCATCTGAACGAAGAGCTATTGAAGCTTTGGGCCCGCACCAACAAGACGATCTGCTTCGTCACCCACTCGATCCCCGAGGCGGTCTACCTCTCGACCAAGATCGTGGTGATGTCGCCGCGCCCCGGCCGCGTGACCGACGTGATCGACTCCACCCTGCCGGCCGAACGCCCGCTCGACATCCGCGACACCCCCGAATTCCTGGAAATCGCCCATCGTGTCCGCGAGGGGCTGAGGACGGGGCATAGCCATGAGGTTTAGAGCGTTGATCTCAAGGGCAGAGGGGGGTGGCTCCGCACTCGACGCCAACAGATGGAGGCAGTCGCTGTGAAACCAGACACCTTCAAAAACAAGATCGTTCCTGTCACCACGATCCTGCTCGGCCTGATCGCCATCTGGTATGTCGCCGCCATTCTCATGAATGCGCCGTTCCAGCGTGACATGGACAGCCGCGCCGGCGTCACGCCGACCACGATGGAATTCATCGGCAAGACGCTGGCGCAGCCAAAGCCGATCCTGCCGGCGCCGCATCAGGTGGCGCAGAATGTCTATGAGAACACTTTCCTGCGCAGCCTTTCGAGCAGCCGCAGCCTCGTCTATCACAGCTGGATAACGCTCTCCTCCACCCTGCTCGGCTTCGGTTTCGGCATGCTGCTCGGCATTCTTCTCGCCGTGCTGATCGTGCACAACCGCGCCATGGACCGCTCGCTGATGCCCTGGCTCGTGGCCAGCCAGACGATACCGATCCTCGCCATCGCGCCGATGATCGTCATCATCTCCTACAACGTGCTCACAGGCGATAATGCGCTGGCGCATCTGCTGAACCTCGATTCCGACGCCTCCCGTCTCGTCTCCAAGGCGCTGATCTCCACCTACCTCTCCTTCTTTCCCGTCGCCGTCGGCATGGTGAAGGGGCTGCGGTCACCCGAAATCCTCTATCTTGACCTGATGCGCACCTATAATGCCAGTCCGATGCAGACCTTTTGGAAACTGCGCGTCCCTGCCTCGATCCCGTTTCTTTTCACCTCGATGAAGGTCGCGATCGCAGCAAGCCTCGTCGGCGCCATCGTCGGTGAGCTGCCGACGGGCGCGGTTGCCGGTATTGGTTCGAAGCTGCTCGCCGGCTCCTATTACAGCCAGACAATTGACATCTGGGCGGCGCTGGTCGCCGGCTCGCTGCTTGCCGGCGTTCTGGTCGCGATTGTCGGCCTGGCGGCGAAGATCGTCGACCGCGCCATGGGCGGGAGGCCGGCATGAGGCGCCTGACCTTCTCCTGGCAAGGCACGGCCGCTCTTCTTCTCTGCGTCACGGCGCTGGCGACCTTGCCGCTTCTGTCCGACGGTGCAGCCCGTCCCCTGACCGACGGCACCGCGAGCCTCATCTTCATCGTCATCGCTTCGGCCGCTCTCCTGTCCTTTGCACCGCAGCCACCGGCCTATCGCGCCACCGTGCTTTTCATCGGCGCGCATGGCGCCGCCTGGCTGCTGCTTGCGGCACTTTCCGGCAACGAGGGCACGGCAACGCGGGCTTACTTCCTGCTGCTCTTCTCTGCCTGGCTGCTCGCCTGGCGATGCGTCACGGAGCTTTCGAAAGTGCCGTCTGCCGCCGCCTTCGGTGCATCGGTGCTCGAACTGCTGATTCCGGCGATTTTCGGCGCCTGGATTCTCATCCTCTGGGAAGCGAGCACGCGCGGCGCCGGCATACCGTTCATCCTGTTGCCGCCGCCGAGCGCCATCGGCGCCCGCATCATGGCCTCTCTGCCCATCCTCGGCGACGACGTCAGACAGACGATCTTCAAGGCGGTCTTGATCGGTTATATCGTTGGCTGCCTGAGCGGCTTCGTCGTCGCGGTGCTGGCCGACCGCATCGCCTTCCTGCGCCGCGGCCTGCTGCCGATCGGCAACATGGTGTCGGCCCTGCCGATCATCGGCATCGCTCCGGTCATGGTCATGTGGTTCGGCTTCGACTGGCCGTCGAAAGCCGCCGTCGTCATCGTCATGACCTTCTTCCCAATGCTGGTGAACACCGTAGCGGGCCTTTCCGCCTCCGGCAGCATGGAGCGCGACCTGATGCGCACCTACGCATCGAGCGACTGGCAGACGTTGCTCAAGCTCAAGCTTCCGGCGGCGATGCCCTTCATTTTCAACGCACTGAAGATCAACTCGACGCTGGCGCTGATTGGTGCCATCGTTGCGGAATTCTTCGGGACGCCGATCGTCGGCATGGGCTTCCGCATCTCGACCGAGATCGGCCGCATGAATGTCGACATGGTCTGGGCGGAAATCGCCGTCGCGGCGCTGGCCGGCTCGATCTTCTATGGCATCATCGCCCTGACCGAACGGGCGGTGACGTTCTGGCATCCGTCTATCCGTGGTGGCTAGGCGCGCGCGGCCTCGCAAATGGGGTCCGGGCATAACTTCAGAGGGTAAGGACAAGAAAATGAAAAAATTGATGGTTGCAATGATGGCGAGCGCCATGTCGCTTGCAGCGGCCCATGCTATGGCCGCCGACAAGGTGGTTCTGCAGCTGAAATGGGTCACACAGAGCCAGTTCGCCGGTTATTACGTCGCCCAGGAGAAGGGTTTCTACAAGGAGGAAGGCCTCGACGTCGACATCAAGCCGGGTGGTCCCGATATCGCGCCTGAGCAGGTGATCGCCGGTGGCGGCGCCGATGTCATCGTCGACTGGATGGGCGGCGCGTTGGTTGCCCGCGAAAAGGGCGTTCCGCTGGTCAACATCGCCCAGCCCTATCAGAAGTCCGGCCTGGAAATGATCTGCCGTAAGGACGGCCCGGTCAAGACCGAGGCCGACTTCAAGGGCCATACGCTCGGCGTCTGGTTCTTCGGCAACGAATACCCCTTCTTCGCCTGGATGAACAAGCTGGGTCTTTCCACCGAAGGCGGCCCGAACGGCGTCACCGTGCTGAAGCAGAGCTTCGACGTGCAGCCGCTCGTCCAGAAGCAGGCCGATTGCATCTCCGTCATGACCTATAATGAATATTGGCAGGCGATCGATGCCGGCTTTAAGCCGGAGGAATTGACGGTCTTCAACTATACGCAAATGGGCAACGACCTTCTCGAGGACGGCCTCTACGCCATGGAAGACAAGCTGAAGGACCCGGCGTTCAAGGAGAAGATGGTCAAGTTCGTCCGCGCCTCGATGAAGGGCTGGAAATATGCGACCGCGAACCCGGACGAGGCGGCAGAGATCGTCGTGGACAATGGCGGCCAGGACGAAAACCATCAGAAGCGCATGATGGGCGAAGTCGCCAAGCTCGTCGGCGACGGCTCCGGCAAGCTGGACGAGGCGCTCTATGCCCGCACCGCCAAAGCGCTGCTCGACCAGAAGATCATCAGCAAGGAACCGTCGGGCGCCTGGACGCACGACATCACCGACGCCGCATCCAAGTAAGGACGGCCACATTTGAGGCAAACGCGCGGAGAATATTTCCGCGCGTTTGATATTTTTCCCGCTTGATGAAAAAACACCGTGCAGCTGTCGCATTTATCGGGCGTCAAACGTCATTGGATAGAGGCAGGATCAATCATCGTCATGTTCGCATAACCCTTCGGTGATTGATTCAAGTTCTGATGGTAATTAATATCAGCTCATGGGGAATTGTTTTCTGCCGGGCTTGCATATCGAGCAAATCGATACCAATTAGAAGCCGATTTGCCGGCGAGGGATGAAGACGGCAAAAGACGTGTGGATACCCCTGAGAATGCAGGAAAGGCAGTGGCCTGGTCGCGAGCTCAATGGCAGACGCGCGAATTCGGCTAGCCTTCTGACGAGATTGGACGAAAACGCATGGCACGCAAGCCGACCGGAATTTTAGGCGCATCCACCCTTTTTGCAGCGGCGCTGGCTGCATCCACCGCCTTTTCGCAGGAGGCGCCGGTCTCAAAGCCGCAGCAGAACCTGCCGGCGATCGTTGTCACCACGGCTGTGAACCGCACTCTTGTCGACCGTGTCATCGGCACCGGAACGGTCAAGCCCGTCGAGGAAGTCTATATCCAGCCGCAGGTCGAGGGACTGTCGATCCGCACGCTGAAAGCCGATATCGGCGACAAGGTTCAGGCGGATAGCACGCTGGCGACGCTGAACGACGACGCGCTGGTCCTGGAGAAGAGCCAGATGATGGCGACCAAGGCCAAGGGCGAGGCAAGCCTCGCCCAGCTGCGCGCCCAGCTCATCGAAGCGCAGGCCAATGCAGAACAGGCAAGGCAGCAGCAGGCCCGCGCCCAGGAAATGGGCAAGAAGGGCACCGTTTCTACCGCCCAGGTCGAGCAGGCCGATGCAACCGCCGCTGCCGCCAATGCCCGCGTCGTCTCCGCCGAACAGGCGATCGAGGTCGCCGAAGCCGATCTGAAGGTCTTCGACAGCCAGATCGCCGACGCCGATCTGAAGCTCGCCCGCACCGACGTTAAGACGCCGGTTGCCGGCGTGGTTTCTGCGAAGAACGCCAAGGTCGGCGCGATCGCCGCCGGCAACGGGGATCCGCTGTTCACCATCATCCGCGACGGCGATATCGAGCTCGTTGCCGAAGTCGCCGAAAGCGATATCGTCAGGATCATGGCCGGCCAGAAGGCGACGATATCGCTTTCCGGCAGCCGCGAAAAGCTTTCCGGCGCCGTGCGCCTGGTTTCACCCACCGTCGATTCGGTGACCCGCCTCGGCCTCGTCCATATCTCCATCGACGATGACAGCAAGGCGCGTTCCGGCATGTATGGTAGCGCCGAGATCATCGTCCGCCAAACCGAGGGCGTATCGCTTCCCTTGACGGCGGTGCTCACCGGCAACGAAGGTTCCTCCGCCCGCAAGGTCGAAGACGGCGTGGTGAAATTCGCCAAGATCGAGACCGGCATCCAGGACGGCGCCTATGTCGAGATCGTCAATGGATTGAAGAGCGGCGACGAGGTCGTTGCCAAGGCGGGCGCCTATGTCCGCGACGGCGACCACATCACGCCGGTGCGTGAACAGCCCTCCGCTTCCAACTAAAGAGACCATCCGATGAATTTTTCAGCCTGGTCCATTCGAAATCCCATCGCGCCGCTGCTGGCCTTCTGCCTGCTGATCTTCATCGGCATTCAGTCCTTCAACACGCTGCCGATCACGCGCTTCCCGAACATCGACGTACCGCTCGTCTCGATCAGCGTCACGCAAAGCGGCGCTTCGCCGGCCGAACTGGAAATGCAGGTGACGAAGGAGATCGAAGATGCGATCGCCTCGATCACCGGCATCGACGAAATCCAGTCGACGGTGACCGACGGCAGCTCGCAGACAAACGTCATGTTCCGGATGGAAGTGCCGACGGAACAGGCCGTACAGGACGTCAAGGACGCGATCGACCGCATCCGCAGCGATCTGCCGGCGACGGCCGAAGCACCAATCGTTACCAAGGTCGATGTCGAGGGCCAGGCGATCCAGACCTTCGCCGTGTCATCACCCGACATGTCGCTGGAAGAACTCTCCTGGTTCGTCGACGACACGATCAAGCGCGCCCTGCAGGGCCAGGCCGGCATCGGCCGCGTCGACCGCTACGGCGGCGCGGAGCGCGAAGTGCGCATCGAACTCGCGCCTGGTAAGCTCGATGCTTACGGCATCACCGCCGCAAGCGTGAACGATCAGCTGCGCGGCACCAATGTCGATCTCGGCTCCGGTCGCGGCCAGGTGGCGGGCAGCGAACAGGCGATCCGCGTTCTGGGCGATGCCCGCAACGTCGCCGAACTTGCCGACACGACGATTGCGCTGCCGAGCGGACGCTTCGTCAAGCTGTCCGATCTCGGCGTGATCAAGGACACCTATGAGGAGCCGAAATCCTTTTCGCGCTTCAACGATACGCCTGTTGTTACCTTCGGCGTTTTCCGCTCGAAGGGCGCCAGCGAGGTCAGCGTCGCCGAAACGGTCGCGCAGAGCCTCGATAAGGTCCGAAGCGAAAATCCGAACGTGAAGATCGAAATGATCGACGATTCGGTCTATTTCACCTACGGCAACTACGAAGCCGCCATCCACACGCTGCTGGAAGGCGCCCTGCTTGCCGTCATCGTCGTTTTGCTGTTCCTCCGAAACTGGCGGGCGACGCTGATCTCGGCCATCGCGCTGCCGCTCTCTGCAATCCCGACCTTCTGGGTCATGGACATGATGGGTTTCTCGCTGAACCTCGTCAGCTTCCTCGCCCTGACGCTCGCGACAGGTATCCTGGTCGACGACGCGATCGTGGAAATCGAGAACATCGCGCGCCATATCAAAATGGGCAAGACGCCCTATCGGGCGGCGATCGAGGCGGCGGATGAAATCGGCCTCGCCGTCATCGCCACCACCTTCACCATCATCGCGGTTTTCGTGCCGGTTTCCTTCATGCCGGGCATTCCGGGCCAGTACTTCATCCAGTTCGGCCTGACCGTCGCTTTCTCCGTCTTCTTCTCTTTGCTGGTCGCGCGCTTGATCACCCCGATGATGGCCGCCTATCTGATGCGCGCCGAAGACGGGATGGAAGACCATCACGACAATGACAGTCTGCTGATGAAGGGTTATACGCGCCTGATCCGGGGAACGACCGGGCATAAGTATTCGCGATATCTGACTTTGCTTGCGGCGATTGGCTTTCTCGTTGGCTCGGTTTTCCTGCTGATGAAGGTTCCGGGCAGCTTCCTGCCGCCGGAAGACGCCTCGCGCATCGTTCTCTCCGTCGAGCTACCGCCCAATGCGCGGCTCGACGACACCGAGAAGACGACCAATGCGATCTATGACAGGGTCAAGGACATCAACGGCGTCGAGAGCGTCTTCGTTCTCGGCGGCGCATCCCCGAAGGGCGATCTCGAACTGCGCCGTGCGACCATCACGCTAGCACTCCACAAGCTCGACCAGTCGCTGGTCAAGAAGGTGGTCAACGACGTGCTCGGCCGGATTCCGGTCATTGGGCCGATGCTGCCCAAGGTGGAAGTCCACGGCCGTGAGCGCCCGCAATGGGATATTGAGAAGGAAGTCTTCGCCAAGCTGCGCGATATTCCCGATGTCCATATCCTGAAGCTGAACGACCGCGGCGAACGCGACCTCTCCTTCAACTTTCTCTCCAAAAACGAGAAGGACCTGAACGAGGCCGTCGGCATTCTGGAATCGAAACTCCGCGCCGATCCGTTGCTCGCCAATGTCAGCGCCGACGGTGCCCTGCCCCGTCCGGAACTGCAGGTGTATCCGCGCAAGGATGAAGCCGCCCGCCTTGGCATCACGCCGCAGCAGATCTCCGAGACGATCCGCGTCGCCACCATCGGCGATGTCGATGCGGCACTAGCCAAGATCTCGCTCGACGATCGCCAGATCCCGATCCGGGTGCAGGCAGCGCTCGACATGCGCCGCGACCTTGCCGCCATCCGGGCACTGAAGATCCAGACCGCCAGCGGCGGCACCGTTCCGCTCTCCAGCGTCGCCAATATCGACTATTCGGAAGGCGTAAGCTCGATCAAGCGCAATAACCGCTACCGCGTCGTCTCGATCGGTTCCGACCTGCCGCAGGGCGTGGCGCTCGACACGGCCTCGGCCCGCTTCCGTGAGATCGTCAACGCGGCCAAAATCCCGGCGACGGTGCATCTTGCCGAAAGCGGCGACACCAAGGTGCAGACCGAGATGCAGCAGAGCTTCGTCAACGCCATGTTGATGGGCCTTCTGCTGGTGCTGACGGTGCTGATCCTGCTCTTCAAGGACGTGATCCAGCCCTTCACCATCCTCTTCTCGCTTCCGCTCGCGATCGGCGGCGTCGCGGCGGGCCTGATCGTCACCAACAATCCGCTGTCCATGCCAGTCATGATCGGCATTCTCATGCTGATGGGTATCGTCACCAAGAACGCCATCCTGCTCGTCGATTTCGCGATCGAGATGCGCCACCAGGGCATGACGCGGGTCGAAGCCATGGTCGAAGCCGGCCGCAAACGCGCCCGGCCGATCATCATGACCTCGATTGCCATGTCGGCAGGCATGCTGCCGTCCGCGCTCGGCGTCGGCGAAGGCGGCTCGTTCCGCGCGCCGATGGCAATCGCCGTGATCGGCGGCATCATCGTCTCGACGGTGCTTTCGCTCGTCGTCGTGCCTTCCTTCTTCCTGATCATGGACGATCTGTCCCGCCTGCTCGGCTGGATGTTTGGACGCCTGGTCGGCAGGAAGGACGAGGAAGACCTGCCGCTCTCGCGCGAGGATCTTACCCGCGTGACCCGCGAGAACCGCAGCGATATCGATGCGCTGGACGAGCGCCTGACCGCGATCGAAAAGCCGGAAAGCAAGCGCAAGAGCGCCAAAGATACCAATGTGCTTCGCCTGCCGCCATTCGCGGCTGAATGAGCGAAATCCGAAAAACAGAACGGGCCGGGAGCAATTTCCCGGCCCGTTTCAGTTCGACGTTCCGCAACATCGCCTGTCGCGCAGCTTCAAAGCCCGCCCTGCTCCCTCAGGAAGCTGACGATCGAGCTGACGCCGTCGCCGCGCTTCATGTCGGAGAAGACGAAGGGGCGGCTTGCGCGCATGCGGGTAGCGTCCCGGTCCATCACCTCCAGATCCGCGCCAACATAGGGTGCCAGATCCTTCTTGTTGATGACGAGCAGATCCGAGCGGGTGATGCCTGGCCCGCCCTTGCGCGGGATTTCCTCGCCTTGGCAGACGGAGATGACATAGATGGTGATATCGGCGAGATCCGGCGAAAAAGTTGCCGCCAGGTTGTCTCCGCCGGATTCGATGAAGACCACGTCGAGATCGGGAATGCGCTCGTTGAGGCTCGCGATCGCCTGAAGATTGATCGTCGCATCCTCGCGAATGGCGGTGTGCGGGCAGCCGCCCGTCTCCACGCCGACGATGCGCTCCGAAGGCAGGGCCTGCATGCGCACCAGCGCCTCGGCGTCTTCGGTCGTATAGATGTCGTTGGTGACAACAGCGACGGAATAATCGTCGCGCATCGCCTTGCAGAGCTTTTCCGTCAGCGCCGTCTTGCCCGAGCCGACCGGCCCGCCGATGCCGACGCGAAGAGGTCCGTTTCGTGATTTCATATGTCGTACTCCAATAGGATTGCGATGATAGCGAGGCCGCCGGTAGGCGCCACCGTCAAATGGCGCAGTTGCGGGATTATTTTGGTAGGTTACGAGCGGAAAAGTCTGGTCGTTTGGGTTTCGTGGCGCAGGCTGGCGATATCGGCCTGCACCGTCGCCGAACCGAGATCGTCGAGGGTTGAGGCTGCCGCCCGCCGCGCGATCCCCGCAATCTGCTCTTCAAGCCCGGCAAGTATGGCAACGCCATCCTTCTGCCCGGCGACGCCAAGTCGGATGCCTGCTGAAATCGCCTGCGAGGCATAGGCATGCAGAAAGACTGCGAGCACCTTCTCCGGTCTGATGCCATGGGCGCCCGCAACCGCTCCGACCGCGATGGGGTAGGCGGTCTTGCCGGGCAGCCTTTCGAAAACTTCATCCGGCCAGGCTCGCGCCGCCAAGAGGAAGGCCTCGCCCAGCAGCATCGTTTCCTGATGACGCTCGCGCGATCCGGCAAGCGCCTCGGCGAGTGCGGCAACCTCCGTAAGGCGCGCGAGGATCGCTTGGCACCTGTGGCTCTCTGCCAGAAGCACCGCATCGTTCCAGACCGAGCCATGGCCGATCAGCGTGACGACCCAGTCCGCAAGCGAGGACGCACCGGTGACGAGCCCATCGGCCACCGCCCGCTCCAACCCGCCCGAATAAGCAAAACTGCCGATCGGAAAGGCCGGTGAAAGCCATGCCGTCAGGCGCAGCAGTGCCTGTAACTCACGATCTTCGCTCATCGAGCCTCAGTCGTGTTTGTGGCCGTGATGCCCGTGCCCATGATCATGGTCGCAGGTGTGATCATGCTTGTGGTCATGGCCATGCGTGTGATCATGGTCATGCCCATGGTCATGATTGTGCCCGTGGTCGTGATGAGCGTGCCCGTGGTCATGCGAATGTCCGCCATGGGAATGATAGGCTCCACGTGCCGGCTGGAAGGGCTCTTCGATATCGAGCACGGTGGCGCCGAGCCCCTGCAGCATGGTGCGGATGACATGGTCGCGCAGGATGACGATGCGGTCTTCCTCGATCTGGGCGGCAAGATGGCGGTTGCCGAGATGCCAGGCAAGCTCGACCAGATGCGTGCGGTCGCGTCCGCGAATCTCGAAGAGTTTCTCGTCGGCCGCAAGGATCTCGATCAGTTCGCCGTCTTCGCGCACAAGCAGGTCGCCATTTGCGAAGAGCACCGGATCCTTGAGATCGAGCATGACCATCTCGCCATTTTCCAAATGCAGCAGCTTGCGGCGCAGATGCCGCAAATCATGCGGTAGTTTGACCTGGGCGGTCGGGTGGGAGGACGGGGTTCCGACAGGAAGATAGGAGGTAACGCGCTGCATGACTTGTCCGTTTTGCTGAAAGGGCGACCATGCAAAATAGCTCTTGCCGATGCAAGCACCAATGGCCTTTCGTTAGCAGCTTGGCTTTTATATCCCGTAGGCCTGCATCACGTTGTCGCTGCTTAATCCCCTGCCCTCCGTGTCGGGACCAGCTTCGGCAAGTCCGTGCCAGGCATGATGCAGTCCCTCCCGCTCGTGCACGACGCGATTGCGTCCGAGCGCCTTGGCGAGATAAAGCGCCCGGTCGGCTGAGGCGTAGACCTGCTGCTTGTTGCGCCCAGGAATGAGATCGGCCACGCCGCCGGAAATGGTGATGGCAATATGGTTCCCATCTGCCACGAGCGGCCTGCCGGCGATATCGGACTGCACGGCCTGGATCCGCTCCAACCGTTTCTCCAGCGGTTCGCCGGAGACGATGACGCCGAATTCCTCGCCACCGAGGCGCGCAACGACGGATGATTCGTCGAAGGCGGTGATCAGCACCGCCGAGACCGCCGTGATAGCCGCATCGCCGCAGGCATGGCCGAAGCGATCATTGATCGCCTTGAAACGGTCGACGTCGAAAATGACGAGCGAGGCGTCGCCTTCGATCCGATCCAGCGCCTCTGTGAAGGCGCGCCGGTTCAACAGGCCGGAGAGGGTATCCGTGCGGCTGAGCTTTTCGAACTTCGCCCGCGATAGCGTCAGCTCATGCATGGTGAAGCCTGTGGCCAGCGACAGCATTCCGGAGACCGTGCCGCCGACAAGCCAGGAAAAAATGGCGCCGAAGCCGATCGCGTGCGAAAGGGTCACCGGCAGCAGCCCGAGAAAACCGAGTGGCGGTATCGTCAGCGCAATGATGACGCCGGAGAAAATGACGGCAAGAAAGCTCATCCTCAGCGCAAAGACATAGACGTGCCTGCGATATTGAAAATCGCCAAAATCGGCCTGCAGCGACATCCAGTTTCTCATGAGAATCGACCTTCCTGCCCGGCGTTTCAAAGCATTGATAAGAGCCCAATTGCTGCGGGTGTCTTAATCGACTCGCTAAAATTCGAACGATTTCCGACGATTCGGTGGAGAGATTTTTTCTAGCAGGGGCTGCAAGTCTCCAATCCCTGAATCGAACAATGCGCACGAGCAGCTAATATACTGATATATAATAGCTTTATCACGATCTTGCGCCGGGTTGTTTCAGAATGGACTAGCCGGAGAAAAGCCGGGTTCTCCCAGTGGTTTTTACAACCGAACGGAGAGCTCTGTTCACAATTTCATTTAAGAGCGGACAGGCCAGCGAGTGCGTCAATTGTAGACACCGACAGACAATCGCAATGATTGTGGAAGCGGGTTCCATAAGCCAGTCCGAAGCCCCGCCGAACGGAGTGCAGCGGCAGTCCAGGTGTTGCAGCCGAAGAGGGCATTGAAGTATCCCTTGGCTTCGAAAAACCGATCGATCTCCCCGTAACCCGCATCCGGGATCGGCGCGATCTCGCCCGCGTTGCGGACGAGGCTGTCAGCGATGAATTGGCGCAGCCGCGCCAATTCATCGTCACCAATAACGAATGCGGTAACATCAGGCTGCGGCTCGGCAATATGGCCGGCGAGATCCACATGCAGCACCGAACGATCGATCGTCAGCGCCCGTAGCACCGGCAGCGGCTTTAGCTCAGCCCAGGTCGGTGTTTCGAGATAGAAGGCGCGGCCGCCCCAGCCGACCACGAGCCATTCCGCATTCGGGTGACCGAGCGGAAAATCGGGATCATCGAGAAAGGAAAAGGCAGCCCGCGTCTCCGCATCGAGCGGAATGGCAATATCGGTATGGATCGGTCCCGACAGCAGAAGCACCCGGTGGGTCGGCACCGCAGGCGACGCCTTGACCGGGGCAATCAACGGCCGGGGAATGAAGGTCCCGCCCGCTGCCAGAATCAGAAGCAGGAATAGGGCCTGCAACAGCCAGCGGATGCCCGTCCTCATCAGCCGCCCCGCATGCACGGATGCTGGCCTAAAACAGGAAATAGCGCTGCGCCATCGGCAGCACCGTCGCCGGCTCGCAGGTCAGCAATTCGCCGTTTGCCCTGACTTCATAGGTCTCCGGATCGACTTCGATCTCCGGCGTCAGGTCATTGTGGATCATCGACGCCTTGGAAATGCCGCCGCGCGTATTCTTCACCGCCACGAGTTCCTTTGCGACCCCGAGCCTGCCCTTCAGCCCGGCATCGAGCGAGGCCTGGCTGACGAAGGTGACGGAGGAATTGGTGAGGCTGCGACCGTAGGAGGCGAACATTGGCCGATAATGCACCGGCTGCGGCGTCGGGATCGAGGCGTTCGGATCGCCCATCGGAGCCGCCGCAATGGAGCCGCCGAGCAGCACCATGTCGGGCTTCACGCCGAAGAAGGCCGGGTTCCAGAGCACGAGGTCGGCGCGCTTGCCGATCTCGACCGAGCCGATCTCATGGCTGAGACCGTGGGCGATCGCCGGATTGATCGTGTATTTGGCGATATAGCGGCGGACGCGGAAATTGTCGTTATCACCCTTTTCCTCCTTCAGCCGGCCGCGCTGGCGCTTCATCTTGTCGGCCGTCTGCCAGGTGCGGATCGCCACCTCGCCGACGCGGCCCATAGCCTGGCTATCGGACGAGATGATCGAGAAGGCGCCGATATCGTGCAGAATGTCTTCCGCCGCGATCGTCTCCTTACGGATACGGCTTTCGGCAAAGGCGATATCCTCGGGGATCGACGGCGACAGGTGATGGCAGACCATCAGCATGTCGAGATGCTCGGCGATGGTGTTGACGGTATAGGGCCGCGTCGGGTTGGTTGACGACGGGATGACGTTCGGCTGGCCGCAGATTTTGATGATATCGGGCGCATGCCCACCGCCCGCCCCTTCCGTGTGGAAGGCATGGATGGTGCGGCCCTTGATGGCGCCGATCGTATCCTCGACGAAGCCGCTTTCGTTCAGCGTGTCGGTGTGGATCATCACCTGCACGTCATATTCGTCGGCGACCGACAGACAGCAGTCGATGGCGCCTGGCGTCGTGCCCCAGTCCTCGTGCAGCTTCAGCGAGGTCGCGCCGGCCAGCACCATTTCGGTCAATGCTCCCGGCAGCGAGGCATTGCCCTTACCGGCAAAGGCAAGGTTCATCGGGAAGGCGTCGGCCGCTTCGATCATGCGGGCGAGATGCCAGGGGCCGGGCGTGCAGGTGGTGGCAAGCGTGCCATGCGCCGGCCCCGTGCCGCCGCCGAGCATGCAGGTCATGCCGGACATCAGCGCTTCTTCGATCTGCTGCGGCGCGATGAAGTGGATATGACTGTCCATGCCGCCTGCAGTAACGATCTTGCCTTCGGCGGCGATCGCCTCCGTGCCCGGGCCGACGATGATATTGACGCCCGGCTGCATATCGGGATTGCCGGCCTTGCCGATCGCAACAATGCGCCCGTTCTTAAGGCCGATATCGGCCTTGTAGATGCCCGAATGATCAACGATCACCGCATTGGTGATGACGGTATCGACCGCGCCGTCGGCCCGCGTCACCTGGCTCTGGCCCATACCGTCACGGATCACCTTGCCGCCGCCGAATTTCACCTCCTCGCCATAGCTGGTGAAATCCCTTTCGATCTCGATGAAGAGCTCCGTATCGGCAAGGCGCACCTTGTCGCCGGTCGTCGGTCCGAACATGCCGGCATAGGCGGCGCGGGAGATCTTGTAGGGCATTCATCAGGCTCCGTGGGAGGAAGAGACAAGTGGTTTTTCGCCGAGTCGCGTGAGACGGCTGGCGGCAACATAACTATCGACAAGCTGCCGTTCGGCCGCAAACGGGTGCCATTCCCAGCCGGCGTGACCGAAGCCGGCCAGCATCACCTCGGCGTGGGGATATTTGTTCAGCACCTCGGCGATGACGATCATGCCGCTGCTCGGCACCACATAGGGCGCCGGCGCAAAGGCCGAAAGCGAGGCGTCAACGTCCTCGTGGAGCGCCTTACCGATGACGACATGCGCCTTGCCGGCGTCAGTGCAGAAGGCAGCGAACGCATCCGTATAGTCGTCGCAGAAATCGTCGAGCTCCGGATGAGAGGCAGTAAGCAGCGCCCGCATGGCGGCAAATTTTTCCGGGTCGCGCACGCACCAGATTTCGCGCGCCGCGACGACGCCGGGATGGGCGCGCCACGCCGGCGAGGCGAGCATCGCCTTGGCCGGCCGGCCGGTATTGCAGACTGCAACGGCATCCGTGCGTCTGCCGCCGGCGCCGTAGGAGCGGCAATCGTTGAAGCGGATGACGAAATCAGCGGCATCGATGATGCCTGCCTGACCTTCTGCGACCTCTCCATTGCCGACGATTACGATCTTTTTGATCACCCTAATTGCTCATCGTGTCTTCGAGCTGTTTCAGCTCTTTCGTGCGTTTATCCGTCTCCTCGGCCAGGCATCCGGCAACCAGCATCGGCTCCATCGTGCCGCCGCGGGCCTGAAATCCGAAGGCATCGCATTCTGCATCGCGATAGTCGATCCAGGCGCGCTGCGCCTTGACCAGCGCCTTCTCCGCGCCTTTCATGTCGCCATCGAGATCCTTGTCGATCGCGGCCATGGCGGCCCGCGTCTTCTTATACTGTTCGTTCAGCGCCTTGTCGGCAGCCTCATGGCGCTCCTCTTCGCAGGAGGTCATATCCGATTGCGTCTGCGGATTCTTGCAATCGACATCCTGCGCGGACACACGGCCGGCCACAAACAGCATCGCCGCCCCGATGAGGCAAATATTCAGACGCATTCGCCTCTCCCGTTCTTCTAAAGCTTTCCCATCACGAGTTGGCGGAAGCCGTAAACCTCGCGCTTGCCGGACAGCGGGATCAGCGTCACCGAACGCGTCTGCCCCGGCTCGAAGCGCACGGCCGTCCCTGCCGGAATATCGAGACGTTTCCCATGCGCCGCCGCGCGGTCGAAGGAAAGTCCGGCATTGGTCTCCGCGAAATGATAGTGGCTGCCGACCTGCACCGGCCGGTCGCCGGTATTGGAAACTTCCAGCGTCACCGTCGGCGCGCCGGCATTGAGTTCGATATCGCCGCTAACGGCAATGATTTCGCCCGGAATCATAGAGTTCTCCCTAAGCCGCCCTGGGCGCACAGCCCTCGGCCTTCAGCACACGTTTCGTCGAAGCCGGATTTTTGGCAAGCATGGCGGCCGGCCGGATGGGCCTGGCGACGAGATTGCCGCCGCAATTCGGGCAAGTGCCCTTCAATACGCCGTCCACGCAATCGGCGCAGAAGGTGCATTCATAGGTGCAGATCCGCGCTTCAGCGCTCTCCGGCGGCAGATCCTTGTCGCAGCATTCGCAATTGGGTCTGAGTTCCAGCATTTCTATCTCCTCACCTGATCGGTTCGTGCACAGTGACGAGCTTGGTGCCATCCGGGAAGGTCGCCTCCACCTGCACGTCGTGGATCATCTCTGCAACGCCTTCCATCACCTGGTCGCGGCCGATCACATGGGCGCCGGCCTCCATCAGCTCGGCGACCGGGCGGCCGTCGCGGGCGCCTTCGACGACGAAATCGCTGATCAGCGCGATCGCCTCGGGATAGTTCAGCTTGACGCCGCGCTCCAGCCGCCGCCGCGCCACCATCGCCGCCATCGATATCAGCAGCTTGTCTTTTTCTCTTGGAGTGAGGTTCATTACGTATCCATCTGCTTCGTGCTTAAATTCAGAGATTCCAGACTTTCGGCACAGGCGCACCATTACGCAAGGTGGAAATGACCGGGATCAGGATTTTTCTCAGCGAGAAACCGTCGGCTGCCGCAAGGCGCACGACGAGCTTGTCGTTCCAGGCGCTTGCACCGCCCATCGGCCCTTCGAGGAGCGTCCGCACTTTGCCGAGATAGGCCTCCGCAAGCGGCCCGGCATAGAGCAGCGTCGCAAAGGCCACCTGCCCGCAAAGCACGGCCCGACGCGCCGCCAGCGTCGAAATACCTTCGGAAAGCTTCAATTCCTCGGCATGGATCAACTGGCCCGAACGGCGGATACGCCAGCGGTCGCGAAAGAGTCCCGTCTCCACTGCCTCACCCATCGCCTTGCGGCCGAGCAGCACCGCCTCGACGGCCAGGAACTCGGCGCTTTCGTCGAGATCGACATCGAGCCGGCGGAAAAGTGAAGCCCGGTCGAAGAGTATCGTCTCCTGCGGCAGCCAGTCTACGCGCGCTCGCATTCCAACTTCGATGCGGGTCGTCACCTCGGCGGTGCCCGCCGATGCCTTGTAGATCTTCTCGCAAGCCTGGGTGGTAACGTCGATCTTCGTACCGGCGCCGGCAACGACGCTCCAATCCATCCGGTCGCCGCCGGTCAGCCCACCCGCGGTATTGATGATGACGGCTTCCATCGAGGTATCGAACGTATCGGGCAGGCGGATCTTCGCCGCGCCCTCCTGATAGAGCTCGCGGATGCGCGTGCGGCCGTCGAGCAGCCTTGCCGCCAGATGCCCGCGTCCCTCCGCTCTTTGCGGTCTGGTACCAGCCGCCGCAATCGTCATTTCGTCCCTTTCGGTCGCGCCACCGCTTTTCATTTCATCGCGCGGATCACGGAAAGCAAGCAATTCCCATGCCGCCCGGAAGACACCGCGATGCGTGCGGGAGATCGACGAAGCGCCGCTCTCATTGCCGCAAAACGCGGCATCTGCCCGTCAGACGGTCAGATGCCGGCGGGCCTCCGGCGTGTCCAGCGTCTCCGCCAGCCCCTCATGCACGATCTCGCCGCGATCCATGATGTAGACGTAGTCGGCAAGCTCCCGGCAGAAATCCAGATATTGCTCGACGAGCAGGATCGCCATGCCGGTGGAATCGCGGAGATAACGGATCGCCCGGCCGATATCCTTGATGATCGACGGCTGGATACCCTCGGTCGGCTCGTCGAGCACGAGGATCTTCGGCCGCGTCACCATGGCACGCCCGATCGCCAGTTGCTGTTGCTGCCCGCCGGAAAGATCGCCGCCGCGCCGCGACAGCATCGATTTCAGCACCGGGAAGAGACTGAAGATATCGTCGGGAATATTGCGGTCGCGGCGGCCAAGCGGCGCGAAGCCGGTTTCGAGATTTTCCCTCACGGTGAGCAGCGGGAAGATTTCACGGCCCTGCGGCACATAGCCGATGCCCTGCTTGGCGCGGGCAAAGGGCGGCAGGCCGTTCAGCTTCGTATCGTTGAAGGTGACGGCGCCGGCCGACAGTGGATGCTGGCCGGTGACGGCGCGCAACAGCGAGCTCTTGCCGACCCCATTGCGGCCCAGCACGCAGGTGATCTTGCCCATCTCCGCCTTGATGGAGATGCCGCGCAGCGCCTGCGCGGCGCCATAATGCAGATTTGCGTTTTCGACTGTCAGCATCCGTTCACCATTCCCCATCAGTTCATCAGGCTGCGCCTCAGCGTCTGCAGGGCATAGTCCTGTTCTTTCGTTCTCTCGCCGCCGACCGCAGCTACGTCCTCGGCGATACCGATCAGTTGTTGGCGCTCCTGCATGTCGAGCACCTTGATCCAAAGATCCCTGAACCGGCGGATCGGATCTTCGGGACTGGTGACGTTCTTGGACGCCCACTCGCCGAAAACCAGAACCTCTTCCATGTCGGCCGGCCGAATGATGCCTTTCATGCGGCCGCGGATGACATCCCTCGCCGCGTCGACATACATCGGCTTCTCCTTGGCAAGGCAGAAGAAGAAGGCGACCGCCGCAATCGCCGGATCGGCGATCGAAGCGAGCGGCGCCGCCTCCGCCTGTTTGCGGCGCTTTCCGCGCTTATAAGCGCCCCGCATACGCTCGACTGAATCGATAATCTCGTTTCCCGCCTCGCGCACCATTTTAAACCGCCAATACCAGATAACCGCGCCGCTGAGCGCCGCGACCAGAATACCGAGAAAAGCCATGATGAAACCCCACAATGAAACCCACTCGTTTTAGAGCGCCTTCTTTTGTCAGGTTCAAGCCTGGAGGTTGCATTCCTCACCGTCCCAGATAGTTCTCGATCACCTTCGGATCGGAGCTGACGAAATCGATCGATCCTTCGGCCAGCACCGAACCTTCTGCAAGACACGTCACCTTGACGCCGAGGTCGCGGATGAAGCCCATGTCATGTTCGACGACGACAACCGACCGGGTCCTGGCGATATCCTTGAGCAGGATCGCCGTTTCCGCCGTCTCCGCGTCCGTCATACCGGCCACCGGTTCGTCGACGAGCAGCAGCTTCGGCTCCTGCGCGAGCAGCATGCCGATCTCCAGCCACTGCTTCTGCCCATGAGAGAGATTGGCCGCCAGTTCGTCGCGCCGGTGCGTCAGCCGCACGGTTTCCAGGATTTCCTCTATCCGTGCCCTGTCCCCGCCCGAAAGCCGGTAGAACAGCGTCGAAAACACCCCACGGCGGCGGTTCAGCGCCAGTTCCAGATTGTCCCAGACCGTATGGCTTTCGAAGACCGTCGGCTTCTGGAACTTGCGGCCGATGCCGAGCTGAGCAATGTCGGCCTCATCCCTTGTCGTGAGATCGATTGTGCCGTTGAAGAACACCTCGCCCTCATCGGGTCTGGTCTTGCCGGTGATGATATCCATCATCGTCGTCTTGCCGGCGCCGTTCGGGCCGATGATGGCGCGGAGCTCACCGGGCTCAATGACGATCGAGAGCGAATTCAGCGCCTTGAAGCCGTCGAAGGAAACTGAGACGCCGCTGAGATAAAGCACACTATTCGGTTTGACGTCGGGAATCACTGTGTTCACTCCGCTGCCTGGATTTTCGGCTCGATGCCATCTTCCTCTGCCGCCGGCGGGACAGAATCGGAGACGGCTTTCCGTTTGCCGAGATGGTGCGAGATCGTGCCGACGACGCCCTTCGGCAGGAACAGCGTGACGGCGACGAAGAGGCCGCCGAGCGCAAACAGCCAGAACTCCGGAAAGAGGCCCGTGAAGATCGTCTTGCCGCCGTTGACGAGGATCGCGCCGATGATCGGCCCGATCAGCGTTCCCCGCCCGCCGACCGCCGTCCAGATGACGACTTCGATCGAGTTGGCGGGCGCGAATTCGCCAGGATTGATGATGCCGACCTGCGGCACGTAGAGCGCGCCTGCAATACCGGCCATCATCGCCGAGACGACGAAGGTGAAGAGCTTGAAATGCTCGACGCGGTAGCCGAGGAAGCGTGTGCGGCTTTCCGCATCGCGCACGCCGACGAGCACCTTGCCGAATTTCGAACGTACGATTGCCGAGGCGATCGTGAGCGACAGCGCCAGGAAGACCGCGGTCGCGGCAAAGAGGCTGGCGCGTGTGCCGTCAGCCTGGATGTTGAAGCCGAGGATGTCCTTGAAATCGGTCATGCCGTTATTGCCGCCGAACCCCATGTCGTTGCGGAAAAAGGCAAGCAGCAGCGCGTAGGTCATCGCCTGGGTGATGATCGAGAGATAGACGCCGTTGACGCGCGAGCGGAAGGCGAACCAGCCGAAGATGAAGGCGAGCAGCCCGGGCACGAGGAGCACCATCAGTGCCGCGAACCAGAACTGGTCGAAGCCGTACCAGAACCAGGGCAGTTCCTTCCAATTCAGGAACACCATGAAATCGGGCAGGATGGGATCGCCGTAGACGCCGCGCGAGCCGATCTGGCGCATCAGATACATGCCCATCGCATAGCCGCCGAGCGCGAAGAAGGCGCCGTGGCCGAGCGAAAGGATGCCGCAGAAGCCCCAGACGAGATCGAGCGCCAGCGCCAGCAGCGCATAGGTCAGATACTTGCCGAACAGCGCCATGATATAGGTCGGCACGTGCAGCGGGTGCGTCGGGCCGGTAGCAAGGTTCAGCACCGGCACGAGAATGGCGACCGCCAGCAACAGGGCGACGGCAATGGAGATCCTGCGATCGAGAGACCGGAGAAGGAAGGCCGTTATCATGCTTCCACCGCCCTTCCTTTGAGTGCGAAGAGCCCGCGCGGACGCTTCTGGATGAAGAGAATGATGAGGACGAGCACCAGGATCTTGCCGAGCACGGCGCCGGCGAAGGGCTCGAGGAACTTGTTGACGACGCCGAGCGACAGCGCGCCGACCAGCGTTCCCCAGAGATTGCCGACACCGCCGAAGACGACGACCATGAAACTGTCGATGATGTAGTTCTGGCCGAGGTTCGGCGAGACATTGTCGATCTGCGAGAGCGCCACGCCGGCCATTCCGGCGATGCCGGAGCCGAGCGCGAAGGTGAAGGCGTCGACCCAGCCGGTGCGGATGCCCATCGACGAGGCCATGCGTCGGTTCTGCGTCACCGCCCGCATCTGCAGGCCGAAGGCGGAGCGCTTGAGCAACATCAGGAGTGTCAGGAACACCACCATCGAGAAGACGATGATCCAGAGCCGGTTCCAGGTGATGACGAGCCCGCCGAAATCGAAGGCGCCGGACATCCAGCTCGGATTGCGCACCTCGCGGTTGGTCGGGCCGAAATAGCTGCGGATCGCCTGCTGCAGGATCAACGATACGCCCCAGGTGGCGAGCAGCGTTTCCAGCGGCCGGCCGTAGAGATAACGGATGACGACGCGCTCGATGACGAGGCCGACGAAACCGGTAAAGACGAAGGCGGCCGGCACCGCGAAGGCAAGCGAATAATCGGCAAGCGACGGAAAGGCCGAGGTGATATATTCCTGCACAACGTAGGTCGTATAGGCGCCGATCATCACCATCTCGCCATGCGCCATGTTGATGACGCCCATGACGCCGAAGGTGATGGCAAGGCCGATCGCGGCCAAGAGCAGCACCGAGCCGAGCGACAGGCCGTACCAGATGTTCTGGACGACATCCCAGAGTGCCAGGTCGCGGTTGATCGCATTGATCTCCGTCTGGATCGCGGGCTTCAGATCGTCGGGGGCATTCGTCATCGCCGTCGTCAGGATCGTCAGCGCATCGCGGCCGCCGCGGGCGGCGATCATGTCGATGGCGGCCCGCTTCTCCTCGATGCCGGCATTGCTCTTCAACACCATCACGGCCCGCGCCGCTTCCATCGTGTTTTTGATCTGGCCGTCCTTCTCGGCTGAAAGAGCCGAATTCAGCAGTTCGAGATTGGCGGGATCGGCATCCCTCAACATGCCCTCGGCCGCCGTGAGCCGCGCGGAGCGATTCGGGCTCAAAAGCGTCAGCTGGCTCATCACAGTCGTGATCGTGGTGCGTAGCGAATTGTTGATCTTGACCTTCGACATCATGTCGGGGTCGACATCGGCAACCGCCTCGGCGGTGATCGGGTCCGAATAGGTGGGCTCGTCCTCCGTGCCATCCTGAACGAGAACGGGACCGCCCTCCGAATTGACGTAGAGTTGGCCATCGCTCAGCTGCTGCAGGATCTGGCTCACATGCGAATCCCCGGACGCGGCGAGCGCCCGGATGGCCGCCTCGCGCTCGGGAAAGCCGCCGACGCCGAGCGCATCGACGAGAGCGTGCACGTCGTCCTCGGCGCGAAGGCCGATCACAGAAAGCGTCGGGCCCGGAAGCATCAGACAAAATGTCAGAAGGAGAATCTTGATGGCGCGAAACATCGGCTCTCTCGCCTTGAGTATCGTCGGCCTTGCGGCGCAGCGGTAAGGACGGAGCTTCCGCCCGGATCGGCTCCGGACGGAAGTCTTCAGGGTATCAGCGGATGGGTCTCCTCAGGAGCCCTTGCCGCCGCACTTGCCGGTGGCAACGTTGAAATTGCCGCAGGAGAGAGGCTTGCGCCAATCGGAGATCAGGTCCTTGGAGTCGGGCAGGTAATCAGACCATTCGTCACCAACGACGGCGGGCGTCTGCTGGACGATTTCGAACTGGCCGTCAGCCTGGATTTCACCGATCAGCACCGGCTTGGTGATGTGGTGGTTGGGCATGACGGTGGCATAGCCGCCGGAGAGGTTCGGAACGGTGACGCCGATGATGTTGTCGAGAACGGCATCGGTATTGGTGGTGCCGGCGGCCTGTACGGCCTTCACCCAGGCGTTGAAGCCGATATAGGCGGCTTCCATCGGGTCGTTCGTCACGCGCTTGTCGTTCTTGGTGAAGGCATGCCATTCCTTGATAAACTTCTTGTTGGCCGGGCTTTCCACGGACTCGAAGTAGTTCCAGGCGGCGAGATGGCCGACCAGCGGCTTGGTATCGAGACCGGCAAGCTCTTCTTCGCCGACCGAGAAGGCGACGACCGGGATGTCGGTCGCCTTGATGCCCTGGTTGCCGAGTTCCTTGTAAAAGGGAACGTTGGCGTCACCATTGATGGTGGAGACGACGGCCGTCTTCTTGCCGGCCGAGCCGAATTCCTTGATCTTGGCGACCTCGGTCTGCCAGTCGGAGAAGCCGAACGGCGTGTAGTTGACGAGAATGTCTTCCTTCGGAATGCCCTTGGATTCGAGATAGGCCGCGAGGATCTTGTTGGTCGTGCGGGGATAGACGTAGTCGGTGCCTTCGAGCACGAAGCGCTTCACGCCCTCAGTGTTCATCAGGTAGTCGACGGCAGGGATCGCCTGCTGGTTCGGGGCCGCACCCGTATAGAAGATGTTGCGCGAGGATTCTTCGCCTTCATACTGCACGGGATAGAAGAGCAGCGAGTTCAGCTCTTCGAAAACCGGCAGGACGGATTTGCGCGAGGACGAGGTCCAGCAGCCGAAGACGGCGGCGACCTTGTCCTTTTCGATCAGTTCGCGGGCCTTTTCGGCGAAGAGCGGCCAGTCGGAAGCCGGATCGACGACGACGGCTTCAAGCTTCTTGCCGAGAAGACCGCCCTTCTTGTTCTGCTCGTCGATGAGCATCAGCATGGCGTCTTTCAGGGTGGTTTCGGAAATCGCCATCGTGCCCGAGAGCGAATGCAGCACGCCGACCTTGATCGTGTCATCGGCGGCCACCGCGCTGCTGAAGGCAGCCGACGCTGCCATGACGGCGCCGAGCGCGGCACCGGTAATCGTGGATTTGAGATTCATATGGTTGATCCCCTCTCTTGTTCCGCAACAGGCCGGAAACGGAGTTAACTGTTGCCGAGGGGACTATCGGGTGCTGCAGCGCGAAAACACATACGCAAAATGACGTAGGCGCAGGGGTCGAATGAGCACGCCGGGAAAGCACGGGCATCCCCATCAAAGGGGATGCCCTGTCGGTTCGATATTAGCCGTGGATCGTCAGGGTGACCGAGGTCGGGCCGTAGGAGACGGTCGCCCTGTGGCCGGAGATGGTGAACTTGCCGAAGGTGCCGGTGACAGCCGCGGCCTTCAGGATTTCGATCTTCGTTCCCGGCGCCGGGGCAAAGCCATGGGCGAGCGTCACGTCAAGATCGCCGGCGAGCGTCGCCTTGCCTGCAACGACCAGCGTGCCGGCGCCATTCGCGCCGAGCGTCGGCTTCGCCGTCGCACTGGCGAGCTGCTGATAGTCGCCGCCCACGGCCAAGGGCTTGTCGGCCGCCACGATGAGAGAACCGCCATTGACCATCAACCCGCCGGCGCCGAGGGCCGAGGGGGAGCCGGCTACCAGCACGCCCTCTTCCAGCACGGTGCCGCCAGCATAGCTGTTGGCACCGGAAAGACCGAGAATGCCGCTGCCGCGTTTTACCAGCTTGCCCTTGCCGCCGATGTCGTTGCGCCAGGTGTCGATCGCATTGAAGCCACCCCTTGCCGCATCCATCATCACGGTCACATCCTGTTTGAAGGCGCCATAGCCGTCGGCGGCGGCAAAGAGATTGAGGCGACCGTAGCCTTCCGCGTCGTCGAGCAGCGGATAGCCCGAGGCGATTTCCGTTGTGCCAAGCACCTCGCGGCGCTGTTCACCATCGAGATAAGGCAGACGGGTTTCGAGAAGCGTTTCGGCGCCCTCCGGCACGCGAGCCGGCTGATCGGTCGCATGGATCGTCGGCAGGCCATAGCTCAGGCGCTGCAGAACGTAAGCGCGATTGGCATCATGATCGGCGAAACGGTCCGCCGAAAGCGGCGCCGCATGGGCTGCGACTTCGAGCGCACCCGCATCCGCAACACCCGACTTGGCGATCAGCCATGATTGCGCCTGGGCGTAGGCGGCGCTCTTCAGCGCTGAATTGTCGGACTTGTTCAGGTTATAAACGACCGTGGCGGTGCCGAGCATGCGGCCGCCCATAACGTCGAGGGGAGAGTGCATTCCGGCAAGGATGCGGTCTTCACCCATTTCGCTGGCACGCGCGATCATTTCCTGGAATCGCTGCGGCACCAGATAGGCCATGGCGAGCGCATCCCGCCAGGCTTCCGCCGTATGTCCGCTGGGGAAGCCACCGTCCTCGACCGGCTTGCCGCTTTTGGCGGGCTCGAGCGTCGGGACGATCGAAACGTCCGGGCTCCAGCGATAGGGGCGGGCATATTTGAAATAGCGCTTGGCGGGCTCTGTCGAGCCATCGCCGCTCGCGGCGTTGATGAAGTCGATGGCGAGACCCATGTCCGGATTGGCATCGGTCTTGTTTTCCGTGTCCGGTTTGCTGCCGGCGCCGCGATTGTTACCCTTGTCGTCATATTTGACCGTCGTCGCGTCGGCCGCCACCTCAGTGATCGTGGTGATCTGCTTGGAACCGGCCTTCCAGGCATCCGTCAGCGGACCGAGACCATCGACGATGCTGGCATTCTTGCCGCGCCGATCGTCGAGATAGGCGGCAACCGCCTGCTCGGCCGTCCGCGCCTTCGTCGCCTTCACGACATAGGCGATATTCGCATCGTGGACTGGCTTGTTGACGATCTGGCCGTCGGTCTTGCTGAAAGGGATGCCGTCCCAATCCGTCTTGGCGACTGCAGGGCAATTGTCCTTGGCTGCGGCTTCCACACCGGCATCGACGAAAGGCGTGCGCGGGGTCCAGACCTCGAGAAGGCCGGAGAGAAGATGGACGGCAGCATTGGTGTCCACCGTCGAGAAGCATGCGTCACCGCGCTTATTGGTGTTTCCTGTTTCAGCATAAGGCGCTTTCGCGGCCGTGGTCTGCTCGGCGGCGGCAAGCGATGGCACGATCGAAAGGAGGCAGACAAGAGCGGTGCTCAGGCGGCAAAGTTTTGAAACAGACATGGCTGCACCCGAAATGGTTGAACGAACGGCAGGAGGGTTAGAGCGCTTATGTGACAGCGCCGTTTCAAAAATATTACTGTTCTGCGAATCCGCCAGTGCTCAGCCTCTTGCCTTTCCCGTCCATCCCGCCAAAACTGCAGTGGAAACGATGAGCCCAACGAGAGTGCCGGAAAGAGGGCATGACAGCGCGCCAACGCATCATTCCGGTGAGACGCGAATATAATCGCTGGGTCGCCAACCAGACGCTGGAAGATTACGCGCTGCGCTTCACCGCAAAGAGCGCCCGGCATTTTTCCTCCGAGCGCATCTCGCAGACGGCCATCGGTGCAATTTCCTTCCTGGCGCTCGAAGCGATCGGCGCCGCGATCACCCTCTCCTACGGCACCACCAATGCCTTTTATGCGATCATCGTCGCCTCGGTCGCCATGCTGGCGATCGGTCTGCCGATCAGCCGATACGCCATCCGGCACGGCGTCGACATTGATCTTCTGACCCGCGGCGCCGGCTTCGGCTACATCGGCTCGACCATCACCTCGCTGATCTATGCGGGCTTCACCTTCATGCTGTTTGCGATCGAGGCCTCGATCATGTCCGGGGCGCTGGAGCTCACCCTCGGCATCCCGCTCTGGATCGGCTATATCATCAGCGCCGTCATGGTGATCCCGCTGGTGACGCACGGCGTGCGGCTGATCAGCAAGTTCCAGCTGATGACCCAGCCCTTCTGGATCGTGCTGAATATCCTGCCCTTCATCTTCATCGCCTTCATGGACTGGGAAAAGTTCGATCTCTGGCGCGCCTTCGCCGGCATCCATCATGCTTCGGGTCCGGCTGGCACCGTTGCCGAATTCGATCTGGTCGAATTCGGCGCGGCCTCCGCCGTCATCCTGGCGCTGATGTCGCAGATCGGCGAACAGGCCGACTTCCTGCGCTTCCTGCCGCCGGTCTCGCAGCGCAAGTGGCGCCATCGTCTCGCCGTCTTCCTCGCCGGTCCCGGCTGGGTCATCATCGGCGCACCGAAGCTGCTTGCCGGCTCGTTCCTCGTCGTGCTGACCCTCGCCTCGGGCGTGCCTCTCGACCGTGCCGCCGATCCGGCGCAGATGTATCTGACCGCCTTCGGCTACATGGTTCCCTGGCATAACGCCACACTGCTGCTGATGGCCGCCTTCGTCGTCGTTTCGCAGCTCAAGATCAACGTGATGAACGCCTATGCCGGCTCGCTCGCCTGGTCGAACTTCTTCTCGCGGCTGACCCACAGCCATCCCGGCCGCGTCATCTGGCTTGTCTTCAACGTCGCAATCGCCCTGCTCCTGATGGAACTCGGCATCTACCGGCTGCTGGAAGAGACGCTCGGCATCTTCTCGATCATCGCCATGGCCTGGCTCTGCACGATCTCGGCCGATCTCTTCATCAACAAGCCGCTGGGACTTGCCCCTCCTGGCATCGAGTTCAAGCGCGCCCATCTCTACGACATCAACCCGGTCGGCCTCGGCGCCATGACGCTGTCGGCGACGATATCGCTGGTCGCCCATTTCGGCGCCTTCGGCGAGACAGCCGCTTCACTCGCCCCCTATATCACCCTCGTCATCGCCCTCATCGCCACGCCGGCGCTCGCCTGGGCGACAAAGGGAAAATTCTACCTCGCGCGCAAGCCGCGCCAGAGTTGGAAGAACCAGACGAATATCACCTGTTCCGTCTGCGAGCATCCATTCGAGCCAGAGGATATGGCCTGGTGTCCGGCCTACGTCGCACCGATCTGCTCGCTCTGCTGTTCGCTCGACAGCCGCTGCCACGACATGTGCAAGCCAGCCGCTCGCTTCAATGCCCAGGTCGGCACGGTCGCGAGAACGCTGCTGCCCGAGAGCATTCTGGGCAAGCTGACGACGCGCCTCGGCCGCTACGCCATCGCCGTTGCGCTGGCGCTGACCGCCATCGGCGCGATCCTGGCGATGATCGCCCATCAGGTTGCCTCCGCTTCGCCGGAAACGGCAGACGTGGTCAATCGCACGATCCTCATCGTCTTCTTCGTGTTTTCGGTGATTTCAGGCGTTGTCTGCTGGTTCTATGTGCTCGCCCATGACAGCCGTGTCGTTGCCGAGGAGGAATCCTCCCGTCAGAACACGCTGCTGCTCAAGGAAATCGCCGCCCACAAGAAAACCGATGCCGCGCTGCAGAACGCCAAGGAGACGGCCGAGGCTGCCAACCGCGCCAAGAGCCGCTATGTCGTCGGCCTCAGCCACGAGCTGCGCACGCCTTTGAACGCCGTGCTCGGTTATGCGCAGATCCTCGAACGCGACGAAACGATCCCGGCGCCGCGCCAATCCTCGATCAAGGTCATCCGCCGCAGCGCCGAACATCTCTCCGGGCTGATCGACGGCCTGCTCGATATCTCCAAGATCGAGGCCGGCCGCCTGCAGGTCTATTCCAACGAGATCAACATCCAGGATTTCCTCGACCAGATCATCGAGCTGTTTCGGCCGCAGGCGCAGGCAAAGGGGCTCGCCTTCATCCATGATCGCTCGCCCGCCTTGCCGCAATTCGTCCGCACCGACGAAAAGCGCCTGCGCCAGATTCTCGTCAACCTGCTCTCCAATGCCATCAAGTTCACCGACGAAGGCAGCGTCACCTTCGATGTCGCCTATCGCAGCCAGGTCGCGACCTTCACCGTCACCGATACCGGCCGCGGCATCGCCGAGAAGGACCTGATGCGGATCTACGAACCTTTCCAGCGGGGCGAGGCAGACAGCGTGCGGCCGATGCCGGGCCTCGGTCTCGGGCTTACCATCACCCGGCTTCTGACCAACACGCTTGGTGGCGAGATTGCGGTATCGAGCGTCAAGGACGAAGGCTCGACATTCCGTGTGCGGCTGATGCTGTCCGCCGTCATGCGCGCCGCCGCGCCGCCGCAGGAAAAACGCATCGTCGGTTACGACGGTCCGCGCCGCACCATCGTCGTCGTCGACGACAATGAGGATCACCGCGAGATGATGCGCGAAATCCTGGCGCCGCTCGATTTCATCGTGCTGACGGCCGCAGGCGGCGCCGAATGCCTGACGCTGATCGACGGCATCCTGCCCGATCTGTTCCTCGTCGATATCCTGATGCCCGGCATGAGCGGCTGGCAGCTCGTCTCGCGTCTGCGCGAGGCCGGCCAGACAGCACCGGTTGTGATGCTTTCGGCCAATATCGGTGATGCGACGGTTCTAAGTGACAGCGACGACAGCCACAATGATGCGATCGGCAAGCCCGTCGACATCCGCCGGCTGCGCGACAAGCTCGCCTTGCATCTTGGCCTGAACTGGGTCTATGCCGATGACGCCCCCGCCGCTCCTGCAAAGATCGCAGCGCCGATGCTGGGCCCGGGTGCAGCCCATGTGCAGGAATTGCTGCGGCTCGGCGAGATCGGTTACATCAGGGGCATCGAAGCCAAGCTTTCGGACCTTGCCAAGGTGGAGGCAAATCGGCCATTCACCGAGGCTCTTCGACCCTATGTGGCCGCCTTCGATCTGGCCGGCTTCATGACCTTCCTGCACGACTTCGACGAAAAGGTGGAATCCATTGGCTGAGCCGGCCCTCCCTCGCGACATCGTTCTGCTGGTCGACGACTCGCCCGAAGCGCTCGGTTTCCTCACAGACGCGCTCGAACAATCCGGCTTCTCCGTGCTGATCGCCACCTCGGGCACGGCAGCGCTTGGCATCGTCGAGCGGATCACGCCTGATCTCATCCTGCTCGACGCCGTCATGCCCGTAATGGACGGCTTCGAGACCTGCCGAAGGCTGAAAGCGAATGCCACTGTAGCGCAGGTGCCCGTCATCTTCATGACCGGTCTGACGGAGACCGAGCATGTCGTGCACGCGCTGGAATCCGGCGGCGTCGATTACCTCACCAAGCCGATCAACATCGACGAACTGCGCGCCCGCATCCGCGTCCATCTGCGCAATGCCCGCTCGGCCCAGAGCGCCCGCGTTGCACTGGACGCTGCCGGCCGTCACCTGCTGGCGGTCAAGGGCGACGGCGCGATCCACTGGTCGACGCCGCAGGCGACCCGGCTGGTCAATGCCGCCATGGGCAGTGACGATGGCATGGAGATCGTCGTCCGCCATATCGCCGGCTGGATGCGTGACCGCGGGGCAGCAGTGCGCGACGGCATCATCTCAATCACCCATGCCGGCCAGGCGGCGCTGCAGCTCGCCTTCCTAGGCGCAATTGGCCCGGATGAATATCTCTTCCGCCTCACTGCCGCCAGCCAGCGCAGCGACGACGAGATGCTGCGCCAGCGTTTTTCGCTCACCCAACGAGAATCCGAAGTGCTGCTCTGGATCGCCAAGGGCAAGGCCAACCGTGACATTGGCGAAATACTGGGTTTGTCGGCGCGCACCGTGAATAAGCACCTCGAACAGATCTACGTGAAACTCGGCGTCGAAAACCGGGCGTCGGCGGCCGTGAAGGCGACGCATGTTCTGCATGAAATGTGAGGGATATTGAAACGGAGCGCCACCCGGCGCGATGTCGGTTGCAAGCTTTCGAACGGCTCGATCCGGCACGTCCCTCGCCTCGAAAGGGCGCACCACGATTGAGATGTCCCTAAAAAGAAAGAAGCCCGGCCGAACCGGGCTTCGATCAGATCATGTTATCGACAGGCAAGCGAAGCTTACATGCCCTGCGGGACGTAGGTGTACTTGCCGTCCGCGCCCTTCTTCCATTCGTACATGATGTAGCCAGGAATCTTCGGGTCGCCCTTTTCGTCGAACGAAATGTCGCCGAGAACGGTCGGGAACGGACCCTTTTCCTTCATGGCCGTGGCAACGGCTTCAGGATCCACCGAACCGGCAGCCTTGGCTGCGCCGGCGATCGCCTGCATCGCTGCGTAGGAGTAGAGCGTATAGGCTTCTGGGTTGAAACCGGCGGCCTTGAACTTTTCGACGAGCTCCTTGTTGGCCGGGTTCAGCGTCGGATCGGGGCCGAAGGTGTTCAGAGTACCGGCGACAGCGTCACCAGCGATCGAAGCCAGTTCATTCGAAACGATGCCGTCACCGGAAACCAGCGTTGCCTTCAGGCCCTGGTCTGCGGCCTGACGGATGATGAGACCGGCTTCGGTGTGCAGACCGCCCCAATAGATGATCGAGACGCCGGCTTCCTTCATCTTGGCGATGAGCGCCGAGAAGTCCTTGTCGCCGACGTTGATGCCTTCGTACATGACTTCCGTCAGGCCGGCGGCATTCATCGCCTTCTTGGTTTCGTCTGCAAGGCCCTGACCGTAGGGGGTCTTGTCGTGAACGACGGCGATCTTGGCGTCCTTGAAGTGGTCGGCGAGATACTTGCCGGCGATGGCGCCCTGCTGGTCGTCACGGCCGCAGGTGCGGAACGTGTTCCAGAGGCCCCGTTCCGTGAACTTCGGGTTCGTGGCGGCCGGGGTGATTTCGAGGATGCCGTTTTCGGCATAGACTTCCGAAGCCGGAATCGAAACGCCCGAGTTGAAGTGGCCGATGACGAACTTGACGCCGTCGGCAACGAATTTATTGGCGACCGAAATGCCCTGCTTCGGGTCGGAAACGTCGTCACCGAGTTCGATCTTGATCTGCTCGCCGTTGATGCCGCCAGCAGCGTTGATGTCGGCGGCTGCCTGCTCGGCACCCTTCTGAAGCTGAGCGCCGAAAGCGGCGTTCGGGCCGGTCAGCGGACCAGCGACAGCGATGAGGACGTCGGCCCAAGCGTTGCCGCTGAAGGCGACCATCGCCGTCAGAGCCACTGCCGACAGAAGAGACTTCTTCATATTGTTACTCCCAATTTTTGGGCGGGTTCTGGTCCAAGGCCCGGCGCATTACCCACCATCGACTGCGCCAGGAAAGCTGTTCCACTCTGAAGGCAATTCATGCCTAGTTTCAACGGACTGTCAATGTTTGTCCTTCCACGAAAACGCGGAAGTTTTTTCGTACAGCCAGTAATAGTTGTTGACCATCTGATTGGTACGGCGAAAGCGGTAGCCGGCCGTCGAGAAGACCAGCAAGGTCACGAAGTCGATGCCATAGAAGAGACCGCTGAGCATCGGCCCATTGAACAGGGCGTGGTGCAGAAACTGCATCGCCCAGGCAAGGAGGAAAGTGTAGACGACGGCGAGCGGATAATTGTTCCAGCCGTCAGCCACCGCCTTGCCGGCTCGCCAAGCCGTCCAGAAGCCGATCAGTACGACGAGGGCGCGAATGACAACCCGGACGCCGTCGTCGCTTTCGAAGAAAAGTCCCTGCATGTCAAACTCTCCCTTCGACTAATGTCTTCCGCCTTCGAGATAGGCGGCGCGGACTTCCGGATTGGCGAGCAGTTCCTTGCCGGAGCCGCTCATGGTCACCTTGCCGTTCACCATCACGTAAGCGCGGTGCGAGAGTCTCAGCGCCGCGAATGCATTCTGCTCGACAAGGAACACGGTGAGGCCTTCCTGCTCATTGAGCTTCCGGATTGCTTCGAAAATCCCCTTGACGATCAGCGGCGCCAGGCCGAGCGAAGGTTCGTCGAGCAACAGCAGCTTTGGGCGCGCCATCAGCGCGCGGCCGATCGACAGCATCTGCTGCTCGCCGCCCGAAAGCGTGCCGCCGCGCTGGGCGTGACGTTCCTTGAGACGCGGGAAGAGCGTGAAGATCTTCTCGACGTCTTCGGCGAAATATTTGAGATTGTCGAGACCCGCCCCCATCTGGAGGTTTTCCATGACCGTCATGCGCGGGAAGATGCGACGCCCTTCCGGCGACTGCGCGATGCGCAGGCGTGCGATTTCATGGGTCGGCATACGGGTGATCTCGCGACCCTCGAAGACGACGGAGCCCTTACGGGCCTGGGGGCTGCCGCAGATCGTCATCATCAGCGTCGACTTGCCGGCGCCATTGGCGCCGATCAGACTGACGATCTCGCCCTTGTTGACCTCGACATCGATGCCGGCCAGCGCGCGGATATTGCCGTAGTAGGTTTCGACGCCATTCACCTGAAGAAGCGGTTGACCCGTCATGACTGCATCGCCCATCAGTTTGCGCCTCCTTCGAGCTGCTCGACGGTTGCGATCACCTCTTCCACTTCTTCATCCTCGACGCCGAGATAGGCCGCAATGACCTTCGGGTCGTGCTTCACATGGTCGGGCGTGCCATCGGAAATCTTCTGGCCATATTCAAGCACGACGACGTGATCGGAGATTTCCATAACCACAGACATGTCATGCTCGATAAGGAGAATGGAGGTTCCGGTATCGGCTCGAATGCCCTGCAGAAGCTCGTTGAGCTTAGCAGATTCGCGTGGGTTGAGGCCTGCGGCCGGTTCGTCCAGGCAAAGCAATTCTGGGCCCGTGCACATTGCACGCGCGATCTCGAGACGCCGCTGGGCGCCGTAAGGCAGGTCGCCTGCCGGATCATCGGCACGGTCGATCAGATCGGCCTTCTCGAGCCAATGGCGCGCCAGCTCGATCGATGCGGCCGCTTCTCGCTTGTAGGGACCGATGCCGATGAGGCCGAGAATGGTATAACCCGACGCCTGCATCAGCTTGTTGTGCTGGGCGACGAGCAGATTTTCCAGAACCGTCAGGCCGGAAAACAGCCGGATGTTTTGGAACGTTCGCGCCACCTTGGCTTCCTTGGTGATGCGAAAGTCCGGGAGACGCTCCAGCAGGTACTGCTTGCCGCTTCTCTGATTAAGCGTGATCATCCCCATCGTCGGCTTATAGAAGCCGGTGATGCAGTTGAAGACGGTGGTCTTGCCGGCGCCGTTCGGACCGATCAACGCGGTGATGTCGCCGCGCTTGGCCTCGAAGGAAAAGTCGTTGATGGCCATCAGGCCGCCGAACTTCATCGACAGGTGCTCGACCTTGAGAAGCGTGTCGCTCGACATCGTATTGGTGACGGGGCTCATCAACCGTGGCCCTCCTTGGTGAAGCTTCCAGATACGGCCTTGCGTGTCTTGAGGAAGGCGGTTGGTTCACGCGATCCGACGAAACCGCGCGGTTTGAACAGCATGACGACCACCATGGCGAGACCGAAGAGCAGCATGCGGTAGAGTTCCGGCGTGAAGTCGGGCCCAAAGACTGCTTTCAGGAAATCCATTTCGCGCAGCGCTTCGGTACCGCCCACCATGACGATCGCGGCGATCGCAATGCCGGTCAGCGAGCCCATGCCGCCGAGAACGACGATGGCGAGAACGACGGCCGATTCCAGGAAGATGAAGGATTCCGGCGAGACGAATCCCTGGCGAGCGGCGAAGAACGAGCCCGCGAAGCCACCGAACATGGCTCCCGTCGCGAACGCCGTCAGCTTGGTCGTCACCGTGTTGATGCCGAGCGAACGGCAAGCGATCTCGTCTTCACGCAGCGCTTCCCAGGCACGCCCGATCGGCATGCGCCGCAGGCGGATGGTGACGTAGGCCGTCAGCATGCACAGCGCCAGGATCAGGTAGAAGAGGAAAATCTTGTAGTACGCGGAAGACATCGGCAGGTGAAAGAGCTTGGCAAAGCCGCCGGCCGTCGCATCGAAAGGAATGCCGAAGAGCGTCGCCTTGGGAATGCTCGAGATACCAAAGGTTCCCTTGGTCACATCGGTCCAGTTGATCAGGACGAGGCGGATGATTTCACCGAAGGCGAGCGTGACGATGGCGAGATAGTCGCCGCGCAGGCGCAGCACCGGGAAGCCGAGAATGACGCCCCAGAGCGCTGCGAGAATGCCGGAAAGCGGCAGCAGCAACCAGAAGGACAGGCCGAAATAGCTCGACAGCAGGGCGTAGGAATAGGCGCCGACCGCATAGAAGGCGACATAGCCGAGATCGAGAAGGCCCGCGAGGCCGACGACGATGTTCAGTCCCCACGCGAGCATCACGTAGATCAGGATCTGGATGCCGAAATTGTCGACCCATTTCAACGAGCCCTGAGCGCCGACGAGCGCCACGATCACCATGGGATAAAGCAGTAGCGCGAGCAGCGCGATCTTCAGGAAATGCCGATGGAAGAAACTCTTCTCGGTCGAAATGTCGAGATCGCCTTCCCGCGCCTTGCGGAGTTTTCGGCGGTCGATATTCGGCTTGATGAAAACGACCATCGCGAAACGGCCGATCGCGGCGATAGCGACAAAAATCGCCAGCAGTCCCCAACGCTGGACGATGATCAGCTCGTTGTTGATGTTCTGATCGGTTTTCAGGCCGACATAGAGAACGAACATGCCGAGGGAGAGAACGGCGGCGAAAAGGGCTTCGATAAGACCTTTGCGGACAAGTCCGGCATCGGGCTTGCCTGCAGAATTCTCGATATTTGCCATGACGTTATACCTTCTCGACTTCCGGCCGTCCGAGGATGCCCGTCGGTTTGAAGATCAGCACGAAAGCGAGGATGGCGAAGGTCGCCACATCCTTATACGCGATGGTGAAATAGGCTGACCACAGCGATTCGATCAGGCCAATCATCAGCCCACCAAGAACGGCGCCCGGCAACGAGCCGATGCCGCCGAGAACGGCTGCGGTAAATGCCTTCACACCCGGCGTGAAACCATCGGCGAACGAAGCGACGCCATAATACATCAGATACATCGTCCCGGCGACGGCAGCCAGCGCCGCCCCCATGACGAAAGTGATCGAGATCGTCTGGTCGACATTGACGCCGAGCAGCGCCGCCATCTTGCGATCCTGCTCGGTGGCGCGCTGGGCGCGGCCGAGGGCCGTGTGATTGACGATATACCAGAAGACGGTCAGCAGCACCGCCGTGATCAGGATGATGATGATCTGCTTCAGCGACACCGAGATGTTGCCGAACTGGTAAACCGAGCTCACCATCGGCGGGATCGGCTTGTTGCGCGGCCCCTGCGTCACCTGGATGAAGTTGGACAGCACAATCGACATGCCGATCGCGGTGATCAACGGTGCAAGGCGGAAGGATCCGCGCAGCGGACGGTAGGCGACACGCTCGATCGTCCAATTCCACAGACTCGTCATCAGCATCGCGACGACAAGCATCGCCAGCAGCAAAATTGCCACCGGGAGACCTGCGAAGATGGATGTGAGGACGAGAAAGACGATAAGAGCGGCGAAACCACCGAGCATGAAGATGTCGCCATGGGCGAAATTGATCATGCCGATAATGCCATAAACCATCGTATAGCCGATAGCCACGAGGCCATAGATGGATCCGAGCGTCAGCCCATTGAAGAGCTGCTGGACGAAATACTCCATATGTCGTTTTCCCCTGGATGCGAGCCGAAGATGCTGCATCTCTTTTTGGTTATTCGGCTCCTCGTTCAAGGAACCTCATAGGCCGCATGCATAGCGGTTTCGGTGAAAATGTGAAGACAAAAAGGATTTACGCCAGCAGATTCTTATTCGAACAGGCCTAAATGGCGCATTTTGAACCAGAATCCACAGAAAATCGGCAAAGACCGACCCATTTTTAGCCAAAACCTGCTGCCGGCTTAACCATCCGGCAAGCGCGCCGTCGATTTCCTGCGCCGCTTCCCGCGTAAGCTATTCCATAAGGCTGGAAGAAAGCGCAAATTCAACCCTTGAGCCTGCAGTTTTTGCGAATGGTATTTCACAGGTAAATGCCGCCATCCTCGCCTGACAGCTGCGGGAACTTATGGTAGCATCTTCAATCTGCGTTATCGGGGGTGCGGGGCGCGGCGAGAACCACCATATCGATATCTGGTGCGACAGGGATGGTTGACGACGAGCGACAGCGGGCGCTCGCGGCGCGGCGAACGGCAAAAGGACAATGCTGACGACATTTGAAAAGGCGGCGCTCGAAGCCGGTAAGGCCATCATCGCGATCTTGCGCGAAGGCTTTCCCATCACCATGAAGGCGGACGCGAGCCCGGTTACGGTTGCCGACGAGGAGGCCGAACGCATCATCCTCGCCCATCTGTCCAGGGATTATCCCGATATACCCGTCGTGGCGGAAGAGTCGGTTGCCGCTGGAAGCGTGCCCGACATCAGCGGCCGCGGCTTCTTCCTGGTCGACCCGCTCGACGGCACCCGTGAATTCGTCGACGGACGGCAGGAATTCACCGTCAACATCGCTTATATCGAGAACGGCGCCCCGGTCGCCGGGATCGTCTACGCGCCGGCGCTCGGGCTCGCCTTCTTAGGAGAGCGCGGCCGTGCCGAAAGGCTTGATGTCACCGAGGACTTCACCATCGGGGCGCGCACCGCAATTGCCGTGCGCGAGCAGCCGGACGACCGGCTTGCACTTGCAAGCCTTCGTCACAACAGCCCGGAGACGGGAACCTTCCTCGCCGATCACGCGATCTCCAAATGCACCAATATCGGCTCCTCGCTGAAATTCTGCCTGCTGGCAGAAGGCAAGGCCGACGTCTATCCACGCTTCACCCGCACGATGGAGTGGGACACCGCGGCCGGCGATGCGGTGCTGCGCGCTGCCGGGGGATCGACGGTGACGCTCGACGGAGCGCTGCTGACCTATGGCAAGACGGGGACAGCGGCCGATTTCGACTTCGCCAACCCGAACTTCATTTCCTGGGGCGGCAGGAAACGCGTCCTCGAACCGGCGTGACCGTCCGCGGGCATTCGCAAATGCCATGATACGCGGTCCCGCTCATGATATGTTCTGCGCCTGCCGCCCGCTCCACGAACGCCTTGGCGCGTGGCGACCACTGCGGCCCCTGCTCTTAATCGTTCAAATATCGTCCTGCCGCGTTCGAGCCGCACCGCAGACACTCGTAGAAATCGGAAAGTGATTTGGCCGATGCGGCGCGCGTGATTCCCGGTGGGCTTAACGTCCATCTTCACCGGTTCGAACCCCTGCCGATTCGGCCTTGATTTTGTCATATTTTGACACAGATTGAGAACGGCCGAACATATCCGGCAAAAAAATTCACGTCGGAATTCGTTAAAAATGCCGTCGGCCAACCGTCGGTCGCGTGTCGAAACAACACGAGGACAGACCTGTGGAAGCCCTCGCCAAGAGCCTAGAAACCTTGACGAAATTCCAATTATTAACGAAATATCATGAGGTTGCCTCAACTTAACGCAAGTGCGAAAGATTTGTTGCGATGCGATATTTCTCTGGACACCATTACACAATTGTCGCATTTTTCCGTTTTAGTAGGGTTACCAACACCTGAGTGCAGCCCTGGTCACAGGGCAAACCATTGATCGCCTATTGCCGCCGCGCCCCTCGAAGACAACAGAGTACGATCCTTGAGCATCACGGAATTAAACAACACCATTTCGACTGATTCCTTCCGGCCGAGCCGCCGCCAGCAGCCGAGCCTGAAGATTCAAACCCCTGTCATCCATAGCGATGCCTCCCAGGCGCCGTGGGTGGATCTCGCCCTGAAGCGGGCGTTCGACATAGTTTCGTCGTTGAGCGCCCTCCTCGTCCTCGCCCCTTTCCTTCTCCTCGTCGCCCTGCTGATCAAGCTCGACAGCCCGGGACCGGTGCTGTTCAAGCAGACCCGCTGGGGTAAGAACTGCAAGGCCATCAAGGTCTACAAGTTCCGTTCCATGCGTACCGATCTCTGCGATGTCTCGGGCGTCGCCCAGACGGTGAAGAACGACCCCCGTATCACCCGCATCGGCGCCATTCTGCGCCGCACGAATATCGACGAGTTGCCACAGCTGTTGAACGTGCTGTTGGGCGATATGTCGGTCGTCGGTCCTCGCTGCCATGCAATCGGCATGCGCGCCGGCGGCATGCTCTATGAAGAGCTCGTGCCGGAATATCATCAGCGCCACGCCATGCGCCCCGGCATGACCGGTCTTGCCCAGATGCGTGGCCTGCGCGGTCCGACCGATCGTCCCGCCAAGGCGCGCGCCCGCATCGCTTGTGATCTTTATTATGTCGGGAATTTCTCGATCTTGATGGACATGCGCATCATCGTCGGGACCGTTGTGTCAGAAGTGACCGGCGGAAAAGGCTTTTAACAGCGGTTCAGCTTTCCACGGAAGCGCAGAACCGCTCGAACCTTTTGTATTGTGCAATTCCCGGCAAAAGCACTTTACGCTTTGCCTGGAATTGCTCTCGCCTTTTTGTGAGAAAGGACAGGGCGGCCGGTGCCGTTCTGGCGACCGCCTGCGTGCGGTTGACCCTGTATGGCTTTTACATCGCGCTCTTCAGATAACCGTCGACAGCGTGCGATGAGAGATCGAGAATGATCGCGATCTCATCGCTGCTCTTGCGATTCGCCGACAGCGCAGCTCTCCGATCTGGGGCCGGCTAGACGTTGCCGGCGAGCCATCTTCAGGATTGCTGTTGCCTGAGAGCTGCTCCAGAAGCTCACGCAGCTAAAGCGCACTGCCATAGAATGCATGGCTGCCCGAGTAGCGAAAATGTATTGTTTCAGGTCAATGCTGGCAATGCGAAGGCGAAGCCGTTTTTCAGGCCGGGCACCTGGAAGAGCGTGCAGCGGCGGCAATTTTCCTGATCGGCCGCACTTCCCGCAATCGATCCCTCCTCACGGAAGATCGGCGGAACCGTCCGCTTCATCGGCGTCACCGGTCCGATGCCGTAGAAGAGATCGACGTGCTCGTGAGAGCCGGCGGGATTTTGCTTCGCTCGTTCACCGGCCACTCCGGGCATCTAAATTTGTTATCAAAGTCTTACGTTGGGCTTAGGCAATTTTTAAATGTGGCAGGCTAGAGTGGCGCTCGTGGTCTTGCGTTGTGTAGAGAGTCCAATGACCGAAATGATACGTCCCCGAGTGAAATATGTCATCGGCCCCGATGGCAGCCCCCTGACCATCGCGGACCTTCCGCCGCCCAATACGCGGCGCTGGGTGATCCGCCGCAAGGCAGAGGTTGTCGCGGCTGTTCGCGGTGGCCTGTTGAGCTTGGAAGAGGCCTGCGAGCGTTACACGCTCACGGTCGAAGAGTTCCTTTCCTGGCAGTCGTCGATCAACAGCCATGGCCTCGCCGGCCTGCGCACCACGCGCATCCAGCAATATCGCCACTGATCGCGCGCCATCGCCGACATTTATTTCGGGCCGGACGCATCTCCCATCAGGGAATGAAGAAGGCCCGAAATTATTGACGAGGCGGCGTAGCACCAGAGGCCGGGCTGCGTGAAGGCATCCGCCAACCCCGTTGTCTTCGCCGCAGCAATGACGATCGCGACCAGCAGCACGTCCATCATTGACCACTTGGACAGATGCGGCACGACGCGCCGATAGAACTGCCTCCCGGCCCCGCTGCCGGCAGCCGTCGCTTCCGCCGCAATCCCGATCATCTTCAGAAACGGAAGCACGATCGAGACCAGCGCGACGACCGCCGCCAGCAGCCCATCGCCGCCTTGCCAGAGCGAGACGACGATTTCGATGAGCGAAGGGGTCTGATCGAAGAAATACAGCGTCTCGAAACGGACCAGCGGTAAGATCAGGCCGAGCGCCAGGAGGAACGGCGCGGCCACGAGAAGAGCGGGGCGGATGATCGAAAGCGCGCTCATTGCCCCAGAGCCTCGCGTCGATCCGACATTTTTCATGAACACTGCGTCTCCCTGAGGAACTGTTCTACCGCCTTGGCACGACCGCGCCGCCGTGTCACCGTCGGCTGCGATTAATATCTGTGCACGAGGAAAGACGATGGATATCCGAAATGAGGAAGGCGTATCCGGTGGCCGTTATGCAGTGGACGTCGAGGGGCACGAGGCGGAGATGACCTATTCGCGAACCTCGCCGAAGCTCGTCATCATCGATCACACGGCGGTTCCCGATGCCCTGCGCGGCAAGGGTGTCGGCCAGGCATTGGCTCTGCACGCGGTGGAAGCGGCCCGCGCTGGCGGTTGGAAGATCATCCCGCTCTGCCCGTTCTTCAAGGGGCAGGCGCAACGTCATCCGGAATGGCAGGATGTCGTGAATTGATTCGCGACGCCTGAAGCGGTCGCCGCGGGGAGCGGCGGCGTGCGGACGCAAAAGGCGGGAAACACCAAAAGCCATGTATGACGGACAGCGCGCCCATCATACATGGCCTCTCTCAGGCGATCGTCAGGCGCCGACGCCGGCGCCCGCATTTTCTCTCAGGCCCTGGCGGCGCGGACGCCGCTGTCACGTTCTTCCAGCGCCGTCGCCCTTGCATATTCCGCCTGCATTTCCTCAAGCGCCAGTTCCAGCGCCTCTTCCTGCATCTTCAGTTCCTTGATCGAAACCTGCAGGTTGTCGGCCCGCTGACGCGCGGCCTTGGCGAAGGTCGGATAAGCAAAGTGATTCGGGTCGGATATACCGGACTTCTTTTCCTCGACGACGATCTGGCTCTCCAGATCCTTCGTCATCCGTTCGAATTCGGACATCATCATCTGCAATTGCTGCAATTGACGTCGTTTTTCGTTCACCTGAAACTCTTTCAGGCGAACGAGACTTTCTCGCGACTTCATACGCATTACTCCCGTGATGCGAGACCCCGGCTCAACTTGAAACCGCCCTGCGCGCCGCTTTGACACGGTTTGCTAAAAAATTTCCTGCGATATTAACAAAAACCTACCGCTGGTAACCTTTCGTTTACGGGCATCGTTAATGATAGGCCCGATGATTTAAGGGTCGGTAAATGCCACGGCACGAAGTTCGAACCTTTTCATTGGCGAGTCGGATGAATCAGTTAGCGCTGTTTCCTAATGTTAACGTTGAGGAACGCCTTTTTGAGATTCCTATTGGAAAACAGAGAAATGGAAAAATTATTTAATAAATTCGATACTCCTTGCCAGAGTGAATTAGAATTTGTTAACCATTTCGTGGCAGCTTCCAAATCACGTAGCTTGTTCGGGTAGCGTGTAGGGGGCCAGACCACCTTTCGGCGGCGGTAAAGGGGATAATTATGCGGGTACTTCTCATCGAGGACGACAGCGCTACGGCGCAGAGCATCGAATTGATGCTCAAATCAGAGAGTTTTAATGTTTACACCACCGATCTCGGTGAAGAAGGCGTCGATCTGGGCAAGCTGTATGATTACGACATCATCCTTCTCGATCTGAACCTGCCCGACATGTCCGGATATGAAGTGCTCCGCACTCTCCGGCTGTCCAAGGTCAAGACACCGATCCTCATTCTGTCGGGCATGGCAGGCATCGAGGACAAGGTTCGCGGCCTCGGCTTCGGCGCCGACGACTACATGACCAAGCCCTTCCACAAGGACGAGCTCGTCGCCCGCATCCACGCTATCGTTCGCCGCTCCAAGGGTCACGCCCAGTCGGTCATCATGACCGGCGAGTTGATCGTCAATCTCGACGCCAAGACCGTCGAAGTCGGCGGCCAGCGCGTCCATCTGACGGGCAAGGAATATCAGATGCTGGAGCTGCTTTCGCTCCGCAAGGGCACCACTCTCACCAAGGAAATGTTCCTGAACCACCTTTACGGCGGCATGGACGAACCGGAGCTGAAGATCATCGACGTCTTCATCTGCAAGCTGCGCAAGAAGCTCGCCAACGCCGCCGGCGGCGCCAATTACATCGAAACCGTCTGGGGCCGTGGTTACGTTCTTCGCGAGCCGGATGGCACCGAATATGCGGAAACCGCTTGATCTTCCGATCCCCCTTATCGGATGACGAAATCCCGCCCTTTCGGCGGGATTTTTCGTTTGCACTGCCGGCGCTGCCGCCCCGTTAGAGGGATTCCGCCTGATCTGGCCGAACAGGTTAACATTCCGGTCAAGGAAAAGCGCAGCGTCAGCCGGAGCCCGGCGGCGCTTGCGGCACTATGCTCAGGGACGGCCGATGCGGCCGGGAAGAAAGCTGATGTCAGGCAGCAATCGCGCGGTTTCCGAAAACGGCGGTTAGGATCTTACGATCGAACGGCTTCAGCAGGAAATCGGTGGCGCCGGCTCGTTTACCCGCCATCAGCTTCTTCAGATCCGCCTCGATGACGCAGTAATAGATCTTGACCTCTTTGCCGCCGTCCATGGCGCGGATCGCCGCGATGAGGTCGAGCGCACCTTCCATGCCGGAATCGACGATGAGGTATTCCGGCAACTCTGCCTGGCAGCGCTGCAGCGCCTCGGCGGCATCGGAGGCCTCGCTGACGAGAAAGTCGAGTTCGGAGAGAATGCGCTTGCCGACCTTACGGACAATGTCCGAATTATCGGTGATCATGAACCTTTGCATGACTACTCCTTTCCCCGCATTCGTCGCAACGAGGGGTCTTCCACAACCTAAGAGAATAGGTCCATCAGGCTAAGGAATCGTTACCGGACGGGCGAGAGCATGCTGCTGCACGCCGAAAAATCAGACCGCAGCAACCGTCGCCGTGAACACCAGTTCGTCCGGACTTGCGCTGTGGTCGAGCGTCATTCCGCACTCCTCGGCCAGAAGCACGGCGTAGTACGGCTGGATCGAATGGGCGTCGATCGCTTCCTCGATCGTCCCCGTCGATATCTCGACGAATTTCGGCGGCAGACGCATCAGCTTGCCTTTCACCGAGAGGGTGAACTTGGCCTCGAATTCAGGATTTTCGAGCGTGACCTCGAGCACGCCGCCGCGCGGAATCGCCGAATAGGCGACGAGGAAGAGGTTGAGCAACAGCTTGACGCGGTTCTTGGCCACGATGGCACGCGGTCCGTTCCAGATCACCTCGGTCTTCTTCTCGGCGAGGGCAAAATCCTTGGCGGCCCGCTCGGCCTCGCCGGTATCGATCGAGGCGCCGACTGAACCCGATGCGCCGAAGGCGAGGCGCGCGAATTTCAGGCGGACGGAAGCGTTGAGCGCACTGGTGCGGATCAGATCCATTGCATCGGAATCAGCGCCGCCTTCATCCAGAAGCTCCAGGCCGTTGTTGATCGCGCCGACGGGCGAGATGACATCGTGGCAAACGCGGCTGCAGAGAAGCGCGGCTAGATCCGGGCCGGACAGGGTGAGGTTCGGGTTCTTGGACATCATCGTCTCCTGAAGGGCGGCAATCTCATCGCGCCCGCAAATATGCTTCATCAAAATTGCGCGAAGTTTGCGATCGTATTCAGTGCCATAATGACACCATATTTGGTAAACCGATTGTTAAGATCATCGGCGCAAAATGCAGCAATCGACGCGAGCGGGTGCCCGCTCCAGCCAAACGACGAACGGATGACATCATGCGCCCTCGATTTCCGCACCGATTCATTGGCTTCTGCAGGTTGCTTTCGGCCCTCGTCTTCTCCTCGCTGATGATTGCCGGGCCGGCCGCGGCCCAGAACAACGGTCAGTATACGATGCAGGAAATCATCGATGCCGGCCACTCCTTCTTCGGCTCCGCCAGCGGCGGCCTTGCCAAGGTGGTCGAGAGCGCCTTCCAGAAATACGGCCTGCCGAACGGTTATATTCTTGGGCAGGAAGGCGGCGGCGCCTTCATCGCCGGTCTCACCTACGGCGAAGGCCAACTCAACACCAAGAACGCCGGCGAGCATCCGCTCTACTGGCAGGGCCCGTCTCTCGGCATCGATTACGGCGGCCAGGGTTCGCGCGTCATGATGCTGGTCTACGACCTGCCCTCCATCGACGGCATCTATGCCCGCTTCGGCGGCGTCAGTGGCTCGGCCTATGTGATCGCCGGCTTCGGCATGACGGTGCTGAAAAACAATGACGTGCTGGTTGTGCCGATCCGCACTGGCGTCGGCGCCCGCCTCGGGGTCAATGTCGGTTATCTCAAGATCACCCAGGCGCCGACCTGGAACCCCTTCTGAGGCGGTAAAGCGGCAGGAATCGGCTGCCGCCGGCATCGGCGGCCTTGCCATGCGTGCCATGCCTGCTTAATCATCGCGGCTGACCCCGTATTAACTGTCGAATCGATGGCCGCGCCGTGATCGAATACGCTCTCTTGTTCGGATTGGGCTTCCTGACCGCGGCCTTCCTCGTCTTTCTGGTCTCGCCGGCCGTTCACCGCCGCATTGTCTGGTATACCGAAAACCGTCTCAAGGCGACGATGCCGCTGAGCCCGCAGGAGGTTCGCGCCCAGAAGGATATGGTGCGCGCGCTTCATGCCGCCGAGAATGCCCGCACCACCCAGGACCTTCTGCGTGAGCGCGAGAAATCCCTGTCGCTCCAGCTGCGCCACGATGCGCTCGCCGTCGATGCCGGCAGGCTCGCCGCCGAGATCGGCGAATTGCAGGCCCAGATCGGCGAGATGCATGTCGAGGCGGCCGAGCAGCGCTCGCACCTGCGCAAGGATGAGAACTACATCAGCCAGTTGAAAACCAATCTGCATATTGCCGAACAATCCGCCGCCGACAAGGAGAGCGAACTGGCGACAATGCGAACGCGGCTGAGCAAACTCATCGAACAGGCCGACGGGCTGAGAATCGATCTCGCCGCGCGTGAGACCGAAGCGGAAAGCCTGAAATTCCGCGCCAACGCGCTGCGCGACGAACGCGACACATTGCGCCAGGACGTCAACCTGCTCCAGAAGCGGGCTAGGGATGCCGAACAGAAACTGACGCAGCAGCAGCATATGGTGATCCGCCTGGAGGACAAGGCTGCACGCGAAAGCGCTTCCGCCGCCGAGAAGGAAACGCAGCTCGCCCGCCGTCAGCAGGAGATCGCCAAGTTGAAGGAGCAGTTGAAAGCCGCCAATGCCGAGATCCGCAAGATCAACCGGGTGCTGCGCGATGCCGGCCTGGCCAAGATAGCGGCGGAACTACCGGCGGAACTGACGGCTGAAGACACGACCGCATCCGTGCTCGACACGGCCGCTGTGACGGCTGAGATGGGCGAGGATGTCCGCAAGCGCAGCGCCGCCGTTGCCGAGCGCCTGCAGAAGGCAAAGTCCGTCACCGGACGCGATGGCGCGATCCGCGAGGAGATCGCCTCGATCGCCGCCAATATGGTCGCGCTGACCGCACTCAACGAGGGCCCTTCCTCACCGATCCACGCGCTGCTGCCGGATGCCGGCAACAAGAACCCGAACGATCGCGTCAGCCTTGCCGACAGGGCGGCGGCCGTCATCGCCAATCCGGTGCGTTAGCCCATCGATCCGACGCGCGTCGTTCCAAACGTCAGATCCGCCCCATGGCGGAGGCCATGGAAAACAATGCGATCCCCGTCGCAGTCGCCGCGTTGAGACTGTCGAGCTCCTCCGATTGCGGGATACGGGCGCTCTGAAAGTGCGCCAGCAGTGCCTCCGGCAAGCCCTCCCCCTCCGTGCCGATGACGAGCGCCATGCGTGCCCCGGCCGGAATGGCGCGGATGTCGGTCTTCCCATGCGGCGACAGCGTCCAGATCGCAAACCCACGTTGGGCAAGCGCCAGAAGCAGGTCCAGCGCCTTGCCGCCGCGCCGGTGCGGAACGCTCAACACCGAGCCGACCGACACGCGCAATGCCTTGCGATAGAGCGGATCGCAGCAGGTTTCGTCGAGCAGCACGGCATCCGCCCGGAAGGCGGCAGCATTGCGAAACATCGAGCCGGCATTGTCGTGGTTGGAAATGCCGCAGCCGACCAGCACCAGCGCCCGTTCCGGCAATGCGTCGAGAAGTGCTGCCTCGCCGCAGTCCTCTCGCTTGCCGAGGGCGAGAACGCCGCGATGCAGATGAAAGCCGACGACACCATCGAGCACTTCAGCCTCGGCGACATAAACCGGCACGCTAGCCGGAAACCGTTCGAGGATGGATTGCAGACCGTCGACGCGATTGCGCAGCAGCAGGATTTTCTCGGCCGAGAAGCCGCGACGTGCCGCATGCGCCTCGGCGAGCATGCGCAGCACGACAGTGCCTTCGGCGATAAAGCGGTTTTCCCGGCCCGTCAGGTCACGCTCTCTTATATCGCGAAACTCGGCAATGCGTGGGTCGTCGGCGCTGTCGATGACGATCGGGGCCATCTCGCCTCAATTCCCGGCGACGGTGACGTCGGCGACGGTGCGGCCGGTCCTCAGATCGAATACCAGCGCCTTCCTCGTGCCTTCAACCGTTTCTCCATAGAACAGGATCTGTCCCGCCGAAAACGAGGTTGACTGCACCTTGAACCCGAGCGGCAGGGAAAGGGTCGCAGCAAGCGGTGCATCCGAAGGCACACCGGAAGCTGCGGCAGTGGACGCGGTCTCCTTGGGCTCGCGCATCGTCTTGTAGACAACAGCGCCGAAGACCGCCATAAGGCTGACGAACATGATGGCGCCGGATACAATCTGCAGGCGGACCATCTTGCGCCGGACACTTTCCATCGCCGGATCAAGGGGCTTCTCTTCCTGGTCGTCTGGCTCGATTGCGGTCATCTGTGCGTTCCGTTCTAAAAATACGTCGGAGAAGAAGCGTCTTGAGCGACCCCTTTAAACAAGCAGCCGGCATTAGAAAAGTCCTGACCGCCGATGAAACCGCCGAAGGCCGGCTCGACGCATGGCTGACCGCGCAGGTCGGTAAGGATTTTTCCCGCAGCCGCATCAAGGCGCTGATCAAGGAGGGGCTGGTTTCTTTGCGAGGCGAGCAGGTTACCGATCCGCAGCGCAAGGTGCGCGTCGGCGACAGCTTCGAAATCACCCTGCCCGAACCTGAAGACCCGACCCCAAAGGGCGAAGATATCCCGCTCGACATCCTTTATGAGGACGATGACCTTATCGTCATATCGAAACCGGCAGGTCTGGTCGTCCATCCCGGCTCCGGTAACTGGACAGGAACTCTGGTCAACGCGCTGATCCATCATTGCGGCGATACGCTCTCCGGCATCGGCGGCGTGCGCCGACCTGGCATTGTCCATCGTCTCGACAAGGACACGACAGGCGTCATGGTCGTCGCCAAGAACGACGTCGCCCATCGCCACCTCTCGCTTCAATTTGCCGACCACGGCCGCACCATGCCGCTGGAGCGGGCTTACCGGGCAGTCGTCTGGGGCCGTCCCCGCACTCTGTCGGGAACAATCGATGCGCCTCTCGGCCGCGCCACCGGCGACCGCACCCGCCGGGCCGTCAAGCGCACCGACAGCCAGGATGCCGACGCGGCGATCACCCACTACGAAGTGATCGAGCGCTTCCAGGAGAACCCTGACGCGACCGCGCTCGCGTCGCTGGTCGAGTGCCACTTGGAAACCGGCCGCACCCATCAGATTCGCGTGCACATGGCCCATATCGGTCATCCGCTCGTTGGCGACATCGTTTACGGCGCCGGCTTCAGGACCAAGGCCAATCTGCTGCCCGAAGAGATCCGCAAGGTTGTCAATGGTTTCGGCCGTCAGGCACTGCATGCCTTCATGCTGCAATTCGAGCATCCCCGCACCGGCGAACTCAAGCATTTCGAAATACCGCTGCCGGACGATATGGTGAAACTGGTCGAGGCATTGCGACGATAAAGCGGCTTCGGGACACCGCTCTCGCCGCCTCACACCTGCGTGAGCGGCACCTTGAACCGCCGTTTCGCCATACTTATCTGTATATGGACTTAGTGCGGGCTTGGAACAAAAGCCGCACGTCCCGGTTCGCCTTTTAACGCGGGGGCGCGTTTCCATCGGGAGCCGGAATTCACTTTAGGAGGGTGCACTATGGCCCGAAATACCTTGCCGTCCATTACCGCCGGCGAAGCCGGTCTCAACCGTTATCTCGACGAAATCCGCAAATTCCCGATGCTGGAGCCGCAGCAGGAATATATGTTGGCCAAGCGTTATGCCGAGCATGGCGACCGCGACGCTGCCCATAAACTCGTCACCAGCCATCTTCGCCTCGTCGCGAAGATCGCGATGGGTTATCGCGGCTACGGCCTGCCGATCGGCGAAGTCGTCTCTGAAGGCAATGTCGGTCTGATGCAGGCCGTCAAGAAATTCGATCCCGAACGCGGCTTCCGCCTCGCCACCTACGCCATGTGGTGGATCAAGGCCTCGATCCAGGAATATATCCTACGGTCGTGGTCGCTGGTGAAAATGGGCACGACCGCCAACCAGAAGCGCCTGTTCTTTAATCTGCGCCGGCTGAAGGGCCGCATCCAGGCGATCGACGACGGCGACCTGAAGCCGGAGCACGTCTCGGAAATCGCCACCAAGCTGAACGTCTCGGAGGAGGAGGTCATCTCGATGAACCGCCGTCTCTCCGGCGACGCCTCGCTGAACGCGCCGATCAAGGCGGCCGAAGGCGACAGCGGTCAATGGCAGGATTGGCTTGTGGACGACCATGAGAGCCAGGAAGACGTGCTGATCGAACAGGATGAGCTCGAAACCCGCCGGCGCATGCTGGCCAAAGCAATGGGTGTTCTGAACGAACGCGAGCGTCGCATCTTCGAGGCCCGCCGCCTTGCCGAGGATCCGGTGACGCTGGAAGATCTCTCGGCCGAGTTCGACATCAGCCGCGAACGCGTCCGTCAGATCGAAGTCCGCGCCTTTGAAAAGGTGCAGGATGCTGTTCGCAAGGAAGCCCTGGAACGCGCCAAGGCCATTCGCGTCGTCGAAGCCACGGCCTGATCGGCTGAGCTCGAGAATTGCAAACGCCACCTCCTAGACGGGAGGTGGCGTTTTTGTTTTGTAGCGGGCGACGGCTGCGGGAAGGACGTCAAAGGGGTGCCGTGCAGCCCCCTCATCCGACCCTTCGGGCCACCGTCTGCTGGGGAGAAGAGGAGGAGCAAGCTGCTCGCCCTCATTTCCAAAAAGAATGCTTTATGAAAGACAGGAGCTTGCCACGATTCTCTTCTCCCCAGCGGGGGTCCGAAGGACGGGTCGAGACCTGTGGCTCGACGCCAGCGGGAGCCAGCCGGCGAATGAGGAGGCCGGTGGCACAAGGCATCGAGAACCCACTCACTGGCTCGTGGAGACATCCCCGAGTGCAGTCCACTCCTTGATGGCTGTATTGAAGGCGTTCGTTCCCGTGCCCCCCTTCTCCATTGTCAGCAGCGCACGGCGGCCGTTGCGGTAGGTGATCGGAATATCGATCCAGTTGCGGGTCGACAACAGATCGAGATTGGCCTTGCGCGCATCGGGATAGTCGTTGAGCGCAATCATGTGGAAATCATCGGTGATCTTGGCCGGAACCGCGATCAGCGCGTCGCCGCGATCCTGTTCCGTGCGCTTCATCGAAATGCGCTGGACGCTCTCGATGCTGCCGCCTTCGAAATTCGGCGGCACCGAGAAGACGATCTCGACGAGATGACTTGCCGGCAGGGACGGATCGGAGTTGCGCTTGAAGGTAACGAGAGCGGAGAGGTTGCGCTCGGGAACGCTGACGTTGCCCTGCACCGTCGCCTCCTGCCGGCCGTCCTGGCCGGCCTCGTGCTGGACGCTCCAGACGACCGTTCCCTCGATGGCCGTCGGCGAGCTCTGGCCGATACGCTCCTCATAGAGGAACATTTTTTCCGACGAACCGACCGGCGCAGCCTGCTGCGGCGATGCCGTGGGACCGTTCGGCGTCAGCGTTTCGGGCGGGGCCGCATCGCCTTGCGCGCTGGCGGGCGGCGTATCCGCTGCCGCAACATTCTGTTCGGCCACCGATTTTCCTTCGGCAGTCGGCGTTCCCGGCACCGTCGCCGGACCGCTATCGACTTCAGTTCCGTCGGAAAGCAGTCGTTGCGTAAATTTGGAATTGGCCGCCGCGCCGTCATTGTTCAATGACGCCACTTGCTGGTTCGGCTGTGCCGCGGCCGGCGGCGGATTCTGCGCTTCCGGCGCAACTGGCTGGGCTGGAGTCGGCGTGGCCTGAGTCGACGTCTCGGACCCCGCCGGCGTCATTGCCGCCTCGTTTCTCGTAGCCTGCGATGGCGCCGAGCTGACAAGCCCATCGACCATCGCCACCAGCGCTTCTCTGTTCATCCAGCCGGCATAGGCGCCGCCACCGATCAGGATAAGCGCGAAGAGGAGAGTGATTATCGTGCCGATGCCGAAGCGGCGGCGCTTCGGTTCCATGCGGAAATTCTTGCCCTGCAGCTTCGAGGCGACGATCTGATCGATATCCATCGCCGGATTGGCGTCGTCATCGTCGGCGGCGATCGGACCGCGGCGGTCATAGCCACGCAGGGCCTTCGCTTCGCGCCACTCCTCGCTCGGCGCGCCGGCGGGGGGTGTAGGCTTGCCGTCGTGCACCTCCGCGAAGATATCAACGTCGTCGAAATGCGATGAAACGGGCGTCTTCTTGTCGGTGCCTGCCTCGATCGGCGGCAGGTCGTCAAAGGCAGCCTTCTCCCAGGAGAAAGCTTCCTTGGCGGCCGGCATGACAGCGGCGGGCGCCATTTTCTCGAGACTCGATATCACGTCTTCGAAGGCACGCGCCGAAGCGTCGCCGGTGACCGGCGCCGTTTCCGAATATTGCCGGAGCTCCTCTTCGGCCCATTCGGTCTCAGCATCCTTGGGCGCCGGAGCCGGCGTCTCGACGGCAGGCTCGGCCCAGACAGGATCGAAATGTCCCGCAGCATCCGCCTGCAGCGGCTCCTCGCGGCTATGTTCGACGAATTCCGCCCGATCGAAATCGGCGACCGGCTCCACGAGCCGGTTGGATGCATGCTCCATGCCGCGTGTGATCGGCTGAAACGACTCGATGGGCTCGTAAGCTGCCTCGGCCTTCGGCTCATGGCTTTCCGCCATCGCCGGTTCGGCCGCGATCTCCTGGGGATGCTGCTCATCGGCACGATGCTCGTCGGCTTCCTCGTAGGAATGATCGGCAGATGGCGTTTCGAAGCCGTGATGTTCCGGCTGCATTTCTTCGGCGGCGACGTCACGCGCCTCGCCGGCATGCCATTCCTCGGCCGGCGCCTCCTCCTCATGCGAGGGGTGCCAATAGGCCTCGACGGGTGCAGCTGTCTCAGCGGAAACAGGTGTTTGTTCGGGCTCAGGTTCCGCGGAAAGGGGCTCCTCAGCCGCGACCTCTTCCTCAGTTTCCTGCCGTGCGTCGGCTTCCAGGTGATCCGGCTCGTGGGCTGCGTCGGTCGTCGGCGATCCCGCATCGGCTTCACCGGCCGGCTCGTCGACAGCCGTCTGGGGCGCAGGCGGCGACGTGCTTTCGTCAGGAACCGCTTGTTCTTCCAAGATTTCCGGCGCGGCGCCGGCGCCAGCCGCCTCATCGAGGGGCAGCGCTTCGGAGTGTTCAGCCTCCACTTCGCGGATGGCGGCCTCGAGCTTTTCGAGCTGGCGTTGCAGCATGGCTTCCGGCGGACGCGGCTTCATATTCTCGAGCTGCCGCTGCACTGCGCCGCGAGCACGCTCGTAGACTTTCACCCGCATCTCGGGGGTATTTTCAGCCAGGCCATCGACGGCCCGCCGAATAACTGCAATAAAATCCGCCATTCTTACTTTCTCAAGAAGTCCGGCCTTCTGCCGAACTGTCCTCCACAGTGGGCCGTGACCTTAATCCTCAAACGGATCGGTCACAAGTATCGTGTCGTCCCGTTCCGGACTGGTGGAAAGGAGCGCGACCGGCGCTCCGATCAGTTCTTCGACCTGGCGAACATACTTGATCGCCTGCGCCGGAAGATCCGCCCAACTGCGGGCGCCGACGGTCGATTCTTTCCATCCCTCCAGCGTGACATAGATCGGTTCGACCCGAGCTTGCGCTCCCTGGCTTGCGGGAAGATGATCAATCTGCTCGCCGTCGAGCATATAACCGACGCAGATCTTCAATTCCTCGAGACCGTCGAGCACGTCGAGCTTGGTGAGCGCGATGCCGGTGATGCCGTTGGTGGCGACCGACTGGCGCACCAATGCTGCGTCGAACCAGCCGCAGCGACGCTTGCGCCCCGTCACGGTACCGAACTCATGCCCCTTCTCACCCAGGAACTGGCCGATTTCGTCGGTTAGCTCCGTCGGGAACGGACCTTCGCCGACGCGTGTCGTATAGGCCTTGGTGATGCCGAGGATATAGCCGAGTGAGCCAGGTCCCATGCCGGAACCGGCCGCCGCCTGGCCGGCCACGGTGTTGGAGGAGGTTACGAAAGGATAGGTGCCGTGATCGATGTCGAGCAAACTGCCCTGCGCGCCTTCGAACAGGATGCGGGCGCCCTTGCGACGCTCCTTATCAAGCAACAACCAGACCGTGTCGCGGAACGGCAGCACCCGATCGGCGATCGAGGTCAGTTCGTCCATGATCGCCTGGTGGCTGACCTCGGCGACGCCGAGGCCGCGGCGAAGCGCATTGTGATGCGTCAGGATGCGGTCGACCTTGCCGGAAAGGCTGTCGAGATCGGCAAGATCCATGACCCGGATGGCGCGGCGGCCGACCTTGTCCTCATAGGCCGGGCCGATGCCGCGGCGCGTCGTGCCGATCTTCGTGCCGCTGTTGGACGCCGCATCCTCGCGCATCGCGTCGAGCTCGCGGTGCAGCGACAGGATGAGCGTCGCATTGTCGGCGATCCGCAGATTATCAGGCGTCACCTTAACGCCCTGCGCCTCCAGCCGGCCGATCTCGGCGATCAGGGCATGCGGATCGACGACGACGCCGTTGCCGATCACAGCCATCTTGCCGGGACGCACGACGCCGGAAGGCAACAGCGAGAGCTTATAGCTCGTGCCGTCGATGACGAGCGTATGGCCGGCATTGTGGCCGCCCTGATAGCGCACGACAATATCCGCACGTTCCGAAAGCCAATCGACAATTTTGCCTTTGCCTTCGTCACCCCATTGCGAACCGACCACGACTACGTTCGTCATCCAACTCTTCCTGTTACCGGCGGAGAACCGCGCACCTGCTCAAACCCGCGCATCTATAAAGCTTTGTTTTTGGGAAAGCGACCCTGTTGTCACAGCCGATTGGGCTTTTTACGTGACAAATCAGCAGCCGGCAGTCTATTTCCCCTGGGAAAAAGCCGATTATCTCTAGCAAAGTGACGAGGAAGCACGCTCTTGCAAGCCACAGCCTATATCTGCCTCGTCATCGCCACCCTCTGCTGGGGCGGCAACTCCGTCGCCGGCAAACTTGCGGTCGGTCATATCAGCCCGATGATGCTGACCTTTCTGCGTTGGTTCCTCGCCGTCGCGCTCATCGCCTTGATATCCGTGCCGCAACTGAAGAAGGATTGGCCCGTGGCGAGGAAAAACCTGCCACTGCTCCTTTGCTACGGCGCCATCGGCTATACACTCTTCAACGCCATGCTCTACTCGGCGGTAAAATATACGACGGCGATCAACGTCGCCATCGAGCAAGCCGGCATTCCGATGCTGATCTTCCTGTTGAATTTCTTCTTTTTCCGCACTGGTATCTCGCTGGCGCAATGTTTCGGCTTCGGCATGACGCTGCTGGGCGTGGCGCTGACGGCTTCCCATGGCGACCTCGCCACGCTGCTGCAATTGCAGCTCAACCGGGGCGACGGGCTGATGCTGATCGCGATTGCCGCCTATGCGCTCTACACCATCTTCCTGCGCTGGAAACCGGCGGTGGATTGGCGCACGCTGATGGCCTTTCCCGCCCTCGCCGCCATGCTGACCTCGCTGCCGCTGCTTCTTTGGGAGATCGCCCGCGGCGTTGCGCAGTGGCCGGACCAGGCCGGTTGGAGCATCACCTTCTATACGGCGATCTTCCCCTCATTGCTGGCGCAGATCCTATATATCAAGGGTGTCGAGGCTATCGGCGCCAACCGCGCCGGTCTCTTCATCAATCTCGTGCCGGTGTTCGGAACACTGCTCTCCGTCGTTCTGATCGGAGAACGGCTTCAGTCCTTCCATATGATAGCGCTGATGCTGACGCTCGGCGGCATCGCGATCGCCGAAAAGGGCCGACCGAAAGCGTCCGCTCCCACCGTGCCCGCCTCGCCCGTGGACTAGCTAACCAAGCTCCAGCGTCGTCACTCCGAAGACATGCTTCAACGGGATGGCTGGCGCTGGTCCCCGATACATCCGCATGGTCTCGAACACCGGCTGGAGGCCTATGCTTTCGGCAAGCGCGATCGCCTCGCGGTTTTCGACGGGGATGTCGATGAAGATCTGAGCGCCCTTTGCTTCGGGGATTAATTCGACAAGCAGCGCCGCGGCGCTGTCTGCATCGTTGGCGAAAAGCGGGCCGATCTTGTAGCCTTCATAGCAGCGGCGGATCGTGCCGTAGCCGCGGATCTTGTGGCTTTTGCGGACCACAGCCGTACGCCGCCCCTTACGGCTGCTGCACCACGTGGCGAGGAAGGCATCCCGCGGCTGCGGAAAGATCGCCGCATCATAACGCTGCAGCCCTTCCAGGCGTGAATCCAGCGCCGGCTGCGCGACAAGCGTCGAGCCCGGCAAAGAGGAGGCAACGCCGCCGTAACGAATGGTGGAATAGGCGGGCTCAAAGCCAGCCTTGCGATAATTCCCCTGCTGCGCGGCAACGGCGTCGAGACCGATCGTCCGACCTTCCGCCGTGGCGATCCCCGCTTCCCAGATCGCCTTGCCATAGCCCTTGCCGCGGAAATCCGGGTGAACGATGTAGAGGCCGAGAAAGGCGAAGCTGTCGCCATATTTGACGACTGAGAGCGAGCCGACGGGGACTTCACCGACGGAGCCGACGAAAAATCCCGACGGATCGGCTTCGAGGAATGCAAACGAATCGTCGAGACCCGGGTTCCACCCCTCCTGACGCGCCCATTCGAGCACGAGTTCCAATTCGCCGGGCCGCATCGAACGAACGGCAAATTCCGAATTCATGCGCCCTTCCCAGATTGAATGTCCCGCAAGTCCATCCCGCCAACGGCAAAGCAATTGTCAGGTCACCGCCACCGCACCTGCGAATGATGGAGAAGCAGCGCCGATGGTCTTGACCACGCCTATAGTCGTTTTCAGTAAGCTTCGTTTCCGCATTACCATGAAACAATGCCGTTGCAAGCTCAAGAAAATTACTTGGCGCCCAATAATCGTCCTGCCGGCGCGAATAAATGTCGCGCCGAAACCTCTCGCTTACTCAACCCCGAAGACCAAGAAGCATTTCAGCGGAAATCAGCCACCTATCGCTGCCCTTTGCTTTTCCACTCCGCCCGCGAGCGAAGGGAACAGCCGGTCTGTCTGGGCTGCCGGCGCGGGATAGCCGAACGCATAACCCTGCAGACCGTCGCAACCCAACTGCGCCAGCACCGCGGCGTGTGCCTCGGTCTCTATGCCCTCGGCGATCACCTCGACATCGAGCGCCTTGGCGATCTCGACGATTGATCCTACGACGCGCCGCTGCTCGTCCGAGCTGACGACCTCAGCAACGAGTTGCCGGTCGATCTTCAGCCGCTTCGGCCGCAGCTTGACGAGACCGATGAGCGAGGCATGGCCCGATCCGAAATCGTCGATTTCGATGTCGATGCCCAGCTGTTTGATGTCATCGATATGATCGAGCAGCTTTTCGTCGCTGTCGTCCAGGAAAATCGTCTCGACCAGCTCGAACACGACTGCGCCCGGCGGAATATCGAGCTTCTTCAATTTGCCGAGCAGCGCCGGATCGGCAAGGCGCGACGCCGAAATGTTGACGGCGATGCGCGGAACCGCAACGCCCCGCAACTGCCAGGACAACCGGTCTTCGAGAACGCTCTTCAGAATCGCGGCGTCGATCTCGGCCGCAAGCCCGTGCTCGTCGGCGACCTTGAGGAACACCCCCGGCGCAAGCACGCCCTTCTCGGGATGTTTCCAGCGGGCCAGCGCCTCGAAGCCGATCACCTCGCGCGTTTGGGCGTCGAGCTGCACCTGATAATAGGGAACAATCTCGCCGCGATCCAGACCGAGCTTGAGCTCTTCAGCCAGGCGGCGTTTCGATCGCAGATCTTCCTGCAGTTGCCTCGTAAAGAATTCGATGCGGTTGCGCCCAAGCTTCTTGGCTTGATAGAGCGCCAGGTCGGATTCGGCCAGGAGGTTGCGTGCCCGCCGATCGCCGCTCCATGAAACGCCGATCGATGCACCGGATTGCAGCATCTCTTGACCGAAACGGATCTTCTTCCGCAGCCGCCGCTGAACATCCTCTGTGATCAATCTCAATTCCGCGAGATCGGCGAAATTGACGAGCACGATAACGAACTCGTCGCCGCCAACGCGGGCAACCATACCGTTCGCGGGAATGGCAGCGGTGATGCGAAGGGCCGCGGCCCGCAGCACCGCATCGCCGGCCGCATGGCCGTGGCTGTCGTTGATCTGCTTGAACTGGTCGAGATCGAGATGCAGGACGCCAAGCGTCGTGACGCTCCGGTCCGCCGGCAGCTCTGCGAGCCGTTTGTCGAGCAGGCGGCGGTTCGGCAGACCGGTAAGGTAATCATGATCGGCAACATGCTCGATGCGCGCATTGCTTTCCTCAAGCGCCAGCGCTCTCGCCTCGGCCACCATCTTCTGTCGCTCGAGTTCCGCGTTGAGCTGCACGTCGGCCGTCACATCCCATTCGGCGCCGATGAAGGAGGGCGCCCCCTCCGCATCCACATAGAAATGCGCCCGCGAGCGAAGGTGGCGGATCTCGCCGCTCGGCAGCACGATCCGGAATTGCGAGTCGTATGCGCCTCGCGCCGTGATCGCCTGTTCGAAATCGCTTTCGGCCCGCTCGCGGTCATCAGGGTGGATCGCATTCGACCAGAACCATGCCGGCACATGTCGGCATGTCTCGCCGGTTTCGTAGAGCCGGTGCATCTGCGCATCCCACAAGATCCCGCCCTTGGCGATGCTGTACTCCCAGACTCCGATCCGGGATGCATCGAGGGCGAGTTCGAGCCGGCGCAGAAGATCCTGGAACTCTTGTTCGGATCGTGTGGCTTTGTTTTCTGACAACGCGGTCTCAGCCTTGGAAGCTTCCTTAATTGCAATATGGTCTCAAGCCGGCATTAAAGAAGCCTTGTGCGGACGCCCGAACTGGTCACTAGGTGAACTGTTCGTTACGACGTTCCTTTTTGGATCATGAGATTGCAATCTGCGTTCAAACCACATCAATGGTTGTGCCGTGGCGTGTTTTTCGCGATCTGGCGGAACTCCGAAGCCCCCTCTAAAACCGCGCCGTCAGACAGTTGCGTGACCGAGCGGCGGTAGATCCGCTGCCACGGCGTCGCATCCGCCAGCACCGCCGGAATGCCGTCGGCCTTGCGCCGCTCGATCTCGGCGTCATCCACCAGCATGTCGCAGCGCCCCACATTGAAATCGATGCGGATGACATCGCCGGTCCGAAGCCAGGCGAGGCCGCCACCGGCTGCACTTTCCGGCGAGGCGTTGAGAATCGATGGACTGTCGGCGGTGCCCGACTGACGGCCGTCGCCGATCGTCGGCAGACTCCGGATGCCGCGTTTCAGGAGATGATCCGGCGGCTGCATGTTGACGACCTCAGCCGATCCAGGCCAGCCGAGCGGCCCCGCTCCGCGGATGACGAGGATGGTATCCTCGTCGACGCCGAGTTCAGGGTCGTTGATGCGCCTGTGATAATCCTCGGAACCATCGAAAACCACCGCCCTGCCCTCGAAAACACCTTCCCGCCCGGGCTCCAGAAGATAGCGCTGGCGGAAATCTTCCGAGACTACGCTCATCTTCATGATCGCGAAATCGAAGAGATTGCCCTTGAGGACGAGGAAGCCCGCCCGCTCCTTCAGCGGTTCGTCGAAAGGCCGGATGACCTCGCGGTCGCTGGCCTGGCGGCCTTTCAGGTTCTCGGCCATCGTCCTCCCCGTCACCGTGCGACAGTCGCCGTCGAGCTTTCCGGCCTGCAGCAGCTCCCACATGATCGCCGGCGTGCCGCCCGCGCGGTGATAGCGCTCGCCGAGATAGGCGCCCGCCGGCTGGACATTGGCCAGAAGCGGGATATCGAAGCCGTGCACCTGCCAGTCATCGGGATAAAGTTCGACGCCGGCGTGCTTGGCCATGGCAGCCAGATGCGGCTGCGCATTGGTCGAGCCGCCGATCGCCGAATTGGTGCGGATCGCATTGAGGAACGCGGCCCGCGTCAGGATATCCGATGGCTTCAGATCCTCGAACACGATCTCGACGGCGCGCCGTCCGGTGCGGTAGGCCATCTGCCCCCGCTCCCGGTAGGCGGCCGGAATGGCGCCGCAGCCGGTGAGCGATAGGCCGAGTGCTTCCGCCAGCGCATTCATCGTCGAGGCGGTGCCCATCGTATTGCAGTGACCGACGGATGGAGCCGAATCGAGCGCCGCCTGCAGAAACTCCTCCCGATCGATTTCACCGGCCGCATATTTCCGCCGCATCCGCCAGATGACGGTGCCGGAGCCGGCCAGTTCCCCCTCGTGCCAGCCATCGAGCATCGGCCCGCCGGAGAGCACGATGGCCGGAATATCGACTGTCGAAGCAGCCATGATTGCCGAAGGCGTGGTCTTGTCGCAGCCGGTGGTCAACACGACCCCGTCGAGCGGATAGCCGTAGAGGATCTCGACAAGGCCGAGATAGGCTAGATTGCGGTCGAGGGCGGCGGTCGGACGCTTGCAGTTCTCGAAGATCGGATGCGTCGGAAATTCGATGGGGATGCCGCCAGCGTCGCGAATACCGTCACGCACGCGCTTGGCGAGCTCGACATGCACCCTGTTGCAGGGCGTCAGATCGCTACCGCTCTGGGCAATTCCGATGATCGGCCTGCCGGACCGCAGTTCTTCCGGCGTGATGCCGTAATTCATGAAACGCTCGAGATAGAGCGCCGCCATGTCAATATGATCGGGATTGTCGAACCAATCCTGCGAACGCAGGCGGCGCTTCTTCGGTTGGCTGTCCGTCATTATCATCCTCCCGATCGGCTATTCTTCTCTTTGAAGTCGAGAAGCGAAGCACTGCATTCCGTCACCATTTCCGCAACCGCGCCGGCTTGCCGGCATCGACTACCCGGATGGTGGAGATGGAGCCGCGCCGATCCTCCCATCTGCTATCCGTCTTTGATAGTCCCCTCGTCCACGGTTGCAACCGTTTTGATGAACGTAACGCATTTTCGTCGGGTGTCGGAAATCGATACGGGCGAGAACCGAAGTTCCCGCCCGATTTACTCGACAAAGGAAGATTGAATTCCGTTTATTCCGCTGCTAGCCGGATGACCTCGGCCTCTTCCTCCTTGTGCTCGTCCGGCTTGTGCTGGATGAGCGGACGGTTGCCCGTCAGCCGTCGCAGCAGCACGTAGAACACCGGCGTCATGAAGATGCCGAAGAAGGTCACGCCGATCATGCCGGAGAACACCGCGACACCCATGGCGGCACGCATTTCCGCGCCGGCGCCCGTGGAGGCGACCAGCGGCACGACGCCCATGATGAAGGCCATGGAGGTCATGAGGATCGGGCGAAGGCGAAGGCGACTGGCCTCGACCGCCGCCTCCCGCGGCGTCCTGCCCTCGAACTCCAGTTCGCGGGCGAATTCCACGATCAGGATCGCGTTCTTCGCCGAGAGGCCGACTAGCACCACGAGACCGATCTGGGTGAAGATATTATTGTCTCCACCGGTGAGCCAGACACCCGTCAGCGCGGCCAGCACGCCCATCGGCACGATCATGATGATCGCCAGCGGCAGGGTCAGGCTCTCGTACTGGGCAGCCAGCACCAGGAAGACCAGCAGCAGCGCCAGCGGGAAAACGACGACGCTCGAATTACCGGCCAGAATCTGCTGATAGGTCAGATCCGTCCATTCGAAGTCGATGCCGGCAGGCAGTGTCTCGCGAAGGATCTTCTCGATTGCCGCCTGCGCCTGGCCGGACGAAAAGCCCGGTGCCGGACCGCCGTTGATATCGGCGGCGAGGAAGCCGTTGTAACGGTTGGCGCGTTCGGGACCGGTGCTCGGCTCCACCTTCAGCAGCGCCGAAAGCGGGATCATCTCGCCCGATGCCGAACGGACCTTCAGCTGCCCGATATCTTCCGGCTGGGCGCGGAATTTCGCATCGGCCTGCACCCGGACGCTGTAGGTGCGGCCGAACGCATTGAAATCGTTCACATAGAGCGAGCCGAGATAGATCTGCAGCGTCTGGAAGACGTCGGTGACGGAAACCCCGAGCTGCTCGGCCTTGGCGCGATCGAGATCGGCATAGAGCTGCGGCACGTTGATCTGGAAGCTGGAGAACAGCCCGGCAAGTTCAGGCGTCTGGTAGGCCCTGGCAAGCACTGCCTTGGTCGCCTCATCGAGCGCCTGGTTGCCCAAGCCTGCGCGATCCTCGATCTGCAGCTTGAAACCGCCGGTCGTGCCGAGACCGTTGACCGGCGGCGGCGGGAACATGGCGATGAAGGCATCCTGGATGGCGCCGAATTTCTGGTTCAGCGCCATGGCGATGGCGCCGCCAGAAAGATCCGGCGTCTTACGCTCCTCGAAATCCTTCAGCGTCACGAAGACGATGCCGGCATTCGAAGAGTTGGTGAAGCCGTTGATCGACAGGCCGGGGAAGGCGATTGCATTGGCGACGCCGGGCTGCGCGAGCGCGATATCGGTCATGCGCTTGATGACGTCTTCCGTGCGGTCGAGGCTTGCGGCATCCGGCAGCTGAGCGAAGCCGATCAGATACTGCTTGTCCTGCGACGGCACGAAGCCACCGGGAACCGTGGTGAACATGCTGTAGGTCGCGCCGACCAGCGCCAGGTAGACCACCATGACGATGCTCTTGCGCGACACCAGGCCGCCAACACCTTTGCCATAGGCATTCGAGCCTGCGCCGAAGAGGCGGTTGAAGCCACGGAAGAACCAACCGAAGATCGCGTCCATGAACCGCGTCAGCCAGTCCTTGGGCGCGTCGTGGCCCTTCAGCAGAAGGGCGGCGAGGGCCGGCGACAGGGTCAGTGAGTTGAAGGCCGAGATGACGGTCGAGATCGCGATCGTCAGCGCGAACTGACGATAGAACTGACCCGACAGGCCGGAGATGAAGGCGAGCGGCACGAATACCGCGACGAGCACCAGCGCGATCGCGATGATCGGACCGGACACTTCCTTCATCGCCTTATAGGTGGCCGCGCGCGGCGACAGGCCATGCTCGATATTGCGCTCGACGTTTTCGACGACGACGATCGCGTCGTCCACCACGATACCGATGGCAAGCACCAATCCGAACAGACTGAGCGCGTTGATCGAGAAGCCGAAGACATACATGACCGCGAAAGTGCCGATGATGGAGACCGGAACCGCGATCAGCGGAATGATCGAAGCGCGCCACGTCTGCAGGAAGACGATGACGACGAGGACGACGAGCGCGATGGCTTCAAGCAGCGTGTCGATGACCTTCTCGATCGAGGAGCGGACGAATTTCGTCGTATCGTAGACGATCTCGTATTTGACGCCCTCAGGCATGGCCAATTGCAGCTGATCCATGGTTGCGCGCACGTTGTCGGCGATTTCGATCGCATTCGACCCGGGCGCCTGAAGGGCGGCCACGGCGACGGCCGGCTTGCCGTCGAGCAGCGACCGCAACGTATAGTCGGCGGCGCCAAGCTCGATGCGGGCGACGTCGCGAAGGCGGGTGATCTCGCCATTGGCGCCCGTCTTAACGATGATGTTGCCGAACTCCTCGGGCGTACGCAGGCGGCCCTGGGCATTCACGTTGAGCTGCAGGTCGACGCCCGGCTGGCTCGGCGAGGCGCCGATAATGCCGGCGGCCGCCTGGACGTTCTGCGAGCTGATCGCGTTGCTGATGTCGCTGGCGGCGAGTTCATGCTCGGCGGCCTTCTGCGGGTCGATCCATACACGCATCGAATAATCGCCGGCGCCGAACACCTGCACCTGGCCGACGCCGGGGATGCGGGCAAGCCGATCCTTGATGTTCAAGGTCGCGTAGTTGCGAAGATAGGTGATGTCGTGGCTGTTCCCGTCGGAGACGAGGTTGACGACCATGATGAAGTCGGGCGAGCTCTTGACTGTCGTGATCCCGAGGGCGCGCACCTCCGCCGGCAGGCGCGGTTCGGCCTGCGAAACGCGGTTCTGCACGAGCTGCTGTGCCTTGTCAGGGTCGGTGCCGAGCTTGAAGGTGACGGTGACATTGAGCACGCCATCCGACGTCGCCTGGCTCGACATGTAGAGCATGTCCTCGACGCCGTTGATCTGCTCTTCGAGCGGTGTCGCCACGGTTTCGGCAATGACGCTCGGATTTGCGCCGGGATAGGTGGCGCGCACGACGACCGACGGCGGCACGACGTTGGGATACTCGGAAATCGGCAGCGCCCGCAGGCCGATCAGGCCGGCAACGACGATGAGGACCGAAAGAACGCCGGCAAAGACCGGCCGGTCGACAAAGAATCTGGAGATGTTCATTTCAAAGCCCTCTCCGGGGTGAACATGGATGCAAACTCCCTCTCCGGCGGGTGAGGCGCCGCCGGCGGGTCATATTATTTCGGGTATCGGCCTTCCCCCGCAGGAGAAGGCGGGATCTTACTGAGCGGTCGCGACCTTCTCTTCCATCTGCGGAACGACGACGGCACCGGGACGGATGCGCTGCAGGCCGTTGACGACGATCTTCTCGCCGGCCTTCAGGCCACTTTCGACCACCCGCTGCCCCTCAGTCAAAGCGCCGAGCTGCACCTGCCGGTAGGCGACCCTGTTCTCACCGTCGACGACGAAGACGAATTTCTTGTCCTGGTCGGTGCCGACGGCGCGGTCGCTGATGACGATCTTGTTCTCGGCCTTCGGCTGGCCCATGCGCACGCGCACGAACTGGCCGGGGATGAGACGTCCGCCCGGATTATCGAAGACGGCGCGCACACCGATGGTGCCGCTCGATGCGTCAACCTCGTTGTCGATCAACTGCAGCTTGCCCTTGATCGGCGTGCCTTCGTCGGCGAGCGTGCCGACCTCGACCGGAATCTCTTCGACGGGCGGCAGGGCGCCGTCCGTCTGCGGCAGCTGGGCGAGAGCGCGGGTCACCATCTCTTCGCTGGCGTTGAAGCTCGCATAGATCGGATCGACCGAAACGAGCGTCGTCAGCGCAGGCGAGGCCGATCCGGCCGCAACCAGGTTGCCTGTCGTCACCTCGATCTTGCCGATGCGGCCGGCAACCGGCGCCCGTACCTGAGTATAATCGAGATTGAGCTGGGCAGACTGCAACGCGGCTTGTGCCGAACGCAAGCCTGCCTGCGCCTCGGCCAGCGCGCTCTGGCGCTGATCGAGATCGCTCTGGGAGATGGTGCGGTTATCGGAAAGCCTGCGGCCGCGGTCAAGCTCGGTCTGCGCCAGACTGACCTTGGCTTCGGCCGAAGCCACCTGGCCTTGGGCCTGCGCCACGCTCGCCTGGTAGGGAGCCGGATCGATGGTGAAGAGCAGGTCGCCCTGCTTCACCAGCGCGCCCTCACGGAAAGCCACCGAAAGGATCGCGCCTTCGACACGGGGACGGACCTGGACACGATCGACCGCTTCGAGACGGCCGGAGAAGGTCTCCCAGGCCGTCACGTCGCGGGCTTCGACCACGGCCACCGTCACCGGTACGGCGGGAGGCTGCGCGGGAGCGGAAGCTGCCGTAGCCGTCGTGCTCATCGGCAGCTCGAAAAACAATGCAGCGCCTGAAACGGACGCAATAAGTCCTATGCCGGCGCCCACGAGGGCCCAGCGCTTGCTTCTGGACGTCATCAGTACTCTCCTTGCGGCCCCAGGCCGCCAAAATATCAGATCTTCTTCAATGCAATTGCGGTTGGACGCTTACGTCCTGTAGGAAACGTCCGAAATGGCGGCTGACGTGTTCCTGCCAGTCGGGTGCCTCCCCAGATTTCCCACCATAAATCGAGGGCCAGCCCGTCCCGGCGGGAAGGACATGCTGGCGCACACCGACGCCGGCCTTTTTCAGGCGGGCACCGTAACCGAGTGTTTCGTCGTGCAGAGGATCGTCCTCTGCGGTGAATATCAGCGCTGGCGCGACGCCTGAAAGACGCGAACAGAGGCAGGGGGCCGCATAGGGGTGGCAGCCGCCACCGCTCAGATAATGGCTCCAGCCGTCCGCCCAGCGCTGTCGCATGCCGATCGCTTCGGCCTTGCGGATCGACGACGTGCCCATGAAGGGATCGAGCAGCGGTGAAATCAGTACCTGGCCGTCGAGCGCATCCGGCATCTGATCGCGCGCCTTGAGCGCCACTCCGGCAGCGACGTTGCCGCCCGCCTCCTCGCCGGCGACGAATAGCAGCGACTTGCGGTCGCCGAAACCAGCGGCGCGCTTGTTGGCGAGATAGGTGAAAACGGAGAAGGAGACTTCCAACGCCTTCGGAAAGAGGTTGCCGGACAGTGTGCTGTAGTCGACGGCGGCGACGATGGCGCCGGCTTTGGCGAGACTGACGGCAACCGGCCGGTCGACATTCGTTTCTCTGTCGAGAAATGCCCCCCCATGCAGGTAAAGCACGATCGGCGGACCCTTGCCGTAATCGGCGCCTTGGTAGACACGCGCGGAAACGGGGCCGATGGCCACCTTATCCAGCATCATGTCCTTCCATTCTACCGTCATCGATCCTGTCTCTTTTGCACGCAACCGCCGGGCACACAGCACCTGCCGCTTGCATTTCGTATAAAAAAGATATTGTTATTCAGAACAGGGAATAAGAAGCAATATCACGATAACACTGTTCCGATTCTCGAATAATGGTGCAACGCAAACTGCGGACTTGAAACCGATGGATCAACTTTCGGCAATGCGCGTCTTCATCCGCGTCGTGGAGACGGGCAATTTCACCCGCGCCGCCGACATGCTCGCAATGCCCAAGGCGACGGTGACCAATCTCATCCAGGGCCTGGAAGCGCATCTGCGCACCAAGCTTCTGAACCGCACCACGCGACGGGTCATGGTGACCACGGACGGCGCGCTTTATTACGAACGCGCCGCCCAGATCATCTCCGAGCTAGAGGAACTCGACGGCAGCCTCTCCAACTCGCAAAGCTTGCCGAGCGGGCGGCTGCGCATCGAGATGAGCGGCGCCTTTGCTGACGCCATCGTCGTTCCGGCACTTTGCGATTTCTACCAACGCTATCCCGACATCCGTCTGGATCTGGGGGTCAGCGACCGCACGGTGGATTACCTGGTCGAAAACGTCGATTGCGCGCTGCGGGCGGGCACGCCCACCGATCAGTCGCTGATAGCCCGGCGCGTTTCGGAGATGGAGCTCGTCACCTGCGCTTCGCCGAGCTACATTCAGAAATTCGGCATGCCCGAACGGCCGGAGGATTTGGAGGCCACGCACTACTCCGTCAGTTATTTCCGCGCCCAGAACAACCGGACCCTGCCCTTCGAATTTCGCAGGGGCAACGAAATGGTCGAGACTACCCCGCGCTGCATCGCCTCGGTCAATGACAGCCGCACCTATCTGACCGCGGCCCTGACGGGCCTCGGCGTCGCGCAGGTGCCGACCTTCATGGCGCGTGAACCGATGCGGCGGGGCGAACTCGTCCGCGTGCTGCCGGACTGGCGCCGCGATCCGGTGCCGCTTTATGTGGTGTATCCACCGAACCGCCACCTCAGCAACAAGGTCCGCGTCTTCGTCGATTGGCTGGTCAAGCTCCTGGTCGAGGCCAAGCTGAACGATTTCTAGAGCATGTCGCGCGGCGGCAAAACAGAGACGGCCCGGAAGGCAAGAGAAACCTTCGACGGGCCGCAAATTTTGAACATCGGACCGGTCGCGCCGCAGACTGGGCGCGGCAGGCTCTGGAGGTTCGGGAGAGAGCGTCAGGGAACTCCACTCTCTCGCGATAAAGTAACTATAGCCACTCCCGACAAGATTGTAAGGGGGAAGACCTACAATCTTCGTTCACATGATTGCGATGACGGCGCCTTCGTCAGATCACGCCGCCATTGGCGCGCAGCGTCTGGCCATTGATCCAGCCGCCGTCCGGGCCGGCGAGAAAGGCGACCACGCAGGCAATGTCCTCAGGCGAGCCGAGCCGCTCCAGCGGGTTCATCTTCGCCATGCGGGCAATGAGTTCCTCCGTTTTGCCGTTGAGGAAAAGATCAGTAGCCACCGGCCCGGGCGCGATGGCATTGACCGTGATGTTACGGCCGCGCATCTCCTTGGCCATGATCGCCGTCAGCGTTTCGACGGCGGCCTTGGTGGCGGCGTAAACCCCGTAGGTTTCGAGCTTCAGCCCGACGACCGAAGTCGAAAAGTTGATGACCCTGCCGCCATCGCGCAGGCGCCGGGCCGCTTCCCTGAGCGTATTGAAAGTGCCCTTGAGATTGACGCCGATCTGGCGATCGAAGTTTTCGTCGTCAGCCTCGGCAAGCGACGACAACATCATGATGCCGGCATTGTTGACGAGCACATCGACGCCGCCAAAGGCGTCTTCCGCAGCGTCGAACATCCGCCGGACGGCTTCAGCATCGCTGACATCCGCCTTGGCCGCCAGCGCCCTGCCGCCAGCCTGCTCGATCTCTCGGGCGAGGTCTTCGGCCGCGGCCGCACTGCCGGAATAGTTGACGACGACGGTGAAACCGTCTCTGGCGAGGCGTCTGGCAACGGCCGCGCCGATACCACGGGAAGCGCCGGTGACCAGTGCGATCTTGCTGTCTTTGTTGGAAGCCATTGTTCTTCTCCTTCTGCGCCGCAGCGCGTTTTCGATGAGAAGAAGATGAGCCTTTTCCTGCGGCGGATAATCGTGCATTCTCCGCCATCACTATCCGGGAAATACGAACAAAGAAGATGGACAGGTTCGATGCCATGCGTGTGTTCTGCCGCGTTGTAGAGCGCCGCAGCTTCACCCTCGCTGCGGGAGACACCGGCCTGCCGCGCTCGACCGTTACTGACGCTGTCAAGCAGCTCGAGGCCCGCCTCGGCGTGCGCCTGCTCCAGCGCACGACGCGCCATGTCAGCCCGACGCTCGACGGCGAGGCCTATTATCAGAGCTGCCTGTCGATCCTCGCCGACATCGAGAACGCGGAAGGGGCCTTTGCCGGCGCCAGACCGAAAGGCCTGCTGCGCGTCGATGTGCACGGCACGCTCGCGCGCTATTTCGTGCTGCCGAGCCTGCCGTCCTTTCTGGAGAGCTATCCCGAGATCGAGTTCTATATGAGCGAAGGCGATCGGCTGGTCGATCTGGTGCACGAAGGCATCGATTGCGTGCTGCGCGTCGGTACGCCTGCGGACAGCGACATGATCATCAGGCGTGTCGCCATGCTTGATGAGGTCACGCTCGCCTCTCCCGCCTATGTCGCCGCGCGCGGCCTGCCGCAGCATCCGGACCGGCTTGCCGGCCATCGCATGGTCGGCTTCCGCTCCAGCAGCGCGGACGGTCTGCTGCCGCTCGAATTCATCGTCGATGGCACGGTACACAAGCTAAGTATTCCCGCGACCGTCACCGTCAACGCCGCCGAAAGCTATGTTGCTGCAGCGAGGATGGGCCTCGGCCTGATCCAGATCCCGCGCTACCACGCCGAAAAAGACCTGTCCGACGGCACGCTGGTCCACGTGCTCCCGGATTTTCCGCTGACCCCGACGCCGGTCTCCCTGCTCTATCCCCGCAACCGCCAGCTTTCGCCGCGCGTGCGCGTCTTCGTCGATTGGCTGGTGAAGGTCTTCGCTCGACAAAATTCCAAAAACACGCTTTGCTAATATGAGCGCTTGCGGGGAAGGGCCATGGCACTCAGCGATATCACCGTCTATCAGACGGAAGACGGTTTCGTCGTCGAATTCGGCGGTGAAGGCGAAGACAGCATTGCCGTAACGCTGCGAAGCGCAGCCCAACTGACTTCGGAAAATGCGGTCGCGCGCGCCAGGGCCCTGCTTGCGGCAGCAACCGAACCAGCCCATGGCGACGGCGCACGCAGCAAGGATCCGGCCTTGCTCGAAGAGGAGCTGGAGGAAGGTCTGGAAGATTCCTTCCCTGCCAGTGATCCGGTCTCGGTTACATCATCCTCGATCCCGATGCGTGATCCGAATGCCGGCCGCTGACGCGGCCGGCCTCATCAAATGGTTTTGGGATGACGGCGGCGGCAGCGAATGTTATCTGCCTCGGTTATGACCGATGGTGGAATGACAAAGAGCTCGATCGGCGCCGGCGCGCTTGCCGGCGAAGGCCTCAGGGCGTTTTTCGAGCGCGACGCGATCACTGTGGCCCGCGACCTGCTCGGCTGCCATCTCACAGTTCATGGCGCCGGCGGCCGCATCACCGAGACCGAAGCCTATTTCCCCGATGACGAAGCCTCGCACAGTTTTCGCGGCCCGACCAGGCGCAACGGCGCCATGTTCGGCCGGCCCGGCAATGTCTACATCTACCGCATCTACGGCATGTACTGGTGCCTGAACTTCGTCTGTCATCCGGGCTCGGCCGTGCTGATCCGGGCGCTCGAGCCGGAAACGGGAATTGCCGCCATGACGGAGCGGCGCGGCACCGATATGCTGGCGGCGCTCTGCAGCGGCCCGGGCAAGCTCTGCCAGGCGCTCGGCATCGATATCGAAATCAACGACAGGCCGCTCGACCGCCCGCCCTATGCGCTGACACCGTCTGCGCCGGTGCCTGTCGTCTCGGGAAAACGCATCGGCATCACTAGAAATGCCGAAGCACCGTGGCGCTTCGGCATTCAGGGATCGCGATATCTCAGCAAACCGTTTCGCTAAGCAATTCCAGCAAAAGTGTGAAGCGGTTTTGCCAGGAAAAACCGGAAGCCGGCTTTCCCAGGGATTGCGTAAACGCTTGAAGTCTATTCCATGACCGCGCTGTGGTCGACGGCGGGCGCCGCCTTCGGCTTGCGCAGCAGCAGCGCCAGCGGGATGACCGCGAGCGACATCAGCATCAAGAGCTTGAAATCGTCCATATAGGCGATGATCGTCGATTGCAGGGTGATGATCTCGTTGAGCGAAGCACGGCCAGTGGCCGTCAGGGGGCTCAACCCTTGCGCCGCCATGGCGTTGAAGGCGTGGTTGAAAGGCGTCACATAGGCCGCGATCGACTCGTGATTGCTCTGCGTGTTCTCGACGATCAGTGCCGAGACGATCGAGATGCCGACCGCCGAACCGATGTTTCGCGACAGATTGTAGAGGCCGGTGCCGTCGCCACGCATTTGGGCGGGCAGCGTCGCGAAGGCAATCGTCGTCAGCGGCACGAAGAGAAAGCCGAGGCCGGCGCCCTGGATGAAGCCGACCGAGACGATCGTCCATTGCGAAACATCGGGCGTCCAGCCCGTCATGTCGTACATCGCCCAGGCGGTCAAGCCGAGGCCGAGCACCAGCAGCAAGCGCGTATCGACCTTGCCGATCAGCCGTCCGACAATGAACATGCAGAGCATGGTGCCGAGCCCGCGCGGCCCCATGACGATGCCGGCGGTGATGACGGGATAGCCCATAAGCGTCTGCAGATAGGGGGTCATCAGCGCCAACGAGGCGAGATAGGTGACGCCAACAACGAAGATGAAGATCATGCTGACCGTGAAGTTCTGGTCGAGAAACAGCTTCGGATTAACGAAGGATTTCTCTGCCGTCAGCGTGTGCACCAGAAGCAGATAGAATGCCGCGGCGCAGACAATCGCTTCGACCATGATCTCGCCCGAGGAGAACCAGTCGAGCTGTTCGCCGCGGTCGAGGAAGAGCTGCAGCGCGGCGATGAACAGGCTCATCATTCCGAAACCGAACCAGTCCAGCTTGGCGAGCAGATCCCGCTTGGTCTCGGTGACGAAGACGACGATGCCCATGAAGGCGAGCGCGCCGATCGGCACGTTGATGTAGAACACCCAACGCCAGCTGATATTGTCGGTCAGCCAGCCGCCGATGACCGGGCCGAGCACCGGCCCGACCATGACCGAGACGCCGAAAAGCGCCATGGCCGAACCGCGTTCCTCGACAGAATAGATGTCGAGAAGGATGCCCTGGGAAAGCGGCACCAGCGATGCGCCGAACAGGCCCTGCAACAGGCGGAAGGCGACGATCTGGTTCAGCGATTGCGCAAGGCCGCAGAGAACGGAGGCGGCCACGAAGCCGGCGATGGCGACGAGCAGCACGCGCTTGCGGCCGAATTTCGCGGCGAGGAAACCGGAGGGCGGCGTCATGATCGCCGCCGCGACGATATAGGAAGTGAGCACCCAGTTGATCTGGTCGGCGGAGGCAGACACGCTGCCCTGGATATAGGGCAGCGCCACGTTGGCGATCGTCGTGTCCAGCGCCTGCATGATGACGGCGAGGATGACGCAGGCCGTGATCGCGCCGCGATTGGCGACCGAGGTCGCCGGAGATGCCGGAGCGTCACTCATGGTCCTCGCCCTGAGGCCGGCCCAGAAGCGTGTTGACGAAGTCGGGCAGGCCTCTGATATGGCCGGTATCGATGTCGACGACCGTGCTCATGCCGACGCGCAGCGGCGGCTTGCCTGCGGCATCCTCGATGCTGACGCGCATCGGAATGCGCTGCACGACCTTCACCCAGTTGCCGGTGGTGTTCTGCGCCGGCAGCAGCGAGAAGCTGGAGCCGGAGGCCGGGCTGATGCTCTCGACCTTACCCTTCCACGTCACGCCGGGATAGGTGTCGACGTAGATCTCGGCGGTCTGACCTGCTTTGACATAGGTCAGCTCGGTTTCCTTCGGGCTGGCGGCGATCCACAGATGATCGGTGGCGACAAGCGAGAAGGCCTGCTGCGAGGCCTGCAGGTAGGAGCCGACCTGAAGCGCGTTGACATTGGTGACGATGCCGTCGAACGGCGCCCTGACAACACTGTGGTCGAGTTCGCGCTGGGCGTTGTCGACCTGCGATTTGGCCTGCAGATAGAGCGGGTTTTCCTCGACCGGTTGGTCGGCGCTGCCGCCGAGCTGGGCGAGCGTCGTTGCTGCTTCCGCCTTGGCGACGGCAACCTTCTGCTGAGCGGCCTCCAGATTGTGCTTGGCCTCGTCGTAGGCCGACTGCGTCGCGCTGCCGTTGTTGACGAGGGCCTGCTGCCGGTCGAACTGATCCTGGTAATAGGGCAGATCGGCCTGCGCCTGGGTGATCTCGGCGAGAGACTGCTGATAGCTCGCCTTGAGGTTCATGATCTGGTTGCGCTGCGCGCCGAGCTGCGCCTTGGCGCCGTCGAGCGCGATTTTGAAGGAATCGGCCCTCAGGCTGAACAGCACCTGCCCCGCCTTGACCGCCTCGTTTTCATGCACGTCGATCTGATCGACGATGCCGGAGACATCGGTGGTGACCCCGACCATGTCGGCCTGGATGTAGGCGTTGTCGGTCGACATCACCTGGCCGCCATTGACGTAATAATAGCCGCCGACGACGAGCGCCACCGGCAGGAGCGCGAACAGGATCGGCCGCGTGAGACTGCGCCGGCGGCGGACCTTGCTACCGCCAGGCGCAGCCACCGCAGCAGCCGGCGCTGAATTGGATGAAGGCGCTTCGGCTACCGTTTCCTGCTGTTTCGCTTCATTTTCTTCAACAGGTGACTTGGCATTGGCGTCGGCAACGACGCGGAGGGGAGATTGATCAGCCATCGTTCATCTCATTCTCCTCAACCGGGGTCCTGCATGCCTGGACCAGGTTGGTCTTCATTACGGACAGGATGTGGAAAAGCTGCTCGCGCTGCTCGGCTGAGACCCCGTCCAGTGCCTCTGCGCGGGTGACATCGCCAAGTTCGCGCATTTCGGCGAGCAGGGGATGCGCCTCGTCGCGCATGTAGAGCAGCCAGATCCGCCGGTCGGTCGGATGCTGGCGGCGTTCGATGAGCCCACGTTCGGCGAGCTTGTCGAGAATGCGCACCAGCGTGATCGGTTCGACTTCGAGAATCTCGGCAAGGCCGCTCTGGTGGATGCCCTCGTTGTTCGAGAGATAGGCGAGCGTCTGCCATTGCGACCGCGTCAGGCCGAGGCATTTCGCGCGTTGCTCGAACCGCTTGCGCAGCAGCCGTGCGACGTCGTGCAGAAGGAAACCGAGTGTGGGCGTGGCGTTCATGGAAACCTATGCCGGATATTTATAAGCATACTTATGATATGGCCACATATATTGAGCACAGATGCCTGCACAAGAGCGCAAGCCGGCGATTCCGCAACCCCGGCCAAAATGCCGCAGGCCGCGGCCGGGCGCTTGCCGTCCCTCACAGCTTTAGGCTCGAACGGTAGCCGTGGCATCGCCCGGCCCTAGTTTCAGGCAAAGAACCACCCGCTGAAATGGCCTGGAGGGCCCATGGCGTTCTTCGAAAGCATGCTGACGCTGCTCTTGGTGGCGATCATCTTCCTGCAATTCTCCAGGAAGTTCCGTGTTCCTTATCCGACCATGCTGGCGATCGCCGGCATCATTGTCGCTGCCTTCCCATGGGCTCCGGAGGTGGCGATCGATCCCAGGCTGGCGCTGGCGCTTTTCATCGCACCCGTACTTTTCGATGCCGCGTACGATTTGCCGCCGAGGACGTTGAGGCGCAACTGGCTGCCACTCTTTTCGCTCGCCGCAATCGCCGTCATTTTGACGGCCGCGGCCGTCACAGCCGTCGGCGTCGCAATGGCCGGCCTGCCGCTTGCCGTGGCCGTCGCACTCGGCGCTATCGTCGCCCCACCGGACGCGGTTGCGGCGACCGTCATGCTCGACCGTTTCAATCTGCCGCGCCAGACCTATGTAATCCTCAAGGGCGAGAGCCTGCTCAATGACGCAGTCGCCCTCCTCATCTTCAGCGCCGCAGTGGCGGCCGCCACCAATCCCGCCTTCTTCACCGGCATTCTGGCAGAATTGACGCTGGCAGCGCCGGGCGGTCTCATCCTCGGCTATCTTCTCGGCCGTCTCTACATGATCGTTGGTCTGAAGCTCGCCGGCACGCTCGGCGGCACGCTGCTCGAGTTCGTCGCCACCTTCGGCACGTGGATCATTGCCGAGCGACTGCACCTTTCGGCGATCCTGGCGATCGTCGCATATGCCATGGTGATCGCCCGCTACATGCCGGAGCGGCAGACGGCCCGGCATCGCATTCATTCCTATTCGGTTTGGGAAGCCGCGGTTTTCCTGCTTAACGTGCTCGCCTTCCTGCTGATGGGCTTGCAGGTCCGCCAGATCGTCCTCGATCTCGATCCCGGCCGCCTGAATTTTGCCATGACCTTGGCAGCCGCGGTCTTCGTCACTGTCATTGTCGTGCGCCTGGCCTGGGTGCTCGTCTATAACCGCGCCATCACCTTTCTTGCCGAGCGCGGTCTCACGACACAAGCCGCTCCCACGTTTGCCGCGAGCCTACTTGCCGGCTGGTGCGGCATGCGCGGTCTCGTAACATTGGCAACTGCGCTCGCCCTGCCGATCGACTTCCATGATCGCGATATCATCCTGCTCAGCGCGCTGGCCGTCGTTCTCGGCACGCTCATCGTCCAGGGATTGACGCTCGGGCCGCTGATCCGCTTCCTGAAATTCGATCCGGACACATCCCTGAACCGCGACATCACCAAAGCCCGCGTGGCATTGATCGACGCGGCGCTTGCCGAGCTTGAAGGTCAAGACAAATCGACCCGCATTCTGCGTGACGTCTATACCTCCGAGCGCGAGATCGCCGCCGACGGCAAACACCCGCGCGAGGTCAGCAGGCTCGACAAACAGCGCCGCAATGTCATCGGTGCGAAACGCCGCAAACTGGCCGCGATGCGCCGCGCCGGCGAGATCGACGACGACGTCTTTCATATGCTGGAACAGGAGCTTGATTGGGCTGAGCTTGCCGTTCTGCCGCCCGGTCGAGATGAGATCGTCGAAAGCTGATGCCGTTCCATGAAGTTCACGGATTCCGGAAAAGCGAATAATTGGCATTTGCTATTTTTTGTCGCTGCCGCTTATATCCCGTTCCATAGCGTTTCGATTTTCCATTGTGCATCGCATACCGGCTTTCCCTTCCAACGATTGAACGCCGGGGAAATCACGGGAGCCCGAGGCTTTCGTTCAAAGCAACAAGACATGAATAGCATCACTTCATCTTAAGTTCGGTGGCAGTCGATCGGCCGCCGCGATTGGAGGGACCGATATGACTTTCGCGCTTCGACGGAAATTGTTGCTCGCCTGCATCGCCACGTTCATGCCTATGGTCGCGATGGCGCAGGGCGCACCGTCCGCCCCTCCCCCTGTCACGGTCGCGAAGCCGGTGGTGCGCGATGTCATCGACAATGACGAATTCATCGGCCGTTTCCAGCCGGTCGACGAAGTCTCCGTGCGTTCGCGCGTCGGCGGCTACCTGCAGGAAGTTCATTTCGAAGATGGCGCCCTGGTCAAGCAGGGCGACCTGCTCTTCGTCATCGACCAGCGGCCGTTCGTCACCGCGCTCAGCCAAGCGAAGGCCGCGCTCGAAGCGTCGCAGTCCACCCTTGTTTTCGCCGACGCTCAGTACAAGCGCGCCCAGTCGCTCGCTTCGAGTGGCAGCCAATCCGCACAGACGCTGGACGATCGCCGCCGTGAATTCGATTCCGCCCAGGCCAATGTCCGCGGCGCTCAGGCCGCCGCCGACCGCGCGGCGCTCGACCTCGAATATACCGAGATCAGGGCGCCACTGAGCGGCCGCATCGACCGCCGCCTGCTCTCGACCGGCAATCTCGTGCAGGCCGACCAGACGGTGCTCACCACGATCGTCTCGCTCGACCCGATCGACTTCTATTTCGACGTCGACGAGCGCCGCCTGCTGAATTTCGCCGACACCGCACGCAAGCAGGGCAAGGATCTGCAGCTCGGCGGCGGCGGCGTCGATGTATCCGTCACGATCTCCGACCCCACCGCCAAACCTTTCATGGGAAAGCTCGATTTCGCCGAGAACCGGGTCGACAATGAGAGCGGCACCATCCGCATCCGCGCCCGCCTTGCAAATCCCGACCTCGTCCTGCAGCCGGGCCTGTTCGGCCGTGTGCAGGTCGCAGCCTCCAATACCTACAAGGCCATTCTCGTTCCCGATGAGGCGATCGGCTCGGACCAGAACGAACGCGTCGTCTATGTCGTCGACGCGCAAGGCAAGGTTTCGACCAAGCCGGTGCGGCCCGGACCTCGGCTCTACGGCTATCGCGTCATCCGCGAAGGTCTCGACGGCACCGAGACGATCATCGTCAACGGCCTGATGCGGGCGCGGCCGGGTTCGACCATCACGCCGCAGATGAGCGAACTGCCGCAGGAGCGGCAGGACACGCCCCCCGAATCCGCAAACGCGGAGAGCGGACAATGAGATTCGCCCATTTCTTCGTGGACCGGCCGATTTTTGCGGCCGTCATCTCGATCCTCTTTCTCGTCGTCGGCGGCATCGCCTATACGCAGCTGCCGGTCTCTCAATATCCGGAGATCGCGCCGCCGACCATCGTCGTGCGCACCTCCTATCCTGGTGCCGACCCGCAGACCATCGCCGATACCGTTTCGACCCCGCTCGAACAGCAGATCAACGGCGTCGAAGACATGCTGTACATGTCGTCCTATTCCAGCGCCGACGGCGCCATGTCGCTGACGATCACCTTCAAGCTCGGCACCGATCTCGACAAGGTGCAGGTGCTGGTCCAGAACCGCGTTTCCATCGCGCTGCCCCGTCTTCCCGAGGAGGTTCAGCGGCTCGGCGTGACCACCGACAAGAGCTCGCCCGACCTGATGATGGTGGTGCACCTCCTGTCGCCGTCGCATCGTTATGACCAGCTTTACGTCTCGAACTATGCCCGCAACCGCATCCGTGACGTGCTCGTGCGCCTCGACGGCGTCGGCGATGTGCAGATCTTCGGCGAACGGCAGTATTCGATGCGCATCTGGCTGGATCCGGAAAAACTCTCCGCCTATGGCATGACCTCGGATGACGTCGTCTCCGCCCTGAGGGACCAGAACGTACAGGTCTCCGGCGGCAAGATCGGCGCGCCGCCGGTGACCGGCAGGAACGCCTTCGAATATACGGTGCGAACGGATGGGCGTTTCTCCGATGTGCGCGAGTTCCGCTATGTCATCGTCAAATCGACGGGGGCGGGCCGGCTCGTACAGTTGCAGGATGTCGCCCGCATCGAACTCGGCGCGCAGGACTACGTCACCAACAGCTACCTCAACAACGACCCTGCGGTCGCTCTCGGCATTTTCGCCCGGCCGGGAACCAACGCTCTCGATACGGCCCACCAGGTCCAGACGCTGATGAAGGATATCTCCCAGAGTTTCCCGGAGGGCCTGGAATATCGCATCGTCTACGACACGACCGAATTCATCTCGGATTCGATCGATGAGGTCTACAGAACCATCGCCGAAGCGGCCATCCTGGTGGCGATCGTCGTTCTCGTCTTCCTGCAATCCTGGCGGACCGCGATCATCCCGATCGTCGCCATCCCAGTGTCGCTGATCGGCACCTTCGCTATCCTGCTCGCCTTCGGTTTCTCGCTCAATATGCTGACGCTGTTCGGCCTGGTGCTCGCCATCGGCATCGTCGTCGACGACGCGATCGTGGTGGTGGAAAACGTCGAGCGCAATCTGGCGCGCGGCATGACGCCGAAGCAGGCGTCACACGTGACGATGGACGAAGTCGGCACCGCTGTGGTGGCGATCTCGCTGGTGCTGATCGCGGTCTTCGTGCCGACGGCCTTCATTCCGGGCATATCAGGTCAGTTCTACAGGCAGTTCGCCGTGACGATCTCGGTCACCACTGCGATATCGGCCTTGAACTCCCTGACGCTTTCGCCCGCCCTTGCCGGCATATTGCTGAAAGCCCACGATCACGAGACGAAGCGCAAAAGCATTGCCTCACGCCTGGGCACCGGTCTTGCAAACGGCTTCAATCGCGGCTTCGACCGGATGAGCTCCGGCTATTCGTGGACCGTCCGGCACCTGGTCGGCAGCTGGATAGGCTTGACCTGCTCGATGCTCGCCTTCGCCGGCCTGCTCGGCGCGACCTGGTACATGACCACCCGGGTGCCCTCGGGTTTCATCCCGACCATGGACCAGGGTTACGCGATCGTTGTGGTGCAGCTTCCGGACGGCGCCTCACTGGCGCGGACTGATGCCGTCGTCAAACAGGTGGGCGACATCGCCCGAACCGTGCCCGGCGTCGGCAATGCCGTGCAGTTTGCCGGTTTCAGCGGAGCGACCTTCACCAATGCCTCGAATGCGGGGGTCGTCTTCGTTCCGTTCAAATCCTTCGCCGAACGCGAGGAAGGCGGAGAAAACGCCAACAAGATCATCGGCGAGCTCTTCGGCAAGCTGCAGAGCATCCAGGAAGCCTTCATCATCGCAATCCCGCCGCCATCCGTGCGCGGCGTCGGAAACTCCGGCGGCTTCAAGATGCAGATTTCCGATCTCGAAAATCCCGACATGACGCGCGTGCTGGGCCTTGCCCGCCAGATGATGGGGGCGGCGGCAACGACCGAAGGGCTGACCGGCGTCTTTACGACCTTCTCCGATGCCAGCCCGCAATATTTCCTGTCGATCGACCGCGACAAGGCGCGCTTCCTGAACGTGCCGATCCCCAATATCTTCAATGCGCTTTCGATCAACCTCGGCGTCGCCTACGTGAACGATTTCAACGCGTTCGGCCGCGTCTACCAGGTTCGCGCCCAGGCCGACCGGCAATACCGCATGGACAGGGAGGATATTCTCGCGCTGAAGGTACGCTCGGCGACCGGCGCGCTGGTTCCTCTCGGCACTCTGATGGACATTCAGGATTCCAGCGGCCCGGCGCTCGTCCAGCGCTACAACATGTATGTCTCGGTGCCGCTTCAGGGCAATCCGACACCCGGCACCTCGACGGGCGACGCGCTGAAGAAGATGGAGGAGCTGGCGGCCAAGATCCTTCCGCCGGGGACGACCTTCGAATGGACGGAACTCGCCTATCAGGAAACCCATACCGGCAACACCGCCGTCTACATCTTCGCCCTCTCCGTCATTTTCGTCTTCCTGGCGCTGGCGGCCCAATATGAAAGCTGGGTTCTGCCACTCGCGATCATTCTCATCGTCCCGCTTGCCGTGCTCGCCGCACTGATCGGGGTCTCGCTGAGAGGAATGGACAACAACGTCCTGACGCAGATCGGCCTGATCGTCCTGATCGGCCTTGCGGCCAAGAACGCCATTCTGATCGTCGAGTTCGCCAGGCAGGCGGAAGAGGAAGGAAAAACGCCAGTGGAGGCCGCCATCGAGGCGAGCCACCTTCGCCTGCGCCCGATCCTGATGACGGCATTCGCCTTCATCTTCGGCGTTCTGCCGCTCGCCATCGCCACCGGCCCCGGCGCCGAGATGCGCCAGTCGCTCGGCACCGCCGTCTTTTCGGGCATGCTCGGGGTGACGCTCTTCGGCCTGTTCCTGACGCCGGTCTTCTATGTCGTTCTGCGCGGCTGGCGCCGCAGCCGGCCGGCTGAAAGGCCGGTCGAAGCCGCCCCGGCCCAAAGCGAGACGGTCTGATCACGGTGTCATACAGCCTCCCGGTGGGATGATGTCAGGTGGAAAACAGATGCACCCGGCCCTGCCAGAACCGGGCAACGGTCAGCCTACCGCTGCGAAAGGCGCGCGTATCGAGATTGAGCCGCCTCGGGCGAATGTCGGGCTCGTCGCTGGGCGTGTGGCCGTGGACGACGAGTTTCGGCAAGGGAACCCTGCTTTCAAGAAAGCGGTGGCGGATGAGGACCAGGTCCTCATCCGTCTGTGCGGAGAGCGGCAGCATCGGGTCGATGCCGGCGTGCACGAACACCACGCTCGGTGTGTCCAGCATGATGGGCAGCGCTCGCATGAAATCGAGATGCGTATGCGGCAGAGACTGCCGCAGAAAGGCGTCGAGCTGCACGCCGGAGGGAAAGACGAGCGGCAGATGCTCCGGATCGAGGCCATAGGATTTCAGCGATTCCGCTGACCCCATCCGCATCCAGTCGTCATAAGGGAGCCAGCCGTCGACATAGTCGAGCATGGCGATCTCGTGATTGCCGGCAAGGCAGATGCGGTCGAAACCATCAGGCGGCGGCTCCATGAGGTGAGCGATGACCTGCGCCGATTCCAGACCCCGGTCGATATAGTCACCCAGTGTCACGATCAGCTTTTGCCCGGGCAATCGCGCGCCATCTTGCAGGATCGCCTCCTCAGCTTTTAAAAGCAGATCGTAGCGGCCGTGAATGTCGCCGATCGCATAAGTTGGAATCTCGGCGATATCCAGCGTCAGACGCGGTCTCGGCTGGCGCCCCATTTTCCAAACCTCGCTATGGCGAGCAAGTGCTTCACCCATCATGTTCCTCAATTGGATAGCCCCGGTTAACCATAAGTAGAGTGGAGGGCGAGGCGATCAAGTTGGTGAGAAAATTCGAAGCGTCCGGTTTTTCTGGAAAAACCGTTCTTATCATTCGAAGGAAAATCCCTCAATCCTGTCATCCTTCGAGGAAAGAGTGAGCGATGGGAACGTTATCGCAGTTTCAAGACCGTCTGAGGCCGCCGGCCCGCCGCATCGAAAACGAAGAGGAGGCCGTATCCACGGCTCGCAACCTCGCCGACACATTCCGTCATCAGGCAAACGAGCGCGATATCAACCGCATCCTGCCTTTTGCCGAGCTCGACGCGCTGTCGATATCGGGACTGACGGCAATCTCTGTTCCGCCCGAACATGAAGGGCTCGACGTGTCGAACGCCCTGCTTGCCGAAATCATCGCGATCATTGCCGAGGCCGACGCCTCGATTGGCGAGACACTGGAAAATCACTTTTCCGTACTGGAAACCCTCCGTACCCAGGCGGCCGAGGATCTGAAAGCATCGCTGTTTGCCCGTGTGCTGCTCGGCGACCGCTTCGCCGGCGCAACCGTCGCCGACGGCAGCGAGCTGTCGATCGACGGACCGGGGTACCGTTTGAGCGGGCGGATGCGGCCGGCGCCCGGTATTCTCTATGCCGATTGGATTGCCGCTGCCCTCACACTTCCGCCCGGCCGCCCTGTGACGCTCTACCTCAGCCGCAACAGCGGGGACGTGCAAGTGGTCGATGATTGGGACGGTTTCGGCCAGCGCACCAATGGATCGGCAACGACGCTCGCCGGCGCAGTGCATGTCGATGCCGGCACGATCGCGCCGGCCCCGTCGTCCGGTTCGACGGGCGTTTCGCTCGGCCTGCTGCTCAAGGCTGGAGTGGCCCTCGGCATCGCGCGGGCCGCCTGGGCCGACCTGATGACAGCCATTGGCGATCATACCGTCTCCCGCTCCCGGCTCGGCGAACACGCCGTCGGCATCGAAATCACGGCGGCAGCTCTGGAGCGAGCGGGCCGCAAACTCGATATCGCCCAGGTCAATCCTGTAGAGGCTGCGATGGCGGATGCCTATTTTTCCGCCTCGGCGGCCGCGATCACTGCCGGAGAAACCGCCCTCAACGCCGCAAACGCACTGTTCGAGCTCGCGGGCGAAGCGTCAACCGGCATAGGCCTTAATCTCGACCGCCATTGGCGCAATGCACGCATCCACGCGCTGTCGCTGCCTCGCGATCGATTGCTGGACCGCGCCGGCGACCATATGTCGAGATGAGCCCTGAACGACACAGCATGGCGCTTTAGACCGTATGAAATCGAAACGTCTCAGCTGGCGGCGGAGATCGGCAATTCGTCCCCGGTGTCTTCAATGCGGCCGCCGGCTGCGACGAATTGGTCGAGGGTCATATTGTCCAGAATGGCGGCGATCGCATCCCGAACATCGGTCATCGAACGCCGCACCTGACAGGTTTCCGGGTCGGCGCAGTCGTCGCAGGCCTCGTAAGCCGTCCGGCTGGCGCAGCGGATCGGCGCCAGCGGCCCATCGAGCGTGCGGATGACATGGCCGATGCGGATCTCGGAAGCCGGCCGCGAGAGAGAATACCCGCCGCCAGGCCCCTTTTTTGAACGCAGGATACCGACATTGCGCAGCTCGAGCAGGATCGTGTCGAGAAACTTCTTCGGAATATTGTTGCGCGCCGCGACGTCATTGATGAAGGCAGTCTCGCCCGGCGCCAGGCGCGCCAGATCGACCAGTGCCTTCAGGCCGTATTTTCCCTTCTTCGTCAGCATTGTCGTCGCCTTTTGAAAACCGCAATATTTGCCCGTCAATAGCAGGCAAATAACGTCGAAAGCGTGAAGATACAACAAAATAGCCAATTTTTATAGCTTGTATCGGCAACGTCCACGGCCGGCTGGCAGTCATGCGAAGAACAGGCTTGCCGTGCTGCTCATTGCGCCAGCTTCGATCAAATCGTCTTCAGCATGCCGCCATCGACGAAATAGGTCGATCCGATGCAGTAACTCGCCCTCTCCGAACTCAGAAAGACGAAGACGTTCGCCAGTTCCTCCGGCGTGCCGAAGCGTTTGGAGGCAGCATGCTCATTGGCAACGCTTTGCAGGTACCCTTCCCAGTTTCCGCCGCTTTCGGCCGTCAGCTGCTTGGCGGTCTTGATCCAGTCGGGCGTCAGGATCAGGCCGGCATTGATGCAGTTGACGCGGATATTGTCCTGGATGAGCTCGGTCGAGAGCGTCTTTGAAAACATCATCAGCGCCGATTTGCTGACATTGTAGATCGGTTCGTACCAGAGCGGCTGGACGGCGCAGATCGAGGCATTGTGCAGGATCACCCCGCCGCCTCGCTTCTTCATCTGCGGTGCGATGCCGCGCGCAAGCCTCACGGCGGCCATCACGTGCAGGTCCCAATAGGCCTGCCATTTCTCATCAGGCGCCTCCATGACGGTCTCGTTCGATCCGGTGCCGGCATTATTGATGAGGATATCGGCGCCACCCTTTTCGGCAGCCGCGGCAATGATCGCCTCCGTTCCCGCAGCCGTCGCGACGTCGGCGGCGACGGCGGTGGCGCTGACGCCGAATTTCTCGGCAATGCGGGCGCCCTCCGCCTCCAGCCGTTCGCCGCCACGCGCAGCCAGCACGAGGTCCACGCCCTCAGCCGCCAGCCCTTCGGCGATCGCCAGTCCGATGCCGACCGACGCACCCGTTATGACGGCGATCTTACCCTTCAATCCCAGATCCATGTCTTCCTCCGAAGCGCCGGCGATCCCGGCTCGTGGAAGCAAGTGTTCCGCCAATGAATCCGGGCGTCAAGCACCCAAACGCCTCTTGCGGCGGTCTCCGTTCTGTCGCAGCCTGCATCCGCACCGGGAGGAGTTTTCATGCGACGTTATTCAGCCTGTATAGAGCGGCTGTTTGCCGAGGACGGCGACAGCTTTCCCGACCGCATCCGTCGCGCCCATGCTGGCGGCCTGACGGCGGTCGAATTCTGGCGCTGGACCGACAAGGATCTGGACGCGATCGAGGCGGCGTTGAAGGAAACCGGCCTTGCCGTCACCAGCCTCGTCGCCGAGCCGATGATCGCGCTGACCGATGCCGCCAACCGGAAGGCCTGGCTGAAAGGCCTTGCCGATTCCGTCACAGTCGCCAAACGCCTCGGCGCGCCGGTGCTGATCGCCCAGGCAGGCGACGATCTCGCCGGCTTCAGCCGTGAAGAACAGCGCCGGGCCCTCAGCGAAACCTTGAAACCAGGTGCCGATATCCTGAAAGGCAGCGGCGTGCGGCTCGGCGTAGAACCTCTCAACATCCGTATCGATCATATCGGCTACTTCCTCGATTCAACCCGCGAAGGCCTCGACGTCGTCGATGACGTCGCCCGCCCCGAGATCGGCATCGTCTACGACATCTACCATTCCGCCGTGATGGGCGAACGCACCGAAGACGTGCTGGACGGCCGCCTCGACCGTGTTTTCCACGTCCATGTCGCCGATCATCCCGGCCGCAACGAACCGGGTTCCGGCGGGATAGACCTCGCTCATCGCCTCGACTGGATCTTCGCCAACGGCTATGCCGGCGCCGTCGGTCTGGAATACCGGCCGACCAAGCCCGGCGCGGACGCAGTCAAGGCTGCCATTGCTGCGCTCGGTGGTTAAACCCCGGGGACATCGACGCTCGCCGCCGCCTTGCAAGGTCCGGCCGAGCGGCGCTCGATAATGCGCGAGGCGATCATGATGCGCCTCGCCGGCATGCCCGGCAGGCGTGGATTCTCGATCCGCTCAAGCAATAGCCGCAGCCCCACGGCCCCGCATTCCTGCCCCTCCATCCTCACCGTCGTCAGCGCCGGCGAGATCAGTGACGCCGGCGAGTAGTCGCCGAAACCGACAACCGAAATATCGTCCGGAATGCGGTACCCCTGCCCAAGCAGTTCGGAGACCACGGTCAGCGCTAACCCGTCATGGGCGCAGAAAAAAGCCGTCGGGCGAATGCCTTTGTCCACGAGCGCCCGGAACGCCGTGCCGAAGCCATTCTCTTCGTCGAATTGCATAACATGGAGCGCAACATCAGGATAACGTTCGGCGATTTCGCGAGCGCCGTAATGGCGCTCCTGACGTCCCCGCAGGCCCGGCATGCCATAGACGTACACGATGGACCGGTGGCCGAGTCCGACTAGATACTCCACCACCGCCTGCCCTGCCTCATGGTCGGTGCCGCCGACATGGTCGACCTGCTCGAGCGCATCGACCCAGCCGAAACGCACGATCGGAACGCCGGTGGCGCTCGCCGCTGCCACGGCCTCACGGGCATGCGGACCAACGAGCATCAGGCCATCACAGCTGCGCGCCAACTCTTCCAACTGGCCGACATCATGGGTCCAGCGCACGCGCAGCGTCATGCCAAGCCGATGAGCCTCTCGCTGCACACCGTTCTGCACCTGCATATAGAGCTCGCTGTTGACGGCATCGAGATCGTGAAAGACCACCGCAACCTCGCCGGCAGCACCATGCCCGGCGGGCTTGGTGTAGCCTAGGCGCTGCGCCGTGTCGCGGATCAGCGCGCGCGTTTCCTCGCTGACACCGCTCTTGCCGGCGAGCGACCGCGAGACCGCAAATTTCGACAGCCCGACCTCTCGCGCGATCGTCTGCAAAGTAACCCGGCCCCTGCTTCCCACGTGGCACCTCGCCCTTCGATTGATAGGCGCTGGTTATACCAACTGCGCCTGTATGCCAAATTTTCTCACTAACGTGAACATAACGCTTTACCTAACAATATCCAAATGTAATCTTTCCCTCATCCCGGCCCCACAGCAAAAATAATGATAATGGCACGGGTTTTTGGAGGAGATCCCTATGATCAAGCTGAAACGACGTGCGTTTCTGGCCGGGACGTCGGCCGCCCTGATAATGCCGGCCCTGCCGGTTTTCGCCGCTGACTTCAAGGAAGCGGATGTCCTGAAAGCGAAAGTGTCGAGCGGCGCCCTGCCGGGTCTCCAGGAGAGGCTTCCCGAAAATCCGCTCGTCGTCAAACCGGTTGAAAGCATCGGCAAATACGGCGGCGACTGGAACATGGCGCTAGTCGGCGGCGGGTCGCTGTCGATGCTGTTCCGCTACCAGGCCTATGAGCCGCTGCTACGCTATACGCGCGATTGGTCTGGCGTGACGCTGAATGTCGCCGAGTCCTTTGAGGGCGATGCCGACTCCAAGGTCTATACGATCCGCCTGCGCAAGGGCATGAAATGGTCGGATGGCCATCCCTACACCACCGCCGACATCAAGTTCTGGTACGATACTGTTTTCACCGACAAGCGCGTCGCCTTTGTCGGTCAGGATCATTGGAAATCCGGCGGTAAGCCGGCCAAGCTGGAGATCGTGGACGAGCAGACCTTCAAGGTCATCTTCGACAAGCCGAACGGCCTGTTCCCGCTGCAGGTCGCCTGGGCAAACAACGATCAGACGACGCGCACGCCGAAGCATTATCTCGAGCAATTCCACATCGATTACAATCCGAAGGCCGATGAACTCGCCAAGCAACGCGGCTTCGAAAGTTGGATCGCGTCGTTCCAGGCGGCCGCCGGCTTCCAGGACGACAACGCCTTCTTCCTCAACTCCTCGAAGAAGCCCTGCGTGCATGCCTGGGTGTTCACGATCGCGCCAGGCGAAAACACCGAACGGGCTGTTGCCGAGCGCAATCCATACTATTGGAAGGTTGATAGCGAGGGCAACCAGCTGCCCTATATGGACCGCATCGTTTACCAGATGGTCGCCGACCCGCAGGTTCTGCTGCTGAAGGCCATGCAGGGCGAGGTCGACCTGATGGACCAGTACATTGCCACGCCGAACAACAAATCGGTTCTCTACGATGCGCGTGAGCAGGGCGGCTATGATTTCTACACGCTGACTTCGACCGAAGCCAATGTCATGAATTTCATCTTCAACCTGAACCACAATGACGAGACCAAGCGGAAGCTCTTCCGGAACAAGGATTTCCGTGCCGCACTCTCGACCGCACTCGACCGGCAGTCGCTGATCGATGCGGTGCTCGTCGGCCAGGGGGCGCCTGCCCAGCCGTCGATCAAGAAGGAAGATCCGCTTTACAACGAGCAACTCGCCACGCAGTTCACGGCCTATGACGTCGACAAGGCGAATGCCATGCTCGATCAGATCGTGCCGAAGCGCGACGACCAGAACTTCCGCCTCGACGAAAAGGGCCGCCGCCTGACGATCATCTTCGAGATCGACCAGGCGCGCGCCGTCTTCCTCGATCTCTTCCAGCTGGTGATCCCGATGTTCCAGGCGGTCGGCATCGATGCGCAGATGCGCACGATGGACCGTTCGCTCTGGGAGACGCGCGTCCGCCAGGGCCGTGATTTCGATGCGACCGCCCATCAGTTCGGCGCAAATGGCGGCGTCGCCGCCATGCTCGACCCGCGCTACTACGTGCCGACCGATGCCAACGCCATGTACGCCCCGGCCTGGCAACTCTGGTATCGCGACCGCACCAATGCCAATGCCGAGGAACCGCCGGAAAGCACGAAGAACCAGCTTGCGCTCTACGACAAGCTGAAGACGACTTCCGACCCATCGGGCCAGCGCGAGGTCATGAAGCAGATCCTTCAAGGCGCCGCCGACAATTTCTATGTCTTCGGCATCTCGCTGCCGCCCGACGGCTACGGCATCGTCAAAAACAACATGAAGAACATCACGAAAACCATGCCGAACTCCTTCGGCTGGCCGACGCCCGCTCCGACCATGCCGGAGCAGTTCTACAAGGTCTAGAGCAGTTCCAGGAAAATGCGAAGCGGTTTTCCTGGAACTGCGTTAAGACAAAAACTCAGAGCGATTACACGACTGGTAAGATTGAACCGCTCTGATGACCTTTTTCCATGATGCCTTCTCAGGCGCCGGCCCCTCCGGTTGGCGCTGAGGCGCTCTCTTTTGCCAATGATTGGATGAAGACGATGCTCGACGCCAGGAGACAGAACACCCACACGCTGAGGACGCCGGACTGGTTTAAGACCGCGACCCGCTGGACCCAGCTGACCTTCGTGGAAGACGACCCGGAGAAATACGACCCGGCCTTCTGGATCGACGTCTTCAAACGCACGAAATCGAACGCGGTCTGCCTCAGTGCCGGCGGCTATATCGCCTATTATCCGAGCGAAGTGCCTTACCACTATGTCAGCAAATATCTCGGCGACAAGGATATCTTCGGCGCGCTCGTCGATGCCGCCCGCAAGCTCGACATGCACGTCATGGCCCGCGTCGACCCGCATGCGGTCCATGACGATGCCGCCAAAGCCAATCCGGAATGGGTGATGATCAATGCCGACGGCACGCCGCGCCGCCACTGGGCCTATCCCGATGTCTGGGTCACCAATGCTTATGGCGACTACAACACCGTCTTCATGCCTGAGGTGGTCAAGGAGATCGTCCGCAAATACGATATCGACGCGGTCTTCGCCAATCGCTGGCAGGGCCACGGCGTCGATTACAGCGAAGACAGCGCCCGCCGCTTCAAGGACATGTTCGGCTATGCCCTTCCTGCAAGACCCGATGCCGAGGATCCCGCCTGGCAGGCCTGGGTGCAGTGGCGCCGCCGCGTGCTCACCGACATGATCGCGCAGTGGGACGATGCCGTCAAAGCGATCCGCCCGCATGCGAGCTTCATTCCGAACATGGGTGGCGCTTCGCTGATGGAATTCGATCTCTCGGTCATCGCCAAACACTGCCCCTTCCTCGTCGTCGACCATCAGGGCCGCAAGGGCCTTGAGCTCGGCTGGTCGGCAGGCCGCAATGGCAAGCGCATCCGAGCCACCTTCCCCGACCGCCCGGTCGTGCTGATCACCTCGATCGGCCCCGAGGAGGAATATCGCTGGAAGGATGCCGTCACCTCGGGCGAGGAGATGCAGCTCTGGATCAATGACGGCACCGCCCACGGCCTCTACGCCTGGTTCACCAAGTTCAACGGCGTCGTGCCTGACAAACGCTGGGTCGAGCCGGTGGCCGACGCATTCGCCCTGCAGGCAGCCATCGAGCCGGTGCTGGAAAGCATGAAGCCGACCGCCGAAATCGCCGTCATCGATCCCTCGACGACGCTGCGCCACTGGGCGCCGGAAGAACGGCATTCCGCCGAGAAGCACGACCTCGGTTTCTACCATGCCCTCGTCGAGGCCCGCCTGCCCTTCGAGCTGCTTTCGGACCAGGTGCTGACCGACGAGAGCCTCGATCGGTTCAAGCTCATCATCCTTGCCAACGCTTCCTGCCTTTCGGATGCGCAGAACGCGGCGATCCGCGCCTATGTCGATCGCGGTGGCAGCATGATTGCCTCTTACGAGACGTCGCTGCGCGACGAATTCGGCAAGAAGCGCCCCGACTTCGGCCTCGCCGACGTGCTGGGTGCCAGCTACGTCTCCGGCCCGCGCGGCATCGTCAAGAACACCTATGTCGCACTTTCCGGCGATCACCCGATCAACCGGGGCTTCGACGGCGCCGAGCGCATCATGGGCGGCACTCGCCTGATCCACGCCGTACCGTCGGCCGATGCGAAGGCGCCCTTCCTCTACGTTCCCGACTTTCCCGATCTGCCGATGGAAGAGGTCTATCCGCGAGAAGAACCAAAAGGTGCTGCCGTCATCGCCCGCGAGACTGGCAAGGGTGGCCGCACAGTCTATATTCCCTGGAATATCGGTGAGATCTTCTGGGAGGTCTATGCCGTCGATCATGCGCGGCTCCTCGCCAACGCCGTCCATTGGGCACTCGGCAAGACACCACGCGTCACCATCGAGGGCAAGGGCGTCATCGATCTGGCGCTACGCGAAAACGGTGAGGGCATGGCAGTCAGCCTCTTCAACCTCACCAACCCGATGATGATGAAAGGCCCGATCCGCGACAATTACCCTCTGGCAGCGCAGACCATTTCGGTGGAGATTCCGGAGGGCCGATCGGTGGCGAAGGCATGGCTCGTCGTTGCCGACCGCGCCGCAAGCTTCAGCCTTGCGAACGGCCGTGCGCAGGTGGAGGTGCCCGGTATCGACCGGCTGGAAGTCCTGCAACTCACCTGGAAATGAAGTGACAGGCGACGGAGGAGCGCTTTCGGCCTGAAGGGCCGACGGCGCGTGAAGATCCGGGGGAGGCGCGTCACAGCGTTCCCGACGGGAGGAGAAACGTTTCGATGCTTGGCTATATCTTCAAGCGCGTACTCTACATGATCCCGACCTTGTTCGGCATGTCGCTGATCTCGTTCCTGATCATCCAGCTGCCGCCAGGTGATTACCTGACCTCGATGATCGCCACCATGAGCGACAGCGGCCAAACCGTCGATCCCGCTCAGATCGAGCGGCTGAAGGAAATCTACGGCTTCGATGACCCCTTCTATGTCCAATACCTCAAATGGATCTGGGGCATCGTCAGCCGCGGCGACTTCGGCTACTCCTTCGAGTGGGGTCAGCCAGTCTCCGGGCTGATCTGGGCGCGTATGGGCTCGACGCTGGTTATCTCGCTCTTGAGCCTGCTCTTCGTCTGGATCGTGGCTTTGCCGATCGGCGTCTATTCCGCCGTCCGCCGCCACTCCGTCGGCGACCATGTCTTCACCTTTCTCGGCTTCATCGGCCTTGCGGTGCCGAACTTCATCCTGGCGCTGACGTTGATGTACATCGCCTATAAATTTCTTGGCCAGAGCGTCGGCGGGCTGGTCTCGCCGGCATATGCCGAAGCGCCCTGGAGCTTTGCCAAGGTCGGCGATTTCCTCGCCCATCTCTGGATCCCGATCATCATCATTGGCGCGTCTGGAACGGCAGCGATGATCCGGATCCTGCGCGCCAACCTGACCGACGAACTGCACAAGCCCTATGTCGTTACGGCCCGCGCCAAGGGACTGCCGGAATACAAGGTGATCCTCAAGTATCCGGTCAGAATCGCGCTCAATCCCTTCGTCTCGGCGATCGGCTGGGTGCTGCCGCATCTCGTTTCGGGCGTGACGATCACTGCCATCGTGCTGAACCTGCCGACCGCTGGCCCCCTGCTTTTCCGCGCGCTGATCTCGCAGGACATGTACCTCGCCGGCAGCTTCATTCTGCTTTTGAGCGCGCTGACCCTTGTCGGCATGCTGCTGTCGGATCTGCTGCTGGCCATGCTCGATCCACGCATCCGGTTCAATTGAGGGCGAACGCGATGAGCACGCACGAGACCTTCGGAAATCATGCTGGTCCCCTTCACACTGTTGCCGATGGCCCCTCGATCAGCCCATTGAAACAGGGCAAGACCGTCTCGACCGCAGCGATCGGTCCCTGGCGGCTGGTCGCTGGCAAGCTGATCCGCCAGAAGGTGGCGATGGTGGCCGGCGTCATTATCCTCTGCCTCTATCTGGTCGGTCTGTTCGCCGAATTCCTGGCGCCCGCTTTGCCGATGACCTCGCGGCCGCAATACACCTATGCCCCGCCGCAGGGCTTCAGCTTCTTCGTCGAAAAGCCGGACGGCAGCTCTGAGTTCAATATCCATGTGAAGGGCTACAAGGTCGAGATCGACAAGGTGGCGCTACGCCGCACCTTCGTCGTCGACGACACCAAGGTCGTCCCGATCGGCTTCTTCGTCAAAGGCGCGGCCTACGATCTCTGGGGCGTGATCCCGATGAACCGGCACCTGATCGGCCCGCTCAACCAAAACGACCCGATGTACCTGCTCGGCGCCGACCGGCTCGGCCGCGATGTCTTCTCTCGGCTCGTCTACGGCACCCGCGTATCCATGTCGATCGGCCTCGTCGGCGTCGCCATGTCGCTGATCCTCGGCGTCGTGCTCGGCTCGATCTCCGGTTTCTACGGCGGCTGGGTCGATACGCTGATCCAGCGCGTCATCGAGGTCGTCAGTGCAATGCCGACCATCCCGCTGTGGCTCGGCCTGGCGGCGGCGATCCCGCTGACATGGTCGCCGGTCAATGTCTATTTCGTCATAACGATCATCGTCTCGCTGCTCGGCTGGACCAGCCTGGCGCGTGAAGTGCGCGGCCGGTTCCTGGCGCTGCGCAGTGAGGATTTCGTCGTTGCCGCCAGGCTCGACGGATCCAGCGAGACCAGGCTGATCTTTCGGCATATCCTGCCGTCACTGACAAGCCATATCCTTGCGGTCGTCACACTGGCCGTACCGACCATGATCGTCGCCGAGACCTCTCTTTCCTTCCTCGGCATCGGCCTTAAGCCGCCGGTCGTCAGTTGGGGCGTGCTGCTGCAGGACGCCCAGAACATCCGCACCGTCGCCACCGCGCCGTGGCTCTTGATCTGGCCGTCGCTCGCAGTCGTCATCGCCGTCCTGTCCTTCAATTTCTTCGGCGACGGCCTGCGCGATGCCGCCGACCCCTACGACAATTGAGGAGGAAACCATGGCCGACCTTTCAAAAGACGTCGTTCTCTCCGTCGAAAACCTCTCGATCGATTTCAGGCTGCGCACCCACATCCTGCACGCCGTCGAAAATGTCAGTTTCGAGCTGAAACGCGGGCAAACGCTGTGCCTCGTCGGTGAAAGCGGCTCCGGCAAGAGCGTCACCGCCCGTTCGCTGCTGCAGATCGTCGACAGCCCCGGCAGTATTGTTTCCGGCCGCATCCTGCTCAGGGACGGCGACGGGGCCACCGGAAGTAACGGCATCACCGATATTGCCGTCTTGAAGCCGTCCGATCGGGCGATGCGGGCCATCCGCGGTCGCCGCATCGGCCTGATCTTCCAGGAGCCGATGAGTTCGCTGTCGCCGGTTCACACCATCGGTTCGCAGATCATTGAGGCGGTGCGCCTGCACAGTGATCTCGATCATCGCGCCGCCCGCGAAAGGACCGTCGAACTGCTGCGACAGGTCGAGATCCCGAACCCGGACAAGATGGCTGACCGCTACACCTTCGAATTCTCCGGCGGCATGCGCCAACGCGCCATGATCGCCATGGCGCTTGCCGGCAATCCCGACATTCTCATCGCCGACGAGCCGACGACAGCCCTCGACGTCACCACCCAGGCCGAAATCCTCGATCTGATCAAGCGCCTGCAGGTCGAACGCGGCATGGCCATGCTGCTCATCACCCATGACATGGGGATCGTCGCCGAAGTGGCCGACGATGTCGCCGTCATGCGCTTCGGCCGCATCGTCGAGCGCGGACCCGTCGATGCAATCTACCATGCCGCCGAACATCCCTATACCCGCCAACTGCTTGCCTCGACAGTCAAGCTCACGCATCATGTCGATGGCAAGCTGCCCGCCATAGCACTGTCGCCGGCGGCACCGCAGCCGATCCTGTCCGTCCGCCACCTCAGCAAGATCTATGGTTGGCACGGCAAGGCCAACACGTTGCGCGCCGTCGACGACGCCAGCTTCGATCTCTATCCCGGCGAAAACCTCGGTATTGTCGGCGAAAGCGGCTCCGGCAAGACGACACTCGGCCGGCTCATCCTGCGCACCGTCGAGCCGACCTCGGGCAGCATCAGCTATTGCGGCAAGGACGGCGGCGAGATCGACGTCACCAAACTCACCAAGCGCGAACTCCGCACATTCCATCGCGAAGTCCGCTTGGTTTTTCAGGATCCCTTCGCCTCGCTCAATCCGCGCATGACTGTCAAGGAGGTGATCGGCGATCCGCTTGTTGTCAACGGGCTGGCAAGGGGCAAGGCGCTGGCGGACCGTGTCGCCGAACTGATGCGCCTTGTCGGCCTCGACCCGATGGGGATGGAGCGTTATCCACATGCCTTCTCCGGCGGCCAGCGCCAGCGCATCGGCATCGCTCGCGCGCTTGCGCTCGACCCACGCATCATCATCGCCGATGAGGCGACGTCCGCTCTCGATGTCTCGATCCGCAGCCAGATTCTCGACCTGCTGCTCGATATCCGTCAACGGCTGAACCTAAGCTTCATCTTCATTTCGCACGACATTTCGGTGGTGCGTTATTTCTGCGATCGTGTCGCCGTCATGCATCGCGGCAAGATCGTCGAACTCGGCGAGGCCGAACAGATCTGCACCGCTCCTGAGGGGGCCTATACGAAGAGCCTCATCTCCGCCGTTCCCAATCCCGACCCTCGCGACAAGCGCATGCTGCACCGGCATCGTTTCGTCGCGTCTGCCGATATCTAAGGACGATCCCGTGCAGAAATTTTCCGCCAACCTTTCCTTCCTCTACCAAGACCTGCCCTTTCTCGACCGCTTCGCCGCTGCTGCAAAGGACGGCTTCGGTGCCCTCGAATATCTGGGCCCCTATGCCGAACCCAGGGAGAAGGTTGCCGAGGCGCTGAAGGCAAGCGGCCTGAAACAGGCGCTCTTCAACGTGCCGTCCGGCGACTGGGCCGGCGGCGAGCGCGGCATCGCCTGCCTGCCGGAGCGTGCAGAGGAGTTCCGCGATGGACTCGAGCAGGCGCTCGACTATGCCGCAGCGCTCGATTGCCGGCAGGTGAATGTCATCTCCGGCCTGGTGCCAAAAGGTGCGGACCTTCAAACGCTGGAAACGGTGCTGGTCGGCAATCTGAAATATGCTGCGAAACGTTGTGCCGACGCCGGCGTCACCCTGCTGATCGAGCCGATCAACCTGCGGGATATTCCGGGTTTCTTTCTGTCGACCACCACCCATGCGGAGCGCATCCTCGACAGGGTCGGTTCCGACAACCTCTATATCCAGTATGATTTCTACCACATGCAGGTCATGCAGGGCGATCTGATCCCCACCTTCACCCGACTTAAGGAGAAAATCGCCCATGTGCAGATCGCCGACCATCCTGGGCGCAACGAGCCCGGCACCGGCGAGATCAATTACAATTTCATCCTCTCCGAACTCGACCGCCTCGGCTACGACGGCTGGGTCGGCTGCGAGTACAAGCCGAAATCCGGCACCAAGGATGGCCTCGGCTGGATGAGATCCTATCTGAAGTCAGCGAGGGCAGCATGAGCATCGGATTTATCGGACTGGGCGTCATGGGCCGCCCGATGGCGGAGCATCTGATCGATGCCGGCCACACGCTGCATCTGAACCGGGTGAAAGAGACCTCGCAGCATCTTGTCGACAAGGGCGCCATAGCCGCCGCGAGCGCCAGGGTGGTGGCGCATGCTTCGGACATCGTCATCCTGATGCTGCCGGATACATCAGATGTCGAGGCGGTCCTCTTCGGCGAACACGGCGTTGCCTCCGGCCTTTCTCAGAGCAAGCTCGTTATCGACATGAGCTCGATCTCCCCGGTCGCCACCAAAACTTTCGCCAAACGCATCGAGGCCCTCGGCTGCGATTATCTCGATGCTCCCGTTTCCGGCGGAGAGGTGGGTGCCAAGGCTGCCTCTTTGACGATTATGGTCGGTGGCAAGGAGCAAGCATTCGAACGTGCCCGGTCGATTTTCAAAAAGTTGGGCAAGAACATCACCCATGTCGGAGGTAACGGCGACGGGCAGACGGCCAAGGTCGCCAACCAGATCATCGTCGGCCTGACGATAGAGGCAGTTGCCGAAGCGCTGCTCTTTGCCAGGAAGGCCGGCGCCGACCCGGCCAAGGTGCGCTCGGCGCTGATGGGTGGCTTTGCCGCTTCCCGCATCCTCGAAATGCATGGGGAGCGCATGATCAATCAGACCTTCGAGCCCGGCTTCCGCATCCGCCTGCACCGCAAGGACATGACGCTTGCCGTCGATGCCGCCCGCGCACTCGATCTGTCGCTGCCGAACACTGCCGCCACGCAACAACTGATGAACGCCGCGGTCGCCAATGGCGACGGCGAACGCGATCATTCCGCCCTCATCCGCACCCTGGAACTCCTCGCCGGAGGACCGCGCTAGATCAACGCTTTTTAGTATAGCCGGCCATCTTCGACTGCCTACTGCCGGAGCCTTCTTTCCGGACGGCGAAGCCATGTCCGGACATCGATAGAGAAGGACAGGACAATGCTGAACAAAGATATCCAACTGCCCTACGGCGCCGTCTACTTCCGCAAATCCAATCCGCCCCGTGAAGATTGGGAGCGCGACTACGCCACGGCCGGGCAAGACGGCCTCAACATCTTCCGCCACTGGTTCATGTGGAGCGCAATCGAAACCGCCCCCGGCGTCTACGACTGGGAAGAATATGACCGTCAGATGGACCTTGCGGCGGCACACGGCATCAAGACCGTTATCGCCGAGTTGATTCATGCCGTGCCCGACTGGGCGGTGCGCAAATACGCTCATGCATTGCAGGTCAATGCCGACGGCACCAAACTCGGTTCCTATATGGGTGTGTCGTCGGCGACCGGCGGCTTCTCCAACAATGGTGGCGGCGCCGGCGCCCTGACGCTGAACTGCCCGGAAGTGAGGGAAGCAGCGGGCAGATTCCTGACCGCGCTCGCCACCCGCTACAAGGATCATCCGGCGATCTATGGTTACGACGTCTGGAACGAGTGCAACTATTCCGCGGACGTCGATTACAGCCCCTATGCAAAGGCTGTTTTTCGCAAATGGCTCGAAAAGAAATACGGCAGCCTGAAGGTCCTGGCCAAGGCCTGGTACCGCTACAGCTATGCCGAATGGGATGACATCGAGCCGCCGGCGCACATGGCACCCTATCCTGAATGTATCGACTGGCTGCAGTTCAAACGCGACAACTTCTACGATCAGATGCAATGGCGCATCGACACGATCCGCGCCGTCGACCAGAAGAACACCGTCCTTGCCCACGGCATATCCGGCGCAATTCCCAACATGGCTGCCAACGGCTGCGACGACTGGCTTGCAGCCTCCAAGGTCGAGGTCTACGGCTTTACCTGGATCCAGGCGCGCAAGGGGTCGGAAGCCTGGAAGAACTGGTACGGCGTCGACATCAACCGCGCCGCCGCGCGCGGCAAACCCTTTTGGCACGCCGAGCGCCAGGGCGGCCCGCTCTGGCTGCAGCCGCAGGTGATCGGCCGTGACAAGGAGGATGGCCGCGTCGCCGAGCCCGAGGATATTCGCCTCTGGAGCATGACCTCACTTGCCGGCGGCGCCCGCGGCGTGATCAATCTGCGCTGGCGCCCGCTGCTCGACGGTCCGCTCTTCGGCGCTTTCGGCTCCTACGGCATGGACGGCTCGCGCACGCCGCGCTCCGACATGGCAAGCGCCATGGCGAGATGGGCCAATGACAAGGCGCAGGCTCCCCTCTGGGAGGCAAAGCCCGTGCGCGGAGAGGTCGGCATCCTCGTCGTGCGCGAAACGCAGGAGTTCGATTACCTCCTGAACCACGACCGCACGGAAAAGCCCTATCCCGAAGCGATGTGGGGCGCTTATCGCGCCTTCCTCGAAACCGGTACGCAACCGGATTGGGTGCATATCGACGACCTCGCGGACTATGATTTCCTCTATTTCCCTTATCCGATCATGTTCACTTCAGCGCAGGCGAAACGCCTGAAAGCTTGGGTCGAAAACGGCGGCACGCTGATTGCCGAGGCATGCCCCGGCTATTTCGGCGATCGCGGCCATGTCGGCACCGTGCAACCGAACATGGGCCTCGACGAGGTCTTCGGCGCACGCGAGGAGGAGGTCGAATTCATGCCCGATATCGGAGACCGCACCCATTTCGATCTCGACGGCGCGGCGGTCCACGGTGGCGGCTTCCTACAGTCTTATCGGCTGACCGGCGGAACGGGACGTGGCCACTTCACCGACGGTCGTCTTGCCGTCGTGGAAAATGCTTATGGCAAGGGTCGCACGCTGCTGATCGGCACCAATCCTTCCGTTGCCTATTACCGCACACAGGGGAAGGCGAACGGCGCTTTCTTCGCTGAGCTATTGAGATGGAGTGGGAAGAAGCGCCACGTGACGCTGTCGAATGCCGCACTCTTCGCCCGTATCCACGAGGGTGAAAAAGGCAGCTTCCTCTGGCTCGTCAATCCGACGAGAACCACGCAGAAGACGGAGTTGACGCTCGCCCGAGGGACCCTTGCGCAAGGCCGGGCCGTCTGGCCCGTCGGCCATATCGGCCACGGTGGCATCGATGTGCCGGCACGCGATGTGCTGATCCTTCCGCTCGATGGTTAGAACCGGACCATTTTAGGCACGCTCGGCCTACAAACCTCAATCCTGTTCTAAATTAATAGTCAGAGCGTGATGTCGTCGGAAACCGCTTACCCTTTTCGGCATCATTCTCTGAGATTTCAGGATGCGGATGAACTGGCTCCCTCGGCAAAGGCTTCAAGCTCGGGGTCCAAGTCGACCTCGACGATATTGTTGAAGACGGCGGTGGCCAGCATGATGCCGGCAATGGCGACGAGATCGACGAGCACCTTGGTCTCGTAGCGCAATTTCAGCTTCGCCCAAAGTTCGGTCGGAACGGCATTGGAATCGGTGACAATCGCCTTGCCGAAATCGTCGAGGAGTGCCTCTTCGTCGGAAAACTCCAGCGCGTCGGGGTTGAAGCCCTTGTTGATCAGTGCCCTGCGGAAGAAGGTGACGGCAATCTTCGATCTGGCTGCCTTCGAGATCGCATGCGAGAAAATCCAGATCGCCCGGTCGCTGATCGCAGGATCGAGTTCGGCGCGCAGCGTGAACCACTCGGCATAGATGCGATGAGCCGCTGGCGAATGCAGCAGCGTCCGCTTCATGTTGGTCATGCGCCCGCGCAGCCTGACTTCCTCGTCATGCGCCGCACGAACCTCTGGTGAAGCGGTGTCGTAGTCGATCTGCGGGAGGTGGCTCATCGGGTCCGTTCTTTCCTTGTGCACAGAAGCTACAGAGTGCAGAAGATATCTGCGGCGGTACCGCGGCGATCCACTTGGCCGCCGCCGGGCTCCCGCCTAGACTGGCGAAATCGAAAGTGGAGGCAAGGCGTGAGCGACGACCACGAGCATCATCATGTCAACTGGCGCGAACACGGCGTCAAGGTCATTCCCGGCAATTCGCTCGACCCGAACACCGCGCAGACGCCGGGCATGAACCGTGCGACCGCAATCAACCATGCGCGCGCCGGCGCCGAGAAGATCTGGGCGGGCACGGTGACAATCCATGCCAATGCCAAGACCGGCGCCCACCATCACGGCGATCTCGAAAGCATCATTTACGTCGTCAAGGGCAAGGCCCGCATGCGCTGGGGCGAGCATCTCGAATACACCGCCGAGGCCGGCCCGGGCGACTTTATCTATGTCCCGCCCTATGTGCCGCACCAGGAGATCAACGCCAGCCGCGACGAGACGCTGGAATGCGTGCTCGTCCGCTCAGGCCAGGAACCGGTCGTCGTCAATCTGGATATCGAACCGGTCGAGAGACCGGAAGACGTTCGCTGGATTGATCCCATTCACCGCTGACGCCGGTCAGGCGTGAACGGCGCCGGCGCTGTTCATGGCAGGGTTCTCGATAATCCGGCCGGTATCGGCGGCATAGAGATGGATCGCATTGTGGTCGATCGCGATGCCGATCGGATCACCCGATTTCACCGTCACGGCCTCGGTCAGCGCCACGGCAAAGGGCAGCCCGTCGAAATCGGCATGAACGACGCGGCTTGCGCCGAGCTCTTCGATGAAATCGGCCGTTGCCACCAATGCGCCGGGCGCATCCGGGGCTACCAACCGGGCCGCCTCGGCGCGCATGCCGAGCACGACGCGCTTGCCTTTCAGCAGCGCGGCCCGTTCGCGTGGCAGCGCGATTCTGCGGCTCTGGTCGTAGACGAAGACGCTATCATCGTTGATCGTGCCTTCGAGCAGGTTCATCGCCGGCGTGCCGACAAAACCGGCGACGAAGCGCGACACCGGATGATGATAGACCTCTTCCGGCGTGCCGACCTGCTCCACCCTGCCGCCGTTCATCACCACCAGCCGGTCAGCCAGCGTCATCGCCTCGGTCTGGTCGTGCGTGACGAAGATCGAGGTGGCACCGAGGCGCCGGTGCAGGCGGCGGATTTCGGCACGCATGGCGATGCGCAGCTTGGCGTCGAGGTTCGACAAGGGTTCGTCGAAGAGGAACACCTTCGGCTCGCGGATCATCGCACGGCCCATGGCGACGCGCTGGCGCTGGCCGCCGGAAAGGGCGGCAGGGCGTCGGTCGAGGAAGGGTTCGAGGCTGAGCGCCTTGGCGACCTCGGCAATGCGACGGCTGCGCTCCGCCTTCGCAACACCGGCCACCTTCAAGGCGTAGCCGATGTTCTCGGCGACCGTCATGTGCGGATAGAGCGCATAGTTCTGGAACACCATGGCGCAGCCGCGCTCGCGCGGCTCCAGCTGGTTGACGACGCGGCCGTCGATGGCGATTTCGCCGCCGCTGATTTCCTCAAGCCCGGCGATCATGCGCAAGAGCGTGGACTTGCCGCAGCCGGAGGGGCCGAGAATGACGATGAATTCGCCGGACTGGATCTCCAGATCGACGCCATGAACGACGGGATGCTTGCCGTAGCTCTTCTTCACATCACGGATTGAGATCGGTGCCACAGGACTGTTCCTTCACTTCTCGGTGGAGATGAGGCCACGCACGAACCAGCGCTGCATCAGGATGACGAGCACCAGCGGCGGCGACATGATGATAAGTGTGCCTGCCATGGCGACGTTCCAGTCGGGCAGGCCGAATTCGGACGGGATGAGGGTCTTGAGCTGCGTCACCGCAATGCCGAAATTCGGATCGGTGGTGACAAGCAGCGGCCAGAGATACTGGTTCCAGGCCCAGACGAACATGATGGTGAACAGCGCTATCATGTTCGACCGCGACAGCGGCAGCAGTATGTCGACGAAAAAGCGGACGGCACCGGCGCCGTCCATCTTCGTGGCCTCGGCGAGCTCGTCGGGGACGGTCAGATAGAACTGGCGATAGAGGAAGGTGCCGGTCGCGGTGGCCACCAGCGGCGCCACCAGTCCCGTATAGGAATTCAGCAGGCCCCATTCGAGCTTGATCTGGATGCCAGACACCCAGGCGACGAGCCCGGTAATTCCCGTGATGTCGAGGATCGCCTGGAACGGCGCCAATGCATTCGCCGCAATCGAATAGGTCGGCACGATGCGGACTTCGAGCGGCAGCATCAGCGTGATGAAGATGATCCAGAAAATCAGATACCGGCCACGGAAACGGAAATAGACGATCGAAAAGGCAGCCATCGCGGAAAGGATGACCTTGCCGGCGGCGACCGACGTGGCGAAGATGATGCTGTGAAGCAGCTTGTTGCCGAGATCGGCGCGCACCCAGGCTTCGTGCGCGTTTTCCCAGAAATGCGAGCTCGGCATCAGCGGCAACGGCACATGATTGACCGTCTCCAGATCGAGTGTCGATGCGATGATGACGATGGCGAAAGGCAGAAGCGCGATCACCATGCCGAGCGCCAGAACCGTGTAGCAGACGAAGTTGAATATCGGCGTGCGTTCGATCATGTCAGCGACCTCACTTGTAGTGCACGCGCCGCTCGATGAAGCGGAACTGGAAAATGGTGAGAAGGACGACGAGCGCCATGAGGATGATCGACTGGGCGGCGGCCCCCGAATAATCGAGCCCCCTGAAGCCGTCGAAATAGATCTTGTAGACCATCAGTTCCGTCGCCCGCGCCGGACCGCCCTGAGTCATGACGTCGACGATACCGAAGGAATCCTGGAAGCTTTCGGTGATGTTGATGACGAGCAGGAAAAACAGGGTCGGCGTGAGCAGCGGCAGCTGGAGATCCCACATGCGGCGCAGCGGCCCGGAGCCATCCATGGCCGCGGCCTCGATCAGCGAACGCGGAATGCCCTGAAGCGCCGAAAGGAAGAAGATGAAATTATAGCCGATATATTTCCACGAAAAGGCGACGATGACGGCGATCATCGCGTCTTTGCCGTCGAGCGCCGGGTTCCAGAGACCGGGCCACACTTGGTTGATAACAGACAGGAGGCCTGCCTCCGGCGCCAGAATGAAGCGGAAGGCGAGCCCGAGAGCGGGAGCAGCGATCGCATAAGGCCAGATGAAGACCGACCGATAGATTTTGTGGCCGCGCAGTTCACGATCCGTCAAAAGCGCCAGGATGAGCGCAAACCCCATGGCAATGATCGTCGAGCTAAAGGCGAAAACCATGCTGCGGCTGATCGATTCCCAGTAGATCGGGTCGCTGAGCAATTGCTTGAAATTGTCGAAACCGACCCAGGCATTGCCGCCGCCCCATGGCTGCTCGAGCGTGAACGCCCAATAAAGCGCCTGCGCGCTCGGCCAATAGAAGAAGACGAAGATCAGCAGCAGCATCGGAAACGCGAAGAGCAGTCCGATCGTCGTCGAGGAGAAGGTGACGCGCTTTTCCATGGGGTGGTCGTTTTCGGCCTGGTTTGGTTTAGGCGCGGGCGGCGACTTCGCCTCCGCAGCCGGTATGAATGTATAAGGACGCCCCCAGTCCGCAAGTGGACCGGGGGCGGCTCATATCGGTTGATCAGGGAAGCTGAACGTTCTTGTAGGTCTGCTGGAAGCGGCGCAGCAGTTGATTCCCGCGATCGGCAGCGCCGTCGAGCGAAGCCTGGATATCGGCGTTGTTGACGAAGATTGCCTGCAGACCGTTGGCGATCTCGGTGCGGACCTGCAGCAGGCCGCCGAGGCGGATGCCATGCGGAACCGTATCGTCAGCAGGCGATGCGGTCAGGCTCTGAATGGCGAGCTCGCGGCCGGCATAAGGAGCCTTGTCGTAGAAACCCTGCTTCTTCAGATATTCAAAGCCGGAGTTACGAACCGGAATATAACCGGTGACGGTCGACCAGGTCAGCGCTTCTTCCGGCTTGGCGATGAAGTTGAAGAAGGCAGCGGCAGCCTTGTATTCGGCATCGGTATGCCCCTTCAAGACCCAGAGCGAAGCGCCGCCGACGAAGGAACTGTGACGGGTTGCATTGCCGTAGGTCGGGAGCATTGCCACGCCCCAGTTCATGCCCTGCTTGGCGGTACGGCCGATATTGCCATGGTCACCGACGGAGGTCAGGATGACTTGGCAGTCGCCGGCAGCAAAGGCTTCGACGAAGGTCTGGCCGACGGCCTTGTTCTTGATGACAGCGAGCTTGTTGTCGTACCAGGACTTGAGGTCCTTGACGTAGCTGACGAGAAGCGGGTTCTTGTTGAACACCAGCTCGGCGTCGAGACCTTCGAAGCCGTTCTTCTTCGTCGCGATCGCTTCGCCGTTGACGGCTTCAAACTGCTCGATGTACTGCCAGACTTCGTTGTTGGAGATGTCAAAACCGAGAGGGCAGGCATAACCTGCGTCCTTCAGAGCTTTGAAGTCTTCCCCGGCTTCCTGCCAGGTGGTCGGAGCATGGTCCTTGCCGATCTTGGCGAAGGCGTCCTTGTTCCAGTAGAGCAGAGCAGTCGATGAGTTGAAGGGGAAGGAATACATCTCGCCCTTCGACGTCGCATAATAGTTGGCGATCCCGGAGAAGTAGTCTTTCCAGTCGACCGTGTAGCCCATGTCGGTCATCAGCTGGTTTGCCGGGTAGAAGGCGCCGGAAAGCATGATGTCGAGCGTGCCGGCGTCGGAAACCTGGGCGATTGTCGGCTGCTTGCCGGCGCGGAAAGCGGCAATCGTGTTCTGCAGGGAAGCGTCGTAGCTGCCCTGGCTGGTGCAGACGACTTCATAATCGGTCTGCGACTGGTTGAAGCGATCGCACTGTTCCTGGACACGCTTTGCGATATCACCGGAATTGCCGAACCAGAAATCAATCTTGGTCTTTTCGGCGGCGGCAGCGGGCCCAGCAAGAACCGCTGTGGCGAGAAGGGCGCGAACGGCGCCGAGAAGCTTGGCTTGCATGAGAACCTCCAACGTAGAAAGGGGCGCGCTTTAAGCGCACGCCCATTTAGCTGGTTCAAATTGCCGCCGCCAATGAATATTACATGACATGAAATGTTAAAAATCTAGTCGTCACAAAAGTGACATGCAATCGTTATTCACAGCTCCAAGAGAAATATTTCGAGAATATTTGGAAAGACATTAAATATATTTCAAGCTTTCCGCATCTGCTTTCGAAGAGTTGTAATTTTTCAACGCCTTCAATATCTATCTGTATTGCGAAAGAGCACCCCTATTCCAGCAGCCTTTGATAACGAAACTTGCGAAAAACATGGGCATTTTTGCCGTTGCACTGCTGTGCAACGCCCGGTTTTGGCCCAAAATCACAGGGAATCCTTCAAGATTGCAGCAAACTGCGGATCGAATGCACGGCTGATGGGTCCGGCTGCCGCCCCGAGCGCCACCGACCAGGGATCTGCCATGCCGGGCTGCAGCCGTGGCAGCATCCGGCCGCGCCTCTCGGCGATCGAAGGCAGCAGCGGGCCGATCGCCGCGATCAGCCTGTTCACCAGCGCTTCCGGTGCGCTGCCGCAGAGGATCACCGTCTGCGGATCGAAGACCGTTTCGATGAGATGGATGCTCCAGCGCAGGTCCGCCGCCGCCGCCTCGATCCAGCCTTCGATGCTTGGATCCCCGCTGGAGGCGAGTTCATTGATGCGCCCATGGAGATCGGGATCGGCGGGATCGGCCGAGAGATGCTGGTAGAGCGAGGCGAGCGAGGCACGGTGTTCGAGCGGTGTCGTTTTACCGTCGGCAAAGAGCAGCGCCATGCCGATCTCGCCGGCATTGCCGTTGGCGCCGCGATAGAGCTCGCCGTTTAGGATCAAACCGGCGCCGATGCCGTAGCCGACGAACAGGCAGACGGCATGGTCGATGCCGTGGGCGGCTCCCACCATGCGCTCGGCGGTCGCAGCCGCTGCCGCATCGTTCTGAAGACCGACATCGAGGCCAGTGCCGTCGCTCAGCGTTTCAAGGAGCGGAAACTTCTGCCAAGCCTCCATCATCCAGGGATCGTCGCCGCTGCCTTCCATGCCGAACGGGCCAGGCATTGCGGCGCCGAGCCCGACCAGCCGTTTTTCCGACTGCTGGACGATACCGGCAAGCCTGGAACGCACGCCGGCGACGAGATCGAGAATGACCTTCGTTCCCGTCGACGGACCTCCGGGCGGCAGCCCGGCTTCTGCGCGTACGAGAACGCTGCCGACGAGGTCGACGGCGACCGCCCGCGTCACGTGCCGGTCGATCTGGAGGCCGATCGCGAAAGCACCTTCGGGCACCAGGCCATAAGGCGTCGAGGGCTGGCCCCTGCCCTTGCGCACAGCCTCCTGCGAACTGACGAGGCCATCGCGCGCGAGTTCCTCGATGATATTCGACACCGTCTGCTTGGTCAGCCGCGTCGCCCGCGCCAGATCGGCGCGCGAGAGCGCACCGTTGATCCTCAAGGCATCGATCATCACGCGCCGGTTATGAGCGCTGGTGCCTTCGTGATTGGTGCCGCTCTTGGCTCGGATCAGCCTGATGTCGTTCATGTGTCAATTGCCTCTTGACTCCAGTAGAATGTTGGCGAAGTAATAAGTCAAGACATTTGACTTAATAAGGGACCGGAGAGTTCCAGGGAACGCAGGAGGCCGCGAAGGACCTCCACCGACGCTCCGAGATGATGACCAGGCGCGCTTTTTTTCACGCGTGCCCTCTCGAAAACCGATGGCGGCGAAACCGCCCTCGGCCATGCGTAAATTTCAAAAACTGGAGGCTGCAATGCTGAAATCTCTCAACAAGACGCTTCTGGGTGCGGCCTTGATCGGCGCATCCTTTGCTCCGCATGCTTTCGCCGAAACGACGCTGAACGCGCTCTTCATGGCGCAGGCCGCTTACAGTGAGGCCGACGTGCGCGCCATGACCGATGCCTTCGGCAAGGCGAACCCCGATATCAAGGTCAATCTCGAATTCGTCCCCTATGAGGGCCTGCACGATAAGACGGTGCTGGCCCAAGGTTCCGGCGGCGGATACGACGTCGTCCTCTTCGACGTCATCTGGCCTGCCGAATACGCCACCAACAAGGTGCTGGTCGACGTCTCCTCCCGTATCACCGACGAGATGAAGAAAGGCGTGCTGCCGGGCGCCTGGACCACCGTGCAGTATGACGGCAAATATTACGGTATGCCGTGGATTCTCGACACCAAATACCTCTTCTACAACAAGGAAATCCTGGAGAAGGCGGGCATCAAGGCGCCACCGAAGACTTGGGACGAACTGGCCGAGCAGGCAAAGACCATCAAGGGCAAGGGTCTGCTCGCCACGCCGATCGCCTGGAGCTGGTCGCAGGCCGAGGCCGCCATCTGCGACTACACCACGCTCGTCAGCGCCTATGGCGGCGATTTTCTGAAGGACGGCAAGCCAGCCTTCCAGAGCGGCGGCGGTCTCGATGCGCTGAAATACATGGTCGCGAGCTATACATCGGGCCTGACCAACCCGAACTCCAAGGAATTTCTGGAAGAAGACGTCCGTAAGGTCTTCCAGAACGGCGACGCCGCCTTCGCGCTGAACTGGACCTACATGTACAACATGGCCAACGATCCGAAGGACAGCAAGGTCGCGGGCAAGGTCGGCGTCGTGCCGGCTCCGGGCGTGGCCGGCAAGAGCGAGGCTTCGGCCGTCAACGGCTCGATGGGCCTCGGCATCACCTCCGCCAGCAAACACCCCGACGAAGCCTGGAAATACATTACCTTCATGACCTCGCAGGCGACGCAAAACGCCTATGCCAAGCTCAGCCTGCCGATCTGGGCCTCTTCCTATGAGGACCCTGCAGTCACCAAGGGCCAGGAAGAGCTGATTTCCGCCGCCAAGGTCGGCCTCGCAGCCATGTATCCGCGCCCGACGACGCCGAAATATCAGGAGCTGTCGACCGCGCTGCAGCAGGCGATCCAGGAATCCCTGCTCGGCCAGTCCTCTCCCGAGGATGCGCTGAAATCGGCGGCCGAAAACAGCGGCCTCTGAGCCCGGCATGACCCGGGCGGCGCCCGCCGTCGCCCGGTCTCCAGAACCTGTGAATGAAAAGGGTTGCCTCGATGTCGGGCACTTGGCTGACAACCCGCGCGTGGCTTTTGATGCTGCCGCTTCTCGTGGTAATGATCTCGGTGATCGGCTGGCCTCTGGTCGATACCGTCAGCCTCTCCTTCACCGATGCCAAACTGGTCGGCACCGAGGGCAGCTTCGTCGGCATCGACAATTACGCCAAGATGCTCTCCGGCTCGAATTTCCAGCGCACACTCATCACCACAGCCTGGTTCGCGATTGTCTCGGTCGCAGCCGAAATGGTGATTGGCGTCCTTGCGGCCCTGCTGCTGAACCAGCAGTTTCGCGGCCGCACCGCGCTGCGCGCCCTGATGATCCTGCCCTGGGCGCTGCCGACCGTCGTCAACGCCACGCTCTGGCGGCTGATTTACAATCCTGAATATGGCGCGCTGAACGCCGCGCTGACCCAGCTCGGCCTGCTCGACGCCTACCGCTCCTGGCTCGGCGAACCCGGCACGGCGCTCGCTGCCCTCATCGTCGCCGACTGCTGGAAGAACTTCCCCCTGGTGGCGCTGATCGCGCTCGCCGCACTCCAGGCCGTGCCGCGCGACATCACCGCCGCCTCGCTCGTCGACGGCGCCGGCCCCTTCGCCCGCTTCCGCTTCGTCATCCTGCCCTATCTCGCCGGCCCGCTGATGGTGGCGCTGGTGCTGCGCACGATCGAAGCCTTCAAGGTGTTCGATATCATCTGGGTCATGACCCGCGGCGGACCGGCCAACAGCACCCGCACGCTGTCGATCCTGGTCTATCAGGAAGCTTTCTCCTTCCAGCGCGCGGGCTCGGGCGCTTCGCTCGCCCTGATCGTCACGCTGCTGGTGACGCTGCTCGCTGCCGGCTACGCGGCCCTGGTGCGCAAGACCGCCGGGAGTGCCAGCTGATGGAACGCCGGCACCCACTCTTTTCCGCCTTCATTCATCTCTGCGCCCTGCTGCTTGCCGCCGTCATCCTGGCTCCGATCCTCTGGCTGTTCATCATGAGCATCGCGCCGGCCGCAGATCTTGCCGCGAAGCCGCTGCGCTGGTGGCCGCAAGCGGTGGATTTCTCGCGCTACCAGCTCCTGCTGTCGACGCTCGAAAACAGCGCCGGCGCAGCCTTCACCTCGTCACTGCGAAACAGCATCGAGGTGGCGGGCATGGCGACGATCGCTGCCATCGCGCTCGCCATTCCGGGCGGTTGGGCCGTGTCGCGCACGCCCTCCGTCGGCTGGTCGCTGTCGATGGTGATTGCCACCTACATGCTGCCGCCGGTAGCGCTCGCAGTTCCCCTCTATATGGGCCTCTCCCATCTCGGCATGCTGAACAACGTCTTCGGCCTCGCCCTCGTCTATCTCACCATTCTCGCGCCCTTCACCACCTGGCTGATGAAGTCGGGCTTCGATTCCATTCCGCGCGAGATCGAATCCGCCGCGATGATCGACGGTGCCGGCCTGTTCCAGACGCTCCGGATCATCACCTTGCCGCTCGCCGCCCCCGTGGTCGCGACCTCGAGCCTTTTTGCATTCCTGCTTGCCTGGGATGAATTCTTCTATGCGCTGCTCTTCACCTCGGACCAGCGCGCCAAGACGCTGACCGTCGCCATTGCCGATCTCGCGGGCGGCCGCGTTTCCGATTACGGGCTGATCGCGACGGCAGGCGTGCTCGCCGCCCTGCCCCCGGTGCTGATCGGTCTCGTCATGCAACGCGCCCTGATTTCGGGGCTCACCAGCGGCGGCGTCAAGGGATGAAGATGACAACAAAAAGAAACCGGCCCGCCGGGCTTGCGGCGATCGACCGCGAAATGGCCCACCAGCACGCCGATGCGATCGCCTCCTATGAAACGGCCGGGCCGATGGCAGCAAAGGCCGCCGCCTCGCTTGAGAAAACCGGCCGGCTGCTCCTGATCGGCATGGGCGGCTCACATGCCGTCAATCGCGCCGTCGAGCCGCTCTATCGTGGTCTTGGCATCGATGCCGTTGCCCTGCCACTGTCCGAGCAGCTCGGCCAACCGCTTCCGATCGCCGGCAGAACGATCTTCGTCACCTCGCAATCGGGCGAAAGCGCTGAGATTGTGCGTTGGTTCAGCGAGACCGGAGGCACGTTGGAAACTTTCGGCCTGACGCTGGAAGCCGGCTCGTTCCTGGCAAGAACCGCCCCGTCGCTCCTTGGCAGCGGCGGCACCGAGCTTGCCTTCGCAGCCACCCGCAGTCTGACGGTGACTTTTGCTCTGCATCTGGCAATCCTTGCCGCACTCGGCGAAGATCCCGCAGCCGCGCTTGCTGTCCTTGAAGCGCCTGAAGACCACGAGATCGCCGCCGCCCTCGCCGCACTCGAAAACGTCGCGACCATCGTCACCTCGGGCCGCCGCCTGCAAGGTGTTGCCGAAGCATTGGCGCTCGGATTGACCGAGCTGTCGCGCCGTCCGTGCTTTTCTTTGGAGGGCGGTCAGCTCCGCCACGGTCCGATGGAGATGCTCGGGCCGGAGATCGGCGTTGTGCTGTTCCGCGGTCAGGATGAAACCGCCGGCCTGGTTACAGCAATGGCACAGTCCGCCGTCGAGACCGGCGCCCCCGTCATCCTGTTCGATGCCTCCACAGAAGCTGCGGTCACCGGAGCAGTGACGATCCGCTTTGCTCCAGCAACAGGTCTTGCCGCGATCTTGGCCATGCTGCCGACGGCCCAGCGACTGATGATCGGCTTTGCCGAAACCCGCGTCGAGAATGCCGGAACACCGATCCGTTCAACCAAGATTACCCGGAGCGAATGAATGCGGCCGCTTGCAGTCATCGGCAACGTCAATGTCGACCTGATCCTCGGGCCGGCTGCCCCTTGGCCGAAAGCCGGGACGGAGATCATCGTCGACCATGACGAGCTCAGGGTCGGCGGCTCCGCCGGCAACAGTGCGCTCGCCTGGCAGGCGCTCGGCATCGAATTCGAGATCGCCGCCAATATCGGCAGTGATCAGTTCGGCCGCTGGCTGGCCGAAGCCTTCGGCCACCGTTCCGAGAAGTGGCCGGTGCGCCCTGAACAAACGACCCTCTCCGTCGGCATCACTCATCCTGGCGGCGAGCGCACCTTCTTCACGACGCGGGGCCACCTGCCGCGCTTCACCCTGGCCGATGTCTTCGCCGTCATCGACGGCGCAAGGCTTCGCGGCGGCTACGCACTTCTCTGCGGCGGCTTCCTGACCGACGATCTGACGCGCCAATATGACGCCTTCTTCGACTGGGCCGAGAGCCATGACATCGCCGTCGCCCTCGACACCGGCTGGCCGCTCGACGGCTGGACCGAGCAGAATTGCGCTGCGACACGCGCTTGGCTGTCCCGCAGCCGCATCGCGCTGCTCAATGAGGTCGAGACGACGACGCTTGCCGGCATCGCCGATCCGATCGAAGCCGCGCGGCACATTAGCTCGCATATGCCGCAAGGTGCGATCGTCGTCGTCAAACGCGGCCCCGATGGCGCAATCGCGATCGGGTCTGACAGCCAACTGGTTTCGGTGACTGCGCCTATTGTGACGGTGGTCGATACCATCGGCGCCGGCGATGTCTTCAACGCCGCCTTTCTCGCAGCGCTGGCAAAGGACGAGCCTTTGATATCTTGCCTGAGGGCGGGAACCGAGGTCGCCTCGCGCGCCGTCTCCACCCTTCCCCGCAGCTATGGCGACACGAACTCTCGTCAGGAGCCACAGTCATGAGCGCCCTCGATATCGAAAATATCTGCAAGACCTATGGCGACGTCGAGACGCTGAAAGGCATCGATATTTCCCTGGAAAGCGGCGAATTCCTCGTGCTGCTCGGTTCCTCCGGCTGCGGCAAGTCAACGCTCTTGAACATCATCGCCGGCCTGGCCGAGGCGACGAGCGGTGATGTCAGGATCGGCGGCCGCTCGGTGCTCCGCGTGCATCCGAAGGACCGCGACATCGCCATGGTCTTTCAGTCCTATGCGCTCTATCCCAATCTGACGGTGCATAGGAACATCGGCTTCGGCCTGGAAATGCGTAAAGTTCCGGCGCCGGAGCGCGACAGGGCCGTGCGCGATGCGGCATCGCTCCTGCAGATCGAAAATCTGCTCGATCGCAAGCCGAGCCAGCTCTCCGGCGGCCAGCGGCAACGCGTCGCGATCGGCCGTGCCCTGGTGCGCAAGCCGGAGGTGTTCCTCTTCGACGAGCCGCTCTCCAATCTCGACGCCAAGCTGCGCATGGAAATGCGCACCGAGATCAAGCGCCTTCACCAGATGCTGAAGACGACAGTGGTCTATGTCACCCATGACCAGATCGAGGCGATGACGCTAGCGAGCCGCATTGCCGTCATGCGCGACGGCCGCATCGAACAACTCGGCACGCCTGAAGAGATCTACAACAGTCCGGCGACGCTCTATGTCGCCACCTTCGTCGGCGCGCCGCCGATGAACCTGCTCAAGACAACCGTCCGGGATGGTCGACTGGTGCTCTCTGGTTCCGGTACCAGCCTGCCTTTGCCCGTCCGCTTCGGTAAGGCGGCGGCCGATGGCCGCGACCTGATCCTCGGCATCCGCCCCGAGTCCCTTCGCACGGCTGGATCCGGGGCTTCGCTCGAGGCAACTGTGGAGGTTGCGGAGTTAACCGGCCCGGAGCTCGTCGTCACCGCCCTGGCGGAGAACCAACGGCTGATGGCCTGCCTGCCGCCGCGCACGCTGGTCCCCGGCGACGAAAAACTCACCCTCTTCGTCGACGAGGAGGCGATGCATCTCTTCGATGCACAAACCGGTCTCAGTTGCCTCCGCGAGCAATAGAGGGGTCAAACGGTCGTTCGCTCAATTCGCCGCGTCGGCCGGCTTGCGCTTGTAGACGTGGATATAGTCGACGAGCAGGATGGAAGGGTTCGGCGTTTCATCGATCGGCCAACCCGAGCCGAGCGCCAGGTTCACCAGCGGGTAGAACGGCATGTGGAACTCCTTCGGCGTATCGAAGCTCCAGAGGTATTGGCGATCGAGATAAAAGGTCGTCTTGTCGGCCTGGATATCGACGCCGTAGGTATGATACTCGCTGTTCAAAATTCCGTCCTGAACGGTCTTCCAATAGCCGCCATTGGAATTCTCACCGCCATGGGCCTGGCGCCAGATATGAAAACCCATGCTGAACTCGTAGGGCGCGCGTCCATAATATTCCAGCACGTCGATCTCGGCGGTGTATTTTGACCGGTCGAGCCCGATGAGCCAGAAGGCCGGCCACACACCCTTGCCCGGCGGCAGCTTCATCCGCGCTTCGAAATAGCCGAATTGCTGCGAGAAGCCTTCGCCTTTCGGGTTGACCGCCGAGAGCAGGCCCGACCGCCAAGTTCCATCCTCCCCCTTGCGCGCTTCGATCTTCAGGATTCCCTGATCGTTCGCAAACGGGAAATCTGGCGCCGGATCCGTGAAGCGGGCGTCGCCGAAGTCGCCGTTCCAGGGCGTGTGAGCGATCCAGCGGGAGCTTCTCTCTCCCCACGCCGAGACATCGAGGCTGTCGAAATTCTCCTCGAAGGTCAGCTGATAGGCGTCCATGTTGATCGGCTCCTGGGCGACACTAGGCCGGCTCGGCAACGCCCCCAGTCCGAGAACAACGAGCAACCCAAAACTCTTAGAAGATATGCCGTAACGCATTGCGCTCCTCCGAAACCACTAAAACAATCGTTGGGCTGCACGGGTCTTTTTCATGAAATGACAACTCTGCTCCGTCGCGGCACGAGCCTGTGAACGACGATGGTCTCGATGCCGTCGGGCCTTCCCAGAACCTGCCAGAGCAATAGCGCGAAGACCCAGAAGATTGTCGCCGCCGCCGCGCCGCAAAGCGCCAGGCTGACGATCAGGCTGAAGCCGGTTGGCATGGCGGCGAGATTCGGCTCCATCCAGAGCAGGAAAGCGATCATCGGCAGGCTCGCGGCCAGAGGCCTGCAAAAGGAATTCAGCTGCGCAGCAAAACTCGCCCCGATCAACCGCCGAGTGATGATGAGCGTCACGGCATAAGCGACGAGAACCGCCACAACACGCGCGCCAAGCGCACCCGCCACCTGAAAATAAACGATACCCAGGATGGTGACCGGGACTCTGACTGCGAACTCGGCAAACATCCGCAAGGCGAGGGAACGGGTCTTGTCCATGACCATCGCCAATGCCGGCACTATGTTCGTCGGAAGACCGAGCAGGCTCAGCAGGCACAGCCATTGCAGAATTGGTGCGGCGGATGCCCATTTCTCGCCGACGAGGATACGCACCGTCGGCTCGGCCAGAAAGGCAAGTGCAATGAGAATGGGCGCCGCGACGAAGGTGATTGCACCCGTTGCCTTCAAATAGGCGGCAACCAGGTTGCGACGGTCCTCGACAGTGGAGAACGCCGCCATCAGCGGACGCAGCAACGGGCCGACAAAGGTCTGATAGGGAATGCCGGCGATGTTGTCGGCGACGCTGAAGGCGCCAAATGTCGACAGCCCGGCAAAACGCGGCAAAAGCAGTCGGTCGAGCTGCCAATTAATCGCGCTCAGCACCTGCGACACGGTATTCCAGCTGATCATGTCCTGGAAACGCTTCCACTCCGACAGGCTGAACTTCGGCCGCATCGGCGCAAAGACATAGGAGGTGATCATCGCCGCCGTCGGGCCGGCGACCGCCCCGGCCGCGAGCCCCCAATAGCTGCCCGTCGCCACCGCCACCCCTGCCCCGAACAGCAGCGTCGATCCCTTGGTGATGAGGTCGAGCGCGAATTCGCGTTTGAAATCGAAACGCTGCATGAAAAGGACCATGCGCGGACTGATCATGCTGCGCATGGCCGGCGCGATCGAAAGCACCGCGACAAGCGCAAAAAGTCGGGAATCGTCGTAGATCACGGCCATCGGCCAGGAAATGATCATCATCAGCAGGGTGATGGCCAACCCTCTCAGCAGGCTCAACGTGAAAGCCGTCGCAAACATCTCGTCGGAAGGGGACGGCTGACGCATCAGGGCCTGCGTCAACGGCAGATCCAGGATCGCCTCGATGATGACCAGAACCGATGTCGCAATGGCGACCAATCCGAAATCCGCGGGACTCAACAACCTTGCAAGGACGAGAAGACTGACGAAATCCAGCAGTCGCGCGAGGAATTTTCCGCTGATCGTCCAGATGCTCGCCGTCGCCGTCCTCTGAGATAGGCTTGACATGATCTGTCTATTCCTCGTCGGCAGATTGAGACGGTTTCGATCGCGGCAGCAAGATAGGCAGCTCCAGTCTTGTCCTCAGACCGGTCGTCTATTGAAGACGTCGACCGATCGGTCGGCATGGGTGGAGAGCTGTTGCTCGATGAGCCCGGCCATCCGATCGCGGAAAACCGCCGAGGAAAACTTCAGCGAATGCGCGCGGATGGCTTGCGGATCGATATCGTCCTCCACCTCTTCGAACGCCGCGATGGTTTCCAGCAGGGCTTCAGTGGTTTGCTGAGCGAAGCGAAAACCGACCTGCGGCGAAGATACCGTTTCCCTTGCGCCGCCGGCGTCGAAAGCAAGCACCGGCCGGCCCGATGCCATGGCTTCTACCGGCAGGATGCCGAAATCCTCCGTGCCTGGAAACAACAGGGCACGGCATCGCGAGAGGTGATCACGCAGAACATTGAACGGCTGGTGGCCAAGGAATTGGACAGTCGGGCCGGCGATCGATTTCAGATGAGGCAACTGTTCTCCCTCTCCGATCACGATGAGCTTACGCCCGGTCTCGGTACAGGCGCGAACGGCGATATCCGGCCGCTTATAGGCCGTCAGCTGGCCGGCATAGAGATAGAATTCGCCCTTCCCCTTCCCGACCGAAAAATCATCGGTGGCAACCGGGGGGTGGATGACGATGGAATCCCGATCGTAGAAGCGGCGAATGCGGTTTGCGACATAGTCGGAATTGGCGACGAACACGTCGACGCGAGAAGACGTCGTCACGTCCCAGGCACGCAGCATCGGCGCGGTGACCGACATCAAGGCCCGTCCCATCCACGGCAGGCCATGGCGGTAGACGTGGAACTGATCCCAGATGTAGCGCATCGGCGAATGGCAGTAACAGACATGGAGAGCGTCGGCGCGTGTAATGATGCCCTTGGCGGGCCCGGATTCGCTCGACAGTACGAGATCGTAGTCTTGCAGATCGAATTGCTCGAGCGCGAAGGGCATCAGCGGCAGCATTTTGGTGTAGTGCCGCTGCGCCCCGGGTATCTTCTGCAGAAAGGACGTGTGGATGTTCCGCGTCTTGAGAAAATCGCTGATGCGATCCCGGTTGCAGACGAGGGTGAAAATATCAGCCTGCGGAAACATGCGGCACAATTCTTCAACAACCTTTTCGCCGCCGCGCATTGAGACGAGCCAGTAATGCACGATGGCGACGCGCAGTTGCCTGGTTTCCTTGACGCTTCCCGCCTCGGCCACGCGTCTTTTCGCCATCACGGGCGCGTCGCCGAGAAATGCCCTTGCGTCGGAAAGAGAGGTTGTTGCTTTAAAGGTCAACGGAATACTCCTTGTGTCGCCACACCATCTGTCAGTTCGCGAACTGCATTCGTCGAAAGCAGGCTGCAATATTCGGCAAGGAGAGCGTCGCGCCATTCCTCATGCGTCGAGGCGAGATCTGGCGACATCAGGAAGGCCCGCTCGCTCATGGCGCGGATTTCGTGCCTCGGCATTTGGCTAAATCGCGTCAATGTGTCGGCAAAGGCAGCTTCATCAGCCGTGTCGCAGGCAAACGCCATACCGGCTCGTTCCATTTCCTCGGCGAGAAAGGCGCTGCGCGACATGATGACCGGCAGACCGCTCCTGGCCGCTTCGATCGCCACCAGGCCGAAAGGCTCGGGATAACGCGATGGCATCAACAGGGCGCGCGCCTTGCGGATGGTGGTGCCGATCTCCGCATGCGATTGCCAGCCGACGGCCCTGACGTGATCGCCGGAAGCGGCGACCAACGGCATCAGCGGGCCGTCCCCGATCACGCAGAGCCTGGCGCCGGCTCTGCGTGTGGCGGCCACGGCATCCTCCACGCCCTTTTCCGCGTCGAGCCGCCCGATGAAGACAAATTCGTCGTTCGCCTCCGCCTCGACACGCCCTATCGACAAGGGGGCGACGGGATTGCGGATCGTCGTCAACCGCTCGGGCCGATAGCCGGCGCCGACGAGAAACCCAGCCATCTTCTCATGCAGCAAGATGATCCGGCCGAAATCGGCCTCAGCCCTCAGCAGCCGGAGGATATTCGAGCCGCGGGCGAGCCGCCACAATTTGTGCGAATAACTTCTCTTGTCGCAAGCCGTCGCAATGCAGCCGGCACCGAGCGGACGCCGAAGGCAGATCTCTTGCGCCTGGTAATCGAAAAAGGCGCCATTGGGACAGGCAGTGAAGAAGTCATGCGCGTGAATCACGCATCGTCCTGCGACCGGAGCCAGTGCCCTGAAAAGCGCGGGGGACAGGATCTGATGCCAGCCATGGACGTGATAGACGGTATTCGCCGTATCCTTCGCGGCAATCCAGTTCGCGACCATGCGGGCAGCCGCACCATTGTGAATGCCGGTCACGAAAGCCTTCGCACGCTCGGCGCTAAGCAGGTCGCGGCTGTTCAATCCGACCATGGCGACCCCGAGAGCAGCAAGTTCTGCATTGGCGGCGTCATCCCCACAAATATAAGTCACGGGAATATCCAGGCCGCGAAAAAGCTTGGCCGAGAGCACCGCCAGCCCCGTCGCGCCGCCCCTGGCCACCGAGTAGTCGTCGATGACGACCACGCGATCAATCCTCGTCGTGCCGCGGCCGGCAAAGCGGCTGACATCTGCGGCGGATCGGAGGGCCCCAGGAAACGACAGGCTCATCACTTCGCCGAAAACGCGCCATTCGCACAGGCCTCGAGCGCCTTGCGGTTAAGTATTCGGATCTTGCCCTGCCCTCCGTCGACAATCTTGCATTCCCGCAGGCGCCGCAGGCATTGATTGACCTTCTCGCGGGACGCCGGCAGCGTTGCGGCCAGATCGTTTTGCGAGATGATCACTTCGTTGCCACTGTTTGCGGCATCTTTTCCGTAAACAGCCGAGAGCCGCAGCAACGTGCTCGCCAGTCTTGCCTGAAGGGTCGACGCCGCGTTGGCGATGATCCTATCTTCAAGCTCCGAGACACGCGCCAAGGCCCTTGAGAAGACTTTTTCGCGGAAGCACGAATCGCTAGCATACATGTCGCGCAGCAGCCGGCCTTCGAAGAAATGCAGCTCGCAATTGGAACTGGCTCGGTATTCGAGGTTCAGTGTCTGCCGGCGCAAGACTTCAAGCTCGCCGATCAGACCTGTTTTCGGAATGATTTCGACGATGAATTCCCTGCCGTCGGGCAGCATCGTACTTGCACTGACCAACCCCGAATGCACGCGCGCGAACATATCGACAAGGACCCCGGCCCCGGCAATGATCTCGCCACGACGGAAACGCCGTACGCTCGAGCGGCAGGAGAGGAATTCGTCATCGATGACGATGCGACTGTTGAGGTGAATTCCGCCGCTGGCCGAGATCGCGCCTTTGCTGATGCCGATCCTGCGATCTGATGCATGTGTGATCCCGTCCATGCAATTCACTCCTGATACTAGAATGGTCTCTCACTAATGCTGCACTGCATCAATTATATTGGATTATTACGTTAGTCAAATAACATCCGCGCAAATCTAACGTAAAATTTAAGTCTACTTCAGAAAAAATCATAATAGCCACCGGTATAAAATCAAACTTTCTAAAATACACGAGTACCATTGGCCGCATCGAACAAAACTGCATATAAAAAGGACTTATTGAATTAAAAACAAGCAGATATTGAAATTCCGATATAAAAATAATGATTGAATTCACACAGAACGACCGACAAAAGCAGATTATAGAACAAATTAAAAGAATTGATGACACGGATCTGTACTCTGAAATCTGTCTGAGATTTCCTAGCATGAAGAATTAATTAAGGATTATGACCTTGGTAACAGACAATCTGGGTGCGGCGCAGCAAGCTTTCAACGGTTGTTGACGGGCAATGTTTTGGAGACCGCGATGGCATGGGAAGCACATAGTTTTGAGGCTTGGTCACGCGTCGAACGGGCCGCGAAGGGTGACGATTCCCCCGATTCCCGGCCTCGTGCAGCGAGCAGGTCGTCGAAGCGTGCGATAGATATTCTTGTCGCGATCACCGCTCTGATCCTGCTCTCTCCGCTTCTGCTGATCGTCGCGATGATCGTGAAACTCTCCGACCGCGGCCCAGTCTTCTATTCCCATACGCGCATTGGCTTCGGCGGAGCGCCGTTCGGATGCCTCAAATTTCGCACGATGAAGCCCGATGCGAGCGCTCAGCTCGCGGAATTGCTGCAAAACAACCCGGCCGCCCGCAGCGAATGGGAAGCGACGCGCAAGTTGAAGAACGATCCGAGGATCACCGCCGTCGGCGATATTCTCAGGCGCTCGAGCATCGACGAGCTTCCCCAGCTGATCAATATCGTGCGTGGCGAAATGAGCCTCGTCGGACCCCGCCCGGTCACAGCCGAGGAACTGCCGCGCTACGGCGAACACATGTGGGCCTATATGGCAGTCCGTCCGGGACTGACCGGTCAATGGCAAACCAGCGGGCGCAACGACGTCAGTTACGAGTACAGGGTTTCTCTCGATGTCCACTATCTCAACAACTGGTCGCTCGCTCGAGACTTCTTGATCATCGCCAAGACCATTCCTGCGCTGTTTTCGCAGCGCGGATCGTACTGAGCCTTCAAAGGGGAGACAGCCAACCGTGCCGGGATCGGAAAATGCGCCGCTCCCACGTCCCCTCCAAGCTACCATCACCTGGTTATTCCTTGATTTCCCATTCCGGATTAGGACGACATGACCTCCAGCACGATCTTCAGCGGTGTCTCTCCCATATCCCTGGCAGCAGCAGCCACAGGCGGCGGGAATTCACCGCTGACCATACGGGATATGCTCTTCTTTTTGAGAATGCGCTGGCACTGGATCGTCGTGACCACCATCGCTTTCCTGGCGATCGCCGGAAGCTACATGCTGACCGCCGAACCGACTTTCGTTGCCAGCACGCAGCTTGTGATCTTCCCCCAGGTGAGCGGCTCTGAAGCACAGAGGGCTTTCGCCGAAGATGCCTTCATCGAAGGACAGCTGGAGATCGCCAGATCGAGCGATGTCGTCGGCGGAACCGTGGCGGCGCTTGATCTCGTTCATGATCCGGAGTTTGTCGATCAGACGCCTTCGCTGCAGGACAGAGCGAAGAATTGGCTGATGGGGTTTTCTTCACAACCGGACACGCCATCGCAGGATACGGCGGGCAAGGGAGCGAGCGAAGCGCGGCCGCAGGCGGAGGAGGAGCGGCTCCACGACTGGGCAACCGCCAAACTGCTGAACATGATGGACATCCGCCGGATCGGAAGCTCGACGATCATCGAGATATCGGCTGCGGCATCGACCCCTCAGAAGGCCGTCGATATCGCCGACACGCTCGCCGGACAATATATCCAGAAGAATATCGCGATGAAGGCCAACGCCGCCCGCCAATACAGCGACTGGCTGGCGAAATTCATAGCCGAGCAACAGCGAGGGCTGGCGGAAGCCGCCAGCGCCTTGGCCAGTTTCACGAGCAATCCGCGCGACCAGTTCAAGCTTGCGGAGTTGCAGAGCGCAACGGACGCGCGCCGCTCTCTCTATGAAAACACCTTGAACCAGCTAACCGAAGCAAAGCAGCGCATTACCTATCCGATGTCCGATGCCACGATCGTCTCGCGAGCCACACTGCCTCTTTCGAAGGCGAGACCGCGCAGCACGCTCATCGCCGCCTTTGCGGCGGCCATCGGCCTTGGCGCCGGTTTCGCACTCGCGATGATAAGACATGCCAGCGACCGCCGGCTCGTCCGCCCGCATCAGATCGCCGAAACCTGTGGCCTGCCCTTCGTCACTGTGCTGGCGACATCAAAGAGGACACGCAACGGCCAGCCGGCATCTTTTCTCGCCACCGGCACGGGCAGCAGTTCACCCGCCTATTCGGTTATTCCAGGCATGACGGAATTGAGCGCAACAGTCGTCGGGCTTCGGCGCAAGCGCCGGATCGTCATCGGAGTGGTCGCCGTCGATCCCGGCAACGGCGCATCGACCATCGCAAGCGAACTTGCCGTGCTGTCGTCGGTATCTGGAGCGAAGACGCTTCTGATTGATGCGGCCGCGCAGAAATCATCGCTCAGCAGGGCGATCGCGCCTCATAGTGCCAGCGGCCTCGTCGACGTCCTCGACAACGGCGACCTCATCCAGACGGCGGCCCTGCCGCTCACCCCGACGCTGAAGTTCCTGCCGCTCGGCAAGGTGGATGCGGTAACACCGGCCATTCGCCTGAGTTCCCGCCGCACGCAATTGAGCTTTGCCGAGCTGAAAAAAGAGTTCGACACCATATTCGTCGACATTTCCGCATTCTCCGCGTCACCGGATGCCAACGCCATCGCGCCGGAGCTGGACGGCGTTCTCGTGGTCGCCTCGCACGGACGCACATCGATCGACGACGCCATGCGCGTCATCGAGACGATGCGGAACGTCGGCGCGGAGATCCTCGGCGCGATTATCAATCACGCTCCGAGGAGCATGCAGCCATGATCGCGCATTCGGCAAAAACGACCAGGCAGGACAGCTTGAGTTCGGCGCCTGTTTCTTGCGACACCGAAGCGACGGCGCGGCGCGCGAGCCGGCCATTGCGGATCGCCGTCGGAATTGCTTCGGCGGGCCGCCCTTCGATCCTGCTGGAAACGGTCGATTATCTCGCCGGCCTGCCCGACCAGCCGCCGCGATTGATCGTCTGCGTACCAGGGATCGACGATGCCGCCGGGCTCGCCGACCGTCTCGACGTGGAAGTCATTATCGGCAGCCGTGGCCTCACCTCCCAGCGCAACAGCATTATCCGGGCGGCCGCGGCCGATACCGATGTTCTGATCTTCCTGGACGACGATTTCATTCCGGCCCCAACCTTCCTGGCACGGATGACAGCCGTCTTTGCAGCCAATCCTGCCATCGCGATTGCCACCGGTGAGGTCCTGGCCGACGGCGTCCTCATTGGGGGGCTCGACATGTCGAAGGCGCTGCAGGTTCTTCACACTGCCGGCGAAGTGTCCGAGCGGGTGACGGATGTCTATAATGCATATGGGTGCAATATGGCAGTTCGCCTCGCCCCCGTCCTCAAACACGCACTGACGTTTGACGAGCAACTGCCGCTCTATGGCTGGCTTGAGGATGTCGATTTCAGCAGGTCCATCGCCCGCTACGGCAGATCCGTGCGCGTTGAAGGCGCCCGTGGAGTACATCTCGGCGTCAGATCCGGGCGACAGCCTGGCCGCAGACTCGGATATTCGCAGGTTGCCAATCCTGTCTACCTGATCCGCAAGGGCACGATCTCGAAAGGCCGGGCGATAGCGCAGATCGGCCGCAACATTCTGGCCAACGCATCGGGCATAGTGTTCAACGACCGCTTGATCGACCGATGGGGACGTTTGAGCGGCAATTTGCTGGCGCTCACCGATCTCCTTGCCGGCCGCGCCGCACCGTCCCGCATTCTCGAATTCGGCAATCCGCCGTCCCGCGCAATGCCCTCGCCGTCGATCGAAACGAAACGGAGATAGATCAATGCAGCGCACATTCTTGCCCGATCGCGTCATCTCCGCGGCCCTCGCTCTGCTGGTTTTCTGCTGCCTCGCCGGCTGGAGCGTCGCCCACGCGCAAACATTCACCCTCGTGCCGGAAGACAAGGTAAGACTGCGCGTCGTTGAATGGCGTTCAGCGGATTCCCGCTATGCCAGCTGGGAAGCTCTCGATGGTGTCTACACCATCGACGATACCGGCGACTTGTCGATCCCGATCGCTGGCCATGTACAGGCGGCCGGAAGAACAACCGAAGAACTCGCCGCTGCCATCGCCAGCGCGCTCGCGGAAAAGGCGGCACTTCCTGGCAAGCCATACATCGCCCTGGAGGTTGCCGAGCATGCGCCGATTTTTGTGACCGGCACCGTTCAAACCCCGGGACGCTATCCTTTTGAACCGCGGATGACGGTCATGAAGGCCATCAGCATCGCTGGCGGCTTTCTGCGGGAACGCGAAGACAATACTTTCGAGCGCGACCGGATTCAGGCAGCCGGGGCCTATCGAACCGCCGTCCTCAACCGGCGCGACCTCCTGATGCGGCAGGCGCGGCTGCGGGCGGAAATCGCCGGTGAGCAGAGTTTCGAGGTTCCCGCCGAACTCGTCGGAACGCCCGATATGGACAAGCAGAAGGCACAGGAATTGAACCTGATGCGGCTGCGCCGCGTCGATATCGATAGCCAGATCGAAGCGGCGAATGACCTCACCCGCCTCTATGGCCAGCAGGTCGAGTCACTCGAGGCCAAGATCAGCTCGCAAAAGCGGCAGATTGACCTTGCCCAGAAGGAACTGGACAACGTCAACAGCCTGGTAAGCAAGGGATTGGTCAGCAATTCCCGCCAGGTGTCTGTCGACCGCTGGGTTGCGGATGCACAGGGTACCCTGATCGATCTCGAAGTTGCCCTGACCACGGCTCGCCAGGGCCTCAGTGAGGCCGACCGTTCCAAGATCAATATCGTCAACAGGCAGAATAGCGAAAACCAGGAGCTGCTCAACCAGGTCAATCTGGCGATCGGCAGGGCGGCAATCGATATCCAGGTAGCCCAGCTTCTGGGCGAACAGGCCGGCTACGACGCTCAGCTTGCTCAGATGAACGCGGACGCGCCGGGACTTGGCAGAACGCAGAAGAACTACAGGATTGTGCGCCGCAATAACGACGGAACCTCCAGCAACATCGTGGCCGACGAGCAAACCGCATTGCTGCCGCATGATCTCATCGAGGTCGGTTTGGACACCAACCTTCAGGCGTCAACGTCGCCGCTGCAGCCCTCACCCCGGACGCAGAGCTCGACACTCTCGTCATCTGATGTGGCCAGGGATAATCCAACGGGCCGCAGCTGGATATCCCAGACGGGATCGAATTAGGAGGCGATGATGATCAGCGACGACAGCTGGCGGCCTTCGCCTCGTCCATCATATCGGCTTGTCGATGCCGCATTCGGCCAAAGCGCTATTTCAGCTGTTTGCCCGGTTCAGGATTAGAAGCATGTCGATAGAGCCGCTCGGTTTCATCGTTCTCCTGCTTGGCCTGATCACCACAGTCAAAGGAGCGCGCTTTGCCGTGACAACCCTCTGCCTGTTGACGCTGCTGGGAGCCGCGGCGGCTCTGCAATTGCCTGCGCTCGGCGGCAGCAGTATTCAGCCAAGCCATCTTCTGCTCCTGTTTATCGTCGCCGCCACCTTGTTGCGTCCGGTCCAGACGCAAGCGGCGCTGGTTAGCATCGCCTATCCGGGTCCCGGCTTCTGGTTTGCCGCCTACGTCCTGTTTTCCGTCGTGTCGTCGTTTTTCCTGCCGCGCATTTTTGCAGGCGCGACCCTCGTCTACTCCTCTGCGAGAGATGCGACGGGCATGATGTCGACTGTCGCCGCGCCCCTGTCGCCAGGCTCATCCAATCTTAGTCAATCTGTCTATCTGCTTGGCGACCTCGCCTGCTTTGCCGTGGTCGCGGGACTTGCGAGGCTCGGATATGCGAGTTTCATCGCACAGCAGTTGATCCTCGCGTCCATCGCATGTTTTGCTCTGGCTTTGCTTGATATCGGAACGTTCCTGACCGGCCAGTCCTATCTGCTCGATGTCATCAGAAACGCGAATTATACCATGCATACGGCCGAGACGATCAGCGGCTTCAAACGCATCGTCGGCGCCTTTCCCGAAGCAAGCATTTATGGGACGGTCGCACTGGCCTATTTTTCGTTCACGCTTCTGCTCTGGCTGGAGCGTGTTCGAAGCCGTATGGCCGGTATGGCAACGCTTCTCATCGGCCCGACGATCCTGCTCTGCACATCGACAACCGCTTATATCGCCGGGCTTTTCGTTGTCTGCATGCTCGTGCTGTTCTGCTGCAAACGTATGATCGCAGGATCGGCCAAGACCTCGCACGTGACTTTCCTGGCGATAACTCTCTTCCTGATCCCTTGCGCCATCATCGCTCTCAGCCTTGTCCCCGATGCGTGGAATTCCATCACCAGCCTCGTCAACACCACCGTGTCGGACAAACTCCAATCGCAATCCGGCGAAGAGCGCACCGCCTGGAACACGCTGGCATTGATCGCATTCGTCGATACGGCCACTTTCGGCGCCGGCCTCGGAACGGTTCGGGCTTCAAGTTTCCTCGCCGCATTGCTGTCCAACGTCGGATTGACCGGCACGCTTCTCTTCGTCGCCTTCCTGCACAGCCTTGTCAGAGCCTCCGGCCGGCACGTCTCCGGCAATCGGGAGACGCATGCCATCGGAAATGCCGCCATTGTGGCATCGATCTCACAGATCGCCTCTGCTGCGATTTCAGGAAGCGGCACCGATCTCGGTCTGCTGTTCAGCACCACGGCGGGTTTGGCTGCCGGTTGTCTGGCCGCCCCCTGTGTCTCGCAGCATCGGGTGGCCCGATCTGGCGCAAATCAACTTGCCCCGGAGGCATCGGCATCTCTCAGGAGAGCGCCGGTGTTTGCAACATGATGACCTCAGTCGTGAGTTTCGTTCGAGGCCAAGGGCGGGACGCCGTTGCGGCCATGCGCCTGCCCGGGTGGCTTCGCAGCCAATCGCCCGCGCCGCATCCGTGGAAAGGACGGGCGACCGATCCTGTTTCGCCGTCAGCCCTGCTGGCGCTCGCTGGTGGCTGCGACGTTATCGGCGGCGGAATTGTTCTGTCGCGATCTGGCGCTACGGCGCGCAAAACCGGACAGGAACACGCCCGCCAGATACCCGATCTCCATGAGCATCAGGAAAGCGATACCGGAAACGATCGCCCCGATCAGCGAAGACCCGTCGGCGAAAGCCACACTGCCGAAGCCGATTGCCACAAGTATTCCGAAAATCGCGAAGGCCCAGGCGCGGATCGAAGCGCCGGCAGCTATCGAAATCACGGCCGCCACCAAGGTGGTGATCAGCATGACGATCCTCCCTCCCTCTGCATTTCGATAAGGCTTCCGGAATCCATCGTCCTGCCGCGGATCAAAATGTCGAAAGGGGGCCCTGTGACAGGCACGGCATTCTTCATGATGAGCGTCTCAACAATGGAACACACAAAAACCGCCAGCGGCCGGATGCTGTTTCAACAAACGAGCGGTCCAGCGATCCGAAATATATACCGGACCAGCCTGTCATACGACAGGTCTGCCGGATCGATCAACAACTGTTCCCGCTATCCTGAAGGGAGCAGTCACTCACTCGCATTGAAGAGTACCGGAAGGGTGAAGACATGAACAATCAATGCGTCGTCTACGTCACGGATGTCGAATATTCATTTCCAACTATCCTCTCCGCGCTTCAGGCTCGCAAATTCGCAAGCCCCGCAAGCGACGTTTGCGTGCTCATGTCTGAACGTCTCGACAATTTCAATGAGTTGAGAGCCCTCCTCACCGCGAGCGGAGTCGAATTGGTCGATGCGACCGACGCGCTGCAAGATTCGCTCGGCAAGCTCGACCCTTCGCATTTTAGGGGGCGCATCAGCGTCAGCACGATGGCCAAACTTGTCCTTTGCGAGATCCTGCCTGCCCATTACAGCCAGATCATCTATCTCGATGGCGATACCCAGATCGTCAGCGATCTCGGCAAACTCGAAAACGCCACCGTGCCCGAGGGCCGGTTTTTCGCCGCCCGCGATTACACGGCAATCCAGGACTTCCTCAACACTGGAAAGGACAACCACTATTTCAATGCAGGGGTCCTGAAGTTCCATCGCAACGGCTGGATCGGGCAGGAAGCGCTTGAGCTTTTTGCCAGCAATCCCGGGGCTTGCGAGGGCAAACATGATCAGGGCGCATTGAACTACGTTTGCGGTTCATCGCTCATCCTCGTGTCCAACCGCTGGAACTTTCCCAAGCAGTTTCTGCATCTGGTGAACATGTCGTCGCTGGCGATCGTCCACTACATGGCGCATCCGAAGCCATGGCATGGAACCTTCTTTCCATGGACTGATCGGGAAAGCCAAGTCTATATCGATCTGCGCAAAGCCCATCCGATCTACAACGCGCTCTATCGCGGAATAAGCTTCGATCGGAAGATGCTCTATAAATATCGGTCGATGCGGGCACGCATCGAACACGCGATCGAGAGGAACGGCCCCCACCCGCGGGTCCAGAGCCTGCTGGTTGGCGATTACGCCGTATGATGACCACACATTGTTCCCACCAGCCGAAATTGCTCTGCGCTCCGTCTGTCGGGCTTCTCGAAGCAAGCCTAATGAATCCGGGAACGGATAATGTTCAGGATGGAATATGAGTTATCGGGTTTCCGTGGCCAGTATCTCGCATTACGCAAAAGCTCGCCTGCGCCGGTCGCTCAAGGCTCGGCAGGTTCGTTACGACCGGTTGCGCAGCGGCCTCAGGCAGGCGCGTCACGTGGTCATCTGCGTCATCCGTGACGAAGGCCATCGGCTGGCATTTTTCCTGCAATATTATCGTGATCTCGGCTTCGAGCATTTCATCTGCATCGACAACGGCTCGACGGACGGAACGGCCGAATTGCTGTCCGGCTTCGACGATGTCACGCTCCTTTCGGCGCATGGCTCCTACAAGGCGGCAAGGTTCGGAAACGACTGGATCAACGAGGTCATCAACCGGCACTGCCGGGAGAAATGGGTCCTTTATGTCGATGCAGACGAGTTCCTGGTCTATCCGCATTGCGACACCCGCCCGATCGATCAGCTGACCGCCTACATGGAAGCCACTGGCGGCCATTCCCTCCGCTCGGTCATGATCGACATGTACAGCCCGCGTCCGGTTCTCGAAAACATATGTGAACCCGGCCGCAACCCGCTCGAAGTCTGCAACCTTTTCGACCGATCCGGCTATGTCGCACATTTCGACGAACGCAACTGGACAATATGGATCAAAGGCGGCGTTCGCGGACGCATCTATTTTCACGATCGGCTGTGGGACGGGCCGGCGCTCAACAAGATCCCTCTCGTCTATGTGACAGGTGAACGGCTGTTTCTCAAATCATCGCACCAGGTCTGGCCGCTTTCCCTGAATCTGGGCGAGATGCGCGGCGCACTTTGCGTATCCGGCGCCCTTCTCCACTTCAAGTTCCTATCGACCTTCGTGCATAAGGTTTCCGATGCCGCGCATCGTTCTCAGCATACTGATGAATACACCGTTTACTCCTCCGGCAAGGACATGACTGACTTCGTCCATGACGATACGGGCACTTACACGAACTGGAAGGACTTGTCCGATCACGGGCTCATTCAGGGTGAAGGCTGGAAAGATTGGAAGAATATCTCCAGTAGCGAAATCTGAACGGTTCCAGCGCTGACATGCAGCGCACTCGGTGCAGCAACATCCGAAAAGTCATGTTGCGGTCGGCATAAGCCTTTCATCTGGAATAGTCGCCGCGCATCAACAAGGCTCGCGGCGACCGCAAACCCCGATGATCTCTCTGCTGGTCACGCACACTCCCGGATGGGCGGTCGAGAAGCCTATTTCAAAACCGCGCCGGCCAATTCCCGTCTTGTGCCGCGCTGCAGGTAGAGGTTCTCGAGCCAGGTCACCTGTTTCCTCAATTCCAACGCCGGCCTTTCGATGAATCGCCATGAGAAGGCGGCAAAACAAGTGACAATGATGCTGCAGACGATCCCATTCAGCCACCAGTTATGCGCCCAGGGTCCGAGCGCGACGAAGGCCTGCTGGATGGGATAGCCATAGAGGAATACGCCGTAGGAGTAGTCGGCCCCCTGAAGCACTCCGAGCTTGCGGGGCGAGGTCAGGCCGAGAAAGACCGTTACATATCCAATAGCCGGAATGGCAACGAAGTCCCCAAAGGAGCTGAACCAATAAGCCCACAATATGACGGCCACAGCAGCGATAAAGATGCGGACATCCCACAGAATCTTGTCCCTATAGAGATAGATGGTCACGCCCACGAGGAAGGCGCCGATCAGCAGATTCCCCGACGCGGTCGTAGGCATGGATGCCCAGTTGCTTTCATGCTTCCAATATCTCGCAAGCCCAAAACCCACGATCAACGCCGTCGTTGCGATGAGCGCGAGCACGCGCCGCCTGACCACGCCGAGCAGGAAAAGCGCGGCAATCGCGACGTAGCATTTAAGTTCGAAGGGCACGGTCCAGAGCTGCCCATTCACCATCGCGGCGTCAGGATTGCTCGGGAACACCCCCGGAAGATTGAAGTGAATGTGCCCGGTGACATTCAGCAGATATGCAAAAAACTGGGGGTCGGTAAAGTAGTTACTGAGGTCATACTCGGTATAGATCGCTCCAAGTATAAAAGCAGCCAGAAACACTTCCACTGCGAGGGCGGGGTAAATCCGGATAAATCGATTGCCAAGAAAGGAGATCAACGTCTTCGACCGCCCGAGACTGCCGGCGACCAGGAACCCGCTCAAGGCAAAGAACATGGGCAGCACCGACTTGATAAAAGGACGCAGGGGCGTTTCCCACAAAAACAGATCATCGCCATAGGTGACGCGAGCCGTATGTATCCAAAGCACCGAAAAGGCCAACAGCAATCGCATGTAGTCAAATCCTGTCGGCCGCCCCTTCGCCAGATCAAGCTTTTCGCCGAGAACCATCAGTGACCCTTTCAGAAGTTTTGACGCAATCGCAAGCATCATTGCCGGCTCGGGGACACGTGTCAGTGACCAGAGCTACATCAGGAAAAATTTGAGGGACTGCCCGCTTCGGGACGAATAGCTGACCATCGGTCCAATGGCGCTGTGCTGCCCGAGGCGCCGTTTCATGGTCGGAGACGAATACGGGCGATCGCGCAGCGAATTGGATGAGGAACGAATGAAATTTCTGGCCGCTCTGTTCTGTATCGTTCTCGCCTTTATCGGACTGGGCTTGATGGGAGGCGGCGCCTTGCTGCTCAGCCTCGGCGGCTCGCCCTATTACGCAATCACAGGGCTTGCCTACCTCATTGCGGCCGTTCTGCTATGGCGCCGCAAGCCACTGGGCGCACTCATCATCCTGCTTATCGCCGTTTTCACCCTTCCCTGGGCATTATGGGAGTCCGGCACCAATTTCTGGGGGCTCTTCGCACGCTTGATGTCCCCGATCGCGCTGGCGGGATTTGCGCTTCTTTTTGCACCAGCGCGTTTGCCGACCGCCAGCCGGAAGCTCTTCCACGGCGGCGCCCTGCTTGCCGCCATTCTGTTTGCCGCGGGCTTTGCCCTTGCTTTCACGCCGCATCAGGTGATCCGTCCCTCCGGCGATATTCCTGCCTACAAGACGGTCAGAGGCGACAATTCCCCCTCCGATTGGACATCCTACGGCCGCAGCACGGCCGGAGATCGCTATTCCCCATTCGACCAGATCAATCGCGGCAACGTTGCCAGGCTGGATCTTGCCTGGACATATCGCACCGGAAGAGGCGACGGCGTCGACCAGAACACGCCTTTGCAGATCGGCGATACCGTCTACACCTGCACGCCGACGGATGTGATCGCCGCCCTTGATGCCGATACCGGAAAACCCCGCTGGACCTTCGATCCCAACGCGTCGGCGCCTTATTGGCAGCGTTGCCGCGGCCTCGGCTATTACAAGATGCCGGAGGAGAGCCGATCGCCCGATGGCCTCTGCAACGAGCGCCTGATACAGACGACGATCGATGCCCGCCTCCTCGAGATCGACAGCAAGACCGGCGCGCCATGCACGGGCTTCGGCGACAACGGCACCGTGCAGCTCTCTCAGGGCATGGGTGAAATCAAGACCGGCTACTATTTCCAGACATCGGCTCCGCTGATTGCCCGCAACCTGATTGTCATCGGAGGCTGGGTCACCGACAATCAGGAGGTCGGCGAGCCGTCAGGCGTGATCCGCGCATTCAACGTGGTGACCGGTGAGCTCGAATGGGCCTGGGATCTCGGCAATCCTGCGATCACCAAGCTTCCGCCAGCAGGCGAGACCTACACCCGCGCCACGCCCAATATGTGGACGACAGCCGCCTTCGACGACAAACTCGGCCTCATCTATGCCCCGCTCGGCAATACCACGCCGGATTATTACGGCGCCAGTCGTCCGGCTTTCGCCGATCAGTACAACGCGACATTGGTGGCGCTCGATGTGACGACCGGCAGGGAGAGATGGAAATTCCAGACCGTGCATCACGATATCTGGGACTATGATCTGCCGGCCCAACCGCTGTTGATCGACCTGCCCGATGGCAATGGCGCCACCCTGCCGGCCATCCTGCAGACCACCAAACGTGGGCAGCTTTTCCTGCTCAATCGCCAGACCGGCCTTCCCCTCGCCGAAGTTCAGGAAAAGCCGGTGCCGCAAACGGGCGGCGCGCCGGAGGAGAAACTGTCACCGACACAGCCTTATTCCGTCGGCATGCCGACGATCGGTGCGGAACGTGTCACGGAGCAGCGGGCCTGGGGCCTGACGATGTTCGATCAGCTGGCCTGCCGCATCGCCTTTCGCAAGATGCGCTACGACGGCGATTTCACCCCGATCGGCACGCATCCCGCACTTCAGCAGCCGGGAAATCTGGGCGGTCTCAACTGGGGAAGCGTCTCGGTCGACCTGGCCAACAACCGCGTCTTCATGAACGACATTCGCGTTCCCAGCATCTTCGCCCTCGTTCCGCGGGCCGATTACGTCGATTTCGCCCTCGTCACGACCGCGCACGGCCCCTCCGCCCCACAGCGCGGCACACCTTATGGTATGACGACCGAGAAATGGACGTCGAGACTGCGCATTCCCTGTACGCAACCACCATGGGGCACGCTGACGGCCGTGGATCTGAACACACGCCAAATCGCATGGCAGGTGCCGGCCGGGACTGCTGAACAGCTCGGACCGTTCAAGATCAAGATGAATTTACCCATGTCGATGGGCCTGCCGACCTATGCTGGCACATCTACGACCGCCGGCGGCGTCGTCTTCTTTGCCGGCTTCCAGGACTACTACATCCGCGCCTATGACGCCGAGAACGGCAACGAACTCTGGAAATTTCCTCTGCCGGTCGGCTCGAGTGCGACGCCGATGACCTACGTCTCACCGAAGACAGGCAAGCAATATGTTCTGGTCTCGATTGGCGGAGCAGCAAATTCGACTGATGTCGGCGACTATGTACTCGCCTTCTCCCTGAAAGACGGGAACTAGCGAGGCAATCACACGAAGCCACCTGGCACCGCTCGATACCGTCAATCCCGGCCGTTGGCCGCTGCACTGCCACCACCTGGACCACATGGCGACGGGGATGATGACGTAGATCGCTTATGACGGCGCGATCTGATCAGCAAGCTCGGGCTCCCGCATCCGGCAAGCTCTGGTAACCCGGGAACCAACCCGCCCATGCAAGGTTAAGGCGATATGCCTCCGAGTTGTTGCCTCGGAAATATCTGGAGCGGTTCAGCTTTTCACGGAAGCGCAGAACCGCTCTAACCTTTTGGATTGACGCGATTCCGGAGGGAAAACGGCTTCGCACTTTTCCTGGAATTGCTTTAACCGCCTTCCGACTCGGTCCGGAGGCCGGAAGGAAGTTAGCGATGCGCGACCACCATAATTCCCGACATGAGGAGATGAGCAGGCATCCCTATTCCATGTTCGCTGTCAACATGATCCTCAGCCTCATCGTCATGTACTTCGTGATGTTCTCGATGATCGACGGCTGGAGCGATTTCCGGAACAATCTCAACATGCTCTACATGGCGCTGACGATGGTGGCCCCGATGGGCATCATCATGCTCGCCACCATGGGCGGCATGTACCGGAACAGGAAGCTGAACGCCGCAATCCATGTCGGCCTTGTGATCCTGTTCGTCGCGGCATTTGCAGGCACTCGCACACAGGCTCTCATAGGCGACCGCCAATTCATCGCCTCCATGGTGCCTCATCATTCAGGTGCAATCCTCATGTGCCGGGAAGCCGCCCTCAACGATCCTGAACTGGTCGCGCTCTGCGCCAATATCTCGCGCGGCCAGCGTGCGGAGATCGAGCAGATGAACGCGATCCGCACGCGCCTGGATCAGGGTGCGCGGTAAGCGCCCACGGATGTCAAGAAGGCAATCGAGACAGCCGCTCCAGCCTCGTCGACCACCATTCAACCGGGAGACGAAGATGGCCTGCAAGAGGAATTTCTCGCCCGTCCATGCTCTACCTTCTCGGCCCCGAGCTTATACCAATGCGCCTATTGGCGGCTTGGCGAATGTTGATTTGGGAAGCAGGATTTGTTGTTTTCTGTCCCGCGTCGTCGGCTTCGCCTGCTTGCAGGCCCCATCGAAAGCGCGCGCTTGGCAAGCGACCTTCGCCACATCCGACGGACTCGATCTTGCTCCCCCGATGACAATAATCTTGTGAAAAATCCGATACTAGGGCACAATTTGCGAAGGCATCTGAAGTTGCGGCGCAGTCTCGAACCCGGCCGTCTCGCGCCGAGTGGCAGTTCGCGTCGGAGGGTCGGCGTCGATGGATCAGGGGTTCTTTCTTCTGTTCGCTGCGGTATCCGTGATCACGGCCCTGACGGTGGTCCTGGCGCGCAATCCGGTTCACAGCGCATTGGCGCTGATGGCGTGTTTTCTGCAGATCTCGGCAATCTTCGTCTTGCTCGAGGCGCCGTTGCTCGCGGTCATCCAGATCTTCGTCTATATCGGCGCGATCATGGTCCTGTTCCTGTTCGTGATCATGATGATCGATGTGCGCGAAGCGGTGTTGCAGCGGTTCTTGCCGGGCGGCAACCTCCCGGCTCTGATACTGCTCGTCCTGCTCGGGGTCGAGATGCTCGTGCTGGTGCTCTGGAGCGACCGCTTTTCGGTCGTGGAGCCCGTCGCGATGGGCGGCGGCGATGAGGTCAGGCAGCTTGGCACAGCACTTTTCGCCGACTATCTCCTGCCGTTTGAAACCGCCTCCGTAATCCTGCTGGCGGCCTTGGTCGGCGCCATCATGCTGGCGCGGAAGGAGCAGGGGTGATGGTTCCGCTCTGGTGGTATATTGTGCTCGGAGTGGTCCTGTTCGTGATCGGAGCGGCGGGCGTGCTGCTCAGGCGCAATATTCTTGTCGTACTGATGTCGCTGGAGCTGCTGCTCAACTCGGTCAACATCAATTTCACCGCTTTCGGGCGTTACCACGCCGATTTCCGCGGGCAGATCTTCGCGATCTTCGTCATCGCAATCACCGCGGCGGAAGTTGCCGTCGCCCTCGGTATCCTGGTTGCCCTCGTGAGGAACAAATCCACCCTCAAGATCGACGACGTGACGGTGATGAAAGGATAGCGGCTTTGGACCCGGTTGTATCGATCCGGCCGTTGCTTGCCATCGCCGTCGCCGGTCTGGCCGCCCTTGCAGTTCTCCTTTTGAATAACCGCGAGAGACTTCGCAATCTGGTCTCGCCATTGGCCGCGATCGCCATGTTCGCGATTGTCTTGTCGATGGCGCCCACGGTGCTGGCGGGCGGGACGGTCGAATTGCGCCTGTTCGAGATTCTGCCGGGGATCGACTTTGCTTTCCGGGTCGATGCGCTCGGAATGGTGTTTGCCACCGTCTCGTCGCTGCTATGGATCGTGGCGGCGATCTATTCCGTCGGCTACATGCGGCATTTGAACGAGCATGCGCAGACCCGGTTCTTCGCCTGCTTCGCCAGCAGTCTTGCGGCCGCCGCCGGGGGCGCCTTCGCCGCCAATCTGTTTACGCTGGTGATCTTCTACGAGGTGCTCAGCCTCGTCACCTATCCGCTCGTCTACCACCACGAGGACGAGGAGGGATGGAGGGGCGGCCGCAAGTACCTCGTTTATCTGATGGGCGCCTCGAAAAGCGCGCTGCTCGCCGCACTGGCGCTGACTTACCATATTGCGGGGTCGCTCGACTTTGTCGCGGGGGGACTGCTGGCGGGGAGCGATGCCTCGGCGGCGCTGCTGACGGTCGTCTATTTCTGCTATCTTTTCGGCTTCGCCAAGGCCGCCGTGATGCCGATGCACGCCTGGCTGCCCGCCGCGATGGTCGCGCCGACACCGGTCAGCGCGCTTTTGCATGCAGTGGCAGTGGTCAAGATGGGCGTGTTCTGCGTTCTGCGGGTGGTGTTCCATGTCTTCGGCACCGGACTAGTGGGTGGGCTGGGTCTCGGCATCGCCACGGCCTATCTGGCTTCGTTCACGATCCTGATGGCGTCGGTTTACGCCCTGACGCGGGACGACCTGAAGGCCAGGCTCGCCTATTCGACGGTCAGCCAGCTCTCCTACATCGTCCTGGGCGCGGTTCTGTTGTCGCCGGTCGCGATGGTCGGCGGGATCATCCACATCGCGGCGCACGCATTCTCCAAGATCACGCTCTTTTTCTGCGCCGGGTCGATCTATTGCGCGTCGGGCAAGCGCAACATCAGCGACATGGCCGGTATCGGCCGCAGGCTGCCCTGGACGATGGGGGCATTTTTCGTCGCCTCGCTCAGCATGATCGGGATACCGCCGACCGCGGGCTTCGTCAGCAAGTGGTATCTGGCGAAGGGGGCCGTGGCGGCGGGAGAGACCGCGTTCCTGGTCGTGCTCCTGGTGAGCTCAATCCTGAACGCCGCCTATTTCCTGCCGGTCAGCTATGCCGCCTTCTTCCAGGCGGAGAAGCAGGAGAGCCGGGTGACGATCCGTGAAATTCCGCTGGTGACGATTCCGCTGGTCGCGACGGCGATCCTGTCGGTGCTGATGGGCATTTTCCCGGGCTATTTTCTCACCCTGGCAGATGGAGTGATCCGATGATCAAGCGTGTCGTCGACTTCTTTGGTGCCGAGCAATATGCGAGACCGCGCCGCCGACTGTTCTACCTCGTGCTCGTCCTGATCGTCGTCGCCGACTTTCTGGTCTTCCGCGAACACGCCGGATATCTGTGGGACAGCCTGCCGGGCTGGTCCGCCGTCTACGGTTTCGTCTCCTGCGTCCTGCTTATCTTCGTTTCCAAGTTTCTCGGCCATCGGGTCGGGCTGATGCGGCGCGAGGACTATTATGACTGACTTCATCCATCCAGCTCTGCTCTTTATTCTTGGCGCCCTGCCGATCCCGTTCCTCAGTGGGTCGGTCCGCAAGGCCTATCTGCTTCTGATCCCTGCGCTGGCGATCCTTGCCGTCCTTGCGATGGAGCCGGGCAGCTATGGCGAAACGCGGTTCATCGGGCAGGAGATCCTGATGGCGAAGGTGGACAAGCTCAGCATCGTCTTTGCCACCGTTTTCACCATCATGGCGTTGATCGGCATGGTCTACGCGCTGCATCTGACGGATGCCGGCCAGCACGTGGCGGCATTCGTTTATGTCGGCAGCGCACTTGGCGTGGTGTTTGCCGGTGACTACCTGACCCTCTACCTGTTCTGGGAGGGCATGGCATTCGCCTCCGCCTATCTGGTCTTCGCGCAGCGTGGTGGGCCGGCGATCCGGGCCGGGTTCCGTTACCTCATGGTCCATATCACCGGCGGCGTCGTCCTGCTCGGCGGCATCATTTCCCACGGGCTCGCCACCGGTTCACTGCTTTTCGGCCCGATAGCGGGGGCCCTCACCAACGGAGGAATGGGGGTCGGCGACTACCTGATCCTCGCCGGCTTCATCCTCAACGCGGCCGTGCCGCCGCTCAATGCCTGGCTGACCGATGCCTATCCGGAGGCGACCGTCACCGGGGCGGTGTTCATGAGCGCGTTTACCACCAAGACCGCCGTCTATGTGCTGGCGCGGGCGTTTCCGGGGACCGAGCTTCTTGTCTGGCTCGGCACCATCATGGCGCTCTACGGCGTCATCTACGCCGTGCTGGAGAACGATTGCCGGCGGCTTCTCGCCTATCACATCGTCAGCCAGGTGGGCTATATGATCGCGGGTATCGGCATCGGGACCGAGATGGCGGTGAACGGAGCCACCAGCCACGCCTTCGCGCATATCCTCTACAAGGCGCTGCTGTTCATGGGTGCCGGTGCCGTCATCTACGTTACCGGCCGACGCAAGCTCACCGAGCTTGGCGGGCTTTACAAAACCATGCCGCTGACCGTGGCGCTTTACATGGTCGGCGCCTTCGCGATCTCGGCCTTCCCGTTCTTCTCGGGGTTCGTCACCAAATCGATGGTGATAGCGGCTGCAGGAGCGGATCACCGCGCACTGGTGGTGCTGTCGCTGACCATGGCATCGTCCGGGACGTTCCTGCACACTGGCCTCAAGCTTCCCTATTACATGTTCTTCGGGACGGACCGGAAACTGGAGGCGCGGGAGCCGCCGCGCAACATGCTGATTGCCATGGGCATGGCGGCGGTGCTCTGCATTGCGATCGGCGTGTTCCCCCAGCCGCTTTATGCGCTTCTGCCCTATCCGGTTGATTTCGAACCCTATACGGGTTCGCATGTGATGGAGAGCCTCGGGCTGCTGATGTTCACCGCCCTGGGGTTCGTGCTGTTCCTCTGGGCGCTCGATCCCGAGAACACGATCAGCCTCGACACTGACTGGTTTTACCGCAAGGGTGCGCGGGCCTTCATGTGGCTCGCCGAAAGGCCGCTGGCGCGCTATGAGCAGGCGGTGAGCAATGTCTCCGAGACCGCGGCGCTGCCCTTGCTGCGCCGCGCGGCACGGGCAGGACTCCGGCTCGATCTTGCCGGCGTGGATGCCGTCGTGAATGGCATTGCGCATTCGATCCTGAACGGCGGCGGGCGGCTCAGGCGGCTCCAGACGGGTGTCGTGACCCATTACGTGCTAGCGATGATCGTCGGTCTTATCGCAGCCACCGCCGTCTTCGTCGTGGCGTGGCGATAGGGGGTGCCATGGGCTTCCCGCTGCTCAGCCTCATCATATTCACACCCGTTGTCGGGGCCGCGATTCTGATGTTCCTGCGCGCTACCGATGCGGTGCGGTGGACTGCGCTCTCTTTCACCGTCCTCGACCTTGCGCTCTGCATCGCCATGCTGGTCAGCTTCGACACCACGACCCATGCCATGCAGTTCACCGAGACGCACCCGTGGGTACCCGTGCTCGGGATCAATTATGCCCTTGGCATCGACGGAATCAGCGCGCTCTTCGTGTTCCTGACCGCACTGTTGGGGTCGACCTGCGTGCTCGCCTCCTGGGTCGCGATCGACAGCAAGGTGAAGGAATTCATGATCTGCCTGCTCTTCATGCAAGCGCTGATGCTCGGCGTCTTCTGTGCGCTCGATCTGTTCCTTTTCTACGTCTTTTGGGAGGCGATGCTGATCCCGATGTACCTCATCATCGGCGTGTGGGGCGGCGAGGGTCGGGTCTATGCGGCGATCAAGTTTTTCCTCTACACGCTGGCGGGCAGCCTCCTGTTCCTGATCGGTGTCATCGTGCTCTATTTCTACGGTGGCAGGACCTTCGATATCCTCGCCTTGACAGAGCAGGACTTGCCGTTCCGGATCCAGTCCTGGCTGTTCTTCGCCTTCCTGATCGCTTTTGCGGTCAAGGTGCCGATGGTGCCGCTCCATACCTGGCTGCCGGACGCCCATGTGCAGGCGCCGACGGCGGGCAGCATTATCCTCGCCGGCGTGCTCCTGAAGATGGGCGCCTACGGATTCCTGCGGTTCTCGCTGCCGATGCTGCCGGAGGCATCGATGTATTATTCGACGCTGATGCTCGCGCTTTCGGTGCTTGCGATCGTCTATGGCGGGTTGCTCGCGCTGGCGCAGGACGATCTGAAGAAGCTGGTGGCCTATTCCAGCATCAGCCACATGGGCTTCGTAACACTGGGGATTTTTGCGCTGAACCTCCGCGGGCTCGAGGGCGGCATCCTGCAGATGTTCAATCATGGCGTGACGACAGGCGCCCTCTTCCTGTTCGTCGGGCTGATTTACGAGCGGACCCATACCCGCAGCATCGCCGACTATGGCGGGTTGATGAAGGTGGCGCCGGTCTACACCACGTTTCTGGCACTGTTTACCCTGTCGTCGATGGCGTTGCCGGGAACGAATTCGTTCGTGGGCGAATTGCTGGTGCTGTCAGGGGGATTTGCGGCCAACCTGGTCTTTGGCTCGGCCGCCGTTCTGGGCGCATTGCTGGGGGCTGCCTATCTGCTCGGCATGTATGGGAAGGTCGCGCTGGGCCCGGCCAGCGCAAGCGCCCGGTTAACGATACGCGACGTGAACGCCCGTGAGATGGCTGCGATCCTGCCGCTGGCCGTCTTCGTGCTCTGGGTCGGGCTCTATCCGAAACCCTTTCTCAACGTCATCGATGCCTCGGTTAAGCATCTGGTGACACATGTGCACAGTAGGGGGAGCGGCCAATGACCGCCGCCGCGCTTTTCCAGTCGGCCCTAGCGAGCCTGCCCGAGATCGTGGTGATCACCGGCGCCTGCATCCTGCTGATCCTGGGACAGTTTGTGCGAAGGGGACAGGAAGATTTCCTTGTCTGGGCGTCGGTCGCGATCATATTGATTGCCGCCTTGGCGACGCTCATGCTGGCGAGCGAGGTACGGCCGGCCTACACGGGCATGTTCGTCGCCGACCGCTTCGCGGTCTTCTTCAAGTTCGTTTTCTACCTAGCCACCGTTCTGACATTCCTCCTTTCGCGAAGATATGCCGATATCGAAGGGATCGGGAGCAGCGAATACTATGTCCTGCTGCTCTTTGCGCTTTCGGGCATGATGATCATGGCCTCGGCGACCGATCTCCTGTCGATCTATGCAGGCCTCGAACTGATGGTGATTTGCACCTATGTGCTGACCGGCTTCCTGCGGCGTGAGCGGCGGTCGAACGAAGCAGCGCTGAAATATGTCATCCTCGGCGCGGTCTCGACCGGGATTTTCCTTTACGGCGTTTCGCTGGTCTACGGGCTCACCGGCACAACGCAACTGGACGGGATGGCTGCAGCCGTGACTGGCGATCCGCTCGATCCAGGATTGTTGCTGGCGGTGGTCTTCATCGTCGCCGGGCTGGTCTTCAAGGTCGGCGCGGTTCCCTTCCACATGTGGCTGCCGGACGTCTATGAAGGCGCGCCGACAACGATCACCGCCTTCATGTCGGTAGGCCCCAAGGCGGCGGGGTTCGCGGTGATTCTGCGGGTGTTCCTCAACCCTCTGGTCGCAGCCTCGGACGTCTGGATCATCGTTGCCGTCATCGCGGTGGTGACGATGGCGCTTGGCAGCTTCGTGGCGCTGGTGCAGGATAATTTCAAGCGTCTCCTGGCCTATTCCAGTATCGCCCATGCCGGCTTCGCCATTTTCGGCGTAGCCGCTGGCGGCGCCGATGGGATCGCCAGCGTGATGCTCTATCTGCTGATCTACGCCTTCATGAATCTCGGCATTTTCGGCGCCGTCATCATGATGCGGAACGGCGATTTCTCGGGCGAGGTCATCGAAGACTATGCGGGTTTCGCCAAGTCACATCCGGGGCTGGCGCTTCTGATGCTGCTCTATCTCTTCTCATTGGCCGGCATTCCGCCGACCGCCGGGTTCTTCGCCAAGTTTTACGTGCTGGTCGCCCTCGTCGAGCATGGTTTCGTCATGCTGGCGGTCATCGCAGTGCTGTTCAGCGCGGTCGCCGCCTATTTCTACATCCGCATCGTCATGGTGATCTATATGCACGAGCCGAAGAGGGCGTTCGCCCCGGCGCTGACGCCTCTGGTGGGCGCGACACTCGCCGTCACCGCTGCCGGCACCATCGGCATCGGCCTATTTCCGTCGTGGTTTCTGAAGCTTGCCCAAGACTCGGTCTTTGGCGGGTGAGCGATTGGATTTGCAATGATCACACCGACGGAATAGACTTGAAAGAGAAGGAAGGATTGCCCAAGTCGCTCCGCGGCGTGACCTATTTACCCCGTCGGGATGAGGTCGGTGGGCAACCGGTGCAGTGATATGACTGCAATGGAATTCTTGCCGGTTCTTTTCATGATCGCCGGAGTCGTTCTGGTGGCGGGGGTGACGTTGTTGGTTTCCTCGCTGCTGCGCCCATCCAATCCCTATCCCGCCAAGAACATGCCTTATGAATGCGGCATGGACGCAGCGGGCGAGGCGGCGGCGGGCCGCTTCAGGGTGCCGTTCTTTATCCTCGCGATCCTGCTGGTCGTTTTCGATGTCGAAGCGATGTTCCTCTTTCCCTGGGCCGTCGTCCTGAAAGAGATCGGGCTGGTCGGCTATATCGAGATGATCGTCTTCATATTGCTGCTTCTCGTGGGCTTCGCCTACGCCTGGCTGAAAGGAGCGCTGGAATGGGAGGCGTAAACAACGCGATCCGCGACAGCGTGCTGTTCACCACGGCCGACAGCATCATCAGTTGGAGCCGGAGATCGGCGCTGTGGCCGGAGACCTTCGGCATTGCCTGCTGCGCCATCGAGATGATCTCGGCCGGTTGTGCCCGCTACGATCTCGACCGGTTCGGCGTGGTGTTCCGCCCTTCGCCGAGACAATCCGACGTCATGATCATCGCCGGCACCGTGACCCGGAAATTCGCGCCCGTCGTGCGGCGACTCTATGACCAGATGCCGGAACCGCGCTGGGTGATCGCCATGGGCACCTGCGCTATTTCGGGCGGGGTCTACAACACCTATGCCGTGGTGCAGGGATCGGAAACCTTCGTGCCCGTCGATGTGCATGTGCCTGGCTGTCCGCCCCGGCCCGAGGCGCTGATGCACGGCTTCCTTCTGCTTCAAGAAAAGATCAAGAGGTCCCGGGCGCTCGCCGGCACACCTCTGGATCGGGTTATAGCGTCATGAATGCGGAGCCGTCCCTCAATCGCGCTCCGATCCTGGAGCGCTTCGGAGAAACAATCGAGGACCTCGGCACTGCGCACGGTATCGAAGCCTTTGCCGTTGCGCCCGAGAGGATCGTTGAGTTCTGCCGGCTCCTGAAAGAGCATCCGGCGCTGCAGTTCAATTTCCTCTCGGACATTTGCGGCGTCGATCATTATCCCGAAATGCCGCGGTTCGAGGCGGTCTACCATCTTTACTCGCTGCCCAACAGGTGGCGGGTCCGCATCAAGTGCCGACTTGGCGATCCTCCTGAAGTGCCTTCGGTCACGGGAGTCTGGCGTACCGCCAACTGGCATGAGCGTGAGGCCTGGGACATGTATGGTATCCGGTTCGAGGGACATCCCGATCTGCGCCGGATCTACATGTGGGAAGGCTTCGAGGGCTTTCCGCAACGCAAGGATTTCCCCCTCAGGGGCTATAAGGACAAGTTGAACCCCTTCGGTGCCGAGGGTCCGCCGCCAACACAGCCCGACCTTGCCACCAGGGACATTCCGTAAGGGAGGCCGTTCTACGCCGGAACGTTGAGATGACTGAAGTCACCGAGCTCAGCAGGCCTGAGGGTGAAGCGCTCAATACCAGAGAAGTGCTTCTCAACCTCGGTCCGCAGCACCCCAGCACCCATGGGGTTCTTCGGCTCGTCCTCGAACTGGACGGCGAGTTCGTCGAGCGCGTCGATCCGCATATCGGCTATCTCCATCGTGGCACTGAAAAACTGGCGGAGAGCTTCACCTATACCCAGATTTTCCCGCTGACGGATCGGCTCGACTATCTCTGTCCGCCCTCGAACAACCTCGCCTTCGCGCTGGCGGTCGAGAAACTCCTCGGCATAGAAGCCCCAATCCGAGCGCAATATATCCGCGTGATGATGGCCGAGCTGGCACGGATCTCCGGTCACCTCCTGATCACCGGCGCGCTGCCGATGGATCTCGGCGCCATGACCGCGCTGCTTTACGTCATGCGCGAGCGTGAAATGATCATGGACCTCCTGGAAATGATCACCGGTGCGCGCATGCACACGTCCTTCTGCCGGGTTGGCGGGGTGCGCGAGGATCTGCCTGATGGGTTCTTCCCCAGGATCCGGGAGTTTTGCGACATCTTTCCGAACCGTATCCGCGACTATGAGCGACTGCTCGAAGATAACCGGGTGTTTCTCAATCGCACGAAGGGGATCGGCGTGATCTCCGCAGAGGATGCTGTCGATCTCGGCCTCAGCGGCCCGAACCTGCGAGCTTCCGGTGTCGACTGGGACATCCGGCGCGACGAGCCCTACGAGATCTACCACCGGCTCGATTTCAACGTCATCACCCGTGACGAGGGCGATTGCTATGCACGCTGGCGATGCCGCGTCGATGAGATGCGCGAGAGCATAGGGATCATCGAACAATGCATCAACCAGATGCCTGAGGGGCCTTTCCAGATCGACATGCCGACAATCGCCTTCCCGCTGGACAAGGATCGGGTGCACTGCTCGATGGAGGCGCTGATCCAGCATTTCGACCTGTCGGCTTACGGCTTCAAGGTGCCGAGGGGCGAGGTCTATTCGGCAATCGAGGCGCCAAAGGGCGAGCTTGGCTTCTACATCATCAGCGACGGGTCTCCAAAACCGTTCCGCATGAAGGTGCGGGCCCCCTCGTTCGTCAATCTTCAGGCCCTCTTCGGGGTCGCGAACGCCCGCTATCTGGCGGACATGATCGCCGTGCTCGGCAGCCTCGATCCCGTGATGGCGGAGGTGGACAAGTAGCAAGGATTTGAATGCGATGACCATGCGCGAAAAGATCGAAGAGGCGGCGGCGCGGTATCCCGACCAGCGCTCTGCGATCATGCCCGCGCTCCTGATCGCGCAGGAAGTACATGGCCATCTGCCTGGGCCAGTGTTGGAAGAGGTCGCCGACATTCTCGGAGTCGAGCGGATCTGGGTCTACGAGTTGGCGACCTTCTACACCCTCTTCCATACCGAACCGGTGGGGATGTTCCACCTGCAGCTCTGTAACAATGTTTCCTGCATGCTGTGCGGATCGCAGGACCTGCTAGACCATCTGGAAACAGTGCTGGGGATCAGGAAAGGCGGCACCACCCCGGACGGGCTGTTCACGCTCTCGACTGTCGAATGCCTCGGCGCCTGCGAGATGGCTCCGGTGATGCAAGTCGGCGACGATTACCACGCCCACCTTGATGTGATGCGGATAAACGCACTGCTGGACAACCTGCGGGCGATAGCGGGAGCCGCGAGCGTCGAGCACGCCTCTGCGCGGCTGCCGGGAGAGTAGCGCCATGTTCGAGCCGGTTCTTCTCAAAAATGTCGATGTGGCGGATGGTCATTTGGTGTCGACCTACGAGGCTGGAGGCGGCTATCAGGCGCTGGCGAAGGCGCTGCGCGAGTACACGCCTGACGAGATTATCGACCTTGTCAAACGGTCCAACCTGCGCGGTCGCGGCGGTGCCGGATTCCCGACGGGCATGAAATGGGGTTTCGTGCCGAAGCGCGCCGGCAAGCCGACATATCTGTGCTGCAACGCCGATGAAGGCGAACCGGGCACGTTCAAGGACCGGATCATCATGGAGCGTGACCCACATCAACTGATTGAGGGGCTGGCGGTAAGTGCCTACGCGATTGGGGCTGAAACCGCCTATGTCTACATTCGCGGAGAATATGTGACGGCGATCCGTCGTCTGGAGCAGGCGATCGCCGAGGCCCACGCAAGGGGCTATCTCGGAAAGCGCATTCTGGGCTCGGATTTCAATTTCGCCGTCCACATCCACTGCGGCGCCGGCGCCTATATCTGCGGCGAGGAGACTGCGATGCTCGAGTCGCTTGAGGGCAAGCGGGCGCAGCCGCGATTGAAGCCGCCGTTTCCGGCCGTGGCTGGGCTCTACGCCAGCCCGACTGTAATCAACAATGTCGAGACGCTGGCCTGCGTGCCGCATATCGTGATGCGGGGCGCGGACTGGTTCCGCGGCATCGGCCCGGACAAGAGCCCCGGCCCGAAGCTCTACTGCCTCAGTGGGCAGGTGCGCAAACCCGGCCTCTACGAGTTGCCGATGGGCATACCGCTGCGCGAGCTGGTCGAGGAACATGCCGGCGGGGCCTTGCCGGGACGCAAGATCAAGGCAGTGATCCCGGGCGGGGTCTCCGCGCCGGTCATCCCTGAGCACGGGCTGGAGGTGAGAATGGATTTTGACTCGCTGGCTGCCGCCGGCTCGATGCTCGGTTCGGCTGGCGTTATCGTGATCGACGATAGCACCTGCATGGTCAAGGTCGCCACCAGGATCGTCGAGTTCTTCCACCATGAGTCCTGCGGCAAGTGCACGCCCTGTCGGGAAGGATTGAACTGGGTTGTGAAGGTCCTGCGCCGGGTTGAAGGCGGGGATGGAGCGCCCGGCGATCTGGAGCAGCTGGAGATGCTCTGCAAGGGCATTTTCGGCAATACGTTTTGTGCCTTGGGTGACGGTGCAGCGATGGGATTGCGGGCAGCACTCGCGCATTTCCGAGATGAATTCGTCGCCCATGTCGAGGAGCGGAGGTGCCCGTTTCACTGAAGGAGTGTGCTGAATAAGGGTTGTGAGGAAACCATGCTTAAAGTCACGATCGATGGACAAACGCTGGAGGTTGAGGCTGGCTCGACAGTGTTGCAGGCCGCCCGGCGTTTGGGCATCGATATCCCGACCTTTTGCTATCTGAAGCGTCTGCCGCCGCTGGCCTCTTGCCGCATGTGTCTGGTGGAGATCGAGGGCCTGCGGCGGCTGCAGCCGTCCTGCGCTACTGCGGTCACCGATGGCATGGTCGTGCGGACGAATACGCCTCTGATCGAGGAAACGCGCTCTTCCATGCTCGACATGCTGCTCGCCAACCACCCCCTCGACTGCCCCATCTGCGACAAGGGCGGAGAATGCGAGCTTCAGAACATGGTAATGGCCTATGGGCCCCGCGAAAGCCAGTTCCGCGATGACAAACGTGTGTTCCACTCCGAGGACATTCGCCTGAGCCCGGTTATCATCATGAATGTCAACCGCTGCATCCAGTGCCAGCGCTGCGTCCGGATGTGCGAGGAGGTCGTCGGCGCGGTGGCGCTGGGCACCGTCGAGAAAGGCATGGATACCGCCGTCACCGGCTTCGAGGGCAGTCTGGCGAGTTGCGACCAGTGCGGCAATTGCGTCGAGGTCTGCCCGGTCGGCGCGCTGATGAGCTTCCCCTACCGCTATAAGGCGCGCCCCTGGGATCTCGTAGAGACCGACACGATCTGCCCGCATTGTGGCACCGGTTGCCAGCTGACAGTGGGCACGCGCAAGGGCGAGTTCATGCGGGTGCGCTCGAAGTGGGACGAAGGTGTGAACCACGAAACTCTCTGCGTGCGAGGACGCTTCGGCCTCGATTTCGTTGCAAGCCGGGACCGGATCAAGCAGCCAATGATCCGTCAGGATGGCGCCCTGGTTCCGGTTTCCTGGGACGAAGCGGGGGACTATCTGCGCCGGCGACTGTTGGCTGTCGAAGCCAAGAATGCCGGCGGGCTGGCCTCGCCTCGCCTGCCCAACGAGGTGCTTTATCAGTTCCAGAAGCTGATGCGAACAGTATTCCGGACCAACAACATTGATTGTTCGTCACGCTGGGCCGCGCCCTTCGATACGCTCGGCCCGCTATTGGGGACTTTCTACAGCCGCGCACCGCTGGACGACGTAATCGGCAACGACTGCGTGCTCGTCGTCGGCGGCAACGTGACCGAGGAGAATCCCGTCACCGAATACCTGCTGCGAGACGCCGTGCGGCGACGGCAGGCCGGATTGCTGATGCTTTCGGCGCGGCCCTCGCGTCTGGACGCCGATGCCAGGGTGGTGGTTCGCGTGCCGCCGGGCGGAGAAGAGGCAAGCCTTGCGGCGGTGGTAACCGCGCTCATGGCGGCGGCCGGTCAGACCTTGCCGGGCGACTCAATTGCGGACATCGGTGCGACGATCGGCTGGCCGGCAGCGGGCACCGGCGGCGACCGGCCGGATCGTCTCGCCGCCGCGCTCAAGGAAGCCCGTAGCGTCACCGTGCTTGTCAGCGTCGACCTCCTGAGATCACCCGAAGCGCGCGCGACGCTGCTGCAGCTCAACAACCTCCTGCAGGGCCTGCGCCTGCTAGGCAAGGGCCCGGCAATGCAGTTTCTCTTCGACCGTGCCAACCAGATGGGTGCCTGGGACATGGGGGTCCTGCCGGCGGCTCTGCCGGGGCTGCGGGCGGTCGCCGATGACGCGGCGCGCGCAGATCTTGCCCGAAACTGGGACGCCCAAATCCCGTCTGGACCCGGCGCGAGTCTCGACGCCATGCTGGAGCTCTGCGTCGGTGGCCGGATGGGCGCGCTCTACATCGTCGGAACCGACCCCCTGGTCGCCTATCCCGACCGGGATTTTGTGACGCGGGCGCTTGGCGCGGCTGATCTCCTGATCGTGCAGGACGCGTTCCTCACGGATACGGCGGGCATGGCCGAGGTCGTCTTGCCCGCGGCGGGCTATGGCGAGGAATCTGGAACGTTCACCAACAACGAAGGCCGGATCCAGAATGTTCGCAAATTCCGTGAGCCCGTTTTCGAGGCGCGAGGCAATCTGGCGATTATCGACTTCGTCGCCGCGCTACGCAACCAGGCGCTGCGGCCATCGACGCGAGGCGAAATTTTCGACGAGATTGCCCGGCTGGTCCCGGCCTATCAGGGGTTGACGCAGGACGGACTTGGCGCCGACGGCGCATTCACCAGGGCGGTGCCGACATTATCGGCTGGCGTGTTCCTTGCGCCGCCGTCCGTTCCAACAGCAGCCGACCGGCTCATGCTGATCACCGGCGACTGCCTGTTCCACAACGGATATCTTTCCGAACGGTCGGACACGCTGAACACGGTCGCCAACGATCCCTATGTCGCGATGAGCGCGCAGGATACTGCGGAGCTTGGCCTTTCGGATGGCGATCAGGTAATCGTGCGTTCCGGCCAAGGCGAACTGTCGGCGCAGCTCAAGGTCGACAGGCGGTTTCCCAAGGGCCTCGTCTTCGTTCCGGAAAACTATGGAGCCTTGCGTCTCAACAGCCTGCTGCGGCGGGGCGAATATCCATGCGCGGTGGAAGTCCAGAAGGCGCATCCCACTCCTGACGTCGACCGCCCAGGCCGGAGCTGGCGTGGGGTTTGAAGATCTCGAGCGGTTCAGGTTTTCACGGAAGCGCTGAACCGCTCTAACTTTTTGTTTTTACGCAATTCCGGACGGAAAACCACTTCGCACTTTTCCTGGAATTGCTCTAGGATCGGGGCACCGCAAGGCTCCGCGGCAAGCTGCCCGCCCCAGCGTCATCACATCGAGTTGGCGGCGTCAGTGATACCTGGCCCCGCATATGTAATCCTGCAGCTCCTGCTCTGTACGCTGCGCTTCGTCGAGCCTGTGCTTAACCACATCTCCGATGCTGACCACGCCGACCACGTTGCCTCCATCCGTGACCAACACATGGCGCGTGCGCCGCTGGGTCATGATCCCCATCGCGACGGGCAGCAAATCTTGTGTCGAACACATCGCCACATTGCGGTTCATGATGTCCGCGACCCGCATCGCCGCCGCCTCGGCCCCATATTCCGCCATCGCATTGCAGCAATCGCGCTCCGACAGTGTACCCAGGTATTTGCTGTTCGAGCGGCTCACGACGACGAAGCCGATATTGTTGTCTCGAAACAACCTCAGTACCTCCACCATCGTCTGATCGGGGGCGACTGCGATGACACCGACACCCTTGTTCTTCATGATTTCACCGACAAACATCTGAGCCTCCTGTTTGAGCGCTTCGGTTTGATGGCTGGCGCGCGTTCATGTTCGCCGGATATTCCGCCACCAGTTGTAGCCCTGCGTCTCGTTGGTCTCGACAATTACGTCCTTCTTCGTATTGAGGCGCGCGGCAACCACGCCGCCGCCGGTTGCCGCCTTACCCGGCTTGACGAGCAGATCGTCGCGCCCGATCACCAGGTCAGCGGAGGAAAAACTGGAAAATTCGTATTGTTGCCCAAGCGCGATTGCATCCGCCGGGCAGGCGTCCTCGCACAACCCGCAGAACAGGCAGCGTGCTGTGTCGATTTCAAATTTGGCCGGATGGCGATTGCCCTTCTCGTCCTCGTACGGGACGACTTCGATGCAGTCGCAGGGACAGATCCGCGCGCAGAGTTCGCAGGCCACGCACTTGATCTCGCCCTCTTCATCACGCTTCAAAAAGTGATGCCCTCGGTAACGCGAGTAAGGCAACCATTTTTCGTTGTCCGGATACTGCATGGTCACGGATTTGGAGAACATGTAGCCGAAGGTCAGAGCCAAGGCGCTCGCCAGATCGGCAAAAAACGTCCAGCCAATCCATGTTCCAACTCTGTCCTGCGCGCGCGACATCGCCGCCTCGCTATGGACCCGTTACGGCCCCTAAAAGTACACCAGTTACAATTATGTTCGCCATCGACAGAGGAAGCAAGACTTTCCATCCGATCGCCATCAACTGATCGTAGCGGTAGCGGGGGAAAGTGAAGCGAAACCAAATAAACACATAGACGAACAACGCGACCTTGAGAGCAAACCACAGGAGCGGTGGCAAAGGAACCAGAACGCCGTTCCAACCGCCGAAGAACAGGATCACCACCAAAACCGACACAAGCAATACGATGGCATATTCGCTGACCATAAAGAAGGCAAAGCGGATACCGCTGTATTCGGTATGGAACCCGGCCCCCAGATCGCCTTCCGCTTCCGCCAAGTCGAAGGGGATGCGCTGCGCTTCGGCCAATCCGGCGACGAAGAACACGAAGAATCCGATCGGTTGGTAGACGATGTTCCAGACATCGGCCTGCGCCCGCACGATCTCGAGAAGGCTCATGGATTGCGCCAGCATGACCACGCCGATGACCGCGAACCCCATGGGGATTTCGTAGCTGATCATCTGCGCGCAGGTTCTGAGGCTGCCCAGGACAGCGTATTTGCTGTTGGAGGCCCAACCGCCGAAGATGACGCCATAAACCTCGATCCCGATCACCGAGAAGACGAAAAGGAGCGCCACATTCATGTTGGAGACGTAGAGCGTGATCCCGTGGCCGAGGACCGAGACAGTTTCGCCGAAGGGGATCGCGACGAACACCACAAAGGGTGGGGCGAGTGCCAGGATTGGCGCCAGTTTGAACAGAAACCGGTCGGCCTCAGCCGGGATGTGATCCTCTTTCGTCAGGAGCTTGATTCCGTCCGCCACCGGCTGCAACAGCCCGTGCCATCCCACGCGCATCGGCCCCATCCGCTGCTGCATGTGCCCGGCAACCTTGCGTTCCAGCCAGGTGAGCGGCAAGGGTAGCAACAGCAGGATCGCAATCAGGAACGCGACCTTCAAGACGATCAGGCCAAGGGCGACGATAAGTTCCATGATCCGGCTACTTATTCATCGGGTTGAAGCGCGCGACGGGGCTTTGGCTCCGCTCTACAATGAGCACTGCGCACACTTGTCAGGCTACATGGTACAACGGCGACGCACCCCATACAATGCCGTCGCTGGGCGTGATGCGTTCTGCATAGGACGTTTTGAGAAGAGTAGCTCGCTGTGCAAGATGAAGGCTTCGCGTTTCCGCCGGTTACACCGCGCCATCTTGCTTATCAAAAACCGCCGAGGCTCTCATGGCTGCCGAATGAAAGTTCCGCGGCAGATCAGTCGGCGTCCGGGGAGTTGAACGCCCAGCAGAAACGCAAAGCTCGTCGAGGGTTATGTCGAGTGCTTCTGCCAAGCGATTTGCATGGGTAAATTTGCAAGTTGAATTGGTCGCGGGGTCAAGATTTGGGGTTTTTGTGTCCGGGCTGCGTCGGCTTTTCCTTCTTGCGGGCCGCAGATGAGGCGTCAAATTCTCGAGCTGTTACCAAACAAAAAGCCCGCACGAGGCGGGCTTTTTGGGAAGATTGGTTGCGGGGGCTCGCAACACCCGATTCCTGCGATTGGTTGAGCGACACGTACCAAAGCTGGCAGCGTAAACGATTATCGGTCGTCTTGAAGGGATCAGAATCGACGCCCCTGTTGTTCAAAGCCCCCTCCGTCTCAATTCGCCATTAGCGGACATCGGCTCGTCCCGGATGGAAAGACCGATGTGGGGCCGGGAGCGGACTGACCGGGCTTGGCGTCATGGACTGAATTTTTTGCCTTAGTCCGTGGTAGCGCTGCAGGCCTACGGACCGGACGGTGCACGGTCGCCGCATCTATCCGTCTGGACGCCGCTAGGTTTCGCGCCCGACGCATTGCCTTCTAAGCTCCTTTTTTGGGGGCATCTGGCCTTACGAGTGGAACGGGGGCCTGGCTACATCAGCCTGATGGTCATTGACCAAGAAATGGCAGAATTGCCGGCCCCGGCCTTCTTGCCTGCCGCATCCCCGCATTGGCAACCTTTAGTTCATCCCGATGACGAGCGGAGCTGGGCGTACATACACCGCGTAGGTCAGCACCGCATGCTGGTTGCAGAAGCACTCCATCGCAAACTCGTGGCGGGTTCCGTTCACGTCCGTCAGCACGATGCTGCCATCGAAAACCGGCCCCCTCTTGGCGCCTCCGCAATTGGCGCGCAGGAGGTTCCAACAGAACTCCTGCGTGATGCCGGGGAAACGCTTCCTGAAGGCTTCCGATCGGATGAAATACCGCACGTCCTTGCCGTCGGGCTCCCGCCCGATATCAGCGTGGTGAGGATGGGCACTGACCATTCCGAAGGCCGGCTGCTGCTTGTCGCGTTCCTCCACCGTGCGCCACAGCGTGGTGGTTATAGTGTTGCCGTACCGCTTGGCCATCGTCTGGATGGTTTTGAAGGTGATTGCAATATCTCGAGCTTCGGTCGCAAAGCGGTCCTGGAGGAACAGCAACCGCGCCGCCGCGAAGTTCGCCTCGGCCTCGACATCCGCGTGGCAATCCGGATCGAGGGTGTATTGGTCGTCGCCGAAGAGGAAATCCTTATGCCACGGAATGAAGCTGTGGCCGACTTCGTGCGCTTCGATCCAACGCTTCTTGGCGTCGGGAACGCCCTCGTCGATCAGGATGCGGTTGCCGTCAGGCACCCATAGCGCCGACAGTTTGGCCTTCTTCACCACGTCCACCAGAAGGGTCGGGCGCACGAGCACCTGCTTGCCGGCCACTTTCATCCGGTGGGCGATTTCCTGCAGCAGCGAGGGGTTGGTGAGGCTGTAGAACTTGAGGTCGAGCTCGAGCAGCAATCGAACATCAGCAAGACGGAGGGGCGGTTCGGGATTGCCCAAATCGCGAAGAATCCGATCGACAAGCCGACGTATGTCTTCCGCTTCGTAGGCTCCGACCGTCCCTCCGTTCATCGCTTCACTTTTGACTTAATACCAGGAATTTGACGAAGCCTTCCAAGTCTTGTCGCTCCTGTTTGGTCAGTTTGGACAGGTCGTCCGATTTGGCCGCGAACTTTTGAGCCTCTTCCTGCAAGGCCTCGTCTCGCGTCACGGTCGCCCCCGACAGCTTCATCAATGCCTGCGGCGGCATAGCGAAGTGCTCGGCCAGTTGGTGGACCGTCCGTGGTCTCGGTTTGTAGTTGGGGTCGAGCTCTATCAACCTGATTTCCCGCGCTTCCACCCGCGCTTTTTCAGCCAGCGCCTCGACGGACAACTGGTCGCGTCGTCGCAACTGGCGAATGAACACCCCGAAGGCGTGCTTAAGTTCGACCACGTACCCTACGTCCGACACCAGTTCGGACGGCAAGAACATGCCTATGTTATCGACAGCCTCGATCGGCCATCCCGCGTCATTGTCCGTATCCGGATCGGACTCGATCTTTCGCCGGAGCCAGTCGCGTGAGACAAGCATCTCCATCATCTGCTCCCTTGTTATGCGAGGAACGCGCGCGCTTGGGCTTCGGTCAGCTCGAAATAGCGCATGCGAGTCTCATCTATCCCTAAGTCGGTCATTCCAACCGTATCACGATACCAAGCGTCTGCTTGTGGCAAGGCGTGCAACCCCACTCTTCCACTGAATTCCTCTTGGACGCTAAGGCTGATGGCAGCGACCATCATGATCCGCCCAACGCCCTTGAAGCGCGGAGCGGGATCGAACCGCCGCCTGTTCCAAGGCGCGGTGGCCAACAGGTCTATCGTGACTAGTGGTTTTCCGTGTTGGGTGGGTTCCCTAGCGAAGCCCGCGGTCGTCACGAGCATGAGGCCCTGAGTGGCGCCTTCAGCTACGATTGCGAACGATTGCCGGTCGAGGCGATTGGAAGACATTTCGACCTTCTCGGACCATCGCCAATGAGCGTCCTGAAGTTCGTTTTCGCCAATCGATTCGTTGTTCAGTCGATTCTGTGCCCTCAGATGCTCGATCCTGGCCTGCATGAGTGGGCGCCAGGAAGCGTCGATGTCTGCGACGTTGCTCGATCCGGCGGGGCTCACTACTTGGGCCTCGACGAACTTGCCCGTTCTGCGGTCCAACAGGTCGAACATGCCGATCAACGTTCCCGACATGATGCTAGCTCAGCACCATCAGTTCGGCCTTTTCCTTGGTTGACGGGTGTTCGAAGAACACCTTCTCGCCTCGGTCTATCCTGTCCGTAATGGACTGATAGAGCCTGAGTGCCTGCCTCACCAAGGCGGTCTTAGACAATCCCTTCTCGTCCGCAAGGCGGTCGACCAGATCCATCTCTTGTGAACTCAAATTCAGAGTCATCGTACGTTTTTCACTCATGCGCTTCCCTCCGTGTGTACGCGCGGTTCTACCATTCTCCACTCGGGTTGTCAACATTAATTAGCCATTAAATAAATATTGACTAGCTATTTTTTAGCTAGTATTTGATGAATTATCGAAATCAAGGAGTCTTTGAGATGAGTGACGTTGATCCCAACCGCACGATCGAGATTGCGGGCACCGATCTGGTATTCCGCACGGTTCCCATGAGAGACCGGACGCCGTCGGGCGGCCAGATCGCCTTGGCTGCCGGCTTCGCATCGGACGATTACGTTTATGTCTTGCAGCTACTCGACGACGGCGAACTCGAAGATGTGCGGCACCGCGAATCCGTACTTCTGTCGGACGGCGGGCGCTTCCTGGTCGCCCTCAGCGATCGTTCCTTTCGCATCGCCTTTTCGGGTGACGCCGTTGACTGGCCCGCGCGCTTCATCACGGCGGCGACGCTGCGCAAGCTCAAGAACGTGGCAGCCGACAAAGGCATCTATCTCGAAAAGGCCGACGAGCCTGACATTGCCCTCGACGAGGAGGCACTGATCGATCTGGACGAGGCAGGGGTGGAAAGCTTCAAGCCCGGCAAGCTTGTTGGTCCGAAAAAGCAGACGGTTCGGGTTAAGCATCTCGGCGAACTCGAAACCGCGCGGTTTAAGGTGGATGGCTCGACCACGCTGGCCGAACTCTGGGACCAGGCTTACCGGGAGCTCGAGGTCACGCGCACGGAGCGTGACGTGCTCCAAGCTGACACCGCCGGTGGGCCGGTCAGCCTTATGGATCACCTTTCGCTGTCGCTCGAGGCGGCGCAGCGGCAGGGCCTGTGCGACAAGAAGTTCGAGATCGCAGCCCGCACCGGGGGCGCGTGACATGGCGGTGCACGGATCACGGCCGAGCCTCGATCTGCGGGCGGGAAGGCAGGTGCTGGATCAGCACCTGCCACGCGTCCTCGAATTCGAAGGTCAAAGCATGGAGGAGCTGGGTTGGAACCAGTTGTCGGACCGCACGCTGCTCGTCCCCATGCGCGGTACGCACGAGGGGGTCGTTGAGGAATATCTCCTTCGGCTGGACTTCATCGCCGGCGCCGACTGGCCGCCGAGCGCCAGGTTCGTCAATCCCGCGACCCATGACTACGCGGGGCAATCCGACCAGCATTACCTACCGCAGTTGACCTCGCCCGAGGTCCACGTTCATCCCGCGTACCCAGGGCCCGACGGCGTGATCCAGCTCGTCTGTTGTTCGGCGGTCTTTGAATATTACGACGTCAACCACGGCGGTGAGGACGCAATTCTCTGGCGCACCGGTGACACGTTCCGCAACACCCTGTCGGCGATAGGACGGGCCTTCCGCACCAACTATCAAGGAAGGTTCGAGCGATATGCAGGATGAGTATCTCTTGCGCCGTGCCCCGGCACCGAGCCCCTACGTTCCCAGCCGCTTTGTCCTTCAGCTGCCGCCGAACGCGATCTCGGCGACGCGCGAGATGCTGCAACGCGCCGGTCGCCGAGAGGCGTGCGTGTTCTGGTACGGAGACCGCAGCGGCGACATCGCAACGGTTCGCTCGGTCCGTGCCCCTCGCCAACGATCCATGCCTGGCAACTATCACGTCGCGGCCGATGCGATGAGCGAGTTGGTGCATGACCTGCCCGACGGCTGGAAGCCTTTGGCCCAGATCCATAGCCACCCCGGGGCCAATACCGAGCACTCCCGATACGACGATACCATGATTTCCAGCCGCCGTATCCTGTCGCTCGTGTTTCCGGCCTACGGAATGCAGACGGCAGCATGGCCACAGGGCATCGGGGTGCACGAGTGGCAAAACGACTACTGGCACATGCTCGCGCCCCGACAGGTTCAAGACCGCCTTGTCGTGATGCCGGGGCCCGCGCTCGACACGAGGGACTTCCGATGACGGATCTGGCATTGGGTGATCGACACTCGAGACCGCTTGATGGACTGGGCAACGAGGCGGAGATGATCACCGTGCTTTTGCGCGCCGGCAGCGTCACGGGCAAGGTCAACCGTCAGCATATGCTGGTGTGCCTGACCAACCTGACGGCAAGGCTGCATGGCGTGGTTCGCGCGATCCAGGTTGATGTCGAAGGCGATATCTCGGTGGTCAGGCCAAACGGCGCCGGTCCGATCGATGCGATGGAGGGACTCGAAAACCTCGCGACATGGGCAAACGGCGGACGGATTCCTGTTTTGCCGGAAGACGGCACAGCGGACATCGTCGTCGACCTGACCGGAAAAGGCGCCAGCGGCGCGGATCTCTACTGCTGGGGCGCGGGATGGAAAGCATGGATAGGCCGCGAACCGCACCGGTTCGGGCGTGGATCCGACCGCCGGGAATGCATCGGCCCGTATCTTGCGGCCTGCCTGGTCGCCGGCGAGCTTTTCAAGCGCGCGAAGGGGCTCAGGAAGGGTCGCTTCGCCGATGATGATGCCTATTCGCTTTGGGACGGTTCGGCAGGCCGGTGGGACGACCTCGACGACGGACCGAATCTGGTCGGCTCGCACCTACCGCCGCTTTACCTCATCGGCGCTGGAGCCGTTGGACAAGGCTTCATCCAGATACTCGGCGCCAGCGAACTTGCTGATACGTTCGTGGTATCGGTCGACCATGATCACCACGACAAGGAGGGTACCAACCTTAATCGCTGTTTTCTGGCCGGCATCGCCGACATTGGCCAGCTCAAGACAGATGCCGTGGCGCGCTACCGCGCGCTGTCCGGTTTGGGTGGCATGGAGCATGCAGGCACGTTGCGCGACTATATTAAGGGAGCCCGTCCCGGGCTGCATCCGCAGCTGGCCGAGGCGGAAGCGAATGACGAATACGACCTGGTCGTTTCCGCCGTGGATATCGACACGTCACGCCAGGATATTCAGGGCTTACACCCTCGGATAGTCATAGGCGGCAGTACGGATAGCCTGCGGGCGCAGTCGGTGACGTACGGACTGGTCCAAGGCGCCGAATGCCTCGGTTGTTGGAATGTCCCGAACGACAATGTGGCCCGGGCCGCCGAGAGGGAAGCGGCACTGCGGGCCTTGTCCGAGGCGGATCGTCGCCGGGAACTGGCCGGGCATGTGGACGATCTCGATGCCGCAATGGCCTTCCTGGCGTCGAAGCAACCAAAATGCGGGCAGATGGGCGAGCGGGACGTCAAAAGCTTCGTCGGGCGCATACCGCCCGAGTTCTCCGTATCATTCGTATCCATGACTGCTGCCATCCTGACAGCCGCTGGCCTATTCCGGGTCGTCTCGGGCGAAACCAAATCACGGTCGCCCAAGACCGTTTTCCAGTTCAAGAACCTGTCGATGGCCGAAACTGCGACACCGAGGCGCGATGGCTGCCCATATTGCTCAGGCAGCTAGACCCACGGGGCCGCTGACGTCCTGCCAGGCAGGAAGACATCATCTGTGGCGACAGATGCCTCTGCCACATTCATGCGGCACGCCGGATTGTAAGAGTTCTGGCGAGTTGATTGCCAGGATGGTGCCTGCCGATCGAGCGGCAGTCGCAGATGCGGACAGAAAGGTATTTACCCCGTTGCTAAGCTTGAGGGGCACGCGGCTCATTACGATTGGACGGAACGAAACTGACGTAATGCCGCTCACAACTATATCCTCAACATTGATTTGATGAGGGCTACAAGAAGCGAGCGCGCCATTTCCCATTTTGCTACTGTTGCCTCGACATGCAAATATTTATCGCTTTTGGGGGACTTTTCATGAGCACTAAGGACGCTCGCAATCAATTCATCGGAATGCTCCTCGCTGAGACAGCGCCCGAGGAACTTCCTCTGCTGGAAACTTACGTTGCTGCCATCGACACTGCAGAAGCGGGCCGCCGCGCGGGCAAAGGCCTTGGTATCCCTCCAGAATGGGTGGGTGCGATCGGGGTCGCGTCGGTCTTCGTCGGCCAGGTCGTGTATAATCTTCTAGGTGAGTGGGTGAAGGATACGGCAAGTGAGATTGCAAAAAAATATGTGGTCGACACTGGGGTCGAAGCCTTGAAGGGGTGGTTGAAACGCCCCGACAAGGCGTCATTGGACAAGGTCCTGACGACCGATGGCCGGCTTGCGATCCTCAAGGTGGTCGAGGAAGATGCCACGAAGGCTCGGCTCTCTGGAAAGGACACGGAAAAGCTCAAGAAGTCCGTGCTGAAACGCCTTGGCGTCGGGTAAGATAAAGCGTGCCACCGAGACGGAAGCGCGGCTGCCGTCCCGCTCGACAGTCGCAGCAGAGGTTCGGCTTATGCGCCATGAGGCCCTGCGGCGGGCAATCTTACTAAGCCTGATATCGCTGATCGTGCCATCCCTTGTCCTCGGAAGTAGTTGGACAGCCGAACTCTACGACCTCATCTTGCCGCTCGGACCACCGGGTTCGGCGCTTCTACATGCAATGGGGCTGCTCACGATTCTGACGCTCGGCGTAGTCTGCATCGGCGAATACCGGGCCACACGACTTTTGAGAAAAGGACGTCCGATCCCTGCGCAAGCATTGACGGTTGTCGCTGACCTCGCCGCGCAGGCTGGCGTTAACGCCGATGCCATAGGCTTCGGTAAGCTCGACGAGGAAGGCATAGAGGCAGTGGTCGCCGGCCGTTCCCGTGTCATTCGTATTGGCACATTATGGGTGCGAAGCTCCATTCTCGAGCCAGCACGATTTCGGTTTGCGATTGCACACGAGATCGCTCATCTCGCGAGTGGCGACCCAAGGGCGGAGCGCATAGTCAACGCTGCCGTCCTGATCGGCGGCCTCGCCATGATGGCGGCGATCGGCAGGATCATCGCCTATGTCGGAGGTGATACGCTGGCACTGTCTCACCTCGATCTTCCAACGCTACTCTTTGTCTTGAGGAACGCAGTTCCAGCCATCCTTGCCAATCTGGTCGCGCTCGGTACGCTCGCGGTGCTAATACTCCTCGAAAGCCGCGCCTCTGCTCGCTTGCGCGAATTCCATGCGGACGCGATCGCTCGAAACCTCTCCGGCGGCGATGGGCTTGGTAAAGTCACCAGCATGCGGTCGAAGGACTCCGGCATCGGCTTTGTCAGTAGACTGCTGGCGGTCCATCCCCCGACACAGCAACGGTTCCTCGCCCTTAAACGCGCTGGAACCGCCTTCAGTGCCGACGAGCTTTTGTTCATCCTCGTTGGATACTTCAGTGGAACTATTCTCGAAATAACGTTGCAGCTTAATTTTGTCATGGCAAGTCCGGGTGTCTCGACGCTCGCGCAACGAAAGGCGCATCTCACGGCTGAGATGGCGGAGAACCCTTTTACCTACTGGACAATCTTAGGGCTCTCGACTGCCCTCCTGGTTCTGTCGCAGTCACTGATTCTCGGACGAATGCTGATTACCGCAGAAACTCGCAAACCGCCTCGTCATGCTGCTTCCTTAGCCCTCCGGCTGCTCAGTCTCGCTGGATTGGGTAGTTTCATCGCTTTGGCGACAAGCCAGACTGTCTATTTCGAACTGTCGGAGGCAGGTTGGAATATGCTGCGCTGGATTGCCGGCGATCCGGATCGAGTCGGGCTGCATGCTTGCCTTTTCCTATCATTGACGATTTCTGCCTTCGTGATCCTGACCGTTCCATCACTACGAGACAAAGGGCCAATTTATCCGTTGATGGTGGTTTCGCCCACCTTGAGCACATTGGCACTCGGTATTTGGTTTTATTTCTGATGTTGACAAGCGCCCCCGACGATCGGGACCCAATTGGAACCGGCCTTCTGTATTGAGGTAGGCTGAAATGCGAACGGACTGCATATCAAAAAGTGAGATTATGAATGTCCACCCGATACGGTAGCTGGAACGATATCCTCGTTCTGCCAGAAGATCTGATTGCATTTGCATGGTCAGCGCCAATGCGCGATCTTGCCGCAAAGCTTGATATTTCGGATGTTGGGCTGCGCAAGCAGTTGACCAACTACGGCGTTCCACTCCCGCCACAAGGCTACTGGAATAAAGTCCATGCGGGAAAGCCGCTACCATCTCGCCCCAGTCCTCCACCTCGCCGCCCGGGCCAGGTTGGACGAGTGAAGGTGGATCCTCGTTATGCGAAAATTCTCTCAATTGCCGAAGCCATGCCGTCCTCAGGTCCCTTTGCCTCTGCGATTGTTCCCGATGATTTGGACGACCTTTTCAGGCAGGAATTGAGCGCCGTTGGAAGCGTTACGGTTGCGAAAGCCATCGGCGTTCCCCACAGAGGACTCGCGCATCTCCTCAGACAGGAAGCTCGCAGACAGGAGAAGTTCTTAAAGAGCAGCTGGGAGACGGACCGACCCATGTTTGACTCGCCGTTCTCAAAACGATGCCTGCGGATATTGAATAGTCTGTTTCTTGTGCTCAGCAAGCGTGGTCATGATGGTGACGCGTATGAACATAGCGGGGAACTCCACGCCCGCGCGATCATCGGCGACACTTATCTCGGCCTGAATCTAGCTATTGTCGGCAAGCACAAGAAAGTTCGTAGAAATGGATATGAAAGACCGGCTCCCGATCTGCCGGCGTCAACAACGCTGGCGCTGAGTCTCACCGCAGATTTTGACGGCCGTGTCTCGAAAAGCTGGCAGGATGATGCAGACAATCGGCTCGAAGATAAGATTGCCGTGATTGCGGCGGAACTCATCGTGGCGGGAGAAGAAAAGTTCAGAAAAAGCCTAAAGGAAGCCGAAGAACGGGCAGAGGAGGTTCGTCAGGAAGCAGAGAGGCAGCGGTGGAAGCGGCTCGAAGAGTTGAACCAGCAACGGCTGGATAACCTAAGAATGTCGGGTGACCTGCTACGTCGGGCACAAGATATCCGGGCGCTCGTGGAGCGTGTGCGTATGGCAATCACAGAAGGCTCCGCTGAGATTGACGAGGCAAGGCTGACGGCCTGGGAGCGATGGGCACTCGGAGAAGCGGACAGGATCGACCCGATCAGGTCTGGCCAGTTCCTGACCCATTTGGATGAACCATCCGCTTAGATTGCCTTCCAATTCACATAAGGCATCGCCAAGCCCGCACTGTTGCAAGCAGTCGCGGATCTGTTTCGGCGCCCGCTATTTGCCGGCATTACTCCGGATTCGGCAGAGATGCATTTCCGGTGTTCGCCGGCGCCTAGCGAATGGCAAAATTCCTTGGCCTCAACATTGTCACTGCGGCACGGCGCGAAACGCAATGATGTTTCAAGTGTGTCAATTCTTTCAATGACGCTTAATCGCGATTTTGTGCCAGCAATGGTTCCGATCAGACAGACCGTAGTGTAAGCGTAGCTCGGAAATTGTTCATTCAGGCAGGTAACTGGTAATACTTTACCCGCCCAGGAGACCGCATCATGGAATGGCTTAAACTTCTTGACCGTCAGCGCCTTTCCGATGCGGCGTATGAAGAAAAGGCTGACCGACCATCCTTCGTGCAGGACGCGGATCGCATAACATTTTCAGCGCCTTTTCGCCGCCTCGCGAACAAAACGCAGGTTCATCCTCTCTATGAAAACGACCACCTTCATCATCGCCTGATTCACAGTGTCGAAACGGCAAGCGTCGGGCGCTCCCTTGGGATTGCGGTCGGCGACTGGCTTGAGAAGGAGCATTCACTGCCAGCAGGCGAAAAGCACGCGGTCGCGGGAATCGTTCAAGCCGCCTGCCTTGCGCACGATATCGGCAACCCGCCCTTCGGACATTCCGGTGAGGCCGCGATCGGACAATGGTTTTCCCAGAAGTTCGCGGGTGAGACAGAACTGTTTGCCGCGCTGGATCAAACCAGACGCCAGGAATTTGAAGCGTTCGAAGGCAATGCGCAGGGCTTTCGCTTAATCACGAAGCTTGAAATGTATCGCAATGAAGGCGGAATGCGTCTATCGCGGAGTGTCTTGGCAGCCTTTTCGAAATATCCGACGACTGCGCACGTTCGGTCAGTCGCCAACCAAACGCATGACTATTGCGGCCTGAAAAAATTCGGCATTTTCGAAAGTGAACTTGACCTTTTTGCGGATGTCGCAAGTGGCGTCGGCTTACCAGAAGGCGGCGGCAATGGGCTTCGCTGGTGGCGGCGCCACCCCCTTGTCTTCCTCGTCGAAGCGGCCGATGACATCTGCTACAATATCCTTGACTTGGAAGACGCTTTTACATCCGGCGACTTCACGCAGGAAACTGTCATGGAGCATCTTAATGCTCTGGCGGGCAAAACGAACCGAGACCTCTCAGACCGTCGGCCCGAGGAGGTCATAGCTTATGCGCGAGCCCGCAGTATCGGCAGCGCGATAGATGCCTGTGTCGAAGCCTTCAAGCAAAACTACGATGCCATCATGGCGGGGACATTCTCCGGATCCCTCGTCGGTGCGTCTCGCCAGAAAGCAGAGTTCGACAAGATCAAGGCTCTTGCATCGCAGCGCCTGTTCACGTCGCGACGAAAGACCGAGTTGGAGGTTCTCGGACGAAACGTCGTTCATCAGGTACTGGATGGCTTGGAAGGCGTTTACAGGGCTCTGATGGCGAACGGGTGGAAGGAAGCAGATCTGGACGGCTACCACAAGCAATTGTGTCGGGCGACCGGTCTCGATTTACGCGACGTCACCGACCCCTATACCGCGCTTCATTCGCTAACAGATTATGTTTCGGGCATGACGGACCGTTATGCAGTCAAGATCGCTCGCCTGGTCTCCGGCACATAACGAACGGTCTCTGGATCTGGCCGCAAAGCAGGGAGTCGCGTTTTGTGGGAGACTCCATCGACAAACCTGGGAAAGGCATTTTTGACGCGCCTCGTCCGATGACGCGAAACGCGGAGATGCAGTTGTTGAGGCGCCGTGCCGGTCGTCAGGATACCCGCCCTTGTTTTGGCGGAAAAACCAGTGTTTTCGACCGTTGTGGGTTGCTGGGGAAACCGCGAACCGTCGTTGCAGAATCACCATATGTGTGCTGCATTTCCACTTATGCGGGAGCGTCGCTCCTTTGGAAGTGGACCTATTGTGACATACGAAGAATTCTTGGGTATAGTGGCGCGGACGGGTGCCATCGGAAGGTTGCCAAACGGAGAACAGCGCATCTGTCTTGAGGCAGACCCTGCGATTCCCACAATGATCGTTGCTGGTCCGGGAAGCGGCAAGACGACGGTTCTGGTGCTTCGCGTGCTGCGGCACATCCTTGTCGATCATCTGCGTCCTGAGCAGATCCTGATTACCACGTTTACCGTTAAGGCGGCGCGGGAGATACGCAGCCGACTGATCGAATGGGGTGAGGCCTTGTTCGAACAGGCCAGAACCGAGCCGATTTCGCAAGCCGATCGGGAATTCCTGGCGCATGTGGACATCAATCGCGTTGTCACCGGAACGCTCGACAGCGTCTGCCAGGAGGCTCTTGGATCCGACAGGCATGCGGATGAACCTCCGCTCGTCACATTGGAGAGTTTCGCCGCCAGCGTCATCCTGCAGAGACGCGGCGGGCTCGGCGCGAGCTATAGGAACAATCAGGCCGTGCTCGGCGCATTTCTGTCTCCCTTCACGCTGGATGACGACCCGCCCACCACGCTGGCTGAAGCGGCCAACACATTGGTGCCGATCATCGACCGCTTTATCCAAGATCGGGTGGATGTGGTGAGTTTTGGCGCTGCCGACCAACCGGAGGCTCACCGGATCGTCAGCGAGATTGACGCGACATATCGTCGATATCTGCGCGAGAATAACTTGCTGGATTTCTCCGGCCTGGAAGAGGCTTTGCTCGAGCGGCTTCGCGCCCGCCTGGTACCGATTTTGCTTGCCGATGTCAGGGCGGTTCTCGTCGACGAGTATCAGGATACGAACGCCCTGCAGGAAGCGATTTATTTCGAACTGGTCGAGGCGTGCCAGGCATCGTTTACGGTCGTCGGCGACGATGACCAGAGCCTTTATCGATTTCGCGGCGCAACGATTGAGTTGTTTCGTGCTTTTATCGATCGATGTCGTAACCGACTGGGCAGAGCCCCAGCAGGTCCTCTTTATCTCGTCGAAAATTACCGTTCAACCGACGAGATCGTCGCCTTCTTCAACGCCTTTGTTCGCACCGACCCGAACTTTGGCCCGGCCCGCATCCAGCCGCCCAAGCCCGTCATCCGACCGAACAATGGCCAGGGCCAAGTGCCGATTCTGGCAATGTTCCGGCCCGATTCCCAGACACTCGCCAACGACCTGACGGACTTCATTGAAGCCGTCTTCCGTGGGGGCGGTTATCGTGACCCTCAAGGCCGGCTGATCGACGACCTGCGAGGGAACGCCCAGGCCGGCGACTTAGGCGATGCGGTTCTCCTCGCCTCCAGTGTGCTGGAAATGCAAAAACCGTATTTCGGCAATCCTCCGAAAGCACGTTTTACCCATCATCTGCGCAACGCCATGGCAGCCCGCGACATGAAGATGTTCAACCCACGCGGCCGGTCGTTGCGCGACATCGAGCATGTCGAGCAACTTCTGGGATTGGTACTTCTCTCCATCGATCCACCCGATCGACCAGGTGGAAGCCTTTATTCCTCGATGGCGATCACCAATGTCGCTAAGTTCTTCATGAACCGATGGGTGGCGGCAGCGCAGCAGTTTCTGCAAACAAATCCTCGGCCAGTCTACGGCCGAACCCTGGCTCAAGAGATGTCTGAGTGGCGCGACTATTGCCTGCGCGGAATCGGCGATAAGGCATCTAGCCGCGACTGGCCGTTCCTCGACGTCATCTATGGCTTGATCCCGTGGCTCGATTACTTCGAGATCGATCCAGAGGGTCAAGTCTATCTGGAAGCGCTGTCGCGTGCCGCCGGACAGGCTGCGGGCTTCTCCGCCTACCGTGGCAGGCTCATCCGTCCGCAAAATCCGGGCTCTCCAGACGATCATGGCCGTCTCAGCATCGAGGCGATCATTCGGGACGTGTTGACGCCGCTCGCCGAAAACGTGATCGACGTCGACGAAGAGATCATGCCGAGCGTTCCTCGTGATCGATTGAACGTGATGACGATCCATCAGGCCAAGGGTCTCGAGTTTCCACTCGTGATCGTCGACGTCGGTACTGACTTTACGACGAATCATCAGAAGAACCGCTTTCGGCGGTTCCCGGAACAGCCATCGTCCACGGCGATGATCGAGGACCTGCTGGCGCCTTTCACGCCTGACCTCGGCGCTCTGCGCACGCAGCGCAACGGCCTGGATAGAAGTTTCGAGGACTTGATCCGTCTCTACTATGTTGCCTTCAGCCGGCCGCAGAGCGTGCTGATGCTCGTCGGATGCGACAAGGCCCTCAAGTGGACTAGCAATATTAAGAATGTCGCGCTTGGCTGGCGTCAGGACGAGAGTTGGGCGTGGCGCGACCAGTCGCCGCAACCAACCGGCCGTCGGTTGCCGGTAATGGTCAGCCCGCCGAACCTACTTTTCGTGTGAGGAACCTATGGAACTGCCGATCAAACGTCCGGATCGTATCATTCCGGACTACAGCCTTACCGGTGACGTCCTGTCATTTTCGCGCTGCCAACGCAGCTATCGCTATTACAATGGCTCCTCCCTTCCGCCCTCCCGACCCGTGCAGCTCTGGTATGGAGAATTTTTGCACGGCATGATGGAGCGCACCTATCGGCTTTGGCAGGAAAACCAGTCGCTGCCATTCCCACTTCACTGTACCATCCCCCAGGAGGGGGAACGTCCCGATGAACCGGTCGGCCTGCCTGCGCTCGACCTACGCGTGATCGGCTGGCCGATCGAGCAGGCGCTTGCACATCAGGGAAAATTCGCTCGCAGTTCCGACGCGCGGATATCGGCTTACGAGCGTGCCGAGGCAGTGATCAATCAGCTTGGGCCACATCTGTTCCCCTTAGTGGACGTTGCCGAACGGAAAGTGATTGGCACCCGTTTCCTTCTGCCGGGCCAGAACCCGAATGTCGAGCGAGCCACCCGCTACATCTTGGAAGGGATCATCGACGTCCTTGGCCACACACAACTCGATGACCAGCCGGAGGGCAACCCTTTGAAAGCCGCCATTGTCGCGGCGCAACCGGATCTCAACGGCGAATACGAAATCATCATCGACTACAAGGGATCGCGCCGCCCGCCGGTCGACACAGACGAGCGAAGCGACTGGCAGTTGGGCGAGTGGCAGGTACAAACCTATGCCTGGCTCAGATCGCAACAACCGGAGGCAAGGCCGGTTGCCGCCGCCATCCTCGTCTATATTGGCGAACTGTCGCCGGGTACGAATGAACTTTCAAACTTGAAACGCGAGATGCGCCGTGGCCGGACCGATGTCATTCCTGCCAATGGCACACCGGATTACTATCAGATCAATGCTTGGGAACCCGGTCGCCAAATCGATCTTTCCGACGACTTCAAGATGAGACGGGCGATCCGGATCATTCCGGTCACGCAAGAATCGATGCATGCTGCAACAGCAGCGATCGACCGCGTGGTTCGCGCGATTGAAGATAGGGTCGTGGACGAACGCACGAGCAATCATATTCGCCAAACCTGGCCCGCCGACAGCCAGGACGAAGCCACCTGCGTTGCGTGTGATTTCAGGGTCTCTTGCGAGCGGTACAACAGTCGCCCATGGCCGGAAAATGGCTAAAAGCTGCTTGGGCACGTCGGTCGTTCACTGGCAACCTAGTTCGCGACAAAGGGGGCCAATAGAAGCGATCCGTAGCCATTTATCAACGTACCCACGATGGCGATCGCGGGACCGTGTTGATATTCTGCGCGAGCGTCTTGGAAGCGTTGGTTCTCTTCCTCCGGGTTGACGAGAACGACACGACCCTCGACCTCCCTCACCTGACGCAGGATTGTTCTTCCACTCTCCAGCACCTTACGATCACCCTGCCGGATGAGCGGGTGAGCTATAGTCAGGACCCCTAGGATGATGATGAGCGCTCCGCCTGCCGAAAGCCAACCTGGATCGCCCAGGACAAACGCAAGCGCTACATGAACGATAAGAACCACAGTCGCCAGCAGCCAGCCAATTGCAGGATTGAAGGCACGCCATTGTTCCAGCGTGGCGATAACTGCGAAAAGCCAAGTGCGACTCATATGTAGTCTCCTGTTCGACGGCGTGACGATTCCGCAGTTTCCATAGCAGGAATAAAAGCAGTCTGCAGTTTTTTGGTTGACCTTTTTGCGGTGTCGCAGTTATTTCATGAGCTAGTTTGATCTCTGCAATTAATTGGGGAACCGCACATTGGTATGATGACGCATTTAATCCTTACGACGTGCACGAACCGGAAGCGATACGATCACAGTCCCGCCCTCTCCGCGCGTGCGCTTCCGTATGGGAGCCTGCGAGATGTAAGTGATGAATGGAAAGCCAGGATATTGGCGGCCCCACCAGTTGCCTCCGCTGGAGATCTCTATCGTGGTCGCTCTTTTTCTGAGGCGACCGCAGCAGCCCGCGAAATCGGAGCACCGCTTTGCGTTGTTTCCGCTGGGCTTGGCTTTCTGACGGCGCAACAGGCTGTTCCGTCCTATAACTTGACCGTTTCAAAAGGGACGTCGGACTGTGTCTTGGATCGCATCACCCCTTCCGCCTCGGCGGCGGAATGGTGGCGAACGCTTGTCGATCAAGATGCGGTACGTGGAACACTTCGCTTGGTGAATGGGCTGATTCTCATCGCTGTCGGGCCGGCGTACTTGAAAATGCTCGTGCCAATTCTTTCAGATTTGCCTGAGGAGACCATCGACCGTCTGCGGATTTTCGTCGGACCAGACGTTTCTATGCTGTCAGAACGTCTCGTCGCTCAGACCCTGCCCTACGATAATCGGCTGGATGGTCCAGATAGCCCGATTCGGGGAACAAAGATCGATTTTGTGTCGCGTGCGCTTCGCCACTTTGCCACGATCGTTATGCACCAATATCCGACGGCGCCGATTGCGAAACAGGCGAAACACGTTGAAGAGTTATCACGACATTGGGGCCGCCCCAATGTCCATCCTGGTGCTCGTCGTTCTGATGCAGAAATCAAAAGTCTTCTGCGCCAGCACTGGGATCGTACAGGCGGACTATCGACGAAGCTTCTCCGCGTTCTTCGAGATGAATTGTCTGTCGCTTGTGAGCAGAAGCGCTTCTCCCGTCTGGCCTCTGAGGTCCGGAGCGAGGGGATGTCAGTATGAGTATTGAAGATAACCTCGTTGTTCGCGCAGTGAAGACGCAGCAGGGCGATGGGATCGACGTTTATGCATTCTTCCTTTACGGGTCCGATCTGACCCGCGTTGCTGATATCAGCAGAATTCACAGGGACGAGAAGGAGTTGAAGGGGTTCCAGCGAAAAGAAATCCGCAGCCACGTCAACTCGATCGTTGAGTTTCTCGATAGCGGTCCCGTCCTTTTTCCGAACGCAATCACGCTGGCACTCTCCCCCGAGATCCATTTTGAACCGTCACGTGGACCAAAACCGAACGGACTTACTGAGGTTGGTGCTTCCGGCACCCTCACCATCCCCTTTCGAACGGAGGGAGACCGGGCGGCGTGGATCGTCGACGGTCAACAACGCTCTCTTGCCCTGGCCAAAGCGAAGAACAGCCGGTTCCCGGTTCCCGTCATCGGGTTCGTCTCCCGGGATCTGCAGATGCACCGCGAGCAATTTATACTTGTGAATAAGGTCAAGGCATTGGATGTGCGCCTGATTAATGAATTGTTGCCAGAAGTCGGCACACTTCTGCCGAAAGATTTGGCTGTTAATCGACTGCCGAGCGAACTCTGCAATCTTCTCAACAGACAGCCGAAATCGCCGTTTTATAAGCTGATCAAGCGGGCCTCGGACAAAATTGATGACGCCAGTGTAGTGAGCGATACGGCGTTGATAGCCGCGATCAAACAGAATTTGCGCCCGCCACTCGGTGCGCTCAGCCAGTACAAACATTCCCCGGAGACGGCGAATCCCGATGCCATGTACGAGACTTTGGCACTTTATTGGTCGGCCGTGCGTGACACTTTTCCAACTGCCTGGGGACGCGCTCCGACTGAGAGCCGGTTGATGCATTCTGCAGGCATCAAGGCGATGGGTGCGCTGATGGATCAGATCATGCTTCGTGCCGATAGTTCAGAAAATCCAGATATCGAGATCCGTGAAGCGCTCAAGCGCCTAGAACCCCATTGCGCTTGGACGGACGGTGTCTGGGGAGGCCTCGGCTGGGCCTGGAACGAAATCCAAGGTACGCCACAGCACATCACCAAGCTTGCTGACCATCTGATGCAACTTGACCGCAAGCTGTCGAGACCGAGCCGATGAAGTTCATTTTTGCCGACAGTCTCGATCACGTGGACCCTGGCTATGACTTTGTGCGCGACCGGTACGCCGAGGGAAGAGTCCCTTATTGGGATGACGCATACCCACACGAGATCATGGGCTACGCACCTTACGACGGCATGCTCGTCTCCCGCGGGATCGTAGGCGGCGTGGCCGTTGGAGGCAAATACACCGAGGCTCAGGCGATGCGCTTTCGCCGCGTCGGTGCCCGTGAGTTTTTAAGGCTTGATAAGCCGGCGCTCGATAAGCTCCCGATATTTGGCGATTGTGGTGCTTTCACTTATCATAAAGAGGAGCGCCCGCCCTATAGGCCAGAGGATACGGCTGAATTCTACGACGACGGACGGTTCACGCACGGCTGCTCGGTCGACCACATTATCTTCGATTTCGATGAGAGCCTTTCCGGCTTCGAGGGGGGCACAGAAGACGCCCGCCGGCGCTTCGACATTACTCTCGAAAATGCTGCGGAATTCCTCAAGGCCACATCCCATATGTCCGGTCGTTTCGTCCCACTCGGTGTCATCCAAGGATGGTCTCCGGGTAGTATGGCGGAAGCGGCACGCCGCCTGGTCGCGATGGGATATGAGTATTTAGCGCTCGGAGGCACTGTCCCTTTGAAGTCGGGGCAGATCAAAGCTTGCCTGCGCGCCATCCGTGATGTCATTCCGTCAGGCGTCCGGCTCCACATCCTCGGGTTTGCGAAGGCGGATGAGATCGAGACGTTCCAATCCTTCAACATCACGAGTTTCGACACCACCTCGCCGCTGATTCGCGCGTTCAAGGACGCCAAAGCGAATTATTATCTTCCAACGTCCAGCGGCACTCTGGCCTATTACACCGCCATTCGCGTACCGCAGGCACTCGAAAATCCGAAGCTGCAGCGCTTGGCGAAACAAGGCGCCTTGAATCAAGAGCAACTCGTTGCGATGGAAGCTCATGCCCTGAGCGCGCTACGATCGTATGATCGAGGAGATCTCGGCCTGGAAGACACCCTTGAAGCGGTCATTGCCTACGCGGCGCCGGCGCTGATGGGGGCGCCTATTGGCGAACTTCCGGGCATAAAGGCTGTCGAGGAATTGCGTAGCCGCTATAGGCGCACGCTCACCGATAGGCCATGGAAGATGTGCGGGTGCCCGATTTGCAAAGCGCTTTCCATCGAAGTGGTGATCTTCCGGGCAAGTAATCGGAACAAACGGCGCGGCATTCATAATCTCGGGGTCTACGAAGCCCTCGTCCGCAATCTACCATGCAGAAGTGAATTTGATGACGATATTCAGGTTTCCAGCGATCAAGGCGCGACAGAGCGAGCAGCACACAGTGGTGTCGTTTGCAGCCCTTGCCTCTGAACTACAGCAATTTGCCTTCATCGAGCGCGTTGCGCGCGACAGCGGCGGCCGCCTGAGCGGTTTTCAGCGCCCACAGATCGCGGGGCATATTCGGGAGATCCGTGACTATCTCGAAAAGTCGGAAGCGATCTTGCCCAACCCGATCGTCGTCGCCTTCACATCTGGAATCGAGATCGAGGAAGTGGACGCGTTCGGACGCTGTGTGGTCAAAATTTCCTCGGATGACGGGCCTCCGGGCTTCGTCGTTGACGGTCAACAGCGACTGACGGCCCTTTCGCAACTGCCTGACAAAGATTTCCAGGTATTCATCTCCGGTGTCGTCTGCGAAGACGACGCCGAACTTCGCCGGCAGTTCGTACTGATCAACAACACACGCCCCCTGCCGAAGTCGCTGATCTACGAACTGCTTCCGACCGTGGGCGGCCTGCCTAGACGTCTCGGCGATCGTGCCTTCGCCGCGGAACTTGCAGCGCGTCTAAACTTCGATGAAAATTCGTCCCTCAAGGGAATGATCCACCAGCATACCAATCCTGCCGGGATCATTCGTGATACCGCCATTCAACGAGTTATCATGAACTCGGTTACCGACGGGGTCATGCGGGAAATGATCCGCGAACCCAATGGCGAAGAACTTTGCTTCCAGGTGATCGAGCAGTTCTACGCAGCTGCGAAATACGTCTTCAAGGATGATTGGAAGAACCATACTCCCAAGTCTTCCCGCCTTGTTCATGGCGCAGGCGTCATGGCGTTGGGCTACGTGATGGAGGTCCTGGCGCTGCTCGATGGTGCCCGAACCTGGCAGGCTTTCTCGAAAGGCCTGTCGTGCCTGGTCGGCAAGACCGCGTGGACGTCCGGAGAATGGGAGTTTGGTCCGGATGATCACCGCCATTGGAAATCAGTGCAAAACGTCAATCGCGACATTGTCACCCTAGCCCAGTATCTGATTACGATTGTGCGTGCCGATGCGAAAGCGCGTCGAGCAGCCCTCACTGAACCGCCGGACGGTTCGCCGGAGGCACTATGACCTATTCCGTGAAGGAACTGTTCAAGACCCTCCAGGGAGAGGGTGCGCAGGCCGGTCGTGCGGCGGTTTTCTGCCGTTTCGCGGGATGTAACCTTTGGTCTGGTCGGGAGGAAGATCGGGCGAGATCGATCTGCCAATTTTGCGACACCGACTTCATCGGCACGAATGGCATCGGCGGGGGCAAATTTGCGCATGCGGCAATGCTTGCCGCGGCGGTCGAAAGAACCTGGGGACCGGAAATGCGAGGACGCTTCGTCGTGTTCACCGGGGGGGAACCGCTATTGCAACTCGATGCACCACTGATCGAGGCCGTTCACGCCGCCGGCTTTCAGATCGCGGTTGAAACCAACGGAACGATCGAGGCTCCAGCAGGACTGGACTGGATCTGCGTCAGCCCAAAGGCGGGTTCCGAGTTGAAACAACGGTACGGAAACGAGTTGAAGCTCGTCTATCCGCAGGTTGGCGCCGATCCCGACCAGTTTGGCGATCTCGCCTTTGATCACTATTGGCTTCAGCCGATGGATGGACCCCGGCGGCAGGAGAATACGGTGTCGATCGCCGCCTATTGTCTCGACAACCCGCAATGGCGCCTCAGTCTCCAGACGCACAAGATGATTGGTATCCCATGAAGATCACGCAAGCCTTTACCTTCGAAGCGGCACATCGGTTGCCGAACGTTCCAAGCACCCATAAATGCCACCGGATGCACGGCCACTCTTATCGCGTCGATGTCCAACTTTCGGGAAAGGTCGACCCACACACAGGCTTCGTGATCGACTTTTTCGACGTTGAACGCGCTTTCAAGCCCCTCCTGGAGCAGTTGGACCACCACACTTTGAATGACATCGACGGGCTCGAAAATCCAACGGCTGAAAACATCGCTGTCTGGATCTGGGAGCGCGCCAAACCCCTCCTGGCGCAATTGTCGTCGGTCAAGGTCTTTGAAACTCCTTTTTGCTGGGCGGAATATGATGGCGACTGAACATCAGGGCGGCGCACTGGTCCTCTTCTCCGGTGGCCAGGACTCCACCACATGCTTGGCGTGGGCGCTCGATCGCTTCCAATCCGTAGAGACCGTCGGCTTTGACTACGGCCAACGGCATAGGGTGGAGTTGGACTGCAGGGCGAAGCTACGGACCGAACTGGGCAACATTAACCGCGACTGGGCAAATCGCCTTGGTGACGACCATACAATTTCCCTTTCGGCGCTGGGCGAAATCTCGGATACGGCGCTGACCCAGGACATTGAAATCGAGATGGCGAGCAGCGGACTGCCAAATACGTTCGTGCCTGGCCGCAACCTGATATTTCTGACATTCGCGGCCGCTCTTGCTTATCGCCGCGGGCTGAAGCATGTCGTCGGCGGCATGTGTGAGACCGACTTCTCCGGCTATCCCGATTGCCGTGATGATACGATCAAGGCGCTTCAGGTCGCTCTCAATCTCGGAATGGAGAGCCGCTTCGTGCTTGAGACGCCTCTTATGTGGATCGACAAAGCAGCGACCTGGCAGCTTGCAAAGGGTCTGGGCGGACAGTCGCTGGTCGACGTGATCGTTGAAGACACGCATACATGCTACCGCGGCGAGCGCGGCCAACGGCATGACTGGGGCTTTGGATGCGGCGTCTGCCCTGCATGTGACCTGCGGGCCAAAGGGCACAGTAAATTTATTGCCGAAGACGCGACGAGCACGGGAGATCTCTCATGACGGATTCAGATCGCACACGCCGCACTGAAGGCGTCGTGTTTCTGCTTGCATTCACGGCCTGCATCCCTGCCGCGAACTTCATGATCGGGAACATTGGAACGTTCTGTGTACCAGATGGCCCGTGCCTGATACCCGTCGGGTTTGGATTAACCGCACCAAGCGGCGTCCTTCTTGTTGGTTTGGCGCTGGTTCTTCGCGACTTGGTGCAGCGACGCCTTGGACTTTTGTGGTCTGTTGGAGCAATCCTGGTTGGTGCAATTCTGTCCACTACATTCTCTGCGCCAAGCCTTGCGATCGCCTCTGCTTCAGCATTTCTTGCCTCCGAACTGGCTGATCTCTTTGTATTTACGCCGCTGCAGCGCAAAGGATTGATTATGGCGGCCCTCTGCAGCAGCGTTGTCGGACTGGTTGTCGATAGCGCCATGTTTCTCTGGCTCGCGTTCGGTTCGTTCGACTTCCTGACGGGGCAGATCCTGGGGAAGGCGATTATGGTGTTCGCCAGCCTTCCCTTTCTATTCTTGCTTCGCAAACACGATCGCAAACGGGGGCTCTATCCTGCATGACCAACGGCAATTCTGAGGATCCAGTCGGTCCTTTCCGAGCAATCTGGCATGCGCTGCGCGGCTCTCCCTTCGAACATTACCCGCAGGTTTCGCAAGACGGTGTTGTCAAACATCTTGAAACCGGCCTAGTTATGGAACGCGCGAGCGGCGAACTTGCTCAATTGAAAGCGCCAACCAAGGATAGCATCGAAGCACCACTGAAACTTGCTCGTCAGTCTCTCGACGAGGTTAAGGCGCTGACCGACTACCAAGACGGCAAGGCGACCAGACTGCTAACGATTATCACGTTCCTCAGTGCTTTTTCTGGGGTCCTCTTTAATCGCTTTTCCGATACTTACCCCCTGCAGTTTTTTTTTAAACGGCTTGTCCCTCGCTAACACGGCGACCTACAAGACGGCGCTCGTCCCTCTATGTTACCTGCTGTTTGCTGCGTTTGGGCTCTTGGCTGCATCCGGCGCGCTGGTGACGTTTCACGCGATCCGCGCCCGGTTTCGATATCCTCGGGTTGCAAGTGAAAAGGGCAAGCCTAAATCGTATGTCTTCTTCAAGCCAATCGCGGAGGTCGCCCCTGAGGATTGGAGCAAGGCCTTTCTATCAACTGACCCGACCAAGCTGAACGATGATCTGCAACTAAACTATCTTAAGAACTACATCGCCGAAGCCTATCTGGTCGCAACCAAGGTGGCCGACAAGCTGCGCTATCTGGAACCTGCGCAGCAACTGCAGTCTTGGGCCATCAAAGCGCTCATCCTTTGGCTCCTTGCCCTCAGCATCACGTTTATCTTTGTAACGCCGCCACAAAAGGATTCTAATGGTGCGATTCGAACGGCGGTCGCCACCGACTGTGCCACAGGTCAAAGAGATGTCGCAGCCATCGCTAGCCAGCACTGCTAATAGAACCCGCCGCGACAACCCGGCGCCGGTCGTTTGCCTGGATGCCGACAACACCTTATGGGATACAGATGGGGTGTTTGCGGCAGCGCAGCTTCGGTTGCTGGCGAACGTCATTGGTGCAATCGGGGTCGATACTGCAGAAGAGGATCGTTTGGCGTATGTACGAGAGATCGACCAGGAGCTCGCGTCGCGCCATCACCTCGGCCTCCGATATCCTGCTCGTTTGCTGATTGCGGCGCTCTGCCATAGGCTGCTCGGTGATGATCCGAGCCTTGCCGCCCGAAAGACCTGGAACGATCCTTCTGCAGTTCCGCTGGCGAAAGAAGTCATCGAAGGGATCGAAAAGCAATATCTTGCCGATCTACGAGAGACACCAGCACTTTTGTCAGGCGTACATACGGGGCTCGAACGATTGCACCACGCCGACGCAACTCTCGTTCTCGTCACAGAAGGCGGGCGCGACCGCGTCGAAAATCTGCTTCTAGCCAACAAAATTGACAAATATATCGACCGCGTTATCGATGCGCCGAAGCGTAAAGAACTTTTCCTACGGTTAAGACGCCTCTTCGGTGCCAACGTCCTTGTTTATATGATAGGCGATCAAGTAACGCGTGACATTCAACCGGCTGCCGAGGCCGGTCTTCGCACCATTCATATTCAAGGGAAGTTTCGACCGATCTGGGAGGTCGGCGCGGCGGCTCTGACAGCACGCGAAGCGAAGACGTTCGAGGACGCTGCGAACGCCATTCTTGCCGGCGACTGAGACTCTGTGCCGCTCGCCTGTTCTATGCTTTAGGCAACTGCTTGTCTTCCAGAGGCCGCCCCTCCCGCCGGGCTATTTCTGCCTCGATAGCGGTCCGGATGAAGCTGTGGCAGAAAGCTTCAGCTTGGTCATGTAGGCTCCTTCGCGGCACCATAGGCCTGCATGACAAGGTCCCTGTTGACGATGACGCGAACCGGGAACCCTGGGCGGATGGTAAGCGTCGGCTGGATGTTGAGCTGCCGGCTGACGATTTGCTGGCCGACATTCGAGGCGGTGCCTTGGGCGCTTTCCCGTATCGCCTGGGCGATCTCGCTCTCCTCGTCGTCGCTGCCGATCTGCGTGCCGACGCCGAGCAGCGTCGAGAGTGCGGCCGCCTTGAACAACTGGCCCCAATGATAATCCACCTCGTCCTCGAGGCCGGAGAAACCTTGAGGATCGGTGCCCTGCAGGCGCTCAAGGACGATCGAGGTGCCATTCGGCATGACGACGCGGTTCCAGACGAGCAGCACACGCGACTGTCCGAAGGCGACCTGACTGTCGTATTGGCCGATGAGACGAGCGCCCTGCGGAATGAGGAGATGCGCGCCACTCGGGCTGTCATAGACATTCTCCGTCACCTGTGCTGTGATCGATCCGGGCAGATCTGACTTGATGCCGGTGATGAGGGCTGTGGCAATCACAGACCCGGCCTGCAAGACATAGGGTGACGCCTTTTCCTCGACCCGATCGGGGCTGACGGTGCGCCGATCGGCCTCAGCATTGACAAAGGCAAGCTTGCGGTCCTGCATGTTCTGGGCCGCTCCGGTGTCAAGCGGCGGGACAGCGTCAGGCTGTGTCAGCGCATTGGGATCAGCCGTGGTGGTCCGCGTGTCGACAGGTTGGTTGCTGTCGTTGCGTTCGCCGCGGCTCTCGGTGAAGAGCTTGGCGACGCGCGCGGCCTCGATTTCGGCAAGGCGGCGCTGTTCCTCGGGATCGGCGCGGGGCGTCTGGATCGAAGGCACGACGACTGGCTTGCCCTCCTCCTGGGCTTCGAGGATCGGCTTGCCGAGATCGCCTGGAAGTGCGGGCCCAAGTTTCGGGATGCCGGTGTAATCCTTCGGCAGGTTGGCGAGACCGTCGGCCGGCGTGCGGTTTTCGGTGTTGTAGAGCTCGGATGGGGCCTCGCCCTGTCGCCTGTTGGTGTCGAGCGCGAAGAACAGGGCTGCGGCGATGGCAAGGCCTGAGACACCGCCAAGAGCGATCAGCACCTTGCGCGACAGGCGGGTGACGCGTGGCGGTTCTGGACGCAGCCGGAACTCCGCCTTGAGATCGGACGGTCCTGTCATCGGCTTCTCTCCGACGAAAACAGCGCCATGCGGTTTCCGATGCGGCGGCCGTCGGTGCGGACGATGCGCACGCGGCGCTGGCTGTCCTTGTCGCCAAGCCGGAGCTCCGCCGCAGCGAACAACCGGTCGACGACATAGTAGTTCTGCCGGGCGCGGTAGTTCACCAGTTCGGAATTGCCGGACGGGCCGATGACGAAGAGCGGCGGCATTTCGCCCTGGGCGATGCCCGACGGGAATTCGATATAGACCTTGGCGCCGTCGTCGAAGGCACGCAACGGCCGCCAGGGGGCGCTATCGCCCTCGATCCGGTAACGGAAGTTGAGGCTCTGCAGATCGACGCCGCTGGCCACGGCCTGGCTCTCTACCGCTCGCGTGTTCTGGCGCCTGAGCGCAATCAGCTGGTCGGCCGGATACTGCCAGGACACCGAGGCCATATAGGTCTTCTCGGTTGAGCGCAGCTCGAGATGATAGGTGCGCAGGTTGGTGTTGATCACGAGATTGGTCTGGAGATCGGCTCGCGTGGGCTTGACCAGGATATGCACCTGCTTTGCCGCGCCCGTTCCGCTCTCGGTATCGCCGATGATCCAGCGCACCGTGTCGCCAGCGGCAACGGGGCCGGCGCCGACCAGTTGCTCGCCCGGCTGCAGTGCAATGTCGGTCACCTGGCCGGGTGCGGCATAGACCTGATAGAGAGCGCCGATCGCGAAGGGATAGACCTGGACGGCATTGATGAAGCCGTCGCGGACCGGCTGCATGCGGGCCGCCTCATTGGCGGCGGCGATCCGCGCCTTCGGATCAGGATTGTCCTGCTTCTTCTTGCCCTCCTCCAGCGGCTTCAATTGGCCAGGCAGCGGCAGCGGCTTTGGCAGTGCGACGACCTTCACCGGCCCGACCGGATCGACCAGCTTCACGGCGGGTGCCGCATCGTCATAGTCGATCTCCGGCGGAATGTACTTCTTGGCGCAGCCGGCGAGCGCCGTCGCTGCCAGCAGCGCCGTTACCAGCATAGAGCCCCTGCCCAATCGAATCCTGTTCATGAAAATCACTGTTGCCCCCTTCATTGCGAAAGCTCCTTCGACCAGTTGATCGCGTTGACAAAGACCCCGAGCGGATTGGCGCGCAGCTTGTCGGGCGTGCGCGGCTGTTCGATCACGACGGTGAGGATGGCGGTCCAGCGCTCGGTGGATGCGAGTTGCCCGTTTTCGTAGCGGCGTTCGCTCCAGGCGACGCGAAAACTCTCGGGTGAAGCGCGGATGACGGAGGAGACGTCGACGGCGACCTGGATCTTGCCGACCTTGGTGAACGGGTCATTGGCGCGGGCATAGTCGTTGAGCGCCACAGCCCCGCGATCGGTCGTGAACTCGTAAGCGCGCAGCCAGTTCTGGCGAACGATCACCGCATCTGCCGGGATCGCACGGACGTTTTCGATGAAGCGGGCGAGATGCCAGGCGATCTGCGGATCGGTCGGCCGGTAGTCGGCCGTCGCGGGTGCCACGGCCTGCGCCTCGCCAAGCTTGTCGATCTGCACCACCCAGGGCACCACGGTGCCTTGCGTCGACTGCCAGATCAATGCAGCGGCAAATCCGCCGGCTAGAATGAGCGAACCGAAGGCCATCAGCCGCCAGTTTCGGGCCTGCACCCGGGCGGAGCCGATCCGCTCGTCCCAGGCCTGAGCGGCCTTCTGGTAGGGAGTTTCGGGTTCGGGCGTGCGGGCATAGCGCACGGAGGCGCGTTTGAAGGGATTCATCTGTGGTCATCCTGATTGAGGGAAACGGACATGGAGCCGCCGCCGTGGTCGCCGGAACGGACGGAATGAGCGGCGGTGCTGACGCCATGCTGGAAAGCCTGCTTGCGCTGCATGCGCTCGGCCCAGGGCGGCGGCGACGAGGATTGCGCTGCTCCACCCGCGGACTCACCGGCGGTTCCCGAGGCAGCGGCGCCGACGTCATTGCCGCCGCCGGTGGCCTTCCAGCCAGCCGCCTGCCCTACCCCGTAGCTCGCGCGCATCGTCTCGTTGGAGCGGCCGGCCGCCTCCTTTGCCTTGCTCATGACAAAGCCGGCGCCGGCCCTGGCCATGCCGGCGAGACCTGCCGCGGCGCGTCCGGCGCTGCCCGCATCGGACGATGCACTGGCCAGCCCATAGGCGGTGCTGGCGCCACCGGCGACAGCCGCCCCGCCCCGCATCGCGCCACCGATCGCGCCGGCCGCGGCACCGATACCGGCACGGGCGCCGACATAGCCGGCAGCGCCGAGGCCGGCGGCCGTCAGACCCGTTCCGACGGCGGCACCGGCGCCGAGCTGCGGGGCGCCGGAGACGAGGCCCGTGGCAATCCCCGGACCGAAGATCGACAGCCCCATTAGCGCAAGCGCGCCGAGCACGAGCGATAGTGCTTCGGAGATGGTCGGCTGCTCGGAGAAACCGGCGGTGAACTCACTGAATAGGCCAGAGCCGATGCCGACGATGACGGCAAGCACCAGGATCTTCACACCGGAGGCGACAATGTTGCCGAGCACCTTTTCGGCGAGGAAGGCCGTCTTGTTGAAGAAGGCGAAGGGAATCAGGATGAAGCCGGCGAGCGTCGTCAGCTTGAACTCGATCAGCGTGACGAAAATCTGGATCGCCAGGATGAAAAAGGCGACGAGTACGATGACCCAGGCGGTCATCAGTACGAAAATCTGCACGAAATTCTCGAAGAAGCTGACATAGCCCATCAGGTCGCCGGCCGCCTGCAGGATCGGATTGCCGGCGTCGATGCCGACCTGGGCAACGCGGCCCGGCTGCAGCAGCTCGGTGCTGGAGAGCGAGGAGCCGGCCGCCTTGAGCCCAAGGCCGGAGAAGCTCTCGAAGACGATCCGGGCGAGGCTGTTGAAGTTGCCGACGATGTAGGCGAAGAAGCCGATATAGAGCGTCTTCTTGACGAGACGCTGGATAACATCCTCATCGGCGCCCCAGGCCCAGAAGAGACCGGCCAGCACGATATCGATCGTTATCAGCGTCGAGGACAGGAACGCGACCTCGCTGCCGAGCAGGCCGAAGCCGGAATCGATATAGGAGGTGAAGGTCTCCAGGAAGCGATCGATGATGCCGCTGTTCATGGCATCACCGTCTGATCGGCTCCGGCGCCTGGTGCTCGCGGCTCACTAGACTGCGAGGGTTTCAGGAAGCGGCGGCGGCTTTCCAGCCAGGCCTTCAGGCAGGCCTTGTCCTTCAATGCCTCGGCGCCGAGATCCCGGCAGCGGATGAGCTCCTTGCGCACCTCATTCTCAGGCTCGCCGCCCGGAGTAAGCGACCGGAAGACGGGGGTCTCTTCCGGCCCCTGTCGCTGGCTCATAGCCATGAGCGTCGCGGTCAGTCCTGCTCCAAGGGCGATGACAGCGGTCATCCGGGCGGCGATCTTGAGGTCCATCGGTCCCGTCCCCTCAATCGTGGAACATGCGGACGTTTGCCGGGCTGTAGGCCGTGCCGGTCATGAAGCGGCTGAACTGCTCGCGAGCCTGCTCCTGGGCTGCGGCCTGGCGCGCTTTCTCGAGCGCTTCGGCCCGCCCCTGGGCGGCGAGCATTGCCGTCAGATCCGACATCTGCTTTGCCTGCACGGCGAGCAGCTGGTTGCCGGCCTGGGCGGCCTGCAGCACGCCGACGGCCGACTGGCTGGCGCTGACGAGCGTCGAGGTCTGGACTTGCGTGCTGGCAATGCCGCTGACCGCGACGGCGCCGGTCTTCAGCGAATCCTCGAAGGCCGAGACGGATTGTTGCCAGCGCTCGCGCGCCGCGGTGACCAGCTCACCGTTGCTCTTGCCGGCGGCGAAGGTCTCGTAGGTGGCGCTGAACTGCTGGTCGATATTCTGGACATTATAGGCAAGCTGCTCGGCCTGATCGAGCAGGCTCTGCATCTGCGAAAAGTTGCTTTCGATCTGCGACAGCAGCGATGTCGGCAGGCTGGTGAGATTGCGGGCCTGGTTGATCAGCATCTGCGCTTCGTTCTGAAGCGAGGTGATCTGGTTGTTGATCTGCTCCAGCGCCCGGGCGGCGGAGAGCAGGTTTTCGCCATAGTTCTTCGGGTCGAAGACGATCAGCGCATGGGCCGGCCGCGGCGCGAGCGTGACGGCGGCGATGGGCAACAGCGTCGTGGCGCCCAGTGCAAGCGCCAGCGCACGACCGGCATGGCCGGAGCGGGAAACGGAACGGATCATCGAATGATCTCCTCTTTGAATGAGATGGGATGGGAGGGAAGCGCGCCCGTCTTGACGGGCGCGGGCTCAGCAATGTTGGTGAGGACCGGGATGAGATCAGCGGCCCAGCGAAGGCCGCGGGCGGACAGCCACGCTTCGAGAAAGCGTGGCCGCTCGCCCTCTTCGACAAGCGCGTTCATCGCCGCATGCGCGGCCTTGTCCGAAGCGGCGCAGAGCGCAAGCGCCACCTCGCCCAAGCCCAGTTCGAAGAGCCGATTGCCGCGCCGCGACTGGCAGTAATAGTCGCGCTTCGGTGTGGCGCGGGCGACGATCTCGATCTGCCTGTCGTTGAGCCCGAACTGCCGGTAGACGTTGGTGATCTGCGGCTCGACAGCGCGCTCGTTGGCGAGGAAGATCCGGGTCGGGCAGCTTTCCACCAGCACCGGCGCAATGGGTGACGCCTCGATGTCGGCGAGCGACTGGGAGGAGAAGACGACACTGACATTCTTCTTGCGCAGCGTCTTCAGCCATTCCTTGATCTTTTGGGCAAAGCCGCCGTCATCAAGCGCCCGCCAGCCCTCGTCGATGATCAGCAGCGAAGGGCGGCCGTCAAAGCGGGCCTCGATCCGGTGGAAGAGATAGGCAAGCACGGCCGGCGCCGCGCCGGTTCCGATCAGACCCTCGGTTTCAAACGCCTGGACCGAGGCGTCTCCGAGCCATTCCATCTCCGCATCGAGCAGCCGGCCATGAGCGCCGCCGATGCAGTAGGGGCGGAGCGCCTGCTTGAGCGCCGTCGACTGCAGAAGCACCGTCAGGCCGGTGATGGTTCGTTCCGCCACCGGCGCCGAGGCAAGCGAGGTCAGCGCCGTCCAGAGATGCTCCTTAACCTGCGGCGTGATCTCCACGCCTTCGCGGGTGAGAATGTCCACCAGCCAGTCAGCCGCCCAGGCACGTTCCGGCGTGTCGTGAATGCCGGCCAGCGGCTGCAGTGCCACCATGTTGAGAAACGTCGCGGCATCGGAGATCGAGCCGCCGAGATCCTGCCAGTCGCCGCCCATGGCAAGCGTCGCCGCCCGGATCGAGCCACCGAAATCAAAGGCAAAGACCTGGGAGCGTTCGTAGCGGCGGAATTGCAGCGCCATCAATGCCAAAAGCACCGACTTGCCCGCTCCGGTCGGACCGACCACCATCGTGTGGCCGACATCACCCACGTGCAGTGAGAAGCGGAAGGGCGTCGAGCCCTCGGTCCGGGCATAGAAGAGCGGCGGCGCATCGAGATGTTCATCCCGCTCCGGTCCGGCCCAGATGGCTGAGATCGGGATCATGTGAGCGAGGTTCAACGTTGAGATCGGCGGCTGGCGGACATTGGCGTAAACATGGCCGGGAAGGCTTCCGAGCCAGGCTTCGATCGCATTGACGCTCTCGGCAATGCAGGTGAAGTCATGGGACTGGATGATCTTCTCGACGAGCCGCAGCTTCTCCTCGGCAGTCCGCGGATCTGCATCCCAGACGGTGACCGTCGCGGTCACATAGGCTTCGCCGATCTGGTCGGAGCCCAGGTCCTGGAGGGCGGCATCGGCCTCGTTCGCCTTGTTGGCGGCGTCGGAATCGACCAGCACCGACTGTTCGTTGGTCAGGACCTCTTTCAGGATTGCTGCGATCGACTTGCGCTTGGCGAACCACTGCCGCCGGATCTTGGCGACGAGGCGCGTCGCATCCGTCTTGTCGAGCATGATGGCGCGGGTCGACCAGCGGTAAGAGAAGGCGAGCCGATTGAGATCATCGAGGATGCCGGGAAAGGTGACCGTCGGAAAGCCGATCACCGTCAGCGTGCGCAGATACGCCTCGCCCAGCCGGGGCTCGAGACCGCCGGTCAATGGCCCAACGGCGAGCAGCGCATCGAGATGCATCGGGGTTTCAGGGACGCGCACGCGCTGGCGCGTCACCGATATAGTCGAATGCAGATAGGTGAGTGTCTCCGTGTCGTCGAGCCATTCGGCCTCCGGAACGAAGCCTTCGAAGAGATGCAGCACCCGGTCGGTTCGGTCGAGAAAGCCCTTGAGCAGCTCCCCCGGGTTGACGCCAGACTGCTCACGGCCCTCATAGAGCCAACCTTCCATGCGTGAGGCCTCTTCCGCCGGCGGTAGCCAGACGAAGGTCAGGAAATAGCTACTCTCGAACAAGGCACCGGCTCGCGGGCGATCGCTCCCCTGAGGAGAGCCCTGATCGGCCTCGCCCTCGAACTGCTCGCGCCGTTCGAGATCGACAAGCGCAGACGCGGCATCGGCAAACAGGCTTTCGGGATATTCATTGGCGGGATTGCGCTGCGCCTCGACGAACACCGCCCAGCCGGAACCAAGACGCCGTAGCACATTGTTGAGGCGTGCGGTGACGGCCACGAGCTCAGCGGGCGTGGCACTATCAAGGTCCGGCCCGCGAAATCGCGCCGAGCGTTGAAACGAGCCGTCCTTGTTGAGGACGACACTGGGGGCAATCAGCGCCGCCCAGGGCAGGAAATCGGCAAGGGAGGAATTCTTCTTCCGGTATTCGCTAAGGTTCATCATGGCCGAACCTCACACGCCCATATGCGCTGGATAGCGCAGGTGCCGGCGGCCGACATCGACGAACTGCGCATCACGGCGGGCCGCCCACACGGCTGCGAAGTGGCCGATCGCCCAGATCGCGAGACCGGCAAGCCAGAGGCGAAGGCCGAGGCCCACGGCGCCGGCAAGCGTACCGTTGACGATGGCGACGCTGCGCGGCGCACCGCCGAGCAGGATCTGTTCGGTCAGCGCCCGGCGAACCGGCGCATAGAAGCCGCGGATCTCGTCCTGTTCGGAGCCAAATGCCGTCATCAGACCAGAGCCCCGCCGCCGAAGGAGAAGAAGGACAGGAAGAAGCTCGAGGCGGCAAAGGCGATCGACAGACCGAAGACGATCTGGATCAGCCGCCGGAAGCCGCCGGACGTGTCGCCGAAGGCGAGCGCCAGACCCGTGGCGATGATGATGATGACGGCGACGATCTTCGCGACCGGCCCCTCGATGCTCTCGAGGATTTTTTCGAGCGGCTCTTCCCACGGCATGGAGGAACCGGAGGCATGCGCTGGCATTGCCGTCAGGACGAATACGGACGCGAGCGCCGTCGCTTGCATGAGCTGGCGATGGCAGCGGTGAAACATAGATGTAACGGACAGAGTCATTCCTCTTCTCCTTTCGGGAGCGGTTGGCGGTCGTCTGGGAGGTGAGCATTGAGGGTGCGGTAGTCGCCGGTCGCGGGATCGAGACCGCCGACGAGGGCGATCTCGGCAAGGCGACGGGCAGCACCGTGGCCGGAGAGCACGGCGATGAGGTCGATCGTGTCGGCGATCAGCGCCCGCGGCACCCTGACCACGGCTTCCTGCACAAGCTGTTCCAGCCGCCGAAGCGCGCCGATCGCGGTATTAGCGTGAATGGTGCCGATGCCGCCCGGATGACCGGTTCCCCAGGCCTTCAGAAGATCGAGCGCTTCTGCGCCGCGCACCTCACCGATCGGAATGCGGTCGGGCCTGAGGCGCAGTGAGGATTTGACGAGATCGGAAAGCGAGGCAACGCCGTCCTTGGTGCGCAGCGCCACGAGATTGGGCGAGGCGCATTGCAGCTCTCGCGTATCCTCGATCAGCACGACGCGGTCGGCAGTTCTTGCGACTTCCGCCAGCAGCGCATTGGTCAGCGTCGTCTTGCCCGTCGAGGTGCCACCGGCGACGAGAATGTTCTTGCGCCGCTCGACGGCAAGCCGCAGAACGTCGGCTTGGGCCTGGGTCATGATGCCGGCGTCGACATAATCAGAGAGCGTAAAGACGGCAACCGCTGGCTTGCGGATCGCGAAGGTGGCAGCGGCGACAACAGGAGGAAGCAACCCCTCGAAACGTTCGCCCGTTTCCGGAAGTTCAGCCGAGACGCGTGGGTTTCCGGGATGAACCTCGGCACCGACATGGTGAGCGACAAGGCGAACGATACGATCGCCGTCCGCGGGGAGCAGCCTCTCGCCCGTGTCGGCGAGCCCGTCCCTCAGCCGGTCTATCCACAGTCGGCCGTCCGGATTGAGCATGACCTCGACGACCGATGGGTCTTGGAGATGGCGTACGATTGAAGGTCCGAGAGCCGTGCGCAGCATGCGCGTACTACGAGAGATCGCTTCGTCGTTCTGATGGTGATGTCCCGGCATGTGGTCCCCGCTTCCGGCGATCAGCTGAGGAGCGGATCGCGACGGGAACAATCAAGAAAGGCAGAAATATGCGGGCAGCAACAGGTTAATCGCGAGCATCGTACCCAAGCGTAGTCGCGCGAAAAAATACTTGCTCATCTCGGACCTGGCCACCCATCAAAGGCAGCGGCCGCGGCTGCCGAAAATCGATCAGCGCGGAAATGTATCGAAGAAGTTCTTGACGACGGGATTGGCATTGTCGGGGCGCCAGCAGGCGATGAAACCAAGCCGAATGCCACCATTGCCGTCATGGACGGGCCGCTGGACAATGCCTTGCACCTGCGCAGGCTGGACGCCTTCGAACAGCAGGCTGATGCCCTGCCCGCTCACGACCTCAGCCAGGATGCTTTCGCGACCGAGTTGCCGCATGATGATTTCAGGGTGATCCGAGGGTGCGGCCAGATGGCGAAGGATGACATTGCGGATGTCCGGTCCCGGATCATCGTGGCCGATCAGGAAACGCTCTCCCTTCAACTCCGACCAATAGATTACGGCTTTTTCGGCGAGCGCATGATCCTCGGGGAGTACAACCAGCAATTGTGCGGACCAGAGCGGTATTGAGTCGAGCAGCTCCGTCCTGCCCGCGTCGCCGAGAATGATTGCCAGATCGATTGTACCCGACATGACGCCAGCCTTAAGCTCGATGTAGGAGGCCTCCAGCAACTCCACCTCGACGCCTGGGTAGTTGGCGCGAAAACTCTTTAATGCGGCCCGAAAGCACGCCGACAAAGTCGACTTGTAAAAGCCGATAACGATGCGCCCGGTCTTGCCGGCGCCGCTCGCCTTGGCCCGTTCGGAAAGCCGCTGAAAACCATCGATGATCCGCCGAGCGCCGACGACGAACTCTTCTCCAGTAGGCGTGAGCCGCGCCCCAGCCGTAGAGCGGTCGAACAGAAATACACCGAGTTCGTCCTCCAGCTCACGGATCCGCTTGCTGATGATCGGCTGCCGCACATTCAGCTCGTGGCCGGCAGCGCTAAAACTGCCGTTGCGCGCAGCGGCAACGACGTATCGGAGATGACGAAGGTCCATCACTCCCACCTAGCTCGATATCGTCACAAAATGGATTGTGGACGGGGCAACTATTGTAAATTCTCACTCGCGTGCCCGGACCAAGACATCCGTATCTCCGAGTGGTGCGGAACTGTCAAAGCGTAAGAAAGTCCTAAAGTACGTCCGTAAGCATCGAGGGCTCCGATTATTGCCTCCGCGGGGACGCCGTCGTTAAAAATCAATCTCGATGGCAACCCCTTTCGTTACTGCTGACTCGACAGCGGCCGAAGCCACAGCAAGATCTTGGAGCGCAACGCCGGTGCCGTCGAACAGTGTGATCTCATCCGCTGATGTTCGTCCGGGATGTGCTCCGCCTATTACGGCGCCAATTTCGACGATCGCATCTTTTGTCAATAGTCCCCTTTCCACCGCATGCTGGGACTCGCCAATCGTGACAGCTTGAGCGACTTCATCGGTAAAGACGGTTGCAGCAGCGAGGAGCTCGGCCTCGACCTCCTGCTTGCCCTTGGTGTCCGTGCCCATGCAGGCGAGATGGGTGCCGGCGCGTATCTGCGAGGACTTGAGAAGCGGAGCGAAGGACGACGTGATCGAGATGATGACATCCGCCTCGGCTCCCAGCCGATCGCGGTCGACTGCCTCGAATGGAAGGCCCTCCTCCTTTGCTACCTCCTCCAGACGGCTCAGCATGTCGGGATGCGGGTTCCAGGCAAGGATCTTCTCGAATGCGCGCTGCTCGAGGGCTGCGCGCAACTGAAACGTCGACTGGTGTCCCGCGCCGATCATGCCGAGTACCTTCGCGTCTTTTCGGGCGAGATATTTGATCGAGATTGCCGATGCGGCGGCCGTCCGCAGCGCAGTCAGCAAGTTACCGCCCACCATGGCGCGGCATCTTCCGGTATCGGCGTCGAACAGGAAGATGGCGGACTGGTGGTTGGTAAGGCCTCTGCTGGTATTATTTGGCCAGAACCCACCGGACTTGAGGCCGAGCGCCAGGCTCTTGCGATCGAAGCCGGACTTGAAGCCATACTGCGCATCGGCATGCCCGATCGCCTCCCGGATCACCGGAAAATTATAGGCCGACCTGCTCGCCATCGAGGCGAAGACCTCTTCGACCGCCTTGAGGCAATCGGAGGGCGTGACCAGTTCGGCAATGGCACTTTCGGGAATGATGATCATTGCACTTCCGCTTGGTTTGCCGGGAACCGAAGCCCCCTGTTTCATCAGTAGGCCTTGCCGCGGGCCGACACCGGCCAAAGCGTCTCCACCTTGCCGTTACGCACGCCGACATACCAGTCGTGAACATTGCAGGTCGGATCGCAATGGCCCGGAACCAGGCGGAGCTTCTCGTTGATCTTGAGAACGCCTTCGGGATCTTCGATAACGCCGTGCTCGTCGGAGCATTTGATGTATTTCACGTCATTGCGACCGTAGATAAAAGGCAGGCCTGAGTCGACCGATTGCGCCTTGAGGCCGGCGTCGCAGATCGCCTTGTCGGGCTTTGCATGGCTCATGATGCTCGTCAGGATGAAGAGAGCATTTTCCCATTCGCCATGGTCGATCCTCTTGCCGTCCTTGTCCTGGATGCGGCCGTAATCGGCATCCATGAACGCATAGCTGCCGCACTGCAGCTCGTTGTAGACGCCCGAATTGCTCTCGAAATAGTAGCTGCCTGTGCCGCCGCCACTGACCAGTTCGGGTTCCAGGCCCTCAGCCTTCAGCGCTTCGACAGCATCCTTGACCTGGGCAATGGCCGCATCGAGTTTCGCCTTGCGGTCTTCATATTTATCAATGTGCTGCATCGCGCCCTGATAGGCCTGGATGCCCGTGAACTTGAGACCCGGTGCCGCGTGGATGGCATTGGCGAGTTCGACGACGGCCGACGTCGTCATGACGCCGCAGCGTCCGGCGCCGCAATCGATCTCCACGAAGCACTCCAGCGTCGTGCCGTATTTCTGTGCCGCCTTGGAGAGTTCCACGACATTGGCGAGATCATCGACGCAGACGATGATGCGCGCACCGTGCTGCGGCAGGAGTGCCAGGCGATCGATCTTTGCTGGGTCGCGAACCTGGTTCGAGACCAGCACATCCTTGATGCCGCCGCGAACGAAAACTTCGGCCTCGGACACCTTCTGGCAGCAGACCCCGACTGCACCGCCAAGCTCTTGCTGTAGCCTAAGGACATCGACGGATTTGTGCATCTTTCCATGCGCTCTGTGGCGCATGTTGTGGGCCTTGGCATAGTCGCCCATCTTGCGGATGTTGTGCTCGAGCGCATCGAGATCGAGGATCAGGCAAGGCGTCTGGATTTCGTCGACGCTCATGCCGGGAAGAGCCGGCACGTCGTAGCCGACTTCCATGCCGGCGAATTTCGGTTCCATGTTCATTGCTCTTTCTCCCTTACTGCCAAGGCAATGTGTCGAGGTCGACGTTTCCGCCGGTGATGATGATGCCAATACGCTGACCGGCGAAAACCTCCCTGTTCTTGATGATCGTCGCCAGCGGGACGGCGCTTGAAGGTTCCATGACGATCTTCATCCGCTTCCAGATGAGCTTCATCGCATCGACGATATCCTCTTCGGTGGCCGTCAGGATATCGGTCACATGGTTTCTGACGAAATGCCAGGTCAGCTCCTTGAGCGGCACTTTCAGACCATCGGCCACCGTATTCGGCGCGTCGTCGGCAATGATGTAACCCGCCCTGAAGCTGCGGCAGGCATCATCGGCCTGCTCGGGTTCGGCTGCATAGATCCGGACATTCGGCGCGAGGTTCGACAAGGTGAGGCAGGTTCCCGACACCATGCCGCCACCGCCGATCGGTGCGACCACGGCATCGAGCCCGTCGACCTGCTCGATCAGCTCTCTGGAGCAGGTTGCCTGACCTGCGATGACGCGCGGATCATTGTAGGGATGAACGAATTCGGCGCCGCTCTCGGCGACGACTTCGGCAAAGACGGCCTCGCGCGAGGAGGTCGAAGGTTCGCATTCGACCACTCTGCCTCCATACCCCTTGACGGCATCCTTCTTTGCTTGCGGGGCGGTCCGCGGCATGACGACGGTGCAGGGAATGCCCCGCCGCCCAGCGGCGTAGGAAAGGCAAGTTCCGTGGTTTCCGGATGAATGCGTGGCAACGCCGCGGGCTGCCTGCTCGTCACTCAGGCCGAAGACGGCGTTGGATGCGCCGCGGGCCTTGAACGCACCGGCTTTCTGGAAGTTCTCGCATTTGAAGAACAATTCGGCGCCGACGAGCGAGTTGATGAAGCTGGAGGTGAGGACCGGGGTGCGATGGATGTGGGGCCTGATGCGCGTATGCGCAGCCACCACATCGGCCAATGTCGGAATGTACATCATATAGCTCCTCAGGCCGCGGCTTGAATCTTGGATTGCTGGTCGTTGCGATAGTGTTCCTGCGCGGCCGCAACACCCGAGCCGAGTTTGACATTGAGACCGAGATCGACCATGGCCATCTCAGCCGCCGCTATGCCCGACAGGGCCATGACGTCAGTCAAACTGCCGAGATGCCCGATGCGGAACACCTTGCCGGCGACCTCGCCCAACCCGGTTCCGAAAGCGACATCGTACTTCCTCGCGGCATGCGCGACGATCGATGTCGCGTCGAAACCTTGCGGCGTGCGGATCGCACTCACCGTGTCGGAATAGAGTTCCTCGCTTCTAGCGCACAGATTAAGCTCCCATGCCCGAACGGCGGCTCGGATGCCGCCGGCAATACGCCGGTGTCTTGCAAATACATTCTCCAATCCTTCGGCGAGCAGCAGCTCCGTCGAGAGTTTCAGCCCATTCAGAAGGCCGACCGCCGGGGTATAGGGATAGGCGTTGTTCGCATAGCTCTTCGCCATATCGCGAATATCGAAGAAGGTACGCGGAAGCTTTGCGTGATCGACCGCTGCCAGGGCCTTCGGGGAAAAGGCCGTGATCGCCAGACCGGCGGGCAGCATGAAGCCCTTTTGCGACCCCGTCACGGCGATGTCGACGGACCATTCGTCCATGCGGAAATCCATCGAGGCGATCGAGCTGACACCATCGACGAACAACAAGGCGGGATGGCCGGCGGCGTCGATCGCCCGGCGGATGGCAGCGATATCGGATTTGACGCCGGTTGCAGTCTCGTTGTGCGTGACGAGGACGGCCTTGATTTCGTGCGCGGTATCGCCTGCAAGAACTTCCTCATAGCGATCGGCAGGAGCACCGCCGCCCCATTCGGCCTCGATGACATCGACTTTGAGACCGTGCCGTAGGCACATGTCGATCCAGCGGTGGCTGAACATGCCGTATCGAGAGGCAAGAACACGATCACCAGGGTTGAGCGTATTGGTGATGGCAGTTTCCCACCCGCCCGTGCCAGTCGAGGGAAATACGAATGCCGACGCCGTTTCAGATTTCAGAACCTTCTTTACGCCTGCAAGAGCCGGCCTCAGAATCTCACCGAACAGCGGCGAACGATGATCCAGCGTCGGCATGTCGGAAGCCTTTCGAAGAACTTCAGGCATGTTAGTCGGGCCAGGGATAAAGACGGGGTTTTGCATGTACATCTAGGCGTCCTCCGCGTGTAAGAAACTTCTAACACGAGAGTCGCGCACAAGATATTTTTCCGAAAGTGGCTTTTAAAAGCTGACTTTTGATACAAAATCTTTGTTAAAACAAGTTGTTAGTTTTTTTCATTGTACAAAGTGATTTTTCAGTTCAGAAATTTTCTGAACCCATTCTCATGGAGACGATTTCCGATGCCCGTTGAAATGCGCAAAAGAGGACGCCCGAAAGCCTTCAATGGACCACAGTCACAAAACACCATTCAAGCACTCGACCGGGCACTGGATGTACTTGAGGCTCTCGCTACACCGGAGGGTATGACGCTTTCGAAGCTCGCTGACCATCTTGGTCAATCAACGGCCACGATGCACCGCGTGTTGGCTACTCTTGAACGGCGTGAATTCGTCGAAATCAGCCCTGACCGCCAAGTATGGCATATTGGCCCGGAGGCCTATAGGTTGGGCTCGGCGTTTCTGCGCCGATCCAATGTCGTCGAGCGCAGTCGTCCAATCATGCGCGAGCTTATGCTGGAAACAGGGGAGACGTCCAATCTGGGGATCGAGAAAGACGGCCATGTCCTGTTCATAAGCCAAGTCGAGACGCACGAATCGATCCGGGCCTTTTTTCCACCGGGAACACTGTCGCCTCTGCATGCGTCCGGCATCGGCAAGGCGCTCCTCAGCACCTATGACGAAGACCGGCTCTCAGCTCTTTTCAAGAAGAGAGAACTCGAGCGGTTTACAGAAAATACCGTACGCTCATTCGATCACTTGAAAGCAGAACTGCAAAGGACGCGAGAAAGGGGCTATGCGGTTGATGACGAGGAACGAACCTGGGGTATGCGATGCGTCGCGGCACCGATCCTCAATATGCATGGAGAGGCCGTGGCAGGCATCTCCGTCTCCGGACCGAAAATTCGACTCCACGACGCCGACGTGCATCATATAGGAGAGCGTGTGAGACGCGCGGCGAGCATGGTGTCCCGCCGCATTGGCGCGCCATGACGGTCAGGCGTGCACGTCTTCTCGGACCGGCACTTCGGCGGGGGCAGCCAGACTCGGGGGCATGGGGCCACCTGTTGCCCAATCGAGAAGTTCCACCGTGTGAACCATCGGAATGGCCGTTGCCGATCCGATCTGCATCATACAGCCTATATTGCCCGAGCTGATCACCTGAGGCTGAGTCGCCTCGATTGTCGCGACCTTGCGCCTCTTGAGCTCGACCGATATTGCCGGCTGCATCAGATTGTAAGTGCCGGCCGACCCGCAGCAGATGTGGCTTTCACGGGGCTCGACCACCTGGAATCCGGCGGCTTTCAGCAGGTCCTTTGGCGTCGAGCGGATCTGCTGGCCGTGCTGCAAGGAACATGCGGCATGATAGGCGACGCGCAGCGGTTCGGCGTGCGACGGGTCCCTCAGCCCGAGATCGGCAATGACCTCGGAAATGTCTTTCGCACGAGCTGCAACGCGTCCAGCATCAACGGCCAGCGGATCATTGCGGAACATGTGACCATAGTCTTTGACCGTGGTCCCACAGCCTGAGGTATTTATGACGACGGCATCAAGCCCCTTGCCATCAAGCTCGGCGACGATTGCCCGGATATTGGCAGCGGCCATCGCATGGCTGTCGTCGCTCTTACCCATATGATGGGTGAGCGCGCCGCAGCAACCAATTCCCTGGGGAATGACAACTTCACAGCCATGCCGTCTCAGCAGTCGGATGGTTGCATCATTGATGTCGGTGTTCAGCGCGCGTTGTGCACAGCCGGTGAGAAGGGCAACGCGCTTGATTCGCTGTCCCTCGGCGGGAAAGCATTGCGGCCGATCATTCCGGCTCGGCGGCGGTATTTGGTCCGGCGCCATTTCAAGCATCGCCCTGAGCCGAAGATCCGGAACAATTTTCCTGAAGGGTCGAGCTAGCTTTGCCCATAACAGCGCAAAGCGAAATCGGTTGGGATAGGGCAGAATCTGCGAAAGCAGCCATCTTAGTAACCTGTCATCCCACCGGCGTTTGTAGTTCCGTTCAATGTAGGCGCGCGCGTGATCGACAAGGTGCATGTAATGAACGCCGGACGGGCAGGTCGTCATGCAGCTGAGGCAGCTCAGGCACCGGTCGACGTGCATCACCGTCTTTTCATCTGGCTTCCTGTTGTTTTCCAGCATGTCCTTGATCAGGTAGATGCGGCCGCGCGGACTATCGAGCTCATCGCCGAGCACCTTGTACGTCGGACAAGTGGCCGTGCAGAAGCCGCAGTGCACGCATGATCTCAAGATCTCGTTGCACCGTTTGGTGGCCGGGTCGGCCAGTTGCGCTTCGGTAAAGTTCGTCTGCATCTCAGTTGCCCATTAGGCCGGGATTGAATATCCCGGCGGGATCGAATGCCTTGCGCAGCGATGCCGATATCCGGGCAACGGCGCCGTCTTCATGTGGGAAGAGGTCAGCGGCAGGCAGCGGACCGCGTCGTACCAGCATCGCGTGTCCCTTGCCCACTGCTTTGCGAACAGCCGCACTTGCGGCCCCACCCGAGAACCAGATCAAGCCGCCGCCCCAATCGACAGACGCCTCTCCGCCAAGTTGACGCAGTGCCTCAACCACGGCCGGTGCTTCGCTTGGCTTGATCAGGATCCGCCAGATTGAATCATTGGAACCCGCGAACTGTTTAACGTCGCGCAGGTCACGCCACACGCTGCGACTTACAGGGTCCGCGATGACATTAATTTCCCGGCGGAAGAACAGCTCCCTGAGCTGGTCCACTCGATAGTCGACTTGAGCCTCGAAACCTTCGACCCTCAACCATGCGGTGCCCGCGTGGAACGCCGCGCCGGAGATTTCGAACGGTGTAGCAAGCGCTGCGACGAAGATTTCGCGTGCTTCGCGAAGCGTGATCCCAGGAAATGCTAGGCTCGTTTCGGCTTCCGCCCGAGGCAACGTCTTCAGCGCGACTTCCGTGAGCACGCCCAGAGTGCCAAAGCTGCCGCAAAGGAGCTTGCCGAGGTCAAGCCCAGTGACATTCTTCATCACGCGGCCACCATTCTTGATGGTTCGCCCACGGCCGTCCACGAACCTGACACCGAGAAGGTGATCTCTGCACGCCCCGGCCTGGATGCGGCGTGGTCCCGAGACATTAGCAGACACGATACCGCCGATCGTCGGTGTGCCTTTCGAACCGAGGATCGCCCTGTGGTCCATTGGTTCAAACGCCAAGGCCTGCCCTTCGGCCGCAAGCGCGTCTTCCACATCCTGCAAGGTCGTGCCCGCGCGCGCGATCAGCGTCAACGCCCCCGGTTCAAAGGTTACGATGCCAGACATGTTGCGAGTCGTGAGAATGTGCTCCCCTTCGACGGCCCCGGCCTGAACCCGCGTTCCGCCTCCGACAATGCGGATCGGCGCCACCCGTGCATGGCTTTCACCAACGAAAGCTGCGAGTTCAGCCTCGTCTGTCGGACCAACAAGGGAACGAGGGGCCTTCATTGTTGACTCGTCGATGTTCATCGACCCCTCCCCGCCCTGTCCCTGTAGGGCTGACTTAATTCGAGGGGAAAAACCTTGGCCGAATTGAGCAGCCAGTTTGGGTCGAAAACGCTTTTGATCTCCATCTGGATCGCCAGGTCATCAGCCGAATATTGCTTAGTCATGAGATCGCGCTTCTCGATTCCGACGCCATGTTCTCCAGTGAGGCACCCCCCGACATCGACGCAGAGCCGGAGGATATCGGCTCCGAATGCTTCGGCCCGCTCCAGTTCGCCGGGCGCGTTGGCATTGAACAGGATCAGGGGATGCATGTTTCCGTCACCGGCGTGAAAGACATTGGCTACCTCCAGGCCGTAATCTTTGGAAAGCTCGTCGATGCGCTTCAGTGTATAAGGCAGCTGCGAGACGGGCACGGTTCCGTCGAGACACAGATAGTCACCAAGCCTTCCCATGGCGCCGAAGGCCGACTTGCGCCCTTTCCAGATGGCAAGGGACTCGCCCGCGTTGCGGCTGATGCGAAACTCCACGGGGTTGAGCTCTTCGGCGATCTGGCGAATTCGCTCGATCTGGTGAAGAATCTCATCCTCGGAACCCTCCACCTCGACAATCAGAACCGCTGCGCAGTTTGGATATCCGGCGTTCGCAAATGTCTCGATCGCTCGCAGGCAGACGTCGTCCATGTATTCGATTGCCACTGGGAGCAGACCGGACCGAATGATGCGCGCTACGCATTCGCCAGCAGTCTCGGCGCTGTCAAATCCGATGAGCATCGGGCGCGCGCCCTCAGGCTTAGGCAGGATGCGCAAAGTCGCCTCGGTGACGATTGCAAGCTGCCCCTCCGAACCGCATAGCAGGCCCAAAATATCAAGCCCGCTTCCACCCAGCAAAGGGCCACCGAGATCGACGATTTCTCCGTTGGCCATGACCATCCGGACGCCCATTAGATTGTTCGTGGTGACACCATACTTGAGGCAGTGCGCGCCGCCGGAATTCATCGCGATGTTCCCGGCAATGGTGCATGCGAGCTGGGAGGACGGATCGGGTGCGTAGAAAAAACCCTCTGCCTCCAGTTCGGCGCTCACCGACAGATTGGTGACACCTGTCTGGACGCGGATGAAGCGGTTGACGGTGTCGACCTGCAGGATGTCGCGCAAGCGCATGGTGCCGATGACCACGCTGTCGGCCGTTGGCAATGCCCCGCCAGCTAGCGATGTGCCCGCACCTCTGGGAATAACGGGCACGCGCAGGTCATGACAAATCTTCATCGCTGCTGCGACCTCTTCGGTCGTCCGCGGCAGCACGACAGCAAGCGGCGGGCAACGATAAGCGGCCAATGCATCGCACTCGTAAGCGCGGGTTTCTTCAGGATTCGATATAACCGTATCTGGGGGAAGAGCAGCTATTAGCCGATCGACAATGTCTGGCGCCCTGGCCAGTATGCCTTGGTCAGGTTCCGGCATGGCTATGGTTGCCATGAATTGCTCCTCCCTACGCTGGATCGATAGACGAGCACCGAACTCCCCACCCATGCTCACGTTTATTTGCGGCCCCAGAAGTCACGCAAGCGATATATCGCTCATGGTTCTGTTCCCGAGGACGCCCTCACTGCGAATAACCGATGATGCAGACAAGAGGAGTTGGAGCAACGAGCCTTTTGGGTAAGAATGGGTAACTTTCGCTCTATGCGCTACTTGCGCCAAGTCAGAACGAAAGAAGTGTGGTTCCTCATTGCGTTAGCTTGCCGATAAAAAAGGCCCGATACCGCTGGTATCGGGCCAATTGGCGGGAGGTGCTCGGCCATTCCCGCTGGGAACATCGAAGCTGCTTGATACTGACACGCCGCCAAGAACGGGGCAGACGGCCCGAGGTGCCGACCGGCGCACCATGGCGCCGACCTAATGGCGTTGGCTGGCGTGCCCGGGCACGGGCCACATCACGAGCCCCCAGGCGTGGGTACCTATCATGGCAGGACGCCACAGCGGATCGTGGGAGCGCAAGACATCAGTCAGCCGAAGACATGGCGACTAGCTGGCCAGCGAATGCTGCTCGCTTGGCAACGGGTTGTCCGCCAGCATGAACTGACTAATGAGTGTTAGTAGATGGGTCGCCTCGCTTTGCAGGGAACGACACGCCACCATGGACTCGTCGGCCATACTGGCTGTCTGCTGTGTGGCTGCATCGATCTGAGAAATCGTGGATTTGAACTCCGCCAGATGGTTGGCCTGGCCAGCGGCGGTTGTCGCTATTTCGGACACCATCGACCTGATAAGCTTGATATGGTTGGCAACGTATTTGAGGACATCGCTAGTCGACCCTACGAGTTGCATTCCTTTTGCAACTCGGTGGGATGAGATGTCGATCAAATCTTTGATTTCCTTTGCTGCCTCCGCCGAGCGCTGCGCCAGGGCACGCACCTCGGAGGCGACCACTGCAAATCCCTTGCCGGCATCACCCGCCCTTGATGCCTCGACACCGGCGTTGAGGGCGAGAAGATTTGTTTGGAAGGCAATCTCGTCGATGACTGTGATGATACTGGCAATATCGACCGATGAACGTTCGATTTCCGCCATCCCGCTGAGCGCGCTTGAAATGATCTCGTCGGACGACGCGGCGGCTTGATGGGCCTCGGAAACGAGTTGGTCGGCTCGGGTTGCTGCCGCGGCCGTTTGGCTGACATCTCGTGTAATCGCGGTCATGGTGCTGACCGCTCCGTCAAGAACAAGGGCTTGTTGCTCGGTTTGCCCCGCCAAGCTGTTGCTGGCATTGCTTATTTGGTCGAGCGTCGCAGACATCGAGGTCGCCTGACTTGCAACGGATTGAATAGTATGGTTGAGCTGCACGAGCGCGTCGTTGAAGTCGCTTTTTAGCTGCCGGTAGTCGTCCGGGAAACTTCCGGATATTTGGCACCGGAGATTTCCTTTTGCGAGCGCAGAGAGGCCACGACCGATCTGATTTACAATTTCAGCCTGTGTCTTGAGCCTCTCGGCTTTTTCGGCTTCCATGGCCCTGCGTTCGGTGTCGGCTAGTTTTTCCGATCGAAGCGCATCAGCCTCTGCGTTTACCTTCGCCACGGCATTATCACGAAACACGACAACAGCTCGTGACATGTCACCGACTTCGTCACTGCGATTGATCCCCTCGATCCGCCCGCTTGTGTCACCTTGGGCGAGCCGCTTCATGCTATAAACCAGCTGGGTTATTGGCTTCGAAATGGATCGAGAAGCCATGATTGACACGAAGAGAGTCACAAGAGCGGTAATCCCGGTGATCCCCAAAATCTTGTAAATCATGAGAACCGCCGGTGCGAAGACCTCGGCCGCAGGTTCCAAGGCCACGACCGTGAGCTGTTTGCCCGCCCACTTCAATGACTCGGAAGCGGAAAGCACCCTGGAGCCTTCGAAAGCGCCGGATGACATCCCTTCCATAAGCAAGTGCGCGTCGATCAACCCAGTCGCTTCTCGAGAAGTATTGAACCGCGAGGTTGAACGCAAAGCGCGATCGGCACCCACAACCATGGCCTGACCGTGCGCGCTGAAGCCTGCGGGGTCGTGCATGATCGCATCGAGTATGCCGGTGCTCACCGCGACGACCAATGTTCCGCTTCGGTCACTGGGATTATAGGGATCTGCAATACCTACCGCAAAAAAGGCTTGACCCGACTCCACCTGCGAAGGCGCGGTAAAATCCGTTGCGGTGAGACCTTTGGCAGCCTCCGATGAGGTAGCGAGGCGGCTGGTTGAGCTATCCGCTTTCAGCCGCCCCAGGGGTTCCAATCCCGTGCTATACACAAGATCCCCATTTTTGTTCACAAGGGATATACTGGCGTATTGATGCTCCTTGCTAAATTGCCTCAGCCAGTGGTCAAGCTTGGTGTAATTGGAAAGGAAGTACTTTGCCTTGTCGGGTGCGGCATCCGAGAGGTCACTGCCCGTCTCCTTTTTGCTCGAGAGAGCCGAGACCATCTCCGCGGGTATCATCTTCAGGCCGTTGTTGGTGTCATCGAAGAGCTGAACCAGTCCCGGGTTGGCAGCCAACGCTTCAATCTCGAGGCTCATGTTGCTCAACTTCGACGCCACAGCATCACGCTTCGTGCTCGCTATGTATTCGAGATGCTTGCCAATGAGATCTCTCGTCGCTGAAAATGAAGTGACACCCGCAAACGTCGCAACTGCACTACAAGACAGGACCGCTATGCCAACTGTCAGCGCGGGTATTTTCTTGCTGATCGTCCATTGGAACCGCGTATTGAACAAGCGCCACATTCAATTTCCTCCTAAAATCAATAAGCTGGCCGAAAGCGCTCTCTAAAGCGCGCCCGAAAGATCGAGTTCATCATCAGCCCCGTCCTTAGGTCTGCCGCCACCTCAGAGAAGCATCGTCCCGGCGGCGCTTGCACAGTATCCCTGCAGCGCAAAGACTTCTCGCTACCGCCCTCCTCCCAGAATCGTGACTGTGAGAGCCTATCCACCGCCTTTCTGTGAATTCGGCAATTCTGGTGAGAAGTTGAGTAAAATTGCGTAATAGCCGCGGTGATGGACATCTGAGTTGTTCAAGAATGTCGCCCCTCATCCGCGTCAATGCGCGTGGAGAGCACACCGCTTGTTCCTGCCGCGCCTTCGGCCTCCCGGTTCCGCGGAGCACCCTGACCAATTGTCTCACTTGCGTGCGTCAGCACCGCACGATGTTCATAGCCACCGTGGGATCTTTCCAGCCGAGCGATAGGCTGCGCTAACAGTATTAGCCATCAGCATGGCGATCGTCATTGGGCCGACACCGCCCGGAACCGGCGTGATCGCTGCGGCGACTTCAGAGGCTTCCGCATAGGCGACATCGCCTACCAGCCGGCTCTTGCCCTCGCCGCGCTCAGGTGCATCGATGCGATTGATGCCCACGTCGATGACAGTGGCGCCGGGCTTGATCCAATCCGCCTTGACCATCTCCGGACGGCCGACGGCCGCCACCAGAATATCGGCACCCTTTGCGACGGAGGCGAGATCCTTGGTGTGCGAATGCGCCGTCGTAACCGTCGCATTGGCAGAGAGCAGCAATTGCGCCATCGGCTTGCCGAACAGGTTGGAACGGCCGATGACCACCGCATTGAGCCCCGACAGGTCCTCGCCATGGATGGAGCGCACCAAAAGCATGGCGCCGGCGGGCGTGCAGGAGATCAACCCGGTTTCGAGATCGCCGGTTGCCAGCTTGCCGGCATTGACCACATGCAACCCATCGACATCCTTCTCCGGCTTGATCGATTGAACTATCGATTCCGAATCAAGATGCTTCGGCAACGGCAGCTGTACGAGACTGCCGTGGATGGACGGATCGTCGTTCAGCGAGGCCACGAGCTTTGCCAGTTCTTCCTGCGTCGTTTCGGCCGGCAGCGTGTGCTGGACCGACTTGAAGCCGCATTCCTTCGCCATCTTGCTCTTGGAGTTCACATAGGCGTGGCTGGCCGGATCGTCGCCGACGATGACGACGGCAAGCCCGGTCTTCACACCGGCCTCCGCCTCAAGCCCAGCCGCCGCAGCCTTCACGGCCTCGATCACCGAAGCGGCCGCTTGTTTCCCGTCGATCACCGTTGCGAGCGCCATAACTCACCCCATGCGCTCGGAGGCGTATGAACCCGGGCTTGCCGGGAAGACGACAGTGCGGTTGCCGTTCAGGAAGGTGCGATAATGGATATGTGCATGGATGGCGCGGGCCAGTACCTGGCTCTCCACATCGCGGCCGATCGAGACATAGTCTTCGGCCGACTGCGCATGCGTGATGCGGGCCGTGTCCTGCTCGATGATCGGACCTTCGTCGAGATCGGCCGTCACATAATGCGCCGTCGCGCCGATCAGCTTCACGCCGCGCTCATAGGCCTGCTTGTAGGGGTTCGCTCCCTTGAAGGACGGCAGGAAGGAATGATGGATGTTGATGATGCGGCCAGACATCTTCCGGCACATCGCATCCGACAGAACCTGCATGTAGCGGGCGAGAACAATGAGTTCCGTGCCGGTCTGCTCGACGAGGTCCATCAGCTGGGCTTCGGCCTGCGGCTTGTTGTCCTTCGTCACCTTGATGTGGTGGAAGGGGATATCGTGATTGACGACCACTTTCTGGTAGTCGAAATGGTTGGAGACGACGCCGACGATGTCGATCGGCAATGCGCCGATCTTCCAGCGATAGAGCAGGTCGTTCAAGCAATGGCCGAAGCGCGAGACCATCAGCAGCACCTTCATGCGCTTCTTGGCATCGTGGATCTCCGCATCCATGGCGAACTTTTCCGCGATCGGCTTGAAGCCTTCGGCAAGTGCCGGCCCACCCACACCTTCTTCCGAGATGAAGGAGACGCGCATGAAGAACTTGCCGGTATCGAGATCGTCGAACTGGCTGGAGTCGATGATGTTGCAGCCCTTCTCGGCCAGATAGCTCGAAATCGCTGCGACGATGCCGCGCGTCGAACGACACGTGACAGTTAGAACGCATTCCTTCACCTACAACTCCTCCTAAATATTCCCGCAACCGCTTTAGCCATTGGGCGGAGATCTTAACGGGCAGCTCGTTGACTGGCGCCAAGTTTTGTCTTGTCTCATTGCCTGGGAGAGATTGGTGCTCGCGCTATCAACTATCCGAAGCTCGAATGTCGAATTTAACTGAGCAAAGACTTCAGGTTAGTAGTGGGATCTGCGAGCGCGCGCACATCGGGGCTGAGCCGCCTGCTGATCATCATTTCTGCGATACGGATTTCTTTTGCGACGGCGCCCAGGCTACCAAAGCCACATGCAGCCACTAAGCGTCCATCATCGGCCAGGTAATAGAACAGCCGTGCCCTCGAGCCGAGATCTCGCACGAGTTCAACTTGTCCTGGATCGCAAAGGCCCACGATCTGGAGCGTCTCATCATACTGGTCCGTCCAGAACCATGGCACGTCCAAGTACGGACGTGCCTCGCCCAAAATGCTGGCAGCCGCCGCGGCACCCTGTCGCTGCGCATTGCGCCATGCCTCTACCCGGATCCTTCGCCCGTAAAGACCGTGCGGAAACGAGCAGCAGTCCCCAGCAGCAAAGACATTAGGGTCCGAAGTCGCGAGCGTCTCGTCTACAAGGATGCCGTTGTCGATGGCCAGTCCTGCCGCCTGCGCCAACTCAATATTGGGGATAGCGCCGATACCAACAACCACCAGATCGGCGGCATGGCTTTGGCCGCTGGCCAAGATAACGTTGGATCGTCCTGCGTTGAAATCGATGCGTTCAACAATGGCACCAGTTTCAACGCGTACGCCCATACGCTCGTGCTTGCTTTTGATCAGTTCAGCTACCGCAGCTGGTACTGCCCGCGTAAGGAGCCGAGGGCCTGCCTCGATGACGGTGGCATAAGCACCTCTAATAACTGCACTTGCAGCGACCTCAAGTCCGATAAAACCGCCGCCGATAACCGCAACTCGGCATCCTTGACCGACAATCTTGCGGATACCGACTGCATCCCCATATGTTCGCAGCGTGACCACTCTGGCTCCCTCGGCGGTCGGGACACCTAGTGAGCGCGCTCGTGCTCCTGTGGTCAGAAGGAGCCGGTGATATGGTATCCGGGCTCCATCAGAGAGGATCACGACCTTTTCGGCTCGACGGATTGAGACAACCTCCGTTGCGTCAAGAAGCTCGATGCCCAACTGCGCGATACGCTCTGCAGTCAAAATCAGCTTGGGTGCGAACCCTGCCCCCTCAACGAGGGTTGCTTTGGACAGCGGCGGTCGCTCATATGGGAGCAGATTTTCATTCCCGATCAAGACAACCCGGCCCGTCCAGCCCTTTTCGCGCACTGCCTTTGCGGCAGCTATGCCGGCTTCGCCGGCTCCAACAATCACAATCGGCGCATTGTCGCTCACTTGATCTACCCATTTCAATGCAAGGCCATGCCAGCGACCTCGAATGATCGCGTTTGAAGCTTTGACCGATTTTGGTTGCCAGTTTCAGATGAACTCGACGCCGTCATTTTCTAGAAAATGACAAGGTCCGAGGTGCACCCATTGACCGAAATTCCTTCAGATCTTCACGAACACGGTGTCACCCTCGAGCTTGACCTCGTAGGCGCGCAGATCGACACAGGCGGGCAGTGCACGTGACTCTCCTGTCCGGTAGTCAAAAGTCCCGAAATGCTTGGGGCATTCGATGATGTCGCCGTCTACGATGCCATCAGCGAGATGAACTTTTTCATGCGAACAATGTCCGTCGATAGCGAAGTATTCCCCTTCGGGAGAACAAATGACCACGAAGGTCCGTCCTTGGTGATCAAGACGCAAGGCTTCTTCAGGTCTAAGTGCCGAAGTCTTGCATGCTGCCACCCATTCGCCTTGCACTGCCATATTCTTTCCTCGATATGTCATCTGAAACGCCACCGACCCGTTTTCGGAAAGGCAGCCACTTTAGGGATAGCGGCTGGCGCCGAATATCTGGCGCGGGCATGCGGCGGGATCCTCTCATTGAACCGCCGCGTTGCCTGACTGTGATTGAATCAGGTACCGCGAGCCCACTTCTTGGCCTTGATGCGCTTGTACATACGTTCGTCCGCCTCAGGTGAGCCGTCGTGGGCGGTGCCGAACCACTCGTCGAGCGGGATGCGGCGTTCGCCATAATTGACCTCGAAATACTTGTGGTGAAGGTAGTGGTAGAAGTTGTCGGTGTTGACGGCGTTGTCGTCATCGAGAACCACACGGTCGAATCCGACGTGAGACTTTGCAGGCGAGAGACCAGCATGCACGAGCTGGAACATCGCGTGTACCGGATGCAGCGGCACGACGAAGTGGATCAGGACCCCTGAGAAGTAACCGATGTGCTCCAAGGTCGACATCGAGAGGCCCGACCAAGGTCCTGGATTAACGTTCTTGTGATGCACTGCATGAACGATGTGGTAGAGCGGCCCCATGTGGATGATGCGGTGCACGATATAGAAGTGGAGCTCCCGCCAAGCCGGCATAAGAACGAGCATCGCCACGAAGAAGATGGGGTGCGTGGCAAAGTCGAGATAGGAAAGATGACCGTTCGCGTACAGCCACCAGGTCAGCACCTCATAGGCGCTCCAGACCGGGACGCCGATGCCTAGCGTTCGAAATACATTTTCAGCGGTCTGGCTGCCAAACATGAACGTCGGATTGTCGATGTCCGGCCACTTGGCATTGTACTTGAAGTCCGTGCCCTGGCGGCGCTGAATATAAAGCAGGAAGTGGAAGCCGCCGTAGAAGAGGATGGTCAGACCCAAATTCCTGATCAGGATCATGACAATCCAGTTGGCATGGAACTCCCTCATGGTGTCCATCGATGGCGTAAGGTATAGCCATGAAAGGAGGGCCACAGAGAAATAAGTAGCGTTCCAAGGCAGGAGATAACCCGGGAGCCAGCGAAGGATCTTTAGGGGCTGCACGGGCCAGACGAAGATCGGCGCGCGCCGAGGCTTCTTGTTGGGGGTCCAGTTTCCTCGCTTGTCGCGCGTACCATAGATCGTATCATCCATTCTTCCATCTCCGTTCCATAATTCGGACGAGAAAGTCCCGGCCGCCGGCGCAAGAGTGCGCGGATGCAAAGCGTAGTAGTTGCGGGATTATTCACGACGTGCGCGCGATGTGTCCGTTCTTTTCAAGCGCATCGACAAAGGCCACGTATTCACCGTCAGAAATCTGTGAGACTTCCTTCGGTCCCGGAAATGACCGGCTGACGACGTCGCTCCGGAAAGCGGAAAGCGCCTTCACACGTTCCATGCGAACCTGTTCTTGCAGATCATGCAAGTTTCCATACCGGCGCGCGTGCCGGGGAAGACGCGCCTCCCCGCCGCATACATCCTCAGTAAACAGGAACATAACGTCTGCATCCGGACCCGAACCTAGCGACACGGTGACGAGGCCGGTCCGAAGATAGATTTCCCGCATCACCCGCGCAGGGATGACCTCACATTCCACCGCGAAAGCACCTGCCTCCTCGAGGCGGCGAAAGCGGTGAAAAAGCTCTACTGCCTCGTCCGCAGTCTTTCCGACCGCCCGGAGCTTACCAACCCATGTCGACTTTCTCGGCACGAGGCCTAAGTGGCCCATAACCGGAATATCTTCCGCGGCAAGGATGGACACTGCCGACATACCACGAGCGGTGATGACGGCATCAGCTCCATCGGAAAGGGCCTTGAATGCCGTGCGCAAGATGTCGTCGTGCGTGACGGCGTCGGCAAAGCCCAGCGCTGCGGTTACGAAAAGCCTACCTGAACCTCTTCGAACTTCACGCACATTACCTGCGCGGGCAATGACCATGTCGATGCCTGCCTCGTCAGCTGCCGCTGCCTCTTCGGCCGTATTGGCCGTCACCTGCGTGTAGCGCATGCCCGCACTGCGGGCATTGCGCAGGTCGGCCACCGTCACGAGACGCTCTGCCTCTCTTGCAGCCCAATCGTAGATAAGTGGCATCACTTCAGTCCTCCAAATATCATCGGAAAGTTGTCAGGCCCCCTCGAGAGCCGGCAACGGAATGGTGTTCGCCATCCTGTCAACGGCTTCACGAGTTGCCATTCCAGGAATGACACCGAGTTTCGTGCAGACGAGCGCGCCGCAAGCAACACCGAGGCGCGCGGCCTCCAGAACGTTCATTCCCTCTGCTAATCCAACTGCGAATCCGGAATTGAAGGCGTCGCCCGCCCCGGTCGTGTCGACCACGTCTATTTTTGCAGCCGGGATTTCCACGTCCACTGTGTCGGTGACGATGAGCACCCCGCGGCTGCCAAGGGTGACGACGACATTGCGGGCGCCACGCTTGCGGAGCATTTCAACGAGCTGTCGCGACGGGCGCGGGTCGTCAGGCCGAAGACCGAGCAGGATCCGGAGCTCACTCTCATTTGGAGTAAGATAGTCGACGAACGGGAAGATCTCGTCCGGGATCGGCGCAGCCGGGGCCGGATTGAGGATGGTCGTCTTTCCCGATCGATGACCGAGTTCCATAGCACGCATCGCGGCGGCAACCGGAACCTCAAGCACGGCCATCACCACGTCGCTCTCGCTTATTGCGCTTTCGGCCCGCTCCACGGAGGAAACGTTCACAAGGTTTGCCGCGCCATAATCCATGATGATGAAGTTTTCGCCGCGCTCATTCAGAACGATGAAGCCCACTGCAGTCGCGGCCTCCGACGTGCGTTCGACGTAGGACGTTCGCACACCCTCGGCGGCGAATAGCTCTTCCGCCATCTCGGCAAACTTGTCCTCTCCAAGCAATGTGATCAGTGAGGAATCGGCACCAAGTCGGGCGGTTGCGACAGCCTGGTTCGACCCTTTGCCTCCCGGCCCCATGTCGAAACTGTTACCGAACATGGTCATTCCGAAGACTGGCATATTCGGTGCGCGGATTGTGAGGCCAACCGCAAAGCTGCCTAAAACGGTGATCTTCGGCTTAGCCATCAACCCCTCCCCCCGAAGGTGATCGAGGCGAACGCGCCGGCGAGAACCGCATCTTCGGCGACAAAGGCGCGAAGTGACCGGCATGCGAACAGCACCGCATCATGCGGATAACTGGTATCAACATTGGCTCCTCCCAGGATCCTCGTTGAGCCGCAAGTGATATAAAACGCGCATCAATAGCGCCAATCGACGAGGGCATTACTAATCAACAAAGGCAGCATAGACCTGTGTTCCATCGGTTGAAATGGACAAAGAGGACGGAAAGATATACAAAACGCGCATGCCAAATATTCCGCAGCGCACCATTTTCCCAGAGAACCACTATTACGTCCCCGAGGACGCCTGGAGCCAAAGCGCCTATACGGTACTGAGAGCTGGGAAAGCCATTACGGCGCGCGACCATCGAATTCAGCGCGATAGCTATCGTGGACAGGACATTATGTTTTGTACTGCAGGACGGGGTTACGTACAGACGGAAGGCAAGACACTCAGCGTTGGGCGTAACGAGATGGTTTGGATCGCCAATGAAGCGCCCCATGCACACTGGCCGGATGAAACTGATCCCTGGACAGTCTTGTTTGTGCGCATTGATGGCCCTGCCTGCCCGATAATGCGCCGCAAGGTGTTCAACACTGGCCCGACGCTTGCTGCGATACCCATATCGAATGAAATCGTGGCGTGGTTCGAGAGGTTGTTCGCTGTTCTGCGCACCAGGGCCGATAACGTCGATTTGGCCCTCAACCATCTTGTTGCAGAACTGATGCATCTCATCGCTGCACCGATGGCTGAAGCTGGCGAGTCACGCCTTCCCACTCCCTTGCGTGCGATACTATCCAAGATGAGGCTGCAACCCGAGCGACCTTGGCATGCAGAAGAACTGACCACTGTCTCCGGCCTCAGCGCGGCACAGACACGGCGTCTTTTTCAGAAACATCTGCAGATAAGTCCAAGACGTTGGCTCATTCGCGAACGGATAATGATGGCTCAAAAGCTGCTATTGGAGGGCGACGGACCCATAGGAGATATCGCCGAACGCTGCGGATTTTGTGACGTCTATCATCTCAGTCGGGAGTTCAAGCGAAGTACTGGCACCAGTCCGCGCGCATGGCGAGCCAGCGAGGGCAGTTGAACCTGTGCGCCTCAGCCGCCCACGCACTCAAATCGTGGAAAGAGGCTCCGCCCGGAAGCTCGAGTTCACCATCAGCCCAGCCGCCTTTTAAACGGATCAGCAGGCAGATGACGCCTCATGGGTTGGAGGCACTGTTGCGGCGATACCGGACGAGGTGCAGGGGACGTTATCAAAATGGCGACAGGAGGAGGTGTTTCCTGCACGTTGTCTCAGCTCGGCAGTAAAAGAATGACCCGCTTCCGATCACGTGCGCCAAAAAACTGTCGGTCGTTGCCTCTCGACACCTTAGACCCCCCTGCCTGAGATGAGTCCCCGTGGCCGAAACTTTACGAAAACTATGGCAAGAACGAATACAAGAACGTCCGCAACCACTGGCGTGATCACCCACGGAAGAGCGGCACTTAGGGTGCCGATCACGCTTGCTCCGGCGACCGGGCCGGCAAACGATCCAACACCTCCAACCATAACGGCGACAAAACCTTGGATCAGGAATCGGATTCCGAGATCGGCAAACAGCGAGAATACGGGCACAATCAGCGCGCCAGCCAGGCCAGCCAGTGCTGCACCGAACGCGAAGGTTATACTGTAAATCTTGCGGCTCGATATGCCTGAAGCGCGTGCGAGCGACGGATTCTCCAGTGAAGCGCGGACACGTAGGCCAAACGAGGTACGGGCAAGCAGCAGATAGCACAGAGCCATTACCAGCAACGTGATGATGACGATCACACAACGCCAGACCGCAAAGTGCAGCGGTCCAATGGTAATCGAACCTCCAAGGGGTTCAGGTACCGAAAGATAAAGACCGCCAATTAAACCTCGCACGAGTTCGCGAATTATCAGGCCAAGCGCATAGGTGCCGAGCATTGCGACAATCGGTGCGGCATAGAACCTACGGACCACTAGCCTCTCCAGCGCAAAACCCAAGGCACCGACTACGATGGGCGCGGCCAACATCCCAACGGCCACAGGCAAGCCGATGCTGTACGTTAGATAGGTGACATATGCGCCCAAAAGAACAAACTCACCCTGCGCGAAGTTGAAGATGCCCATCATGCTGGCGATGATCCCCAGCCCAAGCACCACCAGAACAACGATGGCGCCGAAGCTAATAATCTCGAAGAAGGCGGTAATCCACGTTTCCATTTTGTGGTCCTGACGCTCAGAATAATCGTGACAGTTACTGCCACGAACTCCGCTTATGTGAGAGAGTACGAACACTATATTCGCGGTGCAATGGACTATCCAGGTGCTGCACCAGCAATGAAGCCAACGTCGTTCGCCAGAGAAATACGCCTGGCGATTGACTCGCTTGGCTTTGATCAGGATAGCCCGAAAAACTTCCTCGCATTCTCAGCAAGCATATTCGTGGCCAGACGTTCGGCAGCTCCGTTGCGAAGGTATCCGCATGCAACCTTCTCCTCTAGGACATCGCCAATTAGGCGACGGGCGGATTGGATTGCAGCAAACGACTCTTCGACGTGCTGACAATCTCCCCCGATCATCATTCGCGAGTTGTCAGGCAACACTTCAATTGCCTCGTGCAAGGCAAGTTTGAAATGCGACGGGCTCAGCAAGAAGGACCAACACAGGTCCAGCCAGACGTTTCGATATATAAACGCCATGCCCAGAAGATCGCGACTCCAGGGGTAGGCCAAGTGCATCAGCAAGAAACGTGTCTTGGGATGGCGCTCGATCAAACCGGCAACCCGAAGAGGGTGGGAACCTCGCAAGATTGCTGTTCCGAGATGGGTTTGCACTGGGAGGTCGAACTCGGCTGCAAGTTTGCAGAACAAGTCAACAATGTAATCGCTGAAGGCCTTTCGAGCCGGACCGGATGGAGAAATTTGCCCCCATGCCGCGCGAGCCAATTGCTCGTCGGGCTCATCGAAATTTAGATCTCTGTCATATGCGAGGGCGTTCTTGAGCGCAACCTGGTTGCGTCCTCGGCAGCCTTTGACAAGCTCTCGGATCGCGTCACAATAATCATCGAAGGTATTCAACTGATGGGCAAGACGCTTAAGCAATGTCTGGCCAGAATTGCCGTTGTGATCTCGTGACTCCGGATGCCAGCCAAAAGCAAAAGCGTTGATGCGGAGAACAGCGTCGTAGTTCGCCCCGAGTGCTGCACGGGGCTCGAATATTGGATCAAGGTAAGAGTCAGTAATGACCCTTCGGATGCCGGCGCGTTCAACGACCTCACCGGCCCACGTTGTCTGCCGATGCCGCGAGCGAACCGATTCATCAATCGCCTCCCAGGTCTCTCGCGTGATCCCGAAGTCGCCGGAGCCGTGTAAATCAACCACTCCACGAACGAGATTCGTAACAAATGCGTTTGAGCTGCTGTTTTCTAAGTATGGGGTTAAGGCCTCCCACGTCGTCGGCACAGTCGCAGCAGATAAGACCTCATGTGTAGCCTTGGGTTCAGACGGCGACACGTTATGTGTCCAAGCGGCATAGCTCTGCTGGAATAATTTCAAAAGGTTTACGTCACGGCTCAGCGTGATCTCCGGCATATGATGTTCATGAACATCGATAACGTCGGACGAATTTACGATCTGCTTAATTGCTTCAGACATTGTCTGCGTCCCCTTGTCAATTCTGAAGAAAGGAATAGTTCTTGCCGTGGCCGCGAAGTATATGGACGTTCCTAGGGTGCCAGATACTTCACGAGCCGGGGATCATCGCGCACCTCTGAAGAAGAGCCAGTGAGTGCGACGCATCCACGATCGAGCACGTAGGCATGGCTCGCCACCCTTAGCGCTAGGTCCAGATGCTGCTCGACCACGATCACCGCGATGTCCTTGGCAAGATCAATAAGTCGCTCCGTGATTTCTTCGACAACGCCAATCCACACCCCCTCAGTCGGTTCGTCGAGCAAAAGCAGCCTCGGGTTGGGAAGTAGCGCGCGCGCTATCGCCAACATCTTTCGTTCGCCACCAGAAAGCGTGCCTGCGGCTTGGCCGAAGCGCTGACCAAGCTTCGGAAAGATTGCAAGAACCCGGTCGAGAGCGTCTCGCTCGCGTTTGGCGATCATTCCAATTGCTAGGTTGTCACGTACCGACAGGCGCGCAAATACGGAGTGTTCCTGCGGCACATAGCCGATACCGAGCCTTATTCTTTGCTCGGTAGGCAATCTCCCGATATCACCGGCATCCATCTTGACAGTGCCGCTGCCAAGCGGAAGTTCCCCCACGATGGCTTTCAGGAGAGTGGTTTTTCCGGCGCCGTTACGGCCCAGCACCGCGACACCGCCTTGTTGCGGCACATGGATGTTGACGCCGAACAAGACCTGGCTGCGCCCATAACCCGCATTGATGTCTTTGACGTCGAGTAATATGTTGCTAAGCACGGCGCAGATAGACCTCCTTGACCTTGGAGCTTGCCTGGATTTCCTGTACGGTGCCGGAGCATATGACGCTGCCTTGATCGAGCACTGTAAGTCGGTCGCAGATGTCTCGAATGAAATCGAGATCGTGCTCGACGATGACAAGCGAGCAGCTAGCCTTGATCGGCCGCAGCAACTCACCTGTGACGCGACGTTCCTCGTAACTCATGCCACCGGTGGGTTCATCGAGCAGCAAGAGCTTCGGCTCGCCCGCCAGCGCCATCGCAATCTCAAGCCATTGCTGCTGACCGTGCGAAAGCGCGCCTGCCGGTTGGTACGAGCGATCTGCGAGGCGAAACTGCTCCAGGGTGCTCATGACGCGATCATGCAAGGCGCCACGACTGCGGGAGAAGACCAAACTCACCAGCGACAGTTTTGCCTGCAGCGCGAGCAAAACGTTGTCGTAAAGCGTGAGCGTCGGGAGCACGTTGGTAATCTGGAACTTGAGGCTCATACCCGCACGCGCTCGCTCTGCAGGTGATAGTCGTGTTACATCCAAGCCAGAGAATAATACCCGACCTTTAGTAGGTGTTTCAGCACCCGCTACGCACTTCATCAGGGTGCTTTTTCCGGAGCCATTCGGGCCAATAAGCCCATGGAACTCGTTCTCACCGACAGCGAACGCGGCATTGTTCAGCGCAGTCAGTTTTCCGAAGCTTTTGCCAATACCACTTACTTCAAGCAGCGCCATTTTTTCCTCGCTTTTCCGGGCGACCAAAGGTTCCAACCCGTTCGCGTTCGCTTAACAGCAGACTGACGAGGCCAGCAGGCCGGAACATGATCACGAGCAGCAGCAGGACACCGAGGATGATCGGCCAAACATCCTGGAAGCTGTTCGAGAGCCAAAAGCTCAATGCTTCAATGACAACTGTCCCGATCAACGCCCCAACAAGCGTACCGGAGCCTCCGAAGAGGACGTAAAGGACCACCTGCGTCGACATTACCACGCCGAGAACATTGGTGCCGACGAACCCCTCGTGAAAAGCATACAAGCTGCCGGCCATTCCAGCGATTGCGCCACTGATTGCAAAGATAACGGCTTTCAAATGCTGTGCCTTGTAGCCAAAGAAGCCGATCCTGTATTCGTTCTCTCGCAAACCTGCCAGCGCAAGTCCAAACTGCGAGCGAAGCAAAAATCTAGCAAGGAGGTAAACGAGGACCAGAAAGCCAAGCGCTAGATAATAGAACGTCGATCCCTCGTTCAGTTCATACGACCCGACGGTCATCAACTGGATCGATGGTATACCATTCTGGCCGCCGAGATAGGATGAACCTCCGGCAAGTCGGTCAGCCGCGTAAGCGCCTGTCATCGTCCCAAGAGAAACGAAGACAATGCTTGATGGATGACGACCCAGCAACAGAAAGCCGGCGAGCAGCAACGCGACTACAAAGCCGATCAATGCCCCCACCGGAACCACAACGAATATCGATGCGATGTTCAAGTCTCGCGAAAGAAGCGCGACGCCGTAACCTGCCATGCCAAAAAATAGCGACTGACCCAGGCTTAGGATTCCGGCGTAACCCCAGACCAGGTCGAAGGACAACGCAAAAAGGCAAAGTATCAATACACGTGTTGCGAACACGGTGGCGTAGTCCTGGAGCACAAGCGGCGCAAGAACTGCCATGACGAGCATTGATATTTCGAGTGCCGGAAGAAACCTCCGGCTCTCAGAGGATCCAGTTGGATCTTTTGTCCGCCTCCCAGGAAGCTCGATCACCTGCGACCCTGCAGTTGCAGCGGCCCGGTCAATTGATTGGTGTGACATTCAGCACTCCTTGGGGTCCACAAGGCCAGCGCTGCGGGAGACGATCTCGTATTTGCCCCCTTTTGCCACGCCAATGTACATGTTCATTTTGCAATGGTGCTTGCCGGGCACCATCTCTGCCGGTCCGCCCGGCCCTTCTGCAATCTTTGCGTGGTCGAGTGCTGCAGCTACTGCGTCGCGCTCGGGGGTTCCAGCTTCTTTCACGGCCGCTTCCCATAACTTCAGGCCGCGATAGGCACCGGTGGCTGCGCTCCCCGCTGAGAATCGAAACTGGTTGGTAAACTGCTTTTCGTAGTTTCCCTGGATCCTGGCACTGATCGAATCCTCCGCAGTCAGCGCGCTGTAGTAGTCCAGGCTGCTCGCAAGACCATCAATCTCGTGGGCCGGGTTCATGTCGAGAAAGTTTTCGTCAAAATAGGTGCAACCTATCCGCCCACCGTTTTTGGAAAAACCCGCTTCATAAAGCTGTTTGAAGAACGGGCTTACACCGGGAGGCACGATTGTATTGAACACCACATCCACCCGGTTTGAGATGATGCGACTGACCATCGAGGAAAAGTCAACCTGGTCAACCGGATAGTATTCCTCGATGATCACCTCGCCGCCGTTGCTTTCGATCACCTTCCGTGCATAGGCGTTAATTGTCTGCGGCCAGACGTAGTTGGAGCCAGGCAACGCGAAACGTTTGCCGCCATTCTTGATCAGCCAGGGAATGAACTGATCACAGTTCTGCGCCGGAACCGGCCCGGTGCAAAACAGATTCGGCGTGCACTCTTTACCTTCATAGCCCTCCGGATAGATGTAGAGCGTCTTGCCTCGGGACACGATGGGGTCCTTGATGGCATTGCGCATCGAACTCGAGATTCCTCCAAGGACCATGTCGACCTTGTCTCGCTGGATCAGCTTTCGGACGTTGCCAACAGCAACGGATTCATTGGAGGCGGTGTCTTCAATATAGAGCTCGATGGGACGCCCCAGCAGACCGCCCGCGTCATTGATCTCTTTCACGACCATGCGAGCGACATTGGCATTGGTGTTCCCGGCAAATCCGAGCGCGCCCGTTAGGTCAGTGGCGATACCAAGCTTGATCGGACCTTCCGCGGCGTTTGCCCAATCCGGACGGATCACCCAGCTCCCCGGACCTACCGCGATAGCCGCTGATGCGAAAGCGAAATTCTGGAGAAACCGGCGCCGGCTCAATTTCATGCTGTCATTCAACATGTATAACGTCTCCCAATGGCTCGTTGGCCCAATGCGCCCCCCTCCGGGTCGCAGCGGTGAGAATGTATCCGTCATATTTCAGTCACAGTCGGCTTTCGGTGCAGGAGTTGGGTAAAATTGCGTAAAGCGTGCGAAGAAAAGAAGGCTACTGAAGGAAGGAGCTTGTCTACGTGCGGCTGGCTCGTCGGTGATCACTAGCCTTGTGATGCCCCTACGAGAGACGCAGGCCAAACCCAGTTACGTGCGACCGGGTTTTACGGGTTGGCGGAGCTTTGAGCGTGACGCCACCTTTCTAGGTCACTTCTGCATTTCAGCGACCGGAATAGCTGTCAAAGGACATGATCGATTTGGAGCGCTGGTGCAACGCGGCAACAATGGCGCAGCATTGGCCCCCAGGCAGTCTCGTTCACCGGCTTCTTTCTTGATTGGATGTCCGCCCGGCACGTCGAAGTCCAATGCTGCGGGAAGTTAAAAAAAGCAGGCAAGTCTCACCTCGCCTGCTCCAAAAAACGCAAGTTCATGCCAACAATCAGGCTGCAGAGTTGCAGATTTCTTCTGCGCGGACACTCATTCTGCCGATGAAAATTCGGCGATCTGCGGGTGTGCGGGCTGGCATGACTTTCAGCACTCCTTAGGGTCAACAAGGCCAGTGCTGCGTGAGACGACCTCAAACTTAGCCCCTTTCGCCACACCGATATACATGTTCATCTTGCAATGGCGCTTTCCGGGCACCATCTCGGCTGGTCCGCCTGGGCCTTCCGCAATCTTTGCGTGATCGAGGGCTGCAGCTACTGCATCGCGCTCGAGGGTGCCAGCTTCTTTCACGGCCGCCTCCCACAACTTCAATGCTCGATAAGTGCCAGTAGCGGCGCTTCCGGCTGAGAACCGGAACGCACCGGGGAATTCCTTTTCGTACGTCTCTTGGATTTTGGCACTTGCCGGATCTTCGGCTGTCAGGGCCTTGTAGTAGTCAAGGCTGCTTGCAAGACCTTCGACCTCAAAAGGTTGATTCATTGGTAGCGCGTTCTCATCGTAGTAGACGCAGCCAAGTCGACCGCCGTTCTTTGAGAAACCCGCTTGATAAAGCTGCTTGAAGAACGGACCAACGCCCGGGGGGATAACAGTATTGAAGACCACATCGACCCGATTTGAGACCACGCGACTGACGGTCGAGGAAAAATCGACTTGGTCAATGGGGTAGTATTCTTCAAATACTACCTCGCCGCCATTGCTTTCAATTACCTTGCGCGCGTAGGCGTTGATCGTCTGCGGCCACACATAGTTGGAGCCAGGCAACGCGAAACGTTTGCCGCCGTTCTTGATCAGCCAGGGGATAAACTGATCACAATTCTGCGCCGGCACTGGTCCTGTGCAGAACAGATATGGCGTGCACTCTTGGCCCTCATAAGCCTGCGGGTAGATGTACAGCGTCTTACCGCGAGAAATTATCGTGTCCTTGATTGCATTGCGCATGGCGCTCGAAATTCCACCAACCACCAGGTCGACCTTGTCTCGCTGGATCAGCTTTCGCACGTTGCCAACGCCGATGGATTCATTGGAAGCCGTGTCCTGGATAAGAAGTTCAATAGGACGTCCGAGCAGACCACCTGCGTCGTTGATCTCTTTCACGACCATACGAGCGACATTCGCATCGGTATTGCCTGGAAATCCGAGCGAGCCCGTGAGGTCGGTTGCTATACCCAGCTTGATCGGACCCTCTGCAGCGTTGGCCCAATCAGGGCGGATCACCCAGCTCCCCGAACCCACAGTGATAGCGGCTGATGCGAATGCAAAATTCTGGAGAAAGCGGCGCCGGCTAAACTTCATGCTGTCATTCAACATTGATAACCTCTCCCAATGGCTCGTTGGCCCAGTTTGCGTCCCCCTCCGGGCCGCAGCATTGAGAATGCTATCCGTCATCTTTCAATCGCAGACGGTTTTTCGAGGCAGGAATTGGGTAAAATTGCGCATTACTCTGGAAGATGAAGAGGAAGCGCCTTGACCATCGCTTGGGCCGGCGAGTGGCTGAGACGTCCTGGAGTCACAAGCGAGGTCCGTCAGAATGACAGGAGTAGCCGTGATTTGAGCATCAGCCGAAAACAGGTTCGATTATAAAAAATTGACCTGCGGAATATCCACGGGCCAGTTGCTCTGCAGGGCGCCGGGAGATCTCTACTGATAGCTATGCAGAGGCTTAAGGATGCCGAATACAACTGTGGGGAGGGGCATCGGCAACATGGGAAAGCGCTGCAATCCCGTATAATGCTTCACCCACATCAGATAGGCAGGCCTTGCGTTTTAGAGGATATTCTTCAGGCTCAAGGACCTGACTTCGCTAACTACTTGATGAAAGCCAGCCGCGATCTATCCAAAGTTATGGTCACTGACAGGATCACGATCATGCCTGTCACCATGATCTGAACGTATGGGTGGACACCTGCGATGTTCAGTCCGTTTTGAAAGACCGCTATCACCAGTACGCCGGTCAGCGTTCGATGCACTCCTCCAGAACCACCGGATAATGCGGTCCCCCCCATCACAACTGCTGCGATCGCCTGAAGCAGAAGGTCATCGCCCATGTGTGCGGTGCCGGTCGAGGTTCTGGACACAAGCAGCAGCCCTGCGGTGCCGCACAGTACGCCGGAAGTGATAAACGCAAGGGCTTTCGTGCCGATAACACTGATGCCGGAGAGCCTAGCGGTCACTCCCCCACCGCCGATCGCAGTTAGCGACCGACCAAAATGGCTACGAGCGCCGATGAACGAGGCTGCGGCGAATATCATCAGTGCCAGGACGCCCGAGTTGGGAACTCTGCCCACCAAAGCACCGGAAGCGATCCAAGTTAGCTCGGGGCTGCGAAAGAAGACAGTCACGCCACCGCTGATCCAGGTGGAAATACCACTCACAATCGTCATTGTGCCCAACGTGGCGACAAATGAAGGCAATCTGAACTTCAGAACCAGAACCGCGTTGAGGGCACCGCAAAGCGCCCCGATACCCAGTGCCGAGAGGGCGACATGCAAGGCACCGAACCCGGCCTGGGTCATCAGCACGGCAGACGATACGCCGACCAGGGTGACGATTGCGCCGACGGAGAGGTCGATGGCGCCCATCAGTATAACGAAGGTGATGCCGGTCGCGACGACAAGCAGGATGGACGACTGCCTCATTAAATTGAACAGATTGATCCAGCTAAGGAAGCGCGGATTGATGGCAGTAAAGACTGCCACCAGCACTAGCAGCAGAACCACAGGGCCGACGGTGCTGACGAGAGCGCGGTGGCGATAATAGAATGTGGAAATCGGCTGCATCTGCTTGCTCCCCGCCTTCGTTACCTGTTCAGACCATGTGCTCTACAAGCTCCTGCTCGGTCGGCTTGTCTTTCACCGGAGCAGGGCGCTCGAACTGAATTGATCCGTCCCTCATCACCAGGATTCGATTGGACAGGCCTATTAGCTCCAGAAGATCGTCAGATATCAGAAGCACCGATACGCCTTGGTCTGCCAGATCGCGCAGCACCCCGTAGATTTCTTCCTTCGCACCCACGTCGACGCCTCTTGTCGGGTTATCCAGAACAAGGACTCGCACCCCTCGGGCAAGCCATTTCGAAAGAACGACTTTTTGCTGATTGCCGCCTGAAAGAAACTGGCAAAGTTGCGCAGTGCTGCTGCAGCGGATACGTAGAAGTTCCACGTGCTTTTTGGCGACGCGCCTCTCAAGGCGCCGGGAGATAATTCCTCTGACCTTCGAAACTGCTGGTAACGATGCCATCGTGACGTTTGCCTCGAGTGACATGTAAGGAACTATACCTTCCGTTTTCCGCTCCTTCGGAACGAACCCTACGCCAAGCTCCATTGCCAACTTGATGCGGTTGCGGACAGGAAGGGTCTTACCGGCGACTTCGACCTTGCCGCCAACAGGAAATGGATCATAGCCGACGATGGCTCGTGCAACCTCTTCCTTGCCGCAACCTACAAGGCCGCCGAGGCCGAGGATCTCACCACGCCGTACCTCGAAGCTCACGTCGCGTACCGTTGCTCCGGACAGTCCGGTCACAGAGAGGGCGACTTCGGCGTTGCCCACTTCCAGCTGGCGGTGCTCCTTGAAGTACTCGTCGTCACGAATGCGGCCAACCATGGCCTTGTGCAGGTTCTGCTCGGAAATCGATTCACCGACGAACTCGCCGGCGTTCCGGCCATCCTTGAACACGTAGATTCTATCGCAGAGCTCAGTGTATTCTGCGAGACGGTGAGTGATGAGCACGAAGGAAGCGTGCTGCCGAAACCGCCTGATGGATTCAAAAAGGACCTTCACCTCCCGCTCGCCGATCGCAGCAGTCGGCTCGTCGAGTAGGATGATAGGGTGCTTGATGTCAAAGAACTCGGCTAGCGCGAACGCCTTTGCGATCTCGATCATCTGTCGGTCATGGAAGGGGTAGCCGGTGGTGCGTTTGCGAGGATCAATATGGTCCAGTCCAAGCTTCGCAAGGTGACGCCGGCTGTAGTGAATCATCTGCTGGCGGTTCATGATGCCGGCAAATCTGGAAAAGTTTCTTTCGAGAGAAAGAAACATGTTCTCGTATACGGCTAGGTTGGGGATCAGGGCCTGCTCCTGGAAGACCATCGATATCCCCGACTCCACCGCATGGGTGTATCTTGAAGGTCTGAACTTTTTGCCGAAAAGCTCCATGTCACCCGAAGAGGGAGGATGAATTCCGGCGATCATCTTGAGCGTAGTGGACTTTCCTGCTCCGTTCTCCCCAGCAATTCCAACGATCTCGTTCGCGTAAATATCGAGGTCGATACCGTCCACGACGGTGATGCCGTTGAAAGCCTTCGACGCGTTCTTCATCGTGAATATGGGTTTACGCGGGCTCGTCATCTCACGTCCTCCGCGCGGGCACGGCTTGTGTTGAGTAGAACGGCCAGCAAAATGACCACGCCCTGGATGATGGTCTGTAGATACGGCTGCAAGGCCATGATGTTCATGCCGTTGGTGAGTGTCGTGATGAATACAACGCCTAGAAGCGTGCCCGCCGCGTTTCCGACGCCGCCAGTTATCGCCGTTCCTCCGACGACGACCGCTGTAATTGAGTCCAGCGTCATGGAGTTGCCCATGGTGGCAGTACCGGACCCGAGTCGCGCCGCAAGCAGTGCACCTGCAACACCGGCAAGGAGTCCGGAAAATGCGAATGCCTTGATCTTCGTCGATTTGACCTTCACCCCTACCAGTGTCGCGGTTTGTTCATCGCTTCCAATGGCAACAGTCATTCTGCCAAATATCGTGTGGGAACCCATCGCCGCGGAGCCGAGATAAATTGCTACGGCAATGAGAATTGCATTAGGCAAGAGAGGGATCCAGGCACCCTGCGCCATGTCGAGGATGATGGGATCGACAATCGGTACCGACTGGCCATCGGAGATGAAGAGCACCGCGCCGGAAAGCGTTGTGGCCGTCCCTAACGTGACAAGGATAGAAGGAATTCTCAAATAGACATAGATAAGGCCGTTGAGCACTCCGAAAATCAATCCAGCACCACAGGCAACCAGCACAGCTGCAAACCCGAACTGCGGCGCCAGACCCGCGACCAGCATGCCACAGAATGTTGCAATCGCTCCGACGGAAAAGTCTATTGATCCCATGAGGATCACGAACGTCGCGCCAACGGACACGATCAGCAGCGCAGAACTCGAAAGAACAATGGCACGTACATTGTCTGCAGAGAGAAACGATGGTGCCAAGGCGCTAAATAATAGGCACGCCGCGGCGAAAATCACTGCGGTAACGAAGCGCCGGCTTATTTCGCCATGACTGGGGTCGCTAGACAGGTCTTTAAGCATTTCGAAGTCCGGTTGAAGGTGTGCAAGTTGCGATGCCCTCTTCGACGGCGAACAAGGCATCGCTTGAGTGCGGTTAGTCCGGAATTCGTTGCTTGTAGTGTGTTTCGTATTCCGTTTTCAGCTTCGCCACGCATCCGGAGTCGAAAGCCTCCTGATACGCCTTGGGGAAGGTGTATCCAGCAGGAGTGGATTTACCCCAGTAGCCCGCCACGTCGATCGGCCAAACCACATTCTGAGGATCCCAGTCATTTGGATGGAGCGTGCGCGACATCTTCTTCCAGTCAAATGGCAGCTTATCCCCTGACAGGAATTTCTGATAAGTGTCCACATTGGCAGCGGTGATTTGGGTGGCACCCGTATACATCATGCGCTCACAAGGGCTGGGTTTGAAGCCCTTGGATACATCATAAGCGCGAACGAGCGCATATCCTGCCTGCCACTGAGGCGTGAAAGCCATGGTGCCGAGAATGCGCCCTTCCTTGATGAGATCGAGAGTCTCCTTATTTCCGTCGAGACCAACAATAGGCAGCGTCAGCCCGGCATCTTCGACTGCCTGCATCGCACCAAGAGCGATCGAGTCGTTCTGACCGAATACAGCATTGATATCCGGATGCGCCACGAGCAGGTCTTCCATCACCTTGCGCGAGTCGTTCTGGTTCCATTTTCCTGGCTGCCGAGCGATAAGCTTGATGCCAGGATATTCGGCCAAGGCCTTGTCAAAGCCCGCAGTGCGAGCGACGTCCGGCGGGGCGCCGGGGAAACCGGTGATGTGCACCACGTTGCCCTTTCCACCGATCTTGTCGAACAAGAGTTTCGCCATCCGATAACCGCTTTGGACGTCATCGGGGGTAAAGAAAGTTGCAAAGGCGTAGTTGTCTTCGCCTGCATCGAGCGGATGGAAGCCGGGCAAAGACTCCCAGACGCCTACGTGTACAGCGCCGGCTTTCGTGGCCTTCTCAATGATTTGCTTCAAATTTGAAGCGTTCAGGTTTTCGCCAAAGGTGATTTTAACACCGCGAGCAAACTGAGCTTCGTAGATCTCGATCTGTTTTGCGGCGTCACCTTTGTCGGCAAGCAGTTGGTAGTTGAGACCGAGAGCCTCAGCCGCTTGCTTTGCGCCCTGGTCCCAGTTGTTGAAGTATTCGTTCTCAATTGTCGACACCTCCGACAGGACGTCCTCGGCCCATGCGGCCGCGGACATTCCTGACATCGCGGCAGTCGCAAACAGGCATGCAAGAAGTCTTCGCATCAGTTCACCCTCCTGTTGTAAACAGATCTTATTATGTTGCCAGATTGCCCGGGTCCGATAACGGGTACCGTGCATGGTCATCCTGGCGATGACTTCGTGCTTTGGCGTGAAAGCGTTGAGCCTCCCCAAAGCTTGAAAGGTATGGTGGCGGTTTGCGCAGGCGCGAGAACCGCTACATCTTCCGCCAGTCGTCGCTCTGCTCGAATGCGTGAGCTGCTGCATAGATGGTCGACTCCTCAAAGTGGCGACCGACGAGCATGAGCCCAACGGGAAGACCGTCCACCAATCCGCACGGGATCGACATTGCCGGATGATGCGTCAGGTTGAATGGAGCAGTGTTCGTGAACATCTCTGTGGCACGCGTGATGTACTCTTTTCGGCTCGCATCTTGAGACGGCAGCTTCGTCGCCTTCATCGGTGTTGTAGGCATAACGATTAGATCGTAGTCCCTCAAAACCATGTCGTACGCGGCTCGAAGGCGACGGGTGATATTGACGGCCTTTCCGTAGTAGCGCGGTCCGTACATGTTGTTCACATAGGTGCCGAGCAGTAGAAAGAGCTTCGCCTGATCAGAAAGCATATCGGCCTTCTGGCGCCAACCTCGATGGAAATCCATGAGAGACAGCGAATAAAGATCGTTACGTCCCACGCCGTAGCCATCACCAAACATCATGTTCTGTGTGGCACCTTCGGTGCCAATCGGCGTCCAGATGGCTGGACCATCCAAATGCATAGGGACGGAGACTGTATCAACCGTTGCGCCCAAAGACTTGAAGCGCTCCGCGGCTGAAAGCACCTTTTGGTTTACCTCGGCCTCGGCCCCCTCCTGAACGAAACCCTCCTTGAGGACGGCTATCCTGAGACCCTGTGCACCACGGCCTATGGCCGCTGTGTATTCCTCTACTTTGGGAGATTTGATGCGCGGATCATATCCATCATCTCCGGCAAGGACCTCCAGCAGAAGGGCGTTGTCAGCTACGTTTGCCGTCATCGGACCGATATGGTCGATGGTCATCTCGTTCGGCATGATACCGGTATAAGGGACGAGCCCCCAGGTCGGCTTCATGCCATAGATGCCGCAAAAGGACGCCGGCATGCGGATGGATCCGCCCTGGTCGCCTCCGATGGCCATATCCACTTCGCCGAGGGCGACCACGACGCCCGAACCCGACGAGGAACCACCTGCAGAATAACCCATCCTATGGGGGTTGTGCACTGGCCCGAGGGCGGCGGTATGGCTGCCGCCAGAAGTACAAAATGTCTCGCAGTGAACCTTTCCAGCAATCTCGGCACCAGCGTCGAGGATTCGCCCCACAATCACTGCATCGATATCCGGGACGAAGCCTTCAAGCGTCGAGGAGCCATTCATCATCGGCACTCCAGCGAGCAGGATGTTGTCTTTTAGCGCGATCCTCTTGCCCTTGAGCTTACCCGACGCAGCGCCCGGAATGCTCGTTTTGCGGTACCAGGCGTTATGGCTGTTTTCCTCTGGAGAGGGTTGGTATCCGGGGGTGCGGGGATATTTCACCGCAGGCACTTCGTCGTTGGCCATCGCGACGAAGTTATAAGCTTTAAGTGCGTCGTTGATGAGCGCCCGGTAGGAGTGAACGTCGTCGTCCGTGAGCGAGAGACCGCATTGCTTTGCCACCGCCTGTAACTGGTCAGGACTCGGCGTCACTATAGGCATTGATTTCCTCCATGATCATCGTCTTTCGCTGCCGCGGCTTGCTGCCATTCTGCGAAAGTTCACCCTCTTATGAGCACAGATTATCAAGGAAAATTCGGGCTGCGACAGAATGTCATTCCGACTTGAGTAAAATTGGGTAACCCGGGAGAAGGTCCGCATGCATGGAGGAAGCAACGTCGCCAAGGCTGCGGCATAAGCGGATTGCTCTTACAAAGGGATCGGGCAACAACCGACTTTGTCGGCCAACCCGAGCGGCATTTTGCACCCGAGGCAGGCACGCTACGTGATTGACCGCACGCGCTGCAGAGCACCGCGAAAGGCGTCAGGGCTTTAGTTCATCACTGGCAATTGTGGCTTATAAAGGAGCCAACGAGGAATGGTGGTGCGCAATCTGCGGCCCGCCGCCGCCGAGTTCGACGATAAAGGTGAACCGCGCATCCACTTCCTTAACTTGCTCTCCTTCAGGTACCCGGAAGATGTAGTATCCGACGGCAATTGCTGTTGCGTCTGCCACGCAAGTTATTTCGCTGCTCAGAAATTCGACAGACGCCTGTCCTTTGAAATAGCTTCGGATGTGTTCGCGGCCCTGGTATAGCAAAGGGCTCGACGTGCCGTGCAAGGTTGCATGCTGTGCATACAGAAGTGCCAGTCGGTCGAATTCATGCGCGTTAAAGAGTTCGCTCCATGATTCCAGCAAATCAAGTACCGTAAGTTCCAACGTCGGGGTGCCCATCTCTTCAACTCCGGCTTTTAGTACTCTGAAAGACTCGCCGATAACGTCAGACTCGCATGCGAGTTAGTAGCCGCGGCATCGCCCCGAAAAATGCAGCGCAAAAAGAGGCCCCGCAATCAATTGCGGGGCCAAGGCTCTGTCCGTCGCTTGGGAGGCGAGCTTTGTAGATGAGGACAGAGGAACTGTGATGGCTGCTGGTAATGCCGCTCGTACTTACGGCGACGCGAACTCCGCTCCGTGTTTGTTTCAATTGGTTCCAGCAATGGCCTTGGCTGCTCGATAAGCGAAGACGATTCCGGGGCCGATTGTGATACCCGCACCGGGGTACAGCCCGCGCATCAGCGACGTCGCATCATTGCCGCAAGCGAAGAGCCCCTGAATCGGTGCGCCCGCGGCATTAAGAACGCGACCTGAGGTGTCCGTCGCGAGCCCGGTTGCGGTTCCGAGCGTCGCCGGCACGATACGGAGTGCAACGAACGGGGCCTTGCGTATAGGACCTAGGTTAGGGTTTGGCTTTCCGACGGACGGGTCTCCGAGCATACGATTAAACGCGGACTCCCCGCGATGGAAATAGGGATCAACGCCGCTCCTTGTATGACTGTTGTGCTCCGCCACCGTCTTGTCCAGTTCGGATGGATCGACCCCGATCTTCCGTGCAAGGTCGGCAATTGTTGCTGCGACCTGGATGTAATTCGCGCGCTCGTATGATTTGGTTCCGAGCGTCCAGGGCCATGGAAGAAGGTGACCCATGCCTCGTTTCTTCAGGAACTCGCGATCGCAAATGAAATAGAACCGTTTGTCTGCCGGGTATCCGTTCTGGAACATCGCGAGGCAGATGTCGTGATAGGAATTTGACTCGTTGACGAAACGCCGAGCATTCGGTCCGATCGCAATGACGCCGGGCCGCCCGCGGTCGAGCCATCCATATGGAACGGTCTGCGTTTTTCCTTTTTTTCCATGCAGCAAGGAAACCGGTGTCCAGAAGCCTGCGCTGGCGACATTGTTGTCGATAGCACCGCCGAGTTCCGTTGCAAGCTTGATCCCGTCACCGGTCGAGTCCGGGTGTGCAAGAGTATCATCGTGCTGGTGCGCACCGCTTAACGCCGCTCGCAGCTTAGCGTCTCGTGCAAATCCGCCTGTTGCCAGCACGACACCGCGTACACCTTTGACGCGGAGTTCGCGACCATCGCGCCTGATGACGACGCCAATCACACGATCGTTTTCCATGATGAGGCGAACCAAGGGCGCTTCCGTCCAGATGTCGACCTTGCGCTTACGAAGGCTAGTTATGAAACGGGCTATAAGCGCATTGCCGCCGCTCAGCTCAGTGCCGCGGCGATAGCTCAGGCGGTCCTTTGCATAACGGCCGACACGACGCAGCACATGGCGCATTGCGTCTATGGATTTCACCGGATTGAGGAATTTTCCGACCTCGCTCGATGAAATCATCATGCCGCCGAGAACCACTCGAATCGGATCTCCAACCAGGTCGAAATCTTTGCCAAGCAGGCGCCCATCGTAGGGAACTGGGCTAAGTGCCCTTCCTGAATCGACGCCGCCAACTTGGCTCGAGTGGTAGTCGGGGGCCGATGCGAGCGTGAACTTCACGTCCGTCCCCTTCTCGATTTCGGTAAGCGCCCGCGGACCATCGGTCAGGTAGGCATCGACGAAATCCTCGCGATAGTAGTTGCCAAGCTCGTTCTTGAGATAAGTTCGCGCGTTCTCGATGCTGTCCTTGACCTTCGCGGCTACAGCTTGCGGCGAACACGGAACCCAAATCATCCCGTTCGAGAGTGCGGTCGTCCCGCCCAACTTCGGCGATTTTTCACAGACGAGAACCTTAAGGTTGGACTGAGCTGCAAACAGGGCGACCGACAGGCCAGCCGCGCCGCTTCCGACAGAAACGACGTCATAAATCGCGTCCCATACGGGTTCGACGGACTGTTGAGGAGAAAGTGAGGCGGCAACTTCGGACATAATAACTCTCGTGAAACGAAAACTGGTGGTGCTCTTGGTCACGAGCGGGAAGGCATGGGCACGGCCTTGAAGGCCTTCGCGACCGCCTGAACCGCTCTCTCGATCGGTATGCGCTCGATCGAGGAGGCCCCGACAAAGCCGACGCAGTCCGTTGACCGGTAAACCTCCGCAGTATCCTCCGGCTCGGCGATGGCGCCGCCATGAGCGAGCAGTATGACATCCGGCCGAACCGCTTTCGCCGCGTCATTGATCTTGTTGATTTTTGCTATTGCCTCCTTGATGGCCTGGCCTTCCTCGTGGCCCGCAAGCCCGCCACGCGTTGCCCCGACATGCGGTACGATGCAGTCGGCCCCCGCCTCGGCCATCGCAACGGCGTCGTCCACTGAGGCGACATAGGCCAGCGAGAAAATGTTTGTCTTGCGTGCGAGAGCGATCATCTCCACTTCGCGGTCAAAGCCGAGGCCAACGCGACCGCGACGGTCACGCCATTTGTCACCCATTGTCGAGATCGTCGGGTAGTTGATCACGCCCGAGTAGCCGGCCGCCCAGAATTTATCGAGGAGTTGGTCGAGATCGAGGCGCACCGGGTCCCATGCTTCGATGCCGCCTATCACGGGAATATCCGACACGACATTGCGTATTTCCGCTGCCATTTCGATCGTACGGGCGTTTGAATCGCCGATGCGACTGGTCGGGAGCCCCATCAATCGCGACAGACCAGTGCTGTAAACGACCAGCATGTCAGCTCCGCCGAGCGCTGCGCATTTCGCAACGAGGCCGCAACTGCTGCCAGCCGCGAGGATCGGATTTCCTTGTGCGATCTGCTCGTTGAGCGCTGCCAAAATTTCCTTGCGTTCAAACATTTTCATGAGAGACGACCTCTTCTTCGATGTTTTGAAGAATCCAGCTGACCGCGGCCGCCGCGAATGCTGGATCGTTGATGTGGTAGGGCATTTCCTGGACGATGACCGAGGGAGGCAGCGCGCTTCGCAGTCCCGAAAGCCAGGCCGCGTTTGCGTCCGGATCGTAAAAGATCGCGGCATCCCGATCATAGTCGGAGACTCCTTTAGAGGGCCAAAGGACATGAGCGGCACCTTTTGCAGCAGCAAGCTTCAGCCCAGTGCGGCGACCGATTTCGAAGGTTTCCTCCGGCGTCGTCCGCATCAGCGTTGTGTAGGGTGTATGCGAGTAGAACTTTCGGCGCGAGAACCGCTCCGGCACACTGGAGGCGACGCCGAAGTTCACCATGTCGACGGCGCCGGGTGCGATCAGTTGCGGAATGCCTCTGCGACCAGCTGCCGTTAGACGATCCGGGCCTGCGCTTGCCGTACCACCGGAGAGCTCATCTGCGAGCTCCGTCGTCGTCAGGTCGAGAACAGCATCAAATTCACCCGCATCGATCAATGCTTCCATCTTCCGGCCACCAGAACCGTTCGCGGGAAACACGATCGCCTCAATGTCTTTCTCGGATAAAAGACGCACGCATTGATCTACGGCTGGCGTTGTTACTCCGAATGCAGTGATCGCGACTATTCTTCGCCGGTTTTGGCCGGGCGGCTTGTAATGCATGGCCCCAATCGCACGTGCGGCGTTTTCAAGGATTCGCCCCGTGAAGCCATTGACGCCGAAAAGATCGACGAGTGTCGGATAAAGCAGTACGTCGCTTTTGGCCGCGAGTTCCGCAAGCAACGCCGGCCGCGCGCTTGAAACCAGCAGTTTCGGGAACCCGAAGGGAAGATTAGCGATCACTTCACCATACACGCCGCTACCCTTCCCTCCTGCAATGCCGATGATTGCCGATATTTGACCCTCTTCAAGCAGTGCGTTGACCGAGCTACGGGCGCGTCGGCCGATATCGGCAAGCAACGCCGCCGGGTCCGCCGACCTGGTCACAGCGACGCTGGATGTGCCGACATCGACCAACACGACGCCCCTGCCGCTGGCGCGTATAATGTCCGCCACGTAAGATACTTCCGCCTGCTTGGTATCCATGGTCGCGACGATCGCAACCGCGTCCTGTGCGAGCTTTTCCTGGCTCACGACGCTGTCCTCCGCTGGCGCTGAATAGGCGCTGACCGGCATACGCTTTTCATAACCGCCCTCCCTTGTGCGCGCTCATGCTTTGAGCGATTTTGAGCCAGTTTTAGAGGAGAGGGTCGTGGTGCCAAATCGCGCGCAGGACGGGAGTTGGGTAAAAATGGGTACGTGGATGATTGTTGATCACGTTGCGCCGCTTGCGACGGTAGGTTCGGGAAAGACAGGGGATGACGTCTGCATATTCGCACCCTCGCTGCGAGCCCTGCCCCCTGACAATCCGATCGTAATGGCAACCCTGCCAGTAGTAGACTGGAACGCGGAACTCTTCAGGGCGCTAAGCGATGTGACCTCGGTCGGAAATCGCTGCTACGCCGCAGTTTTGATGATCGACCCTTTTACGCTGTGGGAAGATCTTGCCGACATGCTCAAGGAGAAGGGCTTTGCAGGAGTCGTGAATTTCCCGCCGGCCTCGCTAGTGGAAGGGGTGCAGTCGGCAGGATCAGCTAGCGCTGCCAACACACTCGAAATCGACCGTATGAAGTGGTTTCACGATAACGGGCTCGGGATCCTACACACTGGATCGTCCAGGCTGGAAATGGTCGATGTCAGCAATCGTCTAGCAGGCCTCCTGGACGGGATGATCTATTTCCCTCCCGAATCTCTATCGCGGCCTATCGCCCCAAGAATGGACCTCGAGGCTGTCGTCGACGCCGATTTCTTGCCCGCTTCCCTTTGGTCGCTGAAGCCTGCACCGGTTTGCCCAGCCGGTGAATCGGTTTGAAGCTGTCTGCTAATTCAGGATCTTGAGTTTGCGGATCTTGTTGTACAGGGTCTTGCGCGACAGGCCGAGCGCCTGAGCCGTCTTGCCGCGGTGCAGCTTGTTGCGTCGAAGAGCTTCGACAATCCACTCACGTTCCGAGAGCCCCGCCGTTTCCTTTGAGACCGCCTTGATGCCGATGATCGGCTGCAGACGATCCGCTGTGATTTGAACGTTCGGGGGCAATGTAGCCAGCTGCTCGACGACATGCCTCAGTTCCCTAACATTTCCTGGCCAGGAATGGCTTGCGAGCGCGAGGAAAGCTGAATTCTCAATCGCCAGAGGCACAGTTCCGGCATCTCCCTTCGTCTCCACCGTGAAGTGATGGATCAGCGCGGGGAGATCCTCAAGGCGGTCCCGCAATGGCGGCAGGTGGATTTCCAGTCCGGCAAAAGCAGCGCGCAGCCGCGGCGTAATCGGCAACGTGCCATCTTCGCCGCCTGGCAACGCGGTGCAGGAGGCGATCACCTTGGCGTCCGAGTGTGTCGAGGAGATGCCATTGGCCGCGGTGAACACACCGGTTTCCAAGAAGTCGGCCAGTTGTTCCTGACCCTCTTCGGAAAGATCGTTGACGTGGAGGATGATGAGTGAGGTACCTGTTGCAGTTTCCAACACGGAGATCCGACGCCGCGACTCCTTGTCGGCCTCCAACCCGAAGAGGGCAACTGCATTCTGGTTCCCGGGAGATGGTCGGCAGGGAAAAATGACGGGCTTGCGATGCTTGTGTGCGCCCAGTGAATGGACAAGCGAGGCAACGCGCCGCTTGCCGGTGCCTGGTTCGCCAACAATGAGGACAGGATTGGTACCACTCGCAAAACGCTTGGCCGCGTCAAGTGCATTGTTCATCGAAGCCGAGCGCGCGACGATGCCATGCCGGTACCCGTTGAGCTGCAATTGCCGCTCGAGCAGATCGACCTTTTCCCGCAGCACGTTGATGGTCTTGAAGCCGGAGGTCATCTCCAGAACCGACGTCTCCAGAGGGACGCGATCGAGTGACGATCCACCAATGAAACCCTGCGTCCCAGTTTCGCGGCAGACATCCATTAGTTCTTCGGGCTTGGTGATCGGGCCTCCTCCGAGAAGACAAACAACGTTGCGATCAATCGCGTGCACGGTGCGGGCGATGTCGCGGGTGCGCGCAGCCAATTCCGCGAGGCCGATCGAGGAGGACGACAGGCCCGTTTCCGCCGGGTTCAGATTGAAGTTCATGCTGATTGCTTCGACGCCCGCTTCGACCATGCGCCGGGCTTCAGCCTGCGTTCGTGTATAGGCAATTGTCATAAGGCCGCGCTGTGCCGCCTTGACCAGCAGATCGACTTCACGGACGTATCCGAGCCCGCAAGCTTCGAGAACGCTCCGTCGGTGCTCGTCGAGATGGATGACAGAAGGGAAATTTGTGACCCCAGCAAACCCCCAGCGTTTAATCTTGTCCAGAAAGTCGTCCAGGTCGAGCCGGGGATCGAAGGTGCAGGCACCGAAGAAGACCGGAAGCCGGGTGCTTCGCAAGATTTCGGACCGGGCGAAGCTCGCGACGAAGTCATTGCTGTCGCGTATGGGAAGAACCGACGCGGGTGACGAGCCGCCCATTGCACGAAATCGGCCGGCGTTCAGCGCGAGCACGAAATCGGCGCCAGCGCGCTCGGCAGCGCGCGCTGTCATGCCGGAGCCGATCGCAGCCCCCAGCATGAACGAGCGGGAATTACTCAGAAACTGCCGGATTCCTGAAATGGTCGCCTCGCCTGATGAATTATGCGTTTACGCAGGATCACGCATCCGGAGGCGATAATCAACTCCAGCTCTTTGGTGCCTCCAGACGCTGCAAAGCCTTTCCTTGCTGGGTAAACAGATGGCAGTCGGATGCAGCCACCGCAAGCGAGAGACGCCCACCTCGCCCGGAATGAAAATGATCGTTGGGTGAACGGGCCACAATGTGCTCTCCAAGAGCGGCTCCATAGAGGTATGTTGCGCTACCCAGGTGCTCCACAAAATCGACATCGATCTCGACGATCAGCTCACCTGGACGACCAGATGGTGCCACGAAATCATCGGGGCGTATGCCGAGATTCAGTGGGGTCCCAGGACCAGCGCTCCCCATTTGTACGGGCAGCCAGCCGGAAAATCCGTCCTTCAGGGCTATTTCAGCACGCCCGTCGTCCCTGGTTTTTAGGTTGCAGGGCAGGAAGTTCATTCGCGGCGATCCGATAAAGCCTGCAACAAACTGCGTCGCCGGCCGATGGTAAAGATCGTGGGGGCTGCCGACCTGTTCGATGCGTCCGTCCTTGAGCACAACGATCTTGTCCGCCATGGTCATTGCCTCCACCTGATCGTGGGTGACATAGATCATCGTGTTGCCGAGTTGGTGATGTAGCTTGGCGATCTGGACCCGCATCTGGACCCGCAATTCCGTGTCGAGATTGGAAAGCGGCTCATCGAAGAGGAACACTTTAGGCTCGCGGACGATTGCTCGACCGATTGCGACACGCTGTCGTTGGCCGCCGGAGAGTTGCTTAGGCTTGCGGTCGAGGAGATGCTCAATCTGTAGCAAGGCCGCCGCGTCACGCACTTTCACAGCAATCTGGTCTTTGCCCAGTTTCGCCATGCGAAGAGGGAATGCCAGATTTTCGCGAACCGTCAGATGCGGGTAAAGCGCGTAGCTCTGGAATACCATGCCGAGATTGCGGTCGGCGGCATCGATCGAGTTCACGACTTTGTTGTCGATCTTCAGCGTTCCACCGGAGATCTTTTCCAAACCGCCGATCATTCGCAGCAGAGTTGATTTTCCGGAGCCGGACGGTCCCACGAAGACCACGAATTCGCCATGAGCGATTTCGAGATCAATATCATGCAGGATACCCAGGGCCCCGTAGGCCTTCCGAATTCCCTCAAGACGGACTTCAGCCATTTTTTCCTCCCACTGTCAGTCCCGCGCCTCTTCAGCGCGGCGACGGTATTTGCTTCAAACTGGATATGATAAAATCCGGCGCCTGCAACGTCGGATCGTTCACAGGCGGCACACCGGTCGTCACGAGTACCGAGCAAAGGCCCGCCCGTTTCCCTGCCTGGATGTCGGTCGGTATCTGGTCGCCGATCATCAGCGTCGATGCCCTGTCGGTCCCAAGCCGCGACAGTGCAGCCTCGATCATATGGACCTCCGGCTTCCCGACAATAATGGGTTTAACCCGGGCAGCTGTCGCAACCGCGGTAAGGATTGCTCCTGCACCGGGCTCGAAGCCTGTCGGCGTCGGAAGCAAGAGATCAGGGTTGGTGCCCATAAGCACGGCTCCCTTTAGAACAGCGTCAACAGCAATGCGCAGCTTCTCGTGGGTGATGTCGCGATCAAGACCCATGATCACGACCGCAGGATTATCATCGGTGATTTCGAGTTCCGCATCCGCGATCGCCTTTTTGAGGGATGGCGCGCCGATCACATAGATGCGTGTTCCAGCAGGATGGCTCGCGCGGATCAACTGTGCTGCGGTCACCGCCGAGGTGACGACGTTCTCCTCGGTGATCTCCAGGCCGAAGCTGGTCAACTTGGCGACGACATCCCCTGCGGTATGGGTCGAGTTGTTGGTGACGAAGCAGTATGGGATTCCGGCTGCGCGCCAGCCCTGGAACGTATCGACCGCATCCTGGATCGCCGTCTTGCCGCGGTAGACTACGCCGTCGAGGTCAGAGACGACACCTTCCACAAGCGGCCAGTCAAGGGCGTGTGCGATCTCAGCCATTCATCAACATCCCACCGTTCACATGCACGATTTGCCCAGTGATGTAGGCCGAAGCAGGACTTGCGAGGAAAACGGCAATACCTGCGATATCTTCAGGAGAGCCGACACGGCCAAGCGGAATGCGCCCCGCGTGGCGTGCTTCCGTCTCTTCGCGCGGACGACCGTGCATCGGCGTATCAATGATCCCAGGCGCGACGCCATTTACGTTGATGCCGAAGGGAGCACATTCATAGGCGAGCAGTTTTGTCAGATCATGAACGACTGCCTTCGAAAAGCAGTAATCGGCTCCGCCCGCCTGATAGTTGAACACCGCACCCTGTGAAGAAAGCGACGATCCGATGTTAACAATACGGCCACCACCGTCCTTCATGAAGCGGTTTACGACCAACTTCGAGCAGAGGAGCACCGCCCCGGAATTGATTTCCATGGTGCGATCGATCTTCGCCTTGTCGCCTGACAGCAGAGACTCCGCCGATTTGATACCGGCATTATTTACCAATGCATCGAGGCGCCCAAAGCGCTCAGCCACCGCATCCATGACGCGCTGGATGTCTTTTTCGCTGGTGACGTCCATCGACATGGTGACGGCATTCTCACCACCTTCCACTTTAGCTAGGGCGCGCTCCAGCGCGTCTTGATTTGCATCGGTCGCGATCACGTTGGCGCCGTTTGCCAGAAACGCGGCCACAATCGCTGCTCCGATTCCGCCGCCCGCGCCAGTAACCAGAACGGTGTTGTCTGGCGTCGAGAAAAGAGAGGATGTCATCGTATCTCCAGTAATGTTTTGTGATTGAGGAACTCGTCAACTTCAGATGCCGTGGGCATCGACGGCTGCGCGCCGCGTCGGGTAACGCAAAGTGCCGCGACGGCCATCGCCTGGCGGACCGCATCGCGGAGCGTGACACCCCTTGCTAGGGCTGCAGCGAAACCGCCGTTGAAGGCATCGCCTGCCGCCGTGGTATCAACGACAACGACCGGAAATGCGGGAACATGAAATGTTTGCGTTCGGTCCGCGTAAAACGCACCACGTTCGCCAAGCGTGATGAGCGCTGCCTTTGGCCCGAGAGCCAGCAACGCTTTCGCAGCCTCGGCTGCAGCGTCGTGACCGTCGATCTCGATTCCTGTGAGCTCATATGCTTCGGACTCATTCGGCGTGACAAAGTCGACAGAGGACCATGCGGCGTGCGACAGCCCCGGCCTGACCGGGGCAGGATTGAATATGAGCCTGAACCTGTGCTGCTCCTTTAAAAAGAAGAGTCGCTCCAGCGCTTCAATTGGCAACCCCATCTCTGCAACCACTATTGACTTTGGCTCGATGTGGGCTGCCGCCTTGTCGATCAGTTCAGGCGTGACGTTTGCATTAGCGCCCGGGTCGATGACAATCATGTTGCCGCCGTCATCGCCTACCATGACAAGCGCCGAACCCGACCTTTCACCACTTCCGATCTGAACGGCGTCTGTATTGACACCCGCGCTCTTGAGGGACTGCATCAGAACGCCACCGGCTTCATCATCCCCGAGGCGAGTGAAGAGCTTGGGCTTCAATCCAAGCCTGGCTGCTGCGACCGCTTGATTGGCACCCTTTCCGCCTGGATGGCGAACGAGAGATCCAATAAGGCTTTCTCCTGGCGTCGGCAGCCGCTCCACGTTGAAGCACAGATCGAGATTAGTCGTACCGAAGAAAATCAGAGGTGCCGTTCTCATTTGACCGCTCCGAAGGTCAGGCCTCGCTCGAGATGACGTTGCCCAACGATAATCAGGATGACGGGGACGATCATTGTCACAACCAGGCCCGCAGCCATGACCGGGTAGAATTGAACGCCCGGGTTAAGGAGTTTCAAAAGCGCAACCGTAACAGGCGCCTTTGTCGAACTCAGCATCAGGCCGAGCGCAAAGTTGTGCCAGGCAAGCAGGAAGACCAGCAGTGATGCGCCAATCAGACCCGTCTTCAGGAGGGGCAGGACGATGTGAAGGACGATGCGTACGGGCTTTGCACCGTCGATGGCAGCCGCCTCTTCAATATCCTTGGGAATATCCTCCACGTAGGAACGGGTGAGCCAAACGATCATAGGCAATGTGACCACCTGGTACACCCAAATCATGCCGAGATATGTGTCATAGAGTCCGAGGGACTGAAACAGACTGAAAAGCGGGATGACCACCAGCAGAACCGGTGCGAAGCGGAAGCCTAAAATGAAAAACGCGATATCTTCCTTGAATGGGATCTCCCGCCGGGCAAGCACGTATCCGGCCGGCACACCAGCAATCAATGAAACCACGACGGCTCCAAGCGCCACAACGACGCTGTTGATGATGGGGCTCAGGAAATCGACCTTGATGGTCCCGTAGCTGGTCGCACCCGCTTGGGCGACGTCAAAGAGAACTCGGAAATTCTCAAGCGTCGGAGTGAAGATGAACGTTGGCGGCCATGCCATGACCTCGCTCTGGTTCTTGAGCGACATCATCAGGATCCAGACGAGCGGGAACGCGAGCATGAAGGCGCATAGCAAAATCAGTGCATTGAGAATGACCGTGGTGACGGGTGAGCGCGTGAATTCCATTGTTCCCTCCCCTTAGTTCACCCGACGGCGTACAGCCTGCCAGGCTTTGACCGTCAGGAACGCGCCAATCAAAACAATGAGCCAATTGACAACCATCAAGGCCGCGCCTCGACCAAAGGTCATGTTCTGAAATGCGGTGATATAGCCTTGGACTGAAAGCGCCGCCGTGGCATTGCCTGGACCGCCCTGAGTCGTTCCGAAAATGATGTCGAACTGATTGAAGGACTCGATCAGGCGGAAGACGGCGGCAATCAGAATATATGGCGCGACAAGCGGCAATTCGATCCGCCAGAATGTGGACCAGGCTTTTGCTCCATTGATGCGAGCCGCCTCACGAATGTCGTCGGTAATTCCTTGAAGCCCTGCGAAGATGATGAGGGCGAAGAATGGTGTGTAGGTCCATACATCGATCAGGATCACCGATATCAATGCAGTTGCCGGATCTGAAATCCACGCGAACGGTCCAAGGCCCACAAGGGAAAGCAGATAATTCAGGACACCGCTTTGCGGATTCATCATCGTGGTCCACATGAGGGCAACGCTCATTGGCGGCAGAACAAGAGGCAGGAGAATAACCGGTCTCAGCCAGCGCGCGAGCGAAACCCCTGAGGCAAAGAGCTTTGCGATCGCCAAGCCGAAGAGCGCCTGCAGCAATACCGCCGACAGCGCATAGGTCACCGTCACTCTGACGTTGTTCCAGAAATCAGCGGTATTCATCAGCGCAGCGTAGTTCGCAAACGCTACGAAACGTACGATCGGCCGACCAAGACGGAGGTCGGTCAGTGATTGATAAACGCCGTAGAAAAAAAGAAGTAGGAAGCCCAACAGGATGAGAACGGCTGGAGCGATTATGACTAGGCTGAACCAGTCGATCTGCTGGGCAGCCGGTATCTCGGATTTTCCGGTCAGTTGCGTTCTTTCGGGAGCGCTTGTTCGGACAGCCATCACCGTCTCCGAAACATGACGTGTCATTGTGGTCTCCATCCGGGTAAAGGAGGGCGGCAGCCCCAGCTGCCGCCATCTTGGCTTAAAGGCCGGCGCGGATTTCTTCTGCCAGCGCCTTCAGCGTCGCTTCCACATCAGCACCATTGACCATTTTCTGCATTGAAACAGCCCACGCATTCATCGCCTCACCGAAGCCGACACGCGCTGTGAAGGCCAGTGCGGCACGATCCTGCGTCGTCTTGAAGCTCTCGACGAAATTGTTGAACTCAGGCTTGGAGGCGTAGTCGAGCCAAGCTTTGTCGCTCCATGTTGAAGTGCGCGGCGGGTTAACCAGCTTGCCAGAGACGGCACCGGCGAGCACGATGTCTTTCGATGTCGCCCATTGCATGAACAACCAGGCAGCGCCCTTCTTCTGGGATGCAGAATTCATTGCCAGCGACCAGATCCAGATGTTCGATTCGAAGTTCTTGGCATTCGGCGCATGAAGCGGCGGAGCGAAAGCGATCTTTCCAGAGCCTGGCTGGCCGGCAACATCGTTCCAGAAGCCGAACATATTCGAGTCGATCGCCATGGCGGTGCGGCCGGATGAAATCCCATCGACAACCTGGTACCAGTTGTCGTTGGCGAACGAGGGTGCGGCACACTTCTTGATCATATCCACATAGTCTTTGTGGAATGCGATCGATTCAGGCGAGTCCAGGCCGGTGTCCAGCTTGCCGTCCTTCATGACGAAGTCCTTCACGCCGTACGAGCTTGCGATCGAAATGGCGGCAGTATGAATGCTGCTCCAGAAACGCACGCCGCGAACGCCGAGCGGTGTGACGGAAGGATCGGCAGCCCTCAGCTTCTCGCAGGCCGCAGCCATCTCCGGCGGAGTGGTCGGAACATCGATCTTATATTTGTCGAGGATGTCCTTCCGGTAGAAAAGCTGGATATTTTCAAAAGCATGGGGGATTGCCCAGACGTTACCGCCCTCACCCGGTGCGATCTGGCCGTCTTCCACCTTCCACGTCAGCGCTTTGCGAAGCGAAGGAAAGAAGTCGTTGTAGTCGTAACTGGCGCCAGTCAGCTTCGGATCATTCAAATATGCGTCCAGAGGTTCGAGCGAACCACCGGGGGCGAAGTCCCAGGCTGGCTGAATGCCGGTTCCAACGACATCCCAAGCGGGAGATTTCGTCGTAAGCTGAAGAGTCAACTTGTTCCAGTAGGAGTCGTCCGGGTAGAGTTCGGGGACAACTTTGATGCCGGTCAGCTTTTCGAACTCCGGCAGTTTAGCAGCAAGGGCATCGGCGTAGGGATGAATATCGTAGGCCCAGGTGATTGTCGTTCCTTCAAACTGACGCCAGTCAACTTTGTCGGCCGCAGTCGCGACAGAAACCAACCCCGTCGTCGCCATCATTATGGACACAAGAACGACACCTTTAGCAGCGTGTATTGCACTGCCGCGAACAACACTCACGAAGTAACTCATTTTCTCCTCCCTCGGCACACAGCCAGTTGACCTTGGCCAACCCTCTCCATTCCCGGGTTGCCCAGCTCCATGCATAGCGGCAGAATCCGCGGGCACATATGGGCTCCAGCGGCGATTTGAGTAAAATTGGGTAAGTTAGATACCTGACCCTCAGCGGGGGCGACCAACGGCGTCCCGAGCTCAGAAGAGCACCATGGGTGCTTAGTCGATCCATTCAGCATCCAGCGCCGGTCGCAATCATTGCAATGGCCGTCTCGAGCGTCTGCATGGGCGGCCGGGACACGAAAGGCACAAGCCTGCGTGGACTTTGCACCTTGTAGCCTGGCGCACGCTCGGCCCTCGGTGCCTTTCATTGCAACAGAATGACACTACCCTGCGTTTTCGATGACCGATCGACTGCGAGTGGTTCGGCGCCAACTTCCGAGAGCAGATGGTCCCGATCCTTAAGCCCGGCGACGTCCTCATCCTCGACACTCTCGGCTTCCATAAGGTCAAAGCCTGGAATTCCCTTCAGTCCATTGCCACATTATCCGCATAGATCGTGATTAATGCCGAAAGGATATTTGAAACCTCGCCAGCATCGCAATGATAAAGGATCTGTTGGGCATCGCGCCGCGTCGCAACTAACCCGGCATTCCTCAGCTTAGCCAGATGCTGAGACGTAGCAGAATGATCGAGGTGAACCAGGCTCGCTAACTCCCGGACGCTCAACTCGGTCGCGATCATCAGCGATAACATCTGCAGCCTTTTGGCGTTAGCCATGACGGTCAACAGCGAAGATGCCCTGTCAACGATGTGAGGGTTGCTCGCAAAGCGCGCAAAAACGTCATATTCGCCTGAATCCTGTGTCATCGTCCTTTCTCCAATCGGGTTAGGAGCATCGATTGAGGCGAAACCTGCTACCACCTCAAATTCTGTAAAGACGCGCCGCGTTGTCATGGAAAAGAGCGAGCTGCTCGTCGCGCGAATAGTTCGCCACAAGGGCTCTAAAACTGTCCATAATCTTGTCATAGCTGCCGAACAGCTTGTCTACCGGGAAGTTCGAAGCGAACATGCATCTGTCGACGCCGAATGCCGCGATTGCCTCCTCCACGTAAGGCCTGATGCTATCCAGCGTCCAAGTCCAATCTCCCATGCCGAGACCGGAAATTTTGCATGCAATGTTGGGCGCTTGGGCCAGCATGCGCATTCCCTTTCGCCAGCCCTCGAAATGGCTAGGGCCATCGACCTGCATTCCGGTGTGATTGAGAATGATCTGCACGTCGGGAAAATCCCGGGCGAGTTCGAGGAATTCTTCCATCTGCCAGTAGTAGAGCTGAAGGTCGAAGCTGAGGCCTCGCCGTGCCAGTTCCTTGAAGCCTCTGCGCCAGTCCGGCGTCCGGCTGACGACAGGTTCAGTGAGATAGGTCTTGGCGGGATCCTCGTGATAGTTCATCGACTGCCGGATGCCGCGGAAGTTCGCGTAAGCCATGTGCTCGTCGAGGAGATCGCCGACGTCGCGCTTGCGCAAGTCGGCGTATCCGACAATCCCGTGAGGGAAGCCGTGCTTGTCGGCCACACTTTGCAGCCAACGCGTCTCGCCGGCGGGGTCCTTCGGATCGTATCCGACGTCGAGATGCACTGCCTTCACCAGGTTCTGATTCCTGGCGTCCGCCAGAAAATCGTCGATGAGGTAGGTTTTGTTGATCGCGGTGTAGTCGCCGAAGGCGGACGGTTTCACGCCGTCCGACAGCCATGGATAGTAGTTGTTGTCGAGATCCCACAGATGGAAATGCGGATCGATGATTGGTAGGTCGTCCATGATTGTTGCCCTTCGAGAGTCGCTAAAAGGGACGCCGGCCAGAACAGCCGGCGCCCGACTCCAAGTTAGTTCGCCGGCGGGAACACACGCGCTATGACGGCCTTTGCCTCCGGGGTATCAACCTTGTCCGCGGTGACGAGCGGCATGACGAGAGCGAGATCCTTTTTGACCGGCGCACCGGAGAGCGCGTTGAACACCTGCTGTGTGCCGTCTATTCCCTGCCCGACAGCTTCCTGGAAGAAGATGCCCTGGATTGCGTTCGACTTCAAAAGCGCGATCGTCGTCGGGCTGCCATCAGCAACCGCAATGCCGACCTTGCCAGTAAGTCCGCGGGTTTGCAGAACCTTCGCCGCACCCGTCCCGGCTTCGTCATACATGCCGTAGATAGCCTTGATATCAGGATGGGCCGTCAACATGTCATTGGCCTGCGTGACGGCTTCGTTCACGGTAAGCCCCCTTGTCTCCAGCATCTGCGCCAGCTCGCATCCGCTTGTCTTGAAGGCCTCTTCCGCTCCCTTCAGATACTTCTGGGCATTCTCGCGGTCCTGTGGCAGCGACAACATCCCGACCTGATTGCCACCGCGGTCCTTGGCAAGCTTGCAGACGAACTCGCCCTGCGCCTTGCCGGTCTCGTAGTTGTTAGCCGTTACCGACGACGTGTAGTCGGTTAGGCCGGGCTGCGGGCCGATACCGGCGAAGGCGATCGGGATGTTCTGCGATTTCAAATATGCGAGAAGCGGTGGCGTGCTCGTGGAACTCACCGGGCCGATCACGATGGCGTCTACGCCCTTGGTTACGGCGGTGCGGGCGTTATCCATCTGTTTGGCCGGTGAATTTTCCGAAGTGTACTCGACGTAATCCATGCCGAGTTCCTTGGCCTTTTCCTTCACACCGTAGCCGACCCACTGCCAGTAGGATATGTCGAGCGATGGCGCGAGGTAGGCCACCGTCTTCTTCTCCTCAGCCTGGGCGGCGGCCGCCAGTGAAAGGGCCGCCATTGCGACGCCGGCAAACAGCCCAACTGCGCGTTTCGATTTTGTCATTTCGTTCCTCCTCCAAAAACCGGCACGGGCCGGGTTGATGTCAAACGGCCCCTCGCCGCGACTTGCTGAAGCGGTCGATAAGAACCGCAATAAGAATGGCGACACCTGTGACGGAGCCCTGCCAGAAACTGTTGATGCCGATGAGGTTGACGCCGTTCTGGATGACCGTGATCATTAGCGCGCCCAGCACCGCGCCGACCGCGGTTCCCGTGCCGCCTAAAAGGCTTGCTCCACCGATCACGACCGCGGCGATCGCCTGGAGCATCAGGCTCGATCCGGCCGTGGATTCGGCGTTGAGAATGTAGGAGATCGTCAGGAGGCCGGAGAACGATGCAAGCAGCGCCGACGCGACGTAGGCCATGAATTTCGTGCGCTTGACGGGGATGCCGAGCAGATAGGCAGCCGTCGAACTGCTGCCGACAGCATAAAACCAGCGTCCCGCCACCATCTTCTTTAGAAAGAGTTCGATCACGACCAGAAGCACGACGCAGAACAGGATGTAATTCGGAACGCCCGGTATCAGACTGCCGCTATTGAGGAGCCAGAAGTCCGGATCGCCGATCGGCATCGACCGCCCGTTCGTAACGATGAATGCCAAGGACCCGGCAACTGCGAAGGTGATTAGTGTGACGACAAAAGGCGCCAGACCTGCAATCGTCACCAAGAATCCGTTGATCGATCCAAACACGAGCCCGACGCAGAGACCAATGAGACTTGCGGAGACGCCGCCGAAGCCGCTGGCCATCGCCTGAGCTGTTACCATGCCGGTCAGCGAGAAGACCGATCCGACCGATAGATCGATGCCGCCGGTTACAACGACCAGAAGGACGCCGAGCGACATGATGATGAGCGGTGCCCCGGCCTGGGTAATATTTGCGAAGTTGCCCCAGGTCAGCGCCTGCGGCACTTGAGACCCCACAGCGAGCGCCAGAAGAACGATCGCGATAGCAATCGCAATCTCCGTCCGATACGCGCTGAAAAGGCTTTCCCTTTGTTTAATGTCGGCTGTCGACGTCTTCGTCGGAGCGATTTGAGCCTGTGTCCCGGTCATGCTGCCATTCCAGTCAATGTAACGAGTTTCTCTTCGCTGAAATCGTCCTGCTCCAGGACGCCGGCACATCTTCCTTCGGTATCGAAGGCGACGACGCGGTCACACACTTCCAGCAGTTCGGCGTTTTCGGTGGACCACCAAACAATGACCGTGCCACTGGCTGCCATCTGCCTGATGAGCTGATAGATTTCACGCTTGGTTCCGATATCGACGCCTCTGGTCGGTTCCTCGAGGACCAGCAGCCGGGAGGGCACACCTAGCCAGCGGGCAAGCAGCAGCTTTTGCTGCGTGCCACCGCTCAGCGTGCTTGGCAGATCCCAGACGGAAGCAGCCTTCACTTTCAAGGCCTTCAGCAAATCGAGGCATTCGGCCGCTTCAGAGCCGCCGGCGCGGAGCGCGCCTCTGGTCACGCGGCGGGACGCCATGACGTTATCGATGATCGGAAGACTGTGTAGGACACCCTTTTGTGCCCGATCGCCGGTCACATATCCCGCTCCCAGGCGGGCAGCTTTGCGCGGCGATCGGAGCTGGTCCGGCCATCCCGCACGCGCAACCGTCCATCGCTTCTTCCGGGCGGCGCCCGTTAGCCCTGCGATCAGTGCTGCCGGGCCAGCCGGCGCGCCGGCCACGCCGAGCACTGTGCCCGGTTGCAGTTCCAGCCTGAAACCTGCCTCCTCGAGTGTGATGGTGTCCGTTGCAGCGGAGGCGTCCGACCGGTATGCGACCCGCGGCGCCCCTCCCGGTGCATGAGAAGATGCCACCTGCCCCATCTTTTCGATGATGCCGGCGTCCGTCAGCTCTTCCATCGGCTGACGATCCACCACCGTGCGGCCGTCGCGGATGATCGTGCAGACAGCGGCGATCTGCCTGATCTCTTTCATTCGGTGCGAGACAAACACAACCGACAGACCGGTATCGCGGGTAAGCCGCCGCAGGACCGCAAACAGTCTCTCCGTCTCAAGAGCTGTGAGATTGGCAGTCGGCTCGTCGAGGAGGATCAATTCCGCACCCGATGAAAGAGCCCTGGCAATTTCAACCATCTGACCTTCGTGGAGGCTGAGGCTACCAACCAGCCTGTGCAAGGACCTGGCAGCAAAGTCCTGGTCGATCATCCGCAGTGCGTCATGGGCCTGTGCCGCTGCGGCCGTACGCCGAAACAAGGCGGCACCTCTCCTGTGATGCGGTAGAGCAATGTTTTCGGCGACAGTCAGATGCGGCAGAAGCGCAAGTTCCTGATGCACGACAGCGACCTTCACCCGGCCCTCGGCCTCGCTCCGTTCGTTGCCCTCGCTGTCGAAGAAGCGGATCTCTCCATCGTTGCGCGAGGCGGCGCCCGTGATGATCTTGATCATCGTCGACTTGCCGGCGCCGTTACCGCCAAGCAGCGCATGAACCTCCCCCCGCGCAACAGAAAAGTCGACGCCTTTGAGGACCGCGGTCGCACCATAGGACTTTGTAAGTCCTCGGACGGTGATGACGTTCTTTGACGTTTCACTCATCGAACGCTCCTCAGTAGATCGTCAGCGCGGGCACGAAGCTGACCGCCAGCAGGAGGAGCATGGCCATGCCGAAAAACGGCCAGAGCTCGTTGGTCGTCGTTCCCAGGGGTGCCTTTGCGATTGACGACGAGATGAACAGGGTGGTGCCAATCGGCGGCGTATAGAGACCAATCCCCAGATTGATCACCATCATCAGGCCGAGCTGGACCCGATCCAGACCGATGGAGTCAGCGAGAGGGACGAAGATCGGTCCAAGCAACAGGATGGCCGGTGGCATGTCGAGCGGCATGCCGACAACGAGCATGATGACGTTCATCATGAGAATGATGACGATCGGGCTGGAGATGTGCGTCGAGACCCACTCGGCCATGTGCTGCGGAGCCTGATCGAATGTCAGAACCCAGCCGACCGCCGCGCTGCCCATGATCACGAGCATGACCACGCCCGTCGCGACACCCGCCTCCACCATGTTCTCACAGAAGCGTTTCCAGGTCAGGTCACGGTAGAATAGGACGCTGAGCAGCAGCGAGTAAACGACCGAGAGGACCGAGACCTCTGTCGGCGTCGCCAGGCCGGATCGCAAAAAGACGATGATCAGGATCGGCAGCAGAATTGCCGGGAAACTTTGCAGTGCCAGTCGCGCCAGCTCGCGCTTGCGGACCTTCACGGCTTCAGCGGCATACCCCCGCCTCACGGAGACATACCAGCAGACGAACACGAAGCTCGCCGCCATGATCAGCCCCGGAACGATGCCTGAGATAAAGAGGTCGCCCACGCTGACGCCGCTGATCAGAGCGTAGAGGATCATCGGGATCGACGGCGGGATGAGGACGTCGATCACAGCGGAGGTCGCATTGTTGGCGGCGCAGAGCGCCGGCGGAAACCCGTGCTTCTTCTGCCAGGGGATGAGAACGGAGCCGAGCGCACTCGCATTCGCCACGGCCGAGCCTGATACGCCGCCAAAGACGACGGAGGATACGACGGTGGTCGACAGCGGTCCGCCCCGCCACCGTTGCATTGCGCGAGAGGCGAGCTCCAGGAGCTGACGCCCCAGTTCACCGCCAAGCATCAGCGTGCCGGCAAGCATGAAGAACGGGAGCGCCAGCATCGGGAAGGACTGGGTCTGGTCGTAGACCTGCTGGGCGACCACCGAGAGCGGGACGTAACCGTTGAATAGGACTCCAAGCCCCGCTGCAATGATCAGCCCATAGCCGACGGGAACGGCGAGAACCATGAGGACGCAGAAGGAAACGATCATCACGAGTGTCATAGCGCGATCTCCTCGGGCTTGATTTCGAGGCGGTGATCCCAGCCGAGGCGGAGAACGCGGACGGTCGCGGCGATGGTAACGATGGACACGAGCACCGCGCCGATCGACAGCGAGTAATAGCCGATGCTGTTCGGAAGCTGCAGAACGGGGCTGTGTTCAGCCCCGGCGATCTCGGCCACCACGGTCGCCTGATATGCCAGCACCAGAAATGCGGCGACGCTGATCGCGTTCGCCACGATAAGGGCCGTCGTCCGAGCACTGCCTTCGAGCTTTTCGTAGAGCCATTCGACGGCCATGTGCCCGCCCGCATGGGCTGAAATGATGATTCCGGCGATGATGAACCAAGGAAACATTAGCATCGGCAATTCCTGGGCGAACGAAAGCCCGCCGCTCGCCGAAACATATCGAGCGATGACATTGGCCGTGGTGACCACCGTCAGCGCGATGCCGCTGACGATGATGACTGATCTCGCTAAGATGACGATGATGCCGGCGACCAAATCGACGGCCGAATATAATCTGCTCATGAGGCACCTCCAGGTCGTAAAGGCCTCAGCCCCTCGCGGCAGCTTCCACCTGCGCGACGAAGTCGCCGAACGGCTTCTTCTTCCAATTGTCCGCGACGGAAGCGGTCGCCTTGACGAAGGCATCGTGATCGACTTCGACGACCTCGACCGCAGAGTTCTTCTTGAAGTTCTCCAGCACCTGCGCGGCCTTCTCGCTCGAGAGCTTCCGCTGCAGAGCACCCGCCTCCTTTGCCGCGGCCCTAACCGCCTCTAAATCAGACCCCAAGCGGGCCAGAGCGATCTTCGACATCAGGAACGGGGTGGATTCCCACTTGTGGGCGGTCAGGCTGATGTACTTGTTGACTTCATGGAGCTTCGAACTCTCGATATTGGCGAGTGGATTCTCCTGTCCGTCGACAACGCCCTGCTGCAAGGCGATGTAGAGTTCGCCGAAGGCGATCTGTTCGGTCCCTGCACCCAAAGCCTGGAAGATATCGATCGTCATCGGATCAGCAGGTGTTCGGATCTTCATGCCGGCCAGATCTGCCGGAGCTGCCACCTTCCGCTTCGAGTTGGTAAGATGGCGGATGCCATTGTCCCACCAGTCGAGCGGAACGACACCGACGGCCTCGAAGCGCTTGTCAAGTTCCGCACCTACCGGCCCGTTGAGAACGGCCATGGCTTTGTCGGTGTTCTCGAAAAGGAACGGCAGGCCGAGCGCGCTCAGTTCGGGGACGATCGCCGAAGTGGCGCCCTGGCTGTTGGCAGTAAAGTCGAGCGCGCCGGTCCGGAGGCTGGTAAGCATGGCGGAATCGCTACCGAGCGTCTCGGCGCCCGCAACGTTGATCTGTATGCGGCCCTCGGTCTTCTCCTTGACGAGTTGCGCGAATTTCTCAGCCGCAACCGTTCTGGGATTGCCTGGCGCTGCCCCATGACCAAGTGTGAGTGTCGTCGCGGCGGCACTGGCGGATCGGCTCGATAGCACAACTGCGGGAGCTGCGAGAGTCGCGGCGGCGGTCGCCAGGAAAGTCCGTCTCTTTACTTGAAAGCTCATATCATCCTCCGTCATAAGCTTTTCTTTTGTCGGCCAGCTCTCCTCAACTGGCCGTTTTCATCACGTCGAAAGCCAGGCTTTCACCGCCTCCGTGACCTTGAGCGTCGAGAGACCGTACTGGTCGTGGAGAGTTGGCAAAGCGCCTGCCTCCAAGAATTGGTCCGGCAAGCCGATCTGGCGGAAAGCCGGAGGTGAGACACCGGCGCGCATCAGCGTCCCGGCGACGGCCTCACCGAGTCCGCCGATGACGGTGTGGTTTTCTGCGACGACTACGAGGCGCCCGCTTTTCCCGCATTCGGCGATGATCGTGGCCTCGTCGAGAGGCTTGATTGTCGGAACGTGCAGGACGGCTGCGTCGACGCCGTCCTTCTCAAGCTGCCTGGCAGCCTCGAGCGCCCGCATCGTCATCAGACCCGACGAGATGATCAGAGTATCTTTGCCGTCCCGGATGAGCTTTGCCTTGCCAAGCTCGAACTTGTAGCCGTACTCCTCAAGAACCACTGGCACGTTGCCGCGCAGAAGGCGCATGTATACCGGGCCTTTATAGGCGGCGATCACCGGCACTGCCTGCTCGATTTCGCTTGCGTCGCAGGGATCGAGGATCGTCAGGTTCGGCATCCCTCGAAACATTGCGAGATCTTCCGTCGCCTGGTGGCTCGGCCCATATCCCGTTGTCAGACCCGGAAGCGCGCACACGATCTTCACGTCGAGCATCTCCTCAGCGATCGCCAGGCAGATGAAGTCGTAAGCCCGCCGAGATGCGAAGACGGCATATGTCGTCACCCAAGGCTGGAAGCCTTCGCGCGCCATGCCCGCCGCAGACATCATCAGCAGCTGTTCCGCCATTCCCATCTGGTAGAAGCGGTCCGGGTGAGCCGCACGGAACACGTGCAGGTCGGTATATTTCGCGAGGTCTGCGGACATGCCGACGATACGCTCGTCACGACGGGCCAATGCCGCCAATGCATTGCCGAAGGGCGCCGGCCTCGTCGCCTGATCGGGTCCGGCGATCGATGCGATCATCGCCGACGTCGTCAGCCGAGGCTTGTCGTTGCCGCTTTCAAGATGCGCCGGCCGAATGTATTTCGAACGCCTCATGCTTCCACTCCCGCGTCGATGATCCTGAGGGCTTCCGCCCATTCGTGAGGTTCCACCCGCAGGAAGTGGTTTCGATCGCGCGCCTCGAGGAAGGGCACCCCCTTGGCCATCTTCGTGTCGCAGATGATGATTCGAGGCTTCTCATCCGTGTGGCTGCGAGCGGCGTCGAATGCCATCACGAGCGCATTAATGTCGTTCCCGTCCACCCGTTGAACGAACCAGCCGAAGGCTTCTAATTTGGGGCCCAACGGTTCGAAATTGAGCACGCCGATCGACGGACCGTCGGCCTGCATCTGGTTGACGTCGACGATGCCGATCAAGTTGTCGAGCTTGTAGGAACCCGCCGACATCGCCGCTTCCCATGTCGAGCCTTCGTCGAGTTCGCCGTCGGAAAACAGGTTGTAGACGAAGGATGACGACTTCTTTCGCTTCAGAGCGAGAGCCATCCCGACGGCTATGCCAAGACCATGCCCGAGCGATCCTCCGGTGATCTCCATGCCCGGCGTGTAGGCCGCCATGCCGGACATCGGCAGACGGCTGTCATCGGTGCCGTAGGTCTCCAGCTCATCCTCGGGAATGATCTTGGCCTCGATGAGCGCTGCATAGAGCGCGATGGCGTAGTGGCCGATCGACAACAGGAACCTGTCGCGTCCTTCCCATTCCGGATCCTCCGGCCGGTAATTCGTGGCATGGAAGTATGAGACCGCGAGCACGTCGGCGACGCCGAGCGCCTGGGCGATATAGCCCTGCCCCTGAACTTCACCCATGCGAAGCGCATGACGTCGGATGCGGCGGGCCCGCTCGTTCAGGCCGATGTTGTGTCCAATCTGGGTCATGTGGGTTTCCCCTGGTCAGTTGGCGGGTTTCAGTGGATGAGCATGCCGCCGTTGACATCGATCACCGCACCCGTGACGTAGGCCGACAGGTCCGATGCGAGGAACAGGTAGATGTTGGCGACGTCGTTCGCTTCCCCGAGCCGGCTCAAGGGAATGCCCTTGATGATGTCAGCACGCATCTGGTCGGTGAGCTTGCCACCGGTGATGTCTGTCTGGATAAGGCCGGGCGTTACCGAGTTGACGCGGATTCCCACCGGCCCGAACTCACGAGCCATCGCCTTGGCGAGGCCCAGTACGCCTGCCTTAGCGGCGGAATAATGCGGGCCGCCGAAGATCCCGCCCCCACGCTGCGCCGACACTGAAGACATGCAGGCGATCGATCCGCCGCCATTGTCGCGCATATAGGGTATGAAAGCCTGGCTCAGGAACAAAACGCCGGTCATATTGACGGCGACAATCCGTTGCCAATCAGCATCCGTGATGTCTAACGTCTTGACGGGCTGAGTAATACCAGCGTTGTTGATCAACGCGTTGACGGCACCGAAGGAAGCAATGACCTCGGAGGCAGCCCTGGTGCAGGAGTCCTTGTCGGCAACGTCGCAGCGCAGGCCAATGTGGACCCCGGCATCAATGGTTGGCAAGCTCGCAGCCGCTTCCGCAGCGGCTTCTGAATCGATATCGAGGATCGCAATGCGAGCGCCGTGCTCGGCGAAAAGCTGTGCTGTGGCACGACCGATGCCGCGCCTGCTCGCCGCGCCCGAAATGACCGCGGTCTTCCCATTCAATAGCATGTAATCTCCTCCCGATGCTTCCCAAGCATCTGGCAATTCATTTGGCTTGCAGGGGCGAACCTGACTTAGTCGACGACATTCGACAAACGCGAAGTTTACAACGGTGGGTGAATCTGGTTCACTAATCAAATGTTACAGATGGCTTCCCTCTCCGCTGTCCGCATCTTTGAAGCCGCGGCCCGACTTGCTTCCTTCCGTGCTGCCGCGGAAGAATTGCACCTGTCGCCAAGTGCTGTCAGCCACGCGATTGCAAAGCTGGAACGGGATCTGGGCACCTCTCTGTTTGAACGCAGCACACGCAAGGTCAGTCTTACGCTTGCGGGGCAGACGCTGCTCTCCCATGCCTCCAACGCCTTCGAAGAGCTTCGGCGCGGTGTTGAGAGGATTTCATCGAACAAGGCGCATCTTTTGCGGGTTCACTGCGCCCCGAGTTATGCCGCGCAGGTGCTGTCGCCACGGCTCCCGGACTTTCTCATCAAGAATCAAGGAGTGGAAGTCAGAGTGGCGGCAAGCACGAATTATGCGCGGTTCGTCGACGGCCTCTTTGACGTGGACATCGTTTACGGTGAGCCTTCCAACCGAGAGGATCTCATCGTCGTGCCTCTGGGCGAGGAAATCGTTTCTCCGCTTTGCTGTCAAAAAATGGCAGAGAGACTGAAGTCGCCCCGCGACCTCTCGCGGGTTCCACTCATCCGAAGCGACTTGAAGCGAATCCAATGGATCGACTGGTTCGAACTCAACAATCTTGGGCCAGCTCCGTTGCCTGCGATGAGCTTCGACAGAAGTTTTCTTGCAGTCGACGCGGCGGCAAATGGCCTGGGGGTAGCTCTGGAATCCAACACGCTGGCGAAGCGGGAATTAGACAACGGCCGTCTCGTTCACCCTTTCAGTTACACCCGAGACAATCGCTATATCGGCCACTATCTTGCCTATCCCAAGGCAGGAAGCCAACGCAGACTTGCGAAACAATTTGCGGATTGGCTTACGCGGCAAACCTAGACCTCCGCCGCAAAAAAGCAGCCGTAGCATACTTCCCGACTGTTTTAACATGGCGGTAGGGTTGGAGCATGTCACGGTCGAGGTGGCAAATGAGATGGGAAATTCATCTTTGGTCTTGCAATGTCGTTTGCAGTATCGCCGTCAGGCTTCGCGGGAGAGAGGTGTCACGCTTGCGAACGCCGACAGACTCATGACGGTCCTTCATCACTGCTTTGTATCCGCAGGGAAGGAAGCAATCAGCCGCTGCAGATCGAGATCGCCGAGGATGATATCGGCTCGCTGATTCAGAACTTCGTCTTGGAAAAGTCCACGCGATTGTCGCTACCGCGATCGACACCACGACGACGCCGAAAATGATGAGACAAGATACCATCGTCTATGTCAACGGCGAGCCGGGGGCATAGACCGACTCGATGGAATTGGGACCGCGGTTGGCGCGACGAAGCCCCTTGTGCCGAACCCCGCCGCTGTAGAAGTCATCGCCGAAGAGTAGTCCGCAACAGCGGACTCCAGTCTTTCAGGAGATTAGCCCAGCGTGAATTGGTGGAAACGCTTCAAACCATTCCGGCTTCCACCTCTCGAGTTGTGTTGCGATCTGTAGCAGCAGATCTTCGCGTCCCCATTTGGCATGTAGGAGAACACCAATCGGAAGCCCCTCGCCGTCAAGTCCGGCCGGCAGGGAGATGCTCGGCATTCCAGTTTCGTTACCGGGCATAACGTAACGACAGGCATCGCAAAGCCTGGAAACCCACGGCTCAAGCTCCTGGTCTCGCAAGAGCGAGTACGGCCCATTGGCTTTCTGTGGTTGTATAGCGAACGTCGGAGTTAGCAGAAGATCAAATCGGCTCATAAAGCGACCAAACGCGCGCGTGACTTGGTTATTGCGCTCCATAGCCCGCCAAACGTCGTATTTGTCGTAGCGATCTGCCGCCAAATAGTGGCGGTAGATCATTGGTGTCACGTGGTTCTCTAGATCGTTTGGATCGACGCCGCGTTCCTGCGCGTCCCGGCGAAGCTGTGCATTGCTCGAAATCCAGGTCGTCACATAGCCATCCCACATTGCCTCCCAATCGCAGATCGTGGAATCGTCGATTTCTTCCACCAGGTGACCGAGCTTGTCGAGCAAACCGCCAACGCTGCGCACGCGCTCCGAGACCTCGCTTACCGTCTCCGTGCCGCGACCCCACCGCCCCGTCGACAGACCGATGCGCAGTGGGCCTGGCTCGCGCGATGCCGCAGACACGTACGATTCGGGCGGCGCCCCGAGGTGAATGAATGTACTACCACTGGGAATGCGTGTGAGGTAATCATAGATAGCTGCGGTGTCGCGAACACTACGCGTCAACACACCGTCTACGACGTGCCGGGTCATATACTCATTCATTGCGAGCGGCTGGGGCACTCGTCCGCGGCTTGCTTTCAGGCCTACCAGCCCGCAAAATGAAGCGGGAATGCGTGTTGACCCTCCCCCGTCCGATGATGAGCCAATCGGAACCATCCCTGACGCCACTGCTGCTGCCGACCCTCCCGAGGAGCCCCCCGGGGTTCGATCCAAGTTCCAGGGATTACGGGTGACCGTGACCTTGCCAAGATGGTCGGTTGTAGTGTCAAACGAATTTCCGAATTCAGGCGTGGTCGATCGCCCGATTGGAATAAGTCCGGCCTGCAGATAATTTTCAACGACGGGATCGGTGGATGTTGCCACGTGGTTCCGATAGAGCTTCGACCCAGCTTCCTGCCTCCGTCCCTTGAGACTGGAACCGAGGTCTTTAAGAAGCATCGGCACGCCGTAAAGCGCCCCGCTCTTGTCTGGCCCGTCAACCTGAATGTCTTCGAGGGTGTTTTCGTAGACTTCGAGTACGGCGCTGAGTTGAGAGTTGAGGCGTTCGACCGCCGCCGCCGCCTGCGCTGTCGCCTGCCGAGGACTGATCTGTTTACTTCGGATTAGCTCCGCAAGCGCAACGGCATCTTGTTTGATCCACTCTTCCCAACTCATTGCAAGGTCTGTTGTTGATGTCATATGCCACCTGTACGAATATTCCATGTCCGGTTGCCGGACAGCTAATCATTTGATGCGGTAATGTTTGATCACATCTGGATCCGGATCGATTCCAAGTCCCGAGCCTTGGGGAATGAATAGCTTGCCCTCTTTTGGGACCGTAGCGCCTCCATAGAGTTCGGCTTCGAAGTCGCAATAGAGCCGTTCAAGCAAGGGAACGGTACGCTGTGCCGCATTGATGTGGATCGTGGCGATCATTCCGGGTCCAAACAGAGCGCAGTGGGGCACGAACTCCACTGCACTTGCCTCGCACAGGGCGGAAATTTTCAGCAGCTCCGAAATGCCCCCCGTTTTGGCGACATCAGGTTGCGCGATGTCGATCGCCTGAGCATCGATCATCGCAGCGAAGTCATGAAGCGAGCCGGCATTTTCTCCAGCGGCGATGCGGTGACGCTTTTCTGCGCGAATGCGTGCGAGCCCACGATAGTTCTCCGGCGGCCAGACGGGTTCCTCCAGCCATAGAAGGCCAAGGTCGCCGAGGCGCGCGTCCATAACGAGAGCCTCTGCCACGGACCAAGGACAGTTCACGTCCAGCATAACCGCCGCTTGCCCCTCAGCCGCCTTGCACGCTGCTGCGATTTCTGGGTACGTCACTTCGTGAAGCTTAATATGTCGGTAACCGAGGGAGATCGCTTGACGCGTCGCCGAGACGACCCCCTCTTGGTTGTCGTAGCGCAACAGGCTCGCATAGACGCTGACATCCTGTGCAAAGGCGCCCCCAAGCAGGTCCACGAGCGGCAGTCCTGCCGCCTTGCCTGCAATGTCCCACAAAGCAATGTCAACAGCAGAAATCGCATACATAGTCGGGCCGACACGGCCAAAATTCTGCAGCCCGAATTCCAGCTTGAATTTGATTTTCGAAATTTCCGCAGCATCCTCGCCGATGATCAGCGGGAAGATCCTGTTTTCGATGAGGTTTTTGAGCGCGATGTCCTCTGTCCGGGAGAAAGCCTCCCCCCAACCCACAAAACCGTTTTCGGTCTCGATTCTGACGAGCATTGTGTCGAACGTGTTCTTTGGCGGACCGGTAAAATTCCAAACCGGTTTCGCATCACTCTGAAAAGGAATGGCGACCAAAATGGCTTCAGCTTTAACGATACGACCAGCTTTTAGGGCCTGCTGACTAATGGCACGTTCGACGTTCAAGGGGTTCTCCATGATTGGGATCTCTCCCGCTGAGCCCGGAAAAGCCTAGCGAGGTGTTTGGGAGACGCGGAGGCGATCCCTTACACCCATGATTGAGACTGCAGGCGCGACCAGAGTTAATTGTTAACAATTGACGATTGTTGATGATTTCTATAGACGAAGTCAACCAGAAAACGAAGGCAAGGAACTCATGAACGGTATTGCAGACCTCGAACCAGCAACGAAGCAAAGTCTGGACCGCGTTGCCGCAAACAGGCTGCGTGATGCGCTCGTGTCGGGACGAATTGCTGCAGGCGCCCGTCTGACAGAGATCAGCCTGGCTGAGCAATTCGGCCTGTCACGCGGAACCATTCGAGCCGCCTTGCAGCGGCTCGTTTCCGAAGGCCTTATAGTGCAGCGGCCTTATACAGGCTGGGAGGTGACTACCTTGACGCCCCACGATGTCTGGGAATTGGGCACGTTGCGAGCGAGCCTGGAGGGTCTGGCGGGACGGCTTGTGGCGGAGCGGATTGACGATGGTGCAAGGTCGGCTCTCACGAATGCCATTCGTGCTATGGAGGATGCTGCTCGCGACGAGAATGAAGATTTTTTGGCGGCTGATCTTGCGTTTCACAGGACTGTTGTAGGGCTATCGGGCAACAATCGGCTTGCTCAACACTATGATCTCATCACCAATCAACTGAGACTTTATATTGCATCATCCAACCATCTTGTCGGAATCGAGGGCGGCATCATCGCGCGGCATCACGAACTTATCCAACCAATCCTGAAGGGCGACGGTGATGCCGCAGAGCAAGCGTTTCGAAGCTTTTTCCAGCGTTCTAATCGCGAACTTGCCGACTTTCTTGCGCCAACTCAACGAGAGCCAGAAAAAACGGGGCCTGTTTCAAAGGCATAAGCCAAGCATTAAATCCGAGAATCCTTGGCCGATCTTCCCTTTTCGTGATGCGTGTCGAGACCTAATGACGGAGGCAAATCTCGCTCGTCTAAGCAGCACTACCCGCATATCCAGTAACTCCGCTGCTTAGGGTCAAAGGCCAAGCGTGCGATACCGTGCTCTTCAATAGCATACATCCGAGCCGGAATTCAGAAGCGTCGCCCAGCCCAGGTCGAATGGGATCATCAGAGATGTGAAAAGCCTACCTTGACATAATCCATAAACTTTGTAGATTTTTAATTGTTAACAATTATCAGTCGCCAATCCCACCGGATTAACGTTGGAGCCATGGTTGGACAGCCAAGCTGTTTCACATCTCCGCACATTCGGATTGCGACCAGGCTTTGAGATCTAGAAGAGGGACGCATGAACAAGGAAATGTTGGTCTCGGGGGGCCTCCCCCAGCTCTATGGTTACTTACAAATGATTCTGCTGGCATTCGTGCTGTTGGTCTTGTCCTACACGATCAAGCGTATCTTCGTGCGTAACACCCACGGCTTCATCATCGCCAATCGACAAGTGGGATTCGGGTTCGGAGTGGGCGCGGTTATCTCTGCTTGGACCTACGCGATGGCGGTATTGATGAGTGCGGGGATGACATTCCAGTGGGGCCTGTCCGGACTGCTGTGGTTCGTGGTTCCGAACGGCTTTGCGGTCATAGCGATGATCCCGTTTGCTCGCATTCTTCGCCGGAGCATGCCGAATGGGTACACTATCCCCGAGTTCATTCGCCATAGATTCAAGGATTCGAAACTAGCGTCCGGCGTCGTAACCTTGACCGTGGTGTTGGGAGCCCCCCTCGCCATCCTTATCAATCTCAAGGGCCTGTCGATCGTCATGTCTGTCGTCTTCGGGATTAAGCCCGAATTGGCTGCATCCGTGGGCATTCTTTGCATATTGGCCTACTCCTACTTCGGGGGTTTGTGGACCAGCGTCATCACCGGAACATTGAATACGCTGATGCTAACTGTGCCGTCCGCCATTGTGGTGATTGCCGTGTATCATTTTATACCCGGGGGGGCGGACGCAGTATTTTCTGCTGTGGGTGAAGCTAATCCCCAGAACCTGAGCGTACTGCGAGCGGATGCTGCGGCCGGGTTCGGTATCACCCTAGCATTCGGTCTGCTTACGGCTATCGGCGACCAAGCCCTCTGGCAGAAAGTCTGGTCCATCCGCAGCCGTGAAGTCACGCGGGTGTTTTTCTGGGCAGGTGCCCTCTTTTACCCCATTCCCATAGCGGCGGGCATGCTTGGCTTGGTTGGAATTGCCTACGGTCTGACACCTGCGGATATCGGCGGCGACATCGTTGCCATCGGACCCTATATCGTGTCCCACCTTGGCCTACCTCTCATTCTCGTCCTGCTCTATTGCCTTACGATCCTGGCGGCATCGTATTCGAGCATTGATGCTGCGAGTTCTGCACTCTCTTCCGTAGTCGCAGTCGACATCGTACGAAGGCTATGGCCTGACACGAACGAGCGCCGCCTGTTCCTGATCACAAAGGTCTCGATCCTTTCCGGTGGAGCGGTCGGCCTGGCCATATTGCTCACTGGTATTGACTTCACCTCGCTGGTCTTGACGGAGTCGTCGCTGCGAACGGCCATCCTGATTCCCTTCGTTCTAGCAATCATCTGGTCACGCACCAACACAGTCGGCTTTGTCGGCGGTGTCGTGCTTTCGATCATACTTGGCCAAACAGTTCGCTATATCCACGGTGAACTCTGGGGTACGCTTACCACTTTGGGAGTGAGTGGCGGTACGGTTCTTGTCGCGGGCCTGCTGGACGGGCGGAAATTCGATATGGCGTCGCTGCAAAATGTCAGAAGCGAAATCGGTGTCGATAGCACTGTTCCCGCCCCTATCGGCCAATTCGAAACAGCAAAAGTCTAAAGGTGAAGTAATGTGGATATTTCATATCGCACTGGCACTGGGCGCGGTGGCGACGCTCCTCTTCTTCATTGGTCTTACGCGGGGAGCCGTCGAAGCCATTCGGGACTCTGACAAAACGTCCGACGAAAACGAAACCGCTGAAGACGGCGGTTACGCCTGGACGGCCATTGGAGCCATAGTAGCATCCAGCGCAACCGTCACGTTGGCGGGGATAAGTCCCATATTCATCTATCTGGGGCCTCTTCTAGCCATCGGAAGCGCAGCCGGGATTGGTATCGCTTTCCTAGTTGGAGATCGAAGGTGAATCAGGCGGCGCAGCCTCACGGGCTTTGGGAATAGCCTGTGAGTTGCTCTCCTCATCAAACCAGAACCAATTTGCGGGTCCTTAGAGAACTCGAAGCCGCCAAACACATCCCGGTCGCTGCAGCAGCCGCTTGCGGAGACCTGTGTCCTCCGCAAGCAGCTTCCGCCGATGAACTTCACATCTGGTTTGATTTGAAAGGCAGCAACGTTCCAGGAGATCGACGGGCAGGATCTTACCATCTTCGGATCTGGTGACGAGTTGTCGCTGAACTGGCGCTGCAGATAGCGTTGTTGGACCCAGACCCGTAAAGCAGGACGGCTACCGTTGAATGCTGATAGCAGTTGCCAAGTGGTTGTGGCTTGTCTTCGGCATCGCCACTCCCGCGATGAGAATGTTAAGGATGCGCAAGCGGTCGTGGACTAGGTTGGTCGAGCGACAACCGGATCTTAAACCACTGCTCAATCTCGTCGAGCAGTCCGCGAACGGTGTGTGAGTCCGATCGTTGTCGCGGTTTAGGCGGCGGCGTTCACCTTCAAACAGTTCCTGATGCTTGAAAGACCCGGTCCCCATGGTACCTCCTATCTCAGGAACCGCTTTTCGGCGGCCTTAACCTGATCCATCTTCTGCAGGCGGAAAATTTCCTCCACCGGCACGATATCCTTGTGGACCCTCTGCACGCCGCCATCGGCGATGATCCGCCTGAAGGTATCCTGCATAGCGGTTGTGGCAGCACGAATACCATAGTTGCCGTAGATGGTCATACGGATGTTGCCGAGCGCCCTAATGCGCGTCGCGTCGAGCTCGGGATAGGCGTTCGGAACGATGGTGAGCGGAACCGGCCCCTTCCATCCGCGCGAGAAACTCTCGATCTCGGCAGGATCCTTCCTCTTCGAGTGAATGAGCACCATGTCGGCGCCAGCCTCGGCATAGGCCATGGCGCGCTCCAGCGCCTCTTCCTCTCCTAAGCCGGCGATCAGAGCTTCGGTGCGGGCGATGACGAGGAAATCCGGATCGTTGCGGCTTGCGACCGCCGCCTCGATCTTGCCCCGGAACTCCTCGATCCGCAGCAATTCCTGGCGGCCATCGGCGGCAAGGCTGGTGACCTTCGGGAACGTCTTGTCTTCGATGACAATGGCGGCAGCGCCGGCCTTCTCGTATTCGCGGATCGCATGAATGACGTTCAGGGCGTTGCCATAGCCGGTGTCGATATCCGCGACGATCGGCAACGAAGATTGGCCAGCGATCGCCCGCAGCATGTCGAGATGCTGGGTCATGGTGATCAGGCTCATGTCCGCAAGTCCATAGAGGGCCGAGAGCTCGAAACCGGACGCCCAGATGCCGTCGAAACCGGCTTCTTCGGCGAGGATCGCCGAGAGCGGACTGTGGGCTGCCATGATGTGGACGAGGCCGCGCTCGGCCATCGCCTCACGCAGTTTTCTTGCTTTGCTCACAGGTCTTCTCACTTTCGGAAAGGGCTTCACAGGCAGCAAGGATGCGGCCGCAGGCGACGTTCACCTCCTCAAGCGAGGCGGCGTAGGAGATTCGAATATAGGGCGAGGCCATGAAGCCGCTGCCTGGGACGACGGCAACGCCGAACTGCTCTAGGAGGTAGAGTGCGAAGTCCGTGTCGGTTTCGATCAGCTTTCCGTGCGGCGTGACCTTGCCGAGCACACCGCCGCAATTGACGAAGACGTAGAAGGCGCCGTCCGGCGTCCGACATTTGAGCCCCTGCGCCTCGTTGATCTTCTCGACCACCAGATCGCGGCGCTTCTCGAAGTCGGAGACGAAACCGCCGAGATAGTCCTGGTTACCGCCGATCGCCTCGATCGCCGCATATTGCGAGATCGAGCTGGTATGCGACGAGGTCTGTCCTTGGATCGTGTTCATTGCCTTAATCAGTTCCTTCGGGCCGGCACCATAACCGAGCCGCCAGCCGGTCATGGCACTAGACTTGGAAACGCCATTGACGGTCAATGTCCGGTCGATGAGATCGGGGGCCGCCTCAGCCATGGTGGCGAAGCGCTTGCCGTAGACGAGCTTCTCGTAGATGTCGTCGGCAAGCACATGCACCTGTCTGTAGCGACGAATCACGGCCGCAAGGTCGGCAAACTCCGCCTTCGAATAGACCGCACCGGTCGGGTTGTTCGGCGAGTTCAGCATCAGCCACTTGGTGCGTGGCGTGATCGCCGCCTCGAGATCCTCCGCCTTGAGCTTGAAGCCGAAATGCTCGTGGCACTCGACCAGCACCGGCTCGCCGCCGGCAAGCCACACCATGTCGGGATAGGAGACCCAGCAGGGCGTTGGGATGATCACCTCATCGCCCGGATCGAGGCTGGCGAATAGTCCGTTGAAGACCACCTGCTTGGCGCCGCAGCCGACGGTGATCTGGTCTATATCGTAGTCGAGATTGTTGTCGCGCTTGAGCTTGTCGCGGATTGCCTCGCGCAGCGGCTTGACGCCGGCAACCGGCGTATAGCGTGTCCTGCCGCTGCGGATTGCAACAATGCCAGCGTTTTGGACCGCGGCGGGCGTGTCGAAATCCGGCTCGCCCTGGCTGAGTGTGATGACATCAACGCCCTTTTCCTTAAGCGTGGCGGCCGCGGCCGTCATGGCCTTGGTCTGAGAAGGACGGACGGCTTGTAGCCTTTTGGCGATGAGTGGCAAGGCAACTCTCCTCGAAGTGCTGGGTCTGATCCAGAACTAACGGGAGCTTTTACCACCTGCCAGTTGGCACATCGCGCAAATCGGCGTTAGTGATCGCATTTTGCGATAGCTTGCTTACCGCGTCAGAGTATCTTCCTCTGTCATTTTTCGGCAGAGGCGGGTCAGCCAACGGCAGAAAGCTCGCGCGACATCCGGGTTGCTGCTGCGGTCGACCGCGTAGGCACGGTACTGCATGCCACTCGGTGCACGAGAGCCTGAAAGCACCTCAAGCAGCCCCTGCCGGATCAAATCCGCGACGAGTATATGGGGCGCCACCAGCAGCGTCTGCCCCGTGGTGACGGCAGGCAACGCCAGGTAGTGGTGGTCGTACCGCGCGCCTGAGGTAACATCCGCCGTCTTGAGATCCATCCCCCGCAGCCAGATAGGCAAAATGTCGGGGCGAGACGTGACAGCAATCACGGGAGTGCTTCGCAGCGCGTTCAGCCCGCGGCCGGCAATGCAGTCAGGGGCGCCCACGCAAACCAGTTGCTCGTCATAGATGTCCCAGCGGTCGGAAGGCTCGGTCAATGTAAGGTCTCGGGTCAGGAGGACATCGAAGCTGTCCGTGGAGGTCGGCGCTGAAAGTGTACTGATCACATCCACCGTCACGCCACTCATTTCCTTCGAAAAATCGCGCAGGTTCGGGATCAGGACCGTGTAGGCGAAGGTGGCGAGCGAGGTGCGAACGACAAGCCTGTTACCATCCTTTCGACCGTTTCGTCGCATCCGCTTCGCCGTGAACAGAATTGTGTCGAGGGGCTCGCCAATCGCATCGGCGAACAGCCTACCGAAGTCGGTCAACTGGCTTTGCCGGCCACGCCGCTCAATCAGCTTGGTGCCCAGATATTCCTCCAGGACCGCAAGGTGGCGGCTGACCGAGCTCTGGGTAATGCCGAGGGTCTTGGATGCCCGGGTAACGCTGCTGTCGCGCGCAACCTGTATGAAAGCACGCACGGCGTTGAGGGAAAGGTCCCTATCGTCTGTCACAAGCAACTCCCTAGTACCGCGGCCATCCATCCGCTGTCGTGGGATTGCTATCGCATTTTGCGATGATTGTCATGTCACTGTAATGAATGCCGTTGATGTTTTCGGCGAGCTCTGGCGCCTCTCTAATCGGCGGCATCAGAATGATCATCAACCTCGGAAGCACAACGCTCGCTTCGGCAAGGATGTTTGGAACATGCGCAATCTGACAGCTACAAGACGCAGCATTTTGGCCGCCGGCGCCGCCGGTGCTTTCATGTCGATAACAGGCTTGCCCTTTCTGGCCCGCGCCGAGGACCGGCGTGTTCTCAAGGTTGCAATGTCTGCCTTTCCGGCAGCAATCGAGCCTGTCCTCTATAATAGTACGGCTGCACGTCGCGTTATCCCTCAGATATTCGACACGCTCATCGCCTTTGATCAGACAGAAAAGCTGGAATTGCGCCCGGCGCTTGCCGAGCGCTGGGAACGTGTCGACGGCAGAGCAGTTCGTCTTTTCCTGCGCAAGGGCGTTTCTTTCCATGGGGGCAATCCATTCACTGCCCAGGATGTTGCCTTTTCACTGAGCCCAAATCATCTCCTCGGCCCCGGCAAGGCTGGTAAATCGGTCGCAATGCAGACCCTCGAGACGATCGACCGCGTCGACGTTGTTGACGACCACACTGTCATCGTTCGGGCAAAGGGCGAGGATGCCCTGCTTGAAAAACGTCTGGCCTCATGGTCATCGGAAATCGTCAGCAGCCGTGCTTTCGAAGCGGCTGGATCCTGGGATAAATGGATAGCGGCTCCCGTTGGTACGGGTCCCTATCGCTTCGTCAGCCAGAAGCTTGACATCAACATCGTACTCACCGCCTTCGACGATTATTGGGGTGGCAAGCCACCCTTTGCTGGCATCGAATTTCGCATCGTCCCCGAACTTGCTTCGCGGATGAACGCGCTTGCCGCCGGGGAAGTCGACTTGATCACCGACCTGACGCCCGACATGTTTTCCGAGATCGAAGGGCGGCAGGGGCTCGAGGTCGCGGGTGGTCCGGTCCAGAATACGCGCTCCTTGGTCATCGACACAACCGGGCCGGTACTCTCGAACGTCGGCGTTCGCCGGGCATTGAGCGTGGCTCTCGACCGCAAAGCGCTGGTGGAGGCGCTCTGGCAAAATCGGCTGCCGATCCCGAACGGCATGCAGCTCCCGAGTTTCGGCGAAGGTTACATCGAAGACTTCCCCGCTCTTGCCTACGATCCCGACCTGGCTCGCAAGCTCCTCGGCGAAAGCGGCTACAAGGGTGAAACAATCACCTACAAGCTTCTGAACAACTATTATCCGAACCAGGTCGCCGGCGCTCAGATCATGGTCGAGATGTGGCGGACTGTTGGCCTCAACGTCGAACTCAAGATGATGGAGAACTTCGGTCAAATTGAGCAGAAGCCGATCAACGCGATCTACGACAACTCAACGACGGCGATCTTTCCAGACCTGCTCGCCCACGCCTGGCGGCTCTTGGGACCGAACGGCGAGCTCCCCGAGCTCGGTATGTGGCAAGACAAGGAGTTTTTCGCATTCGGCGAAAAACTCAAGTCGACTGTTGAAGTCGCTGATCGACGGACAATCATCCGCGAAATGCTGGAAATCATTGATGAGAAGAACCCGCCCTGCGTCATCCTGCACGGGTCTGGTCAATTCTACGCGAAACGAAAGGACGTCATCTGGCAGCCCGGCCAGACGCTCGATCTGAACTTCGGCCCGTTCAACACTGCATACACGCAGAAATGATGGTCACGCTTGGAGAAAGGCCGGTGGAAAACCTCGCCGAAGCCACCCCAAAATCCGTACCTCCGGCGACCTCGTCGCGGGAAGCCCTGCTCACGATCGAAGGCCTGACGGTCGACTTCAACGGCTTGCGGGCGCTACGAGGAATCGACCTCACGCTGTCACCGGGTGAGGCCCTCGGCATCGTCGGCGAATCGGGCAGCGGAAAGTCCGTGACCTGGCTTGCCGCTCTGGGTCTTCTGCCAAGAACGGCAAGCGTGTCGGGAGCCGTTCGTCTGGATGGAGAAAATCTGTTGACGGTCGCACAAACGCGGCTGGACCGGATCAGAGGCGGACGCGTCGCCATGATCCTCCAGGATCCCTCAAGTGCGCTCAACCCTGTTATTCGCGTCGGTCGTCAGATTGGTGAGGTTCTTTCCCGCCATCAGGGCCTGTCCGGTTCAAGTGTCCGGGGAGAGGCAAAACGTCTATTAGATCTCGTTGGTATTCCGGACGCCGCCCGGCGGCTCGATTCCTATCCGCATGAATTGTCCGGTGGGCAGAACCAACGCGTCATGATCGCCATGGCGTTGGGGGGAAAGCCAGACGTCCTGGTTGCCGACGAGCCGACCACCGCTCTCGACGCCACGATCCAGGCACAGATCCTCGATCTCCTGACGACCATCCGGCGCGACACGGGCATGGCGCTTGTTCTGATCAGTCACGATCTCGGCGTCGTCTCAGAAACCTGCGAACGGATCGCGGTCATGTATGCCGGCAGTGTCGTCGAGATGGCACCGTCGGAACTGATCTTCGCGCACCCAGAACATCCCTATACGCAAGGCCTCTTGGCGGCTTTGCCACCCTTTACTGGTCCGCTGCAGCGGCTCGTTCCGATCGAAGGGCAGGTACCTGAGCCTGCCAGTATGCCATCCGGATGCGCCTTCGCTCCGCGCTGTCTGCGGCGCATGACCGTATGTGAATCGGCAATTCCGGCCCTCCTTCGGATTGATGCCGATCGCTTCTCTGCCTGCGGCGTGGGTTCTGCCGAAGGACGCGAAGAGCCCAAGGAACTTGATGGGGGCTTGCTGGCATGATCGCGAACATTCTCGAACTCCAGGGTATTTCCCGAAGCTATCCGACGCGGCAGGGACTCTTCGGAAAGAACGTGCCAGTCAGGGCGGTTGATGACGTAACACTCTCGCTACAACCGGGCGAAACGCTGGCACTCGTCGGTGAATCCGGTTCTGGCAAATCGACCACGGGACGGATCGCACTTGGCCTTGAGCGGCCGAACAGCGGAAAGGTCCTGTTTCGCGGTACTGAACTGCCGCATGTCGATACGCCCCCGTGGCGCCGTCTGCGCGCCCAAATGCAAATGATCTACCAGGATCCGCTCGCAGCGCTTGACCGGCGTCTTGCAATTCTCGATCAGGTGCGCGAACCACTGGATATTCATGACATCGGACCTGCGCCAAAGCGTGGCAGCAAGGCGCTGGCGGTGCTCGAGACGGTTGGCTTGAACGCCACGCATTCCGCGAGCCTGCCTTCGCAACTGTCGGGAGGACAGCGTCAGCGTGCTGTTCTCGCCCGGGCACTGATCATGGAGCCAGCGCTGCTGGTTTGCGACGAGCCGGTTTCGGCGCTCGACGTATCGATCCAGGCACAGGTTGTGAACCTCCTTATGGACCTGCAAACGAACCTGCGTCTCAGTCTGCTGTTCATCAGTCATGACTTGAAAGTGGTTCGGCAAATCAGCCAGCGGATGGGGGTGATGTATCTTGGACGTATCGTCGAATACGGCGAGACGAATCTGCTGCTCTCGAAACCCACCCACCCCTACACCAAGGCGCTTGTTTCCGCGGTTCCGATTGCTGGCCAGCGGACGCGTGAGCGCATCGTCCTCAAAGGTGAGCCACCCAACCCAGCCGCGCGCCCGACGGGCTGCGCGTTTCATCCGCGCTGTCCTGTCGCCCGCCCCGAATGCGCGAGTGTTTCGCCCACACTCTCGATGCAGCCGGACGGTCGCTCTGTCGCCTGTCATGCCGTCGATGCCAGCCTGGTAGCCAGGAAGGTTGAACCCTGATGTTCCGATATTTCGCCATCCGTATCCTGCGCGCTGCCTTCACGGTCGCCCTTGTCGTCACCTTCGTTTTCCTTGTGCTCCGGCTCTCTGGAGACCCCGCGCGCAGCATCATGGGTGAAGACGCCTCACCCGAGGCTATGGCCGCCTTCCGGCGGGAGTGGGGTCTCGATCAGCCGCTCTGGATGCAATACTTCCACTATTTCGCGGCGATTTTTCATGGTGAACTCGGCCAGTCGATGCGCGGAGGGGGAAGTGCACTGGACCTGGTACTTTCAAGAATCCCGGCAACTCTCATGCTGACGCTGCCGGCGCTCTTAATGAAGTTGGCAATCGGCATTCCGGCCGGCGTTTACGCCGCCTTGCACCGTGACAGCGCCATCGACCGCGCCGTCATGATCACGGCGGTCGCCGGCTACACGGTTCCAAGCTTCGTGCTTGGCTTGGTTCTGGTCCAATTCTTCGCAATCTGGTTGTCATGGTTGCCAACCGGCGGTGCTGGCGGTCTTCAACACATCATATTGCCGATCATCACGCTTGGCGTTGGCGGCGCCGCCGTTCTTGCCCGCTTTGTTCGGAGCGCGATGCTGGAAGTTTTGGGGCAACCCTATATCCGGACGGCGAGCGCCAAGGGAATCCCCTGGCCTTCGGTGGTCCGTGGTCACGCCTTACCGAATGCGGCGATCCCCACGGTAACCATCGTCGGCTTCATGGTCGGCAACCTGATCGCAGGTTCGGTCGTGATCGAGAGCGTTTTCTCTTGGCCAGGGCTCGGCAATTTATTGGTCGTTTCAGTTGCCTCGCGGGATCTTGCCGTCGTTCAGTGCATCTTACTGCTCGTAGCCGTGGCCATGGTGTTCTCCAATCTCGTCGTCGACTTCCTCTACGGTGTCCTGGACCCGCGCCTTTCCAATGGCGACACGGGTGGAGGCCACTGAGATGAGCATGATGGAAAAAGTCAATCAACCGGTGGTCGCCAAGTCAAAGAAGACCAAACCGCGCCGGATGCCGGTCTCCGTCATTGTAAGCTTGCTCTGGATCGGGATCGTCGTACTCATCGCGGTGCTGGCCAACCAGATCGCTCCTTATCAATACACCGCTCTCGACCTTCCGAACCGGCTGGCTTCACCCTTCCACCCCAAGCACTTGCTCGGAACCGACGAACTCGGGCGGGATGTGCTTTCGCGTTTGATCTTCTCTGTTCGGATCTCCGTTCTGGTCGCGCTGGGGGCAACTGTGATCTCTGCCTGTCTCGGCACGACGATGGGCTTCGCCGCGACGCATTTCCGCGGACGCGTGGAGCAATTCATCTTGATGCTGGCGGACTTCCAGGCCGCGATGCCGTTCCTCATTCTATCGCTTTCGGTCCTGGCTTTTTTTGGCAATGCCCTGCCGCTTTTCATTGGGTTAATGGGGCTTTACGGATGGGAGCGCTATGCCCGTATCGCCCGAGGACTTGCAATCTCGGCGAGCGCGCAAGGATATGCGGGCGCTGTTCGCCAGTTGGGAGCGCGCCCGTCACGCGTCTATCTGCGGCATATTCTCCCGAATATCTCTTCGACACTGATTGTCTCGATGACATTGACGTTTCCCGAGATCATTCTGATGGAAAGTAGCTTGTCTTTCTTGGGGCTTGGCGTTCAGCCTCCAATGACAAGCCTCGGGAACATGGTCGGCTACGGACGGGAATATATGACGCGTGCCCCCTGGATCATGTTTGCGCCCGCGGCGCTGATCGTCATCACAACGCTTTCAATCAGCCTGTTGGGAGACTGGCTACGCGACCGGCTCGACACGGGCTTGCAGTAATCGCGAGGGCTTGCCCGCCTTTCCATTTCTTTTCCTCGTTTCTTCCCAGACAAGTGAAGGTCTCCATGCGTTTTGTCATAGTTAGTTTCGACGGCCTTAGGCCTGATCTCATCTCTCCCGAACTGACGCCAAATCTCTGCCGCTTGCAGTCTCTCGGCATAACGCTTTCGAAACACCGGACGATCTACCCGAGCGAGACTCGGTCGGCCTTCCCGAGTCTCGTCACCGGCACCACCGCAGGCAGCCATGGCATGGTAGGCAACAAATATGTCGATCGGTCAGTTACGCCGCCGCGTTTTATCGAAACTTCTGACGCTGCCCTCCTGCGCCAGCTCGACGTCGAAAGCGGCGGACGATTGATGTCCGTGCCGACACTCGGCGAGATTCTCGCTCGAGCGGGGCGCAAGTTGGCGGTCTTAGCCACGAACACGGCCGGCACGACCCGCTTCTTCAATCACAAGGCGGAGGATTTCGGGCATGTTCGCCTCTCCGGCCATTTCCGGCAAGCTTGTACCCCCGATAACGTCTTGGCGGAAGCTGAGGCACTTGTAGGTCCATTGCCACCGGAGCCGCCGGATCTTGAGTCAGACATGGAAGGACAGGACTGGATCACCTCGGCTTTTCTTGAATTGGTTTGGCGGAGACACCGCCCGGACGTGACCATTCTCTCCTACGGCGAACCCGACAGTACCTCGCACTTCCATGGTACTGGTTCGGAAATTACCCGCAGAATCATCACACATTGTGATCAGCAGTTTGGTCGCGTACTCGACTGGTGGGAGACAGAGCGACGAGCGGAAGGCGTTCAAATCATTGTGGCCTCGGATCACGGGCACATTACCGGCCATACGCGCGTTTCGGTGATCGACAGCCTGCGGGATGCCGGCTTTAGGCCAGGCATCGCTCCTGCAGCGGAGGTCGATGTAGTCGTCGTGCCCGGCCAGGTGGGCGCGCTATATCTTGCCAATCCGACCGACGAAGAGGTCGCACGGCTGGTGACGACGATCACCGAACAGCCATGGTGCGGATCAGTCTTCACGCGAGCTCGAAACGAGATCGACGGTATCGCGCCTGGCAGTCTCGGCAATCATTTGGTCTTTGCCGATCACGCACGTGCGCCGGACGTCTCCTTTTCATTCCGCCCAGACGACAACGTCGACCCCTTCGGCCTAGTCGGCGGCACTTTCTATGACAACGATTGTCGTGCAGGCCTCGGCGTGCATGGTGGCCTGCATGCGAAGGAACTCGCGGCTGTCGGCATTGTCGCTGGCTCCGCTTTCCCGGCGGCAGGTTCAATCTCGACGGCACCATCTGGCATTTGCGATTTCGTGCCGACCATCTTGCATCTCCTTGAGCTCGGTCGACCGAATACGATGAGCGGCCGCGTCCTACATGAGTTGCTCTGGGATCCTGAAAGAGCCAACGCAGAAATCCGGCGCGAAAGCTTTGATAGTAGGCTGGGTAACTTCCGACAGACTCTTCAACGTGTTCACATTGGAGGCGCTACGTATGTTGAGAGCGGAACAGCAGATGGCTGATGCCCTCGCCACTAGATGACTTGGCATCGTGCTTCGGGCGAACTTTGGGATATCTATTCGCCTATGGAGCCTGACACAGCATTTAATCACGCGGCAGAATGGTCACGCGGTGGTCGGCAGTCATCTTTGCTCCAGGACCGGGAGTCCGGACTGCGGATTGACGACGCTTGCCAATATCGAAGTTGCTCTGTTCTAATCGAGCGCAACATGGTGCCGTAAGAAGCCTCATCATTTCTGCTCGCTTTCAATTCACTACGCATAGGATTTGGTGGCGAAGGTCGCGTGATCTACAGGGCTGGTCGAAAAGGGGCTTGTAAATGGCGTGGCCATCACACATGAACGCCGTCGAATATGTCCGTCGATACAAAGCCATCAGATGGGAAGAGAGTATGGGTTTCCGACTGAAGGAGCGTCTCGACAGGAGATTTGGGGAAGAAATGGATCGAAATTGACGCTTGATCTTCCGCGGTGCTGATACTGCGTTCGGGGAGGCCCTCATTGCCTCCCGAGATTTGCCGTGATGATTTCGAGAAGACGCTCTCCGGCGATTTCCAGCGGACCGGAGTTGTGGACGTGAATGACATCGCTGCCTTCGACGGGATGCCCTTCCCCCCGAACCAGGCGCTGGCGCACGTTCTCGAGACTTTCGCGCCCTCGCCCGACAAGGCGTCTGGCTAGGACGCCCAATGGTGCGGTGACATTGACGATGGAAATTTGCGGATAGCGCCTGCGCGCGCCGACAAGAACGGCGCGCGAACCGTTGGCAACGACGGTGTCGCCGCGCTGCAGCCAGCCGTCGATCTCCGACGGAATGCCGTAGGACAGGCCATGCGCCTGCCAGTGCAGGGCGAAGCGGCCGTCATCGACCATCCGCGCAAATTCTTGAGGGCAGACGGGTTGGTGATCTTCGCCCACCCCTGCCGGACGGCTGATAATCCGCTGCACGAAGTGACTGCGCGGGTTAGTTCTGAGCCGATCGCGAGCATAGTCGATGAGAGTGTCCTTGCCGGCGCCGCTTGGACCGACAACAAGCACGAGACGTCCGGGTGCCTCCATGGCGATTATACCGCTGCCTTGAGAGACGCGATGCCCTTCAGCGCGAACTGCGAGCGAACGACAAAGTCCGCGCCACGGTGTTCCTGCACGAAGAGCGAGAGGCTATCGATATGAAAATCTTCGGAGAGATACGGCTGGAAAACCGCTTTCAGCCAAGCCTGCATTCCGGCGCGCTGATCGTCCGGAATGCGGTCGGTCAGCGTCATGTGGAAGCGGAACCGGTTGCCGACATAAGGATAACCCCAGGTGACGAGATTGGTCATTTCGACTTCGTCGAGCTGACGGCCCATGCGTCGTTTGAGGTCGTCCCCATCCGTCGGCGCCCGGAAGTGGTCGAATTCCTCGACGACCCGCGAGGCGAAACCCCGCAGGGTCGGCAAAGGCTGAACCGGAACGAGGGCGAAGAAGCCGCCGATGAGATCGATCCGCATGGGACCGACTGGACAGGCTTGAACCTTTGCCGCGAAACCCCGCAGCGTCCGTTCGAGCGCTTCTACGGACGTTCCCTCCCTGAGCCGAAACGGTGCCTTGATCGTCGCGTGGAAACCGTATCGCCGAGGTTCGGATACGAATGCGGCCCTATCAGCATCAGCCGTGCCTACTCCCGGCGCGAAGGCATCTCGCCCGAGCCACGTCCTGGCCGCCACGGTTAGCGGATGTTCCGGCGCCGGCGTGTAGTAGATAGCATAGCGGGGTTCATGTGCATTGGAGGCAGGGGCCGTGATATCTCTCGCACCCGGTTGTTCCTGGCTTATCACTGCACCACCTCTTCGAGATGCCGGAGGGTAGCAACGGGCCTTGCCAGTGTAGTTAGCGTTCCATCCGACCAGATCAGCTTGCCGCCGCGAAGCGTTCCCCGCAGGCGCGGCATGCGGCCGCGTTCGGCGATGACGAGATCGGCCCGCAGTCCCTCGGCAATCCGCCCGCGGTCGTTCAAACCGAGAGCCTTGGCTGGATTGGCGCTTGCAAGCGCCACCGAACGAGCAAGCCCGCCCTCACCCCGGGCACCGAGCACGATAACGGCCGGCAGCATGGCTGAGGGGTGATAGTCGCTCGCCAGGATATCGAGGAGGCCTTCGTCATAAGCCTGGCGCGCAGACAGGTTTCCGGAATAGGAAAGACCACGCAGGGCATTTGGCGCACCCATGGCAGTCGCAAGGCCCAACCGCCTCGCTTCGGCGGCAGCCTCGGTCGTGATCGGAAACTCGCTGATCACAGCACCAAGCCTGTGCAGCAAGGAGACCTTCTCGACGCTGTCATCGTCATGAGAGGCAATGGCGACATCGTGCCGCCGAGCAAGGCTCGCAAGACCCGTCACGATATCAAATGCATCGCCGTGGCCGTCCCGATCGGCCATGCGCTGTCTCACCAGTTCAGCCGCTTTGGCCTCGTCAATTTTCCGTTCCTTGGCAAGGTGCGCCACATGTTTCTCAATGTCGCGGTACTGCCCCTGCCCGGGCGTGTGATCCATCAGGGATATCAGACTCAACGAACCGCTCGTCATTAGTTGTTCGGCGATGGCGAGCGCGGAAGAAAACGTCACCTCGAAGCGGGCATGGACACGGTGATCGACCAGCAACTCGCCCCGCATGGCAGTCAACGCCTCAATAATCGCGGTGGTATGCTCGACGGAACGGGTCTTCCCATAGGTCGCCGGTGTGAAGGCAAGCGCGGCATAGGCGGTGGTGATGCCGCAGGAGGCAAGCCTTTTGTCCAGGTCGTAAATGCCGAGTTCGAGCGGCATATGAACATTGACGCGCGGCTCGATTTCCTTCTCGATCATGTCGCCGTGCATGTCGACGAAGCCTGGAAGCAAAAGCCTGCCGCCGCCGTCGATATCGACGTTATCGATCAGGGTGTCGCGGATTTCCACGATCAGCCCGTCTTCGATCCGCAGCGCACCCTTCTCAATGACGCGATCCGCAAGCACGATCTCGAAATTACTCAGCCACATCGTCTTCTCCATCCTCGATCTTGATCGCTTTCAGATAGATTTCCCGGTCGACCAGATGCTGGACATCTTCGGGATGGTGGAACACGCCGACCATCGCCACGCCTGCCTCCTTCAGCTCCGCCAGTCGGTCGACCAGCGCCTGGCGGGCGTCGCGGTCAAGCGAGGCGGTCGGCTCGTCGAGCAGCAACAGGCGCTGTGGCAGGATGAGCGCGCGGGCCAGATTGACCTTCTGCTGCTCACCGCCGGAAAAAGTCGAAGGATAAGCGGGCCAGAGCTGCCTCTTGACGCCAAAGGCTTGCAGCCAGCGTCGTGCCGCAATGAGAGCATCGGCGTGTGGTGTACCCGCAAGCCGGAGCGGTTCTGCGACGATCTCCTCTGCCGCGACACGGGGACGGGCATTCAGAAACTGGGTGACAAAGCCGATCTCACGGCGGCGCAGCACCGAGATATCGACGTCGGCGGCAGATGCCAGATCGATGACGCCTTCCGCCGTCTTGTAGTAGATGTGGCCGGCGCGCGGCAGGTAGGAGCGGTTGAGCGTGCGCAGGAGCGTCGATTTGCCGGCGCCGTTTTCACCCTTCAGCAGGATGAACTCGCCAGCATTCACCTCAAAGTTGAGGTTCTCGAATACGTAGAGCGTCCGCTTCAGATGATGCATTTCAAACTGCTTGGACAGACCTTTGACCCTGAGCACGTTGGCTTTGGCGGGTTGCTCGTTTAGTTGCATGTTCATTCGGGCAATCTTTTCTCAAAGTTTCGCGTGGACGAGCTGCTGGGTGTAGGCATGCTGCGGGTCCTGGAAGATCTGATCGGCCAAACCCTGTTCCACGACTTCGCCGCGACGCATGACCATCACCCGGTCAGCCATCGTGCGGATGACGCCGAGATCGTGGGAAACGAGAACCATGGTGATGGCCCGCTCCTGCTGCAGGCGCTTGAGCGTATCGAGCACCAGCGCCTGGACGCTGACGTCGAGGCCGGTGGTCGGCTCATCCAGCAACAGCACCGCCGGCTCCAGCGCGATCGCCTTGGCGAGCTGGACGCGCTGTTGCATGCCGCCCGACAATTCGCGCGGTGTCGCATCCATGCGCTTGAGCGGGAACTCGGACGCCGCCAGCGACTGGCGGGCCCGTTCGCGCAATTCGGCAAAATTGCGTTTGCCGGCAATGAGCAAACGCTCCGCGACATTGCCGCCGCTGGAGCTGTTCATCAACAGACCGAGATGAGGGTTTTGATAAACGATCCCGATATGGCGAGCACGCAGCATCCGGCGCTCAAAACGGTCGAGGGTGAAGAGATCCCGCTCTTCCTGACCGGGCAGAGCCAGGTGATAGGAACCGGAGTCCGGCGTGTCTTCGAGGTTCATCATCCGCAAAAGCGTGGATTTGCCGGAACCGGATTCGCCGACGACACCGAGCACTTCGCCGGGATAGACGGTGACATCGACGCCGCGAAGCGCGCCGACCTCGCCGAAGGTCCGTGTGATGCCGCGCATCGTCAGCATCGGCTCTGCCAGCATCAGGCGGGGCGCATCGAGGGTCCTCCGGGACACCGTTGCAGTTTCAGCGCGGGCCATCAGACCATCCTTCCTTGTCTGTACCAGGTCTCCCCGATTTCCACCGGTTCGCCTTCGGACTTGCGGATGTGCTTGGCCGCAAAATTGCTGTCGGAGAGTTCGAACTTCGAGGTGCCGTCGTCCTGAGGCACCTCGTTCATGTAGAAGCCGGTGACGTTGCTGCGCTCGCAGGTCTTGTCCTGATGATCTTCGACGCGATAGGGCACATCGTCGAAGACGAGCGGCTCGACATTCGTGTAGGGCGGCACGACATAGATCCGTTTCTCGCCGCCAGCCGAAAGGATGGTGAGATGTTCGGCCTGATGCATTTTCATGACGTCCCAGCGCGGGATCGGCGACGGCGTAATGACATATCTGCCGTTGACCAGGCTCGGATACTGGTCGGCCTTCATGATACGGCCGAACTTCACGAGCTGTTCGTAGAGGATGAGCCAGAGCTGGCCGTAGTCGGCGTCGCCGTGCATGACGCGTGCCACGGACATGTCCGGTTGAACGGGGCGCAGCGGTTCGGGATTCGGCACCTGTAGAACGAGTACCTGGTCGTCACGCATCTTTTCTTCGGGAATGCGGTGACGCGACTGGATGATGGTGGCTTCCTGCGTATCCGTCGTTTCGACCGCACCGCCGACCCGTCCGAAGAATTTGCGAATGCTGACGGCGTTGACGGAATCGTCGGCACCCTGATCGATGACCTTCACGATGGAGGTCGGCTTGAGAAGGGTCAGCGTCACCTGCAGGCCGCCGGTGCCCCAGCCGCGCGCCATGGGTACTTCACGGCTCGCATAGGGAACCTGGTAGCCGGGTACGGCAATCGCCTTTAGGATGCGGCGTCGGATCTCGCGCTTGGCGGATTCATCAAGGAAGCCGTAGTTGAACTCGGCCCAATCCTTTGTCAGCTCCTGAAGTTTCACAGGGCGGCCTCCTTCTTTTTGGCTGGCATTGTCTTAGGTGAGGAGGTTTCGTCTTCAGACGCCTTGTCTGCGGCGACCCGTCGATAAGTATCCAGGGTCGACTGGAACGTGACGTAATGCGGCAGCTTGAAGTGCAGGCAGAAGCCTGAGGCCTCTACCGATTCCGTATGATAGAGCACGAATTCCTCCTTCACGGCGGGATGCGTATCGGGCTGGGCGGAAGCAAGGTCGAGCGAGGCCGCTGCAATCACCTTGACTTCATTCCAGCCGAGCGTTGCTGAGAAGCCCAGTTCCAGGCCCTTTGACTTGGAAATGATCTCGCATTGACTGACGCGAACCCGGCCGGCGCTGAAGACGGTGCCACGCGGATGGCGCAGCCTCACCGGAGCTTCGGCGAGCCTCAGCTCGTTGACGGTCGGATGAACCGCGCCGTATCCACGCATGCTCGAAAACCCAAGCGCCATGGTGCCGCCGGTATCCGCCCGGGCCAGGCTTTGAAGCTTGTGGGCGCGGCTGACCGGGAACAGAAGCGGTTGCCTGGTGATGTCGGGGATGTCCTCAACCGGCACGGTCTCCACCGGATAATCCTTGATGAGCCCCTGCGCCTTCTGCCAGGCGGTCAGGGATGGCTGGGTCGCAGGTGCCGGCTCGGCTGCCGGTAGGACGGACTCCCGTTCGAATGTCTTTCCCTTGAGCACCCCGACCTGCAACAGGCGGTGCGAATAGTCGAGCGTCGGACCGAGTATCTGCCCGCCGGGAATATCCTTGAAGGCCGCTGAGATACGGCGCAGGGTAAAGAGGTCCGGCTGGCTGATGGGTTCAGCAAAGCCGATGCGCGGCTGTGTCGTGCGGTAGGCGCGCAACAGCAGAACCGCTTCATATTGATCGCCACCAGCCTGAGCGAGTGCAAGGGCCGCCAGGTCCGGCTCATAGAGCGAGGCTTCGCCCATGACCCGATCGATCAGGTAGGGCAGGCTCTTTCGGATCGCTGTCACACGGTCGAGATCGATCGTATCCAGACCTTCACGGAACAGACGCTCCGACTGTTCGATGGCGCGTTCGCCACCGCGGGTTGCCACATAGGCCATCAGAGCACCTCGATCGTGGTTGAGCGGGGAAGGCCGATGACGCGATCGCCATCGACCAGATAGACATCCCAGCCGAGTGGATAGCGGATCGCCTCGGCTCGAACCTGCCAGAAAGCAGCATCGATGCCATGCACGGCGATTGTCACGCTGTCCTTGACGCCGGGACCGGTCAGCCGAAGGCGGCTTCCGAAACCAAAGCTGGCAGGCACGAAGAGGGTCGCCGCCTGGTCTGGATATGCGAGCGTTCCGATCCGCAGGGACGAGAACGCAGAGGCCTTTTCGTAAGTATCGGCCATGGCAAAGACGTAATCTGCATCCGGCAAGGCCGTGGCGCGCGCTCCGGTCCGGCCAATTGCGTGCGCGAAGTCTGCATCATCCAGGACTGCGAAGGAGCATTCTCGATCGAGCAGGCTCTCACCGATCGCCGCAAGGCCCGATGACGGAAGCGTTCGAACAAGACCGGGGCGGCTCAGCGCCCACATCAACTCCTCAAAGGTCGCATTGGTCCGCATGTCATCAGCGGTCGGATGAAGTGAATTGATCATCAGAACGTCTCCATCTGAACGCGGGTGGCCTCGACTTTTCTGAGGCGGTCCCGGTCCGCTTCTTCCTGGATGCGCTTTTCCGCTGCCAACAGCTCGGATATGCGCGGAATCTCGTGCCCGGCGGCAATCGCGGCGTCGATGACCGCCATGGCCATCGCATGTTCAAGGTCCCGGCCGATGATCGCGCCGTATCCTTCGACAGCCCGACTTGGAACCTCGATGTGCGCTTCTGCCACAAGGACCTCGCCGAGATGAAATGCCGTGCCTCGGACGGTGTCTTGAAAAGGGAGCATGGCAAGGCCCGTCCGATTGACGACAACGGACACGTCTCCGAGCCCGTCGAGCACCTGCTCGGCGCAGGCCTTGATTTCCGCCGGCCTGGCTGATGCCAGGATCTCTAGCGCCTTTCGGTGGTCGAGACCCCCGATCGCGCGATCTTCACTACTGCTATAGGTCATCTATGAGAGATTCTTTTATTGGGAGAGCAGGCTTCAGCTCTTCGTTGCGAAAGGAGATGGCGACGCCGCCATCGATGACGGTCCGGCGAGAACGATCGCCCGCTCCTCGGCTGGGCCGAACCTTGAAATTCTCAAGAAAGTGTCGTGGTCTACCGTCGTCGTATCGGTCTCAGCGCCCGCTTCCAGCAGGGGATCGTTGAGGGAAACGCCCTCCACAGTCACGCCGGTGACGACGCTCCAATGCGTGACCTTCATTCCCTCGAAATCGATGCCGGTGAGGACGATCGGATGCCAGCCCTGGCTCATCCAGGCCGCCAGATCATCAGTCGTATAGTCGCCGAATGCGACCTCGACGCCCTTCTCGCCAGCCTCCTTCATGTCACGGTCCTGGAGGATCCGCACCGCTTGCCTCTGGACATCGTTCGCAGCCCTTACTTCGGTGAACGTACCATTGTGGCTGAGCATCGCGTGCGCGACAAAGCCACGACGATTGAGGGCAAGCGCGATCCCAACGGGGCCGCAACCGGCATGGATCGTTGTCGCCTCTCTCCAGATTTCGAGCTCGGTCACAGGGTTGGGGACGAAGTTCTCGTCAAGGGCGGCCATGACCATCATCACGGACGACGGACCGCAGGTGTAGTTTCTCTTCTGCCGGTAAAGAGCGATATCCCGCTTTATCGCCGGAACGCTTGGGACATATGATGGTTCAGCCACGGCTGTGCCTCTCGATTGAGTGAACTTTAATTTCAGTTGCGATCGCGGAGGTAGTCGCTGAGCAGCATCAGGGCGAGCGCGGTAGCCGCGATGACCGCACCCGGGATCACGGCGATCCACCAGGCCGTCATCAGATATCCCCGCCCGAAACCGACCATGTTGCCGAGGCTCGACATCGGCGGCTGAATACCGAGCCCGAGAAAGCTCAGCGTCCCTTCGAGCAGGATGATCTGTGTCAGGCCGATGGTCATGCCGGCGACGATCGTCGGCAGGCAGGATGGCAACACATGCTTGAGATAGATCCGGATGCGCGACGCATTATAGGTTCGGGCCGCGGTCACATAGAGATGGTTGCGGGCCGTCAGGGCTGCGGCGCGGACGACGCGGGCATGTCGCTCCCAGCCATAAAGCCCAAGAACGAAGACAAACAGGAGCACGGAGTTTCCGAATACTGCGATCAGGAGAAGTGCTACGATCATGAACGGCATGGCCGCCTGCATATCGACAAACGCCGTGATGCATTCGTCGACGGCGCTTCCGAGTTCGGCGGCGAGAAAGCCGAGCACCGTTCCGAGCAATGTGCTGATGACGGTTCCCGCCACCGCCACTGCGACTGTGATCTGGATGGAGAAGATGAGCCTCGACAGGACGTCGCGGCCGAGGTCGTCCGTCCCCATCGGGTGTGCAAAGGATCCGCCTAACAGGATGGGTGGCTGCAGACGCGCTTCAAGATCGATCGCAGCCGGATCATAGGGTGCGATCACCTGGGCAAGGACTGCGACGACGACGCATAGGAGGATCCAGGCGATCGAGATCCTGATCGAGAGATCCACGTCGCCCCATCTCATCCGACGAAGGGGGGAGCGCTCTGTTCGCATGCTGGTTTCTACGGAAACGTCAGACATTTCGGTCTCCTATCAATTTTCGGATCGGCGGGCGCGCGGATCGACGACGACATAGAGAAAGTCGACCGCCAAGTTGGTCAGGATCATTGCCGCGCCGGCGAGAATGACGATTGCTTGAACGACCGGGATATCCCTGTTGCCGATAGAGGTGATGAACAGGTTTCCAATGCCGGGCCATGAGAACACCTGTTCGACGACGATCGAGCCGGTGACCAATCCTCCCACCATCATGCCAAGAACAGTCAGGATGGGGATCGCCGCATTCGGCGCCGCGTGATGCAGCAGGATTCGCCAGAAGGGGATGTCGCGCGCCTGCGCCGCCATGACGAAGGGGCTATCGAGGGCTTCGGCGAGCGCCACTCGGGTGTATCGGGCGAGAACGGCGGCATTCGAGGCCGCAATAGTGACGGCAGGCAGGATCAGATTCTTCCAGCTTTCCGCACCGCTCGTCGGCAACCACCTCAGTTCGATCGAAAAGATGAGCATGAGGACCAGCCCCAGGAAGAATGCGGGGATGCAAAGCCCGCCGGAGCTGAGGATCGTGATCAGGCGATCTATCCTCCCCTTGCGATAGATGGCAGCGGTTGCCCCTGCGACAACTCCTAGGACCACGGCGATCGCCAGCGAGGCGCCCATCAAGGTCAGGGTTGGCCCGAGGTTATCGACAACCACACTGAGGGCATCGCGCCGGTAGATGTATGAAAGGCCGAAACTGCCGGACAGAATGTTTTCGACATAGGCCAGATATTGCTCGATGAGCGGACGATCCAGTCCAAGCTGGCGGGCAAAATCGGCCCTCATCTCCGGTGTCGCATCGGGGCCGAGAAATATGGAAACTGGATCGCCAACGCTGCGCAGAAGAACGAAGACGCAGGTGACCATCAGAGTTATCGAAATGGCCGCACGCGCCAGCTTGATGCAGGCGAATTTAAGAATATGGGAGCTCAATGTGATGCCACCCTTTCTGCAGTGAACGACTCTTCGTCCTGCCCGCGAGCGGAGAACGCACGGCGTCCCTTGTTCGGGACCGATGCAAGAAGCGTCCGGGTGTATTCGTCGGATGACCGGAGAAGCACGCTTTCGCGACTGCCGGCTTCGACCACGCATCCCTTGTGAAGAACCACAATCTCCGAGCAGAGATAAGAGATCGCCCGGATGTCGTGACTGATGAACAGCAGTGTCAGCCGACGCTCAGCGCGCAGTTCGTTAAGGAGATTGAGGATCTGCGCCTGGACGGTCATGTCGAGCGCCGATACCGGCTCGTCGCATATCAAGAGCTCGGGATCGAGAAGCAGAGCACGCGCTATCGTCACGCGCTGCGCCTGCCCACCACTGATCTGGCGGGGCAGCTTCCCGGCAATTTCCCTGGAAAGCCGGACGCTTGCGAGCGCCGTCTCGACCCGCTCCTGCCGCTCGCAGCGGGAAAGTCGGAAGTTCACGAGCAGCGGCTCGAGAAGCTGGTCTCCGATCCGCATTCGGGGATCGAGCGCATCCATGGGATTCTGGAAGATCGGCTGGACACGACGCCGGAACGATTGCAAACCGTGCTCATCGATAGGCTTTCCGTCGAAACGGATCACGCCATCGCTCGGTTTCGCAAGCCCAAGAACGATCTTGGCCAATGTGCTTTTGCCGCTCCCGGACTGTCCAATCAGTCCGACGGCTTGACCTTTGGGAACCGAGAAACTGACGCCATTCAAGGTGCGGCGGCCGGATTTTGGCGCGCGATCGTAGTCGAACCCGATGCCCTCGAGCTCCAATATCGGGCGGGTTTCGGCATGTCTTTCATCAAGAGGCTGCATGGTCGGCTCCTGGATTGTGACAAGCCACCGTATTTGCGGCGCGTGACGCGAAGATCGGCGTCGTGCTGCGGCAAACGTCGAGAACGTTCGAACAGCGTTGGGCAAAATGACAACCGTCGGCCCTGATCGCAGGGTCAGGCACGCCACCGGGCAGCGAAACGAGTTTCGAAGGCGCCGTCGAAATCTCCGGGACGGCTGAGAAGAGGTGCCGGGTGTAGGGATGGACGGGACGCCGGGCGATCTCCTCGGCGTGGGCGTTTTCGACCAGCTGTCCGGCATAGATGACACCTATACGGTCGGCCCGTTCCAGCGCGAGATCGAGATCGTGGGTCACGAACAAGATCGCCATGTTCCACTCGGAGCGAAGCCGTTCGATGAGGTCCATGATTTGGCGTTGTGTCGTGACATCGAGTGCGGACGTCGGCTCGTCGGCGATCAACAGTCGCGGCTGCCGCGCGAGCGCCAGCGCGATCATCACCCTTTGGTTCATGCCGCCGGAAAGCTGATGGGGATACTTCCTGGAGACTGCGCGCGCATCGTCTATGCCAACGGCATCGATAAGAAAAAGCGTCCGATCATCGGCCTCACGTTTTGACAGGCCTGAAGCGATACGCACCGTCTCGCCCAATTGAAACCCGATCGTGCGCACCGGGTTGAGAAAGCGCGTCGGCTGCTGAAAGATCATCGCGCGCGAACTGCGTCCCGCTTCAGCCAAAGACTTGCCGTCGAAATGAATTTTTCCCGATGCATGCAGCTTGTCAGGCAGGATGTCCATCAATGTCGAGCAGAGCAGGCTCTTGCCACTCCCGCTCTCGCCGACAAGGGCCAGGAATTCTCCATCCTCGATGTCGAGCGAGACCGATTCCAGCAAACGGGTCTTTCGGTCGTTGCCGATCCAGACATCGAGTTCGGAAACTTCGAGCAGTCGGCGCTTCCCCGGCCTCGGCAGTTCCCAATCGGGCTGAGTGCCGACCTTGGAGCCGCGAGCCCCCGCCGTTCCGGCGGGGGCGTTTTGGGCCACGGGTGGCGTGAGAGAGGCCACAACGGTCTCCTTCACGACGCGATGGTGCCCGGACGGAAGTCCAGGAGCCCGGTCGCGGTGGGGGACCATTTGAAATCTGCACGCTTGCCGAAGAATTCGGCCAGCGAATGCAAGACCGTGCCGGGCGGGTCGATCTCGTCGAAGATATCAAGCATCTCCTGATAGGCGCGACGGCGCTCGGCCGGATCCAGCGCACCAACGAGCGTTTTCTCCAGCTCATTGAACCGGTCGTTCTTCCAATATCCGCTTTTCTGGAAACTGCTCGCAGAACCCCAACGCGACACAAAGGAAGCGGCGGGATCAGGATAGTAGGTGCCGTCCGAGGAATTGTTGATCCAGCGGGGTTTGTCGTCCTCGACCTGCGACCAGTTTTCCTTGCGCTGGATCTCGACATTCAGCCCAATCGCATTCCACATCGCGGCCATGACCTGGGTCTCGGCAAGCTCGGCCGTGTAATAGTCACCGACCGTCTTGAAGATGATCTTTTCGCCCTTGTAGCCGGCCTCCTTCATCAACTGCTTCGCACGGGACGGGTCGTAAGCGGGGATCGGGCGATCCACGTTGTAAAGCGCACCATAGGCCGGGTTCTGATGCGAGTGGGGAATGGAGATGCGGCCCTTCCAGAGGCTCTTGACCATGCCTTCGCGGTCGATGGCGAGATTGAGCGCGCGGCGCATGCGAGGATCGGCAAGCACCGGATTGGTCAGCGAGTCATATATAACCGTGCGGAACGACATGGTGTCGCCGCCAACGATGTCGAGACGCGTGTCGGCCGTGATGGCATCGAATTGATCGGGCGCGATGGTGGTGATGAGATCGAAATCGCCGGCGCGAAGACCGGCCACGCGGGCCGCAGGCTCGCGCACCATTCGGAACTCGATGCTCTGCAGCGGCGGACGCCCACCCCAGTAATCCTGGTGCGCTTCAAGCTTGATATGGCCGTTTTCGACCGTTTCGACGACGCGGTAGGGACCGGCTGCCACTGGCGACGTCGCCCATTGATCGAAACCCGAAGCCTTGAGAAATGCCGCCTTGCAGACGATCCCGCCACCGTAGGAGGTGAGGCGCTTGGCAAAGACGGGATCCGGCGCTTTCGTCTTGAACTCAACGGTGTAGCGATCGACGGCGTTTACTTCAGCAAGCGTCGGAAAAGTGATCTGGCCCACACCATAGCCCGGTGCATCCTTCTTCAGCATGCGTTCCGGACCAAAAGTGAACGCGACATCTTCTGCCGTGAGTTCGTCGCCGTTGTGGAATTTGACGCCTTGTCGCAGGCGAACCTTGAAAACGATGCTGTCTGCCGTATCGATTGCCTCGGCCAACATCGGTTTCAACTGGCCACCGTTTTGATAGTCGATGGCGAAAAGCTTGTCGTATACGCTCTCCAGGACCCGGAAGCTGACGAGTGCCGTTGCGCGGTTGTGCAGCGGATCGAGCTGGGTGCGCAGATCCTGCATGGCGACACGCAGATTGGCGCCGCCATTCTGCTGCGCGAGTACAGGTGCCGCATAGGGGAGCAGGCTGGCCGCTCCAATCAATTTTAGAACATTCCGACGTGACGAAACGACCATGCCTAGATTCCTCTCTCCGGTTCGAGGCGCCATTGTCTTGCTGGCCCTCGGTCGGAGGTCATAGCGGTCTAATATGACAGTATTAATACAGGTGCATAGATACCTAGGTACCTATTTTCCTATCGACGGCACATTTTTTTCTGTCTATGAAAGCGCCACGATATTCGCCAGCAGAGGTGCGCCCATGAAATTCGTCACCGTCGTTTTCGATGGACTTCGCCCGGATCAGCTGAGCGAAACGGTAACACCCAACCTTTGCGAGCTCGCGAGGATGGGGCTCGTTCTGAAGGAACATACGGCATCGTTTCCAAGCGAAACACGCGTATCATCGGCCGCCATTGCGACCGGCAGTCATGGGTCAGGTCACGGGATCGTCGCCAACAAGTTTTTTGCCAACGGTCAAGCGCTCGACGGCTCCTCCCTCCCCGCGCTCCTGTCGCTCGGCGGGACCGAAGGCGGCGTGATGACGTCCGTGGCCATCGGCGAAGTGCTCGCGAAAAACGGCAAGACGATGCTTGCCGTCGGGTCTCAATCTCAAGGTTCGTGGGGACTGTCGAACTGGGGGAATTGGCAATCAGGCGGTCCCGCCTATTGGGTTCACGATCCCGAGCGCTTTACCAGTAATGCGGCGATCCGAAGGATCGCAGCCCAATTTCCTCCACTCCCGAAAGACGAACATCCAGCCTTGCAGGCCGCCAAACGGGTTGTCGATGGCTTCCTGTCTTACGTTGCATCCGAGACTGTCCCGGACTTGTCGCTGCTTTGGATCTCCGAGCCCGACGTCAGCTATCATCAATACGGTCTCGTCCACCCCAGCGCGAGAGCCGTTCTCCATGAAGTGGACAAGGAGTTCGGCCGGATTCTCGACTGGTGGGGCGGCGCGAAGCAACGGCAGCGTATCCAGTTGATTGCCGCGTCCGATCATGGGCACGCGATCATCGGGAAGACCATCTCCGTCGCTGAGCATTTGCTTAAGTGCGGTTTCAAGGTCGACGAGACACTGGATGGCGGGGCCGATGTGGTCGTGAAGCCGATGCGCTCGGTCAATCTCTGGGTCCGAAACGGCGATCTGGCGCTGCTCAAGGACATCCACGCGTGCCTGGCGCCGCAACCCTGGTACGGCGTTGGTTTTACTCGGGCCATGGAAAACGATGCGCCGCAAATCGACGGGACACTGCCCCATTCGGCGGTGATGTTCGAACATCCGCGTAGCCCGGACCTGTCGTTCGTGCTTGCGGGTTGCGCCATGGACAATCCCGGATGCGATCCGGAAGCCGTCTACTATGACGGTCCTTACCCCGTCGGCGTCGGGATGCACGGCGGCCTCACGTCTTATGAGCTCTCCTCGCTCGGCATCTTCGCTGGGGATTGGTTCCGCCGCGGGACCGTGAAGACGCCGACAGGTATTGTCGATCTGGCACCCACCATCCTAACTGGCCTCGGATTGCCAATTCCGGCCACGGTTCAGGGGCGTGTCCTAGAAGAGGCGATCGCAGAAGGGGGTGAAGGTGCTGATGATGCCGTCGACGATGCAACCGTTTCAGTCCGCGACCCGGTGAAATCGGCGACTGTTCGTCGGGAAAGATATCACGGGCGCCTTTATCTGAAAGGCACCACATACCGCTGGAATGATCACGGCGAATAGGATGACTCGCCGTTGCAGGATCACTTCGGAATGAAGAGTAAGAAGGAAGCTTGATGTTTCAGGGAAAGCGCTGGGAGTTTGTAAGGTCCAAGATCGAGGAGAACATCGCCTCGAACAGCCTCGCACCGGGGGAAAAACTGCCAAACGACCTGGAACTGGCAAAGCTCTATGGGGTCAACCGGCACACGGTGCGATATGCCATTCGGGCCTTGGAGCAGAAGGGGATTTTGCGTGTCGAACAGGGACGGGGTACGTTCGTCGTGGAAAACCCGACACCGTATCTTCTCTCGGCGGAGACCCGCCTCACGGACAATCTCATCGCGCATGGGCGGCTGGCGCGACGCAACATTCTCTCCTCGGATACGATCGCCGCGGACGAGCGGCTGGCAAAACATTTACAGCTCTCGATCGGTGATGAGGTATTCTCCATCCGCACACTGAGTTTCCAGGACGAGGTGCCGATCGTCATCGCGCACAGCTATTTCCCCGCACAGCGCGTCCCGGGATTGCTTGACGAGTTTTCTGGTGCAAATTCCATTTCCAAGGCGTTGAAACGTGTCGGGGTCGAGGGCTACACCCAGCAATGGGTGCAGATTAACGCCAGGATGCCGACCGAGGAAGAAGCGCGTCTGCTCGGCATGTCCACCAGCATGCCTGTCTTCATCAAAGAGAACCTCGACTGCGCTGATGGCAAACCGGTCAAGTTCGGTGAAAACGTTCTCTGCGCTTCGAGGATCAATTTCCTCATCAATTTTGCCGAGCTGAAATCCCAATGATCAAAGGTCGCGACTACCGCGACCTGTCCGCGGCGCTGGCTCGAGCGAGCAAGCGCATGAGAACTATGTCTTCGTCGTCGCGCGGGACTAGAGGAGGGAACAATTATATAAGGAACCGTGCACCGATTCATGAGTTGAGTGAAACTATGCAAGTTCGCCAATAGATCCCTTCAAGTCTAATTACGTCTGCGAGCCGCGGCTGAGTTCATCTTGATCGCACAGGAGGCGTCTCGCTGGAGGGCGCACGATCGGTAATTTCATCCCAAAGTCTTCGATTATTGGCCAGCCGCCGCCCGAGTGCCTCCATAAACTTCTCATACCTCTCCGCGCCCTTGGCGCGCGCTGCAGCCTGCGCCTCTTCAGGTAGTGGCGGCGTTGCATTCAGCCAGAAGCGAACAAAGAGAGCGAGGGTTTCGCTGGTGATCTCCAGGTCTCGCTCCAGCCGCTGGAGATGACGATCGATCCGTTCGAGGCGTTTAATGAGGGCTGCCTCATTTCGTTCATCGGCATCCGGCGACAAAAACGATGCGATTGCAGCTTCCGCGATGAGCGACGTCGACTGTTTTCGCCGGTCTGCGAAGTCGGACAGTTTTCGTTTTAGATCGGGTTCGAGATACGCGGACAATCGCTGTTTCTTCTCCGGCTGTGGCGACATGTCAGAGCTCCACGCCATCATTAGGGTCCATCGAGGCCTGCTGCGCGACCTGGCGCATGCGCCGCGTCACGGCGCGGACGGTGAGCGCATCCCGCTCCAGTTCATCTGTATCGAGATCAAATTCGTTCGACATCGGTACCATGGGTTCGGCTGCAATGTCCTTGTGCGCTTCCAGCCCCGGCTCCCGCCGAAGACCGGCATTGGCCTCATCGTCCGTTCCCTCGGCGGCTTTCGTGTCAGCGCCTTTCGACCGAAGCTCCTGCCCTGACCCATTGTCACCTATTGCTATCACAACCCCGCCGGACCAGTCGTCCGCCGTTGAGGAATTGTCGCCCGGCCGAGCGGGCACGGGTGCCGGCACAACCCGTGCCTTCAATCGATGATCCTCGTAATAGCGCGCCTTCTTCGTCCGGATGGGGGCAATGCCGGCCACCATGACGATCTCGTCATCCGCCGGTAGCTGCATCACCTCGCCCGGCGTCAGCAGCGGGCGCGCGGTCTCCGAGCGAGAGACCATAAGATGCGAGAGCCAGGGGGCAAGCCGATGGCCGGTATAGTTCTGCATGGCTCGCATTTCCGTCGCGGTGCCAAGCGAATCCGAGACACGCTTGGCGGTGCGCTCATCATTGGTGGCAAAGCTGACGCGTACGTGGCAGTTGTCCAAGATCGAGTTGTTGGGACCGTAGGCTTTTTCGATCTGGTTGAGGCTCTGCGCAATCAGGAAAGCTTTGATGCCGTAGCCTGCCATGAAGGCGAGCGCGCTTTCGAAGAAGTCGAGGCGGCCAAGTGCTGGAAACTCGTCGAGCATCATCAACATGCTGTGCCGGTGATCCCGGGCATGCAGATTCTCCGTCAGGCGCCGGCCGATCTGGTTGAGGACGAGACGCACGAGCGGTTTGGTCCTCGATATGTCGGACGGCGGCACGACGAGATAGAGGGTCGCCGGAAGATTTCCTCCAACGATATCGGCAATCCGCCAGTCGCAGCGTCTCGTGACGGTCGCCACAACGGGATCGCGATAAAGTCCGAGAAAGGACATGGCAGTGGAGAGAACGCCTGAGCGCTCATTGTCGGACTTGTTGAGGAGTTCGCGCGCCGCACTGGCAATCACTGGATGCGGCCCCTTTTCTCCAAGATGCTGCGTGGCCATCATTGCGGCCAGCGTCGACTCGATCGGCCGGCGCGGATCGGAGAGAAATGCGGCGACGCCGGCGAGCGTCTTGTCCTTCTCGGCATAAAGCACATGCAGGATCGCGCCGACCAGGAGTGAGTGAGAGGTCTTCTCCCAGTGGTTCCGCTTTTCGAGAGAGCCTTCCGGGTCGACCAGGACGTCGGCGACGTTCTGGACGTCGCGCACCTCCCATTCACCCTTTCGGACCTCCAGCAGCGGATTGTAGGCGGCTGAATTGGGGTTGGTCGGATCGAACAGCAGCAGACGGCCATGCCTGGCGCGGAAGCCGGCGGTCAGTTCCCAGTTCTCTCCCTTGATGTCATGAACGATCGCTGACCCTGGCCAGGTCAGAAGTGTGGGTACGACAAGACCAACACCCTTGCCTGATCGCGTCGGTGCAAAGCAGAGAACATGCTCCGCACCATCATGGCGCAGATAAGCATCCCCATGGCGACCGAGCACGACACCATCATCACCGAGCAACCCTGCCTTTTCAATCTCCTCGCGCTCGGCCCAACGGGCGGAGCCATAGGTGTGGACATCCTTCACTTCGCGTGCCCGCCAGATCGACATGGCGATGGCGGTCGCGATCGCGATGACGCCACCAGAGGCGGCAATGGCTCCGCCTTCCAGAAACACATGAGGAGCATAGGCATCATAGACGTACCACCACCAGAAGAAGGCGGGTGGCGGATAGACCGGCAAGCCGGCGAGCTCGAACCAGGGCGATCCGAGTTGCGGCTGGAAACCAAGGCGCCACGCGGACCATTGCGTCGCGGCCCAGATCATGATGATCACGATCAGGAGGACGGCGAGGATCTGGCTCCAGAGGACACGCGTTGCCGGCAAGTCGATGGTTTCCCTTCAGATGATCAAGCTTGCAGTGGAAACTCAGGCCCGCGGCCGTTGCAACGCGCACGCAAACGGCTTTCGCAGGCGAGCGAAGCGCATCGCAAAAAAACTTGAGCGCTGCGGTCAAAGGCCGAGGCCACGCTTGCTGTTAAAGCTCCAGTCGACGCCGCCATCGGTACGGGCGACGCCGGAGATGTGTTGGCCGAGATGCTTTTCCATGGACGGGATCCAAGGCACGAGCCTGAAGCCAAGCCCGTCGTTGACCATCGCGAAGCGGCCGGAAGCGAGCGCGAAGCGCTGGCGATAGGTTCCGGCCACATATTCGCCCTGCCCCGATTTCTGAAACGGCAGGCTCGTCTCCTGGGAAAGCTTCTCGCCGAGCGCATCGACCTCCCGCTCTCGCATGGTGGCGAGAAGACTGCGGGCAAAGATCACTCGGCCTGCCTCGCGATGGGCCAGGCCCGCTTCGATCAGATGCTCGGTGCGCGCTTCCATGGCTTGGCGCACCTCGAGGCCAAAGCCGCCCCCAAGTGCGGATGTCTGACCGCCGATCAGTTGCCGGTCGATCCACGTGGCGCCCTCGGCTGTGACCTGTGCATCGAGTGCGAGATCCGAGCAGACGGCAAGGGCCGCCCTCTTGCCCCCCCGTACGTCCTCAAATCGGCGCAGCTCGACGATCGAGCCGGGCTGACTATCACCCGTCGCATCCAGGTCGACAAAGCGGATGTGATGAACGCGGCCATCCACGCCGTCGACAACGGCAAAGGCCGAGCCCTCTAACTCGTCGTCATGACCGCGCTCAACAAGGCGGCCGATGATCGGCGAAGAATGAGCGTCGCCTGTCAAGACATAATCCGCGGCCGCTCGTTCAATCGCCTGGGCCTTTAGTGCCTGATGCATCCGCTTGATGATGTCGCCGCGGCTTCCAAGCGCGCGAAGCGTTGCCTCCGCGTCGTCAGCCAGAACCCACTGGCCGCCGCCGATGGAGTGGGCAAGGCCGAGACGCTCAAGATAGCGAAGCCGCCCGACCTTCTGGATCTGGTAAGCATCCGGCTGCTGCTCCGGCGACGGCGCGATATCGATGATACCGTTTCGACCGGCGTCAGCAGAAAGCTGGCGATCGAGGGCTGTCCAGCGGTCGGCCTCGACTTGGGCGTTGAGCGCGCGGGCAATGTCGCGCTCGGTGCGCGGACCTAACTCCTGCGTGACGAGATCCTGGGCGCGGTCGCGCAGGCCCGAGCGGATATAGTCGCGATCAATGACGAGATCCTGTCCATTGTCTGTGCGGCCGCGCAGGATGACATGGACATGCGGATTATCGGTGTTCCAGTGGTCGACACCGACCCAATCGAGCCTGGTGCCGAGATCCTGCTCGGCCTGACGCATCAAGTCGCGCGTGAAGCGCTTGAGGTCTTCAAGGTCGACGGCGTCTTCCGGCGAGACGATGAAGCGGAAGTGGTGCCGATCGTCTCCCAGGCGTGAAGCAAAATCCTTCGCATCGACATGATCACTGTCCGGGCCGAAGAGCCGGGCCTTCTCACCGTCGCGAGTCACGCCATCGCGGCGAAGATAGTCGAGATGGCGCGATAGTGGCGCCGTGTTGACCCTGTTGCGCACCACGCGTGCCTTGACCGTGCAAAGCCGCGTACGAGTGCCGATCAGTCGGTTGGCGCGGATGCTTGCGACCCGGCCGCGCGCAAAGCTCGGGCTTCGAGCCTTGACCTTCGCGACTGCGCCGGAGCGAGAGACACGGCCTCCGGCTTTTTCGACGGCTGCCAGTGCCTGGGCGATAAAGGGTTTTACGCGCTGGCTTCTGGAGGAACGGATGCGACCAAGGCGGACTCGGAAGTCGTCATCCCGGTTCATGCACGGATCCGATGCGATGTGCAGGTATCATTGTTTTTGCTGTAGGTTCCAGGGACGCACACATCGCATCTTGCGCCCACGATGTGCGGGAGAGACCAAAATCCTCAAACAAAACAACCGACCATCCAAACCGCGAGGTGCGGCTTTTATCTTGCCTTCCCCGGTTGCCTCCTCGGCTCCCCCGCCCGCTTCCGCAGTTGCTACGATCCAGTTCGCTGCGGCACGCGAAGACGCTCCTCATGGCTGGCGCTCCTCGTCAGTCCCGCCCCGCACGAAGATGCCCTCGGAGGCCGGTGCTAGGGCCGAAAGATCGACGATCGCCGCGGTATTCTCCGAAGCTTTCGGATGCCCGTCAGTCCCGCTCTTATGCGCTTTCTCGGCGTCCATCGTTTGCGCGAAGAACAACGGTGCATCGGCCCATTCATCGCGCCGTGAACGCGCGGCGATCGACAAAACTGGCACCGCTTCGGTGTCGATCATCGGTACGAGTTTTGCCATGTATTCGATCGTTTCACGCGGCAGCGGATTGCCGGTGACGAGGTGCTTTTCGTAGCGGGCCGGACCGGCATTGTAGGCGGCGAGGAAGCCGGGCGAGCCGTAGAGATCGTGCAACTCGGCGAGATAGGCTGCGCCCGCCAGAATGTTGTCGCGCGGCTCGAAGATATCCGCGCCGAGGTGGTGACGCGCGCGCAATTCCTCCCATGTCGCCGGCATGATCTGCATCAGGCCCGTCGCACCTTTCGGCGAGATCGCGCCGGGATCGTCGCTGCTTTCGGCATGCATGACGGCGCGGATCCAGCGCTCCGGAATGGCAAACCGCCTGGCGGCTTCCGTGATGAACCCGGCATAGGGATCGCGCGGATCGGGAACAGCCAAAGCGTAGGCGAAGCGCTCGCTGGATGGCGGGTCGGCTGATGCCATACGGGGTAGCGACACGATAATCGCGAGTGCGACCGGCAACGCGATGATCGCATTCATGATAGCGCGGTAGCTCGTCTCGACAGACTCCGCGAGCCTGCCATCGTGCTCACTGCGCTCAAGGGCAAGGCTTCGCCGGCGCCTCAAATTTTCCGGACGGGCATCGCCGGAAGGCATGTTCGCGTCCCGGAAAATTGGCCGCCGCCCTTGACCTTCGCTGCGCGCGACGGCTGTCCGATGGGCGATCGGGTCGAGGGGATTGATCGCCATGCAATCGATCAAGGGGATTGGACATGAAGAGTCGCGGGAACGATTGTCGCGCATGACTTAGCCCTGTTCGTCGCGCCGGGTCTTGCGCGTCCAGTGCAAATTCCAGACATCCTTCTTTGTGTCTGATTCGAACATGCGGGCGCGGATCGGCTCGACGAAGGAGGGGTCGTCGATGGCGACCGAGAGATAGCTGCCGGCGCGCTCGCCAGTGCGGTCCCAGCCAGCGCCCACCTCGAAACCGGAGGCGAAGACACGGTGGTTCGGTGCATTCTCTACGTCCGATTCTTCGGCCGGGAGAATGGTGACTTCGATATCGAGGGTGAGTGTGCGGATGCGTCCGAAGAAGCCGTCTTCCTTGCGCGTGAAGGTGCCAATCTGCGTCATGGGATTTTCCTTTCCTGGATCGTGGGAGGGGATGTTGATGGGTCGTCATCGGTCAACAGGGGGATCGCGCGACCGATAACGGTTGCAAGCGGAAGCGCGCCGAAATACCGCCCGTCGAGACTGTCGGGCACGTCCCAGTTCATGAAGAAGGCCTGGCCTTTTTCGACCGTGATGCAGCCCTGCCAAACGGGTAGCGGACGGCCCCGGCTGTCGCGGTCGAGCGCGTGGCCATAGACCATGTCATAGGCGCTGATCGCCCCGCCGTTGCGGCAGACCTTGGTCCCCGGGAGCGCCAGCACGCGCTTGATGAGCGGCACACCCTTCGGCAGGTAGCCGCGCTGATCGAGGAAGCCCGCGAGCGTGTCGGGCGGCATCACCACGGCAAGATCGGCGACATCAAGCTGGTCGACCGGTTCGATCCGATAGAGCCCGATCGGCGCGCTGGCCGAGGCATTCCAGACGAGCCGCTTTGGCGGATCGAAGAAGATCAGGCCGGTGGCAAAGAGAGCCGAAACATAGGTCGCGATGATCCAGGCGAAGCGCGTCATCGGGGCTCTCCTTCGTCACTGGGATCGCCAAGAGCCGCCCGTTTCAACCAGGCGCGATGCTGATCGCGCGAATAGGCGTGGAAAGGTTCGTTGACGCTGAGACGGTGATGAAGATGTCGCCAATGGTCCGGCGAAACTTGCGTGGGCTTGATGCCGAGCGCCTCGATCGCATCGATGGCGAAGAGCACGGTTTCGACCTTCGGCCAGCCGTGGAGCCTAAGCAGGATGTCGCCGCCAGGGCGGACGAAGGGCAGCGTCTGATAGCGCTCGCCGGGGCGAACGGCACGGACGATGTCGATGCGCGAGATCACCGTACCATAGTCGTTGGCGGCCCAGCGGACGAAGGCGAAGAGGCTGCCGGGGGCGAAGCCGACGATGCGTCTCTCGCGGCCGATCCGCTGTTCGGCGATGATGTCGCCGAAGCGGGTCCAGTGCTCGATCCTGCCCTTTCGCCAGGTGAGTTCCACCACGGTCGCATCGGCGGGAAAGCTGTCCGGCCTCTCAAGCGTGGTCATGGCGCGCCTCCGACGTCGGCACGGGCGGGTGGCGCAACGGGCCGGATCGGCCTGCGATCGGCCGGTCCACAGCGGCGGTTTTGCGGGGGTGCGTTAGGCAGAATCCGAAGGATTCTGTGTTAGGTAAGTTAGAGGGGGCCGAATTGGACCTGATACGCCAATGGGTTACGCCCCATTTGCGTTCCCGATAGCACGGGGATCGCGTCCCTGATAGCACGGGTTTCGGCGTTCCCGATAGCACGGGCCCATCCACACCTTGTCCACAGCACGCGAGATCGAAAGAGCGGACCGTCATGGCGCCACCCGTCGCATGGGTTTGGCAGCGGCTCTTTCCGGCGACACCGGACGGAAGGTCAGCCGCTCTCGTCCGTCCGGATCGATCGACATCGCCAGCCGGTAACCGACCAGCGGCTGACGAGCGACGATCGCCCGCACCTCGAAGCGGAAGCGGCGGAACTGCGACAAGCTGCCGGACTTGAGATGCAGATGCTCGAGATCGAAGCTCCAGCCCCAGGACTGACGGCCGCCATGCTTGCGCACCAGACGATAGAGCCAGCGCTCCAGGCCGCCGGTCAGATCGAAATAGGCAGCGTCGATGGTCAGGATCAGCGCGTTGTCGAGAACGCCGGCATAGAACCAGTCCGGCAGGATCAGCTCGACGCCGAGCGGCCGGCCTTTCTCGTCCAGCCGCTCCTTCCATTCGGCGATCCAGGAGAAGCGATGGCGCCGCCGCTCCGACGGCTGGCGAATGGAGGTGACGACGGTTGTCGACTGCAGCCGATCGAGCGCCGCCTTCAGCCGCTCATAGCTGCGGGCGGAATCGTCGCGATTGATGAAGGTGAGGATCTCGTAGGGGGTGGCTGACATGAAGCGGGACGTGCGCAGGCCCTTGTCGCGCGCCTCGACGATCTGCGAGGCCGCCCAGATCAGGATGTCTGCGTCCCAGATCGTCGCCATGCCATGTTCTGCGGTTGCCTCCACGCGGATGGCAACGTCTCCCATCTTGAAATCGATCGGCCGAATACGGCGGGACTTGGCGAGCGAGAAGAACGGCCAGGACATGAGGTCCTGCGCATCCCGAGCGGCGATATCCCCTCCGCGAGCCTGAAAGAGTTCGAGCTGCTGTCCCTGGTATGTCCGATGCGTCGTCATGGGAGAAACCACACCGGTTATCGCGCCGTACCGACAGCGGGAATGAGGGCCGGTGTCGCTCGCGCCTTGGCCGCCTCGGAGGTCGAATGCCGCGCGGCGGCTTCAACCCATGCCTCAAGATCGGCGACCGAATAGACGACGCGGCCGCCAAGCTTGCGATAGATCGGGCCGGTACCCTCGCAGCGGTGCTTTTCCAATGTACGGGGAGAAAGATCGAGCAGGCGGGCGGCTTCGGGTGTGCGCACGAAACGCGGCCAACTGGAATCGGTTTTCTGCTGCATCTTGGGCCTCCGTCACGACCGCCGCGGAACGGGCGGATCGGTTGCGAGGATGGCGAAGATCAGCGGGCAAGGCGGAGTGACAAAATTCGCGCGCTCCAGTGAGTGTCCCCCCATCGACGGCACGACGAAGGGACGGTCTGGTCGCGTCAGATCGGAGGATCGTCTTATTCGGAGTCGGGCTTGAGCAGCCGGCGATAGCCGACCTTGATCAGCTGCTCAGCGGCCTTGAGCAGACGGTGCAGGCGCCGCCGTTCCGGGCGGTTCTTCCAGTCGAGCGAGCGCAGTTTCTCGAGCGCCGGATTGAAGAGGACGCTTGCAACCTCCTGCCGGGAAGATCCCTTGGCGACCCCGTCCCAGGCGCGCAGCATCAGGCTGAAGCGATGAATGCGATAGGGAGAGAACCGCTGCCACCGTGGCGGCGGACCGGCCGACTGCTCGGACAGCCAGCGATGCCATCGCTGCAGGCTCGCGAGACGCTCGGGAAGATGGGGATCGAGCGGGATGAGAACGGCGGCCTTGAGCGGCGCCTCGCCGTTTGGAAACCACAGCCGGTGAAGCGCGTCGACATCGCGGATGCTGACGTGAAACCCGTCAGCCTTCATCACGTTTTCGGCCGGCAGCGCGTCCGGCTCGAGGGAAAGGCAACCTTCGAAGGCCGGTGGCGCCGGCATGATGATCAGTGTCGCGGGAAAGAACTGCGGTAGCCAGATGGGATTGGATTGCGTGGCGGGTCGGTAGGGATCAACCGGAAAACGTGAGACCCCACTGCCGGGTCAGGCCCTCCCTGGCTGCGATCAGCGCGGCCGTACCCTTGCTGCGTTCATCCGTCACCGCCTTGTAATGCGCCCGGTACTCATCGTTGCGGCGCAGGAACTCGAAGCTGAGCTCGCCCCGATCCAGCCGCCCCAGTTCTTCTTCAAACTTCGGCGAGCGCCAATCCTCTAATGGTTCCATCAGCAAGTCCCCTGCGAAGCAACATGAGAGTAGCACTCATGTATTCACGCAGGGTCCAAAGGCGGCAACCCTCAAATTCGGAATGGCGCGGTTACGGAACACGCTCCAAACGGGCATATGGAAGATGGCGACAACGTGACGTTTCAGAACGTCATTGCGTCCGGCCGTCAAGCAGGTGCCGGTACCCCTCCTTCGTCATCCACCGGGCGCGGGCGAGATGCGTCTCATGGATGCGCCTGGCGCGGTCGGGATTGGCGTCCGGGTCGAGGCCGAAGATAATCTGCACGGCTTCACGCCAATCGGCGCCCTCCGCGTCTGCGTCGAGCAAGCGCAGATAGGTCGAAAAATGCGCCTCGTCATAGTCGTTGACCCGGTCGGTCAGCGGCGGGCCGTCCTCGCGCAAGGGCTTGCTCATCGATCGATCCTCACCATGCGGGGCGCCTGCTTCATTCCGGTTCTGCCCCATCGACCGGATTTAAGAGTTTCACAAGCAGGGCGTTCCCGCAAGACCAGATCGGGTCTGCCTGCGCCCCGGTTCTAAGATGTTTCGGAGGAGCAGATAGGCCTACTTCAGGACTCGTCGCGCAGGAACTCGATTGGATCAACGCCCAGAGCGGTTGCGAGCTTTTCGAGAATGTCGACCGACGCCGCGAATTCTTCGCGTTCCAGCATGCCGACATAGTTGCGATTGACATGAGCACGATGGGCAAGCTCTTCCTGCGACATGGACTTCTCATGTCGGACACGGCGCAGGTTTCTGGCGACTCTCTCCCTCAGGCTCATAGCCAAGGAGTCGCCAGATACCCAATATACTACCACCCAATATATTAGGTATTCGGCCGGATGGCCAGTCACCCGGTGGGAAGTTTGTGCGTCGGAAATGCGAGCCGGGCGCAGCCCGGCGAGCGCACTACCAAAGTGGGAATATCGCTATGCCGGAAAGATGGGTTCACGGCTTGTGGCGAATACGGCAGGTTCCAGCGCGTCGACTTGACGCGCGGCGGGCAGCCGGACCGGAAGCGAAATCCTCCCTCGCTTCCGGTCCGTTTTCCATCAAACCCGATCAAGCAGCGTCTTCGCCTTCCCTTCGAGACCAAGCCGCGCATCCTGATGCGACTTGGTGCGGGCATGCGCCGTCATCCCCTGCACGAAATCGAAGATACTTTCGGGCGGGCGTCCTTCCTCGGCCAAGACGGCATCGATGATCTTTCCGGTTTCCGCCTTGCTGAAACCGCGCTTGCGCAGGAACACCTGCCGGTCCTCGTCGGTATAGGCAACGATCCGCTCCCGCGCCGCCTTGATGCCGGCCACGAATGGCGCGGGGGACGAATTGGCGAACGAGCGCAGGGCGGGGGCTGCCTCATGGGCGAACCGCTGCGCCGCGAACTTCGAATGCCGGATGGTGATTTCCTCGAAATTCTCGCAGCCCCACAGATTGCGGTTCATGCAGACGGCGCGCAGATAGAAGCTCGCGATGCCGAGCGTCTTGCTGCCGACTTCGCTGTTCCATGCGTAAAAACCCCGGAAGTACAAGTCCAGCTCTCCGTTCGAGAGGCGTCCTGCCTCGATCGGATGCGTGTCATCCACGAGAAACAGGAACACGTCGCGGTCGCTGGCGTAGAGCGTGGTGGTGTCCTTCGTCACGTCCACAAAGGGATTGTGCGTCATGGTCCCCCAATCCAGTACGCCCGGCACCTTCCACATCGTATCGCCGACGCCGTCGCCTGCGATCTTCATCACGGCTGAGACAAGTTCATGATCCCAGATGCGGCCATAGTCTGGGCCGGTTACGGCGCGCAACTCGACGCGGCCGTCTTCCGCTTCAAGCGTCTTGATGAGTTCGGCTCGGTGCGACAGCAAGCAGTGCTGCAGGTTGATGCCCGCCAATGGCGCGGGAAGCTGGCGCATGTAGGTTGCCGGCGCGCTGACGAGACTGCAAAGCTGGCCAAAGCTCCAATGGGTGGGCGCAACGGGTTCGTCCTGTCCGGGCACGATAAGCGCCAATCTCTCGGCATTGTCGCGGCTGGCTTCGACGCGCACGGCGCGGCTTTCCACTGTGCGGGCCGTGGCCCGATCCGCCCTTGCCTTCACGGCATCGTAAAGCTCCGTCAGCGACAGATAGCGCTCGTCATCCGGCCGCGAAAACCATTCCGACGAAACCCGGCCGATCCGCTCGCCGCGCGAGATGTCCACCTTGAACCCCTGCCCGACCTGCTGATTGCTCATGCTGTTCATGTCCTTGCTCCTTTTCCCGTTAATGCCGGAGGCATGTCCCTCGACATGCTTCCCGGGGGCGCGCGAGCGCGCGGGGATGGAGGGGGCAAATGCCGGCGAGCATGGCCGGGCCGCCAGCGTGAGCGGGACCAGGTGAAAACAATGGGAAGTGATGACCGTCGTCAGTCCTGCGAACCGGCGGGCCTGCCATGCGCAGGCGGCGTTTGCGGGGAGCAAGGGGGAAAGTCTCCCTTGGCTCCCCGGCTTTGAGTGTTGTCTAACAGAGGCGATGCCAATCAGATGACAAAGCGATTTTCATGGGATTGTGCGGTGCACGTCTCCGGCAGCCACATCCGCTCCGGTCACAACAGAAAGCAATCGTCGAGCTTCCCGCCGACCGGCGTGCTAATCATCGAGAATGTTCATCGCCTCTCGCAGCGCCCTCAGTCGTGCAGGTGGTGCACTCTCTAGCCAATAGCGCGTGTGTGTGAACCTCGTCGACGGTCGATCAATATCTGCAAGGTCAATGTCGTCAATGGCCGGACCAAATGAAGGGCCGAGCGGGCCACTGATAAGATCTCCTTGGAAGACATGGCGGCTGCGATCAAAAATGTTCGTCCAGCGCACGACGGCAAACGACGCGCCGTGGTGGAGTGACCACTGTGGCGGGCTTTTCCAGGTCGGAAACGAAAGCAGACGGGTGTCGTCCTCTGGCTCTTCGATGGGAAAGCCGCCGATCTTCTTGGCGATCGCAAGCGTTCGCGGCTCGAGATCTTCTCGGACGGGGGGAGAGGTCGGCAACTCACGTTGCCTCTGCCGCGCCTGGAGGTCCGGCCAGTCGCGCGCCAATAGGAATTCCGCGTGCGTCAACGGACTTCCGAGCGTGAGAAAGTCGCTGATCAGCCAGTTGGCGGATGGTCGACTTGGATTGCGCATGGCCCGACGCAGCTCGGCCTGCGCTTGGCGAAACCTTGAATACTCCTCGCTCTTGCGAATTGTTTGGCATTGTTCCAGCGTCAGGCGATCATGCACGCCCCCGGGCCGCTCTTTGATGATGACGGCATCCAATGCAGCGGCTGCCATTTCCAGTCTCTGAAGCGCGGCGAATGAGCCGGAGTTCGTCTGGAATGTTCGCGCCTCCTCTCGTTCGGCCCAGAAATAGGAAATGAGGTCGTATGCCAGAATCGTACCGAGGCTGTGCGCGACGAGGATAACGCGATCGTACTTGTCGTCCCTATGCAGCGCTCGCAGCAACTCCAGCCCACGCTCTCGCACCGCGGCTCTTGCGGCAATGTTGTCGGGTTGCGCTCTTGTATAACGCACCACCCGCCCGAATGACTTCGTGGCCAATTGATGGATTATCGTCGTGAGCGCGGCTACGGCAGCCAGAACGACCGCGCGAACCCAGTCTGGGCCGATCGTGCTCCAGAGCGATTCCGGCAGAACTGATAACAACGCCAACCCCGCTGCCAAGATGGAGAGAGCCCAGAGCAAAAACCAGGCAGGACGCACCGGAACCGGCACTTTGGATAGGTGTCGAAACAGCAGGTAGCGCACCCATGAGACGAACTGCTCCCAGGTCGACCCGGCCGTGAGATCAGCCCAATAGAGTTCGTAGAAATCCGTGCGCACGCCTTTGGGGTAGTTCTTCCCTTCGGCGGTCTTGCGGGTCGTCAACCGGCGCAGTTCGAGCGAGCCGGTCTTCGGGTCGGGTTTGCTCCAAATGTCGTCTGCGTCATCACGAACAGTCGACCACGGTAGGTCGCCGCGCCAGATGGTCCTGGCAAACCCCTTGATGGTATCCATTGGAATTTGTTCGCCCATGCCGTGGACGAGAACGATCGCCTGACGCCCCGCCCGCTCTCCTCGGCGGGCTGGTTTTTTCGCGGGTGCTTCCCGCTCGTCCAAGTTCGGATTCTCACCTGCCGTCGAAGCTTCATCATCCATGTTCGGACCCGCGCGTTAGGCCAACGTTACTATTTCTTGAGGAATTTCTGCCGCCTTGCGTATTTCTCACATTTAGTCATATTTCAACCTAGGCGCGACTAGGAGTCAACCGGCGGAGAGAAGTATTAGTAAGACTTTTGCTGACGCACCGACGGTTTCGCGAAGGGGGATTTACTGTGCTTTTTTTTGATCATGCCCGGAGGGGCGATTTTCATCCGCGCTCGCTAATTGAAGGCAAAGTGGCGGAGTTGAAGCGTGATATCCAACGGTATCTGTCGCGAGACGCGCTCGAAAGTGCCCAGACGGACGTTCCCAATGTTTGGAAATATCCGCTCGAACCCGATGTGACTTCAGGCCTGATGGAACTCAGCAATGGTCGCTGCGCCTTCTGCGAACAGATGGCTTCAAGGCTTGCGCCCTACCGCTTTCGTCCGCCTGCTCACGCGCTTTCTGATGGAGGAGCCACAACGAAGTCCTGCTATTTGTGGCTTGCCTTTCACTGGGAAAACCTGTTTCCGATCTGCGATGAGTGCACGCCGTCGCGGAAGAACTATTTTCCCGTGATCGGCAAGCGGGCTGAGATACCGGAGTTCAGCCAGGAATTCGACGCGTTCCAAGGGCCCGCGCTTGATCTGGACGAAGACCCCGTCCTGTATTACCCGGGTGAAAGGCGGATCACACAAGCGTTCCAGATCCGCTTGGATGGGCGCCTCACCGGAAGCAGACGCGCCGACCCGACGATTGCCCATTTCAGTTTGAACAGACCGGCGCTCGTTGAAGAGCGCGGGCATTTCCTGACGCAGTTGATCAAGGAATTGCTCGCCCGCCCCTCAAGCGACCATTCCTATCCGTCGCTTCAATCGTCCGCTCCATATCCCAGCGCAGCCTATCTTTTGACGTCGCGCATTGGCCGCGAGATCCGACGGCAGACGAAGCGAAAGCTCAACCTTGCGCCGTCAGCGATCGGTTCAGCGATTGCGCGGCTATGGCGCGACGGCGATGCTTATCCGATCATCTTCAGCGCCATCGAGGAAGTCCGTCGGCAGGACGAGAATCGCGGACTCCCGCATCCCGTGGCTATTGAAGAAAAGCTTCCCAAACCCGAAGTCGACCTTAATCAACCACGTATCAAGCACGTCCGCATCCAGAATTTCAAATCGTTGGAATCAATTGATTTCAGCATGAAGGCGCAGATGCCGGAAGTGGCCGTCGCTATGTCGGTGCCCAACGAATTCACCGATGTGCCGGATGCTCCATGCCTGTTGATCCTGGGTGAAAATGCGACTGGGAAGAGCAGCATCCTTGAGGCGATTGCGCTGACCTGCATTCCAACCGCCCTGCGCAATCAGCTGCAGGAAAGTCCTGCCGACCTTCTCCTGGACCCCGAATACATGGGAAGTGCCGGCCATGACCCGATAGATCGCGGATCGATCGAGGTGGAATTCCACAATGATGCCCCAACATTGAAGCTCGTGCTCGACCGGTCGAACGGCATCTTCAGCGACGACTCCGCTGCCCATCATCCTCTTGTCTTCGCCTATGGCGCCCACAGGCTGTTCGACAAAGAACAGCGCGACGACGTGGTTCGCCATATCGACACACTGTTCAGACGGGACCAGGTGATTTCGAATCCGGAGCCCTGGCTGATCGGACTATCCAAGCGGTCTCCGGAGTCGCTTAACGAGGTTGTCAGCGCACTTCGCCACATCATCCAGATCGACGGTCATTTCCGAAACATCGAGGTGGGACGCGACCAGGAGGGGCGGGAATACTGCGCGATAAACATTGAACGCAAGAATCCAGATGGACTTCTGAGGCAGCGGCTGAGCGTGGTCTCGTCCGGTTATCGAGCCGTTCTTGCTGTGGTCTGCGACATCTTCTCAAGGCTGCTCGAGCTATCGAACTACGATCCCCGAGCGGCGCGCCACGCACGCGCCATCATCCTGATCGATGAGATCGAAGCCCACCTGCATCCACGTTGGAAAATGCAGATCGTCTCGGGATTGCGCCGCGCCCTACCGCGCTCGACATTCATCCTCACTAGCCACGACCCGCTCTGTCTCAGGGGAATGTTCGCCGGAGAGGTGATGATGCTGAACCGTTACCGCAACCGCGACCAGAGGGCCGACAGCAACATGAATGAAGTGGTCGAGCAGATCAGCGACTTCGCAAACATCGAAAACCTGACGATCGACCAACTCCTCACGTCAGACATCTTTCAGCTCTTCTCCACCGACGACCGCCGCATCGAAACGACATTCGCTGAGGTGCCAGCGATCCTCAAGAAGGAAGAAGAATTTCTCCGGACAAGGGAAGAGCGCTGGCGCTTGTCGGAACGGGAGCAAACGATTCTTCGCGCGTTTCGCGACGAGATCAGCAATGGATTGCCCTATGGAAAGACCGAGGTGAGTAGGCTCGTGCAAGAGGCGGTGGCGGAATATGTTGCTAGCCGCAGGGTACGGGACAAGAGCAGCAATGAGGAAAAGCGCGAGCGCGCGAAGACTGCAGTCAAATCTTATCTTGGGGACCTGCTCGGATGAGGCGCGTCGACCGTTCGCAGAGTACGGAGCCCTCCATCCTGCACAAACCCGACAAGGCCGGTAAGACTGAACTTGATCGCGTCATCGAGCACATGAACGGACCGGATGCGGCAAAAACGTTCGAATTCGCGCGCTATAAAGAGAACGCCGTCAAATCCGAACTCGAGCGGCTTTTTCACGGTAAATGTGCTTACTGTGAGAGCTTTTACGGAAGCACACAGCCCGTTGACGTCGAACATTACCGTCCCAAAGGCGAGGTCGAGGGCGTGGCCGGTCATCGCGGCTACTACTGGCTGGCGATGGACTGGCACAACCTACTGCCCAGTTGCATCGATTGCAATCGAAGGCGCGAGCAGAAGGCGCCGAGCGCTCTCGTCGGTAGTATCGTCAAGCTGTTATCAAGCGGGGAATTCGATCGAACCAGGAAAATGTCCTTGGGCAAATCCTCGGCGTTTCCGCTCGCGACGGAAACGGGGCGCGCCCGTGGTCCGGGAGACAATCTGCTTGTTGAACAACGGCTGTTGCTGGACCCTACGCGTGACGACCCACGCGAGCATCTGAGCTTTCACATCGATCGCGACAATCTTATCGGACTCGTGTTGCCGAAGTTGGCGACGCCGGCAGCGCTCGGTCAGCCGCCGAACGGCCAGCCCGGTGATCTTGTTGCCCTCGCTACCCAGGCCGGGGTCAGCCCCATGGGTCTCGTGTCCATCCAGGTGTACGGGCTCAATCGTTTGAGCCTAGTCCAGGCTCGGACGAAAGTGTTGCGCGACCTGGAGTTCATCTTGGAACTCAGTATCGGCCTTGCCGAGATCATAGAGGACATCGACAGCGAAACGGCTCGCAAGACCGCCCAACTTGGAGGAGCGGCGGCACCTCAGGCACAGCAACTCCGCGACGACATCGCATTCAATGCAAAAATCAAGAGCCGCATCGAAGGCTTCAAGCGAGACACGCTGGCACAGCTAAAGCGTTTGGCTGACCCAAAGGAACCCTACTCCGAGTTGGTAAGGGCATGGATTTCAAAGTATCTGAGCTGAGCTGGCGCCGTGGATCGGCGCCGGCCTACATGACAGCGCACAGCTGCGACCGGTCGCCTGCTTGCCGGTTGGGTACGATTTCGTAGGCCCAAGGATCATCAAGGTGTTCTTCGAGCAGGTAACAGACCACATCGAGATCGGCGTTCCGGCGTTCCGTTCTTGCTCGACTCGGTATTGTCGGTTGCCCTGGCCCCAGCCTTACTTCCTCGTCTCCTGGAGTTAGGTACACCTCTTGAAGGGCAATGACGTTGATGCCGGACATTTCGATGTGGTCGGCGAGCGCAAAGGCACTCTGTCGGCGATCGGCACGCGGCGCCCCGCTCAGATGTTCGATGTTCCAACTCGCAATCTGCAGAAATCCCATCGCCCTCTCCCTCCGTTGGTTACACTGCAATCCGTGAACGAATATATATACATGATCTCGTATTATTGGTGTGACAGTTTGGCCTTGTGCGAGCGCTTGCGCGAAGCCGGATTGAGCGGCAGTCAGTGCGCCTCTGCCAAGCCGCCTCCACGTCTCGTCCCCGGGGCCCCGCTTGCACCGGACGCCGGCGGTGAGGTGAAACTGTGGACTTGTGCGCGGGGAGAATACTGCGAATGGCGTCCCGTCGAGCGTCGATGGGAAGTCTCTGGCAATCGGAAAATCAGGGCGACACGTCCAACCCCGCTATGCAGATCTGCACATTTCGCTCGATGGAATTTGTCGATTGAATGCCGGGAGTCGGAACAGACGTGCCGTACCGACGGCCAATCATTCGGAGTCATGAGCGTGAACAGAAACAAGTCATTTGAAATCCCGGCGGTCATCGGTTTGACGAGAGGAATATCGAGCGGTGAACTCGAGACCCTGACCGTCGACGCCATCCGCTCTCACAGGCAGCGCGTTGAGCGAGCCCAACAGCTCTGGGAGCTGTTGCCCGATGCTCATGAGGGAAAAACAAGCGGAGGCACTCAGCATCTCGCCTATGTCGAGGCCGCCATGGAGATGCATGGGCAGATGCGGGTCCTGCATACTTTGTTGAACCAGCTCGGCTATATCCCGAAGGTATCAGTGAACTGATCAAAACCGTTTCGGAGGGCGCCAAGGTCGGCCTGGCGAGCGGCGTTACCGGCTATTCGGCGCAAGCCCTTCTGATGGAGAAGAGGGTCCCGTCGGCGGGACCCTCCTGCAGTTCTCAGTTGCTGGCGCGGCGCCGTGACCAGATGAGGGCCAGTTCGTCGCCTTCGGTCTCGACCAGGCTGGCGTAGATCGGGGCGGCGAAGCTCGGATCGTCTAGCTTGACGGAGAGGTAAGAATTGCCCTTGTCGGACTGCTTCTTCCATGCCGCTCCGAACTCGACGGCCGCCGCGAACACGCGGTAGTCCGGGCCGTTTTCGGTGTCGCCCTCGGCGGGCACGAACTTCACGGACTTGACGTTGAGGGTGAGGGTCTTGACCGAGCCGTTGAAGCCGTTCTCGGTGCGGGTGAAGGTGCCGATGGTAGCCATGATGCGCTGTCCTTTTGCTGATCGGATCGCGCCCATCGCGATCTCGATGACGGTCGTTGGACCGGAGACGATCGGGGCGCACCCTTGGGCCGGAATGGAATGAAGGGCGGCCGACAGCCGCTTTTTTGATTTCGCGATGCAAAGCCGGCCATCAAGCCGGCGGCGGAAAAAAGCGGATGGCGGACGTTGCGGACTTGAGATCGAGGCGGCGATTTCGCCGCCGGTCTTCGGTCAGGCCAGATCAATCGAGTTCGCGTTGGGCGTGATCTTTTTCAGTGGAAAGAGGGCAACCGCGTCATGGCTACGATCGGCGCCCTTACTTCCCCGTATACAAAGGCTTGCCGGGCCCGCGGCGCAACAGGGTCTCGGTCTCATTTCGGGCCTGGGAACGTTTTCCGCCGATCAATAAAGTGCGAGTGATGCTCCGGACCTTTGTTGTTCTGGCGTTTCACCGCGTTCCGGGCGAGCTGGTAGGGCTCACCGGCATGATCACTACAGCCCATCCCACCAAGCCAGACGATTCGCCGTTTCCGCTGAACTTGCATGGATGGCTCGTACAGAGGCACCGGACTAGCTGCTCAGGCCGGTGCGGTGCTGCGTTGTTGCGTTTGACGTCACCGCCGGCCTCGCACCGACGGGCCCACCGGCACGACAAGCCCCCGCCGCTGACCCACCGTTTCCACGATTTCGTAGCTCTTTAGGACGGCCCCCATGCCCTCGTTGAGCAGGGTCAGCAGGTCCGCCGGGGCGGCTTCACCTCGGTTGGGCGAGCCGCGCCGCCGCCGAGAAGCCGACGACTGCGCCGCAGGCAATGCCGAGGAATTGCCTCGCGGGTTCCGTCACAGGCGCAGCACCGATGACGCCGTGCATCAGCGCATACCCGGCTACAGCGGCAGGCGCGGCATAAGCTACGGCTAGGACCAGCCTTGCAGTTGGGTTCCGTAGAACCTCCCGGAGGCAGACGAACAGTGCAAACGATAGAATGGTGGCGGCAATGGCGACGACGCCAGCGATCATCACTCCTGCGCCGCATGCGTGCGCAAGGCGGAAGGCGGCAAGGCCAGCCATGAACGGCAAGGCATGCGTCGCAAGCACGAAGGCGAGCGCACATAGCGCGGTGCAGAGCGCGACAGCCAGAAGGATGATCGGGGTCATGGCCTGTCCTCACTCTCTCACGATGTACGAGCGGCGACCTGCAGCCTCCACGTTTCGACAGACGTGATGATCGTGTTCGCGTCGAGGTCACGGCCGCGCCCTCGTGGCGCGGCCGCAAATTTTCTTGATCGGCAGAAGCGGGCCGGAGCGCTGTGGCTCCGGCCTCGCCCTGTTCATTCGGCGGCTTCGGAGAAGCCGGCCCCGTCATCCATGCCGTCATCTTCGGCATGCCCGTGGCCGGGGCCTTCCTCCCATGCCTCCGCTTCGAAGGGATCAACGTCCCCACCAAAATCCGAGTGAGACGCATCGGCATCCGCGATGCTGTCTTCCTGCAAGGTTGGCATGGCGGGATGCGCAGTCCGCAGGAGCGGCGGCAACCAGCCGGTACCCCCGAGAAGCTGCTCGGCAGCCTCGGCCATCGGCGCTTTCTTCATGTCCGCGATCCGCTCCGCCGCCTCGTCACCGCAAGCTTCCCGCACGGCAGCAAGGATGTGCGCCTTGGTGACGCGGCCCAGATAGCTGCGAGCGGTCGGCCTCCAATGCTGACTCATGTCGAGAGCGAGCGCCGCCGCCAACCTGTTGACGGTATGTTGCGCGCGCGGGCGCTGCTCCCATGGCTGTTTGACAGCATTGACGGTCAGGGATGCGCAATGTGCGAAGAGCGCCATGACACTGACCTGATCCAACCCGGCGATGAAGTCCCAGAGATCGGCCGCGTCGCGCGGCATGTCGGTCGCCCAACCCTCATGGCGATCCGCCAGCATCCTTGCCGCCGCCGTATCCTCGATGCCATCCGCGTGACCGGACAGCGCGGCACTCATGGGCCGAATTTCGAGGGGGCTGGCCTCGACGCCGCGATAGAAGGTCTGGGCGGCAAGAGCATGCGTCACGGCGATCAGCGCGATTTCCGGCTGCTCGCCAAGCGTAAGGCGAAGGCCAAGCGTCCTATGCGCCGTGAGGTCGCGGGTGAGAATATCGGAAACCGGCTGCGCCGCATCACCTTCATCTTCCTCCCGCGCAGGATCACCGCCCTGCCCTTGCCTTTCCGCGATGACTTCACCGTCCGCATTGACGCGCACGCCATCGATGACGGTTTCGCCATTTTCGATGCTGTCCGCTTCCGGTTCCGGCTTCTCGTCCTCGGGCCGGATGAAGCCGCGCTCGATGCGGGCCGCGCCTTCATAGTTGAGGGAGACGAATGCGCCGCCGCAGCCAACATCCTCGGGATCGTAGGCATGCCGGCGGGCGTCAAGGCGCTCGATTTCCGCTTCAAACTCCGCGAAGCGCTGATCGACATCGGGCGGCAGGTCTTCATCGGTGTTCTCCCATTCCGCCGTCAGAGCATCAAATTCTGCCTGTGCCGCTTCGCGGGCAGCAAGGTCTTCCGCCGACAGGTCAACCGGCTGCGGATAGACGCGGCGAAGGCCATGGGCATGCGGGTAGTCAATGAAGACTTCCGCCCATTTCCAGCCCTCCGCCGCCCGTAGATCGGCGGCGATGCTCTCCAGCTTTTCGAGAACGAGCCGGTCCAGAAGGGCGGCGTCCTCGAAATAGCCACCACGATCCTCGGTAAAGAGATCGCGCAGGATCGAGCCACCCGCCTCGATATAGGCTTCCGCGCCGATGAACATCGCCTTGCGGTCGTTCGCCTGCACATGCGTGCGGGTGAACTCCCGGCGGATGATATAGGCGTCGCGGTTATAACCGAGGCTGTCATAGACCTGCTCCTGCCGCACATGATCGTCGGTGACGGCAAAGGCCATCAACTGATCGAGGTTGAGACCTCCCTCGCGATAGACCTGCATCAGCTTCGGGCTGACCGCGCCCAAACGCAGCCGCTGCTTGACAACATGCGCGGTGACGCCGAAACGAGCGGCGATCTCTTCCGCACCCCAACCCCGGTTTTCCGCAAGTTCCCGGAAAGCCTCGAATTGGTCTGCGGGCAGGAGGTTGCTGCGCGTGACGTTCTCGTCCAGGCTGATTTCGAAGGGATCGTTTGCCGTGTCGATGACGCAGCGGACCGGTTCATCCGGCGCGATCTCCTTGCGCTTGGCGCGCAACGCCTGTGCCAACCTGCGGCCCTCGCCGATGGTGACGAAGTAGAAGCCGGTCGGCTCACCATCGGGGCCGAACTCCGGTTCGACCACGAGGTTCTGCAAGATGCCCTTGGCGGCGATGCTCGCCGCATAGGTTTCGATCGTCTCGTTGCTGTGCGGGGTCTTTCGCGCATTGCGGGGCGACTTCTTGAGCCTGTCGAGCGGGATCAGGATTTCCACGCCGCCCACGGCTTCCGCCGCAATGCTTTCTGGAGCGGGCAGAGCCGCGATCACATCCGCCGATACTTCTCCGATGCTGAGGACGTGTTCGTCCGTTGCCACATCTTCCGCCGTCGTGGTCGTGACGGCCTTCGCCTTCTTCGCTGTCCTTGCCATTGTTCCAATCCTTTCCTTGGTCAATGCCGGAGGCATGTCCCCGACATGCCTCCCGGGGGCGCGTGAGCGCGCGGGGATGGAGGGGGCAAATGCCGGCGAGCATCGCCGGGCTGCGAGGCCGAGCGGGACGGATCGGAACACAGAAGCGGATCGTAGCCCTGCGCCGGCTTGCGAGCCGGCGGCCCTGCCATGCGCAGGCGGCGTTTGCTGGGGAGCAAGGGGGAAGCCCCCTTGGCTCCCCACTCGGCCGATCGCCGTTGGCTTGTTTGTGGAAAAAAGTGAAAGAAAAAATCGACTTTGGGGGATTCGCCCGTCGCGGTTTTCCGCTAAGGTTACGCCCGAGCTTGCTGTCTCCGCCGCACGGACTACGCCCGAATGCGCGTGAGACGCGGGCAAATCAGTGCTATGCGCCGGAGTTTTCCAGAATGCCCGGGAATTCGCATTCACAGTTCAGGGCTGACGCCCCAGTCTTTGCCAGGAACGGATCGACCCGTTTTCTGACGAGGATTGCGTTGTGGCAAAACGAAAAGGGAGCGCGGCTGGGTGCGTCCGGGTGGTTCTCGAACCATCCGAAAGCATGCCGGCCTACGATCCCGAAAAGCCCGATCCGCGCCTTCGCGACTTCGTCCGCCTGCTGGCGCGGCACGCCGCGCGCAAATTCGTCGAAGCCGAACGGGAGCGCGCATCCCGCGACCACCTCCCGGATTAGGGAGATCGCCGCATGAAGGTCGCACTCTACGCCCGTTACTCCTCCGACAATCAACGCGACGCCTCGATCGAGGATCAGTTGCGGATTTGCCGTGCCCGCGCCGAGCGCGAGGGCTGGACGATCGTCGACAGCTATACGGACCGGGCGATCTCCGGCGCGTCGTTGCTGCGGCCAGGCGTGCAGGAATTGATCGCCGACGGTCTCAAGCGCCGATTCGACCTCATCCTGACGGAGTCGCTTGACCGTCTTTCGCGCGACCAGGAGGACATTGCCGGCTTCTACAAACGCATGCGCTTTGCCGGCGTCAGCATCGTCACGCTTTCCGAGGGCGAAGTCAGCGAGCTGCATATCGGTCTCAAGGGCACGATGGGCGCGCTCTACCTGAAGGATCTTGCCGACAAGACTCGCCGCGGCCTCCGCGGCCGGGTGGAAGATGGAAAATCGGGTGGTGGCCTCTGCTACGGCTACGACGTCGTCCGCCAGATTGACGCGTCTTCCGGAGAGGCCAGCCGCGGCGAGCGGACGATCAATGAAGCCGAGGCCAACATCGTCCGCCGGATATTCGTGGACTACCTTGCCGGCAAGTCGTCGCGGACGATCGCAATGATGCTGAACAGCGAGGGCGTGCCGGGTCCGCAGGGCAGCGATTGGGGGTCGTCGACCATCCACGGCAATCCGAAGCGCGGGACCGGTATCCTCAACAATGAACTCTATGTCGGCAAATTGGTCTGGAACCGCCTCCGGTACCTGAAGGATCCGGATACAGGCAAGCGCGTGTCGCGGCTCAATCCGGAGAGCGATTGGGTCGTTCAGGATGTGCCGGAGCTCCGTGTCATCGACCAAAATCTATGGGACGCGGTCAAAGCGCGGCAAGCTCAGCTCGCGCTGGAGCCAGGAGCGCGTCCCGGCGACAATTTGAGCCTGAACGATCGCCGACGCCCAAAACACCTCTTCACCGGTCTGGTCAAATGCGGCTGCTGCGGTGGCGGTTATTCGATGATCTCCAGGGACATCCTCGGATGCACCAATGCCCGCACGAAGGGCACCTGCGACAACCGGCTCAACATCCGCCGCGACACGCTGGAAGCGAGCATCCTGAACGGGCTCGACAAGCACCTGATGGAACCGGAACTCTTCAAGGATTTTTGCGACGAGTTTACACGTGAGGTGAACAAGGCCCGGATGGCAGCCCGAGCATCGCTCGAATCTGCTGAAGTCGAGATCAAGCGCATCGACCGCGAGCTCGACACGCTCCTCGATCTCATACTGAAGGGCGGCGCCGCCGACCGGATCAACGAGAAGATGGTGGGTCTGGAACAGCGTAAGAGGGAGCTGTCTTCGATGCTGGAGACGACAGAAGCGCCGCCTCCCCTGCTGCATCCCAACCTCGCAAAATATTACCACGAGGAGATCGCTGCCCTTCACGACCACCTTGGCAACGAGGAGACACGGGGGCGTGCAGCGCAGATGCTGCGCACGCTCGTCGAGCGGATCGAGCTGGTGCCGAATGGCGATGAACTGGCGATCGTGCTGCGCGGCGATCTGGCGGCGATCCTGACGTTCGCCTGCGGCAAGAAGAACCCGGACTTCCTCGAACAGACGGCAGTCCTTGAGGAACTGATGGGAGAAGCTGCGGTTTCCGGCGCCCAGAAACGCAAAAAGCCCCACGGTGGGGGCTTATTGGGATCGCAGGGATCGTTGGTTGCGGGGGCAGGATTTGAACCTGCGGCCTTCAGGTTATGAGCCTGACGAGCTACCGGGCTGCTCCACCCCGCGATATTTCATTCCGGACGTTGTGCCCGGGAGCGATGTCAGGCGTAGCCTGACGAGGTGAGGCCGTTTGGAGATCGATCCGGTGGATCGATCTTAGGCCGAACGGGCTGCTCCACCCCGCGGAACTATTATAACACGAAAGGCCGCTTGTGAGCGGCCCTTTGTTTCGGCCTTGGCCGTTTGGGTTTGTTCAGAGAAGATTTTTATCAACTGAGTTGCGTTTTGCAGACCTGGCAGCGACCTACTCTCCCGCGTCTTAAGACGAAGTACCATGGGCGCAGGGGCGTTTCACGGCCGTGTTCGGAAAGGGAACGGGTGCAGCCACCCCGCCATAACCACCAGGTCGGCAAAGCGCAACTTATTGATTTGAGAAGCTGGCAGGCGTTGGCCTGTTTTTTTGAACACGTCTTTTGGATCTCTTCCGGCTGCGGGTGCTTGTGGCACCCATACAGGCCAGAGGCCGTCGCCAATCGTTTGGCGGGCCGTCCGCAGCGCCCTTGGCGCGTCAGGACAAAGGTCAGGCATCATCAGCCTCTGGCTGATGAGCATGAACAATGAGAACGATCAAGCCGATCGAGCTATTAGTACCGGTAAGCTTCATGCGTTGCCGCACTTCCACACCCGGCCTATCAACGTGGTCGTCTTCCACGGCTCTGATAGGGAACACTCGTTTTCAGGTGGGTTTCCCGCTTAGATGCCTTCAGCGGTTATCCCGTCCATATATAGCTACCCTGCTATGCCCTTGGCAGGACAACAGGTCCACCAGAGATATGTCCATCCCGGTCCTCTCGTACTAGGGACAGATCCTGTCAATATTCCTACACCCACGGCAGATAGGGACCGAACTGTCTCACGACGTTCTGAACCCAGCTCACGTACCGCTTTAATTGGCGAACAGCCAAACCCTTGGGACCTGCTCCAGCCCCAGGATGCGATGAGCCGACATCGAGGTGCCAAACAACCCCGTCGATATGGACTCTTGGGGGTCATCAGCCTGTTATCCCCGGCGTACCTTTTATCCGTTGAGCGATGGCCCTTCCACGCGGGACCACCGGATCACTATGACCGACTTTCGTCTCTGCTCGACTTGTCAGTCTCGCAGTCAGGCGGGCTTATGCCATTGCACTCGACGACCGATTTCCGACCGGTCTGAGCCCACCATCGCGCGCCTCCGTTACTCTTTCGGAGGCGACCGCCCCAGTCAAACTACCCACCATACACTGTCCCGGACCCGGATGACGGGCCGCGGTTAGACATCCATGACGATAAGGGTGGTATTTCAAGGATGGCTCCACGGAAACTGGCGTCCCCGCTTCAAAGCCTACCACCTATCCTACACATGCCGACACGAATGCCAGTGTAAAGCTATAGTAAAGGTGCACGGGGTCTTTCCGTCTGACCGCAGGAACCCCGCATCTTCACGGGGAATTCAATTTCACTGAGTCTATGTTGGAGACAGCGGGGAAGTCGTTACGCCATTCGTGCAGGTCGGAACTTACCCGACAAGGAATTTCGCTACCTTAGGACCGTTATAGTTACGGCCGCCGTTTACTGGGGCTTCGATTCAAAGCTTGCACCTCTCCTCTTAACCTTCCAGCACCGGGCAGGCGTCAGACCCTATACGTCGTCTTGCGACTTCGCAGAGCCCTGTGTTTTTGATAAACAGTCGCTACCCCCTGGTCTGTGCCACCCCACAAGAGTTGCCTCATATGGGGTCACGCTTCTTCCGAAGTTACGCGTGCAATTTGCCGAGTTCCTTCAACATAGTTCTCTCAAGCGCCTTGGTATACTCTACCTGACCACCTGTGTCGGTTTCGGGTACGGTCTATACGGTGGAGCTATTTCCTGGAACCGCTCCGCTGCCCATCCAATCCAATTAGAATGAACAACTTGTGCAATCCGTCACTACCACCAGGCCCACGAATATTAACGTGGTTCCCATCGACTACGCGTGTCCGCCTCGTCTTAGGGGCCGGCTAACCCTGCTCAGATTAACTTTAAGCAGGAACCCTTGGTCTTTCGGCGAGAGGGTCTCTCACCCTCTTTATCGTTACTCATGTCAACATTCGCACTTCCGATACCTCCAGGAGCCCTCACGGGTCTCCCTTCATCAGCTTACGGAACGCTCCGCTACCACGTGTATTGCTACACATCCTCAGCTTCGGTGCATGGCTTCAGCCCCGTTACATTTTCGGCGCAAAGACCCTTATTTAGACCAGTGAGCTGTTACGCTTTCTTTAAATGATGGCTGCTTCTAAGCCAACATCCTGGTTGTTTTGGGATCCTCACATCCTTTCCCACTTAGCCATGACTTGGGGACCTTAGCTGGAGGTTAGGGTTGTTGCCCTTTTCACGACGGACGTTAGCACCCGCCGTGTGTCTGCCGAGTAGTACTCCCCGGTATTCGGAGTTTGGTTAGGATCAGTAAGACGGTGAGTCCCCATAGCCCATCCAGTGCTCTACCCCCGGGGGTATTCGCTCGACGCTCTACCTAAATAGATTTCGCGGAGAACCAGCTATTTCCGAGTTTGATTGGCCTTTCACCCCTAGCCACAAGTCATCCCAATCTATTGCAACAGATGCGGGTTCGGTCCTCCAGTTGGTGTTACCCAACCTTCAACCTGCTCATGGCTAGATCACTCGGTTTCGGGTCTAATGCAACAAACTATATCGCCCTGTTCAGACTCGCTTTCGCTGCGCCTACACCTACCGGCTTAAGCTTGCTTGTTACACTAAGTCGTTGACCCATTATACAAAAGGTACGCCGTCACCCTTGCGGGCTCCGACTGTTTGTAGGCATCCGGTTTCAGGTTCTATTTCACTCCCCTTGTCGGGGTGCTTTTCACCTTTCCCTCACGGTACTTGTTCGCTATCGGTCATGCACGAGTACTTAGGCTTGGAGAGTGGTCTCCCCATGTTCAGACAGGATTTCTCGTGTCCCGCCCTACTCTAGGACAATCATGATATCTACGCGTACGGGGCTGTCACCCACTACGGCCGCACTTTCCAGAGCGTTCCACTTTAATCACAATTGCCACTGGCCTGGTCCGCGTTCGCTCGCCACTACTTGCGGAGTCTCGGTTGATGTCCTTTCCTGCAGGTACTTAGATGTTTCAGTTCCCTGCGTTCGCTTCTTACACCCTATGTATTCAGGTGCAGATACCTTATCACAATGCTTGGAAACCTGAGGCGCCTTCGACGCATCAGGCAATAGCCAATAGGC